>CP059259.1:0-3302829 GCA_013693815.1 Nocardioidaceae bacterium
AGTCCGAGCGCAGGCCCGGCGCGCACCAGCAACCNGGTGCGCCCGAGCCGGCGTTGGCGCCCGAAGTCGAAGTCCGCCAAGTGCTTGGCGATCAGGTTCTCCTCCTCCGGAGTTCCGGCAACGTCGACGAAGGCATCGAGAGTGTCAGCCATCGACCCGCTCCAGGCGATCTTTGCCAATGCGGCCTTCGCGGCCGCTGGATCCCCGGCGGCGAGGCTCGTCCGGGCCTGGGCCGCAGCAGCGGTAAGGATCGCGAGCCGGCGGCGGTGCCGATGCCGCGACTCGACGACATAGGCGCCTGCCTCGAAGATCACCCAGGCCAGGGCGAGCAACGACAACACGATGACCGGGAGCTCAAGCACCTCCGAGAGACGGAAGACCGCATCGTAGATCCAGTCGTCTAATCCCCACCACCCACCTTCAACACCTCTCTCGGCAATCTCGCTCGACAAACCCTGGGGGCGACCCCTCCTTGAAGGGCCACGCTCCGCTTGACAAACCCTAGTGGGCCTTAGCCGATTGGCTCTTGGACCGCAGGAACCTGCGGAACCGGGTCGATTCGCTCAGCCCGCCCAGGACCAGCAAGGCGGCCAGGGTAATACCTGCACCGAACCAGGCTGGGAGCCGCAGCGGCGGGTCGGTCACCGCCATCCGTGACGGCGCCGTCACCGGCGCTCCAGCTTGGGCTGAGGTCCCGGCGCTGGTCAACAGCACCCCGGTCACCGTGCCTTGGCCGTCCGAGTTCGCTGGATCGGCGTTTGGCGAGGGACTCGCCGAAGGACTGGCGCCGGGCGAGGCTCCCGGCTGCCCGCCCGCCCCCGGTCCTGGTCGTCATCAGTACTCGGCGTCCCGTCGCCGTGCTCGCCCTTGCTGTCGTCGGGGCCGGTCTCAGGGTTGTGCTTATCCCCCTTGCCGCCCTTCGTGGGTCCCTTCGTGGGCTTAGGATCCTTCGGCTCAGGGTCCGGCTTGACTTTCTTCGGCTTGACGGTGATCTCGAGAATGTTCGACTGGGAAGGCAACTGGCCGGTACGTGCCACGTTGAGATAGACCCGGTAGGTCCCAGCAGCGGTCCACGGATGCTGAGGAGCTGGCTTGTTGCTGGTGGCGCCGTCACCGAAGTTCCAGTTGTACTCCAGATTTCCTGTCGCCTCAGGATCGAACAAGACTGTGAAGGCACTGCTCTGACCAACCTCAGCCGTAGCGCGGTCGACCGCGATCGTTGGTGACAACGGCTCGCCCGAAGTGTGCAGGTAGACATGGAGGGGTCCGTTCTCCACCCCCGCCAAGTAGTCGTTGACATTGACATCTTGTGGATCTGGCCGCAGCGGGCGGATGTAGAACATCCCGTAGCCGGGTTGGAAGAAAACGGCCGGCATCAGCGAGTTCTCGAAGCCGTTGGCCCCGGCTGATTTCAGGTCCGCCGGCCGCAGTCTGGAGACCTTGGAGCTGTTGCGGTCCTGGATCTCGACATAAGTCAGTGAGTCAACGGAAAACCCGCCGATCTCACCGGCGAGTTGCGTAGCCAGTTCCCTGATCGAGAGCGCCTCATGGGTGTTCGGCTCGTTCTGGGGATCACGCCCGGGCTTGGACCGGAGCCGGAAAGGCGGGTCGACGAGATCGTGCCATTGCGCAACCTCATCGACGCATACCTCGCGATCGGCGGTGACGGTCCCGCGGACGTGCACGTCAACGTAGGCCTGGCCGCCGGGACAATTCCCGGCGGCCAGGGCAGATCCAGCTGTGGTGAACCCGAGGTTTCCCAACACGAGGGCCAGGAGCACGCTCAGGCGCACCGCATAGTGTCGGCTCAGCGGATCGTCACCTGTTTCGTAGCGGTCTTACCGGCGACGATCACACCCTTGTTGACGTAGCGGATCTGATAGTTCCACTTGCCCTTACCGAGCTTGACGGTCACGTTGTAAGCACCCGCGCCGTTCTTGAGCTTGAAAGTTCCCTTGGCTTTGAGCTTCTTGCCCGGGTGCGCGGCCCACAGCACGACCGTGGCCTTGCCGCCGGTGACCTTGGNGGTCAGCTTGCCCTGGACCTTCAAGCCCTTGTTGGTCACCGTTCTCTTGGTCACCGTCGGCTTACCGACAACCTTGGTGGAGCCCAGATTGGCCGAGGTGGGCTGCAGGATGTCACCGAATATCGGGTCGAGCTGATCATTGACGACCTGGGTGATCCCGTCGACCTGGATCGAGTAGATCTGGCTCGCCTTGGGGGTGTAGGTGATCGTGAACCCACCCTTGGCGCCGGTCTTGGCGGTCTTGACCTGGGTCGGCGTGGCGCCGGGAGCCGAAGCGGGTCGGGCCATCAGTTTGACCGGGACCTTGGACAGTGCGGGCGTGCCGGGAACCTCGTTGCTCAGCGTTCCCTTGACGGTGATCTTCTTGCCCCCGTTGATCTTGGCCGGCAACGCCGAGGTGATCTTGAGGTTGGGCGCAGCCGAGGGCAGGAACGGCGGGTCTCCGCCGGTCTCCTCGGAGAGGAACATGCCGATCTCACGTTGAACTGCAGGCGAGGTGATCCAGTTCAGGAAAGCCGTCGCCGCCGCGGTGTTGATCTGCACATCCGGGTCGGTGAACGCAGCAGGGTTGATCCCGTAGGCGTGGAACGAGTTGACCAGCAGGTTCGAGAGCGCAGCGTCACCAGTGGCGTCNNGGGACGTGTGGATCTGCAAGGTGGTGATCTGACCGGTCGACTGCAGGTACTGGAAAGTGCCGCGGTCGGTGAAGACGTAGCAGCCGCCACCGTCGTAGTTGCACACATCGCCGTTGAGGACGTTCGGCGCCTGGGTCAGGCCGGTCGAGTGGTACCAGTCCGGAAGCGGCACCGGGTTGGCGCAGGCGCCGGTAGCGGTGCTCGGCGTGGTTCCGCCACCATTCGCAGCACTGACCTCACAGGTCTGAACGCCGGTGGTCTCCGCCCAGATCGCGTGCTCCTGCACGGTGGTGCCAGGAGTTCCGCCACGNNGCGAAGCCTCGCCGGCCTCGCCTGCGGCCGCTACCTTCTCGAAGGCATGCCGGATGTCGTAGGTCGAATCGCCTTGCAAGACACCGGCCGGGTCACTAGCCGGGCCGAGCAGGACGAAGTCGCCCCAGAAGATGGCGCGGCCGTACTCCTCCAACGAGTAGCCGTCGGCGACGAACTGATTCTCCAACGCAGCGGCATGCACGATCATCGCGCTCGCGGCACCGGACTGGGCGTACGCGATGGCGGCGCCTGTGCCCCGGCTCACGTACTGCAGGTCGTACTGCGGGAAGGCTGCCTCGAAGCCGGGCTCGAGGACGGTCTGCACCAGGTTGGAGTCGAAGACATCGCTGGTGCCGACCAAGGTCAGCTTGTCGGGAGTGTCGGCCGTAGCAGGCTGCGCGAGAAGCGCGGTTTGCGCCGTTGCAGCCAAGGCGACGGTGGCGGAGATGGCGGCGACTTTGCGCCAGGAACGGGTATGCATTCCGCATTCCTACCAGGAAACCTATGTAGTTTCTAGGTGACTAGGGAATTTCTAGGTAACAGATCGATCAATCTCGCCCAAGTAAGCGGGTTGTGGTGATATTCGGAACCGAGCCCGTGACCTTCGCCACGCCGATCGACTAACTCCGGGAAATAACTTGGCTGAGACCGGCTGGAGGCCTAGAGTTGCTCCGGCGTGAAACTCCAGCGTTTCATCCGCTGCAGTCAGCTCCAATCTCGAACCTCACCTCTCAGCCGGGAAGTCTCCGCATGTCTCACTCCGCACCCGAGATCGAATACCCCGAGAAGATCGACGCCGCGGTCCTCAAGATCGCCGGCGTCGTCGTCCTCGGTGCCATCATGTCGATCCTCGACATCACCGTCGTCAACGTCGCGCTCCCGACCTTCCAGTCCGAACTCGACGTCGAGAACTACTCGACCGTCGCCTGGACCGTGACTGCTTACACGCTTGCTCTGGCCGCCGTCATCCCGATGACAGGTTGGGCGGCGGACCGGTTCGGCACCAAACGGCTCTTCATGATCGCAGTCGGGCTGTTCACGATCGGCTCGGTGCTGTGTGCCGCCGCCTGGAGCATCGAAGCGCTGATCGCCTTCCGTGTCCTGCAAGGCCTCGGCGGCGGCATGCTGATGCCGCTGGGCATGACGATCATGACCAGAGCGGCAGGTCCGCAGCGGATGGGTCGCCTGATGGCGATCCTCGGTGTTCCGATGCTGCTCGGTCCGATCCTCGGCCCGATCATCGGCGGCTGGCTGATCGACCACGCATCGTGGCACTGGATCTTCCTGATCAATCTGCCGATCGGCATCGCCACGCTCGCCTATGCCTTCTGGGCATTGCCCAGCGACAATCCTCAGCCTAGCGAGACTTTCGACTTCCTCGGTATGGCGATGCTCTCGCCAGGTTTGGCGGCGCTGCTCTACGGCATCTCGTCGATCCCGGCAGAAGGAACGGTCACCGCGCCCAAGGTATGGGTGCCTGCTGTTGTCGGCGCGGCTCTGGTCATCGCCTTCGTCTTCTACTCCTTCAAGCCCAAGCACCCGCTGCTGGACTTCCGTCTGTTCAAGAACTACAACCTGACTATCTCGACGCTGACCATGTTCCTCTTCGCGGCAGCGTTCTTCGGCAGGCTGCTCCTGGTGCCGACCTACTTCCAGGAGGTGCGCGCCGAGAGCGCGCTCAAGGCTGGGCTACTGGTTGCNCCCCAGGGACTCGGAGCGATGCTGACCATGCCGATCGCCGGCGCACTCGCGGACAAGTTCCCGGTCGGTCGGATCGCGCCGGTCGGGCTGGCGGTGATCGTGGGAGCGATGTTCTGGCTCAGCACGATCGAAGCGGACACCTCCTACGGCGAGCTGATCTTCATCTTGTTCCTGCTGGGTCTGGGTATGGGCGGCACGATGATGCCGATCATGACTACGGCACTGCGCACACTNCAAAGTCACGAAGTGGCCCGCGGCTCCACGTTGCTCAACATCACCCAGCAGATCGCGTCCTCGGTGGGAGTCGCCGTGATCTCTGTCGTCCTGACCAACGGATTCAAGGACTCCAACGCAGTACAAGCGGCCCAAGAGTTGCACCAGGCCGAGCTGGAAGGCAGGGAGCCGGCGAACTGGGCGACCAGCCTGGTTCAGCAGCTCGGCGACGCCTTCCAGGGCACTGTTCTCGCCGATATGGCGAGTGCGTTCGGCACCAGTTTCCTGGTTGCCGCAATCTTGTGCCTGGTGACGTTCGTGGTGTCGCTGTTCCTCCCCAAGAAGCATGAGGAGTCCCACCTGCTCGATGACCAGGGCGTGCCTCCGGTCGCCATCCACTGACCAGATCTGCCTACAGGATCGCGGCCGNGGAGTACACCGCAGCGCCGGGGTTGCGCACTACTGCCTCGTCGATGGCGCTCAGCACCTGGCGTACCTGGTCCACAGCAGCCCCGGTGAAGCTGATCGGCTCGGCGATCAGCTCCTCCAACGTTTGGCGGCTCAGGCCCAACCGGTCGTCGGCGGCCAACCGGTCGAGCACATCGTTGGCGACCTGGCCCTGGCGCATGTCGAGCGCCACTCCGACAGCTGCCTGCTTGATCGCCTCGTGTGCCTGCTCGCGTCCGACACCACTCTTGACCGCAGCCATCAGCACCTTGGTGGTGGCCAGGAACGGCAGGTAACGATCGAGCTCCCGCTGGATCACTGCCGGGAACGCACCGAACTCGTCGAGCACGGTCAAGAACGTCTGATAGAGCCCGTCGGCAGCGAANNGAGCGTCAGGTAGCGCCACCCTGCGCACCACCGAGCACGAGACGTCACCCTCGTTCCACTGGTCGCCGGCCAGCTCACCGACCATCGACAGATAGCCACGCAGCACGACCGCGAGGCCGTTGACCCGCTCGCACGATCGGGTGTTCATCTTGTGCGGCATGGCCGAGGAGCCGACCTGACCCTCCTTGAACCCCTCGGTGACAAGCTCGTTGCCGGCCATCAACCGGATCGTGGTCGCCAGGTTGGACGGCGCGGCGACCAACTGCACCAGGCTTGAGATCACATCGAAGTCCAACGAGCGCGGGTACACCTGCCCGACGCTGATCAGGACGTGTTCGAAGCCCAGGTGCGCCGCGACCCTGTTCTCCAGCTGGGCGAGTTTCGTGGCGTCGCCGTCCAGCAGGTCCAGCATGTCCTGGGAGGTTCCGACCGGGCCCTTGATCCCGCGCAGTGGATAACGCTCGATCAGCTCGGCAAGGCGCCGCATCGCGATCAGCTGTTCGTTGGCGATGGTCGCGAAGCGCTTACCCAACGTGGTGGCTTGAGCGGCCACGTTGTGAGAACGGCCGGCCATCACGGTGACCTCGTACTCGCCGGCGAGCCGGCCCAGTCGAGCCAACGCCGCGGTGGCGCGGTCGTACATCAGCCGCAGCGAGGCGACCACCTGCAGCTGCTCGACGTTCTCGGTCAGGTCGCGCGAAGTCATCCCCTTGTGGATGTGCTCGTGCCCGGCCAGCGCGCAGAACTCTTCGATGCGCGCCTTCACGTCGTGGCGGGTGATCCGCTCACGTTCGGCGATGGAGGCAAGATCGACCTGGTCGACGACTGCCTCGTAGGCCTCCACGACACCGTCGGGTACCTCGATCCCGAGGTCGCGTTGAGCCTTGAGGACGGCGATCCACAACTGCCGCTCCAAGACGATCTTGTGCTCGGGCGACCAGATCTCGGCCAGGTCCTTGCCGGCGTACCGGTTGGCCAGCACGTTGGGGATCACGCCTGCTCCTCTCGCTCGGTGGCCACGCTGGCCGCGGTGGCCGCGATGTCGCCACGATGATGGGCGCCTTGGATCTGGATCTTCGCCACGGCCTCGTAGGCCCGCTCGCGCGCCTGGCGCAACGTCGCACCTTGCGCGGTCACGGCCAGGACCCGGCCACCGGAGGTGACCAACGTCCCTTGCGAGGTTGCGGTGCCTGCGTGGATCACGTCGACGCCGTCGAGGGCATCGGCCGCCGAGACCCCGGTGATCTCGTCACCCTTGCGAGGCGAGGACGGGTAGCCCTCGGCCGCGACGACCACCGTCACCGCGGCTCCGGGAAGCCAATGCGGTGGCGGAACCTCGTGCAGCCGCCCCTGCGCCGCAGCGAGCAGCAGCGCGCCCAACGNGGAGTCGAGCTGCGCCAACAGCGCCTGGGTCTCGGGGTCTCCGAAGCGGGCGTTGAACTCCACGACTTTCACACCGCGCTTGGTCAACGCCAGGCCGGCATAGAGCAGCCCGGTGAAAGGAGTCCNCCGGCGCTCCATCTCACGCACGGTCGGGGTCAGTACCCGGTCGTAGACCTGCTCGACCAGGTCCGCCGGCGCCCATGGCAACGGGGTGTAGGCGCCCATGCCACCGGTGTTGGGGCCCTCGTCGCCGTCGTAGGCGCGTTTGTAGTCCTGGGCGGGCTGCAACGGGTAGACGGTCCGGCCGTCGGTGATCGCGAACAACGAGACCTCGGGGCCGTCGAGGTACTCCTCGATCACAACCCGGCCACAAGCGATCGCGTGCGCCAGGGCAACCGCCCGGTCGTGGGTCACGACCACTCCCTTGCCGGCGGCCAGTCCGTCGTCCTTCACGACGTACGGCGCACCGAAGGTGTCGAGCGCCTCAGCCGCCTGCTCGGCATCGGTACACACCCGCGCCAATGCGGTCGGGACCTCCGCGGCTGCCATCACGTCCTTGGCGAACGCCTTGGAGCCTTCGAGTTCCGCGGCCGCCGCCGATGGGCCGAACACCGCGATACCAGCAGCTCGAACCTGATCGGCCACCCCGGCCACCAGCGGCGCCTCCGGACCGATGACCACCAGATCGACTGCAACCGACTGCGCCAATGCGGTGACTGCCTCGCCGTCGAGCGGATCGACCGGATGCAGCGTCGCGATCGCGGCCATACCAGGGTTACCGGGCGCGGCGTGTACCTGCGTGACCATCGGATCGCGGGACAGGGCAAGGGCAAGGGCGTGCTCGCGGCCACCGGAGCCGATCACGAGGGTTTTCGTGGGGTGATTCTACGGGGCGCCCGCGGCTGCGATGGTTGAGCACGGTGGCCGAGGCTGCCAGATCTCGATACGCCGCTTACTTCAGGACAATCGTTTCCTCGCGGCCCGGGCCGACACCGACGCCCCAGAACGGGGCGCCCGACATCTCCTCGAGTGCACGCACATAGATCTGCGCGTTCTTGGGCAGGTCCTCGAACCTACGGCACGCGGAGATGTCCTCGCCCCAGCCGTCGAAGTGCTCATAGACCGGCGTGGCGTGGTGGAACTCGGTCTGGGTCATCGGCATCTCGTCGTGTCGGACGCCGTTGACGTCGTAGGCCACGCATACCGGGATCTGCTCCCAGGCGCCGAGCACATCGAGCTTGGTCAGGAAGAACTCGGTAAGGCCGTTGACCCGAGCGGCATAGCGGGCGATCACCGCGTCGTACCAACCGCAGCGGCGGTTACGGCCGGTGGTGACGCCGTACTCGGCGCCGATAGTGCGCAATTGCTCACCGTCGGCATCCAGCAACTCGGTCGGGAACGGACCGGAGCCGACCCGCGTCGTGTACGCCTTGATCACACCGATGATCCGGTCCAGCCGAGTCGGCCCGACGCCGGTTCCGGTGCAGACACCGCCGGCGGTGGGACTGCTGGAGGTCACGAACGGGTAAGTACCGAAGTCCACGTCGAGCATGGTGGCCTGAGCGCCTTCGAAGAGGACCGTCTCGCCGCGGTCGAGCGCCTGGTTGAGCATCAAAGAAGTGTCACGAATCATCGGGCGCAGCCGCTCGGCGTACGCCCCGATCTCCTCGACGACCTCGGCGACCGTGATCGCGCGCCGGTTGTACACCTTGACGAGCAGGTGGTTCTTCAACTCGAGTGCTGCTTCGATCTTCTGGGCCAGGATCTTCTCGTCGAGGATGTCGGCGACCCGGACACCGACCCGGCCGATCTTGTCCATGTAGGCCGGTCCGATACCACGACCGGTGGTGCCGATCTGGTTGCGACCCAGGAATCGTTCGGTGGTCTTGTCGATCGTGGTGTGATAGCTGGTAATCAGGTGGGCGTTGGCGGACACGACCAGCTGGGACAGATCGACGCCTCGCTCGGTGAGGCCGTCGTACTCGCGGAACAATGCGCTCGGGTCCACGACGACGCCGTTGCCGATCACCGGGGTGCATCCCGGGGTCAGCACCCCGCTCGGCAACAGGTGGGTGGCGAACTTCTCCCCTTCGACCACGATCGTGTGGCCTGCGTTGTTGCCTCCCGAGTAGCGCACGCAGTAGTCGATGCTGGCACCGAGAAGGTCGGTTGCCTTCCNCTTGCCTTCATCCCNCCACTGAGCGCCCAGTACGACGATCGCAGGCATGCACGTTCCCCTTCTGATGGGTGTCCGGCTGACGGGTGTCCAGCACGCTGTGGCCGTCTGGCTGGGCGACCAAACAACAAACCCGGCGCAACAGCACCGGGCTCTTACGGCCCAACGCTACCAAGAAGAACCCTCAGCCGAGCAACTCACGATGGGCCGTGGGGCTGCTGTCAGCCAGGAACTGCGCAGTCCGCTCGGCTTCCGCGGTCTCCCCGATCGCGGTTGCGGACCGACTCAGCTGGGCCAGCGCACGCAGGAATCCGCGGTTCGGCTCGTGCTCCCAGGGCACCGGGCCATGGCCCTTCCAACCGTTGCGACGCAACAAGTCCAGACTGCGGTGGTAGCCGACTCGGGCGTAGGCGTACACCGTCAGATCATCGGCTCCGCGGCCTACCGCCTGCTCAGCCAAGGTGGCCCAGGCCAACGGCGACTCGGGATGCTCGCGTACGACGGTCTCGACAGGGGTGCCTGCCGCAAGTTCGGCCTCGACCGGGTCGACCGGAAGATGCGTGGGCGGAGGGCCGGCCAGCAGATCAGGAAAGCTCATAGCGGAATTATCCCCGGCATGGTGTTGGCTGGCTGCATGACCCAAGCGTCAAGCCGCGAGCCCGCTGTCGAAGGCCAGGACAAGAGCCCCTGGCGGGCGCTGATCGCCCTCGTCATCGGCTTCTTCATGATCCTGGTCGACTCCACGATCGTCAGTGTCGCGACCCCAGCGATCATCGAAGACCTCCAAGCCACGGCCAACGATGTGATCTGGGTGACCAGCGCCTATCTGCTGGCCTACGCCGTACCACTGTTGATCACCGGGCGCCTCGGTGATCGGTTCGGCCTCAAGAACATCTACCTGATCGGGCTTGCGCTGTTCACGGTGTCGTCGCTGGCGTGCGGTTTGACCGACAGCATCGAGGGTCTGATCGTCGCTCGGGTGTTCCAGGGCCTCGGCGCCTCGCTGATGACACCCCAGACGATGGCGATCATCACCCGGACCTTTCCGACCGACCGCCGCGGCCAGGCGATGGCGCTCTGGGGAGCCACTGCTGGAGTGGCGATGCTGGTCGGCCCGATCCTGGGTGGGGTGTTGGTCGACAGCCTGGGTTGGGAGTGGATCTTCTTCGTCAACCTCCCGGTCGGACTCATCGGCTTCGCGATAGCGGTGCGGTTCGTGCCCAGGCTCGCGACCCACAATCGCCGGTTCGACTGGCTCGGCGTGGCGCTCAGCGGCGCGGGCATGTTCTTGCTGGTCTTCGGCATCCAGGAAGGCCACCAGCACAACTGGGACGCCGGGATCTGGATGATGATCACCGTCGGCCTGATCCTGATGGCAGTGTTCGCCAGGTGGCAGGCGATCAACAAACGCGAGCCGCTCGTACCGCTGAGTACGTTTCGCGATCGCAATTTCTCACTGAGCAGCATCAGCATCTCGACGATGGCCTTCGCGACCACCGCGATGTCCTTCCCGTTCATGCTCTACGCCCAACTGGTGCGCGGGCTGTCCCCGACACAGGCGGCGCTGTTGATGGTGCCGATGGCTGTCCTCTCGATCCTGCTGGCTCCGCCGGTGGGCCGGCTGACCGACCAGGTCCATCCCCGAGTCATCGCTGGAGCTGGATTCGCTTCCTCCGCGATCGCCCTGGTCTGGATGGCGAGCGTGATGAAACCCGGCGCCTCGACACTCGCACTCTGCTTGCCACTGGGTTTGCTCGGCATCGGCAGTTCGATGGTCTGGTCACCGGTCGCGGCCACCGCCGCTCGCAATCTGCCGCCACGCCTTGCAGGAGCGGGATCCGGCGTCTACAACGCGACTCGCCAGGTCGGCGCGGTGGTCGGCTCGGCGGCGATCGCCGTGCTCATCGATGCTCGCATCGCCGCCCACGCGATGTCGTTCTCGGCTTCTGGCGAGGGCAAGGTCAGCCAGCTCCCGGCTCAGCTGTAGGCGCCGTTCGCGGATGCCATGTCCGATGCGATGCTGCTGCCCGCAGGTGTGCTCGTCCTGGGACTCCTCGCTTCCCTCGGATTCACGGCGCTGCGTCAGCACGGGCAGGTTCCTGCGCCACTGGCTGAATAGCGGGTGGCGAGGCCTAGCCGGTCCGCGCCGCCAGGTGCCTGTTCCGCCGGTGCGTGGTCACCAGCGCCGCGGCGCGGTCAACCGCCGCTGCCGCGACTAGGCGAAGCCGGCTTTAGAGCTTCTTGCCGACGCTGTTGAGGTTCTCGCAGGCCTCCACGACACGGGCGGCCATGCCGGCCTCAGCGGCCTTGCCCCACGAGCGCGGATCGTAGGTCTTCTTGTCGCCGACCTCACCGTCGACCTTCAGCACGCCGTCGTAGTTGGTGAACATGTGGGCGGCCACCGGACGAGTGAACGCATATTGGGTGTCGGTGTCGACGTTCATCTTGACCACGCCGTAGCTGACGGCTGCCGCGATCTCCTCCGGCAGCGAACCCGAGCCACCGTGGAAGACCAGGTCGAACGGCTTGGAGCCGGGCGCCAGGCCGAGCTCGGCGACCACGGCCTCCTGGGCGTCCTTGAGGATCTCCGGGCGCAGCTTGACGTTGCCGGGCTTGTAGACACCGTGCACGTTGCCGAAGGTCAGGGCTGTCATATAGCGGCCCTTCTCGCCAGTACCGAGTGCGGCGACGGTCGCCAGCGCATCCTCTGGCGTGGTGTAAAGCTTCTCGTCGATAGCACCGACGATGCCGTCCTCCTCACCACCGACGACACCGACCTCGATCTCCAAGATGATCTTGGCCTGGGCGGAGAGTTCGAGCAGCTCAGCGGCAATCTGCAGATTCTCGTCCAACGGCACCGCCGAACCGTCCCACATGTGCGACTGAAACAGCGGGTCAGTCCCGGCCTTGACCCGCTCGATCGAGGCAGCGAGCAGCGGCCGTACGAAGCCGTCGAGCTTGTCCTTGGGGCAGTGGTCGGTGTGCAACGCGATGTTGACCGGGTAGCTCTTGGCGACCTCGGCGGCGTAGGCGGCAAAAGCCAGCGACCCGGTGACCATGTTCTTGACGTTGGGACCGGACAGGTACTCGGCGCCACCTGTGGAGATCTGGATAATTCCGTCGGACTCCGCCTCCGCGAACCCCTGCAATGCCGCATTCAGTGTCTGCGAGGAAGAGACGTTGATCGCCGGGAACGCGAACTGGTCGCTCTTGGCCCGGTCGAGCATGGCGGCGTAGGTCTCAGGCGATGCGATGGGCATGGAGCGCTCCCGGTGGTCGATCGGTCGTGATGAGTGATGAGCCCTCACTCTAGCGAGCGGGCTTCCTCGTGGCGTCACCCCCGCCAGGCAGCCTCATCGCTCAAGTCTGCATGCTGGATGACCCAGGTGTGCATCGCGATCGCCGCCGCCGCCGAGGCGTTGATCGAGCGGGTCGAGCCGAATTGGGCGATGGAGAAAGTGCCGTCGCACATCTCCCGAGCAGTTTCGGACAAGCCCGGACCCTCCTGCCCGAACAAGAAGCAGACTCCTGCCGGCAACGCCGTGGTCTCCAGATGGGCCGAACCCGGCAAGTTGTCGATCCCCANCAACGCGACCTGCTGGCCGAGCAGATAGTCCCGCAGGTCGGTGATGGTGGAGTGATGCCGCAGGTGCTGGTAGCGGTCGGTCACCATCGCGCCCCGCCGGTTCCACCGACGATTGCCCACGATATGCACCTCGGCAGCTAGAAAGGCATTCGCGGTGCGCACGATCGTGCCGATGTTGAAGTCGTGTCGCCAGTTCTCGATGGCGACGTGGAAACTGTGCCGGCGGGTATCGAGGTCAGCGACGATGGCCTCGAGTCGCCAGTAACGATAACGGTCCACGACATTGCGACGGTCACCGGCAGCCAACAGTTCAGGGTCGTACTCGGCGCCACCGGGCCACGGCCCTGGCCACGGTCCGACACCCACCTCCGGGATTCCGTACGGCATCGGGTCGTACGGCGCTCTGTAGTGGTCGTCTACGTCGAGGTCTTCTTCCTCGCTCTGGGTGCCTGTTTCCCGCATTCACATTGACAGCCTAGGCTGGAGCGCGTGATCAACGCCGTCCTCGCCCCCGTGATCCACCCCATGGTCAGTACGGTGCCCTTGTTGTTCGGCATGGACTGGATGGATCCGGAGTGGCTTCTGGAGAACCTGGGCCAGGAGATGTTCTGGATCAGCGTGCTGATCATCTTCGTCGAGTGCGGCCTGCTCTTCCCGATCCTCCCGGGTGACACCCTGTTGTTTTCGATCGGGTTGTTCATCCATCGCAATCCACCCGACAACATCGACATGAACATCTGGGTCGCTTGCGCGATCCTGAGTATCTCCGCCTTGGCCGGCAACATCTGCGGCTACGAGATCGGGCGGCGGATAGGGCCGCGGCTGTTCCACCGGGAAGGCCGTTTCCTCAACATGAGGAACTATCAGAAGTCCCACCTGTTCTTCGAGGAGTACGGCAACAAAGCGCTGGTCCTGGGCCGGTTCGTGCCCATCGTGCGCACCTACATCACCTTGGTGGCCGGTGCGGCCGCGATGGATCGTCGACGGTTCATCGTGTGGTCGGCGGTGGGAGCGGTGCTCTGGGCGACCGGCCTGACCCTGCTCGGTTACTTCCTGGGCGGCATCGATTTCCTGCAGCACAACCTGGAGGCGAGCATCCTGCTGATCGTGGCCGTCTCGACGGCCCCGATCGTGTGNGAGTACTACCGTCACAAGCGCAAGACCGAAGCCCGCGCCAAGGCAGCCAAGGAGCTGCCGCCGGACCCGGCCGAGTCGGGCCCGGTCAGTTGACTCTGGGCCGATCGACCTCGGGCTAGAGTCCCAGCTCGTCCTTGCCGTACGCGAAGAGGTAGGGAATTCCGTGTTCCTCGACCTTCTCCTTGGCGCCGGTGTCACGGTCGACGATCACCGCTACCCCGATCACCTCTGCACCTGCCTCGCGCAGCGCCTCGACCGCTGTCAGCACCGAGCCTGTCGTCGAGGTGTCCTCCACTGCCAGAACACGTCGGCCGGCAACCTCGGAACCCTCGATACGCCGTTGCAGGCCATGGGCCTTGCCCTCTTTGCGCACCACGAACGCATCCAAACTCCGGCCCTCGTGCGCTGCCGCATGCAGCATCGCGGTCGCGACCGGGTCGGCGCCCAAAGTCAATCCACCCACCGCATCGAAATNCAAACCCGTAGTGAGATCGCGCATCACCTGTCCGACCAGGGGCGCAGCAACTCCGTCGAGGGTGACCCGACGCAGGTCCACGTAGTAGTCCGCCTCCCGCCCGGAGGCGAGGGTGACTTTGCCATGCACGATGGCCTTGCTCTTGATGTGGTCCAGCAGTTCGTCGCGAGCGGTCATAGCAACCGACCCTATCGGCACTAGTGTCAGCATCTATGACCGTGCTGAATCGTCACGCCTTGCCACCCGCCTGCAGGGGCTGCCGCCGACGATCTTCGGCACGATGTCGGCTCTGGCCGCACGCACCGGGGCGATCAACCTCGGCCAGGGCTTCCCTGACGAGGATGGCCCGGCAACAGTGATCGAGGTCGCTGCACGATCTTTGACTTCCGGGTGCAACCAGTACCCACCCGGGATCGGTATCCCCGAGTTACGGCTGGCGATCGCCGCACATCAGCAACGGCATTACGGGATCACCCTCGAGCCCGACACCCAAGTCGTCGTGACCGCCGGCGCAACCGAGGCCATCGCCGCCGCCATGCTCGCGCTGGTGAATCCCGGCGACGAGGTCGTCGTCCTCGAGCCGTACTACGACTCCTATACCGCCACCATCGCTATGGCGGGTGGGGTACGCCGCCCGGTCACCTTGCGAGCACCGAACTTCCGAGTCGACGCAGGCGAGCTTCGAGCGGCCGTCACTCCGCGCACCCGGGTGATGTTGATCAACTCCCCACACAATCCGACCGGCACCGTGCTGACCCGAGCCGAACTCGAGGTCATCGCCGAGCTCGCGATCGAGCACGATCTGGTGGTGGTCACCGACGAGGTGTACGAGCACCTGACATTCGACTCGGTTCCACACATCCCACTTACCACCCTGCCCGGGATGGCCGAACGGACAGTCACGATCTCCAGTCAGGGCAAGTCCTTCTCCTTCACCGGCTGGAAAGTCGGTTGGGTGACGGGGCCGGCCGACCTGGTCGCCACAGTGCTGGCAGCCAAGCAATGGCTGACCTACACCAACGCCGCACCCCTGCAACCCGCCGTTGCCTACGGGCTGGAACATGAGCAGGAATATCCGCACCGGCTCGCGGCATCGCTACAACGCAAGCGCGACCTACTGTGCGACGGGTTGACAGAGCTCGGTTTCGAGGTATTCCGTCCCCAAGGCACGTACTTCGCAATGACCGACGTGCGAGGTTTCGGGTACGAGGACGCAATGGCTTACTGCCTAGCGCTACCTGAACGGGCCGGTGTGGTGGCGATTCCGGCCCAGGTGTTCTACGACGACCAAGAGGCCGGCCGGCATTTGGTGCGGTGGGCGTTCTGCAAGCAGGAGTCGGTGCTCACCGAGGCGTTGGACCGGCTAAGAGGAGCAAGCTGACTAATTACCAGGGCGCGCCAGGGGTGTACTGCTGCTGCGGGGCGGCGCTGCCGAGCGGTTACCCCGGAAGAACGCATTGGACGAGCGGGTGAACAGCAGCACCAGGGTCGCGACCGAGGGCACCAAGGTAAGCAGACTGACCAGGCTCAGGATCCCGATCAGGCTGATCAGCGCCGCGACCGCGGTGGAGACCGTGAGCACGATGCGTGCCCACTGCCGGCCACGGAATGCGAAGAATGCCACGACGACGGCGATCAGGCACCAGATGGCCAGCACGACGAAGGTGCCGATCAGGATCGAGGCCAACTGGTCACCGGTGAGGTCCAAGTCCTGCAAAGAGGCGTCGGTCTGGATCCGCTTCTCCAACTCGGCAACGAAATCGTCGTGCGCGATCACCGTGAAGAGCAAGCCCACGAGGCAGACCAGCAAGACGACGCCGGCCGAGGCCCAGGTCAGGATCGCGGCCAAGGTCACCGAGCTGGGTCGACCGGATGNTCGGCGGTTGTTGGGGCGGGTAGCCGTACGGATACCCCTGCTGCAGGTAGGGCTGAGCATGGGCCTGCTGCTGGTGTTGCGGCGGGTAGGGTTGCGGGGCCTGTTGCTGATAGGGCTGCCCGGGGTAAGACTGCGCTGGATACGGCTGCGGCGGATAACCCGGCTGGGGCGCACCCGGCGGTGGGTACTGCACAGGTTGACCAGGCTCCTGGGGAACCGACTCCCCAATCCCTGTCCTTGTCCGGACCCGTAGGGGTACTCCGATGGCGGCGGCTGCTCGCCTCCCGGCTGCCCAGCTGTCGGTGCCGGTCCAGCGGGCGGCCGACTCGGGGGCTCGTTACTCCCGTCGTTGTGCAGCCAACCGGTAGGAGAGGCGGGCAACTGACCTCCGTGACCTTGGCCCCGGTGACGGCCGGCGGGAACCTCGGTCGCGACCGGACGAGGCTTGCGGCCGGCGAACCAGTCGCGGGCCGGCTCGGACCACAGCCCGATGGCTGCCACGGCCAACACCACCGGGAGCACACCGACCACCGGGATGGCCAACACCAGCAAGCCCGCAGCCACCGTGAAGGCGATCCGCGCTCCGTTGTGGCGCCGGAAGACATAGATCGCACACACGAAGGCAGTCGAAGCCAGGCCACCGGCAACCAGGACAACCACGCGCCATGCGGACAGCATTTGATCTACCGAGAGGCCCATCCCACTGTAGGGAGGCCGGTCCAGCAGTCGGGTAACGGCATCACGCGCCTCCACCGTACGGGTGTCAACCATGGCGTCCATCAACCCGAGCACCACCAGAAAACCGCCGGCGATACCCATCACCACTGCGATCGTGACCTGTCGGGGCCGTGAGAGTGAGGAGTCAGCCATGCCCCTATTGCATCATGTGTCCCAACTCTGCGACGGTTACGCGCCACAGAGTTGGGACTTCACCACATGCTCAGAGGCTCACTGGCTAGCCAAAGTGCCCCTGTTAGGGCGCCCGTCGGGCACCGGAAATGGCACCGTGCCCAGCAGGCCTGGAGCGGCGTCACGATCCGCGGCGGTCGACTGCTCCGCGGTGCGGTGAAGTGCCGCTGCCGCCAGTCCGCGAGCCCTATTCCGAACTAGCGAGGACGAGCCCATCGGTAGCCGGGTCGGCAGGCACGTCAACCTTGACGCTGTGACCGTCGGCGACCTCACCGGCGATCAACATCCGGGCGAGCGGGTCGCCGATCGCCTGCTGAATCAGCCGCTTGAGCGGGCGAGCGCCGTAAGCCGGATCGAATCCGGTCTCAGCCAGCCAGTCCTGGGCCGCCTCGGTGACTTCCAGTGTGATCCGGCGGTCGGACAGTCGCTTCTCCAACAGCGCCAACTGCAGGTCCACGATGTGCGTCAGGTCGTCCTTGGTCAGGGCATCGAACATCACGATCTCATCCAGCCGGTTCAGGAACTCGGGCTTGAACGACGCCCGCACCACCGCCATCACCGCCTCGCGCTTCTCCTCCTCGCCCAGACTTGGATCGACCAGGTAGGTCGAGCCGAGGTTGGAGGTCAGGATCAGTACGACGTTGCGGAAGTCGACCGTCCTGCCTTGGCCGTCGGTGAGCCGACCGTCGTCGAACACCTGCAACAAGATGTCGAAGACCTCGGGGTGGGCTTTCTCCACTTCGTCCAGCAGCACCACCGAGTACGGCCTGCGCCGGATCGCCTCGGTGAGCTGGCCGCCCTCGTCGTAACCGACATACCCCGGAGGGGCGCCGACCAAGCGAGAGACGGAGTGCTTCTCGCCGTACTCGCTCATGTCGATGCGCACCATCGCGCGCTCGTCGTCGAACAGGAAGTCCGCCAACGCCTTGGCGAGTTCGGTCTTGCCGACACCGGTCGGGCCGAGGAACAGGAAAGATCCGGTAGGCCGGTTGGGGTCGGAGATACCCGCCCGGGCTCGGCGCACAGCGTCGCTGACCGCGTTGACCGCGGCCTTCTGACCGATCAACCGCTCGCCGAGCACCGACTCCATATCGAGCAGCTTGGCCGACTCTCCCTGCAGCAACTTGCCCGTGGGAATACCGGTCCAGGCTTCGACGACGTCGGCGATCTCTTCGGGGCCGACCTCCTCACCGACCAGCTTCTCGGACTCGTCCTCAGCGCCCTCCAGGTCGGCGAGGCGCTTCTCCAACTCCGGGATCTTGGCGTAGTTGATCTCCGATGCGCCCTCGAGGTTCCCCTCGCGCAGCAATCGGTCGGCGTCGATCCGCAACTGGTCGAGCTGACGGCGCAACTCGCCCTCTCCCTCGAGCGAGGACTTCTCCCGGTCCCACCGGGCCTCCAGGCCACGCAGATCCTCTTCCTTGTCAGCCAGATCCTTACGCAGCGAGACCAACCGCTCCACCGAGGCGGCGTCGGTCTCCTTGGCCAGCGCGATCTCCTCCATCTTCAACCGCGCCACCGAGCGGCGGAGCTGATCGATCTCCTCGGGAGAGGACTCGTGCTCCATACGCAGACGGGAGGCCGCCTCGTCGATCAAGTCGATGGCTTTGTCCGGCAACTGGCGCCCGGTGACGTAGCGGTCCGACAGCGCTGCGGCCGCGACCAGCGCGGCATCGGTGATGCGTACGCCGTGGTGAGCCTCGTACTTCTCCTGGATTCCGCGCAGGATCTGGATGGTGTCCTCGACCGACGGCTCACCGACGAACACCTGCTGGAACCGGCGCTCCAGGGCCGGATCCTTCTCGATGTGTTCGCGATACTCGTCCAGGGTTGTGGCGCCGATCATGTGCAGCTCACCGCGGGCCAACATCGGCTTGAGCATGTTGCCGGCATCCATTGCACCCTCACCGCCGGCACCGGCGCCGACAACCGTGTGCAGCTCGTCGATGAAGGTGATGATCTGTCCCTCGGCGGCCTTGATCTCACCCAGGACGGCCTTCAGACGCTCCTCGAACTCGCCGCGATACTTGGCGCCGGCCACCATCGCGGCCAGATCCAAGGAGACGACCCTGCGACCCTTGAGAGAGTCGGGCACATCACCGGAGACCACCCGCTGAGCCAAGCCCTCGACCACGGCGGTCTTGCCGACACCCGGCTCACCGATGAGCACCGGATTGTTCTTGGTACGCCGGGACAGCACCTGGATGACCCGGCGGATCTCGGCGTCGCGGCCGATGACCGGGTCCATCTTGCCCTCACGGGCGCGCTCGGTGAGGTCGACCGAGTACTTCTCCAGTGCCTGGAAGGTCGCCTCGGGATCTTGGGAGGTGACTCGGACGTTGCCGCGCACCGAGCTCATCGCCTCTTGCAGCGCTTGCGCGGTAGCGCCTTGGCCGCGCAGCACGTCGGCGGCCGGCGAATTGACCTCGGCACAGGCGATGAGCAGATGCTCAGTGGAGATGAAGTCATCGCCCAACGTCTTGGCCAGTTCCTCGGACTTGGCCAACACGGCCAGCAGGGAACGCGAGGTGGCCGGCGCCGACACTGTCGAGCCGGAGGCGGACGGCAGCTTCTTCAGCTCAGCCTCGACCCCGGCCAGCACGGCCCGTGGGTCGGCTCCGACGGCCCGCAGCAACGGGTCGATGATCCCGTCGGTCTGGCCGAGCAGAGCGCGCAGCAGGTGAGCTACGTCGACTTGGGTGTTACCCGCAGCCGATGCATCTTGGAGCGATTGCGAGATCGCCTCCTGGCTGCGCTTGGTGAACTTCGATACGTCCATGGGTTTCTTATGTGCTCCTCAAGAGATGTTGTCCAGTGAATGCTTTTTTTGCCTGTTGCTTCCCGTTATTTCCTGCGCCACACGACGACGGAGGAATCGGTGCTGCGGCGGGCCGGAAGGTTGCGGGTCACCGGCACCCGACCCGCGGCGAACTGTGCAGCAGCGAGGTCAGCCTCCAGCTCCGAGACACGGTTACGCAGAGCCAGTACCTGGTTCTCCAGCTCCAGGATTCGTCGCACACCCTCCAGGCCAATCCCAGCCGCGGTCAGCTGCGCAACCTCACGCAGCAGTTCGATGTCGCGCCCCGAGTAACGCCGGCCACCACCGCCGGCTCGGCCTGGGGAGACCAGGCCCAGCCGGTCGTAGGTCCGCAGTGTCTGCGGGTGCAGGCCAGTGAGTTCGGCGGCCACGCTGATTACATAGACCGGGATCTCCGAGTCGTGCGGTGTCATCTGCGCACCTTCTAACGCTGACTACCGGAGTTGAACAGCTCGGAGCGAAGATCGCCTTCTGCCATCGCGGTGCGCAGCTCCTCGACGGCCTGCCTCGCCTCCTCGGAGAGCTTGGCCGGCACCATGACCTCCACCGTCACCAGCAGATCGCCGACATTGCCGTCCTTCTTGCGCACGCCCTTACCGCGTACCCGGAAAGTGCGACCGTTCGGCGTACCCGCCGGAATCCGCACCGTGACCGGAGCCCCGCCCAGGGTGGGCACCTTGACCTCGGCGCCCAGAACCGCCTCGTAGAAAGCGATCGGGACCTTCAGCGTCAGGTTGTCACCCTTGCGCCCGAACAGCTTGTGCGGCTGCACATGCACGACCACGAACAGGTCACCGGCCGGCCCGCCGCCCTCGCCCGGTGCGCCCTTGCCGCGAAGGCGGATCTTGGCGCCGTCCTTGACTCCAGCGGGGATCCGCGCGCTGACGGTCTTGTCGGAGCGTCCCCTCCCCGAGCCGTGACACGTCGGGCACGGATCATCGACCACCAGGCCGCGACCGCGGCAGGACGGACAGGTCTCGTTGAGCGTGAACGCACCACCGACCGAGGCGGCCCGCATGCCGGTGCCCTCGCAGTCGGGGCAAACCCGGGGAACCGTCCCCGCCCGAGCACCCGTGCCTCGACAGTCCGCACACGCAGCGTCAGATGACAGCCGCAGCTGGACTGTTACTCCCTCGACCGCGTCGGTGAAGCTGATCGTGGTCTCGGCCTCGATATCGGCCCCGCGTCGGGCCCGCGTGGCCCGGGTACCACGAGGACGCTGTGCGCCACCACCGAAGAGACCACCGAACAAGTCCCCGACGTTGCCGCCGCCACCGCCGCCGAACAGGTCGGACAGGTCCGGTCCGCCCGCAGAGGTACCACCGAACGGGCCGTAGCCGCCGGAGGCGAACATCGCCCGCTGCTCGTCGTACTCCTTGCGTTTGGCTGTATCGCCGACGACGTCGTACGCCTCAGCTATCGCCTTGAAGCGCTCTTCGGCCGCCTTGTCACCGGGCTTGGAGTCGGGGTGGCTCTCCCGCGCCAACTTGCGGTAGGCCTTCTTGATGTCGGAGGCCGATGCGTCCTTAGAAACTCCGAGAACTTGGTAGAAGTCCTTGGTCGCCCAATCAGTGTTGGTCACGGGTCCTCCTTTCCACTTTGCCGCGCCTTCTTGCCGGGTTGCGTCCTAGCCATCCGGCCTCGCTGCGACCCCTGCCAGCCAGGCACCCGGTCACCTGCTCCGCGGTGCGGTACCAGCCGCTGCCGCTACTCCCCACTCCTTGTTTCACGACAACGGCCTGATTCCATTCACTCTGGATCGACAACGGTCACTTTCGCGGGCCGCACAACCCGGTCACCGATCTGGTAGCCGGCCTGCACGATTTCCTGGCAAGTTGACGTGGTCACGTCCGGGCTGTGCCCGTGCATGAGCGCCTCGTGGATACGCGGGTCGAACTCGTCGCCCGATGCCCCGTACTTGACCAGACCCTGGCCAGCCACGATGCGCTCGAGGGAGTCGGCAACCGCCTTGAAGCCACCTTCGAGTTCACCGTGTTCGCGGGCGCGGTCGAGATCGTCCAGTACCGGCAACAACGCCGACAGGACTTGGATCCTGGCGTTCTGCTGCACCAACTCGCGATCGCGGTCGACTCGCCTCTTGTAGTTGACGTACTCGGCTTGGAGCCGCTGCAGGTCGGTGGTCAGCTCGACGATGCGCTGGTCGACCGACTCGGCGTCTGGCGTGTCCCCCGAAGGGGCGGTGGGATCACCACCGCCCACCTCTGGAGCATCGGCCACCTGCGTGGAGTCGGATTCGACCGGGACGTCGGTCGGCTCGGTCACTTGGCGTCATCCTCACCCTCGTCGACGATCTCCGCCTCGACGACATCGTCGTCGGCGTCGCCGGTGCCGGCATCCCCGGCACCCGAGGCAGCAGCGTCGGCCTGAGCAGCGGCGTACATCGCGGCGACCATCTTCTGGCTGGACTCACCGAGCTTGGTGATCCCTGCCGCGACTGCGTCCGCGTCACCTTCACCGTCGTTGGCAGCCAGCGCCTCCTTGAGCGAGTCGACATCGGCCTGCACCTCGGTCTTGACGTCCTCGGGGATGGTCTCGGCGTTGTCGGCCAGGAACTTCTCGGTCTGGTAGACCAGTCCCTCGGCCTGGTTACGAGTCTCGACGGCCTCCTTGCGCAGACGGTCCTCCTCGGCGTACTGCTCAGCCTCCTTGACCATCTTGTCGATGTCGTCCTTGGACAGCGCCGAGCCACCGGTGATCGTCATCGACTGCTCCTTGCCGGTGCCGCGGTCCTTGGCGGACACATGCACGATGCCGTCGGCATCGATGTCGAAGGTGACCTCGATCTGCGGCACGCCTCGAGGCGCCGGCGGAAGGCCGGTGAGCTCGAAGTTGCCCAACGGCTGGTTCTGTGCGGCCATCGGGCGCTCGCCCTGGTAGACCTGGATCATCACCGAGGGCTGGTTGTCGTCCGCCGTGGTGAAGACCTCCGACCGCTTGGTCGGAATCGTGGTGTTGCGCTCGATCAGCGCAGTCATCACGCCGCCCTTGGTCTCGATACCCAGGCTCAGCGGGGTGACGTCGAGGAGCAGCACGTCCTTGACCTCGCCCTTGAGCACGCCCGCCTGCAAGGCTGCGCCGACTGCGACGACCTCATCGGGGTTGACGCCCTTGTTGGGCTCCTTGCCACCGGTGAGCTCCTTGACCAGGTCGGTCACCGCGGGCATCCGGGTCGAGCCACCGACCAGGATCACGTGGTCGATCTTGTCGACGGTGATACCGGCGTCCTTGATCACCGAGCGGAACGGCTCTTTGGTGCGCTCGAGCAGGTCAGCGGTCATCCGCTGGAACTCACCACGGCTGATCTTCTCCTCGAAGTGCAGCGGGCCGGATTCGCCGTGAGTGATGTAGGGCAAGTGAATCGTGGTCTCGGTCGAGGACGACAACTCGATCTTGGCTTTCTCGGCGGCCTCCTGGAGGCGCTGCCTGGCGATCTTGTCGGCACCGAGGTCGACATTGTTGTTGTCCTTGAACTTCTTGATCATCCACTCGACCAGGCGCTCGTCCCAGTCATCGCCACCGAGCAGGTTGTCGCCGGAGGTGGCCTTCACCTCCACGACACCATCGCCCACCTCGAGCAGGGACACGTCGAAAGTGCCGCCACCGAGGTCGAAGACCAAGATGGTCTGGTCGTTGTCCTTGTTGAGCCCGTACGCGAGTGCCGCGGCGGTGGGCTCGTTGACGATGCGCGAGACGGACAGGCCTGCGATCTCACCGGCCTCCTTGGTCGCCTGGCGCTGGGCATCGGAGAAGTACGCCGGGACCGTGATCACCGCATCGGTGACGGTCTCACCGAGGTAGGCCTCCGCGTCACGCTTGAGCTTTTGCAGCACGAACGCCGAGATCTGTTGCGGGGTGAACGTCTTGTCATCGATGTCCACCTTCCAGTCGGTGCCCATGTGCCGTTTGACCGACCTGATGGTGCGGTCGACGTTGGTCACGGCCTGGCGCTTGGCGACCTCGCCGACGAGCACCTCGCCGTTCTTGGCGAAGGCGACCACCGAGGGGGTGGTTCGAGCACCTTCGGCGTTTGCGATGACGGTGGGCTCGCCACCCTCCAGGACGGCCACGACGGAGTTCGTCGTACCCAGGTCGATTCCGACCGCACGTGCCATTTGCATTACCTCCACTGATCCGCTGCGCGGGTTGAACTATGAACTAGGACTATGAGCGACCCAGCTGGGTCGCGCTGCCAGTTTGACTTGCCGCGTCCCTGCCTGTCAAAAGACTTGAGTCGATTCAACTCAAGTCTCTCAATAGTTCTCAACGCAGGTCTAGTCAGGTCCATTCCCGCTTCCCAAAAACTTTTCCCGGGAATCTGGAGTTCAACTCGAGGTCGGGGTGTACACCTCACTGATCACCTGGCGGTAGCGGTGCGCCAAGACGCCCACCCATACGGCGATCACGAGCTGGATGCTGCCTGCCAGGATGAAAACCGTGCCGATGCTGGTGTGCCGGGCGACCCAGCCGCCGAGCAGCGCGCCGACCGGAATCACTCCCCAGATCACCATCCGGTAAACCCNCTGGACTCGGCCGAACAGGCCCTCGGGGACCAGCGCTTGCCGGATCGCGATCGAGATGACGTTCCAGATCGTCACCGCAAAGGCGCTGATCGCGAGCAGAATCGCAGCAATCCAGGGATCATGCACCAGCCCCATTCCGATGCCTCCTAGCGGACACACCACGGTACTGGCGACCAGAGCGCGGCCGCGACCGATCAGGCGTGCCACCTGCGAGGCGAGCAGTCCGGCGGTTACTCCTCCCACCGCCGCGGCGGCCATCAGCAGACCGACATGCTCGACCGGCAGGTGCACCCACTCCAGCGCATAGAGCACGAAAACCGCGTTGACCATGGCCTGCAGCAACCCGAAGACACCGGCGATGAGCATCAAACCTCGTAAGAACGAGTGCCGCCACAGCCACGCCAGTCCTTCGCGTACGTCGGTCAGGAAGGTGGTGGTAGTCGCCCGCGCTGGACGATAGGAGCCGGTCAGGGTGAGGATCAGCAACGCACCGAGACCGTACGCCGCCCCGGCGCTGACGAAAGGCACTGCAACGGCCGTGGCGAAGAGCATCGCCCCGACAGGGCTGCCGACGAACTGCTGGAACACGGTGTCGGTGACGGTCAGATAACCGTTGCCCCGCTCCAGTTGCCCGCGATCCAGTACCTGCGGCAGAAGAGCCCGGGCGGCCGAGTCGTAGATCACCTCGACGGTTCCCATCGCGAACGCCGCTACGTAGAGCAGCGCCAGGCTGAGGTGGTGGCTTCCTGCCAAGCCGGCGAGTGCGAAGAAGGTCCCGGCACGGATCGAGTTGGCCACCGCCATCGCCCAGCGACGATCCACTCGGTCGACGATCGCTCCGCCCGGAACCGCGAACAGTAGCCAGGGAAGGAAAGTCAGGGCCGGGAGTACCGCGATGGGCAACGGGTCGCGAGTGATGCTGGTCGCCAATAGTGGCAACGCGACGATGGCGACGCCATCGGCCAGGTTGGAGAACCCACTCGCCGAGAGCAGTCGCCNAAAGGCAGACCCGAGATTCACTCGGCACACCGTAGTGCAGCAGCACCCCCGATAGGAGAGCTGTCACTCAACCGTGACCATCGCAGGCAAGCCGACAGCAGCTAACCGACGAGACCGATGGCCCGGCTAGCCAATGGCGACGGTCACCGAATCGAGGATCGGCCCGTGTCGGGGTCGAAGAGCCGCCAGATGTTGTCGCCGGTACGGCTGGTGAAGACGTAGGTGGTGAAGGCGCCGTTGCGCACTGTGGCCTCGGCCGGGAAGTCGATCCAGGCCGCTCCCTCACGACGCTGGATCTGTAGGACGGTTCCGTCCTCGGCGTCGTAAGCGCCGGAGAAACTGATCTGCTCACCCGGAGCGACCGCTGTCTGATCGGCGTTCAAAGTGATCTCGCCCTCACCCGAGGGACCATCGGTGGGATCCAGGGGAATCCCGGTGATGTTCGGCACCGGGGTATCGACTTCGGCGCATCGGGGTTCGGTGTCTTGGTGTAGGGCGGCATGTACAACGTGGCGGGCGCATCCGTGGAGGCGGAATCATCCCCCAGCCCGGAGAGATTCGTCGCAGCTACGGCGACTCCACCGATGATCAGACCGAGGCCCACGGCAGCCAGGCCGATGGCACCGAGCCCCGACAGCACGGTGCGCTTCCAGTCTTGCTCAGGTGGCCGGCTCACAGTGACCAGGATGCCACGCCAACGATGGCCCTGGAGATAGCCGTGGTGCGCTCGGTCACCGGACGGCTCTGTGGGCCTGCACTTCTCAGCTCACGAGTCCGGTCAGCGCATCCGCAAGTGCCTCGACTCCTGCGACGCAGTCGCTCAGCTCGGCGGTTTCCTGCGGGGAGTGTGAGATACCGGTCGGATTGCGGGTGAGCAGCATCGTCGTCGTGATCCCGGCACGGGCGAGGACCCCGGCATCATGACCGGCCACAGTCGCGATGAGCGGCCGGCCGGCCGCAAGACGAGTCGTCAGAGCTGAGTCGAAGGCCACCGCCTGGGTCGCGGATACCGTCGTGACCCGCACAGTTGTGCCGTCACGATGCGCCCGCTCGGCGGCGAGCCGCTGGATCTCTGCCACCAAGACCGGCAGGTCCTCTTGATTCCGAGTGCGCGCATCGAGCCAGGCGACGACCCGATCGGGCACCGCAGTGGTGGCGTTCGGCTCGGCCTCGATGCGGCCGAAGGTGGCTCGCGCTGACGACTGCGGGGACAGCCGAGCCTGCTTGTTGGCTGCCAACGCTGTCATGGCGTAGCTGAGCATCGGATCGTGCCGCTGGTCCATATCCGCGCCGGAATCGTCCGCCTCTCCGGTGAACTCGAAGCGGAAGCACCCGTGCGCCCAACTCCCGATGCCGAAGCCGACCGGCTCGGCAATGGAGGTGAGCTCACGTCCCTGCTCCAGGTGAAGCTCGACGAACGTGTCCACGCCGGCCAGCAGGCCTGGCGTGGGCGGCGGCGCGACATCACCCAGACGCGCGCCGGCGGGATCGCGCAAGCCCTCGACTTCGGCCCATTCGATCGCTCCGGTGGCCAGCCGCGACCCGAGGCACGGCGAGTCGAATCGGCTGGCCTCCTTCGCGGCGAACACCGCCACTCCTAGCGGACGGGTGGGTGTCACGGCACTCTCACGCAACAGATCGATCGCCGCGAACGCACTCACCACGCCGAGCGCACCGTCATACCCGCCACCGTCCCTCACGGAGTCGAGGTGTGAGCCCGTCAGCACCGCCCCCGGCCCGCGTGAGCCGGTGGTCGAGTAGCGCCGGGGAACCCGGCGCGTCTCGAGACCCTCGTCCCACCAGGCGATCGTGTTCCAGCCGTCGGACTCCAAACGCATCCCTCGCGAGTGGGCCTGCTCCTCGAACCAGGCGAGACACTCACGTTCCACCGAGGTGAACGGCAGCCGGAGGTAACCACCGCCGACCGACCTGCCAAGCGGGGCCAGTTCGCGCCACATCTGATCGAAGGTCAAGATCTTCTCCATGGAGTTCCACGACGTCGTACGCCGACGACGGATGATCCGAAACTACGCCCCCGACCCCGTTGCACCCGCGGTCCTGGACAAGATCTTGGACAATGCCCTGCGAGCGCCCTCGGCCGGGTTCTCCCAGGGATGGGGTTTCCTGGTGCTGGACCAGCCCGACGAGGTGAGCTTGTTCTGGGCGAGCACCTCNCCCGATCCCGGGGCTGACAACGCATGGTTNACGGGGATGCGCTCGGCGCCGGTGCTGATCGTGCCGTTCGCGCACAAAGCCGCCTACCTGGCCCGGTATGCCGAGGTCGACAAAGGCTGGAGCGACCAGGACGAGGCCCGATGGCCGATCCCGTACTGGTACACCGACACGGCGATGGCCGCGCTGTTGATCCTGCTGACTGCTACCGACGAGGGCCTGGGCGCCTGCTTCTTCGGGGTGCCCGGCGACAAGCACCAGGCTCTGCGCGAGGCGTTCGACGTGCCCGCGGATCACACTCCGATCGGCGCGATCACCATCGGCCACCGAGCCGATGACCCCGGATCACGCGGCTCGGCCGCACGAAGCCGGCGCATGGACGTCGTCCATCGCGGCCGCTGGGAACGCTAACGATAGGCTGACCGTCGGCCGCTAATGCCTCGGCCGACCCCTGACGAGGAGCCGCAACTACATGGAGCCCGTGCAGATCGTCGCGACGATCGTCTCGCTGGCCATCGCGATCGTCGGTATCGCCTTGTTCGTCAGGGCGATCCGGCACATCCTGGCTGTGATCAAGCTTGGTCAGCCGATCAATCGCACCGATGACCCCCAGTCCCGCACGATCAATGTGGTCAAGGAGACTCTGGGGCATACCCGAATGCTCCAGTGGACCCATGTCGGTGTCGCACACTGGTTCGTGTTCGTCGGTTTCGGGTTGCTGTTCTTCACGCTGCTCACGGCGTTCGGTCAGCTCTTCGACCCGCACTTCGCACTGCCGCTGATCGGGCATTGGTTCTTCTACGAATGGGTCAGCGAGTTCTTCACCGTCGCGATGCTGATCGCGATCGTCGCGTTCATCATTTACCGCCTCACCCGGCCCAGTGAGCGCGTCCGTGGCGAGAAGGGCCGGTTCTACGGCTCAACGATGTGGCAGGGCTACTTCGTCGAGTTCGTGATCTTGGGCGTGGGCCTGTGCATCGCGCTGCTGCGTGGCGCGGAGTACGCGATCTTGCAGTACGGCCACCACGCCGACAACGCGACCGCCTTCCACTTCCCGTTCTCATTCTGGATCGGCGAGTTGATGTCGGGCATGAGCGAGTCGGCGCTGTCGAACGTCATCTGGATCGTGGCGATGATCAAGATCGTCATCTCGTTCACCTGGATGATCACGATCTCGGTCAACCCCACTATGGGTGTGGCCTGGCACCGGTTCCTGGCCTTCTTCAACATCTTCTTCAAGCGCAAGGCCGATGGAGGCACCGCGCTGGGTGGTCTCTCGCCGATCATGATCGGCGACAAGCCATTCAACCTGGAGCTGATCGACGACATCGACGAGGACACGTTGATGGGCGTCGGCAAGATCGAGGACTTCGCCTGGAAGGGCATCCTGGACTTCAGCACTTGCACCGAGTGCGGCCGTTGCCAAAGCCAGTGCCCCGCCTGGAACACCGACAAGCCGCTGTCCCCCAAGCTGCTGATCATGGGCCTGCGCGAACACGCGTACGCCAAGGCTCCTTACCTCCAGGCCGGCGAGGATGAGCGCGAGGCGCTTCCGGACGCGGTCAAAGCCGAAGCTGAGCGGGAGCTCGTCGGCGCGACCGAAGGCGATGCTTGGTGGCCCAGCGGCGGCGCGGTGATCGACCCGGACGTGTTGTGGTCGTGTACGTCGTGTGGCGCTTGTGTGCAGCAATGCCCGGTCGATATCGAGCACGTCGACCACATCATCGACATGCGCCGCTACCAGGTGCTGATCGAGTCCAGCTTNCCCTCCGAGCTCAACGGGCTGTTCAAGGGCCTGGAGAACAAGGGCAATCCGTGGAACATGAACGCGAACGCGCGGATGGAGTGGGCTGCGAACCTGGACTTCGACGTCAAAGTCGTTGGCGAGGATGTCGAGTCGCTCGACGAGGTCGAGTGGCTGTTCTGGGTCGGCTGTGCGGGTGCGTACGAGGATCGCGCCAAGAAGACCACTGCCGCGGTGGCCGAACTGCTGCAGCTGGCTGGTGTCGAGTTCGCGGTACTGGGCAACGGCGAGACATGTACGGGTGACCCGGCTCGACGCTCGGGCAACGAGTTCGTCTTCCAGCAACTCGCTATGGAAAACGCCGAGATGTTCAAGGAAACAAAGGTCAAGAAGGTTGTCTCGACCTGTGCGCACTGTTTCAACACGCTGAAGAACGAGTATCAGGAGTTCGGCCTCGAGCTCGAGGTCGTCCACCACACTCAGCTGCTGAACCGGCTGGTGCGCGAGGGCAAGCTGACCCCGGTGCCTGATACGACAGCACCCAAGCGGACCGTGACCTACCACGACCCCTGCTACCTAGGTCGGCACAACCAGGTGTACTCCCCTCCGCGCGAACTGCTCCAGGTAGTGCCCGGTGCCCAGGTCAAAGAGATGGAACGTAACTCCCAGCGGTCTTTCTGCTGCGGTGCCGGTGGTGCCCGGATGTGGATGGAGGAGCAGATCGGCGAGCGGATCAACCTGAACCGTACCCAGGAGGCCGTCGCGACCGGCGCCGACCAGATCGCGGTGGGCTGCCCGTTCTGCCGGGTGATGCTGGCCGACGGCCTGACCAAGATGCAGGCCGACGGGGATGCCCGCGAGGAGGTCGAGGTCCTCGACGTCGCGCAGTTGCTGCTCGCAGGGGTCAAGCGCGCAGAGCAACCCGTACCCCACCTGAGGCACAACCCGAGTCGCCGGATCGCTCAGTGCACGAAGACCGAGACTCCGGCCAGCAGGAGGTAGAAGCGGATCGCGCGGCCGACGAAGCAGCTGGCGACGAACACGTCGAACCGCATTCGTAGCGAGCCGGCCAGCACCGCCATGATGAGCAACGGCGGGAACCCCAGCGCCGCGGAACACAGCAGCACGGCCGCGCCGTACCACGGACGTCCCTCGACCCGCTTCTGCCACTTGTCGAAGCTCGGCTGCACCTTGGGGTTGCCGAGCTTGCGTTGCATCCACGGTCGCTCGGTGAACCAGCGAGCACCGGCGTACCAGATGATCTTCCCCAGCGTCTGTCCCGCAGACGCCACGATCGCCAGCAGCGCAGCTTCGCCGGGATCGATCCGGGTGGCGACCGCGCCGAGATAGACCTCCGCGTTGAGGATGGGGAGCACCGCACTGCCGAACGCGAACAGGAACGTGGAGAACACCAGATTCATCCGCCGCTCCTCTTCCCAGGGTTCCGCCTGTCGACGCTACTCGATCTTGCTGCGATGGAAGTTCTGGAACGACCGTGATGGAGTCGGCCCACGCTGGCCTTGGTAGCGCGAGCCGTACTTGGCCGAGCCGTACGGGTGTTCTGCCGGCGAGCTGAGCCGGAAGAAGCACAGTTGCCCGACCTTCATGCCGGGATAGAGCTTGATCGGCAAGGTCGCAACATTGGCCAACTCCAACGTGACGTGGCCGGAGAAACCGGGATCGACGAAGCCCGCGGTGGCATGGGTGAGCAAACCCAGCCGGCCCAGCGAGGACTTGCCCTCGACGCGGGCCGCGATGTCGTCAGGGAGCGAGACCACCTCATAGGTCGATCCGAGCACGAACTCACCCGGGTGCAGGATGAACGGCTCATCGCCTTCCGGCTCGACCATCCTGGTCAGGTCGGACTGGTCGGCCGCGGGGTCGATATGCGGATATCTGTGGTTTTCGAAGACCCGGAAGAAACGATCGAGCCGGAAGTCGATGCTCGACGGCTGGATCATCGCGGGGTCGTACGGATCGATCGAGACTCGCCCGGAGTCGATCTCGGCCAAGATGTCGCGGTCACTGAGCAGCACAGNGGCGACACTAGCCGTCCCGAGCCGGGTTCGTACCCTCGGTCCATGAGCTTTCATCGCTACGTGGCGCTCGGAGACTCCTTCACCGAGGGGGTGGGCGACCCCGATCCGACCCGACCCAACGGCCTGCGTGGCTGGGCCGACCGACTCGCCGAGGTGCTGACAACCCGGGTCGAGGGCTTCACCTACGCCAACCTTGCGGTGCGTGGCCGCAAGCTCCCCGAGATCTTGGCCGAACAACTCGGGCCTGCGATCCAGCTCGAACCGGACCTGGTATCGATGTATGCCGGCGGCAACGACCTGATGCGCCCGTCGGTGGACATCGACGCCATTGTGGCCTCCTACGACGATGCGATCGCAGAACTTGCCGCGACCGGCGCGACGGTGGTGCTGTTCACCGGCTTCGACGCGCGAGGATCGAAGGTGTTCAAGACCATGCGGGGTCGCACCGCGATCTACAACGAGTTGGTGCGCGAGGTCGCCGAGAAGCACGGTGTCGTGCTGGTCGACTTCTGGAGATTCCCGGAGTTTCGCGACTGGAGAGTCTGGGACGTCGACCGACTGCACCTGGGCACACCCGGCCATCAACTGATGGCGATCCGGGTGCTCGATACCTTGGGCATCCCCCACGCCCTCCAACCACTGGAGTTGCCGCCCCTGGCCGAGCTCACCTCCGCCGAGCGCCGCAAAGAGGACCTCACCTGGGCGAAGTCGTACGCCGCTCCCTGGGTCAAGCGCCGCCTGACCGGGCGCTCCAGCGGCGACGGCGTACAGGCGAAGCGACCCCGGCTGGAGCCGCTCTGACGGACCCAGTCCAGCCGGGGTAATATCCTCGGCGTCATTGATCAGTTGCCGAGGCACCCGGTCGACGACAGGCGGATGTAGCTCAGTTGGTAGAGCGCGACCTTCCCAAGGTCGATGTCGCGAGTTCGAGTCTCGTCATCCGCTCCATGGCTGAGATCTCGGCGATTCACAGCTCTCTCACATAGACCGACTCCATTCTGAGTAGCGACTCACCCATCACCCGAGGAGCCGCTATGCCTGAAACACCGCCTGGGAAATCCGCTGGAACACCCTCGGAGCCTGAACTCAACACGCCGACTACCGATATCGAGCCAGCTGCGGCAACGACTGCCACGGAAACCCCGGCAGAATCATCGGTTGAATCGACTGGTGGCCAGGCTGACCGCAAGGTGCCACTGTGGACCTGGATCGTCGGTGGAGCACTGCTCTGGCTGGTCAGCCTGCTGCTCACTGCGACACTCACTTCCGCGCTCACCGTGCATCAGGTCAAGCAGGAGCTGGGGACCGGCGACCGCAGCTCAGCCAGCAACAAAACGGCCGGTTCCCCGGCGGTATGCCCGGTGACGGGCCAGGCAACTCACGCGGCGGGCAGGGTGGAGGTTGGAACGGACCCGACTCCGGTGGCCAGGCCCCGGGTTTGGTGACCGGAGTCCCGGGTTCGGTCGCCCGGGTCCAGATGGACGGGCACCTGGCACAGACGGACAAGATCCAGAGGGCTCTGATGACCAGCCCTCTAGCCCCCAAATTCGCCAACTCCGAGTCCCTCAGAGAACGAGAGCGCCCAACAGAGCTGAGATCCTCCGGGTTTCGGCGCGATGCTTGTTGGCCACCTCAACCCGGTCGTCGTACCCACGAGGCGCTGGCCCACACCGAGGACGACATAAACCTGCTGGTCGACGACTTCCCCGAGCCGCCGAAGCGCTGCGCGCCTAAGCAACTCCCGTGGGCAACGTCAGGACCTGCAGTGCCGGGTAGCGCTCTTCGAACTTCTTGTCGAGCGTGGCAAACGCGTGCCCGCCCGTGAGGGCAAACGCGGCGAGATAGTCGTCGGTCCACAATTTGTGGCTCTGATCATTCGCAGCGGAAAGCTTCCGGAATCGCTCCCCGGTCCCGGGTGGCTCCTCCAGGTATACAACCCGGGAGTCCTCGAGTACCGCATCGACGGCTTCCCAGGCATCGATCCGGCTGAGCACGGCGGAGCCCGCCGTGACCGGATTGCTCAGGAGCCGGAGCCAGCCCAACTGAGTCACACGACACACACCCAAAGAGCGCTCTTCGGCCTCATCGACCAAACGGAGCGCCGCCGAATGATGGACGTGGCTCTCCAGCATGGCCGCGAAGCCGACGCCGACGTCCAGCAGGATCACGCGAAACCAGCCGCTTTGCGATCGTCGTCGCCATACAAGGCTTCCTCGATGTCGCTCTGCGACGGATCAACCAGCTCACCCGCCCGAGCCGGACGCACCAGCGGGAACGAATGGCGCCGACGAGTTACCTCGACGCCCACTTCAGCTCGCAACGCCCGCTCGAACAACACCTTGAGCGTCTCGCCGCGTTCGGCAGCCCTGATCTTGGCAGCGCGGACCAATTCGTCGGAGAGATCGACCGTCGTACGCATATTCACATATTAGCATCATGTTGCGTGCGGTTCCATGTCCTCTCAAGGAGACGCGCGAGGTGCGATTCAGTGCTGTGCCATAACGTCACCCTGTGTTCCATGTCGCTACCGCAGGCCTGTTCACCGGGCTATCGCTGATCGTCGCCATCGGCGCGCAAAACGCGTTCGTGCTGCGCCAGGGCATCCGCCGCGAACATGTCGGCACGGTGGTAGCGACCTGCGCGATCTCCGATGTGGTGCTGATTGCCGCGGGAGTGGCTGGAGTCGGCGCGCTGGTGGACCGGTCGGGCCGACTGCTGGATGTGGTCACCTGGGCAGGTGCAGCGTTCTTGATCTGGTACGGCGTGACCTCGCTGCTACGGGCACGGCATCCAGCCGGACTGACGGCCGAGGCCGCGAGTCCGGGGCGAGTGGCCGCCAAGGCGTTGGCGTTGACCTGGCTCAACCCGCATGTCTATCTCGATACGGTGTTGCTGTTGGGATCGGTCGCGGCCACCCATGGCAGTCCGGGCCGGTGGTGGTTCGGGCTCGGAGCCTGCCTGGGGAGCCTGATCTGGTTCAGCTCGCTGGGATTCGGAGCTCGGCTGCTGGCACCACTCCTGGCCCGTCCTCGCGCCTGGCAGATAGTCGACGTGATCGTCGCCTGCACGATGTTCGCAGTGGCGGCAATGCTCCTGCTGGGCTAGGCACGAGAGAAACGAGCCACCCGCTCAGACGCGGCCGAGATCTCCGCTACGACAGCACAGTCACGCCAGCCGCTCGAGCCGCCTCACCGAGCCGCGCATCGAGGGTCGCCAGTGTGGCGCCACTCCTCGCGGCGAGCCATAGGTACCACGCGTCGTACGCAGAGAGGTTGTGCTNTCTCCCCAGCCAGACGAGAGCCGCACTATCGGGTGGCGTGGACTCGACCGTTATCGCGAGCCGGCCCAGCAGCAGGAGAAACCGATCGCGCTGCGCCGGGGTGATGCGGCCTCGTCGCTGCGCTACGAGTAGGACATTCGCGACCTCGGCACGCCACAACGCGGGGACGACGCAACCATCGGCGACGACCTGATCGAGCAATTCGTCCGCGGCTGCGGTGGCCTCATCTTCGAAACACCACGCCATAGTGAGCGAGGTGTCGATGACCAGACTCATCGACGGCCCTCGGAGATCAATTCCGTGACCCGCACGTCGCCGAGCGTGATCCCCGCGCGGGCCGNCGCGAAATCGGATGCCAACGTGCCGTCACCAGAGCCCGCACCAGCAACCGAAACCAAACGCGCAATAGCTGTCCCGTGACGGGTAATCGTGACAACCTCGCCTTTCTCCACCTCGGCAAGGAGGCGCGGCAAGTGCGTCTTCGCCTCGTAGGCGCCCACAGTACTCATAAGATCAGACTAGTATCAGACTAGTCTGATCTCAACTCGCCGTAAGATCCAGCTGTGACCTTCGACGGATTTCCCGTGGCCGCCCTCGACTTCTATGACGACCTCGAGGTCGACAACACCAAGTCGTTCTGGGAGGCGCACAAGCAGGTCTGGAAGGAGTCGGTCCAGGCACCGATGGTGGGGCTCACCGACGAGCTCGCCGCCGAGTTCGGGGCGGCGAAGGTGTTTCGGCCCTACCGGGACGTGCGCTTCGCGCGCGACAAGACGCCGTACAAGAACCACCAGGGCGCGTTTGTCGCCGCAGGGCCGGCGACCGGGTGGTACGTAGAGATTTCGTCTCCTGGGCTGATGGTTGGCGTCGGTTTCTACGAAGCCACCAGTGAGCGACTGGCCCGGCTACGCTCTGCGATCGCTGACGACCGCACCGGACCGGAGTTGGTCAAGATCATCAAAGCGTTACAGCGCAAGGGATTCGAGCTCGGCGGCGAGAAGGTCAAGACAGCTCCGCGTGGGTACGACGTGGACCACCCTCGCATCGACCTGCTGCGGCACAAGCAGATCGTGCTGCGTAAGTCGTACGGCTTCGATCCGGTGATCCACACAGCCGACGTGCTCTCGCGGATCCGCAAGGATTGGCGCGCGGGCCGACCNCTCATCGATTGGCTGGCCGCACGCTGAGCTCAGATCTCATGCACCTTGGGCACGATCTCCCCGAGCCTACGGACATATTGACCAACGCCCGGCTGCGAGGCAGGCATAAGGAAGAGCTGGTCGATACCGATGTCGGCATAACCGCGTAACTCGTCGAGGAAAGCACGCGAATCCTCGATCGGGTCCATGGGGTTGGCGGCCCAGGTCAGGGTTTTGCGGAGTCGGTCGTAGTCGGTGCCCTCACGTTCACAGTGTCCGCGCAACACCTCGAGCTTGTGACTGATGGCGGCCTGGTCGCCTCTGCCACCGAACAGGTTCGTGGCGTCGCCATACTTTGCGACCATCCGAAGCGTCTTCCTCTCCCCACCACCGCCGATCATGATCGGTGGCGTGCGAACCGGCTGCGGCACATTCAAGGTGCGGCCGAGCTGATAGTGCTTGCCGGCGTACCCGGACTCGTCTCGGCTCCACATCTGTCGCGTGATCTGCAGGGTCTCCTCCAGCCGCTCGAATCGCTCGGCAGTCGACGGGAACGGCACCCCGAGCCCGACGTGCTCCTCCTCGTACCAAGCCGCGCCGATGCCGAGCACCGCACGCCCACCGGAGAGCACATCGAGAGTGCTGATGATCTTGGCGAGCAGCCCGGGGTGTCGGTAGGTCGGTCCGGTCACCAGCACCTGCAACTCACAGTCGGTGGTCGATGCGGCGAGGAATCCCAAGGTTGTGTAGGCCTCGAGCATGTTCAGCTCGGGACCACCCACCTGAATCATCTGCCAGTAGTGGTCCATCACCGAGATCGCGTCGAGTCCGACCTCATCGGCCGCCTTACCGAAGTCCGCGATCCCGGGCCCGATCGCGGTAGGACCGCCCTCGTAATCGAAGAAGACGTGATGCACCGCAAGCTTCATGCCTCGAACGTACTCCTCATCGGCAGGTGCGGCACCCACCCGAGCCAGCCGATCGCCGATCCCACTCCGACCCGCTGTCAGTCCGGAGGCAGCACCAGCTCGCCGATCGGGCCCGGGTTCACCGCGATCTCCCAGCGGAAGCCGTCCGGGTCGGCGAAGTAGCCGGTGTAGCCGCCCCAGTCCCGCTGCTGCGCGGCAGACACCTCGACACCCAGCGAGGAGGCGAGAGCAAGGATCTGGTCCACCTCGGCAGGTGTACGGACGTTGTGCGCGATCGTGATCGGTACGGCCCCAGGTCCCGACTGAGCCGGACCGACCTCTGCCTCGAATCCCGCGCGGTCCCACAACGACAGCACCAGATGCTTTCCGGTGCGGATCATCAGCACCTCACCGGGGACGTACAACTCAGGCTCCCAGCCGAGGCCGTCGATGTAGAACGCCTGGGAGCGCGCCACATCGGCCACCGCCAGCGTGATGAAACTGATGCGCTGGTCCATATTCCTAGCCATTCCGTGAACAGAGGAACGGATGGGTGCCTCAGACGACGGGCACATTGGCCAAAGCAGCCGCCAATGCCTCGTCCGACAGCGGGTCGTCCTCCAGATGCCCGGCCAGATAGGAGTCATAGGCGCCGAGTTCGAGCAGGCCATGACCGGACAGGCCGATAACGATGACCGGCTCGGTGCCGTTCTCCTTGGCGGCAAGGGCCTCCCGACGTGCCTGCGCGAGTGCATGGGACGACTCCGGCGCCGCGACGATGCCCTCGGCACGGGCGAAGTCGACCGCGACCTCGAAGCACTCGCTCTGGTGCAGGGCCGCAGCGTCGATCAGGCCTTCGTTCACAACGTGCGATACCAGGGGCGCCATCGCGTGATAGCGCAGGCCACCGGCGTGGATCGGCGAGGGCACGAAGTCGTGGCCGAGCGTGTACATCTTCAGCAGCGGGGTCATCCCGCCTGCATCACCGAAGTCGTAGCGATACTCCCCGCGGGTCAACGTCGGGCACGACGACGGCTCGACGGCCAGGATCCGCGGCGACTGGTTGCCGGCAAGTTTCTCACGCAGGAACGGGAACGCCAGGCCCGCGAAGTTCGAGCCTCCACCGGCGCAGCCGATGACCAGATCCGCCCCGGACTCACCGGCGAGCGCCAGCTGCTTGAGCGCCTCCTCACCGATGACGGTCTGGTGCAACAGCACATGGTTGAGCACCGAGCCGAGGGAGTACTTGATCGCATCGTCCTGAGCGGCGACCTCGACCGCCTCGCTGATCGCGATGCCGAGCGACCCGGGATGATCCTCCGGAAGGGTCTTGCCGAACTCCGTCAGCCGGCTGGGCGAGCGATGCACTTTGGCGCCGAACACCTCGATCAGCGTGCGGCGCTGCGGTTTGGTGTCGAAGGAGGTCCCCACCTGCCAGACCTCGCATTCGAGGCCGAACAGCGCGCAGGCGTACCCCAGAGCCGTGCCCCATTGCCCAGCACCCGTCTCCGTAGTCAGCTTGGTGATCCCGTTGATCGAGTTGTAGTAGACCTGCGGCACCGAGGTGTTGGTCTTGTGCGAACCCGCCGGTGAGACACCTTCGTACTTGTAGTAGATCCGGGCGGGCGTACCGAGCGCGCGTTCCCAACGACGAGCCCGGATCAGCGGAGAGGGACGGTATTGCCGATACACGTCACGAACCGGCTCAGGGATCTCGACGAATCGGTCGCCGGTGACCTCCTGGGCGATCAATTCTGGTGGAAACAGCGCAGCCAGGTCGTCAGGTCCGACCGGTTCACGAGTGCCTGGATGCAGGGGCGGCGGCGGTGGCGTCGGCAAGTCCGCCACGATGTTGTACCAGTGCGTCGGGAGCTCCGACTCGTCCAGCAGGAACCTGACCTGTTCGCCCATCTGCCCACCCCTTTGTCCGCCCGTCGAAACAGCGGCTGCGCCGCGACAAGCGGATCGTACTGCCCGATCCCTGCTGTCGGTAGAACCACGGATGCGCAAAGGTCCCGCGGAGTCTCCTAATGCGGCTTCCAGGCCTCGTCGCCGGTGGCCAGCGCCGCGACGTGCTGGGGCAACTCGCCGTCAGCCAGCGTTTGGATCGAGACCGATTCGAAGACGTCGCGCAGCGCGATCGCGCGGCGATCCAGACATGCTGGAGCACATCGGCGGTGTCGTTGTACGAGACGGCCTCGGGACGCAACCCGTAAACGCTGACCAAAGGGCCATCCACAGCGCGGATGACATCGGCAACCGTGACGTCGGAAGCGGAGCCGGCCATCCGCCAGCCACCGGACTGGCCGCGTTGACTCATGACGATGCCGGCTCGACGCAGGTCGGCCAAGATGGCCTGCAGAAAGCCGTGCGGAATATCTTGGAGCTTGCCCAACTCCTCAGCACTCATCGGCGAACCCCATCGCGCCGAGCCAGCTCGATCAGCGCCCGTAGCGCATAGTCGGACTTGGCGGAGACTCGCATACCCAAAGTCTTGCAGATAGGTAGCCGAACGGTGTGATGCGGGCCGCAACACAGTCGGGCCTGGACGAGCTTGTCTCACTACTCGCTGGTAGGTAAGATTAAGTTACTGGCCAGTAGGAATGGCTGCAGGCGCTCACACCAGCGCTCGAACAAACAGATCCGAGGTGGGAATGATGAGCCACTACAAATCGAACATCCGCGACATCGAGTTCAATCTCTTCGAGGTGCTGGGCCGAGACCAGGTCTACGGCACCGGGCCGTTCGCGGAAGTAGATGTCGAGACCGCGAAGGAGATCCTCGACGAGACCGAGCGGCTATGCCGTGAGGACCTCGCCGCCTCCTACGCCGAGTCCGACCACAANCCCCCGGTCTTCGACCCCGCCACCCACACCGCGCCAGTGACGCCTGCGTTCGCGAAGTCGTACCACACCTTTATGGACGCCGAGTGGTGGCGGTTGCACCTGCCCGAGGCGCTGGGCGGCCAAGGCTCACCGAGCTCCCTGAACTGGGCGGTCGCCGAGTTCATCCTGGGCTCCAACGCCCCGATCTGGATGTACTCCGCCGGGCCGAGCTTCGCCGCGGTCGTCTACAAGAACTCCCACGGCGTGGAGCGCGACCAGCGGATCGCCGAGCACATGATCGAGCGCGGCTGGGGAGCAACCATGGTGCTCACCGAGCCCGATGCAGGTTCCGATGTCGGCGCGGGCCGCACCAAGGCCACGCCGAACGAGGACGGCACCTGGAACATCGAGGGCGTCAAGCGCTTCATCACCTCGGCCGAATCCGACCTGCAGGAGAACATCATCCACCTGGTGCTCGCTCGACCTGCCGGCGTTGAGGGTGTCGGCGGACCCGGCACCAAGGGCCTGTCGCTGTTCATCGTGCCGAAGTATCGCTTCGACACCGAGACCGGCGAGCTCACCGGCGAGCGCAACGGCGTCTATGTCACCAATGTCGAGCACAAGATGGGCCTGAAAGTGTCCAATACCTGCGAGCTCACCTTCGGTGATTCCGCAGTCGGCGGAGGCGAGGCCGCCGTCGGGTATCTGCTCGGCGAGGTGCACGACGGTATCGCCCAGATGTTCGACGTGATCGAGAACGCCCGGATGATGGTCGGCACCAAGGCCATCGCGACCTTGTCCACCGGATACCTCAACGCCCTGGAGTACGCCAAGAGCCGGGTCCAAGGCCCTGACCTCACCCAGGCGGCCGACAAGACCGCGCCGCGGGTGACGATCACCCATCACCCGGACGTACGTCGTTCGTTGATGACCCAGAAGTCGTACGCCGAGGCGATGAGGGCGCTGGTGCTCTACACCGCGACCTGGCAGGACCGGGTCCAGGTCGCCAAGTACAACGGCGAGGTGGACGAGCTGGCGATGCGGGTCAACGACCTGCTTCTGCCGATCGTGAAGGGCTACGGCTCGGAGAGATCCTGGGTGCTGTTGGGCACCGAGTCCCTGCAGACACTCGGCGGCTCCGGCTTCCTGCAGGACTATCCGATCGAGCAGTACGTCCGCGACGCCAAGATCGACACTCTGTACGAGGGCACCACTGCGATCCAGGGCCAGGACCTGTTCTTCCGCAAGATCGTCAAGGACCAGGCCACTGCGCTGGGCCATCTGGCAGCTGAGGTCAAGGCATTCCTGATCGATCAGCCCGATGGCGACGGGCGACTCAAGGTTGAGCGAGAGCTTCTGGCGACCGCCTTGGCCGACGGCGAGGCGATCGTGACGACCATGATCGGCCAGCTCATGTCGGCTGATCCCTCGACCGAGGGTGGGGATGTCCGCAATGTCTACAAGGTGGGCCTGAACACCACCCGGCTGCTGATGACGCTGGGCGACATCGTCTGTGCCTGGCTGCTGCTGCGCGGCGCCGAGGTGGCGCTGGCCAAGCTCGACGGCGAGCTGTCCGACAAGGACAAGGCCTTCTACGAGGGCAAGGTCGCCGCGGCTTCCTTCTTCGCCCGCAACGTGCTGCCGAAGGTGTCCGCCGAGCGCGTCCTGGCCGAGACGGTCGACCTGGCGATCATGGATCTGCCCGAAGAGGCGTTCTAGCCGACAGCTAGAACGCCTCACAGCCCTACCCGGCTACCAGCCGACCGGGCTGTCCCTGCGTGGTCACCTGCTCCGCGGTGCGGTCAGCACCGCTGCCGCGATCCCCCTCTTGGGGCGAGCAACAGCTGGTAACCCCTAGAATGAGCGGGACCATCCGACGGCCGCTGTGCAAGCTTGGCTGCCCGACCACCGGAGGCCGCCCTGCTCGCTTTAGTCGCCTGTCACTTCCTTGCCGGAGCCTTGGCTCCGGTGGCCGTTCGCGCCTGGGGGCGGCGCGCATTCTTCGCCCTGGCCACGGTTCCCCTGGCAGCCCTTGTCTGGGCATTGGCGATGACCACTCGAGCGCGCGACGGCATGATCGACCAGCATTGGAGCTGGATTCCGAGCATCGGCCTGGACCTGGATTTCTCGCTCGGGAGCCTGCAGTGGATCCTCACCGTGGTGATCGCCGGTATCGGCGCCCTGGTGCTGGCCTACTGCGGTCAATACTTCAGCGACGACGAGCCCGGTCTCGGCCTCCTCGCCGGCACTCTGACCGCGTTTGCCGGCGCGATGCTCGGCTTGGTCTGGGCCGACAACCTGCTGCTGATGTACGTCTTCTGGGAGCTGACCACCGTCTTCTCCTTCCTGCTGATCGGACACGACCCGGCCAAGCGGGCAGCACGCTCCGCCGCAATGGAGGCACTCACCGTCACCACGTTGGGTGGCCTGGCGATGCTGGTCGGCATCCTGCTGCTTGCCGACCAAACCGGGACGCTGTCACTCCAGGAGATCCTGGCCTCGCCGCCTGAGGGCTCGACTCCCATCACGATCGCCGTCGTGCTGTTGCTGATCGGCGCGATCTCCAAGTCGGCGCTCGTCCCGTTCCATTTCTGGCTCCCCGGCGCGATGGCCGCGCCCACTCCGGTCAGCGCCTACCTGCATGCCGCGGCAATGGTGAAAGCCGGTGTGTTCCTGGTCGCGGTACTCGCTCCTGCCTTCGCCGATGTCGCCGGCTGGCGCGAGATCCTGCTTCCGCTGGGCATCGTGACGATGTTGCTGGGCGGATTGCGCGCTCTGCGCCAGTACGATCTCAAGCTGCTGCTCGCCTACGGCACCGTCTCCCAACTCGGTTTCCTGGTCACCATGGTCGGCATCGGCACTCAGACGGCCGCCATGGCCGGCGTGGCCCTGCTGCTCGCGCATGCACTGTTCAAAGGCACGCTCTTCCTCGTCGTCGGAATCGTCGACAAGGCGACCGGAACCCGGGACCTGCGCAAGCTCAGCGGCCTGCGCCAGGCACTGCCTTGGGTCTACGTCAGTGCGGTGCTCGCCGGTCTGTCAATGGCAGGCATACCACCTCTACTCGGTTTCGTCGCCAAGGAGAGCGTGTACGAGGCGCTGCTCGAAGTTGCCCGGGATTCCGTACAGCACAGCGGAAACAGTGCCATCGACCCAGCCCTGGCTTGGCTTGTCCTGGTCGGGGTCGTCCTCGGCTCCGCGCTGACCGTCGCCTACACCGCCCGATTCCTGTGNGGGACTTTCGCCGACAAGCCCGGCGTGGAGGCCCTCCCGGTGAGTCGCCCGGCTGTGGGATTTGCGGCCCCACCGACCATCCTCGCGGTACTGTCCGTCGGTCTTGCACCGTTCGGCGCCGTCTTGACCGAGCTGTTCGCTCCCTACGACGAGCAGCTCGGCCCGGCCGGCGGGCACGGCGACCCTAGTGGCGAGGGTGGGCATGACCCGGCATTGGCCTTGTGGCACGGGCTCGGACTGCCTCTGGGGTTGACACTACTCGGCATCGCGGTCGGCCTCGTGCTGTTCTTCGGCCGAGGCGGCATCTCCCGTGTCCAGGGCGCTTTGACACCGCCGGCTCGGCTCAGCGCGGAGCGCATCTACCAGGCTTCGCTGCGAGGTTTGGAGCGCCTTGCCGTCGAGGTCACCGGTTTCACCCAGCGTGGCTCGGTAGCGATCTACCTGGCGGTCATTTTGCTGGTGGTCATCGCGCTGCCAGGCACCCTAGGTCTCAGCGGAGCCCTAACGGACGACAACGGCGGTGGTGACACGACCTGGTGGGACAGCCCGGTACAGGGGATCATCGCGCTACTCCTCATCCCGATCTGCATCTTCACTGCCCGATCCCGCCGGCGGCTGCGTGCAGTGTTCCTCGCCGGCGCCGCCGGGTATGCCACAGCGATCCTCTTCCTCACCCACGGCGCCCCCGACCTCGCTTTGACCCAGGTGCTGGTCGAGACGGTCACCCTGGTGGTGTTCGTGCTGGTGCTACGCCGCCTCCCCGACCACTTCACCGACCGCCCCAAGCCGCGATCACGCTATTGGCGCATGCTCATTGCAGCGGGCATCGGCCTCTCAGCAGCCGCGTTCCTGGTGGTGGCAGCCGGGGCGCGAGTGGCGGCACCGATGTCGGAGGGATTCGCCGAGGCGGCCGTGAAGTACGGCGGTGGGTACAACATCGTCAACGTCACCCTGGTCGACATCCGGGTGTGGGACACCTTCGGAGAGATCTCCGTCCTAGTGGTGGCCGCGACCGGAGTAGCGTCGCTGCTGTTCATCGACACCCGGGTGGCCGGGATCCGTCGGGTGCACGAGATTCCCTATCCGGCCGGCGTACAGAAACTCCCCACCAGGCCCGGACGCCGGGTCTGGCTTCCCGGGCCGCGCACCTTGCCTCCGGAGCGCAGGTCGATCATCTTCGAGGTCATCACACGGCTCGCGTTCCCGACGATCATGGCGATTGCGATCTTCCTGGTCTTCTCCGGCCACAACAACCCAGGTGGCGGGTTTGCCGGCGGGCTGGTCGCCGGGCTCGGGTTGATGGTCCGCTATCTGGCCGGCGGTAGGTACGAACTGGACGAGGCAGCGCCGGTGGACGCCGGAGTGATCCTCGGGGTCGGGTTGACCGTCGCGGCACTGTCCGCACTGGCGCCGATGGCCTTCGGGGGCACGGTGTTGCAGTCTGCGATCATCGAATGGGACGCNCCCCTGCTCGGACATGTGAAACTCGTGACCTCTTTGTTCTTCGACCTCGGCGTCTTCCTGGTGGTCTTCGGGCTGATGCTCGATCTGTTGCGCAGCCTGGGTTCGGGCATCGATCGGCATATCGCGCGCGAAGAGCGAGAGCGGGAGGGGATCGCATGACCGTGCTGTCTTGGCCATGCTCAACGCCCTCCCTGTGTCTGTCACCGGGGCCTCGCTGCGCTCGTGTCCTCGGGAGGGGATCGCATGACCGTCTCGCTCTCGCTTATCGTCTGCGCAGCCGTAATGATCGGCACCGGCGTCTACCTGATGCTGGAACGATCGTTGAGCCGGGTGTTGATCGGGTTGATGGTTGCCGGCAACGGTGTGAACATCGCCTTCCTGGTGGTCAGCGGGCCGGCCGGGGAGCCTCCGTTGGTCAACCAGCACGACCCGGTCGACATCAGCGACCCGCTCCCCAGGCCCTGGTGCTGACCGCGATCGTCATCACCTTGGGAACAGCCGCGTTCCTGCTCGCGATGGCCTACCGCAGCTGGCAGCTCACCGGCAACGACGACGTCCAGGACGACATCGAGGACGCCATGATCCGCCGGCTCGCCGCGGCCGACGAGGCATCCGACAGCTTCGACCTGGCCGGAGCCCACAGCGCCGACGACGACGGTGAGTCCTATGAGGAAGAAGGGGCCAGGTCGTGAAGGCGCTCGTACCACTGCCGGTTCTCCTCCCGCTTCTCGGTGCCGGCTTTGCCTTGGTGTTCACCAAGCGCCCCAAGGCGCAACGACTCGTGTCGGTGCTGATCTTGGTCGCTGTCCTGGCGATCAGCGTCACGCTCCTGTTCGCGGCTGACGAGTCCGGTCCGCTCGTGGTATGGATCGGCGGCTGGGAGCCACCACTGGGCATCAGCCTGGTTGCCGACCGCTTGGCCGCCCTGATGCTGGTGGTCTCCTCGGCGGTGGCACTGGCTGTGCTGGTCTACTCGATCGGTCAGGGTATGACCGGTGATGAGTCCGAGACACCGGTCTCGATCTACCACCCGACGTTCTTGGTGCTGGTCGCCGGCGTCTCGAACGCCTTCCTGGCCGGCGACCTGTTCAACCTGTTCGTCAGTTTCGAGATGCTGCTGTTCGCCTCCTACGTCTTGCTGACATTAGGCGGCACCGAGGGGCGGATCCGAGCCGGAACCATCTATGTGGTCGTCAATGTGACGAGCTCGTTGCTGTTCCTGACCGCCATCGCCGTCACCTACGCGGCAGTCGGCACGGTCAACATGGCCCAGTTGTCACAACGCCTCGGCGAGTTGCCGGACTCGGTCGCGCTGATGCTTCAGCTGTTGCTGCTCACCACGTTCTGCATCAAGGCTGCCGTCTTCCCGCTGTCGTTCTGGCTGCCCGACTCCTATCCCACGGCACCCGCGCCGGTGACCGCGGTGTTCGCCGGCTTGCTGACCAAAGTGGGGGTGTACGCGATCCTGCGCACCCAGACCCTGCTGTTCCCCACCAGCCACCTGACCGACCTGTTGATGTGGGCATCGCTGCTGACGATGGTGATCGGCATCCTCGGCGCCATCGCACAGTCCGACATCAAACGTATGTTGTCCTTCACGCTGGTCAGTCATATCGGCTACATGGTGTTCGGGATCGCCTTGGCCACCAAGACCGGGATTTCCGGCGCCGTCTTCTACGTCGCTCACCACATCACCATTCAGACCACCCTGTTCCTGGTGCTCGGTCTGGTGGAGCGCCGCGCCGGCAGCACCTCGCTGGTGAAACTGGGCGGGGTGGCCCGACTCTCCCCGATGCTCGCGGTCATCTTCTTCATTCCCGCGATGAATCTGGCCGGCATCCCGCCCCTGTCGGGTTTCCTCGGCAAGATCGGGCTGCTCCAGGCCGGCATCGACGTCGGCGGTCCACTGGCCTGGACCCTGGTCGCCGGCGGCACCCTGGTCAGCCTGCTCACCTTGTACGCCGTTGCCAAGACCTGGACGCTGGCGTTCTGGCGCACCCCCGCCCAGGCCCACGACATGGCGGTTGCGATCGCCGAGGAGGAAGCTCGCGATCAGGTCATCGAGCATCGCGGCCATGTCCACATCGGGGCNCAGCGATTCGACGCCTCGGCGCTACCCGATGCGCACGAGTCGATCGCCGCAGTGGCCATCCACGATCCGGACGACCTCGAAGGAGCCGACCTGCATGAGCTACTCGCCCAGCAACGCCTGGACGCCCACCTGCCACGCACCATGCTCGGCGCCACCATCGGGCTGGTAGTGGCCAGCGTGGGGCTTACTGTCGTCGCCAGCCCCTTGTTCGGCTACACCGACCGAGCAGCCGCAGAGTTGACCGACCCCGATGGTTACGTTCGAACGGTGTTGGCAGGTGACCACCCATGAGCCCCGAGCTGATCACTCGCCGAGACGGGACCAAGCGCCCCCGTCGCAAAGGCGCCGTTCAGCCCTGGGCCGTCCTGTGGCTGACCGCCGTCTGGGTGGCGCTGTGGCATGACATCTCGGTCGCCAACATCGCCTCAGGCGCCTTGCTCTCGGTCGGAATCCAGCTGGCTTTTCCGCTACCACCGTTACACGTCGACGGCCGGGTGCGTCCGATTGCCTGCGTGGTGGTGTATTTCACGATCCTGTGGCAAGTGCTCATCGCCAGCGTCGATGTCGCCTGGAAGGTGTTGCGGCCAGGTAGGCAACCACAGAGCTCGGTGATCGAAGTCGACCTGGCCTCCGACTCCGACTTCGTTCTCACTCTGGTCTCACTGGCCGTAAGCGTCTGCCCCGGCAGCATCGTGGTGGAGGCCCGGCGATCCACCCACACACTGTTCCTGCACGTCCTCGACGTTCCCGACCTCACAGGGCTTCAGGCGGAGCGTGACCGGGTGCTGACCGTGGAACGACGCATCTGCTGGGCCCTGGGAATCACTCAGGGGATCAAGCCGGACCGAACTCCCGTCCCTCCCACCGGGAAGCCTCATGAGTGACGTTGTGGTGATCGCCTGCCTGATCCTGATCGGCATCAGCATGTTGCTGCTCGTGGCGCGGATGACCATCGGACCGACCGTGCTCGACCGAGCGGTCGGCTTCGACACCTTGGTCGCGATCACCTTGACCGGGCTGGCACTGGATGCGGCGATCCGCCGCACTACCGACACGGTGCCGATCATGTTGGTGTTGACGCTGCTGGGATTTATGGGGTCGGTGGCGATGGCTCGCTTCGTCAACCCCGGGCCGACCGATGACGAGGAGGACTCATGAACCAGGTTCTCGACATCCTCGCATCGATTTGCTTCCTCGCGGCCTGTGTCTTCGGGTTGATCGCCGCGATCGGCCTGGTGCGCTTCCCCGACCTGCTCACCCGGATGCACGCCGCCACCAAGCCTCAGGTCGTCGGCCTGGTCTTCGCGCTCCTAGGCCTGGCTTTCCGCCTTCGCGAACTCGAGATGCTGCCGCTGCTGTTCCTGGTGGGCGTCTTCCAGTTCGCGACCACCCCGATCGCCTCGCACATGCTCAGCCGCGCCGCTTTCCGCGGTGGCCAGGTTGACAGCAGCCAACTGCTCGTCGACGAGCTCAGCGAGGTCCTCGAGCACGATGAGCCCCGCGGCGCTCCCTGACGCAACCGATTGATGTGGGGTTTCCAGTCACCAGATGACTGCAAACCCACCATTGATCAAGGTCACGTTGGTGGTCAGCGCTTGGCGGCGCGCTTCTGCGCACCTGTCCAGCGGGCCTTCTTGCCGACCTTGTGGGTGGCCGAGCCGGGCTTACCGGTGGATCGGCGGGTGCTCTTCTTGGGTCGTCCGCCGGCCTCGACCAGCTCGGCGCTTGGCCGCTCCGACCGCGACGCGCGTTCTCTACGAGGCCGTTCCGCGCGTACCCGCTCATCACGGGGTCGATCTGTGCTGGAGCGGCCTGTCCTGGCAGCCCGATCAGACTGCGTCCGACCGGTACGGCTTTGTCCCGCATCGTTTCGGTCAGCACGATTGCGATCGGCGCCGTTGCGAACGAAGCCGCTGCTGCTTCGAGGCGCGCGGGAGCGGTCTGGAGCGGCATCGTTGGCGGCCTTGCCAGCCGGAACAGCGGGTGCCTGCCCCAAGGCTTCAACCGTCATCGGTTGAGGCGCAGTGCGAATGTCGTGATGCTTGGCCTGCACACCGGCAGACTTCTGCAACCGGCGTACTTCGTCCAAACGCTTGCGCACGGTCAGCGTCACCACCGCACCGGACTCACCGGCCCGCGCGGTACGACCGGAGCGGTGCAGGTAGGCCTTGGGGTCGGTCGGGCTGTCGAAGTGGACGACCAACCCGATTCCGTCGACATGGATGCCGCGAGCGGCCACGTCGGTGGCGACCACGGTCTGGGCATCGCCCTTCTTGAACTTGTGGAGGTTACGTTCCCGGACCCGCTGGGTCAGGTTGCCGTGCAGGTCGACTGCAGTGATGTCGCGCTCGGCCAGCGCATCGCGCAACTGGGTTGCGCTCTCCCGGGTGCGTACGAACACGATCGTGCGCGGGTTGGCATCCACCAGCTTCGCGACGGCATCGATCTTGTCGCCGTACCCGCCGACGACCATGACATGGTGCTCCATCGTAGTGACGGCGCCGGCGCTCGGGTCGAGCTCGTGCAGCTTCGGGTCGCGCAGGTGTTTGGTGACCAGCTTGTCGACATCACCGTCCAGGGTCGCCGAGAGCAGGAGCCGTTGAGCGTCGGCCGGAGTCTTGGACAACAGCTCGTCCACGACCAGGAAGAACCCGAGGTCGCACAGGTGGTCCGCCTCGTCCAACACGGTGATCTGGACGTCGTCGGTGCGCAGGTCACCACGCTCGATCAGATCGCCCAGTCGACCTGGGGTGGCGACCACGATGTCGACACCTTGGCGCAGCGCTTTGAGTTGACGGTCGTAAGGCGAACCACCGTAGACCGTCACCAATCGCAGTTTCTCGGCGCGGGCGATGGGCTCCAATGCACGCTGGACCTGACCGGCAAGCTCGCGGGTGGGGACCATGATGATCGCGCGAGGGCGGTTGATCCGGGACTTGGCGCCGGCCAGTCGAACGATGACGGGAAGCCCGAACGCGAGTGTCTTGCCGGAGCCGGTCTGGGCCCGGCCGAGTACGTCGTACCCGGCCAGCGCGTCGGGCAGGACCGCAGCCTGGACAGGAGTGGGTTCGGTGATGTCCTCGATGAAGAGGGCGGCGACAACCTTCGGTGGCAGGCCGAGGTCGGTAAAGGGCGTGCTGGTCATTTGACTGTGTACGAACTCTCGTTTGTGCGAGCGCGCACCGGCCAGGAGTACGGCGTACCCCGGGTGAGCCATCGGTGCTCGTTGACACCGCGACTCTCGCGGCATCTCTCGGGCCCGATCACTGACCTTGCGCCAGGATCAAAGATCTGCGCGTCACACCGGGCATAAGAAGGAGCCGCTGAATGTCTGGATGCCCATCTTGCGGCTCTTGGCTGACACCTATCCTACCGCCTCGGCGAGGCTGTCTTGACCACTTGCCGCATCAGGGCATCTGCATGTCGGCGGGAACTACTGTGAGTGCATGGATGCGGAGTTGAACGGTTATCTGGATGCCTGGCGCAGCGCCACTGGCGACGTGACAACGCTGCTACGTGAGCTGACCCCACAGGAGTGGGAACTACCCACCGATCTACCAGGTTGGAACGTCCGTTACGTGGCCGGCCATCTCGCCCATCTGGAATCGGATCTGGCGGGCTTCCCACAGGAGCAGGTCGAAGTGCCGGAAGCCGACCACGTCAAGGGACTGATGGACCAATTCACCGAGGCGGGTCCGATCGCTCGGGCAAACTGGACGACCGCGGCCATCATCGAGGAGTTCGAGCGCGCTGTCACGACCCGCGACCAGGCGTTGCAGTCCGACCCGCCCGACCCCGATGCCATTGCCGGTGGGTTCGCTGCCCTGGTCGGCTGGTCGTGGCGGACCCTGCTCTCCAACCGCGCCCTCGATGTATGGATGCACGACCAGGACATCCGGCGAGCGGTCAATCGTCCTGACGGTCTGCAAGGGCCAGGGGCAGCCCACACAGCCGCGGTATGCGCGCGCAGCTGGCCCTACGTCGTCGGCAAGCGAGCCGGGGCACCTTCCGGTACGACGGCCGTCCTGGAGGTCGTTGGCCCACAAGCCCGCACTCTGGCCGCTCATGTCGGTGAGGACGGCCGCGCCCGCCCAGTCGACCCGGCAGCGGGTTCGGGATCGTCCGCGGTACCCGAGGTAGTGGTGCGGCTCGATTTCGAGGACTGGATCGCACTCAGCGGTGGCCGTCGCTCTCCCGATGCGACCGGCGCACGGATCGAAGGCGACCAAGCTCTCGGGGCGGCGATCCTGGCCGGGATGACCATCACTCCGTGATCAGAGCCGTTCGGCTACCGGATCAGTCACCGGATGGGGTCTCTGGGGCTCGCAACCACAAGTAGGGCAGGATCGCAGTATGGAACTGCACTTGGCCGACAACCCCACCACGAGCAGGTACGAGGCGACGATCGGCGACGAGGTCGTCGGTTTCGCGGCCTATCACCGCTCTGGGGACACCGTCGTGCTGCCTCATGTCGAGGTGAGACCCGAGTACGGGGGCCGGGGAATCGCATCCGCGCTGGCCCGATTCGCACTTGACGACATCCGCACCGCGGGGCTGCAGGTGATGCCCGTGTGTCCCTTCGTGAAGCGCTACATCGAGACCCACGCCGCCTATCAGGACCTGATCGCGGTCAGCGTTCCCTGACACGGCTACGACCAACTCAGGGTCAGGCTCAGGGTCAGCCCCAGCGACATCCCTGATGTGCCCAGGTGTGCTCCACCGCCATGGTGGAGCACATGATCAACGTCGACTCACTCACCAAGACATACGGCAGGTTCACTGCCCTCCAAGACGTGTCGTTCACCGCCCGGCCGGGTCGGGTCACCGGCTTTCTCGGGCCCAACGGCGCCGGCAAGTCCACCACCATGCGAGTCATGGTCGGTCTGACCCCGGCAACTTCTGGATCGGTGACCGTAGCCGGACGCCGCTTCGCCGACCTTCCCAACCCTGGGCTCGAAGTAGGTGTGTTACTCGACGCCTCCGCCCAGCATGCCGGGCGCACCGGGCGTGAGGTCCTCACCATCGCGGTGGCGACCATGGGCCTGCCACGCAAGCGGGTCGAGGAGATGCTCAGCCTGGTCGGCCTGACGCCCACCGAGGCCGACCGCAGGGTCCGCGACTACTCGCTCGGTATGCGGCAACGGCTCGGGATCGCCACCGCATTGGCAGGCGATCCCGATCTGCTGATCCTCGACGAGCCGGCCAACGGGCTCGATCCGGCCGGTATCCGCTGGATGCGCGATCTGCTGCGCGGATTCGCCGACCGTGGCGGCACGGTGCTGTTGTCATCCCATCTGTTGGGAGAGATCGAGGTCATCGCCGACGACATCGTGGTGATCGGCAACGGCCGCATCGTGGCGCAAGGCACCAAGGCCGATCTACTCGCTGCGGCTGGCACCCTGGTGCGTTGTCGCGATCTCGCCGGCCTCCAGCATGCGCTGGCCGCTGCCGAGGTCGACTTCACTCCCACCCCGGACGCTCCGGACGCATTGCGTGTGGACGCCGACCCCGAGGTCGTCGGAGAGCTGGCCTGCAACTATGGGCTCGCGCTTGCCGAGCTGCGGTCCGCCGACAGCGCCGGCCTGGAGGCGATGTTCCTCGAACTCACCGCAGACACCCAACGAGAAGGAGTAGCGGCATGAGCACCCTTGCTATCACTGACGCACCAGTCGCAGCCACCCGTCACAAGCAGCCACCGGCCCCGATTCCGTTCCGCCGAATCCTCGGCGTCGAGCTGCGCAAGATGTTCGACACTCGAGCCGGGTTGTGGCTGATGGCCAGCATCGTGATCCTGGCTGTCACTGCGACCACCGCGGTCATCCTGTTCGCGCCCGACGATGCGCTCACCTATGGCAGCTTCGCCTCCGCGATCGGGATACCGATGGCGGTAATCCTGCCGGTGATCGCGATCCTGTCTGTCTCCAGCGAATGGTCGCAACGGACCACGCTGACCACCTTCACCCTGGTGCCCTCGAGGTCTCGCAGCATCTCGGCCAAAGCCGTACTCACCGTGGCGCTCGGGATTGTCTCGATGTTGGTGGCAATGCTGATCGGAGCTGTGGGCACTGTGGTCGGGTCCGCGATTGCGGGTGTCGACCGAGTGTGGGACGCCGGGCCAGGCGTACTCTCCACGATCGTGTTGGCTCAGATCCTCGGCATGCTCACGGGGTTCATGCTCGGCGTGCTGTTCCGCAATACGCCAGCAGCGGTTGTCGGCTACTTCGTGTACGCATTGGTGTTGCCCGGGATCTTCGTGACGCTGGCATCGGTGAACACCTGGTTCGCCGACAATCGGGGCTGGCTGGACGTGGGCTACGCCCAAGGTGCCTTGTTCGAGGGCGGGCTGAGCTCGCAGCAATGGGCACAGGTGCTGGTGACCGGAATCATCTGGCTTGTCCTTCCGATGGCGATCGGGCTGCGCGCTTTACTGCGCAGCGAGATCAAGTAGAGATCCCCTGCGATTCGCCTGCGGTGCGGCGCCCGCAGGCGAATCGCTAGATTGGCGTCAGTGTCAGGCTGAGCTTCGCCGCTATCGCGGCTGGTTGGATCCTGAGCATTCGGTGTCTGGCTCATAGATTGGGTGTCGCCTTTGGGCTGACGGTCATAGGTTTTGCCGGCATCGGGTGTGAAGGACCGGCCGGCGTGACTTGATAGGAGCGTGGCAACCGCCCCCACTGAGATGTGTCCGCCGACCGGCCCAACCGTCCAGATCACTGATCAGGTGAAGAGGAGGCAACCACCATGGTTGTTGTTGGCGCTGATGTTCACAAGCAGACCCACACGTTTGTCGCGGTCGACGAAGTCGGCCGGGAGTTGGGGCACAAGACGTTCCCGGCGACCACGCCGGGCCATCAGGATGCGGTCCGGTGGGCTCGCAAGCAGTTCGGCCGGGACCTGCAGTGGGCAATCGAGGACTGCCGCCACCTGTCGGCCCGGCTGGAACGGGACCTGCTCATCAACGGCGAGTCGGTGGTGCGGGTACCACCGAAGATGATGGCCGAGCAGCGCCGGGTTGCCCGCACGCGCGGGAAGTCTGACCCCATCGATGCCCTGGCGGTAGCCCGGGCTGCGCAGCGGGAGCCAGGACTTCCGATGGCGTCTCATGACGAGGTCTCGCGGGAGTTGAAGTTGCTGGTCGACCGGCGTGATGACCTGGTCAAACACCGCACCGCCACGATCAACCGGCTGTTGTGGCGGGTCCATGAACTCGATCCTGACTGGGCACCNCCGGCCCGGTCCTTAGATGTCGCCAAGCAGCAGGACCTGCTCGCCGCACGGCTCCTAGGCGTGCCGGGGATCGTGGCCGAGCTGGCTCGTGACGAGCTGGCCGACGTCGTCGGCCTGACGGCTCGGGTCAACGACCTCCAACGGCGCATCAAGAGCCTTGTCGAGGCCACTGCGCCGACGTTGCTGGCGATGCCCGGCGTCGGCGTGCTCACCGCTGCCAAGCTCGTTGGTGAAACCGCGGGGGTGACCCGGTTCAAGTCCGAAGCCGCGTTCGCCCGCCACGCCGGCATCGCGCCCATCCCGGTCTGGTCGGGCAACACCACCGGCCGCGTCCGGCTCACCCGATCCGGCAACAGGCAGCTCAACGCCGCCATCCACCGCATCGCCGTCACCCAGATCCGCCTCGACGGCCTCGGCCGCGCCTACTACGAGAAGAAGAAGACCGAAGGGATGTCNCACCCCGAAGCCCTGCGCTGCCTCAAACGCCACCTCGCCCGCATCGTCTTCAACCACCTCCACACCGACCACCAAGCCCGCGCCGCGACTTGCCTTCCGGCCGCGGCTTGACATAGGAGAAACCGGTGATCCGTCCGCGCCGAGCCATCGTCNCTTGCGGCGATGTTGCTGGCGTTCGCCGTGCTGCCGATCCCGGGAGCGATCATGGGGATGATCACCGGGCCAATCTTGGGCCGATCGCAGCAGCGGCGGAACCGGGCGAGGAATCCGGCGACCNNCGTTGCAGGTGAGCATCGACGACATCACCCCGGCCACCCTGCCGAACCGGCCGGGGCAGAGCATCACCGTCACAGGTGTGGTCACCAACACCAGCGACCAAACCTGGACCGACCTGCAGGCCTACCTGCTGACTTCGTACTCCCGATGCGGACCACCGCCGAGGTCACCGAGGCGCTGCAGTCCGCCCAGGATGCCTACATCGGCAACCGGCTGGCCCAAGTCGGCCAGTTCAGTGAGGTCGGCGATCTGAAACCGGGCGAGTCACTGCGCTATGAGGTCCGCGTCAAACGCTCCGATCTGCAGATCTCCGGCGAGGCCGGGGTCTACTGGCTCGGCGTCCAGGTCCTGGGAACCGTCGACGGAGTCCGCGAGGACGGCGCCGACGGCCGGGCTCGCGCGTTGATGACGCTGATCCACGGAAGCGGCCCGGACGCGCCGCAACCCGTGAGGCTGAGCGTGGTGTTGCCGTTACGCGCTCAGATCGCCTTCGACGCCACGGGCCGACCTGCGCAACCACGGCGCTGGGAGCGCGCCTTGTCCCCCAGGGAAGGCTCGGCCGCTTGTTGACGGCAGCAGACGGAAGTGGTCTTCTCAAGGTGGCTTCCCGATCAGCTACCTCGTCGATCCGGCACTGGTCGCGACGGCGAGCACCTTGGCGCAAGGCTCGCCCGGGTTCGACCTAGCCGCAGGTCGACCCGACGACGAGCCGGAGCCCTCCCCAGCCCTGACGAAGGCCCGGACAAGAGTCCCGGTGAAAGCCCCTCGAGAATCCCGTGCCCTCGGGGACGACCGATCTTTCGGGCGATGGGGACGCCGAGAGCGCGGAGGCCACGCTCCGCGCCGCTGACGACACGGCAGCAAGCGCAGCAGAGATTGCGGCTGATGCGAAGGGCAACGCCACCGCCTGGCTCGACCTGTTGACCGACCTCAGCAGCTCAGGCGAGGTGCTGGCATTGCCGTACGGCGACGTCGACGTCGAGGGCGCATACCAGGCGGAGTTCGGCGAACTGGTGGCTCAGGCCTCCGAGCGCGGCGTCCAGGTCCTGGCCGACCACGACATCGAGAGCATCCCTGTCCTGGCGCCGACCGAGGGCAGTCTGACGGGGCTGACGACGACAGCCTCGGCCCGAGTCGCGCCGGTGCTGATGGCCGCTGATCAGGTTGAGACGACCGGCAGCCGCGTCAACACCGCCGCCGGCGCGCAGATCACCCTGACGGACCAGAGTCTGGCGCTGCCGGTGAGCAAGGACCAGTTGACCACGCTGGCCGTGCGGCAGCGAGTGCTCGCGACCGCCGCAGTGCGCGCGCTCGATGACGCCGCCAACGGCCCCTGGTGATGATGCTGCCCAACTACTGGAACCCTCCCGCGACACAAGGGCCGACCGAACTCCTAGCCGGGTTGGACGAGGTGGACTGGATCTCCGGGATTCCCGCCGGTGAGGTGGTCAACTCGCCGGTCACCGACGACACGATCGGATCCGCGGCCCTGCCGGAGCAATCGGCAGCCAACGGCGGGTGCTCCCGCGCGCCAACTATCAAAGCACCGTGAGCCTCCAGGAGGACGCCACCAGTTTCGACGTGACCTTGCAGCACGGTGGCGCGGTCGCCGAGCAGTTCATCGACCTGTCCTACCTGGGGATCGCGACCACGGCCCGCAACCAACCACAGCTTGCCCAACAGCGCACCGAGTCCCTGCGGCACACCATCGGGAGTGAGCTCAGCGGGATCGAGATCAGCGGCCCCTCGTTCGTAACCCTGTCGGGGAGAACGGCCCATTCCAGGTCACGGTCTACAACGGTCTGACCGAGGCGATCAGTATCGGAATCAAAGCAGAGACCGGGACCGCCCCTGTCACGATCGATGCCCACGAGCCGGTCCGCATCCTGGCCGGCCAGCGTCGAACCCTGCGGATGCATGCCGCCTCGGACACCATCGGCGTCTGGCCGATCGTGCTGCGGGCGGTCAACGACAACGGTGCGACGGTCGGTGATGCCGAGACTTTCCGGTTGCGTAGCAGCAACGTCGGTCAGCTGATCTGGCTGGTGCTCGGCCTCGGCTCGGCGGGTCTCCTGGTCGCGATCGTGCTGCGCACCCGAGGGAAGGTACGCGAGCGCTTCGGCTCCGGGTCCCGAACGGATACCGAGAGCTCTCCCGACCCGACCACTGACGACACCGGAGTTGGCCACCAGTGAGCGACCAACGGCAATCTCGGGCGATCCTGCGCTCCAGCGCGGTGATGGCCGCAGGCACTGTGGTCTCCCGCGGCAGTGGGTACGTTCGCAATGCGCTCCTGCTCGCAGCATTGGGCGCCTCCACCCATGCCGACATGTTCAACATCGCCAACACGGTGCCGAACATGCTCTACATCCTGCTCGCAGGTGGGGTGTTCAACGCAGTGCTGGTTCCACAACTCGTACGGGCGATGACCCAGGACTCCGACGGCGGCGCCAACTACACCAACCGGATCGTGACCCTGGCCGGCTTGTTCCTCGGTGGAGTGACCCTGCTCCTGATCCTGGCCGCGCCTTTGCTGATGCGGGTCTTCCTGGACCGCGACTTCTTCACCGATCCCGAGCTACGCGAGCAGCGCGACGCGGCGATCGCGTTCGCTCGGCTGTGCCTACCCCAGGTGTGGTTCTACGGAATGTTCGTTCTGGTCGGCCAAATCCTGAACGCCAGGGGCAAGTTCGGCCCGATGATGTGGGCGCCGATCACCAACAACATCGTGGCGATCGCGACCCTGGTGACTTACCTGATCGTGTTCGGGCCTGCTCGCGGCGCCGCGATACACGGCGGATTCACTTCCGGCCAGGAATGGTTGCTGGGAGCAGGGTCCACCCTCGGCATCGTCGTCCAGTTCCTGGTGCTGGTCCCGTTCGTCCGGGCGACCGGCTATCGCTATCGTCCGCGCTTCGACTTCGTCGGCACCGGCCTAGGTCACACGATGCGGCTCGGTGTCTGGACACTGTTGTTCGTGATCGTCAACCAGATCGCCTACTCGGTGGTGGTGCGGCTGGCCTCGGCCGGTACGACCACCGGCGCCGGCACCGGCTACACGATCTACTCCAATAGTTATCTCGTGGTGATGACACCGCACTCGATCATCACTGTGTCATTGGCCACCGCCACCTTGACCGCGCTGGCGGCATACGCGCGAGACGGGGACCACCGCGCTGTCGCCGGCCAGGTCAGCACCACCTTGCGCTCAGCGCTGGCGCTGATCCTGCCGTTCGCGCTGATCCTGCCGCTGATCGCACTGCCGGTGGCCAATCTGGTGTCGCGGTACGGTGCCGCCACCGATGCCACCGAGGATTTCGCGCGCACGCTCACTGTGTTCGGTATCGCCCTGGTGTTCTTCACCTGCCACTACGTGGTGCTGCGTGGCTTCTATGCGCTCGAACGCAACCGCACCGTATTCCTGGTGCAGTGCGTCATTGCGATCAGCAATATCGCCTTGGCCTTCGCGGTCACCCGCAACATCGACCCCAGCAATGTCGCCCCTACNCTCGCGCTCGCCTTCGGCGCCTCCTACGCGGTCGGTGCGCTGATCTCGTACCTGGTGCTGCGCCGGACTCTCGGCCACCTGTACACCGCTGAGACGGTCCGGTTCGGTGTCCGGATCCTCATCGCCGGCGCGCTGGCGGCGCTGGCGACCTGGGGCGCTCGGGTGCTCCTGGACCTGGTGGCCGACCCAGGCACCTCGAAGTTGTGGGCGGTCACGACGCTGGCGATGCTGGCCATCGTGGACCTGACCGTACTGGTCTTGTGCGCCCGGGCAATGCGCATCACCGAGTTGACCGACATGGTGGAGATGCTCTCCCGTCGCCTGCGCCGGGATCGACGCGATGTCGCTCGGAGTCCCTAACTCCTACCATGGTGATGGTCTGAAAGCTCATGACCCGATGCCGACCGAGGAAGGAGTGGCGTCGATGGCAACAGAATCCGCGATCGGGCGCGGCTCCGTGCTCGCCGGTCGTTACGAGTTGTTGGACCTGCTCGACCAGGGCAGCGCGAACGCCCGGTTCTGGCGAGCCTGCGACCTGGTCCTGCAACGCGACGTCGCGCTACATGTCATCGAAGCCGGTGATGACCGCACTCCGAGCCTGATGGCTGCGGCGCGGGCGTCCGCGTCAGTTGCCGGACTGCACCTCCTGCGGGTCCTGGATGCGGCGGTCGAGGACGACATCGCCTACGTCGTCGCCGAGTGGGGACGCGGCGTCTCACTGGATCGGTTGGTCATCGAACATCCCTTGCCTGCTCGCAAGGCCGCCTGGATGGTCCGCGAGGTGGCCGACGCCCTGGTCGATACCCACCGCGCCGGGTTGGGGCACGGCAGATTGATCCCCGAGAACGTCCTGGTCAACGACAACGGCGCGGTCAAGCTCATCGGGTTCGCGGTCGACAAGGTGCTGCACAACCAGAGCCGATCGGCCGAGCAGGATCTGGCTGCCGATGTCGACGCGCTGGCCGGGCTGCTGTACGCCGGGCTCACCGGCGCTTGGCCCAGCGGCAGCTCTGCTGTTCCCGCTGCGACCAGGGAGCACGGGAAAGTGCTGCGCCCGCGCCGAACCCGGGCCGGCGTACCGCGTGAGCTCGACGTGTTGTGCGATGCGATGCTCAATCGCCCCGATGCTCCCGGCACGCCTGCCACTGCGATGGAGGTTCGTGCCGCGCTATCGGATTTCCTCGGCGAGGCTGCGGCCCTTCCTGCTGTCGACCGGGCCGCGCTGGTCGAGGAGAACACCGTTGCGATCGATATGTCCGGCCTCAACCTGGACGATCCGGACGATGGCACCATCCCCACCCAGGCAGCGTCACCGGGGCCGATCCCCGAGCAGACCAGTGGAAGCCCTGAATCGACCGTGCTTCCGGCTGTCCCGTTGCTGCGTACCCAAGGCCCGACGTCCTCACGTAATCCTCCTCACGAGTCTCACGAGCATGGCCGGTTGAGGACTACGAAGAATACGAGGAGTTCACCGGGCCCGATGCCCCGACCGAGGACAGCTCGACCACCCGACCGAAAGCGTTGGCTCTGCTGCGCATCGTCGGCTTCGTCGCAGCCGGATTGGTGCTCGTGGCCGCTGTGGTCTTCGCCTTCGACCTGGGGCGCAACGGCAACGACAATCCGGCCGGTGCCCTGGACCCGACCGCCTCGCCGGATCCGTCGGTGACCGCAGGCCCCGGCGCCGCTATCTCCTTGGCCTCGGTAACCGACTTCGATCCCTTCCAGGACGGAGGCAAGCCGGCGGAGAAACCCGACCAGGTACCACTGGCTACCGACGGTGATCCACAGACCGCCTGGACCACTTCCACCTATAAGGACGGCCCGGATCTGACGGTCTACAAGCCAGGGGTCGGTCTCCTCGTCGATCTTGGCCAATCCCACCAGGTCAGCCAGGTCGACCTCGTGCTGCAAGGCGGGCCACATACCCTGCAGGTGCTGGCAACCGACAGTGCCCAACCGCCGAGTGATCCCACTCAGATGCAAGTGGTCGGCAGGGCCACAGGAGCGGAGGAGAAGACCGTCATCGAACTCAACGAGGGCACACGGGCGAGGTTCGTAGTCATCTGGTTGACCGGGCTTCCGCCCGCCCCAGGCGGCTATCGCGGAGCCATCGCCGACCTCCAGGTCCGGGGCTAGCCACCATGGCCCCTACTTCGGCGCTGCCGCCTGACGAGCTCGATGACTCCACGTGCTCGGAGACCGACGATCCCAGCGACAGAGATCTCCTGAGTGCGCACCTGGGTGGTGACGGTGACGCCTTCGGCGCGCTGTTCCTGCGGCATCGGCAGCGGTTGTGGGCGGTCGCCCTGCGTACCACCGGCAACTCCGAGGACGCCGCGGACGCACTACAAGATGCTTTGGTATCGGCCTTCCGCCGAGCCGATTCCTACCGCGGTGACGCGGCAGTGAGCACCTGGCTGCATCGCATCGTGGTCAACGCGTGTCTGGACAGGATTCGGCGTCGCACGGTCCGGTTGGCNCGACCCCTGCCCGATGATCTCGGCAATCGCGCCATCGACTCCCATGGCCCCGAGGGGCGTCTGGCCGGAGTGACTCCGGTCGATCCCGTGATGGCGGCTGTGGCCACCGAGCAACGCCAAGCAGTCCTCGCGGCATTGGCCACCCTGCCGCCGGATCACCGGGCGGCATTGGTGTTGGTCGACATGGAAGGCTATTCGGTCGCCGAGGCAGCCGAGATCCTGGATTGCGCTCCCGGCACGATCAAGAGCCGCTGCTCACGAGGCCGCGCCCGGTTGCTGCCGTTGCTCACCGCGTACGCCCCCAGGCAAGACGGCGCCAGTCAAGATGGCACCGGGCAAGACGGCGCCAGTCAAGATGGTGCTGGTCCTGAGATCCCCGAGGGAACCGCAACCGGCATTGAAACGTCCCACTTGCAAGCCCGAGCACGACAAGGAGGTGAGCAGTGAGCGATTTCGACCAGCCCTACCAGGATGAAACAGACGAACCGGATAGTCCCGATTCGCTCGCTGTACGCCGTCTTCTTGCTGAGGTCGCCAACAGTCAAGACACCGCTCTACCGCCCGAGATCGCCGCGCGGTTGGACGAGACCCTAGCTGGCCTGGTGGCCTCATCGAGCGAGCACTCCAGCAATCCCCCAGCAATCCCCCAGCAATCCCCCAGCAATCCCTCTGGGGCCTCCCCGCCTACCCAGACAGCGCCGATGGAACCGTCGTTGCCCTGGAAGCTCGGCGACGCTGGTCCCGAGTCGCGCCCAAAGTGCTGCTGGGAGCGGCCGCGGTCTCGGTACTCGGGTACTTCGGATTGGGCCTGATCACCGGCACGGACAACCAGTCCGACGGATTCGATGCCAGCGCCACTGCGGAGACCGATTCCTCGGCCGGCAGCGAAGCGGCCGGCTCAGAGGGAGAAATCGCCAAAGACAACGGACAACAAGACGGTGATTCCGCCAAGGAGGCCGCCGGGGCTCCCTTGCCTGTTCCGAGTGTGGGAGCCGACACGATCACGATCACCGAGCGGGATCTCGAGCGCATCAAGGATCGGGTACTGCCACGGCTGTATGCGCGCAGCGCCACCCCGAACTTCTCCGAACCAGCCGAGCAGCCCCAGACCAACCGTTGCGCAGCGGCTCCGGGCACGTTCCGGGCAACCGCGGTACGCGAGGTGCGCGGTCTGCTGGTTCGCCTCGTTCTCCGCGAGGCCGACGACAAGTACGTCCTCGAAGCCTGGTCCTGTGCGCGGCCCGCCGTCGGCAACCTGTCCGAGGACGAGGACGGCTATCAGGGGCAGGAAATCGAGCTCCAAGCCGAGCCTTTGGCCGCCATCACCGTGGACGAACAACCCTGACCAGAAGCCGCCGACCGGACTCGGATTACTCTGAATCCATGTCTTCTGAGATCCACGACGTCATCATCATCGGCTCCGGGCCGGCCGGATACACCGCTGCGGTCTACGCTGCCCGTGCCAGTCTGCGCCCGCTGGTCTTCGAGGGATCGGTGACTGCCGGTGGGGCGTTGATGAATACCACCGAAGTGGAGAACTTCCCAGGATTCAGCGAGGGCATCATGGGGCCTGACCTGATGGACCAGATGCGCGCCCAGGCCGAGCGATTCGGCGCCGAACTGGTCCGTGACGACGTCACCGCGGTGAACCTGACCGGTGAGGTCAAAGAGGTGACCGATGGCGCAGGCGAGGTTCATCGAGCCCGGGCGGTGATCCTGGCAACCGGGTCGGGCTACAAGAAGCTCGGCCTGCCCGACGAGGACCGCCTGTCCGGTCACGGCGTCTCCTGGTGCGCGACCTGCGACGGGTTCTTCTTCCGCGAGCAGGCCATCGCGGTGGTGGGCGGCGGTGACTCCGCGGTCGAGGAAGCCACGTTCCTGACCCGGTTCGGGTCCAAGGTCTACCTGCTGGTGCGCCGCGACGAGCTGCGCGCCTCCAAGATCATGGCTGAGCGCGCCTTCGCAGACCCCAAGTTGGAGATCCTGTGGAACACCCGGGTCGAGGCCATCCATGGCGAGGACAAGCTCTCCCACCTCACCGTCGCCGACACCGTCACCGGTCGGACCCGCGAACTCGGCGTCACCGGGCTGTTCATCGCCGTCGGGCACGACCCACGCTCGGAGCTGCTGAGTGGCCAGGTGGATCTCGATGAGAACGGTTACGTCGTGGTGGATCATCCCTCCACCCGCACGAACCTGACCGGCGTCTTCGCCTGCGGTGATCTGGTCGATCACCACTACCGCCAAGCCATCACCGCGGCCGGCTCCGGCTGCGCGGCCGCTCTGGATGCCGAGCGCTATATCGCCGACCTCGCGCATACCCAATCAACCGCCGCTGCCCAGGACGGGAACAAAGTGCCGGTCGCCTAGTGTTTGATGATCTGGCAGGCTGTCCCCCTGCTTCGATCCAACCGCTCGTCTAAGGAGAACCACCGATGGCCGACATGAAGGTCGTGACCGACGCCGACTTCGACACCGAGGTCCTCAAGTCCGACAAGCCGGTGCTGGTCGACTTCTGGGCCGAGTGGTGCGGTCCGTGCCGCCAGGTCGCTCCGATCCTGGCCGAGCTCGACGCCGCCCACGGCGACAAGGTCACCTTCGTCAAGATGAATGTCGACGAGAACCCGGTCACCCCGGCGAACTACAAGGTCACCGGCATCCCGACGCTGAACCTCTACCACCAGGGCCAGGTCGTCAAGCAGATCGTCGGTGCCCGTCCGAAGTCGGTGCTGCTGAACGAGCTCGCCGACTACATCTGATCGGCCGAGTGGGATCTCGATACACGACCTGCGGTCGTACTCGATCACCCTGAGACTGGTCGAGTACCGCAAACCGACAGCCGGTGACGAGTGCCACAGCGCCCAAGAAGGCGGCATATCGAGACCCGTCCCGTTGAACCGGCGGCGCTGAGCGGGCACGATGGAGCGATCGCATCTACGACCGCTGGAGGGTGACGTGACCGAAGTCGGGACGAGTACGGGCACGGTCTACACCGTGCTCCGCACCGGGGACAGCGCCCCGGCNGTCACCGACATCCGGTCTCGGCTGGCGATGCTGGGCTTGGCCGAGCTCGACAGTACCGATCCCGAGCTGTTCGATGCCGGCCTGGACGAAGCTGTTCGGCAGTTCCAACAAGATCGCGGACTCCTCGTCGACGGTATCGTCGGGCTCAAGACCTACCGCGCTTTGGAGGAGGCACGCTGGCAGCTCGGCGACCGGTTGTTGGTGCATGTGCCGGGAAACCTGCTGGCCGGCGACGACGTCTTGGCCCTACAGCGCAGACTCCTCGAGCTCGGCTTCCAGGTCGGGCGCACCGACGGGCGATTCGGGAGACAGACCGAGATCGCGGTCCGGGAGTTCCAGCGCAACAGTGGAATCCCGGCCGACGGCACCTGCGGGCCGGCCACCCTCAAGGCAATCACCCGGCTCGCGCCGCTGGTCAGTGGCGGCAACCCCAATGCCATGCGGGCCGCTGACCGGATCCGGCGCGACGGCCCGCACCTGACCGGCAAAGTGGTGGTAATCGATCCGGGCACCTCCCGAGCCGGCAGTCTCGCGTTGCGTCAGCTGGCCGACGAGATCACCTACGACCTGGCGAAACGAGTCGAGGGTCGCCTGGTCGCCACCGGTGTGCAGGCCTACCTCACNCCACGCGGCGCCGCAATCCGGTGATGAACGCGAGGAGCAGGCCGGCAGGGAGCCGGATTGGCACCCAGCTGCGCCCCCGCTGTGGAGTTCGACGAGTTCCGGCGTGCTGAGTTCGCCAACCGCACCGGCGCCCACCTGGCGATCTCCCTGCAGCTCGACGCTTCCGACAACGTCGATGCTTCCGGGGTATCGACGTACTACTACGGAGTGGAGAGCCAGGGAGTGCACTCCTCCATCGGGGAGCGGTTCGCCGGACTCGTGCAGCGCGAGATCGTGGCGCGCACCGATCTCTCCGATCTGCGCACCCATGCCCGGGCATGGGATCTATTGCGCCGTACCGCGATGCCGGCGGTGGTGATTGACGTCGGCTACGTCACCAACCCCGGAGACTTGGCACGCCTATCGGATGCGGCCTTCCGCGATGTCATCGCCGAGGCGATCGTGGTGGCCGTACAGCGGATCTACCTCGCGCCCGAGGTCGACCCCAACACCGGCGTACTCCGACTCTCCGAGATCCGCGAGCAGCTCCGCCGCGAACCTAGCTAAGAGGTTCCGCTGTAGGAGCTGCCGTCGCGAGCGGCGCGGCCACTCCTACGCGGCTCCGGCCACGCCGACTCGCTTGTCGGCCAAACGCTTCTTGGCCTGTTTACGAGGGTCGGGAGCGGTGGCCTTGACGACCAGTTGGGTGACGGTGGCCAGCGGCTGTTTGCGGGCGTCCTCGAAGAAGTCGTTGGGGAAGGAGAGTCGCACGATCTTGTGCCAAGCCGAGAAGACCTGCTTGGGCAGCGGCCCGGTGACATAGGGAAGGTCGTACCGCTCGAAGAGCTCCTGCACCTTGGGGGCGATCTCTTGGTACCGGTTACTGGGCAGGTCCGGGAACAAGTGGTGCTCGATCTGGTAGGACAAGTTGCCGGTCATCAGGTGCATAGCCTTGCTTCCGCTGATGTTGGCCGAGCCGAGCATCTGCCGCAGGTACCACTCGCCTTTGGTCTCGTCGGTAATGCTGCGCCGCTCGAAGGTCGCGACCCCCTCGGGGAAGTGACCGCACATGATCACCGAGTGGGTCCACAGGTTGCGGATCAGGTTCGCGGTGAAGTTCGCCGCGATGGTGTGCAGGAACGACGGCCCTGACAACAGTGGGTGCACCACGTAGTCCTTGGTCACCTGGGCCCGGATCTTGCGCAGAACCTGCTTGCCACGTGCCTTGAAGTCAGGATCGAGGCCGCGCCAATCCCACCGCCCACCGGGCTGGCGCAGCTTCTTACCGAGCTCGAGGTCGTAGGCCGCGATGCCGTACTCGAAGAAACAGGCGTTGAAGAAGTTCCACAACGGCTGCACCAAGTAGAACGGCACCCACTTCTGATCCTCGTCGACGCGCATGATGCCGTACCCGAGATCGTTGTCCTTGCCGATCACGTTGGTGTAGGTGTGGTGCAACTCGTTGTGGGAGTGCTTCCACTGGTCGGAGGGGGAGACGTTGTCCCACTCCCAGCTCGTGGAGTGGATCTTCGGGTCGCGCATCCAGTCCCACTGACCGTGCATGATGTTGTGCCCGATCTCCATGTTCTCCAAGATCTTGGCCACAGCCAGCCCGGCAGTGCCCACGACCCAGGCAGGAGGAAAGAGCGATACCAGGAGCACCGCGCGCGATCCCATCTCGAGGCGGCGCTGATTGGCGATCACTTTGCGGATGTAGCGAGCATCGCGCTCCCCGCGGGAGCGGATCACCTGTTCGCGGATCTCGTCGAGCTCCCTGCCGAGTTGCTCGATGTCTTCGGTGGTGAGGTGTTCGACGAGGGAGCCCTCGACTTTCTTCAAAGCGGTCATCGTCAGTATCTCCTGGGTGCGAGTAGGACGGTCGGTGTGAGTACGTGGGTAACTAGTAGTCAGAGGTCGAGGTGGCANCGGCCCTGCGGCCGCATTGATACAGGTCTGGATCGGGACCGTGATGCCGTCAGCGGCAATGGTGAGATCGCCGTTGCGCAGATCGCGTACGGTGCCCTCTTTGAGCGGGACTACACAGCCGTAGCAGATACCCATCCGGCACCCGCTGGGCATCANGGCCCCGGCAGCCTCGCCGGCATCGAGGATCGGGGTGTCACCGGCGGAGTCGAAGACCAGCCCCTGCTTGCCGAAGCTGACTTCACCGCCTTCGCCGGCAACCAGCACGGTCGGCCGGAAGCGCTCGGTGTGCAACTGATCGGTGATGCCCTTGTCGGCGTACAACTGCTCGATCAGGTCCAGCAGGGNGGTGGGACCGCACGCGAGCGTGACACGTTCGGCCAGATCGGGGACGAGCTCCACCAGCCGATCAGCTGTCAGATAGCCGTCGGTCGCGTCGTGACTCTCGATCAGAGTGATCCGGCCGGTCTTGGCGAGCCGGCGCAGCTCACCGCCGAAGATCACCTCGTCACGGGTCGGCGCGCCGTGCACCAGCACCACATCAGGCATCTCGTCGAGGTGGTGGCGCAACATCCCCATCACCGGAGTGATGCCGCTACCGGCAGTCAGGAACAACAGCTTGGCCGGCATCACCTCGGGTAGACCGAAGTCACCAGCCGCCTGATCCAATTGCACGACGGTGCCAGGGCGGATCCGATGCACCAGGTGGTTGCTGACCACGCCATCGGGGATGGCTTTGACGGTGATGCTGAACAGCTCTCGGTCCATAGTGGGGCCTGAGGTCACCGAGTACGCGCGCCACAGCCGCACACCATCGACGTCGACACCGAGTCGGACGTACTGACCTGGACGGTGGCCCCGCCAACCGATACCAGGCCGGATCACCAGGGTAGCGCTGTCGCGGGTCTCGGGACTGATCGTCTCGATCCGGCCGCGCAACAGAGCCGGATTGCGCAGCGGCGCCACCATGTCGAGGTAGTCCTGAGGCACCAGTGGCGTCGCGGCAGCGCGCGCCACCTGCCACAACCGGTGTTTGACAGAAGTACCCACCCGGCTGCCCCCAGTGCTGTCTCCCGAGTTGTCCACCTTGCCGACCGTCGGGCCAAGCAGCTGGCCGACCACTGTGTTGCCCGCTGGGAGCTCGGCTCCCGACCGGGAGCGAGTGGGAGTCGTCATCTCTGGCACATCATCAGTCTGCCGCTCGGATCGGCTAGAATCCTGACCTAGATTTGTGAATCTCTCCTGCTCTTTTATCAATAGCGAACAAAATGAGCTTATGACTCCATCGAGTGAATCGGCTGAATCAAGGTTGCGGCTACCNCCCGCCACCTTGGACCAGCTTCGGAGCGAGGTGCCCACCGTCGCCGAGCAGGTAGTAGCTGCCATCGTGGAAGCCGTCCCCGCCTATGCCGATCCGTTCCGCGGGCGCCTGGGCCGCACCATCGAGACGGCTGTCCGGGTGGCGTTGGAGGGCTTCATCGACCTCGCATCGCGACCTGGGGGCCTGGCGGCCGGGACCCAAGTCGAGTTCGTCCACCAGGCGGCCTACGACCTGGGCCGCGGTGAGGCTCGCTCGGGACGCTCGATGGATGCCTTGTCCCAGGCCTACCGGGTCGGTGCCCGGGTCGCGTGGCAGGACATGAGTCACGCTGCCGTGCTCACCGGTATCGCAGCAGATGAGATCGCTCGCTTCGCCGAGCTCGTCTTCGCTTATATCGACGAGCTCTCCGCTATCAGCCTGCGCGGTCACGTCGAAGAGCTCGCCTCCAGCGGACAACTTCTGCAACGCCGGCGCGAGCGACTGTTCGCCATGATCGTGGAGGGTTGNCCGGCCGAGGAACTCACCGATGCCGCCGAACGCGGCGCCTGGTATCCACCGCATGCCCTGGTCGCGGTCGTGGTGCCGGAGGCCGACCTCGCGACCGCTCGCCGGCTGCTCCATGAGGACACGCTGGCNCCCGGTGAGGATATTGCGGCGCTGGAGGAGTTCCCCGAGCTCACTGCCATGCTGGTGCCGATCGGCTCTGCCGAGGGACGACGAGCGATCTTGGCGGCGCTACGTGACCAGGTTGCCACTGTCGGACCGGCGAGACCTTGGCAACAAGCTCGCAGTTCGGTGGCGCGCGCGCTCCAGGCAAGCAGGCTCGGTCTGTCCGGGGATACCGATCTGCATCTGACCGAGCTGGTGCTCAGAGCCGACCAGGAGGCACTGACCGACTTGCGCGATCGCGTCCTTGCNCCCCTGGATGGCCTGAGCCCGACCGCCCGCGCGAAGTTGGTGGACACCCTGCGCGCCTGGCTGCTCTACCAGGGTCGCCGCGACGAGATCGCCGAAGCGCTTTTCGTACATCCGCAAACGGTGCGCTACCGGATGGGCCAGTTGCGAGAGCGCTTCGGTGACCGGCTGACCAATCCACGGTCGATTTTGGAGCTGACCGTCGCGCTAGGAGCAAGCGGGACCTGAGTTAACCGGCAAGTCACCGGATACACCACTACCCTGAAACCATGGCCCGCAAGATCGAGCGGCTCACCTTGGACACCCTGGCCCTGTTGCCCGACGAGGTGCGTGAGTGCCTGTTCTGGGAGCGTGAGCCGGTGCTGCGCGAACGCGCTCAGGTAGCCGGTGAGCTGGCCAGTGAGAAACAGGCCTGGCTCTCGCAGGCGCTTCTGGAGTGGGGATCTGCGGGTCGGGTGATCTTGATCGATGACGACGTCGTAGGCGTCATCGTGTACGCCCCGCCGGTCTATTTTCCCGGCTCGGCATCGCTGCCCACAGCCCCGATCAGTACCGATTGCGTGCAACTGGCCACAGCGTACGTCCGGCCGGCGCATCGCAGGGCAGGACTTGGCCGGTTGTTGATGCAAGCCATGGCCAAGGATCTGATCCAACGCGGTGGGATCCGCTCGGTCGAGGCATTCGGAGCCACGCGTCCCCAGGCAGCCTCACCCGAGGTTGCCTCCATGCACTCGTGCGTACTGCCCGCAGAGTTCTTGCTCCGAGTGGGTTTCAAGACCCAGCGACCCCATATTCAGCATCCGCGGATGCGCTTGGACCTCAAGTCGGTGCTGACGTGGCGTGAGGAACTCGAGGCTGCGGTCGAGAAGATCCTCGGAGCCGTGCGACCGACTCGGTTGCGCAAACCGGCGCCCGAGACCCGCAATCGATCCCGATAACGACCTTCGGTCGCACCCGATCACCCTCCCGCGGTCGCGTACGGCATAGCAGCGATCGAGACCGCTAACGCAATGTGACCAGGAAGTCGGAGATACGGCCGATCGCCTCGGTGAGCATGTCGACGTCAGGCAAGGTGACCAGCCGGAAGTGATCGGGCTCGAACCAGTTGAACCCGGTGCCGTGGGTGACCAGGATCTTCTTGGCCCGCAACAACTCCAGGACGAATTTCTCGTCATCGGTGATGCCATACACCTCGGGGTCCAAGCGTGGGAAGCAGTACAAGGCGCCCTGGGGCTCGACGCAGGAGACGCCGGGGATCTCGTTCAGCAGACGTGAGGCGAGTTTGCTCTGCTCGTAGAAGCGCCCTCCGGGGCCGATGTACTCGCTGATCGACTGGTAGCCACCCAGCGCAGTCTGGATGGCGTGCTGGGCCGGCACGTTGGCGCACATCCGCATGTTCGACAGCAACGTGAGACCCTCGAGGAAGTCCTCGGCCATGTGCTTGGGACCTGAGATCATCACCCAACCGGCGCGGTAGCCGCAGACCCTGTAGGCCTTGGACAGACCTGAGAAGGTCAGGCACAAGACATCCTCACCCGCATAGGTCGCGGTGTGGTGATGTACGGCATCGTCGAACAGGATCTTCTCGTAGATCTCGTCGGAGAAGATCACCAGCTCATGCCGACGAGCGATGTCCACCAGCCCCTTGACGATTTCCTCGCTGTAGACGGCGCCCGTGGGGTTGTTGGGGTTGATGATGACCAATGCGTGGGTATTTTCGGTGATTTTGGACTCAATATCGACCAGATCCGGAACCCATCCATTGGCCTCGTCGCATCGGTAGTGCACCGGCGTCCCACCGGACAACGTGACGGCCCCGGTCCACAGCGGGTAATCGGGTGCCGGAACCAGGATCTCGTTGCCGTCGTCGACGAAGGTCTGCAGCACCATCGAGATCAACTCCGAGACGCCGTTACCGATGAAGACGTCCTCGTTGACCGTCTCGGTCAGCCCTCGGGACTGGTAGTACTGCGCGACTGCGGTCCGGGCCGAATAGATGCCGCGGGAGTCGGAGTAGCCCTGGGAGTCGGGGAGATTGTGAATCATGTCGGCGAGAATCGCCTCAGGTGCCTCGAAACCGAACGGAGCGGGGTTACCGATGTTGAGCTTGAGGACCTTGTGGCCCTCTGCCTCGAGCCGCTGCGCCTCCACCAAGATGGGTCCGCGCACGTCATAACGGACATTTTGCAGTTTTCGGCTCTGGACGATCGGTCTCACACCGTAAAGTCTCCCATCTTCACGGCCACTTCCGGATGTGAGTTTCACGAAACGACTCCGGGAAACAGGCTCGGACCAGCTGTCGGCATCGGCCGGCGGCAGCTATCAATGCCCGTGGCTCGGTACCGATAAGGTGCGTCCATGCGTGACTTCGTCTATCCGACGGTGATCTCGTCGGCCAGGGTCTGGTTCAAGGCGATGGACTACCGATTCAAGGTGAGCGGGATCGAGCACCTCCCTGCCAAGGGTGGGGCGTTGCTGGCGTTCAACCACATCTCGTACGTCGACTTCATCTTCGGNGGCTTCCCGCCGGCGAATCTAGGACGAGTAGTACGTTTCATGGCAAAACAGGAAATGTTCGACGCTCCCGGCCTCGGTCAGTTCATGCGCTCACTGCATCACATCCCCGTCGACCGGGGCGACGGCCTCGATGCTGCGCAGAAAGCGATCGACTACCTACGCGCCGGAGAGCTCGTCGGCATCTTCCCCGAAGCCACGATCTCGCGCTCGTTGCAGATCAAGGACATCAAGACCGGAGCTGTGCGCATCGCCGCCAAGGCCGAGGTCCCGCTGATCCCGATCGCGTTGTGGGGAACACAGCGCATCGTGACCAAAGATCATCCTCGTGACTTCTCCCGGCATAAGACCATCTCAGTCGCCATCGGCGAGCCCCTGCACCCGACAGCAGAGCATGCCGTCGAGGAGACCGCACTCTTGCGCGAACGCCTCGAAGCGCTTCTGGACAAGGCCATCACCGAGTATCCGGCCGGCGAGCAGCCGCCCGGCTCGTGGTGGCTTCCNCAGGTGTACGGCGGGAGCGCGCCGACACCGGATGAAGCAGCGCAGCTGGATCGCAAGGAACTCGCTGCCCGGCTGAAAGCGCGCCGCGAGAAGGCTGCGAAGAAAGCCGCCAAGAACAAGTAGTGCGTCCCACCGACGCGCAGTCGGCATATCGATGAATCAGTTTGTCGACAAAGAGTTATTCGACTTGGTCCGACTGCTCAATCACTTCTCCGCTGATACGTGGGGTCCATGATCGCCACGATCCGCTCCAGGTCAGGGATCGAGGCGAACTCTATGGTGACCTTTCCCTTGCTCTTCCCCAGGTCGACTTTCACACGCGTGTAGAGGTCGCAAAGACGGGCAGCAAGATCTGTCAGCGCCGGGGCTGTGGGCCGGGCCCTACGCTCCGACTTCGAGGGCTTGTCCGAGGCGAGGTCACCGACGGCGACGATCTCCTCCAGGCCACGCACCGAGATCCCCTCGGCAACGACGCGAGCTGCCAGCCGGTCTTGGGCGTCTGCGTCTTGTACGCCCAGCAACGTGCGGGCATGCCCGGCGGAGAGAACCCCGGCGGCTACCCGGCGTTGAACCGGCGGGCTCAGCTTGAGTAGCCGCAGCGTGTTGCTGATCTGCGGTCTGCTGCGACCGATCCGACCTGCGAGCTCTTCGTGGGTACAGCCGAAATCATCGAGAAGCTGTTGATACGCCGAGGCCTCTTCCAACGGGTTCAGCTGAGCGCGATGCAGGTTCTCCAGGAGGGCATCGCGAAGCAGGTCCTCGTCCTCGGTCTCCCGTACGATCGCGGGGATCGTGGTCAAACCAGCGACCTGAGAGGCGCGCCAACGGCGCTCCCCATGATCAGCTCATACTTCCCACTTTGGTCGCCGACCGGCCGTACAACGACCGGCTGCAGCAGGCCAACCTCCTTGATGGAGAACACCAGCTCTGCCAAAGCCTCTTCCTCGAACACCTGACGTGGCTGGCGAGGGTTGGGGGAGATAGCCGCGATGTCGAGTTCCGCGAAGTACGCCCCATCGACGGGAGCCAACTCGGGACCGGAGTCTGCGCCTTTCCGAGGTGTATCACCCAGAGCATGCAGGGCATCCAGCGCATCCACCCGCGGGCGAGCGGTATCGGTCGCCGTAGACATGTCCCGAACAGAGCTGGAGCCAGCCGCATCTACGTCGACGACCGGAGCAGTCGGGATGAGGGAACCCAGACCACGCCCCAGACCACGACGTTGGGGGTCTTCTCACTCATGCCGGCACACCTTTGGTGACCAGCTCACGAGCAGCTTCCAAGTAGGACAGTGCCCCTGGGGAGTTCGGATCGTAGGTGATCACGGTCTGTCCGTAACTCGGTGCCTCGGACACCCGGACTGACCGCGGCACCGCGGTCTTGAGGACCAGATCACCGAAGTGCTCCCGTACCTCATCGGCGACGCCGGACGACAATCGAGTGCGACCGTCGTACATCGTGAGAAGAATCGTGCTCACCTTGAGACCGGGGTTCAAGTTCGCCTGTACCAGTTGGACAGTTTGGAGTAGTTGACCGACGCCCTCGAGCGCGTAGTACTCGGCCTGGATCGGGATCAGCATTTCCTCACCTGCCACCAGCGCATTCAAGGTGAGCAAGCCGAGAGAGGGTGGGCAGTCCACGAGCACGTAGTCGTAACGATCGGCTGGATCTGCAGCAGCGAGATAGGACTGGATCGCCTTGCGAAGTCGATTTTCGCGGGCGACGACGCTGACGAGTTCGATCTCCGCTCCTGCAAGATCGATCGTGGCCGGAACGACGTCGAGCGTGTCAAAGTCTGGGCTCTTCGATGTCACCTCAGCCAGGGNGACTGCGTCGACCAACACGTCGTAGATCGACGGGACTCCTGATGNATGCTCGATACCCAAGGCCGTTGAGGCGTTGCCCTGAGGGTCCAGGTCGATGACCAACACCCGCTGACCAAGCTGTGCGAGAGCAGCCGCGACGTTGACCGTGGTGGTGGTCTTACCAACGCCGCCCTTCTGATTGGCAACCACCATCACACGAGTACGTTCCGGCCGAGGCAGTGGCTCTGCCGACTGAAGCCGTTGCTGGGTGGCGATGTGCTCCTCAACCTCACGAGCCATCGGGGTCTCTCCGTCCAATTGCTGCGGACCAGGAGCTGGAGCAGGACCAAAGTCGGAGGGGGCAACCGGGCGGCTGTAAGCCGGGCCATGATCGGCCGCCATTGCCGCAGTCGGCTGTTGCACTAGCCCTTGCGTACCCAGAGCCGTTTCACGTGAAACAACGACTCCGCCGAGGTACTCATCGCGGATCTCGCCGAGATAGGGCGGCGATGTTTCGCGTGAAACCCGGGCTCAGGGACGGCGACATCCGTCAGTACCGGAGGCCGCGACCACCACTGAGACTCTCCTCGCTCAGACAACCGCCTGTCCTCACTTCCTAGGGCGCCGGCTCCGGCGCTTCTCCCCGAGTTATTGCCACCCCAACCTATCGGTCGACGTGGCNNCCGGCTTCCACCGGACCACCACCGTTTGTGGATCGACGATCCCCTCGCCGTAGCGTTCCAAGCTGATTCTCGTTGCCCCGAGCGATCGCAGTCCGTCCTCTGATTCGCGCAGCTCATCAGTCGCCGACTCGCCCTTCATTGCCAGTAGCGAGCCGCCCTCACGAGACAACGGCAGACACCACTTCGCCAGACGGTCGAGTGGAGCCACCGCCCGAGCCGTCACAACATCGAACTCTCGACTGCCGTGGAACTCCTCTGCGCGACCTCGGAGAACCTCGACATTGCTCAGGCCAAGAGCCTCTACACACTCCAGCAAGAAGCTCGTACGACGTAGCAGGGGCTCGATCAGCGTCACCTGAAGGTCAGGTCGAACGATCGCCAGGACTAGCCCGGGTAATCCAGCACCGCTGCCTACATCTGCGACGGCGCTGCCTTCTTCAAAGGCCGGCGCGATGACCGCACAGTTCAACAGGTGCCTCTCCCAGAGACGCGGAGCTTCACGAGGCCCGATCAGACCTCTCACCACACCATCTGTCGCAAGCAGCTCGCAAAACGATTCGGCTAACGGCAAGCGGGATGCGAAAACCCCGCTGCCTCACGAGGTGGCGGGGGCGTTTCACGTGAAACATCAGCCATGAGCGGCGCTATGCAGGCGAGATCACGACATACCGCTTGGGCTCCGTACCCTGCGAGCTCGACACCAAGCCAGCAGCGGCGACCACATCGTGAACGACCTTGCGCTCGAACGGCGTCATTGGATCCAGCGACACAGGCTCGCCGCTCTCCTTCACCTTCTCAGCCGAGTCACGGCCCAACTCCTCAAGCTGCGCACGCTTGGCGGCTCGGAAACNCCCGATGTCGAGCATCATTCGGGACCGCTCTCCTGTCTCGCGATAGACCGCGAGGCGGGTCAACTCTTGAAGGGCATCCAAGACCTNCCCGGAGCGACCGACCAAGACGTCAAGCCCTTCGCCGACGATGCTGACTGCCGCACGATCCCCTCCACGTCCATGTCGATATCNCCCGTCAAGATCAGCGATGTCGAGTAGCTCTTCGAGGTAGTCAGCCGCGATGTCACCCTCGTGCTCCAGGGCATCCATCCGAGCCACGGTCTNCGACTCCTGCCTCGGGAGCTTCTTCTCCCCGACAGAAGCAGCCTCGGCAGGTGCGGTGGTCACGTCGTCGACAACTACCTCCGTAGGAACTTCAGCTGGAACCTGAAGCGTGGGGTCTTCAGTGGCGGTNNATCTGGGTTCTGGTCTGTCACGTTCTACTCCTCCGAACGGGTTACGACCCGGTCTTGCCAGGACCACCGGAACTCGGGCCCTGTTTCTTCTTGCGCTGACTGCGGGACTGATTCTTAGGTTGCTGACGAGGTGNNGTTGTTTGGGGATCTCCGGTTCGGGCTCGGGTTCGACCGGCACCTGCCCTCGCTTGATTGCCTTCGCCTTGTCGCGTTCTTCCTTGGCCGCGAACGCCGGGGTCCCAGGCGCCGGGTTATTGCGGATCACGTAGAACTGCTGGCCCATAGTCCACAAGTTCGAGGTGGTCCAGTAGATGAGCACACCGATCGGGAAGGCGATGCCACCAATAGCGAAGACCAGCGGAAGGATGTAGAGCAGCATCTTCTGCTGCCGCGCATAGGGGCCTTGCATCGCATCAGCCGGCATGTTCTTGCTCATCAGCTGACGCTGGGTGAGGAAGGTTGTCGCGGTCATCGCAACCACCAAGAGACCCGCAAACACACGCACCCAGATATCGGCGTCACTAGTGGTGAATCGGTCGGCAATGTGCACGCTGCCGAAGATCGTGGCGTTCTTGAGCTGGGTGACCTGGGTTTCGGTCAGGATTCCCAGCGCCTTCCCATTGGCTGCTTGATCGATCACCCGGAACAGCGACAAGAAGATCGGCATCTGGATGAGCAGCGGCAAACAAGAGGAGAACGGGTTGGTCCCGGTCTCCTTGTACAGCGCCATCGTTTCCTGGGCCAGGCGCTCCCGGTCGTGTTTGTACTTGCTCTGCAACTCACGCACCCGTGGCTGAAGCATCTGCATGTTCCGGCTGGACTTGATCTGTTTGACGAACAGCGGGATCAACGCGGCACGAATGGTCACCGTCAGCCCGATGATCGACAGTACCCAGGCCGCTCCCGAACCCGGATCGAGCACTGTGGAGAACAAGCTGTGGAATGCCGACAACAGCACCGACACCACCCAGTAGAGCGGTGCCATGATCGTGCCGAAGAACTCAAACACTCAGGCTCCTAGCGTCAGAATGTGCGTTGGATTGGGCCTGGAGAGAAACTCGCTCGGGATCGACTGCATCGGTGGAATCAGAACCAGGAACCGGGTCGTAACCGCCGGCTGCCCACGGGTGGCAACGCAATACCCGCCGTGCAGCGAGATAAGTGCCACGTAGTGCACCATGCATGGTGACTGCCTCCAAGGCGTACGCCGAACAAGTCGGGTGGTACCGGCAGACCTGCCCATACAGCGGGCTGATCGCGAACCGATACGCCTTCAAGAACCAGATCAGTGGATATCTCATGCCTGGCCTCCTTCTCCGAGCTTGCGTTGTGCTCGAACCAGACAACGATCGAACTCCGCCGCGAGTTCGCCGGAAGTTGCCGTTGCCGCAGGAGGAAGTGCGCGGATCACCAGGACAGCGGACCCTGACAACGACCCGATTCGGTCTCGAGCCAATGCTCGCAGGCGACGTTTCACGCGATTGCGGATAGTGGCGTTGCCGACCTGCTTGCTGACGACCAGCCCCACCAAGGGTCCGGTCACCTCAGTCTCGCTGAGATGCACCACGAGAACCGGGCCACCTACGCGGGCGCCGCGCCTGATCGCATGAGCGAACAGCGACGCCGAGGTCAGGCGATTCGCTCGGGCGAGCACCAGTCAGCAACTGATCGGCTGCCGGCCTCAGACTGCGAGGCGCTTACGGCCCTTGGAGCGGCGCGAAGACAAGATCGCGCGTCCCGCACGTGCGCATGCGCAGACGGAAACCATGCGTCTTGGCACGGCGACGGTTGTTCGGCTGGTAGGTCCGCTTGCTCACGATCTGCTCCGCTTTTCGTCAGGCATCCATCGGTAAGGCTGCCAGGTCCAGTAGTGAAAAATGGGGTCGCTATCGCTCAGGGTCGGCATCAGCCTGACGTCCGATCTCGAGCATGATCTCTCAGTGCACGAAGTATCGGGAACCACGGGCGTGCGACAACCGCCGACGTACGACCGGTCAACGGTACGCGTTGCGGTGCTACGGGGTCAATTCACGCCGTTGGCCGCGCAGCCGTCCCATTCTTGGTCGCACCTATTCAATGCGCTTTGGTCGCGTCCTTGGTCCATAGCGGGGACCACCCTGATCACACCACGACCAAGATCCTTTAGAGTGCTCGGCGTGTTGACTTGACGAGCTGTCATATGCCTGTGGACATCTGCTTGTGGCGAGCACCGTGGGCTTGTTAGCGTCGGCACTTCCGAGATTCCCCACGGCCCCTGAACGGGCTGTCTCGGATGGGAGTCCTCACCACTAACGAGGAAATCATGCACAACCTGTGGACAACAATGTGGACCGCTTCCTGAAGCAAGCCTTACGTAAGCCACAGATAGTGCCGGAAAGCTGAATCGAACCAGAGCGATCTGGTCGTTTCTCGACAGTGGGAACGCACCCACATTCGTGAGGAATCACCGTGGCAGACGATGGGGATCACCCTGGTACCGACTTCGGGACCTTGTGGTGGCAGTTGATCGATGAGCTTCCCACCAGTCAGCGAGCTTGGCTCAAGGCAAGTCGCCCGCTGGAAGTACACGAGGGCACCGCCTACATCGCAGTTGCCGACGACTTCACCCGCAACCAAATAGAGGGTCGGGTACGAACCCGCCTCGAAGATGCCCTCTCGGCGCAGTTCCACACCCCTATCCGCATCGCCGTCGCCGTCGACCCACAACTCCAGCGGACCACCGAGCCGACCGAGTCAGCCACCATCGCAAGCGCCGAGGAGCTCCCAGGGTCCCCGGCCCTGAATCACACCACGCAACCGGAGAACTCCGGCTCGCAGGTGCCATCATCGACAGATCCATTCGGCGATATGTCGATAAAGCCACTCGGAAGAGAGCCGCTGGACCCATTCACCAACTCGCCGATCTCCGGTTCCCGGCCTGTGGGCAGCGTCCTGGAAACCCGACTCAACCCGAAGTACGTCTTCGAGACGTTCGTCATCGGTTCTTCCAACCGCTTCGCTCACGCGGCCGCGGCCGCTGTCGCCGAGGCTCCCGGCAAGGCCTACAACCCGCTACTCATCTACGGTGATTCAGGGCTCGGAAAGACCCACCTACTCCATGCGATCGGCCACTATCTGCGCAGCCTCTTCGCCGGCGTACGAGTCAGGTACGTCAGCACCGAAGAGTTCACCAACGAGTTCATCAACGCGATCCGTGACGACCGGGCGGCCACTTTCCAAAAGCGCTACCGCGACGTCGATGTCCTCCTGATCGACGACATCCAGTTCTTGGAAGGCAAGATCCAAACGCAGGAGGAGTTCTTCCACACGTTCAACACTCTGCACAACGCCAACAAGCAGATCGTGATCACCTCCGACCGAGCACCCAAACGCCTCGAGGCGCTCGAGGACCGATTGCGTAACCGCTTCGAGTGGGGCCTGATCACCGATGTCCAGCCACCCGACCTGGAGACTCGGATCGCGATCTTGCGGAAGAAAGCCGCCACCGATCGGATGACGGCGCCNCCGGATGTCCTGGAGTTCATTGCCAGCAAGATCCAGACCAACATCCGGGAGTTGGAGGGCGCGCTCATCCGAGTTACCGCGTTCGCGAGCCTGAACCGTCAGCCGGTCGACCTCACGTTGGCCGAGATCGTGCTCAAGGATCTGATCCCCGAAGGTGGCGAACCCGAGATCACCGCGCCGCTGATCATCGCCCAGACCTCCTCTTACTTCGGGCTCACCATCGAAGACGTATGCGGCCAAAACCGGTCACGTGCACTGGTCACCGCCCGCCAGATCGCGATGTACCTGTGTCGTGAGCTGACCGAGCTCTCGCTGCCCAAGATCGGGCAGCAGTTCGGCGGCCGCGACCACACCACGGTGATGCACGCCGACAAGAAGATCCGAACCCAAATGGCTGAGCGGCGCTCGACCTTCAATCAGGTCACAGAACTCACCAACCGGATCAAGCACCAGGCTCGCCAGTCCTAAGGCGCCCCATGTACCCATCCGATCCATGCTGTTGTCGCCGCCAACAGTGCCACCGACACCTCGCCTCGAGCGTGCTCGTCATGCCCTCATCCCGGGAAAAGTCGCCTTGTGGAACGTTCTCGGGAAGAACCCGCGTCCTCCGTGGGCTCCCTGTGGACAACGCCCTCGGTTCTTGGGCAAGCATGGAAGCTACCCACATTGCTCCCCAACGCAACCGTGCCCGATCCACAGCTTGTCCCAACCCGAATTCCTCCGCTGACCTGCGTAAAGACCAGTTCTCCACACTATCCACACTTGTGAACAAGACGGTGTATCTATCCAGTAATGACAGGTCCGGGAACTTCAAGCCGGGCGCCGACCTGGGGACGAACCCTGACGGCGTACCCTCCATGGCAGGATTTCCTCTCCGCGAACTTGGCTTTCCTGGAGCGGCCTCAGGTCTGCGCCCGCAAAGTCTGGATCACCGTGACCACCCCGCCGAGGAGGCGACATGAAGTTCCGCGTCGAGCGAGACGTACTGGCCGATGCTGTCGCCTGGGCAGCGCGCAGCCTCCCGATTCGTCCGAGTGTCCCGGTTCTGGCTGGTCTCCTCATCGAGACCGGGGATTCTGGTGACGGGCTGATTCTCTCAGCTTTCGACTATGAGACCTCCGCTCGAGCCACCCTCCCCGCGACTGTGACCGAGGAGGGCAAAGCGCTGGTATCCGGTCGGTTGCTGGCTGACATCTGCCGCAGCCTTCCCAACAAGCCGGTCGACGTGGAGATCGACGGCGCAAAAGTGTCCTTGGTATGTGGCAGCGCTCGTTTCTCCCTGCAGACCATGCCGGTTGACGAATACCCGACACTCCCGGAAATGCCGGAGGCGACCGGCACGGTCAAAGCGGACCTGTTCGCGGCCGCAGTTGCCCAGGCGGTCACTGCTGCCGGCCGTGACGACATGCTTCCTGTGTTGACCGGTGTCCGGATCGAAATCGAGGGTGACCACATCGCGCTGCTGGCGACCGATCGCTTCCGGTTGTCGCTTCGCGAGCTCGGTTGGGACCCGGGATCGACCGATGCGACCGTGGCAGCGCTGGTGCCTGCGCGCGTACTCGACGCCACCGCCAAGTCGTTGACTTCCGGGACCGACGTGACGATCGCCTTGTCCGGATCTGGGGTGGGAGAGGGCTTGATCGGTTTCGAGGGGACTGTCGGCGGCGGCACCCGTCGTACCACCACCCGCTTGCTCGACGGGGAGTTCCCCAAGGTCCGCACCCTTTTCCCCAGCGAGCACGCCACCGTGGCACGAGTCGACCGCTCCGCATTGGTGGAGTCGGTCAAGCGAGTCTCATTGGTCGCCGAGCGCAACACCGCGGTGCAACTCGCGTTCTCCGACGGAGCGTTGACGTTGGACGCGGGCAGCGGCGATGAGGCGTTGGCCACCGAACAGATCGATGCCGTGGTCAAGGGCGAGCCGATCACGACCGGCTTCAATCCGACTTTCCTACTCGACGGCCTGACCGCAATCGAGACCTCGATCGTCGAGTTGTCATTCACTCAAGCCAGCAAGCCCGCGGTCATCACCGGTGTGGACGGTGGCATCGACGGCGACATCGTTGACGACTTCCGCTACCTATTGATGCCGCGGCGGCTTCTTGGATAGTGCCCGGAAGGTGGTTGCCGAAACGTGCGCACCCACTTTGCCTACGTCGCCTACCTGCGAGGAGGACTGCATGGAGATCGGACTCATCGGCTTGGGCAAGATGGGCGGCAACATGCGGCAGCGACTGCGCGGCGCCGGCCACACCGTGATCGGGTACGACCGCGACCCGGCGCTGAGCGATGCCACCAGCTTGACCGATCTGGTCGCACAACTCCCCTCCCCGCGNGTCATTTGGGTGATGGTCCCCGCCGGAGAGCCGACCAAGCAGACCATCGGAGAACTTCGGGAGCTCCTGACTGCCGGAGACCTGGTCATCGATGGCGGTAATTCTCGTTGGACCGACGATCAGATCCACGGCGAGCTTCTCGCCGAACGAGGCATTGGCTTTGTCGACTGCGGAGTTTCCGGAGGCGTGTGGGGACGGGAAAACGGCTACGCGCTGATGGCAGGTGGCGCACCCGAGCACATCGCTTTGGCACAGCCGATCTTCGACGCGCTCAAGCCCGAGGGTGAGTTCGGCTGGGTGCACGCCGGCAAGGTCGGCGCCGGGCACTTCTCCAAGATGGTGCACAACGGCATCGAGTACGCCCTCATGCAGAGCTACGCCGAAGGCTGGGAGCTACTGGAGAAGGTCGACATCGTCGACAACGTCACCGAGGTGTTCCGGTCTTGGCGTGAGGGAACCGTGATCCGCTCCTGGTTGCTCGATCTCCTGGTGGAGGCGTTACAGGCCGACGAGGGTCTGACCAGGATCAAGGGGTGGGCCGATGATTCCGGGGAAGGCCGCTGGACGGTGGAGGCTGCCATCGACAACGCGGTTCCGGTTCCTGCGATCGCGGCATCGTTGTTCGCTCGGTTCGTGTCCCGGCAGGACGACTCNCCCGCGATGAAGGCGATCGCCGCGATGCGCAATCAGTTTGGGGGTCATGCCATACATAATTCTGGCCACACCGATCCCCGCCCCCAACCGCCACCACCAGTCAGTCCTGAGTTCCGGTTAGTTCGAGTACAGGGCCTTGCACGTCACTCATCTTCAACTACTCGACTTCAGGTCGTACGACACGGTCGACCTGACCTTGGCTCCCGGCGTCACCGCGCTGGTCGGCAGCAACGGCCAAGGCAAGACCAATATCGTCGAAGCGGTCGACTACCTGGCTCGACTCGGTAGCCACCGCGTCGCTACCGATGCGCCACTGGTCAAATACGAGCATGAGCAAGCGATCATTCGGGCCCATGTCACCCGCGGTGAGCGTCAGGCGCTGATCGAGGTCGAACTCAACCCCGGCCGCGCCAACCGGGTCCGGGTCAACAAAGTCGCGTTACCGCGACCGCGGGACCTGCTCGGCTGGGTCCGGACCGTGATCTTCAGTCCCGAGGACCTGTCCTTGGTCAAAGGTGATCCCAGTGAACGCCGACGGTTCCTCGATGAGTTGCTGGTCTTACGCACGCCACGGTTCGCCGGCGTACGTAGTGACTACGACAAGATCCTCAAGCAACGCAACGCCCTGCTCAAGACCGCCAGAGCCAACCGGCGTGGTCGACCCGACGAGCACTTCGCCTCGACTTTGGATGTATGGAACGGCCAGCTGGTCAGAGTCGGCGCCAGATTGCTCGCGGCGCGCCTGGATCTGGTCGAGGAATTGCGACCCCGTGTCGCGGCCTCCTACGCCGATGTCGCCCAGGACGCCAGCAACAACCGGGCCGATTTGCGTTACCAGGCCTCGGTCGAACTGCCTCTCGCGATGGCTCCCACCCGTGAAGTGCTCACCGACGTGCTCGCGGCCGAGCTGGCACGTCGGGGTGCTGAAGAAGTCGATCGCGGTGTGACCCTGGTCGGGCCCCATCGAGACGAGCTGGTGTGTTCCCTGGGTCCGCTTCCGGTCAAGGGGTACGCCTCGCACGGTGAATCCTGGTCGTTCGCGTTGGCGCTGAGGTTGGCTTCGTATGCGCTGCTCAAGAGTGACGGTGACGACCCGATTCTGATCCTTGACGACGTATTCGCCGAGCTCGACACTCAACGTCGCACCCGGCTCGCCCAGCTTGTCGCCGATGCCGAGCAGGTCTTGGTTACCGCCGCTGTTCCAGCTGACGTGCCCGAGACCTTGTTCGAGGCGGCAGCAGCTGGCCGGTTTACTGTCGCCGATGGGCAGGTGACCCCGACGTGACCCAGAGTCCAGAACCGGGTGACCCGGTGGTCGAGTCGGTCGAGACCCACGACGACACCGGTTTGGAGCTGGCCCGCTCGATCGCTCGCTCGTTGGCGCAACCAGGGGCCAAACCCGGCACTACTCGCGGAGGCAAGAAATCCACCCGGAAGAACACCGACACCGGGCCTCGCTCAACTGGGTCGACCTATCCTGGTGCGCACCCCGACGACCGCGATCCTCAGGCATTGGACTCCACGATCGGGCGATTGGTCGCTGAGCAAGGCTGGGCGTCCGAGATCCGGGTGCACGGTGTCTTCACCCAGTGGGCACGCATCGTCGGTGTCGAGGTCGCCCAACATTGCCGTCCCGAGACCTTCGATGCCGATGCAGGCAAGCTCATCGTGCGTACCGACTCGACAGCCTGGGCGACTAATCTGCGCCTGCTCGCTCCGACTGTTGTCAAACGCCTTGCTGACGAGCTGGGCGATGGCGTGGTGATGATCGTCGAGGTGCTGGGCCCGGCAGCGCCGAGCTGGAAGAAAGGACCGCGATCGGTCCGCGACGGTCGAGGCCCTCGCGATACCTACGGATAACGGTGGTCGAGTGCCGGGTAGCGGTCTATCGAGACTCTGGGAATCGGCGTAGTGTGCTGGGCACTCGGGCACGCGAATCCGTGGGGGATAGGGGTATGAGCGTGCGCAAACCTGTTTGGAGTGCGATAGGCGCGGCCGGAGCGCTGGTTGTCTCGGGATTAGTGGTGCTGAGTGCTGCTCCGGCGCAAGCGCTGACCCCAGAGCAAGCGCTGACTCCAGCGGCGCCTGAGTGGGCGGGAGCTCTGAGCGTCGTTTACACCGACGGACTTTCGGAAATCACAGAGCCTCGCAGATACACCGTGCAAGCCTCGATAGCAGCCCAAACCGATGACCAGCCTGCGAAGGCGACCTGGACCATTACCGATTGGTGGGAGGAACCCACGCCAGTGGGCGCGTGCCAAGCGGTGCTGCTGAGCGCAACCCAGGCGACCACAGCCGTTTCGCTCTACGAGGACGATGAGCGCTATTGGTGGGAAGAATCGGACGCCGTTCAACTGATGATGCAGGTAGCTGAACCTGATCAGACGGTCACAGCCCAGGTACAGCGGACCTGCCAACTTCACAGTGAGCGGCCTCCAGTTGTTACCGAGGAGTCCTACCAGATCGCCGCTTCGGATTGGGCGGACTCGTGCCGCAGGCCTGGTTATCTACATACCGGTTTGATCACCACGAACGAGTCGGGCATCAAGGTTGTCCAGGGCGAGCAAACCGGTGCCTGCACCGGTGGCTCCTTCGAATGGGTCACCACTACCGCCGACCTCAGCGGTGAGCCTGCGGATCTCGCCGACTTGGCTGTCTCATTGAGCGGCTTCTCGGCGCAAACGCGAATGGGGAAGCTGCGCGAAGCCACCGTCACGGTGTCGAACAAGGGCACTGTGCCGGCCGAAGGTGTGGAGCTGACCATGCACACGCCGAAGGGAATGATGTACGGCGCGACCAGATGGGCGAAGTTGCCGTCGGGTCCTTGGTCTTGTGATGGTGAGGCCGACGAGTTGTTCACCTGCACCCTTGACGCTCTGGCGCCGAAGGCGTCGGTCAACCTCAAAATTGGGTTGCTGGCCGAAGAAAAGAAGAAGACATCGAAGATCAACGTGCTGGTGACTTCGACGACCCGTGATGCATACCGGCCCAACAATGAAGTGGGCGACACTTCGACGATCAAGAAGCTGAAGAAGATCAAGGCTCCCAAACAGCCCAAGAAACCGAAGAAGCCGAAAAACCGAAGAAGCCCAAGAAGGTCGAGGTTGTCGCCCCGGTTTCCGATGGAACCGCCGCCCAGAACACGACCAAGGTGATCAATGGAGTCACCTGGAGGCTGATCGATGCAAACAAGGACTGGTGGATCGGCTGGCGCAACAGCAGTATCAAGTACATCGAGCCAGGTGGGCCTCAGCAGCGTCCCACCGGGTACTACGGGTGACCTTCTACGCTTCGGCTCCGAGCAAGAACCTCTGGCGGGTCGGCATGACCAACGTGGTGTGCCCCTCGTCGCACTGGCGTCATGGGAGCTTCTGCGGCACCAACACCGGACACCGGTATCAGAGCACTTCGTGTTATTCGACCAACAAGGGCCGAACTGTCTGCGCGCTTATCTCGGGATACCGCATCGCAGCTGACTCCAGAGAAGGCAAGTCCGGGGAGATTACTGGATGAAGGGCGTGTTCCGGTTCTGGCCCGGGAAGAAAGTCAAGGGCGTGGTCATCGCGACCGGTAAACCGAAGAAGGTGCAGCTTCCCGTCAATCGTTAGGTGCGGGCGTACGACTGACAGCGGCTCAGGACGCGGCTCAGGGCCGGTCCCCCTGTATGGGGACTCATCTCACCCCTGCTAGCGCGTCCAATCCGCTTCCTCACCCCGTCTAGGGGTGTCTCCGGGGTCGTTCACGCCAGAACAACGGTGGATGGTTGCTCGAATCCGGCGGTTCAGCCGGTATTATCGGTGTCGGGTCGTTCCCCGTCCCTCACCCGCGGGTTGAGGCTGGTCTGGACGGCCCTCGTCATGTCGGCAGCAGCTACCTGACGATGACTCGGCAACAGAAGGAACGTCAGTGACCCAAGGCTCTGCGACCCCGAGCTACGACGCCTCCGACATCCAGGTCCTCGAGGGCCTCGAAGCCGTCCGCAAGCGCCCAGGCATGTACATCGGCTCGACTGGTGAGCGCGGCCTGCACCACCTGGTCTGGGAGGTCGTGGACAACTCCGTCGACGAGGCCCTGGCCGGCTACTGCGACAAGATCGTCGTCACGATCCTGCCCGACGGCGGCGTCGAGGTTGTCGACAACGGCCGTGGCATCCCGGTCGACATCCACCCGGTTGAGGGGATTCCCGCGGTCACCGTCGTGCTCACGGTCCTGCACGCCGGCGGCAAGTTCGGTGGCGGTGGCTACAAGGTCTCCGGCGGTCTGCACGGCGTCGGTGTCTCGGTGGTCAACGCGTTGTCCAGCCGGGTCGAGGTCGAGGTCAAGCGCGACGGTTACCGCTGGACCCAGGCCTTCGAGTACGGCGTCCCCACCGGGAGCTGCAGAAGCACGAAGCCACCACCGAGACCGGCACCACCACCAGATTCTGGGCGGCTGCCGATATCTTCGAGACCACCGACTACAACTTCGAGACGATCGCCAACCGGTTCCGCGAGATGGCCTTCCTCAACAAGGGCTTGGAGATCGTCGTACGCGACAAGCGGCCCCAGGCCGAGGTCATCGCAGAAGCGATCGCTGACGAGACCGTCAGCGATCAGGTCGAAGCCGAAGTCGGCCTGGCTGCGATCCCCGTGACTTCTGGAGAGACCGAAGGCGATCTCGAAACCACAGGATCTACACCGAAGGCCTTGGAACGCTCCTTCAAATACGAACGTGGGTTGGTCGACTTCGTCGAGCACCTCAACAAGCGCCGCGACCCGGCCCACGCCAGCATCATCAGCTTTGAGGCTGAAGCAACTGACGATGGTGGCCCGGGCAGTGGAATGAGCCTGGAATTGGCGATGCAGTGGAACACCACCTTCACCGAGTCGGTGCACACCTTCGCCAACACCATCAACACCCACGAGGGCGGCACCCACGAAGAGGGCTTCCGCGCCTCACTCACCTCACTGGTCAACAACTGGGGTGAGGAATGGGGCCTGATGAAGAAGAAGGAGGACCGGGTTTCAGGCGACGACATCCGCGAAGGCCTGACCGCGATCATCTCCATCAAGCTCGGCGAGCCCCAGTTCGAGGGCCAGACCAAGACCAAACTCGGCAACACCGAAGCCAAGGGCTTCGTCCAGCGCATCGTCAACGACCAGCTCGGCGAATGGTTTGAGAAGAACCCCAGTGAGGGCAGGGACATCGTGCGCAAGTCGATGGCCGCGGCCCAAGCCAGGATCGCCGCGCGCAAGGCCCGGGATCTGGCTCGCTCACGCAAGGGCCTGCTCGGCGGAGGTGGCCTGCCCGGCAAGCTCGCCGACTGCCAATCGACCAACCCGGCCGAGTCCGAGGTCTTCATCGTCGAGGGCGACTCGGCCGGCGGCTCGGCCAAAGGCGGTCGCGACCCACGCACCCAGGCGATCCTGCCGATCCGGGGCAAGATCCTCAACGTCGAGCGTGCCCGGATCGACAAGGTGCTCGGCAACAACGAGGTGCAGGCGATCATCTCCGCACTCGGCACCGGCATCCACGAAGAGTTCGACATCGAGAAGCTGCGGTATCACAAGATCGTGCTGATGGCCGACGCCGACGTCGACGGCCACCACATTCGTACGCTCCTGCTCACGCTGTTGTTCCGATTCATGAAACCGCTGATCGAGTACGGGTACGTCTACCTCGCGTGCCCGCCGCTGTACCGGATCCGTTGGAACAAGCCTGCCGAGCACGAGTTCGTGTTCTCCGACGCAGAGCGGGACGCGGTCATCGCCGACGGTCAGGCGGGCGGCAAGAAACTGCCCAAGGACAACCCGGTCCAGCGCTACAAGGGTCTGGGCGAGATGAACGCTTCCGAGTTGTGGGAGACAACGATGGATCCGGATCAGCGGCTGCTGTTGCAGGTCACCTTGGAGGACGCTCTCCAAGCCGACGAGATGTTCTCGATCCTGATGGGTGAGGACGTCGAGCAGCGCCGCAGCTTCATTCAGCGGAATGCCAAAGACGTCCGGTTCTTGGATATCTAGGGATAGACGATGACTGAAACTACCGACGAAACCGGCGGCACCGGCCGCGTCGACCAGGTCGACCTCCAGGTCGAGATGCAGCGGTCCTACATCGACTATGCGATGACCGTGATCGTGGGTCGCGCCCTTCCCGACGTACGCGACGGGTTGAAGCCGGTGCACCGCCGCGTGCTCTACGCCATGTACGACGGCGGTTACCGCCCCGACCGCGGTTTCTCCAAGTGCTCGCGTGTCGTCGGTGACGTGATGGGTCAGTACCACCCGCACGGCGACTCCGCGATCTACGACACCTTGGTGCGGCTTGCCCAGCCGTGGGTGATGCGGCACCCGCTGATCGACGGCCAGGGCAACTTCGGCTCGCCGGGCAACGACCCGGCTGCCGCGATGCGGTACACCGAGTGCAAGATGGCGCCGCTGGCCATGGAGATGGTGCGCGACATCGACGAGGACACCGTCGATTTCCAGCCCAACTACGACGGTCGCTCGGCCGAGCCGACCGTACTCCCGGCCAGGTTCCCGAACCTGTTGGTCAATGGAAGTGCCGGCATCGCCGTCGGGATGGCAACCAACATCCCGCCTCATAACCTCATCGAGGTCGCCGACGGAGTGCAGTGGGCGTTGGACAACCCCGAGGCCACCCGCGAGGAGTTGCTCACCGCGCTACTGGAGCGGATCAAGGGACCCGACTTCCCCAACGGCGCCCTGATCGTGGGTCACAGCGGCATCGAGCAGGTCTACCGCACCGGCCGCGGCTCGGTCACCCAGCGTGCTGTGGTGGAGATCGACGAGGACAGTAAGGGTCGTACTGTCCTGGTGATTACTGAGCTGCCGTACCAGGTCAACCCCGACAACCTCGCGGTCAAGATCGCCGAGCTCGCCGACTCGGGCAAGGTGCAAGGCATCTCCGACGTACGTGACGACACCTCGTCTCGCACCGGTCAGCGACTCGTGGTCGTGCTCAAGCGTGACGCCGTGGCCCGGGTGGTGCTCAACAACCTGTTCAAGCACACCGAGCTGCAGACCAACTTCGCCGCGAACATGCTGGCGCTGGTCGACGGCGTGCCGCGGACGTTGACGTTGGACCAGTTCGTCTCCAACTGGGTCAGCCACCAGATCGAGGTCATCCAGCGTCGTACCCGCTTCCGCCTGCGTAAGGCCGAAGAGGACGCCCACATCTATCGAGGCCTGGTCAAGGCGCTCGACATGTTGGACGAGGTCATTGCGTTGATCCGTCGCAGCCCCACGGTCGAGGAGGCGCGCGAAGGCCTGATCAACCTGCTCGAGATCGACGAGATCCAGGCGCGCGCGATCCTGGAGATGCAGCTGCGCCGCCTTGCCGCTCTGGAGCGTCAGGCGATCATCGACAAGCTCGCCGAGCTCGAGCGGATCATCGCCGACCTCGAGGACATCCTGGCCAGCCCGGCTCGCCAACGCGCGATCGTCAGCGAGGAACTTGCCACGATCGTGGAGAAGTTCGGCAACGAGCGCCGCTCCAAGCTGATCCCGGCGGACGGCGACCTCTCGATGGAAGACCTCATTCCTGATGAGGACCTGGTCGTCACGATCACCCGGGGCGGGTACGCCAAGCGCACGTCCGCAGCGCTGTACCGCACCCAGAAGCGCGGCGGCAANGGGGTGCGCGGCGCATCGCTGAAGGGTGACGACGTGGTCGAGCACCTGATGGCGACCAGCAACCACCACTGGATCCTGTTCTTCACCACCGCTGGACGGGTCTATCGCACCAAGGCCTACAACCTCCCCGAGGCGTCCCGCGATGCCAAGGGCGGCCACGTTGCCGGGCTGTTGTCGTTCCAGCCGGACGAACGGATCGCACAGGTGCTGGCGATCCGCGACTACGAGCAGGCGCCGTACCTGGTCCTGGCCACCAAGAAGGGCCTGGTCAAGAAGACCAAGCTCGGCGACTACAACTCCCCGCGCCAGGCCGGCGTGATCGCGATCAACTTCCGTGACGGTGAGTCCGGCCAAGACACCGACGAGCTGATCGGTGCCGAGCTGTGCGGACCCGACGACGACATCTTGCTGATCTCCCGCAAGGGTCAAGGCATCCGGTTCCATGCTGATGATTCCCAACTGCGTCCGATGGGCCGCGCCACCTCGGGCGTGACCGGCATGAAGTTCCGTGGCGAGGACTCGGTGTTGTCGATGTCGGTGATCACCTCCGAGCAGGCAGCGCGGGAGGAAGATGCCGAAGATGCCACCACCCAGTACGTCTTCACGATCACCGATGGTGGTTTCGCCAAACGCACACGCATTGCTGACTACCGGGTCACCGGCCGGGGAGGCCTGGGCGTCAAGGCGATGAAACTCGCCGACGACCGTGGCAGCCTGGTGGGGGCNTTCATCGTCGTCGACGGCGACGAGGTGCTCGCCATCAAACAGTCCGGACAGGTCACTCGATCCCGGATCGACGACAGCTTGCGTCCGACCTCTCGCGACACCTTGGGTGTGAAGTTCGTCGGGGTCGGCGATGGCGACGCGGTCGTCAACGTCGCCCGCAGCATTGAAGCCGCACTTGTCGAGGATGCGACAATCGAGACGACGGAGACAGCCGAGCCTGTCGAGGAGTCGTCCGAGACTGGACAAACCGTTGAAGACACGACTGGGCAGGCCGCGACCGACGAGGAGAGCTGATGAGCGAACGCAGCAAGCCGGACACCGACCCATTGGTGCCCAGGCGTACGCTCGCCGGCTCGACCGCTCCTGACAAGGCCACCGGGGTGGCGGCACGCCAACCGTTGTCCGAGCGAGTGGCGGCGGCGATCGGGGTGCAGCCTCAGACCGCTAGTCCGTCAGCTACCCAGCCGTCAACTGCGCCAGCTGCTCCTTCGGCGCCCGTGAAGCCGGCCAAACAACCGAGGAAACGCAAACCCGCCAAGGAATCGAAGCCGGCTGAGCAACCAGCGGCATTGACTGCCCCGATCGCGCCTGCTGTTGCCGCTCCTCTGGCCGCAACGGGTGTGGCAGGTACGACTCAGCAACCTCCGGCGCCCCAAACTCAGAAGCAGGCGCAACGCAAGCCCGCTGGTCGTACCCGAAAAGCGCGGCTCCGGCTGGTCCATGTCGACCCGATGTCGGTCGCCAAGACCGCATTCCTGTTGTCGGTGGCGATCGGGATCGTGACCGTGGTGGCGGTGTCGATCGTGTGGCTGGTACTCAACACCGCCGGCGTATGGGACTCGATCAACAGCATGGTCGCGGATGTGGTCGGCAACGACTCGGGATCCAAGTTCGACATCGAGGACTACCTCGGCACCACTCGCGTCTTGGGCTTCACGATGCTGGTGGCTGTGGTCGATGTCGTACTCATCACCGCGATAGCAACGCTCGCAGCCTTCCTCTACAACCTTGCCGCCGCCCTGCTCGGTGGAGTTGAAGTCACCCTCGCCGAAGACGAGCGCTGACCAGCTGAGGCACGCTTCCCGGCCTCTGCGCGGCTATCGCGGTTCTTGATCCCGGTAGGAGTTCGGGGTGAATCCAAGGACACTGCGGAAGTCGGCACTGAGATGGGCGTGGTCGGCATAGCCGAGATCAGCGGCCACTTGGGCGATCGTCAATGAGCGATCCTCACGCAACCGCTGGGCGGCTTCTTGAAGCCGGTATCGCCGAATGATGGCAAGGGGTGGCAGGCCTACGTAACGCTGTGCGAGACGCTGCACGCTCCGGGTCGACACACAGAGGAGCCGGGCGAGTTGATCGACGCGCGTGATCGTGTGGTCGGAGGCGATCAGGTCCTCCATGGTGTTGGCGAGCAAGCCGTCGGCGTCCGGTGGCGTGAGGTGCTCGATCGCCCACTCGCCGAAGGCTTGGACTGCGGCCTGTTGGCCTGTTGTCTCGTCAGGATGCTGCATCGCCGCAGTGACTCGGTTACGCAGATCCGGTGCGTCGAAGGGGACTTCGGCGTTTTGGATGCGTCCTGGCTCGGGATGGAGCGATGCGATCCCAGCCGGTCTCAGGAGCGCGCCGACCGCCCAGCCTTTACCGCGCAAGTCACGATGAGCTGCCCCGGTACTGGGACCGGCCAGAGACACGCCACCGGATTCGACGACCAGGTTGGATGCAGGGAATGGCAGTAGCTGTTGTCGTGAGGTCCTGCCGGGCGCGAGGTTCCAGCGTGGCACCCAGAACCAGCGGATCGCTCCCGCCAGCTCGGTGGGTGCCGGCTCGCGGTGAAAGGAAGGCAGCCGGGTGGGATAGAGGATTCCCCGCCCGTCGCCGATGTCGGTCATTGCCTCGCTCCAAGTTGTTCAGAAGTCGCAAATCTTCAAGCCGGTGGTTCGGCCTCGCGCGTACGGTCGATTCATGGATGAACANNGAACACGCCGACGCTCGGAGTCTCCGGCAAGCACACCACCAATGGTGTCCCACACGGGTCGACGAGCCTGACGCCGTTCCTGGCAATCGAAGGCGCAGCCGACGCGATCGAGTTCTACCGATCAGTGCTGGGTGCTCGGGTGGTCGACATTACCGAGATGGGTGGTGTTGTCGTGCACGCCGACCTGGACTTCGGCAACGGCAGACTCCAGCTTGGGGAGCCGAGTCCGGACTACGGCTTGGTACCAGCTCCTGCAGGCGATCGTGACTGCTACTCGATCGGTCTGTACTGCGCAGATGTCGACGCCATCGTCGCAGTCGCTGAGCGAGCCGGCGCCACGGTTCGCGAACCGGCGAGCACCTTCGTCTCCGGCGACCGATTCGCTTCCATCCGTGATCCCTTCGGGGTGCGTTGGTCGATCATGTCCAGGGTGGAGGACCTCTCCGAGGCCGAGAGCGCGCGCAGGGTCGCCGAGTGGGCAGCAGAGCAGTCCCTTCGGAGCTGAAGACCGGAGAGCGGGTGGCTGCTTGCAGTTGTTCTACAATGAAGAACATGACTGAGGTAGGGATTCGCGCACTGAAGCAAAACGCTTCGGCGGTTGTCGCCGAGGCTGCAGCGGGAGAGACAGTGACAATCACTGATCGCGGCCGACCTGTTGCACAGTTGACGCCGATATCGATCTCGCCGCTGCGAGGGATGCTCCTCGCTGGTCGCGCTCGCCCACCCAGGCTCGACATCGCCGACCTGCCCCCGTCCTATACCGGACCGGATCTCTCTGCGGTATTGAGGGAGATGCGGGACGCCGAACGGTATTGACGTGGCGTACTACATTGACACTTCCGCGTTGGTGAAGCTAGTCGTAGGTGAAGCAGAATCCGATGCACTGCGACGATGGATCGGCCAAGCACATCCAGAACTGGTGTCGTCCGATCTCGTTCGGGCTGAGTTGTTGCGCGCAGTACGACGGGCGGCGGTTGATCTGGCGGTGCAAGCTCGCCGCGTGCTCGATTCGATCACTTTGCTCGCGGTAGCAACCGCGACGTTCGAATCAGCAGCGCGCCTTGACCCAACTATGTTGAGAACCCTCGACGCGCTTCACCTTGCCGCGGCGTTGGAGTTGGGCGATGACCTTGAGGGCCTGGTTACCTACGATGACCGCTTAGCTGAGGCGGCTCAGCGCAGCGGTATCGCTGTTATGGCTCCGGCCTGAGTACGCACCGCGCCAGGTCAGCGTTTCTTGACTGTGATCACCTTGACCACCGAGGTGGCCTTGGTGTTACCCGCGCCGGCGGCAACGGTTACGAACACCTTGTACGTACCGGGTTTGAGCGAGGTGACCAGGCGGAACTTGCCATTCGCCTTGACGATGCCCCTGGCAAGAACGGCGTTGGTCTTCTTGCCTTGCTTCCACAAGGTGGCCTTGGCTCCGGAGCGAGCTGGCGTGGTGGTCGCGTCGACGGTCAGCTTCGCTCCCTTCTTGGTCTTCTTCTTGGTGACGCTCAGCTTCACCTTCGGCTGGATCTTCACCACCTGCGTCGCGGACTGGGTGGCTGGTTGCTCGGTCGACCCGGCGAACTGCCACTGGTAGGTCGTACCCTTGCTGGGTTTGACCGTGACCGAAGCGGCTCCGTCGGCATCAGTGACTACGGCGGCGACCGGTGTGAAGCCCGAGGCGTCGTACGCTCGCTGCAGCAACTGGACGGTCTGGCCGGGCAAGGCCCCAGTCTCGGCGCTGAGAACCGTGCTCAGCTTGATCGCCTGTCCGGGCTTCACCACACTCTTGCTGGCGCTTATCGTCGCGACAGGGGCAGCGGCGACAACCAAGGTCACCTCTGCGCGTGCCACGGTCAATGAGCTCGGCGCTGTCGGGACGAACAGGCCCGAGATGACGTGGCTACCTGCCTCCAGCACGGTGCCGGCGGGTACGTCGTAGGTGAAGGTTCCGGGGACCTCGGTGCCGTGGTGCACTGCCCGGGCATTCAGCACTGCATCGCTGACTGGGGTTCCTGGCGTGATCGCAGTCGGCGTCTCCCAGATGACCTCGGGAGTGGGTGCTGCGATGACCTTGATCTCGACGATGTTGGAGGTACGCCGGGTGCCACGCTGGTCAGCGGGCACACTGATCCGGGCGAATCCGCTGTTGCCCAGTGAGTCGGTGACCGGGGTGAGGTCGTCGGGGTTGTAGGCGCCTTGACTAGTGGCGACCAGAACCGGGTTGCCACCGAAGAAGGGGCTGATCTCGGCCAGTGAGAACAACGCCTGGGCGCAATCGGTCGCTGTCACCATCACGGAGTAACGGGTTAGATCGTTGTGCTGTGCCGCGGGAGCCTGTGGTCCGGGTACGTTCGGGGTGATGTAGGAGCCGATTCCCCCGCTGCTGTCGGACAAGCCCAGCAGGCGCCATAGGTCGACCCCGGTGTAGTTACGACTGGTTGAGCCTCCACCGGAAAGATAGGTGTCTGCGATGGTGGTCTGCTGCTCGGCTTGCAGTGCCGCCAGATCGTAGCTGCGCTCCTCAGTCACCGCACCGTTGATCTTCAACTCGGTAGAGGCTCCCCGGCACACTCCTGAGCTCCCGCTGGCCGTGTGTTGCTCTCAGCGGGAGCCTGGATCACCCGGATCTCGACGATGTTGGAGATACGCCGACTGCCGCGCAGATCCATCGGGTTACTGATCCGGGCGAATCCGCCGTTGCCCAGTGAGTCGGTGACCGGGGTGAGGTCGTCGGGGTTGTAGGCGCCCTGGCTGGTGGCCACCACGACGGGTTTACCACCGAAGAAGGGGCTGATCTCGGTCATCGAGTAAAGCGCTTGGAAGCAGTCGGACGCGGTCACCATCACGGCATAACGGGTCACATCGTTGTGCTGTGCCGCGGGAGCCTGCGGTCCGGGCAGGTTCGGCTTCAGGTAGGAGCCGATACCGCTACTGCTGGTCGGAAGATCCAGCAGGCGCCATAGATCGACCCCGGTGTAGTTACGGCTGGTTGTCCCACTGCCTGAGCGGTAGGTGTCTGCCACCGTGGTCTGGGGCAATTCGGCGAGTGCATCGGCATCGTAGGTCTTGTCTTCATTGACCCAACCAGTCACCGTCAAGCTGCCGGAGACCCCGCCTTGAGGCGTGCAAAGCTGTTCGGGAGTACTCGCTGTCGCGGGACTGGCGCCGACCCCGACCGCTCCGGTGGCTATCAGCGATAGTGCGACCAGTGGCACTCCGACCAGATGCCGCGTTGTTTTGACCAAACCCTGCAACACCGTGACCCCATCTCCATGTCCAACTACTAGTTGCAGCGAAACTAGATGATGGGATGCGGGGTTGTCCAGTCGAGTGCGTGCAAGTTCTGTGCGGCGATCGATGGTGCGGGGTCTAGTTGACCGGGTAGTTAGCCGCTATGCGCTAGCACGTCGCCCGAAGATAAGTCCGTAGACGAACAAGACGATCAGTGACCCTGCGATAGCGAGCAGCCAAGTGGACAAGGAGAAGAACGAGTCCAGGTCGGCGTCGAACAACAGCCCACCGAGCCAGCCGCCCACGATCGCTCCGACGACTCCAAGAACCAAGGTGGCGAGCCAGCCGCCGCCTTGCTCGCCGGGCATCAGCTGCTTCGCGATTGCGCCGGCGATCAGACCGAGGAGCAGAAAACCGATGAATCCCATGATTGCGCCCTTTCAGTTATACCGAGAGACGACGCTTCCAGAGTAGGTGACAAGGAGCCGCGCGAGCTCCAGCCGAGTCCGGAATGCCTGTTGATTGCTCAGCTACGCGGGCGGGGGCCGATCAGAGAACCTTCACCCGGTTCCAGGAGCTCCCGGACGTGGACGGGATACAGACCCGCTGAACGTCACACGCTCCTCCTCTGCATGTATTCACATACTCCGAAATCGGCCTTGTCCGGCTCGGGTTCTCCGGGGAGTGTTCTCCGACGGATACGCATCTAGATCGGAGGCTGGCCGTGACGCGATCGCCACTTGTTCACGACGTGACGCCCGAACGCGTCGTTCGGGTCATTGAAGTCCACAACATGGATTCTGGCCGCGGCCGCGGTGCCTGCAGGTGTGGCAATCGTGTTGGCGTTGAAGGAGAACGCCGCGTCGAAGATATTCTCCCGCTCAATGTCGAGCCTCTTCTGGGAGACGCGATCGCCTCCCTGCTCGGCACCGAACTCACCGCGGTTGATGGGCTCGGCCGCAGGCGCGGCCTTGCAGTCCATCGTGACCAGTGGGCTGACGAAGCCTCGTTGTGTCAGTTCGCGGCTAAGCGGGGCATCGTCAGTCCTGCGCTCTGCCAGGGATGCCTTCGCATGGATCACGCCGAAGCAGTGTTCGGAGCCTCCAGAACTGCCGACAGCGAGCACGTCGGCCTTCTCCATCGCTGCCTGAAAGTTGTTCAGCGCCATCGGCTGAAGCAGGTGGCGCTTGCGGTCCGGCTTTGGCACTTCGAGCCAGACGTCGTGGCTGCGAAGGAAGGGCTCGTAGTGGTCGCAGATGATCCGCTCGAACGCCCAGCCGCCAGTCCGCTTCCAACTCTGTGCGAGGTCGCGCCCTGCCTCGGAGACTGGGTGGTTGTACTGGTCCTGGAACGCATGAGAGATAAGGAAGTACCAGATGTCGGACGGATTGATGTGCGGCCACTGGTGCACGGCCTCACGGAAGGTGTCGATCACCGCACCCGTCTTGGCCTTGTCCTTGCCGTCACACAGCCTCCCGCGCATCACGTCAAGAAGCGCGTTGGCCTCGGTAGCCGTCGCGTGGTCCCAGCAGACACTGGCCTTGTGCGTCCCCATAGGGAACGTGAGCCGGAGGCTCCCTTTGTCATCGTCCGCGACGAGGTGGCGTTCGAACGCCAGGGTGGTCTCACCCAGGTCGACGCCCCGGAAGAAGGCGGCGAGATCGACGCCGTAGAGCCCTACCAGTTGGTTGAGGATTGCGAGCGGCGGCTCCAGGACTCCCGACTCCCAGGACTCAACCCATCCAGGCGCAAGAACCAGTTCGGAGGTCACCTCGGCAGGCGTGAGCTCGGCGGTTTCCCGGCAGCGTTGCAAGGCGATGTGGAAGTCATCTCCCGGCACCTCGCTACCCCCTTCACCGCAGGCCCATCAGCCCTTGCCGTCCGTCATGGAATCGTCGGCCAAACGATACAAGGGCCGCGCCCGTCCTTCCCGACAAACCGCGCCCGTGGCCTCCAGCCATCTCAGCCGGTACCTGACTTGTGTGTCTTTTGCCCATGGGAAGCCGAGTCGGTTCATCTCCTGGAGCAACAATCCGATGCGCCGTGGTCGCTCTCGTATCAGGTCGACAAGGTCCTCGACCCCGTCTACCCGCGACAACAGCAGTTCCTGAACCTGTTGACGTGCCTTCACGCCACGCCTCTTCAAGAAGGCGTCACCTGCTGGAGTGACTTCGCAGCGAGGCCCGTCGATCTCGAGAAGTCCAAGGATCATGGCCACCCGCAGGTAGGAGCCTGCTGCTTTCCGGCTGGACACTCCGTCGAAACCCTGCACCACGGCGTCCACCGCGTCGTCGGTGTAGCGTGCATCCGCAGCAATGCGAAGTAGTGCGGCCAGCGAAGCCATGTACTCGGCCGCACCTCCTGGCAAAGGCCACAGTGTCCGAAATCGCTGCTCCTGTTCTCGCACTCCACCAGTGTACCGGTGTATAATACCGGTGAAACCTACCGGTAAAGGATCGACGGATGAACTCGATCGGCCCCTTCGCAGCCAACAGTGTGGCAATCGGTGACTCCCGTGACCTAGTGATGCAACTTCCTGACCAGTCCATCGACGTGGCGGTCACCTCGCCGCCGTACTGGGGTCAGCGCACGTCCGCAGGCAACGGTGTTGAGGCCGATCCTCGCGAGTACCTCGGCGATCTGCGCTCGTTCTTCGTTCTATTGCTGCCCAAACTGAAGGACGACGGGCTGCTGTGGCTGAACCTCGGTGATGCCTACAACACCCCTATCAACTGGCGCGAGAGCGACCACGAGTACAGCAGTCTCGGTCCGGACGGGACAGGGCTGTCGCCAAAGAACTCTGCCTACACCAAGAACCGCCACAAGCGCCGTGCGTACCTCGACCGTGACGAGCCGTGGCTCAAGTACGGCAACCTGCTCGCCCTGACATACCGGCTGGTCATTGGCATGAGCAACGACGGTTGGCTCTTCCGCGGCGAGGTCATCTGGCGGAAGAAGAACCCCATGCCGGAGGGCCGTTGCCGGAGACCACATCGGCAGCACGAACCCATTTACCTACTGACCAAGTCCGAGCGCCACAGGTTCCGAGTCAGNCCCCCGGTCGGGTCCGTGTGGGAGTTTCCCAATGAGAAGATCAAGGGATTCCAGCACCGCAGCCGCTTTCCCGAGGANATGCCGCGCCGCTGCCTTGAAGCGTCGGACCTGCGGGCCGACGCCGTTGTGCTCGACCCGTTCAGCGGGTCCGGAACCACGGGTGTTGCGGCCATCAAGTTGGGTGCCCGGTACGTCGGCTTCGAGATCGACCCGGAGCAGGCAAAGGCCAGCCAGGCGCGGCTTGACGCTGTTTCCGAAGCGGTCCCGCGGGCCCGCCTGGCCTGACCAGGCTGATTGGTGGAGCGCCGGGGAATCGAACCCCGATTAATGGCTTGCAAAGCCACCGTTCTACCGTTGAACTAGCGCCCCTGGTGCGGCTGTCGTGTCCTGTCGGAGACCCTGTTCGACAACCCTGGGTGGTGTGGTCAGCTGTTGACGCTGTCGGTTGCGTCGGACCAGGTGGTGGCCTCGCTCTTGCCCGACTTGAGCTTGCGCACGGCAAGGACGGCACTCACAGCCGCGAGTACGAGGAGAATGAACTTCTTCATGGCGGTGATCCCTACTATGAGCCAATGTGCGCTGAGCGCGCCGAGAGCCTATCTCAGTGGAGTTCGGACATGCCAATCCGGGTAGGCCTCCGGTCCGCACGCTCGAGCTTCCTAGCGGCAGGAATGCGGCGCTGCTTCGGGAAGGCCTCACTTTCGATTGCAGTACACGTTCACAGTGGCTGATTGGCCGGCTGCGATCGTGACGGCGCGGTTGGCGGAGCAGGCATCGAAGTCGCCGGCTTTGGAGCCGAAACCCGGTGACGTGGCTCGTACCTGGTAGGTGCCTGGCGGCAGGTGGATCGTCCAGCGGCCGTCTTTGCCGGCTTCAACCGTCTGATCGACGGAGTTGTCGTCGTCGACGACATGCACCGTCCCCGGGCGAGGTGTGGCGCTCCCGGGAGCCGGCCCGCCGACCCACAGCAGCCGCCCGGTCAGGGTTGCCGGCGCTGCCGCCCTCGCTGTCGGAGTAGCTGGGTTCGTGGGCTGAACAGCTTGCGGTCCGTCGCCCTGGGCGACTAGCTGAGTCGCCGCAATGCCGCCGATGACGAGTAGAGTCGACGCAGCCGCGACACCGATGACAGCTCTGCGACGTCGACGGGTTCGAGCCGTACGGCCTCGGTGGAGCAGGTCGGCTAGCGGAGGTTCTGAAACCGGCAGTTGCTCGACCGAGCGCTCGAGAACGTCTGAGAGGGCCTGTTCGCTCATCGGCGTCCTTCCCGCAGTATCGCTAGATCGGGGTTCGCGGCGAGGCTGGCCAACGCTCGCGACAGCCTGCTCTTGACCGTGCCCCGGGCAACCCCGGTGGCCTCGGCGATTTGTTGTTCGGTGAAGTGGAGGTAGTGGCGCAGGACCACGACTTGTCGCTGTGCCTCGGGAAGTTGACCCAATGCGCGAGTCAGCACATCAGCATCGTCAATGCTCGTGATGCCGTCTGTTGTCACTCGTTCCGGCAACGTACTGGTCGGACGCTCGCCCCACCAGCGGCGCCGGCGACTTTGGCGCAGAAGGTTGAGCTGAATCCGCGCGACATACGCGTCACGATCGACAGCCCGCTCGACCTTGGTCCACTTCAGATAGCACCGAAGCAGAGTTTGCTGAGCCAGATCCTCAGCATCAGCCAGGTCGCACCCGAGCAGAACACCTGTGCGCACCAAGGTGCGCCAACGCACAGCGGCGTATTCACTGAAAAGGGTGTCATGGTCCATCACCACTTAAATGATCTGCCAAGCCTCATCGGTTCCATCACAACCTGGGCAGGAGTCCTAGGACCTCGAGATCACCAGCAAGGGGCTGGTTGTCTTCTCCCTCGTCATGCTCGGGTGCGCACGACGAGGGTGCCGGCGATCTTGTCGTGCAATGCCTGGCGGCGCGGGTCCCACAGCGGCCACAGGTGGTTGATCAGGAAATAGATCGAGGAGATCACCTGACCGAGGATCGGGATGAGGCTGATCAGCTGGGTGACGCCGTACTGTCCCAGCCATCGCAACAGCACGTTGTTCCAGCTGAGTAGTCCACTGTGGTTCACCGGCCGCACCGCGATGCCGACAGCCATCTGGCCGGGGGTCGCGGAGAAGGCACGCAGAAACCCGATGACGTAGGCGAATGTCACTACCGAGAACACCACCGTCAACCAGAGCATCGGCGCGGCGACCGCCTCGATGGTCGCCTGGGGTCCGGTAGCGGCAGGCCNGGCGCGTTGGGCGGCCGTGGCCTGGTCCAAGTAGGTGTTGTAGATGTTGGCGATCTGCTTGATCCAGCGCCACGACAACAACAGGCTCAGGACCACCATCAGGAAGGTGTCGATCCAGTAGCCGAAGGCCCGGCGCCACCATCCCGACAACGGCTCGCCGTTGCCGCTGACGCTACGGGAGGCACCTGGCTGATGTGCTGCCGCGGCNNCAGGATCTGCTGTGCCTCGACGTCGCCTGCCTGGGCGCGTTCCATCACCTCGCGTGCGTACGTCGCGTTGGCCTGNGGCGGTTTCGGCGCGCCAGCTGTTGCGCTCCTGTTTCGACGCACTCCGTACCTGCGCAGTCCAATTGTTGCCGTCCCAGTAACGCGCTGAATCGGGGTTGTCAGNGGTCGCGGGGGCAGGGTCGCGGTACCAGCCAGGCCGCTGTCCGAGCATGTTCATGCCACGAAGTTACGCAGAAAACCGTTGCTGGGTGCGAGATTCTCGAATATGGCAGTGAATCCTGCCTGGTCATGATCTACGACGACTCTGGCGGGCGATATCAACTGGGTCTACTAGCTGACATCGTGGAAGCGGCTCCTCGTCAGCAACGTCCCATTTGGCAGTGATCGACTTAACCAGCCAACTCGCAAAGGTGCGCGGAGATGAAGCGCTTGGCAATGGCCGCTGCGGCTCTCGTGGTTGCGCTGTCGGCGTGTGGAACCGCTGCGTCGAATGACTCGAAAGCTGCGGGGTTGTGAAGTGGTGGGCCTAAGAGGACTTGAACCTCTGACCTCTTCCTTATCAGGGAAGCGCTCTAACCGTCTGAGCTATAGGCCCGTCTGCGTCAGCGCATGGTCCCAGTCGTCCGGGAAGCCTGACCGACGCATGAGGTTACCGCATTGCCTGGTCCGGACCCAAAACGATGCCAACGGACGTGCGATTCTCGCTTTGGAACGTTCCAGATTGCCGACTCGCGGGGAAATCGCACGTCCAATAGCATGGCGCACCGACCATATGTGCCCAGCGTAGGCTCGAACGGTGACTGCGCTGCTGCAACCCCGGATGCTGGTGGTGCATCTGATCGGGATCATCGCTCTCGTCGTGGCAGGGGTNTTGGGTTGGTGGCAGTACGACGCTTGGTCGGACAACAGGCACGACAAGTCGGCCGAGATCGCAGCTGAGGAACCGGTTCCCCTCCAAGACGTGATCGGCGCCGATGACCCCTTCCCGACCGCGGGCGTGGGTAGGCCGGTGAGCTTCGAAGGGCAGTGGGACTCTGCTCGAACTCAGGTGATCGACAACCAGACCACCAACGGTGAGGTCGAGCGTTGGGTGGTCACCCCGGTGATCGTGGGGGACTCCGCGATGCTGGTCGTACGCGGGCGCCAGGCCGATGCCGACCCGAGCCCGGTTGCCGGCCGGGTGCTGGTCACGGGCTGGCTGCAACCTGGTGGCACGGCAAGGCAAGGCGTACGGGTCGCGGACTTCCTGCAAGAGGTCGAGACCGATCTCTACAGCGCGTACGTCATCGCCAAGACCCCTGCTGATTCCGCGCTCGAGCCGATCACACCCTCGCAACTACCCAAGCCCAGCACGTTCACCAGCATTCGGAACCTGCTCTATGCGATCGAATGGTGGGTGTTCGGTGGGTTCGCCGTGTTCATCTGGTGGCGGTGGTGCCGCGACGAGGTACGCCGCACGAAGGTCACCGAGGTCGCCCCGGCAGAGTGAGTCGGATAGGTGAGCAGCTGTCAGCCGGCGGGATACGGCTGGGTGTGGAGCCGCCGCATCACGTTGCGCTCGACGAAGAAGATCAGAACGGGGACGAGTCCGGCTGCCAGCATCATCAGCGTGTACTTGAGGTCCCACTCGGCTTTGCGCGCCAACAGGACAGCTATCACGAAGTAGAGCATGTAGACCCAGCCGTGCAGCACCCACAGGATTGCCAGGGACTCACCGAACTCCTGTAGCCCGCTGCCGTCGGGCAAGCCGTACTTGAGGATCGAGCCGATGGTGGCGACCAGGAGCAGGACACCGACGATCAATGCGAGCGGGCGGTACAACTTGATGAGGGTGTCCACGTAGTCAGCCTAGACATGGGGTTGAATACCGTGGCCACCGCGCCGACTCGCAGCCAGCACTAGGCTCGGGATGTGACACAGCGCGAGACTCGACACGACACCGCTTTCGTACTCGGTGGCGGNGGAGTGCTGGGCGCAACCGAAGTGGGGATGCTCAAAGCGCTCTTCGAGCACGGGATCACCCCTGACCTGGTGGTGGGCACATCGGTGGGTGCTCTCAATGGCGCTGTCATCGCCCAAGACCCCGCCCGCTCGGTCGAGCGTCTCGAGAACTTGTGGTCTTCGGTGGCATCGGGTGAGACCAAGGTGTACGAGGGGGANGCGGTCGTCCAAGCGCGCCGGGTCTTTCGCACCGGCACCCATCTCTACAGCAGCGAGCCGCTGCGCGAATGGCTGACCGACGAGATAGGCGATATCACGTTCGACGACCTCAAGATTCGGTTCCAGTGCGTCGCTGCCAATATCGAGCGGGCATCGGAGTTCTGGTTCTCCACGGGCCGATTGGTCGACGCGGTGATGGCCAGTGCGGCTGTTCCCGGTCTGCTTCCGCCGGCCGAGGTCAACGGTGAGCATTTCCTCGACGGCGGCATCGTGAATTCCATCCCGGTAGGGCGCGCGGTCGAGTTGGGGGCTCGCCGGATCTTCGTACTCCAGGTAGGTCGGATCGAACGCCCATTGTCACCACCGCGTCGGCCGTGNGAGGTTGCTCGGGTGAGTTTCGAGATCGCCCGCAGGCACCGCTTCCACCGCGACATGGCGGCGCTGCCTGCCGATGTTCAGGCGCATGTGCTGCCGACAGGTGGTGGCTCGGCCAAGGATGACGCGGTCCGGGCGTACAAAGACTTCAAGAACGTCACCGAGCGCATGGAGCAGTCGTACGTGGCAACGCGCGACTACCTGCAATCGTGGGTGCCGGCGTGAGCCGCTGGTTTCGGCGCCTGGTGATGGCGCCGGCGATCGTCGTGATCACGATCGCGGTCTTCGTGCTGTTGCCGTTGTGGCTGGTGGCCGCGGTGGTGGCCAGCACCTGGCTGCCGGGTAAATGGCGCGCGGTGCGCATGCTCTACATGGCGTTGCTCTACCTGGTGATGGAGAGCGCGATGCTGTTGGCCCTGTTCGGGTTGTGGTTGGCCAGCGGCTTCGGCGCGCGCCTGAAGACGCCGTACTTCCAAGAGATCCACTACGGCTTGGCCCGAGTCTTCCTCGGAACGTTGTTCAGGCAGGGCACCCGAGTGCTCAAGACCGAGGTCGTCGCCGAAGGGGTCAGCGAGGCCGATTTGATCGGCAAACCGCTGTTGGTGTTCTCCCGGCATGCCGGCCCTGGCGACTCGTTCATCTTGATGCACGCGCTGTTGAGCTGGTACGACCGTGAGCCCAGGATCGTGCTCAAACACACCCTTGCCTGGGACCCGATGTTCGACGTGCTGTTGGGCCGGATCCCCGCCCAGTTCGTCAACCCCAACCCTGGACCGGGATCGGGCCTGGAGGCCGCCATCTCGCGACTCGCGACCGGCCTGGACGACGATGATGCGTTCGTGATCTTCCCCGAGGGCGGCAACTTCACCGAGAACCGGCGCACCAGGGGTATCGAACGATTGCACAAGCTCGGCCTGCACAAAATGGCCGAGCGCGCCGAGAGTATGACGTACGTGCTGGCGCCGCGCCCAGGTGGTGTGGTGGCCGCGCTGGAGGCGTCGCCGAACGCGCAAGTCGTACTGGTCGGACACACCGGCGTCGATCACCTGCACACCGTGAGCGATCTGTGGCGCGAGCTGCCGATGGACAAGCGCATCACGATGCGCTGGTGGTTGGTCGACCCAGCCGACATCCCCACCGACCGTGAGAGCCGGATCGACTGGCTCTACGGCTGGTGGGAGACCATCGACCAGTGGATCACCGAGAACCGGGTCCCCGAGCCGACGGACTAGATCGACTCGCTCAGTTGTCCTCGGGAGAGTGCCAGGTCGGCTGCTTACGGTCCGACAGCTTCTTGGCGATCGCCGCAGCGACCGCTCCCAGGCCCAGGAGTACGAGAATCTTGCGCATGTCCTCATCATGCCCGGTGGCCTGAAATCTCGTCGGTGAGCGGTCTTTCGGCCGCAGCGCTCCTCCCACAGCCGAGGATCAGCCGGAGGCATGACAAGATCGGGACACACCGAGAATGCGGTTCGCCGCGGCTCATGAAACCGAACCGACAACACAAGCTTTGGGACAAGGAAGTTCAGGCATGGCTGACACCTACGCGACCATCAAGACCAACAAGGGCGACATCGTCGTCCAGTTGTTNCCCAACCACGCGCCCAAGACGGTCGCGAACTTCGTCGAACTGGCTACCGGCACCAAGCAGGGAGCCAACAAGCAGGGTGCCTTCTACGACGGGCTCACCTTCCACCGTGTGATCGACGAGTTCATGATCCAAGGTGGCTGCCCGCAGGGCACCGGCACCGGGGACCCTGGCTACCGCTTCGACGACGAGATCCACCCCGAGCTGGTCTTCGACAAGCCCTACCTCCTGGCGATGGCCAACGCCGGCATCCAGGGCGGCAAGGGCACCAACGGCTCGCAGTTCTTCATCACGCTGGCGCCGACCACCTGGCTCAACCGCAAGCACACCATCTTCGGCGAGGTCGCCGACGATGACTCTCGCGCCGTCGTCGACGCGATCGGCAAGGTCGCCACCGGTCCGATGGACCGCCCGGCGGAGCCGGTTGTGATGGAGTCGGTGACCATCGAGGAGCGCTGAGGAGCGCTGAAACCTCGCCGACCCGAGCAGCCATTGCTGAGCGACCTGCGATGAGTGTCCCGAGATGACTGACGCGGTTCCGCCGACGGCGGCTCCGGTCTGCTACCGCCACCCTGACCGGGAGACCTACATCTCCTGCCAGCGATGCGGTCGGCCGATCTGCCCCGACTGTATGAGCTCAGCATCGGTCGGGTTCCAGTGCCCCGACTGTGTCAAGCANGGGGTGCGCGCCACCCGGCAAGGCCGCACAGCGTACGGCGGCCGGGTATCGGGCAATCCTGCGCTGACCTCACAGATCCTGATCGCGATCAACATCGCGGTCTGGCTGCTGATCGCCGGCACCGGCCGCGGCACCAGCGAATGGGTCGCCCGACTGGGCCTGATCCCCGACATCGCGTGTGTGCGCGCCACCCAAAACCGCTGCGTGGAGGTGGCTTCTGGGGTGGCCGAGGGGTCATGGTGGCAGCTGGGCACCTCGATGTTCACCCACATCGAGATCTGGCACATCGGCTTCAACATGCTGGCCCTGTTCATCCTCGGGCCGCAACTGGAGATGGTCTTGGGCCGCGCCCGCTACCTGGCGCTATATCTGCTCTCCGGCCTAGCCGGCTCGGTCGCGGTCTACTGGCTGGCCCATCCCAACAGCCTCACAGTAGGCGCCTCCGGTGCGATCTTCGGGCTGATGGGCGCCCTGTCGGTCATCACCTTCAAGGTCCACGGCAACATCGCCGGCATCGGCGGCTGGATCGTGGCCAACTTCGCCATCACCTTCCTGGCCGGCAGCAACATCAGCTGGCAGGGTCACCTGGGCGGCTTCATCGGCGGTGTATTGCTTGGCGTGCTGATGGCCTACTCACCCCGGGATCGGCGCACCCTGGTGCAGGTGATCGGGCTGGTGACATTCGCGGTGGTTCTATTGGCGCTCGTGGCGGTCCGCACCGCGCAATTGGTCTAACTCTGGGTGCCCCTCTGGGTGCCCACGGTGCCTCGCCGGATCCTCCACGAGGGCCAAGCCGCAAGTTACACAGGTGTAGTTCTCCACAGCGTTGTCCCCACCTGTGTACGACGGGCGGGCCAGCCAACGATGCTGAGCCCAGCCCAAGTCACTCCCACTTGGTGGCGAAGACGAAGCCGGCTGCGATGAACCCGATGCCTACACCCAGGTTCCACTGGCCCAGGTTGGACAGCAGCGGGAAGTTGTTGACGTTGGAGGTGAAGTAATAGACGACGATCCAGATCAGCCCGAGGATGAAGCAACCGAGCATCCCGATCACCACACCACGGCCATGGCCCAAGGGAGCGCCCTTCCCGGAAGCGACGATCAAGCCGACGATGATCAGACCGAAGCCGACCAGCCAGTTCCAGTCGCCTAGATCTGCCATCCACCCGGGCTTGCCGTCGATGCCCTTGACGTCGTACATCACGACCCAGGCGATGCCGACGATGACCAAAAGGGCGGCGATCACAGTGAGGGGGACGTTGATGCCCCTCTTCTCCGAGGTGGGGACGCTTCGTTTCGACACAGGTTCTCCTTCAGAGGTTGCGCGGATAGGGCGAAGCCTGCTGCGCGTCGGCCCCACGGGCGCCCCGCTTCGTTGTCGATCGGTCACCGGGCTATCCAGCCCGGCTCCCTCCTCCGCCTTGCGGTCCATCCCGTGGCTGCGCCGCTCGCGACGGCAGCCCCTATCCACGCAGCCTCTTATTTGGCCTGCGCAATACCCTAGTCGGGATGAACCAGCCCAGCAGTCACCGGGACACGAGTCGCCATGACAGAAGCCGGGATAGGTACCGGGACCCTGATCAGAACAGAGACCCGAACAGCCACCCGGGAACGCGACCGTCTCATGGTCGCGCCCTGCCACCATGGCGGATTCGCATTGCCGAGGCAGTGCGGCAACGACGTGCGACCTCGCGCGAGCGGTCGGTCGGGTGGCGGCTGCTCACCCCGACGATGTTCATCCTGGCGGGGGCGCTGTTCGTGGCGAGCGCGGTCAGCAGTGACGGCGCCGATCTCCGCCCGGGCCGGTACGAGGACTTGGCCGATCTGGCCTCGGACCGTTCCGACAAGATCGCCGACCTCAACGCGCAGGCAGCCGCTTTGCAGGAGGAGGTGAACAAGCTCACCGAGCAACTCGGCGGCAACGAACTTCCTGAGACCCAGCAACGGCTCAACCAGGCCAAGGGACCGGCAGGCCTCCTCCCGGTGAAGGGTCCCGGAGTGACCGTGACCCTTGACGACGCGCCGGCCCCGGTGCTCGACAACGGCGAGGGCGACACCAACCTCAAACTGGTCCACGAGCAAGACATCCAGGCGGTTGTCAACTCATTGTGGGCCGGTGGGGCCGAGGCGATCACGCTGCAGGGTCAGCGGATCACTTCCAGCAGCGGCATCAAGTGCGTGGGCAACAGCGTGCTCCTGCATGGCGTCGCCTACCCGCCGCCGTACGTCATCTCGGCCATCGGCAGCCAGGACATGCTGATCAAGCGACTGATGTCGGACCCGGTCGTCCAGGTATACCTCCGTGACGCCGAGATCTACGGGCTGGGATTCGACGCGCGGCTCGACGACAACCTGGAGTTCCCTGCTTTCGCCGGCAGCATCGAGACTCGTTACGCCCAGGTCCCCATCGCGTAGACCCCAGCTAGTCCTCTTCTTCATTTGGAGGCGTGGGCGAGGGCGTCTCGCTCGGCGTCGGCGTGGGAGTCTCGGTCGGCGGTGGCGGGGAGGCACATAGGTCGAGACCGTCAACACGATCGTGGTGCCCTTGGGTTGCTTGGTTTTCGGGCCGGGTGTCTGGCTGAGAACCTCGCCGGCCTCGGCAACGGTCGTACTGTCATTGACCGTGGCCACCTTGAACCCGGCATCAGTCAGCATCCGGGTGGCGTCCTCGATGTTCTGGCCGACCACGTTCGGCACCTGGATCGGGCCGGTTGCCCAATAGATATGGATCACCTTGCCCACCTCGTACATGGTGCCGGCCACCGGGTCGGTCGCGATAACGGTGTTGGCCTCACCCGGTTTGTCCTGCTCGTGCATCCGGACCTTCCAGCCCTCCGCCCTAAGCTGGGCCCTGGCCTCGTCCTTGTCCATGCCGATCAGGAACGGGACCTGTTTCTCCTCTGGTCCGGTAGAAACCACCACGTTGACCTCGGTGCCCAGCACCACTCGCTCCAAGGGACCGGGGTCCTGGGAGATGATCTGGCCCTCGGGGACATCGGGGCTAGGCTCCTCGGTCTGATCCCCGAGCTTGAGCTCGCGAGCCTCCAAAGCGGCTTCGGCCTGCGCCACGGTCAAGCCGGTGATGCGGGNGACCTCGGCGCGCTCCGGGTCGGAGTTGAACATCTCCATCCCGAACGCGACCGCCGCGCCCAATAGCGCGACGATGACCACGCCCAGCAGCACCAGGGGCCACTTTTTGCGTGGCGGCTCCTCGTCGTCGGCCTGGTCGAACATCGTGGTCGCCTCACTCGGTTCCAGTGGGGCTATCGGCGGCACCATCGCGGGAGCCGGCGCGGCAATCGGCTTGCCTGCCAGGTAGCGCTCGATATCGGCGCGCATCGCGGCAGCGCTTTGGTAACGCTCGTCGATCGGCTTGGCCAACGCCTTCATCACGATCGCATCCACCTCGGGTGGAATGGAGTGATCGACCGATGACGGCGGCTGCGCAGCTTCGCGGACATGCTGGTAGGCCACCGCGACCGGGCTGTCCCCGACGAAGGGAGGCCGGCCGGTGAGCAGCTCGTACAGCAAACACCCGGTCGAGTAGACGTCGCTGCGGAAGTCGACCATCTCACCACGCGCCTGCTCTGGGGAGAGGTACTGCGCGGTGCCGACCACAGCGGCGGTCTGGGTCATCGTGGAGGTGGTATCGGCCAGCGCCCGGGCGATTCCGAAGTCCATCACCTTCACATCACCAGCCGGGGTGAGCATCACGTTGGCGGGCTTGATGTCGCGGTGGATGATCCCAGCGCGGTGTGAGTAGTCCAGCGCCGACAGCACCCCGGAGACGATCTCCAGCGCGCGCTCGGGCAGGATCCGGCGCCCTTCGCGCAAGATGTCGCGCAGCGTACGCCCGGGGACGTACTCCATCACGATGTAGGGGTGCGGGTGCCCGTCGGGCCCGACGTCCTCGCCGGTGTCGTACACCGCGGCGATGGCCGGATGGTTCAACGATGCCGCCGACTGCGCCTCACGGCGGAACCGGCTCTGGAACGTGGGATCGTCGACCAGGTCGCCACGCAACCGTTTGATCGCCACGACCCGGCCGAGCCGGATATCGGTGCCCTTGCGCACCTCGGCCATGCCACCACGGCCGAGCAGTTCGCCGACCTCGTAGCGTCCACCGAGGAGCGTGGGCTCCCCGCCGCCTGTCGGGCCACCAGGTGTTTGCGTCATCGGATCCTCTTGCTGGTTCGTTGTGGGCTCACTTGTTCAACACCGCTTCCATCACTGCTTTGGCAATCGGAGCGGCAAGGCCACTGCCGGAGATCTGATCGCGGTCCACTCCGGCATCTTGCACTAAGACAGCCACCGCGACCTTGGCTTGCTCCGCAGGCGCAAAGGAAACGAACCAGGCATACGGCAGCCGGTTCTTGTCACTTTGCGCGGTGCCGGTCTTGCCGCCTACGCGCACGCCCGGAATCTGGGCGGTCTTGCCGGTGCCGTTGTCGACCACGGACACCATCATGTCGATCAATTCCGCCGCCGCTGAAGGGGTCATCGCGCGTTCTCCGGGCAGGGCAGTGGGGCTGGCCTTGGACAGCAAGGACAGGTCGGGCGCCCGCTCCTCGTCGACCAGGAAGGGTTTCATCACCCGGCCGTAGTTCGCGATGCCCGCTGTCACCATCGCCATCTGTAGCGGGGTCGCCGCGACCTCGTACTGCCCGATCGCCGACAACGCAGTCTGCGGTTTGTCCAGGTCCTCGGGGAAGACGCTGGTCGCTTGGGCGTTGAGATCGTCCAGGTAGTGCTGGCCGAAACCGAATCGCTCGGCCTGATCGCGCAGCACCTCATCACCCAGATCCAGCCCGATCGACCCGAACGACACGTTGCAGGAAACCTCGAGCGCCTGAGTGAGCGTGATCGGGTCGCCGCCGCAGTTGCCCCCGTTCTGGTTGACCAGGTCAACACTGGTCTGGGGTAGGTCCAATCGCGTCCCGCCCTTGACGCGGGTGGTCGGCTTGTAGCCGTTCTGTAGCGCGGCCGCGGCGGTGACCAGTTTGAACGTCGACCCGGGCGGCAGCCGCAACTGAATGGCCCGGTTCTGCATCGGCTCGTCGGGGTCGGTGGTCAGTCGTTGCCAGTTCTCCTGGACTTTCTCCAGGTTGTGGCTGGACAGCAGGCGCGGGTCGAAGGTGGNGGAGGAGACCATCGCCAGGATCCGGCCGGTGCTCGGCTCCAGGGCGACTACCGAGGCTTTGACCTTGGGTCCGAGCGCCTGGATTCCCTCGTACGCCGCGTCCTGTGCCGCCGGATCGATCGTGAGGGTCACCGACCCGCCCTGGGGCTGACTGTCCTTGAGCATGTCGACGACGCGGTCCACGAACAGTCGCGAATCGCTGCCCGACAGCACCGTGTTCTTGGTCTGCTCGACCGCGTTGCGGCCGTAGATGTAGCTGAACCAGCCGGTGAGGTGGGCGTACTTGAACGGTTGCGGGTACTTGCGCTGGAACTTGAAGCGGTCCTTGCTAGGCACGCTCTGGGCGACCGGGTCGCCGGCAACGATGATCGCACCGCGTTGCCGGGAGAACTCCGCGTCGGTCACGCGCCGGTTGTCGGCGCGGTCGTTGAGGTTGGCGGCCTTGAAGTACTGCAGGTAAGTGCCGTTGAGCAGCAGCGCGAAGAACAGCAGGCCGCACATCACGGCTACTACACGGATCGGGCGGTTCACTTGAGCACCACCACTTCGGTGGCGTCCTCGGTGCCCTCGAACCCGGCNCGCTTCTTCTATTGGGGCAATGGTTGCCGAGGGGATCGGGGTCAGGTCGATCGGGGTGAGATCCGGAGGCGGCCGACGCGCATGATCGGAGATGCGCAACAGCAACGCGATCACTACCCAGTTGGCGACCAGACTGGAGCNCCCGTAGGACAGGAACGGCGTGGTCAGACCGGTCAACGGGATCAGCCGGGTGACTCCGCCGACCACCACGAACACCTGCAATGCGATGACGACCGCGAGTCCGGTGGCCAGCAGTTTGCCGAAGTTGTCCCGGCAGATCAGGGCTGTGCGCAGCGCGCGCTCGACCAGCAGCCCGTACATCAAGATGATCGCGATGAACCCGGTCAACCCGAGCTCCTCGGCGAACGCACCCATGATGAAGTCGCTGTAGGCGAACGGGATCTNTGTCGGGGAGCCCAGGCCCAGACCGCGACCCAGCATCCCGCCCCATGCCATCCCGTACAGGGACTGGATGATCTGGGTGAAGATATCGGGCTCGGCGAACGGGTCCAGCCAGCCGTCCACTCGGCGCTGCACATGCGGGAACATCGCAAATGCGCCGACAGCGCCGGCTGTGAACAGCAGGCCGCCGACGACCAGCCAGCCCGGCCGCTCGGTGGCGACATACAGCATCACCACGAAGAGCCCGAAGAACAACAGGCTCGAACCCAGATCGCGTTGCCCGACCAGGATCACCAGGCTGGCAGCCCACATCAGCGCGATCGGGCCGAGGTCGCGGCCGCGGGGCAGGTCGATCCCGATGAATCGGCGGCCTGCCAGGGCGAGCGCATCGCGGTGCACCACCAGATAACCGGCGAAGAACACCACCAGCAGCACCTTGGCGACTTCACCCGGCTGGAAGCTGAAGCTCCCGATCCCGATCCAGATCCTGGCGCCGTTGATCTCCTTGCCCAGGCCCGGAACCATCGGCAGCATCAGCAGCACGATGGCGGCCAGGCCGCAGGTATAGGTGAACCGCATCAGGAACCGGTGGTCGCGTAGCACCACCAACACCACGATGAACAGCACCACGCCGACGCTCATCCACTGCAACTGCTTGGCGGCCAGATGCCCGACGCCGCGCATGTCGGTCAGGTCGAGGCGGTGGATCATCGCCAGGCCCATGCCGTTGAGTGCGGCCGCGATAGGCAGGATCACCGGGTCCGCGTACGGCGCGAATCGGCGGATCGTGACGTGGCAGGCGAGTACCAGCCCGGTCAGCCACAGGCCGTAGTTGACGATGTTCGTCGGCACATGGTCCTGAGCGCCCATCCCGACCGCTGCGTACCCGCCGATGCCGACAGCCAGACTGAGGATCAGTAGGAACAGCTCGGCACCGCGTCTGCGGCGATGCACGAAACGGGTACGAGGTCGCTGCTGGGCGATCCCGCTGCTGTCTGCTGTGTTAGTCATCGGGGCCGTCATGAGACGACCTCGATGCAGTCAGGTGGTGCCAGCGTCGGGGTTGGTGTCGGAGTCGGTGTCGGCTCCGGCGTTGGGGTGCTGCTGGGTGTCTTGCTCGGCTTCTTGGTTGGGCTCTTGGTGGAGTTGTTGCCAGGCGTGGCTGAGGGTTTGCCAGGTTTGGGGGACGCCGACTTTTTCGGGGGTGACGGCGTCGGGCTCGGTGTGGCGGTCGGTTCGGGAGTAGGGCACACCCGCGCCAGGCCGATCAGCCGGTCATCGAGGATGTCGCGCGCGTCGTCGAGGTCGGTGGCATCGATGCCGTCGCGGACCTGCTGGGCATTGAAGCTCGGCAAGGACTGCAACGTGATGTCGGAACGCTCCACGACCGTGTTGAGCTCGACGCCGGGCAGGCTGAACGGGACGCCGCGAAAGATCGCGACATGATCGCCGTCTGCGGCCACGTAGTACTGCTTCTGGGTCCAGCGGTACGCCCCGAAGCCGAGACCGACGATGACAGCCAGCGCCAGCACGGTGTAACCGAGTCGGCGTAGCCACAGCAACCGCCGTGGTGCGCGTAAGGCGTAGCGGGCTTCCTCCGGATCGTGGCTCTCGTATTCTCCGGTTGGGTCGTCCTCGTCGGGGTCCCAATCGTCGTCGCGGACCGCGGGGTGGGTGCTGGTGAATCGGGCATCCGGATCGAGTTTGCGTGGCAAGGATGCGGCAGAGCCGACCAGAAGCGCACCGGCCAGCTGGCCGCTCTCAGGCAGGTCCGGGTCGGGTTCGGTCTCAGCCGGCTCGACATCGGCAACGACGACCGTGACGTTGTCGGTCGTACCCAGCTCCAAAGCGGTGCGCACCAGATTGACCGCGGCAAGGTCGACCGAGCCATCGCCCAGCACGGCCTCCAACTGTGGTGCATCGACCACGCCGGAGCAGCCGTCGCTACAGAACAGCAGCCGGTCACCCGCCTGTAGCTCGAGGTCGGTCAGGTCGGGCTGGGTCTCGTGGACGGAGTCGATCGCTCGCAGGATCAGGTTGCGATGCGGGTGAGTGCGTGATTCCTCCTCGCTGATTCTGCCTTCGTCGACCAGCGTCTGCACGAACGTGTGGTCCTTGGTGAGCTGATGCAGCTCGCCGTCCCGCAGCAGGTACGCCCTGCTGTCGCCCAGGTGCGCGAGCGCCAGTCGGTGCCCGTCGAACAGGCCCGCGGTGACGGTAGTGCTGGTACCTGCCAGCTCCGGGTCGGACTCGACCAGTTCGGCCAGCCGGTCATGGATGCGGTGGATCGTGCCGGCCAGGATCGTGTCCGGATCGCCTGCAGGTGCCTCGTCGATGCGTTGCAGGAGTGAGATCGCGGTGTGGCTGGCGACGTCCCCGTACGCCGCTCCACCCACCCCATCAGCGATCGCAAGCAGATGAGGGCCGGCATAGCCGGCGTCCTGGTTGTCCTTGCGGTAACGGCCGAGGTCGGAGAGAGCCGCGTATCTCAGGCGCAGTGTTTGCGGTCCGGGAGCGTGGTCGAGTGCCACTACTTCCTCAGTTCCATCGTGGTCTTGCCGACTCGGATGCTCTGGCCGGGGGTGACTGCGGTGGGTTGAGTGAGCCGGTGGGACTCGATGTAGGTGCCGTTGGTGGAGCCGAGGTCCTCGACGTACCAGACCTCGCCCGAGGACGCGATCCGGGCGTGCCGGGTGGAGACGTAGTCGTCGTCGAGCCGGATCTGGGCGTCGGCGCCACGTCCGATCAGCAGCGGCGCCAGTTCCAGGGAGACGCTTTGGCCGGCGTTGTCGCCGGCGAGGATGTAGACGTGGGTCGGGGCCCCGCGNNTGCGCGCTTGGAGCCACCGGATTTCGCAGCCTTGGCCTGGGCTTTGGCTCGTGCCTTCTGCTGGGCCTTGAGCTCGCGCTTNGGCGGCGCGTGAGGTCTCGACCCGGGCACCGAACATGTCACTGCGGATCACCGACACCACCGCGAGCACGAACGTCCACAGCACGACCAGGTAGGCAAGGCGAATCAGCAGCAGGGTGAGATCACTAGACATAGGTGCCGCCCGCAGTAATGCGTACGACGATCTCGGTGTTGCCGACTCGCACGGTGCCGCCGTCGCTGACTGCCGCCCGGTCGACGCGATGCCCGTTGACGAAAGTGCCGTTGGTCGAGCCCAGGTCGACTACGGTGACCGCTGTTTGCTCCTGCCCTGCTTGCTCTGGTCCCGATATCCGGATCTCGGCGTGCTTGCGGCTTACTCCGGGATCGTTGATCCGCAGATCCGACTCGGGTCCGCGGCCGAGCACGATCCCCGGTGGGTGCACGGCCTGGCGGGTGCCGTTGACCTCCAGGACCACGGCGTCCGGCGTACGTGCTGGGCCGGGCCGGCTGCTCGAGTCGTTCGCTGCGCTGTTGGTGTCTTTGTTCGTGTCCTTGTTGGTATGGCGACGCTGGAAGAAGCCTTCGCTCGGCTTCGGGGTGACCGTGGCAGTAGCGGCGCCTTTGACTCGAAAGCGCCCGGTGCTCAAATCGTCGTCCTGGTGGAACTCGATCACCACGTCGCCGGCGAACACATAGTGCTGCTCGTCAGCGTGCTCGCGCAGCAGCGCGATCAACTCCTGGCTGAGCGTCGCCGAGTACGGAGCCAACCGCTCGTAGTCCATCGCCGACAGCTCGATGTCGAACGAATTGGGCACCAGCCGCCGGTCACGGGAGACCACCTGTGCCTTGTTGTCCACCTCGCGCTGCAGGGCCGCGGCCAACTCCACCGGTTGCACTGCGCTCCGGAAAGCCTTGGCGAACGCACCGGACACCACCGCTTCCAGTCTGTTCTCAAAGCGCTGCAACAGTCCCATGCTCGCCTCCTTCCCGTACTGATCGGCTGTCCCCGGCTTGTGCCGCCCGCTGTCCCGGTGTCTCCAGGCCCTATCGATGCGGCGAGTAACGTCGGACTCGATCGTATCGGCCCAGGTGATGCCCGTTTGGGAAGCCTCTTCCCGGTGCGTTACCCTAAGGCCGCTTCTCGCGCGAGTGGCGGAATAGGCAGACGCGCACGGTTCAGGTCCGTGTGCCCGAAAGGGCGTGGGGTTCAACTCCCCCTCGCGCACAGTGGCCCCAGGTCTGTGACCTGGGGTTTCGTGCATCTAGGCAGGTGTGTCGGGTCGGTGGGTTAGCGCTACGTGGCCGAGACCTTCGAGCTTCGCGCATCTTGCGGACAGGTCGCGGATGCTCTGCCAGACAACTGCTCGGGGCGCATCGATTTTGAGTGCGCGGATGTGTTCGTCGAGACGGTGGGGGCGCTCGTGAAGGTAGGCGACTGCGTCGTTGAGGCTCTCGCCTACGGTCTTGCCGTACGCATCGACTGCCTTGCGTGCGCCGGCTTTCAGTGCGGCTGTGTCGGGCTTCATCATGGCTAGGTCGATGAGGTCACGGCTGAACGTCGACGTGTCTGTCCAGCGGTCGTCGTTGGCGAGCAGCTTGCTTGCGATCTGATCGGTTCGCGTCAGGATCCGTAACCCGCAGATCTCATCGTCCGGGGAGGGAGTGTCGAGGTCGATGCGGCCTTCGTGGATGATCTCGAACTTGATCGCGACCCCTGCAACGAGCACCGAGGCCCTGATCCCGTAGCCGTCAACAGAAGGTGCTCGACCTAGGTCCAGTTCGCGTGTAGCCAAAGCGTTGAGCCCATGGTCCCTGACGATCTGGCGCAGCTTCCGGTAGGACTGCTGGTCGGAGACCAGGAAGTCGATGTCGACCGATTCGCGGTACTCACCGTTGGCAAGGACGATCGCGGTGCCACCTCCGAACCAGCAGTTGTGTTCGGCCAGGAGTGGCGCGTCGAGCGTCGACAGCACCCCGGCCACCTGCTGGTGATGCAGCCGCCTAAACAAGGAGCCTCCCGTTGCTGTAGGTGTCCGCGAGGTGCTGGATGAATGCCTTCTCGTGGTCGGTGAGCGTCTCCTGGTTGAGGTGTCGCCAGCCGCGTTCGTAGAGGTTGAGTGCCTCTGTCTCGGTGATCGTGGTGCCGGCGTCGGTCTGCCAGGCCAGCGTGCGCAGGCCGGGGTAGTCACCGACCGTGATCGTCGCCGGTTCTGTTGCTGGCGCGTCGAGGATCGGGACGACGAGGTGTAGTCCGAGTGCGGCTGCGACGTTGCTGTAGGCGCCGATCGTGACCGATGGGTTGCCTGTCTCGATCCTGTGCATGGTGACGCGCGACACGCCAGCGGCTTCGGCGCAGGCGACTACCGTGACACCAAGTGCCTTCCGGCGTTCGCGCAGCCGGGCGCCCAGGCGTTCGAGGTCCGCCTGTTGTTCGGGGCTGATGTACGGGCTAGCGGCGGGCATGTTTCTCATTTTAGTCATCTGTTATCGAAATTCAACAATGAGAAACATTCGATAGTTAGATCCTCATCGTCTCCGCCGATGCTGCGGCTCAGGCCCACCGACTGAACGACCCCGACTTCGACTATCCGCTCCAGACGCTGACCCAGCGCTGATCTGCCGGGACAAGTGAGTCTCGCAAGCCAGCGTCGAAGGTCGCCAACTTCGTGTCGTGGGTTGCTGCCAGGTTGACGAGTTGCAGGTCGGTCACCTGCCGACGCCCCATCAGGACGCGGGTATCGATCACGGGCTCGGCGAGGGAGGCAGAGTCGTCAAGGAACCCCCACCCTGAAACGTCTCGGATTGCGGCGAGCTGTCCGAGTGCTTCGCTTCCACGCACTTTTCTACCCACGACCTGCTCTGTCAGCAACAACCGGAGAAGCCCAGCCTCAGTGGCGGGACAGGTTTGCCAGGTGTCAAGTTTGGAGAACTGTTCGTGGGCGACCGCATGGTGAATGTGCTGATCCCACGTCAGGGCGAACAGCACGTTGACGTCAAGAAGCATCGCTGTTCTGGGGCTCGTCGTCGAGGTAGGCAGCGACGAGTTCATCGGTTACGACATGACCGGGGACGCCCCGAAGCACCGGGAAGCCTGATGTCGATTCGGCTGAGGGCGCTTTCGGCGCCCTCAGCGCGGCGAGTGCGAGCTCAGAGACGGCTTTGCCGAGCGAGATCCGCTCAGCGCGTGCTTTCGCGCGGGCTGCGCTGAGAACTGCCGGGTCGAGATCGAGGGTCGTACGCATAACAGCATCATAGCATCAGCGCACTCATGACAGCATAGCCGCGCACCGCCTGCGTGGTTCTCTGAAATAGCCCTGCGGTGAGCTGTCGCATCGCGGCCGCGATCGACGACTTCGGTGTGTTCGCCACCACCTTGGCGAACCCGCATCCGAGTACGCTCACTCAGCAGACGAGCAATGACTCGACCAACTGCCGGAAGACGCGGAGTTGCGCTCGCATCGGGTCCGCTGTGCCCAGTGCCCGGCACATCAGGAACGACCCCTCGAAGGTGACGAAGAGGTGGTCGGCTAGCTCGTCGGGCTCCGGCCCATTGGTCACTCCGGCCGCCTGGTACGCCGCTCTGAGCAGGTCCGCAAAGCTGGAGCGCCAGGTGGCGATCGAGCGGTGCACCTCGCCTGCGGTTTCATCCTCTAGCAGGTCGCGCTCGGCGAGCACTGCAATGTAGAGGCAGGACGTCTCGTCGGCCAAGTCGGAGGACCAGTCCTCGAAGAACCTGAGGAAAGCGAGCACCCGCGCGACTGGCTCCGTCTCTTTCTCAGCCGCGTCCAGTCCGAGACGGAGCATCTCCAGGTCGGCGTCGACGTATCGCGTCACCAGAGCGTGGGCGAGGGCCCGTTTGGACTCGAAGTGGTGGAAGAACGCGCCCTTGGAGCTGCCCGACTCTTCCAGGATCTGATCGACCGAGGTTCCTGCGAAGCCGTTGCGCTCCACGAGACGTTCGGCGGTCTCTAGGAGGCGTACACGGGTCTGACTTCCGTTCCGAGGCATAAACCATTGTTATCAGACCGTCTGGTCTGATACAAAAGAACCCGAACAGACTAAACAGTCTGGTAACTCGAAGGAGAAAGACAGATGAGGACGAACAACCTCCTGGGCAACGGAGCCTGGGTCAGCGACGGCGGATTGGAGACCGACCTGATCTTCAACCAGGGCCTCGACCTCCCCGAGTTCGCGTCCTTCCCCCTCCTCGACGACGAGGACGGCCTCGCGCTGCTCACCCGTTACTACTGTGAGTACGCTGCCATCGCTTCTGCTGCCGGCGCCGGCCTGCTGGTCGAGACTCCGACCTGGAGGGCCAGCCGCGATTGGGGAGCGGCCCTCGGCTACGACGAAGCCGCGCTTGCTCGGGTGAATGAGACCGCTGTCGAGTTCGCCCGCCGGACTGCCGCGGCGGCCGATGTCGAGCTGACTCGGGTCTCCGGCGTGATCGGACCGCGCGGCGACGGCTACCTCGCCGGTCAGGACGCGCCCGACGAAGCCGCCACCTTCCATGCCGCACAGGTCGCCTCGTTTGCCCGAGCCGGTGTCGACCTGGTCCACGCCATGACGATGACCAGCGCTGCCGAGGGCATCGGCATCGTCCGCGCTGCCCGGGATTCGGGACTGCCGGTCGCGATCTCCTTCACCGTCGAAACCGACGGCACCCTGCCGGACGGCACTACCTTGGCCCGGACCTTGGACCGGCTGGAGACCGAGGCTCCCGCCGACTGGTACGGCGTGAACTGCGCCCATCCCGCACATGTGCTGCCAGCGCTCGACGGCGGGGCCTGGCAGGACCGACTGACGTTCTTCCGCCCGAACGCTTCGACAATGTCACACGTGGAGCTCGACGAGATGGAGATTCTCGACCCCGGCGACCTAGACCTGCTGACCGAGACTGCCGGAACATTGCGGGCAAAGGCGCCCGGCCTACGCGTCGTGGGCGGCTGTTGCGGGACCGACAGCCGTCACGTCGCGGCGCTCTGGGGCGTGGCAGCTCCACGCTAAGGAACTGCCAGCCCGTACGGTCGCGCCGACGTCATCGACGTACTTGATGCGTTCGCTGAGCAAGCTGTAGGTGGTAGGCCGATGTTCATACCAGGCTTGTGGTGGGCGCGTACGGGGTAGATCATCAGGCTGTTAGCCCTTGATGGCTCTGGAGGTCGCTCATGCCCAGTATCAGCTCGACCATCGCAGCTGCGGGATCAGCAGCGCTGCTCGCTATCGCGGCCTTCACTACGGGCCAGGTCGTCGCGGGTGATCCGACGTCTCCGCCGTCTCCGGACAACCGACCGCTCGACGCACCCAGCTCCGTGCAGGGAGGGCCCGGACCCGGCAACCCGGCTGAGCTCCTCTATGTCCCGGTCACCTCTTGCCGTGTGGTCGACAGCCGCAAGGTCGGGGTGTTGGGAAAGAACGCACAGCGCGCCTACTACGTCGCCGGTGCGACGGGGTTCGCTGCCCAGGGTGGGAAAGCAACCGGATGTGGGATTCCGACGACGGCCACGGCGGTGGTGGTGAACCTGTGGGCCGCAAAGCCCAAGGCTGCGGGCAATCTCAAGGCATGGGCGGCTGGAGGGACCGAGCCAACGGGTAGCTCGCTCTTCTACACGAAGTCGTCCACCGGCACTGTGCAGCAAGTGACTGTGCCGATCAGGAGTGGCGCCGCCAAGCACCTCGCGATCCGCAACTTCAAGGCGAAAACCCACCTCGTCCTTGACGTCACTGGCTACTACGTACCGCCGATGTATGCCTATATCGGCTCTAGCGGGACGATCCTCGACCAATCGGGTCGCTTGGTCTCGGCTACGCGAACCGGCACCGGAACCTACACCCTGGTGTGGGACCGCGACATCACTACTTGCGTCGGCCAGGGTTCGTCGGACATCAGCGGCTATGTGATAGCGGTGTACACCAGCGGGAATAACGCCTACGTCTATGTCTATAACAACGTCTCTGGCGCAGCGGCAGACTACTGGGTGAACGTCACGATCAACTGCTGACAACCCCGGTCACAGGAAGAGGCTTATCTCCCGCGGTCATTGCCCATTCGACCCTGGCTCGGCACTTGTTTCATTCATAAACTCACCGAATGTCTAAGCAGCAGAGTCACGCCCGGCGGCGAGTCCCAGGTCTCACGACAGTCGCGGTCGTCACCATCGTTGCTCTTGCAGCGCTTACTGCTTGCTCAGGTTCCGAGAGCCCCGAGGCTCCCGAGAAACCTGATCAGAACCTCCCGGTGTGGCGGTGCCCCTGCCGGAGGTGGCCGATCCGATTCCCCTCGCCGAGCTCGGTGACTTCAATGGTGTGCTTCGCCTCGAGATGGGTTCGAACTGCACCGGGACCCTGATCGATACCGGTGTGCAAGACGGTCCCGCGTACGTCATCACCAACGGTCACTGCACCGGCGATGTCGGTCGTTCGCCTCAAGAGGTCACGGTCGAAGAGGAATGGTTCGGTCCCGGGTTCCTGCTCGACACGTTCGACAATCCGGTTCCGCTCGAGGTGAGCGCGAAGGTGCTCGAGTACTCCACCATGCGCGGCCGTGACGTGGCGATCGTCAGGTTGAAGGAGAGTCTCGGCTACTTGCGTGGTCTCGGCATCAAGCCGATTCCGATCGTCGACGACGAGCCAGCAGCCGGGACTGCGGTGCGTAACGTCGCTGCCCCCGTACAAGAACTCGACCAGTCCGACTGGGTGCTGCGTGGTGGCGACTGCACGCTTACCGGGCAGAAGGACCTGCTCGAGTTCCACTGGCTCTGGGCAGATAGTTGGGCCAACGACTGTCCGGGCGTGATCCAGGGCAGCTCGGGCTCACCGTTGTTCACTCTCGACGCCGATGGCGGCCCGCAAGCCATCGCAGCGGTCATCAACACCACCACTTGGGGCGCCTCACCCGAGAACGGCGGCCTCTGCTTCTTGAACCGGCCCTGCGAAGTCAGCGAGCAGGGCATCGACATGGTCGAGGAGACCTCGTACGCGGTCTCGGTCGCCGGCGTCGGCCGGTGCTTCGACGCTAGTGGGGTATTCACGCTCGATGGTGATTGCCCGCTCGAGATGAGTTCGGTCTGGGCCAACGGTGGTGGCGGCGCCTTCCGCGGNGGTGACTTACCCGATGCGAACCGCAGCATTCCCCAGGCCGGTCTGGTGACGCACTCGTCTCTCGGCGATAGCGCGTCGGTGCGCACTGCTCTGGTCGAGTTGACCGGTGCCGCGGTTTGTGCCGAGCCCGCGGTGTACGACGGCGCAGATGCGGTCGAGGTGCCGTCCGGTGTTTACCCCTGGGATCCGGGCTACGAGCTGCCGGTCACCTTGCCTGAGGAAGAGGGCCATTACGCGCTCTGCGCGGTTGCGGGCAATGACTACGCCGGTGCCGCTGCGGTGGTGTTCGAGGTGGACCGGACCCCGCCGCTGTTTGAGGCCGGTGCCTCGGTCTACGACTTGGGCGAGGGCAATGTCACGGTTTCNCCGTTCCTGAACCCGCCGGAGCTCTCCACGGTGCGGTTCACTTGGGTCCCGGGCGACGCGGAATGTCCCGCGCGTGAGGAGTTCCAGGACTTCTTCATCGTGCCGCTCATGCTCGAGGCCGACGAACTGCCCGCGACCTATTGCATCTACGGTCTCGACCAGGCGGGTAACACGACCGAGGTGACTCGGGTTCCGATCGCGAGCCGGTAGTGCTTAGACCAGTATCAGCGGCGGTCAACGACGCCCGGCCTCGATGAGTGCATGCGCGGCGGCGCGCGCATGCGCGATCGCGTTCGACTCGGGCCGCATCACGCTGGTGATCAGGGCTCCGTCGTAGAGAATCGTGATCTGTTCAGCGAACGAGCTGGCATCGCGGAGCCCACTGTTGGCGAACATCCGCTGGAAGCAGTCGACCGTGGCGCGTTTGTGCGCTCTAGCCCACCGCATGGCCGGCCGACCCTCGTCCGGCATCTCCGCGGCTGCCACCACGAAGACGCAACCACGAAAGGCTTCTTCCGCGGTGAGAGCCGCGAGGTGGTCGAAAATCAGGTCCACCTGTTCGGTGATCGATCCGCCGGCTGCCGCGATCGTCTCGATAGCCGCGAAGGCCTGTTGATGGCGTGCTTCCAGGTAGGCGTCGATCAGCTCTTCTTTGGACTTGAAGTTGGCGTAGAGGGTCGCTTTCACGACGCCCGCCTCCTTGATAATGCGGTCAATGCCCGCTGCTGATAGGCCGTCGCGATAGAGCAACTCGTCTGCCGTTGCGAGGAGTCGTTCCCGTCCCGGTCGTCTCCGGGGAGACGTTCTCGGGCGCGCAGGACCGTCGTTGGGGTGTTCGGACATGTGACGGGCTCTCTCGTGGCGGGGCGCTCGAACGCCTTGTGATCCAGTGCTTGACATCTAACCAGACAGCGTAGTCTACTTTGTGACACACGCCACCCGGACGGGCCTGCTGCCCGACGAGTGGTGTCCCCCTGGAATACACGAAGTCAAAGTGTGCACTAGATAAAACTAGCGTTAGTTCGGAACATGACTAGCGCTAGCTAGTTAAACCTGACCGGACATCCGTCGGGAGAGGTGGAGGCGGAACTCGTGGAGAGACAGAACGACGTGTCGGTGATGCCAAGCCGTCAACGTGAAGTCGAGGTGGAGACGTCGGTCGGCCTCGGGCTGAGCCTGACCGGGGTCACCAAGCGCTTTCCCGGAGTGGTCGCCCTCGACGACGTGACCTTCAATGCTCGACCAGGNGAGATCCACGCCCTGGTNGGGGAGAACGGAGCGGGCAAGTCCACCTTGATGGCCATCGCGGCCGGCTCGCTGCTTGCGGATGAGGGGCAGGTGGTTGTCAACGGTGAGGCGTTGACGGTTCCGACCGCCGACGAGGTGCGCGCACTGGGTTTGGCCATTGTTCGGCAGCATCCGGCGTTGCTGCCCGACCTCAGCGTTGCCGAGAATCTGCTCCTGGGCCAGTCTGCTCCGGTTCCCGTGTTGCAGGCGAACCGGTGGGCCAAAGAGCAATTGGAGTCGTGGGACTCCGATGTGCGCATCGATCCAGCGGCACGTGTCGAGGGCTTGGCGCCTGAGCACAAGTTCATCGTCGAGATCGTGAAGGCGCTGGCACAGCGACCTAAGACGTTGATCCTGGACGAGCCCACCGAGCATCTGCGATCCGAGGACGTCAAGAGACTCTTCGAGCGCATCCGCGCACTCGCCGCCGACGGAACCGCCGTCGTCTACATCTCTCACCGCATCCACGAGGTGTTGGCGATCGCGGATTACGTAACGGTTCTGCGGGATGGCAAGGGACAGGGCACCTATCAGGCCTCGACCCTTGACGAGCACAAGATCGTCAGCCTCATCGCGGGTCGGCCACTCGAGACGATCTTCCCTCCCAAGGGCACGGCCACCGACCACGTCTCATTCGCCACGACGGACTTCAGCGGTAAGGGATTCGACGGGGTGAACGTCGAAGTGCGCCGGGGAGAGATCATCGGCCTTGCCGGAATCGAAGGCAACGGTCAACGAGAGTTCATCAGAGCACTCGTCGGTCTCGGCAACGCCAGTGGCGTGATGGTGCTCGAGGGCAAGAAGATACCGACCGGGTCGGTCACGGCCGCTCGGCACGCGGGGATCTGCTACATCCCGAGCGAACGGCAACACGAAGGCATCATCCCGGACTACAGCGTCGGCGCCAACATCACCATGCGCAGTCAAGAAGCGCACTCCGTCTGGGGATGGATCCAACGTGGAAGGCAACGAGAGCAGGCGCTTGCCTCAGCGCAGCAGTTCAAGGTCAAGACACCCTCACTCGAGGTTCCGATCAGAACGCTCTCGGGCGGTAACCAGCAAAAGGTCGTCCTCTCAAGCATCCTGGCTTCGGAGCCGCGGGTCATCCTCGCGGACGAGCCGACACAGGGCGTCGACGTCGGAACCCGATCGGAGATCTACCAGCACCTGCGCGAGGCCGTGGACAGCGGTACTGCGGTCGTAGTCCTTTCATCGGACGCGCTGGAACTGGCCGGATTGTGCGATCGAGTCCTAGTCTTCTCGCGCGGTCGAGTCGTCGCCGAGCACAGTGGCGAAGACGTGACAGAGCCGAATATCGCCAGGGCGATCGTTACCTCCACCAGTGAACGGGCTTCCCAGGACCAGCACGCAGGCAAGTTCCGGCGGTGGATGGCTGGGCATTCGGCGCCGTTGGCTCTGGTCAGCATCGGCATCCTTATCCTGGTTGCCGTCGGCGGCATGGCGGATGGTCAGTACCTCTCGGCAGGCAATCTCGGCGGCATCCTCGCGTTGACCACGACCGTTGCGCTGGTTTCCTATGGCCAGCAGATGGCAATGCTGGTCGGAGGCATCGACCTCTCGGTAGCTCCGTTGATGGGCTTGATCGTCGTCATCGAATCCTTCTATCTGATCGACGGATCGACGCCGATGAACCAACTCACGGGTTGGATCCTCCTCATCGTCACGGCCGTCGCGGTGGGAACAGTGAACTGGGCGCTGATCGATCTCGCCAAGCTCTCGCCGGTCATCGCCACCTTGGCGACGTACATGGCGATCCAAGCGATATCGCTGATCCTGAGGCCGGTGCCAGGTGGGTACATCTCGACCCAGTTGATCGACTCGCTCACCACCCGGGTGGGATTTGTACCCGTGCTTTTCGCCCTGGCCGTGGTGCTGGGTATCGCTTTGGAGATCGCGTTGTTGTGGTCTCGTTTCGGGGTCCGTCTACGCGCGGTCGGCTCGGATCCGGACGTTGCGCGAACGCTGGGTCTCAACGACCGCCGGTACAGATACGTCGCCTACGTGGGCAGTTCGCTCTTGGCCGGGCTGGCTGCGATTCCGCTCATGACCCAGGTGGGCTCCGGGGACCCCGTGGCAGGGCTCAGCTACCTCCTGATCAGCGTCGCGGCCGTCGCTGTCGGCGGGGCAAGCATCTTCGGCGGACGCGGGTCCTTCTTAGGAGCGCTGCTGGCCGCCGTCTTGCTGGGACAGGTCAACTCGGTGACCGCGTTCCTGGATCTCGACACGGCCTGGAATTGGTACCTCACCGGCGCTGTCCTGCTTCTCGCTGTCGCCGCATACAGCAAGAGCCGCGATATGGCGGTGGCGAAATGACGACTGAACAGGCGAGGAGTCATGACGTGAGCGAGCTCGACCACAGTTTGCTGGGCAGGCTCGGCGGGTGGCGCCCGCGTCACACCGGCTTGTGGATCGCGCTGCTGGCTTTGTTGGTCGTGAGTATCGTGCTGGCACCCGGCACGCTGCGTTCCTCGAGCCTCTACGCCATGTTGCCGTTGGCGGGAGCTCTTGCCATCGCGGCGGTCGGACAGACCCTGGTCATCCAGCAGCGAGGGTTCGACCTCTCCGTCCCCGGAACCATGGTGCTGATCGCCATGATCGCCGGGCTGAGCACCGCTGACAGGCACCCCGTTGTCGTCACGGTCGTGATCTGTGCTCTGGTGGCTGTCGTCATAGGGCTGATCAATGGTCTCCTCGTGACAGTCATAGCGATCACGCCGATCGTGGCAACGCTGGCATCGAATGCGCTACTCATGGGCGCCGTCTGGACTCTCTCGGACGGCTTGCCCGTTGCCGCCTCCGGTGACCTCATGTCGTTCGTTCGAGCCAGGCCTTTGGGTGTGCCCGCGGTTGTGCTCGTTGCGGTACTCATCACAGTTCTGCTGGCTACCTACCAAAGCCGAACCATTTTCGGCTTCCGGTTCCTGGCAACAGGCGCCTCACCTGCAGCCTCACGGGCGGCCGCCTACTCACCGGGGCTGCAGGTGGTGTTGAGCTACGTGGTCTGTGCTTGCTGTGCGGGAGCTGCCGGAATCCTGTTGTCCGGTTACGCCGGAACCGCCACGGTCGATCTGGGCACTCCCTATCTCCTCCCTGCCGTTGCGGCGGTCATCGTGGGAGGCACACCNCTCAAAGGCGGGGGTGGCAGCGTCTTCGCGACAGCTCTCGCAGCCTTGTTCGTCACCCAACTGGTTCAAGTGACCCTGGCTCTCGGTGCCCCTACCTCGTCGCAACTGCTCGTGCAAAGCGTTGCCATCGTGTTGGCCGTCGTCTTCCGGTCATGGTCTCCGTCCAGCTTGGTCCGTAAGCAACGCCCGAGACGAGGCCCAGGACGGACGCCCCTTCCCATCGGTCGATAGCGAGGAGGCATTACTCCGTAGCTTTCCCACTTTGAAATCCACCACTCCCTACCAGAAACGAGAAACCCGATCATGCGTACTTTTGGAACAATCGCCGGACTGGCGGCTCTGACGCTGGCATCAGCGGCTTGTGCTGCCGAGAGCAGCAACAGCGCGACGCCGGACATTAACGAGGTCTCGGACGAGGTCGTGACCATCGAACCTCACCAAGAAGTCGAACTGTCCGAATGGTGTGGTGACAAGGAACTCAAGATCGGGATGGTCGAGGGCCACGACAACTCCTGGCGGCGGGCTGTACGGGCTGTCGCGGAGAACGAAGTCGCCAAGTGCTCGGCCCTTGACCCGAACGTGCGTTGGGTATCGGCGGGTGGCGACCAGCAAAAGGCGATCAGTGACATCAATGGCTTGGTCGCCCAAGGGGTGGACGTGATGTTGGTCAACCCGGACTTCGGTGCTGCTGAGCTACCCGCATTGCGAGCCGCGACGAAGGCAGGCGTGACCGTGATCGTCTGGTCGCAGGACCCCGGCGGGAAGCCGGGTGTGGACTACTCCGGCAAGATCGTCCAGGACCTCGAGAGTGTCGGGAAGGACATGGCGACCTGGATCGGCGAAACGGTCGGCGAGGGGAATGCCGTTTTCCTGGGCGGTATCCCCGGAGCTGCCGTGAGTGCCAACTTGATCGCTGCCGTCAAGCAAGGACTGGCCGACTACCCCGACATCAAACTGTTGGTCGATGAGCCTGTCACCACGGATTGGAACAAGGTTGGAACACAACGGGCCGTGAGCGGATTACTCGCCCGCTACCCGAAGATCGACGGAATCATGACCGACTGGGGCCTGACCGCCCAAGCCGCTATCGAGGCATTCGCAAGTGCCGGCGCACCCATTCCCGCAACCGCAACGCTGGCGTCCACCAACGAGCTCGGCTGTGCCTGGAAGAAGATGAACGAGCAGGGGAAGGACGTTCCTCTCTTCACGATCGACTACTCGGTCGACAACGTGATTCCTGCGCTCCACATGGGTGTCCAACTTGCCAACGGCATGGACGTGCCGACCGTGGCCAAGTTCCACATGCTGCCCTACGCCGATACTCCGAACGACAAGCTCCCCGACTGTGACCCGAACCTCCCGCTGGACGTGGACCTCTCTGCCCCGTTGACCCGCGAAGAACTTGCAGCGACGGTGGAGTAAGGAGCCCACGATGTCAATGACGCACGCTGAGCGCCGTGGGAACGGTGCGGCATCGGGGCGAGTCGCTGGAAAAGTCGCACTGGTCACCGGCGCCGCGCGCGGACAGGGACGCAGCCATTGCAGGATGTTGGCGGCGGAAGGTGCAGATATCATCGCGATCGATATCTGCACCGACCTCCCCACTGTTCCTTACTGGGGTGCGACCTCCACGGACCTGGAAGAGACTGCGAGGTTGGTCGAGGCCGAAGGTCGACAGATCGTCACGGCGTCCGCCGACGTTCGTGATCTGGCCCAACTCCAGGCCGCGGTGACGGCAGGTGTCGACCGGCTCGGGCGGCTCGACATCGTCGTCGCAAACGCCGGGATCATCAACTACGGTCAGCTGGTCGAGCTCACCGAAGACCAGTGGCAGACGGTCATCGACGTGAATCTCACCGGCGTGTGGAAGACGATCAGGGCCGCTGTCCCGAGCGTGATTGAAGCGGACAACGGCGGATCTGTCGTCCTGATCGGCTCGACAGGAAGCTTGAGAGGACTACCCACCGTCGGCCACTACGTGGCGACCAAACACGGAGTGTTGGGGCTGACGCGCACGTTGGCCATCGAGCTTGCCCCTCATTCGATCCGAGTCAACGCATTGGCGCCGACGAACGTGACAACCGACATGCTCAACAATCCGGGTGTTTTCAAGATGTTCCGGCCCGATCTGGCGACGCCGACGGCAGAGGACGCCTACCCGGCATTCGTCGACTTCCATCTGATGAAGCAGCCGGCGGTGGAGCCCGTCGATGTCAGCAATGCGCTTTTGTATCTCGTCTCCGAGACCGGCCGCTATGTCACCGGCACCATTCTCCCGGTCGATCTCGGGTTGCTGACCAAATAACTCGCACCTTACTGAAGAAGTTGGCAGACGACCTGCCACCGAATGAACAGGAAAGAGCCAATGACGAACACAACCGTTGTCAACGGAGTGAACACCACCGCCCTGAGCGACACCATCGAAGCCGTTCGCGCAAAGCGTGAGCTCGGTGAAGTGACGTTCAAGGTCAATGGGGAATGGAGGGGCGGCTTTCAGCTGGAGTCGGCGACCGGTGACCTCGTCCAGGCAGGCGAGGCAGATACCCGCCGAGCCGGCAAGTTCCGTATGAGCAGTGACGAGCCGCAGGCTTTGCTGGGCGGCGACACGGCTGTCTCGCCCGGGGAGTACCTCCTCCAGGCTCTGGCCGGCTGCTACACGGTGACGATGGCCGCGAACGCGGCATCCCGCGGCATCGAACTCTCTTCCTACCGGCTCGAACTCGAGGCCGACTTCGACCTATCCGGATTCCTCGGGATCGACAAGGACCAGGAGCCTGGCGCATTGGAAGTTCGCGTTCAAGTCGAGCTCGACGCGCCTGGCTCCACCAGGGAGGAACTCGAAGATCTGGTGGCCATCGTCGAAGCGTTCTCTCCTATCCGGGACACCTTGACAAGGTCCGTGAACGTGCGCACCTGGCTCGCGTGAGTCTCGAGGAAACCCTTATGACTAGCTACTCCCGAGTCACGGACCCGCAGCAGCGCGTCGACCTCGAAGACCGAGCCGACATCCTCGAACTGCTGACCTACTATGCGCTCCTCTTCGACTCCGAGGATCTCGATGGCGTTGTCGATCTCTTCACCGAGGACGCCTACATAGAGTTCAGCTTCGACTTCGGCAATGCCGGGAAGGTCGTGGTCAACGGAAAGGCCGAGCTACGACCGTTCTGGGCCGACAACTTCGAATCCGCGCGGCAAGGGGGCACCCTGGTACGTCGTCATGGGCAGCCCAATACCGTGCTCCGGCGACTATCGGACAACAAGGTCGCAGGTACCACGATGGCGATGATCGGCTGGCGTGCTACGCCGGGTAGCAATGCGTGGTACGGCGCCGAGCCGCACGATCCGACCTACATCACGGGACTGTACGAGGACGAGTTCACCAAGATCGGTGGACTGTGGTTCTTCTCTCGGCGGGTCGGGACCTTCGACCAGCCGCTGCCCGGCTTCTCGATGCCTGACCCGAATAACTGACCGACCCAGCTGACCAACAGGAGGTAACAGTCATATGTCGAACTCCGAAGAATCGGAGATCAAGGACGTCATCTTCAAGTACGCCTGGGCGCTCGACACACGTGATTGGGCAGCGTTGGCCGAGGTGTTCACGCCCGATGCGCGAGGGGAATTCAGCGACCCGGGCTACGGCGATCAAGACATGGGCACGATCCTGCGGCTCTTCCAAGAAGGAGCCGAAACGGGTCCGATCCGGCAATGGCAGCACTTTGTGACCAACCAGCTCATCACCCACAGAGAAGGCGATCGAGCGCGGATCAAGGCCTTCTTCACCTGCGCCTGGCGGTTCGACGACCACCAGCAGCAGCCCCGCAACGAGGTGGCAATGGTCGGCGGAATTTACGAGAACGACCTTCTCAGGACTGTGAACGGCTGGCGGATCGCCGTCCTGCGGGCAACGACGTGGTGGGACCACGGTGGCAAAGAGGTCATGCCCGAATGGCGTTACCTCGGCAGAGGGCCGCTCTTCGGGTGAAGTCGGACGCCCCAGGGACGTCTGTGATTGGAGGAGGAACATGAGACGAGTCGAAGGCAAGGTCGCCTTCGTCACCGGAGCAGCGCGGGGGCAGGGGCGAGCGCATTGCGTCAAGCTGGCATCGGAGGGAGCGGATGTCATAGCTGTCGATATCTGTGCCGATGTCGACACGGTTCCCTACCCCGGAGCCACCCCCGAAGATCTCGAGCAGACGGTGAGACTGGTGGAGGAAACCGGCGGCGGGAAGATCGCTGCCAGTCAGGTCGATGTACGGGATCTGAAAGCGCTCCAAGCTGCCGTGTCGGCCGGCGTCGACAGATTTGGGCGGCTCGACATCGTGGTGGCCAATGCCGGCATCTCCACTTTCAACGAGATGATCGACCTCGACGAGGCGCAGTGGCAGACGATGATCGACGTCAACCTGACCGGTGTATGGAAGACCATTCGCGCGGCGGTTCCCGCTGTCATCGACGCAGGCAACGGCGGATCGGTGGTGTTGATCAGCTCGACGGCAGGCCTGAAGGCATTCCGCGCGATCGGCCACTATGTGGCGTCCAAGCACGGCGTGCTCGGACTGATGCGCACTCTGGCCATCGAACTGGCGGCCCACGACATCCGCGTCAACTCGATCCACCCTGCGAACGTCGAGACCGACATGATCACCAATCGATACTGCTATCAGCTGTTTCGCCCCGACCTCGAAGCGCCGACGGCCGCAGACGCATATCCGGCGTACCTCGGGCTGAATCTCCTCCAGGAGCCGTGGGCGCAGCCGGCGGATATCTCCGAGGCCCTGATGTTCCTGGTCTCGGATGAGGCGCGATATATGACAGGGGTTCCACTACCAGTCGATCTCGGGCTCTTGACCAAGTAACAGAGCAGACGCGCTCGGCCCGGCAGTGGGCCTTTCAGATCTTCGAGGTTCGCCCGTAGGTCGTGGTGCGCTCGACGACCGGTCGTCCGATGCCGGCCCCGATCTCGACCAACTCCTGGACCGTCTTCGCCGACCCGTGCTCGGACCCTGCCATCCGGGAGATCGTTTCCTCCATCAGTGTGCCGCCGAGATCGTTCGCGCCGGCTCGGAGCATGGCACGGGTGCCGTCGACGCCGAGCTTGACCCACGAGGTCTGGATGTTGCGGATCCGGCCGTGTAGGAGGATCCGGGCCATCGCGTGTACCGCGAGGTTGTCGCGCAACGTCGGACCAGGACGGGCGATGCCGGCGAGATAGATCGGCGCATTGGTATGGACGAACGGCAACGGCACGAACTCGGTGAAGCCACCTGTCCCGGATCCCATGGCTGCATCCTGGATCCGGGACAGGACTCGGAGGTGGCTGACCCAGTGGCGCGGGTTGTCGACGTGGCCGTACATCATCGTGCTGGTTGTCGGGATGCCGACTCGGTGGGCGGTGGTGATGACCTCGATCCAGGTGCTGGTCGGGAGCTTGCCTTTGGTGAGCACCCAGCGGACTTCATCGTCGAGGATCTCCGCCGCGGTGCCGGGTANGGAGCCGAGGCCGGCCGCGCGGGCCTCGATGAGGAAGTCCTCGATGGACAAGCCGGTGCGGGCGGTGCCGTTGACCACCTCCATCGNGGAGAACGCGTGCACGTGCATCTCCGGGACCCGTCGTCGCACCGCGCCAACCAATCTGAAGTAGGCGGTAGCCGGCAGCTCGGGGTCGATCCCGCCCTGCATGCACACCTCGGTGGCTCCGAGGTCCCAGGCCTCCTGGGCGCGGTCGGCGACCTCCTCCAGAGACAGTGAGTAGGCATCGGCATCGGTACGCCGCTGGGCGAACGCACAGAACCGGCACCCGACGTAGCAGACGTTGGTGAAGTTGATGTTTCGGTTCACCACATAGGTGACCTCGTCGCCGATCGTGTCCCGACGCAGATCGTCGGCAAGTCGGCAGACCTGTTCCAGCAGCGGTCCCTCGGCTGTCATCAACGTCAGCGCATGCTCGTCGGAAAGGTTGCCGGGGTCTTGCTCGGCGGCCTTCAAGGCTGCGATTCCGTCGCTGGTCGCCCCAGTTGAGACTCCCGCGTGGCTTGCCGCCGTACGAACCGAGTCCCAGTCCCCGTAGACGTTGCCGAAGTCCGAACGCCGGTCGTCGCTGCGACCCTCGGTGTCGAGGGTGGCGAAGAGGTCAGTGCGACCGAGGCCNNCGGTCCCACATGCGAAGCCGCCGTCCGGCTCCTGCCACGGCAACCCGGTCGGACGTACTCCTGGCCTGGCGAGCCCGGACATCGGGCCGGTGGGGATAGCGAGCGCTGCGATGTGCCCGGAGACGCGGGNGTCGATCCACGGCTCCCCGGCGACCACGTACTCCGGGTGCACCGTGAGCCGTGGCCTGAGCTCTAGGCCGCACTGTGCGGTGAGATCGCGCAGCCGGTCCAGCGATGGCCAGGGACGCTCGGGATTCACGTGGTCGGGAGTCAGTGGCGAGACTCCGCCCCAGTCGTCGATACCGGCTTCGAGCAAGGCACGGCACTCCGTGGAACCGAACTCGGTGTCGACCAGATTCGGCGGCGCCTGTACTCGGGCTTTCGGTCCGAGCACGATGCGGGTGACCGCGATCGCGGCACGGTACTCCTCCAGTCCCAGGTCTGCGGTGTATCGCATCGCGGTGCCGGGCTTGGCCCGGAAGTTCTGGACGATCACCTCCTGCACTGCGCCGTACGCCTTGAGCGTCGCGCGTAGTGCAAAGATCGTCTCGGCGCGCTCGGTGAGGGTCTCACCGATACCGACCAGTAACCCGGTCGTGAACGGGATCGACAGGCGGCCGGCATCTTCGAGCACCCGCAGCCGGACGTCGGGGTCCTTGTCGGGTGAGCCGAAATGCGCCTCGCCTTTGGTCTCGTAGAGGCGATGCGAGGTGGTCTCGAGCATCATTCCCATGGAGGGAGAGACGGGCTTGAGCCGGTTCATCTCCTCCCACGACATGACACCGGGGTTGAGGTGAGGTAGTAACCCGGTCTCCTCGAGTACGCGGATCGCCATCGCGCGGACGTAGGCAAGCGTGGAGTCATAGCCTTGCTCGCTCAGCCAGGCCCGTGCCTCCGGCCACCGATCCTCGGGCCGATCGCCAAGGGTGAACAGCGCCTCCAGGCAACCGAACTCCGCGCCCTGACTTGCAATCGCGAGGATCTCGTCGGNGGAGAGGTACGGTTCGCGTCCTTCGTGGGTGGCCTGTCCCGGTGTCTCCACGAATATGCAGTAGTGGCACCGGTCGCGGCACAGCCGTGTGACCGGGACGAACACTTTGGGGGAGTAAGTCACTACGCCCCGCCCGTCGATGACCCGCCCTGCTGCTACCAGCCCGGCATCGCGGACACGCGCGGCGACAGCGGTCAATCGATCCAAGTCCTCCCCGGCTGCGCCGAGTAGGACTGTGGCCTCGGTGACATCGAGGGTGGCACCCCGCTCGGCCCGGGCAAGGGCCCGGCGCACCTGTTGAGGAGTGGAAGTCATCAGAGGAAAGTATAGCTGAACTAACAAACACTCGTAAGTTATGGTGGAGTCGTAGGCCGGAACTGATTGACGCCGGCGGAGGTGGCGTCTATCGTACGAACAAACACTAGTTTTAATGGGGTTGGACGTGCGAATTGCAGTGACGCGGACAGTCGACGGCGAGCGTCTAGTTGCCGACCGCGGTGACGGGGAGTTCCTCCTCACACCCGTATCCGATCTCGGCGCCGCGCTTGCGAACGGCACGGTCGCAGACCTCGGCGCACTGGGCGGTCGGAGCGTGGACATTGCCGATCTGAGCCTCGCACCGGTGGTGGGTACGAGCGGCAAGGTGATCTGTGTAGGGCACAACTTCACGCAACACATTCTCGAGATGGGCCACGGCCTTCCTGAGTACCCGAACGTCTTCAGCAAGTTCCGCGAGGCCCTCGTCGGAGCGAACGACGCGATCGAACTGGACCCGGTTTCCTCTGCCTGGGACTGGGAGGCCGAGCTTGTGATGGTCATCGGTCGACCCGCCCGCAGGGTGTCGGAGGAGACGGCGCTCGACTACGTGGCCGGCTACACGGTCGCGAACGACATCTCGGCCCGAGATTGGCAGCGCCGAGGGAGCCAATGGCTACTGGGCAAGACGTTCCAGAGCACGACGCCTATCGGCCCGTGGATGGTGACAGCAGATGAGGTGGATCCTGCGGACGGCCTGTCGCTGTCCTGCATGGTCGACGGGATCGAGAAGCAGAACTCGACGACCGCAGATCTCCTGTTCGGGCCTGGCTTCCTGGTCTCCTATCTGTCCCACGTGCTCACGCTGAACCCCGGCGACATCGTGCTGACCGGAACGCCGGCAGGCGTCGGCGCAGGACGGGAGCCGGCGGAATACCTGAAACCTGGTCAGACCGTTGTCACCGAGATCGAGGGCATCGGACGCCTCGTCAACTCCTGTGCTGCTCCATCCTTCGCAGCCTGAGACGTTAGGAACACACATGCTCACCAAGATCCTGGTCGCCAATCGAGCTGAGATCGCAGTCCGGGTGATCAACACCTGCCGGGAGCTTGGCATCGCGAGTGTGGCCGTGCACTCCGAGCCCGACACCAACTCGCTTCACGTCCGACTTGCCGATCAGGCAGTCCTGCTGCCCGGCCTCTCGGCTGCGGAGACGTATCTGGATATCGACAAGATCATCGCGGCCGCGAGGGAAACCGGCGCTGAAGCCATCCATCCTGGATACGGCTTCCTCGCTGAGAACGTCGACTTCGCACGGGCAGTCGAGGCCGCCGGATTGATCTACATCGGGCCGCCGGCTGCTGCCATCGAGGTGATGGGTGAGAAGGTCGCTGCCCGCGACGTCGCCGCTTCGGCGGCTGTGCCGCAGGTCCCTGGCACCAAAGGGGCGGTCGAGGACGTCGAGGAGATCCTCGCATTCGGCGAAACCCATGGATATCCCTTGGCGATCAAGGCTTCCTACGGTGGTGGCGGTCGTGGAATGCGCACCGTCTACGAGCCCGGCGGAGTCGAGGAGGCGTTCGAATCAGCGCGGCGTGAGGCGGCTGCGGCTTTCGGGCGGGCAGACGTCTACGTCGAGCGCTACGTCGAGAACGCCCGCCATGTCGAAGTTCAGGTCTTCGCCGACGGCCACGGCAACGTCGTGTGGCTGGGAGACCGCGATTGCTCGGTTCAGCGACGGCACCAGAAGGTCGTCGAAGAAGCGCCTGCGCCTGGGCTCACCGACGAGATGCGCACAGCGATGGGTGAGGCCTCGGTCCGGTTGGCCGAAGCAGTCGACTACACCGGTGCCGGAACCGTCGAGTTCTTGGTAGAGACCGACCGCGAGCAGTTCTACTTCCTGGAGATGAACACCCGTATCCAAGTGGAGCACCCGGTGACCGAGGAGACACTCGGCCTCGATCTCATTGCGGAGCAGATCCGCGTCGCTGCAGGCGAGCCGCTGAGCATCAGCAGTTCCGGCCCCACNCCCCGCGGACACGCCATCGAAGTTCGGGTGAACGCCGAGGATGTCACAGGCGGAGCGTTTCGTCCTTCNCCCGGGCTGATCACCGCCCTCTCCGTTCCGAACCATGCCGGAGTTCGATTCGACGGCGGATACGAAGCCGGCGACGAGGTACTGCCGTACTACGACAGCCTCATCGGAAAGCTCGTTGTCTGGGCGCCGACACGCGAGCATGCAATCGACCGCGCCTTGGTGTGCCTGAGCCAGTTCACCGTCAGTGGCGTTCCCACCACGATCCCGGCGGCGAAGATCATTCTCGACCATCCGGATTTCCGAGCAGTCAAGATCGGCACGAGGTGGCTGGAGAACCACATCGATCTGGATGCTCTCCTCGAGGAGGCTATGCCGGCAGGAGACAGTCCATCCCTGGGCGAGGATGGCGCGATAGACGCAAACGATGAGGAGTCCGACCGTCAGGAGGTCTGGGTCGGGGGCCGCCGTTATCGGATTCCGCTCCCTATGACTCAGGTCGCGACCGTCACAGACACCTCACCCGAAGGTGCGGCCGGAGCGAAGCGCCGGGGAAGTGGTAGCGCTCGTGGCCGTGCGCGTGCCAAGGCAGCCGGCAGCGGCACCGTCTCGAGCCCGATGCAAGGAACCGTCATCAAGGTCAATGTGACCGAGGGACAACAGGTCGCGGAGAACGAGGTCATAGCCGTGATGGAGGCGATGAAGATGGAGAACCCTGTCCGCGCGACTGTCGCGGGTGTCGTCTCCAGTGTGCTCGTCCAGTCGGGCCAGGTTGTCCCTGCCGGCACGGTCATCGCGGAAATCGCGCCGGCCGGCGACTGACGACACGATCAGATCACTACAGCAGCTGGGAGACACACGCCATGACTGAGACCGTCGGGACCGACCAGTCCATTCAGGATCCGCACGAGGAACTGGCCGCGCGCGTTGCGGCAGCGCAACTCGGAGGCTCGGAGAAGCAGCGCCAGAAGCAGATCGAAGCCGGCAAGATGCTGGTCCGCGACCGGCTGGAGCTCCTCTTCGATGATGGCTGGAGTTTCGAAGACGGCCTCTTGGCTCGCTTCGACGAGGGACTCCCGGGCGATGCCGTCGTCACCTGCGTGGGCAACGTGGACGGGCGTCCGGTCTGTGTGATCGCCAACGACTACACGGTCAAGGCCGGAACCTGGGGAAAGCGGACGTTCGAGAAGATCGTTCGGATGCAGGAGCTCGCCGACTCGATCGGTGCACCGCTGGTGTATCTGTTCGACTCGGCCGGTGCGCGAATCGACGAACAGTTCGAGAGCTACGCCGGCCGTCGAGCCTGNGGAAACATCTTTTACAACCAGGTGCAGTTCTCCGGACGTGTCCCGCAGGTTTGCGCCCTCTTCGGTCCGTCGCCGGCAGGCTCGGCGTACGTCCCCGCTCTGTGTGACCTCACCATCATGGTCCGTGGGCATGCGACGGCCTACCTCGGTTCGCCCCGCCTCGCCCAAATGGTCACCGGGGAGGACGTCACGCTCGAGGAGATGGGTGGCGCCGAAATGCACTGCCGGGTCTCCGGGCTCGGCGATCTACTGGTCGAGGACGACGAGGAGGCTCTTGCCGCGGTGCGGGTGTGGCTCTCCTATCTGCCTCAGAACTGGCGAGAGGACCCGCCGACGGCACCGGTGTTGGAGCCGGCGCCCGGCCGGACGGTGAAGGAGATCGTTCCCGAGCGCGAGTCCGAGGTCTTCGACATGGTCGAGCTCATCACTGCCATCGTGGACGAGGACTCGTTCTTCCCCTATAAGGAGTTGTTCGCACCCGAGATGGTGACGGGGTTTGCGCGCATCGACGGGCGGCCGATCGGCATCGTCGGGAACCAGCCGACCCATCTGGGTGGGGTCATCTTCCCCGACTCCTCGGACAAGGCAGCGCGGTTCATTTGGATCTGCAATGCGTTCAACATTCCGCTGCTGTTCCTGGTCGACATCGCCGGCTACATGATCGGCTCGGCCGTCGAACGGCAAGGCATCATCCGGCACGGAGCGAAGATGCTCTTTGCAGTGGCCGACAGCCGCGTGCCGCGGATCACCGTGCTGGTTCGCAAGGCGTACGGCGGGGGCTACCTGGCGATGTCGGGTGCGCCGATGCAGCCCGATGCGGTCATTGCACTGCCCACGGCCAAGCCCGCACTCATGGGCCCGGACGCCGCGGTCAACGGCATCCACTTCAACCGGATCCAGAGCATCGAGGATCCGGCAGAGCGGGCCGCGTTCATCAAGGAGAAGCAGGACGAGTACGCCGCCGGCATCGACGTGTTCAAGATCGCGAATGAAAACGCTGTCGAAGCGGTCGTCCAGGCCAATGACCTTCGAGCCGACCTGGTACGACGTTTCGCCATGTATGCACGCCGTGAGCGTCGAGCGCCTGAGCGGCACATCGGCGTCACTCCCGTGTGAGGCCGACGCTCGCTGCTACTTTGCCGGTAGTCCCACCTGACGGCATGAGATGTCGGTGTAGACGTCGACGATGTGGTCGAGAGTCGTGTCACCGCGATCGTCGCGGTACCAAGATGCAACGTGCATCCCGAGCGCCAGGATCGCGTAGCTCTGCAGTCGAAGATCCAACAGCTCGACACCGGCGGAGGCTGCTGCATCCTTGATCAGGTTTCGCATGAGCTGGTCGTACTCGCGCCGAGCCTGGAAGACGATCTCCTTTTGATCGGGCTTCAGCGCTCGCAGCTCCGAGTTGCCGATGAAGGTCTCTTGGGCATGTTGCGCGTGGAATCGGATGTGCGCGCCCACCGCCGCCCGAAATCGGGCAACCGGGTCGTCACCGCCGGTTGCGGCTGCTTTCTCGACAAGCGGCTGAAGCTGTGCGAGCACGTCGGACATGATGTCGACCAGGAGCTCGTCCTTGCCGCCCATGTGGTTGTACAAGCTGCCGACCTTGATGCCGACTCGTTGCGCGATAGCGCGCAACGAGGTCGCCTCGTAGCCGTGCTCGTAGAAGAGCTCCGCGGCTGCCTTCCGGATGTCAGTGCTCGTTCGAAGGCCTCCGGCCGTTTTCGTGCTGACGCTTGCCGTGACGTCGGCCTGGTCGGTGTCCATCCAACTCCTTTCGCTGGGCGACATCTTAGACAAGCGCCCGCTCTTCTCGGACAAGCCACCGCTCTCCGGGAGATCGATCCTCTGTTCAGACAAACTAATGCTTGTTAGTATCGAGTCAGGAAATAGCCGAGCGACATCGGGAGAGAAGGCAGCGCCATGCACATCGAGCCCCAGCGACTGAAGGTCGTCCGCTCCGTCGACCTCACCGAGGCCACCAGCCAGACGCAGAACGCGCTACGGCGTGCGGGCGTCAGCCAGGGCAACACCGATGCCAGCCGGATCTGGTTGGGGAAGGTGCACACGCCCGCGGGCTATGCCTCCGATGCGCATCACCATGGTGAGGCGGAGACTGCCGGCTACGTCCTCAAGGGCAGGGCATTCATCCTTCACGGTGACGGCTACCGGGAGCGCATCGAGTTGGAGGAAGGTGACTTCATCTTCGTCCCGCCGAACACTCCCCATATCGAAGGCAACTGCTCCGACACCGAAGAGTTGATCTGGATGACTGCGCGTACTCCCGACAACATCGTGGTCAACCTCGAGAACCCGTTCTGATCCGTTGCCGCGAGTTGAGCGGCGCAAGATAGGCATTGACGGACGTACGCTTGTTAGTTAGTTTTGCAGCAGATTTCCACGACCGCTGTCGGGGTTTCGCCGGCGGCAGCGGTCGATCCGAACCAGGAGGCAAGGCCATGACTGTCGACAGACACGGTGATCTCTACATCAACGGGTCGTGGGTTCCATCCACGGGACGGACTTGGATCGACGTCATCGACCCGACCTCCGAAGAGCCCATCGCCAGTGTGCTGAGCGCAAGCGATGCCGACGTCGACCGCGCGGTCGCCGCTGCGCGTTCGGCGTTCGAGACATTCAGCCAGACAACCGTCGCCGAGCGGGCGGAGCTACTTGCCCGCATCCTCGAGATCTACGAACGCCGTAAGGACGAGTTCGCCCAGGTACTCACCCGCGAGATGGGCGCTCCTACGACGCTCGCCGGCACGGCGCAGGTCGGACTCGGGACCGCCCACCTCGAGCGGACGATCGAGGCATTGCGACGCCAGGAGTCGGATGAGGTCCGCGGGACATCTCTGATCCTGCGACAGCCCGCCGGCGTTGCCGCGCTGATCACGCCGTGGAACTGGCCGATCAACCAGGTCTTCACCAAAGTGGCGTCCGCGCTCGGCGCTGGTTGCACCATGGTGCTGAAGCCGAGCGAGGTCGCTCCNCTGGACGCCATCTTGTTCGCAGAGGTCGTCGACGAGGCCGGTGTTCCGGACGGTGTGTTCAACCTCGTTTTCGGGGAGGGCCCAACGGTCGGTGCTCAGCTTGCCCGGCACCGCGACGTGGACGTGGTTTCTTTCACCGGCTCGACCCGAGCGGGTAGCCAGATCTCGAAGGACGCAGCCGACACCATCAAGATGGTGCACCTCGAGCTCGGTGGGAAGAGCCCGAACGTGATCTTGGACGACGCGGACCTGGACTTCGCGGTTCGGACCGGGATCGGAGTCTGCTATTCCAATGCTGGTCAGTCGTGCAGCGTCGCAACTCGGATGATCGTCCCGAGGCAACTCCTCGACGAAGTTGTCGCGATCGCCAAGGAGGCTGCTGAGGGCTACGTGATCGGGAATCCTCAGGACGAAGCCACGACACTAGGTCCCTTGGTGAATGCCAAGCAGTTCGCCCATGTGCAGTCACTGATCCAGGCGGGAATCGACGAGGGAGCGACGCTTGTCACAGGTGGGGTCGGCAAGCCCGAGGGCCACGAGCGGGGCTATTTCGTGAAGCCAACTGTCTTCGCGGACGTCGAGTCGTCCATGAGGATCGCCCAAGAGGAGATCTTCGGACCTGTTCTTAGCATCCTCGCCTACGACACCGAAGAAGAGGCGGTACAGATCGCGAACGACACGATCTACGGCCTTGCCGCAGTGGTGCAGTCACGCGACCACGCCCGCGCCGTGCGGGTCGCCCGTCAGATCCGAGCCGGGCACGTCTACATCAACCACGAATTCAACGCCTATGCTGGCGTGCCGTTCGGTGGCTGGAAACAGTCCGGCAACGGATACGAGCACGACGAGTGGGGCATGTCGGGCTTCCAGTTGATCAAGGCCGTGCTCGGGGTGCCGGCCAGTAGGCAAGTGCGCGGTCGAGCCGCGAGCCTCATCTCCGCACACAGGAGCCCGGTCACCTCGGTGGCCGGGCTCCTGTGCATTCCTCCCATTCGGGCACGTTCAGGTGTGACAAGACCCCACTTCGACGTTCAGACGCTGTACTCGACGAACCACTGGGATCCATCCCGGCTGGATTCGGAAACTGCGTAGCAAGGGAGCAGTCGAAAATGGGCAAGACCCTAGTTCTAGGGGCCACCGGAACCATCAGCGGAATGACGGCCGACATCCTTCATCAGTTGTCACCGTCGACGCTGCGGGTCGCGACCAGTCGCGAGCGCAAGCTCGACCGGTTGCGGACCCGATTCCCTGACGCGGAACTGGTGTTGGCCGACTGGTACGACCTCGACAGCCTGGTGGCGGCCATGGACGGGGCCAGCAAGCTGATGGTGGTCACACCCGACTTCCGCACCGACGAGCATGTCGTCACGCCGAACATCATCGAGGCCGCCAAGCAGGTCGGGTCGATCGAGCTTATTGCCAGGATCATTGCGATCNNCCCCTACGACATTACGAAGGAGCCGCAGGCCTATATCGACACACGCTGCGGGGCGGCGCAACATGCCATCGCCAAGCCTCGGCTCGACGCCAGCGGACTGCCTGTGGCCTACGTCAACATCCCGGCCTGGATCATGCACATGGTCACAGAGTTCTTCGCGCCCTCGGTAAAGGAGTCGCGGCAGATCGCGATGCCCGGTAACTCGGATGCCAAACGGATGTGGGTCTCGGACCTCGACATCTCCGAGATCTTCGCGCGGATCCTCACCGATCCAGTGGAACAGCACGTGGGCAAGGAGTATGTGCTGACATCCATGGAACGCCACTCCTACGGCGATGTCGCTCGAGAGATCTCGCAGGCGCTCGGCGAGGAAGTCGTCTACGTCGATGATGCCGAGCCTCTTCGCAAGATCATGGGTGGCGGATTCGACACCTTGATGACCTATTTCGACGGTGACGGTGAGCGATACGCCGACGTGGTGCCGACCGACACCATCGCGCAGTTGCTGGGACGCCCTGCGGAGACGATCTCCGACTACGTCGTCAGGCATCTCGAGCTCTTCCGATGATCCCGGATCGATCCCGACCAAGTCGTGATCGGCCTGGGACCTGGCACTGCCGCAGCATCTCGAATCCGAATGAATCTTTGACCTGACTAGGAGCGCAGACCGATGACTGAAGCCGTAGCAACCTCACAAGCGGCGGATGTCGCCTTCGACGAGGAGCACGCAAAGCGAGTTCTGGATCAGGCGGACCCCAACATCCTCCGACTGTGCCTGATGCACGCGACTGGCGATGACTCGCTGGCCGACATGCGCATCGAGCGCGTTGAGGCAGGCCTCTTCCCGACCTGGGCGCTCGGCGAGGAGCACCACACCGAGGTCAAGGAGCGGATGCTCGATCTTCTCCGGTCGGGAGCAGCGCCGGCTGTCGCCGACATCGACCGGGTGCGCATGCTGATGAGTACGGCGAATGGGGCCGGGCTCACCGACGAGGCGTTCCGCTTCGGTTACGAAGAGCTTGCTTTGGANGGAGTTTCCCGTGACGTGAACTGGACCTCCGAGCCCAGTGCTGCGCAACTGGAGAATCTCCACGTGACCGTCATCGGCGCAGGCTTCTCAGGCATCGCCGTCGCGGTCCAGCTCGGCCGATTGGGCATCCCCTACACGCTCATCGAGCGAAACGGGGGCCTCGGAGGAACCTGGTGGTTCAACGACTATCCGGGACTGCGCGTCGACGTACCGAGCTCGAGCTATCAGTACAAGTTCGAGAAGAAGTATCCGTGGAAGTCGATCTTCCCACCGCGCGCCGAGATCCTCGAGTACCTGGAGCACGTCGCCGCCAAACACGACGTCCCCTCGCACTGCAGGTTCGAGACGGAGGTCCAGCAGGCCGTTTGGAACGAGGGCGACAGTGTCTGGGAGTTGACGGTCACCGACAGCTCCGGCAAGAGCGAGACACTGCGCAGCAACTACGTCGTCTGCGCGGCCGGCCTTTTCTCGACAGCCCTCGAAGCCGACTTCGAGGGCAAGGACGAGTTCCGCGGCAAGATCGTGCACACGACGACCTGGGACAAGAGCTACGACTACCGAGACAAGAACGTGGCGATTGTCGGCAGCGGCTCGTCCGGGGCCCAGTTGGCGCCGACGATCGTGGACGACGTAGCGTCGCTGACGCTGTTCGCGCGTACCCCGCACTGGGTGGTGCCGGTCCCTGGCTACCTCGACGAGTGGAGCGCAGAGATCCAGTGGCTGTTCGACAACGTTCCCTACTACTGGAACTGGTTCAGCTACACGTCCTTCCTCGCGGTACTGAACTTCCAAGACTTGCAGGATGACGACAAGGACTGGCAGGCCGCCGGTGGCGCGATCAACGAGGCCAACGACAAGATGCACGCCATGCTGCTGGAGTACATCCAGTCGCAAGTCGGTGATCGACCGGATCTGATCGACCGGGTGATCCCGTCGGTGGCGCCGCTGGGACGCCGCTTCGTCGTGGACATGGGCTGGTACGACACGATCAAGCGCGACGACGTCGAGCTGGTGTCGGATCGGATCACGCGGTTCGACACCGACGGAGTCGTGACCGAAGACGGCAAGTGCAGGTCCTTCGATCTCATCGTCCTGGCAACGGGCTACCAAGTCTCCAAGTACTTCTTCCCGATCGAGTTCGTGGGGCGGGACGGCGCAACCCTCGACCAGCTCTGGGAGCGTGACGGCGCGCGTGCCTATCTGAGCCTGACCTTCCCGGGTATGCCGAACCTCTTCGCCATGTACGGTCCGAACGGTCAATCGAGGACCGGTGGATTCCCGATGTCTACCGAGATTTGGGCTCGCTACATCCTCGAGGCGATCATCAGCGTCACCGAGTCGGGGAACTCCTCGCTGGAGGTGCGGCGCGATATCTACGATCGCTACAACGAGGAGATCGATGCGGCCAACAAACGGGTGATCTGGGAGCGCGAGGGCATCGGCAGCTACTACGTCAATAAGTTCGGGCGTAACGAGCTCAACCACCCGTTCCCGGTACAGGACGCGTTCTTGGGTATGGAATCGGCCAATCTCGACGACTACCACGTGAAGTGACTCGCTCCTGCTGAGGACAGAGCAAAGCCAGCACAGGGTGGACTGAGGGCCCCTCGAGTGAGACGGATGCGACACTGCATCGGCCTCCACTCGAGGGGCTTTGCCTTACCCGCCAAGGGCGGCGGGTATCACCCATTCGGGTCTTCTTTGCGCGCTCGTGTCCGTCGAAGGCTGCGGTATCGGCGAGCCTTTCGCCTATGACCTCTGATCTCACGCCGCCTTCCGCTGCCCTCTTCGACCTCACCGGCCGCCGTGCTCTGGTAACCGGAGCGAGCCGAGGCATCGGGCAGGCGATCGCGATTGCGCTCGTTCGACAGGGCGCGCATGTTGTCGGCTTCGCGCGGTCGAAGGAGGGCCTCGACGAGACAGCTTCTCTCGCGGCCGAGGCAGCAGGGACGTTCAACTCCTTGGCCCTGGATCTGAGATCTCCCGAGGCGATCGAGGAGAGCGTCGCTTACGCGGCTCGGTCGGCCGGCGGGATCGACATCCTGGTCAACAACGCCGCTGACGACCACGAGTCCTCTATCGAGGACACCGAACTTGCAGTATGGGAGCGCGTCTTGGAACTCAACCTTCAGTCGTGCTGGCTAATGACCAAAGCCGCTTCGGCGTACTTGCGAGATGGTGGTGGCAAGGTGATCAACATTGCCTCGGTTCTCGGGCTGGCTGCGATGCGGAACGACAGCGCCTACATCGCCGCGAAGCATGGCCTGGTGGGAGTAACCAGGTCCGTTGCCCTCGAGTGGGCGCGCAGAGGTGTCCAGGTCAACGCGATCGCTCCCGGTTACGTGGAGACGGCGATGCTCCCGGATCTGCAGGCCGATGAGAACGTCGCACGCTACATCCGGCGCCAGGTGCCGATGGGGCGCTGGGCGCAACCCGAAGAGTTCGCCGGCCCGGCTGTCTTCCTCGCCTCCGATGCGTCGAACTACATGACCGGACAGGTCCTGGTTGTCGACGGCGGACTGATGGCGCAGGTATGAGCACCGTGACCGAGGGAACTCCCGTGTCGGCGTGGTTCTCGACGAGCAGCCCGGTTCTTCAGGCGTGGAAACAAGCGATGGACGGGATGCTCGAGGGCGACATCACCGCAGTGCGTCAAGCCTTCGCAGATGACGCGATCTGGTACGACATGTTCGTCGGCACCGTACGCGGTAACGGGGCGATCGCCGACATTATGGGCGGTTTGAAAGGTCGGTCCTTCACCACGTCGACGGTCGAGGTCCGCAACGCGCTTACCGGCAACGAGTCCGGTGCGATCGAATGGGTGCAGACCCTGCATACCGGAGAACGCTCACTCACGATCGAAGGCACCAGCTGGGTGACGGTCATCGACGGACGGATCAGCCGACTTTGGGACTACGTCCAGCCGATCAAGGATCGCAAGCCATGACGAGCGACCCACTCTCGTTGTTCGCTGACGTCAAAGCGGCCCAGGCCAGGGGTGATGTCGCGGCGATGAAGGCGCTGTATGCCGTCGACGCCACCATGTATGAGCCCTATATGACAGGGACGGTGTCCGGTCCCGATGTCGCGGTCCGCATGGGATCCGCGCTCGGCACTGATTTCTCTGCCGTCGAGTACGACTTGATCGGCTCCATCGTGTCCGGAGAGCGAGCAGCGGTCGAGATCGACGAGCGAGTGACCCTCCTCGACGGGAAAGTGGTGCACCTGCGCAACTGCACGATTGTCGAGTGCCGTGACGGGCTCATCGTTCGCTGGTACGAGTACTTGCAGCCTCACAAGCGGCGCTCCTGAGTTGGCGCCTAGAAGGATTTGGCATGCTCTTCGACCTCACCGGTAAGACCGCTGTCGTCACGGGTGGTAGTCGTGGTGTCGGGCTGATGGCCGCGCGCGGACTTGTTGCGGCCGGCGCGCGCGTCTACCTCGTCTCGAGAGATGCGGCGGCGTGCGAAGCCGCTGCTGTCGAGCTCGGGACCCAAGGCTCGGTCGTCCCCCTGGGGCGCGACCTGTCCACCCCGGAGGGATGCGCCGCCTTCAGTGCGGAGCTGGCCTCTCACGAGGAGCAGCTGCACATCCTCGTCAACAACGCGGGTGCGACTTGGGGTGCGCCGTTGGAGAGCTATCCGCTCAGCGGCTGGGACAAGGTGGTCGATCTGAACCTGCGCAGCCCGTTCCTCCTTGTGCAAGGTCTCCTTCCCTTGCTGGAGAGGGCAGGCTCTGCAGATGACCCCGCCCGCATCGTCAATGTGGGTTCGATCGACGGGCTTCGTGTACCACGTATGCAGACTTACGCCTACTCCTCGAGCAAAGCCGGGCTCCACCACTTGACCAGAGTCCTGGCAGTCGAGCTGGGTAGGCGGCACATCACCGTCAACGCCGTAGCGCCGGGTCCGTTCGAGTCCAAGATGATGGCGTCCACGTTGGCCGAGCAGCAGGACAGGTTGGAACAAGCCGTCCCTGTCGGCAGGATCGGACGCGCGGACGACATCGCCGGGGTGATGGTCTATCTCACTGCCCGTGCTGGGGCATATGTCAACGGTGCGGTGATCGCGGTGGACGGTGGACTCAGCTTGGTCTGTGAGGCCTGACCGCGCGGATAGAGTCGGAAGACGTGGACGCCCGATGCTGATCCCCGGCTGGGCTGACTTCGCTCGCGGTAGCTCCTGGCAGTGATCGGCAGGAGGCGAGCATGGCGCTATGCCCGAAGCCGTGATTGTCTCCACTGCTCGATCGCCGATCGGTCGTGCCGTCAAGGGATCGCTCAAGGACATGCGTCCGGATGATCTGGTGGTCCAGATGGTGCACGCTGCGCTGGCCAAGGTGCCCGAACTCGACCCCAGCGTTATCGACGACCTCATGCTTGGCTGCGGCCAGCCGGCTGGTGAATCAGGGCACAACCTGGCCCGTGTTGTGAGCGTGATGGCCGGGTTCGACCATCTACCTGGCGTCACGGTGAACCGCTACTGTTCGTCGAGCCTGCAGACCACCCGGATGGCCTTCCACGCCATCAAGGCGGGAGAGGGCGAGGTTTTCGTCTCTGCCGGCGTCGAGACCGTGAGCCGGTTTGCGAAGGGGATGGCCGATTGTTTCGACGGCACCCAGAACCCATTGTTCGATCAGGCCGTTGCCCGCAGCGACGTACGGGCGGCCGGAGAGGACTCACCGTGGCAAGACCCTCGTGAGTATGGCCTCCTCCCGGACGTCTATCTCGCGATGGGGCAGACGGCGGAGAACGTCGCGCAGCACCTCGGCATGTCCCGCGAGGAGCAGGACCACTTCGCGGTACGTAGCCAGAACCTCGCTGAGAAAGCGCTCGTCGACGGNTTNTGGGCAAAGGACATCACGCCGGTCACCTTGCCCGACGGCTCTGTAGTCGACGCGGACGATGGTCCTCGGGCAGGCGTAACCTACGAGGCTGTTTCTGCGCTCGCCCCGGCCTTCCGGACCAACGGCACGGTGACTGCAGGCAATGCCTGCCCACTGAACGACGGTGCTGCTGCCTTGGTCGTCATGAGCGACACACGTGCCGTCGAGCTCGGGATCACGCCCCTGGCCCGGATTGTTTCCACGGCCGTTACCGGGCTCTCACCCGAGATCATGGGTTTGGGGCCTGTCGAGGCGGTGCCATTGGCACTTGTCCGCGCAGGGTTGGCATCCTCCGACATCGACCTCTTCGAGATCAACGAGGCGTTCGCCGTGCAGGCGCTGGGCTCGGCCCAGCTTCTCGGTATCCCGATCGACAAGCTCAATGTCAATGGTGGCGCGATCGCTGTAGGGCATCCGTTCGGGATGACGGGAGCACGCCTGACCAGCACGTTGGTCAACTCTCTGCAGCACTACGACAAGCANGTGGGGGTCGAGACCATGTGCGTCGGGGGTGGTCAAGGCATGGCGATGGTTCTGGAACGCCTCTCGTGACGCTGTCGACCCGACCGGCAGTGGATGGATCCGGGTTTCGCCGAGTCCGGCGAACGGCCTCTGCGATGTGGCCGCAGCGCGTATCCCCAGCCGGGCCAACTTCCGAAGTGATCAGCCTCACAGGGCTCGGGTGTCGGGCACGGTTCTGCGGCGACCGTTCGATGCGGATCGCGCGTATCGAGTTCGTCCGTCAGGTTCCGGGGCCAACGACGAGTTCGGGTAGACATATACAGGCGAAGGAGTACAGAAGATGACCGCTGTTGATTCAGGAGGCACTCCGGCCTCCGAGGTGACTAGCAGCCACAAGCTCCGCGGCGATATGAGCACCTTCAAAGTGCTCTTCACCGTGCTCGCCTTCAATGGCCCGATCATTGCCCTGGTGGCGTTTTTGCCCGTTGTCGTGGGCTATGGCAACGGTGTCGGGGCGCCGGCCATCTACATCCTCGCGGGTGGGATCATCGCGCTCTTTGCTATCGGCTTCATCAAGATGGCGCGACATGTCCAGAACCCGGGCGGGTTCTACTCGTACGTGACCAAGGGCCTTGGCCGAGAGCTCGGCCTCGGTGCGGCTCTCTTGGCCATCGTCGGATACGGGATGGTCTACATCGGCAGTTACCCGCTCGAGGGGGCNTTCTTCAAGAGTGCGCTTACCGACACTCTCGGCGGTCCAGACGTGCCACTGTGGATTTGGGTGTTCGGGTTGATGGCGGTCATCTCAGTGTTCGGCTACTTCAACCTTGAGTTCTCTGCGCGCGCACTCGTGATCTGCATGGGTCTGGAAGTGATCGCCATCGTGATCTTCAACGCGACTGTGATGTTCAAGGGCGGTGCATCCGGGCTGTCGTTGGACTCCTTCCACCCGGACAACATCTTCTCGGGGAGCGTCGGCATCGCGCTGCTGTTCGCCATGATGATGTTCACGGGCTTCGAGGCGACGGTGGTCTTCCGCGACGAGGTCAGGGACCCCGACAAGACGATCCCTCGGGCCGCATTCGGCTTCATCGCCGTGATCGTCGTGATGTATGGACTCTCGGTGTGGGCGCTCATCCAGGCCATTGGGCCGGCCGACGCCGTGGCCGTGACCGCGGCAGACCCCACCGGGTCGGTGCTTTCAGTTATGCAGCAGTTCGCCGGCAAGACGTTCCTGGATCTGGTGATGGTACTGCTGTGCACTAGCGGCTTCGCGGCGGCACTTGCCCTCCACAACGTTCTGGCGCGTTACATCTTCAACCTCGGTGTCGATGGCATCGTCTGGCATCGCCTCGGTGTGCCTCACCCCAAGCACGGGTCCCCCTCNCTCGCCTCGGTTGTGCTCTCGGTGATCGCGTTCGCGGGCCAGATTGTGCTGTTCACCACCAACTCCGACCCGATGTTTGCCTACGCCCCGCTCTCGGGCGGATTCGCCTACGCCCTGATGCTGCTCCTGCTGGTGACCGCGGTGGCCATCATCGTCTTCCTCCACCGCGCTCGACCCACCGACACCACCACCTGGCACCGGGTAATCGCTCCGGCGTTTGCCATTGTCGGACTGCTGGTCACGCTGTGGCTGGCGACGACCAACATCTCGCTGTTGGTCACCGGCGGTGACTGGGTGGTCGCGACGATGTTCGTGGTGATCTTCGGCTCCCTGGTCGTCGGTGCCATCTGGGCGCGCATCCTGAAGCAGACCCGGCCCGAGCTGTACGCGAAGATCGGTCGGCAGTAGGACGACCGGTCCTCACGCCGACGCCCCTGACATGACTGAGCCCGAGCCAACCGGCTCGGGCTCAGTCATGTCGGGTCGAGAACTAGCCGGCCGTCAGGCGGCCCACTCCTCGGTGGCACCCGACTCGATCGCTTATCCCCCGACCGGGTGCTGCTCGCCGAGCGAGCCGACACCTCGGCTTCTCCGACCCGAAGACTGTCGGGGACCACCGTGGTCGAGGAGACCTGGAGATACCGAATCTGCGAGGGAAGGGTCTGGGATGACCACTGCTGACAATGGCGCCACCTTTGACGTACTTGTCGTCGGGTGCGGCTTCATGGGCTCGGCACTGGCGCGAGCGTTCGCGGGCAGTGGCCTGAGTGTGGCAGCGTGGAACAGAACCTCGGAGCGGGCCGAGGCGCTTTCGGAAGCCGGCGTGGTGGCTGTCAGCGACCTTGCCGCAGCGGTCCAGGGGACCGACCTCGTGGTGGTGTGTATGGCCAGCTACGACAACGTCTACTCGGCCATGGAATCCATCGACACCTGGCGCGGAAACCTGATTGTGAATCTCACGACTGCCACACCCGAGCAAAGCGACTCCTTTGCGAGATGGGCAGCTGCGCGCGGCATTGAGGCACTCGACGGGTCGATCTTCAACTACCCTTTCGAAGTCGGTACTCCCGACGCCTACCTCGTTTACTCAGGCCCGCTTTCCGCATGGATGCGTGGCAAATCCGTCCTGGAGCTCCTCGGGCCATCGAGGCATGTGTCGAGCTCTCCTGGCTCGAGCTCGGAGTTGATGCTGGGCATGGTGGCCTACCTCGTTCCGGCCATCAGCAGTGTCGTCGAGGCCACGACCTACCTTGCTCGTCGCGGGATGCCTCGCGAGGTGCTTCTTGGCGTGGCCGACTATCTCACCGAGTCGTTGAAGAAGGCGATGCGGGGAGCGGTCGATGCGATCGAGCGAGATGAGCAAGACACCGATCAGGCGACGCTGGAAAATTTCGCCGAGTCGGTAGAGAGCGCGCTCGTTGCGTTCGCGGCCGAAGGCCTCAACCCTCGCTTGCTGAGGGCGACNGAGGACACGCTCATGGCCGCGCGGGACCTAGGGCTGGGTGAGCGAGGCATCTTTGCCCAGACAAAGGTGCTGTAGCTCGGATCGAATGTGAGCTACGAACCGTTTCCCTACGAGTCGATCACAGGGGGCCGCCGCCACGCGAGCGGCGAAGTGCGCGCTGATCTCTTCGACCGCTGCCCGACCGCGCGCTGCGCGGATCTCCTCCGAAGGGTCCTCGGAGTCGTAGACGAACGTCATGGCGCCGCGGGCAGCTCCGCAAAAGTCGACGAGGCCATGCTCGACCTGGATACGCATCGCCTTCTCGTACTCGTGACGTTCGTAGAGACCGGCGTCACTCGCTGCGACGGGAACCACATGGACAGTGAGCTGCTGAAGCTTCGGCCGAAGTCCGTCGATGAGGTCGTAGTCGAAGGCCCAGCCATTGATGAATACGCGATCGACCCAGCCCTTGGCCAAGGCCGGCATCGACCACCAGTACACCGGGAAGACGAGAACGACGTCGGTGGCTCGGTCGAGTCGGTGTTGTTCGGCGACAACGTCTGCGGGCACCTCGCCCAAACCTTGATAGCAGAGCCGGTCCTCCGGTGACCATCGAGGATCGAAGCCCTCACGCTGCAAGTCTGCGGTCTCCACCGTTCCCCACTGTTTCAAGACGGCTTGGAGATCCTGGGCTACGTGATGAGTCAGGGAAGACGGGTCGGGGTGGGCAACCACTAGCAGGACATGGCTATGGAGCTCGGGCATTCGAGACCTCTCGGTTCGGGTCGGCGGGCTGTAGAGAGCAGGCGCGGCCGAGCCCGAGGTGGTCACCACGGGCCCGGCAGTCGGCATCGGTTCGGCAGGAATCAGGTGAGCAAGTAGCCGCCGTCGATCGCGACGGTGACCCCGTTGATGTATCCGCTCTGGTCCGAGGCGAGGAACAAGAAGAGCTGCGCGATGTCCTCGACGGTCGCCAGGCGCTTGAGCGGAATGTGCGTTGCCGACTCCACCACATGCTCGTCTGGTGAGTGTCCGCCGGTGTAGTCCGTCTGGGCCAGCTGCTCGATGGCCTCCCGGAACAGTTGGGTGTCCGCTGGCCCCGGGGCGATCGCGTTCACGGTGATTCCGTCGTCGGCGAACGCCAGCGCGGTCGACTTCCCACGAGAAGTGCGCGGAGGCCGGAGATCGAGCCAATCTCTCATACGCCCTTTGGCTCCGCGGTCTTCTCGGTCTGATCAGGGGTGAGGCCATGCCGGCCGAGCAGGTGCTCCTCGAGGCCCTGCGGATCCAGTGGGGTTTCACGACACGGTCGGGTTGGCACTCACCCTCGAGTGTCTCGCGTGGAGCTCGGCCGCGCTCGGCGAGATCGAACGTGCGGCGACGCTTCGAGGAGGCGCCGAGGGCGCCTGGCGCGTAGTGGGAGCAACTGACATCCTGATGCACGGTCGGAGTACGCGGGACCTTCTGGCAGCTCAGTCGAAACCTGGGGAAGACGCTTACGAGACGGCACGGGAGCGTGGCCGCGGCCTCAACCTCGAGGAGACCGTCGCGTTCGCCTTGCGCGAGATCGTGCCGGGAGCGAGGACTGTCGGCAAGGAGCTCGAGCAACTCACACCGCGCGAGCGCGAGGTTGCTGAGTTAGTAGCGCAAGGTATGTCGAACAAGGCCATCGCGGCGAAGCTGGTGATCTCACTTCGAACCGCCGAGGGACATGTCGAGCGCATCCTCGCCAAGCAAGGATTCAGGACCAGAACCCAAGTAGCGCGGTGGTTCACCGAGCTTCAGGCCCGAGGCCTAGCCTCCTCGACGGTCGAATCCGAGCAGACCAGGGTGTAGCCACCTAACTGCAGGGTGTTCCTGTGGCGCACCTGTCCTCCCCAAGTGGGCATAACAGCTTTGAGTTGGACCCGCCGGTCGGGTGAGGAACGCCACTATCTCTCCGTGATTCGGTCCCAAACGGGACTCGGGGCGGGTGGATCCTCAATGGTCGCGCAGGCGCAGGGTCTTGTCTCTGCGCGCGTGCTCATCCGATGAAAGGCAAGTGCATTCATGAAGCGAATGAAGCGAATGATCGGGGCCGGAGCAGCGCTCGTGCTTGCTGCGGCGCTGGCTAGCTGTGGCGACGACGCGTCATCGGAGGAGTCATCCTCCGCCGGTACCGAAAAAGACCCTCTGAAGTACATGCTCATTGCGGATCTCCAGAGTCCCGCGCTGTCTCTTCCGGAGCTCGTCCCCTCCGCGCAGGCGGCAGTTGATCGCCTCAACGCCTCCGGNGGAGCAGGAGGGCGCGAAGTCGAGCTCCTGACTTGCAATGCCAAGGGTGACCCCAACACGGCGGCCAAGTGTGCGCGCGACGCGGTGAGCGAAGATGTCGCCGCGGTCGTGGGCACGGTCACGCTCGCCGGTGATGCGATCGTGCCCGTTCTCGAGGCTGGAAAGATTCCATTGGTNCGGGGGCTTCCCATTGCTCCGTCGGAAGCAACGAGCTCGATCTCATTTCCTACCGGCAGCATGGGCGTTGCGGCAGCGGGAGCAGTGGTCGGCATACCTGACTATCAGGACTGCAAGGCGCCTGCCATCCAGGTGGCCGCGGTCGCGGGTGCGCAGGTTCAGGTCGATGTCTTCAAGCGCATCTTCAACGATCTGGGCACCGAGCCCAGGATCGTCGAGACCGGCTTGAATCTCACCGACTTCAACGTCGCCGCTGCGAACATCCTGCGTGATGGGACTGACTGCGTGGTGTTCATGGGCGCGCCGAATGAAATCTTCGGTCTGCTGAAGGCCATTCATCTAGCGGGCGGAGACGTCAAGGCCTCGGCCAATGCGGGCGCGTTGTCCCCGGCAGCGCTCGGAGAAATCGGCGATGCGGCCCAAGGTCTCTATGCCTCGACCATCTGGCGCCTGCCTGGAACGCCGGAGGGCGACCAGTATGCCGAGGACCTTGCCGCGGTCGACCCCGAGGCGCCGCTGACCGCCAATGGGATCGCGGCGTACGCGACCGTGATGTTCCTGTCCGACCTGATCAAGGATCTCGACGACGTGTCGGGCGCGAGCGTTTTGGAGACGCTGAGTGCGGCAACCAACATCGAGACGGGCTTCACCGCATCCCTCGACTGGAACCGCGCCGACAGCGGGATCCCCGGCGAACCACGCGTCAACGCCACGAAGATATATCAATACGCCTTCGAGGGTGATGCATACAAGCTCCTGAGCGAGGACCCGGTCGACACCAAACCGTTCCTGGTCAGCGAGTGATCGAACGTCGTTGATCTCGATCAATCCGAGTGTCGGGCCAGCTGCTGTCGTAGCTGCTGGCCCGACACCGCTATCTCCAGGAAGCCAAGTGAGTGAGAGAGCCCAGTGAGTGAGTTCGTGAGGTTCGCCGCTCTCGGGCTGGCCACTGGCGGTGCTTACGCCATGCTGAGTCTCGGCCTGGTCGTGATCTACCGATCGACAGGAGTGGTCAACTTCGCGCACGCGGCGGTAGCCGTAAGCTCCGGATACATCTACTTCGAGCTGAGTTCCGACGGAACCAACCCAATCTTGGCTGCAATCTTGGGAATCGTTGCCGGTCTGCTGCTCGGTCTGCTTCTCTATGCCGTCACGGTTCTACCGTTGCGAGGCTCCAGCGCTCTCACCAAAGGGATGGCAACCCTGGCGGCCCTGGTAGTCATCCAGTCCATCATCACTATGCGGTACAGCTCCGAGCCGAAGTCGCCGCGTTCCTTTCTGCCCCAACAGCGACTGCAGATTCTCGGTACGACGGTGACCTGGGACATGCTCGCGATGATCATCTTGAGCACCGGACTCATGCTGGTTCTGGGTGCGGTCTACGGACGGACCAAGTTCGGATTTGCTACGACCGCCGTGGCGGAGAACGAGTTCGTGTTCGCCACTCTCGGAGGTTCGGGTTCCCTGGTGATGGTTGCGAACTGGGCGATCGGCGGTGCGCTGGCCGGGACAGCCGGAGTTCTCGTCGCACCGATTGTCGGTCTCAATCCGTCACTCGCCACCGTTCTGCTGATTCCTGGCCTCGCCGTCGCCCTCTGCGGTCAGTTCAGCTCTTTCATGCTGACCTTCGTCGGCGCGCTGGCTATCGGCGTTCTGCAGGCCGAGCTTTCCTACTACGGGACTTTCGGGTCGTTGTCCGAGGTGACGGGCTTGTCGCAAGCCGCGCCATTCCTGGTGATCATCGCGCTCCTGGTCATCTTCGGTCGCTCGCTGCCCACGCGCGGGTTCGTAGCAGCTGAGCTTCCGCGGATCGGCTCGGGGCAGATAAGCCGACCCTGGATCGGATTCTGGGCACTTCTCGCGGTCCTCGGCGTGGCTGTTCTCCCCACCGATTGGGTCATCCCACTGACCACCAGCTTCATTGCCGCGATCCTGCTGCTCTCTGTCGTAGTGGTCACCGGTTATGCCGGGCAGCTTTCGCTGGCTCAAGTCTCGATTGCCGGCGTCGGCGTCTTCGTGGCCTCGATACTTGTGGCGAAGGCTGACTGGCCCATGCCGCTCGCGGCCATGGTCGGCATCGCCGCCACGGCTCCGATTTCGTTCCTCGTCGGTCTTCCCGCCTTGAGGACGCGAGGCATCATGTTGGCGGTCGTGACACTAGGGTTGGCCGAAGCGCTCAATGCCACTTTCTTCACCCGCCAAGATGTCAACCAACTCGGACAGGGCCTTGAAGTCGGTGTCGCGCGCTTCTTCGGCATCGACTTCAGCGAGATTCTCGAGCCTCGTCGCTATGCCTTGCTCGCACTCCTCATCCTCACACTCCTGGTTGTCGGCATCTCCAACATGCGGCGTTCGAATATCGGGAAGCTCCTGGTCGCGGTTCGAGCGAACGAGCGGGCGTCCGCAGCGCTCGGAATCAGTGTTTCGGGCGCCAAGCTCTATGCGTTCGTCCTGGCAGGAGGACTTGCCGGAACAGCTGGGATTCTCGCCGCATGGAGACTTCCGTACGTCCTGTTCAACTCGAGTTACGGGCCGTTCGCCTCTGTGAGCGCAGCCGTCAACGCAACCCTCGGCGGTATCGGCTATATCTCGGGGGCGATCTTCGGCGGACTGGCCGGCGATCCGGGCAGCCTGGGTGGAAGCCTGGCGTCAGAGCTCGGATTCGGTGAGTGGTTCTTCGTCATCATGGCCTCCTTCCTGCTTGTGAACATCGTCCTGAATCCACACGGTGTGGTGCCGAGCATGTTGGAGATCGGGAAGGCCCTGGCCGGCAAGGTGAGGTTTCCCGCGCAGTTGGTCGCCTTAGGACGTCGAGCGTCCGTCGGTCAGTCGGTCGACGAGCAACTCCCCTTGTTCGACAAGACGGTGCTCGANGACGACCTTCCAAACCGTCATGCGTCGGTCCTGCTGGAGGTCCGCGATCTCCGCGTGGTCTTCGGTGAGACGACTGTTCTGGACGGCATCGATCTGGATTGTCGCGGTGGCGAGGTGGTCGGCATCATCGGGCCCAATGGTGCTGGCAAGACGACGTTCATCGACGCTCTTACTGGGTTTGTGCCTGCCCAGGGCAGGATCTCCCTCGATGGCTCCGACCTCCAGTCGAAACCGGCGCACAAGCGTAGCCGCGCCGGTATCTCACGTTCGTTCCAGTCTCTTGAGCTCTTCGAGGAGCTGAACGTCGCAGACAANCTTGCTGGTTGCCGCCGATCGGATTCATTGGAGCCGCTGGCTGACTTGCTTCTTCCGGCCGGGGCCGCAGCAGCCCGGCGCNNGGCCGTCCGGACTGCACTCGCCGAGCTCGGACTGACCGATGTCGTCGGCCGTTCTCCCAACGAGTTGCCGAACGGTCAACGACGACTGGTGGCAATCTCTCGTTCGTTGTCGACCTCGCCCCAAGTGCTCCTCCTCGACGAGCCTGCAGCAGGTCTGGGAGATGCCGAGCGTGTTGAGCTACGTCATCTGATACGGCGCTTGGCCGATGACTGGGGCTTGGCTGTCCTGGTGGTCGAGCACGACGTCGAACTGGTGATGGGGGTTTCCGACCGCGTGGTTGCCCTCAACTTCGGCAGGAAGATCGCCGAAGGGGCACCGCTCGAGGTGCGGCGTCACCCTGAGGTCGTGAGCGCATATTTGGGGTCTGATGATTCAAGCACCGATGCNGGTGTTGGCGGCAGGGCCGACGAAGTCATGACGTTACTGCTTCAGACCCGAGGTCTCTGCGCGGGTTACGCCGGAGTCGCGGTCATCGTCGATATCGATCTGCACGTCGATACGGGCGAGATGGTGGCATTGCTTGGCGCCAACGGCGCGGGTAAGACCACCACATTGCTGACGTTAGCCGGAGCAGTGCGCCCTACTGCGGGCGAGATCACGACCCTGGGACACCTAGGTCGACAGTCGACGGTCGCGTTGGCACGAGCCGGAGTCGCTCTCATGCCGGAGCAGCGTTCAGTCTTTCGGGGTCTGTCCGTCAAGGAAAACCTTCGGCTTGGTCGAGGGAGCGTGGATGCCGCCCTGGGTTTGTTTCCAGAACTCGAGAAACGATTGAAGGTCAAGGCGGGGCTTGTTTCCGGAGGCGAGCAGCAGATGCTCGCCTTGGCTCGGATCTTGGCTGCTCGGCCGAAGCTGATCCTCGCCGATGAACTCTCACTTGGCTTGGCGCCGCTCGTAGTCCGCCGGTTGTTCGATGCTTTGAGACAGGCGGCTGACGACGGTGCAGGAGTGCTGTTGGTCGAGCAGCACCCTCGCCTGGCCCTGCAGCTGACCGACCGGGCTTACGTGTTGCGGCAAGGATCTGTGGGACTCGCCGGAAGAAGCCGGGAACTGCTGGCGCGTGAAGAGCAGGTTGCGAGTCTCTATATCTGAGGTGACCCACGAGCCGCCGCTGATTAGCACGAGGGCGTGTTCAACGTGTGGGGCACCTTGGTTGCCGTTTTCACCCTGGCGGTCGGCATCACCGGGCTATCGTTGCTGGGTGTGCCCTCGTTCATCGAGCTGCTGTTCAACGGGTTGGCCCTGATAGTCGCGGTAACCGCTACCAGGTATTTGCATCGTGAGACTTGGCCTGAGGCTCGCGCTCGGCGGAGAAGCTCACCGGTTCACCGAGCTCATGTCGGCGTACCGTGTGCCGATGGCCGCGTCGCNGGGTACAGCATTCTCCAGTGCGCCCAGGTCGTCATAGGACAGTTCGATCTCCAGCGCGCCGACGTTCTCCTCGAGGTAGGCCACTCGCTTGGTACCGGGGATGGGCGAGACGTCGTCACCTTGGGCGAGCACCCAAGCAAGGGCGAGCTGTCCGGGCGTGCAGCCCTTGGCATCGGCTAGTGCCCGGACTGCGTCGACGAGCAGCAGGTTGGCGGTGAGCGCGTCGCCCTCGAACCGTGGGAACCGGCCGGCGGTGCGGGTGTCGTCCGGGGTGAGGGAGTCGGCAGTGATAGCGCCGGTCAAGATGCCACGGCCGAGCGGCGAGTAGGGCACCAGTCCGATGCCGAGCTCACGGACTGTCGCGACGATATCGTCTTCGATATCGCGGGTGAACAACGACCACTCGGTTTGGAGAGCGGTGATCGGGTGTACCGCGTGTGCCCGGCGGATCGTATCGGCGGCCGCTTCGGAGAGCCCGAGGTGGCGGACTTTGCCGGCTTCGACGAGCTCCGCCATCGCACCGACGGTCTCCTCGATCGGCACAGTGGTATCGACGCGGTGCTGATAGTAAAGGTCGATATGGTCAACGCCTAGGCGTTGCAGAGAAGCGTCGCACGCTGAGCGGACGTAGTCGGGGTTGCCGTTGATACCGACCCAACTGCCGTCCGGATTGCGCTCATTGCCGAACTTGGTGGCGAGCTGGACTTCGTCGCGGCGGCCGGCTATGGCGCGGCCGACCAGTAGCTCGTTGGTGAATGGGCCGTACACATCGGCGGTGTCTAGGAACGTTACGCCCAGATCGAGAGCGCGATGGATGGTGTCGATGCTGGCGCGGTCGTCGCCGCTACCGTAGAACTCCGACATCCCCATGCAGCCCAGTCCGAGTGCAGAGACCTCGAGGGCCGATGACGTGCCGAGTGTGCGTCGTGTGATGGTCGGCTCGGATTCCGCACTTGTTCAGTGTCGGAGTCTGAGCACACTCCAGGCAAGTCCACCGGCAAAAAAATCGGCGGGACAGTCAGCGAGCCGTCGATCCGATCTGGCAGGCTGCGATTCATGGACACTGACAACGCCGGAGTCGTGATCGAGGTCAGAGACGGGATCGCCGAAGTCCTCCTCAATCGGCCCGACAAGCTGAACGCCCTGGATCGGGCAATGTTCGACGCGATCAACGCCGCGATCGAGGAGATCGGCCGGCGAGACGATGTCAGTGTCGTGGTTCTCTCCGGAGCCGGCCCTGCCTTCTGCGCCGGCATCGACCTGGCCTTCCTCGGAGATCCGGGTAACCTGCCCGACCTGTCGGTACGCACCCACGGTGAGGCCAACTACTTCCAGCAGGTCGCCTGGGGATGGCGTACGTTGGGAGTGCCGGTGGTGGCCGCGCTGCACGGGGTCGTCTTCGGCGGTGGTCTGCAGATAGCGCTAGGCGCGGACATCCGGATCGCCCATCCCGACACCAAGCTGGCGGTCATGGAGGCGCGCTGGGGCCTGGTCCCGGACATGGCCGGCTATCCGCTGCTCCGCGGCTTGCTTCGCAATGACGTCGCTCGAGAGCTCGTCTACACCGCCCGCCAGGTCAGCGGCCTGGAGGCCGCCCAACTCGGCCTGGTCACCCGCACCGCCGAGGACCCGCATGGTGAGGCGCTCCGAGTGGCACACGAGATCGCCGCCAGCAGCCGCGCCTCGCTCATAGCGGCCAAACGTCTCTTCCGGGTTGCCCAGGACGAAGCCGCGCCGGCGCGCGACGTACTGCTCGCCGAGTCACGCGAACAGCAAGTGCTGATCGAATCCGAGGAGCCGGCTCTCCGACTGGCAGCGGCATTCGGTGGTCGAGGGGCAGTGGACTGATGCAGGACCCGACGCGGACGAGCCACGTCCGACCTGGGCTCACCAGGTCGAGGTGATGGGGTTTCTCTCCGGCTTCACGGCGGCCTCCGCGCTGGGGGATGCCCCACATCGTGGGAGGGCGCTAGGAGCCACAGCTCATCCACGACGTCGCGAAGTGCCTGGCGTTGGAGGGTGTAGAAGAAGTAGCGGCCCTCTTTGCGAACCTTCACCAAACCAGCCTGGGCGAGGATCCGAATGTGGTACGAGATGGTTGGCTTGGAGATCGGCAGACGCTTCTCGAGGGTCTGGCATGCCAACTCATCGACTTCGGTCATCTGGCGGACGATGTCCCATCGGATGGGGTCGCTGATGGCCTTGAGCACCGTGGTCGTCTGACTCGCGTCTGGCATTGAAAACAACATTCCCTCTAGCTTGGCTCGACTACCTGGTCCCATGAGTGCTAGTCGCGCAATGTGTGGGGGATCGAGGATTTTAGAACTATCTCGATCTTACATGGCGGCTGATCGAACAGGCTGCGTACCCCGCTTCTGTCGGGATGGACGGTCCGCGCCTCAACTCCCGGTAAAGCGCGGGGNGCGACCCTCCTGCCGTGACAGGATGCCCTCAAGCAGGTCTTCGGTGGACATTGTCACCGGCTGTGCGAGGCCGTCCCACTGCAAAGCTGCCTCCAGCCCGAGTTCGCCTTGGATCAAACCAGCTTTGGAGAGCCGTACGGCTATTGGTGCCGCTGCGGCGATCGATTCGGCTACGGCCAGCGAATGTGAGACGACATCATCGGCAACGTCGTTGACCAGTCCCCAGTTCACCGCCGTCGTGGCATCCAATTCTTTCCCGAGGTAGATCATCTCTCTTGCGCGGGTCACGCCGACGGCGTCCGGCAGGAGTCGGGTGATCCCCATGCCCGCATGGGTGCCGACGTTGACGAACGGGGCGCTGAAACGCGCCCCTGGCGTGGCATAGCGCAGATCGCAAGCCAGCGCGAGACAGAGCCCGGCGCCGAAGGCGTCTCCGTTGATAGCAGCCACCGTCGGGACCGACATCGTCAGGGGTGCGAGCCAAGCGCGGTAGAAGGGCAGTAGGCGCGAACGGATGCGGTCGGGTGTGGTCGCGCTCCTGTCTTCCTCCTCGATCCACGACAGGTCGGCACCGACGCAGAATGCGTCGCCCGTACCCGTCAGCACTACTGCTCGAACCGTCGTGTCTTGTGAGATCTCCTCCACCACTTGGGTCCAGCGAGCCGTCAACTGGTGTGTCAGCACGTTGGGCAGGGCGGGGTCGTTGAGAGTCAAGAGCAAGACACCGGGGCTCGTCTGCTCCACCAGCACGCTGGGAGGTGTGCGCTTCACGCGTTTCCTTTGTGAACGGGCCTATGTGACTTCGGCCAGGCCGAGTAGCGACCAGGCCGATCAGGACGTAGAAGTCCTGCTTCTTGCAACGACTCATGCGACCCGTCATGATGCTACAAGATCGATAGTTCAAGAATCATGAAATAATACCCGTCGCCCTCCGACCTCCTTGCTGAGGAAGCCGGAGGGTTTGGTCGGGCGCGACCACGGGAGTGGCGGTGGCAGCACTTCTTGCCCTGTTGTCGGCAGGGCTCGGCGGCAGCGCCGACTTCGTCGGCGGCTACGTGTCCAAGCGGCTCCCGGCGCCGGCGGTTGTGTGGCTGTCGCAATGCGTCGGCCTGGGTTTCGTGATCGCGATAGTGCTGGTATTGGGTGGTGGAACAGTCGACCGCTCCTACTTGTTCTGGGCGATCGGGGTAGGCCAAGCGCTGCTGCTGGGCCTCGTCGCGTTCTACACCGCGCTGGCCAACGGCAAGATGGGCGTCGTCGCTCCGATCGCTGCCTTGGGAGTGGTACTTCCCGTCATGTGGGCGCTGGTCGTCGGGCACGAGCGGCTGAGCCTGGGGCAGTGTGTCGGCATCGGCCTGGCGATCTTGGGCATCGTGCTCGCGTCAGGGCCAGAGCTCGAGGGTGGAGCCGGAATGCGCCCGCTTCTCCTGGCGATCGCGGCCGGCGCCGGCTTCGGTGTCATGACCATCTGCCTCTCGGAGGGATCTGCCGAGGAGCCGCTGATGACGACGCTCGTCGCGCGGACCTCCCTGTTGCTGTCACTGACGATCTTCCTGTTCGCAAGTCGCCGATTCACGCTCTCGGCNATGGGGTGGGCCAGCGCTCCCATAGTGGTCTTGCTCGGCCTACTGGATGTCGGTGCACTACTTGCAGCGGCGTACGCGATGAGCATCGGGCTGGTGAGTGTCGTCTCGGTTCTGTGTTCCCTGTATCCGGTGGCGACGGTGGTGCTGGCGCGTCTGGTGCTGAAAGAGCGGGCGAAACCCGTCCAGATGGTCGGTGTGGTCAGTGTGATGGCTGGTGTCGTTCTCCTCGGAGCTGGATGACTGCACGCGCTGACCACGTCTACGCAGAGATCTGGTTCAGGCCTGCCCAAGGAGCCCCATCGGCGCTACGATGTTTTGACGAGTATCAATACATCAATCCTGTCCCTGCACATCATCTGGAGGCCGTCTTGACGACTGGGATTTTCCTGAGCGAGCACGATTCTGACGAGGTCCTGGCCAGCCAGGACGGGCCGGTGGGGATTTTGACCATCGACCGGCCAGAGGCTATGAACACGATCTCGCCGGAGGTGGAGCGAGCGCTGCATGCCGCGCTGGACCGCGCTGTAGCTGACGACTCTGTTCGTGCAATCGTCCTGACCGGTGCCGGCGACCGCGCGTTTTCCGCGGGCTATGACATCTCGGACCACGCGGACTTCGCGAGCCGGGCCGAGGAACTGCGCTATGCATGGCAGGTCAACACAGCTATTGGCGACTACCATTGGCACATACTCAGCCTCGANAAGCCCGTGATTGCAGCTGTGCGGGGTTGGGCGCTCGCCGGTGCGTTCTGGTACACGCTCGCATGTGACATCACTATCGCGGGCGATGACGCCGTATTCGCGCAGCCGGAGATCAGGGAGACCAACAACAGTACGACTCTCCTGCCTTTCCTGGTCGGGTGGAAGAACGCTGCCAGGTATGCCCTGACAGGTGACCACTTCGATGCCCAGGAGGCGCTGCGGCTGGGGATCGTCAGCGAGGTGGTCCCTGCGGACGAGGTGCTGGAGCGCGCGGTGGCACTCGGCAAGCGCATAGCTATGGTGCCTGCTGACTCGGTGCGCCTGAACAAGCGGATCATCACTGCCAGCCTCGAGGCAGCCGGAGTCCGCTCGGCGCTGGATTCCACGGGCTACCTGTCCACGATCATCCATTTATCGGCCGACCACTCACCTGAGCTCGAGGAGTTCTATGCGGTCCGCGAGCGCGATGGCCTCGCGGCCTCGCTCAAGGTGCGCGACGGAAAATTCCGTCCCGAGCCGGGGTCCGCGTTCGCGCTGACCACAACAACCGCGGGAGCCATGCGAATACAGCGTGGCTCCCGGCGGTCCCAGGCCCTGCCGATGTTCTTCAGCCGCCCGCCGCGATCAGCACCACGCCCATCATGGCGCTGAGCACGCCCAGCTGTTGCAACATCGCCACCCGCTCCTGGAGCACAACCCGAGCGAGCACAACGGTGGCGACCGGGTAGAGCGAGCACAGGACGGCTATCAGGCTCACGTAGCCCATCTGGAGGGCGTACGCCGAGCACAACGTGGCGCTGACGTTGAGTACAGCCACGCCTATGACGGGNNGACTCGGGCAGTCCTTTTCATCCGCCAGAGCGAGGGGAATCGGCCGGCGCCNTGCGAGGAAGAAGGTCAACGAGATGACCAGGGAGGCTCGCATCGCCAGCGTGGTCAGCATCGGCTCGCTCGTTGAGCCCTCGGCCAAACAGAGCATGGTCAGTCCGAATCCACAGGCCGCGCCCACTGCCAGCACCATCGGTCGAACGCCTGTCGGACCGTCGAGCTCGGGGCCTGATGCCAAGACGATTCCGGTGATTGCCAGAGCGATACCCGCAATCTGATTGACCGTCAGCTGCTCGTGTTCGACGGTCAGTCCCCAGATCACGGGGATCACCGCCCCGAGTGCGGCGATCGGAGCGACAACTCCCATCTTCCCTTCCGCGAGAGCGCGGTAGAACGCGACGAGGCCCAGCAGCAGCGCCTGTCCGGCGGCCAGGCCCCACAACAGGTAGGACCATCCTTGGCCAGTGGTCCTGGTGGCGAGCGCGAGGAGCACGAGCAACACCACGCCGACGAACTGGGAAAGCCAGATCACCGCAAGCGCCGGCCATCGCCGTGAGGCGCGCCCACCTACGAAGTCACCGCTCCCGCCGAGTCCGGCGGACATCAGAGCGAGGAGTGCGGCTGTCATGAGAGGTCTGGCCGGTGCGCGCCGTCGAGGTGGGAGCGCTCGGCTTGTTCCCGGCTCAGCTGGCGGACGGTGGGGATGATGGCCAAGGCGCCGACCGCTGTGACGGCGGCGGGCAAACACAGAACCAACATGAATGCCGAGTACTCGCCGGCATATTGGGAAGTAAGCCGGAATGCGACGGAGGCGGCCGCGAGCATTGTGGCACTGGCCAACGCCTCACCGCTTTGCAGTGCTGCCGCCGGGCTGGGATGGTCACTGTGGATGTGGGGACCGAAAATGAGGACCGCCACGCTGGTGTAGATGAGTCCGCCGCATATCCCGCACACGAACCAGACCACCGCGAGGACCCAGAGCGGCAGCCACTCGCCTGCAGTGCCGGCCCCGCAGACCAGCACGAACGCAGTGAGGAGCACGGCTGAGCCGAGCACCACCTTGCTCCGAACGGCTGGATCGGTTTCGGACAACTTCGTCTGCAGTAGAGCGCCAAGTAGCCACCCGATGGCGCCGGAGGAGACGAAAACTCCAGCTTCGGCAGCCGAGGAGCCACCATGGATGAGTTCGAGTGAAATCCATGCTTCGCCGAGGACGATCGTTGCGCCGATCATGGCCCGGGTCGCGATCAGCCCAGGAAGCCCTGGTCGAGCCGAGAACGTGCCTTGGGGCAGGATCCTTCTCGCGGCGAGTACGAGGAGCACAGGCCCGATCACGCCCGCCGCCAGCACGGTGGGACGGAAACCCTCGCCGCCTCGCCAAGCCCACTGCAGGAGCACCAGGCCGAGTACCGCGAGAAACCCCACAACAGAATGCGCGCCGGCTCTTTGGCCTTGTCGGTGCGTGGAAGGGGGCGGAGCAGGTACACCGACCTGAGGCCCAGGATCAGCGCACAGACGGANTACGAGTGCGAATGTCCACCGCCAGCTCGCGTAGCTGGCCAGCACTCCGGCCAACAGCGGAGCCATCAGGGAGGACCACCCAGGAGGTCGAAATCACGGCGAACATGCGGGGCGCAAGGGAACGGGGATCGCCGAGGAGACGACCATGTACATGGCCACCATGGCCATTCCTGCGCCGACTCCCTCCACACCGCGGCCGATGATGACCCCGAGGGCCACCGGGGACAAGGCTGTCACCGCGGTCCCGACGGTCATAGCCGCGACGGCGGCGCCATGGATCCATGCCAAAGGACGCCTGGTTCCCAGCACTGCGGCACACTGCATACCCGCTATACATGCCACGGCATGCGCCGATAGCACCGCACCCGAGAGCTTGATGGCACCTAACTCGGTGATGGCGAGGGGCAGCGATACTGCCACTGCCGCAGTCTGGAAGCCGATGATCACGAACGTCCCCGCGATCGCGAGCGTGATGGCGCGGTGCTCACGTAGCAGGCTGGACGATCCTCTTATTGCTGGGACCTCCGCCACAGCTCGTCTCCTGGGTGTCTGCTAACCATCACGACCCCTCGCGGTTGCCCGGTCAGTCCGTCTCGATGACGGCATCCACGACCCAGGCGGCCTCGGTCGTGACCATCAGCGGGTTCACATCGATGCTGCGGATCTGCGGGAAACGTGATGCCAGGGCGTCGACCGCCAGGATCGTGTCGACGACACCGGATAGGTGAGNCGTGGACACCCCACGGGCCCCGAGGAGTGTCTCGAACCCTCTGAGTCGCTCGAGCATGCCTTCGGCGACACCGCGGTCGATATGCCCGACGAGAGCAGCCACTGCATCGTCGAGGATCTCCGTCCACACCCCGCCCAGGCCGACAAGCACGAATTNTCCGAGCGTCGGATCGGTCTGCAGTCCGACGATCAGCTCGTGGAATGGTCCCCCTACAGACTGCTGTACGAGCAACTCCTCAAAGCCCGCGGCACGCAGTTCTTCGGCATTGCGGAGGACCGCTTCCTCAGTTGCCAGCCCGACTCGGACACCACCCACCTCGGTCTTGTGCAGGATGTGTTTGTCTGCGACCTTCAACGTGACGGGAAGGCCGATCCGGGTTGCCTCGCGCACGGNCATCTTCGGGGACTTCACGGTCACGAACTCTGCGAGTCGGAGTCCAGTGAGCTTCATGACATTCAGAGCTGCCGCGCCGCTGAAGGCGCCTGGTTCGTCATCGAGCAGGCTTGCGACCGCCTCATTGTCCCGGATCTCGTTGACGTGCTTCCCGCGCGCCTGACCAGCGGTGACAATGCTGCTGATCGCACCGATCGTCGTGCTCAGGCCCGAGATGAAAGCCACCTCTTGCGCGGCGGCTGCCCTCACGGCCTCTGGCGGGGCTGCTCGCCCGCNTATCGGCGCGACCATGATGAGGGCCTTGTCGGTAGAGCCGGCGACGTCGGCCAACCGCTTCCCGTAGTTCGCGCTGAACTGCTCACCGCCGGTCGGGTGAATCTGGAACTGCTGGATCTCGATGAGTGTGTCGGCGTTGTCGTCTTGTGACACGGCTTCGATCATGCGCGGAAGGTTGACGTCCACGTTGTCGGTCGGCCAGTAGTCGAGTGGGTTCTGCCGACGGATCCAGGGGCCGACGCAGTCCTTGAGCGCCTCTTTGGTCTGCTCGTTGAAGTCGGGAAGGTCGATACCCTCGCCGGCGTCGTGGAGGAGTTCCACCAAGCCGCCTGAGCCCAGCACGACGCTGACTCGGTTGGACCTGGGTATCCGTCCTGTTTGAACGATAGCGGCGGCTGCGATGGCTTCTTCCATGTTCGCGACACGGATGACGCCATGTGCCGCGAACGCTGCGTCGACCAGCCGCTCGGGTGTGGCTAGAGCTCCGGTATGTGCCAGCGCCGCGGACTGCGCCTTGGCAGTACGGCCGGCCTTGAGAACGATGACAGGCTTGCCCAGCTCGCGCGCTCGGTCGCAGGCCGCGAAGAAGGTGTCGGGTCGACGAATGCTCTCGAGGAAAAGCACCACTCCGTGGCAGCTGTCCTGTTCCACCATGAAGGCCAGGGCCTCGGCGGCCGTGACTACCGCCTCGTTACCGGTCGACACGACATGGCTCCACCCGACTCCGAGTTGGTTATTGGTGAGAGCGTCGGTGACCGAGCCGCTCTGCGCGATGAGTCCCAGAGTCCCGGGCACGTAGTCATCGGCAATCGGGAGCAGATACTGCGCGGCTGACTCGGCGAAGCTGATGGTGCCCTGGCAGTTGGGTCCCAGCAAGGCCACGCCATGGCTGGTCGCGTAGTCGGCCAGTTCGCGCTGTAATTCAGCTCCGGCTTCGTCGACGTCGGCGAAGCCTCCGGTGAGCACGATGACTGAGCGTGCGCCCCCATCGACGGCTTGTCGGAGCGCTCCAGGGACACGCTCCGCGCCGACAGCCAGGATGACCGACTCGGGGACTTCCGGGAGGTCGTCGAGCGACGCGTAGCAGGTGAGGCCCTCGATCTCGGTGTAGCGAGGGTTGACCGGGTAGACCTTGCCGGCGTAACCAACAGCGTTGAAGTTGCGCAGTATGCCGAGGCGCATGGGGTCGGTCGGGCTTGCCCCTACCAGCGCCACCGACTCCGGCAGGAAGAGGGACCGTACGTGGGCTTGCCAGCTGGCGTTCAATGCGTTCGTCTCCTTATGCGCGGTTGTCGTTCGGTTGCTTGAGATGGAGATCTCCCGTGTGGCTGAGTGAAACTCGCAGTGAGCTCGGCCGGAGGATGGTGACACGGGTAGCGATCGATCGGCTCGCTATCCCGGGAGAAGTCGCGGCCTTGCTGTTACACTTCCAAAGTTCTGCAAGTGTGACAGCGCAGACGCTAGAGTCGCAGATGTCTCCTGTCAATAGTCGACGGGCGAGAGGGTTACCCGATGTCTGGTCGGGTAGACGCAGCGCAACCGGAACCGTCGGGCGACCTACACGATGTGGAGCGCGCTCTGCGAGCGTTTCAGCGGGTGCCGACGCGCGAATCCGGTAAGTCGGCGGCTGTCGCCATCGCGTTGGCGCCAGCCGCTGACGGCACATGGTGCTTCCCGCTCACCCTGCGCTCGAGCGGCCTCAGGGCTCACGCCGGGCAGTACGCGCTGCCGGGCGGTCGCATCTCACCAGGTGAGTCACCGCTGGAGGCGGCTGTGCGGGAGACCGAGGAGGAACTCGGCCTCGCAGCGGAGAGCTGGCAGCGGCACTATCTGCTCGATGATTACCTCACCCGCTCCGGGCATGTCATTACGCCGGTGGTGCTCCTGACAGATCGGCCCGCGGCTCAGTTGCAACCTGACCCGGGCGAGGTGGCCGATGCCTTCTACGTCAGGCTTGGAGAACTGGGGGCGGTAGAGCCCCGGGCGGCATACGACGATTCCGCAAATCGAGCCTTTGCAATCCACGTTGGCCCTTTGGTCATCTTCGCTCCCACTGGCGCGCTCCTACTCCAGTTTCGCGACCTCGCCATTGCAGGCAAGACCACGAGAGTGCAGGACGTCGGCGAGCCCGTCTTTGCCTGGGCCTGAGCCGGCATTGGTCACGATAGATGCAATAACATCAAACTCTTGGCGGGTACGCCCGCCTGAAGGGCACCCGATAAATCGTGATGATGGGGTGCTTGACTGGCGAGATATTTCTACGGTATGAAACTCCTCAAAGTATCAAAGGAGTGACCGGCGTCACTACACGACTCGGAACGAGGACGGATGACATCACTTGACAGCGTGCCGATCGGGAAGCTGCCTCCGCTCGGCGAGGTACCCCACGAGATGTACGCCCAAGCGATCCGGTCATCGCGGTTCGGCGACCCGCGCAAGGCCTTTGAAATCGAGAAAGTGCCCGTCCCGCAGCCGGGCGCGAATGAGGTGCTCGTCGCTGTCATGGCGACGGGAATCAACTACAACAACGTGTGGGCGGCTCGTGGCATCCCGATCGACGTCATCGCGGTCCGGCAGAAAGCCGGGGCTCCGTGGGACTTCCACATCGGCGGTAGTGATGCGTCGGGCATCGTTTATGCCGTCGGCGAGGGCGTGACCGGGATCGAGGTCGGCGACGAAGTAGTGACTCACCCCGGTACGTGGAACCCGGAGGACCCGTGGGTGAAGGCTGGACGCGACCCGATGATCGCTCCAAGCGCGCACATCTACGGATATGACTCGGATCTGAACTTCGGCAGTTTCGGGCAGTTCACCTTGGTGCAGGCGCACCAGTTGCTGCCTAAGGCCAAGCACCTCACCTGGGAGGAGGCCGCCGCTTCCACCCTGGTCGGCACGACGGCGTACCGGATGATGTTCGGCTGGGAGGGCAACACCCTTCAGCGCGACGACGTCGTCCTGATCTGGGGTGGGTCGGGTGGAGTCGGCATCCAGGCCGTCCAGATGGCCAAGCATGTCGGGGCCATACCTGTGGCAGTCGTCTCCGACGATGCTCGGGGCGANATCGCCATGAAGTACGGCGCGGCCGGATATATCAACCGCAAGGAATTCGACCATTGGGGCACCCCGCCGCACTGGACGGACAATGANGGACAGCGCGCTTGGGGCGCGCAAGCCCGAGCATTCGGCGGCAAGATCTGGGAGATCGTTGGCGAGCGGCGCAACCCTTCGATGGTCATAGAGCACCCTGGTGAGTCGACGATCCCCACCAGCATCTATGTGTGTGATCGGGGCGGCATGGTCGTCATCTGCGCCGGCACCACCGGATACTCCGCGGCCATCGACCTCCGCTACCACTGGGTGATGCAGAAGCGCCTTCAAGGCTCGCACGGTACGAACGACGAGCAGGCGCGCGCTTACAACGATCTGATCATCTCAGGGGCGATTACCCCCGGTCTCGGTCAGACGGTCTCGTTCGAGGAGATCCCGCAGGTCCACTATGAGATGAGCGAGGGAATCGACGTGTTCGGTAACCGCGCTGCCTTGGTCGGCGCTGCCGAACCCGGCCTCGGAGCCTCAGCCAGTGCCCCATCTGCGTCCGCAAGCAGCGCCGGCAACTAGAGGCGAGGACAGCGAGGAATGACGTACGAAGCCATTGAGTTGGAACGTAAGGACCGCATCGCGATCCTTCGGTTCAACAGGCCTTCCAAGCTGAACGCAATGAGTGAGCAGCTGAAGAAGGAGACCACACACGCACTCGATGAGCTTGCTGATGACCCGGCGATCCGGGCCGTTGTCCTCGCTGGGAACGGCCGGGCGTTCTCGGCCGGCTACGACCTCGAGGCCGCGACGAGCACCGACGTTCTGGAGCTTCGCAAGGCTGTGGCGTCCTCGGACGTGTTCGCCCACGCGGTCTGNGAGTTTCCTAAACCCCTCATCGCCGCGGTTCACGGCTTTTGCCTGGCCGGCGCTTGCGAGATCGCCATGGTCTGTGACATGACGGTAGCCACCGAGAGTTGCCAGTTCGGTGAACCGGAGATCAGATTCGGCGTCAGCTCAACCTTGGTGATGCCCTGGGTGGTCCCTATGAAGATCGCCAAGGAGCTCCTCATGGGCGGTTCCACGATCAGCGCCCAGCGCGCCTATGAAATCGGCCTGGTCAACCGCGTGGTCCCCGACGATGACTTGATGCCCGCCGCTGAGAAGCTTGCCGGGCTGATGGCGACCATGGCGCCGGCCGCAGTTCAGTACACCAANACGGGGATCAACGCGACGTACGAGCAAGCCGGTATGCAGCAGGCCATCGCCTATCACACCGAACTGTTGACCCAGATGATGCTCGCCGACAGCGAGGAGAAGGACACCTTCCTGAGCCTGTCGGCCGCTGAAGGCGTCAAAGCGGCTTTGAATTGGCGAGATGGCCAGTTCAAGAAATACGACGACTAATTCAGGTTTGTCATAGTGGCACGCCCAACGGAACTCGGCGCTCAAACCGTCATGGCCATGAAGGCCTGGCGGCATTGCGTCGGTAACAACTCACACTCAGCCGAACCCGAAATAGGAGTTGTGAAGAATATGAGGAAAAGAACACTATCCATTATCGCGATGTTCGGCCTGGGCGTCAGCCTAGCCCTCGCCGGCTGCGCTAAGGATACCGAGAGCGGCCCGGCCGAGGAGGCCGAGGGTAGCTGTCTGAGTGAAGCACCTGCAGACGGCTTGAAAGCCGGCACGGCTGTGCGCGACTCGTTCAAGGACGTGACCCTCACGTTCTCGGCGTATGGCGGTGAGTACCAGGAGGCCCAAGACGAGGCGTATCTGAAGCCGTTTGCCGCATGCACCGGTGTGAAAATCCTGCAGGCACAGTCGGATACCGCCAAGCTGGAAGCAATGGTCAAGGCCAACAAAGTAGACTGGAACGTGGTCTATGCCGGTGGCGCGATCGTGAAGAACAGGTGCGACGAGTTGGCAGAGCCGATTCCCGACTCGGTTGACCAGAGTGAAAGCTCGTCGGGCGAGTTCTCTCCGTGCCAGGTGCCAGTGGTGAAAGAGGCTTCCTACCTCGTTTACAACACTGACGAGTTCGGTGATAGNCCCCCGAAGGTATGNGCGGACTTCTTCGATCTCGAGAAGTTCCCCGGTAAGCGCTTGGTCTACGGCCTACCGTCCTACCCGGACGTCGGGACCTGGGGAGCTATCGCGTCCTCGCTGGGCTGGTCGGAAGAGAGCGGCGATCCGTTCCCGTTCGACGAAGTCGCGGACAAGCTCCGGGGGCTCGGGGACAACCTGGTCTTCTTCACCACTGGTGCGCAGCTGGTGCAGATGCTGGAGCAGGGCGATATCGCCATGGCCTTCGCCTGGTCCGGCCGGGCCTACAACGCCGCGAGGAATGGCGCGCCTTATCAGCCGGTCTATAACGACATGGTCTATTCGGTCGTGGACTTCTTCGTGCCGAAAGGCGCATCCGAGCAGGAGGCTTCCTTCGGATTGGTGAACTACATGATGGGAGCGGAACAGCAGGCCCGTATGACAGAGCTCTTCGTCTACTCGCCGGATAACAAGAACGCTGATCCTCAGGTGTCTGAGGAGATGAGGCCGTTTGTTCCCACGCTCGACCAGTTCTCGTCGGCGATGAACGTCTCGTCTGAGTTCTTCAACGATGCAGATACTGTCCAGCGGATTCTGGACGAGCAGCAGACCTTCCTTATCGGAGGCTGAATCGATGTCACGCAGCGTGACCACGGGAAACGCTGCCGACCAGCCCGCGGAGGTGGGGGCGTTTCCCCTGCCTCCGCGGGTGACCGCCGATCGGCGGGTGGTGCGGCGCGTTTCTTCCGGCGATACGGCCGGGGCCTGCTTTTGTTTGCCCCAGCAGCTTTGCTGCTCGGTGTCGCGTTCGCATTGCCGCTGGCATTTGTGGTGGATACCAGCCTCAACAACGGGTTGGATGACTATCGATGGGCATTGAGCAACTCGGTCAACCAGAGTGTCTTCGTCAAAACCTTCGCCATGGGGATCGGCGCGACGCTGGTGTGCTGTTTGCTGGCCTATCCGTATGCCTACTTGATGAGCATCGTCCGGCCATCGATCGCCTTGGTCATGTTCGGCATCGTGCTGGTTCCGTTCTGGACGAGCACGTTGATCCGCTCTTTCGCCTGGGTGACGATTCTGCAGCCCAAGGGAGTGCTCAATTGGCTGTTGGATTTCGTGGGATTAGGGCCAACTGCGCTGCTTGGAACGACCGCGGCTGTGATCATCGGCATGACGCAAGTCTTGCTGCCCTTTGCTGTGCTACCCATGTATGCGGTGATGAACCGGATCGACCATCGCGTTATTACTGCCGCGCAGAGCCTAGGGGCGCCGCGGATCAAAGCGTTCTACAACGCCTACTTTCCTTTGAGCATGCCTGGCGTGCTCGGCGGGGCCGGTATCGTCTTCGTGCTGTCGCTCGGTTTCTACATCACCCCGGCCTTGCTCGGTTCGCCCCGCGATTCGATGGTCTCGGTGTTGATCGCGGCCCAAGTGCAGGGAGTCGGTAACTGGGAGCGCGGAGCTGCCCTCGGGGTGCTTCTTCTCATTGGGACCTTGTTGTCACTTGGTTTCNNCTCGGGCTGTGGAGCCGTCGTTACCGGAAGTGGAGTGACTGATGCCNNCCGTCGCATCGGCCTCAGGACCGTCAGTGTCCTGATCGGAATCTGGCTTCTCGCCCCGATCTTCATCGTCATCCCGCTGTCCTTTACAGCGCACCAGTCCTTTGTCTTTCCTCCGACCGAGTACTCCNNGCGTTGGTACAGTCGTTTCCTGACGGACCCGGGATGGGTGAACGACACCTATAACTCGCTCATCATCGCCGTGGCATCGGCTGTGCTCGCGACGATCATCGGAACCTGCGCGGCACTTGGCGCCCGGCTGATGCCCAAGAAGGTTCGCGCCGTTATCAGCATCGTGGTGCTTATTCCCTTGATGGTTCCTGGCGTATTCCTAGCGATCGCGGACTACTTCACGTTCCTCAAGCTAGGCATTGTCGGGACCTATCAGGGATTCATCCTCGCCAACCTCGTGCTCGGACTCCCGCTGGTCTACGTGCCTGTGATGGCGTCGCTGGTGAACTTCGATCGCAGACTCGAGCTGGCATCCTCGAGTTTGGGGGCGAACAGGTGGACGACATTCCGTTCGGTGACCCTTCCGCTGATTGTTCCCGGAGTGATCGCCGGCGCTGCTTTCGCTTTGGTGTCAGCTTGGGACGAGGTGCTTATCGCCTTGTTCATCAGTTCGCCCGGATTGACCACTCTTCCTGTCCGTCTTTATATCTCGGTCGCCAACACCACCGATCCCACGCTGGCTGCTGTCTCGAGCATCACGATTCTCGTGGTGATTGTGATCGTGGGCATCATCGCTCTACGTCGACTAATGAAACTGAGGAGCTCCCGTGCCGCATATGAATGAGTCTCTGTCGACCAAGGGATGCGAGATCGAGCTTTCCGGAGTCTCGAGGAACTACGGCAGCATGGTGGCTGTCGATAATGTTGACCTGAGTGTGCGGCCTGGGGANTTCTTGACCCTCCTCGGCCCGTCCGGAGGCGGTAAGACCACAACCTTGAACCTTATCGCCGGCTTTGACGAGGCAACCACGGGAAGTATTCGCATCGATAACGCCAACATGGTCGGTGTGCCTCCCCACAAGCGAGACATCGGGGTCGTATTCCAGAACTACGCGTTGTTCCCGCATATGACGGTCTTCGACAATATCGCCTATCCGTTGGTGCAGCGAAAGGTGCCGAAGGCGGAGCGAGCCGAGCGGGTCACCGCTGCACTTCGCAGCGTGTCGCTGGCGGCCCAGGCCGGGAGGTATCCTGGCCAGCTGTCCGGCGGCCAGCAACAGCGCGTCGCCCTGGCCCGGGCACTCGTGTTCCGGCCCAAGCTGTTGTTGATGGACGAGCCGCTCGGCGCTCTCGATCGCGCCCTGCGCGANGGATTGCAGTTGGAGATCAGGCGGATCCACCGTGAGGCCGGCAGCACGGCCATCTACGTCACCCACGACCAGGAAGAGGCGCTCGTCCTCTCCGACCGTGTCGCGGTGTTCAACCAGGGAAAGATTGAGCAGCTCGGCACGCCAAGGGAGCTCTATGACGCACCTGTGACGCTCTTCGTCGGTCGATTCCTGGGTGAGTCGACCGTCGTGAGTGGTGAAGTGGTCGAGCATAAGGACGACGTCGTCGTCGTCCGGGGACCGAATGGCACCGTCCGAGCCCGCGGCTCGGCACCTGTCGGCAGTGCTGCGACGATCCTCGTCCGGCCGGAGAAGCAGCGAGTAGCTGTTACCGAGCCCGTTGGGAGAGGGGAGAACATCCTGGAGTGCCGACTGCTCGATCAGATCTTCGTCGGCGCAACCTGGAAGGTTCGAGTCGAGTTGCCTGATGGCGACGTCGGCGTCATCAGGAGCAGCGAGCCGACCGAGTCGGCGGTGCAGATCGGTGATCGGGTGTTCGTCACATGGGCTGTCGAAAATGGCGTTCTCTTGACTGGCCGGTTGTCGCCGGAGGAGGAGCGCGCGGTATCTGCGGCTACCGACTGAGCAGGTAACCAACCCGGCCGCGGGCAGCCCGCGGCCGGGTTGGTTACATCGTCAGGCGGGCTGGCTGTTGGCAGCCAGATCGAGGGCGATGTCGACGATCATGTCCTCCTGGCCACCGACCAGGCGTCGCCGGCCGCACTCCATCAGGATCTGACGTACGTCGACCTCGTAGCGGGCGGCTGCCGTCTCGGCGTGGCGCAGGAAGCTGGAGTAGACGCCGGCGTAGCCGAGGGTGAGAGTCTCGCGGTCGACGCGGACGGGCCGGTCCTGCAGCGGGCGAACGATGTCGTCCGCTGCGTCTTGGAGCGCGACGAGGTCGCAGCGGTGTTTGAAGCCGCACAAGTCGGCCACCGCGACGAATGCCTCGATCGGGGTGTTGCCCGCCCCTGCGCCTTGCCCGGCCAGGGAGGCGTCGACGCGGAAGACTCCGTTCTCGACGGCGACCACGGAGTTGGCGACCGACAGGGAGAGGTTCTCGTGGGCGTGGATGCCGATCTCGGTGCCCGGGTCGAGAACGTCACGGTAGGCGCGGATGCGAGCGACGACATCGTTCATGGTGAGGCGGCCGCCGGAGTCGGTGACGTAGACGCAGTGGGCGCCGTAGGACTCCATGAGCTTGGCTTGCGCAGCCAATTCCTCGGCGGGGGCCATATGGGAGAGCATGAGGAACCCTGCCACATCCATGCCGATCTCGCGCGCGGCGGCGATGTGTTGGGCAGAGATGTCGGCTTCGGTGCAATGGGTCGCGATGCGGACGCTGCGCACACCCAGGTCCCAGGCCGTCTTCAGCTCCTCGATGGTGCCTACCCCGGGCAACAGCAAGGTGGTCAGGCGCGCGTTCTTGAGCACGTCCGCCGCGGCCTCGATCCACTCCCAGTCGGTGTTGGAGCCGGGCCCGTAGTTGATCGATCCGCCGGCCAGCCCGTCACCGTGGGCGACCTCGATCGCATCGACGCCGGCATCGTCGAGCGCGATCACGATACGCTTCACATCGGCGGGATCGATCCGGTGCCGGATGGCGTGCATGCCATCGCGCAGCGTGACGTCCTGGACGAAGATGGGGATGTTCTGCTCGATCGTCATCAGACTGTCTCCACTCCNTGCCGCGCGCATGGCGGCGATCCTCTCGGCAACCTGCAGGGCGGCCGAGGTCATGATGTCGAGGTTCCCGGCATAGGCCGGCAGGTAGTGCGCAGCGCCCTCGACTTCGAGGAACACCGACACCTGATGGGTCGGTCGCGGTCCCGCGTCGGAGCCGGTCAGGGTCTGGATCGGTTGGTCGTCGGGGACCGGGTTGATCTGCACCTGCTGCTTGAGCCGGTATCCGGGAACGTAAGCGGCGACGTCGGCGACCATCTTCTCGACGCTCGTCCGGATCTGCTCCTGGGAGTCTTCTTCGGGTGCGTTGACCAGGCAGAACACCGTGTCGCGCATGATCAGCGGCGGCTCGGCCGGGTTGAGGATGATGATCGCCTTGCCGTGTTTGGCGCCACCCAACTCGACGATGGCCTCGGACGTCGTCTCGGTGAACTCGTCGATGTTGGCTCGGGTGCCAGGTCCGGCCGACTTCGAGGCGATCGAGGCGACGATCTCGGCATAGGCCACCGGCACTACTCGCGACACCGCGGCCACGATCGGGATCGTGGCCTGGCCGCCACAGGTCACCATATTCACGTTGGGCGCGTTCAGGTGCTCTTCGAGGTTGACCGCCGGCACGACATAGGGGCCGATTGCCGCCGGAGTCAGATCGATCAAGCGCTTACCCAACGGCGCCAGCTTGCTCGCGTTGTACTGGTGCGCTTTCGCGCTGGTGGCGTCGAAGACGATCTCGATATCGTCGAAACAGTCCAACCCCATCAACCCGTCGACACCCTCGGCGGTGGTCGCGAACCCGAACCGCGCCGCTCGCGCCAACCCGTCGGAGGCGGGGTCGATGCCGACCATCGCGCCCATCTCCAGGTGCTGGCTGGTGCGCATCACCTTGATCATCAGGTCGGTGCCGATATTGCCCGACCCGATAATCGCGACCTTGGTCCTACCTGTCGTCTCGCTCATAGTCTCGTCCTCACGCTTGCCTGTGGTTTCACCTGCGTTGTCCTAGCTGCGTCGTCTCATGCCGTGTCTTGGGAGAACGACACCGAGACGGTTCCCAGTCCTGAGATCTCGACGTCGACCTGGGCGCCGGGAGCAACTGCGCGCATCGGGCCCAACGCGCCCGAGAGCACGACCTGTCCAGCCCGCAACGGCTCGCCGAACTCCCGTGCCTTGCGCGCCAACCAGGCCACCGCCTCGATCGGATCACCCATGCAAGCCGCACCCGTGCCGGTGGACTCCTCTTGGTCTGTCACCGCCATCGACATCTCGACGTCACGGGGAGTCACCTCGGCCAGCGTCTTACGCTCGGTGCCGAGCACGTACAACCCAGCCGAGGCGTTGTCGGCCACGGTGTCCCCGAAGGTGATGTCCCAATCGGCGATCCTCGAGCCACACACCTCGATAGCTGCCACCGCGTAGTCGATCGCGGCGCTCACCTGGGCGTGGTCGAGCTCGCCCTCGTCCAGATCGGCGCCTAGTACGAATGCCACCTCGGCTTCGACCTTGGGCTGCAATACCGCTGCGAAGTCGATGACTGCGCCATCGCTGTAGCTCATGTCGTCGAAGAGCACCCCGAAGTCGGGCTGGTCCACGCCGAGTTGGCGCTGCACCGCTTCGGAGGTCAAGCCGATCTTGCGGCCCACCACCTGGCGACCGGTCGCCAGTCGCGCTGCCACGTTCTGCTGCTGCACCGCGTACGCCGCAGCGACGTCGTTGCCACCGATCAAATCCCGCACCGGAGGGCATGGGTTCCCACTCTGGACGGCACCGCGTAACCGCTGGGCAGCCTCACTGACAGCAGCTTGGGCAGAAAGCATGTTCATGCCTCCACTGTCGAGCCCAGGAGGCAGGGATGCCACGACAAAGTTCCGCTGAACGGTACGTCGGGCAATAGTCGCCGGCGACCGGCAGCTCGTCGGACCCGTCGCACACGTGGGCGTCCGAGTTGGTCGCCCGGGCCGACATCAGCCCAGCATCAGCTGAAGGCCATGCCCCGTCGATGAGGATCGTCTGGCCGTTGATGTGCCCGGCCACATCGGAAACCAGGAACTCGATGAGTGCCGCGATCTCGGCGGGGACGGCCAACTGATGATCCGGCGTCCGGGTGAGCATTGCCTCCAGCCGGGGATTCCCGCTCTCGAGCAGGCCCCGGGCCCGGGAGTGTCCACCGGCCTGGGAGCCACCGCGTTCGCGGTGATGCCCGATTCCCCGAACTCCATCGCCAACTGCCGTACGAGTCCGGTGACGCCTGCTTTGGCGCCGGAGTAAGCCGCATGGCCGATCAAGCCGATGGCGCCGGCAACCGAGGAGACGTGCACGATGCGCCCGGACCCGCGATCGACCATGCCTGTGAGCACTCCTTGGGACAGCAGGGTGGGCCAGACGAGGTTGGCCTCGATCTCCTGGCGAAGCTCCTGATGAGTCTTCAACAGGAAGTCCCCGGGTGTGTGGCCCTGCCATCCGCCTGAGCAGTTCACCAGGATCTCGACCGCCCCGCAGTGCTCCTGGACCTGTGCGAACAGGATCTGGAAAGCATCGGTTTCGGCGAGGTCGATCGTCAGCGGCACCACGTCGGTCGCGCCACGGCTCTCCAGGTCGGCCACCAGCTCCGACAACCGATCCGGGTTGCGACCGGTGATGAGCAAGGTGTTGCCGGGAGCCAGTTGCGCCGCGGTTGCGCGGCCGATCGGGCCGGTGGCGCCTGCGAGCAGGATGGTTTTGCCTCGAGTTCTGCCCTGCGTCATGAGCGAGCCCTTGGGTAGTGAAGATCCATGGTCCGCACGCTAACTCAGGCCCGGGTACGCGGGTGTCAGCGCCAGGCGAAGGGCTGCATCTCCCGGATAGGGATGGTCCCGTCGACCACGATCGGCTTGTCGTCGAGGAAGAGGCTGCAACCGCGCATCGGGATGTCGAAGTGACAAGGCGTGTCGTTGGGGCCGCCGAGCTCGTTGTTCGGACCGATCGACCACATCACGTTGCCGTAGAAGGAGCGTGATTCCATGCCCGCACCTGCGTTCGTGGGCGCCAGCGAGTGCCAGTTCGCGCGCTCGTCGAGGCCCCAGCCGACGTGCGACATTCCATACGCTCGCGGATCGTTGAAGGACTTGATATAGGCAGACAGCAAGTCGGCGTCGAGGTCACCACGGATGTCGGTAATGAATCCCGCCTCGATGGTGAAGGTGACCGGCGTCTGCACGTAGGTGTTCCACGGCAGCAGGATGTCGCCCGGGGAGAGCACGATGGTGCCGTCCACGCCGTCGTCGGCCGCACCGGTGAAGACGAATGCGGCGGGCCAGTAGTCCCATCGGCCAGGCTCGTCGGTGTATCCGTACTCGCCGAGCGTGGGGTAGGCGCCGAGCCGGTAGGTCACGTCGGTGCCGGCGGGGCTGGTGACACGCAGGCTCTGTGCGGCCTGGAGCGTTTCCACTCCGAACTCCACGCGCTCGCGGAGCTCAGGGGTCGGCATGAGCCGGCCGAGGACCTCCGGGATCTCCAGCGTGGTCAGGATCCGGGTGCCGGCACCCTGGATCTCGAACTGCTCCTTGCTGAAGAGAAGGAAGGCGAGGTCGATGACCATGTCGACGCCCTTGAGGGCCTCGACCGCCCGCGGGTTCCTGCTGAGCCCGGAGTCGCCGACCTCCCAGGCGCCCGACGTCGACTGGGACGGGGGTAGGCGCAGGTGGAAGGCGCTGGCGCCCAGTTGCTGAGCCGCCCACAAGAAGGCATCGACCAGGTCTGTCCGCTCGCTGCCACGAGTGAGCACCGCGACGGTTTCAGGCTCCTGGACCTTGCTGAGCGTCAACTGCTGCAGGCATAGGGCGTTGAGTAGGTTCTGGTCCATCATCATTCTCCATCGAGGGGTTGGGTGTCCGAGACCGGACCTTCGGGTGACAGGTGCTCGATCAGACGCTGGATGACCTCCAGCGAAGCCTGGGGTTGTTCCCACAGCAGCATGTGGCCGGCTCCGGGAACGCTTTCCATGAGCGCGGCGGGGTTGGCCAGCCGGGCTTCCTCCGCGTACGCCGCGGTGACCACCGGACTGTCCTCGCCGCGGACCAGCGCGGTGGGCGTGGTCAACGATCTGAATGAGGCGACGAAGTCTTCGGTCTCGAACCCGTGGTGGGAAGCCTCGATGGCGGTGGGGTCACAGGTCGGCAACCAGGCTGCCCGTATTTCCAGCGCCCGGTCGTCCCATTGCGGGAAGCGCCGGCGCAGTTCGGCCGGCGTGACACCTTGTACGGCGTCTTGCCACTGCTTCAGGAGATCGGCAATGGCGGTGGGATNAGGAGATCGCCCTGGGCCGCTCATCGGTGGTTCCAGCAAGATGGTGGCCGCCACTTCGACGTGTCCGCGCTCGGCCACCTTGGCGGCGATCCGCGCGCCCATCGAATGACCGACGAGGATGGTCGCGGTCAGCCCCAAGTGCGAGATGACAGCCTCGGTGTCGAGTGCGTAGTCCTCCATCGTGTAGCTGGAAGCACTGCTGGACAGACCTCGACCGCGGTTGTCGATGACGACGACGGAGTATGCCGGGCTGAGTTGGGTCGCCAAGAAGTCCAAGCCGATGGCTGGTGTGGTGATGCCGGGAGACAGGACTACTGTCGGCCGGTTTCCCGAGTACTCGCGCCCTGGATACCGCAGCGTGTGGATGCCGCCTGCGCCGGTCGGTACCCAGCAGCTGGTCGCAGGCGAAGACGCCAACTGCGCAGCCATAGCCGCGGAGATGGCCCGGGTATCCAACGAGAGCTCCCTTCGCGCGACGGTGTTCACTGTCAGCACGCACTCGTGACTCGATCTGTCGGGTCCCGACTGCGCAGATCAGCAGCATAGAGCCGTGTACGTTGCGGACACAACGGTATACACTCCGGAAAACCTGCCTGCTCTGACGATCGGCTCTCGAGTCGGCCGTCTTCTCGAACCAAAGGCGCCGCACATGACGATCATCGACACTCAGAACCACTGGTATCCACCAGCATTCTGCGAGGCGCAGTTGGCCCGCAGCGCCTATCCGCTGTGGAGTCGGAGCGAAACCGGGTACGTCATGGTACCGGCCCCCGGTGCTCCGCCGGTCCAGCTGACCCGGGACTTCACCGACCTCGATCACCAGTTCGAGAAGTTCGCTGCCCTAGGCGTCGATGTCCTGGTCTCCAGCCCGGCGGTGTTTGCCGATGTGTCGTCACTGCCGGTCGCCGAGGCCATCGAGTTGGCACACTTGATCAACGAGGAGCAGGCCCGGGCCGAGCAGGCGCACCCCGGCTCGTTCTATGGACTGGCCGTGCTTCCGATGCAGGATTGCACGGCCGCTATCTCCGTCCTCGACGACGCGATGGACCGGCTGGGTCTGCGCGGATTCGTGCTGCACTCCAATGTGGCAGGCGCCTCGATCGCTCAGCCTGAGCTGCTGCCTATCTACCAACACGCAGGTAAGCGTGGGGTACCTGTCTTCCTTCACCCCGGGGCTGTCCAGGCCGAGGACCGTGTCAGGCAGTTCGCGCTCGATCATCCGCTCTCGTTCATGTTCGACACGACGGTCGCAGCGGCATCGCTCATCCTGGGTGGCGTGCTCGACGCGGTACCCGAGCTTAAGATCGTGCATCCGCACCTGGGAGGCACCTTGCCCTACCTCATCGAGCGGATGGAGATCTACCGCACGGTCGGACGGTGGGACCACCAGCGCCCGCTCGGGGAGTATCTGTCCTGCTTCCACACCGACACAGTGTCCGGATCGCCGGCCGCCTTGGCGATGGCGATCGATCTTTACGGTGCCGACCGAGTCATGTTCGCCAGCGACCACCCCTACTTCCCGCCGGCCGGTGCCGTGGAGTTCGTGCGAGGGCACGTCGACCCGGCAATCCTCGAGCAGGTGCTCAGCGAGAATGCCTGCCGGCTGTTGGACATCGACCCGGCGACGCTGCCATCGCGCTGATACACGCTGGGTGGAGCAAGAGAAGCTGGAAGACGAGTCGAGTGACGAAAGAGCGGTCGCATGGCAGAGACGGGTAACGAAGCGCTGGGTGGTCGGATGGGCTGGGGACGAACGCCGGCCTTGGTCGTCATCGACCTGCAGCTCGGCTTCACCGACCCGGAGGCTCCCTTGGGCGCCGATGTCGGGGCGGCCATCGAGGTTGTGAACAACCTGATCGCGGGGGCGCGAGCGGCCGCCGTGCCGGTGATCTTCACCACCTGTGTCTGGTCCGATGCCTCGTTGGTGTGGTCGAGGAAGATCCCCGCGCAGCCGACCCTCGCCGCCGGCTCGAAGTGGGTCGAGCTGGATCCCCGGTTGGACTATCACGAAGGTGACCGGATCGTGGAGAAAAGCCTGGCCTCGGCCTTCTTCGACACCGGCCTCGCGACCGAACTGCGAGCAATGGATGCCGACGCGGTGGTGCTCACCGGAGTGACCACCAGCGGGTGTGTGCGCGCGTCGGCGGTGGACGCCTGCTCATCGGGTTTCCTGGTCGCCGTACCCAGAGACGCCGTCGCCGACCGCGAGCAGGCGACGCATGAGATGAGCCTGAAGGATCTCGACACCAAGTACGCCGACGTCATGTCGAGCGATGAGGTTCTGGCGTACTTTGCCGACCTGCCGTAGGAGGCGCTGTGGACCGGTCTTTCCCTGGCTTCGGAGTCGGAGCCTTGACAGATAGGCGGCTCAGGAGTGCCCTCGCCGTCGAGGATCTCCGAGTATTGGCTCGCAAGCGCCTGCCACGCATCGTCTTCGAGATGATTGACCGCGGTATAGGGGATGACTTATCGCTCCATGAGAACACTGCGGCCTTCGACCGGGTTCGATTTCGTCCTCGTTCCTTGGCGGACACACGTGTTGTGGATCTCGGCGTGAAGGTTCTCGGGGACGACTTGGATGTGCCTTTTCTCCTGGCGCCCTGTGCGTACTCGCGGGTATGCGACCCTGGCGCGGAGGTAGCCATCGCCCGGGCGGCGGGTCGGATGGGGACGGCGTACGTGCTACCAGGGGGCGGTAGCGAGAGCCTGGAGACTGTCGCAGCAGCAGCCCATGGCCCGTTGTGGTATCAACACTATTTGTCGGTTGAGCGCGACACAGATGAGCGGGCTCTTGCGCGCGCGGCGGCGGCTGGATATCGCGTCTTGTGTATCAGCGTGGACACCCCGAGTAGGCCGTTTCGACAAGCAGATTTCCGGAACAACCTGACTCTTCCGGTCACTCTCACCCCGACATTGTTGGCGGCTGGTTTGTCACGGCCCGGTTGGGCNGTGGAAATCCTCTGGGGAAACACCACCGGCGGTTTTAGCGCGACTGCGAGCCGTGCGGCGTATGCCAATTTCTCTACGGTGATGGATCGTCTGCGACCCGTACTTCCCGACGACATTCGTTGGCTCCGCGAGCAGTGGTCCGGCCCGATCGTCGCAAAAGGCGTACTGCGAGGCGACGAGATCGAGCAGTTTGTGGATCTGGGCGTCGACGGTGTTGTCGTGTCGAATCATGGAGGGCGTAATCTCGACGGTGCGAGATCCACCCTTGAGTCCCTCCCTCAGATCGCAGAGGCAGTGGATGGTCGGATGGAGGTTCTGTTGGACGGTGGGGTGCGTCATGGCGCCGATATCGTCAAGGCAGTAGCTCTTGGTGCAAATGCTTGCCTCATTGGTCGCGCGCATTTGTACGGGCTGGCGGCAGGGGGAGAGGCCGGAGTCGGGCGCGTGATCGAACTGCTCAGGAATGAGGTCGCGCAAACCATGACGTTCCTGGGTGCGCGGCGTGTCCAAGACATCGATTCGAGCCTGGTGGATGCTCGGCTACTTGCAGGACCCGTGCCCATGTGAGCACGGGCTTCGATGGTGGACGAGGTTGTCGTTAAGGCGCTCTGGATCATACGTATACAATGGGATACGCTCGTGCACTCAGCTGTGACAGCTGAGATGAATCGAGTGAGGAGAGGATTGCGTGAACGACTTCAACCGGCTGTTCATCACGCCCGTTCTGCCGTTCGCTGATGACGCAGCGCGCGTCATCGACGAGGATGGCTACCGTCGACTACTGCGGTACTTCATGCAACCGGAGTTCCTGGCATCGAGGATGGGAGTTATCGCGAACCCCGAAGCGGGTGAGATCTTCTACCTCAGCCGGGAGGAGAAGCGGCGCATAGTCGAGATCACCGTCGAGGAGTGCGGTGAGCACGTGCCGGTCTTCGCCGGTGTCGCCGGTACCAGCACCGATGACTGTGTCCAGGTCGCCCGGGATGCCCACGAGGCCGGTGCGATCGGTCTCTTCCTGTGCCCGCCGATAGGCGCCTCCGACGTGACCGTGTCCTGGGATGCCGAGCAGTACCCGGAGATCTGGATCGACATGGCGCGAGCGGTGGCCGACGCTGCCGATCTCCCGATCATTGCCCACCCGGTCTCCTCGGTGACCCCACGGTGGGCTCAAGGGTTGCCGCTTCCCGCGACTTTGAAGATGTGCGAGGAGATTCCGCAGATCGTCGGTTGGAAGATGACCTACAGCTACGACGCCCTGCTGCGAGTGGCCCGTGGTCTTCGGCAGTTCAATGCCGAGACGGGTCGCGACGTGATGGTCATGGGCGCCTCTGCTCACTGGTTCCACGATCTGATGGCGCGCGAGTACCTTGACGGTGTGTGCACCGGGTCGTTCAGCTACGCGATGGAGCCGATGCTGGCGCACCTGGAGGCCTGGCGCCGTGAGGACCTCCAGGAGGCCCGACGGATCTGGAACGGCGGCATGGCGGCTCTCCACGAGTACGTCTACGCGGAGTGGTCGCGACTGCACATCCGCTACAAGGTCGCCACCTGGCTGCGGGGTTTGATCGACTCACCGTTGATGCGACCTCCNGTTCCCCGGCCAAAGCAGATCGAGATCGACACCATTCGCGGCCTCTTGGAGGCCGCAGGCCTCGACCCGATCGCAGCGACGCCTGAGGAAGCTCGGTTCCTCTAGCCCGAGGGGCAGCCGTGTGACCGCCGTGACGGGCCTGCCCCACCGCATCTCGCGGTAGCACAACCACAGCATCTCGATAGGAAGTGACCCAATGGCCCGCTACACCTACATCATCGTCGGCGCAGGCGCCGCAGGATGTGTCCTCGCCAACCGGCTCAGTGCCGACCCAGCGAACAAGGTCCTGTTGCTGGAGGCAGGTGGCCGCGACTCCTCGCCACTGCTCAAGATTCCCGCGGGGCTCTCCAAGCTGATGGGGACGAAGGTGAACTGGAGCTACGACAGTGCNCCCCAGAAGCAACTGAACAACCGTCAGATCTTCTTGCCTCAGGGCAAGGTCCTCGGCGGCAGCACGTCGGTCAACGCGATGCTCTATATCCGTGGTCACCGGCTTGACTACGACGAGTGGGCTGAACTGGGCTGCAAGGGCTGGTCGTATGAGGAAGTTCTGCCCTACTTCAAGGTCCACGAGCGCAACGAACGCCTCGCCGACGAGTACCACGGCAACGACGGTGAGCTGAGCGTCGTCGACCAGGTCTCGCACAATCCGTTGACCAAGGCCTACTTCCGGGCCGCCCAGCAGGCCGGGCTCCCCGCAACGACNGACCCGAACGGCGCGGTCCAGGAGGGTGTCTTCTTCCACCAGGTCACCCAGCGTGACGCACGTCGCGAGNNTGCGTCGACCGCCTTTCTCCACCCGGTGATGGACCGGCCGAATCTCACCGTGCTGACCGACGCCGAGGCCAACCGGATCGTGGTGGAAAACGGTCGTGCGACCGGGTTGGAGTACACCCACAAGGGCAAGCGCGTGCTGGACCAGGCTGACGCCGAACTCATCATCTCCGCNGGGGTTTTCAACACCCCGCGGCTGCTGCTGCTCTCCGGCATCGGCCCCAAGGCCGAGCTCGAAGAGGTCGGAATCAAGGCCGTCCACGACCTCCCCGGCGTCGGCAAGAACCTGCGGGATCACCTCGAGGTCTACGTCACCCGCGAATGTAAGGATCCGGTGAGCTACACCGGCGAGGATCGCTGGAATCGCGCTGTCCTGCACGCCATCGAGTACGGCCTCTACCGGACCGGCCCCGCGGCTGCCACCGTCTGTGAGGCGAGCGGCTTCGCCAAGAGCTCCGAGGGTGTCCGGTCACCCGACCTCCAGTTGCAGTTCGTCCCCGCCCATGCCATCTGGAAGGACGGCGCGCGCAACCCGGAGCGCGCCCGCAACCATGGCGTTACGATCCAAGCCCTCAACGTGCGTCCTCGTAGCACAGGTGAGGTGAAGCTGGTCTCCTCCGACCCCAACGTCCCGATCAGCATCGATCCCAACTACCTCGCGGACGAGGCCGACATGGACGTCTCGGTCGAGGCCTTTCGGCTGATTCGCCGGATCTTGGACGCGCCCGCTTTCAAGGCGATCCTCAAGGACGAGGAATTCCCGGGACCCAGCGTGCAGACCGACGAGGAAGTCCGTGCGTTCATCCGGAAGTGNGGGAAGACGGACTTCCACCCCGTCGGCACCTGCAAGATGGGTGTCGACGAGATGGCCGTCGTCGACCCCGAGCTCCGAGTGCGCGGGCTGGAGGGCCTCCGCGTGATCGACTCCTCGATCATGCCGACGCTGATCAGCGGCAACACCCAGGCGCCGACGATGATGATCGGCGAGAAGGGCGCTGCGCTGATACTGGGGACTTCCCTGTAGGACCTCTCCCGAGAGGCCGGCGCTGCCGTCACCACCGACGAACGAACAAGGACGAACATTCATGGCGAATCTCGACCGCCCGCGCGCTGAGGATCCTTACCTGAAGCTGCCGGCGATCCCGTCTTTCGAACTCACCAGCACCGACATCGAGGATGGCCGGCCGATGCCCGCCCGGCATGCGGCTGTCGGAGCGTGTGAAGGAGCCCTGAATCTCTCTCCTCAGCTGGCCTGGTCCGGCTTTCCGGAGGACACCAAGAGCTTTGTGCTGACTTGCTTCGATCCGGACGCCCCGACCCCGTCGGGCATCTGGCACTGGGTGGTCGCGGACATCCCGGCGGACATCACCTCTCTGGACACCGGCGCCGAGCTCCCGCCCGGTGCGATGCCCCTCGCATCCGATATCGGGCTCACGACCTATGCAGGCCCGTGGCCGGCGGACGGCGACATGGCTCACCGGTACTACTTCGTGGTGCACGCGATCCCGGAGGAGACTCTGGGTGTCCAGGCCGAGACCCGGGCCGCTCTCGTTGCGGAGAACTGCTTCATGAAGGCGACCGCCCGAGCGCAGATCGTGGCGACGTTCCAGCGCTGAACCGGGTGCTCAGTCCACGGTGACGTTGCCGAGCATGGCCAGCGCGTCAGGGTAGACCCCGTTGGCCTCGGCGAAGCGCAGATACTTGACGTTCTCGACCAGGATCTGCTCGGCCTCCGGCTCGGTCTCGAGCAGCGTCATGACCTCGTCGAGGAAATCCTCCAGCGGCATGTTGGTGGCGTTCAGGACGCCGCCGAACATGTCGGTCCGCACGCCAGGAGGGACGAGTTCGACGACCTGGATCGAGGTGTCCGCGAGCTGCACCCGCAGGCTGTCGGTGAAGGAGCGGATGGCTGCCTTGGTGGCGTTGTAGGTCGGCGATATCGGCAGCGGCACGTACGCCAGACCTGAGGTGACGGTCATGATCGTCGCGGTCTCCTGCTGGGACAGCAGAGGCGTGAACGCGGCGATGAGCCGAATCGGCCCGAGCAGGTTCGTGATGACGGTGTTCTCAGCTGTGGGCAGGTAGTCCGGGGTGTGTAGGTCCTCCTGCTCCATCATCCCGGCCATCGGGATGAGCACGTTGAGGTCCGGATGCTCTGCGGCAACCTTCGCGTAGGCCGCCTCGATCGACTCCGGATCGCTGGTGTCGATAGTGACGGCACCGATGCCGGGGTTGTCCGTGGTGATCTGCTCGAGACGGTCGGTGCGGCGACCACCGATGATGACGGTGTTCCCGGCCTGCAACCTGAGCGCCAGACCGAGCCCGATGCCGGAGGTCGCGCCTGGGATGAAGATCGTGTTGCCGGTGAGTTTCATCGCTGTCCCTTTCGGTGCTTCAAGGTTCTCGCCACATCATTGTGAGTGCGTATGCACATGGATACAGTTGTGCTATGAGTACCGTATCCTTCGTACCTGCCGACTTCGTCCCGCCGCCCTCGCTGGTGACCGAGCTATTCCGGTTCGAACCGCTCGGGCCGGAGCACAACGAGGCCGATTACGCAGCGTGGTCTTCGAGCATCGAGCACATCCGAGCCACCCCGGGCTATCCGGATGGCGACTGGCCGACGCTGAAGGGCGCTTCGTTGGAGAAGAATCTCGCGGATATGCATCGTCATGCCGACGATTTCGCGCAGTGTAGGGGATTCACCTACACCGTGCTCGATGTCGCTGACGGGACCCTGATCGGCGCGGTGAACGCCTATCCGTCGAGCAGCGACGAGTACGACGTCCAGATCCAGACGTGGGTGCGCGCCGATCGCGCAGAGCTCGATGCTGCTCTGGCCGAGACGGCGGAGGCCTGGTTCGCACAGAGCTGGCCCTGGGCTCGACGAAACAGGTACGGCCGTTAGCTCTTTGAGACCTTGTGGCTATTGCTGTATGCAGAGGTATACGCTACGGTACTGAGACTCGCCGAGGGCGGGCGGATTCACGGACCGTCCTCACTCGGGGAGGTAGGTGGGTCTCGTCGTCGTTGGCGAGCCCTCGAACTACGAGATGAACCGATTGAAACTCGCTCTCCATTGCTCCGGTCCAGATGAATGGGAAAACAGATGAAGCGACGTGTATATAGCACTATGGCGGCCCTGGCGGCCGTTGCTCTGACGCTGAGCGCCTGCTCAGGCACAGAGTCCCCGGATGACTCGCAGGATCCGGATTCGAACGACGGCTCGTCGACGACGATCGTCCAGGCGGTGCCCGATATCCCGACTTCGTACGCCTACGACGGCGGCGGCTTCGGCAATGCGCTGTTCGAGTTCCAGGTGAACACCAATGCCAACCTGGTCAGGAACCCGCTGGAGACCGCGCCAGGTGGCGGTCAGCAGCAGAACTTCTTCGAGTTCGAGGGCGACCTTGCCGAGAGCTACGACGTCAGCGAGGACGGCAAGACCTACACGTTCCATCTGCGCGAGGGCGTCAAGAGCCAGCAGGGCAACGAGTTGACCGCTGACGACGTGCTGTGGTCCTACGAGCGCAAGTTCTCCGAGGGCGGCGGCGTCTCGCCGTTCCTGACGGCGCCGGTCATCACCGATCCCGCGAGCCAGTTCGCGAAGGTCGACGACCACACCGTCACGATCACGATCGCGGAAAAGGGATACGGCTTCACTTTGCTGGCGCTTCTCGCGACGCTGACCGGGAACATCTACGACTCGACCTACCTGAAGGCGAACGCGACCGACGACGACCCGTACGCCGTCCAGTTCTCGGCCGAGAACGGCAACTACGGGTTCGGGCCCTACAAGCTGGAGTCCGCCACCCCGGGCCAGGAGATGGTCCTGGTCGCGAACGAGGACTACTACGGCGGCGCGCCGGCGATCAAGAAGGTCATCAAGCGGGTCGTCGAGGATCCGGGCCAGCGCTCCGAGCTGCTCTCCAACGGGTCCGTCGACATCGCCAGCGGACTGCGCCCGTCGGACATCAACAGCCTCGGCAGCAACGATGCGGTGCAGACCTTGTCGGGCTTCGACGCGATCCACCGCCCCATGCTCTGGTTCAACGTCGGCTCTGAGGTGTTCAAGGACGCCGCGATTCGCCGAGCGGTGCGGTACGCGGTTCCCTATGACCAAATCAGGGAGAACGTCTACTACGGCGACATGAAGACGAGCCCGGGGATGATGAANCCCCGCTACCCGAACGCGGACCTCGACGGCCTCGAGACTCCGACCTACGACCCGGAGAAGGCCAAGCAGATCCTTGCCGACGCCGGCGTCAAGACCCCGGTCAAGTTCTCGATCCTCACCTGGAACGAGGTTCCCGACCTCGGTCAGGCCGCGGTTCAGATCCAGTCCGCCGCTGCCGATGCCGGCTTCGAGGTGGAGGTGAAGAGCGTTCCCAAGGTCGCCTCCGACGAGGCCGTCAGCAAGCGCGACTTCGACCTCAACCTGGCGACTGACGGGGCGATCACCCAGGCGCCGACCTACGAGCTGCTGCTCGCCTACGGCGACGGGTCGCCGCTCAACATCTCGGGTTGGGTCGACAAGGACTACCACGCTGCCGTCGACAGGGGAATCGCTGCCGGCGACGCCCTGTCCCCGGAAGCGGCAAAGGAGTGGAACGCGGCACAGCGGATCTGGCAGGAGGCTGCACCGGCGATCCCGCTCGGCTTCACCCAGCCGATGATCGCTCTCAGCTCCAAGGTCGACGGGTACTACTACCGCACTGACGCGATCGTCGACCACGGTCGCCTCACCCTCAAGTAGTCCTCATCCTGGGCGAGATCGATGAGAGTCGCTTTCGCCTCGATCGGGTGTGGCTGGTCCGAGGGCCGGCCACACCCGATCTGCCAACTACAAACCATCCGCACAGCGTCATGCCAGAGGAGAATGGCTCCATGACCATCGGTTCTCTCGCCTGGTGCGTGATCTGGGCCTACGACGTGCCCATGATGACCGCCTGGTACCGCGACAAGCTCGGGCTACGCGTCGACCACGAGGATGAGACCGCGACGGCCTTCGACGTCGGTCCCGTTGTTCTGGTACTGATCGGAACGCATGAGAACGGCCCGGCCTCGAACACGCCCGCCCAGGGCTGGGAGCGCAACAAGGTGGTGTTCTCGTTCAAGGTCTACGATATGGACGAGACCCTGGCCGAGCTGGCCAGTCGCGGAGTCCACCCCGTGCATGTCGCTCCGACGGTGATCGACAACAACCCCACTCCGCGCTGGCGGGTCGCCCAGTTCATGGATCCGGAGGGGAACATGATCGAACTCTGCGACGAACCAGTGCGCTGGCATCCCATGATCAAGCCGTGAGTGTGCCCGGCGTTCCCAAGCTCACCGATGGACCGGTCCCCCGACCGGCTGGTGACGGTGCGCTGCTGGATATTCGCGGACTGACGGTCACCTACCGTGCGGGCGCAGGCCGGCCGGCGGTCGACGACGTCTCCCTGAGCATCCGGCCCGGGGAGCGAGTGGCCCTGGTCGGTGAGTCCGGTTCGGGCAAGACCACGATCGGACTGGCCATCGCGGGTTTCCTGCAGGCTGCTCAGGCGGAGGTGCATGCGGAATCGGTCTATGTCGTGGGGCGGACCGAGTTGGCGCTGTCGAGCGGCATTCCGCACAAGGTCGACGGCGTCACGATGATGTTCCAGGACGCGATGACCTCGCTCGACCCGGTGTGGACCGTCGGCTCCCAGCTTCGCGCCGTGATCAGGTCACGGCAGAAGATGAGCCGCAAGGCGGCCAACGAGCGTTGTGAGTACTGGCTGAACCGCGTCGGCTTGAAAGACGCGCCCCGGGTCATGCGAGCTCGGCCCTACGAACTGTCCGGCGGCATGCAGCAACGGGTGATGATGGCGATCGCGCTGTGTGCCGAGCCGCAGCTGTTGGTGGCCGACGAGCCGACCAGCGCATTGGACGCCTCGCTTTCTCGTGAGGCGATGCAGCTGATCGTCGAACTGGCAGCAGATGTCGGCTCGGCCGTACTGATCGTCTCCCACGACTTGGCTCTCTGCGCCCAGTACGTCGACCGGCTCGCCGTGATGTATCGCGGTGAGCTGGTGGAGGACCTGCTCACCACCCGGCTCGACGAGGCGGAGCATCCGTACACGCAGGCCTTGTTGACATGTGTGCCATCTCTGGAATCGGCGGAGCTGGAGTTCATGCCGACCTTGGACGACTTCGGTGTGAGGTCGGTGGCTGANAGTATGAGCACTCCGGAGACGAACCCGCGCGGAGCCGGCACGACCGAGCTTCGGTTGGAGGGAGTCGGCAGGTCTTTCGGTCATGGACGCTCCCGGTTCACAGCGGTCAAGGACGTGTCGTTGCGCATCGAGCCCGGTGCTCGGGTGGGCATCGTGGGAGAGTCCGGCTCCGGCAAGTCCACCCTGTCGCGGATGATCGCGGCACTCGATGCGCCGGATCAGGGCGAGATCTTCGTCAACGACGTGGCATTGAGCCAGATCCGGCGTAAGCGCTCGCTGCTCCTCGACTATCGCCGTGCCGTCCAGATGGTCGTCCAGGACAGCTCGTCCTCCTTCGACCCGCTGCAGAAGCTGCGTACGGCCGTCCGCACGCCGGCGATGCAGTTGGGCGGCCTGGACCGGCAACGGGCCGACGAGCGTGTCGACGAGACGCTGACCGCGCTCGGTCTCCCACTGGAGCTCGCCGAGCGCTGGCCTCAGGAGTTGTCCGGAGGGCAGCGGCAGCGGTTCTCGTTGGCGAGGGCGTTGGTCGTCCGGCCCCGAGTGCTGATCTGCGACGAGGTCGTCTCTGCGCTCGACGTCTCGGTACAGGGCCGAGTGCTGAACATGATCAAGCGGTACTGCATGGAGGACGGGGCCGCTCTGATCTTCGTGACGCACGGTCTGCCCGCGGCCGCCTTCATCAGCGACCGGCTCATCGTGATGCGTCATGGAGATGTGGTCGAGAACGAAGCCACGAAGCAGGTGCTCAACAACCCGCAGCACGAGTACACCAAGGAGCTCCTCGATGCCTACCACGGAGCTCCTGTGCACCGTGAGGCGTTGATCCAGAACGCTGCGGAGAAGATGGACGAGGGGGCGACCTCATGAGCGGCTTCTGGGCCCGTCAGCGGTGGTGGCTGGGACGCGTGATCGCGTTGCCCTTCCAGCTGTTGCTGTTCGCGATCATCGCGTTCTTCCTGGTGCGCCTGATACCTGGCGACCCGGTCCTGGCCGTCACCGGCAACCAGGTCAGTCCCGAGGAGTACCTCGCGGTCAAGCACAGGCTGGGGCTCGACGGCTCTCCGATCACCCAGCTGTTCAACTATCTGGGGAGACTTGTCCAAGGTGACCTGGGCGAATCGCTGATCAGTGGGCGTTCGGTCTTCGACGACATCCGCACACGCCTGCCGGCGACCGTCGAGCTGGCTGCGATGTCGTTGCTGGTGTCCAGTATCCTGGTCTTCGCCGTCTCGGTGCTGATCATGTTCCGGCCACGCAACATCATTTCGCGGGCGGCCGTGGCCTTCTCGCGCACCGCCGGCTCCATCCCCGAGTTCGCCGTCGCCATTGTCTTCATCTTCATCTTCTACGCGAAGCTGAACTGGTTGCCGGCGCCGTTGGGGCGTCTGACTCCGGGATCGCCGACGCCCGTGGTCGTCACGCATTTCCCGTTCCTCGACGCATTGCTGACCGGCGACCCGGCGATCATCGGCTCGATGCTGGCGCATCTGGTGATGCCGGTCGCCGCCCTGGTGATCTCGATCTCGGCAGTGCTGCTGCGGCTGTTGAACTCTCAGGTCGAGGTCGAGATGCAGAAGCCGGCCACCCGCTTCCGGATCTCGACGGGAGCCGGCATCGGCACGGTGATCCTCAGTGTCTACCGCCGAGCGCTGCCCGGGACCGTGACCATGGCCGGGGCGCTGTTCGGCAACTTGATCGGCAGCGCGGTCGTCCTCGAAGGCTTGTTCAGCTTCGGTGGCATGGGTCAGTACCTGGTCAAAGCCGTGCAATCGGCGGACCTCACCGCCATGCAGGGCTTCTTGATCGTGGCTGCCGCTCTCTCGTTGGTGATTTTCTTGTTGGTCGACATCGTGAACATGATGTTGGATCCGCGTCGTCGACCTGGAGTGGGAGCAAAGCCATGACCGGGATCGCAGTTCCTACCGACGTTCAGGAACCCCAGGTTCCCAGGCGAGGATCCTCGAAGCGCTCGGGCCGCCGGTGGCTGCTGCTCACGCCTGCGCTTGCCGTGCTCGCCCTCGCGATCGTCGGTCCCTGGATCACTCCGTACGACCCCAGGAAGGTGGTCGCCCGGCCGCTGCTGCCACCAAGTGGCGACCACTGGTTCGGCACCGACGACAACGGCCTCGACGTCTTCTCGCAGGTGATCGCCGCTGCCCGTTACGACGTGCTCATTGCGCTGGGGGTGGTGTTCTTCGCGACTGTAGGAGGGATAGCGGTCGGTCTCGCGATCGGTATGAACGAGTCGCAGGGCGGTCCCGTGGGCTGGTTTGCCCGGCTGATGAGCCGCAGCGTCGACTTCATCCAGGCGATCCCGTCCATGCTCTTCGGGCTCATCGCGGTGGCGTTCTTCGGCGCCAGCACCTTGTCTCTGGTTATCATTCTGGCCGTCATCCTCTCCCCGTACCAGATCAGGTTGGTTCGTACCGAGGTCCTGCAGGTGCGTGGGGAGGCCTATGTCGACGCCGCGCGGCTGGCAGGTACGAGCGAGTTCAGGCTGACTCTGCGTCATGTGCTACCGAACGCGGTCCGACCCGCGATGTACTACATGTCCGTCATCTTCGGTGTCAGCATCATGCTCCTCGCCGCGCTGGGCTTCCTCGGTGTGGGTCTGCCGCCGCCGACTCCCGAATGGGGATCGATGGTGTCGCGAGGCGCATCCGGTGTCTCGTCCGGACGATGGTGGCCGGCCGCGTTCCCCTTGGTCTTCTTGATGACGACGGTCGCCATGGTGGCGCTCGGTTTCTCGGCGTTCCAGCGCCGCGACGACAAGCGGTAGGAGCGGAGTGGCTTTCTCGCATCGCCGCCCGTTCGACTCGGTGCACTCGAGGATTCCCTACCTCCCCATCGACCGTCGGCGCCCGATCGAGTGGCCGGGAGGCGCGCCGGTCGCGGTCTGGGTCGTGCCGAATGTGGAGCACTACGAGTACCTGCCGCCCGAGGGTGCCGTCGATCCCTACCCGCGTACTCCCCATCCGGATGTGCGGAAGTACTCCTACCACGACTACGGCAACCGGGTCGGCTTCTGGCGGATGCTCGACGTGCTGGACGAGTACGACGTGCCGGCCACGGTCTCGTTGAACGTCGCGGTCCTCGACCACTATCCGAACCTCGCCGAGGCGATGATCTCCCGGCAATGGGAGTTCATGAGCCACGGAATCTACAACACCCGTTACCTGACCGGCCTCACCCGAGAGCAGGAACGCGCTTTCCTCAGAGCGGCCAACCAAGTGCTCGAGCGGCATGTCGGCCATGGCTTNCCCGGCATGCTCGGCCCGAACATCACCGGCAACGACTGGACCCCGGACCTCATGGCCGAAGTGGGGATGAGTTACCACGCGGACTGGGTTCACGACGAGCGCCCGTCCCCGTTGATCACCGACGCCGGCGCCCACCTGGTGGCCCTGCCCTACAGCTATGAGCTCAACGACGCCCCGCTGCTGATGCGCTCGCACCTGGAGGCCGACGAGTACGCCGAGCGCTGCATCGCCCAGTTCGACCGGCTCCGGGTGGATGCGCAGCGTTGGGGCGGCCTGATGATGGCGCTTCCCCTCCACCCGTTCGCCATCGGGCAACCCCATCGGATCCACGGTCTGGCCCGGGTCCTGAAACATCTGCGTGAGCAAGGCGCCTGGATCGCGCGCGCCAGTGACATCGTGGGTCATTACCGCGCCGACTACTACGCGGCCGACTTGGAGGCGAGCTTCCGTGACTGAGGCAGGACCCAACGTCATCGGTGCCGACGGTGCCGCTGCGGCCGATGCGGGTTACGACCACGAATGGTTCGGTTTCGAGCCGGTCGTGGACCGGCCCGTCCAAGTCTGGCCCGGCTCGGCCCGATCGGCGGTGTCGGTCGTTGTCCACCTCGGCGCGGTCGAATGGGAGGACGAGGACCAGGCTCAGCGGCCCCGGGCAGTGGGTGGTCGCGGTATCGCTCCGGCGCCGGACGTGCCACGGCTTTCGAACCGTGAGTTCGGCCATCGGGTGGGAGCAGCGCGGCTGGCCGGCCAACTCGACGAGCATGGGATCGTTCCGGCCGTGGTCGTCGACGTGCTCACCGCGGAGAGGTATCCAGGGCTACTGGAGCACCTGCCGTCCAGCGAATACCTGGCAGGCGGTCTCAGCGCGAGCCGACCGATCACCTCCGACATGTCCGAGGACGAGGAAGCCGACTACATCGGACTGACGCTGGAGCGTCTCGAGGCTGCTCTGGGTCACCGTCCGGCGGGCTGGTGCAGCCCCGAGCGCAGCGAATCCGCGCGTACTCCCGGGCTGTTAGCCGTTGCTGGGGTGAGCTACCTGACCGACTGGGTCAACGACGACATGCCCTATTCCTTCGCGGACACCGCGCCCGGGCTATGGAGCTTCCCGCTGTCGTGGGAGCTGAGCGACGAGGCCACAGGCTTCCACCGCGCCATGGAGCCGGCCACCTGGGCACGCAGCGTCGGAGCGGCGCTCGAGCAGATGGCGGGCGAAGGTGGCCGAGTCCTGGGTTTGTCGCTGACCCCGTGGGTATCGGGTCAGGCTTTCCGCGCGCCCGCGGTGGACACTGTTCTCGGTTTCATCAGTGCCATGGAGAACATCTGGGTGGCTCCTCCGGGAGCCGTCATCGAGTACTGCCGAGGTGAAGCTCGATGAGCCGGGTCGCGTTGATATCGACCGGCGGGACGATCGACTCGCTCGGGGCGAATCGTCTGGACCATGCGTTCTACACCGAGCACCGGACCCGCCTGGCTGACGGCGAACTGGTCAGAGGCCTCCCCGAACTCGGCGAGATCGCCGAGGTCGTGGAGATTCCGCACCGGCGCGTTCCGAGCTACGCGCTGACACCCGATGACTGGGCCGACCTCTCCAAGCGGTGCGACGAGCTGCTGGCCGGCGGCTTCGATGCCGTCGTGATCTCCCACGGCACCAACACGATGGAGGAGACCGCGTTCGCCCTGCATCTCACGGTGAGATCGACTCGGCCGGTGGTTCTCGTGGGAGCAATGCGACCCGCTGACGCACTGGGAGCCGATGGGGCACTGAATCTGTTGCGCGCGGTCCAGGTCGCCGCTGCCCCGGACGCCGAAGGTGTGCTGGTGGTCATGAACGACACGATCCATGCCGGGCCGTGGGCGACGAAAACCACGACCTTCCGCCCCGATGCTTTCAGCTCGCCCGACGCCGGGCCGTTGGGACATATCGGGGCCGACGGGGTGGTCAGCCTGCACGGCCAGGTGCGTGGCCTGCGGGACCGGATCCGATTCGATGCGGCGGCGCTGCGGCAGATGCCCCGGGTCGACGTGATCTCCTCGTTCGTCGGTGCCGACGGAATGCTGATCGACGCCGCTGTTGCCGCGGGTGCGGCGGGAATCGTCGCTGTCGGCACCGGTGCCGGACGATGTACGCCGGCGGAGGACGAGGCGTTGGACCGAGCGGTCGCCGAAGGGGTCGTGGTCTGTCAGGCGACGCGAACCATCGGCGGTCGGGTGGCGCTCTCGCCGTTGATGCGGAGCCGGGGCTGGTCTCGGCCGNNAGGGCTGTTGCCCTGGAAGGCGCGGATCCTGTTGGGCCTCGGTCTGACCCGCACCACGGACGTCGAGGAACTGCACAACTACTTCATCCACACGTGAGAAGTCGAGGAAGGGCAACGCCATCAATACGCTCCTGACCACCCTNCAGTACCCGCCAGATCGCCGACTTCACTGCCTCGGGGACTGGCGAGACGAAACGATCTACGGCTTGACGCGGCAGCAGGCAATGCAGGGACCCGACCGGGTGGCGATTCGCGAGCGGGATCGCACCACGACCTATGCCGAACTGGTCGCAGCCGCTGACCGGCTGGCCGGGACTCTCGCCGATGCCGGCCTCGCCACCGGCGACCGGGTCGCCATCTGGTTGCCGAGCCGGGCCGAGACAGCCGTGGCCGTACTCGCCTGTCAGCGCAACGGGTACGTAGCGGTTCCCTCGCTGCATCGCGATCACACCGTCGGTGAGGTGGTCGAACTGATGGGCCAGGTCAACGCGGTGGCACTGATCTGGCAGCGGGGGTACGGCGCTGACGCCGATCGTCACGACATCGAGTCCGCTGTCGCGGACTCGGCTCAGCTCAAGTTCATGGTGGCGGTTCCGTCGGTGCCCGCGGCGGGCGTCTTCGAGGAGTTGGCCGGAGGGACGCTCCCGGATCTGGCAGAGGACCCGAACGCGGTGTGCTATCTGGCCTTCACCTCAGGGACAACAGGTGCTCCGAAGGGCGTGATGCACTCGCACAACACGCTGCTGTCTCCTGTGCGTGCGCTGGTCCGGGATTGGTCGCTGGACCAGGATTCACGCATCTACTCCATGTCGCCGCTCAGCCACAATCTGGGTTTCGGCGCGATGCTGCTCGCGCTGGTGATCGGCGCCGAGCTCACCGTGCACGACCTGCCCCGTGGCGGGTCGCTGGTCGAGCGTCTGCGGAGCACGGGCGCGACCTTCGCCTTCGGGGTCCCCACCCACGCCATCGATCTGCTGGCGGAGCTCGAGGCATCTGCCGGCGACTTGCCGCAACTGCGTGGTTTCCGGATCTCCGGGGCTGCGGTGCCGCCGGTGGTGGCCGAGGGTCTGCTGCGTGCGGGAGTGATGCCGCAGAGCGGCTACGGCATGACCGAGGCAGGTTCACATCACTACACGCTCCCGACCGACGAGGTCGACATGATCGTGGGTACTTCGGGACGCGCATGTGACGGTGTCGAGGTGAGAATCGTCGACACCGAGGATCCCGAGCGCGAGCTCGAGCCCGGCCAGACCGGACAGATCGTGATCCGGGGCGCGTCCTTGACGCTGGGCTACTTCGACGACCAGCAGTCCACCGAGCGAAGCTTCAACCGCGCCGGCTGGTTCCTCACCGGGGATCTGGGCTGGCGTGACGAGCAGGGCTATTTGCGTATCACCGGCCGCAAGAAGGACGTCATCATCCGTGGCGGGCACAACATCTTCCCGGCGCGGATCGAGAATCTGGTGCTGCGTCACCCGGCGGTCGCGCGCGCGGCCGCCATTGCTGCTCCCGACGAGCGGCTGGGTGAGCGAGTGTGCCTGGTCGTGCAGTTGCATCCTGGCGAGCAGGTCGAGGCCGATGAGCTGCTGAGCTTCCTCGACGAGGTCGGTCTTTCCAAGTACGACATGCCCGAGTACTACGCGGTGGTCCCGGCGATGCCGTTGCTGCCCTCGGGCAAGGTCTTCAAACGACGGCTGGTTGACCAGGTGACCTCGGGCGAGGTCGCNCCTTCGTCGGTCCGCTTCGTGCGGCAGGACAAGGTGGTTTGAGATGCGAGCCGTGACCGTACGCGCCTTCGGCGACCTCGACGCGGTGGCGATCGAGGAGCACCCCGATCCGGTGCCGGCGGAGAACGAGGTTCTCCTCGAGGTGCGGGCCGCGCCGGTCAACTACGTCGACCTGGTGACGATGAGGGGCGACTATCAGTTCAAACCGACCTTGCCCTACGTTCCGGGCAAGGGTCCGGCAGGGATCGTGCGCCAGGTCGGGTCCGCAGTNCACCGGAGTCACCCCGGCGACCGGGTCCTGGCCATGGCCGAGTACGGCGGCTACGCCGAGCTGGCCACCGCAGAGGCGAACCAGGTCCATCTGCTGCCGGCCGGGCTGAGCTTCGAGGACGCCGCGACCATGTCCTTGGCCTACGACACCGCCTGGATGGCGCTGCGGGAACGGGCTCGTCTGGCTGCCGGCGAAAGCGTGCTGGTGCTCGGTGCGAGTGGGGCAGTGGGCCGCGCGGCGGTGTCCTTGGCCCGTGCCATGGGTGCGGCTACCGTCCTGGGCAGCGTCTCGCGGCCCGGCCGAGAGGTGGGACCGGCGGACGGTGTCGTGGATCTGTCTCGTCAGCCGCTGCGTGACACCATCCGGGAGCAGGTCTTCGCGTTGACCGACGGCCGCGGGGTGGACGTGGTGATCGATCCCTTGGGTGGTGACGCGTTCCACGGAGCTATCCGGGCATTGGCCTGGCGCGGCCGGCTCGTGGTCGTCGGCTTCGCTGCAGGGGACATCCCGCAGCTGAAGGTGAACTACACCATGCTCAAGAACATCGAGGTCTCGGGACTGCAGATCAGTGACTACCGCAAGCGCGTTCCCGAGCTCGTGCGTCAGTGTTATGCGGAAGTCTTCGAGTTCTACACCGAGGGCCGCTTGGATCTCCAGCAGGCGCAGACCTGGCCGCTGGCGCACTGGCGAGACGCGGTCCAGGCTTTGGAGTCGCGCTCGGCCACCGGCCGGGTGGTGTTGTCGCCTCAGGCCTGAGTGGTGAGCGGCCTGCCGGGTTCTAGAGCATCCCGGCGGCCGACTCCTTGATCCACATCTTGATCCGAATGTCGCGCGACTCGGTGAAGTGGCTCGAGGCGATCTCCGCCGCACGCTCGGAGTCTCTGGCTTCGATCGCATCCACCAGCGCCAGATGCTGCTCGTTCGCCGCCTCCCAGCGGCCCGGGTAGGCCAGCGTGGTCGTGGGATAGCGCGCGAGGTGCAGGCCGAGTCGGTCGAGCAGGTCGAGCAGCGAGCTGTTGTGCGCGGCATGCCAGATCTGCTCGTGGAATCGGTGGTTGCCTTCGGCGACGCCGCGGGTGTCGTTGACGTCCATCTTCGCCAGGTGCTCAGCGAGCTCTCGCATCTGGAGCAGGTCGTGGAAGGTGCGGCGCTCAGCCGCAAGGCGGGCGGCCGTTACCTCCAGGGCGATGCGCGTCTCGTAGATGTCGAGGACGTCCTCGGCGCTTTCGGGTCGGACGATCAGGCCCCGGTCGGAGCGAACCGCTATACCCTCCATCTCCAACCGGGTCAGCGCCTCGCGGATCGGGGTCCGGCTGACCTTGCACCAGTCTGCGAGCGCGGTCTCGATGAGCGCAGCTCCCGGCTCCAGCTCACGGTCGATGATCGCCTGCTTGATGCGGTCGTACGCCGAACGCTGGCGGTCATTGGTGGTGCCGTGGGCACGACTCGACTTGCGAGGGCCGTCTTGCGACCATTCGAATACGCCATTGGATCCTTCGATCGTCGGGAGGGGATCAGCTCGACGTGAGTCGTCGCGTGTGTACCCTGGTACACATGCACCGGGCAGCAGATAGTACCACTTTGCCCAGCAGATCTTCGGGCTCAACGATCGCCAATCTGCTGATGGAGGCGGGCGACGACCCCGGCCAGGTCATCGATGTTCCGCCAGGCGAAATCCTCATGCCTCCTGCCTGCGCGCTGGCGGTGTTCGGCGTCCGGTTGGTGGCTGTTGGTCGATTGTTCGCCCGCTCGGAGGTCGTGGTGAGCGACGTGCACCTCAACCAGGCGGGAAAGGTTCAAGGCGGCGTCTACTCGGTGATCGCGGACGCGACTGCTGGTTGGGCGGCGGAAGCCTTCTTGGGCCATCCGGACTATGTGACGACCTCTTACACCGCTCAGCTCGTTGGCGCGGCCGGCGAGGGAGACCGCATCCGCACCGAAGCCACTGTCTTGCATCCCGGTCGTCGCACCGTGGTGGTGACTGCTGACCTGTGGCGCGACTCGGAGTCGGGCTCCCCGCGCCGGATCGCGCAGTTCACCTGCCAGCAGCTCGTTCTCGGCTAGATCGGGCCTACAACGACACTGCGCCGGCTCTGCTACCTGGACCGGATACCGCTGCGTGGTAGCGCTCCGTCGGCTTGTCACGTTGCGTCCGACTGTATACGATTGAATGCAGATTCGTCGGAAGGGACCAAGTGGCCAAGAAAGTCATCGTCGTCGGAGGCGGTAACGCTGCGCTGTGTGCGGCTATCTCAGCTCGGGAGAACGGCGCCGAAGTGGTCGTCTTCGAATGCGGAGAAGGCGAGTCGCGAGGTGGGAACACCTCGTTCACCGCGGGTGCGATGCGGGTCGCCTACGAGGGTGTCGACGACTTGCTCACACTGATGCCCGAGCTCACCACCGAGGATCTGGAGCGCACGGACTTCGGCAGTTACCCGGCCTCGGCTTTTCTCGACGACCTGGCTCGGGTCACCGAGTACCGCACCGATCCCGAGTTGGCCGGGGTACTCGTCGACGAGAGTCTGTCCACGCTGCAATGGATGCGTCAGCACGGGGTCCGGTTCGCGCCTATCTACGGACGTCAGGCCTTCCAGGTCGACGGGAAGTTCAAGTTCTGGGGTGGCCTGACCGTCGAGGTGAACGGTGGCGGCCCTGGCCTGGTCGACTACCTGACGAAAGCCGCCGTCGACCTCGGTGTCACCGTCGAGTACGGAGCCCGGGTGCGGTCGCTGATCTCCGGCGACGACGGTGTCACCGGAGTTAGGGTTCGGCAAGGTGGCGTCACCCGGGTGGAGAATGCCGACTCGGTGATTCTGGCCAGTGGTGGCTTTCAGTCCAACTCGGCATGGCGCGCGATGTACCTCGGTCCGCAGTGGGATCTCGCCAAGGTGCGAGGCACTCGGTTCAACGTCGGGGACGGACATCGAATGGCGCTCGAGATCGGGGCCAGCCCGGCCGGTAACTGGTCGGGTTGCCACGCGGTCGGCTGGGACCAGAACGCTCCTGAGTTCGGGGACATCCGGGTCGGCGACAACTTCCAGAAGCACAGTTATCCGTGGGGCATCATGGTCAATGCCGCCGGCAAGCGCTTCGTCGACGAGGGCGCGGACTTCCGCAACTACACCTACGCCAAGTACGGACAGGTGATCTTGGCTCAGCCCGGCCAGTTCGCGTGGCAGATCTTCGACCAGAAGGTCACCCACCTCCTGCGCGACGAGTACCGCATCAAGCAGGTCACGAAGGTAACGGCGGACACGCTCGAGGGTTTGGCCAACAAGCTGGATGGTGTCGACCCGAAGGGTTTCCTCGCCGAGATCGCGAAGTACAACGACGCGGTGGACCAGGTGCCGGTGTTCAACCCCAACGTCAAGGATGGCCGTCGTACGGTCGGCTTGGAGGTCGACAAGACCAACTGGGCGAACACGATCGACGAGGGTCCCTTCGAGGCTTACGCCGTGACCTGCGGGGTGACCTTCACCTTCGGCGGTCTGCGGATCAACACCGACGCTCAGGTCCTCGACACCGACGGGGCCCCGATCGCGGGGTTGTTCGCCGCCGGCGAGATCGTCGGAGGCATCTTCTACTTCAACTACCCCGGAGGGTCGGGCCTGACGAACGGCTCGGTCTTCGGGCGTATCGCCGGCAGCACCGCGTCGGCCTGACCGACGCCACAGCGCGGCGACGCTGGTTGGCTCCCAATAGAAGTTGCATGCAAATGTATGCAGAAGGTTTCGCGGCGATAGGATGATGCGGTGGCACTGGAGAGATTCGAGCGGACCGTAGAGGTCACGAGCGACGTCGATCGATGCTGGTCGACACTGACCGATGTGCACGAACTGGTGTCATGGGTGCGGATCCTGCGCTCGGCCGAAGAACTGCAGGCACTGAAGTCCTACACCGCAGTCCTGGAGGACAAGGTCGGGCCGTTCAGTCTCAAGGCGGATCTGGCGATCGATGTCGAGGTCGTCGAGGAGGGGGCCGCGATCGACGTCACCGCCTCCGGGCGTGACCGTGCGATCAACACCCAGATCGACATCGAGGGCAATCTGCGACTGACCCCGATGGACGGCGGGGGCACCCGGATCGGGGTCAGCGGCAAGTACCAGGTCAGCGGGCGGGCCACCAGCTTGGGCTCCGGGATCGTCCGTAAGAAGGGCGATGCCGCCGTCAACGAGTTCGTCGACGGCGTGGTTCGCACACTCGGGTCCTCGTGAGGGGATCGCATGACTGTGCTGGATTGGTCATGCTCAGCGCCCTCCCTGTGTTTGTCATCGGGGGCCTCGTATGACTCGGGTCCTCGGGAGGGGATCGCATGACTGTGCTGGATTGGTCATGCTCAGCGCCCTCCCTGTGTTTGTCATCGCGGGCCTCGTATGACTCGGGTCCTCGGGAGGGGATCGCATGACTGTGCTGGATTGGTCATGCTCAGCGCCCTCCCTGTGTTTGTCATCGCGGGCCTCGTATGACTCGGGTCCTCGGGAGGGGATCGCATGACCGCCGTTCCGGCCTTCGACTACGAGCTGGCTGAGTCGCTCGACGCGGCACTGCTGGCGATGTCGCAGGGTGCCCTCCCCATGCACGGAGGCACCGAGTTGCTGCCTGCCATGGGGCTTGGACTGTTCGCCCCCGAGCGGGTGGTGTCCCTGCGTGCGATCGATGACCTGCGTCGATGTGTCCGTGACGGTGACGATCTCATCCTGGGTGCCGGGCTGACCCATCACGAGGTGGCTACCTCGGATCTGGTGGTCGCCGGTGCCCCTCTCCTGGCCGAAGTCACCTCGGGGATCGGGAACATCCGAGTGCGCTGCACCGGGACTATCGGCGGGAACCTGGCGTTCGCCGAACCCAGGTCGGACCTGGCCACTGTCTTGTTGGCCCTGCATGCTCGGGTGCGTCTGCGTAGCGCCGAAGGTTCTCGTGAGCTGTCCATGGTCGAGTTCATGCTCGGCGCCTACGAGAACGACCTGCGCGAGGGCGAGCTCATCGTGGAGGTGGTCGTGCCCTACGGCGCGATGCAACGNGGGGCCTACCGCAAGATCGTCTTCTCCGAACGCCCCGTGGTCGGAGTTGCCCTGACCCGGAGCGTCGACCGCGGCTGGCGGCTGGTGGTTGGTGCGGTGGGACTGGAATGGGTGACCCATGATGTCACCGATCCGAGCGAGATCGACCCCGCCGCGATCGCCGAGAGCATCGAGTCCACCCACGACCTCGGTGGCAGTGAGGCCTATAAGCAGCACCTCACCTCGGTAGTGATCGGGCGGTGTCGTCGCGCGGTTGTGACCGATCAGGAGCAGGCTCGGTGAGCAGCCACCTCGTCCGCCCGATCGTCAACGGCACCGCCACACAGGTGGAGGTGGAGGCGCGCGCTCCGCTGTCGGATCTTCTTCGGCTGAAGCTGGGACTCACCGGCACCAAGGTGAGCTGTGAGGCGCAGATCTGTGGTGCCTGCACCGTGCTGGTGGACGGTATGCCGGTCAGTTCCTGCACCTACCTGGGTGTCGACGTCGACCGACGTGAGGTGACCACGATCGAGGGCGCGTCGGACGGTGAAGCGCTCGGGATCGTCCAGCAGGCTTTCGTCGACGCCGGCGCGATCCAGTGTGGGTACTGCACCCCGGGATTCGTCCTCGCCGTCACTGCCCTGCTCGAGAGCATTCCCGCCCCCACGATCGAGGAGGCCAAGCACTACCTCGACGGGAACATCTGCCGTTGCACGGGGTACGAGCAGATTCTCGAAGCGGTGCTCGCTGCAGCTCGGAGCAGGAAGGATTCGCGCGAATGAGCACGACGCAGCCGTTCTCCGTGGTGGGCAGCAACGTGACCCGGCTCGACATCGACGCCAAGGCGCGTGGTCGAGCCGGCTATGTGGTGGACGAGCCATGGTCCGACGCGGTGTACGGCGCCGTGGTCCGCGCTGAGCGAGGGCACGCCCGAATCGAGAGCATCGACGTCCACGCTGCGCTCGCGATGCCGGGCGTTTGCGCGGTAGTGACCGCCCGTGACCTCGATGGGCTCTTTCCTTACTTCGGTCATTACCGGGCCGACCACCAGATCCTCTCGATCGAGCGAGTCCGCTACTGGGGTGAGCCGATCGCAGTCGTGGTCGCCGAGTCCTTGCAGCAGGCGGTCGATGCCGCTGCAGTGGTCGAGGTCGATTACCACAACCTCGACGAGTTGATGAGCACCAGCGAGGCTCTCCAACCCGGAGTCGATCTGATCCACCCGGACTACCCGACCGACGAGCGGGCCTTCGGTCCGTTCTGCGACCGCGGCAAAGAAGGCACCAACGAAGCCTTCACGACCGCGATGGGCTGNGGGGATGTCGATGCCGCGATGGCTCTGGCTGCTCACGTCGAGCGGACGCGCGTCGCCTACCCGATGCTGTACCCGTATCCGATGGAGCCCTACGCCGCCCAGGCACGCTTCGTGGCCGGGACACTCGAAGTGGAGTCCAACGCCCAGCATGTGTTTCAGGTGCAGAAGGATCTCGCCCGGATCTTCGGTCTGCAGTTGAACCAGGTCCGAGTGACCGGCAAGACCATCGGCGGAGGATACGGCGCCAAGTCCTATACCAAGGTCGAGCCGCTTGCCGCGGTCTGCGCCCGTGCTGTCGGCCGGCCGGTCCGGATCGTGCTGACCCTCGAGGAGTCGATGTACACCTCGCGTGCAGACGGTGCGCTGGTGGAAGTCGTCAGCGGCTTCGACAGCGAAGGCCGGCTGCTCGCCCGCGATATCGACGTCACTCTCGACACCGGCGCCTACGCGGACAACAGCGTCCGGGTGCTTCGCAAGAGTCTGGAGACCTGCTTCGGGCCCTACCGGGTGCCTGCGTTGCGCGCGTTCGGCAGGGCCGTCTACACCAACACCACTCCTGCTTCTTCCTACCGNGGGTTCGGTGCCTTCCATACCAACCCGGCCTCGGAGAGCAATCTCGACCGGGCCGCCGAGGCGCTCGGTATCGATCCGTTGGAGATGCGGCTCCGCAACCTCGCGAAGTTCGATGAGGCGATCATCCCGGACTCTCGGCCACTCGACTCCGACCTGGCCGCCGACCTGCTCGCGGTCCATGACGCGCTGAAAGTCACGCCACGCCCGGGGAAGCTCCAAGGCGTGGGGTTCGGCTGTGCCCTGTCGCCGGAGGGCGCGGACCCGACCTCGGTGGCGATCGTCCGCCTGCTGGTGGACGGGTCGGCGATGCTCATGATCGGCAGCACCGAGATGGGGCAGGGCGGCCACACCACCCTGGCGCAGATCGTCGCCGAGGAACTCGGGCTCCGACTCGACCAGGTTCGCCTGGCGCCGACCGACACGCACCTGGTGCCGTACCAGTGGACCACCGGCGCAAGCCGGACCACCGCCGTCGTCGGAAGAAGTGTCCAGCGCGCCTGTCACGACGTACGCCGTCAGCTGGTGGAGATGGCCGCGGACCTTGCCGAGGACGAGGTCGGNCGCCTGGTCCTACGCGGGGGTGCTGTGGTCGGCCCCGGTGGGCGTGCGCTGGCCCCCGGCGAGGTGATCGAGCAATGGTTCGGTCCGGCCCGCGGCGAGATCGTCGGTACCGGGCGGACCCAGAAACGCGGTGACCTGGACCAGTGGCCTTCGTTGTGGGAGGTCGGTATCGCNGGGGTTGTCGTGAGCGTCGATCCCGAAACCGGGCAGATCGAACTCGACCAGCTCGTCTCCATCGCCGACGTGGGCAAGGCGATCAATCCGCAGAGTGTCCGCGGCCAGGATCTCGGTGCCGCCACTCAGGCGATCGGNGGTGCTCTGTTCGAGCAGATGATCTACGACGGCCCTCAGCTCGCGAACGCGAACCTGATCGAGTACCGGGTACCGCGCATCGGTGATCTGGCGACGGAGATCGAGACCATCGTCGTGGAGCGAGGCGATGGTCCGGGCCCGTACGGCTCGAAGCCGGTCGGAGAAGGCGCGATGACCGTGATGGGCGGTGCGATCCTCAGCGCGGTGGCCCGGGCGATCGGCCGCTGGCCCGAACGGCTTCCGCTCACACCGGAGTACGTGTGGACGTTGATGAACCAGCCCTCCGCCGGGGAAGGCTGAGGCTCACAACCTATTGGCTATCGGGCTATTGGCTATCGGGTCAAGGCGTCCCAGACGTCGCGAACCCTGGTCGCATGGGCGCGGTCGAAGCGTGTGCGGAGCTCGGTCACCTCGTCGGCACGCATCGCACTGACGTGGCCGGCGGAGCGTGCGGTCAGCATGAGATGCATGGCCCGGTCGAGGAGTACGGCGAGCACCACCGCCTCCTCCACGGAGCCACCTACGGTCAACAGGCCGTGGGCGCGTAACAGTGCGGCGCGGTTGTCGCCGAGGCAGGCTGCGAACTCGGCGGCGGAGGTCTCGTCGCTCACGAGCAGGGCGCTGTCGTAGAAGGCGAGTGAGTCGGCGAAGACGACCTGATCCTGGGAGTAGACGCCGTCCGGCGGCCCGTGCAGGCTTGCCGCATGCGAGATCACAGGATGGGTGTGCACGATTGCCCGGACGTCGGGCCGGCTGCGGTAGATCGCGAGATGCATGACCGTTTCGTCGTGAAGACGAAGGTGTGAGGTCAGGTTCGTACCGTCCAGCCCGACCCGAGCCACTTGTTCGGTGTCGAGCGTTGCCAACGGGAAGCCTGCCGCCTTGATCGCGATCGCGTCCTGGTCGACACGGGCGCTGACGTGTCCGTAGCAGAAATGGTCTTGGCCACCTTGGCCCAAGATCCGGCATGCCTGCGCGATCAGAGCGTCTGTGGTCATGGTCGCTCCTTGTCGGCTATGAGTCTCAAGCCGTGGTATCGATGTCTGCGTCCGTGGTCTTCCTGCTGGGACGAAGGCTACTATGATCGTTGTATACATTGGTGTGCACCGTGACCTGGTGCAACCGGAGACGGGAGGATGCTTGTGTGTGGGCGAGCAGCAACTCCTCTGCTCAAGGGTCTTGATATGCCGTGAAGCCTGCGCGATTCGCCTTTGCCGCCCCGACGGATCTTGCCGGAGTCCATGAAGTGCTCCGAGAGTACGGTGAGGACGCCAAGCTCCTGGCCGGAGGGCAGAGCCTCGGCCCGCTGCTCAATCTGCGGATGTCCCGACCGAAGGTTCTGGTCGACCTCAACNNCGGGTGGCCACCCTTGGCGCCGCCCCAGGTGCGGGCGGACAGCGTATGCATCCCGGCGATGACTCGACACCGGACCTTGGAGACCGACGTCGCCATCGCCAAGACGGTTCCGATGTTGAGCCAGGCTATGCCGTACGTCGCGCATCGGACGATCCGCAACCGTGGCACCATCGGCGGCAGCCTGGCGCATGCGGACCCAGCTGCCGAACTGCCCTCGGTGACCGTCGCTTGTGACGCCGTCATCGTGGTGGAAGCCGGAGGGTTTCAGCGTCGGATCGCGGCGGGTGACTTCTTCGAGGGCTTCTTCAGCACCGGCCTGCGCGATGGCGACGTGCTCGTCGCCATCGAATTCCCGCGTGCCAATGGGCGCAGCGGCACCGGCTGGGCCGAGTTCGCGCCGCGGCATGGGGACTTCGCGGTGGTCGGCGTCGCCGTGCGACTCGAATTCGATGAGCAAGGTGCGGTCCGGCTCGCGAGGATCGTGTGCGCCGGTGTCGGAGACCGGCCATGGCGCGCCGAGGAAGCCGAGGCGCTGCTGGTGGGCAGTGTGCCGAGCGAGCGAATTCTCGTCGAGGTCGCCGCGGTGGCGGCCTCTGCGGCCGATCCCGGATCGGATACCAGTGGCTCGGCCGAGTACCGGAAGCACCTGGTGGAGCTGCTGACGCTCGATGCGGCACAGTACGCCGTTTCGAACATNGGTGGAGAGCTAAGTGACCTGTCCCGAAGAGCGTGTCGAGGTCACCGTGACCGTCAACGGCGTGGACGTNNCACCAGGCAGGTCGATGCCCGGCTCACGGCGGTCGACTTCCTGCGTGACGTCGTCGGACTGCGGGGTACGCGCGTGGGTTGTGAGCACGGCGTGTGTGGCGCCTGCACGATCCTCGTGAACGGTGTCTCGACCCGCTCCTGCATCCTCTATGCGGTGCAGCTCGACGGTGGCGAAGTGATGACGGTCGAGGGCCTGGAGAGCCAGACTGGTGAGATGCACCCGTTGCAGAGCGCGTTCAGGCGCAATCACGCGCTGCAGTGCGGGTTCTGCACTGCTGGGTTCCTGATGGCCTGCCACGAGTTCCTCAGCGAGCGCAAGGATGTGGAGGAGCCCGAGGTACGTGAGGCCATTGCCGGCAACCTGTGCCGCTGTACTGGCTACCAGGGCATCGTCGATGCCGTGCTGGAAGCGGACCAGACATGGGTTCGGTGAAGCGCGAGGGGCGTCAAGGGATGGTCGGCTCGCGGCAGATGCGGGCGGAGGATCCCCGACTGCTGACCGGCCGAGGCCGGTTCGTGGCCGATGTCAAGCTACCCGGGATGCTCGAGGCCGCCTTCCTCCGCTCGTCGGTCGCGCACGCCCGGATCCGTGCACTCGACTGCGACTTCGCGCTCGGGATCGACGGCGTCGAGACGGTCCTCGTCGCTTCCGACTTCGCCGGGATCGAGCTGTTCTCCCAACGGCACCCCAACCTGTTGCACACNCCCCAGACGCCCCTGGCCGAAGGGAAAGTGCGCTTCGTAGGTGAGGCCGTGGCCATGGTCGTCGCCACGGAGCGGTACGTCGCGGAGGACGCCCTCGAGGAAATCGCCGTGGACTATGAGGAGCTCCCGGCGATTGGGCCGGCGACCCCGACGACGGTGAGTGGCTTCGAGCCGGTGTTCGACACCATCCCCGACAACGTCGTTTTCCGGGACACCCAGACCTACGGGAACCCGAACCGCGCTTTCGCCGATGCTGCCCATGTCGTGCGGCACAGCCTGGACTTCGCCCGCCTGACGGCCTGCCCGATGGAGCCGCGGGGATGCGTCGCGGACTACGACCCGGCCACGGGCATGCTCACGCTGCACGCGGCGACCCAAGCGCCCCACCGATTGCGTCGCGATCTGGCAGCGGTTCTCGGTCTGGCCGAGCATCAGGTCAAGGTCATGATGGTCGACATCGGCGGCGCGTTCGGGCAGAAGATCCCCACCCACATGGAAGAGGTCGCGGTCGCTAGGGCGGCGATGCTGCTGGGTAGGCCGGTGCGCTGGATCGAGGATCGTCAGGAGAACCTCACCTGCGCNCCCCACTCCCGCGGCCAGCTGATCGATCTGGAGCTGGCGCTGGACGAGGACGGTCGTTTCACCGGCATGCGCGCCACCTTGCGCGGCGATGCCGGAGCGTACTCCTTCAACAGTGGAAGCTGCCTGACCGAGTCCTATCGCTCGGCGCGTGCGCTGCCCGGCCTCTACGACTTCACCAACTTCAGTTACGACGTCGAGATCAAGCTCACGAATCGCTCGCCCGTGGCGCCGTACCGTGGGGTCGGCTTCGTGGCTGCGCAGGCCGCCCGGGAACTGCTGATCGACAAGGCCGCCACTCAGGTCGGCATCGATCGATTCGAGCTACGGCGGCTCAATATGGTCCCCACCTCGAGGCTGCCCTACCGCACCTGCACCGGGTGGCAGTTCAACGAGGGAACCTTTACCGAGGCCTTCGAGACCTCCTTGAAGATGCTGGCCGGTGGCGCCGATGACGGCCCGGCGCCGGGGTACCGCCGGGGTGTCGGCATCAGTCCCTTCGTCGAGCCCTCAGGGATCGGCAGTCAGGGCGGCGTCGAAGTGCACGGCTTCAACTCGCCGTCGCACGACGCGGCCCGGGTCGCCCTCGACACGCACGGCAAGGCGACCGTCAGCTTCGGCACCCCGTCGATCGGTCAGGGACTGGAGACGGCGATATCCCAACTGGTGGCAGAGGGGCTCGGTGTCGGCATCGATGACGTCACGGTGATATGGGGCGATACCTCCAACTCGCCGATGAGCCTGACCGGTACCAGGGCCAGCCGTGCCGCCACCATCACCGGCGGAGCGGCATGGCGTGCTGCCGAGGAGGTGCGAGCGCAGGTGGCCGAGGTGGCCGCGATCCTGCTCGGGGTGAGCGCCGACAAGATCGAGGTCGAGGATGGACAGGTGTTCGTCTCAGGCGATCCCGTGCCGCGACTCAGCGTGGCGGAGGTCGCGTGGAGCGGGTTCTTCGATGAGCAGACGCGTGATCCGGGCAGGGAGCGAACATTCGAGGCCACGCGGATGTTCGACCCGCCCGCCAGCTACTCCAACGCCTGCGTGATTGCGGTGGTCGATGTCGAGGAGAGAACGGGTGCCGTCACCGTGCAGCGCATCATCGGGGTCGAAGACTGCGGGACGATGATCAACCCGATGATCGTGGACGGTCAGTTCATCGGTGGCGCTGCCCAGGCTATCGGTGGCGCGCTCTACGAGCAGGTGCACTACGGCGAGACTCAGCAACCGGCGACGGCCACGCTGATGGACTATCTGGTCCCGACGGCCACCGACACCGTGCGAGTCGAACTTCAGCATTTCGAGTCCGAGGTCAAGCACACCGTGCGCGGAATCAAGGGGATGGGTGAATCGGGTGTCATCGGCACCGTGGCTGCCCTTGCCTGCGCGGTGGCTGATGCGGTGACCTGGCCGGCGGCCGATCGCATCGAGCGGCTTCCGCTGCTTCCGGAGGTTGTCTGGCAGCTGTTGCGGGAACCGGAGTCGGAGATGGGGAAGGTCGAATCCGGATGAGCAATCCCGCGGCCGACTTTGCCGCCACGCGGTTCGAACTGAGCACCGACGCGGCCGGGCTCTGGGATCGGATGGCCGATCTGACGACTCTGCTTTCGTACGTGCCTGGTGTCGGCGCTGTCACCAGCGAAGGCTCGATCGTGTCCGCCAGGATGCGGCTGAAGCTCTCGGCGGTTCCGGCGGTCTACCGGATCCTGGCGGACTGGGAGTCGCGCGACGACGCGAGCCGGACAGCTGTTCTCAATGTGCTGGCGACCGACCGACGGACCAGCCGGGTCAGGCACCTGCGACTGCGCACGACGGTAGCCGACGGGGCTGGGGGCGGTTGCGAGCTGAGGGTCGTTCTCGAGCCGGGGAGGACATCGCCCCGCAGAGCATCGATGCGGCTACCGCAAGCGCGGTTTTGGACCGGTTGGTGCCTCAGTTCGCCGGACGGCTCCTGGACGCACCGGTGCCCTCTCCGGCCGAGCCCACCGCGGCGCCGGTGGCCCTGGGACCGCTGGTGGCCGGTGGAGGCGATGAGCCGAACGCGGTCGAGATCACCCATGTCCCTGAGGGTTGGTTGCGCGACCCGCGGATCGCCGTGGCCGCCAAGTCGGGCGCTCTCGTGGCCGGTGCCGTCGCCGTACTTGCGCTTTTCCGCAAGCGCCGCCGGTTCGACAACCCCTACGCGTAACAGCCGAAGCCGCATGCGCGTCTTGGCACGCGGGAGTGGGGACGAGAGGCCTGTCGCGCCACTTTCTTGTGATGCAGCAGGCCTCATCGGGAGGGCTGGCCCGTCAGTGGAACATCATGCCGCCGTCGACGACCAGCATCTGGCCGGTGACGAACGAGCTCTCGTCGGAGGCGAAGAACGCCACCGCCTTGGCGACGTCGCTCGGCTCGGCCTCCCGCTTGATGCACTGCTGTTCGATGAACACGCTGGAGTCGGCGAATCCGGTACGGACCACCTCGGTCGCGACCGGGCCCGGAGAGACGGAGTTGACCCGGATGCCGTACGGGCCTGCTTCGGTGGCCATGGCGCGGGTCAGGCCGGCAACGCCGGCCTTCGAGGCCACGTAGTGCGCGTAGCCGCCGTAGCCGATGATGATCACTCCGGAGGCGATGTTGATCACGGACCCGCCGGCGGGGCCGCCGTTGGCGGACAGCGCGTCACGGCAGGCCCGGGTGGCCAGCCACACGCCCTTGAGGTTGACCTCCATCACGCGGTCCCATTCGCTGGAGGAGAGATCCCAGAACGGCCCGACCTGGACATCGGAGGCGATCGCGGCATTGTTGACCAGGATGTCGATCCGTCCGAGCTCGGCCACGGTGCGGTCGGCGAGCTCCTGGCAGCTCGCTTCGTCGCTCACGTCGGTCTGGACGAACAGACTCCGGATTCCCGCCTCGCCAAGCTCCGCGGCGACCGCCTCGCCACGGCCGGCGTCGCGTTCGGCCACCACCACGGCGGCTCCCCGCTCCCCGAGCACGTGGGCAGTGCGGCGGCCGAGTCCCTGGCCGGCTCCGGTGACGATGGCGACCTTGCTGTCAAGCGACATGATGCGCTCCTGTGTCTCTAGTGGCTGTGACTGGTGGTCGATTCAGCGATGGTATACGTTTACACACTAATGAACACAGACGTATTCAAGGTGACCAGGTGATTGGTGTTCGTAGTGGCCGTGCCCAGGGGCTGTTGTTGCAACACAGGTTCCCCTTCCGGCTGGGCAACGCCTCGCTGACCACGGCGCTTCACGCGGTGGCCGACCTCGAGGTCGATGTCGACGGGACCATGGTGCATGGCTTCGGTGCGGAGTCGTTGCCACCCACGTGGTTCATGCATTCCGGGCCGGAGACGATCGACGCCGATCAGTTGGTCCTGATCGAGGAGGTCTATGCGGCCCTCGATCTGGTCACCTCGCTGGAGCCCGGTGCGACCGTCTTCGACATCTGGGAGCGACTGTACGAGACAAGGATGTCTGCGGGCCAGGCTGCCGGGCTGCCGGGGCTGGTGCCCCAAGTCGCCGTCGCGATCATCGAGCACGCCCTGATCGATGCCTTCCTCAAAGCGAGCGGGACTACCTTCGCCCAAGCCCTGCACAGCGGCATCCTGGGCTTGGACCTGGGTCGCATCCACCCCGAGCTCGAGGGCGAGACCGTGGCCGGCCTGCTACCGGCGTCGCCGGCCGAGTCCGTGATGCTGCGGCATACGGTCGGTCTCAGCGACCAGCTGGAGCCTTCGGACGACGCCGGCATCGAGATCGACGGCCTGCCTCGTACCTTGGCCGACTCGATCGCCACCTACGGCTTGCGTCGCTTCAAGGTGAAGGTCTCCGGGAATGCCCCGGTGGACCTGGACCGCCTCGACGAGGTGCTGTCCTGTCTGCAGCACCATTGCGGTGACGATTTCGCGTTCAGCATCGACGCCAACGAGGGCTTCGACTCGATCGCGGCATTCCAGGACTTCTGGTCCGGTGCCGTCGACCGGCTCGGTAAGGCGCTGACCGACCATCTGCTCTTCGTCGAGCAGCCGCTCAATCGGAACGTGGCGCTAGAACCCGAGACCGGTCGGACCTTGCTCGCGTGGCAGGACGGACCCACCCTCATCATCGACGAGTCCGAGATGTCCCATACCAGCCTGCCGAGGGCCTTGGAACTGGGCTACCGAGGCACCAGCGTCAAGAGTTGCAAGGGAGTGTTCCGCGCGGTTGCGAACGCCTGTCTGCTCGAATGGCACCGGAGGTCGGACCCCAGTCGCGATTACGTGCTCAGTTCCGAAGACCTGTCGACGGTCGGGCCGGTCTCGCTCGTACAGGACCTGGCTGTCGTCGCCGCCCTCGGGTTGACCGACACCGAGCGCAACGGGCACCACTACTTCTGTGGACTCAGCATGTACTCGGAATCCCTTCAGCGTGAGATGGTCGCGCACTATCCCGGGTTGTACGAGTGGCGGGAGCCCGGATGGGCGACGCTGATCGCCCGCGATGGCCGGATCTCACTGACCGAGGTGAACAGCGCTCCGTTCGGACTGGCCATCACACCGGACCTCAGCGACCTCGACGAGTTGCGTTCATACCAAGTGATAGGCGAAAGCGAGTGAAGGAGATCCGAAGAACGTGAGCATCGGAGCCATCAGCTGGAACATCCTGTGGACCTACGACCTGCCCACGACGGCAGCCTGGTACGAGAACGTGCTGGGCCTGAAGGTGCGGATTCGAAAGGAATCGGTGGTCTCCTTCGACACCGGCCACACCGTCTTGAATCTCATGGCGCGCCATGACAACGGACCCGAGGCGAACCCGGGCACGACCGGTTGGGACCGCAACCAGGTGCTGTTCGTCTTCCATGTCGAGGACATGGAGGCGGCACTGGCTGAGCTGGCCGAGCGTGGCGCGGAGCCCTGGCACATCGCGCCGATCGTGATCGAAGGTCAGCCGAAGCCGCGGTGGCGGGTCGCTCAGTTCATGGACCCGGAAGGCAACGTCATCGAACTCTGCGACGAGCCTGTGCGATGGAACCCCTTCATCGAGCTCTGAGCCGCTCCGGAGAAGCGCTTCGCCACGCGGATGCCGCGACGAACTGAGGCACCACAACGCTGAGTGTGCCGGGTTCCTTCAGCGCCTTTCTGCCGCCGTGGCAGCAGAAAGGCCGGCGATCCGGCCGGTGACCAGGGCTGCTGCCAGGCCGCCCATGTAGCCGCCGACGTGGACACCGCCCACGTCGGCGCCTGCGGCGAAGAGACCCGGAACGGCATTCATGGCGAAGTCGCGACTGTCGTGCATGGACATCGGCATGGTCGAGCTGGAGGTCGCGCGGCAGGTGACCGCCATGTCGGCGTCGACCGCGATCCCTCCGCTGGTGAAAGTGATCCCGCACCGGACCGCAATCGCCGAGAACGGTGGTCGCGCGAGCGGAATCCGGTCGTTGCGCCTCGGTGGGAAAAGTGTGTGCGTGCCGGCTTCGACCTCGGCGTTGTACTCCCGCAACGTCCGCAGGGTCCTGGGGCCGTCGAAGCCCCAGGCAGAGGTCTCGGCCACGAGCTCCTCCAAGGACTGCGCAGTGGCAATCCGCGCTCCAGTGGCCCTGGCTCGGTCGAGAATCACCGATGCCAGGGGAGGCCCATGAACCCGGGNGTCACGCTCGGCGATCGCCGCATCGATGATGTAGAGCGCCTCGGCGCCGGGTTGGGTCGCGAGCACCTCGTTGACCGACTCCTCGCCCGTCCCGCCCGACTCGTCGACGAAGCGCAGCCCGTCCCTGTTGACCACCACGGCCAAGTCGCCGAAGCGCTGGGTCGCCTCCAGCATCTCGAGCTGGCCGATCCGGGCCGGCGGGGCGGGCAGCGCATGGCCGTAGAAGGCATGCATACCGACGCTGGTGGTACCACCGACGGCGAGGGCCGCCTGGAGCCCATCCCCGGTCGAGTGTGGCTGCGAGCGCAGGTAGACGCGGCTCGCATGCGGTGTGATGAAGCGCTGGACGAGTTCAGGGCTGCCCTGGAATCCGCCGGTGGCGAGGACGACCGCACCGGCGGATATGTCGGTCACCCGGCCGTCCAGCCATAGCGCAGGTCCGGAGACTTCGTGGCCGGTCCGGACGAGCGAATGCAGTGGTGCGTGCATGCGGACATCGGCACCGGCATCTTCCAGTAGCTGCAGGATGCGGGCGATGAGCTGTGGTGGCTCGGTCATACGGCCGGAGAACTCCGGCTTGAACCTGTCGGTCGGGCCGAGTCGGACACCTGCCTCGCCCAGCCACTGCCGTGCCTCCTCGGCTTCGTCGACGATCAGCTCCTGGAGGATCTCGTCGCCGTCGGGTACGTGGCGTCGCGCGGCCTCCATCGTGTCGTAGGTCCCGATGAAGCCGTGTGACAGTCGCATAGACCCGCCGGCCTGGCCGCTCTTCTCGGCCACGAGCACGCGGGCGCCGGCCTGGGCAGCGGCGAGTCCAGCCGTCAGCCCACCCATCCCGGCACCAGCCACGACCACGTCGTACGCGGTGCTCATATGCTCAGGCCTCCAGGTAGTTCGTCGCCCCAGAGGCAATGTATACCGTCGGATACATCCGGGCAATGACGAGGGCGGAACCGTTTCGGATTCCGCCCTCGCCGCTATCTTCGGTGGTTACCGGGCTACTTCTTGGCGACCTTGACCTTCACGGTGGTCTGGGCGCCCTTGTAGCTCGCGGAGCCGGCGTACTTGACCGTGGCGTTCCACGTTCCCTTGGCCAGCTTCGGAAGGGAGACCACGGCACCGTTGTTGCTCAGCTTGGCCGAGACCTTCTTGGTGGCCTTGCCCTTCTTGAGCGTCACCTCGACCTTGCCGGTCGCGGCAGCGCCGGGGACCGCGCCGTTGATCGTGACCTTGAGCTTGCCCTTGGTCGCGGTCGTCGCCTTCTTCGAGACCGTTGCCTTCACCTTGGTGGCGGCTTTGGTGACCGAGTGGGTGGTGGTGGNCCTCCCGGACTTGACCTGGCCCTTACCCGAGTAGGCGAAGGTCAGCTCGTGAGTGCCCACTGCCAGGTCGGCAGGCAGAGTGAACGATGCCTCACCGCGGCGCAGGGTCGCGGTCTGGTCCGCTCCGGCACCGGTGAGGGTGACGGTTCCACTCAAGGCGCTGCCCTCGGCGTCGGTCAGTACCACGCTGGTCTTGCCGGCCTTGCCGAAGACCGACGAGGTCTGATCGACCTCGAAGGCGGCCTCGGTGGGCGAGGTGACGGTGAAGACCTCGGTCTCGGTGCTCGAAGCGCCCTGGAACGAGAAGTAGCCGACCCACAGCTCATGGGTGACCGGGTCGACAGCGAGGTCGTTGGCACGGCCGATGGTCGGGATCTCCAGCAGCTGCTCGAAGGTCTCGGTGTCGTACACCTTCACCACGCGCTGGCCGAGGCCTGCGGCGTAGAGCAGGCCGCGCTCGTCGTCGACGGTGACGTGGTTGACCTCGCCGCTGTTGATCGTGGTGATCAGCTTGCCGTAGTTGGCGCTGGCCGGGTCGGCGTCGATGACCGAGACGATGCCGGCGTTGTAGGAGGCGACGTAGAGCCGCTTCTGGCCAGNGGAGTAGAACGGACGGGCGTTGGTCGGGACCACCGCGTCGAGCTCCAGCACCTTGCTCGCGTTGAGGGTCTTGTCCTGCGGGTTGGAGGTGTCCAGTCCGGAGGCGTCGATCCGGAACAGCTTGGAGTAGACGTTGGTCGCGCTACCTGCTGCGATCACACCCGCGTAGACGTAGTTGTTGTCCTCGTCCACGGCAACACCGATGACACCGCCGTCTGCGGCAGCCGAGCCGGCCGCTGGTGCCGGGATGGCGATGCGCGCTTCGACGGTCTTGGTGGGCAGGTCGATCACGGTGACATAGCCGCGTCGGGTGTCGTTGCGGGTGCCCATGTTGGTGATGAAGGCCTTGTGGGTCTTGGTGTTGACGGCCACCCGGCGCGAGTTGTCCGAGATCGGCTCGGTGTCGTCGAACTCCCACAGCCGATCGGCGTCGGTCGGCGCGTTGGCGGATGCGCGGAAGATGACGATGCCACCGCCGTAGCCCTTGCTGGTGCCGTCCGGTTGCGCGCCTTGCTGGCGCACATGGGTGGTGATGATCGTCGGGTCGACCTGACCGTCATAGGTGGTCAGGGGATCGATCGCGAAACCGTTGGGCGAGAAGTGGGTGCGCAGGCTGTTTTGCGACTGGGTGGCACCGATCGCGATGTCGGGCATGTGGTCCCATTTGTGCGCCTGACCTTCGGTGGTGGCGTTCTGGCCGATCCGGGTCAGGCCGGTGTAGCTCAGGTTGCGGCGCACGGTCTTGCTGGCCGCGTCGACCTCGATGACCTTCGCCGAGCCGCCGCTGGTGCCGTAGGTCCAGAAGAAACCGTTCTGGTTGCCGTCGGCGTCGTACGTCGGGGTCTTGGTGCGCGTGTCGGTGCGGGCCTGGGCGTCGCTGAAGTAGACCTTCCGGTTCACCGGGTCGAAGCCCATCTGGTAGCCCTGCTGGGCTCCGGTGTAGATCACCTGGCGGGTGTATCCCCAGGCTGCGTCGTCAGCGCTGGCCTGGCCGACCAGGACCAGGGGAGAGGCGATCAGCGCGGTACCAAGAGTGGCCGCGGCTGCCCGGCGCCACCGAATGGTGGTTGCCGGGGTGGAGGTGGCGAGCATGAAGAACCTTTCGTTGAGTCGACGCCCATACGACGCCGAGCCGGGTCGTCCGGTTGGGTTGGCACCCATTAGTCAGACCTTACTTAGGTGTGACTTACCTAAGTCTAGGAGGAGAGTAGCCGATGGATCGACCAGTGCGTCAAGGGCCCGTCGACGTGACCCTTCGCTCAATGAGCAGATCAAAGTTAGGTTTGACTTGCCTAAGGGTGATTTGTCATCGTGGTGCCTACCGGCCCCCGATCGACCCGTAGGAGAAACACATGCGCCAGGTGCGCAATCGCGGACTCGTCACTTCCGCACTAGCCGTCTTGACCACTGCCGCGCTGCTGTTGATGGGCGCAGTGCCGGCCCATGCCTTGGTGACTCCGGTCTCAGGCACCAGCCTGGTCGGCAGCAAGGTCACCATCAACGACGACCACTTCCACCCCGGCGACACCATCACCGTGTCGGGCACCGGTTTCGAAGTCGATCCGATGACGAGCGGCAATCCTGGAAGCCCGGTGCTTGCGATCAAGCTCAACGGGTCTCAGTACGAGGCCGGAGGGTTCCCCTGGGAAGCCGGTGGCGCGTCCTACATCGACCCCGAGGACCTGCCCACCGCGGGTGGCTCGGAGGGTTACGCACCCTTCGTGATCGCTGGTGACGGCACCTTCTCCGGGTCCATCACGATCCCCGAGGACTGGGACGAGTTCGGGCCGCACTTCCTGACCTTGCTCGGCGGCTCGCTGAGCACGCAGAACCCCGGCAAGACACTGCGGGTGCAGACCTTCGAGGTGCACTTCACGGTCCTGGCCGAGGACCAGGCATGGGCCGAAATCACCTCGATCGCCCACGCCCAGGACAGCCCCAACAACAGCAACATCGGCGTCAAGCTGCGCAACTTCGTACGCCAGGACGGGCTCGGTGGTCAGAAGGTCGCCTTCAGGATCAACGCCTCCGGTGACGTGCTTGCCTGTGTCGAGACCGACGCCGCCGGTGACGCCAACGCGATCGTGCCTCTGCCTACCAAGGCCACCAGGTTGTTGGCAGCCGGTGAGAACACCCTCAACGTGCTCGCCGGAAACGCTTGCGGAGAAGGTGCTCAGCCTCCGGGCCGGAGCATCCCGGTGACCTTCAAGCTGGCCAGCTCGACGCTCACCAGCACCGTCCATTTCCCCGGTAGTGAGATCGGCGTCGCGTTGCGCGGTTTCTTGGAGAACGGTGTGTTCGGTGGCCAGAAGGTTGCGCTGGTCATCACCCAGCCCGGCGGTGACTACCGGTCGCAGATCGCCTGTGTCGACACCGACGACGCCGGTAACGTCGATGCTGCTGCGAATCTCCCGGCCGACATCCCGCTCGGCAGCTACCGGCTGAATGCCTTGGCAGGAACTGCCTGCGGTGCTGGCAGNCCAGCCCCGGCTCGCTCGCTCCCCGTCGACTTCGAGGTCATCGAGACACCCTTCGCGGCGGTCACCAACACCGCGCTCACCGGCAAGGCCAAGGTGGGCGTCAAGCTCACCGCGTCCGCNACCCACCTGGAACCGCACCCCGATGCCGAGCCCACCTACCAGTGGTTCCGCGGTGCGACCGCCATCTCCGGTGCCACTGCGAACACCTACACCCCGGTGGCCGCCGATGCCGGCAAGAAGCTGCGCATCGTCGTGACTGCGACAGCCGAGGGCCAGCAGGCGACCTCGTCGGCCGACACCTCGACGGTGGCGCTGGGAACCTTCAAAGCCACCAAGGCGCCGAAGATCACCGGCACCGCCAAGGTCGGCAAGAAACTGACGGCCTCCGGTGCGAAGTTCGACCTCAAGGGCGTCACTCTGAAGTACCAGTGGCTGCGGGGCGGCAAGGTGATCAAGGGCGCCACCAAGGCGACCTACAAGCTGGTCAAGGCCGATGGCGGCAAGAAGGTCTCGGTCCGCGTTGTGGCCAGCAAGAAGGGTTACCAGGCCGTCACGGCCAAGTCGGCCGCCAAGAAGGTCAAGAAGAAGTGAGGATTGCGCCGCTCCCGGTGCCCGGCGTCCATCGTGCAGGTTTGGGCGCCGGGCCGGGTGCTGCGTTCGTTGCTGGACTGGTGCTGCTGGCACTGGCCATTCTGACCGGCTGCGGAGGCGACGCCTCGGGGAGCGACCCCGGAAACGTCTCGGGCAATACCTCGGGTGCGACTCGGGCCGTCAAGGACACCGACGGTGTCTCGATCACCGTTCCGGAACACCCCGAGCGGGTCGTCGTGCTCTCCGAGCCGACCCTGGACGGCGCGCTCGCCGTCGGCGTCACACCTATCGGGACGGTGGCCGGCCGTGGCCAAGGCGGCGTCCCCAACTACATCGCCGACCTGGCTGCAGACATCCCCATCCTGGGGTCGGTCGCCCAGCCCAACTTCGAGGCGATCGGCAAAGCCGACCCCGACCTGATCCTGGTCGACGGCTCCAGCGTCAACAACAACCCCGATGTGCTCAAAGCACTGGCCAGCATCGCCCCGGTCGTCTACACCGGTTTGGCCGGTGGCGACTGGCGGGAGAACTTCCAGCTGACTGCGGATGCGCTCAACAAGAGTGACGAGGCGGCCAAGATCTTGGAGGAGTACGACGCTGAGGCAGCTCGAGTGAGGCAGGAGCTGGCCCCGGCCTGGGGTGACAAGACTTTCGCGATCGTCCGTTGGCAGGGCAACGCGCCCTCGCTGATCCTCAAAGAGCTCCCCGCCGGGGTTGCCTTGACCGATATGGGCCTACAGCGGCCACCTTCGCAGGATCGGATGGGGCGCGGTCACTCGGACCCGGTCTCGTTGGAGAACCTGGCCACCATCGACGCCGACCACATGTTCTTCGGGACGCTCGGCGGTTCCAGCGTCAACAATCCGAACGCGGGCGGCGGCACCGACGTCACCGAGGCCCAGAAGGCCCTGGAAACTGCGGAGAAGGTGCCCGGTTTCACCGATCTGGTCGCGTATCGGAACGAGGGCATCACGCTGGTCGACGGATCGCTGTGGACCTCTACCGGCGGCCCGATCCTGATGTCGCGCTTGGTCGCCAATGTCGAGGAGGCGCTGAACAAGTGAGCACTGAGTCAATGAGCACTGGGCCAATGAATAGCGCGACAAGCCGGGAAGTGAGCCGTCGTACGCGGTTGCTGGCCGGTGTGGTCAGCCTCGGCATGGTTGCCGTCGGACTCCTCGGGTTCGGTGCAGCGGCTCAGGCAGCCGGCCCGGAGAGGAGTACACCTCAAGGCGGATCCCACCGCGACTTACCTGATGGCCGAGGTCTTCGACGTCGGCGAGGAGTTGGTCATCAAGGGCACCAACTGGACCACGACCGCCGGCGACCGGGGCTCCATCATCGGGGTGATGGTCGACGCGAAGGAATCCGGCGACCCCAACACGATCTACACCCGTCGTGACGTGATCAACCCGATGACCGGGACCGTGCACACCGACAAGCGACTGCACGCGATCGTGCGAGCCGACCTCCAGGGCAACTGGACAGCCCGAGTCCCGATGCCGACTCCGGCCAACGCCTATCTGGGTGAGCAGTCCGGGAACCCGGCGATCCCCGCCTGGGCGGCAGGGCAACGCCACTCGATCCGGCTGTTGACCGGCTCGTTGGGGGCTTCCATCGGTGACAAGATCCGCTCCGATGCGGCCGAGTTCTGCCTGGGGACTTGTTCCGAGGACCCAGAAGAACCCGAGGAGCCGGAGGAACCCGAGCCGGAGGAACCAGGCGGCACCTGCGTTGCGTCGGTGAGCACCGCGACTGCGGATGTGGTGAGCACCTCCACCGAGTTCGGCGGCACTTTGCGGGTGCAGGGCACCGGTTGGTGCCANCCCGGGGAGAACCGCGGCGCTTCGGTAGTCGCGATCAAGATCGACGACGGCGCCTACAGCCGTACCGAGAAGACCAAGGTCAACAACAACCGCAGCATCTGGGCGCTGGTCGATCCCGACCCGGCAACGGGAAACTTCACGGCCACGATCGATGTCCCCGACGGCACCACTGCCACCTCCGACCCGGCGATCACCAGCGGCGGACACACCCTGCGGTTCCTGTCGGGCTCGATGAAGTCCGGCGATGCGGTCCGCACTATCGCCTCGCGCGAGTTCGTCATCGGCAAGTACCGGCCCAACGGTTACGCCGAGCCGGTGGAAGCCACCGAGGACCTGGTGGGCAGGACCCGCGGTGGGGTCAAGATCGACCAGAGCGGCGAAGCCCTCGTCGTCACGATTCCCAAGGCGAAGAAGGGCGACTGGATCTACCTCAACGTGTTCGACTTCGGAGCGCCTGTCTTCCCGTGGAAGAGCAAGTGGTTCCGCGCCGATGCGAAGGGCCGCGTATCGACCAGCATCAAGGGCAAGGAACTGCCGTCCGGCAAGCTCAAACTGTCGGTGCAATCGGGCAACCAGGGCCAGGTCGGCAAGCTGCTCGGCTGGGGCTGGGTCAAGGTCGACGAGCCCGATGACGGGAACGGTACGACGAACAATCCGCCGGTGACTTCCACCGGACCGTTCGTGACCACCGGAACCAACATGGTCGCCCCGGTCGCCGCAACCCGGCCCATGCCCGAAACCGCGCCGAAGCCACCGCGCGCGCTGACCGAGAACAACGTCGGTGATGTGTTGGGACGACTCGATGATGCCGGCCTGACGCTCAGCGTCCCGGACGATCTGATCGGCACCTGGGTCCATCTGCACTTGTACGAGGCGGACCAGGATCCGGTTGCTCTCGGTTGGCTGATGGTCGATGACCAGTCCGCTGTGACTCTCGACGTCTCCGCACTGGGGCCTGGTAACTACCGGTTCGCGGTGCAGCGCGAGGACGGCTCACTGGTCGGATGGAACGAGCTCGTGCTCACTGCGCCGGCGGCGCCTGTCGCCGCTGTCGCGCCACCGGTGAGCGACGTGCATGTGGTTGCCGCGTCGGCACCGTGGTGGCACACCAGCAATGACGACGCCGTGATGATGGCGGCCTCGGTGGCTTTGCTCATAGGCACTGCCGCCGGGATTCGATGGGAAGTCGCGGCCGTGCCGCGGTGAGGAGCGCATGATGAACCGCCGACCGATGCTGACCGTTATCTCTCTATGGCTGGCTGCGCTGCTGGGGTTCGGAGGCATGGTCGCGCTGGCCGCGATCGCCGCCGCGATCCCGCCTGGCGGGCCCTCGCCGAACACCCCGGCACCAAGTCGTCACTCAACCCGACGAGCCTGGCGGCCGGGGAGCGGATCACCTTCAAGGTGAGCGGATTCCCGGGCGGGGAGACGCTCTACATCAAGATCGACGACGGTAAAGCCTGCGGGGACACCAGCCAGGGTGGCTGCGTCTACCACACCCAGAAGATCGCCAAGAACGGCACGGTCTCGGGTGCGTTGACACTGCCCGGTGATATCAAGCCCGGCAAGCACTGGCTGCGATTCCTGGCCTCCGAGCCGGTCCTCAAACCGGACGGCAGCATCAAGGGGATCAAGGGCTACACGCTGCGCAGCCCCGACTTCACGATCGCCGCCAAGAACAATTCTGAACCAGAACACGAGCAATCAGAACCCGAGCGCGCAGAACACCCAGCAACCCGGCGAGTCGGCTGAGACCGCGACCGATCCGGGTGCCTCCGGCGATGACGCCACGACCGAGGGTCAGAGCTCACTGAAGGTCACCGGCAGCAGTGGCAACAGCACCGGCGACGACACCGACAACACCGTCACCGGGGATCCGACGCCGGTTGCTCAAGCCGCTCCCGCTACCCCGCAGGTCGTGGTAGCTCCGAGCGAGAGTGAGTTCCCGGTGATCGGCACCATCTCGCTGGGAGTCGCGATCGCATTGTGCGCCGCTGCCTTGGGCTTCGTGGTAGCGCGCCGTTGAAGCGCCGGGGACTAGCGGCGTAGCCCACACCTAATAGCCGTCGAAGTGATCGGTGTGCACAGCGCGGCATTTGCCGCGGAGGGCATTCGAGACCGTATCGACCATGACCGGCGGGCCGGAGACGTACGCCTCGCGCGCGGCCAGGTCGTCGATCACCGTGGGCAGTGTCGAGACCTCGATCCGATCGCCGGGAAGATGCGCCCAACCCTCGGGCAGCGACTTGGGAGGCTCGGGGCTGACCAGTACCACCCGGACGCCGCTGGCCTCCAGGCGCTCCCGGAACGGCACGTCGTCGCCATCGGTCACGCCGTACACCAATATCCAGTCGGGTGCCTGCGCAGCCGAGTGATCGGACCGGCTCGCCGCCGCCAAGTAGGAGAGGAACGGCGTGATTCCGATGCCACCGGCCACCAGCAGGATCGGAACATCGGCGGCCGGCGCAGTGAAGTCTCCCCAGGTGCCGGTGGCGCTGACCCGGTCCCCCGGTTCCAGCGCGAGCAGTGCTTGTTTGAAGGACGACACCGATGCAGCCGTCGGCGAGATCCGCACCGCCAGCCGTACCTCGTGCTCGGTCGGGGCCGAGGTGATGCTGAGCATCCGCCGCATGCCGCGACCATCCGCGCCGGAGTGCGGGATCTGGAGCTCGAGGTACTGCCCGGCCTTGAAATGCAAAGGCTCCTTGGGGTNCAGCGCCAACTCGACCACCCCTGGGTTGATCTCCTCGCGACGTGCCACCATGAACCGGACTCCCACGCGGCGGCCGAGGACGAACGCCAGCGCATTGGCCGCCAGCAGGGCGAGTTCCTGGGTTCCGTCGAAGATCCCGACGTCGAGTGGCTGGTTGAGCGCCCCGCTGAAGAACAACGGCAACGCGAACAACGCGCCTGCCAGTGCGGCGATCAACCATTGCTGTCGACGACGGGGTGGCAGCGTGAGCGGTTCACTGATCATGAACCCGGCGGCGAACACTACCGGGAACGAGGTGAGCACCTGGCGGATGGCCGGTCCCAACTCGTAATCGCTCCCCATCAGGCCGATGGTCAACAGCGCAGTGGAGACCACGACGAACGTGATCCCGACCATCAACCGGCGGCAGCGCAGCAGCACCACCAGCGCGGCCACGGCGACGAAGGGAAGCATCACCTCCGAGCCGACCCACCAGGTGGTGAACAGCGACTGCCCCTGGTCCATCGAAAACAGCTCCTGGACGATGACCGTGAGGATCACTCCGGCGGCAGCGGGATTGAAGATGTGCCGGCCGCGGTAGGCCAGGAGGTACTNTGAGAGGCTGGCCAGCACGGCCGGTGCCACCAGCCATGCGAGGCGCCCGGCGTCAGGCGGTGGCCAGTAGAGGAACCACAGGATCAGGCCGGTGATGATCGCGGACTCGGTATGCGCCCGCGTCCTGAACAGCAGAGCGAGGAGTCGGCTGGACAACACCGAGGCGCCGACCAGGACCACCAACGCGATGATCATCGAGTCGAGACCGAAGATGATGTCGCTGAGTCCTCCGAGGAGCCGGGCGGCGAAGGCCACCACCGCCAGCGCGATCAGGCAGCTGGTCGCCACCCGGTACATCGTGAACCGGCCCAGGAACCTGTCCAGTGCGTTGGCTAAAGAAACAATCATGGGAATAACTCTCCTGGAAAGTCGGGGTCAGCTTCCAGCCCTGCGATCCCCAAACGCAGGCTGTGCACCGGCGCGGGGTAGCGCTGCGCGATGGTTGCAGGCGGGACGAAAAAGAGCGCGCTGGCCAGGCCATCGGCCAACATGCAGGTAGGCGCCAGCGCCCAGGTTGCGGCGATGCCCGAGGTGGGTCTCCCGGTCCGGGCATCCAGGATGTGGTGCAGGCCGTCGCCCCACATCCGACGGTTCACTGCTGAGGCGCACAGGGCGCCGTGGGCCAACTCGACCACCCCGACAACGTGATCGGTTGCGAACGGGTGCTCCAGTCCCACTCGGATCGGCGCTGAATGGTCAGGGTCGTGTCGGAAGAGATCACCGCCGGCGTCGACGGTGAAGGCGCCGGTCGCCTTGTCGCGTAGGACTGAGGTCACCAGGTCGACCAACAGTCCCTTGCCTGCCGCCCCGACGTCGAGCACCACCGGGCGGGGTACCTCCAACACCGGCGGGTCCCAGCGCAGCTCACTCCACCTCGGCGCTGTCTGAATTCCAGTTTCCCTATCGACAAAGCTGTAACGCGCGTCGTACCCGAGACTCTCCAATCCGGCGCCGACCAGTGGATTGACGGCGCCATCGGTGAGCTCGTCCAGTTCGGCGTAGAGACGGAACAGTTCGTCGGCCTCAGTAGGAAGACACACGGCTGTGGGTGCATTCCGTAGCTGGTTGATCACCGAGTCGTCACGAAAGCGAGACCAGGTTTGGTCGAACCTCGCAATGAGGGAGCTGATCTGGTCGGTGAGCGCTGGAGTGAAAGCGGCCTCGTCCAAGGTGAGCTGCCATTGCGTGCCAATGGCCTCGAACACCCAGGTNNGGCGTCCGGCCGGATCTGCTGTTGCTCAGGCACCTGCTTCGCTGATGATCTGGTCGAGGGCCGCGTTGAAACCGGTTCCGGTCAGTGAGGAGCCGGCCACCTTGTCGACTTCGACCTCAGTGATCAGCTTCCCTTNCACCACATCGGCGATGTTCTGGATGAACAAGGCCTGGAAGTTGGAGGAAGTGCCAGAAGTCGCATGCGATTCGACCTCCACATCCTCGATCGTGCCCGCGGCGTCCAGGGTGAGGTTGACCTTGATCTGGGAGGTCCCGTCGGGGACCGGGTAGTCGGCCGAGGCGCTGTAATCGCCGGCTTTGAACGAGCCGCTGCCGCCGTTGGCATTACCTGGGTCGTCGGTGGTCTCGGTGGTGCTGGTGCCCGGGGTTTGGCCGGCGGTGCCGTTCGAGTTGTCTCCCTGGCCATCGGAGTCACCGCCGCAAGCGACGAGGGCGAACGGCGCCAATCCGATGGCGGCAAACAGAGGGAGGGCGCGGGATCGTCGGTGCACGGTCGGTCTCCGGGGCTCGTGGGTGGCGCACTAGAGCAAGTTTGGCTCAGTGGATGGATAAGGCTAACCTAACTTTAGGGGTTGCCACCTGAGACGACCCTGTGAGTTGTGCTGGCGGCGATCAGATGGGGCGGTTGTGGTACGCGTACGAGGCGGGACTTCGCGCTTCCGATGGGGCACGCTTCTGCTCGTGGCCGCACTGTTCGGGCTGGTCGCCTGCGGCGGGAACGAGTCCGGGCATGGTGCGAAGGACGACCAAGCAGCACCCAGTATCAGCGCGGTGAGTTTGCTGGATGACCCGAAGTCGTGGACCGGCGAGGTACACGCGGGCTTGCCGCCGACGGCGATCGAGCCGATCACCGATTCGCCGGACCAAAAACTGCCGGTGACAGTGACCGACAATCAAGGAACCAAGGTCACGGTGAGTGACACCAGCCGGATCCTGGCCTTGGACATCTACGGCACGCTGTCCCAGACGGTGTTCGAACTCGGCCTGGGCGACCAGGTCGTAGGCCGGGACCTCTCCACCCANATCCCTGAGGCACAAGATCTGCCCTTGGTGACCGGGGAGAAGAACCATGATCTGATCGCGGAGAAGATCCTCGAGCTGGACCCGACTGTGATCTTGACCGATACCTCGCTCGGTCCCTGGGACGTGATCTTGCAGATGCGCGACTCCGGCATCCCGGTCGTGGTCGTCGACTCCAAGCGTGGGCTGGACAACCTGGCCTCGCTGACCATGGAGGTCGCCGAGGCCCTGGGTGTCCCGGCCGAGGGCAAGGAACTCGGCGAGCGGATCGAGGCCGAAGCAAAGGCCATGCGAGACAAGATCGCCAAGGTCACCCCGGCTGCTTTGGAAGACCAACTGCGGATGGTCTTCCTCTACGTACGCGGACAATCCGGTGTCTATTACATGTTCGGCGAGGGCTCCGGTGCCGACTCGTTGATCAAGGCGCTCGGTGGGTACGACGTCGCGGCCGAGATCGACTGGAAGGGCATGAAGCCGGTCACCGACGAGGCGATCGTGGCCGCCCAGCCTGACCTGATCTTGATGATGACGTTGGGCCTGGAATCTGTCGGNGGAGTCGATGGATTGTTGGAGCGTATCCCTGCACTGGCGAACACTCCGGCCGGGCAGAACCGCCGGATCGTGGACATGCCCGATACCGGCATCCTTTCCTACGGGCCTCGTACCGCTGAGGTGCTGAACTCGCTGGCAGTAGCGGTCTATGCCCCCGAGGCGGTGTCGTGACTGTCTTGTATTGGTCATGCTCAGCGCCCTCCTGCGGGCCTCGTGTCCATGTTGTCGGGGGTGGGGATCGCATGACTGTGCTACTTACGTCATGCTCAACCACCTCCTTCCGGGCCTCGCTGCGCTCGTGTCCTCGGGAGGGGATCGCATGACGGTCCTGTATTGGTCATGCTCAGCGCCCTCCCTGCGGGCCTCGTGTCCTCGGGAGGGGATCGCATGACCGCGACCGCTCCGGCTTCCACCGATCCCGCGCCCACGGGGTCGGTGACTGCTGGACGGGATGAGCCGGACGGAACAAAGCCTCCGCGACTGAGAACTGCGGGAGACCTGCGACATCGGGCTCGGGTGACGGCGTTGTTCGCGGTTTTGGCCGTGGGTCTGCTGATCTTCATCGTGTTGGCCGCCGGCCGCGGCCAGTTGCATATCCCGGCCGACGAGGTCTTCGGGTCGCTGATGCACAAACTGGGGTTGAACATCGGTCCGATGCCCGAGCATCCGCAAGGCGACAACACCTTGTGGCAGGTGCGGTTTCCNCGGGTGGCGCTTGCGGTGATCGTGGGCGCATCCCTGGCTGCCGCCGGTGCGCTGATGCAGGGCGTCTTCGGCAACCCATTGGCCGAGCCCAGCATCGTCGGCGTCTCCACCGGCGCCGCACTGGCTGCGGCGATCGTGATCGTCTACCAGCTGACCTTCTTCGGCTCCTGGACCGTCGCGGTCTTCGCGTTCATCGGTGGCTTGATCACCACTGTCTTGGTCTATGCGTTGTCCCGCTCCGGCGGGCGCAGCGAGGTCGTCACGCTGGTACTGATGGGTATCGCGATCAACGCGATCTGCTCAGCCGGGTTGGCGTTCATGTTGTTCATCGCCGATACCCAGGCTCGCGAGGAGATCGTGTTCTGGCAGCTCGGCAGCCTCAACGGCACGCGCTGGCAGTACGTCTTGGTGGTGGCGCCGTTCGCGGCCATCGGTCTGGCCGGGGCGATGCTGGCTTCCCGCAAACTCGACGTGCTGGCGCTGGGAGACCGAGCCGCCCGGCACGTGGGCATTCCGGTCGAGCGGCTTCGGTTGAGTGTGATCGCCCTGGTCGCGCTGCTGACCGCTGCTGCGGTGGCGTTCGCCGGCATCATCGCGTTCGTCGGCCTGGTGATNCCCCACCTGATCCGGATGATCGCCGGACCCGGTCACCGGGTGCTGATTCCTGCCAGCGCGTTGGGAGGCGCGCTGTTGCTGTTGGCTGCGGACCTCTTTGCCCGCACTCTGATTACCGGCGCGGACTTGCCGATCGGCATGCTGACCTCGCTGGTCGGCGGCCCGTTCTTCTTCTGGCTGCTGCTGCGTACCCGCCGGGCTGCCGGAGGCTGGGGATGAGCAGGGGATGAGTCAGTCATGAGTATCGAAGTACATGGCGTGAGCGTGGTCATCGAGGGCCGCGCCATTCTCGATGACGTCACCTTGACCCTGGTTCCCGGCGAACTGGTCGTGGTGGTAGGCCCCAACGGCGCCGGTAAATCCACCTTGCTCGGTGTGCTCGCCGGTGACCTCGAGCCGACGACCGGCCAGGTGCTGTTGGGAGGCGCACCCATTGTCGATCGCAAGCCGCTGGCGTTGGCGCGTGAGCGTGCTGTGCAGACCCAGGAACAGCATCTGGCGTTCGGGTTCCGGGTGATCGATGTTGTCCGGATGGGACGTACGCCTTGGGCAGGCACCGACGCAGAGGACCGCGACGACCAAGCAGTGGCAGAGGCGATCGCCCGGGTAGACATCGAGCGTTTCAACGACCGGTCCTTCCCGACCTTGTCGGGAGGCGAGAAGGCGCGCACTGGTTTTGCGCGGGTCACTGCCCAGGAGACCCAGATCGTGCTTCTCGACGAGCCGACCGCGGCCCTGGACATCAAGTACCAGCACCGAGTGCTGCGTGAAGCGCGCCGTTTGGCGCACACCGGGCACGCTGTGGTGGTAGTGCTGCACGATCTGACTTTGGCCGCCGCGCATGCCGACAAGATCTGCGTGATGGCGACCGGCCGGATCGCCGCCAGCGGGCCACCTGCGCAGGTGCTCACCAGCGAGCGGCTCACAGCCGTCTATGACCACCCGGTTGATGTACTGGTCCATAACGGGGTTCCAGTGGTCATCCCGCGCCACGATGAATCGACCGGGAAACCGGCCAGGACGAACTGGACCAGCTAGCAGGCGATCAGCAACCAAGCGACACTGAACCTGACCAGACGCGACAAGAGGAGGTGGCGGTATGAAGGTTCGTACCGGTTCCTTGGCGGCGCGCAGGGGTGTGCCTGCCTTGGCTAGTTGCCTGCTCGGGGTCGTGTTCGGCGTCTTGCTGTTCCCGGCGCCCGCTCACGCGGCGTCCCGAGTCGGAGCCGCCAACGAGTTCGGTAAAGCCGAAGCCGACATCACCTATGCCACCGAGTTGAAACTCCAAGGCCGCGGCTTCCAGGCAATCAAGAACGGTCATGGCGGGATCTACGTGTTCTTCGGCACCGTCAACGGCAACTGGCGTCCCAGCCAGGGCGGGGTGACCGGCAAAAATCTCATGTATGTCCCGGATTCGGAGTCGAAGAACAACCAGGGCTACCAGAAGTTCATCGCGTTCGAGGGCTCCGATACCCAAAGCGCTGCGCACGGCGTGATCCGAGCCAATGGCACCTGGTCCACTACCATCAAGGTCCCCGGCGCCAAGTTCCAGACCGTCGACCGCAACGGCAAGGTGGCCACCGTCGACTGCACCAAGGTTCGGTGCGGAATCATCACAATCGGCGCACACGGGGTCAAGAACGCCCGCAACGAGTCGTTCACCCCGATTCGGTTCACCAACGTGTACCAGAACCAGCCCAGTAACCAGGCCACGACCAGCCCCGGCGCGAGCACTCCCACGGAGACTGCCGCGCCACAAACCGACGGTAAGCAGAGCGGGTCGGGTGANCAGCGGGAAGCCACGGCAACTGGACCTGCGAAGGCGGTTATCGATCCCGCCACCGCGGTGGTGGGCCGGGTGCTCACCTTCAGCGGCACGGGTTTCCAACCCGGNGAGCAGATCACCGCGAGCTTCGATGACGGTAGAGCCGCCGTTGGGCCATTGCAGGTAGGCCCCAGCGGTGAGGTCGCCGGCGTACTGCAACTGCCGGCCGACATCCGTCCCGGCACCCACAAGCTGCGCTTGATCGGGGCTGCCTCGGGAGCCAGCGCGGACCTCAACTTCCCGGTGCGCGCTGATGACACCGTCGTCGCCGCCGAGCCGACCGATTCCTCGACCGGGCTCCCGGATTGGGCTGCGTGGGCGTTCCTCGCCGCCACCGTGTTCCTGCTCCTGCTGGTCAGCTTGTTGACTGCGCGTCGGTTCAAGTCGATGCGCAAGCACAGTGACAAACACGGGGATAGGCACAGCGACACGGCAGCTGTTAGTCCCGGTGCCGCCTCACCCAGTAGTGCGGTCGAGGCCACGGCCGCTAACGGGCCCAGCGGCCCGGGTGAGCAGAGCCCTGAGAAGCGGGAGCCGGCTCATGTCCGGTAGCTCTAGCCACGGCGAAACCAGGGCCACGGTGAAAACCGGTGCCTTGGCGGCGTTGATCGCGGCCCTGCTGACCGGTCTGTTAGTGCTGGTGGCGGGCTTGGCGATCGCGCCGGCGCATGCCGAGGAATCCGATCCCGATCCGGAGGCAACCGCGACTTCCACGACGGATCCGGAGTCCAGCCCATCTCCCTCTCCTTCGGCTGACCCGAGTCCTGACCCGACGCCCGACCCCACCGGCGATCCCACGGCTGAACCGACGCCCTCGCCCACTACTGATCCGACCAGCGACCCGACCGTGGAGCCGACGACCGATCCGACGGAGGTACCGGATACCGATTTCGAGGTCACCGATGCGTTGCTGCGCTGGGGAATCAACCCCGAGTCCAACAACCGCGGTGCGGCCCCAGGGACCTTCAACTTCTTCTCCGCGGGCAAACTCAGCAACCCCGGCTCTGGCGGTCAGTTACTCACCGAAGCCTCCAAGGGCGCCAAGTGGGCCAATGGTAAGAAGGCCGGCTGGGCAGCGAAGGCGGGCAAGGTCCGGATCGAGAAGGCCCAACCCGATGGCAGCTACAAGAGCGCAACCTGGGCCGGGCTCAAGACCGATCGCTGGGGCGAGACCTTGGGCGGCTACTCGGTCAACACCAAGTTCTCCGACCATCAGGTCGTGCTCACTGGAGGCACCGGAAAGGTCGACCCAGCGACCGGAACAGCCACGATCAAGTGGAAGGGTGACTTCACCGTCGTCTACTACTCCGGCTACTCCTTCTTCTACGTCTCCGACCCGGTCCTGACGATCGAGGACGGCGTCGGCCGGTTGACCGCGACGATGAGCGGGTACGGCAGCGACATCGACGACATCTCGAAATGGGTGCCGGTGCCGGCCAAGAAGAACGTCGTGCTCGCCGACCTCTGCGCGCCCGCCAAGGCCGCGCAGGTCGGCAACTGCGACAAGCTCGATCTGAGTGCCGACTTGGGCCTGGTTGCGACACCGAAGTATCTCGGGGTCAAAGTCACCGGGGTCGAACAGAACACCGGTGGCCAGTGGGCAGGTTCCTTCCCGCAGTCGTTCATCAACTTCGCCAAGTCGGTCGGCATCGACGCCTACTGGTTCTCCAGCGGCGGGGCAGTGGACAAGAACAAACCGCCCTACGACCTCGCAGTGAGCTACTCGGCGGGGAACCCGGTCGTACCCAAGCCACCTGAGCCCGANGGAGACCACCGATCCCCGGACGTGGACAACACCGCGCCGCCTCCGCCCAACCCGCCGTTGCCGGTGCAGGCGCCGATCCAGCCGCCAGGCCCGGCTCTGCCGGTGCAGGCACCCGCAGCCGCCGTGCCGACCCAGGCTGACGCCCTGAACGCGACGACAATCCGACCTGTGACGACCGTTCTTCCCGCCGGCGCCGATACCGGCATTGCCGGAGCGGGTTCGAGTCAGCAGCCGATCTGGATAGCGGGGATCGTCGTCCTGCTGTTGACCGGTCTGACCGCGGCAAGTCCTGCTGTCGTACAACTCCTCAACCGCAAGCCGTAGCTCGGCCGCTGCAGATCAGTTGCACCATCGACCGCTCAGCAAGGAGCCGCACCCCATGAGCACCACTCGGGCAACTCACCAACGGCGAATGCGCACACGGCTCGCCGTCTCGGCGCTTGCTGCACTCGCAGTCGGCCTCGGTCCACTGATGGTGGCCGGTCATGCTCGAGCCGCCCAGCAGTCCGTCGATGGCGTACAACTGCGGTGGGGAATCAACGCCGAATCCAACAAACGGTCACCGATCGGCTACAACCTGTTGTCCGCGGGCAGACTCGGCAACCCCGGCCGAGGCAGCCAGCAACTCAAGGACGCCGACAACGGCGCAACCTGGGCCAACGGGAAGCCGGCTGGTTGGAAGGCGACAGCCGGAAACGTGCGGATCGAGAAGCTCCAGGCCAACGACTCGTATCGGCTCGCGAGCTGGGAAGGGCTCAGGACGGACAAGAACGGCGCCGCCCTGACCAGCGCCACGAACTCAGGCCACCAGGTCGTCATCGACCAGGGAACCGGGTCACTCGACGCTGCCGCGGACGATGCCACCATCACTTGGGACGGCGACTTCACCGTCGCCTTTTACACCGGGATGATCTTCTTCTACGTCTCGGACCCCAAGCTCGTGGTCGACGATGGCGAAGGCAGACTCACTGCGACGCTGTCGGGCTTCGGCTCCGATATCGACGACCCGACCAAGTGGGTAACCGTCGCCCCTGCGGAAGTCACGTTGGCAACGCTGCCATCGGTCGACGTGAGTGCCACTGGCCTGATCACCACCCCGGCGTACTCCGGGGTTGGCTACGACGCTCCGTCNGGGGGTGTCGAGCAGGTCCGCACCGGCCCGTATTGGGGGTCCTTCCCCAAGAGCTTCGTCGACTTCCAGCAGACGACCGGGCTGGGTGCCTACTGGTACTCCAGTGGTGGCGCGGCAGACCCTTACAAACCCGCGTTGCCGATCACCGTCGACACCGACCCTGCAGTTCAACCGGCTCCGGCCGCCAAACTCGCGGCTAGCAATCGGGTCTACGGCAAGGCGAGCAAAGCCACGCTCACCCTGGCCCGCCCCACGGGATCGACCGCCGCCGTGACCGGAAAGGTCACCTTGACCTGGCCCGGCGTGAAGCAGACCTTGCCCTTGTCAGGTGGCAAGGCGACCTTCACGCTGCCGAAGACCCTCAAGCCGGGGTCGTACCCACTCAAGGTGGCCTATCCGGGCAACGCCAACTATGACGGGGTCGAGGTCGCTAAGTTGGTCACCATCACCAAGGCGGGAGTGGCCAAGCCGACCTGGAAGGTGACCACGAAGCCGACCCCGAAGAAGAAGGGCAAGGCCACTGTCACAGTGAAGTCGAAGGTCAACGGCGCGCCGGCAACCGGCAAGCTCACGATCACGCTGGCCAAGGGATCGGCCAAGAAGCAGGTAACCGCAAACCTCAAGAACGGCAAGGCCACGGTGTCGCTGCCCAAACTGGCGAAGGGGACTTGGAAGGTCACCCTCAAGTACCCAGGCACCGCCACACATCAGGCGGCCAACTCCAAGCCGGCTGATCTCAAGGTTGCCGGTTAGCCGTTGAGGGATGCATGCCTCGAGACCCGGATCTCCCGGTTGTGTCGAGGGCTCAGCAGAGGTTCGGGTGGAGGCTCTGGCGTAAGAGGTGACCGAGATCGTCGGGATCGTGAGCCGGGCGACTGAAATCCAGCCGAGCACTCATCGCCCCATCCGGAGTCACCCACTGGAGGCCGACCCGACCGGCATCAAGGTCGACGAGCTGTGCTCCGATGATGTCCTCGACCAGGGTATGGGTGTGAGTGGCGACGGCTGCCCGTAGATCATCGCCGTGGTAGTGGTTGAGGTGATCTTGACAGCGTCGGAAGAACCCGGGATTGAGCTGGAGCGCGGGGTTGGTGAAGTCGCTGATCCGAACCGGGATCTGCTTGCTGTCACGTTCCAGAATCACGTCGGTCAGCTCGAGGACGACCCGATCGAGGGATTCCGCGCAACAGTCGCACGACTCCGATCGGGTCCATCGCAGTCGACCGCTGAGCCGCAGTGTCTCGTTGTGGGTGATTGCGCTGGTCAAGATCAGCACTGCGTCGTGTTGGCGCTGCGCTGCCAAAGCGAGATCTCCGCCAGGTTTACACAAGAAGCCGGGTGCGTTCGGCCAGTCCTGGGGTCCTGCCGGGCTCTCGTCGTCGACGGGGAACTCGACGCCATCGACCATGAGTGTTGCTTCGCAACAGTAAGCCAAGATGCTCCGGGCGGCGACGGCGTGCGGATCGCTCACAACCGGCCGGGCTCGATGTCGTGGCTGGCGCACAAGGCATCCAATCGGGCACCGACCCCGGCGCCGATCCAGACCGTGAACTCACGGTCGGGTTGAGGCTCGTCGGGAATCCACTCGGTGAGCCAGGCGGCTGCAGCCACTGCGGCACCGGCCCGGCCGGTGGGTGCAAGCGCCGTCACGGTGACGCGAGGGGGAGTGGGGAGCAGTGTCGCCACCTCCTCGGGGATGCCTCGACGTAGATCTGGCCGTAGGTGTCTGACGGCAGCGCGTGCAGGATGCTGCGAATGGCGGGCAGATCCTGGTGTTGCCCGGCAACCAGGATGTGGTTGCAGGGCTGCTTGCGTCGGCGAGACCTCATGAGTCAACTATAGGTAAGGCTTACCTAAATTAAAAGTCCGCGGAGAATAATTCGAGGCTGGCAGTACGATTCGCCTTGTGAGTTTCGATGCGGACCTGGGTCCGATCCAATACGTTGTCGTCACCTTCGACTCAGCACCGGTTCCGACAGGTGGTCTCGAGCAACTCGTCGGCCTGGCTGAGGCAGGCCGGATCCTGGTGCTCGACGCCGAGTTCATCCTCAAAGCGCCGGATGGCACTGCGCGGGTCGTGCCTGCGAGCGAAGTGGGAGCTCAGGCACTCGACGGCGCCTCGACCGGACTCATCGATCCCGATGACGTCGCCGTCGCTGCCGAGTCGTTGGCTCCGGGTGGGGTGGCGCTGGCTCTGATCTTCGAGGACCTCACACTTCTGCCGGTGATCCAGGCCTGGCGGGACGAAGGCGGCACCATCGCCGCGGAAGGACCGATCGACGTCGATGATCTCGTGGTGATGCTCGACGCCACTGATTCCGGAGAGGGAGAGGCCTGATCATGAGCCTGTTGAAGACTGCGGCAACGGTCGCTGTCGCGAGTTCGGTACATGGCCGAGTACAACGTCGCCAGCAACGGCGCTGGGCTGCCCAGGATGCGGTGCAGGCACCCGTTCAAGAGGCTCCTGTCCAGCCGGCGCCCGCGGCCCCGGTTGCAGCGGCGCCAGTTGCCCCCGCTCCGGTCGCCGCGGCACCGGCTGCTCCTGTCGAGGACCCGATGGTCACCCAGCTGAAGCAGCTCGCGGAGTTGCGTGACGCCGGCATCCTCACCGAGGACGAGTTCGTTGCCAAGAAGGCTCAACTTCTCGGGATCTGAACCGTGATTTGAGCCCGGACCGAATTCGGTCCCGGAACCTTACTTGTTGCTGGCCAGCAGCTCGGGGTTCTCGAAGGTGTCCGGCCGATGCAGGCGGGTGATCCGGTCCCACGGCCAGGCCACAGCCCATACCTTTCCGACCACGTCGCTGGTCGGAACCGATCCGCCGCCAGGCAGATTGCGGTGGGCTCGTGAGTCCTCGCTGTTGGTGCGGTTGTCACCCATCACCCACAGCGAGTTCGCCGGTACGGTGATGTCGAACTTGGAGTCGCTGGGCGAGGTTCCGGCACGGATGTAATCGGTCTCGTCCAGGGGAATGTCGTTGACCCTGATCCGTCCCTGCTTGTCGCAGCAACGCACCCGGTCACCCGCGATCCCGATCACGCGCTTCACCAGATGACCGCCGGTCGGATAGAGCCCGATGGTCGACAGTGCTTTCTGGACCGGGTTGAGCTCACCACCCACATCGCCGAGCCACTGGCCGCCAGGGTCCTTGAACACGATGACGTCGCCGCGTTGCACATCGCCGCGCCAGTAGGAGATCTTCTGCACCAGAATCCGGTCGTCCTCCTTCAACGTCGGCCGCATCGAACTGCTGGGCACGAAGAACATCTGGACGAGGAATGCCTTGATCAGCACCGCGACGCCGACAGCCACCACCAACAGCACGATGAACTCCAGCCATGGCGGCAACTTCCATCGCGGCAGGCGGGACTTGCCCTTGCGCGTGGTCACCACGACCCGGGTGTGGCATCGGGCGGTGCATCGGTCATGACCTCGAATGTAGTGGTCGGATGCCGAGCCCGGAGGTGAAACCCCGGATGGCCGAGCCCGACGATCGGTCATCCGGGTGAGTACCGTGGTCGGAGTGCGAGTGGTAAGTGGCAAGTCTGCTCCGGCAGTGATGCTGGTATCGGCGCTGGCTGCTGCACTGGTTCTGTCAGCTTGTCAGGGCTCGACGACTCGACCCCAGGCTGGTCAACCTGGGACCGACCAGCCCCGTACCGATCAACCCGGTGCCACAGCCTCGGGCACGTCGGAGCCGAGGTCGTCCCCTGAGACATCCACTGAGCCATCCCCTGAGACATCCACTGGGCCACCTACTGGGCCGTTCACCGGGACACTTCGAACTGCCGACGTGCTGATCACCGCGTCCGGGAGTATCGGCGCCAAGCTCCGCGAGAAAGTTCGACGGATCCCCCATGTGACTGCAGTCGAGCCGCTGTCCGTCGGCGCGGTCTCGGTCCAAGGGCGCACCTTGACGATCGCGGCCGTCGGCGACGGCTACCGACGCTTCACGCCGTACCAGACCGCCAACGCCGGCCAGGTATGGCAGCGGCTGGCGGCAGGCGAGGCAGCGGTCGATGGAAGTGTCCCCAGGCGTATNCACCCCGATGGTCAACTCGCGATCGCCGACACCGACGGCGCCGAGACCATCCAGGTCGGGGCTTATGCTCCGCTGACGCCGAGGTTCTCAGCAGTGGTCAACGCCGAGCGGGGTGTCCAACTGGGGTTGCCGGAGCGCAACGCGCTCCTGGTCTCCACCGGGGAGTACACGCCCTCAGCGCTGGCGGAAGACTTCCAGCGCGTGCTCGGGGACCGAGCTGCGGTGACCACGCTGGCGATCGAGTTCGACCACTCCACCCAGATCGCCGTCCTGAGCGGAACCTCGGTGCCCTCGGTTGTCGGAACGTTTCGCTACACCCCTGGTCCGGCTGGGACGATCAGGCCCGATCCCGAGTGGGTGGCTCGTTACATCCGCACCGAGACGGTGCCGATCCTGGGTCGAGTGACCTGCAACAAGGGGATGCTGCCGCAGTTGCGCGCCGCGCTGACCGAGGTGCAACGGGTCGGTCTCGCCGACAAGATCCACGCCGACGAGTACGCCGGCTGCTACTACCCGCGTTACATCGGCCGCGACCCCGCCAAGGGGCTCTCCCTGCACAGTTGGGGCATCGCGGTCGACCTCAATACGCTCGGCAATCAGCGGGGCACCGTGGGCGAGATCGACCGCCGGGTGGTGGCGATCTTCAAGAAATGGGGCTTCGCCTGGGGTGGGGACTGGAGTTACACCGACCCTATGCACTTCGAGATGAACAGGGTCGTGGAGATCCGATAGCACTCCCCGGGGTGCCCCAGGGGCCGCGCCGGAGCGCGAGCATTACTCGGCGGTGACGTCGAATCCGGGAGCCAGGACCTCCTGGGTCTGGGGGTGCTTGCGCATGTAGGCCCGGATGAACGGGCACTCCGGGGCGATCGGCATTCCGCGCCCACGGACGAACTCGATGACGCCCCGGCGATCTGGCTGCCGATTCCCTGGCCCTCGTAGTCGTCGTCCACCTCGGTGTGGAAGAAAACGTAGGCGCCGTCACGGACGTAATACTGAGCGAAACCGGTGAGGCTCCCGTCGTCGGCTCGCGCCTCGACGCGATGGTGCTCGGGGTTGTCGACGATCGTGACGTGCAGTCGCTCAGTTTGCTCGGACATGTCTCGATCCTTGCATGAGATGCCTGAGCGTCGGGCGAGAAGTACCCGCAACGGTCGCCCGGCGTAGGGTGGCCCCCATGTCGATCACGTCGATTCTCGATGACGCCACAGCTGGAATGGACCCCGCGGTCCGACCGCAGGATGACCTTTTCGGGCATGTGAACGGGACCTGGCTGGACACTGCCGAGATCCCCGCGGACCGGTCGAGCTGGGGACCTTTCGTACAGCTCGCCGACCAGGCCGAGGAGCGGGTCCGCGTGATCATCGAGGAGTTCGGCACCCGTGCCGCGGCCGGGGAGGTGGAGCCGGGCTCGAATGCTCAGAAGATCGGCGACCTGTATGCCTCGTTCATGGACTCCGAGCGGATCGAGGCCCTCGGCTCAGCTCCCATCCAGCCAGGTCTGACGGCGGCGTACGCGCTGTCCTCGGTAGCTGACCTGCCCGCGTTCGCCGGCGAGATCGAGCGAGCAGGCGGCGGTGGGCTGTTCGGCTCCTATGTCGACACCGACGACCGCAACAGTGACCGCTACATCCTCAACGTGCTCCAAGGTGGGCTCGGGCTGCCTGATGAGTCCTATTACCGTGAGGAGAAGTTCGCCGACATCCGGACCGCGTACCTGGCGTATCTGGAGCGGATGTTCGAGCTGGCCGGTATCGCCGATCCCGCGGTGGAGGCGCAACGAGTCTTCGACACCGAGACGTTGCTCGCCAAGGGCCACCTGGAGCGAGCCGAGACCCGGGACGTGCTCAAGTCCTACAACCTGCACACGCGCACGGAGCTCGACGCTCTGATCCCGGCATTCGACTGGACCGCCTACCTCACCGGGCTCGGTGGCGCCGACGAGGTACTGGCCGAGGTCAACGTGCGACAGCCGGGTTACCTGGAGCACCTGTCGACCGCATTGGGTGAACTCCCGATCGAGAACTGGCGGGCCTGGCTGGCGATCCGGATCATCCGGGCTGCTGCTCCCTACCTGTCGAGTGTGTTCGTGGAGCAGAACTTCGACTTCTACGGCCGCACCCTCAACGGCACCCCCGAGCTACGGGCCCGCTGGAAGCGCGGGGTGGCCTTCGTGGAGGGGGCAGTCGGTGAAGCCGTCGGCGAGGAGTACGTCGCCCGGCACTTCCCGCCTCGCTCCAAGGCACTGATGGACGATCTGGTCGCCAACCTACTCGCTGCCTACCGCGTCTCGATCGAGCAGCTGGACTGGATGAGCGAGGAGACCAAGCAGCGCGCGTACAAGAAACTCGACACGTTCACACCCAAGATCGGCTACCCCGACAAGTTCCGTGACTACAGTTCCTTGATCGTCAGCCCGGACGACCTGCTCGGGAACGTCGTTGCCGCCGCGGCGTTCGAGACCGACCGGGAGTTGGGCAAGATCGGCTCACCGGTCGACCGTGGCGAGTGGTTCATGCTGCCGCAGACGGTCAACGCCTACTACAACCCCGGCACCAACGAGATCTGTTTCCCCGCCGGAATCCTGCAACGGCCCTTTTTCGACCCCGACGCGGACCCGGCCGAGAACTACGGCGGCATCGGCGCGGTGATCGGCCACGAGATCGGGCACGGATTCGACGACCAGGGCTCGCAGTTCGACGAGCTGGGCAACCTCAACAACTGGTGGACCGACTCCGACCGTGCTGCCTTCGAGCTGCGCAAGGAGAAGCTGGTCGAGCAGTACGACGGGTTCAGCCCGCGGAACCTTCCCGGTGAGCAGGTGAATGGGTCGCTGACCGTCGGTGAGAACATCGGCGACCTCGGTGGCCTCACGATCGGCCTGGCGGCCTACCGGATCTCCCTGGACGGCGCTGAGCCCGAGATCCTCCAAGGGCGTACCGGCGACCAACGGGTCTTCTACAACTGGGCGTACGTGTGGCGCACCAAGCGCCGTAAGGAGCAGGAGCAGCAGTACCTCACGATCGACCCGCACAGCCCGCCGGAGTTCCGCGCGAACATCGCCCGCAACCTGGATGAGTTCCACGAGGCTTTCGGCACGGCGCCCGGCGATGGGCTCTGGCTCGACCCCGCCCAGCGGGTGCGCATCTGGTGAACTGGTCGCGACCAGAGATCCAGCTCAGAGGTCCAGGGAGTGACGGTCAATCCGTGCTCGGAAGCCTCCACCAGCGCGCCCTCGGGGACGGCAATCCAGTCGGGAGCGTCGTCCAGCGGCTCGCTCGCGATGACGATCCCGCGGGAGCTTTCCTGGGCGAACAGCGGCTCGCCATAGGTCGTGCCGGCGATTCCGATGCCGTCGACAGCCAACAGGTTGAGCTTGCCACCACCGAACCGGAGCACCTCGCGGATCACCTCGACCAGCGCCGCTCCTAAGGGTGTGCCCGCGGTCCAGCGGGAGGCAGCCAGCCCGAAGACCAGCGCGGAGTCGACCGGCGCTGCGGCCTCGGGAATGTCGAAGGTGTCCTCCCACAGCGCTTTGCGCGCCTGGCGCCAGTCACTGACCCGGCCGCTGTGGGAGAACAGCCAACGACCCTGTTGGAAGGGTGCCACGCAGGACTCGTCGTGTGCCAGGCCATGGGTGCCGGTGCGCACCGAGCCCAGTAGGCATCGGGTGTAGACGGTCGGCGCCAGCGAGGCGAACGAATCGTCGGTCCACATCGGCTGAGCGCGACGGTAACGCACCGGCTCATCGCGCCCCAGGACGTACCAGCCGGCCCCGAACCCGTCGGCGTTCAACAACCCGTCGAGCTGCAACTGCGGGGATGCGGTGGTGCCACCTAGCGCGTATCGCGGATCGAGCAGCAGCGCTTGCAGCGTCTCCGATTCGCCTATGTAGGCCAGATGCCGGGTCATCTGCTACTCGAGCAGGCTTTCCACTGCCGCCACGACGGTGGGGTCGTCGGGTGCGACCTGTGGCGCGTAGCGGGCCACCACGGTCCCCGACCCGTCGATCAGGAACTTCTCGAAATTCCAGGTGATGTCGCCGGTCGCGCCATCAGCGGTCGGATTCGGGGTGAGCTCGGTATAGATCGGGTGCCGGCTCTCGCCGTTGACCTCGATCTTCTCGGTCAGTGGGAAGGTCACCCCGTAGGTCGCCGAGCAGAACTCCTGGATCTCCGCAGGCGTGCCGGGCTCTTGGCCCATGAACTGGTTGCACGGAAACCCGACCACGGTGAAACCGCGACCGGCGTACTTTTCCTGCAACTCCTCCAAAGCGGTGTACTGGGGTGTCAGGCCGCACTTGGAGGCCACATTGACCAGCAACGCCGGCCGGCCACAGGTGATCTCGCCGAGTGTGCTGGGAGCGCCGTCGAGGCGAGCGATGGGCATATCGAGAAGACTCATGGCCTCCACGCTACTCGGCGGCTACTCGGCGTTGTCGATGCCCAGCCCGGCCAGCGCCATGCGATGAAGCAGGTCGGCCATCTGGTCGTCGTCCACCCGGGCGCTGCGCGGGGTGGAGTTCAGCAGGCCGAAGGCGGCATGCACCATCGCGTGCGCGGTGTCGTCGGCTATGCCGGGCGCGACGGCGCGCAAGTGGGTCGCCCACAGATCGACATAGGCCCGCTGCAAGGTCCGCACCTGGTTGCGGGCGTCGTGAGGCAACGCGTCCCAATCCCGGTCCTGGATCACGATCAGTGCCTTGTTGTGCAATGCGAACTCGATATGCCAGTCGACCAGGGCCGACAGTGCCTGCTGGGGACTTTGCGCTGCGCCGGCCTTCGCCAGACCGGTGTCGAGCAACTCGTGGCTGATCCCCACCAGCATCTCGGCCAGCATCGCGTCCTTGGAGGCGAAATGACGGTAGAGCGCCGGACCACTGATCCCGACGGCGGCGCCGATCTCGTTCACCGAGACACCATGGAAGCCGTTGCGGGCGAAAAGCTCGGCGGCGGTGCTCAGGATCTGCTCCTTGCGTGAGGTCACTGGCTCAGCCTAGTGATGGGGTTCCCCTAGACTTCCTGGTCAGTGCCCGCGCCGGAGGAGGTCGGATGGCCAGGTCCAGGACTTCACTCATCGCGGCAGCGGTCGTGGGTTTGCTGGTGATCATCGGGATTCGAGCGTGTTCCGGTGACGATGACAAGCCTGAGGCGGGCAACGGCGACCAGGAGGTCGTGAGCCGGGCAGGATGCACTCCGCTCACGATCGGTGCGTCGCCGGAGAAGCAGGCGATCATGCAAGAGATCGCCAACAGGTACAACAAGACCGACCGCAAGGTCGGTGAGGATTGCTTCGAGGTCAAAGTGAACTCGTTGTCCTCAGGTGCCGGCGAGCAGCAGTTGGCCCGTGGTTGGGACGAGGGCATCGACGGCCCGCCACCAGATGTATGGAGCCCGGCCGGCTCGACCTGGGTGGGTGTCTTGGAGAAGGATCTGTCCGACCTGGACCGCCCCACCCTGGTTCCGGACGGCCAGATCGAGAGCGTTACCGCGACCCCGTTGGTCCTGGCGATGCCGCGCCCGATGGCAGAGGCCCTGGGATGGCCGCAAACCCCGATCGGTTGGGGCGACATCCTGACCTTGGCCAACGACCCGCAAGGCTGGGCTGCCAAGGGTCACCCGGAGTGGGGCAAGTTCACTCTCGGTAAGACCAACCCGACGATCTCCACCTCGGGGTTGGCCGCGACGGTCGGCGCATTCGTGGCGGCAACCGGCAAGTCGTCCGATCTCACCATGAAGGACTTGGCGGATCCCGAAGTACGTCAGTTCGTCGCCGACGTAGAGAAGTCGGTGGTGCACTACGGTGACACCACCCTCACCTACCTGTCCAACCTGTTGCGCGCTGACGATGCCGGCGCGGGGTTGGGCTATGTCTCTGCAGTCGCGGTGGAGGAGAAGTCGGTCGTCGACTACAACGCCGGCAACCCCAACGGCGACCTCGCGACGCTTGGAGACCGAGCTGTTCCACGGGTGCCTCTGGTCGCTGTCTATCCGAAAGAGGGGACGCTCTACTCCGACAGCCCCTATGTCATCTTGCGGGCGCCTTGGGTCACTGAGGCGAAGAAGGCCGGGGCCGAGGATTTCCTGGACTTCCTGCAGTCCGAGGAGTCCCAGAAGCTGTTCACCGACGCCGGGTTCCGCACCTTCGACCACGAGCCGGGCGCTCCGATCCTCGAGAGTGANCAATTACCTCCCGATGGGGTCAAGGTCGAGTTGTCACCGCCCTCGCCGAACGTGCTGGCCGCGGTACGCGACTTGTGGACGGAGCTGCGCAAGGAGGCCCGGGTACTGATCCTGCTCGACGTGTCGGGGTCGATGGGCGAGGAGGCTCAAGGCTCGACGAAGCTCGATCTCGCCAAAGATGCCGCGGTCAAAGCGCTTTCCCAGTTCACGCCTAGAGACGAGGTCGGGTTGTGGATGTTCACGACCGACCTGAACACACCCTCGGGGATTTACCAGGAACTCGTTCCGGTAGCCCCGATCAAGACCAACGAGTCGCTGATCCGGAGCAGGGTGGAGAACTTGATCCCGCTCAACGGCACGCCGCTGTTCGGCTCGATCCGGGCCGGCGTGGAGAAGATGAGCCAGGCGTACGACTCGAGCAAGATCAATGCAGTCGTGGTGCTGACCGATGGGCGCAACGAGTACCCACCGGACAACGACCTGGCCGGCCTGCTCCGACAACTCGATGGAGGCGCGGAGTCCACACTCCGGGTGTTCTCGATCGCCTACGGAGAAGGAGCCGACCTGGTGACGCTGCAGAAGATCTCCGAGGCATCCAAGGCGGCGGCCTACGATGCAACCAACCCGGCCAACATCGACAAGGTCTTCACGGCCGTGTTGTCGAACTTCTAGACGTGAGACGAATCCATGAGTTTCGGCAAGCGAGCAGCCCAGACGGCGACCGACCCGTGGCTGGCGCTGATCTCGGTGTTCGGCGGCGGAGTGGCCTGGGCTGTCGGACTGTCCGCGGCCGCCCCGGTGGCGGTTGCAGCGGGCATGTACGCAGCCGGGGTCGCGATCGGTGGCCTGATCGGTAGATCCGACAAGCCGGGAGAGGCGCAGCTGCCTCGGCTTGCCAAAGGCACCAACCAGGCCAAGATGGTGTCGGTCTTGGAGCACTACGTGACCGAGCTGGGCCGGTTGCGGGGGGCCCGCTTCCCGACGAGATCGTCGATGCGGCAATCGAAGCTCGGGTCTCGGCTGAAAGTGCCCAGTTGGCGGCGCTGCGGGTCGCCGGTGCTGTCGACGGCTTGGATTCGGCGTTGTCGCGGGTCGGGCCGGTCTCGGGCAGCAAGGAGGTGCGAGCCTCGGTGCAGCGGATGACTGATCGCCGCAAAGCGCTGTTGGGCAGGTTGCAGGGGATCGTGGACGAGGTGGCCGAGGTCTACACCAAACTGCTGGAGACCTCGGCGACGCTGTCGTCGCTCGATGTCGGCCACGATGCTCGTAGCGAGGTCGAGCAGGTGAACGCCTCGCTGGACTCGTTACGCCAGTCGCTGGCCGAGCTCGACCGGCAACCGGAGTTGTGACTTTGGGGCTTGGGGCCGGGGCGGACCGAGGGCTGGTTAAGTTAATGGTCATTAACTAGGCTGGCTCCATGACACCCGGGATGCGTGAGCTCACCGAGCAGTTGCGTGAACGACTTGCGCTGGTGCGACTGGGTGGACCGCAAGCCTCCCGCGACCGGCACACTGCACGCGGCAAGTTGCTCGTCCGTGATCGCGTGGATCGGCTTTTGGATCCGGGTTCGCCGTTCTTGGAGCTCTCGCCGCTTGCGGCCTGGGGGATGTATGGGGCATCCGACGAAGAGAACGCTGTGCCCAGCGCGAGTGTCATCACCGGGATCGGGCGGGTCGCGGGGCGTGAGTGTGTGATCGTGGCCAACGACGCCACTGTCAAGGGCGGCACCTACTACCCGATGACGGTCAAGAAGCACCTGCGGGCCCAAGCCGTGGCTTCTGACAACCACCTGCCCTGCCTCTACTTGGTCGATTCCGGTGGGGCGTATCTGCCGATGCAGGACGAGGTGTTCCCCGATCGTGAGCACTTCGGCCGGATCTTCTTCAACCAGGCCAATCTGTCGGCTCGCGGGGTCCCGCAGATCGCTGCGGTGATGGGATCGTGCACGGCCGGTGGCGCTTATGTGCCGGCGATGTCGGACGAGACCGTGATCGTGAAGAACCAGGGCACGATCTTCTTGGGCGGACCGCCTCTGGTGCAGGCCGCCACTGGCGAGGTGGTCAGCGCCGAGGACCTCGGCGGCGGTGAGGTGCATGCGCGACTTTCAGGAGTGGTCGACCATCTGGCAAGCGACGATGCGCATGCGTTGCAGATCGTCCGGTCGATAGTGGCGACGTGTGGGGTCTCGATACACCGCCCTTCGGGCGGCACTCGACCAGCCTGGGAGGGTGATCGAGTAGGCGCCCCGAGGAACGAGCGGGCGCCGTATCGAGATCAGGCCGCTTGGCTTAACCCGATCATTCCCGAGGAGCCGGTCGAGGACCCCGATGGCCTTTATGACGTCGTGCCTACCGATCCCCGTACTCCCTATGATGTTCGCGAGGTGATCCGTCGGATCACCGACGGCTCGCGGTTCGCCGAGTTCAAACAGCTTTACGGCGAGACCCTGGTTTGTGGGTTTGCCCATATCTGGGGCTATCAGGTCGGCATCGTTGCCAATAACGGCATCCTGTTCAGCGAGTCGGCTCTCAAGGGCGCACATTTCATCGAGTTGTGCAATCAGCGCGGTATCCCGCTGGTGTTCTTGCAGAACATCACCGGGTTCATGGTTGGCCGCGAGTACGAGAACCGTGGTATCGCCAAGGACGGCGCGAAACTCGTCACCGCCGTGGCCTGTTCGGTGGTGCCGAAGTTCACCATCGTGATCGGCGGCTCCTTCGGCGCCGGNCAACTACGGCATGTGCGGACGGGCCTACGACCNCCGGTTCTTGTGGATGTGGCCCAACGCGCGCATCTCGGTGATGGGCGGAGAGCAGGCAGCTTCGGTGCTTGCGGCAGTGCGCTCGGACCTGCCCGACGAGGCTGCGGTCGAATCGTTCAAAGCGCCGATCCGGGAGCAGTACGAGATCCAAGGCTCGCCCTACTATGCGACGGCGCACCTATGGGACGACGGCATCATCGACCCGATCGACACCCGGCGAGTGCTCGGCCTGGGCCTGGCCGCGGCCGCCAACGCGCCCATCGGTGAACCCGGCTACGGCATCTTCCGGATGTGAGGGCGATGAGTGCCTCCCCCATCTCGTCTCTCCTGATCGCCAACCGCGGTGAGATCGCGGTACGAATCATCCGAACCGCTCGACGCCTCGGCATCACCACGATCGCGGTGTACTCCGATGCCGATCGTGACGCTCTACACGTTCGGGCGGCCGATCGCGCCATCCGACTCGGGCCAACTCCCGCAACCGAGTCCTACCTGAACATCGAGGCGCTCATCGCCACTGCTCAGCGGGCAGGGGCCGATGCGATCCATCCGGGTTACGGGTTCTTGTCCGAGCGCGCCGAGTTCGCCCGTGCGGCCCTCGACGCGGGACTGGTCTTCGTTGGTCCGACCCCGGAGGTGATCGAGGTAATGGGTCGCAAGGACCGTGCCCGCGAGATCGCCGTTGCTGCCGGAGTTCCTGTTGTGCCGTCGTACTCCNNCGGACCAGGACCCCGGCGAGTTCACTTANNCCCGGTCCTGGTCAAAGCCGCAGCGGGCGGTGGCGGCAAGGGCATGCGCATCGTGCATACGCCCGAGGAGCTCGACGCTGCCGTGGCTGCAGCCAAGCGGGAGGCCACCAGTGCATTCGGTGACGACACGATCCTGATCGAGCGGTACGTCGAGCACGGCCGGCACGTCGAGGTGCAGATCCTCGCCGACGCTCATGGCAACGTCGTGCACCTCTTCGAACGCGACTGCTCGGCGCAACGCCGACACCAGAAGGTGATCGAAGAGGCCCCCGCACCCGGTCTGTCGGAAACGGCTCGCAAGGTGCTGCACGACTCCGCAGTCGCATTGGCCCGCGAGGTCGGTTACATCAATGCCGGGACCGTCGAATACCTCGTCGCTGATGACGCGGGCCACCAGGAAGCCTTCTTCCTGGAGATGAACACCCGGCTCCAGGTCGAGCACCCCGTCACCGAGGCGATCACCGGGCTCGACCTTGTCGAGCTGCAACTGCGGATCGCGTCCGGCGAACCGCTGCCGTTCACCCAAAGCGACCTCACCTGCACCGGGCATGCCTTCGAGGCGAGGGTGTACGCCGAGGACGCCTGGGCAGGGTTCCTNCCCCAAGCAGGCACAGCGACCCTCGTCCGATGGCCACACCATGCGCGAGTCGACGCCGCGTTGGAGTCCGGGACAGTCGTAAGCACGGCGTACGATCCGATGCTCGGCAAGATAGTCACCCACGCCCGCGCTCGCGAGGCCGCCCGTCACGCGCTGGTCACCGCGCTCGACGACACCGCCATCCTCGGCCTGACCAGCAACACCGGCTTCCTGCGCGCACTGGTCGCCAGTGATCAGTGCCGCGACAGTCAGATCCACACCGCCTGGCTCGACGCGCATCCCGACGCCCTTGCGCCGCCCTCGGTCGAGACTGGCAGGCTGCTCGCAGCCCATGCCCTGGCAGGTTGGGTCGCTACCGACGACGGTCCGTTCGGGGTCGGGGACGGCTGGCGCTCGGCAGCGCCTACGGCACCGGTGCTCACGGTGCTCGACGGCGAGGTGATCCCGGTCGAGCCCGGCTCGGCACCACCGGCCAAGGTGTCCGCGGCTGCCGTCGACGCGCATAGCGTGGAGGTCGCCTGGCAGGGACAGCGATTCGTGTTCGCACGCCCGGCGGTCGACGACGTCTCGACAGCTGCCACCTCCGACGGAAGCATCGTGGCACCGATGCCCGGGACCGTACTGAGCGTGCGCGTGTCGACCGGTGACCGAGTCACCGAGGGGACCGTGCTTGCAGTGATGGAGGCGATGAAGATGGAGCTGTCGCTGAAGGCGCCGTTCGACGGAGTCGTGACAGCGGTCAACGCCGCGGCCGGAGACCAGGTCGCGCTCAAGCACACGCTGATCGAGGTGAAGCCCAGCGCTACGGCTTGACCTTGACCGACCTGACCGGGCCTACGCTGGTCAGCTCACGGTCGGCGTAACGGCCGACCTTCCAGGTGGAGATGCTGTCGGCTCCGGCGCCGACCACCCCACCGGCAATCGGGATGCGCCGAGCCACCACCCCTACCAGGCGCTTACCCGCGGCGCGGGCAATGAGCTCGCTGGTCAACTCCCCGGCCATCACCTCTTTCAGGTGCGGGTCGAAGTCGGCGGCGGTGGCGATGCCGTGCGGCGTGGCAGGGATCCGTTTTCCCTTCACCGCCGCCTGCACCACCGACTCACCCAGAGCGCAAGCCAAGATCGCGCTGCGCACCCGCGGATCGTCCAGGTCGTATCCGCGCAGGTGAGCAATCCCGGCCACCATCCGGCACTGCAGTACCGCCAACCCGGTCACATTGACCGGAATCGCGATCGGCAGTGTCACCAGGCCGCCGATATTGGTGAGGAAGCCTTGGACGCCGGCCATACGCACGTTGTTCTCGATGACCTCATGGATGGCGTAGTCGATATCGCCGGGCCGCTCGGCCAGTTGTTTCTCGGCCGCCGCAGCTGCGCCGGCCAGCGGTCCGACGCCGTCGATGGCCTGAGCCAGGGCCTCGTGCACCACCGAGGCGGTGGCGCCGGGCAGCACTTTGTGCATGCGCGGTCCCAGCTGCCTTGCAACCGTTTTACCCAGGCCCATGCCGCAAGCCTATGCAGGCGGCCCTAGCGGAGCCGAGCGCGGCACTCGAGCATCGGACTAGGTTGTGTCCGTGCCGATGAGTGTGCCCGACAGCTTGTGGTCGTTTCCGGATCTGGACGATCCGGATTGTGACCAGGTGCCTGACGCGGTGACCACCGGGGCCGATCTGGAGCCCTCGACGCTGTTGTGGGCCTATGCCCAGGGCTACTTTCCGATGCCGTCGCCTGCGGGACAGCAGGGCCTTTGGTGGTTCAGCCCGCGCAAGCGTGGTGTGCTGCCTTTGGAGCAGCTCCGGATTACCCGATCACTGCGCCAATCGGCCAAACGATACGAGGTGCGCGTGGATACCGCTTTCGACGAGGTGATCGCCGCATGCGCGCATCCGAGTCGTGAGGGAGCGTGGATCGACGACGACATCATTGCCGCCTACCGCAGTCTGCACGACCTGGGTTGGGCCCATTCGATCGAGACGTTCGACGGCGACGAACTCGTAGGCGGCTTGTACGGCGTGGCGATCGGTGGCCTGTTCGCGGGTGAGTCGATGTTCTACCGAGCCCGCGATGCCTCGAAGGTCGCGCTGGCCGGGTTGGTGGAGCTCCTCGGTGACGAGCACACCGAGCACCGGCTGCTCGACGTGCAGTGGTCGACTCCGCATCTGGCCGGCCTCGGTGTGATCGAGCTGCCGCGGCGGGTCTATCTGGCCCGATTGCGTGAGGCGCTGCAGCTCCCGCTGCCTGTGCCGTGGCGCTGAGACGAGCTCGTGGAGCCCAGCTCGGCCGAGAATCAGCGGTGACCTCGTAGGCTGGTCGTCATGCCGGAGTTGCCCGAGGTGGAGGGCCTGGCGCGCGACTTGCGCCGACGACTCGACGGGCGTGCCATAGCGCGGGTCGAAGTGGTCGCGTTCAGCGCCCTGAAGACCTACGATCCCCCGCTGTCGGCAGTGAACGGCGCTTTCATCGAGAAAGTAGGACGCCACGGCAAGTTCCTCGACATCACCGCCGGNGGGCTTCATCTGATCGTGCATCTGTCCCGGGCGGGCTGGGTGCGCTGGAAAGCCGAGCAACCGAGCCTCCCGGCCAAGCCCAGCGCCAAGTCCCCCTTGGCGGTGCGCATCGTGCTCGACGACGACTCAGGACTGGACATCACCGAGGCAGGCACTCAGAAGCGGCTGGCGCTGTACTGCGTACGCGATCCGGCCGACGTCCCCGGGATCGCCAACCTGGGTCCGGATCCGCTGGCCGACGAGTTCACTCCGGACGTGCTACGCGAGATCCTGACCGATGCCGGTCGGTCACAGCTCAAGGGCGTACTGCGTAGCCAGTCGGTCATCGCCGGAATCGGCAACGCCTACTCCGACGAGATCTTGCATGCGGCGCGGATGTCGCCTTATAAGCCGGCCACCAGCTTGGATGAGGACGAGCTACAGACCTTGTACGACGCGATCCGCGGTCTGCTCACCGATGCGGTCAAACGCGGTGACGGCCTGGCTGCTTCCGAGCTCAAGGGAGAGAAGAAGTCCCATCTGGCTGTTCATGGCCGCAAGGGCGAGAAGTGCCCGGTGTGCGGCGATGTGGTGCGCGAGGTGTCGTTTGCCGACTCCGCTCTGCAGTACTGCGCCACCTGTCAGACCGATGGCAAACCGCTGGCGGACCGGCGGATGTCTAAGCTCCTTAAGTAGCTTTAGTACCTAAATAGTTGCGTCAGCCGAACCAACCGAACCCATCACCGATCAAGAGCAGTCCGAAGATGGCGAACAGGGCGGCAGCGCCGTACTTGATCGTCTTCTCCGGAAGGTGCTTGCCGAGCACTGCACCCACCACGATCGCGAGCGCATCGGCTGCGACCATGCCGAGCGTGGAGCCGATCCAAGTGCCGAGCCAGCCCTCTTGGGTGGCCAGCGTGATAGTGGCCAGCATGGTCTTGTCGCCGAGTTCGGCGAGGAAGAACGCGGTGCCGACTGCGAGGATCGCGAGTCCGCTGGAGTTGCGCGCCTTGTTGGCCTCGTCCTCGGTGAGCTCGTCGCCGCGCAGAGTCCAAGCGGCGAAGAACAGGAACGCGATCCCGGCGATGATCGAGATGACGTGCTGGCTTTCGGTGAATTGATCCCCGATCAGAGCGCCGATTCCGACCGAAGCCAGATGCACGATCGCGGTGGCCGCAGTGATGCCGATGAGCACATCGCGGGCGCGGTAGCGGGTCGCGAAGGTCATCGCCATCAGCTGGCTCTTGTCGCCGAGTTCGGCAACGAAGATCACCACAGTGGAAAGCAGGAAGGCATACATCAGAAAAGCTCCTTGGCCTGGCCGAGGAGCTGGGACGCGCCTTCGACCAAGCGCGCCGGTCGTCGGTTCGCTGGTCGAAAGTCTCGTCCGCCACCATCCCGTTGAGCGGGTGGTGGCCTGCCGCACCGGACCTCTAGTGCATCAGAGGTCAGTATGTCGACGCGGCTGTTGGGGACTACTCCCTTTCGAAGAGGGAATCTAGCGCACCTTGAGGATTCTTGTGCAGCCGGGGTGTCACACTCGTGACATGAACGTCCCCACCGTTGACATCACCAGTCTGCCGGCCCCGCTACCCCCGGAGCTGAGCGTGCTGGATGTGCGCGAGCCGGAGGAGTGGGCCTACGGGCACATCGAGGGCGCCCAGCACATCCCGCTGATGGAGCTTCCCGGCCGGATCGGCGAGATACCCGCCGAGCAGGTGCTGGTGGTGTGCAAGGTCGGCGGCCGGTCGGCCCAGGCAACGGCGTACCTGGTGCAGAACGGGTTCGATGCGGTGAATCTCGCCGGCGGGATGCTCGATTGGCAGGCCGCGGGCCGGCCGATGGTCAGCGACTTGGCTGTCGATCCGACGGTGGCGTGATCATGAATGGTCACACATGGTCTCCGCGGGATCTCTGAAGGCCGGGCGACACGATCGGCATCGATAAGCGAATCTAGGATTATCACTAGACTAGCGGATATCTTCGCATCATGGATCCGATTCGTAATCCGTATGCGCCCGGTGCGGGGCAGCGCCCACCGGAGCTTGCCGGCCGGGACAGGGAACTCACCCAGTTCGACGTGACCTTGGAGCGAATCGCCGCTGGTCGTCCCGAGCGCAGCATGATCGTCAGCGGGCTTCGCGGGGTGGGCAAGACCGTGCTCCTGAACGCGCTGCGTTCCCAGGCGGTCGGTCGAGCCTGGGGGACCGGCAAGTTCGAGGCCCGCCCCGAGCANGGGGTGCGGCTGCCGATCGCGCAAGCGCTGTTCGCCGCTATCCGCGAGGTGGCGCACCGGCACCGCGATCCGGACCGGGTCGACCAAGTGGCCGGGGTGTTGAAGGCTTACGCCCAGCGGGCCGAGTTGCGCGATCGCAAGGCAGTGCGCTGGAGTCCACCGACCGATGTCAGCGCCGGCAAGGGCCGGGCCGACTCCGGTGACCTCGAGCTCGACCTGGTAGAGCTGTTCACCGATGTGGCCGACCTGGCCGGTGACCTCGGGGTCGGAGTGGCGCTGTTCGTCGACGAGATGCAAGACATCTCCGGTCCCGAGCTTTCGGCACTGTGCGGGGCCTGCCATGAGATCAGTCAGCAGGGCGCGCCGTTGCTCGTCGTGGGAGCCGGGCTTCCGCACTTGCCGGTGTTGCTGGCGGCCAGCAAGTCCTACTCCGAGCGGCTGTTCCGCTACGTCGAGGTGGATCGGCTTCCGCGGGAGATGGCCGACCGCGCTTTGCTGTTGCCTGCGGCAGAGGAGGGCGTCGACTTCGAGCAGGGGGCACTCGATGCGCTGTATGCCCTCACCGATGGTTACCCCTACTTCGTGCAGGCCTACGGCAAGGCCACTTGGGACCACGCCCCGGGTAACCCGATCCGCGAAGCTGATGTGGTCCAGGCGGCCCCGGAAGCCGAGGCCGAGTTGGCAGTCGGTTTCTTCGGTGCCCGCTACGACCGGGCCACTTCGGCTGAGCGCGACTACATGCTGGCGATGGCCAACCTCGGGGCCGAGCACGGTAGTCCGGCCAGCGCGCCGGGGGCGCTGTCGCAGTCGGTGATTCGGGCGGTGCCNGGATCCGCGGGTCTGGCGGTCACCACGGCAGCGGTTGCGGCAGCATTGGGTCGTAAACCTCAGTCACTCAGCCCGGCCCGGGACGGTCTGATCAAGAAGGGGCTGGTGTATTCCAGCGAGCGGGGCACCGTCGCGTTCACGGTGCCGCACTTCGGAGAGTTCCTACGGACGCAACGATCCTGACAACTCAACAGCAAACAGCCCAGTAACAGCCGACAACAGTCCGGAATCGCAGTTCCTCACAGCAGAGGTCCCGATCATGCGCAAACTCGACGGCCGTCCGCAGGTGGTGGCGCATCGTGGCGCCAGTGCTGATCTGGCCGAGCACACCCTGGCCGCCTATGTGAAGGCACTCGATGACGGTGCCGAAGGGTTCGAGTGCGACGTACGACTGACCGCCGATGGTCACCTGGTGTGCGTCCACGATCGCAACCTGCGCCGCGTAGCGGGCAACGCCGGCCTGGTCTCCACCATGACCCTCGAGCAGCTGAACCAGTTCGACTTCGGTTCCTGGAAGAACCCCTGGGCGGAACTGGACGACGAGGCACCTGATGTCACAGCCGACCAGCGGCAGGTGCTCACGCTACGGACCCTGTTGGAGATCGCACGCGACTACCACCGGCCTATCGACCTGGCGATCGAGACCAAGCACCCGACCCGCTACGCCGGGCTGATCGAGCGCAAAGTGGTGCAACTGCTGGCGGAATTCGGGTGGGCGGGAACCGACAGTCCGGCCCGGATCATGAGCTTCTCGCCGGTCGCGCTGACCCGGATCCAGAAGCACGCGCCACAGCTGGAGGTTGTGCTGCTCACCGACAACGCGTATTCCTGGCGGCTTTCCTCCGGTGTGCTGGCCCCGGGTTGGATCGCCGGTCCCGGGATCGACCTGCTGCGCGCCAACCCGCGTCTGGGCGAGAGGCTGAAGCGGCGCCGACGTCGTATCCATGTCTGGACGGTGAATACCCCTGAGGATCTCGACCTCTGCCTGTCGTTGGGGGTCGAGGCCATCATCACCGACCGTCCTCGGGACACGATCAAGCGCCTGGGTGAACTCGGTCCCTGAGCACCGGTGCCAGTACCCTCACCTGCCATGGGAAAGAAGTCGCGAGTCAGAGCCCGCAACGAGGTGGCCCCTGCTGCCCGGACCGGGGAGTACGCCGGAGTCGGGCCACGCCAACCCTGCCCGTGTGGATCGGGGCGCAGGTTCAAGGCCTGCCACGGATCGGCTGACGGTCCGGCGCCGGTCTTCGTCAACCGGCCTTTCGAGGGCTTGCCGGGCGAGTGCGACCTGATCGCCATGCGTGAGCTCGTCCCTGCGGCCACCGCTCCGGTCAAGTTGCGTGACAGCGACCGCGAGGTTGTGTTGTGCAGCCTGCTGCCGATGGCAGCCCCAGCACTGGTCAGGGACAGTGGTGCGATCTGGCTCGGCCTCCAGGTCCAGCACGGGTACGGCGATCCCAGCCGTGACCTGGCGGCGGTGCTCGAGCAAGCGCTCGACGCTGAGCCCGGGGATGTCATCGGGCTCAAGTCCGACCCCGGCCCGGGATCGCGCCTGCAAGACCTGCTGGCCACCGAGCCCTTCGAGGTCACCGTCCACGAGGGTTTCGAGTTCTGGTTCACCGACACCGAGGTCGACTCGGCAACCACTGCGGCCCTGGAGCAGGCCAATGCCGCGATCACGCCGACGATCAAACTCACCTCGGTTCCATCTGCCTACTGGGTGGATGCGGGAAGCAAGGAGCACTTGCGAGTCGTGCTTCCCCAGGCCGAGGACGCGCTCCTGGACGCTTTGGCTCGGCTTCATGCAGCTGGGAAGGACAGGTTGGTCGAGGGGTCGCGGTTCGTCGGGATGTTCCGCGCCCATGGCACCTTGACACCAGTGTGGGACCTTCCGGTCGGAACCGGCGCCGAGGCGCTGGAGGAACCAGCAGCCGCTTTCCTCGCTGATCTGGAGGATGCGCTTGCACGCCCTGAATCGCTGACCGAGTCCGAGCGTGCAGCGCGATCCGGCCTGGCGAACCGGCAGGTGACCATCCGCTGAGCTGGTCACGCAGGGCCTACCGACCTGTTAGTGACACGACACCCTCGACCAGTGGCCTGTCCAGGTTGATTCGGATGTTCATCAGGCCGTAGGTTTGGGCGCAGCCCGGTCGTTGTTGTATCCCCGTCAGCAGCGGCCGGGCCTTTCGCGCCCGCTCTGCGGGCGCTTAGCTCCGGCTGGCAGAGCTCTCCTCGGCTCGACGGCGCTCCGTCATGGCGGAAGGCCGCCTTCGCTCGTCGGCCTTGCTATGCATCCCGCAGAGCACGCGCGACCTGCATAGTGCGCCCTTACTGGGCCAGTGGCTCCCTGCTGATCGGGCAGGACATACAGCGGGNGCCGCCGCGGCCCGACCCCAGCTCCGAGCCGGCGATCGCAACCACCTCGATGCCGGCTGCCTCCAGCCGGGCATTGGTCTCGACGTTGCGTTCGTAGGCGACTGCCACTCGCGGTGCGATCGCGAGTGTGTTGTTGCCGTCATCCCACTGCTCGCGCTCAGCGGTGACCGGGTCCAGACCGGTGTCGATCCGGTGCAAGGTGTCGATCCGCATCGCCTTGGCCGCCGCGACCAGGAACGGTTCCGTTGCGGCGACGTGGAGAACCAGTTCGGACTCTCCGGCGCCCGGCTGGTCGAGCTCTGCCATGGTGACTGCGTGCGCCTGCAAGGTGTCGGCCACGTTCGGATACATCACGATCTTGTCCACGTCGACCATCGTGCACACGGTGTCCAGGTGCATCGTGGCCCGCTCCTGGGCAATCGGGACAGCCAGCACCGTCTCAGCCAAACCTGCCCGGAACAACTGCCGCGCCAGCCGCTCGGCCCCGGCAGGTGTCGTACGCTCCCCGACGCCGACCGCCACGACCCCAGGGGCAAGCAGCAGGACGTCGCCACCCTCGAGTTTCTCCCGCGTCCAGCCATGCAGGATCGGGCTACCTGTGAATCGCGGGTGCCAGGTGTAGATCAGTTCGGTGAGCTGGGTCTCCCGCTCACGGGCCGGCATCGTCAACGAGGTCACCGCGACCCGGTCGCGAAGCCAAACGCTGGAATCCCGGGTGAACAACAGGTTCGGCAATGGGTCGATGATGAAGTCGTCCTCGGCCAGCAAGCTGGTGACCAGGCCGTGGCCGCCGCGCAACTCGTCGTTACGGATACCGGCGGTCAGCGAGGCCGTCAGCTGTTCAGGGTCCTGGTCGCGCAGGGCTGTGGTGAGGTAGCCGCGCAAGGTGTCACCCAAGTGCAATCGGTCCAGCGCGTTGGCGATGGCGAGGGCTCGCGCCTGTGGGTGGGCCAAGGTCTCGCCGAGCAGATCGGTGAGGTAGACGACCTCCACCTCGCGGTTGCGCAGCGCCTCGGCGAAGGCGTCGTGCTCGTCCTGGGCACGGGCGATCCACGGGATGCCGTCGAACAGCAGCCGGTCGTTGTTGCNGGGAGTCAGCCGCTTGAGCTCAGGCCCGGGTCGGTGCAACAACACCGACCGTAATCGCCCGACCTCGGAGTCGGCACCGTGCGGGGCTGCCATAAACGTGACCCTATCGGGGTTGTTTCGGGTCATTCCAGGGCGCGCGCCAGGGCTGCGGCTTCGGCGAGGACGTCCTTGATCGGGCGACCGGTCTGCTGAGCGACCTGGGCGACATCGGAATACTCCGGTTGCGCGTTCAGACGGATTCCGTCCTGGCCGGCGAGTTTGACCCGGACGTCGTGGCCGTCGACGACCACGGTGACGAACTCCCGCTCCAGCGCTGACTTGCGCACAGTGTGGGACCGCACTCCGATCGTCGAGGTCTGCCGGAAGATCTCGTGTTCGACCCTGGCGGNCTGTCTCGGGGTAACCAGCGCGTGCAGGGTGTGGGCCGGCCGCCCTTTCTTCATCAGGATCGGCGTCAGCCAGGCATCACTTGCGCCGACCGCGAGCAGTGCGGCTATGACGTCCGGCCACAGTCGCGGGTCCAGATCGTCGATGTTGGCTTCGAGCACCCGGGGCTCTCCGGGTTCAGTTGCCGAGATCTCGACAGTCTCACCGATCAAGAGGCGTACGACGTTGGCGTGCGTGCCCGGATCACGACCGCCCGCGCCGATACCGATCTGCTGGACCCGCATCGGTGGCTGTGGACCGTAAGCCGTGGCCAGTGTCGTCAGCAGCGCAGCACCGGTAGGAGTACATGATTCGGTCTGGGCTGGGCCTGCGTACGAGGGGACTCCACGGAGCAGCTCGGCGACTGCAGGTGGTGGCACTGGGAGTGCACCGTGCTGGGTGGTCACCGTGCCGGAGCCGACGCCGATCACCGATACGGTCAGTGCATCGAGCCCGAGGTAGCCGAATCCTGCGCAGGCCGCGACGATGTCGGCGATCGCGTCCAGGGCGCCGACCTCGTGGAAGTGCACGTGGTCAGTAGTGGTGCCATGGACGTACGCCTCGGCCTCGGCCAGCCGGGAGAACACGCGATGTGCGGTACCGCTCACCAGCGGACTGATGTCACGCCAAGTCCGGGGCTGGGCTGGTCCTGCCGCGACGTGCACCTGCATCGCCGCGAGCCCATTGCGTGTCACGCTTTCTGCGTGCAGCGTGACTGGCTCAGGCGTGACCGTATCGACTGCTGATTGCAACACTTCCAACGGCACTCCGGCGCTGATCAGCGCCCCCAGCAGCATGTCCCCGGAGGCGCCGGCGGAGGCATCGACCCACCCGATCACCGCTCCACCTCCGGTGGCTTGGGCGAGGACGAGTCCTCGGGGGCAGCGTTGCGGGCGACCCGGGCCGCGAAAACACCAGCACCGAAGCCATTGTCGATGTTGACCACGGTGACGCCGGGTGCGCACGAGTTGAGCATCGCCAATAGCGCGGCCACCCCGCCGAAAGAGGCGCCGTACCCGACCGAGGTCGGCACCGCGACCAATGGCACGCCGACCAGGCCGCCGACGACTGAAGGGAGCGCTCCCTCCATTCCGGCCACCACGACGAGACAGTCCGCGTTCTCCAGTGCCGGGCGCACCGCGAGCAAGCGGTGTAGCCCGGATACCCCGACATCGGTGACGACCTGGACGCCGGCTCCGAACACCCGGGCCGTCAGCGCCGCCTCTGCCGCCACCGGCGCATCGGAGGTGCCGGCCGACACCACGGTCACCCGACCCCGTGAGGCCGGTAGCGGACCGAGAGTCGCGGCGCGGGCCGTCTCGTCCAACGCGACGTCGTCGAGGTTCGCGACCGCGCTCAATGCGGCATCACTGAGCCGAGTGGCGAGCACGGCCCGTTCGGGGTGTGCTCGATGAAGTGCCTGCAGGATCGAGGTGATCTGATCCGGAGACTTACCGGCGCCGTACACGACCTCGGGATCACCGGTGCGGGCCAGCCGGTCGGTATCGAGCCTGGCGAAGCCCAGGTCCTCGATGCCTTCGGCGCCTCCTGCGGTCATAGCGCGAATGTACGCCGGGGCCGCTGCGGTCCGCATTCCGCGCTGTCCGTGGCCGGTAGCTGGTTCAATGTCGCTGTGTCCGATGAATCTCCGCGCTATGCCTACCTCGGCCCCGAAGGCACCTTCACCGAGCAGGCACTCCGTGCTCTCCCCGATTACCAAGGCGCGACTGTGCGCCCCGCCGCCACTGTCACGCTGGCGCTCGATGCGGTCAGAACAGGCGATGCGGACGGGGCCGTGGTGCCTATCGAGAACTCGGTCGAGGGAAGCGTCCCGGTGACCCTGGACGAGCTCGCCACCGGCGATCCATTGCGGATCGCGCGCGAGATGACCGTCCCGGTGGCCTTCTCCTTGCTGGTGCGGCCGGGGACGGTCGTTGCCGATATCAAGCGCATCGCGACCCATCCGCATGCTGCTGCCCAAACCCGCAAGTGGTGTGCGGTCGAGTTGCCGGAAGCCGAGGTCGTCCACACCACCTCGACAGCTGCCGCCTCGGCAGCGCTGGCCGACGACACGGCTGCCTGGGAAGCTGCGATCTCGGCGCCATTGGCCGCAGAGCATTACGGCTTGGAGGCGTTGTTCTCCGGGATCGGCGACAACGAGGAGGCTCAGACCCGCTTCGTGCTGGTGACTCGCCCTGGGACGCCCCCACCTCGGACCGGCGCGGACAAGACGTCGCTGGTGGCGTTCATGCGTGAGGATCATCCGGGAGCGTTGCTGGAGATCTTGGAGCAGTTCACCAGCCGCGGGATCAACCTGACTCGGATCGAGTCCCGCCCTACCGGCGCCGCGCTGGGCAACTACTGCTTCTCGATCGACCTGGAGGGCCATGTCGAGGACTCCCGAGTCGGCGAGGCGCTGATGGGGCTACGCCGGATCTGCGCGGATGTGCGATTCCTCGGCTCCTACGAGCGTCACGACGGGATCAGCCCGACGATTCGCCCAGGAACCAGCGACCAGGAATTCAATGCGGCCTCGGCCTGGTTGACCCGATTGCGCGAGGGTCGTTAGCGCGGGACGCGGACCAGTAGTTTGCCGGGGAGAACCTCGGCGACGACCTCGGTGCCGGCTCCGATCGAATCCCCGTCGATCTGGCGTGGGGTGGGGAGGCNGGCTCGTACCGCGATCTTGCGGCCGCTCATCCGGGTGAGGGTCTCATCGGAGCGATCGCTGCGAGTGAGTACCCGGAACGCGACCCGCAACCAGGACAGGAAACGACGCGGGTACAGCATCACCAAGTCGATGGTTCCGTCGTCGATGGTCGCCTCGGGCAGCAACGGGAGCCCGCCCTGCAGGTTGCCGACATTGCCGATCACGATCGTGCGGGCCCGGTGTCTGGTCCAGGGTCCGTCGTCGATGCTGATCTCCAAACGCACAGCCGGGTACATCAGGTTCTTCGCGCCGGACACGATGTAGGCGATCCAGCCGACCTTCGCCTTGAGCTGCTCGTTGGTGCCCTCCATGATCGCGGCATCGAAACCCATTCCCGCCATCACCAGGTAGTGCTCGTCCTCGTCGATCTTGTCCCCGGTGATGCGCACGATGTCGATCGCGCGATCTTGGCCGTTGATCGCGACGTCGACCGCCGAACGCAGATGCAACGGCAGGTCGAGGTTGCGAGCCAGTAGGTTGCCGGTGCCGGCAGGCACCACTCCGACCGGAATCCCGGTGCCGGCCAGCTCTCCGCAGACCGTCCGCACGGTGCCGTCACCGCCGCAGACCAGGGTGAGCGCGGCGCCGCCGACCGCTGCCGCCTCGGCCATCGAGCGGCCGGGGTCCTCGACAGTGGTGAAGTACCAGTCGGGAGTGCCGTACCCGGCTGCGCCGGCGAGCTGCTCGACGACTCCTTGGAACTCCTCGACACTCTCGACCTTGATCGGGTTGAGGATGCAGGCGAGCTTGCGTCCCGTGGGGACCGGGCTCGGTGCCAGGGGAGCGGCCTTGATCAGCGGCGGGGAGGGATCGAACAGCGCTGTGACGATCAACGCGACCGCGACCCNCACCGCGTACCCGGTGATCACCTCGCTCAGCGTGTGCACTCCCAGCAACAGCCGGTCCAGCCCCACCAGCAGAGCCAGCAACACCCCGATGACCAGCACTGCCCGACGCAGGGTGCGCTTGCGGACGAAGATCGCTGAGAGCACGACCGCTACGCTGACGGCGGCCGCGATCCCCGATGAATGCCCGCTGGGCATCGCGCTGCTGGAGAACTCCAGGATCGGGCCGTCGATCACCTGGCGAGGGCGGTCCACCCAATGCTTGAGCACAGTGGTGAGTAGTCCCGTGGCCGACATCACCACGACGGTGAAGACAGCGGCACGCCACTGACGGCGGATCAACAGAGCGACCGCGGCAACTGCGGTGTAGATCGTCATCGCCCAGGTATCGAAAGCGTGCGAGATCCAGACCAGGGGTGNCTCGAGCCAGCCGGCCGATTCGCGCCAGGTCTCCGGCCCGATCACCAAGAGGTCGTCGACCCGATCGAGCACAGCCTCGTGGCGCAGGCCCGAGAAGATGCCTACCGCAGCGATCAGGGTGGGAAGGATCGCCCAAAGCAGCCGACGCCTACGGGCAGACTCGGACGCCGACAGCACAGACACCACGACAGTATGGCGACTCATCTCCCATGCCGCCGATTCAGGCCCTCCGCAACGGACGGGCATTGCTCGATAGCATCGGCATGTGATCGATCCCCGCCTGCTCCGCGACAACCCCGACCTGCTCCGCGCCGCTCAGGCCAAGCGTGGACTCTCCACCGAGGTGATCGATGTCGCGCTGACCGCCGACGAGAACCGCCGCGCCGCCATCGGTGAGTTCGAGGCGTTGCGCAACGAGCAGAAGACACTCGGCAAGCAGATCCCGCAGGCGACCGGCGAGGAGAAGCAGGCGCTGCTGACGCGAACCAAGACCCTCTCCGGCCAGGTAAAGGCAGCCCAAGAACGCCAAGACGAGACCGAGGTGGCGTACCGACGCGCCGTGGAGATGATCCCGAACCCAGCTGCGCCACAGGCGCCCGAGGGTGGCGAGGAGGATTTCGTCGTCCTGGAGACGGTGGGGAGTCCTCGGGACTTTGCTGCCGAGGGATTCGAACCACGCGACCATATCGAGCTCGGCGAGCTGCTCGGAGCTATCGACATCGAGCGCGGCGCAAAGGTCAGTGGAGCGCGGTTCTACTACCTGACCGGTGTGGGCGCCGACCTGGAGTTCGCGCTGCTCAACCTGGCGATGGACCAGGCCCGCTCGGCCGGGTTCACCACCGTCATCCCACCTGCGCTGGTCAAGCCGCGGGCAATGGACGGCACCGGATTCCTCGGCCAGGCCGCCGATGACGTCTACCGGATCGAAGGCGAGGACCTTTACCTGGTCGGCACCAGCGAGGTTCCGCTGGCCGCTTTGCACAGCGACGAGATTCTCGACGGCGCGAGTTTGCCCAGGCGTTACGCCGCGTTCAGCCCCTGCTACCGCAAAGAGGCAGGCTCCTACGGGAAGGACACCCGGGGAATCATCCGGGTGCACTGGTTCGACAAGGTGGAGATGTTCTCGTACACGACGGTCGAGGAGTCCTATGCCGAGCACCAACGGCTGCTGGAGTGGGAGAAGGAGTTCCTGACCAAGCTCGAGCTGGCCTTCCGGGTCATCGACGTGGCTGCCGGCGATCTCGGTCTCTCGGCGCAGCGTAAGTTCGACTGTGAGGCCTGGATTCCCACTCAGGGTAAGTACCGCGAGCTCACCAGCACATCGAACTGCACCGACTTCCAAGCACGCCGGCTCGATATCCGGGGCAGGTTCGCTCCCACCCCGGGCGAGCAAGGCGGATCCGGTAACACCCAGACCACCCAAACCCTGGCCACCCTCAACGGCACGCTGTGCGCGATGACCCGCACGATCGTGGCAGTGCTGGAGACCCATCAGCAGGCCGACGGCTCGGTCCGGGTGCCCGAGGCGCTCCGTCCCTATCTACAAGGTCGTGAGGTGCTCTCCCGCTTTGACCGACACGATGGATACAGGGCAGTTCACCCCGAAACTGGTCGCTCTCGATATCGACGGCACTCTCTTCAGTGCGTACGAGAACTCCGGTGTGGTTGCCGAGCGCATCTCGCCGGCGGTGTACGACGCAGTGCACCGTGCCAAGGATGCCGGCGCGCATATCGTGCTGGCCACCGGCCGCTCCACGTTCGGCATCACCAGGGTCTGGGACATGCTCGACCTGCCCCAGGCCGGCGAGACGATGCACACCGTGGCCAGCAACGGAGCCGTGACCTTCACCTATGCGCCGGTCGATATCGTGGAGGAAGTGACCTTCGACGCCTCCCAGGTAGTGCGCGAGTTGATGACCTACGTCCCACACGCGATCGTGGCCGTCGAGGAGATCGGCGTCGGCTACCGGGTCAACCGACCGTTCCCCGAGGGTGAGATCTCCGGGCGGATCACGATTCAGAGCATCGACGAGTTGGTCGCCGAGCCAGTGACTCGCGTCGTCATCCGTGACCCGGATGCTTCGGCGGAGGAGTTCATCGAGCTCGCTGAGCGTCTTGGGCTGCACGGCACCAACTACTTCATCGGCTGGACCGCCTGGCTCGACCTCGCGCCGGAGGGGATCTCCAAGGCCTCTGCGCTGCAGTCGGTCGCCGACACACTCGGGGTGCGACGCAGCGAGGTGCTGGCGATCGGCGACGGCCGCAACGACATCGAGATGCTGGGTTGGGCAGGGCGTGGAGTGGCGATGGGCCATGCTCCGTTGGAGGTTCAGGAGGCGGCGGACTTCGTCACCGAGACCGTCCACAACGACGGTGCCGCGATGGAGTTGGATCGGTGGTTCTGAACGACCTCCCGACGATTCCGCTACGCCTGGACAGGTTGCCCCGCCTGGTCGCAACCGACCTGGACGGCACCTTGCTCGACCGGGACGGCAACGTCACGCCCCGCACACTGCGGACGCTGGGCCAACTCGAAGCCGGCGGTGTCGGGGTGGTGTTCGTGACCGGTCGGCCGGTCCGCTGGATGGATGCGTTGTGGGAGCACGTCGGGGATCACGGCATCGCGATCTGCAGCAACGGCGGAATTGTCTATGACGTCGCAGAGCATCGTGTGTTGACCGCGCGCGCTATCGAGCGCGAGGTCGGGCTGGAGGTAGCTGACCGAGTCCGGGCCGTCCTGCCCGGATCGGTGTTCGCGCTGGAGCGGATAGGCGGTTTCGCCAAGGAACCCGGCTATAGTCCGAGTCCCGCTGATGCCGAGCGCACCGATTTGATCGTCGGGTCGCTCCCGGACGTCTACGGTGACGACGTCGTGAAGCTGCTGGCACTGGACGGTGGCGATGCGGACCCCGCCGCGTACTGGAGTGCCGTCGAGGAGTCCGTGGGGCACCTGGTGACCACAACCTGGTCCGCGCGCGGTGCGCTGGTGGAGATGAGCGCGGTGGGTGTCAGCAAGGCAAGCACGCTGGCGCAGTGGTGCCAGGCCCACGGCATCGCAGCAGCAGAGGTTGTCGCCTTCGGTGACATGCCCAACGACATCGCCATGCTCGATTGGGCGGGTCTGTCGTTCGCGATGGAGAACGCCCATCACCTGGTCAAGCAGGTGGCTGACGGGGTTGCTCCCAGCAACGACGAGGACGGCGTCGCCCGAGTCCTGGAGCAACTCTTCGATCTATGAGGAACAACCTCTGAGCGCTACTGCTCGTCGTTGTTCTTCAGATACGCCTTGACCAGCATCCACGCGCCCGCGGCCAGGATGAGAACGGTGATCGCGAAGATCGGTGCGGTCCACTTGCCCGGCCCGGTCGGCGGGGGCTCGTCGGTGAAGCCGTCCGCGGCGAAAACGGGCGTTGCAGACAGCAGGACAGCACCGGCGACATACACCGCAACCAGGCCGGCGATCAGCGCGCGGAGAGAACCCTTCATGGCTCCGAGCGTACGCCGGGGCAGAGCAGAGCAACGACCCGGCCCGAGCTCTGCTCCGAGTTGGCTACCTGGGGACGGCAAGAGGACAAACAGCTGACAATGCTTGCTCAGCGCCACTTTTCGGGCCAGACTCAGGGGCACTGACGACAAGTGACGCACGTCACGGGAGGTGCGATGCCCCAGGATGCCCTGGCTGCCACCACGGCCGCGATCGAGAATTTGAGTGCCGCTACGGCTCGTCTCGCAGATGCCTACGGCGACACTTTGGGAGTACGCCGTCTGGTGTCGGACGTCGCTCGCTTCAACACCGATCTGGCCGAGCTCGGAGATCCGCAACCTGCTCAGCAGCGCAAGCCTGAGGAGGTGGTGGTCATCGACGACAAACCCTATGACGATCGAATATGGGACCACGAGGACTCTGAAGCCTGGCACGCGTCCTGAAGGGGGCTGGTATGAGCACGAGCTCCATGAGCAGAGGCGTGGACAGCCCCGGACGCGCGCAGATCCCAGAACGTACTCTCAGGCAAGACCGCTGGTGGCTTTATCCGTTGGTGACGTTCGTGGTGTTCGCCGCGTTCGTGGTGTATGCGACCTGGCGGGCCTTCATGGGCAGTGACTACTACTCCTCGCCCTACCTCTCGCCGTTCTACGCCCCATGCCTGACCACCGAGTGTGTGAAGGGATCGAGCGACTTCGGCACTCCGATCGGGTGGTGGTCGCTGTCGCCCGCCCTGGTGATCCTGATCTTCCCGCTCGGGTTCCGGATGACCTGTTACTACTACCGCAAGGCCTACTACCGGTCGTTCTGGCTGAGTCCGCCCGCCTGCGCGGTCGCCGAGCCACACGCCAGTTACTCCGGTGAGACGCGATTGCCGCTGATCCTCAACAACATCCACCGGTACTTCTGGTACGTCGCGGTGCTGTTCGTGTTCCTGTTGAGTTTCGAGGCGGTGCGGTCCTTCCGCAACGAAAATACGAGTGGGGCCACATGNGGCCTCGGCACGCTGATCCTGGTCGTCAACGCGATCCTGATCGCGCTCTACACCTTCTCGTGTCACTCGTGCCGGCACACCGTTGGTGGCCGGCTGCGGCACTTCTCCAAGCATCCGGTGCGGTATCGGTTGTGGACCTGGGTGTCCAAGATGAACACGCGACACGCGGAGTATGCCTGGGCGTCGCTGTTCTCGATCTGGATTGCCGACCTGTACATCTACCTGCTTGCCACAGGAGTGATCGAGGACGTGAGGTTCTTCTGACGTGACCGAGGATCTGACACAGCAGCGACACCCGATGACNNCGGCAACCGGATGGACCCCAGCGCCGAATCGGGGCTGGAGCGGCACAGCTACGACGTGATCGTGATCGGCGCCGGCGGGGCGGGGTTGCGTGCTGCGATCGCCGCCCATGAGGTGGGCGTCCGGGTCGCGGTGGTCTGCAAGTCCCTATTGGGCAAGGCGCACACGGTGATGGCCGAGGGCGGGATTGCCGCAGCGATGGGCAACGTCTATCCGGAGGACAACTGGCAGGTGCACTTCCGCGACACCATGCGCGGCGGGAAGATGCTCAACAACTGGCGGATGGCGCAACTGCATGCCCAAGAGGCACCGGAGCGGGTCATCGAACTCGAGGAATGGGGCGCGCTCTTCGACCGTACCGGCGAAGGGCTGATCTCCCAGCGGGACTTCGGCGGACACAGGTACGCCCGGCTTGCCCATGTCGGGGACCGCACGGGCCTGGAGATGATCCGCACGCTGCAACAGCGAGTCGTCGAGCTCGGCATCGACGTGTTCATGGAATGCACGGTCACCGACCTGTTCATCGAGCCGGCAGTCGAGACGGGTTCGGCCGCCGACCAACGCGAGCCTCGCATCGCCGGCGCGTTCGCGTACTGGCGTGAAACCGGGCGTTTCGTGGTCTTCGAGGCACCCAGCGTGGTGCTGGCCACTGGCGGAATCGGCAAGAGCTACCAGGTGACCTCCAACTCCTGGGAATACACCGGCGACGGGCACGCGCTCGCGCTGCGGGCCGGCGGCACCCTGATCAACATGGAGTTCGTCCAGTTCCATCCCACCGGCATGGTGTGGCCGCCCTCGGTGAAGGGGATCCTGGTCACCGAGTCGGTGCGCGGTGACGGCGGAGTACTGAAGAACTCCGAGGGTGAACGATTCATGTTCAACTACATCCCCGAGTTCTTCCGCAAGGAGACCGCCGACACCATCGAAGAGGCCGAGGGCTGGTACACCGACAAGAAGAACCACCGGCGGCCACCGGAGCTGCTGCCCCGCGACGAGGTCGCGCGCGCCATCAACGCCGAGATCAAGGCCGGTCGCGGCTCACCGCACGGCGGCGTCTTCCTCGACATCGCCTCGCGGCGCACACCCGAGTTCATCATGCGCCGGCTNCCCTCGATGTATCACCAGTTCAAGGAGCTCGCCGACGTCGACATCACCGCCGAGCCCATGGAGGTAGGCCCCACCTGCCACTACGTGATGGGTGGGGTGGAGGTCGACGCCGATACCGAGGAGTCCACGGTCAGCGGCTTGTATGCGGCAGGCGAGGTCGCCGGCGGCATGCACGGATCCAACCGGCTCGGCGGCAACTCGCTGTCGGATCTGCTGGTCTTCGGTCGTCGTGCCGGGCTCAATGCCGCCTATGCCGCATTCCGTGGACGTGACGATCGGCCGGTGGTCACCGAGGAGCAGGCGCGCCGAGCTCAGGAGCACGCGCTCGCGCCGTTCACCGATTCGGTCGATGGTGGGGAGNNAGAACCCTACACCATTCAGAAGGATCTCCAAGACGTCATGCAGCGGCTTGTCGGGATCATCCGCACCGAGAGCGAGCTGGCCGAGTCACTCGGCGAGATCGAGCAGCTCAAGCAGCGTGCCAAGCACCTCACGGTCGAGGGGCACCGGCAGTACAACCCTGGTTGGCACCTGGCCCTGGACCTGGCGAACATGCTGTTGGTCAGCGAGTGCATCGCCAAAGCCGCGCTGGAGCGCCAGGAGTCCCGCGGCGGCCATACCCGTGACGACTATCCCGGCCCGTCGCCGGAGTGGGGCGCGCTCAACCTGGTGCTTTCACTGGCTACCTCCGGTGAGCACGTCGACCTGGCTCACCAGCCGCTTCCCGTAATGCCCGACGACCTGAAGAATCTGTTCGAGTGAGCCTGCGAACTAGACCGACAGTGCAGCGAAGGAGCCTGACATGGCCTACGACCTGAAGATGCGCGTCTGGCGCGGTGACGCCGACGGCGGGGGTCTGGAGGACTTCACCGTCGGCGTCGAGGAGGGCGAGGTCGTGCTCGACGCCATCCACCGGCTCCAGGCCAGTCAGGCCGGTGATCTGGCGGTGCGTTGGAACTGCAAGGCCGGCAAGTGCGGTTCTTGCTCCGCGGAGATCAACGGCAAGCCGAAACTGATGTGCATGACCCGGTTGGCCGACTTCGAACCGGACGAGACCATCACGGTCACCCCGATGCGGACCTTCCCGGTGATCCGGGACCTGGTCACCGACGTGTCGTTCAACTACGAGAAGGCCAAGCAGCTGCCCTCGTTCGCCCCGACTCCTCGGGATGCCGATGGCAAGCGCCGGATGATGCAGGCCGATGTCGAGCGCGGCCAGGAGTTCCGCAAGTGCATCGAGTGTTTCCTGTGCCAGAACACCTGCCATGTCGTACGCGACCACGACGACAACAAGCCCGCTTTCGCCGGACCGCGGTTCTTCCTGCGATACGCCGAGCTGGACATGCANCCCCTGGACACCAACGATCGGCGCAAGCTCGCCCAGGAGGCCGCTGGGCTGGGGATGTGCAATATCACCAAGTGCTGCACCGAGGTGTGTCCTGAGCACATCAAGATCACCGACAACGCGATCATCCCGATGAAAGAGCGCGTGGTCGACCGCAAGTACGACCCGGTGGTGTGGCTGGGCGAGCGGATCTTCCGCAGGGACCGCGCCACCCGCGAGGAGATTTAGGCCCTCCGCGCTGCCAGGCGTCCGGTCCGCGCCGACTGGCTTGCTGCCTCGGGGATCGAGTCGACACCGCCGCGGTCGGCACGTGGTTGCCTGCGCCGCGGTGCGGTCGCTACCGCTGCCGCGGTTCGGCGAACCTATTACAAGTAGAGCCCGCCGGTGCCCTGGTGGGCGCCGTCCGCGCCCTGCTCCTCCTGCTGCGGAGGCATTCCGGGCATCATGCCACCCGCGCCCTGCGGCAAGGCACGTCGCATCTGCTCCAACTGCGCGCGAGCGGCCATCTGCTGGGCATAGATCGCTGTCTGGATGCCGTGGAACAGTCCCTCGAGCCAGCCGACGAGTTGAGCTTGAGCGATGCGCAACTCCGCTTCCGAGGGCGTCTCGGACGTGAACGGGAGGGACAGTCGCTCGAGCTCATCGACCAGCTCCGGCGCCAGGCCGTCTTCCAGCTCCTTGATCGACGAACGATAGATGTCGGCCAGACGCTGCCGGGCGGCCTCATCCAAGGGGGCTGACTTCACCTCCTCCAGCAGCTGCCGGATCATGCTGCCGACGCGCATCACCTTGGCCGGCTGCTCGACCAGATCCGACAGCCCACCATGCTGCTGCTCGGCGTCCCCTGAGCCCTCGGCCCGCTGAGCGCCGTCCATGATGATGACCTGAGGTTCCGGTATCTCTTCACTCATATGCTCAACCTTAGCTTCGATCCGTGGCCGTGCCGCGCAGCAGCGGAGTCGTCCACGGATCGAGGCTTAACCTTCGTCGTTCATCACGAGATCGTGAGCAACAGCTTCCCGGTGTGTTCGCCGGCCTCCATCGCAGCATGGGCCAGAGCCACCTCATCGAGGTGGTAGGTCCGATGGATGATCGGGCGCACCACACCCTGGCTCACCAACGGCCAGACGTGCTCGGTCACCGCGGCACAGATGGCGGCCTTCTCCCCGCCCGGACGCGAGCGCAGTGAGGTTGCGATCACGGCGGCGCGTTTGTTGAGCAGCGCCGCGATGTTGAGCTCCGCTTTCACACCGCCCTGCATCCCGATGATCACCAAGCGCCCTCTGGTCGCCAATGCGGTGACGTTGCGGGCCAGATAGGCGGCTCCCATGTTGTCCAGGATCACATCGGCGCCTCCGAGGTCTTTGATGATCTCGACGAAGTCGGAGTCGGAGTAGTTGATCACCACATCGGCACCCAGATCGGTGACGAACTCGGCCTTCGCCGCCGAGCCCACAGTAGTGGCGACCTTGGCCCCGAACGCTTTGCCGAGTTGGATAGCCATGGTTCCGATGCCGCCTGCTCCACCGTGTGCGAGCAAGAGCTCGCCGGGTTGCAGCGAGGCGACCATGAACACGTTCGACCACACCGTGCAGGCGACCTCGGCCAACGCAGCAGCCTCGATCAACGAGACTCCCTCGGGTACGGGGAGTAGCTGCCCGGCGGGGACCACGACCTTCTCGGCATACCCGCCGGCCGACAGTAGTGCGCAGACCTGGTCGCCAACCTGCCAGCCGGTCACGTCGTCCCCGATCGAGGCGATCGTGCCCGAGCACTCCAACCCGAGCACGTTCGAGGCACCTGGCGGTGGTGGGTAGAAGCCCTGGCGCTGCAGTAGGTCGGCACGGTTGACTCCGGCGGCTGCAACGTCGACCACGACCTCGCCAGGGCCGGCGACCGGATCGGACAGCTCGACGATGGTGAGAGCTTCGGGTCCACCAGGCTCGGGAACTACGACTGCACGCACCCGGTAAGGGTAGCTCTCAGTGTTTATTCGTCTGCATGCTCGCCGAACTTCTCGGCCAGCGTGGTCGCGACGGCAACCAGCCGCTCCAACTCCTGGGTATCGGCGCCTTTGCTTCCGGCTGCGTACCCGAGCAAGTAGGTGGTCAGTGGCGCTGCGGGGCGGGCGACGTTGTGGGCGGCGTCACGGGCGAGGTCCAGGACCAGCCCCTCGTCGAGCTCGACCTCGATATCCAAGACGTCGCACAACTCGTCGATCCAGTCATGGAGGTTCATTCGTCCAGGGTCGATCTATCGGGNGTCAGCGCGCAACAAGTCCTCCCAAGTGTCGATGTCGGTGGCCTCCTCGCCGATCGCCTGGATCACTCCGAGCTCGAGTCCGTCCAGCAGCTGCCGCATAGCCAACCCGTCCAGCTCGTCGGCCAGCTCGGCTTGTCGCCTCAGCAGTGAGTCGGTTCGGTAGACCGCACACAGCGACTGCATCCTCGTCCCGTCGTCGACCAGGACCGCACCGTCGAGGAACGGATCGGACTCCACCGTCCAAACCAGCCGCGCGACAGTGCCCGCATTGACGCGAGGCATGTCCACGGCCAGCGCCACGATCGCGTCCANGGTCACGGGGAGCGCACTCAAGCCCGCCAGCAGCCCCGCAGCCGGACCGCCCTTCGGTGGTTGCTCTTGCGCCCAGGTGACCGGTCTGCTGGTAGGTACATGCGGACCGACGACAGCCACTTGCAGAGTGCCTGCGGTCGCGGCCAGGGCGCGTTCCAGCAAGGTGACGCCACTGATCTCCAGGGAGGCTTTGTCCGTGCCGTCCATTCGGGCAGCCGTGCCTCCGGTCAGGATCACCGCACCGACGCGCAGGGGCACGGGTGCGGGAGGATCAAGGGGTCTAGGGGCGGGGTTGTCATTGGTGGAAGCATAGGGGTGTGACCTCGCCATCAACTGCTGGAGCACTGCGCATCTGCCTGGCGCAGTACGCGCCCGGTCTGGACCCCGCCGAGAACCGAATCGCCTTGACCAGGCATGTTGCCACCGACGTGGACCTGGTGGTGCTGCCGGAGGGAGCCGCTCGGGACTTCGGCACACCGGGCTCCCCTTGTGCGTACGCCGAGACGCTCGACGGCCCGTTCGTCTCGTCGCTGGTGGCGCTCGCAAGCCGCGGCGCGACAGTGGTGGCCGGGATGTTCGAGAAGTCCGACGATGCCTCCCGGCCCTACAACACCGTGGTCGCGGTGAACAAGGACGGCGTGGTCGCCAGTTACCGGAAAATCCATCTGTACGACTCGTTCGGCTACCGCGAGTCCGACGTGCTGCTGCCCGGATCGGTCGATCAACGGCCGATCGTGGAAGTGGTCGGCACTCGAGTGGGGCTGGCGATCTGTTACGACCTGCGCTTCCCGGAACTGATGCGGCCGATGGCGACCGAGGTCGATCTGATGGTCCTCCCGGCCGCGTGGGTCGCGGGACCACGCAAGGTGGGCCATTGGCGGACGTTGCTGGCCGCTCGCGCCATCGAGAACGTGTGTTATGTCGCCGGCGTCGATCAACCGGGGCCCCGCTACGCCGGCAACTCGCTGCTGGTGGATCCACGCGGTGAGATCGTGGCCGAGTTGGGCGAGTCCGAAGGCTCGGTGCGCGCCGAGGTCGACCCTGCGTTGGTGACGCAGGCGCGCACCGAGAATCCGTCCCTGGACAACCGACGGCTGTAGGTTGCGCTGGTGAACCGTCGCGCAACAGACGCAACAGATCCGGCTCGAGGGGAAAGTCCCGGCCGGCGCCGAGCCTCTGTGGAGCAGCCGACCTATGCCGGCACCGACACCGGCACGATCACCGCGGTAGCTCCAGTTCAGCCGGCTGCCGAGATCGTGGACTGGCACAACCATGGCTTTCGCCTCTGGGTCGGCGCCGTGGCGGTTGGACTGCTGTTATGCCTGTCGGGATGGACCTCTTGGGATGTTCCGGGAGTCATCCCTGAACTCGGTGCGGTCACGATCACGACCGCCTATGCGTATGCACTGGCGGTTCGCACCGGTGGAGCTCCGATCACCAGCATGATCCTGGCCGCTGGGTTGGGGTTGCTCGCTCTGGGCTCGTTCTTCGAGCAAGGGATTCTGCTCAGCGGGGTGGCGATTGGTACCGCGGCGCTGGCGGCGATCCTGGGCACGATGCTCACTCAACCGGCTCGCCGCGTCCGCGACGCCGTACGTGAGCTGCTGGTGGGTGTCTGTGTCGCGGTCGTCGGTGCGTTCGCGGTCGAGGCCTATCGCGCTCCCATCGCCGTGGACCGGGCTGGATTCGTCGCGCTGGCGGTCGCGTTGGGCGGCACCCTGTTACTGGTCTATCGCCTGGGTGCCGGGCTGCACGGTATCGGGCGGCGAGGGACCGTTGTCGTGCTGCTCGGCATCTTGTTGCTCTTCGTGGCGCTGGGTTATTCCGAGGCCGTGCATCAGTGGGGTTCTGGCGACCTACGCGGAAACATCGACGACTTCGTCAGCGGTGTTCGCGACCTGTTCGGCGCGGTGCCGCGGCCGACCGAGTTCCTCCTGGGCTTCCCGGCGCTGATGTGGGGCGCCTCGATCAGGGCTCGACGGCGCCAGGGTTGGTGGATGTGCGCCTTCGGTTCCGCCGGGCTCACCGTGGTCGCCACTTCCTTGCTGCACCCGATCCCGCTCACGGAGTCGGCGTTGGTGCTCGGGTACAGCCTGGTGCTCGGCATCGTGGCCGGCTACCTGATGATCCGGCTGGATGCCTACCTGACCGGTCCGCGTGGCCGCCGTGCCCGACAGGCCGAGGAGGAGCTGGCACATCGTCCCGAGCCGGGGCGTACCCGCCCGCTTCTGTGAGAATCTCGCGGGTCCGAACCGGACACCCATCGGTACTTCGCGGTAACCCGGCATCCGCGTGTAGCGTCGCGATCATGCGGAGAAAGCCAGAGCCCTACGTCATCCACGCCGAACTCGTGGCCAACGTCTTGTCGGTCAACGTCGCGGTAGGCGAAGCAGTCGAGGTCGGCGCACAGGTGGTGCTCCTGGAGTCGATGAAGATGGAGATCCCGGTCCTTACCGAGCAGGCCGGCGTCATCACCGAACTCAAGGTCGCCGAGGGTGACGTGGTCCGCGACGGCGATCCGTTGGTGATCGTGGCGATCAGCTGACTGGGTAGACTCCTCGGCGCGTGGTATCTGCGGCCTGGTTCAGGTCGAGGAGGGGTGCCGGAGTGGCCGATCGGAACCGCCTTGAAAGCGGTCGTAGGGAGACCTACCGCGGGTTCGAATCCCGCCCCTCTGCTGTGGGTTGTTGCCCGATGAATGACTGGGTGGGTGGCCCGATGGGTGACTCGTTACTCCGAGCCACCCAGGTCCATAGCGACCGAGTCGTAGGCCAGATCGTTGATCCGCTGACGGTGATGCTCCAGGTCGGTCAAGAGGCGCCTGATCTCGCCTGCGTACCTCTCCGGGGCGTTTTCGGCGGCTGAGCGGAGGGTGTCCAGCCGAGCGGCCAGGCGCCTTTGCTCGCGCCGCAGATGACCTTCACGGGCTGCCTGCCAGGACTCGTCGCTGCGCATGCGCTCATGCATGAGCGCATCGTGGACGCTCGCTATGCGCTGGTGGACCACATGCCGCCAGGTTTGCTGCGGGTTAGCGTCGAGTGCTGATTCCAGGTCGTGAATAGCGTGATCGAGACCGTCCATCACGGCCACCTCGCTTTAGGTCGGGACCCCGGGGGATGGGGTCGAGTGGAAGGTGGAATTCGAGTGTGACGCGCATCACGCCTCTACACAAGTGGTTTGGCAAGTTTGGCGCAGAACAGGTGTCGCCGGTCTAATCGGAGCTGTGTCCAGTGACTTCCGTATCGCCCCTGCCGTCACCGCCCGTTTCGTGGGCGGCATTCTGCTGTTGGTCGGGGTGATCATCTTCGTCACGGCGGCGCTCGTCGTCGGCTTCGACCTCCATCCCGACATCTTGTCGGTGATGGTCGTGCTCGGAGTGGTGACCGTCGTCGTGCTGGGCTTCTTGGTGTCGCGCATCGGGGTGCTGTTGACCATGGACGATGTCGGCTACCGCACGCGGTGGCTGCGCGCACCAGGCGCGAAACAGGCTCGCTGGACCGATGTGGAGGATGTGGTCACCGGATTCGCCTCGGAGCAAGCTGTACTGGTGATCCGCCTCAAGGACGGGCAGAGCACCACCATCCCCGTCAATCTTTTGGCAGCTGACTCCGCCGATCTGGTCAAAGCCGTCCAAGAGCACGCCCAGCGCGGGCGGGGCTATCGCCGGCTCAGCTGAGGAGGGTCCCGATTTCCGCCTGGTCGGTGGCTGCCGGTAGCCTTGGCGGCGCTGTCAGCGATCCCCTGGGATCTCTGGGAGGTGTCGCCTAGTCCGGTCTATGGCGCCCGCCTGCTAAGCGGGTTGAGGTCACAAGCCTCTCGAGGGTTCAAATCCCTCCACCTCCGCCAGGTGATCCAGGTGGGAACCGGCGACCGAAGTAGAACGGTCATCGGTTCTCACCTCGGAGGAACTGACCAGTTGCGAGCCGGCACAGAGTTGATCCTCACCGAGTTGCTGGAGGCAAGGTGACCGCACAACTGCTAGATCGCTCGATTCTTCAGCGGAACGAGCACATGACCTTCAAGTCCAACATGGGGGTTGGGCGGCACGGCTGGCTGCGGTTGACTCCGGCCTATGGTGTCCGCCTGGTGCGTGACCGCATCTCTCATTTGCCAGCAGGATCGGTGATCACCGATCCATTCTCAGGCACCGGAACTACGCCACTGGCGGCAGCCGAACTCGGCCACTTCGGCCAGTCCGTCGACGTCAACCCGTTCCTGATCTGGCTTGGGCAGGCCAAGGTGCGGCACTACGCTGAGGACGAGCTGCTTTCAACCGTAGACGCCGGCCGCGCTGTGGCGAATGCTGCCCAGCGCACGGATCGGGACACCGACCTGTGGCAGCCCAACCTGTTCAAGATCGAGAAGTGGTGGAGTGCCGGCAAGCTCCATGCTCTGAAGGCGTTGCGGGCAGCTATTGACGAATACAGCGAGGGCGTCCGTGATCTCATGGACTTGGCGTTGTGTCGCACGCTAATCGCTGCCAGCAACGCTGCCTTCAACCACCAGTCGATGTCGTTCAAGGACCCCTCGGCCGAAGACGCCCTGTTCAATGTGGACGAGTTCGATACAACTATTCAGTTGTTCACGGCTGAACTAGCCACCATCGTTGAATCTGCTCAGTTCGACCTCACCGGTCAGGCCGAGATTCACCACGGTGATTCACGAGAAGGAATCACCAACCTGAAGGAAGCCGATCTTGTTCTGACGTCGCCTCCNTACGTCAATCGCATGTCCTACATCCGTGAGTTGAGGCCGTACATGTACTGGCTGCGCTTCTTGGATCAGGCTTCTGACGCTGGAGACCTTGACTGGCGGGCAATCGGTGGCACGTGGGGTACGGCCACCAGCAAACTGAACTCGTGGAAGCCTGAGGTCGAGACGCCCATCGATGACCAGATCGCCGAGGTGGCTGCCCGGATCGCAGCCGATGGTGGCAAGAACGGACCACTACTCGCTACCTACGTCCACAAGTACCACCACGACATGTGGCAGCACTTCGTGGCCACAAAGCCGATGGTCAAAGTTGGTGGGCGAGTGTCGTACATCATCGGCAACTCGACTTTCTACGAGCACGAAGTTCCGGCACATAGCTGGTACGCCGACATGCTCCGTGCTCTTGACTTCACCGAAGTTGAAGCTGAGGTGATCCGTAAGCGCAACTCGAACAAGGCGCTGTTCGAGTACGACGTCCGGGGCGTTCGTACGTGAAGGTCGTCAAAGAGAACCGACGCATCGACGTGCGTTGGGTCTTGCACGATGACGGCAAGCACGAAGTTACGTTCGGAGACCAGTCGCTCGTCGTCACAGCAGTCGAGACGCTGGCACGGATCACGTATGAAGAAACCCTCGTTGAGCACGATCCTGCCAAGGAACTTCGAGCGAGGGAGCGTGCCCACTACGAGATGCAGGCCATGCGGTCAGAGTCGTTTGCTCGTCGTGCCAAGGCTGCCAACAAGAAGGGCGGCAAGGGTGGCCGTGGCGGCGTGTAGTGGCGCTTCGACCTGCGGGGCGTGACGCCCGGACCGCAAACCGCAGATTCGTCGGACCTGCTAGAAAAGCAGTTTGAGCGCCCTAGGCGAATGCCCAGGTCAGCGGGTAAAAACCCCGATTGACCTGCGAAAAGACTACCAGCCAGAATGCGCGCGAGTGACCCGCAGTGCGCCGCACGTGCCCAATGATTGGGCACGTTTGGGCACGACGTCAGGAGCAGGGGCCCTGTGTCCACGGGCAAAGGTTGGGATTGAAGTCCGGCTCGGTCAGCCTGGATCGGGCCCACGCGAGTGTGGTCGCACCCCAGCCAATCGCCAGCCAACGCGCCAACACCAGCACGGACACGTGTGCCGCCCCGCCCGCACGCAACGCCAAGGCTGCAGACGTGACGTGTCCACCACCGGTCCAGGTGTCATCAATGAGCAGCACGTGATGACCAAAGCTCGNCGACCGGGGGACGACTGAGAAGTGCAGCGGGTTGATGCTGCGGGGTTCGACACATTGGCACTTCCCAGCAGGTGAACCTGTGGCAACCTGCCACCGTAAAGCTGCTCCACGAGCTCAGACAGCGGGTGTCTGGTTAGATCGGGTTTCGGAGGCAGNCGAGGGGACGCTGGACCAAGCCGTGACAGGTGCGCCGGCTAGGCGGCCAGCGCAATCCGTGTGCCAGAGGAGGGCGAGGGCTGCGAGGAGCGTGACCGTTCGTCTGGGCCCACTCGCTGGGATGCTTGGGTTCTTGTAGCCCCGCATCATGTAGCCAGACTGACTGATTGGGTCCAGATATCCGGCATAGGTTACGAACCCGAGCCGATCAATACAGGCCGGGGCCTGAAAGCAGTCGCCGCATAGCGATGCGCTCACGATGGGCGTGTGGCAGCGCGCACAAGTTCCGGCTCCACCCGGATTGCGCAGATAGCCCCCAGCAAGGGCAACGAGGACGTCAGCGACTCGAACGCGTTGCGGGTCGGTCACGGACCTACGCCAAGCAACTCCTCGATGAGGTCTCCCACCCGCGTATCGCGCGCAAGGACTCGATCGACAAGCGCAATGATGTCGGCCAGGCTGCTGGCGACGTAGACGCCGGGCCGATCCAAGAGGCGCTTAGCCCAGTCATTCCGATCCACCACGTGATCGGTAAGCACGACCGGACGACCGTGCTCAACGGCCATGCGTGCTTGGGCCCGAGCTCCACTCTTTTCGCCGGCCTCCACCACGATGGTGGCGAGGCCATAGCCTGACATCACGGCGTTGCGCATCAAGAAATGGTGCGGCTGGGGTGGCGCGTCGGGCCAGAACTGAGAGAGCACGAGGCCTCGCGCGATCACGTCACGCTGAAGTGACTTGTTAGCCGCGGGGTAGGACTTGGCTATGCCAGTTCCGATGATCGCGACCGTCCGACCACCTGCCTCAAGCGCCGCCGAGTGAGCCGCAGCGTCAACCCCAGCAGCGAGCCCGGACAGCACAGTGATCTGACGGTCCGCGAGCTCTGCCGCAGCGGTAGCCGCCCTCTTGCCCGCGTCGGACACCGCCCGCGAGCCGACCACCGCAATAGCCGGATCGTCGGTTCTCAGATCGCCGGCTGCGAACAGAAACGGAGGTGCCTGATGGATTTCGCGCAAGCGAGCGGGATAGTCCGCGTCGAGGATCGCGAGAAATTGCCAACCGGCGTCCTCCCAACTTTGGAGGTCCTTGCCAGCCGCGGCCAGGCTCTCGACCGCATGGGGATCCGGGATGAGCGCCTCGGCGTGATCCCGTCGCCAGACCTCCAGCGCACTGCCGCACTCCAGCACGCGCTCGGTGACGACTCCCCAACTCTTGCCCTTGGGGAGGTCGCGGAGCAAGGCCACAAGGGCTGCGTGCTCCTGCCGACGCTCGCTCATGCCGTCAGCGTAAGCCAATGCTGTGCCTGAAGTCCTCATCCGGGGTGCCTCTCACTACCTGAGTCGACAGCTTGGCAGCCACCCCGACAGATTGCGCCGCGACCGGACGTCCGCGTCACGTCGTTTTTACTGACCCCGAGAGAGACGGCAGGAGTCCTACCCGAAGGGGTAGGGGTCGCGGGGAAAAACGATGGGGTCGCGCGGTCTCTAGATGAGGCACAGACCTGTGTTGATCTCCTTGAAGGTTTGTCCGAGCTCGTCTCCTTACTGGTTTCCTTGTTTCTTTCCGGCGATCACAGTGCCGTGCGGCAGCGTGGGCGGAATGCCGGTAGGTCTGTAGTTGGTGGCTCCGATGTTCCGCGAGGACCTCTTGCTTCGCGCGGCCGCTGCCCTGGAGGCGCTCACATAAGAGCGCGTCCCCGAGGGACTTGTCGCAGGGCACGACGAAGCTGTGCTTTACATTTCAATGGAACGTTCAAATAGGCGTGAAGTGAGCGCATCGGTACATTCGTAGGAACCTGCACGGCGATGAAGCCGGTTGCGGGGCAAGACCGCGAACGCGGTCAGCACTATTGAAACCGAGAACACCATCGACACCAAATCGATGGGCCTTCTCGTATTTCTACGACGCTGTGGTCGGGGAAATCGGAAGGTGAACGCGCGAGAGGCACGGCAACCATGACCGCCGAGACAACGTCAGTCGACGCCACCAACGAAGCTCCTACCACCCACGCGGGGATCATCGCCTGGGTCGACGAGATCGCCGANTTGACCCAGCCGGACTCCATCCACTGGTGCACCGGCACCGATGAGGAGTGGGTCCAACTCACCGACGCCCTGGTAGCCAGTGGCACCTTCACCCGTCTGGATGACAACAAGAAGCCGAATTCCTTCTGGGCGGCATCCGATCCCAGCGACGTGGCGCGGGTCGAGGACCGCACGTTCATCTGCTCTGTCGAGGAGAAGGACGCCGGCCCCACCAACAACTGGATGGCCCCGGACGAGATGAAGGGCGTCATGCGCGACCTGTACCGGGGTTGCATGAAGGGCCGCACGATGTACGTCATCCCCTTCGTGATGGGCCACCTCGATGCCGCACACCCGATGTTCGGTGTCGAGATCACCGACTCGGCCTACGTCACGGCCTCGATGCACGTGATGGCACGCACCGGCACCGACGTGTTGCGCAAGATGGAGGAGACCAGCGCTCGCTTCGTGCCGGCGCTGCACTCGGTCGGCGCACCGCTCGAGCCCGGTCAGGCAGACGTCCCATGGCCGTGCAACGAGACCAAGTACATCGTCCAGTTCCCCGAGGAGCGGATGATCTGGTCCTACGGTTCCGGTTACGGCGGCAACGCCCTGCTCGGCAAGAAGTGCTACGCCCTGCGGATCGCGAGTGTCATGGCGCGCGACGAGGGCTGGCTGGCCGAGCACATGTTGATCCTCAAGCTGACCAGCCCCGCAGGTGTGGTCAAGTACATCGCCGCTGCTTTCCCGAGCGCCTGCGGCAAGACCAATCTCGCGATGCTCGAGCCGACCATCCCCGGTTGGAAGGTCGAGACTTTGGGTGATGACATCGCCTGGATGCGCGTCGGCGAAGACGGTCGCCTATGGGCGGTCAACCCTGAGAACGGACTCTTCGGGGTCGCTCCCGGCACCGGTTGGGACACCAACCCCAACGCAATGCGCACCATCGCCAAGGGCAACTCGGTCTTCACCAACGTCGCCCTCACCGACGACGGCGACATCTGGTGGGAGGGCATGACCGACGAGCCACCGGCGCACCTGACCGACTGGAAGGGCCGCGACTGGACNCCCGACAGCGAGGAACTGTCGAGCCACCCCAACAGCCGATTCTGCACTCCCATCACCCAGTGCCCGATTCTGGCCCGGGAGTACGACGACCCGCGGGGTGTACCGATCGACGCGATCCTGTTCGGCGGTCGACGCAAGACCACCATTCCTCTGGTCACCGAGGCCCGCGACTGGACCCACGGCACCTTCATGGGCGCTACGTTGTCCAGCGAGACCACGGCCGCCGCAGTCGGCGCCGTCGGTGTCGTGCGTCGTGACCCGATGGCGATGCTGCCGTTCATCGGCTACAACGCCGGTGACTACTTCGGTCACTGGATCACGGTCGGAAAGGACAACGACGCAGCCAAGTTGCCGAAGATCTTCTACGTCAACTGGTTCCGTCGCGACGAGGACGGCGGGTTCCTGTGGCCCGGCTACGGCGAGAACAGCCGTGTCCTGAAGTGGGTCGTGGACCGCATCGACGGTCAGGTCGAGGCGGTGGAGACTCCCATCGGCCGCGTTCCTGCACCGGGCACCCTCGACATCGAGGGTCTGGACATGACCGAGGAGCAGGTCACTGCAGCGCTCGCGGTCGACGTCGAGGAGTGGAAGGCGGAGATCCCGCAGATCACCGAATGGTTCGAGAAGTTCGGCGAGACCCTGCCGAGTGTCCTGTGGACCGAGCTCGACGGGCTCCGGGAGCGTTTGAACAGCTAGATTCCCTCACCGGTCGAGGATCGCGCGGATAGGCACACTGCCTATCCGCGCGATCTCTTTAGGCTGGGGCCGAAGCCTCGTACGCCCGCTGAAAGGACCGGCCCATGCACCCGAGCAGCGCTCGTCGGATCCTCTTGGAGACCGTGGGTGCCCACTTGTACGCGGTAGCCCTTGATCAGGGCTATCTGGAGGCGGACGACCCCAGCTATCCGGAGGATTCCGAGCCGGGACAAGCGCTGAGGTTGCTGACCGAGTTGGGTCTGTTGCGACTCGATGAAGTCGCCGGACGCTACGTACCTCAAGATCCAGCCACCACGCACGGCCACGTGGTGGCTCCGCTGTCGCAACGAGGCAATGACCTCCTGGCCGAGTCGGCGCTGTGGTCGGAGGCGCTGTCCGACCTCGGCCGGGCGTTTCGCCGGTCTTCTCTGGCAAACGCCAGCGAGCTGACCGAGATCGTCGGCCTGGACCAGATCAACACCTTTATCGAGGCAGCGGTCAACGACTGTGAGTTCGAGATGCTCACCGCTCAACCGTTCGGCAAGCGGCCTGCATCGACCCTGAACGAGGCCGAAGACCGTGACATCAGGGCGTTGAAGCGCGGCGTCCGAATCCGAACTCTTTACCAGCACGCAGCCCGGCACGGGCCTGATACCCGCGACTACGTCGCCGTCATGGTCAAGCACGGAGCCGAGGTGCGCTCCCTGGACGAATTCTTCCGCCGCACGATCATCTTCGACCGCAGACTGGCGCTGATCCCAGCAAGTCTCGACCATGCCGTTGCGCTCGCGATCCGGTCCCAGCCGGTCGTCGACTACATGGTGGATATCTTCGAGCGTGCCTGGGAGCGTGGGATGCCGTTCACGCTCAAGGGTGACAGCGTCGAGCGCAACATCGCCGCTGATGTACGGGCAATGACGATCCGCCTGCTCTCCGAAGGGCACAGCGACGCCGCCAGCGCCAAGCGGTTGGGTGTCAGCACCCGGACCTACGCCAGTTACATCGCCAACCTCAAGGACGAGTACGGCGTGCAGACCCGGTTCCAGCTCGGTTGGGCGATGGGCAGGCAAGAAGGCGGGATCGTCGACCCGGATTTCACTTTGCGTCCGGACCCCTCGGCGGCTGATCAGCAGTACCCGAGCGGTGCCGTGGGCCGCCATGACCGGCCATCAAAGGCATGCACAATCTTGCAATGTCCGGCCTCACCCCGCGGAGAACCGTCCTTCAGGAGCCGCGGAAGTGGCCCGGGAACCGTGTCCATTGATAGGTAATCAGAGGATTCTCAATCACTTGACGACTCTCCTGAACATGCAACGGAGGCAGTACCCATGATGGATACTGCCTCCGTGGAGTTGAGACGGGCCGGGGGATGGCTCTGGATCGACGTGCCGGGGGTGGACTTGGTCGATCCCGTCTCCAACTTATTGCGGGCTTTGCCGGGGGAAAGAAAAGCCCTTATTTTGCTGGGGTCTAGCCCTACTTAGGCGAGTTCCAGCCCGAGTCGAGAGGCTTGGCCTTGACGACCTTCACCTTGGTGGCCTTTGCGGGAGCAGCTTCTGCCGGCACCGCCGCAACGCCAACCGTGAAGACCGCGGCAACCGCGAGTCCGAGGGCCTTGATAGCGATCGAACGCTTGGTGTTCATGGTCTACCTCAATCATTAACTCGGGGGCTGGGGAACCCGTCTTGATCACAAGTCTGTACGAGTTCAGGGGATCTGAAAACACCTGGCAACCCTCAAAAATCCGCATTGCACAACTCTGCAAAATCTAGGGTTGCAGCAGCGCCGACCCAAGCATGTCGACCAGCGTCCGAACTGGTCGCCGAACATGCACAGGCCGGGTCACGGACATGCGCTACCAACGGGCTCCGAAACTCTGGAAGGCCACCGGGACATCGGAGTCCCGGTGCTGCCACTGTGCCCGAGTTAGCGCTGTCGCCGAGTCGACGCCTCGCGACATCTCATGATGCACGCTTGACATCACCGATGCAGCCAACTCGTCACGGACACGCGCAACCGATCCGATCACCGAGCTCACGCCGAGTTGCAGCAACACGTTGGTCAGCCCCAAGCCCTCGTCGCCGGGGCGGACGGTGGCGAGGCTGCCCTCACACGCTGATAGTGCGACAAAACCGGCGATCTTGGTAGCGCTATCCAGCTCATATGCGTATAACTCGCCGTCAGCCAGCAGGAGCGAGCTGAACAGCGGGCTGTCTTGACGGTGGTTCCCATGGGCAGCGAAATGCACCACATTCGCCTCCTGAAGAGCACGATGGGCAGCCGCGACCGTTGCTGAGTCTTTACTCAGTAGACGGCCACTGGTCCAGACCGATTTTACTCTCTCCGCCTCCGCTTCGGCCTGCGCGAGGGCCGGGCCGGCGATCGCGATCACCTGAGGTCGCCGTGGCCGAGGGTGGTCCAGATGCCGCAACCAACTCGTCGCCGAGGGGGTGACCACGGTCGGCATCTCGGCTCGGGAGCCGAGCAATGTCCAGGGCAGGACGCCCAGTGACCCACTGGCGCTGATCGTCACCGGGACGTCATGAATATGCAGTGGCGCGAGCANGAGATCGTCAAGTCTCTGCAAGGATTTGGTTAAGGAACGACTTATAGCAAACGCGATTTGCCGTGCTAAATGCGGCAAAGCGAGTGCATCCAGGTCTGCTCGAACCCGTTGTACGAGCTCGTCGACGACGCTCACCTCGACCAGGTCACAAAGCGTCGAGGTCCTACCTCTGCCGCATACCGCGACCCACCGTCCGCGGTGCTGGGCATAGCTCACGAAGGCCGAATCCGGCGCCGCCGCGCGAACTCGTGCGAAAGTGGCGCTGGCCTCCAGTTGCCCCGCTTCCCNCTCGATCTCCCAGGCGCGAGCCCTTATAGCAGATCGAAGCGCTCGGGCGCGGGTATTCAGCATGGTCGACTCGTCTCGAGCGGCGAGATCACCGGCCAGCAGCCGGATCTCCTCCTGGACTTGGCGCAGGTGCGCCAGCAACTCCGCTGTCCGGGCGTCACTCGGCGGGCGCACCAGGGGCAGCCGCGTCGACACTGCGCGCGCTGCCTCGATCGCATTGAACACAGTGCTCGGTCGGGCAGTCTGCAGTGCCATCTGGAGATGCAGCTTTGCCAGGGAGCCGCCATGGATCGCGCTGGCCGTACGCAGATCCAGTGAGCCGAAGCGGTTCTGGTACGACCCGAGCTCGGCCAGGCCCCGCCGCACCTGCTCGCGAGCGCGGCGCGTGTCGCCTTCGGCAAGAGCTGCCAGCGCTCGCACCTCACGGGCTTGAAGCCGATGCAGAACTGGATCCCCACTGCGGATCGGGGCATGCAATATCGTTTTGTCGATATATCGGTTGCCGGCACGCAAACCTGCCTCCGCTGCCAACAGCCGCGCCGGGCCGACGAGATCGTCACGCCCTTCTCGTTCACATCGCTGAGCCAGCTCAGAGGCTCTGGAGGCAAGCGCGCGTAACGCGGCCTTCGGCGGACCACCGGGCCGAAGCTCGGCCAGACGACGCTCGCAGCGCAATGCCAAGAGTTCGGCATTGCGTTCCCAGCGCGCATTCCCGCGACGCCGGAAGCGACGCAGCGCCGAGCCCGCCAGGGTCTTGGCGGTTCGCGGATCTCCGTCCAGTAGGGCGCATTCGGCGCGGACCAGTTCGGTTTCACCCAAATCCTGGAAGAGCTTACCTTCGGCGAGCTTGCGGGCAGCGCGATCCAGCAGGACATCCGCGTCACGGACCAGGCCGGCTTCGCGCAACACCCTGGCGCGGTCGAGCAACCCGATCGGATGCTCGTCGGCAGGGCTGATCTGCTCAGCCTGCTCCATCATCGCCAGCGCCTTCGGGATGCTCCCCAACAGGAAGTGCACGTAGCCGAGATTGTGCTGGGCCCTCGCCTCACGCGTGCGGTCTCCGGCCTGGTATGCCAACGCGACGACCCGCTCGAAGTCATCGGCCGAGGCCGCCAACTGCCCCTGCTCCAACAACACGTTGCCCCGGTTGAGCAGCACCGCCATCTGGTCGTGCAACTCCGCGCTCGCCAGATGGCTCGCGGCCTGGTCGAGCGCCTCGAGCGCTCGTGGCACCTCGCCGACACGGAGCAACATCAGCGCTCGTTGGCCATGCACCCCGGCAAGTAGCCCTTCGGCTGCTGTGCGTTCTATGGTCTCGTGGGCTTGATCGAGTCTGCGTAGCGCCGAGGCAAGATCTCCACGCGATTCGAACTCGGTCAATGCCAGACCGATCAGCGAGCGCACCTGCACCCCGACGATCCGCTCGTGCCGAGCCTCTTCGGGGACTTGCCGAAGAACTGCCCGGTAGGCTCGCTCGGCGCGGGGTAGGCGACCGTTCTCCAACTCGTCCCGCGCGACGCGCACGGCTTGCTCCAGCTCATCGAGCCATAGATCGTCGGGTACGAGGCCGGCCACATCGCAACCGTATCGGCCTTGTGCCCTCGAACCACGATGTGGCCGCCTGGCCTGGGGAGCTATCGGCGTTGGCTACGAAGAATGCGGTGACTACAGGGAGTGCACGTACGGCACGATGGTCTTGCCCATCAGCTTGACCGCCTCCATCGGATCCGGCCCGAGCGGCCCGCCGACGCTGATCAGGTCCACCCCGGCAGCTGCGATATCACTCAACGTCTCACAACACTCGTCAGGGTTGCCGGTGATACCCAGTTTCAGCATCTGTGGCGTGACCGAGGCCCGCACCCGCGCTGGATCCGTCGTGGCGAGCGCCTCGCGAACCGGGTCGAAGTCCTGTGGAGTCAGACCGATCGAGTTGATCGCGAAGTCGTCCAAGTAGGGGCCGAAATATCCCACCACGTCCGCCATGACGTCTCGGGCGATGCCACTGTCCTCAGCGATGGAGATCCAGGCGAAACCCATGATGTCCACGTCTTCAGGCGCTCGGCCCGCGCCCACGGCACCGCTGTGGATGGCCTCGACAACTTCGCGGGTCGACTCCGGTGGAGTGATCATCGGCATCACTCCGTCGCCGATTGCTCCGGCCAAGGCCATGAAATCCTTGCCGTTGGGCTCTATATAGATGGGCACGTTCCGGTCGGGCTTCCGCATCCGTAGATAGCTCGTAGCCGGCCAGTCGTACTCGTCGCCGTGGTACTCGGCGACCTCTCCTGCCAGTAGCAGCCGGATGATCTCGACCGCTTCTTTGGTGCGCTGCATCGGGTCGGCCGCGTCGATGCCCACCCAGGAGAGCATCGAATCGCTATGCATGCCGACAGCGAGAAGAACCCGTCCGTCGGACATCCAGTCGATCGTCGCGCCGAGCGTGGCGATCACCGAGGNGTCGGTGAGATAGGGGTTGTTCCCCAGGCCGATCTGAATCCTCTCGGTGCGCTCGGAGATCGCACCGAGAATCGGGTAGGGACTCAGCCGCAGCACATCGTTGGGGATCCAGAAGGCGTCGAAGCCGGCCTCTTCCGCAGCTACCGCCAGTTCGATGAGATCTCGCGGCTCGCCCAGGTTGTCCAGGAACCGGATACCGATCCTCTTGCCCATTTGTTTCCTTTCAGCGTCCAAGACATGCTGACGCATCCCGGGCGATACCAGCGACTGGCCGGGAATCTCGGGAGACGCCGTTTTGCGGTGAGGGTATGCCGCGGGGTTCTGCTCCGGCCCTGATTCCGGTTCGCTGTTCGAACCTCCGGCGTAGGCTCTGGTTGTCCACGGATAGGTCTTGGTCCGCTGAGCGGACCGGCCGCGTGGCGGTGGGCACGAACTTGCGCCCAGGATGAAACGGCTCCAGGACGGCCGAGCTGCCCTTTCCCGAGGAGGAAGATGTCCATCTCGATCGATGAACCAGTTGCCACCGTGGAGTACAACTCGGTCATCGGCAAGGCGCAACACATCCTGGGTGCCTTCACCGCCGAGGACTCCTCGCTTTCGCTGACCGATCTCGTACGACGGACCGGCATCGCAAAAGCGACGGTGTACCGCCTGGCGCAGGAGTTGGTGCAGTGGGGCGTGCTGGAGCGAGTCGGCACCGACTACCGCCTCGGTCTTCGGCTCTTCGAGTTGGGCCAGCAGGTGCCTCGTCAGCGGATTCTGCGAGACGCGGCGCTTCCCCACATGGTCGAGTTGCTGATGTCCACCCATGAGACGGTTCACTTCGCGGTCTGCGACGGCCTCGATACCTTGTGTATCGAGAAGATCATCATCAATCGCGGCCTGAAGCAGCAGACCCGGATGGCGGGTCGGTTGCCGCTCTACTGCACCGCCACCGGCAAGATCTTTCTCGCCATGTCCTCCCCAGGCTTGGTGAATCGCTGCGTGCAGGCGGGCTTGGTCCCGCTCACCCGCCACACGATCCGCTCCTCTGCGATCCTTGCCCGCCAGTTGGAAAAGGTGCGTCAGGACCAATACGCGACAGAAGCCGAGGAGACCAGGCTCGGGTACGGCAGCGTGGCAGTACCGGTGATGGGGCCTGGTGGGCGTCTGGTGGGCGCCCTCTCGGTGACAACCTCAACAGTCCGGCTGGATGTCAACAGGCTCGTTGGGCCGTTGCGGACCGCATCGACCCGCATCACCAGAAGCCTCCAGACCGGCCTCCAGACCGGCTAGGCGCCCGACATCCATGCAGGGAATCGGTGTTGGCATCTGGGTACCGGAGTGCGCGCGACCTGACCAGGTCGCGGACTTCGCGGCGCAAGCCGAAGCGCACGGCTTCGAGTCGGTGTGGCTGCCTGACGCTGCTCTGCTGTGGCGCGATCCTTGGGTGACCGCAAGTCTGGTGGCCCTGAAGACCTGCCAGATGCGAGTCGCGATCGGCGTTACGAATGTCGAGACCCGACATCCCGCGGTGCTCGCCTCCGCCATCCGCTCCGTTCAGGAGCTCAGTGACAACCGACTTGTAGTCGGTATCGGAACGGGCGGAGCGAGCCTGAGCACGCTCGGGATCGACCAGACCACCCGGGCGCGGTTGCGCGACAACATCGAGTTGATCCGTGCGCTGTTGGACGGACACGACGTGGACCTGGGGGCCGGGGTCGTGCATCTGCGCGATTTCGGGGAGGCGCCGCCGCTGTATCTCGCGGCGAACGGCTTGCGCAATCTGCGGTTCGCAGCGGCTGTGGGCGACGGCGTGATCACCCTTGGCGGCAGTACGCGCTCGCTGGTGGATCGCACCCTTCGCCTGGTCGCCGACGGCGCCCTGGAAGCAGCTCGTACGTCCGTGGTGCCGACGGTGGTCACCGCGATCACCCATGTGACTGACGACCTCGAGCGTGATGTGCGTCTGCTCAAACCGCTTTGCGCTGCCATGAGCCTGACCGGAGCCGGTGATGTCTTGGCCGGCGAGGGGATCCTGTTCGAGCTTGCCNNGCCCCAGGTCACCCGCCTCTACCCGAGCTTGGCCCACGCCGAGGACTGGGAACTCGCAGTGAGCATGGCCGAAGAGTTCGTCTCCGACGAGACAGCACTGCGCTTCGCGGAGCGCTTCTGCCTGATGGGTACCCGTGAAGAGATCTGGAACCGCATCCGTGGAATGGCGGCAGCCGGGGTCCACGAAGTGGTCCTCCAGGGCATCCACAGCTACGAGCTCCCGACCGATTTGCTTCAACTGCGCGCCTGATCGTTACTTTCGGTGACTCCCGAGGTTACGTCTTGGTCACGCTGAAGGTCAGGGCTCATTCATCGAACCCGACTGCTTCCCGTTAGGGCGATGAGTCCGGGAATCTTGGCCACCACCAACGTTGGTTCACTGCTAGAAATGAGCAAGGGTGACATCGATCCGAGCCTTCACGCGGAAAGAAGGCCATTGGCGCCGTGCCATGCCGGCTCCTATGGCGCTTATTCTCGGCCTCCCCATCATCTTGTTGTACGTCGGCCTGGTGGCCTATCCGACGTTCCTCCTGACCGATGCGGCGTTCGAAGACGGCCTGGCGGGTTTCAAGGAGACTTTCACGGGCCCGAGGTTGAGCACCCTGCTCACTACGCTGCGGTTGAGCCTGGTCGTCACGATTCTGGTGATCCTGTGCGGATCAGTTATTGCTTGGACGCTGGTCACGACGCAGTCACGCCTGGTGAGAATCGTCTTCTGGATCGCTGTTCTCGCGCCGTTGTCGCTCAGCTCAGTGGTCAAGACCTTCTCGTTCGTCATCATCCTCTCCCACTTCGGAATCGTGAACTGGATCAGCGACCACCTAGGTTTGGGCAGACACCAACTCCTCTATAACGACTTCGCGGTCACCACCGGCATGGTCTATACGCTGCTCTCCTATGGCGTCATGACTATGTACGTTACGTTCCACTCGATAGACCAGTCCCTGCTCAAAGCGGCCGCGAGCTTGGGAGCCACCAAGACCCAGATCGCCCGGACGATCGTGCTGCCGCTCTCCATGAGCGGGACGCTCATTACCGGCGTCTTGATCTTCGTCCTGGCCATCGGCTTCTACGTCACACCAGTCATGCTGGGCGGACCGAAGGCCACCTTTATCTCCTCGCTGATCAACCACGAGATCCGGAGGAATTCGATATCCCGGCCGCAGCACGAATGTCGCTGATCCTGATCGTCTCGGCTTTGGTTCTCATCCTGCTCACCTACCTCATCGCTGGCCGCCGTCGGATGGAAAGGACGCTGGGCGCATGAGCCGGGGACGCCGACACAACTGGGCGGACAAGCCGGCGACGGTGTTCTTCCGGATACTTCAGGGCGCGGTGCTGATATTCGCGCTGCTCCCTCCGGTCATTATCGTCACGCTCTCCTTCTTCGGCGACGTCTTCGTGAACTTTCCTCCGCAACGGCCCACGACCGACCTCTATCACCAGTTGGTCACCACTCCTGCTTGGCGGGATTCCTTCGTGTTCACCGTGAAGCTGGCGGCTCCTGTCGCGGTGCTCAGCATTCTCATCGCGGTCCCGGCGGTATTCGCGCTCCAGCGCTCAGCGGTCAAGGGTAAGTCCGTCTTGCAGTTCATCGTCCTGCTGCCGATGTTGCTACCCCAAACCGGGTTCGCGATCGCGCTGTACACGGTGTACCTGCGGATGGGCTGGGTCAACGAGTTCGGCCCGTTGACGATCGCCCAGGTGGTGACAGCGATCCCGATCGGCTTCATGATCATCTACGCGACTCTGCAGCGGCTCCCGGAGCGGGTGGAGTTCGTCGCCATGGCACTCGGTTCTGGACGCATCCGGGCGATGACCGATATCTCGCTTCCACTGTTGATTCCCGCGATCATGGCCGCCGCGTTGTTCGCGATCATCAGTGTCTTCGACGATGTCCTGCTCACCACCTTCCTAGGTGGACCGGACACGATCACCGTCAGCCGGGCGATCTTCCTGATGATCCAGACGAAGTTGAACCCGGTCATCGTGGCTGTGGCAGCCACCCTGACAGTGGTCACTACCGTGCTCACCCTCTCGGCACTTGCGGCACGCGGCCGCTCCAATGCGGTGAGCGTCCCAGACGATTCAGCTTCCGAGGAGAGTGCGTAAAACATGCTGCAGTTGGTAAATCTCACCAAGAAGTATCGCGATGCGGTTGCAGTGAGGGGCGTTGACCTGACGTTGCAGGACGGGGAGTTCTTCGCCCTCGTCGGTCCCAGTGGTTCGGGGAAGACCTCGATCCTGGCGATGGTCTCGGGTTACATCGACCCGACTTCGGGCTCCATCCTCCAAGACGGTGAAGAGCTGACTCGGCTGCCACCGGCCGCGCGAAACTTGGGGATCGTGTTCCAGGACTATGCGCTGTTCCCGCATATGACCGCGCGCAACAATGTCGCCTACGGGCTCAAACGCCGGCACTGGGGCAATCGTCAAGAAATCAGCAAGCGCGTCAACGAAATGCTCGATGTCGTCGGTTTGGTCGATCTCGGTGAGCGTTATCCCCGAGAGCTCTCCGGTGGCCAGCAACAACGTGTCGCAATAGCAAGAGCTCTTGCCTACGAGCCAAAACTCCTCTTGATGGACGAGCCACTCGGTGCTTTGGACCGTGCTATCCGCGAGGATATGCAGCGGGTCATCATCGACGTTCACCATCAACTCAAGCCCACGATCCTGTATGTGACCCACAACCGGGGTGAGGCCTACGCAATGGCCGACCGAGTGGGCGTTATGCGCGATGGATTGATGGTCGCCGCAGATGCGCCGACCAAGCTGCGGATGGAGCCCCGAACNGCATTCATCGCCTCATTCTTCGGCGGTCACAACCTGCTGCCGATCAAGATCACCGGNCTCTCGACCCGAGGGCGGGCTCACCGTAACTTTCGACCAATGGAGGTGGAGAGCTTCCCAGGCCAAGAAGGCCTNGAGAGTTGACCAAGATGCCTTTTGATGGTGCCCCAGGACGCATTCAGTCTGGCACCGAGCGGAAATACGTCGCACGACGGAGTCACGCGTATTCGGACCGAGGTGAGGGGATCGTCGACTACGGGGCGATGGTGCAGTTGCGCTGTATACCCGAGGGAGACACCCAAAGCCAGATCGTGTTTGGAGTCAAGGAAACCAAGCAACCGGGATCTCTATTCACGACACTGTCGACGTCGCGATCGATGCTCAACGCACTCGGGTTCTTATCTAGTTAGCTACTTTCAGTCAGGAATCAAGAATGAAAGCACTTAAGAAAAAGCAGTTTCGGATTCTGCTTCCTGCCCTCGCTCTCGCGCTTTTGGCGACAGCTTGCGGCGGCGGGGACGACAAGGACTCGACCGGTGGGGACAACGGCTCCACCGGGGACAACGGATCCTCAGGAGAGGACGACGCTGTCGGCGACCACCTGGTGGCGGCCATGTACGGCGGCGACACCCGGGACTACAACGTCGAGTTCTGGTTCAAGCCGTTCGAGGAGGAGACGGGGATTTCCACCGAGCTGATCTCAGCGCCTGGCGAGTTCCTCTCCGGTATCTCGGCGCAGAACCAAGCTGGCAACATCGTGTGGGATTACTCGGCACAGCAGATCGGTTCGGACGTGGCGACCATGCACAAGGAGGGTTTTCTCTCCGAGATGCCGGCCGAACTGTTGGAGAAGATGAAGGACAAGGTCCCCGGCACGCTGCCGTACGCGATTCCTTCTCAGGCATCGGCGACCCGCATCCTGTGCAACCAGAAGATCGCTGACAAGTGCCCCACCAATGCGGCCGAGCTCTTCGACTTGGAGAACTTCCCAGGCCCGAGGTCGTTCTCCTCGTTCCAGCCGTTCACCTTGATCGTCTTGGCTCTGGAAGCCGAGGGGATCGCGAAGGACGAGATGCTGCCCGCCGATGAGGGGATCCTCAACGATCAGCTCGACATCGCCTTCGCTGCCTTGGAGGATTTCCGGCCGGGCATCAAGGCCTTCTACAGCTCCAGCAACGAGGCGTTCCAGCAGTACAACCAGGGTGAGATCGCCATGGGTGGCCTCTGGGAGAACGCGGTCAAGACCCTGGTGGAGGAGAACTCCGACAACGTCGACCTCGCCTATACCTGGCAGGACGCGGTGATCGAGCCACAGTACGAGATCGTCTACAAGGGTGGCCCGAACGAGGCCGGCGCATGGAAGTTCTTCGAGTGGCTCTACGACAACCCGGAGCAGATCGCGAAGTACGCCTCGGCTGCGCCTGCAGCTACCCGGATGGGTGAGGCTTTCGAGATGATGGACCCGGCGGCTACCGAGTGGCTCGCGCCTCCGCCGGGAACACCCGAAGGTGACAAGACCTTCACGGTGGATGCTCTAGGTATCTTCGGCTACGACGCCATCGTCGACAGGATCGACGAGTTCTGGCAGAACTACACCACTAGCTGACCAGATCCCGTCAAAACTCGGTGCTTGTCGCCGCGTGCGGATGATGCCCTTCCCGGCCTATCTGGGCTGGGAAGGGCATCACGTCGTCAACTGCATCGATAACGCGAATCTCGGACAAGGCGGATAAGGAGCGACCATCGTGTCAGCAGACAGCGGCCCTAGCTTCACGCCGCCTGACTCATTCCAAACCCGACCCACCCTGCAGGGCTCGTTCGGAATGAGCGCCTCGACCCACTGGATAGCCACCGCAGTGGCTCAATCGGTTCTCGAGCGAGGCGGCAACGCCTTCGATGCCGCGGTGGCTGCGGGTTTCGTGTTGCATGTGGTCGAGCCGCACCTCAATGGCCCCGGTGGCGACATGGTGATGCTGATTGCTCCCGATGGCACCCGGCCGCAGGTGGTCTGCGGTCAGGGACCGGCCCCGGAGGCTGCCACCATCGAGCACTATCGCTCCGAAGGATTGGAGATGGTGCCAGGTGCCGGCGCCCTGGCGGCGGCGGTCCCCGGAGCGGTCGAGGCATGGCTGTGGCTGCTCAAAGAGCACGGAACCTGGGACGTAGTAGACGTCCTCGAATATGCGATCGGTTACGCCGAGGCAGGACATCCCCTTGTCGCGGGAGCAGCGGCGGCGATCGCGACCATGGCCGAGCATTTCCAGGCTCACTGGCCGACCTCGGCTGCCACCTGGTTGATCGACGGCAGGCCGCCGGAGCCCGGCGAAATGGTGAAGAACCCGGCGTACGCCCAGACGCTGCGCAGGCTTCTTGCCGGCGCTGGAGAGGCAACCAGGGAGTCTCGGATCGAGAATGTCATCCGGGAATGGAAGACCGGATTCGTGGCGGCCGCGATCGTTGACGACTGCCACGTCCCGCACCGGCACTCGACCGGCGGTGATCACAGCGGCGTGATGGAGCTCAGCGATATCGCCGAGTTCGAAGTGCGCGCAGANACCCCGGTCATGTTGGAGTTTCGCGGCCGCACGATCGTCAAGGCGCCATTTTGGAGCCAAGGGCCCGTGCTGCTCCAAGCACTGGCTATCCTCGACCANATCGGCGACCGCGAACTCGATCCGGGAACCGCTGACGGTGCACACACGATCATCGAGGCTCTCAAACTGGCGATGGCAGATCGCGACGCCTACTACGGAGATGCTCACGACAGCACCGAGTTGCTCGCTCACCTGATCTCATCCGACTATGCGCGACAGCGTGCCGCTCTCATCGGAGCCGAAGCCTCCGGGGAATTTCGCCCCGGTGTCATTCCCGGTCTGTCGCCCTACTATCCACCGCTGCGGACGGAGGAAGCCCAGGAGGCGATCGGAGTCGGCGAGCCGACTGTGCGACCGACTGGCGAGACCCGCGGTGACACCGTGCATCTCGACGTCGTCGACAGGTGNGGGAACCTGGTCTCCGCAACGCCCTCAGGTGGTTGGTTGCAGTCGAATCCGACGATTCCAGAACTGGGGTTCTGCCTCGGCACGCGACTGCAGATGACTTGGCTGGACGAGCACAGCCCATCTGCGTTGAGGCCGGGTCGTCGTCCACGGACGACGTTGACGCCCACGATCGTGCTCGACGGCGATACCTCTCTGGCGCTGGGCTCACCCGGTGGCGACCAGCAGGACCAATGGCAGCTTCTGTTTCTCCTGCGGACCATCGTGGGTGGCTATACCGCGCAACAAGCGATCGATGCGCCCATGTTCAACACCACCTCGGTAGCCCAGTCCTTCTGGCCGAGGCTATGGACGCCACGAGGTGTCCTTATCGAAGAGCGCGCCGGGACGACGGTCATCGAGGGTCTGCGCGATCGCGGTCACGCCGTTTCCGTCTCTGGGCCCTGGACCCTGGGACGACTCTCTTGTGTCAGCCGCGATGCCCGAAACGGCTTGGTGGTGGCAGCAGCCAATCCTCGGGGAAGCCAAGGGTACGCCGCCGGGCGATGACCGGTCGCGGGTCTTCTGGACGGACCCACGACCTTGTTCGCCACTGAGCTCGCTGAATACTGTTTGACCGCTACGAATATGACTAGGGAACGAAGTTGAATCGACACTCAAGTGTGGCGCCCGCAGACGCACCGACAGTGGTGATCGGCGCAGGCCTTGTCGGTATCTGCACCGCGCTCTACCTCCAAAGAGCGGGTCACAAGGTTGTCACAGTGGAACGCACAGGGCCGGGCGACGGCGCTTCCGGTCACAACGGAGGGATCTTCTCGATCGGGGCCGTTGTCCCGACCGCGACCGGGTCTGTTCTCCGCTCGATACCCCACATGGTTTTCGACCGCGACTCCGCGCTCTCCCTGCACTGGTCCTACCTGCCCAAGATCGCTCCCTGGCTTACGCGTTTCGTGCGATCCAGCGGTAACGACACTGTCGAACGAATCTCCATCGTGCTCGCCTCATTGCTCTCGCAATCACTCGAGGCCTACGAGCCACTCCTGCGTGATATTCCCGAGGGCCTGGTTCGCGAGGGCGGTCTGCTTTACGCGTACCAGAGCGATGCCGTCTTCGAGGCGAGTAGCGGGGACGCNGAGATGCGGAAACGCCGCGGTATTCCCTTCGAAGTTCTCGATCAGCAGGATCTCACTGCTATGGCCCCGCTCCTGGGTCGCCGATTCGAGCGCGCTCTCTATCTTCGCGACGCGCCGTTCACGCCGGATCCCCTGGGAATGACACGGGCGCTGGCGGATGTCTTCACGGCCAACGGTGGAGAGATCGTCATCGCGAACGTGCAGGGATTCGTACCGGACGGTGGCTCCGTTTCGCACCTGCAGACCAGCACAGGGCGAATCCGCGCCAAGAACGTAGTGGTCGCGGCAGGCGCATGGTCACATCACCTGACGCGCATGCTCGGGGATCGCGTGCTTCTGGAAACCGAGCGCGGGTACGGCATGACGGTCACCGACCCGGGTTTCACCGTGCCGTGCCCGGTTATCTCGGTCGAGCACCACGTCGGTTTCATTCCGACACCGGAGGGGCTCAGAGTCATGGGCATCAGCGAGCTGGCGAGCCTGGCAAGTGAGCCGGACGTCGCCGTTTTCGACAGGTTGTCACGCGCGGCCAAGAAGGTTTTCCCGGAGGCGGAGCTGTCCGACGCCGACAGCTGGATGAGCTATCGACCCTCCACCCCGGACTCGTTGCCGGTCATCGACCGGGCAACCCGTGCGGAAAATGTCTACTACGCGTTCGGACACGGGCATACCGGATTCACCGTGGCTGCCGTTACCGGCCGGCTCGTCACTTCGATGATTGCGGGTGAAGACGGCGGCATCGATCTGGAGCCGTTCAACGTCAGGCGATTCGCTCGCTGGCGCCGAGCGCGCGCCGGAAAGTGAGCGCGTAGGCATTCGGAGATATCCAACCGAACGTATGTCGGAGTGAATCTCCATCGAAGATCTCGCAGGCCCCAGAAGTAGGAGTATCAATGGTTACCATTCGCGCAGACCTGGACTCGATTCCGGAATATCAGCCCGGTCGTCAAGCCTCTCCGATGGAGTTGGAAGCTGCAGGTATTGCTCAGCTTGCCTCCAATGAGGCTCACTGGGGTCCATCCCCGATTGCGNNGGACGACATCCTCGACGCCGTGAGCATCATCAACCGCTACCCTTCCATGTCGAGCGCAGACCTGCGGCTTCGCTTGGCCACCAAATACGGCGTCGACATCTCCAACGTGGTCGTCGGTGCCGGCGGAGTGGAGATCGAGCGGCAGGCAGCAGCTGCGGTGATCCGTCCNGGGGACGAAGTGGTCTACGCTCACCCGTCGTTCCCCGACTACGAGATCCTCACCCGGATCAACAGCGGAACGCCTGTGCCGGTGCCGCTTCGCGATCACACCCACGACTTGGAGGCGATGATCGCGGCGGTGACCGACCGCACCCGGATGTTGATCATCTGCAACCCCAACAACCCAACTGGTACAGGGGTTTCCACCAACGAGATCCGCAAGCTCCTCGAACGAGTGCCGTCCGAGGTCCTGGTGCTCGTCGACGAGGCGTACTTCGAGTTCGCCGGCACTGCATTGGGACCCTCGACCGTCGAGCTCGTCTCCGAGTTCGACAATCTGGTCGTCCTGCGGACCTTCTCCAAGGCCTATGGCCTGGCGGCGGTCCGGGTGGGTTACGGACTGACGTCGCAAAGGCTTGCCTCGGCTATGCGCAAGGTCCAGCTGCCGTTCTCGGTCAACGGTTTCGCCGAGGCAGCTGCCTTGGCGGTGCTGGACAACGAGGGAAAGCTCCTGGAACGGATCGCGGCCATGCGGACAGCGCGGGCAGAACTTCGCGCCACGCTCATCGACCTCGGCTTCGAGGTGCCGGAAAGCCACGGTAACTTCGTTTACATCCCTGGCGAGCCAGGTTGTGAGATCTTCCGCCAATGCGAGGCCCGCGGCATATCGGCGCGGACGCTCGGTCCTGGCGGTGTGCGGATCACCATAGGCAGCCCCAGTGATCAGGAGCGGGTGATCGAGGCGGCCGCTGCGGCAGCGCAGGCTCTACAGCAGGAAGCTGTCCCGAGCTGACCGCGTACGGTCCGGTGATTTTGCTCACCGAACCAGCTTGATTGTCCGACTGCGTTCTCCTTTTGCACGGTTGTCGCTCCGACGATGGAGCGAGCCGGAAGAGACTGGCTCTCGAACGAGGAGATCGTATGAAGACGAGGACATTCTCGCCCGTACGTAAGGCGGTTGTAACTTTTGCTGCCGCAACATTGGCGGTGACATTGGTCGCCTGTGGCTCTGACGATGATTCCCAAGGTGATCCCGGCTCGGAGGACACTTCGAAGGAGCCGGACAAGTTCGTCATCGCGGCCGGCGGGGTGGGCGTCTACAACGCAACGCCGTACATCGCCGAAGTTGAGGGCTACTTCGAGGAGGCCGGGCTCGAGGTGACCATCAACCAGGCAGGATCGAACACTTTGAACTTGGTGGTCGGAGGCCAGGCGGATGTGGGGATGATCGGCGCGACCACGGCGCTGTTCCCGGTCCCCAACGGCAAAGAGACCTCACTGATCTATGCCAACGACACGCTCGCGGGATTCACCTACTTCGGCTCCAGCGACCCGGACGTCAAGACCGTGAACGATTGCAAGAAGGTCTCGACCGGAGCGACCGGCACGTCCACCTTCTCGATGGCCTCCCTGGTCAAGCAGAAGGCAGAGGCGTCCTACGAGATCACCCCTTCACAACGCCCGACAACCAGCTTGCGGCGTTGCTCTCGAACAAGGTCGACTGCACGTCCGGAACTTTGAGTTTCCTGCAGCCGTCCATCGACGAGGGAAAGTCCACCTCGTCATGCAGCCGGACAAGCCTGAGACGATGCCGGAGGGAATCCCGGCCAACGCTCCCGGTATCGGCGTGTGGGGCCTGAAGGATCATCTCGCCGAAGATCGTGATGTCGTCGTCAGGTTCGTCGGGGCGTTGAGCAAGGCGACCCAGTTCTTCCTCGACCACACTGACGAGGAAGTTGCTGAAGTCCTTCGGGAATCGTCGGACTTCCAGGCCATCCCACTGGACCAGCTCACCGGCCAGGTCGCCGGGGAGCGGAACTTCCTTTCCACGCCGCCCAACGGCACGATTCCGGAGAGCGACTGGCCGGCCTACCTGGAGTTCGCGAAGTTCTCGTTGCCGGACATCGACCCCGCGGACTCGAAGTGGTCCTACGCATCGCGGGTGGACATGTCCTTCCTGGCGGACGCGGGTAAGTAGCATCACGTGATGTGGTCCCGTCGCACCCCGGCGGTTGTCGTCGAGCCGAGTGTTCCCGAGTTGGCTGCCCAGCCGGCTGATGCCCTGGTTTCGTTTCGTGAAGTGGATTTCGACTACGGAGAGCAGCCGGTAATCACAGGGCTGTCGATGGACATCCAGGTCGGAAAGGTCGTCGCGGTCGTCGGTCCCAGTGGCTCGGGCAAGACCACCTTGCTCACGCTGCTCGCGGACTTACACAAGCCCACAGCTGGAGCCATCGTATGGAACGACGAGCTGACCCGTTCGGACCGCCATCCGCTGTCGATGCTGTTCCAGAAGGACACGTTGCTGCCCTGGCTGACCGTAGCTGACAATGTCGGACTGCACTTTCGGTTCTCCAAGCGCAAACTCACCAGGGCCGAGCGCAAGGAGCGGATCACCGAGCTCCTTGCGCTCGCCGGGCTCGAGGGAACTGAAAGTCGCTATCCGTACCAGTTGTCGGGTGGCATGCGTCGAAGGGCGGCGTTTCTGGCATCGGTCGCGCCACGTCCTCGGATGCTGTTGTTGGACGAGCCCTTCGCCTCGGTCGACGAGCCGACGCGAGTGGCGATCCATCAGGACATTCACGCCATCATCAAGAGATACGCCATCACGGTGGTGCTCGTCACCCACGACATCGCCGAGGCGGTCTCGTTGGCGGACGAGGTCGTCATCCTGACCCAGCGCCCGGCGAAGATATTCGCCAAGCATGCGGTGCCGTTGGGAGACTCCCGCGACATGATTGCGCTTCGGGAGGATCCGGTTTTCCTCGAGCTCTACGGAACATTGTGGGAGGACCTCGGCGAGCAGGTGCGCGGTGGCAAAAAGACGCGACAGAGCCCCGCGAAGTCGATCGCCTGGAAGTCACCCAAGAGCCGGCCACGAAATGGGGGCCGAATCGTGAAGCTTCGGGTCAAGCCCAAAGTCCTTCTTGCTCAGGCCTTACTCGTCCTGATTCTGCTGGCGGCCTGGCAGTACCTGCCCAGCATCGAGAGTCTGCAGGGAGTAAGTCACGTCTTCGATCCGTACTTCGTGAGCTCACCCAGCAAGGTGGCAGCCCAGTTGCGTGACTTGGCCACGGGGTCGAATGGCAGCGTTTCCATCTGGGCATACTTGTGGCCGACGGTGTTCGCCTCAGTGCTGGGCACCGTGATCGGAATGGTCGCCGGCGCCGCATTCGGTCTCATCTTGAGCAACTGGGAGTTCAGTAGCCAGGTCCTCAAGCCGTTCATCATCGCAGCCAACGCGACCCCTCGGGTGGCCCTGGTTCCTATCGTCGTGATCGTTGCCGGTACGTCTTTGACGTCGTCGGTGCTGATTGCGGTGATGGTGGTTTTCTTCGTCGCGTTCTTCAACGCCTACGAGGGCGGGAGCACGATCGACCCCGCGATTCTCGCCAACGCTCGCCTGCTCGGTGCGAGTCAGGCAAAGTTGCTCTTTCATATCCGGTTGCCCTTCGTCCTGGCGTGGACGTTCGCGGGCCTGCCGTTGGCGATCACCTTCGCGGTTATCACCGTGGTCACCGGCGAACTGCTTACCGGCTACCCAGGCATGGGATCGCTGATCGCGACAGCCACTGCTACCGGCCAGGCCACCATGACTTGGGCACTGACCATCGTGTTGGCCGTCGTCGGTCTTGTGATCGTGATGCTGGCCGACGTGATCCGTAACCGCACGTTGCACTGGTGGGGGAAGTAGGGCAATGGCAGATCAAGCGCGTATTCCCAGCTATCAGGAGCTTCTGGCGAGGACCGATGCGCCTCCTGGCTCGTCGTGGGGTCTGTTCGGTGCCGATGACGAGCTCGGGTCAGTCAACTTCACCTCTCGGGAATCGGTGCTCGCGGCCCTCGGGTGTGTGCGAACCGGGCAAGTCATCGGTCTGGATCACCCACTCGATGCCATCCCGGATAACACGATGCGGCCACACCCGCGCCACTTCATCACCTCGCGGCACAGTGACGTCCGAGACGACTATCTCGATTCCTTCTACCTACAGGGATCGAGTCACATCGACGGGCTACGGCATCGTCGTCATGGTAAGTACGGCTTCTACAACGGAGCTGACTCATCCGATATCCGGCCCGACACCTCGACCCTGGGCGTGGGTGCTTGGGGTGCCAACGGGATTGTGGGTCGCGGGGTGTTGCTCGATGCGGAGCGATTCATGGCGCGACGCGGAACTCCGCTTGACTGCGAGGCGGCGGTGCCGCTCGGCGTCGGTGATCTCGAGGACATCGCACGTGAACAGCAGGTCGACTTCCGTCCTGGCGACATCCTGGTGATACGTACCGGATGGCTGGAGTACGTGCTCGCGGACCCGGCGGGCGACTACGTCACGTCAGGACGATGGCGTCACACGTTCCCGGGCCTGGAGCAGTCCGAGGAGATGCTCGCCTGGCTTTGGGACCACCAGTTCGCCGTTCTCGCTGCCGACAATCTCGCACTGGAANNGTCGCACCCTCTCGCATCATCGCCGTTCCACGCCGACAACGACGATGACGGTTTCATGCATCAGCATCTGATCGGTTTGTTGGGGTTCGTGATCGGAGAACTCTGGAAGCTCGATGAACTCGCCGAGGAATGCGCGGTCGAGGGCAGGTACGACTTCCTTACGGTGGTGAAGCCNCTCACTCTCGTGGGCGGGGTCGGTTCNCCGTCCAACGCGGTGGCCATCAGATAGGTCGATTCGACGAGGTGGTCGGCTCTGCCGAGTGTGGACCGGTCAGCGAACCACTTGGTGCGCTATCCGCGGTATTGGTTGGTGTGGCCAGGCGGGAGCAGGGTTCGTTGGACGAAACTCATACCTTGCTGTGAGGTCGCCAAAGTGGTGTTCTCGAAGTCAGACTTTGCGGGCATAGGCTCCGCAAAGAACCCTCGCGTTACCGGACGTGGAGTAGCAGATGACTGAGACAACTGAGCGGCCAACCGAGCAGGGCGTTGAACCGAGCGCGCCGGAGTCGGATGCGGTGAAGATCCGGGGCCGGGCAGCAGGAAAGCGCAAGCCACCGAAGCTTCCCGGACGCCAGGACTGGTCGACCTGGCCGCATTACCAAGCTGCTGCGGCAGGGTTCCGCGGTTACTGGTATCCGGTCATGCATGCATCCCAGGTCGGAGAGCGACCGGTCCGGGTGAAGCTCTTGGGTGAGGACCTCTTCGTGATCCGCGACAAGGGGCGGGTCTATGGGATGGCGAACCGGTGCCCACACCGCGGGGTTCCGCTCAGCTACGGGAACAAGCAGTTCCCCGGCACTGTCTCGTGCGTGTATCACGGCTGGACTTTCGACCTCGAGTCCGGTGACCTCACGGCCGTGATCACCGACGGGCCGGAGTCGCCGGTCTGCGGCAAGGTGACCCAACCCACCTATTCGGTCGAGGAGCGTCTCGGGCTGGTCTGGGTGTACATCGGCGATGGCGAGGAGCCGCACCCGATCGACGAGCAACTNCCCGAGGAACTGGTCAGCAATGCCGCGGTGGTCGGAGTGCGGATCATGCCGCGTGAGGGTAACTGGCGGTTCGCCTGCGAAAACGGCTACGACGAGGGGCACGCGAAGTACCTGCACCGCACCGCGCTGTGGCGGCTGTTCAAACCGATGCCGGTCTGGAACACCACCAAGAACGTCAGAAAGGGCCGCTGGGTCTACCGAGTGCAGCAAGAGCAGTACTGGGAGGCCGACTTCCCGGGTCTGGGCAAGTGGACAGGCCTGGCCTGGTATCGCGCCAAGCCGCCGACAGAGGTCTCCAACATCGGCAACACCAAATCCCACCGTACGGTCAACCCGGTCATCGCGGCTCAGGATTTCCCAGGTTTCGCATCTGTCAGCATGCCCGGCGTACTGCGCATCGCGTATCCGACTTTCATCCACTACGAGTTCTACGTTCCGGTCGATGCCGACAACCACCTCTATGTCGGAGTGATGGCAGACTTCAAGAAGGGCATCAAGACCCTGCCCTTCTACGCCAAGTACTTGGGCGCGGTCCGGTGGCTATTCCACGGTCAGTTCTCCGGGCAGGACAAGTGGATGGTGGAGGTGACCGACGCGCCGCCGGAGAAGCTCTACCGGCCCGACGAGTCGCTGCTCCAGTGGCGCAAGCTCGCCGAGGACGTCACCAAGGAACGGATCACCACGCTGCGCGAGCAGGGCATCGAAGTGCCCGATCCTTCCGAGTGACCTCCTGAAGTAATCGACCGAGTAGAAGCCGACAGGAGACGCTCAATGTCATCGATCGTCCTGGGTGTGGGTGCGTCGCATTCCACACTGATGAACACTCACTGGGACCGGGTCATCCACAAGGACCGCGCTGAGGCGTTCCGGGACGGACTTCGCGGGGCCCGCGACGCCCTTGCGGCTGCTCAACCCGATATCGCTGTCGTCGTGGGTTCCAATCACTTCCGCGGTTTCTGGTTGGACCTGATCCCGGCTTTCACCCTCGGTGTCAACGAGGTGATCGCCTCGGGCGAGGCAGGCACCCCGAAAGGCCCGCAACGCACCGACCCGGAGTTCGCTCAGGCATTGGCGGAGGGACTGGTCGAGGCCGGCACCGAGGTGGCGATCTCGGCGCGACTGCAGATCGACCACGGCCAGACCCATGCGATTCAGTACCTCTTGGACGGGATCGATATCCCGGTCGTTCCGCTGGTCGTCAACGTGTTCGCCACTCCTTTGCCCACCATGGCCCGTAGTGTCGAGTTCGGCCGGAACCTCGCCGCTGCGATCGCATCGTTCCCCGACGACCGCCGAGTCGCCGTCATCGCCTCCGGTGGCCTCTCGCATCAGTTGCCGTGGCCCAGTGACTGGACCGACCCGGCAGGCGATGACGAGGAGTTCCTCGTCGAGGCATGGCTCAACGGCCGCGGTGAATGGGAGAAGTACGACAAGCGTCGCCGCGAGATCATCGTCGCCGCCCAGCCCTGTATCACCGAGGAGTTCGACCAGCGGTTCCTTGCCGATCTCGAGAAGGGCGATCTGGCCAAGTACTCCACCATGACGACTGCCGAGATCACCGAGCAGGCCGGCAACGGGGCACAGGAACTGCGCTCCTGGATGTTGATGGCCGCCGCCCTCGACTTCGCTCCCGGCAAGACCCTTGCTTATGCGCCGATCCCTGAATGGCTCACCGGCATGGCGGTCTCGGTCGTCGAACCCGTCCACTGACTTACCTGTTTCACCCTCGCATCCGACTGAAGGGACCACCATGAGCCAGACCGCGCAGAGATTGACCTCTCCAGCCGCGGGCCCGGCCCCAGAGAGCCGCTATGCCAAGGCGGACGGGGTCGAGTACCACTACCACGAGCTAGGTGCCGACGGGCCGGCCACGATCTTCCTGCATGGCGGCGGGCCGGGCTGCACCGCGTGGAGCGACTTCGGTCCGGTGGCTCCTTACTTCGCTGCAGATCGACACCTCTACCTGCCTGACATCTTGCAGTACGGCAAATCGGAGAAGGTTCGTATCTCCGGCCCGATGTGGGACTTCCATGCCGCCAAGACCGTCGCGTTGATGGACGTCTGGGGCGTGCAGTGCGCCGACTTCATTTGCAACTCGTGGGGAGGCACGATCGCCCTCAACCTCGCGGCCAAGTACCCCGATCGGGTGCGGTCGCTGGTGATCACCGGAAGTATGCCGGTCTTCTACGGCCCGTTGGCGCCACTGCCCGAAGGTGGGCGTCGCGGACGCAATGCTCGTGATGTCTACTACGGCGGGGACGGGCCGACATCGGAGAAAATGCGCGAGTTGATCGCCGGTCTGGAGTGGTACGACGCAGAGCGGCTGCCCCAGGAGACGGTCGATATGCGGTACCAGCAGAGCCTGGACCCGGGAGAGCGTGAACTGGCGGCGATGTCGGACTCACCGCGTGGTGACTGGCAAGATCTGACCGCCGAGCTCGGCCAGGTGGAGGCGCCGGCGTTGTTCATGTGGGGCCGCGAGGACGACTTCTTGACCCCGGACTATCCGCTCATGCTCTCCAGGATGGTCAAGAACGGGAATCTCCACGTGATGGACCATGTGTCCCACCACCTTCAAGAGGAGCGCCCCGGTGCCTACCATGCGGTGGTCGACGGCTTCCTCCGATCCGTGGACTACCCGTAGTCCCAACCTTCATCCCTACTGCAAAGGAAGGCGCCGATGAAGCTCCTAGCCGCTCTTGGAACCCTACTTGCGATCGCTCTCGGCCTTCGCTACGTGTCCAACCGTATTGCCACCCATCAGACGATCCTTCCCAGCCTCGTCAAACGGGTCAACACGCAGGTGCACCGCATCAACCAGTCCTGACTGTCGCGGATCGACAGTCCATTTACAGAAGCAGAAAGCGATACCTGATGAGCAATGATCTCGCTGCCACCATCTGGACCGAGCTGCAAGGCACCGACTTCACCCTGACCAGCGTCGACGCTGGTGGAGTTCCGACCCGGTCCCTGCAAGCCGGCGAGGCAGGCGAGCCGGTCATCTTTCTCCATGGCACCAGCGGCCACCTGGAGGCTTTCACCCGCAACATCTCCGCCCACGCGAAGCACTATCGCGTGCATGCCATCGACATGCTCGGCCATGGATACACCGGCAAGCCGGACTTCCGCTACGAGATCCCGCGCTACCGCGACCACTTGCTGGCCTATCTCGATGCGAATGGCATCGACCGAGCCCACATCGTCGGGGAATCCCTGGGCGGCTGGGTCGGAGGCCGGGCGGCAATCGACAACCCTGATCGAGTGGCCTCGCTGCAGTTGCTGTGTGCCGGTGGCACGGTGGCCAACCCCGAGGTCATGGAGCGGATCCGGACCAGCACCCGTTTGGCGGTGGAGACCGACGATGTCGAGTTGACTCGCAAGCGGATGCGTCTGCTCATGCACGACGACGCGGATGCGACCGAGGAGCTGGTCGCGATCAGGCATGCGATCTACCACCAGCCCGACTTCGTGGCGAACATCGAGAATCTCCTGTGCCTTCAGGATATGGAGACTCGGCTGCGCAACATCCTCAAGCCTGAGGACTTGGCTCGGATCGCTGCTCCCACGCTTATCGTGTGGGGCCGCAACAACCCCTTCGGCGAGGTGCCTGAAGCGGCCGCGATGCACAATGCCATTGCCGGCTCCGAGCTCGTCCTCCTCGACGAAACCGGTCACTGGCCTCAGCACGAGCAGTCGGAGAAGTACAACGAGTTGAGCCTGGAGTTCCTCGCCAAAAACAGCGGCGACAGCAGGTAACGATGCCTGGCTCGGCCGAGGGTCGTCTCGCTCAGGTGATGGCGGGTGTGGATCGCGAACTCCTGCTCGACACCGTCACCGGGATCGTCGGCGTCCCCAGCCCGACCGGCGCGGAGGCCGCGGTCGCGCAGTGGATCAGCGCCACGATGAGCCACCCTCGGCTGCGGACGCAGGTGCAGCACCTCGACGAGCTCCAGGCAAATGCGGTCGCCGTGCTGCCGGGAACCGGCAACGGGGAGTCCGTGCTGCTCTATGCCCCGATCGACACCTTCACCGCCGGCGTCGCCGAGCTCGATGTGCCCTGGGCGGCGCCTGACCTGCGGCCGGACATGGTCGCGCAGGCGGTCGTTGCCGGTGATCTGGTCCAAGGCCTCGGAGCCGGGAATCCCAAGGGCCATGCCGCCTGCGTGATGGTTGCGCTGCGAGCGCTGGCCGAATCAGGCATCGAGTTGGCCGGTGACGTGGTTGCAGGCTTCGGAGCCGGTGGTATGCCCTCGTTCGCCGTTGCGGGCGTCGGCGTTCCCGGGCGCGAGAACACCGGGCACGGTGTGGGCGCGACCTTCCTGGTCGAACGGGGCTTTACCACCGATCACGCGATCATCGCCAAACCCGGCTGGAATGTCTCCCACGAGGAAGTCGGCCTGGTGTGGCTCGATGTGCTGGTCCCCGGAATCCACACCTATGTCGGTAGCCGGCATCGATTGCCCTACAGCAATGCGATCGCAGTTGCCGGCAAGGTCACCGAGCGGCTGGAGTCCTGGCTGGAGGAGTACGCCGCGCGCCACGAGCACAGCACCATGCGTCCGCAAGGCATTGTGTCCTCGGTCGCAGGTGGTTTCGAGCGTCTGGCGGCTGCGACGACAGCCGCGGTCCGGCTACGCCTGGACGTGCGCCTGACCACTCGTCAGACGCCGGCACAGGTCACCCGCGAGGTCCGCGACGCAGTCACGCAGATCGGTCGAGAACTCGGTGTCGAGCTCGCGGTCCGGCAGGTAGCAGCGATCCCGGCCACACACACCAGCCCTGAATCGCCGGTGATCACCTCGACGGTCGCTGCCTGGGAGGCGGTTGCCGGGCATCCGCACCAGCCGATCCTGGAGAACAGCGGAGCCACCGATGCCAACATCCTCCGGATGCGGGGCATCCCGACCGCCAGGGTCGGAATGCCGAAGGTGATGGCGGGGCTGTCCGGGGAGCCGGTCGACTTCACTCTCGGCATGAATCTGATCGATCTCGGCGAGGCTCGCAAGCTGGTGGAGATCCTCGTACGCGCCGTCCTCGACCTGGATGCGAGACGACGCAGGTAAGAAAGCTCCGCGAAAACCTTTGATATTGCAACAATATGGTTAACAATCGCGTTGAGCGAGCCTGAATCGCCACGATGCGGGCTACAGTTTCCACGGTTTTACCGCTCGCCGGACACGTGACGAGAGGACTCGTGAAGCGCCAGATGACGAATCTGTTGGATAGCACAATCGACCTTGTCGAGGCTCGCGACCAGGGGCACGGCATGGGCTGTGGCGCCAATAGCGTGCTCGGCAAGGCGCGGCTGATCCTCGAAGCGTTCAACCTCGACGACTACGGTCTGTCGCTGACCGAGCTGTCGCGCCGGACGGGGATCTCGAAGGCCTCGGTGTATCGGTTGGCCCAGGAGTTGCTCGACTGGGGAATGCTGGAGCGCAACGGGCTCGACTATCGGCTCGGAATGCGCGCCTTCGAACTCGGGGCACGCGTCCCGAGGTTCCGGGTACTGCGAGATGCTGTCCGTCCGTTCATGGAGAGCCTGCATCAGTCCACCAGGGAAACCGTTCATCTCGGCGTCCTGGACGGATTGGACGTCTTGTATCTGGAGAAGATCGCCAGCACCCAGCAGGCGGCTCGCCCATCGCGGATCGCCGGTCGACTACCTCTGTATGCGACAGCAACGGGCAAGGTGATCCTGGCCCACAGCCACTCCTCGCTCTTCACGGAGGTGATGGCGCGAGGGCCGGTTCGAATCTCCAAGTCGACGATCGTGGTGCCTGCGCTTCTCCACGAGCAGCTTCGAATGGTGCGGGCTCGCGGTTATGCCACGGAAAGTGAAGAAATCACCGCCGGCTATTGCTCGGTAGCGGTGCCGCTCTTCGACGAATGTGGGGTACTTCTGGCGGCGTTGTCGGTGACGGCCCCGACCTTCCGCGCCGACACGCCCCGTTTCCTCACCGAACTCAACGGCGCCGTGCAACGAATCAGGGGCCTGCTGCCCGCTTAGTGCCGGCGTCGTGATCGGAGCGTCAGGCTCGTACCAGTGAGTGGCCTGCTAGCGGAGTACGCCGACGTCGACCGTCGGGTCGGCCCGGATGTCGATCATCAGCGGCAAGTGGCCTTGGTCGATCAACTTGACCGCCGCCTCCAGGTCGTCCTCGCTGGTGACGGTGACTGCCTCACAACCCAGGTTCTGCGCGATCGCGGTGAGATCCGGCCAGTTCTCCAGCAGCGAGTAGCCGGGGTTGAGACCGGCCTCCGACAGCTTGGTGTACTCCGCCCCGTAACAGCCGTCATCGAGCACGACCAGCACCAACGGGGCTGACTCGCGAACGGCCGTCGCGAGTTCCATGTAGGCCATAGCCACTCCACCATCACCGGTGACAGCGACGGTTATCTCGGAGCGGCGCGCCAGCGCAGCGCCGATAGCGGTGGGAAGACCAAGACCGATCGAGCCGAAGTTGACGGTGTGGTGGAAGCGTCCTCCGGGACCCACATGCAGGTACTTCCACGGTGCCTGCATGAAACGCCCGGTGTCGGTGACAACGGAGCGACTGGNCGGAAGTAGCTCGTTCAGAGCGACCATCGCGGTACGCATGTCGACGAAGCCGTCCTTCGGGGAGGCTTCGAACTCCGTGCTCGGATCGTAGCTCGCCAGCCGATCCGCCAGGCCCGAGGTGGCGTAACTGGTAGGAGTGATCCCCGCCTCGACGAGCATCTCGCGCATTGTCCGGGCAGTGGCGCCTGCATCCCCGACGACGGCTGCGTTGACCGGAAAGTACCGCTCCAGCCCCGTTGGGGAGATGTCGCACTGCACGAGCGCCTTGTCCTTCAAGAGGTCGCCATGTGCTGCGGTGTAGGGATTGAGGCTGGCTCCGAAGACCAGGAGGCAGTCGGCATCGGCGATCGTCTCGATCGCGATGTCGTGAGAGACCGTGCCGCAGACACCGATGTTGGCGGGTTCGCCGGCGAAGAGGTCCTTGGCGAGCAGCGTGGTCGCCAAGGGAGCGCCGAGTTGCTCGGCCAAGGCGATGAGCTCAGTGCGGGCTCCGGCGCGCATCGCGCCCGATCCGGCCAGCAGCACGGGTCGACGGGCCGAGGCCAGGATCCCGACGGCGCGATCGAGCTGGTCCGCATCGGGAACCGGAGTGGCAGGCTCGAGTGTCTTGAACCCCGGGCGCTCGTAGTCGACCTCTTGGTTCAGCAACGAGTAGGGGATATCGAGGATCATCGGGACTCGACTCGCGGCGACATGATTCAGAGCGCGCGCGATGTCGTCGACGAGGTGCTCGGCCAACAGAACTCGCCTGAACTCGGCGCCGGTCAATGCGGCGACCGTCGGCAGGTCGATTCGCTGCACGAAGTCACGGATAGGCGGGATGTCACCAGTGAGCAGCAGGATCGGAGAGCCCACTCGCACGGCCTCGGTGAGAGCAGTGATGGTGTTGGTCACCGCGGGACCGCAGGTAACGCTGACGACGGCCACGCTGTCGGATTCCCGGGTGTGACCGTCAGCCATCGAGAGCGCGTTGCCTTCGTGAATGCTCCCGACGAAGTGACCGCCGAGATCCATGAACTTGGCGCAGTACGCCATGTTGGCATCACCGAGTATGCCGAACATCTGTTGCTGCCCGGAATCGACGAGCGCACGCGCAATGGCTTCGTAGGCTTTCACCGTCATGGCTGGATGTTACGGCCAACGGGCCGCGGGGTCCGGGCTGGTTTCGGTGAGTGATCCGAGATGCCGGTTTCGGCTGAGAGCCGCGAAATCCTTACAGCTGGAACAACGGGGTCACGATCACACCCTCGCCGTCGCCGGCGCGTGGATGGAAGCTCAACTGGGCGAAACCCTCCGGCAAGCCCTCGAACGCGAACCGCCCCGACTCGTCGACCTGGGTCCGCGCATCGTGCTCGGGCATACGCACTCTGATCTCCAGCGGCAGCGGGGGTGCAGCCCAGCCGTCGATACGCACTCCGGCCGCGCCGAGTCGTGACACGGTGATCATCACGGTGAGCTCATCGGCGCTGAAGGTCAGGGTCTCGGTACGAGTGCCGGAGACCGACTCGCCGCGCACGGCCAGGGTGTCCATCGGCTGCCTGGTCAACTCGGCGACCTCGGTGAAAACCTCGTCCAAAGCGACGGCGAACTGGATGCGCTCCACCAGGTCGCCCGGCACCGGGTCCCACTGCCCGTAGGCTCCACGGGCCAGGTCGAGCAACTCCTGGTCGGTCGAGTCCAGGGTCTGCGCCGCCGATCTGGCTGCTTGCGGAGTCAACTCTGCTCCGGGTTCCTCGTCGGTCATGATGCCCCTCCCACCATCAGGTCCTTGCCCCACTCGGGGTCTTTACTCAATTCCTCGCGCAGTTTGGCAAGGCACCTGCCTCGGGTCGGGCCGATGCTTCCCACCGGCATCCCCAATGCCTCGGCGATGCGCGCATAATCGGGCTTGTCGGCGAAGGCGATGACCCGTAGCAGGGTTCGACAGCGCTCGGGCAACTCCTCGATGTGCTGCCAGATCACCCGTGCATCGGCGTCACGGATGACCGTCTCGTCGGGAAGCTCCTCGCGTTGCACGGGAAGCACCAGTGCCTCCTTGCCGTCGGAGTCGAAGATCGCGGTCGTCTTGCGCAGGTCGTCCCTGCTGCGGCGTACCACTCGCCAGCTCTCACGACGGGCAGTGGTCAGCAACCACTTCACCACGGTCTGTGCATCCCGCACCCGATCGGCGCTGCGGATCAGGCTCATCCACGCCGACTGGATCACGTCCTCGGCCGTGGTCTGATCGACACCTTGGCTGCGGACCGTGTGCCACAACAGTGGTGTCACCAAAGCCACCAGCTCGTCGAAGGCCGCACGGTTGCCGGCCTGGTAGTCGGCAAAGGCCGCAGCCGCCTGGTCGACGAGCGTCCCCGGGCTGGGGCCGGCGTCGATCATGACGTCACCCTGCCCGGCATGTCCGCGAGCAAAGTCCGCATCCGGGTCACGGCCGCAGCCGTGTTGCCTGGGGTATCTCCGGTGGTGTCCCCTCCGAGCCGGGCATCGACAAGAGCCGCTGCCAGCTCAGCACCGAAGACAGGCGCTGCGAACGAGGTTCCGCTCCAAACCCCGAAACCTGCGGTGAAGTCGTCCAGATCCAGGCTGGCACGGCGGTTTCCGTCGACATCGACCAGCTCGCTGGTCGGGTTCAGCGAGGCGTCGTAGGTGCGCGGGAAAGTGCTCACCAAGGCGACGCCGGGTCGCAGGTATCCCACCCACGGGCCGTCGTTGGAGAACAACGCGATGGAGTTGTCGGGGTTGAGCGCGCCTACCGATGCGATGGGGACGACGCCGGGCTCATCGGCGACGTTGCCCCCTTGGTAGGGAGCGAAGGAAGCCGGGTAGGCCGGCCGCGATGTGCCGTCGTTACCCGAGGAGGTGACCACTGCGGCCCCGTACTGGCCGAGCAGCCGTAGCGGTCCGTGCAGCAGCGGATCGAACGCGGTGTCCTCCGGTTGTTCGTGGTAGTAGCCCAACGACAACAGCACGACGTCGACCGGGTCGTAGCCGCCGACGCCGTTGCGCGCCAGGATCTGGCGCAGTGCGAGCAACTGCAATGCCCGCAAGAGGTCACCCTCGGCAACCTGGCCGTCGTTGCCGAACAGCCGGACGTCCAGGATCTGTGCCTCGGGGCAGATCTGCCGTACCAGGCCGGCGATGAAGGTGCCGTGCCCGGAGTCGTCGCCGAGTTGCCCGAGCATCTGGTCGATGGCACCTGTCTCGGCCAGAACCCCGGTTGCGGCAGGCAGTCCGATCAACTCGCCGAGCACCTCGACCTCATGGGTTACGTGCGCAGGACCGAGCCAGTCGTGCTCGCCGATTCCCGAGTCGCACACTGCGACGATCGGTGCCCTCACTCCTGCTGCCGTCAGGTCCCGTGCGTGCGGTGGTTGTCCGCGCCAGCTGACCGGTTGGCGGCCACCGAACCCTGGAGTGGCGTACTGCGCCATCGCCGGGTGCGGCTGCGTATAAGGGTGTGGCTGCGTGTACGGATGGGGTTGCGTATAAGGATGGGGTTGCGTGTACGGATGTGGCTGGGTGAACGGGTTCGCGGTGATGTCGTCCGAGCGGGTCGGGTGCTCCAAGCCGACGTCCCCATAGGAGCCGGAGTCCCTGCCGACGCGGGCCCGGAACGCCTGTAGCAACCGCCAGATGTCGATCGGTTTGAAGACCGGGTTCTTGGGATCGTCTGTCGGTTGCAGCCGAACTCGGTCGACCCAGACCTCTTCGAGCTCGGCACGTTGCCGGTCGTCGAGCTTGGCGCGGCCGAGGAGCTTGCGATCCTGCTCAGAGGTGGGGTCCCACACCAGGTCGAATCCCGCTTCGGCGGCAACCTGCTGCAATACGGTGCGGGTCTCGGCGCGAGCACCGCGTACCAACAGACTCTCGGCAAGATAGGCGGTTGGTCGAACCGGTGACTGTCCATGCGTCTGGTAGGCGGTGTTGGGATCCAACAACCGAACGTTGAGGAGCTCATCAGCCCACTGCCGCAGATAGCCGGGGTTGGGGAAAGCAGCGGCCTACGGCCCTGCTCGCCGTCGCGGCCGGGCCGGCCCTCTTGTCCTGACTGCCCTAACTGCATGGTTGCCTTCCTTCGGGTCGGTCCCCCGCGGTTAGCCCCTTGACGAGGATATTAGAGATTCCGCGAAACCTCGTGGTTCTGAGCGGTCGCCGCCTGATCACCGTTTCTCAAGAGCCTTTCGCCCGCACCGTGGCGACGCGCTCTTGCCGGTGCCCAGGCGGCGTCCCCAGACCGCTCCGGTGCTGAGCCTGAATCTCAGGCCCGGAAGGTTCCCCCAGCGTTGGATTCGGTCACCACCCCCGGGCTAGCGGCGCCGTACCCTCGGTACCTTCCGATCGGTGAGCCCCCGACTCACCTCACTGTGCTGTTGTGCTGCTGTTTGCTGATGCCCACCCCGTGGGACACATCGATCAAGAGCGCGGTCCGGACTGCCTGATACAGGTGCGACAGATTTTTTCCGCTCGTATCAATCGACCGATCTCCCGGCTCCTCTGATGGTGTGGAAACCCGATCGCACATCGCCGAGTTCAACGCAGTCGTACGCCTGGCGCGTAAAGCGCAGTCGGTGCCGCATCTGAGGAACCCGGCGTCGTTGGCCAACTTCCTCTACCACCGCTGGTACTTGGGACAGCCGATTCCTTGGCCGGCGCGCACCTTGCCTGTCCAACGTCGCGGTCCGCGATCATCAGGCAACCTATGGCGGTCCTGGGGTGGCCCCGAGCAGGAGCCGGCGCCGGCCGGCGGAGAGCTGGCGCGTCTTCAGCTCGCTTGCGCCCCGCACACCGCCTTGCATGCGATCACCGTGACGACTCGGCATGCCGATAGTTGGGGTGTCTGGTGGCGACTGACGAGCTCGGCGGCCGGTGCGCCGATCTCGGCGGCGGATGCGACCATCCTGTTTCTCCGCGTTGCCGATGTGGACGCTGTGCTTCCGGCGGTAGCTGAGCTGGCCACGGCCGTGCGTCCGTTCCTGTCCCATGCGAGGACTCCGCTCACCTGGAACCTGGCCAGCGGAATCAGCCTGGTGCAGAACCCGCCCGACGACGCCGACTTCGGCAGGCATCGCTGCAACCTGATTGCCCAGGCGGTGACAGCGAACGCTCAAGAGACACAGCAGGACCAGGTGGCCGCGGTGCTGCGCGCTTTCGAGGCGCGCGGAATCGACCCCACTCGGCCCTACGTTCACGACGCCGATCGGTGGGACCTCTGTCTTGTCACTGCCTAACTGGCTGCGGTGATCACGAAGCCATCGGCTGCTGATGCACGCGGTCATTTATCCATCGGTCGAGCCACGCCGGCCGTCGAGGCCATCCGCGAAAAGTCTCAGCCGCGCTCGCGGGCCCAGGTTGCGAACTCCTGTTGGACGTCATCGAAGAACATGGTCCTGGCTCGCGTGTAGTCAACGGTGTTGCAAAACATCACCATTTGCGCGCCCGTAGGGATTCGAACCCCAAACCTTCTGATCCGTAGTCAGATGCTCTATCCGTTGAGCTACGGGCGCGTGCCCCGTGGGGGACCCGGAGAGTCTAGCGAACGTGCTGAGGATGTGGGTAATCGCCTGCCAAGAGGCCCTGACGCGCAAGAGGCCCTGACGCGCAAGAGGCCCTCTTGCAGTCGGGGGTGGATCTGCAAGGGGGCCTTTGCGGTGTCTCATCCGAGACGGCCGAAGCGAGCGGCCCTGCAAGTTGGGGGTCAGGAGGGGCGCTACCTGCTCTCGGCACTGTAAAAGTATGGCTGGCCCCCAGCACGGGTTCAAAATCCGGACTACACCAGTTGATTGCAGTCGACGACCGCGGGTTTACACAGCAAAGTCACAGTGTGAACACAGCGCCCCGTCACAACGGACAGAGAGACTAGGCGTATGACGCTTGGAATGTCGCGCTCCGACGGATCTGCACTGCGCGTTCTGGTGGTGGACGACGAGGTCAACATCGCCGAACTGCTCTGCATGGCGCTGCGCTACGAGGGTTTCGAAACCGTGGCCGCCCACTCCGGTGCCAAGGCCGTTTCCGCCGCGAAGGAGTTTGCGCCCGATATCGCGGTCCTCGATGTGATGCTGCCCGACTTCGATGGACTCGAGGTGATGCGCCGGGTTCGGGCGTTCCGGCCGGACCTGCCAGTGCTGTTCCTCACTGCGAGGGACTCGGTCGAAGACCGCATCATCGGACTTACCGCCGGCGGGGACGACTACGTGACCAAACCGTTCTCGTTGGAGGAGGTCGTGGCGCGGCTGCGGGCGCTGCTGCGCCGGGCCGGAGCGCGGCTCGAGGAGGGCCATTCGGTTCTGACTGTCGGTGACCTGACTCTGGACGAGGACAGCCGCGAGGTCCAACGTGGNGGAGTGCCGATCTCGTTGACGGCGACGGAGTTCGAGTTGCTCCGCTATCTCATGCGGAACCCACGGCGAGTGCTGTCCAAGGCGCAGATTCTTGATCGGGTCTGGTCCTACGACTTCGGTGGTCAGGCCAACGTCGTCGAGCTGTACATCTCCTACCTGCGCAAGAAGATCGATCATGGGAGCGAACCGATGATCCACACCATGCGCGGTGCGGGATACGTCTTGAAGCCGGCCAAATGAAGGTCGGGAATGAGAATCAGGCCGGCCTCTTTGACGGCTCGGCTGGTGATGACTTCGGTGGGGTTGGTCGCCTTGTTCGCGCTCCTGGTGAGCGTGGCCACCTCGCTGGCAATGCGTAACTACTTGGTGGATCAACTCGATGGTGATGTCCGTGCGCAGACGCCGCGGTTGCTCGACGCTGCTTTCGGATCCGGTCGTGGTGGACCCAGCCCCGAGGGCGTGGCCGCGCTCATCTTCGACGACGGCGAGGACTCCACCGGCGTCCACTCGACCTTCGGCCCCAACGGTCAGACCGCACTCACCGATGCGCAGGTCGACGCGCTTTCACGCGCGCCGGCCGACCGGGGTATTCACACCGTCGATGTGCCGGGGATCGGCGCATTCCGTGTCCAGGCACGCTCGGTTCAGGCCGGAGGTGAGGACGCGACCGCGGTGGCGGGACTTCCGCTCGATGACGTGCAGGCAACGATGGCCAGTCTGCGCGTGATCGAGCTGTCGCTGGGGATCGTCGGTGTCGCGTTGGCGTTCGGTGGCAGTCTGCTGTTGGTGCGCCGCCAGCTCGCGCCGTTGCGCCAGGTCGCCGGGGTAGCCCAGGAAGTCACCAGGCTCGATCTCTCGCAAGGTTCGGTAGGCGAGACGGTACGCGTACCCCTCGCGCTGACCGACGAGTCGACCGAGGTCGGTCAGGTCGGCGCCTCACTGAACAGCCTGCTCGGGCATGTCGAGAACGCGCTGGACGCCCGTGAGCGCAGCGAGCAGCAGGTGCGCCAGTTCGTGGCGGATGCCTCCCATGAGCTGCGCACACCGTTGACCACGATTCGCGGGTACGCCGAACTGGCCGAGCGCAACCCCGAGGCGTTGCCGGCAGCGATGGACAAGGTGTACGAGGAGTCGCAGCGAATGTCGAGGTTGGTCGACGACCTGTTGCTCCTCGCGCGGTTGGACTCAGGTCGCCCGCTGCTGAGCGAACCGGTCGACCTCACCCAACTGGTGATCGATGCCGTCGACGACGCTCGAGTGATCGACCCCGGCCGTACCTATGCCCTGGAGCTGCCCGAGATCCCGGTTCAAGTCCGTGGTGACGAGCTCCGATTGCACCAGGTGCTTACCAACCTGCTCGGCAATGTCCGGTCGCATACCGCCCCCGGGATCACTGTCACGACCCGGCTGCACCCTCGAGTCGGAGCTGACGACTCCGACGGTCCACCGTTGGTGGACCTCTGTGTCCACGACACCGGCTCAGGGATTCCCGGCGACCTGGATGTGTTCGACCGGTTTACCCGGGGCGATTCGGCTCGCACCCGTTCTTCGGGTGGAGCGGGTCTGGGCCTCTCACTGGTCGCGGCGATCGTGAAGGCACACAGTGGACAGGTGTCCGTCGCCAGCGCTCCTGGCGACACCACGTTCACCGTTACTTTGCCGGCGGCAGCACCAGATTGACGGGTGGCTCACCCTGAAGCATCAGATCGACCTGAGTTCGCACCAGCCGAGCCACCCGGGGACNCATCGCGGTGGTGTTGCCACCGACATGGGGAGTCAGTAGTACGCCATCGGCGGTCCACAGGGGGTGACTGGACGGGAGCGGCTCGGGATCAACGACATCGAGTGCCGCGCGGATACGGCCGGAGACGACTGCGTCGACCAGATCGTCGGTCACCACCACCTGACCTCGCGCCACGTTGACCAGCAGCGCGCCTTGCTTCATCGCGGCGAGGATGCGCGCGTCCACCAGGCCGTGAGTGCTTTCGTCCAACGGCACCGTCAACACCACACTGTCTGCGTCGGTGACCACCTCGGCGAGGTCGCCGATGGCGTGAACTTCCCCAGNCTCGTCAGTGCGCGCGGTTCTGGCCACGCGCACAATCTCGACCTCGAACGGGCGGAGCCGCTCTATGACCGCCGACCCCACGCCGCCGATTCCGACGACTACAACCCGTGAGTCCACCAGCGCGCCTGATCGCCCGCCTCGCCAAGCGCCCTGGGATTGGGCCTGGACATGGGCAGGCAGGCCCCGCAGCGATGCGATCATCAATCCGATCGCCAACTCCGCGGTCGATGCCTCGTGAACCCCGGTCGCATTGGCGAACCGAATGCCTGCCGGCAGATGGTCGAGAACCCCGTCGTAGCCGATGCTTTGGCTCTGCACCAGCCCGACTTCGAGATCCGCCAGAGTCTGGAGGATCTCAGGCCTCTTCAGATACGGCGGGACCACGATGTCGATATGTGCGCGCGGCGCTGGGTTGTTCAGGTCCCACACCAGGAGGTCGGCGTCGAGTCCGGCCAGAGCTTCTGCCAACTCGATAGTGGGCACAGTAACGGTCAAAGACATGGGGTCAGTCTGCCGGAGGCCGACGATGTCGCTTTCTCGGACCGATCAACGGAGGACCCGGGGTTTCAGGTCAGTAGGAGGACGAGTGCCGCTGCGGCCGGAATGGCCATCACGGTCAAACCGATGACAGCGGCGCTGCGTGGCCGGATCACCTCTCCGCCCGTCCGCAGCGACCGGTCGTTGGCGCGGTACTGCAGCCAACCCATCAGCGCGACGTAGGACCCGATTGCAACCAGAAGCAGGCCCAGAACCCGCCGGAGCACCTCGTGGCCGACGTCGAGGAACTGGAAGACGCCGAGTCCCGCTACCTGGAAGGCGAGAGCCGTGCGGACGTACGCCAAAAAGGTACGTTCATTGGCGAGGAGGTCGTTGGTTCCAGCCATCTGGACTCCTGTCATGCCCACGCCACTTCAGGTACAGACTATTCCGGGCGAAACCGGCCCGTAACCGAGGGCCAGTACAGTTTCCTTGTCGATTGCATAACCCTGCTGAGTGGGCGAAGCGACTAGAAGGATGGTTGAGCCTCGTGCCGTACTTGCTACGCGTCGAGCTACCTGACGTACCCGGCTCGTTGGGAGCCGTTGCCACCGCGATAGGTGAGGCCGGGGGTGACATCGATGCCATCGAGATCGTCGAGCACCGGCCTGATGGCACCGCCGTGGACGATGTGCTCCTGGAGGCGGCGCCCGGTGTGATGCCTGACTCCATCGTGTCGGCCTGCAACCGGCTCGATGGGGTGCGCGTGCTGTGGGTCTCCCGCTACGGGGCCGGGGGCACGCTGTTCTTGGACTTGGAGGCAGTGGAAGCGCTGACCGAGGACCCCGCCACCGCGTTGGACAAACTCGTCGACCTGTCACCTGCGACATTCAGATCCGACTGGGCGGCGCGGCTGGCGCTGGTCGGCGATGGCGTCAAGGTGGTGCACTCCACCTCCGCTACCCCCGACATCGCCGATGGGCAGACCGACTGGTTCCCGCTCGGCAAAGCCGGGCGACTGGAGGCTCCCGGTGAATGGGACGCGGTCATCGCCGCGGCACAAGTGGAGTCCGAGCGCGACATCATCGTCGTCGGTAGGCGCGGCGGCCCCGAGATCCTGGACTCCGAGATCGCCCGGCTCCAGCACTTGACCGCGCTCGCGGTGTCGATCGCCGGCGCTCGCTGAGGCAAACCCAGGGTGGGCAAACCCGACGGGAGGAACTAGGGTCATTCGGGCAGGTGGTGAGCCGTCGTACCTGCGGCGGTGCCTACGGGAAGCCTGACACCCTGCACCTGGAACACTGATGCGCCATTCGACTCTGCGGCCCTTCGCGGTGTTATCCGGCCTCGCACTAGCTGCTGGTCTCACCGTTGCCGTTGCCCCCGCCAACGCTGCCGAGGCCCAAGAACCCACTGCGAGTGGGTTCGGCTCCGGTGCGTTGAAGAGCGCCGCTGCCGAGCGAGCCGCGATCAGGAAAAGCCTGAAGAAATCGGGTCGACAGACCTTCCTGCTCCGACTCGATGCTCGTTCCACTCAGGCGAGCTACCTGGCGTCCATGGTGCGTGGAAAGTCGGCAGCCCGGAACGCGGCGAAGGCGCAACTGGCCACCGTCAAGGCGGCGCAGGCCGAGGTCGTCAGAGAGCTTCCGGCTCGTACCAAGGTGCTGTACCGCTCGCACAGCCTGGTGTCGGCTGTCGCGGTCAACGCGAACGTGACGAACTTCGACGAGTTGAATGAGATTCCCGGCGTGGCTGCGGTCTATCCGATCGCATCCAAGCGGCCCGACAANTCCTCGGCCGGGCAACTGGTAGGCGCGCCGAGTGCTTGGCAGGACTACGGTGCCCGGGGCGCCGGCACCACGATCGCGATCATCGACAGCGGGATCGACTACACCCATGCCGACTTCGGCGGCCCTGGCACACCCCAGGCGTTCCAGGACGCTTTCGCGGCCAGTGCTCAACCGGCCAACCCGGCGCTGTTCCCCAACAGCAAGGTGGTCGGGGGCTACGACCTGGTCGGTGACGACTACGACGCCGATGCGGACCCGTACGAGGACCCTGCCGCCGCCAATCCGGCGCCGGACCCGAACCCCTTGGACTGCGACGGTCACGGTACTCATGTGGCAGGCACCGCTGCTGGCCTAGGTGTTGCTGAAGACGGCTCCACCTATGCCGGCCCCTACGACGCGAGCACCGATCTGGACGCCATGCGCATCGGCCCCGGCATCGCTCCTGAGGCCGACCTGCTGGCGATTCGGGTGTTCGGTTGCGCCGGATCCAGCGACGTCATCGGCGCCGCCATGGATTTGGCCGCCGACCCCAACGGCGACGGAGACCCCTCCGATGCAGCCGATGTGATCAACCTGTCCCTGGGAGCGGACTTCGCGTCCGCGCTGGACGGCGATGCTCTTTACGTCAAGAACGCGGTGGCGCTGGGTATCAATGTCGTCGTTGCCTCCGGCAACGCCGGCGATCTGTACGAGGTAGGTGGCGCACCCGGCAATGTCCGCGAGGCGCTCACGGTCGCCAACAGCGTCGACTCCACCGCGGTCTTCGACAAGCTCAACATCAGCGGGCTCCCGAACAGCGGTTTTGCCGCCTCCAGGTCGGCGTTGTACGACTGGAGTACGGGCGACGACCTTGCCGGTGAGTTGGTGGCCCTGCCCGAACCCGACAATCGGACCGCCTGCGAGCCGCTGAACGGCGATGATGCGGCAGCGGTCGCGGGCAAAGTGGCCTTCGTCGAATGGCACCACGAGGCCGTCGACCTGGGTGAGGAGTGCGGCTCGATTCAGCGTGGCAACAATCTGGCGGAAGCGGGGGCAATCGGATTCGTCTTCGCCAACGACGAGTCGCCGATGAGCCAGTCCATCTCCGGCAGCGACACCATCCCCGGCGTGCTCCTCGACGGAGACGCAGCCGACGAGGTGCGCGCTCACCTGGACGAGGGACTGACCGTGACCAGCACCGAGGCCAACGGTTTCACGATGGTCGACGAGGATCTGGTCGACACTCTCGACAACAGCTCCTCACGCGGCTGGCGTGACGCCGGCGCGGTCAAGCCCGACGTTGCCGGTATCGGATCGACGGTCTTCTCTGCCGCAGTAGGCACCGGCGCTGACGGCATCTCGAACTCAGGCACCTCCATGGCGACGCCTCAGGTCGCCGGCTTGGCTGCGCTGATCGCAGGCAAGCGGCCCTCGTGGACTCCTGAGTTCGTTAAGGCCTCCATCATGAACACCGCCGGCGCCGACCTGACCCCGAGCGTGGACTCGGTGCATCGCTACGGACCCAACCGAGTCGGCGCGGGACGGATCATCGCCGAGAGTGCCGTCGGCAACGAGGTCGTCGCCTATGTCGCCGATGATCCCGGCGCGGTCAGCGCATCCTTCGGGCCCATCGAGGTCACCCGAAGCGAGACGCGGTCCAAGACCATCAACGTGCGCAATCTCGGCTCTAGCGCGGCCACGTATGACGTCGAGTACGAGGCGATCAACGCGCTGCCCGGAGCGACGTACTCGGTGCAGCCCGCGTCGATCACGGTCGGTGCGGGCCAGACCAAGACCGTCAAGCTGACATTGAGTTTGAACCCCGCTGCGTTGACCAAACGGATCGATCCCACGATGAGCCGTACCCCGATCGGTGACATCACACGCGAGTTCACGACCCAGGCCGACGGTCGAGTCCTGTTCAGCTCCGAGGACCAGGGCTCGCTCCGAGTTCCGGTGTACGCCTCTCCACGACCGGCGTCTGCCATGCGCGGTCCCGACGCGGTGCGGTTCGCCAGCGGCGCTCAGCAAGGCGCCGACCTCAGGTTGTCCGGAGACAGCGTCGACCAAGGAGCCGACCAGACTGCTATCCAGTCTCTAGGTGCCGGCTTCGAGTTGGGTGTGCGAAGCGGTAACGCGCCGGCGTGCGCTTCGGCCTCCCAGTGGCTGTGCGTGCCCAACCTGGATGCGCGCGCCGCCGACCTGCGGATGGTGGGCGCAACCAGCGACTATCCCTATTGGGTCGACCAAGGAGCAGATGAGCCAGAGGATGCCGCAGCGCTGCACTTTGCGGTCAACACCCGCTCCAGTTGGCGCACNCCCGCCACCACCCAAGAGTTCGACATCAATATCGACGTGGACGGCGATGGCTGGGCCGACTACCTGATCTACAACGACCGAGCCGGTCTCAACGACGTGATGGCCGCCATCACCTTGGATGTCAACGACCCCGACTGGGCCGTCGTGGATGCCCAACCGATCAACTACCGCCCCACCGGCGGGAGTCTCGACACCGCGCTGATGGACAGCGACACCATGGTGTTGTCGGTCGCGCTCGCGGCACTCGACGGTGTCGACCCGGCCAACCCGAAAGTTTCGTACTCGGTGGTGTCCTACTTCCAACAGGACTACGAACGTCCCGTGGACGCCGTCGGTGGAGCCGAAGAGGATCCGTTCTACGTAGACGGCTCGCTGAGCGTGAACGCATTCGCGCCGGCGATATCGGTGTGGGGAGCTTCGAATCTGGACAACAACCCGTTGTTGTTCGCCGACACCCCGGCCAGCGATGTCCAGGTGCACTTGGATCGCGACAGCTACGGCGCCGGGCCTGGCCTGGGGCTGATGCTGGTCCACTTCCATAACCGGGTCGGCGACAAGGTCGACGTGGTCGACATCGAGCGTGACATCGAGCTCAGTGTGAGCCCGGCCGCACCGACGGTTGGTAAGAAGACGACCGTCTCGGTGTTGGTCCGGGACAACGGTGTGGTCGCACCCTCGGGGCAGGTTACTTTGAGAGACGGCACCGGAGCCGTGCTCGGCAAGGCGAACACCGCGCTCGATGGTAACGGCATCGCCAGGATCACCTTCACGCCCACGGTCAAAGGCGAACTCGTGGTGCGTGCGGATTACTCCGGCGATACCAATTATCCTCAGGCCGAGTCCGACCCACTCACGTTGAACGTCGCCGGCGTCGCTGTGAAACCGACGCTCAAAGTCCCTGCGAAACTCGCTGCCGGCAAGAAAGGCCAAGCCACGGTGACGGTTCCCGCCAACGGGCAGGGAACCCCAACGGGCACGGTCTTCCTGCGTACCGGCTCGGGCAAGCTGCTGGGGAGCAAGAAGTTGTCGGGAGGCACCGCGAAGATCGGCTTCAAGTTCGCCAAGTCGGGCAGCTACAAGCTGAAGGTGGTCTACGGTGGCAATACCAAGTACGCGCAAGCGACATCTGCGACCAAGACGGTCAAGGTCACCAAGAACGCGGCAAAGTTGACGGTGAGTCTGCCGAAGTCGGCCAAGAAGGGTTCCCAGGTCAAGGCGACCGTCACGGTCAAGAAGATCAATGGGCTGACCCCCACCGGCAAGATCACTCTCACCCGGGGCGGCAAGACACTCGGCTCAGGCATGCTGAAGGCCGGGAAGGCGACCATCACCTTCAGGCCGGATGCGCGGGGCAAGATCACCGTAACCGCGAGGTACGCCGGGAATGCCGCGTTCAAGGCAGGCTCGGCCGGAAAGGCGCTCAGGGTCACCTGACGGGTCTGTGCGGTCGGAAGCCTCGGTAGCCTGCGTCTATGTCTGCCGCTAACTCGTCCGCGGTCCCCGGTGTCTCGGAGACCTTCGACCCCGCTGCTTGGAACGCGGTACCCGGGTTCGAGGACCTCACCGATCTCACCTATCACCGAGCTGTCGACCACGGCACCGTCCGGATGGCCTTCGACCGTCCCGATGTGCTCAACGCGTTTCGGCCACACACCGTCGACGAGCTGTTGCGAGTGCTGGAGCACGCCCGCACCTCCAGCGACGTCGGGTGCGTGTTGCTGACCGGCAACGGGCCATCGGCCAAGAACGGCAAGCGTGCCTTCTGCACAGGTGGTGACCAACGCATCCGTGGTAGGGCCGGTTATCAGTACTCGGTGACCGATGCGTCAACTGGCGCGGCCGGTGAGTCCGCCGAGTTCGTGGACAAGGCGAAGCTGGCCCGCTTGCACATCCTGGAATGTCAGCGGCTGATCCGGTTCATGCCCAAGATCGTGATCTGCCTGGTCAACGGTTGGGCTGCCGGCGGCGGCCACAGTCTGCACGTGGTCTGCGACCTGACACTGGCCAGCCACGAACACGCGCGCTTCAAGCAGACCGACGCCGACGTCGGTTCTTTCGACGGCGGATTCGGATCGGCCTACCTTGCCCGGCAGGTCGGTCAGAAGTTCGCCCGCGAGATCTTCTTCCTCGGCCAGGAGTACTCCGCCGAGGAGGGCCGTCAGATGGGCACCGTCAACAAGGCCGTGCCCCACCAGGACCTGGAGAAGACCGGCCTGGAATGGGGCCGCATCATCAACGGCAAGTCACCCACCGCGCAGCGGATGCTGAAGTACTCCTTCAACCTGATCGACGACGGTTTGGTCGGTCAGCAGCTGTTCGCCGGCGAGACCACCCGCCTTGCGTACATGACCGACGAGGCCGCCGAGGGCCGCGACCAGTTCCTGGAAAAGCGCGACCCCGACTGGTCCCCCTACCCCTGGTACTACTAGATCGGCGCGTTTGCGCAGGTCAGCAGCGCGGCCCTGCGGGCGCCGTGGGACGCGAAGATTCGCGGTCGGGTGGCGTGTTGCGGGTGGCCGGGGACCGGGTTGAGACTTGTGAGGGTCCGTCACGGTCGACCCCGATGGCCTCTGTGGTGCCTGTGAGCCTGAAGGTCAGCATGGTGGTGGAGGGCTTCCACGGGAACCGTGGATTGGTGCTTTGANGCCCGTGCGTCAGACTTTCGTTTCNNATCCCTGCCCTCCCCGTGTCGGTCGCCAGCCGTGGAACGAAGGGAGTGGCTGATGGAGATACTGCATTCGCGGTGTGCCGGGATAGACATCTCGAAGAAGGATGCCAAGGTGTGCGTCCGGGTCGCTGGTGCGGGACGTCGTAAGACGGTCGAAACGGTGACGACGTGGGGATCGATGACCAACCAGATCCTCGCGCTGCGCGACCACTTGGTCGCCGAGAACGTCTCCTGTGTGGTGCTGGAGGCAACCAGCGACTACTGGAAACCGTTCTACTACCTGCTCGATGACCTGCCGGGCGTGGAGGTGATGTTGGTCAACGCCCGACACGTGAAGAATCTGCCCGGCCGCAAAACAGACGTCTCGGATGCGACCTGGCTGGCACAGCTCGGTGCCCACGGACTGGTCCGTGGATCGTTTGTNCCCCCGGAGCCGATCCGACAGTTGCGCGACCTGACCCGGACCAGGTCCTCAATCACCAGGGAACGCGCTCGGGAGATCCAGCGGCTGGAGAAACTGCTCGAGGACTCCGGGATCAAGTTGTCGGCGGTCGCTAGCGACATCATGGGTGTCTCCGGCCGGGCGATGCTGGAAGCATTGATCGCCGGTGACCGCGACCCCGTCGCGCTGGCGAACCTGGCGAAACGGCGCTTGAGGTCCAAGATCCCCGAACTCACCCAAGCCTTGGTGGGACGGTTCACCGAGCACCACGCATTCCTGGCCCGAGTGCACCTAGACCTGATCGACCGGCACACCACCGCGATCGAGGCGTTGACCCAGCGGATCGAGGTGGTGATCGAACCGTTTCAGGGCTTCCGGGACCTGATCTGCACCATCCCCGGCATCGGCACCCTGATCGCCGACGTCATCGTCGCTGAGACCGGTGCGAACATGTCGGTGTTCCCCACAGCTAAACACCTCGCCTCTTGGGCAGGCACCACTCCTGGGAACAACGAGTCCGCCGGCAAGGTGAAGTCGTCCAAGACCCGACCCGGCAACCCCTACCTGCAAGGCGCTTTGGGCACCGCAGCAATGTGGGCGGCTCAGAACCCGCACACGTTCCTGGGAGCCCGATACCGGCGGATCGCGACCCGCCGAGGACCCCAACGGGCCAACGTCGCGATCCAGCACACACTCTTGACCGTGATCTGGAACATGGGCACCACCGGCACCCTCTACGAAGACCTCGGCGGCGACTACTACAGCCGCCTCCACCCCGAACGCACACGAACCCGAGCGATCAGACAACTCGAAGCCATGGGCTACCGCGTCACCCTCGACACAGCCTCATGAAACAGGCCCCTGACGCGAGACCCACTCAAATGAATCTTCGCGTCAGAGGCACATTGGGTGCCCAGATGTGGCGGGAGCGAGGGCTTGAGATTCCGAGGAGGAGGTGAGAAGCGATGACGCTGACGTTCGCGGCAGCGCTCGCAAGCGCTGGCATCGACCCAGCCGACGCGCTGATGATCCGACACGCCTACGTGCGTGAGCACGAGGACGGCACGGTCGGCATCCACGGACACTCGTCCGACGACGACATCCTGACCTATACGAGTAGGCAGTCAGCCAACCCGCGCATCTTCCCCGCAACGCCTCCGAGGTACTGGGTTGTTTTCCTGCCCGAGGGCGGTGACCGCGCCCGCCTCTGGTCTGTCGTCGCTAATCACGGCCAGGTCGGGAACGGACACGACGGACTCGGTCGCACGTTTGACCTCGAACAGACCGACTTGATGGCGGACCTGAGGAACCGACTGGTGATTGGCTGGCGGTCGCCCCGGACCTGGTGGATCAAAGCGACGACGGCAGCGGCCTACCCGGTCATGGAGATCGCCGATGCCCAGCCGGTTCGCTTCCCTGGCTTCGATGCCCTGACGTTGGACTACCCGCAGTTGCAGGCTGTGATTCGTGAGCATCGCTACGCCGCCTGGCGGACGGCGCTCTCGTCAGTGATCGGCATCTACCTAATCACCGACACCAGCGACGGACGGCAGTACGTCGGCAAAGCCGACGGTGCTGAGAACCTGCTCCAACGGTGGGCGGCCTATGCCACCAACGGGCACGGCGGGAACGTCGAGCTACGTGGCCTCGACCCCTCTGCCTACCGGCTGTCGGTGTTCCGGGTCTTCGACCCGGCGACCCCGACAGGGGAGATCAATGCAGCCGAGAACCACTTCAAGCACGCCTTGGACTCCCGTCGCCATGGCCTGAACCGGAACTGATCTCTTGGGCTGCAGCAAGGACCGCTGACGCCATGCCAGAGGCTGCCGCGCGGGTCTTGTCTTCGGCGCTGGGCCACAGGTGGGCGTAGGTGCTGAGTGTCGTCATGGCTGAAGCGTGGCCCATCGCTCGCTGGACAGTGACAACGTCGCATCGATCACGAAGCCTCCGGAGCGGGAGATTCCGATCGAGACATTCATCGCCGAGGGGTCCGTCAATGGGATGCCCTTTGGGCGTACGAGCGACTCAGCGTCGACGCCCAGCGTGCCTCGCAGCAGATGCCCGAAGTGGAGGGCGTGGGTGTGGGCGGTCAGTCAGCCATCGGCCCCATGTGACATGTTGGCACAACCGTACTGTTTTCGGTACGGTTGTGCCATGTCTGTTGGGGTGAAGTACCGAGACCTGGTGCGCGAAATTGCGCTCGGGGAGTACGGCTACATCACGACCAAGCAGGCCGCCGAGATCGGGGTTCCGGCAGTTGAGTTGCGGAAACTTGCTGCTCGCGGTGCGTTGATCAACGTGGCATACGGCATCTATCGCGTTCCCGATGCGCCCGCGTCGGTGTTCGATCAGTTCGCCGAGGCGCTACTGCGTGCCGGCGAAGGCTCGTACCTTCGGGGTGACTCGGTTCTGGCCCTCTTCGGATTGGCGGATGTCAATCCGCGACGCGTTCANGTGGTTGCCCCGCGAAGGACGCGCGCGAAGCTCCCGGGGTTTATGGAGCTTGCNCGTGCAGGCGGGGATCCGCCGGCGCTCACCCGATACCAGGGCCTTTTGGCAATGACGGTAGCGGAGGCGATCCTCGACTGCCGTGGACAGATTGAGCGAGGCCGGCTGTTGGACGCAACGCGCGAGGCGCGTAAGGAAGGCCTGCTGACCCGCGCCGAGCACGCGAAGGTCCTGCGCGAACTTCGCCGCACTGTCGCAGCGTCGGAAGCGAGGACTGTCTGATGGCCTACTCGACGCCGCCGCCGAATCTGAAGTCGCTCGAGCAGCGGATCCGGAACCTTGAGCTCGACGACGGATTGGCGCTTCAGCGGCAGACCACGATGGCGATGGTTGTCGTCAGTCAGATGCTGCCTGAAGGGGCGATCAAGGGCGGAACAGCGATGGCGCTTCGCTACGGCCGCGCCGAGAGCAGGTTCACCCGGGACCTGGACGCTGCCCGGATCAAGCCGATTGATGAGTTCCGCGACGACTTCGAGGCAGCTCTTCGGGCTGGTTGNGGAGGCTTTTCGGGTCGCCTTGTCGCCCGAGATGCTCCGCGCCCCGCTGGTGTTCCGAGCGCGTACGTCATGCAACCGTTCGACGTGAAGCTGGATTATCGGAGCCGACCGTGGCGCACTGTCACGTTCGAGCTCGGTCACAACGAGATCGACGATGCTCACGATCCTGAGCTGCGATTGGCTTCGGACCTCGTCGAGTTGTTCACCGAGGTGGGGCTTCCGGCGCCGAGCGCTGTTCCGGTGATGCGGGCCGACCACCAGATCGCACAGAAGCTACACGCAATCTCGGCTCCGAGCAGCGACCGCGCCCGGGACCTGGTCGACCTTCAACTTCTGGAGAAGGGCGAGCAGCTCGATCTCGCCCAGATTCGCCGGACCTGTGAGCGGCTTTTCGAGTACCGCCAGCTGCAGTCATGGCCACCGGCGATCGCAGTCGATGCGGAGTGGGGTGCGCTGTACGCGGCCGCTGCGCGGGATCTGACCGTCCTGGCAGACGTCGATTCCGCAGCCGTCTGGGGCAATGACTTCATCGCGCGGATCGCGACGGCGGCAACGTGAGCGATGCGTGGCAAAAACGTGGCAGCAGAGTCGTCGGAGCCCGTAGACGACCAACGTCGATGATCACGTTTCCGCAGCCACATAGTGCCGTCATCGACCAACAACACCCGCTGAGCGTGCCGCGCTTCCCCTGGTATTACTGATCGGGTGTGCCTAGGTCAGAGCTTGTTTGAGTAGTCTCGAACAGCCCTGCTATTGGTAGCCTGCGCTGGCGTTCCTGGCGGCTACCGCTCCGGCGTACGCCGTTTCCGTCGCGGTAAGGCCGGGTTCTCAGAGGTAGTTGCCAGTGTTGTCACTGATAGTTTCGTGGGTGGTGATGCGGACGAGTTCGCCGTGCCGCTCGTAGAGTTCGGCGAGGGTTAGTGGGATGCTGAAGGCCGGTGCGTCGTCACCCCACCACGCAGTTGCTTCGCTGGGCCTGAACCGCACGAAGTCGATCTCGGCCAGGCAGCGGCCAGGACGGATGACCGCAGGGTGTAGTGAGCTCAGTGATTCGTTGGTGGTCAGCAGGATCAGTGAGCGTAGTCCTTGCCCGAGGATGCCGTCAGCGATGTTGAGAAGGCGGCCCATCGCGGACCCGGCTCGGTCCTTGGCGTCTGCCCGCAGGTAGTCGTCGGTGTCCTCGGCAACGATCAGCCGCCAACGGGGCTCTCCTTGATCCGTCGGGTAGTGGTCGTCGGAGAAGCCGCCCATCACCTCTCCCAGGTAGTCCATGTCGTTGAACATCCGCTCGGGATCGCTGACGTAGTGGATCGAGCACCAGTCGCGCCAAGCGCGAGCCAACGCTCGGATCGCGGTCGTCTTGCCCGTGCCGGGAGGGCCATGCCACAAGATGAGCTTGCCGCCCTCAGCGGGTGCCTCCATCGCAAGCAACTCTTCGAGTTGACGACGGACTACGGGCGGATAGTTGGGGGCGATGTCCTCCCAAGCGGGCACGTCGAGCTGCCGTCGAGTGCTGTCCGGCCCGTGAGCCCCGGTATGCCAGATCTCGAACCTTGTGGTGCTGTGTTTTGGCGCCGGCTGGGCCGGGGCGCGTGCGACCACGTCTTCGAGGATCGTCTCTGCCTGCTCTGAGGTCGACGCGGCTGCCACTACACCAGTGCCCGTGCCGTGATCATTGGTGATCAGTACGCTCCCTCCGGCTATGCATGCGAAGATCGAGCCCCTGCCGGGCCGGGTTGAATCGCTGCGTCGGCGAATGGCAGCATGCCGGATGATCTTGGCCCCTTGGGGAGNGAGATCGATCACCTCGACTCTGGCCGGGAGGGTCTGTTCGCGGATGAAACGCTCGTTCTGATCCCGTACGTGCGTGACGAACTCGAGGCGGGGCAGGTCGTTGGCGTCGGTCCGCTCGCTGAGGGTCGCCAACCAGTCCGTCGTCGTATCGATCGCGACGGACCAGGGGAGGATGTTGCTGACGTCAGGCACGAGAAGCGAGGGTACGCCTGACTGTCGACAGTATCGATGGGATTTCCCTCTGCTTTGGGTCGAGACGGCGATCGGAAGCTTGCTAAGGCTGTTCGGTTGGCCCGAATCCAGTTAGTCACCACAGTCCTACAGGCGGCGTAGACATGCTCGCATGTCGCTGAGCGCATCGGAGTTCTACGAGGCGGGGATGAGCCTGCCTCCTTCGGTACGCAAGGACGTTGCCCTCCGCCTGCTTGAGTCTCTTGAAGTCGCCGGCGAGGAGTCGGTCGACGATGCGTGGACCGCTGAGATCGGTTCCCGTGTCGGTGACATCCTCAGCGGCAAGGTGCGGACCATTCCCGGCGAAGAGGTATTCGCTCGAATCGACGCTCGCCTTGCCGCGCGTGAGGCTGCCCGGAACGCATGAGCCTCGCCTTCGAGTTTCACCCGGAGGCAGCCGCTGAGTTCGACGCGGACGTCTTCTGGTACGAAGACCGCGAGCCCGGCCTGGGGCGTCGGTTCAGGCTGCAGATCGTAGCAGCCGTTGATGCCGCGGCCGAGGACCCAGAAAGCGTGGGCAATCTGGCCTGACTGGGATCGTCAACCCGTCGTACGTTTCAAGGGAGTCAACGACTGCCGATAAGCGTGCCGCGCTTCTCCTGGTACTACTGATCTGGTGCGCTTGCAGGTCAGGCCTGTTGGGCCCTGATGGATGGCAGATATGACCTGTGCCGTGACAAGAGCGTTGTTGAGGTAAGCGAAACCCAATTGAGCAGTCTGTTGTGTGGTTAGGGTTCTGGACATGACCAGTTCTGAGTCGCGTGTGGCGATCTACATCGACTTCGACAACGTGGTCATCTCGCGCGCTAGCCAAGTGAAAGACACCGGAGCCTCAGCAACGCTCGCGATCGATGTGTTGCTCGACTTCGCTACTCGGTACGGGCGCCTCACCATCTCCCGCGCGTACGCCGACTGGTCGGTGAAGAAGAACGCCGACTACAAGGATCAACTTGTGTCGCGCGCCGTCGAGCTGGTGCAACTGTTCCCGGCATCGAAGACCAAGAACGGCGCCGACATCAGGCTCGCCGTCGATGCGATAGAGGACCTCTACCTTCACGAGGATCTGACCCATGTGGTCATCGCGGCAGGAGACTCCGACTTCGTTCCGCTGGCCCAGCGCGCCCGTCGTCTCGGTCGCGTCGTGCTCGGCGTTGGCGTCGCAGGGAGTATCAGCAAGTCGCTGGCGAGTGCCTGCGATGTCTACGTCGACTACGACGAGTTGCTGGAGGACCGGCGCNNGTTGGAGTTGGTAGCGGCAGTGGAAGGTCCCGAGGCGGAGGGGACTGTGCCTTCGCAGAAGGCTGCTACCGCGAAGAAGGCCGCCGCTGCGAAGAAGGCTGTCGGTTCGTCGACTCGACGTGCCTATCCTCTGCTGGTGGAGGCGATGCGTGGCTTGGCGGCCCAAGATCCCAAGGCAGAGTGGTACGCGCTCGGTGCGCTGAAGAATCAGGTGCTGAGGATCTATCCGGCTTTCAAGGAGTCCGACTATGGCGAGGCAAGCTTCGGTAAGTTGCTTGGCCGTTACGGTGGTCATATCGAGGTCAAGGACAACCGAGCCAGACTGCGTTGACCAGGCCTTGTATTACTGGCTTGACCCGTTGGTTGCATGCGCTGGGGTGGCCCGGCCCGCCGCATCCCACCAGTTGAGCACCCGCATCGCGTGGTAGGTGAGCCATTTCGAAGGCTCGCCCACCGGAGCATCGATGTCGAACCAGGTCGCACCGGGCATGGCCGCTTCGCGGATCCACCGACCGTCGGTACCGCGCCCAGCACGTACGATCTCGACTGTTTCACCCAGACGCGGATCGGGTGCTGTGTCGTCGTGGGCGGAGGAGTCGACGAAGTAGTCCAGCGACTTCAGCACACTGGCCGGCCAGCGGAACGGGTAGAAGAACCGCGTCGCATGCGGCCAGAACGGCTCGCCGTCACGCTTGCGGCGGAACAGACCGCGCTCAAGTAGGTACTCCTCGCCTCGGTGGCGTACCTCGCGCAACGGAGTGTCGCCGGTGCGTTTCTCGTAGTCGAGCAACGCGATCACGGCGTTGAGCGTCGAGTGGAACGACGAACGCGTCGACCNCTCGACCCATTCGCAGTTCCATCNCCCGTCATCGAGTTGGTGGGCGGGAAACCACGCGGCCAGCGCCGACATGTCTCGTCCGAGCCATGCCCCGTTGGACAGCGTGTGCGCGTTGATGCAGACGTCCACCTCGCCGTCCCAGAATGGCAGGTCCTCGTACTCCCAGCGACAGTTGCGCTCGAGCCGGTCGGCGGTGTCTCCCAGCGCAGATGCCGGAACGCCCCACTCGCGCAAATCCTTCAGTGACCACCCGGTCGCGGTCCACGGCTGTCCCTCTTCGTGCGGACCGTTCTCGCTGTCGAACCACCCGCCGGGGAAATGTGCTCCACCGGCCCACTGCCCATCGACATCCTGGCGGGCCAATAGTGCTGCCCCGAACCCCTCGGTGGCGGTGCGGTCACGAATGGTCTGCCACTTGGCGCCCGGTTCATGAAGCAGGTCGCGGGAGACTCGCCACTGCAGCGCGGGGTCGGAGTCAAGCAGCCAGCCGAGCAGGGCGTCCTTCGCCATGCCTGCCACAGTACGCGCGTTCAACCTGTCAGTGCGGGTGGCTTGACGAATAGCCGGCCCAGGAGGTGGCAGGCTAAGTCTGTGAGTGTCAGGGCAGCAGTGGGACCTCATCCCGATGAGCCTCATGAGCAAAGCGTCTCTCGGCTGTTGAACTGGTTGCGCGCAGCGGTTCTGGGTGCCAACGACGGCATTGTCTCCACGGCGGGTCTGGTCATGGGCGTGGCGGGAGCGACCAGCGACCGGACTGCGATTCTGGTCGCCGGCATCGCCGGGATGGTTGCCGGCGCGCTCAGCATGGCGGTGGGTGAGTACGTCTCGGTCAGCACCCAGCGCGATACCGAGAAAGCGCTGTTGGCCAAGGAACGCAGGGANATGCGTGATGAGCCGGAGGAGGAGCTGGCCGAGTTGGCCGGCCTCTACCGAGATAGGGGTCTTACCGAGGAAACGGCGCGGCAGGTGGCGCTGGAGCTCACGGCGCACGATGCGCTAGCCGCCCACGCCGAGGTGGAGCTGGGTCTGGATCCAAAGGACCTCACCAACCCGTGGGAGGCCGCGCTCGCCTCGATGACGGCATTCACTGTCGGTGCGCTCGTCCCCGTTCTGGCGATCACCGTGGTGCCGCAAGAACACCGGGTGTGGATCACCGTGTCGGCCGTCGTCGTCGCGTTGAGCCTGACTGGTTGGGCATCGGCCCGTTTCACCGGAGCGCGAGTACGCCGCGCGCTGCGGCGCAACGTCACCGGTGGCCTGTTAGCCATGGGGATCACTTATCTGATCGGCGATCTGGTGGGACGCGGTATCGGCTGACAATGGGATCTAGGAGCGCAATAAAAGTCGCCGGACATGATCCGAATCTGCTCTGCTGCGCGACAGTGTGTATATGCGGCACCTCACTGACTCGGAACTCCTGGGCCTTGTAGCCGACCGGGACGAGCCGGCGCTGCGTGAGTTGGTCGAGCGCCACACAGGCTGGCTGCTGCTGCGGTTACGGCGCCGTACCTCTGACGAGGAGTTGGTGGCAGAGGCTTTGCAGGACGCCTTCGTCGCGGTCTGGCAGAACCCGAGTTCCTTTCGCGGTGAGGGCGATGTCGCAGCGTGGCTTTGGGGGATCGCAATCCGCAAGCTCCTGTCACGTTTGCGTAGACGAGCTCAGCCGACGCCGGTTGCTCAGCAGGTGCTATCTGCGCTCTCACCCACTGTGCGGAGCGCCGAGGACGAGTTGCTGATCGCGGTCGAGCACGGCGGTCTCGGAGATGCATTGCGTTCGCTGTCGCCGGAGCTGTACGCGGTTCTCCGTGCGACCGTCGTCGACGGTCTGACCACCAGGGAAGCGGCCCAACTGCTCGGTATCCCGGAGGGAACGGTCAAGAGTCGCGCGCGAATCGCCAGATCCAAGCTGCGGGAACGACTCATCGCGATGGAGGTAAGGCCATGACCTGGCATGTGGAGGAATCGGTGTGGGACGCCTACACCAGTGGGCGGCTCGATACGGCCGCCGAAGCCAGTGTGGAGACCCACGTCGTCGGCTGCGTCGAATGTCGCGCGGCGGCACGGTCGCTGGTCGTACCGGCTGCTGTCGATGCTGTGTGGGACGAGGTGCGTACGACGATTGCCCGCCCGACGCTGCCGCTTCCGCTGCGGGTTCTGCGGCGCTTTGGAGTACGAGGTGACGATCTCGTCATCGTCTCGGCCGCTGACTCCCTGCTTCTTCCGGCAGCTGTCGCCATCGGTTTCGCGATCATGTGCGGCTGCCTGGCCGGCCTGGCCGATCTCGGTCCCGCGAGTCGTGAGGCGGTGTTCCTGGCACTCGCGCCACTGGTACCCGTGCTGGCGGTCGTGGCTTCCTACGATGCGCTCGATCCTTTGCGGGAGTTGGCAGAACCAACTCCGTACAACAAGCTGCGGATGGCGTTGCTGCGAGCCACTGCGGCACTGGCGGTGGCAGTGCCGGCGACAATGGCGATCGGTCTGATCGTCCCGAACATGCACGACCTCGCCTTCATGTGGCTGGCACCGTCCCTCGGATTGACCGTGGGGTCGTTGGTGCTGTTGACCTGGCTCGAGGCATGGGCGACCGGAGGCTTGGTCGCGACGGCGTGGCTCGGGTGTGTATTCACGCTGCGTGGGGGCGACAAGGTCGACGTGCTGGTGACGCCCCTTGTCCAGACAGCCTTCGTGGTTGTCGCGCTGGCACTCACCGCCACCCTCGTACTCCGTACCACCACACTTCGGCTACAGGGAGGGAGTCTGTGACTACCGCAACCGCCTTCGTGAGCGTTTCCAAGAAGTACGGGCGAACAACGGCGTTACAGCCGACCACCTTCGGGCTTCGGCCCGGAGTCGTCGGGCTGCTCGGACCCAACGGAGCAGGCAAGACCACCATGCTGCGTTTGCTCTCAACCTCATTGCCGCCCAGTAGCGGACAGATCACGGTCTCCGGCTTCGAGGTCACCGACTCGCATGCCAACCGGGTGGAGGCACGCAGACGGATCGGCTACTGCCCGCAGGAAGTGACCTTNCCCCGAGGCATGACGGCGTTTGCGTTCCTGGACTACATCGCGGTGCTCAAGGAGTGGAAGCAGAGCCGAGCACGTCATGGTGAGGTGCGGCGCGTACTCGACCTCGTCCAATTGGGGGACCGAGGCGCGATGAAGATCTCCAAGCTTTCCGGTGGCCAGCGTCGCCGCCTGGTGATAGCCCAGGCATTGATCGGCGCGCCGGAGCTCCTCATCCTCGACGAGCCGACCACTGGTCTTGATCCAGAGCAACGCGCGTCGCTGCGTGGGCTTCTCTCCGGCCTTGCCGGGACTGTGCTGATCTCGACGCATCAGACCGAGGATGTCTCGGCCTTGTGCGACCGGGTTCTGATCATCGACTCGGGCTCGATCCGCTTCGACGGGTCGGTTCCTGAGCTCCTGGCCACAGCAGCGGGCCGGGTGCATATCGGAGCTGCGGCCAGTGCCGGCGCTGTCCAGATCTGGAAGACCGGCACGGGAATGGTCCGTTCCGTAGGAGGTGTTCCCGGCGCTGACTCGGTAGCTGTCGAACCCTCGGTCGAGGATGCCTATCTATTGCTCCGCTCCGGCGAGCTTCTCACCCAAGGAGTCGACCAATGAGTTCGGTCACCGTGCGCGGATCCACGCTGGGTGTGCTTGCTCGGCAGGAGATCGGCAACTATCTCAAGCACAAGCTGTTCTGGTTCAGCGGCGCGGTCACTCTCTTTCTCTCGGCATGGCAGGTGCGTGGCGACTCCGACACCGGCGGCGAATCGACGGTGCTCTACATGATCGGACCGGCCGCGATGCTCGGCCTTCTCGGCCTGGTGACGATGTTCAGCCTCACCCGCAGATCCGATCGGGCAGCCGAGGCTGCCGGTGCCGTCGCGGTCCCGGAACGGGTGCGTACGCTCGCGCTCGCCTGCGCTGTTGTCGTCCCGCTGTCCTTTGCGCTGGTCTGCTTCGCCACTGCGCTGATCGAGTACTACACCCATCCGCCGGCCGACTACACCGTCCCGCCGGGCGTCAGCGATCTCTTCGTCCACGCTCAGCAGTTCGGTGGCGGCGTGGTGTCGGCCGTCGGAGGTCCGCTGCTCGGCCTGCTGCTCGCCCGCTACCTGCCACGGCGAGGAGTCGCCGCCATCGCCACGGTGCTGGTCGTGTTGGTGACAATCCTTCTCCAGGGCGTGGCTGAGGGCGGTCAGCCGTATCGTGTCTTCTGGGTGTGGACCTATTTCGTCGGCCAGGTCAGCACTGGCTGGGATTTCGACTATGAGGGTGCCACCCATTGGGCAACCGCGCCCGGTAACCCGTATCTATGGGTGCTCTATCTGGTAGTGCTCTGTGTGCTGGGTGTCGTCCTGGCGGCTCGTCACGATCCGGAGGCCGACCGCTTCAAGCTCAAGTGGATTGCTCTGGGCCTGGGCGGTCTGGCCCTCCTGCTCGGCGTACTCACCATGACTGTCGGGTTCACCGAGGTGATCATCAACCCGATTCCTTGTGCCTCCTGCTGATGTACTCCTATGCCTCCAGGGCAGTTCCGTGGCTGCGGATCATGCTGGCGGCCTCGCTCGTCGTGATCCTGGTCGAGCTTGTCCGCTGGAAACCGTGGACCCTATGGCCGCTGGAAGGGGCGGCTGTCGGTCTTCTGGCAGGTGCTGCCGCTTGGTGCTTCGACGAGACAGCAGCTGTGGTGGTCGACCCGACGCCGCGGGGCCGNGCCTGGCGCGCGTTGGCGCGCAGCCCCGCGATTGCAGTACTGGTTCTCACCTGGACACTGGCCGTCATTCATGCGGGAGATGCAGCCCTGTTCGGACACCGCGACGCAGTACTCCTCCAGGGCTATGCCGCTATCAGCATCGGTGCGGGCTATGCCTGTTGGCGCCGCTCCCGTGGTGAGGCGTCGCCCGGGTCGGTATTCGCCGGCATCGTGGTCCCGGCAGCCACCGCGTGGGCTCTGGTACGCCCCTTTGGTGAGTATGTGGCGGTGTTCCCCTACGGCACCACTTCGGCGCGCGGCTGGGACCTCAGCACTGTGGGATGGTTAGCGGTGGGGGCTGTGGCGATGCTGGCGCTCGTTGGGGTCCTCGCCGAGGTCCAGTGGTGCAGCTTTCCCTGAGCAGCCCAGAACGCTGGCAACTCGGGCCTCAACGAACTCGATTCAGCCGGTCTGGGCCGGAGTTGCCAGCGGAACGGGCCTAGTTGCTAACTCACCACACCATAGAGACGGTCACCGGCGTCGCCGAGTCCCGGCACGATGTATCCCTTGTCGTTGAGGCATTCGTCCAACGCCGCAGTCACCAGAGTCACCGGCGCTCTCAGGGTCTCCAGTTCGGCTTCCAGTTTCGCGCAGCCCTCAGGCGCGCTGAGCAGGGTGATCGCGGTGATGTCGTTTGCGCCGCGATCGACCAGGAACCGGATCGATGCCGCGAGTGTGCCGCCGGTGGCGAGCATCGGGTCCAGGACATAGCACTGACGCCCGGACAAATCCTCGGGGAGCCGCTCGGCATAAGTGGAGGCCTGGAGGGTCTCCTCGTCGCGGACCATGCCCAGGAAGCCGACCTCGGCGGTCGGGAGGAGGCGCATCATTCCTTCGAGCATGCCCAGCCCGGCGCGTAGAATCGGCACAACGAGCGGCCGCGGTGCCGCCAGTTTCACCCNCGCGGTCGATGCGACCGGCGTCATGATGATCTCCGGCTCCACACGCACCTCGCGAGTGGCCTCGTAGGCGAGCAGTGTCACGAGCTCGTCGGCCAACAGTCGAAAGGTCGGGGAGTCGGTGGACTGATCGCGTAGGCGCGTGAGTTTGTGAGCAACGAGGGNGTGATCCAGGACGAGGACGCGCATGTGAGAACCGTAGCGCCAAATGGCGGCAAGCAGGCTGGTGCACCACAGGCGCGAACATCGGCTGACAACTACCCGCTCAAACAGGGTGGTGTGATCGATCGGGCTCTGTCACCCTTGATTCGGACACTTGGTGGTGTAGCGCGCTGGTGCTTATATGCTGACTGATTCTGACCGCAGGCGAGGCGAAGGGGTATCGATGTCGACGGACTTCGACGCGAATAGCGCGGGGTGGACTTCGCGCTGGTCGCTTACCGTGAGGAGGGTGCCTGGCAGGTTGCCGTGTTGCCTCCCGAGCGGGTCGGAGACCTGGACGAACTCGCTGACGAGCTGCGCCGGTACCCCGGTGATTTCGGGGCCATCGCGATGATCTCGATCGACGAGGACTTCTTCCTGCTGGCCCGGGTCGCCGGTGCGAGCGTACGCCTGCTGCTCTCCGATGTGACGGCCGCAACCGAGTGGCCCATTGCCCGTGACGTCGTCGACGAACTCGACCTGCCGTTACCCGATGACGACGACAATCCCGCACCTGCGGGAGACTTGGGTATCCTCGCCGACCAGGGGATGGATGCGATGCAGATGGGCGCGTTGCTCGATGATCTGGACGCCTACCCGGACGAGATGCTCGCCGAGATTGCTGAGCGCATCGGGATTGCCCGGCAGTTCGACGAACTCGTCGGCGTCCCAACGCCCTAGGGGCCAGTCGTGCCGGACCGTTCCTGGGAGGCGCCGATGCGGGCGGCTCTGGCCGAAGCCCGGGCTGCTTTGACCACCTCGGACGTTCCTGTTGGAGCGGTGGTGGTCTCTCCTGTCGGAGAGATCATCGGACGCGGCCACAACATTCGCGAAGCCGATGGTGATCCGACCGGTCACGCCGAGATCGTCGCGCTGCGAGCTGCTGCCGGGGCGATCGGCGAGTGGCGGCTGTCGGGTTGCACGCTGGTCGTCACCCTGGAGCCCTGCACGATGTGCGCCGGCGCGCTGGTCATGGCGCGAGTGGCGCGGGTGGTGTTCGGGGCCTACGACGACAAGGCAGGAGCGGTCGGTTCGCTCTGGGATGTCGTGCGAGACCGCCGCCTCAACCACCGTCCCGAAGTGGTCGGTGGCGTCTTGGAGACCGAGGGCGGTGCGCTGATCCGGGACTTTTTCGGCAACGCGCGACCCGGATCCGATTTCTGACCGCACCGGGACTCCGGTAACCTTCTCCGCGGTGGCGTGTCCGAGCGGCCTAAGGAGCACGCCTCGAAAGCGTGTGTGGGTGCAAGCCCACCGTGGGTTCAAATCCCACCGCCACCGCGTTGTGATGTCTCAGGACATCGGAGACACCCGGACCCACCGAATATGGGTCCGGGTGTCTCGTCATTCGGCTCGGGATACTCAGCTGGGGATGGTGCGCTCCACCTGGGTGATGGCGGAGCGGAGAGCACTGCTGAGGAAGCTGATGTCGCTGCCGAACCAGATCACCTGGACGCCGATGCCGACGAGCTCGTTGACCAGCTCGACGCTCAGGTCCGGCGCGGGCAGGGTCATCGCGTGCAACCCGCGTTGCCGGGCCAGCTCGATCGAACGACGCAGCGCTTCCTGGACCCGTGGGCTGCGCACGCCCAGTGTCGGCTCGCCGAATGACTGGGACAGATCGCCGGCACCGATCGCATAGACCTCGAGTCCGGGAGTGGCCAGGATCGCGTCGAGGTGTTCTACCGCTGATGCGTCCTCGATGATCGGGACCATCACCGGCCCGGTCTTGGCCCATTCGGCGTACGCTCCCCACGGCTGCAGGCCCCAGCGCGAGGCTCGGCACATCGCCGACTTACCCCGGGTCCCGACAGGTTGGTACTGGGCGGCAGCCAGCATGCGCGCGCAATCGTCGGCGTTCATGATGTGGGGGACCAGGATGCCCATCGCGCCCGAGTCGAGTACCCGGGAGATCAGGTGCGGGTCCAGCTCGGGGACTCGTACGAAAGGTACGATCCCGGCCAGCTCACAGGTCCGGACGAGTCCTTCGACCTCGCTGGTGGTGTAGGCGGTGTGCTCCATGTCGATGAGTACGAAGTCCACTCCGCAGTAACCTGCCGCCTCGATCACGACATGGCTCCCGCTGTTGTGCTGGAACCCGACGACGACGCCGCCCTCCTTCAGCTTCGCCTTGAAGGAGTCGAGACAGTCTTCCCGCGGTAGTGCCATATGCACTTCACCCTTTCGATGCTCATAGGAGAGGTATCGACGATGCCGACACCCAGGCTGATCTTGAGCACCTCTTCGCGCGAGCTTCAATCGCGATGGTTCGCCTGCTGAACCATCACGAAGCTGGTATGCGGTAGTCCGCCGAGCAAACCAGTCCGGTTGACCGTCTCGGAAGCCGTGCGGAGACTCGGATCGTTCGGAGTCGACCAGATAGAGAAAGCGAGCGGACCGTTGGACGCAGTGCAAGGAGCCGAAGTTCTGGGCCAGGCGTTGGTGGACAGTGAGCTGTCGCCTGTGTTCGGCCTGTTGGGCGACGCCAACATGTATCCGATCATTCACGCAATGGAACTCGGTGCGAGTTTCTATCCGACGACGCACGAAGCCGGCGCTGTCAGCATGGCCGCGGGTTATGCCCTGACCACGGGAAAGGTAGGGCACGCGACGGTGACGCGTGGGCCCGGTCTGGCCAACACGCTGACCGCGCTGACCACGGCAGTCCGGGACCGGGCCCCCATCGTGGTCCTCGCCGGAGGTGCGCACACCTACGATCCCCATGGTCTGCAAAGCATCGACCAAGACACGCTCGTTGCTCCCACGGGCGCGGTGTCGTTGACCGTCGCTTCNCCGGCGGAACTCGCCGCCTCGGTCGCGTGGGCTGCGAAGACGGCTGCCGCACGGCGTATCCCGGTTGTGCTGTCGGTGCCCACAGATTTCCTGGAGGCAGAAGCGGTCCCCCAAGTCGTCGAACTGGGTGCAGTCGAGGAGGAGTTGTCGCTCCAGGCGCCGACTCCGGACGACGACCAGCTGGCCCGAGCGATCGACCTGCTTCGAGGTGCGGAGCGTCCCGTCATCCTCGCGGGGCTGGGTTTCATCGCCGGCGGAGCGAGCCTTGCCGATGTCGAGACCATTGCGCAGGCTACCGGTTCGCTACTGGCGACCACTTTGCCCGCATCCGGTCTCTTCGCGAGCGACGACTTTCCTGGCAGCGCGTTCTCGGTCGGCTACTCCGGTGGGTACGCCGTGGCGACCGTACGCCGATTGCTCGCCGACTGCGACGTCGTGCTGGCTCTAGGAGCAAGCTTCAACGACTACACCACCGACAGGGGCAAGCTCTTCGCAAACGCCACGGTCGTTCAGGTGGACAGCGCCAGCTCCGCGTTCGGCAAGTTCAGGCAAGCCGACCTGGAGATCCACGCCGACGTGGCCGAGGTGGTGCCCAAGCTCGCGGCATTGGCAGCGGCCGGCACACCCGAAACCGGGTACCGCACAGACGAGGTACGCGACGTCCTGGTGGCGGCGCGGTGGGCAGCCGACATGCCCGATCGCAGTGACGAGACCGGGATAGATCCGCGAACCGCGTTGCGGGCTGTTGACGCTCGGGTTGGCCGAGACCGGCACATCGTTCTGGACAACGGCCACTTCGCGACCTTCCCCGCTCAGACACTGCGGGTCTTCGGAACCAGCCAGCTGATTCCCGCTTTCGGTTTCGGATCGATCGGGCTCGGTCTCGGGACAGCCACGGGAGTAGCAGTGGGTCACCCGGAGTCGACGACCGTGGTTGTCGTCGGTGACGGNGGAGTGATGATCTCGCTGCCCGAGTTGGAGACAGTGGGCAGGCTGCAGATCCCGATGGTGATCGTCGTCATCAACGATGCGGCGTATGGGGCCGAGGTGCACATGCTCCGTAAACACGGTCGGGATATCGAAGTCGCGCAGTTCCCGCCGACGGACTTCACCGCGCTAGCGGGACAGTTCGGCATCAGTTCGATACGGGTCGACAAGCCGAGCGACCTCGATGCCCTGCCGAGCTCTTTGGACGGCCTGGACGCGCCGCTGCTGATCGACGTGCACGTCACCATGGAGGTCGTGGCGGACAAGTTCCAGTAGTGGCGGCAGGTATCCCTGCGTCGCGCTTGCAAAGAGTTGCTGTTGAGCCAGGTCCGATCGCCGGCAATCGGTGTCGGCGCACCCGGACCTCGATGAGAGAGGTCGCCTCCCGTGAACAGGTCCCCTGAAACCGCTCAGCAACGCGGCTACGAGATCGTCGCGCATGCAATCCGAGATACCGGGCTGACTCAGGCATTCGGTTTGCTGGGAGATGCCAATCTTGCTGCGATGGCGGTCGCTATCGCTGACGGATTGCCCTACGCCGGCAGCCGTCATGAGTCGGGTGCGGTGTGCATGGCTGCCGGGCACGCCTGGGCTACCGGATCGGTGGGGTTCGCCACCATCACGCGAGGCCCTGCCCTGTCGAACTCGCTGACTGCACTGACCTCGGCCGCACGAGATTCGGTTCCGTTGGTGCTGCTGGCCGGAGACAAGTACAGCCGTGATCCACTCAATCCCCAGGCGATCGACCAGGAGGCTCTGGTCCGGCCGACAGGCGCGGAGTTCGTGGATGTCACCGATCCCGCCTATCTGCGCTCGTCGGTCTTTCGCTCGTTCGAGTTGGCTGCCGCCAAGAGACGGCCTGTTGTTCTCAACATCAAGTCGGAGATGTTCGACGACCCGGCGCCGGTCCAAGAAAACCTCCCGCCCTCCGATGCTCAGCCTCTCCGCGACAGCCTGCCCGAGGTGGACGAGGACGCTTTGAGCCAAGTCGCAGCTCGCCTGAGCGCGGCACGCCGACCGGTGATCGTGGCGGGCCAAGGAGCGTTGGCGGCGCTCGAATCGGTCAAGGACTTGTCCGAGCGCATGGGGGCGCTACTGTCGACCACACTCCTGACCGCGGGGGCGTTCAGGGGCCACCCCTACTCCGTGGGGGTCTCTGGCGGNTACGCCGTGCGCACCGCGCGAGAGCTGCTGCAGCAGGCCGATGTGGTCCTGGCCGTCGGCGCCAGCATGAACTCGTTCACCACCAGTGAGCGAAAGCTTTTCCGTGATGCCTTCGTCATCCAGGTCGACCGCGACGAAACGGCCATCGGTCGACACCATCGCGTGGACATCGGCGTGCTNGGGGACTCCGCCGAGGTGGTCTCGCGTCTGGCCGCCGAAGTGCAGCGAAGTGACACCTCCCTGTTCCGAACACCGGAAGTCGAGGCGCGCATCGCCACCGGGCGCCTGGCAGCAGATGTGCCGACACTGCACGACGTTGCCGGCCTGGACCCACGCGGTGCCCTTCGTGCGCTGGACAAGTGGTTGCCCAGCGAGCGGCGGATCCTGGTCGACGTCGGGCACTTCGCCAGTTTCCCGTGCCAGAGCCTCACAGTGTCGCGACCAGGGGGCATCTTCCCGGTCTTCGGCTATGGATCGGTCGGTTTGTCGTTGCCTACCGCGATCGGGGTCGCGGCCGCCGGCACAGGCGATGCGGTGGTGGCGGTCGTCGGCGATGGCGGCTTGTTGATGTCCCTTCCCGAACTCGAGACGCTGGGTCGCCTCGGTCTCCCGCTGGCGGTACTGGTGATGGACGACAGCGCCTATGGTGCCGAGGTGCAGCATCTTCGCGCGCAGGGCTTCGCGGATCTGTCGGTAGCCCAGTTTCCATCGACCGACTTCGTGGGCACGGCGGCTGCGTTGGGGGTGCGTGGTGTGCAGTTGAAGACGCCTGATCAGTTGGAGCACTTGGACGACCTGCTCGGTGATCTGGACGGGCCGTTGCTTGTCGATGTGCGGATCAACCCCGCAGTTGTCTCGGACAAGTTCCAGCAGCACATCGACGAGCACTGATCTAGTCAGCGGCACCGGATTTTCACTGAGCAAAACAGAAGAGTTGTAAGCGAGCCTTTGTTTGAACCACTGTCCCGACAAGTAAATGACAAGCCGATTTATTTGAGTCCATATCCCACTGTTTTTAGGAGGAATTCACAACATGAATCAACCCGGTCCTGGTCGTGTTGGGGTATGGAATAGAGCGGTAGTCACCGATCGATCGGAGTTCTTGCGGCGCTATGAAGAGCGCTTCCGGACAGTAGTGGAATGCGAGCCTGAGACGGAATTGTACGTCGTAGGACTGCCGATGGGTTCAGATCTCCCAGAGGAAGAAGCCAACGTCGTTTACTTCTTCGAAGTCTTCACCGATCTCGAGGCGCGAAACTTCCACATTGAGAATCCGGATGCGATGGCCGCCAAAGAACTATGGTGGGACGACCTCTTGGTAAGTCGGAGCCCCATTCTTCTCGATATGGTCTGGGCGAAGGGAATGACGAGCATAGGTGAGGCGGCCTGGCTCAACAACTACGGCCCAGAGCAACTCTCAACCGTAGAGGCAGGAATTCAATGACAAAGTCTCCTATTCTCGCTGTCGCCAACCCGAACGACCTGTCCCGCAGGGGTTTTCTGCAGTTGGGATCATTCGTGATCGTGACTGCTGCGGTCAGTTCGTGTGCCTCCCCGAGCTCGAACTCGACGCCGCCCAAAGGCGGCGGTTCAGCGACGCTGACGGTGGCTGTCAACCGTCCCATTACGACGCTCGACAACAAGTTGGTTCCGTTCGACTTCCAGGTGACATTGCAGCGCGCAGTGCACCAGGCCCTGACCTGGGTCGGCCCGGATCTTGAGATCGTCAACGTGCTTGCCGACAGCATCGAGCGGACTGGTTCGAACGAGTGGACCGTGAAGCTGAACACCGATGCCAAATACAGCGACGGAAGTCCTGTCACCGTGGCCGATATCTCGAAGTCCATCGAGATGTACAAGGCAGTCGGCGGACTCACCCGGTTCTTCGGTGAATGGCCCACCGTGCAGGAGGTCGACGAACAGACCTTCGTGCTTCAGACGCCGATACCGTCCTCGACGATGGACAGCTTGATGAGCTACATCATGATCGCGCCGGCTGACGAGAACAAACCTGAAGAGACCGACGTACCGCTCGGCACCGGGCCCTACACCATCACCGAGCGCAACCCTCAGGCCGGCGAGTTCACCCTGTCACGCAATGAGTCGTTCTGGGGTCCGGAAGCTCCGCAGGTCGAGACGGTCAAGGTGCGCTACATCGCCGAGGACAGCGTCAGGCTCGCAGCTCTCAAGCGCGGTGAGATCGACGTGATGGACGCCGTNCCCCCGGACGCTATCGCAGAGCTGGAGTCCACCGATGGGATCGAGGTCTATCGTTCGCCCGGTACCCGGCTCACGCACTTGTTCTACAACTTCCGCAAGCCAAAGAGCTCTCCGCTCTCGCGCGCCTCGGTTCGCGAAGCCCTTACCTACGCTGTCGACGGGCAGTCCTTGATCAAGGAGTTGTTCTTGGACTCGGTGTCGGAGCTACAAGGCGTCGTCCCACAGACTTTGGTCGGCTGGTACGAGACAGGAAAGTACACCTACGACCCCGACAAAGCTCGCTCCATGCTTGCTGCCGAGGGTGCCAGTGACCTGGAGATGACTATCATCTGGGAAGCTGGTGAGTTCCTCTCCGACGCCGCTGTGATGGAGGCGATCGGGGACATGCTGGGTCAGGTGGGAGTCAAGGTGTCCCTCAAGCAGTTCTCCTCCGGCGACGAGATTCTCGAGTGGCGCCAGGGCAAGGCTGGTGACTGGGATGTATTCGCGAACGGATTCGGAAACCTCACCGGGCAGGCCATCCACTCCCTGCAGTTCCTGTACGCGAGCACTCCGGAAATGGAGAAGACGCGGGACTCCTATCAGGGATTCGTGTTCCCCGAGATCGCCGAGGTCATCGTCAAGGCCAGCGCAGAAGAAGATGAGGCCCAACGCAGTGAATACCTGCGCACCGCTCAGGAGCAGGTCTGGGCCCAATGGCCGGCGTTGTGGGGCTTCGTCCAGAACAACAGCCTTGCTTACCGTTCCCGGGTTTCAGGTATCGAGCTGTCGCCGGTCAACAGCTACGACCTGATCAACGTGCGGGTGGATAGCTAAACTCCGTGCCGCGTTACGTCGTTCTGAGGATTTCGCAGGCGGTCGTCACGCTGTTGTTGTTGGTGACGGCCGTCTTCGTACTGGTCCGGCTCGCGCCCGGGGATCCGGCTGCCGCGATGGTGGGTCCCCAGGCCACCAACGCTCAGCTGGATGCCATGCGGGCAGAGATGGGGCTGGACAAGAGCATATTTCGCCAATACCTGATGTTCATCGGCAATGTCGCGCACGGTGACCTTGGGGAGTCGGTGTCCTACGGTCGCCCGGCGGCGACCGTAGTGCTCGAGCGGGTGCCGTACTCGTTGCTCCTGGCGTCGGCGGCCATGTTGATCGCGGTGTTGATCGCGGTTCCCCTCGGGATCTTCATGGCTCGATCAGAGGACTCGGTGTTCGACACTGCGGCAAGCATGCTCACTATCGGTGGGCAGTCACTGCCGGACTTCTGGCTCGGCATCATGCTCATCTTCGGCTTCGCGGTCACCTTCCCTATATTTCCGACCTCCGGTTTCCAGAGCTGGTCCGCCTTGGTTCTACCGGCAACCACCGTGGCAGTGCTGCAGTTGGCTGTGATCGCGCGCGTGGTGCGCAGCGAGATGGTCACGACGTTGCATACGCCGTACGTCGCTCGAGCGCGCGGGCAGGGCATGAGCGAGTGGGGCCTGACATCGCAGGTGGCGCTGAAGAACTCGGCGGTCCCGGTCGTCACCGCGATCGGCACCCGATTCGCCTCGTTGGTCAACGGAGTGGTGGTGATCGAGGTCGTCTTCTCCTGGCCGGGTCTCGGATCACTGGTAGTGCAAGCGCTCCAGGACAGGGACTACGCGCTCATTCAGGCCGCGGTGGTCATCAGCGCGGCGCTCACGATGACCTTTCAGCTCTTGGTCGATCTGAGCTACCCGCTCCTGGATCCCCGAATCCGGCTGGGAAAGGCGAGTGAGCGGACGTGACGATCACCCCGTTCCGGTCCCGCCGTGAGNTCGCCGGTGCCCTCGGCTATCTTGCGACGGTCCGCTGCGCGACGGCATCAGCGCTCCATCGTCGCTCGGATCGTCATCGGGGCATTGTTAGCTGGGGTGGTCGCGATCCCCGTCCTGTTGGCCGGGCTTCTCCCACTCCAGGATCCGCAGGCGCAGGATCTCTCNAATCGGCTCATGGCCCCGAGCTCGGAGCACTGGTTCGGTACCGATCAGCTCGGCCGCGACTTGTTCGCACGGGTTCTGTACGGTGGCCAGATCTCGCTGAGGATCGGGTTGTTGGCGGTGCTGCTGTCGGGAGCGGTCGGGGTCGCTGCCGGGGTTGCCGCCGGGTGGCGCGGAGGTCTGGTCGACACGATCGTTTCACGAGTCCTCGAAGCCCAGATGTCGTTGCCCCTGCTGTTGTTCATGCTCTTGGTCGCCGCGCTCTTCGGTACCTCGATCACTGTCATCACGCTCATCCTCGCGCTTGCGCAGTGGCCAGAACCTGCTCGTTTGGCGCGAGCGGTCACCCTGCGAGAACGCGAGAAGCTCTATGTGGACTCAGCGCGAGTCCTCGGCTCCACGAGTTGGGGCATCGTTCGCCGCCACATTCTTCCGAACATCTTCGGGCAAGTGCTGGTGGTGGTATTGCTGTTGCTCACCCAGGCGGTTCTGCTCGAGAGCGCGCTCAGCTACCTGGGCGTCGGCGTGGCTCGGCCCTACCCCACCTGGGGTCGGATCATCGCCGACGGGCAGGCGACTCTCACCTCGGCATGGTGGGTGGTGGTGCTGCCTGGACTGGTCGTGGTGATGTTCGTCATCGGAGTGAACCTCCTGGGAGAGGGCCTGCGCGACAAACTGGGAGGTCGTCGATGACGNCCGGTGTTGCGAGTGGAGGGCCTGAGCGTCACCCTCCTGACTCGGCGGGGCCCGGCCTATGCCGTTCGTGACGTGAGCCTGACCGTTCCCGCAAGCGGCACAGTCACGCTGATCGGGGAATCCGGGTCCGGGAAGTCCACCCTCGTCAACGCCGTCCTCGGGCTGCTCTCCCCACGCTTTGCCTATATCGAGGCCGACGCGCTCGAAGTGGCCGACACCGATCTTCCAAAGAGTGGCCGGCACGGATCTTCCAAAGACTGGAGGCGGATACGGAGGCGAGAGCTGGGGATCGTGCCACAGGATCCGCAATCCGCGCTCAGCCCGGTGTCATCGGTCAGCAGTCAGTTCGGTGGTGTGCTGTCACGCTTGGGTATTGCCCGCAGCGAGCGCCGGGACCGGATGCGGGAGCTGCTGCTGAAAGTGCGCATCCGCGAGACCGATCGCGTGCTCGGCTCCTATCCGCATCAGTTGAGCGGNGGAATGTTGCAGCGCGTCCTGGTTGCGATGGCGGTCGCGGGCTCTCCCAGGCTGTTGGTGGCCGATGAGCCCACGAGTGCTCTCGATGTCACGGTGCAGGCAGCGATCCTCGACCTCATCCTCGAGTTGCAGCAGGAGACCGGGATGGCTCTGCTGTTGGTCACCCACGATCTCGGTGTCGCGCGTCAGATGAGTGACCAACTGTGTGTCATGTATGCAGGTCGCGTGGTCGAGACCGGCCCGGCCATCGAGGTGCTCGAGCGACCGGCGATGCCCTACACCGCACGCCTGTTGGAGGCGACACCTCGCCTGGGCGCGAACCGGCCGATGATTCCCCTGGGCGGTATCGCCCCCAGCGCCCTCGCCCCGGTTCGGGGTTGCGCATTCGAGACGCGCTGCGACCTCTCCATAGACGAGTGCTCCTCGATGGAGCCACCGTTGCGCGAGGTCGGAAAGCAACACCGCGCCGCTTGTCATCTCGAGATCGACGTGACTCCCGATCCGAGTTCGGGGAGGAGGGCGGTGCGTNNCATGACTGAGATGACCGGAGACCGAGAAGCGCCTCTTCTCCAGGTCGATGACCTCGCCGTCCACTATTCCCATAAGGGCGAGGAGCCCGTGCGCGCGCTCGACGGGGTCTCGTTCAGTCTCCGGGCCGGTGAAGCGCTGGCAATCGTCGGCGAGTCCGGGTGTGGAAAGTCCACGCTGGCCAGAGCGCTCGTACGTCTGGTGCAACCGACCAGAGGGCAGGTTCTGCTCGACGGCGATCGGATCGACGACCTGCCGGAGAAGGCGTTCCGATCACTGCGTCCGCGAATCCAGATGGTGTTCCAAGATCCGTACGGATCATTGGATCCGCACCAGACGGTGGAGGCAATCGTTACCGAGCCGCTGCGGCTTCACGCCCGCGCGGGTGCCGGAGCGCGTCGCGAGAGGCTTGGCGAACTGCTCGACCTGGTCGGGCTGGACAAAGGTGTGACGACTCGCCGCCCCGCTGAGCTTTCCGGCGGCCAGCGCCAACGGGTCGGCATCGCGCGGGCGTTGGCGCTACGTCCTGATGTCTTGATCTGCGACGAGGCAACCAGCGCTCTCGACGTCTCCGTGCAGGCGCAGATCCTCGCGCTGTTGAGCGATCTCCGCAAAGACCTGGGATTGTCCCTGGTCATCATCTCCCACAGCTTGGGTGTCGTCAGACATGGGTGCCAACGCATCCTGGTGATGTACTCCGGGCGCATAGTGGAGCGCGGTGCGATTGCCGAGATCTTCGAGTCCTCGGCTCACCCCTACACCAAGGCACTCATCAAATCCGCTCCCGATGCGACTGCGACCGTGCCCAAACAGAGGTTGTCGGTTCTGAACGAGGGCGACCTGCGGGTATCGGCGGGGTGCGCCCTGCAGGCTCGTTGTCCACTTGTCGTGGATCGCTGCCTCTCCGAAGCGCCGGAACTCGAAGCCGTGACCTCCTCGGGGCGGATGAGCGCCTGTCACCGTCGCGCGGAGGTTGCCGGTTGGAGGGTAACGCCGGCTGATGCACCGGAGCGATCCCCGACCTGGATGGTGGTGCCGCTAGCGCGTGGCGTGGTGGAAGCGAACTCCGACAATTCCGGGTACGGCGCTGGCCAGCACCTGCGCCACCTGCTCGTCGGTCTCGGAGTCGATTCCGTCGAAGGTCGCCACTCCGTCGTGAACCGACACCACCCAGTCCACGCCGGCCAACCGGACCTGGTCGTCCAATTCCATCTCGATGAGATCGTCGCGTCGGGCGAGTTGGTGGATGACGTCGCGGCGGCTCAGGATACCGACGACCTGACCGTGCTCCACGACAGGCAGGCTCTTGACCGCGGTCGCGAGCATCAGGTCGACAGCCTCGGCCAAGTCGGCCTGTGGGGNAACCGACATGACCTGGTGCGTCATTGCCTCCCCGACCCGGGTAGGCAGATAGTCAGCGCCTAGGTGCACGGGCAACTCGTGTGCGCGTGGGTCCGGCAGCACCGCCGAGCCGAGCACGTCGGCCTCGCTGATGACGCCGACCAACTCACCCTCCTCGGAGACCACTGGTAGCGAGGTGATCGCATACTCCTCCAACAGGAGCGTGCACTCCTTCAAGGTCGTATCGGGGCTGACGACGTGGACCGGTGCGGTCATCGCATCCCTGACGAACATGGTGGCCTCCTACATGTGCGGTGCTGTTGCGGGTGATCTAGAGGTACGTGGCGGGATCCAAGTCGGATCCACCACAGCTACCGAGGCCTGAGCGGTCTCGGCGATGCGTTGGCTCACCGAGCCCAGGAAAGCGCCCGTACGGCCATGGTTGGCTCGCTTGCCCACGACTACGAGGTCGGTGGGGGCGACCGAGTTGAGCAACGCCTGGACCGGGTTGTCGAGCACGCCGAGGAAACGCACTTCCACCTCGGGGTGGCAGGCCCGGAGATGCTCCACGCTCTGGGCGACACGATCAACCGGGTCGTCGGTATCGGTCGCTGTCGGCGTGGTGCCACGCCAGACCGCATGGACAACGGTCAGCGGCACCTGGTGCGCAGCCGCGAAGTCGAATGCGTACTTGACCGCCGCGGTCGAGGCCTCCGAGCCGTCGTGACCCACGACGACGGCGGTCGTCGGTTGGGACGCGGGTCGCGCGATCACCACAGGGCACGAGCTGGCCGAAGACACCGCCTGGCTCACCGAACCCAGAGTCAGGGAGCCGATCTGCCCGAGACCGCGGGACCCGACCACGATCAGGTGCGCTTGACCCGCGAGATCGAGCAGGAGCTCTTCGGGGCTGGTGGCGCGGACCAGGGTCTCTACTCGTACGGCCGGATCTTCGTCGAGCGCCANCCTCGTAGGCGCGGTCGACATGGCGTCGACCGGCTACCCGGTTCGCTCGTTGCCGTGAGTCCCCCAACTCCGGGTCGACAGCTGCCGGGGACGACCCGTGGCAGTGGCGATCACCAGAGTCCGCTTCTGGATTCCCGCCTCGCGCGTCGCCCACCTGACTGCGTCGTGGCTGTGATCGGAGCCGTCGATGCCGACGACGATCGAGCCGAGCGGGAGAGCCGAGTCCATCCTTCGACGGTGCCATCACAGCGGCCCTGAGCACACCGTCCTACGGTCCGAGCTGGGGTCCTAAGGTCCCTTGCGGGACCTTAGGACCCCTCGGCCCTGCGGGCCTTGCGGATCGCACGGTTGGCTGAGTGATGCGAGTTTGACAGCTGGTCACCTGTTCCGCGGTGTGGGTGGTTGTCGCTGCCGCGGTTCGGGTAGTCCTTTGAGGGCCCTGGCGGGCCCGTGCTGCCGCGGTTCTGGTGATTCTTTTGGAGGCCCTGCGGGCCTCAAGAACTGTGCGGCCTTGGCTCAGTTGCGGAGCAGTCGTTCGGCGAGGACGGCTGCCTGGGTGCGCCGCTCCAGGCCGAGCTTTCCCAGCACATTCGACACATAGTTCTTCACGGTCTTCTCCGCAAGGAACATCTGTTCGCCGATCTGCCTGTTGGTCAGCCCCTCGGCGATGTAGCCGAGCACGGTCATCTCTTGCTCCGTCAGGGCGGCCAGCTCATCGGGCACCTGGGAGCCTTTGCGGACCCGGTCGAGCACGCGAGCGGTCAGCGCCGGATCAATCAGCGACTGGCCGGCGGCCACTCTGCGAATGGTGTCGAGCAGGTCGCTGCCGCGCACATCCTTGAGCAGGTACCCCGATGCGCCGGCCATGATCGCGGCGAAGAGGGCCTCGTCGTCGTCGTAGGAGGTGAGGATCAGGCAGTTGATGGTGGGGTCCGCGGCACGCACCACGCGGGCGACCTCGATGCCGGAGCCGTCGGGGAGCCGCGCGTCCAGGATCGCGACGTTGGGTCGTAGTGCAGGTAGGCGATGCTCGGCTTCGACCGCTGTGCCGGCCTCGCCGATGACCTCGATGTCCTCGGCAGAACTCAGCAACGTCTTCAGGCCCTGGCGAACCAGCTCGTGGTCGTCGAGCAGGAAGACGGTGATCCTAGATTCCATGGTTACTCCTGAGGGTCCTGGAAGGTCAGGTCGGATTGATCCTGGGTGGATCTCGGGTCGGAGATCGTGTCGGCCGTGGTAACGGCAGGCGCTGTCGAGGCAGCCAGAGCCGTCCAGGTGAGCGAGGTTCCTCGTCCCGCCAGGCCCTCGGCGATCGTCAACTCACCGCCGTGTTGCTCGGCGCGACGACGGAGATTGGCCAGCCCGCTCTGGCGGTCCGGCCGGCCGATCCCGATGCCGTCGTCAGCGATGTAGATGCGGATCCCGCGTCCCTGAGCCGACACTCGTACCTCGACGTTGCCGGCTTGGGCGTGTTTGAGGACGTTCGTCAGACCCTCGCGTACGACGGCGACCACTTCATGTTCCAGATCCGCGGCCGCCAGGGCGTCGACCGGGCCGTCGAAGCGCACCTTGGGATCGAAGGAGAGGGAGGGTCGCAACTCGTCGACGACCGACAACACACCGGCGCGGACCCCATCGCCGCGGGCCGTCTGGAGCTGGTAGATGGAGATCCGGATCTGCTTGATCGCATCGTCGATGGTGTCGACGACCTGCTCGGCCAGTGCGGGCTGCTGATCAGCCGGAAGCATCGCCATTCCCTGCATCGTCATGCCGGCGGCGAACAACTGCTGAATGACGTGGTCGTGCAGGTCACGGGCGATACGCGCTCGATCTTCCAGGAGNNCAGCACGTTGCTGGTTGTGCCGGGCCGCAGCCAGCTCCAGGGCCAAGGAGGCATGGTTGGCGAAGGTCGAGGCCATGTCCAAGTCGGCGGCGGAGAACGGATGAGCTCCCGGAGCCCGTCCGACTATCAGCGATCCCCACACATGCGTTGCCCCCACGAGTGGAATCACCATGGCTGGGCCGATCGGCACCGACTCGGCGATGCGCACGATTCGCCCGTCGTACTCGGTGGGATGGAGAGCCTCGGCGACGCGGGCACCGCGTCCGGTCGTGATCACGAGATCGCTGAGGGTCTCGGCGCGAGGGTAGCGAATCCCGGTCAAGGCATCTGCTTGTGGGCCGGCCGCAGCTTCGACCGTCAATTGGTGGGAGTCATCGTCTTTCACAGGGCGAACCACGGCGACGAGATGAGCCTCGGCCAGGTCCAGTAACTCCTCGGCTACCACGCGGGCGGCGTTCTCGTCGCTGCCTGCCAGCAGCATCCGGGTGACTTCCGTTGCGGTGCGCAGCCATTCCTGGCGACGCTGGGCCTCGTTGTAGAGGCGGGCATTCTCCACGGCGACGCCGGCAGTGGCGGCCAGCGCGCGCACAAGCTCCTCGTCCTCCTGGGTGAACGGGTCGGTGCTGGTCCGGGTGAGATAGAGATTGCCGAATACCGTGTCTCGCACCCGGACCGGGACCCCGAGGAACGCCCGCATCGGTGGATGACCCTCGGGAAAGCCCACTGAGTTGGGGTGCTTGGTGAGGTCGTCGACGCGGACGGGCTCGGGATGCGCGATCAACTCACCGAGCAGGCNCCTGCCCTCGGGTAGGTTGCCGATGCGTTGGACCGTGGCCTCGTCCATGCCGACATAGACGAACGCGTCCAAATGGGGACGTTGCGGTGCGACCACGCCGAGTGCGCCGTAGTCGGCACAGACCAGCTCGGTGGCGGCCTGAACGATTCGGTCCAGCACCTGCGCCAGCTCCAAGTCGCCGATGACCGCCTGGGTTGCCGCCAAGAGCCNCCGTAAGCGCTCCTGGACTCCCATCACGTCTTGGGCGCGTAGGACCAATTGCTCTAGCAGAACGTCGAGGCTGAGTCGTGGNNCGCCGACGGAGGCGCCTCTGCAGTAGTTGATGCACTCCGGGCGGGATGCATTGCCGACTCGTCCACTCTCGAAGACTAACTGGCAAGGGTCCCATCGGGGCCGGGTAGATCGGCCTGGTAGACCAAGTCGCCCGTCCACCCGGGCTGCGCCGCATGGTCCGCAGACAGGGTGGCTTGCGCCTCTGCCCACCGGGTCGGAGTCGAAGTTGGATAGATACCGAGGTAGGGAGCATCGCAGCCTGCCGTCGTACCCGCCCCCGATGCTCGAGACATATTCCAGGAGGAATGCAATGCGCAAGGTTGCTTCATGGGTCGCTATCGGCCTCGGCGCCCTGATGTTCGTGGGTGGCATCGTCACCTACTACGTGGTGCACGACAAGCTGTCCGACCAGAACATCACCACCTCGGAGGACGCCTGCCTGCCCAACAAGCATGTGACCGGTCCGTTCAGCGCCTTCTGCGAGGCCGGCGCGATCGACAAGCACACCCGCGAGGCCACCGGCGGCAAGACCTACGCCGAGCTCGAACGTGAAGACCCGCTGCGGGTGACCGCGATGAACGGAGCGTTCCTGCAGGCCTCGCTGTTCACTTCCGTGGTGGCCTTCGGCGTCGCCGCGATGGCCTCGGCGATGGGACTGTTGTTCATCCTGATCGGTCTGGGAATGCGCGAGGTGTCGCAGATCGCTCCCGGCTCGGCGACAGCGACCTGAATCGTTCTCACGCCGTTCACTTCGCGGTCGAGCGTTGTTGAGAAGAATCGACGACGCTCGACCGCGTGAACAAACGATCCTTACGCGCGCTTGTCGCCGTTCCCGCCCTGTCTCTGCTCGCGCTACCGGCGGTCACCACTGCGGGCGCTGACGCCGCTCCCGGTAGTCGGCAGTTCCACCGCACCGCGACCTACCCGGTGTACCTGAATCTGCCGCAAGGTGTCCCGGCCTCCAGTGAGACGGTGGCCGAGATCTCCGATGTCTCGGTGGACGGCAACACCTTGATCTACACCGACGCGCTGGGCAAGCGCATCGGGTTCCTCGACATCTCCGACCCGGACCAGCCCGACGGCAAAGGCAGCCTGTCGCTGGAGCAACTCGGCGACGCCGACGACCAACCGACCTCGGTCGCTGTGGTCGGCAAGTACGTCCTGGTCGTGGTCGACCAGAGCGGGGAGACNTTCACCGCGCCGGCCGGTCGCCTCGACATCGTACGGCTGAGCAACAACAAAGTCGTACGCAGCATCGACCTGGAAGGTCAACCCGACTCGATCGACATCAGCCCCGACGGCAAGTATGCCGCGGTCGCGATCGAGAACCAGCGTGACGAGGAATTCACACCAGAAGGCGGGAGCAAAGGGGATCTTCCGCAGGCTCCCGCAGGTTTCGTGCAACTGGTCGATCTGACCGACGCGAACGACCCCAGTTCCTGGGAGATCCGCCGCGTCGATCTTCCCGAGGCGACCCTCGCAGCTGCCGGCCTGGCAGGCCCGAGTGACGCCGAGCCGGAGTACGTGACCATCAACAGTGCCAACAAGCTCGCGGTCACGCTGCAGGAGAACAACGGCATCGTCGTGATCGACGTCCCCACCGGCGCCATCGACAACATCTTCAGCGCAGGCTCGGTCGACCTGGTGGGAATCGACACCGCCAACGACGGCTTCATCGACCCGACCGGCTCCAAGAGCGACGTCCCGCGCGAGCCCGACGCCATCGCCTGGGTCGATGACACCCACGTCGCCACCGCCAACGAGGGCGACTGGCTCGGCGGCACCCGCGGCTGGAGCATCTTCGATGTCAACACAGGTGCGGTGACCTGGGATTCCGGGACCAGCCTGGAGAACCTCGCTACCGCGTACGGTCTGCACAACGACGCGCGCAACAAGAAGGGCGTCGAGATCGAGGGCCTCGCGGTCGCGACCTTCGGCGGCAAGAAGCTGGCCTTCGTCGGCTCCGAGCGCAGCAACTTCGTCGCTGTCTACGACCTCACCGACCCGGTGAGCCCGCGCTTCGAGCAACTGCTCCCGGCCACCAACGGACCCGAGGGAATCTTGCCGATCCCCGGCCGCAACCTGCTCGCGGTCTCCAGCGAGACCGACGACGCCTCGGTCCAGGTTCGCTCCAGCGTGGCTCTCTACGAGTACGACACCACGAAGGCGAGCTTCCCGACCATCGTCTCCGAACAGGTCGACGGCCTCCCGATCGGTTGGACCGCACTGGGTGCGTTGAGCGCTAAGCCCGGCGACAAGTCGCGCATCTACGCCGCCTCCGATGCCGCACTCAAACCGGCCTCGATCTTCACCGTCGATGTCTCCAAGACTCCTGCGCGGATCACGTCTGCTCTGGTCGTCAAGCACGACGGCGTCCCGCTCGACCTCGACATCGAGGGTGTCCACGCTAGGCAGGATGGTGGATTCTGGCTCGCCAGCGAAGGAGCCACCGGGCCTGCCAACAAGCTCTACCGCACCGATGCGAACGGCAACGTCCTCCAGATCGTCGACCTGCCGACCGACATCACCAGCCACGTTCGGAACTGGGGACTCGAAGGGGTCACCGCGACCAAGGATTCCGCCGGCGAGCATGTCTTCGTGGCTCTGCAACGTCCGCTGTGGGTGGACCCCGGCGCAGCACCGGCGGCGTTGGAGGAACTCGACGGTGACGACATCACCAGGATCGGCCGGTACGACGTCGCAACAGGTGCGTGGACCTGGTACGGCTACGAGCTGGCGACACCGCTGCGCGACGGCTCGGACTGGGTCGGGTTGTCGGAGATCGTGGCCGTCGACGCCGACACCCTGGCGGTCATCGAGCGGGACAAGCTCAACGGACCGCGGGCTCGCAACAAGCGGATCTACACCGTCGACCTGCCCAAGACCGACCCGGCCCCTGGCACTTTGCCGATCCTGACCAAGAAGCTGGCCCACAACGTCCTGTCGGACCTGCGAGCGACCAACGGCTGGACGCAGGAGAAGCTCGAAGGTCTCACCATCGGTGCCGATGGTCAGGTTTATGCGGTCACCGACAACGACGGCCTGAAGGACGCGACTGGCGAGACGGTCTTCCTGCGACTGGGCAAGGCCACCAAGGTGTTCAGCGCGGCCTTGGCCACGACCACCACACTGAAGGCCCCGACCGGGTTCAAGAAGGGCGCCAAGAAGAACGCGACAGTTGTTGTCGCCGGACGCGGCTCGGTGCCGACCGGCAAGGTCACCTTGATGGAGGGTAAGAAGAAGGTCAAGACCTTGCCGTTGGTCAACGGCAAGGCCACCTTCTCACTGGCTGGGCTGAAAGTCGGCACGCACCGACTGAGCGTCAGCTACACCGGAACTTCGNNGCGGACAGCACCAGCAAGGTGATCGTCGTGAAGGTGCGAAAGCGCTGACACCCCAGGTAGTGGCGAATCAGCCGGGTCGGCTCAGTCGGCCCGGCTGAGCCAAATCCTCGTGCGGTCCAGCGCCTCGGTGATCTCCTCGGGTTGACCGGCTGAGGACAGCCGGATGAACCTGTTGCCGTCGGCGGTGTCGAAGTCGATCCCAGGAGCAGTGGCAACGCCGGTGTCGGCGAGCAGTCGACGGCACCATTGCATCGAGTCGTCGGTGAGATGACCGATATCGGCATAGACGTAGAAAGCACCGTCGGCTGGTGCGAGGCGGTCGATGCCGAGATGCGGTAGGCCTTCAAGAAGCAACCGGCGGTTCTCGGCATACCTGGCGACATTGGCATCGCATTCGGCATAGGAGTCCTCGTCGAAGGCGGCGATCGCGGCATGCTGGGAGAGCACCGGCGGGCAGATCGTGAAGTTACCGGCCAGCACATCGACAGCACGCCTGAGACGCTCGGGAACCAGCATCCAGCCGACTCGCCACCCGGTCATGCAGAAGTACTTGGAGAATGAGTCGAAGACGACGGCCTCGCGGCTCGTCTCCCACGCACATGAGCCGCTGGCGCTGCCGTAGGTGATCCCGTGGTAGATCTCGTCGCTGATCAGCTGGACGCCGTTCGTCTCGCACCAGTGAGCCAAACCTGCGAGCTCGGTGGGGTTCAGCATCGTCCCGGTCGGATTGGCCGGGGAGGCGACGATGAGGCCTTGGGCAGGTTGGTCCAACGCCTCCAGCATTGCCACGGTCGGCTGGAATCGACTTTCGGGTCCGGTGGGAAGTTCGACGACTTCACATCCCAGTGCCGTCAACACGTTGCGATAACAGGGATAACCGGGTCGTGCGATGGCGACGCGGTCACCGGCTTCGAAGGCGGCGAGGAACGCCAGGAGAAAGCCTCCACTGGAGCCGGAGGTGACCACCACGTCCTCGGGGACACCTCGATCCGATGGAAACGGGCGTGATGCCCGGCAATCGCCTCGCGTAGTTGGGGAATGCCCAAGGCCACCGAGTACCCCAGCAACTCTGATTCCAGGGCACGGGCAGCTGCTCGCCTGACCGGGGCGGGTGCTCGGGTCGAGGGCTGGCCGGCAACCAGATTCAACAGGTCACCGTGTGAGGAGGCGCGATCCGCGGCTGCCACCAGCAGGTCCATGACATGAAACGGGGCACGTTCGCGCGGGACGCGACGGCAAGGCGTTGTTGCGGACTGCTCACTGGCCCAGGGTAGATCGGGCAGCCTTTAAGATATGCCGAGGCCACCTGACGAAAGCCGAGGCGACCGGTGCATTTGATGCCCATCAGCTCGACACTGTCGTGCTGGTAGGCGCTGCGGTCACGATGGTGGCGATCCTCGCGGTTCGGATGACCTCGAGCGCCGGTTTCCCTTCGCTGCTCATCTACTTGCTCATGGGTGTGCTGATGGGCAATTCGGGCTTGGGTATCACCTTCGACGATGTCGACGCGGCGCATGCGCTGGGTTTCGCCGCGCTCGTGATCATCCTGGCCGAAGGTGGGCTGACCACCAACTGGCGTGAGATCAAACCGGCCCTACCCACCGGCATCGCCTTGGCGACAGTCGGGGTCGGGGTCGGGGTATTGGTCATGGCCCTGGGCGCGCACCTGGTGCTGGGAATGCGCTGGGAACTCGCGGTCCTGTTGGCTGCGGTGACTGCACCGACCGATGCTGCGGCGGTCTTCTCGATTCTGCGCCGAGTCCCGCTCCCGAGGAGACTGACCGGGGTGCTCGAGGCCGAGTCCGGACTCAACGATGCTCCCACCGTCATCCTGGTCACCCTGGTCAGCTCCGGCGCTGCCATGGAGCATGGGATCTTCGGACTACTGGGTGTCATTGCCTACGAGTTGATCGCAGGCACTCTGATCGGGCTCGCGGTGGGCTTCGGNGGNGCCTGGCTGCTCCGGCGGGCGGCGCTGCCTGCGGCAGGCCTTTATCCGTTGGCTTTGATGACCATGTGCCTGTTGGCGTACGGGAGCGCGGCCTATGTGCATGCCTCAGGGTTCGCCGCGGTCTATATGGGGGCCTTGGTTCTGGGCAACGCCGACCTGCCGCACCGTGGCGCTACCCGATCGTTTGCCGAGGGATTGGCATGGCTCGCCCAGATCGGTCTTTTCGTAATGCTCGGCCTGCTGGCAGCGCCGGACCGGATCACCTGGACGGTGATCGTGCAGGCGCTGATCGCCGGTTTCATCCTCACTTTCGTCGCCCGCCCGCTCTCGGTCGTCTCCTGCGGCTGGATCTCAGGCTTCTCGGCGCGGGATCAGGCATTCATGTCCTGGGCAGGACTGCGTGGCGCGGTGCCGATCGTATTGGCCACAATNCCGCTGTCGGAGCGGGTCGGTGGTGCGGCTCAGCTGTTCGACATCGTGTTCGTGATGACCGTGGTCTACACCTTGGTAACCGGGCCGACCCTGCCCTTGGTGGCGCGGGGACTGCAGGTGACGGTTCCCGACGAACCCCGCGATCTGGAGATGGATGCCGCGCCNCTCGAACGGATTGCCGCGGATCTCCTTCAAGTGCGGGTGACTGAGCAGTCGCGTATGCATGGGGTGGAGGTNGGGGAGTTGCGGTTGCCCCGGGGCGCTTCTGTGTCCTTGATCGTGCGTGACGGGCAAACTCTGGTGCCTGATCAGCGGACCGTGCTCAAGCGCGGTGACGAGCTGTTGGTTGTCACGCCCCGACGGCAACGCGAGGCCACCGAGGAGCGGCTTCGGGCGGTTTCGTTGCGGGGCCGGCTCGCCAAGTGGAAACGGGACGACTGACTCAGCCCAGTTGGAAGAGTCCGGCTGCTCGGCCTAATCGGGACAGACCGGAGCAGTTGCCGGAGGCCGGAGCTGACGGGGCGCCGGCTTGAAACCGGTGAACTTCGTACCCACGATGACGTTGATCCCAGGCGCCAGATCCTTGCCTTTGCGGATGATCGTGTTGCGGCCGAACTGCAATGCCACCAACTTGGCCTCGGTGCTGCCTGGGTCGGTCGCCCATACCTGAACACGGGGTACCTCGGTACCGGACGGTGCGTTGCCGGCCACGCCGATCTGGAAGCCGCGCTCACCCAGCGTCATCAACGTGGTCGATGCCAGGCCCGCGGTGCTGCCGGCGTTGAATACGTTCACGGTCACGTCCCGCGCGTGTACCGCTTTTCCTTCCTTGGCCGGGTCCTCCTCGCAGGTTGCCGAGGGCGTCGAATCCGGGTCGGAGATGACGGGGTCGTCCTCTCCGGGAAACGGCTGGAACAAGGCGTTCAACCCGACGACGGCGGCACCGGCGGTGATCAGCGCCAGCAGCGTCAAGGTGATGATCGTCGACAGGGCGAGGTTGGGAGCTTCAGTCTTGTCGGGACGGGTCTGCTGTTGCTCGGGCGGATTCTGGAGTTGGTCGGAGTCAGGCAATCTCATACACCCGCGCATGGAGGACAGCTCGTTGCTGCAAGGCAGCGCGCAATGCCCGATGCAAGCCGTCCTCGAGGTAGATATCGTCCTGCCATTCGACGCAATGCGCGAAGAGATCGCCGTAGAAGGTGGAGTCCTCGTCGAGGAGGGCGGCCAGATGCAGGGTGTCCTTGGTGGTCACCAGCTCATCGAGCCGAACCTGGCGCGGCGGCAGAGCGGCCCAGTCCCGGGAACTGAGCCCGTGCTCCGGGTACGGGCGCCCTTCGCCGATGCGCTTGAAGATCACCGCTCCACCTTAGCCATCTGTTCCCGCGTTTTGGACCGTGACCGTGGCGCGCGAGTTGCGGCCCGGCCAGGGATCTTGGCCGATTGGCGCACTCTGGCGCAGACCGGCGCCGTTGTTTTCACTAGGCTTCGGTCCATGACCGACGACACGCTGGTGGAGAACGTTCGAGCCGGGTACGCCTTCACAGGGCCGGCCCTGGAGTTGGGCGGGTTGATGCTGGACGCCGAGAACCTCTCCGACGTGCACGTCAAGATCCCCCTCGGGATGCTGAACCGGCACGGTCTGGTGGCTGGAGCGACCGGAACCGGCAAGACCAAGACGCTGCAGTTGATGGCCGAGCAGCTCTCCACGGCAGGCGTGCCTGTGTTCGCAGCCGACATCAAGGGTGACCTGTCGGGGCTTGCAGTTCCAGGTGAGGAGAACCCGAAGCTGCAGGCGCGGACCGCCTCGGTCGGCCAGGAGTGGGTAGGCAAGGGCTTCCCGGTCGAGTACTTCGCGCTCGGCGGGGAGGGCACCGGTATCAACTTGCGGGCGACGATGACCGGCTTCGGCCCGGTGCTGCTGTCGAAGGTGCTGGGGCTCAACCAGACCCAGGAGTCCTCGCTCGGCTTGGTCTTCCACTACGCCGACAAGGCAGGCCTGCCGCTGCTGGACCTCAAGGATCTGCGTGCGGTCGTCAACCACCTGGTCTCCGATGAGGGCAAGGCGGATCTCAAAGGGCTCGGCGGATTGTCCTCGGCGACCGCCGGGGTGATCTTGCGAGAGCTCATCGCGTTCTCCGACCAGGGCGCCGATGCGTTCTTCGGAGAGCCGGAGTTCGAGACCAAGGACCTGCTGCGGGTGGCCGCCGACGGTCGCGGAGTCATCTCGCTGGTCGAGCTCCCGAACTTGCAGGACCGGCCGGCGGTCTTCTCGACCTTCCTGATGTGGCTGCTCGCGGACCTCTTCAGCGAGCTGCCCGAAGTGGGTGACGTGGACAAGCCCACGCTGGTGTTCTTCTTCGACGAGGCGCACCTGTTGTTCAAGGACGCCTCCAAGGACTTCCTCTCCCACATCACCCAGACGGTTCGGTTGATCCGCTCCAAGGGTGTGGGTGTCTTCTTCGTGACTCAGTCGCCCACCGATGTGCCTGCTGATGTGCTTGCGCAACTCGGTTCGCGGGTCCAGCACCAGTTGCGAGCCGCCACCCCGAACGACGCCAAGGCGCTCAAGGCGACCGTGAACACCTACCCGATCTCGGACTACGAGGACCTGTCCAAGGTGATCTTGTCGCTGGGGATCGGTGAGGCGATCGTGACCGTGATGAACGAGCGCGGAGCGCCTACCCCGGTGGCCTGGACTCGGTTGCGGGCGCCGGAATCACTGATGGGTACCGCGGACCCGACCCTGATGCAGGCAACCGTGCAGGGATCGGAGTTGTTCGGAAAGTACGCCGAGACACTGGACCGGGAATCGGCCTACGAGGTGCTGACCGCCAAGGTCGAAGCCGGCGCGGCTCGTGCCGAGGCTGAAGCCGAGTCCAAGGCAGATCCGGAGAAGATGTCCTACCCGCCGGCGGACTCCAAGTCGAAGCCAAAGACGACCTCGACCTCATCCAGGTCCAAGAAGGAGGACCAGACGATGGTCGAGCAAGTGCTCAACTCCTCGGCGACCAAGGAGTTCTTCCGGACCGCCGCACGGGAGATATCCCGCAGCATCTTCGGTACGGCACGGCGCCGCTGAGCGGGTCGCGATACGCAACCTACGGTCGCACTCGATCGGCAAGTTGTCGAGTGCCTCAGTGCTTATAGCGGGCGGCGTATCGAGACTGCTGAGCCTCAGGCAGACCAGCGCAGTGTCTCGGCGAGCTGGTCTGCCGGGCCGTAGACGCCGCGAAGTTCTGTGCGCTTCTCCAGAAGGTTGAACAGGTTGCGCGTGCAACGGATCTCCCGGTCTTCCTTGTCGTACTTGCTGGAGACAGAGTTGTCGGTGGTCATGGACGCGGCCTCTCGTGCGTCGGTACGTCGTGGACAGATCCAAGCCTGGCGGGAGACTGCGTCGCCGAGGTGGCGGTGAGGTTACGAGTGCGCTACTTGGGCTGAGATGTGGATCACGTCGTGATCGGGCTCGGTGCCCAGCTCAAGCAGAGGTAGACGAGAAGGCCCCCACGCACCCGATAGAGCTCACCTGCCCTTGCTGCCTTCCGGCCCTGGGGGATTCAGCGAGATACCGCCGCATGGGGGTTGCGCCGAGTCTAGACGAGCAGTGTCCAGGCGCTCCAGCCGACCTGGTCGCCTGCTCGATTCGGTCTTGCGGGCCTGGGCCGGTATCCTCTCCGGCGGAGGATTCGCCTAGTGGCCTATGGCGCTCGCTTGGAAAGCGGGTTGGGTTAACAGCCCTCGCGGGTTCGAATCCCGCATCCTCCGCCAAGGTTGGGGCTTGTGAGACTGCATCTGTCTCATCAGGAAAGCCGGGCCACACCGTTCAAGCGCGCGACGAGCGCCGGCGACAGATAGAGCGACTCGAAGGTCACGTCATTCCTACCCAGGAGCGTCGCCTGCGACGAGCGGCCTGCAGCCACATGCAGATGTGTCAACCCCAGACTCGAACTGATGGGTTTCCCATACTTCCCATCCTCACGCACTACGTCGTAGGAAATGATGAACGAGATATCTCGTTCGACCATTTCGGCGAGAACAGGTTCGAACTCTTCACGTGGAAGTCCCCGCATGTAGCGATGGTCCCGAACATTCGTAGTTCCCTGATACGGAGGATCCATGTAGACCAAGTCATCACGCGAAGCAGACAACGCAAGCGCCGCAAAATCACTGACGAGTGCTTTCGTCCCGGTCATTGTTCTGGNAGACTGAAAAACCCGATCTCTAACCAACGCCGGCCTAGCACCTAGGCGACGATGGTCGGCACTCTGATTGAACGACCCTTCTTTGGAGTAACGAACAGCACCTTTGACAATACGGTTCAAGAGATAGAGGAGCTGCGCAGGTCGAGGATCGGAATTGAACTCCTCCCGCAGCTTCCAAAAGAACTCCCGAGGGTCGTGCTGTTGCTCGTTCCACATCGACTCGTAATCATCGGAAAGGGTCTTCGGGTCAGAGAGGATCGCATTCCAAAGATCCATGAGCGGAGCATTGATGTCAGCGATCGAAGCACTCTTCGTCCGCAGCGTGTGACGAGCGGCGATAGAAACTGCTGCGCTGCCGCAAAACGGCTCGATCAAACAGTTAGTAGAAGGCGGGATAAGGGCAANGATCGCGTGTGTGAGCCCCCGCTTGCTTCCCTGATACGGGAACGGATGAGGGACGCTCACCAGTTCATCCCGTTTCGTGAAGCGCGTAGGTGCGTTGCTCACCGAGGGAGTATCGCAGATGCCGCGCGTAGGTGTCGGTGGCGCCGGTTAGGGTTCAGGAGTGGATGAACCTCTCGCGCTGTATCGCCGCTACCGGCCGGAGACCTTCGGCGAGGTGATCGGGCAGGAGCATGTGACCGATCCGCTCCGCGCGGCGCTGCGCAACGGGCGGGTCCACCACGCGTATCTCTTCTCGGGTCCACGCGGCTGTGGCAAGACCACCAGTGCCCGGATCCTCGCCCGGGCGCTCAACTGTGAGCAAGGGCCTACCGACGAGCCCTGCGGCACCTGCGACTCGTGCGTCGCGCTCGCTCGCTCCGGTGCCGGGTCGGTCGATGTCATCGAGATGGACGCGGCCTCCAACGGTGGTGTCGATGCCACTCGCGACCTGCGCGAGAAGGCGATGTTCGCGCCGGTCAACAGCCGCTACAAGATCTACATCATCGACGAGGCTCACATGGTGACGGCCGCGGGCTTCAATGCGCTGCTGAAGGTCGTCGAGGAACCACCACCGCACATCAAGTTCATCTTCGCCACTACCGAGCCCGACAAAGTGATCGGGACGATTCGCTCGCGCACTCATCACTATCCGTTCAAGTTGATCCCGCCACGAGTGATGAGTGAGTACGTCGCCGAACTGTGCGGGCGTGAGGCTGTGCAGATCGAGCCGGCCGCGGTTCCCTTGGTGGTGCGCGCCGGCGCCGGCTCGGCCCGGGACACTTTGTCGGTGCTCGACCAGCTCATCGGCGGTTCGGATGCCGGCCAAGTCACCTACGACCGTGCCTCCCGATTGCTGGGCTTCACNCCCGACTATCTGCTGGACGAGATCGTCGACGCCTTCGCCGCCGGTGACGGCTCCGGAGTCTTCGGCGCGGTCGACAAAGTCATCGAGTCCGGCCAGGACCCGCGTCGATTCACCGAGGACCTGCTGCGGCGACTGCGCGACCTGGTGATCATCTCCGCCGTTCCCGAAGCCGCCACCTCAGGCCTGCTCGATCTTCCGGACGACCAGGCCGAACGTCTGGCAGCCCAAGCCGCCCGCTTCGGTAGCGCTCAGGTATCGCGGGCCGCTGACCTGGTCGCTACCGGCTTGGGTGAGCTCAAAGGCTCGGCGGCGCCGCGGCTCCTGTTGGAATTGATCTGCGCTCGGGTGCTCCTGCCTGGATCCGACGACTCCGAGCGAGGAGTGCTGGCCCGGCTCGATCGGTTGGAGAAACGGATGTCCATGGCTCCAGCCGGCACTGCTCCGTCCGTNAGCCCCTGCGCCGCAGCCGACTGCTCCCGCTGAGTCCACGGCGCCTATCGGGCCTGTCGAGCCAGCAGTGCAGGAATCTCCCCAACTGAGCCGCCGGCCCAAGAGGCGGTCCCGGAGGTGTCGGAGCCTGCTGCGGTGCGTTCGCAAGTGGAGCCGGTAGCGGCTCCCGCATCAGCAGCGTCGGCAGCTCAGCCCTCGAGTGCCGCGGCCCCGGGGCTCGGGCTGGTGGATCTGCGCCGGGTCTGGCCCGATCTGCTGGAGTCGGCCAAGCACCGGCGCCGGATGGCATGGATCCTGCTCAGCCAGCATGCCCAGGTGTTGGGTGTCGATGCCGAGAGGTTGACGATCGGCTTCAACAATCCGCACGCGATGCAGTCCTTCCTCTCCGGCGGCAACGACGAGATTCTGCGCCAGGTGGTGATCGATCAGCTCGGTCAGGATTTCCGGATCGAGGCGATCGTCGACCAGTCGGCCAATCCTGGCCCGACACCGGTGCAGGTGACCCAGCCCGCCGTACGTCCCCACGAGGCTCCTCCGGCCGCTGCCACTGCGCAGTCCGACCCGGCTTCGGCTACCCAGGAGCCGGAGCCTCAGAATTCAGGCAGTCGGAGTTCAGGTGGCGAGGCGACGGCCGCGCACGTTTCGGAGAACGAGTCCTCGGAACCCGCGACAGCTTCGCAACCGCCGCCGTCTTGGGCCAGCGACCCGGATCACGGTGCGGCTCCGGACGACCCCGATGCCGATTCCACCGGCCTGACNCCCACCGACCTGATCGAGCGCGAGCTCGGCGCAAGCGTGATCGAGGAGATCCCCATGACTGACCCGAACCCGTTCGAGGGCTTCGACATGAGCGCCTTGCTGCAGCAGGCCCAGGCCATGCAGGAGCAGATGGTGGCCGCTTCCCAGGAACTCGCGGAGGCCGAGGTGGTCGGCACCGTGGCCGACGGCCTGGTCACCGTCACCGTCAACGGCACCGGGGATTTGATGGCGGTCAAGATCCGGGCCGGCTCCTTCGACCCCGATGACACCGAGGACTTGGAGGACATGATCGTGGCCGCCTACCGCGACGCGAAGTCACGCGCCGACGCCGAGGCCGCGAGCAAGCTCGGCCCGCTGGCAGGTGGGCTCGGGGGCTGGGAGGGCTCGGTGGCCTCGACGAGGGTGATGACGGCCGTGGTGTCGGCGGCGGATTGCCGCTCGGTTTCTAAAAGGGGCCAGTGTGTACGAGGGAATCGTCCAGGACCTGATCGACGAGCTGGGCCGCCTGCCGGGCGTCGGGCCCAAATCGGCCCAGCGGATCGCGTTCTACCTACTGCAGGCAGAGCCCACCGATGTGCGCCGACTTGCCCAGGTGTTGGTCGAGGTCAAGGAGAAGGTCAGGTTCTGTTCGGTCTGCGGCAACGTGTCCGAGGAGGAGATCTGCCGGATCTGTCGCGACCCACGACGTGATCCGACCTCGCTGTGTGTGGTGGAGGAATCCAAAGACGTCGTCGCGATCGAGCGAACCCGCGAGTTCCGCGGCCGCTACCACGTCCTGGGTGGCGCGATCTCCCCGATCGAGGGCATCGGCCCGGACCAGCTGCGGATCCGCGAGCTTGTCGCTCGGCTCGGCGACAGCCAGATCACCGAGGTCATCATCGCCACCGACCCCAATCTGGAGGGCGAGGCGACGGCAACGTACCTGACCCGGCAACTGTCCACCTTGGGGTTGCGCGTGACGCGACTTGCGAGTGGACTGCCAGTAGGTAGCGACCTCGAGTACGCCGATGAGGTCACCTTGGGTCGCGCATTCGAGGGAAGGAGGGCAGTCGATGGTTGAGTCCGTTGATGTCGCGGCTGGAGACGGTGGCCAATCGGCTGAGCTGTCCGGGCTAGCTGATTTCGCCCAGACCATCGCCGACCAGGTCGAGTCATTCCTGCTTGCGGTCCGGGAGATCGCTGCCGACGACGACGCGGGCAGGGCGATCTCGCTGCTCCTGCTCGAAGTCAGCCAGATCCTGCTGGCCGGAGGGCGCTTGGGTGTGCAGGAGGATTTCCAGCCCGCCGAAGAGTACGAACCCGACCCAGGCCCGGACCCCGATCTGGATCGGCTGCGGCTACGCCTGGCTGTGCTCCTGGAGAGCGTCGACGCCTATACCGAGGTCTTCGATCCCTATGCCGATCCGCCCGAGCTCGTCTCCGGGCTGCTGTCGGATGATCTGGCAAGCATCGCTTCCGCGCTCGCGCACGGACTGAGGCACTTCCGCGCCGGCCGGATCGCCGAAGCGCTGTGGTGGTGGCAGTTCTCCTACGTGTCGAGCTGGGGACCAGAAGCCAGCAGTGTGCTGCGGGCGCTGCAGTCGATCGTGACCCACGACCGGCTCGACGCGGAGTTCGCCTCCGAGGCCGACCAGGTCGAGGCTGCCGCCCAGATGCTCGGCAGTGATTGACCTGACTCTCTTCGTTGCCCGGAAGATCTTCGGCGCCTTGCGTTGCCCGCTGGTTGCCATACGGTGAAACCCGGTCGGCGTCGCACGGGTCAGGCCGTAGAATCTGTCGTCGAAGGACGTTTCACGCCGGGGTCACCACTCGAGTCGCCCCGCGTGACCACCCACCGACGAAGGAGCACGCGTGGGCATTGTCGTGCAAAAGTACGGCGGCTCGTCCGTCGCAGATGCCGACGGGATCAAGCGAGTCGCCCAACGGATCGTCGCTGCCAAGAAGGACGGCAACGATGTGGTCGTGGTCGTCTCGGCGATGGGCGATACCACCGACGAGCTGATCGACCTCGCCGAGCAGGTCTCGCCACTCCCGCCGCCGCGGGAGCTCGACATGCTGCTCACGGCCGGTGAACGCATCTCGATGGCGCTGCTGGCCATGGCGGTGGGCAATCTCGGCTTCGAAGCGCGCTCGTTCACCGGAAGCCAGGCCGGTGTCATCACCGACGGATCGCACGGTCAAGCCAAGATCATCGACGTCACACCAGGACGGATCAGCAAAGCACTGGAAGCGGGCGCTGTCGCGATCGTCGCTGGTTTCCAGGGCGTCAGCCAAGACACCAAGGACATCACTACGCTGGGCCGCGGCGGCTCCGACACCACCGCTGTCGCGCTCGCCGCGGCACTGGATGCCGAAGTCTGCGAGATCTACAGCGACGTCGACGGAGTGTTCACCGCCGACCCGCGCATCGTGGCCTCGGCGCAAAAGCGCGACTGGGTGTCGTATGAGGAGATGCTGGAAATGGCTGCCTGTGGCGCCAAGATCCTGCATCTGCGGTGTGTGGAGTACGCCCGCCGCTTCGATCTGCCGATCCATGTGCGCTCCTCATTCAGCAACCTGCCCGGAACCTGGATTTGCGCAACCCCCGCCAGCCAGCAGTCCCACGAAGAACTCTGTCAGNNTAACGAGGAAACCGAAATGGAACAGGCCATTATCGCCGGCGTCGCCCACGACCGCAGCGAGGCAAAGGTGACGGTCGTCGGCGTACCCGACAAGGTCGGCGAGGCCGCCCGGATCTTCGAGACGCTGGCCGAGACCGGCGCGAACCTCGACATGATCGTGCAGAACGTGTCGGCCGCTGCCACCAACCTGACCGACATCTCCTTCACTCTGCCCCGCGCCGATGGTCAGCGCGCCATCACGGCGCTGGCCAAGGTCAAGGACGAGATCGGTTACGAGACGCTGCTGTACGACGACAAGATCGGCAAGGTTTCCTTGATCGGCGCGGGGATGCGCTCGCACCCCGGTATCACCGCGAAGTTCTTCTCGGCGCTGGCCTCGGCCGGTGTCAACATCGAGATGATCTCGACTTCGGAGATCCGGATCTCGGTGGTCGTCGAGGAGGACGACGTGGACACCGCGGTCCAGGCGACCCACACCGCTTTCGATCTCGACAGTGACCAGGTGGAGGCGGTTGTGTACGGCGGGACCGGCCGATGAGCGATGCCGCTATTGCTCGCCCAGTCAACCTCGGCATTGTCGGGGCCACTGGCCAAGTCGGCGTGGTGGTGCGCGAGATCCTCGAGCAGCGGGAGTTCCCGCTCGGCGAGGTTCGCTTCTTCGCCTCGGCCCGCTCTGCCGGCAAGACCTTGGAGTTCGCCGGTCGCACCGTCACGGTCGAGGACGCCGCTACCGCAGACCCGAGTGGATTGGACATCGCCATCTTCTCCGCGGGCGGGGANACATCGAGGAGNTTGGCGCCGAAGTTCGCTGCCGCGGGCGTGACCGTCATCGACAATTCCTCTGCGTGGCGGATGGATCCCGACGTGCCGCTGGTCGTGGCCGAGGTCAACCCCGAGGCCCTGGGTGCGGCACGCAAGGGCATCATCGCCAATCCGAACTGCACCACCATGGCCGCGATGCCGGTGCTCAAGCCGCTGCACGACGAGGCGGGCTTGACGCGGCTGATCGCCAGCACCTACCAGGCCGTCTCCGGTGCGGGGATCGCCGGTGTGGCCGAGCTGGCCGGCCAGGCGGGCAGCTATGCCGACCCGGCTGCGCTCGCCTTCGGGTTGGGTTCACAGCAAGCGCCGGAACCGGAGAAGTTCGCCAAGCCGATCGCTTTCAACGTGTTGCCGTTGGCGGGCTCGGTCGTCGAGGACGGTACCGAGGAGACGGACGAGGAGCAGAAGCTGCGCAACGAGTCCCGCAAGATCCTGGGCATTCCGCAGCTGCGGGTTTCGGGCACCTGCGTGCGGGTTCCGGTGTTTACCGGGCACTCACTGTCGATCAACGCCGAGTTCGAGCGTCCGTTGCCCGCCAAGCGTGCGACCGAGCTGCTCGATCAAGCAGCCGGGGTTGTGCTTGCCGAGATCCCGACGCCGTTGGAGGCTGCCGGCAAAGACCCGTCCTATGTGGGACGGGTCCGGCAGGACCCTGGTGTGGACGACGAGCGTGGACTGGCGTTGTTCATCAGCAACGACAATCTGCGCAAGGGCGCTGCGCTCAACACGGTGCAGCTGGCCGAACTCGTCGCCGCGAGACTGGCCTGACCCGATTGTCGATTGTCGGGCCCAATGGCCCGGTCCGACCTCACTGGATCGGGCGTAGCCTCGGATTATGAGCATCCCAGTAGACATCGACAAACTCGCGTCGGCAGTGGCCGACTTCGGCGCCGGGTATCTGTTGACCGTTTCGCCCCAAGGACGAGTCAAGGCCGTGACGGTCGATCCCGTTGTCGAGTCGGGAGCTGTGCGGATCCTGGGCCAAAGCCGCGGGTCGGCGGAGAACCTCGTCGGCAACCCGGCGGTGACGGTGGTCTACCCGCCGCTGGAGACGCACGGCTACTCCTTGATCATCGATGGCACTGCGACCGTGGTGAACGACGGCTTCGAGATCACGCCGACTGCGGCAGTGCTGCACCGTCCCGCCGCTCACGCCGACGGCCCTCCGCCTCCCGGGGCTGCCAGAACGACTGCATCCGGATCTGATCGGGCTCGGGCACGCTCAGCGTGGGGTCAGTGCGATCAGCGCCAGTAGCCGGTGGTGTGCCGATCGTGGCGGCGTACGCCGTGGGTTTGCGCCCAATCGCGCGCTGCTTTGAGGAGTCGTTGCTCCCCAGCCACCCACAGGTAGGTACGCGCGCCGGCAGGAGGCTTCACAGCGCTCAGGAAGTTCACCACCAAGCCCAGTGCATCGGCGTCGCGGTACAGCCAGGTCACTTCCACTCCAGCAGGCACGATGAGCTCTTGCCCCTCTTCGGGATCGTGGACGATGACGCCGATGCGACCGGCCGCTGTTGCGGGCAGCTCGTTTGCGAATCGCGCTATTGCCGGTAGCGCTGTCTCGTCGCCGACCAGCACGTAGAAGTCGTACACGTCGGGCACCACCGTTCCGCGCGGTGGGCCGGCGATCCAGATCCGGTCACCAGGCTGGACGGCGGTCGCCCATGCCGAAGCGAGCCCGCCCTCGTGCACCACGAAGTCGATATCCAGCTCACCGGCGTCGATGTCGTACCTGCGCACGGTGTACTCCCGGGATACCGGCAAGGGTCGGGGCCAGATCAGCTTGTCGCCGTCTTGGATGGGAAGCGGAAGTTGTCCGTGTGGGTCGGCGAACAGGATCTTCACATGCTCATCGGNGGTGTGACTCTCGAAACCGGCGAGCCCCGGACCACCGAAGGTAACGCGGACCATCCGGGGTGTGAGCGGAGTGCGCCGCAACACTTCTACCTCGCGGATCCGGTTCGGGTATTCCTTGATCCAGGGTCCGTCGGCAGGTTGCGCGGTCGTCATCGGTTTCTCCTATGTCAAGCCGCGGCCGGAAGGCAAGTCGCGGCGCGGGCTTGGTGGTCGGTGTGGAGGTGGTTGAAGACGATGCGGGCGAGGTGGCGTTTGAGGCAGCGCAGGGCTTCGGGGTGGACATCCCTTCGGTCTTCTTCTTCTCGTAGTAGGCGCGGCCGAGGCCGTCGAGGCGGATCTGGGTGACGGCGATGCGGTGGATGGCGGCGTTGAGCTGCCTGTTGCCGGATCGGGTGAGCCGGACGCGGCCGGTGGTGTTGCCCGACCAGACCGGGATGGGCGCGATGCCGGCGTGGCGGGCGAACGCGGCTTCGGACTTGAACCGGGTCACCCCGCGGTTTCACCAACGAGCTTGGCAGCGGTGAGCACGCCGACGCCGGGCATCGCCAGCAACGTCGGCGCAGTGGCCTCGACAAGGCTCTTGATGCGCCGTTGGAGGTCGTTGACCCGAGCCGTCAGGCCGACGACGTCGGCCAGCTCGTCACGAGCCAGCTCGGCCACGATCCCCGGCACGCCTAGGAGCCGTGCGGCGAGCAGGTCCTGCTGCTTGGCGACATCTAAGGACCGGGCCGGGGGTGCCCAGTCAGGATCGAGTTCATGGACCCGCCACAACAGCCGGTTGATCGTGGCGGTGCGGTGTTTGACCAGGTCATCACGCCGGTCGACCAGCAACTTCAACTCCCGCGAGACCTCGTCATGAGACGCCATCGGAAGTCCTGGCTCCCGCTGCGCAGCCCGGGCTACCGCCAGGGCATCGATGGGGTCAGACTTCCCGCGCGTGCGGGCAACCCGGCGCTGCTCGGCCATCATCTTCGGTGGTACCCGCACCACCGACTCGCCGTTGATGAGCAGGTCCCGTTCCAGCCGGGCCGACAGGTGGCGGCAGTCCTCGATTGCCCACTGCAGGTCCCGGCCGAACTGCTTGCGAGCCCACCGGACCGCATCCTGATGGCCCGGCGTGGTCGCCGGGAACGTCTTGTGCCCCAACTCCCGGCCGACTTCGTCGACCGCGACAAACGTGTGGGTCTGCTTGTGAACATCAGCGCCAACAACAACCATGGTGGTTGCCTCCTCTTCACCTGATCAGTGATCTGGACGGTTGGGCCGGTCGGCGGACACATCTCAGTGGGGGCGGTTGCCACGCTCCTATCAAGTCACGCCGGCCGGTCCTTCACACCCGATGCCGGCAAAACCTATGACCGTCAGCCCAAAGGCGACACCCAATCTATGAGCCAGACACCGAATGCTCAGGATCCAACCAGCCGCGATAGCGGCGAAGCTCAGCCTGACACTGAGCCCAATCTATCGTCGGCGACATCAGCGCCTCGTAGACTCTTCCCTCATGTCCTCGCCGCGATTGCTCAGTGACGTCCAGGAGACAGCGCTGGCCGAGTTGGTGCGCATCGCCCCGGTCATCGACGAGTTGGGTTCGCGTTTCACCGAGGCCGGGGAGGAACTCGCGTTGGTCGGTGGCCCGGTTCGCGACGCGATGCTCGGGCGGTTGCAGAACGACTTGGACTTCACCACCACCGCACGGCCGGAGGTGACCGAGCGATTGCTTGCCGGTTGGGCCGACGCAGTGTGGGACATCGGCCGAGACTTCGGGACGATCGGCAGTCGCAAGGATGACTGGGCCGTCGAGATCACCACCTATCGCGCCGAGATGTACGACGCCGACTCCCGCAAACCCGCTGTCGAGTACGGCGACACTCTGGCAGGCGACCTGGGCCGGCGCGACTTCACCGTCAACGCGATGGCGCTACGGCTGCCCGGCCGGGAGTTCGAGGACCCCTATGGNGGTCTGCTGGATCTGGCCAATGGTGTGTTGCGGACGCCAGGACGCCCCGAGGATTCCTTCACCGACGACCCGCTGCGGATGATGCGCGCAGCCCGGTTCGCGGCCCAACTCGGATTCGAGGTGGCACCCGAGGTCAAGCAAGCAATGACTGATCTCGCCGACCGGATCGAGATCATCTCCGCCGAGCGAGTCCGCGACGAGCTGGTCAAGCTGGTGTGCTCACCGGACCCACGGCGCGGACTGAGCCTGCTGGTGGAGACGGGGCTTGCCGATCGGGTGCTGCCTGAGCTCCCGGCTCTACAGCTGGAGCGCGACGAGCACCACCGGCACAAGGATGTCTATGAGCACACCTTGATGGTGCTCGATCAGGCCATCGCGTTGGAGCACCGGCTCGGTGGCGAGCCAGACTTCGTGTCTCGGTTCGCTGCCTTGATGCACGACGTGGGAAAGCCCAGGACTCGTCGGTTCCAAGCCGACGGATCGGTGACCTTCCACCATCACGATGTGGTGGGGGCGAAGCTGACCCGCAAGCGGATGAAAGCGCTGCGGTTCTCCGGCGACGACACCGAGGCGGTCGCCAAGCTGGTGGAGCTGCACCTGCGCTTCCACGGGTACGGAACCGGATTGTGGACCGACTCGGCGGTGCGCCGATACGTGCGTGACGCCGGCGACCAGCTCGAGCGACTGCATATCTTGACCCGCGCCGACTGCACCACCCGCAACCGCCGCAAGGCTGAACGACTGGCGCGCACCTACGACGACATCGAAGAGCGCATCGCCCGTCTGTCGGAGCAGGAGGAGCTCGACGCGATCCGCCCGGACCTGGACGGCAACCAGATCATGGCCATCTTGGGCATCGGGCCGGGCCGCGAGGTCGGCGAGGCCTACAAGTTCTTGCTCGAGCTGCGTCTGGAGGAGGGTCCCCAGGATCCCCAGGCAGCAGAAGCCGCACTGAAAAGGTGGTGGGCCGATGCAACCAATTGAAGTGCTGTTGCGTCATACCAAGGGGCGTACTGTGCCTTAAAGGTTTCAGCACGCGCTGAAACCACGAGTCAGAAAGTCAGAGAGGACGTCATGACCCACACCTACAGGCGCCGTTTGAGCGCCGTGGCGGCTGGATGCGCCGCCGCTGGACTCGGGCTGGCAGGAGCGGTCGTGGCCGCCGGACCCGCCAACTCCCTACCGGCACCCGAAGACCAGGACTGCCCCGAGGCTTTCCCGACCTCGGCGCTGGTCAAAGGCCAGCCGGTCGACGGTCTGACTGTCAGCTCGGGCAACGAGGCCGACACCTTCACAGGTGAGGTGATCGGAGTGCTCGACGACGGGATCGCCACCGGGCTGGACATGATCCTGGTCCGCCTCACCGGCGCCGAGATCGACCGCGTCGGCGGGATCTGGGCCGGTATGAGCGGCTCTCCGGTGTACGCCGCCGACGGCAGGCTGATCGGTGCGGTCTCTTACGGTCTCTCCGGTGGTCCGTCCGCGGTTGCGGGTGTCACCCCGGCCGCCGACATGCAGGAGCTGCTCGATGACCCGCTCCCGATCGACCGAGCACTTGCCAAGCGGGTGCTGCTTCCCAAGGCGCTGCAGGCGCAGGTGGCGGCCGACCCGACTACCACCCAGGCCGAGGCGCGCTCCGGGTTCACCCAGCTCGCGCTGCCGGTGGCGGTTTCCACCTCGCTGACCGGCAAGCGCTTCAATCAGCTCACCAAGAAGCTGCGCAAGGACAACGCCATCTTCTACAAGACGAAATCCGCTCCGGTGAGCGCCGCTGCCGGGGCGGAGTCGGAGATTTTCGCGGGCAGCAACCTGGCCGCCGGGATCTCCTACGGAGACTTCACCGCGGTCGGTACCGGCACCACCACGATGGTGTGTGGCGACCAGGTCGTCGGTTTCGGTCACCCGATGGACTTCACCGGCCCGGCGTCGCTGACCCTGCACGGTGCCGATGCGCTGTACGTGCAGGAGGACAGCCTGGGCGCCCCGTTCAAGGTGGCCAACCCTGGCGCCCCGATCGGAACCATCAACCAGGACCGGATGGCCGGCATCAAGGGCATTCTGGGAACCCTGCCCGAGACCACATTGGTGCGTACCGACGTGACCTACGGCAACAAGAACCGGGTGGGTGACACCTACGTCTCGGCGCCGGACTACCTGTCCACGGTGAGCCTGTACTCGAACTTCGGTGCAGTGAACAAGGTCTTCGACCGCACCGGCAAGGGCACTGCGTTGATCAAGTACACGATCAAGGGCGAGACCGCTGCCGGTAAGCCGTTCACCGTCAACCGGACGAACCGCTACGCCGACAACTTCGACATCACCTTCGCCGCGATCTGGGATGCCGCTATGGACATCGACACGGTGCTGCTCAACGACTTCACCGATGTGACCATCGACGACGTCACTTGAAGGCGACGCTCGAGGACGTGGTCNAAGGAGTACAAGATCGCCAAGGTCGAGGCCAAGATCAAGGGCAAGTGGAAGAAGGTCACCGGTAACTCCACGCTGCTGGTCAAGCCCGGTAAGCTGCAGTTGCGGACCACGCTCAACTCGCGTCGCAACGTGTTGCCGAAGGTGACGGTCAAGTCCTCGGCAGTAGTGCCGAAGTCGACCAAGTTCGGTCGCGAGGGCATCGTGATGCTGGGTTCGCCGGTTGCCGAGGGTGGCGACTTCGAGGACTTCGAGGGTCCGAGCGCCAGCTCGTTCACCGCGCTGATCGCGGCGCTCAACAAGGCCCCGCGTAACGACAGCTTCGTCACCGACACGATGCTGTTCACGCCGAGCTACGACACCAAGTCGACCTCGACGATCAAGCGCACTCTCTCGGGTGTCACCTATGACAGCCTCATGATCCCGTTCGTGGTGGTGCCCAAGCTCTGATAGCTCGGGGTTAGAGATCGCCCCAACCGGGGATAAGAGCGTTCCCTGCGTTCGATTGTGAACGCGGGGAACGCTCTTCTCTAGGATCAGCCGGTCAGCGCGGCACTTACGCCTACCGCCGGCCTGATGGTGTCGCGGTAGTGCCTTTGGCCCTCCTAGGAGCCTGAAGATTCACGTGTGTACGGGTGTCTGTTGTGTCTACCGACCACAGGGGCGTCAGCCGGATCTCAGCTATCGATGATGTCTGCGAGTCCTGCGAGAACCCGTGCCAGGCCGAACTCCCATGCGCGCTGTGCGCTATAGGGCGCTCGCATCTCCTCGCCAGCATCACGCCCCACTTGCTGAGCGANGGNGAAGTTGGCACCGAGATAGTGGCTGAGACGGCCTGCTGTTTGCCGCCAGATCTCGTCGAACTGCTCGGGGATGGGTGTGGCTAAGTGTGCGGTAGCGCTGGCGCGTACGAAGTCGAGTAGAAAGGCCAGGGCGGCGTCCCGGTCGACGTTGCTCAGGCTGGTGGTGTCGAAGGCATGGAGTTCGTGGTCGTACTTCGCGATGGTGCCTGGCCCGAGTACGGCCCGAGCGTCGGTGATCTGGAGAAGCCAGGGATGAGTGCGCAGCAGCCCGCGGTTTGCCTCGGCAACGCGGCGAACGCGAGTGCGCCAGCCTGCGCGACCGTAGCCCGGCAATGCCATCTGGGCGTGGGCGTTGTCGGCCATGAGGACCAGGAGGTCGTCACGACTGTTGATGTGGGTATAGACCGACATCGTTGAGATACCCAAGGCTTCCCNCAGTGCACGGATGGTTACCGCGTCCAGGCCTGATAAGTCGGCCAAAGCGACGGCCCGGGACACCACATCAGCCGTAGTGCACCGGGATCGCGGCCCTCGCGCACCTTCGCTCAGCGCGTCGGGGTGGTCGCGCCAGAGCAGGTCAACCAATGGTCTCGGCACGGTGGTCACTCCCTTGAATCCATAACTCTGTACGACGTATATAGTTTTCTGTACGCCGTACGTAGTTTATTGGCAGGAGGAGCCATGAAGATCAACCAGACCGCCATCTCCCTGAACGTGCCTGACGTAGGCGCATCCGTGGCGTTCGCCAAGACCCACTTCGGGTTCACCGAGGCGATGTCCGCGGATGGCTTCGTGTCCCTTGAGCATGTAGATGTAGGCGTGAACGTGATTTTCCTGGCTACCGGCCTCGCCTCCTTCAAGCCGGCCACGATTGCCGGGTCAGCCGGGCAGGGGCTCTTACTGGCACTCGTCGTCGATGACATCGACGCTGAGTTCGAGCGGATTCAGAAAGCGGGTGCTCACGTCGTTACGGCGCCGGAGACTGAGCCCTGGGGCGAGAGGTTCTGTCAGTTCTCTGACCCCAACGGCCTGGTCTGGCAGCTCGTTCAGTGGGTTGCTAGCGACACTGAATGATCAGCCGGTCAGCGCGCCTGCGACGAGGTTGATCGTGGTGGCCAGGATCGCGGCGCCGAAGACGTAGGAGAGCAGGCAGTGGCGGAGCACGATGGCGCGAACCGCGGCGCTGGTCACCGCGGTGTCTGAGACCTGGTAGGTCATGCCGAGGTTGTAGCTGAAGTAGAAGAAATCCCGGAACGTCGGTGGCTCGCTGGAGTTGAAGTCGATACCGCCTTGATACTGGCCGTCGTGTGCTTCGGTGAAGTAGTGGTAGGCGTACCGCGTCGCATACATCAGGTGCAGTGCCGCCCATGCCATGAAGACACCGACTACTGCGATCGCGGCGAGCCCATCTTCAGCGCGAGTCCCACCGTTGACTAGTAGGACGGCGATTCCGATCAGACCGCACAGCGCTGTCGCGACCACCACCAGCTCGTTGGTGTGCGGCCTGAAGTCCTCGCGCTGCACGTGACTGCGGGTGGCTGCCGCGTCCATCGGCCACAGCGCCAGCCAGCCCAGTACGACGAAAACGAAGCCCGTCACCGCCACCCCGATCAACACACNCTGCCGCCCAGCCCCCGATGACGCAGCCGTGCCGGCGAGCACACCGATGACCAGCGCGCACACCATCCGGCGCGCTGCTGAGTCCGCAAGCCACGAGTAGATCCTCACCGTGGCCGGAGTATAGAGCGCGCTTGCTGACCTAAATCATGGAGACGGAGTAGCCCACCAGCAGCACGACGCTGACTGCCGCGGCGGCCGCGACTCGAGGGAAACGTGTCTGTTGGCGAGATGGTGTCAGGACATTCCAGGCGCCGTAGCCCAGGAAGCAGGCCAGCAGGATGGCAGCAGCAATTGTCCAACCTCGGTGGCTGGACCAGCCGTCGGAGAAAGCCGCCCAAGCCCACGCCAACAGCATCACGGCTACCAGGCCAAAAGCGATCTCCCCGAGCACGTCTACTAGGAACCAGCGGCCAAGACCGCTTACCCAGCGACGGTCCTGCTGGTGCGTGGTATCCAACGTCGGGTCAACGTGGTCACCAGGTTGGCGGCGGTGCCGAGCAGTCATGTTCCCCAGTATTGCGTTTGCAGGGTAGCGGCGCTCAAAGCTTGCTGGCCGGACGCTGATCGAGCCGGTTGTGGTTGCCGAGCAGGTTGGCCAGGGCTGTCAGCGCGTAGAGCAGCGCGGCCCCTACTAGTACGAGCGGAGCGCGTCCGTCCATCGGCACGGTTGCCGCGGCGACGGCTGCTGCAGTAATCAGCGCGCCGTTGTAAAGCACATCGTAGATCGAGAACACCCGGCCACGGAACTCGTCGTCCACAGTCGTCTGCACGACGGTGTCCACGCAGATCTTGACACCTTGGACGCATAACCCGAGCACCGCTCCGGTCACGACGATGACAGGGCTACGCAGCCACAGCAGCGGTGCCAGCAGCGTCAACGCCGCGGTGGCGACCAGTAGCAGCATCCAGCGCCGGGTGCCGCGGCGCTCGACGACCGGCGGGGTTGCCAGCGCCGCGGCGAAGAAGCCGAGTGCTGTCGCGGCGCCGAAACGAGCCAGGTCTGCGAACGCGGCGTCGGTATCGGGGCTGGGATTGAAGTGACCCCGGTACAGCAGGATCACGATCACGGTGAGCAGACCGAACCCGAACCGCATTGCGGTCAGCGTGCCCAGCGCCCATGCGGCGGCAGGCCTCCTGCGTAGGTGCCGAAGTCCCGCAACCAGACCCGCAGCGACATCGCGGAGTGCGTCGGTCGCCCGTGGCAGTGGCACGGCGCGGTCAGGTCCGAGGTGATGTCGTGGGATCCGGCTGACGACCAAGCTGGCCCCCAGGTAGCCGGCCGCGGCAGTCAACAACACCAGTGAGTCGTTGCCGAACTGGTGGATCACCGCGCCGATCCCAGCACCCGTCGCGGTGCCCAACGCCCCAANGGTCGGGGTGATCGCGTTGGCGACCACCAAGTCGTCCTCGGCGACGACATGCGGGAGTGAGGCGCCCAGCCCGGCGAGCACGAACCGATTCAGCGAGAGGCTCGCCACCGCGATCAGCGCGAACAGCCAATCACTGATGCCGACCGCGATCAGCACCGCCAAGCTCGCGACGATCCCGGCCCGGATCAGGTTGGCGACCATGATCACCTGGCGGCGCTGCCATCGGTCCAGCAGTACGCCGGCAAAAGGCCCCAACACCGAATACGGCAACAGCACCGCGGCCAGCACCAGGGCGATGGCACTGGCGTCGGGCTGGCGCTCGGNGGAGAACAGCACGTACCCCGCGAGTGCTACCTGGAAGGCGCCATCGGAGCACTGTGAGGTGACCCGGGTGGCGAACAGCCAGCGAAACCACCTCCCGCGCAGTAAGCGCCGGAGGTGGCTCAGCGTGCTGGTGGAGGTAGTGGTGCTTACTTCTCGCCTCGAATGAAAGCTTCCAGCTCCGCACGACCCTCGTCGTCGGGGCGCTGGATCGGCGGGGACTTCATCAGGTAGGTCGAAGCCGAGTGCACCGGGCCGCCCAGGCCGCGGTCCTTGGCGATCTTGGCCGCGCGCACCGCGTCGATGATGATGCCGGCGCTGTTCGGGGAGTCCCACACCTCGAGCTTGTACTCCAGGTTCAGCGGGACGTCGCCGAAGGCGCGGCCCTCAAGGCGGACATAGGCCCACTTGCGGTCATCCAGCCAGGCGACGTAGTCCGACGGGCCGATGTGCACGTTGCGGTCGTCCTTCTTGCCGGCCAGCGGGCCGGTCAAGTTGGAGGTGACGGCCTGGGTCTTGGAGACCTTCTTGGACTCCAGGCGCTCGCGCTCAAGCATGTTCTTGAAGTCCATGTTGCCGCCGACGTTGAGCTGGTAGGTGCGGTCCAGTGTGACGCCGCGGTCCTCGAACAGCTTGGCCATCACGCGGTGGGTGATGGTCGCGCCGACCTGGGACTTGATGTCGTCGCCGACGATCGGCACACCGGCGGCCTCGAACTTGGCGGCCCACTCGGGGTCGGAGGCGATGAAGACGGGCAGCGCGTTCACGAACGCCACGCCGGCGTCGATCGCGCACTGGGCGTAGAACTTGTCTGCTTCTTCCGAGCCGACCGGAAGGTAGGAGACCAGCACATCTACCTTGGCTTCGCGCAGCGCCGCGACCACGTCGACGGCTTGGGTGTCGGACTCGTCGATGGTCTGCTGGTAGTACTTGCCCAGGCCGTCCAGGGTCGGCCCACGCTGCACGATCACACCGGTCGGCGGGACATCGGTGATCTTGATGGTGTTGTTCTCGCTGGCCTGGGTCGCCTCGGCCAGGTCGAAGCCGACCTTCTTGGCGTCCACGTCGAACGCGGCGACAAACTCGATGTCGCGCACGTGGTAGTCACCGAACTGCACGTGCATGAGCCCGGGGACTGTGCTCTGCGCGTCGGCGTCTTTGTAGTACTCGACGCCTTGGATCAGTGAAGTCGCGCAGTTGCCGACTCCGACGATCGCTACTCGTACCGAACCCATGGGTTCTCCTTACTTTGAGCTACCTTGAGCTTGTTTACTTTGCGTTCTGCGTGGATGTTGAGGNNTGGGGACTGGCTCGGTTGCCCCAGGCCCGCGTTGACGCTCGGCGTCGATCAACCCGGACAGCCAGGTGACCTCACGTTGGACGGATTCCATGCCGTGNNTCGCTGCAACTCAGCGCTGTAGGCATCCAGTTCTCGTTGGGTGCGGTCCAGTTGCCCCTGTACCCGAGCGAGTCGCTCTTCGAGGCGAGTACGGCGCCCNTTCCAGGATCCGGAGCCGGATCTCCATGTCGGTGCGGCTGAAGAACGCGAACCGCACGTCGAAATTGTCGTCCTCCCAGGCCGAGGGCCCGGCATCCGACATCAGAGTCTGGAACCGATCGTTCCCGGCGGNGGTGATCTCGTAGACGATCCGCTGGCGTCGTGATGCTGTACCGGCTACTTGCTCGCTGACTAGTTCGTTGATCAAGCCGGCGCGCAACATCTTCTTGAGCGCCGGGTACAGCGAGCCATAGGACAGCATGCGCGTCCAGCCGAGCACGCTGCTCAGTCGCTTGCGTAGCTCGTAGCCGTGCATCGGTGTCTCGTGCAGCAGACCGAGGACCGCGAACTCGAGGGTCTCCCGCGTTTGGTCACAGTGACTGCTCCTGAATGTCTGATGTCGATACAACGAGGCGTTCTATCGCAAGAACCTATCGTACCGATATATCTGCTAGCAACAAGCCGGGTGATGCCGACCGCCGCGCCTTGGGAGAGTCTTGATTCGGGAGAACTAGGTGGTGCCACGTACTCTCGTGTGCGATGTCCAACCAGTCAGACCCGAAGAAGCGGGCAGCCAGCAAACCCGGGAGCCGAAAGGCGACCGGAAAGAGCCCTGCCAAGACTGGCAAGCCGGTTAAGCCAGGGAAGAACGGCAAACCGCCCAGGAGTCGGTTCCGGGTGTGGCTGCGGCGCGTGCTGATTGCCGGGCTCGTCGGTTTGGGCCTGCTGATCACGCTGTTCGTGGTCCTCTACATGACCACCGATATCCCTGACCCCAACGCCGACTTCCAGACACAGACTTCCTACGTCTATTACGAAGACGGCGAGACGGTGCTGGGCAAGTTCGCCACCCAGGACCGGCAGTCGGTCCCGTTGGACCAGATGGGTGAGTTCACCGCGGCGGCCGCGATCGCGGCGGAGGATCGCAGTTTCTACAGCAACCGGGGTATCGACCCCAAGGGCATCCTGCGTGCCGCCTTCAGCAACGTGCGTGGCAACGACACCCAGGGCGCCTCGACGATCACCCAGCAGTACGTCAAGGTGCTTTACCTGAACCAGGAGCGTTCCTACAAGCGCAAGGTCAAAGAGGCTTTCTTGTCGCTGAAGTTGCAGCGGGAGAAGAGCAAGGACGAGATCCTCGAGGGTTACCTCAACACCATCTACTTCGGCCGCGGCGCATACGGCATCGAGGCGGCCGCGAAGGCGTACTTCGGCATCCCCGCTGCGCAACTCAACCTTAGGCAGTCGGCCGCGCTTGCCGCTGTCTTGAACTCGCCGAACAATTACGACCCGGCCAAGGGCGAAGAGGCCAAGCAGGCGCTGTTCAACAGATATGTCTATGTGCTGAACGGGATGCTCGAGGCCGGCGACATCGACGACGCCAAGTTCGCCCAGGCCTCCAAGCGGCTGCCCAAGTTCCCGGTGCTGCGATCGCACACCGGTTACACCGGACAGACCGGGTACGTGATGGCAATGGTCCGCGACGAACTGGAGGAACTCGGCTACTCCGATGCCGAGATCGACGGCACCGGGCTGCGGATCACCACCACGATCGACCCGGCCGTGATGAAGGCTGCCGCGGACGGTGTCGCGCAGGAGCGTCCCGAGGGTTTGAAGCAACTGCATATCGCGGTGGCCTCGACCGACCCTAAAACCGGCGCCTTGCGTGGGCTGTACGCAGGTGCTCCGTACGAGAAGACCCAAGGCGGCATCAACTGGGCGCTGGCCGGTGGGGCGCCGGGCTCGACCTTCAAGCCGTTCGCGGTCGCGGCGGGCCTCAAGGACGGCTACTCGCTCAAGAGCACGTTCTACGGCAACTCGCCTTTGGAGATCGGCGATACCTCGTTCCAGAACCAAGGTGAGGGGACCGGCACCAACCTCGGCTCCGCGGTGGATCTCACCCGCTGCCTGACCCTGTCGATCAACACCTGCTTCATCGATCTGACCGACTCCATGGAGAACGGTCCGGAGAAGGTCTTCAAGATGACCCGGGCGATGGGCATCCCCACCAAGACTTACAACGGCGGCGATGCCGGGCTGCGTCCCGAGGTCGGGGTCGCGCTGGGTTCTGCCACGGTCAGCCCGATCGATATGGCCAACGGCTACGGCGCCATCGCCGACGGCGGTCTGGCCAAGAAGTGGTACTTGATCGAGAAGGTCAAGAACACCTCCGGTGACGACCTCTACTCGCACAAGGTGAAGACCACCCGCGTCGTCAGCGAGGACATCGCAGCGGACACGACCTATGCGATGACCCAGGTGGTCGAGGTCGGCACCGGTACGAAGGCACAGGCGATCGACCGCCCGGCTGCGGCCAAGACCGGCACCGCCACCGACGACGAGGGACATGTGCGGTCGTCGTGGTTCGTCGGCTTCACNCCGCAGTTGTCCACCGCGGTGATGTACGTCCGCGGTGACGGCAACGACCCGCTGGACGGTTACCTGGATCCGTTCTTCGGTGGCACCTACCCGGCGCAGACCTGGGCCGCGACGATGGGCTTCGCGTTGGAGGGCGAGCCGATCGAAGAGTTCCCCGAGCCGGCCTTCATCACCGCCACGCACACCGACCATGTGCCGACGCCGACCAAGACACCCAAGCCGAAGCCCACCAAGACGCCCACGCCGACTCCGACACCCACGCCCACACCGACCCCCACGCCGACTCCGACCCCACGCCGACACCAACCTCCACACCGACCCCCACGCCGCCGGATCCCGATCCGTGCACGCCGCCGGAGTGTGACCCGGACCAGCCACCGGACTCGAACCCGTAGTCTTCGATCGTGCCCACACCCCCGCCTTCGGCCGGCCCTGATCCCGTGACCGGGGCCGCACTCAAGCCTGACGCTGGTCATGGCCCTGGGTATGACCCCACTCATGAAACTGGGCCGTTGGCCGCGGGCGAGGGACGCATTCTGGTCACCCACGAGGACCCGCTGGCCCGCTCGGCCAGCGCTGTGACCGGCGGCCCGGCCGGATCCCATTTCCGTCAGCACCCGTGGTGGACACCGCTGCGGGTGGTGCTTGCGCTGTGCACGGTGGTTTTCGGGTTGGCGATGGTGCAGAAGACCCCGTGCGTGCAGACCGGCTGGCACGGCAGCGACGAGCAGCGTTACGGCGCGATGTGCTACTCCGATCTGCCTTACCTGTACGTTCCCCGCGGCCTGGCCGAGCGCTGGCTTCCGTACTCCGACAACGGCGGTCGTTATCAGGATCTGGAGTACCCGGTGCTGATCGGCTACGTCGCATTCGGCCAGGCGGTGATCACCCAGGTCCTGGTGGGCCAGGCCGACATCGACGGCCGGCGCGCGATGGCGGTCGACAAGGTATGGGGCGCGGCCGGAGTGGATCGCGAGATGCGCGGGTTCTTCATGGTCGGCGCGATCATCCTGTTCGGTTTCGCGCTGGCCGCGGCGTACTTCATGACGGGGTCNCATCGCGGCCGGCCCTACGACGCGCTGCCCTACGTGGCTGCGCCCATGGTGGTGCTGACCGGGCTGATCAACTGGGACTTCGTGGCGATCTTCGGAGTCGCTGGGGCACTGTGGGCATGGTCGCGGGGGCGGCCGTTGCTGGCAGGGGTCTTTATCGGGTTGGGAACCGCGGCCAAGCTCTATCCCGCGTTTCTACTGGGGGCACTGCTGGTCACCGCGCTCCGCCGCCGTGACCTGCCGCGGTTTTGGCCGGCCTTGGGCGGAGCCGCCGGCACCTGGCTGTTGGTGAATCTGCTCCCGATGGTCGGTGGCTTCGAGCACTGGAAGGTGTTCTGGACGTTCAACTCCGACCGCGGCCCGGACTGGGGGTCAGCGTGGCTGGTGCTGCAGCAAACGACCGGAACGACGATCAGCTCCGGCACCGTCAACACCGTCTCGGAGATCGCGTTCGTGCTCTTGTGCGTCGCGATCCTGGTGCTCGGACTCAAAGCCCCCGAACCGCCGAGGGTCGCTCAGATCGCGTTCCTGATCGTGGCCGCCTTCCTGTTGGTGAACAAGGTGTACTCGCCGCAGTACGTGCTGTGGCTGCTGCCGCTGGCGGTGCTGGCCCGGCCGCGCTGGCGTGACCTGTTGATCTGGCAAGCTGCCGAGGCGTTCTACTTCGCGGCGATCTGGTGGCAGCTGGGCGGATTCAACGAACCCGCCGGTGGCGGGCACGACCGGGTTTACTGGTTCGCGGTGATCATCCGCCTGCTCGCGCAACTCTGGTTCGCAGCGCTGGTGGTCCGCGACATCTGGTACCCGGACGACGACTTCGTGCGGATAGAAGGCCCCAGCACCGACCCGGCCTACCCCCTGCCGGTAAACGGCTCGGTAAGTGGCCCGGGGATGGCTCCGTGGCCGGCTCGGGCGGACCTGCAGTGACCCGCCAAGCCGCGGCCGACGTGGCTTAGGGTCGATCCGTGTCCCGGGCCTTGGTCGTACGCGCTATCTCCGCAGAGGAGCACCTGGCGTTCCTGCATGCCCTGACGAACGCGACGAGCCCAGTTCGTTCGGTGAGCTTCTTGCAGACTCCGGCCTGGGGTCAGGTCAAGAGCGAATGGCGGGCCGAGTCGATCGGCTGGTTCGACGGATCGGAGATCCTCGGCGCGGGCTTGGTGCTTTATCGCCAGCTTCCCAAGGTCAAGCGCTACCTTGCTTACCTCCCGGAGGGCCCGGTGTTGGACTGGGCGGCACTGGATTCTGCTAGCGACGATCTGGCTGCCTGGCTCGACCCGATGGTCGCGCACCTGAAGCGCGCCGGCGCATTCGGGATCCGGATGGGCCCGCCTGTTGTGACGACCCGCTGGAGCGCCGAAGTGATCAAGGCCGGCCTGGCCGATGAGTCGGTGCATGCGCTGCGGCAGTTGGTTCCATCGGTACGTGAGCCCGACGGCGCCCGCGTGGTGAGCCGGCTACGAGCGACCGGTTGGCAGGAGCTGGGCAGTGACGGGGGCTTTGCCGCTGGACAGCCGCGTTACAACTTCCAGCTNCCCCTGCTGCACCCGGACGGTTCGCCGCGGACCGAGGACGAGGTCTTGCGCGGCATGAACCAGCTGTGGCGCCGCAACATCAAACGCGCTGCGAAGCTCGGGGTTCAAGTGAGCGTCGGTGACCCAGAGCGCAACTTGGCGGCGTTCCACGATCTCTATGTCCATACCGCCGAGCGTGATCATTTCACACCCCGGCCACTGACCTACTTCCAGAAGATGTTCGAAGTGTTGGGCGCTGAGGATCCCGAGCGGATCCGGCTCTACCTCGCCCATCACGAGGGTGATCTGGTCGCCGCGACGATTCGAGTCAAGGTCGGCGGTCACGTCTGGTACTCCTACGGGGCTTCGTCGTCGGACAAACGCGATGTGCGTGGCTCCAATGCGATCCAGTGGCAGATGATCAGCGACGCCATCGCGGAGAAGGCCGCCGTGTACGACATGCGCGGCATCACCGACACCCTCGATGCGACCGATCCGCATGTGGGGCTGATCCAGTTCAAGGTCGGTACCGGTGGCGAGGTGGTGGAGTACGCGGGTGAGTGGGATCTACCCTTGAATCGCCTTATCTACAAGGCCTTCTCCCTCTATCTGGCGAGGCGAGGCTGATGCTGACTCTGTACGTCGACCGGAACAGGTTCACCAGACATCTCGCAGCCGTAGTCGAGGCCAACCCGGGGATCGTGCCGGTGGCCAAGGGCAACGGGTACGGCTTCGGTATTGCCTCGCTCGCATCTCTGGCTACGGGACTCGGCTGCGATCTGCTCGCGGTGGGGACCTATGACGAGCTCGAGAACGCTCGCGATTTCGACGGGTCGTTGATGGTGCTCACCCCCTGGCGGCCATTCGTATCTTTCGAAGGGGATACAGAACTCGCTGGGCTCCCTGGTCACAGAGTGATCCACACCATCGGACGCGCTGAGGATTTGCGCGACCTTGCTGCGCGAATCGACCGGCCGCGAGTGGTGGTGGAGGTTCTGACCTCGATGCTGAGGCACGGCTTCACCGCTGAGGGTCTACGCGAGGCCGGGGACCTGCTGGCCGGGTCCTCTGCGGGGGACGAGGCCGTCGTTCTCGAAGGCGTTGCGATGCACCTGCCGATGGGGCACGGCTCGCATCTGTCGGAGGTCGAACGTCGACTCACCGATGTGATCGCCTCGGGGCTGGCTACGCGCAGGGTCTTCGTCTCTCATCTCACCACCGATGAGCTGACCTCGCTGCGTACTCGGTGGCCCGACTTCGAGTTCCGGCCGCGGATCGGCACGTCGCTGTGGCTCGGTGCTCGCGAGGCATTGTCGGTGAAGGCGACCGTGCTGGACCTGCACGAGGTCGAGCGCGGCGACGTATTCGGCTACCGCGGCCGCTCTGCTCCCAAGCACGGGCACATTGTCGTGGTGTCGGGTGGCACCGCCCACGGAGTCGGTCTGGAGGCGCCNGGGGCCAACACCAGCATCCGGGACCGGGCCGCAGCTGTCGCCAGGGGCGGCATGGATGCGGCCGGCTTCGTACGCTCCCCGTTCACGATCGCGGGTAAGCACCGGCTGTTCGCCGAGCCGCCGCACATGCAGGCCTCGATGTTGTTCGTCCCCGCCGGTGTCACGCTGCCCGCGATCGGTGACGAGGTCGACGTACGTGTGCGCTTCACGGCAACTACTTTCGACAGGATCTCGTTCTTGTAGCCGGATGGGTCATCCGTGTCCGGCTACAGCCGCTCCCGGATCCACGCAAAGTCGGCTCTGTGCTCCTCGACCCCGCCCGGGGTCTCGGCGATCACCGGAGCGCCCGCATCGCGAATCACGGTCATGAATCCCTCGGGGTCGACGTTCCCGGTGCCGTAGTTGGCGTGGCGGTCGGCACCGGACCCGAAGGCATCGCGACTGTCGTTGGCATGGACCAGGTCGATGCGGCCGGTGATGGCTCGCACCTTCTCCACCGCGGTCGCCAAGTCGATGCCGCTGGCATGCGCATGGCAGGTGTCCAGACAGAACCCGACGTTCTCGAATCCCTCGGCGGTCGAGATCGCCTCCCACACTCCGGCGATCTGGTCGAGCTCGCGGGTCATCGCGTTGTCCCCACCGGCGGTGTTCTCGATCAGCACTGGAATCTTCAGGTCGGTTGCCTCGATCGCCTTGCGCCAGTTGTCGAAACCCTTCGCCGGATCCTCGTCGGCACCGAGGTGCCCACCGTGCACGATCAGGCCGAGCGCCCCGATCGAAGCCGCGGTGTCGACATGCTGCTGCAACAGTTTGCGAGACGGAATCCGGATCCGGTTGTTGGTCGCGGCCACGTTGATCAGGTACGGGGCGTGCACGTACACCCCGATCCCCGCGTCGGCGGCAGCTTGCCTGAGCGCTTCTGCGCCGTCGGCATAGCTGACCACCGGACCCTTGTAGCTCTGCGGATTCCCCAAGAAGATCTGCACGATGTCTGCTTCACGAGCCACCGCCTCGGCTACGGGGTCGGTCTGGTCGACGTGAGCCCCGAGGACGAGACTGGGCATAAGTTCAGCCATACCCCCGACACTAGACCGAAGCCTTCCGGGTGGTGCAGCTAGGCAATCCCTCGTCCGGTTCGGCCGAGGTCGTCCTCGGGCCGGCACGGCGAATTTCTGTTCCCGCGGTGGCACACGGTAGGCTGAGCCGTTCTCCGACGTACCCAGGCCACCTGGCCCGGTTGCCCGGGACACCCGCTGATCCCCAGATCTGATCTTGGATCGGTGGAACGCAACAGCCCTCCTGCCGCGGAAAGACCGTGGCCGCTTTCAGTCCGAAGGAGGTGGAGACTGCTTTGCGTGCCTATGAAGTGATGGTCATCCTCGACCCCAGCCTCGAAGAGCGCACGGTTGCGCCGTCTCTCGACACCTACCTCAATGTCGTCCGTCAGGACGGCGGGGTTGTCGAGAACGTCGATGTGTGGGGCAAGCGCCGACTGGCCTACGAGATCAACAAGAACCCCGAGGGGATCTACGCGGTGATCACGTTGCAGGCCGAGCCGGCAACGGTCAAGGAGCTCGACCGTCAGCTCACGCTGAACGAGTCGGTGCTACGCACCAAGGTCATCCGTCCCGGCGCTCGCTGAGCATCGGGTTCTCAACATGTTTCCGCCAACCCCTTGTGTCGGCGGGGACAGATACGTTCAGATTTTGCTGAACCACACCCCGAGACTGGAGTCCTGATATGGCAGGCGAAACCCCGATCACCGTCATCGGCAACCTCACCGCAGACCCCGAGCTGCGTTTCACNCCCTCCGGCGCTGCGGTCGCCAACTTCACGGTGGCCTCGACCCCGCGACAGTTCGACCGGCAGAGCAACGAGTGGCGTGACGGTGAGGCGATGTTCCTCAACTGCTCGGTGTGGCGGCAGGCGGCCGAGAATGCCGCTGAGTCCCTCACCAAGGGCATGCGCGTGATCGTCAACGGCCGGCTCAAGGCTCGCAGCTACGAGACCCGCGAGGGTGAGAAGCGCACGGTCTTCGAGATCGACGTCGACGAGGTCGGCCCCAGCCTGCGGTACGCGTCTGCGAAGGTCACCAAGACCTCGCGCGGCGGTTTCGGCGGCGGGGACGACAACTGGTCCGGCAATCAGGGTGGTGGTCCCGCTCAAGGCGGCGGCCAAGGTGGCTGGAACAGTGGCGGGGGTGCACAGGGAGCCCCAGCGGCGCCTGCCCAGTCCGGCGCCGACCCGTGGGCGACGNNCCCGGGGTCAGCACCGAAGAGCCTCCGTTCTGACAGTCACAGCTCATCTGATCTAGCAAGTAGACAACAAGTCATTCCGGCGAGCGGTCGCCCTCGCGGCGACCGTGAGCTGGGCTCGGTACAAAGGAGCACCACAATGGCGAAGCCAGTCCTGCGCAAGCCGAAGAAGAAGGTTTGCCAGTTCTGCAAGGAGAAGGCGACCTCGGTCGACTACAAGGACACCACTCTCCTTCGCAAGTTCATCTCCGACCGCGGCAAGATTCGCGCGCGTCGGGTCACCGGCAACTGTGTGCAGCACCAACGCGATGTCGCGATGGCCGTGAAGAACGCCCGCGAGGTCGCGCTTCTGCCGTACACGTCCACCGCTCGCTGAGAGGAGAACACCTGATGAAGCTCATCTTGACCCAGGAGGTCTCCGGTCTCGGTGCCGCGGGTGACGTGGTCGAGGTCAAGGACGGTTACGGCCGCAACTACCTGGTCCCGCGTGGTTTCGCGATCCGCTGGACCCGTGGAGGCGCCAAGACCATCGACTCGATCAAGGCAGCTCGCGCCAGCCGCGAGGTCCGCGACCTCGACAAGGCCGGCGAGATCAAGGCCAAGCTCGAATCCGCCCCGATCGACATTCCGGTCCGTGCCGGCGACGGTGGCCGACTGTTCGGCGCTGTCACTGTCACCGACATCGCCGCAGCAATCAATGGGGCGATCAATGCCGCCGCGGGCGGCTCGGTCGACAAGCGCAAGATCCTCGTCGGCAACCCGATCAAGTCCCTGGGCGCCCACCAGGTGACCGTGAAGGTGCACGACGACGTAGACGCCTTAGTCAACTTGAACGTCGTCCCTGCATAGAGCGCGCATACGTCAGGGCTGTCCCCTTTCTGGGGCGGCCCTGTCGGCGTTTCGAGGCTAGCGCTGTCGTTCGGGTTTCCGTCTCGCTCTTAACCATTGCCGACGGTCAGTCGCATAGCCCATTTGTCACCACTTGAAGGGCTGATTGTGGGCTGAGTGGCTTGTGGGTAACTTGTGGACGAACGCCGGATCGCCCAGTTCCAGACGTCTCGCATTGCCTGTCTCGCATGTCGGGAAGGTAAACGGCAATCAAAGCGAAGTTTCTGCGTTCCACACCCTGGGAGGGATGTTTGCGCAGGTCAGAGCGGGTTTTGTGACTGATGTGACTAGATCGTCCACAGCAATGTGAACACCCTGTGCACAGTGTCATCGGTGTGTTCCACACCGCTCGCCGACTTATGCACAGGTGCCTGTGCATAGCGCGGTGGCGTTGCACGCCGCCACCCTCGTAGTCTCCTCGGGACCCCCAGCGCGAATCCACCCTCTCCGAGGCCGCCCAGGCCTCCTTCCTCGAGGATGTGTCGGACCCTCGCGACATGGTGGCCGTACCCACAAATGGGGTCGCTGGGCTGGTAGGCCAGTGACCATCTGCTGATCCGTCTGCTTGAGGAGCTCGCTTGCCCGTCGCCGACTTCCCACCCCAGACGGCCCCCGGCGAGGAGTATGTGGAGGAGTACGTCCCTGACTACTCCCCGACTACGCGGCCACCGGCGGCTCAGGTTACGGCGGCCGGATGCCCCGCAGGACATGGACGCCGAGATGTGCGTGCTCGGCGCGATGCTGTTGGCCAAGGACGCGATCGCCGACGTCTTGGAAGTGCTGCGTGGCGGGGACTTCTATCGGCCAGTGCACGAGACGATCTTCGACGTCGTCAGTGATTTGTACGCTCGCAACGAGCCGGTCGACCCGGTCACCACCGCGGCCGAGCTGAGCAAGCGTGGCGAGTTGATGCGGATCGGCGGTGCGCCCTACCTGCATACCCTGTCGGCCTCGGTGCCGATCGCCTCCAACGCCTCCTACTACGCCGGGATCGTCAAGGAGAAGGCGATCCTGCGCCGGCTGGTCGAAGCCGGCACCCGGATCACCCAGATGGGGTATGCCGGGGAGGGCGAGGTCGACGACGTGGTCGACCAGGCGCAACAGGAGGTCTACAACGTCAGCGAGCGTCGCTCCGCCGAGGACTATGCGCCGCTGTCGGACATCATCGAGGCCACCCTGGATGAGATCGAGGCCATTCAGAACCGCGAGTCCGGGCTCAGCGGCGTCCCGACAGGCTTCTTGGATCTCGACGACCTCACCAACGGTCTGCATGGCGGCCAGATGGTGATCGTCGCGGCTCGTCCCGCGGTCGGCAAGGCGCTTGCGCTGGATACCCCATTACCCACTCCNCGGGGCTGGACCACGATGGGCGAGGTCGCGGTGGGCGATCAGCTTATTGCCGCCGACGGTAGGCCGACCATTGTCGTTGCAACGACCGATGTGATGGTAAATCGTCCTTGTTATCGGATCACGTTCTCTGACGGCTCATCGATCGTCGCGGATGCTGAGCATCAGTGGTTAACCGAGACACGCGCAGCTCGTAAGTCTGCATGGGCGGCTAAGCGTCAGTACAACCGCGCGCGAAACCAGTGCATTCATCCCTCGGTCGTCACGACTCATCACATTGCTGAGACGCTACGAGTCGACGGAGACGCGCGGGTCAACCATGCCGTTCTGACTTGCGCTCCCCTTAGTCTGCCTGAGGTGGATCTGCCGCTCCCGCCGTACGTTTTGGGCGCTTGGCTTGGTGATGGCCATAGTTCCGGAGGCAGGATCACGAGTGAGACCGCCGAGATCCCGATGTATATCGAGGCTGAGGGCATTAGATGTGAGCCGCGAGGCGACATGCTTTACAGCCTAAAGATCGACCGAACAACGCCGGGGCCACGCAAATGCGAGGTATGTGACCGAGAGTTTCAGCCGCGACACGACAGGGTGTTCAGTGGTGAAGCGCAGCGATGTATGCGATGCCACCAAGAGGGGACAGTCGTGGGAATGCTTCGCGGGCTAGGTGTCCTAGGTGACAAACACATACCGGCGCGCTACTTACGCGCTTCGGAATCTCAGCGCCGGGCGCTGCTAGCTGGCCTGCTCGATACCGACGGCACGGTGACCAAGCAAGGCGGTAGCGTTCAACTCAGTGTCACCAACCGGCGTTTGGCGCATGATGCGTACGAGTTGATCGTAGGGCTGGGTTATCGATGCTCGATGACGACAAAACGTGTCCGAGGCCGCACAGAGGCGACTTCGATCGCCTATACGCTCACTTTCTCGACTGTCGATGACGTGTTCCGGCTTGAGCGTAAAGCGATCTTGCACAAGGAGACNGCGCCCCAGTCGACGGTGCGCATCGGCCGTCGTTACATCACCCGCGTTGAGCCGGTCCGAAGTGTGCCGGTTAGGTGTGTCCAGGTGGACAACGCCGATCATCTGTACTTGGCGGGTCGGTCGATGATCCCCACACACAATTCCACGCTTGCCCTCGACCTGTGCCGGGCCGCGTCGATCCACAACAACCTGACCAGCGTGATCTTCAGCCTGGAGATGAGCCGTACCGAGATCACCATGCGTCTGCTCTCGGCCGAGGCACGGGTGGCGCTCGCTCATATCCGCAACGGCTCGATGTCAGAGCAGGACTGGGAGCGGCTGGCGCCGAAGATGGCCGAGGTGAGCAGCGCGCCGCTGTTCATCGACGACAGCCCCAACATGACGATGATGGAGATCCGCGCCAAAGCGCGCCGGCTCAAGCAGCGCCACGATCTGCGCCTGATCGTCATCGACTATCTGCAGTTGATGACTTCGGGCAAGCGAGTCGAGTCCCGCCAGGTCGAGGTCTCGGAGTTCAGCCGGCAGATCAAACTGCTCGCCAAGGAACTCGACGTCCCCGTGGTGGCTCTTTCCCAGCTCAACCGAGGTTCTGAGCAGCGTTCCGATAAGCGGCCGATGCTCTCAGACCTTCGTGAGTCAGGGTGTGTTACCGCCGATACCCGACTGATGCGCGCCGATACCAACGCCGAGATCACCATCGGGGAGTTGATGCAGTCCGGTGTGTGCGACATCCCGGTGTGGGCGCTCGATGACCGCCTCAAGTTGGTGCCACGCACGCTGACTCACGCGTTCCCCAGCGGCACCAAGGATGTGTACGAGGTGACGCTTGCCTCGGGTCGCACGGTGACCGCGACAGGTAACCACCCGTTCTTGACTTACGACGGCTGGCTCCCCTTGGCCGAGTTGGCCGAGGGCACCGGTGTCGGTGCTGTTCGTCATGTGCCTCCGCCCTTGGAGATCACACCGCGCGACAATGACGAGGTCGCGCTCTTGGCGAGGAGTAAGCCTGAGTTCGTTCCTGACTGGGTTTTCGCTTTGCCCAAGGAACAGGTCAGCCTGTTCTTGCGCAATCTGTGGGCGACGGATGGCTCGGTGACTTTGAGTAAGCACGGCGGTGGACGGGTCTACTATGCCTCGACCAGTCGCCGACTCATCGACGATGTGGCCAAGCTGTTACTGCGGTTCAACGTATTCACCCGTATTCGACGGGTCCGTAAAGCTGGCTACCGAGATGGCTGGACTCTGGACGTTACGGGCGCTGAGAATCAACTCCGTTTCCTGGAGGACATCGGCGTACACGGCTATCGAGGTGTCAACGCAATTGCCCTTGCCGAGCGTCTCCGAGAGATCCGGCCCAACACAAACCTCGACACCATCCCGACGATGGTTTGGGATCGAGTGCGCAGCGTCCTCGACGTCTCTGAATTGACTCAACGCCAGTTCGCGGAAGCGCTCGGTACCAAGGCGAGCGTGAGCACAATGGCGCGCGTTGCTCCGAGCCGACAACGGATGCGCCGGATCGCTGAAGTGCTCGGCGATGTCGATCTCGAAGTGATGGCGACCAATGATGTCTTCTGGGATTCCATCGCCTCGATCAAGCACCTAGGTGTACAGGAGGTGTACGACGCCACGGTCATGGGCGTCCACAACTTCGTTGCGAATGGCGTCTGTCTGCACAACAGCATCGAGCAAGATGCTGACATGGTGATCCTGCTGCACCGCGACGATGTCTATGAGAAGGAGTCGCCCCGCCTCGGCGAGGCCGACCTGATTGTCGCCAAGCACCGCAATGGGCCCACCCGCGACGTGGTCGTCGCCTTCCAGGGCCACTATTCTCGCTTCGTCGACATGACCCAGGGTTGATGCGGTATGTCAGTGAGTCTCTTCGTTGCTCCCGACGGGCGGCCAAGGTGTGGATGGGCCGGAGCTGCGCTGGAGTTCCTCGACTACCACGACACCGAGTGNGGGTTCCCGGTCGACGATGATGTTCGCCTGTTCGAGAAGCTGAGCCTGGAGGCCTTTCAGTCCGGGTTGAGTTGGCGCACCATCCTTGCCAAGCGGGAGGGCTTCCGCGCGGCCTTCGCCGGCTTCGACTTCCGGGTGGTCGCCGACTTCGACCAACATGATGTGGAGCGCCTGCTTGGCGATGCGGGCATCGTCCGGCACCGCGGCAAGATCGAGGCCGTCATCAATAACGCCTCCCGCGCCCTCGAGCTACAAACCGAGTTCGGCTTACTGTCCGCCTACTTGTGGAGTTACGAGCCGAGCCCACAAGATCTCACCGAGCCACAGAGCGTATCGACCTCGCCGGCGTCGATCTCTTTGTCGAAGGACTTGAAGAAGCGAGGCTGGAAGTTCGTCGGCCCCACTACGATCTTTGCCTTCATGCAGGCAATGGGACTGATCAACGACCACCTGGCTGACTGCGTCATCAGCGCTGCTGTGACCCAGTCCCGGCTTCAATTCGTGCGGCCAGGCTAGGGCACTAGCCCAATCGACGTGCGATCCCCTCCCTTGGAGCGTTCAAAGGTCGGATCCAGGCAGAATCGCACGTCCGTTGGCACATGGGAGAAAGTAGAGGCATGACCCGCGCGGAAGAGGACACCGGGTTCGACTGTGCCCACTGCGGCACTCGAACAAGGCGGCACCCGGCCGGGAGCTACCGCAACCACTGCCCGGTCTGTCTCTACTCACTGCATGTCGACGTGCGACCAGGNGATCGAGCGGCTGACTGCAGCGGACAGATGGCCCCGGTGGGCCTGGATCACTCGGGCAAGAAGGGTTTCGTCCTCGTCCACCGTTGTGAGAGCTGCGGAGCTACCGACCGCAACAAGGTCGCGCCCGACGACAACGCCGACGCGCTGGCCCAGCTCAGCGCTGGGAGCGGCCCACCACCGGCCTGATCCCCAGTCGATCGGCAAGGCAAACTCCGCGAGTCACCAGGGGTGGGGCTGGTAGTCCTTCAGGAAGCAGCCGTAGAGATCGGTCCCAGTCTCGCCTTGGACGATCGGGTCGTACACCCGGGCGGCTCCATCGACCAGGTCGAGCGGTGCGTGCCAGCCCTCGGCTGCGATTCGTAGTTTGTCCTGGTGTGGACGCTCATCGGTGATCCAACCGGTGTCCACAGCGGTCATCAGGATCTGGTCGGTCTCGAACATCTCCCCGGCGCTGGTGCGGGTCAGCATGTTCAGAGCTGCCTTCGCCATGTTCGTATGCGGGTGCCCCGGACCTTTGTAGCGCCTGGAGAACTGCCCCTCCATTGCCGACACGTTGACGACGTACTTGCGACGCGCAGTCGATGCGCGCATCGCGGGCCGCAACCGGGAGATCAACANAAAGGGCGCGATCGCGTTGCACAACTGGACTTCCAGCAACTCCAGCGGGTCGACCTGATCGACCACCTTGGTCCAGGAGTTGACTTGCTGCAGATCCGGAAGCAGACCGCCGGCGTCCACGGCAGTCCCGGCCAAGTGAGCTTCCAGAGAGGCATTGCCCGCCGAGAGCGCCAGCGCCGTCATCTCGGCCGCTGTGCGGGCCAGGGTCTCGCCATCGTGGTGAGCGAGCGGGTGGGCCTGCAGGGTCCCGGCGATGGCGGCCGGATGCGCCTCGCTGATCCGGTCGAACATGACCATCTCCGGTAGAGCAGTTCCGGTCGGCAGCGGTGCGTCCTCCAGCTCCACCAGATTCGAGTACGCGCCGGGGCTGCGGCGAACCGTCTGGCAGGCGTTGTTGATCAAGATATCCAGCGGTCCGTCGGCGGTGACGTCCTCGGTCAAGGAGATCACCTGGGTGGGGTCGCGCAGGTCGATCCCGACGATCTTGAGGCGGTCGATCCACTCGGCTGCGTCCGGCAGAGAGGAGAACCGGCGCACGGCGTCCTTCGGGAAGCGCGTGGTGATGGTCAATGTCGCTCCGTCGCGCAGAAGCCGCAACGCGATGTACATGCCGATCTTGGCGCGCCNCCCGGTCAGCAAAGCGCGTCTACCGGACAGGTCCGCGCTCTGGGTGCGTTTGGCATGTGACAGCGAGGCGCAATCGGGGCAGAGCCAGTGATAGAACGCATCAACCAGGGTGTAGTCGGTCTTGCAGATATAGCAGCCGCGGGGCTTGAGCAGCTCCCCGGCGTACGCGCCCGATGCGCTCGACACCAACGGGATTCCGGCCGTCTCGTCATCGATCCGCAGCGCCGACCCGGTTGCGGTCGCCTCGGTCACCGCCCGGTCGGCGGCTGNCCTCGGCTTCCGCTTGCGCAGGCGTCGGGTCTTCTTCAGGGCCTTGTACATATGGGACGCCGCATGTTTGACCGTCGTCACGTCCGGGTGATCGTTGGGCAGCTCATGCAACTGCCCGAGCACCTTGACGGCGATAGCCAACTCGTCGGGATCGACCCCTGTTCGTGGGTGCTCACCGGCCAAGGGTACGAGGCTCACCTGTGGCTACTGCCTGTGGCCGGGCAACTCGAAGACAGCCGCAACTGCGTGGGACGAGCTGGCGGAGGCAAAATTTCAGGCGGAGCGGACTACCCGCAGCAGCGGGGTCGCATCCATCACGAACTCCGCGATGCAGTCCAGCGCCTGGCGGGCCTCTGGAAGCGCTTGGAAGGACTGGAAGACGTGCACCTGTCCGTCCCACACCTGAAGCTCGGTGGGAACACCTGCTTGAGTGAGCCGATCGGCCAGTGCGACTACTTGGCTGTAGAGGCTCTCGGCCGAGCTCACCTGGAGCAGCACCGGTGGCAGTAACGCGGTATCGACGTCCANTGGAGAGCGCAGTCCCTCCGGTGAGGTGCGGTGTCCTATCGCGGCGAACGAGGTCAGTGAGCGCGGGCTGAAGAAGTCGCAGCCGGCATTGCTTTGCATCGGGGTGCGATCCAGGTCGAAGTCGACCAGTGGCGCGAGTGCCACGATGGCCGCCGGTGGCGGCAGCCCCGCAAGGCGGGCAGCCTCGGTGGCGGTGAAAGCCAGGAAGCNCCCGGCGGAGTCGCCCATGATGACGATGTGCTCGGGCCGTACGCCTTTGTCGAGGAGGAAGCGGTAGGCATCGACCGCGTCCTCGGTAGAAGCTGCCAACGGGTGTTTGGGAAGTTTGCGGTACTGGACCGACAACACGGTCGATCCTGTCACTGAGGCGATCCGGGAGATCAGCGCCCGGTGTAGGTGTCTGCCGCCGACCAGGAAAGCACCGCCGTGCAAGTACAAGATGTGTCGCGTCGCGGTCGACTCCGGCGCCCGAATGAGCTCTGCGCGACAATGGGGCAACTGCGCCGGCTCGAAGGTTGTGCCGCGGACTTTGCGTTGCAGGCGGCCGACGTGATCCATCAGGCCGTACGGCCATGGAGCACCTGGCACCAGCGACCANNCGTTGATCAGTCGCCGCGCCGTATGTCGCGCGGCGAGCGCGAGGAGCTTGGACTCACGGCTCCCACCACCGAAATCAGTGCGCACGGTGATGAGAATATCGTCAAACCCGTTATTTTCAAGGGTTTCTTTGCTTAGGCTTCTCGGCAAAGGTGGCCTGCGGCAGGTGCTGTGAGCTATCCAGGGAGAGCCTAGGGAAGCCGCCCGAGAACGGCTCGGATCGTGCCGCGCACGGCCCGGTTGCGGAGGTATTTGCCGCGTGGCCGGCTGCCGAACTCCACCGTGACTGCTGTTCCCTTGAGCCGGCCGTTGACCCAGTCGGTCATCGTGCCATGGCACTGACCGGTGCAGTTGAACGGTTTGATCGGCAGCCCCAACTGCCTTGCCAACCGCTTCACGAAAGCCGGCCGCTTGTCGGTTGTGCCGACTCCGTGCAACGGCTGGTGGAAGGAGACCACGAACCGCGGGTCGACCTGTTTCAAGAACTTCCGGAACGCCCGGGTCTCCGGCTCGCTCCAGGCGCGCTTACCCGAGTAGTAAGGACTGGAGAGCGGTGCCCATTTCACGCCCCAGTTGCGGTTCAGATCGACATTACGGGCGTTCTGCCGACGGTTCTTGACGACGCCGTCGGGGTTGATCGTGGGCACTACCCACAGATCGACGTCCTTGATCCGACCCCGCTCGCCGTTCTTCTTGCGATCGGCCTTGCGGATCGCCCGAGCGACGGTGATCCCCGCCTTCTCGTTGCCGTGGATGGCCCCGAGCACGACGGCCTTGACCTTTGCGGTCGGATCGCCCACTCGGTAGGCCATGATCTTGCGCCCGCGGACGCTGGTGCCGATCTCCAGCTTGCGCACCGACTCATCGAGGGTTTCGGCTTGGCGCGTGTGCTGGACAAGGCGCTCAACCGGCCCGGTTGTGACTCGTCGGCGGCAGCCGGAAACAGACCGCCGCCGACGAGTAGAAGACCGAGCAGTACGACGACTCCCCTGCGATATTGCCGGCGCGCGCAGACGCGATCTCGCAGACGAATCATCATCAGGTCAGGCGGCGACTTCCTGGCCCTGCAGCTTCCGGAACGCGTACGCCTGGGCGATGATCGAGACCGGGATCGTGATGAGCAGACCCACACCACACGCGCAGGCGCCGATAATGTTGAGCGCCACCATTGCGATGAGGAATACCAGTACCTGACCGACGTTGTCCTTGACGAAGTTGAAGCTCGCCTTCATCGCGTCGACGGCCGGGAGCTTCTGGTCGATCAGGAAATAGGTCGTGAACGACAACAGGAAGGCCGCGATCAACCCAGGCAGGATGCAGAGGAAGAACCCGATCGTGGTCACGATGCTCACCAGCAGCGCGGCGATGATTACCTGGACCATGTCGAAGCCCTTGAACATCGTGCCGATGTCGAGCCGACGGCCGTTGACGATGTCGAGGGCGCCCTTGACGATCCCGGCGCTCACGATCCAGCTCACCACCTGCTGAACGAGGCTCAGTACGAGGCTGAAGAACGTCGCTGCCCCGAACAACTCCGTCGATCTGTTACCGGCTGCGTCTTTGCCGACATCGGCAGCGGTTTGGATCGCGACCAAGACGATCAATACCGCGACGATCGCCAGCGCGGCCAGAATCAGCGGCCCGATGTTCTGCTGGAACTTCTTCCAGCCATAGGTGATCGCGGCGCCGACGCTGAACGGACCATCAGCAGGGGTCGGCGGCGGACCGTAGTCCGGCGGCGGAGGCGGTGGGTAGGAAGCCCCGGGTGGCGTTGGTGGTACCGGAGGCACAGGTGGCGTCGGAGGAGGTGGCGGCGGAGCCACCTGGTGGCGGCGGGAGGTTGGGGTCCTGTGGCTCGGTCATCGGAGCCATCTCTCCTTGCTCGGGTTCTTGCTCGGGCGGCGCTGGTCGCTGTGGGGGCGGTCCCGAGCGACAGCGGAGCTATTTCGCGACTGACACTAGCCGATCCGGTGCTGGTTGGGGTGGCCCGAGCGCGACCAGCTATTACCAGGCTTGCCCATACCGGGCGAGCACACCGGCTCGCTGGGCTTGGGTCGTTCGAGTCAAAGTGACCGGGTCGGCCTGTAGGTCGGCGGGTAGAGGAGTAGCACAGGCACTGCCGGCGCNATTGCGGTAGGCCTGCCACACCTGGGTGAGCTGGCGCAGAACGGGAGCATAGTCGGGGTCGGTGGCCAGGCTGTTCAACTCGTTGGGGTCTGCGTCCAGGTCGTACAGCTCCGTCTCACCGCCGGCATAGCGCAGAAGCTTCCAACGGGCCGTGCGGATGCCGATCGTGGTGCGGCCGTCCGGATACGTTGCGGAACTCGCCTGCCGGCAGGCTCGCGACGGCTGATAGCCGGGTACCGGCATCACAGTCTCCGCATCGGAATCGTCACCGAACCGGCACGCGGCGGCCCCCGACGGCAGGTGCCCCTCGGTGACGATCGGGTAGCTCCATCCGAGGTCCGCCTCGAAGCTCGGTGTCAGGGACCGGCCGTCGGCCCGTCGAGGTGGTTTGGCGTGAGCCAGGTCCAGGATCGTGGCAGTGAGGTCGAAGGTGCGCACCGGATCGTTGCGTACTCCGACGGGAATTCCCGGGCCGGCCAGCAGGAACGGAACTCGCAGGGACGGCTCGTGAGCACGGGTCTTGCCATACGGGATGCGATGCTCGCCGAGGAAGTAGCCGTTGTCGGAGGTGAACATCACGACTGTGTCGCGATAGACCCCGCGCTGCTTCAACGTCTTGATGATCCGGCCCACCTGCCTGTCCAGGACGTACAGCGCCTCGGCGCGCTGTCGGGTCACGTTGCGCAGGGCCTTCCNTGAGCCGGACGTTCTCCAGGGGCGGCGCATATCGCGGGGTTTGTCGCTGATATCGCCCTCGCTCGGTGCACCCCCGCNGGGTAGACCGGCGGCGTGGCCGATCTGGTCGTTGAACCGGCCACGTACCCAGGACGGTCGCGCCGGGCTGGGAATGGCATAACGCCGACTTCCCACCTTGACGACCTTGGGATCATCGCTCTNCGCGGGGTTTCCGCTGTGTGGTGCCACCGGAGCGATGTAGAGAAAGAAGGGGTTGGATCCGCGGGAGTACTTGCGGATCAGCTTGGTGCTCATATCGCCGATGACGTTGGTCTGATAGCGGCCCTTGGCTCGGTCGCTCAACCGGCCGTTGATGTTGAACAGCGTGTTGTAGTAGTTGTACGGGTCGCTTCCTCGGTAGCGCGGTTTGTTGCTGCTGGTGGCGGCATACCAGTCGGTCCAGCCGGGTGGCACGTAGGTCGAAGACCGCAACTTGGCGCCGCCCTTGACCTTGGCCCGGCCGTATTCATTGAGGTACTTGCCGACCAACGCAGTGCGGTAGCCGGCTTGTTTGAGGCTGGTGGCGACGGTCCGTTTGTTGTCGAAGGCGCCGAATCCCCACGGGCGTCGATTCCACATGACGCCATGGTTGTGGGCGTACTGCCCGGACAGGAACGACGCGCGCGGNNGACAGCACAGCGGGTAGGGGCTGAACGAGTTTCGGTAGGTCAGGCCTCGGCTTCCGATGAGTTTGCGCACATTCGGCATGAAGCGGACCTCGTCAGCGCGCATGTCGTCGGCCATGATCACCACGATGTTGGGCTTACCGGCCCTTGCCGGGATGCCTCCGGTCGTGGCGGCAGGGAGATCGAAGCTGGTCCAGGTACGCCGTTGGCGGGAGAGCCGGCCAAGGTCGAGCCCGGAGGGTTGCCGATGGGAGCGGAATCGACGCGGGCGACGACCACGGCTGCCAGGCAGAGCAGCCCGGCGATTCCTGATGCGAGCAGGGCCGCGCCGGGTTTCCTGGATCGGCCACGGTTCACTGCATCACCCATGCGAGCACCTGCCCCTCGCCTTCCAGGGTGATTCCTTGATCTGTGGCGCGTACGGCGTCACCGGCGTGAAGCTGTGTCGCTTGGCCGGCTCCCTCGAGCTTGACCACGCCGGTGCAGACGTACAGATGGAGGAACGGTGCTGCATCGAGGGTGGCTCGATCGCCGTTACGCAACTGTCGTGCGTGCAGGGAGGCGTTACGGGTTCGCGTCGGCAGGAGGCCCCCTGAGTCACCTAGGCCACCCGCGAGTGCGACCCAGCCCTCGCTGTCTGCGGAGCCGAGGTCGGTTCGAGCGTAGGCCGGCGGCAGGCCGGACTCGTCGGGTGTGACCCACATCTGCGCGAAACGAGTCCGGGTGTCCCCGGCGTACTCCTGGTGTCTCACCCCGGAACCGGCGCCGAGGTACTGGGCCTGGCCGGCTTGCACCACACTCGTCGAGCCTGCTGAATCTCGATGATGCAACTCGCCCTCGATCACCCAGGTGACGATCTCCAGATCACGGTGCGGATGCAGCGCATAGCCGGCACCGGGACCGAGATCGTCGACGTTGTGGCACACCAGTCGGCCGAACCCGACGTTGGCCGGGTCGTAGTGCGCCCCGAAGGAAAATGAATGCCAGGACACCANCATTGTTGCTGTCGTCACCGGGAGCGTCTGCGCTACCCGTACTGCGATAGTCGGTGACGAACCGATCGCTGCCGCGCACGACCCGGATCGTCACGGCTGGTTGTACTCGTGTTCCTTGTGGTCGCCGCTGTAGTCGAAACAACGGCCGTCGACCAGCACCGAGGGCACTTTGTGCTTGCGCAGTGGGGCACACGCCCAGGCGTCTTGGGTTCCGATGATCTGCTTCCACTTACCAGGGTTGCCGCCGGTGTTGGCCGTGCGCGCCCACAGCGCCACGTACCCACCACAGGAGTTGACCGCGCCAACGGCGAATCCGTCGGTGCGCACCATGTTGACCGTGATGCCATGTGCGGCCTCGGGGCAGTCGGCTGCGGCTTTGGCGGCTTTTCTGGACACGAAGGCCTTGAAGTCGGCCGGCGCGTCCTTGATCTGCTCCAAGTCGGCATCGGTGACGATGAACGCTCCATCACCATTGTTGAGATCGCGATAGTCCAGCAGCTTGCCGGCAGGCGTAGCGGGATTGGTGGGGCTTATCGAAGGACTGGGGAGGTCTCCGTCGAGGAGGGGACGTCGGACGGCTGGGCCGGAGTGGTTGTGGGGTTTCCGTCGCGGTGGGTGTTGGAGAAGAGGCCGGGGTCGTGGGCGATGTCGTGGGTTGATCGGAGACAGTGCCGCCAGTGCCGTCGGTGTTGCCGTTGCCGCTACAGGCCGTCGTGAACGTGAGAAGGGCAGCCGTTGCCAAGCAGCAGAGGACAGCTCGTGGGTGTGGGCGCACGCTGAGCACAGTACCTGGGACAGTGCACTTCGAGGGCGCACTACTCTGCTTCCATGCGGGTAGGGTCGCTTGGTTTGATTGCCGTTCCAGTTCTGGTCGCCGCGATGGCTTGTGCCCCGGGCGAGCAGAAGGCGACTCCAGCATCCCCCACCAAAGGCTCCACGGCGGCCGCGGACTGCCCGACCATGACCTCGGGCACCTTGACGGTCGCTACGGAATCGCCGGCTCATCAGCCGTGGTTCGTCGACGAGGATCCGAGCAACGGAAAGGGATTCGAGTCCGCAGTGGCCTATGCGGTGGCCGGGCATCTGGGTTATTCCGCCGAGCAGGTCAAGTGGGTCAAGTTTCCCTACGCCGACTTGTTCCTGGAGAGCGTCGAGCGGGACTTCGACTTCGACATCAACCAGATCGTGATTTCGAGCGACCCATCGACGCGCTCGGACCTCTCCGACAGCTACTACTCTGCCGCGCAGGCCGTGATTGCGCTCGAGAATTCCCAGGCTGCGACCAGTGTCACCTCGGTCTCGAGCCTGGCCGGGATGAAGCTCGGTGCGCAGAGCGACACGGTCTCGCTGAGCGTTCTTCGCGACGCCATCAAGCCGGCTACGGCCCCGCTGGAGTTCTCAACCGTCAAGGAAGCCGAGCGAGCATTGGCCAACGGCCAGGTCGACGCGATCCTGGCGGACCTGCCGACCGCGTTCTACCTCACCGAGGTGGAGATTCCCGAGGCCGTGATCGTGGGCCAGTTCCGGCCGGAGACCGGTGGGTCCGGCACAGGTGGAGCGGCGCAATTCGCGATGTTGTTGGACAAAGGCAATCCGCTCCTGAGTTGCGTCAACGCCGCTTTGGCCGAGATGAGAGACAACGGTGAGCTCGACCAGCTGGAACAGGAGTGGCTGTCGGAGGCGGTCGAGGTGCCGTTCCTGGAGTAGCCCGGTCCTGGAATAGCTCTGTATGCCGGTACGCCGGCGATCAGCCCCAGAGCGGAAGCAATAGACGAATCGGTCTGGGATGATGCCGCGCATGACGTACGAACTCGGCAAAGGCACTGGTCCGCTCAGAGGCCTCAAGATCGTCGAGATCGCGGGCATCGGCCCAGGGCCTCATGCCGCGACCATCCTCGCCGACCTGGGTGCTGACGTGATCCGGATCGATCGGCCACATCCGGGCAATCTGAGCTTCGACGGCAGAGCCGACTTGCTCAATCGNGGGCGCCCCAGCGTCGCCCTTGACCTGAAGTCGCCTCGAGCTGTGGAGGTGGTGCTCGAGTTGGTCAGCCGTGCCGACGCTCTGATCGAGGGGATGCGGCCCGGAGCCGCGGAACGGATCGGGATCGGCCCCGAGGTCTGTCTGGCCCGCAATCCGCGACTGGTTTACGGCCGGATGACTGGCTGGGGGCAGACCGGCCCGTGGGCAATGATGGCCGGGCACGATCTGAACTACATTGCGATCACCGGAGCGCTGCACGCCAGTGGCCAGGACCCCGAGATGCCGAGCTTTCCGCAGAACCTACTGGGGGACTTCGGCGGCGGGTCGACCTACCTGGTGATCGGCATCCTGGCAGCCCTGTTGGAGGTGCGCGAGAGTGGCAAGGGACAAGTGGTCGATGCCGCGATCGTGGATGGCACCGCGCATCTGAACCTGATAGGGGCGATGATGCTCGGATCGGGCATGGCAACTGAAGAGCGCGGCAAGAACCTACTCGACGGTGGCCTCCCCAACTACTCGGTCTACATCACTTCAGACGACAAGCACATGTCTGTAGGGCCGCTGGAGCCGCGGTTCCTCGCGCAGCTGCTGACGATCCTCCGGATCGACTCCGCACTGACCGAGGACCCCGGTGCTCTGCGGGCGAAGCTCACCGAGGTGTTCGCGACCAAGACCCAGGCCGAGTGGTTCGAGATCTTCGACGGCACCGATGCCTGTGTCGCGCCGATCCTGCCCTTCAGCGAGGCGGTCCGGCATCCTCACATGGCAGCGCGCGAGGTCTTCGTCGAACGAGACGGGATCACCCAGCCGCAGCCGGCGCCGCGATTCTCCCGTACCGAGGCAACGCTTTCGATGCCGCCCGCGGAACGCGGCGAGCACACCCGAGAGGCCTTGCAGGCTTGGGGAATCAGCGATGTGGAGGCGCTGCTGGCATCCGGTACCGCGATCCAGGCGGAGTAGATCCCGCGGATCTGTTAGCCCGCTACCCTGACTGGCTTCCACTTCTCGTTGGCCTTGGACCCGTTTCCGAGCTTGCCGGCCCAGCTATCCCCCAGCACCAGGCGCTCTTGTCCTGTTTGATCCCGCAGGAGTGGTGGTCACCGACGACAACCAGGCGCCACTTGCCGCTGGCCTTGACCTTGGTCGGCAGCAACTTGTAGCCGTTCTTACTGGTCTTGCCGACACCGAGCGCACCGGCCCAGGAGTTCCCCCAGCACCAAGCGGTCTTGTCCTTCTTGATGCCGCAGGTATGGGAGAAAGCGACTTCGATCCGTTGCCAGGTGCCGTTGACCTTCACCGGGGACAGCACCGAGAGCGGTGTCTTGGCTCCTGCCTGCCAGGTGGTGTTTTCCCCCAGCACCAGCCACTGCCGTCGGACCGCACTCCACACACGGTGCTGTTGGCTCCGCTGATCGACTTCCAGTTGCCCGCGACCTGGACTGGGTTCAGTGAGTTCGCGGTCGTGCCCTGGCCGAGTTGGCCCCTCCCGCCGTATCCCCAGCAGAGCAGATCCCGCTTCTTGGAGTCGGTAAGGTTCACCGCCAGCGCGCAGGTGGAGCTGCTGCCGGCTTGCACGCTGGTCCAGGTACGTCCGGCCTGCACCTGCACGGGAGTCGGCGCGGTGGTGTAATCGCCAGTCCCCAACTGCCCGATGTTGTTATATCCCCAGCACCACAGCGAATTGTCTTTCTTGATGCCACAGCCGTGGAACGACACCGAGATCGACTTCCAGTTCTTGGCAGTGCCGACCCGGGTCGGCTTGGTGCGGTTCTTGTCGGTGCCGTCACCGACCGCGTAGTAGGCGTTGTAGCCCCAGCACCACAGTGAGCCGTCCTTCTTGATCCCGCAGGTGGTCTCATCCTGCGCGGAGACCTGAAGCCACTTGCCTCCGCCCTTGACCTGGACCGGCTTGTACTTCGACTTGGTGTTGCCGATGCCCAACTCGCCGTTCGAGTTGTAGCCCCAACACCACAACGTCTGCTTCGTGGTGATCCCGCAGCTGTTGTCCTCCCCGATCGACAGTGAGGTCCACTTCTTCAGTGGCTTCTTCTTTTCTTGGGTTTCTGCTTCGGGGCCAGGGCTTGTGGGGCTTGCGCTGCTGGTGAAGCCGCAGGAGCAGCGGCGTTGGCCGAGTTCGAGGCTCCCGCGATCAGCAGGCCGGAGCCGGCCAAGGCGAGCGCAGCCAGGACAGAGATGAAGCGACGAGACGGCACGGTACCCCAAGGTGTGCGCAATATTGCGCACCAATATGCGAACGTTCGACCTAGAGCCCGCTCCAGTAGGTTCCGCCCGCTACGCCCCGCCAGGCGGCACCCTGGCTGCGTTGCGGCCGCTCGACAGGCCTCCAGCCTGCCTTCGCAACCCCGCCTTGCCAGAGGCCTCGCGGCGCTCGCAACGGCGTTCCCTACTGGCACACGCTCTTAGCCAGTCTGGCGGCTTGGCGCCCGCTCGTCCATAGTCCCCGCGCGGTTCGTCAGTCGATCGTGTACGACGGCAGCGGCGGATCCCAGTTCAGCGTCACGTTGGGCTCGTTGTCCTTTTGGATGTCGTCGGGGTAGCGCCCGGTGCCGGTGTAATGCTTGCCGTCCAGGACCAGGTCGACGGTGTAGGTGAACGGGCCGGGACCGATGAGGGTGGCCGCCGAGCCGTCGCGGAGCCTGAAGAACAGCCAGCCTTTGTCATAGCACTCGTTGGTGCCTCGCGGCTCGAACGTGGCGGACTCGCCGGTGCTGCTGGTGACGGTGATGGTTGCGCTCGCTTTCTTGGGATGGCTGCCCAGGTTGCTGATCGAGACTTCGACGCCATAGGAGTCGAGCGCGCCGTCGTGGTTGGCGAGCACCGCGGCGACTCCACCGGCCGGCGCTGGTGCGACTCCGTTGGCCGGCGTGGTCCAGTCGAAGCTGTAGACGACATCGCCGCCGCTCGGCGCACGGCCGAACACGCTGACCTCGTATCGTCCGGCCAGGCCCGCGGGCTCCAAGGTGACGTGGTGTCCGTCGTACGGCTTGGCGGAATAGCTGATCGAGCGGGCGCACTCCAACACCCGGCGCTTTACCGAAGAGCCGGTTTCGGATCGGGGAGGAAGCTCGCGGAAGGTGACCTCCCATTCCATGTCTGCCACCGGCGACCAGGCGATCACCTGGTTCGGGCTGCCCACGTCCTCCAGCCCGCCTATCAAGTCGGGCGAGCCGTCGTAACAACCATTGCCCCAACAGGCGGTCCAGGCGCGAAGCGCGACTTCGCGATCCGCGAGTTGCAGGATCAGGTTGGGGACCTTGCCGGTGGCTCCCTTGCCGAAGTGTGGTGCGGTAGTGGGTGTTCCCGGAGACGCGATCTCAGTCGGCGTGGGGAGCTGGACTCCGCGGCGGACGCAGCAGGTCCATGGGGTCCAGTGGTGCCGGGCTCGGTCGGGGTGCCTCCCGTCATGATCGGCACTGCGAGGCCCACGGCGATCGCCGCGACCGCGGCGGCGCCTCCCAGGAGCAAAGAGGTCCGTCGCCTGCGTTGCCGAGTTGCCCGCGCGGTGACGTCTTCGAACGGCGCAAGCGATGGGGGTGTGGGCGGAGATATGGTCGCGCAGGTCGTCAGAGAAGTTCATGGTTTGCCTCCAGGAGGGGTGCCAGGGCCTCGCGGGCTCGGCTCAGCCGGGACTTGACGGTGCCGGGAGCAACTCCGAGCACCCCCGCGATCTCGGCGATGGACAGATCGTGGGCGTAGTGCAGGAGCACCACGGCACGGTGGTCGACCGAGAGAGTCTCCAGAGCCTTCTCGATGTCGACTCTGGTGGTCACCCCGACCGCGGGGTCGGTCGGGGGCGAGGTCGAATCGGCCAGCCGGATCAGGCCGGCGTCGGCGACTTTGCGGCGCCGGAAGCGAGAGATCGCGGCCCGGGTCGAGACCTGACGCAGCCAGGCGACCGGATCGTCGTACGCACGCAGCTTTCCCCAGTGCAGCAGCAACTTCGCGAACGTATCCTGGGTCAACTCCTCGGCGTCTGCGCGGTTTCCGGTGAGCACCGTCAGATAGCCGATCAGACCCCCTGCCGCGGAGGCGTACAGATCGGCTACCTCGGTAGCCCAATCTGGGTCCCAGCGAGTGCTGGGCGTGTTCCAGCGCGATGACCTCACACCTATGACACGCATCAGCAGGTGATCCGGTTCCATCGAGTCGACTCGGATGAGGGAGCCGATGTCACTGGGTGCGTTTCTCTGCCGCCTCTCGGCGCACTTCGGTCATCGCATGGCTGAAGGCCTCGACCAGCGCGGTCACCGAGGTGGGCTGGAAAGCCTCCAGGATGCGTACGAGTTGGTCTGCTGACAGCTCGCCTGTGCGATAGGCCGGCCAGAGGAGTCGCTGGAAGACCTTGAGCAGTTCCTCGGCCATAGCTCGGCCGTGCCGAGCGTAGATCTCGTTGCAAGACGCCATCACTTCGACGGGCATCTCCAGGTCGAGTAGCGGCAGCGCGGTGCTCAGCCGGTTCGCGCGCAACAGGAACTTCTCCCGGGNAAGGTCAGCGATCACATCCAGGGCCTGCAGTCGTTCCAGCTCTGCTTCGGCCAGCGGGCGCCCAGCTGCCTCGGCCAGCTGTTCCAAGGTGACGGTCTGGCTCTGCTCGACCAGCCACGGCTGCAAGGTGACTCGGTGCACGGCGATCTCGTCAGGGCGCGCATCTGCCGGGATACGAGCCAGGTACTTCTCGATCGCCGCCAAGGTGAAGCCGTGCGCCTGTAGCTCTTTGACCAGTTGCAGCCGGGCCAGATGGTCGCGGGTGTAGTACCCGGAGCGACCCTGACGAATCGGAGGAGGGATGAGGCCGCGACTGGTGTAGAACCGCACGTTACGCACGGTCTCGCCGACTCTGGCGGTGAGTTCCTCCAGGGTGATCAACTCGAGCGCGCCATTGATCGGCGCCGGCTCCACGCTCCCTCGACGGTCACTAGGGCACCTCCTCATGTGTCCTGTTTCTCACCGGTTCCCCTTGGCCCGTGACTGTAACAGTATTAGTGTCAAGGTTAGGAGCGGTTCGAGTCTCGCTGTGCGAGCGCCTCATCCACCGCCCGCCGGACAACTCGAGTTGGGAATCTCATGGCAGAAGCATTCGTGTACGACGCGATCCGCACTCCGCGTGGCAAGGGAAAGAAAGATGGCTCCTTGCACTCGGTCAAGCCGATCGACCTGGCTGTCGGGCTGATCGAGGAGATGGGCAAGCGCAACCCCAGCTTGGATCCCGAGCGCATCGACGACGTGGTGTTGGGCATCGTGACTCCGATCGGGGACCAAGGCGGTGACCTGGCCAAAGCTGCGGCGTTGGCCGCTGGGTTGCCCGAAACCACTGCGGGTGTCCAACTCAACCGGTTCTGCGCATCAGGGTTGGAGGCGGTCAACCAGGCGGCAGCACGAGTGCGCAGCGGCTGGGAGGACCTGATCTATGCCGGCGGTGTCGAGTCGATGTCCCGGGTCCCGATGGGCGCCGATGGCGGCGCCTGGGCGATGGACCCGGCGACCGCTCTGAAGACTGGCTTCGTGCCGCAAGGCATCGGCGCCGACCTGATCGCGACGCTGGAAGGCTGGAGCCGCCAGGACGTCGATGCCTACGCCGCGGAGTCGCAAGCCCGCGCTGCCAAGGCCCAGGCGAACGGCTACTTCGACAACTCGGTGGTCCCGGTCGTGCTCGACGGCATCACCGTGCTCGCCAAGGACGAGTTCATCCGGCCTGGCACCACAGCCGAAAGCCTGGCGGGCCTGAAGCCCTCCTTCGCCGATATCGGCGAGCAGGGCGGCTTCGACTTCGTGGCGCTGGAGAAGTACCACTGGGTCGAGAAGATCGACCATGTGCATCACGCCGGCAACAGCTCCGGCATCGTCGACGGCGCCTCGTTGGTGGCCGTCGGGAGCGAGCAGATCGGCGCGGAACTCGGACTTACCCCTCGCGCTCGGATCGTCTCGGCGGCGGTCTCCGGAGCGGACCCGACGATCATGCTTACCGGCCCTGCTCCCGCCGCTCGCAAGGCGCTGGCCAAGGCGGGGCTGACGCCGGCCGATATCGATCTGTACGAGATCAATGAGGCCTTCGCGGCTGTCGCGATGCGTTTCATCAAGGACCTCGATCTCGACCCCGCCATCGTCAACGTCAACGGTGGCGCGATCGCGATGGGGCACCCCTTGGGCGCCACCGGCGCGATGATCCTGGGCACGCTGATCGACGAGCTCGAGCGCCGTGACCTGCGCAGGGGCCTGGCCACGCTGTGTATCGGCGGCGGGATGGGCATCGCCACGATCGTCGAGCGCGTCTGACCGCGCACCTGACCGAACCATTTGGCCCAGACTCGCACCTCAACCGTCGACCGGAGCAAGCTGTGCTCCATATCCGAAGGAACACCAATGACTGAATCCACCAACTCCGGGGCCGTCGGGGCCGTGCGGTATGAAAAGGACGGCGCCGACAACCCCGACAACATTGTCACGTTGGTGCTCGATGATCCCGACTCCGGCGCCAACACCATGAACGCCGCTTATCACGAGGGTATNGGGGCTGCCCTGGACCGGCTCAAGGCCGAGATCGCCGAGGGCACTGTTACCGGAGTGATCATCACCTCGGCCAAGAAGACCTTCTTCGCCGGCGGCAACCTCAAGCAACTGATAGCGATCGGTCCCGACCAGGCCGAGCAGGTCTATGAGCGGTCCCAGCGAGTCAAGACGTTGCTACGACGCACCGAGACGCTGGGCGTTCCGGTGGTCGCCGCGATCAACGGCGCCGCCCTGGGTGGCGGGCTGGAGATCGCCCTGGCCACCCACCACCGGATCCTGGCCGAGGACGCAGAGGTCGGCTTGCCGGAGGTCCAACTCGGTCTGCTTCCCGGCGGNGGTGGCGTTACTCGGGTGGTGCGCTTACTGGGCTTGCTCACCGGTGTGGCCGACGTTCTCACCACTGGTGCTAGATTCCGCGGTGCCAAGGCCCTGGACAAGGGCCTGGTGCACGAGGTCGCCCCGCGAGAGGAGCTCCTGGACCGGGCGCGAGCGTGGATCCTGGCGAACAAGGACAACCCCGAGGCCGCCGTGCAGCCCTGGGATCGACCCGGCTACAAGATCCCTGGTGGCAGTCCGTCCAGCCGCGATATCGCCGCATTCCTGCCTGCCGTCCCCGCCAACCTCCGCAAGCAAGCCAAGGGCGTTCCCTACCCTGCGCCTCGGGCAATCCTGTCCGCAGCCATCGAAGGCGCTCAGGTCGACTTCGCCAGCGCCGAGAAGATCGAGAGCCGCTATTTCGCCAGCTTGTGCACCGGGCGGGTGTCCAAGGCGATGATCCAGGCGTTCTTCTTCGACCTGCAGGCGCTCAACGGTGGCGCACTGCGGCCGCAGGGGTACGAGAAGTGGACCGCGAAGAAGCTCGGCGTGCTCGGCGCGGGCATGATGGGCGCCGGAATCGCGTACTCCTCTGCCGCAGCGGGTATCGATGTCGTCCTCAAGGATGTGACGGTGGAGGCCGCCGAGCGCGGCAAGGCATANCCCGAGAAGCTGGTCGCCAAGGCCGTCGAGCGCGGCAAGATGACGAGTGCGAAGGGCGAGGCGCTGCTGGCCCGGATCACCCCCACCGCCGACCCGGCTGATCTGGCGGGATGCGATTCGGTGATCGAGGCAGTATTCGAGGACCCAGCCCTGAAGGCGAAGGTCTTCGGCGAGGTCGAGCACGTCATCAACNNGCCGACGTTGCTGGGCACCAACACCTCGACGCTGCCGATCACCGAACTGGCGGGTGCGGTCGAACGACGCGAGGACTTCATCGGCATCCACTTCTTCTCCCCGGTCGACAAGATGAAGCTGGTGGAGATCATCCGAGGCGCGGACACTTCCGATGCCGCCTTGGCCAAGGCCATCGACTACGTGCTGCAGATCCGCAAGATCCCGATCGTGGTCAACGACAGCCGTGGTTTCTACACCAGCCGGGTGATCGGCTTCATGGTGAATGAGGGCATGGCGATGCTGGCCGAAGGCGTCGCTCCGTGGTCGATCGAGCGAGCCACCACCCAAGCCGGTTACCCGGCCCCGGTGCTGCAGTTGTCCGACGAGCTCAACCTGGAGCTGATGGCCAAGATCGCCAAGGCAGCTAGGGATGCCGCCGAGCCCGGCGCCTGGAGCGACCACCCGGGTTCGGCCGTGGTTGACCAGATGCTCGCGATCGGTCGCGCCGGTCGCCTTCGCAAGGCGGGCTTCTACGACTACGACGAGGACGGTAAGCGCGGTTCGCTGTGGCCCGGACTGGCCGAGATGTACCCAGTGGCCGAGCAGCAGATCCCGTTTGCCGACATTGCTGACCGGATGATGTTCGCTGAGGCCTTGGAGACCGCGAAGTGCTTCGAGGAGGGTGTGATCACCTCGGCCGCGGCGGCCAATATCGGCTCGATCATGGGCATCGGCTTNCCTGCGATCACCGGCGGTGCGGTGACTTTCATGACCAACTACGAAGGTGGCCTCAAGGGTTTCGTGGCGCGTGCTCAGGAGTTGGCCAAGAGCTACGGCCCACGCTTCGAGCCGACTCCGTGGCTGGTCGCCAAGGCAGAGGCAGGGGAGGGCTTCCCGCCTGATCTCGATACGCGACTTGCTGTCGCACTCGATCACCCTAGGTTGGTCGAGTAGCCACGAAGTGGCATATCGAGACCCAGCAGCGGTCGAGTGTCACGGAGCGGCCAGGTTGGTCGAGTGCCTCTGTGCCTGTGACGGGCGGTGTATCGAGACCGCGGTGAGAGGGACCAATCCGCTGTTCCACCTACGCGGAGCGCTTTACTTGGCGAGACTGGATGCCATGTCCCAGCCGGTTTCCTCTCCTGTCTCGCCCGCGGTCGATGTGCTCGCGTTGTGGGTTCGCTTCGGATCCGTCGATGCTGTGCGAGGTGTCTCGTTCAGAGTCGAGCCCGGAAGTGCCATCGCGTTGCTCGGCCGTAACGGAGCGGGTAAGTCCACCACGATGCGGGTGCTTGCCGGGGTGATCCCGCCGACCGGCGGAGTGGTCACTGTTGCCGGCCGCGACCTGCGCGACCAGAAGCTGGAGGCCAAGCGGGTCACGGGTTACTGTCCTGATGTCGGNGGCACCGTCCCGCGCGCCACCCCGTGGGAGCACCTGCAGTTGGCCGCCAGGTTGCGCAGGCTCGAGCCGGGCTGGGAGGAGCGTGCTCGAGATTTGCTGGAGCGCTTCGATCTGGGTGCCGCGGCGCATCGGGTCACCGCCGGGTTCTCCCACGGCATGGGCCGCCGCTTGTCGGTGGTACTCGCTGCGTTCCACAACCCAGAGGTGTTGCTCCTGGACGAGCCGTTCGACGGCGTCGATCCGCTCGGAGTAGAGGCCACGATGGAGGTCATCGCCGATGCTCGTTCCCGAGGCGCCGCGGTCCTGGTCTCCACCCACCTAAGGGAGTTGGCGGTCGAGGCCTGCACCGACGCCATCGTGCTCAAGGGCGGTTCCGCGGTCGCCGAACTACCCGCGACAGAGATGACCGGTGAGGTGGGTGCGGGTGTCTACCGCTCACTACTCGACTGAAGACCGGCCCGGGACGGGGACCGACAAAGTGACAAGAGTGGGCAGACCGCTGAGTGGCCGCTGGACCGAGGCTCGGTACGCCGTCGCTGATCTGCGCTCCCTGTTCGCCTTCCGCGCCTCCGCTCTCCGCGGCCGAGCCAAGACCTACGCTCGGGTCGCACTCGCCGTAACCGGCGCGGTGACGTTGCTGGTCGCCTGGCTGCCGGCGTACCTCCCTGACGGCGATAGCCGTCGAGGCGAGGTGCTGCTGCTCCTGCCGACAGCTCTGCTCGGCATCTTGTTGATCGCGGTCGTCTCCGCGGCCGCAACCGGNGGTGGCCGTGAGCTGCTTCCCCGCGAGCAAGCGGTCGCCTACCCAATCTCTCCGGTCACCGATCACCTCGGCACGTTGGTGATGGCGCCGCTGAACATCGCCTGGATCTTGCAGGCCTGGATGTTGCTCGGCTCGGTCGCCTATGTGATCGGCCCACGCTGGGGCCTGGCTGTCGCTCAAGTAATCACCGTGCTCTGGCTGATCGCCGCCACCTGCATTGCGCAGGTGGTCGCCTGGGCGTTGGAGTGGGTACGCCGGGGGCCACGCGGCATCTTGCTGGTTCGTGCGATTGCGGTCACGGTCGCGCTGGCTGTGGCCTACCTCGTGGCGACCCACCAGTTCGTGTCCGTGCTGGACAATCTGCGTGCCACTTTGTGGGTGGCCGAGGGAATCCTGGTCGGGGCCGGTCTGGTGTGGGGACGCTGGGCGCTGACTCTGGCCGGTCTGCTCGCGCTGATCGCCATCGCCACTCTCGTAGGCGCCTACCTGGCCGGCGCCGTCTCGGGTCGCCAACCTCGCGACGAGCTCAAGCTGGAGTCGGCGTCGTACCGTCCGCGCGCCCATCCGAGCTCGGAATTCACCGCGTTGCTTCGCGCGGATCGGGTGAGCATCTGGCGCTCGGTTCCGTTGCGGCGCGGCTTGATGGTGCTGGGCATCATGCCCGGCGCGGTGGCGCTGGCTGGTGCCCTGCAATGGGACCTGATGATCATTCTCCCGGGCCTGGTCGCCTCCGGTGGCGCGCTGCTTTTCGGTGTCAACGCCTGGTGCTTGGATGCTCGCGGAGCCTTGTGGCGCGACAGCCTGCCGGTCGAGCCTCGGCAGGTGTACTGGGCGCGCGCATCCGTACTGGCCGAGGTGCTCGGGTTCGCCACCGTGATCACGCTGGTCATGGGAGCCTTGCGCGCAGGCATCCCGACAGCCAGTGAGTTGTCCGCACTTGTATGCGCCTCGCTGGTTGTGATCGCCCAAGTGGTGTCGCGGTCCTTGCGGTGGTCGGTGATGCGGCCATACGCGATGGACCTGCGTAGCTCGCGGGCTACACCGGCGCCGCCGGTCGTGATGGTCGGCTATTCGGCGCGACTGGCGTTGTCCACCACCCTGACGGCCATGGTGTTCATGGTGACCGTGTACGGCGGAGCGTGGTTGTCCATCATGATCGCACTGCCCTTCCTGTTGTTCTCGGCCTGGCGTTTGGTTCAGGCGGCTGAACTCTGGACCGATCCGGACGTCCGCTGCCGCGTGGTCAGCACCGTGGCCAGCTGACCTAGCTGTGATGCCTAGCTGGTTGTTTTCTGTAGACAGTCGGCTAGTGCATCGGTCGCCGCGGCATCGAGACTGCTACCGCGATTCATCAGCAGGCCGACGAGGTAGCTGCGGTAGTTGTCCCCGCTGAAGGCCCTGAGCAGGCAGTGTTTGATCGCGGATGCCTCGGGATCTGCTTCGATTCCTCCATCTGCGCTGCCAGCAGGTCCTCGGCCGGCACACAACCGGCGAGCACATCGGCGCCCAGTTCCGCCATCCCCGCGGTGAGCGGGTGCGCAACAACGCGCGAGCGAGCACCTGGCGCTTGCCGAGCACACCCATCGCCGTGAGCTGGTGGGTGCCGACTTGCTCCACCAGGCCTCGGGCGACGCAGTCGGCCTGGCTCTGGCTCAAGCCCGGCACCTCGCGCAGGTTGCGGGTCAACGTGGAGATCGCGCGCCGATCAGCTACCGGGGTGGACATGCAGCGGGCAGCGCCGAGGAGGAACACGTCGTCGGTGGCCTTGCCTTGCAAGTCGGCCTCCACCCACCTCGTTGCGACCCGGTCATCGACGACCGACTGGATGCAATCGGTCTGGGAGACCGTCGCTTGCAACGACCCGGCCACGATCTGCGTGGTCAGCGCGGCCAAGTCGGTGCAATCGTTGAGGGCATCGACCGCCTTGATCGCGTCGTCACGGGGCAGGATCACCTTGCCGAGGTCGTTTGTCGTGGTGTGGTTTAGGGCGCCGGAGCTGCTGAGGGTTTCGAGACCGATTTCGGAGACCCAGCTCTGCGCCACGCACGCTGCCTGTTCGGCATCAATGGGCGCGTAACCGGTGCGCAGGCTACTGGCAAGGCTCCGAGTAGCGGCTTCATCATCCTGGCTGCGACCACATGCAACCAGCCCGGAACCCAGCAGCGCACACACAGCGAGGGTGAGCACCCACACTCGTGCGGGCCCAGCGGCCTCTGTGCCTGCTGCCGTGACCATGCCTCGCACCTTAGCCTCGATCCGTGGACGACTCCGCTGCTGCGCGCCACCGGGAGGCACGCTGGCTGCGTTGCGGCCGCTCGACAGGCCACCAGCCTGCCTTCGCAACCGACGCCTTGCCATCGTGGCTCCCAGTGCCGCTCGCGACGCGGCACGTCCACGGATCGAGGCTTAACCTCAAGGCTTGATGGCCCAAGTGACCTATTACCGTTGCGTCCGGGCCATGCTTACTCGTGGGCAGCCGAGGATGCTCGGATGATCGGGCAACGCATAGATGAGGTGATTGGGTGAGCATAGTGCTGCTGGTCCGGCACGGGCAGGCATCCTTCGGCGCCGAGGACTACGACCAGCTGTCGCCGACCGGCTTCGAGCAGGCACGGGTCTTGGGAGCCGCGATCGCCGGCATTGCGCCCACGCGCGTGGTGCGAGGATCCCTGCGCCGACANCCGGAAACGACCCAGGCCGCTGTCCAGGCGGCAGGCTGGACAGCCGAGGTGGGTACGGATCCAGGCTGGGACGAGTTCGACCACACCCAGGTGCTGGCGGTCCATGCGCCGCCTGAATCCGAGGAGGACCGGAGCGAGCGGCAGGCTTTTCAGCGGTGGTTCGAGCTCGCCACCAGTCATTGGGTCAGGGCCGGTGACGACGATCGGTACGGCGAGTCATTCGCCGCATTCACTACGCGCGTCGATGCGGCCATGTCGCGGCTCATCTCCGAAACCGGGCCGGGAGAGACAGCTGTGGTCTTCACCAGCGGTGGGGCGATCGCCAGTGTCGCCGCGAGCATTCTCAGCGCCGATCTCGACGTCGGTGGCGACTTGTGGCTGCGACTGAACCGAGTCACGGTCAACTCCGGTATCACCAAGCTGGTGGTGGGACGCAGCGGCACTTCCTTGGTTACCTTCAACGACCATGCGCACCTGCCTCGCGACCTGATCACCTACCGCTGAGTTGAATGCCGAGAAAGAGCAAGATTGCAGGCGAATCCTGATGGCGATCGCGGGTAGAATCGGATGTTCGGCCGATCCCCTGTCGGGCCGAGAACCGGCTCACCCGAGGAGCGCACCTTCCTTGTCAGCAACATCCGCGACATCCCCCGACGAGCTGCTGCGGCGCGAGATGGTCCAGGAGCAGGCGTTCGTGGACCGTGTGTACGTTCAGCTCGAGACCTCCACCCGTAACGCCGAGGCACTGGCTAAGGAGGGCCATGGTCGAGGACGACTCGGACACGAGGGCGGTCTGGTCGAGCGTGACGCGATGGTCTTCCAGGCAGCCAAGCGAATCGCGGTGCTCAACGCCGCTCATGAGGGGCTGGTGTTCGGCCGCTTGGACCTCTCCGACGCTGCCGAGCCTCCTCGCTATATCGGCCGAATCGGATTGCGAGACGACAACCGCGACACGTTGTTGATCGACTGGCGGGCACCTGCTGCCGCGGTGTTCTACCAGGCAACNCCCACCGACCCGCAGGGGATCGTCCGTCGGCGCGTGCTGCGTTCGTCCGGTAANACNGCGGTCGGTATCGAGGACGACCTGCTGGATTCCGAAGTCGAGACCGACCTGCCGATCGTCGGTGAGGGCGCGCTGATGGCACAGCTGTCCCGAGCCCGGGATCGCTCGATGCATTCGATCGTGGCGACTATTCAGGCCGAGCAGGACAAGGCGATCCGGGCGCCCAGCAAGGGGATCGTCACGATCACCGGTGGCCCCGGCACCGGCAAGACCGTGGTCGCGTTGCATCGCGCCGCCTACCTGCTCTACACCGATCGCGCTCGATACGAGCGCGGTGGCGTTCTGGTGGTCGGTCCGTCCGGGGTGTTCATGCGTTATATCGAGCGGGTGCTGCCCTCGCTCGGTGAGACTGCGGTGGCGTTGCGATCCCTCGGTGAGGTCGTCGACGGCATCACCGCCACTCGTCACGACGACGGGCCGACCGCCGACCTCAAAGGATCGGCGCGGATGGCCGAAGTGCTCAAGCGACTCGTTCGTCGCCAAGCACCCGGCGCNCCCCGTGAGTTCCGGTACTTCTACCGCGACGAGCGGCTTCTGCTCGGGCAAGGCGACCTGCGCGCATTGCGGCGCCAACTTCTGTCGGGTGGGAAGCACAACCGGCAACTGGGCAGGGTCACCGGTGCGGTGATCGACGCGCTCTGGGCAAAGGTCGGCGGTGAGCGGGCGCTGGATCGTGGCAAGGACGACTTCGCCGACACGCTTCGCGACGACATCGACTTCCTGGAGTTCGTCCATGCCTGGTGGCCGCCGCTGGACGCCACCGAAGTGCTGGGTTGGCTGCGTGACGAAGAGCTGCTCGCCTCTGTTTGCGAGCAGCTCTATCCTGGGCAAGACCAAGCGCTGCTGACCAAGTCCTGGCAGGCAGATCCCGGCGACTGGTCGGTCGAGGATGTGGCATTGCTCGATGAATTGCGTTACCTGCTTGGTGACCCGCCGGAGAAGACCGAGGACGATGACCCGCTCGCGTTCCTGATTTCCGATGAGATGCCCGAGCTGACCACGGTGGCCGACCGGATGTTCGGATCGCAACGCACCACCACCCGTACCGAGGACGACGGCTATGCGCACGTCCTGGTCGACGAGGCCCAGGACCTGTCCCCGATGCAGTGGCGGATGGTGGGCCGACGCGGTGCCGCGGCAACCTGGACCGTGGTGGGTGACCCGGCCCAGTCCTCGTGGCCGGTGCCCGAGGAGTCGGCCAGAGCTCGGGAGGCCGCGCTGGGAGACAAGCAGCGCCACGACTTCCATCTGTCCACCAACTACCGCAACAGCAAGGAGATCTACGACCACGCGGCCGCCTACGCCGAGCGCGTCGGTCTGGATGCCGACCTGCCGGTCGCGGTCCGCTCGACCGGAGTGGACCCGGTCTCGATCGTGGTGGACGACCTCGAGGCCGCGGTTCGCGAGGCGGTCTCCGAGCTGCTCGGCGCGGTCGACGGCACTGTCGGCGTAGTCGCCCCGATCTGGCGGCGCGACACCGTCGAGTCCTGGTTGGCCGCATCTCCCGAATGCGGTGATGAGCTCCAAGGAGGGGACAACGCCCGCCTGGTCGTGCTCACCGCCTTGGAGACCAAGGGCCTGGAGTTCGACGGCATCGTGGTGGTCGAACCCGGCGAGATCCAAAGCGAATCCTCTACCGGCCGGGGGACCTTGTACGTCGCGCTCACCCGTGCCACGCAGCGTCTGATCGAGCTGGCCCGCGGTTGAGACCGCGACCAGTGAAGCCGGTTGGTAGCGTCTGGCCATGACCAGCTCCGCAACCACGACCGAGGACGTCGCGTCCCGAGCCTTGCAACAGTTGCGGGAGCACGGTGCGTGGGCGGTCATCCGGTTGCAGGATTCCCCGACCGTCACGCTGGTGGGCGGCACACCGGAGCACTTCGAGCGGTTGGGCGACATCCCGCTGGAGACCGGGGCTCCCGAGCCTGGCAGGCGATTCGATCGGTTGTTGACAGTGCCGTTCCGGCAGGCGACCGAGCGTGGCTTCCACGTTCACGACGACGGCACGCCGCTGGTTGCCGTGCGGATCGAGACCGAGACCGAAGTGCCGCTGGCCGATCTGCTGGCGGTACTGCCCGACGTCGAAGTCGAGTTCAGTGATCGCGGTGGATTCGAGACCTCCGATGCGGCCTACGCCGAGGTGGTGCGCCAGATCATCGATGCCGAGATCGGCAACGGCGCAGGCGCCAACATGGTCATTGCCCGTAACTACCGTGCCCAGCTGGCCGATTGGGGCGTCGACCAGGCGCTGACGGTATTGCGTCGGTTGTTGGAACGCGAGCGCGGCGCATATTGGACCTACTGCTTGTGGACAGGTGACCGATTCCTGATCGGGGCTTCNCCCGAGCGTCACGTCTCGGTACACGGCGGGGACGTACGGATGAACCCGATCAGCGGGACCTTCCGTCTGCGTGGGGTACCCGAGAACGAGCGCAAACAGCGGCTGCTGGAGTTCCTCGCCGACGAGAAGGAGATCTACGAGCTCTTCATGGTGGTCGACGAGGAGCTGAAGATGATGTGCGCCTTCTGCCACGAGGGTGGCCAGGTGCTCGGTCCGTTCCTCAAGCCGATGACGCACCTGGTGCATACCGAGTACCTTCTTGCCGGGCGCACCACTCACGATGTGCGCGACGTCTTGCGGGACACGATGTTTGCGGCCACGGTCACCGGCAGCCCGGTGGAGAACGTNTGNCACGTGATCAAGGAGTACGAGGTCGAGGGACGTGGCTACTACGCCGGAGCCCTTGCTCTGCTGGGACGAGACGACTCCGGAGCCCCGACCGCAGACTCNCCGATCGTGATCCGCACCGCCGATGTGTCGATCGACGGCCGGCTCAAGGTGACCGCGGGTGCGACTCTGGTGCGTGACTCGGACCCGGACTACGAGGTCGCCGAGACTCACGCGAAGGCCGGNGGGATTCTCACTGCGTTCGGGCTGGTCGAGGGCGCACCTGTCGCGACCGAAGGCGCGGTCGACCTGACCACCGACGAGGACGTGCGTCTCGCATTGGGCCGGCGCAATCAGCGGCTTTCGCGATTCTGGCTCAACGACCAGGGCGGCACACCGCCCCTGCCCGAGCTCAAGGGCAAGACCGCGGTGATCCTCGACGGCGAGGACGACTTCGTCAACATGCTCCAGCATGTGCTGCTGGTCATGGGAGTGACCTCGACGGTGGTGCGGCACGAGGCGTACGCACCAGGCGCGCTGGACGGCCACGATCTGGTGATCGTCGGCCCAGGACCGGGTGACCCACGAGATGGCGACCATCCCAAGATCGCCACGTTCCGCCGGGCCGTCGACGAGCTGCTCGCCAAGCGGCAACCGTTCCTCGCGGTATGCCTGGGCCACCAGGTCACCTGTGACCGGCTGGCGATTCCCCTTGCCTACAAGGACATCGTCTTCCAAGGCACGCAGTCGCTGGTGTCCCTGGACGGCCGCCAGGAGCGGGTCGGTTTCTACAACACGTTCGTGGGTCGGCCCGACGGTCCGCTCCCTGACGGGGTCAGGGTCTGGAAGGACCCCGGAACNGGCGACGTGCACATGCTCAAGGGCTCACACTTCACCGGCGTGCAGTTCCATGCCGAGTCGATCCTCACCGAGAACGGCTTCGAGCTGATCCACGATCTCGTGCTCGAGCTGTTGTCGTGATCGACCAGGGTGATCGAGTGCGACCGGCAGGTCGCGTATCGAGACCCCGACCCCGGCGCGTAACCACCAAGTCCGATGAACGTCCGCGTTGTCCCCCGAGTCATCGTGGTGGACCACTACGACTCCTACACCTACAACCTGGTCCACCTCATCGCCTCGGTGACCGGATCGCTGCCGGACGTGACGCAACACGACCACCTCACTCCCGACGACCTTGGGTCGTACTCGCATGTGGTGCTTTCCCCGGGTCCGGGCCACCCCGGTGATCCCGCCTACTTCGCGTTGGGTCCTGAGGTCTTCACCCAAGGCAAGCCGGTGCTCGGTGTCTGCTTGGGGATGCAGGCGCTGGTGCTTGCCTATGACGGGGTGATCGAGCCGATCGCTCCCGCGCACGGTGAGGTGGCCGTCGTCGACCACGACGGCACGTCGGTCTTCGCAGGATTGCCCACACCTCTGCAGGAGGTCCGCTATCACTCGCTGGCCGCTGTGCGGGTATCGGCTGAGCTGCGGGTGACCGCCACTGCCGGAGCCGTGGTTATGGGAGTAGCGCATCGCGAGTTGCCGTTGCACGGTGTGCAGTTCCACCCCGAGTCGATCCTGTCCCAGCACGGCGCCGAGATGATCCGGACCTTCTTGGAGGAGGCTTCGCGGCCATGACTGTGTTGGATTGGTCACGCTCAACGCCCTCCCTGCGGGCCTCGTGTCCATGTTGTCGGGGGTGGGGATCGCGTGACCGATCCAGTGGCGGCTTTCCGCGTGGGCGCAGCGGCATCCCCGCGAATGTTCTGGCTGGACGGCGGTGGAGCGCGGCCGTGGTCGAGTCGACGGTCGGTGATCGGGGTGCTCCACGAGGACGACCTCTCGCTCACCTCGGTCAACGGCGAGGCAATGATCCATCGCGGTGGCACGGTCACGGANGTGGGGAGGGGGATCTTCTCGGCCCTTGCCGCAGAGATCGCCCGAGACGAGGGCGATCCCGACGTTCATTGGGTCGGCTACTTCGGCTACGCCGCCGGCGACCGGGCCGGCTCAGCACCGGACATCCCCGATGCCGTATGGATGCGGGTGTGCAAACCATTGGTCATAGAACATGANTCCAGTGCCCGGCGATGCACGGGTCTTCGGCCGGCCTGCCCCCAGCCGGAGCAAGTGCCGACCTGGTACGCCGAGGCGTTCGCCGAGGTGCAGCGCCAGTTACGCGCAGGCCACTCCTACGAGGTGAACCTGACCTACCGCGAGCAGGTGACCTCCGACATCGACCCGGTCTCGGCCTACTTGCGGCTGCGCGAAGTGAACCCGGCCCCCTACGGCGGCTACCTCCAGCACCCCACCGCGACCGGCGCTGTGCATCTGCTCAGCAGCAGCCCCGAGCGCTACGCCACGATCGACCGGAGGCGCCGGATCGAGACCAAGCCGATCAAAGGCACCACACCCCGNGGGCGGCACCCTGAAGAGGATCGGGCGGCATGGCAGGCGCTGGCGACCGATCCGCGCTACCGCGCTGAGAACCTGATGATCACCGACCTGCTCCGCAACGACTTGTCGATGGTCTGTGAACCAGGCACGGTGACCGTGCCCGCGCTGATGGAGGTCGAGTCGTACGCCAGCGTGCATCAGCTCGTCACCACCGTGCGTGGCAGGCTCCGCGACGACGTCGGCACCATCGAGGCCTTGCAGTCGCTCTTTCCGGCAGGATCGATGACCGGAGCCCCGAAGCGGGAGACGATGAAGATCATCGAGCAGGTGGAGGCGACTCCCCGTGGCGCCTACTCCGGGGCGTTCGGTTGGATCAGCGCCGACGGCCGCGCCGACCTCGGGGTGATCATCCGTTCCCTGGTAGGCACGCCGGCGAGGACGGACGATGGCTCGTGGCAGTACGAGTACGGCACCGGCGGCGGCATCACAGTGCACTCCGACGCTGCTAGTGAGTATGCGGAAACCCGCTGGAAGGCTGAACGGTTGCGCAGTGCCGTACTCGAGGACTGATTGCTGCTCTAGCCAAAGTGCCCCTGTCAGGGCGCCCGTCGGGCACCCGAAATGGCACCGTGCCCAGCAGGTCCGGCCCGGCGTCACGATCCGCGGCGGTCGGCTGCTCCGCGGTGCGGTGAAGTGTCGCTGCCGCGAGTCCGCGAGCCCAATCCGAAACTAGCTCGCCGGCGTACCCTCATCGCTGTCCAAAGTGGCCTTGAGTTCGTGAGTGTCCTGGCCACGCAGCACCGTGACCGTCACCGAGTCACCGGGCCGCATACCGCGGATGGTGGCAACCAGGGACTCTCTTCCGGTGATGGAGATATCGCCCACCTTGGTGACGACGTCGCCACTCTTGATCCCGGCCTGTTCCGCGGCAGATCCGGCTTCGACGGTCTGGATCTGGGCGCCGCTGACCAGGCCGTCGTTGCTGGCGGCGTCGCCCACGGTCACCCCGAGTCGCGCGTGGGTGGGGGTCTCGCCCTTGCGGAGCTGATCGACGATCGGCATCACGTTCTTGAGTGGGATCGCGAAGCCCAGGCCGATCGATCCACCGGAGCCACCACCGAACTGACCATCGGAGGCTGTGCGGATCGAGCTGTTGATCCCGATCACCTCACCGGCCATGTTCACCAGCGGTCCGCCCGAGTTGCCGGGGTTGATGGCCGCATCGGTCTGGATCGCGGGATAGGTGGTGTCGGTGACCCCGGAGCTCCCAGTGTCTCCGCCGACCGAGACTGGCCGGTTGAGCGCGGAGATGATGCCGCTGGTGACGGTCGCCTCCAGGCCGAACGGCGAGCCGATCGCCACCACGCCCGCACCCACGTTGAGGGTGTCGGAGGTGTTGAGGGTGGCCGGAGTAAGGCCGCTGGCCCCTTCTGCCTTGATCACCGCGAGGTCGGTCATCGGGTCGGTGCCGACGATGCTGGCGCGTGCACTGGTTCCGTCGCTGAAGTTCACCGTCATCTCCCCGCCGCCGTTGGCGATCGAGGCGACGTGATTGTTGGTGAGGATCTCCCCGTCGGAGCTGATGATGATTCCCGACCCGGACCCGCTGCCCTGCTGGCTAACCACGTTGATCTTGACTACCGAGGGGAGTACGTCGCGTGCCACGGCTTCCACCGACCCGCTCGCTGCGGGATCATCGCTTCCGGAATCGACGACCGGGCTGTTGACCGCTGTCTGGGCTGAATCGTTGGACTGGTTGTCGTTCAGCGCCAACACCCCGGCAGCGCCTCCGACCCCGGCGATGCCGCCGAGCATCAGCCCACCGATCAGCAGTCCTGCGACGGTCGCCTTCGTGGGGCGCGCGGCGCGAGGTGGGTCTTGGGTAGGCGCGCCAAAAGCCGGCGCGATCTCCGGAGAGGACTGGGAGTAGGCGCCAGACGTGGAGCTGGTGGTGGATTCTGGGCGGACGTAGGGGTAGTCGTAGCCCCATTGAACTGTCGGCTCGTGGTCTTCTGGCTGCTGGTCGTACGGGTTCTGCTCGCTCATGGCTTCTAGCCTGAGCCGCGAATCTGAGAGCCGGCTTAGCTCTTGCTGGCGACAACCGATGAATCCGTGGTGGCCTTGGCCACGTCGACGATCGGCGCGGCCATCACCGGCATGGTGGCGGTGCCGGGCAGATGCAACGCGAACGTCGTGCCGTCGGTTCCGGTGTCGGCAACCCACACAGCGCCGCCATGCCGGTCCGCGGCTTGACGCGCGATCGCCAACCCCAACCCCGACCCGGGCATCGTGCGCGACTCCGTCGATCGGTAGAACCGGTCGAAGACATGGGGCAGGTCCTCGGCGCTGATGCCAGGCCCTTGGTCGGTGACGGTGAGTGTTCCCTCGGTCATCCGCACGGTGATCGTGCCCGCAGTGGGGCTCCACTTGGCAGCGTTGTCCAACAGATTGGTGACCGCGCGCTCCAACGACGCCGCGTGCCCGACCACCCACCACTGATCGAGATCGACGTCGAAGCTCAATCCGGCCCCGCGTCTGCGTACTCGGTCGATCGACCGTGCCACGACCTCGTCGAAGTCGATTGCCTCGACCCCTGCGCCCTGGACCGGCTCGTCGCGGGCCAGCTCGGTCAGGTCGCCGATCAGCGTTGTCAGCTCTTCGATCTGGAACCGGACGTCGTCGAGCAGCTCCTCCTTGGCCTGAGCCGGCATACCGCCGCGGGCCTCGGCCTGGGTGAGCAGATCCAAGTTGGTGCGCAGCGAGGTCAGTGGCGTGCGCAGCTCGTGCCCGGCGTCGGCAACCAGTCGGCGTTGCCGATCACGCGAGGCCGCCAGGGAGGCGAGCATCTGATTGAAGGCGAGCGACAGCCGGGCGATCTCGTCGTTGCCCTCAACCGAGATCGGGTCCAGTCGCTCGGTGCGGGCGATCTCTTCGACTGCCAACGTGAGTCGTCGCACCGGCCGCAGGCCATTGCGTGCTACTCNCCAGCCGGCGAGCGTGGCGACCAGCACCCCCAGCACCCCGAAGAACAGCATCACCAGGCCGAGTCGGCCCAGGGTGTCTTGCACGGGTTCGAGTGACTGTGCAAGTACGAGCGCGGAAGCCTCGCCGGGGACCGGCACTGCGGTGACCCGGAAGGTGCCGTGAGTGGTGGCGATCGTGCGGGTGGTGACTTCCTGCACTCCCCGAGCCACATCGAGCTCCGGCTGGCCGACCAGCGAGGCCCCACGGGTCCATTCGATGCTGTCGCTGGACTTGTAAGAGCCGTCTTCGGACACCAGGCGCACATGGATGTCGGTGGCGCCCGGCAGCCAAGAGGGTCCGCTGACGCCGACATCGCGGATGTCGCGGGACTTGGCGGCCGCGGTAGCGCGGTTGTACAGGGAGTCGTCGATACTGTCGTAGAGCGCGTTGCGCATCGTCCAATAGGCGGCGAGTGCCACGATGGCGACGCTGATCCCGACCGCGATCGTGGCGAGCAGGGTGACTCGGCCGGCGAGGGTGGTCTTCAGACGGGAGCTCACCGCTCACTCCTTGAGCACATATCCCACTCCGCGTACGGTGTGGATCAGCCGGGTCTCACCCTCGGCCTCGGTCTTGCGGCGTAGGTAGCCGACGTAGACCTCGAGGGAGTTCGCAGTCGTCGGGAAGTCGTACCNCCACACCTCCTCCAAGATGAAGGAGCGNNTTTCCAGGACGCGCCGTGGCCGGCGCAAGAACATTTCCAGCAGCATGAACTCGGTGCGGGTCAGCTCGATCTCTCGATCGCCACGGCGCACCTCGCGGGTGAGCGGATTGAGACTGAGGTCGGCGTAACTGAGCACCTCGGCCTCCAGATCGTCACCCTCGCCGGGTGGCGTGGTGCGCCGCAGTAGAGCGCGCAGTCTCGCCAGGAGCTCCTCCAAAGCGAACGGCTTGGTGAGGTAGTCGTCGGCACCGGCATCCAGACCCTCGACCCGGTCGCCGACCGAATCGCGTGCGGTCAGAACCAGGATCGGCAGGTCGTTGCCTGCCGCGCGCAACGCCCGGGTGGCCTCGATCCCGTTCAGGCGCGGCATCATCACGTCCATTACTACAGCGTCCGGCGCCGAGCTCGCGATCGCCGCTAGCGCCTCGGCGCCATCACCGGCCAAACTCACCGCATAGCCGTTGAACTCCAAGGACCTGCGCAAAGAGTCGCGCACGGCACGGTCGTCGTCCACCACGAGGACCCGCTGGATGTCGCTTGCTGCAGCATTCACACGCCTAGGGTGCCACTTGAGCCTGAGATACCGCTTAGACCGTGCCGTTATGTCTCGCATAGAGACGGATCCCCAGCGTTGTCAGTCTTCCGGCTAGGCAGGCGATATGACCGGATCAGGAATGGCGGCCTAACGCCTATACCATCTGAGGTATGACCGACACTGCTTTCAAGCCTGGAGACGACGTCTTCACTCCGCACGGACGCGGCACGGTCATCGATGTTCGGGCTACTCCTTCTGGCAAGTGGGTCTTCGGGGTCGAGGACGTCAATGGAACGGTGAGCTATTTCACCAACAAGGCTCTCCGTCTCGCGCGGAGCTAGATATCGACATGCCATTGGACGTGCGATTCTCCACGTTTCGGCGTTCTTGAGCGTTCCAAGACGAGAATCGCACGTCCGCTGGCACCTTCTGTTGACTCAGCTTGCGAGCAACCGCCGGGCGACCTCTCCGGCCCGGGCACCGTACGCTCCGCCGCCGTGCTTGTGAGTGGCGTGGGTAAGTAGTGGGAAGAGTTGGTGCAGGCCGACGCGGTCGCGCCAACCGTCGGCCAGCGGGTAGGCCTCGTCGTAGGCGGCGAGTAGCTGGGCGAGGTTGCGCAGCCCGAAGAGCGCGAGCATGGCCAGGTCGGTCTCGCGATGACCGCCGTGGGCGGCGGGGTCGATGACCCAGGCGGATTCGGTGCCCCACAAGACGTTGCCCGACCACAGGTCGCCGTGAATACGGCTGGGTGGCTCGGGTTCGCCGGCGAGGTCGGGCAGTCGCCGAGCGACCTCCTCGAGGGCCGCGGCATCCGCGGTACCGATCCCGCCCCGGTCGACTGCCAGCTTGAGATAGGGCAGCAGCCGCCTGGTCGCGTAGAACTCGGCCCAACTGTCACAGGGCCGGTTGAGCATCGGCAGCGCGCCGATATAGCCGTTGGTGGCAGCGCCGAAAGTCTCCGCTCCGGCCTGGTGGGTAGCAGCCAGGGCGCGGCCGAATGCCTCGGCGCTCTCGACGGTCGGCTTGCCCGGCTCGACGAATGCGACGATCAGACAGTCCTGGTCGACCGCGAGCACCTCGGGTACCGCGACTCCTCCCGAGGAGGTGGTCGCGCCGAGCCAGCGCAGCCCGTCGGCCTCGGCGCCGAAGAAGTCGGCCGGAGCATTGGCCAGGGTCTTGATCACCGCAGACGTGCCGTCCGACAGGCGCAGCCGGGTGGCGACGCAGATATCCCCGCCGGCGATCGGGGCAGTGGCCGCGACCGCTTTGCCGAGTAGTTCCTCGGCGCGAGCGGCAACGGTGTTCGAGCGAGCCATCACGACGTCTCTCGGCTGTCGGAACTGCTGAGGCTGTCGATGCCATTGCCGAAACGATCCAGGAGGGCGTCCGTGGTGCGTTCGACCATCGCGAGCACGGCCTCGAAGCCGTCGGCGTCACCGTAGTACGGGTCGGGTACGTCGCCGGCCCCGGTGGGATCGAAGTCACGGTAGCGGCGCAGCGTGGCGCGGTCGTACGCCTGGTTGCCACCGGGCAGAGCGCGCAGGTCCGCCAGGTTGTCCGAATCCATAGCCAGAACCAAATCGTGGGTGTCGTACCAGTCTGGGTCGAACTGTTGGGCGCGATGGCGGCTCGGGTCGTATCCATGTTCGCTCAGAGTGCGCGCGGATCGGTGGTCCATCGGCTTGCCAACATGCCAGCTTGCGGTGCCGGCGCTGGTGATCGTCCAGTCCAAGCCGGCAGCTGCCGCTTGCTCGGCCAAGACCGTGGCCGCCGTTGGAGAGCGGCAGATGTTGCCTAGGCAGACCAATGTGATGCGCATGTCAGTTCTCGGGAAGGACAACTTCGAGGACGGTGGTGACCAGCGAGATGATCACCGCACCCCAGATGGCGGTCCACCAGAACTGGTCGACCTCGAAACCGATCCCGAGCTTGTCGCACACCCAGCTCGTCAGCATCAGCATGGCAGCGTTGATGACCACCAACAGCAGACCCAGGGTGAGGATGATGAACGGCAGCGACAGGATCTTCAGCACCGGAGCGATGATGCTGTTGATCACTCCGAACACCAAGGCGACCAACAGCAGGGTCCAGAATCGTTCAGCGCCTTCGCCCTCCACGGTGATCCCGCTGAGCAGCCCGGTAGCCACAGCCAAGGCGGCTGCGTTGACCAGTATCCAGAGGATCGCGCGCATCCCCTGACTCTAGCCCGGTGGCGAGCGACCTGGCAGACAGCAGCTTCCCTTGCTACCTGCCAGGTCGACGCTACCCCCACTTGTCGGCGCAGAACCCCGGCCGATAGTGCCCGGTATTGCACCCCCGGTTACTGAGCACTTCCTCGAATCTTGATCGAAAGGGGCGAATAATGCACTAGGTAAGGGGTCGAATTTCAGGCAATTGATGAGGAATCAGCTGAATGGGCAGTTGGACATAGTCCATCCGGGCTAGTAACGACTAGCCCGGTCGCTTGATGGTCGAGTCGTGTGCGCGTCACCGGTCAGGCCAGCAGCGCGGGCTCACTGGGATGCTCTTCGCGGCCCGACTCGGCGATCAACAACCCCGCGACCACGGTGACACAGCCGATCATGGCGATGATGCTCATCGCCTCGGAGTACCACGCCCAGCCCAGGGCCGCGGCGCCGATCGGCTCGAGCATGGCCAGCATCGTGACCGTGGTGGCGCGCACGTACTGCATTGCGATCAGCTCGAAGCTGAACGGCAGCACGGTGCCGAACACGATCACCCAGGCCAACAGCGTCCAGCCGGGCACCGAGATGTCGGCGAGTCGCCCTCCGAGCGAGGCGGNATCCGCCGGCCATGTCGCCGATCCCCTTGCTGGAGCGACGATGTTCAAGGCAATTGCCGCGAACCCGAACGACCACAGGCTCACCCGCAAAGGGTGGGCCTGTCGCACACATGCCTCGCCCACCAGGAAATAGGTCGCGAAGAACAGGGCGGCCAGCCCGCCGGCGAGCAACCCGATCGAGTCGAACGACAGGCCACCGAACACCTCGGCCGCGGCCGCCAGACCGGCCACTGCCATCATCAGTCCGAGCCACACTCGTGGACCCATGTGCTGCTTCTGCACGAAGAACGCAAAGAGCGCCACCAACACAGGTGCTTGGTACTCCAGTAGCAGCGCGAGCCCCAGAGGGAGCCGGTCGATGGCCACGAAGTAGGCCCATTGCAATGCGGCGACACCGACGATGCCCTGGATGACCAACAGCCACAGCAGTCGCCCACGGGGTAGGCGCAAGCTGCTGCGCTGAAACAGCGCGGCAGCCACCAGCAGGATCGTGAAGGTGCCGGTAGTGCGCAGAGTCGCCAGCACCGATGGGTCGATTCCAGCTCGCAGGGCTGCCCGACTCACACCGGAGTTCACAATGAACATGAAGGCGGCGATGACCACTAGGGTCAGACCCAGGTTGCGCCGACCCGCCGTCGCGGTAGCGGGGGTGGGGCGGTCACCGATCGATCGTACGGCTGCTGACAGACTCCGATTAGAGTCGGTGCTCGTGACTACCCCGCAGCCCCGAGCAGCGCTGGCCAAAGTACCGCCCTACGTTCCCGGNAAGCCCCCGACAGCCCGAGTCGGGCCTGGTTCCGAGCTGCCCACCTACAAGCTGTCGTCCAACGAGAATCCTTACCCGCCGCTGCCCGGTGTGCTCGCCGAGGCAGTCCGTGCCGCAGAGACGATGAATCGCTATCCCGACATGGGAATCACCGCTTTGTACGAGGCACTCGCCCAGCATCTGGGCGTGACCAGCGACCGGCTGGCTGCGGGCACCGGATCAGTTGCACTGCTCTACCACCTGATCCAGGCGTATTGCGGACCCGATGATGAAGTGCTGTACGCCTGGCGCTCGTTCGAGGCCTACCCGATCGCGACCGCGGTCGCCGGCGCCACCGCTGTCCAGGTGCCGCTGCGCGAGGACGGTGAGCACGACTTCCCGGCGATGCTCGCCGCGATCACCGAACGCACCAAGGTGGTGTTGGTCTGCACCCCCAACAACCCCACCGGACCGGCGGTGACCGCGTCGGCGCTGCGTGACTTCGTCTCCCGTGTGCCGTCGCAGGTGATCGTCGTGGTCGACGAGGCGTATCGCGAGTTCGTCAGGATCGAGGACCGGGCCGACGCGGTAGCGCTGCTGGCGGACTTCGGCAATGTCGTGGCGATGCGCACTTTCGCCAAGGCGTACGGCCTGGCGGGGCTGCGTTGCGGCTATCTGGTGGCGGCACCGCCGGTCGTTGCCGCAGTCCGGGCCTGTTCACTGCCCTTCGGAGTCAGCTCGATTGCCCAAGCTGCGGCCGTTGCATCGCTGGCTCGCGAGGCCGAGTTGTCGGAGCGGGTCGAGGCGCTGGTCGCCGAGCGATCCCGGGTCATCGCGGCGCTGCGCGAGCAGGGCTTGAAGTTGCCTGATGCCCAGGGCAACTTCGTGTGGTTGCCGCTGGGGGCTCGCACTGCTGACTTCGTGGCGGCCGCCGAGGCGGCGGGGATCATGGTGCGTCCGTTCACCGGCGAGGGCGTCCGGATCAGCATCGGCGAAGTGGCAGGCAACGACGTGTTCTTGCGGGTCGCGGCCGAGTTCGCCCGATGACCACCGATGGCCGGCGGCCTATGCGCGCTAGGTTGGTCGTACGCGATGTGCCGCGCGTCACGGTAGCCCGCTACCCCTGGGTGTCGGGACGCGGAGGCGACTGACCGACGCCGGTGATCCCGGGTCGACCAGAAGGAAGGAGCACCCGTGACCGCGACCTCAGTACCCGCATCGGGCTTAGGGTCTGACCAGCTGCACCCCCAAACACACACAGCTGTGCCTGCCCAGGCCCTGGAGTCTCTCAGCGCTGAGGACGGCACAGAAGTCGAGTACGTCCAGCTCCTCACTCCCGAAGGGGAGCGTCGTGAGCACCCCGACTTCTCGTGCGATCTGGATGACGAGGCGATCCGCGAGCTTTACCGTGACATGGTCCTGGTTCGGCGGCTCGACATCGAGGCGACCGCGCTGCAGCGCCACGGTGAACTGGGGTTGTGGTCGCAACTCCTCGGTCAGGAGGCCGCTCAGATCGGCTCGGGTCGAGCGCTCCGCAAGCAGGACTTTGCTTTCCCCACCTATCGCGAGCACGGCGTCGCCTGGGCCCGCGGAGTCGAGCCGGAGCTGTTGCTCGGCCTCTTCCGCGGAGTCGACCAAGGCGGATGGGANCCCCACGAATACAACCTCGGTCTGTACGCGATCGTGGTCGGAGCCCAGACTCTGCACGCTGTCGGCTATGCGATGGGTATGCAGCGCGACGGGGTGGTGGGCACCGGCGATCCTGATCGGGACAGCGCCGTGATCGCGTACTTCGGCGATGGCGCGAGCAGCCAAGGCGACGTCAACGAGGCCTTCGTCTTCGCCGCCAGCTACAACGCGCCGGTGGTGTTCTTCTGCCAGAACAACCAGTGGGCGATCTCCGAGCCGACTATCAGGCAAAGCCTGATCCCGCTCTACCAAAGGGCTCTCGGCTTCGGCTTCCCCGGCGTCCGGGTGGACGGCAACGATGTACTCGCCACCTATGCGGTCACTCGCGCGGCACTTGACCGAGCCCGGTCCGGTCAGGGTCCGATGCTGGTGGAGGCCTACACCTATCGGATGGGTGCCCACACCACCACTGACGACCCGACGCGATATCGCTCGGCTGCTGAGCTCGAGCACTGGAAACTCAAGGACCCGATCGCCCGTGTGCGCGCCTATCTGGAGCGAGGCGGGCTTGCCGATACTGCTTGGTTCACCCAGCTCGATGCCGAGGCCGACGCACTCGGCGTACGACTCCGCGAGGCCTGCAAGACGATGGCCGAGCCGCAGATCCTCGAGATCTTCGACCATGTGTTCGTCGAACAGACTGAGGAATTGGCCGCACAACAAACCTGGTGCGCCGCCTACCTGGACTCGTTCTCCGAGGACTCCTCCTCACAGGCNATCGCCGGAGGTGGATTCGCCATGAGCACCATGACGCTGGCCAAAGCGCTCAACGCGGGCCTGCGTAGGGCGATGGAGACCGACCCCAAGGTGCTCGTGATGGGTGAGGACGTCGGCAAGCTCGGCGGAGTCTTCCGCATCACCGACGGCCTGCAGACCGAGTTCGGCCAGGACCGGGTGCTCGACTCGCCACTTGCCGAGGCCGGCATAGTCGGAACAGCGGTCGGGTTGGCGATGCGCGGTTATCGACCGGTGTGTGAGATGCAGTTCGACGGGTTCGTCTACCCGGCTTATGACCAAATCGTCAACCAGGTAGCCAATCACCTTNNCCGCAGCACCGGCAAGGTGCAGATGCCGATCGTGATCCGGATCCCCTTCGGAGGTGGGATCGGCGCAGTCGAGCATCACAGCGAATCGCCGGAGGCCCAGTTCGCGCATACGCCGGGGCTGAAGGTGGTCGCTTGCTCCAACCCGGCTGACGGCTACTGGATGATCCAGCAGGCGATCGCCCACGACGATCCGGTTGTCTTCCTCGAACCCAAACGCCAGTACCACGCCGGTGCGGCCGAGGTCGATCCCGATGCGCCCCCATGGCCGTTGTTCCGCTCCCGGGTGGTGCGGGCCGGTCACGATGCGACGCTGTTGGCGTACGGGCCGACGGTCAGTCTTTGCCTGGCTGCAGCCTCGGTAGCAGAGGAAGAGGGCCACAGCCTGGAAGTGATCGACCTACGGACCCTGTCGCCGTTGGACACCGAGCCGGTGTATGAGTCGGTTCGTCGCACCGGCCGAGTGGTCGTCGTGCACGAGGCACACAGCAACCTCGGCATGGGCGCCGAACTCGCGGCCCGGATCAGTGAGCACTGTTTCTACTCCTTGGAGGCGCCGGTGCTACGTGTGACCGGCTTCGACACTCCGTATCCACCGGCGCGGGTGGAGGGAGACTGGCTTCCTGATCTGGATCGAGTCCTGGATGCCGTCGACAAGACCATGGACTTTAAGGAGTAGGCAATGCCCGACTTCAAGCTTCCCGATGTAGGTGAGGGGCTGACCGAGGCCGAGATCGTCTCCTGGAAGGTGCAGGTCGGAGACGAGGTCGACGTCAACGACGTCCTGGTCGAGATCGAGACCGCCAAGTCCCTGGTGGAGTTGCCCTCTCCGTACGCCGGCGCAGTCACCGCAATCCTCGTGGCTGAAGGTGAGGTTGTCGCAGTCGGTACGTCGATCATCACCGTCGGCACGGAGCAAAATGTCTCCGATGGGCAACGCGCCGAGCCGGTCGACTCGGCGCCGGCTGGGGGCGTTCCCACCAACTCCGCAGAGACCGAGCAGGTGCCGGCGACCTTGGTCGGATACGGCCCGAGTTCTGGCCTCAGCGCTGGCACTGGGCGCCGACGCCCACGGAGGAAGCCCGCCGGTGCTGCTCCGGCTACCGTCCCAGCAACGACGAACTCTCCAGCCGGTGCCCGACCATTGGCCAAGCCGCCTGTGCGCAAGCTCGCCCAAGACCTGGGCGTCGACTTGGCCACGGTGACCGGCACAGGTGCTGAAGGCCGGATCTCTTACGCCGATGTCGAAGCTGCCCAGTCTCGATTCGAGGGCGAGTCGTTTCCTGAGTCCTCGCCGGGATTGATGGATCGCCGTGAGCCGGTCAAGGGCGTACGCAAAGCAATGGCCCAGGCGATGACCGACTCGGCCTTCACAATCCCGCATGTCACCGAATGGATCACGATCGACGTAACCAGGACCGTCAAGCTGTTGGAGCAGCTTCGGGAGCTACCGGAGTTCGCAGGCGTCAAGGTCTCGCCATTGCTGCTCGCCGCCAAGGCAGTGTTGTTGGCGACGCAGCGCACGCCTGAGGTCAATGCCGTATGGGACGAGAGCACCCACGAGATCGTCTACAAGAGCGAGGTGAACCTCGGCATCGCGGTGGCGACTCCTCGTGGACTGTTGGTGCCTAACCTCAAGGATGCACAGGCTTTGTCCCTGCCGGAACTGGCTCGTGCACTGGCCGATCTGTCCGCGACGGCCAAAGCCGGACGTACTCAACCGGCTGACCAGACCGGCGGAACTTTCACGATCACCAACATCGGTGTCTTCGGCATCGATTCCGGCACGCCCCTGATCAACCCGGGGAGTCGGCGATCCTCGCGCTCGGCGCCATCCGGCCGATGCCGTGGGTGATCACCACTTCGAAGGGCAAACGCAAGGTGAAACCGCGTGAGGTGACTACGCTCGCGCTCTCGTTCGACCACCGATTCATCGACGGCTCGTTGGCCTCGCGGTTCCTGGCTGATGTCGCCGCGAGCTTGGAGGACCCGCGCTTCTTGCCTGACTTAAAAGACGGGTAGATCCCCGAAGTGGCGAGGTCAGAAAGGAGCCGACCTTGTCCGCGAACCCCTTAGCCTCTACAGGCTTTGAGCTACTGGGCGGCGCTACCGACCTCATCCAAGAACCGCATCACGCTCTTGGAGGCTTCCTTGCGCCACAAAGCCACCTGCCGCTCGATTCCATCGGGTGGAATGGGAGTTGTCTGCAGCGCCTCGTAGATCGGCCGGAAGTGACCCGCCTGCCGGGTGATGAACGGCTGGGCGTCGATTCCCAGCCGCTCGTGGAAGGCCAGTTTGGCCAACAACTCCACCCGCACATCGCGCAGGTGCCGTACCGGAGTCTCCAACCAGGCATGGAATGCCCGTTCGCCGGCTTTGTTGGCGCTCATGATGGTGCGATCCGGGCCGCGAGTGGAGGCCACGGTCTGCTCGCGTACGAGCAGACTCTTGCCCTCCAAAGTCTTCAATGCCCGGTAGACGATTGCCCGCCGGGTGGTGAACACCTCCGACAGCCAGCCTCCCGGCTCGAGTGCCTTGGCCAGCTCGAAACCGTGACCGCGCTGCTCCACCAGGAGACCGAGCACGACGGCCTCGATGAACGTCAGCGAAGCGTCGTCTTCTGATGGCACGGCAGGAGTCTAGTCGCGCAACGCACGTGCTGCTCGGCGTATCTTCGTTAGAGACATAATGGGATCACCTTTTCGACATTTATCCGGAGCCGCATGATGACGACCGCGTCGCTGATTGACAGGGCAGCCTTGGTCCGGACCATCGCGTCGCAGCACCTCACCGATCGCGGGCCACTGTTGCCCGTGCTCCACGAGGTGATGGACGAGCTGGGGTACGTCGCGCGCGAAGACGTGCAGACGATCGCCGACGTCCTCAACCTCTCGATTGCAGAGGTACACGGCGTCGTCAGCTTCTACCAGGACTTCCGCACCTCACCGCCTGCTGCCCACGCGGTTGCGCTCTGTCGTGGCGAAGCCTGCCAGTCGGTGGGGGCCGAGGCTCTTTACCAGGACACGGTCGCCCGTGCCGAGGCGCTCGGGGCTGATGTCGCGGTCACCGAAGTGTTCTGTCTGGGCAACTGCGCACTGGGACCGTCCGGCACTGTCGATGGCCGTTTACATGGCAGACTGTCGGCTCAGCGCCTCGACGCCCTCACGGAGGGATGGCGTTGACATCTTCGACGGTCAAGGTGTTCGTTCCCGGCGATGCGGCCGCGGTCTCCGTCGGTGCCGACGAGGTGGCTGCCGCATGTGAATCAGCCGGAGCAGACGTGGTGCGCAATGGCTCACGCGGGATGCTCTGGCTCGAGCCGCTCGTTGAAGTCGTCAAGGACGATGGTCGCCGAGTGGGTTACGCCAACGTCAGCGCCGATGACGTCGAGGCTCTACTCGCCGGGGTGTTGCCGGACATCGGCGTGGTGGATGAGCATCCGTGGTTGACCGCGCAACACCGGGTCAGCTTCGCGCGCGTCGGAGTGGTCGACCCAGCCTCGGTCGCCGACTATGCCGCCCACGGCGGCTGGGCCGGGCTGCGTCGGGCGTTGTCGCTATCGCCCGACGAGGTGGTCGGAGAAGTCACCGACTCTGGATTGCGTGGCCGTGGTGGTGCGGGCTTCCCGGCCGGTCTCAAGTGGAAGACGGTCCTCGATGCCCCATCGGACCTGAAGTTCGTGGCGTGCAACTTCGACGAAGGCGATTCCGGGACGTTCGCGGACCGGATGATGATCGAAGGGGATCCCTTCACGCTTATCGANGGGATGACCATCGCCGCCTTCGCGGTCGGTGCGAGTGAAGGCTACGTCTACGTCAGGTCCGAGTACCCGCACGCTGTGGCTGCACTGCGCCGCGCGGTCGAGGCCGCGTACACCCACGGCTTCCTCGGCCAAGGCATCCTCGGATCCGGGCTCAACTTCGACCTGCATGTCCGGGTCGGAGCNGGGGCCTATATCTGTGGCGAGGAATCCTCGATGCTCGAGAGTCTCGAGGGACGCCGCGGAGAGGTACGGGCGAAGCCTCCGATCCCCGCCATCAAAGGGCTGTGGGGCAAGCCGACCGCGGTCAACAATGTCCTGACGTTGTGCGCCGTTCCGATGGTCCTCGCAGACGGCGGTGCGGCGTACGCCGAGCTTGGAACCGGACGCTCGCGGGGCACCCAGGTCTTCCAACTCGCCGGCAACATCAAGCACGGTGGCATCGTCGAACTGCCCTTCGGAGTAAGCCTGCGTGAACTCGTGGAGGACTATGGCGGCGGTACACTCACCGGCCGACCTGTGCGGACCGTGCAGGTCGGTGGTCCCCTTGGGGCCTACGTGCCAGCAGCCAGGTTCGACGTTTCCATGGATTACGAGTCCCTGGCCGAATCCGGTGCGATGCTGGGGCATGGAGGCGTCGTCGTCTTCGATGAATCGGTCGATATGGCACGGATGGCGCGCTTCGCGATGGAGTTCTGTGCGATCGAGTCGTGCGGCAAATGCACTCCGTGCCGCGTCGGTTCCACTCGGGGCGTGGAGATCATGGACCGGATCATCGGTGGCCAGGACGTCTCGGCCAACCTGGTGCTCCTCGACGACCTGTGCGAAACCATGACGAAGGGTTCCTTGTGCGCGATGGGCGGGCTGACACCGATGCCCGTTCAGAGCGCGATCAAGCACTTTCCAGAGGACTTCGAGCCTGAAGGAGTATCAGCATGAGTCTGGACATCTGGGCGCCGGAGGTCGACTTCGGCACGCCACCCGTACGTGCGGCAGAGTCGGTGACGGTCACGATCGACGGTCGAAGTGTGGAGGTGCCGGCCGGCACGTCGGTGTTACGCGCCGCCACAGAGGCTGGAGTGACCATTCCCAAACTGTGCGCAACCGATTCTCTCCAAGGATTCGGTTCGTGCCGGATGTGCCTGGTCGAGGTCGAAGGTGGCAGGGGTACTCCGGCGTCTTGCACGACGCCGTGCTCGGACGGAATGGTCGTCAGCACTCAGACCGAGACAGTGCGTGAGCTACGCCGCAATGTCATGGAGCTCTACCTCTCGGACCATCCGGAGGACTGTGACGGCTGTGCCCGGGGCAACTGCGAGATCCAGGCGTTGGCGGCCCGAGTGGGATCGGCCGAAGTGCGTTACGGCAGGCCGGAGTCTCGCGACGAGGTCGCCCATCCGCAGCCGGTCGACCAATCGAACCCCTACTTCTCCTTCGACTCGTCATCTTGCATCGTCTGTTCTCGCTGCGTGCGGGCCTGCGGCGATATCCAGGGAACGTTCGCGCTCACCGTCGATGGCCGCGGCTTCGACTCCAAGATCAGCGCCGGCGGCACTGACTTCCTCAGTTCCGAGTGCGTCTCGTGTGGTGCCTGCGTACAGGCCTGCCCCACCTCGGCGCTCCAGGAGAACTCGATCATCGAACTCGGTATGCCCACTCGTTCGGTCGAGACCACCTGTGCTTACTGCGGCGTGGGCTGTTCCTTCCGTGCCGAAGTCAAGGGCGACGGCGACAACGCGCAAGTCGTACGGATGACTCCGTCCAAGAACGGTGGGGCCAACGAAGGCCACAGCTGCGTGAAGGGCCGCTTCGCCTATGGTTACGCAAGCCACCGGGACCGGCAGTACTTCCCGATGGTGCGAACCTCCATCGATGACCAGTGGCGCACCGTCTCCTGGGAAGAAGCCATCACCAAGGTCGCAGAGGGCTTCCGGAGCCTCCAGGCCGAGCACGGGACCGGAGCGATCGGCGGCATCTCGTCCAGTCGGTGCACCAACGAAGAGGTGTACGTCGTCCAGAAACTGGTACGCGCGGCGTTTGGCAACAACAACATCGACACTTGCGCACGGGTTTGTCACTCNCCCACCGGTTATGGGCTCAAGGAGACCTTCGGCACCTCGGCAGGCACCCAGGACTTCCGCTCGATCGAGGAGACCGACGTCATCCTTCTCATCGGCGCCAACCCCACCGACGCACACCCCGTCTTCGCCTCGCGGATGAAGAAACGATTGCGAGATGGTGCCCGACTGATCGTGGCGGACCCACGCCGCATTGCCTTGGTGCGCAGTCCTCACGTGGAGGCGGACTACCACCTCCCGATCCTCCCCGGCTCCAACGTCGCATTCGTCAACGCGATGGCTCACGTCATCGTCACCGAGGGCCTTCACGACGTCTCGTTCCTGCAAGAGCGGTGTGAGGACACCGAGGAATACCTCGCCTTCATCGCCGACCCAGCCAACTCACCCGAAGCGGCGGCCGAGGCGACAGGCGTCGACCCCGACCAGCTGCGAGCAGCCGCACGGCTCTACGCGACCGGTGGCAATGCCGCGATCTACTACGGCCTGGGCGTGACCGAGCACTCGCAGGGCTCGACCATGGTGATGGGCATGGCCAACCTCGCCATGCTCACCGGAAACATCGGCCGTGAGGGCGTCGGCGTGAATCCACTGCGAGGGCAGAACAATGTCCAGGGATCTTGTGACATGGGTTCGTTCCCGCACGAGTTCCCGGGCTACCGGCACGTGTCGCAAGACGACACCCGGGCGATCTATGAGCGGATGTGGGGATTGACTCTCGATCCGGAGCCGGGCCTGCGTATTCCCAACATGTTCGACGCGGCACTGGCCGGCACCTTCCGCGGGCTCTATGTCCAAGGTGAGGACATCGCCCAGTCCGATCCCAACACCCAACATGTCGAAGCGGCACTTCGCGCGATGGATCTCGTCGTCGTCCAAGACCTCTTCCTCAACGAGACCGCGCGTTTCGCCCACGTCTTCTTGCCGGGCACTTCCTTCTTGGAGAAGGACGGCACGTTCACCAACGCCGAGCGCCGAATCAACCGGGTGCGACCTGTCTTCGACTCCAAAGTGGGCATGGACGAATGGGAGATCACCTGCGCGATCGGCCAGGCCATGGGTTATGACATGACTTACGCCGCGGCCTCGGAGATCATGGACGAGATTGCAGCGACCACACCGACTTTCGCCGGTGTCTCATTCGCGCGTCTCGACGAGGTCGGGTCGATGCAGTGGCCGGTCTACGACACTTCCTCTACTGGTACGCCGGTCATGCACATCGGTGAGTTCGTCCGTGGCAAGGGCAAACTCGTGGAGACCGTGTTCGTGCCGACGACCGAGCGTGCTAACCGAAGGTTCCCCCTCATCTTGACCACGGGCCGGATTCTCAGCCAGTACAACGTCGGTGCGCAGACCCGCCGGACCGCGAACAGCACTTGGCACCCCGAGGACGTCTTGGAGATTCACCCGGCCGATGCCGAGATGCGAGGNATCTCGACAGGTGATCTGGTCGACCTGACCAGCCGCATCGGGTCGACGACCTTACGGGCCAAAGTGTCCGAGCGGATGCCGGCCGGTGTCGTTTACACGACCTTCCATCACCCGATCACCGGCGCCAACGTCGTGACCACGGAGAACTCCGACTGGGCGACCAACTGCCCGGAATACAAGGTCACCGCGGTGCAGGTCGGAGTCGCGAACGCACGCGGCGACGCAGCTGTTGCCGAGGCCAGAGAGCCCGCGGAGACGCACGCGTGAACGTCTCGCCCGAAGCACGGATGGGAAACGACATCGCACGTATTCGCGCACCTGCCTGCTTCCGAAGCAGCAGAGGCCATCGCCCGGCACATCGAGATGTTCTGGACTCGACCGATGCGCGAGGTCCTCGAGAGGCTCGTAGCAGAGCGAGACGATGATCTCGATCCGCTCCTGGTCGATGCCACCGGCCTGCTGGCCGCTCAGAATTCTCGCCCCGCTTAGAGGGGCCGGAACAAGAAACCCGCCTCTGAACTGCATGTTTGCAGATCCAAGGCGGGTTTCCGGAAAGTCGGGCTGACAGGATTTGAACCTGCGGCCTCTTCGTCCCGAACGAAGCGCGCTACCAAGCTGCGCCACAGCCCGATGCCCGCAAGCTATCGCTGTTCACGCCAGCTTTGGGCAACCTGAGCGAGTCTAGCGGGTGAGCTGGAGCCGCGAGAAATCGGTGGGTCAGGAGCCGGAGCGGAAGTCCTGGCACTCGTCGGCGGACTCGAATGCCTGCTTGAGCTCTTCGCCGCCTTCGAGCGACTGCAGGCTCGCGAAGGTGGAGGTCACCGACGTCGACATCGTGGTCAGCAAGGTGGCTGCGGCGGCTGCGGCAGTGAGGACCCCGGCCGCCCCTGAGGGCGCCTGGTCGATGGTGTCGTTGAAGGTGTCGCGTTGCTCGCTGAGGGCGTTGGCCAAGGCGGCGATGTCCTCCTTGGCGGCAGCCCCTGCCTCCGTGTCAGGCGCCTCGAGGGCCTGCAGGTCGTCCACCAGTGTCGTTGTCGCGGTGACGGCTTGGTTCAGTGCATCCTTGAGCGAGTTCGCGCTGAGGTTGCCGGTGTCCTTCAGCGTCGTCGTCACACCGGCCAACTCCCCGGCCCAGGTGGCAGCCGAGCCACACACGTCTCCCGCCCAAGTCTGGGGGTCTCAGTCTCGGCAGAATCCTGCTCGCCGTCGGAGCCTCCGCAGGCGGTCAGGGCAAGGGTGAGTGCGGCCGTCACGACGGCGAGCTTGGCGTGCTGAAGCATGTGCCCAGGCTAAGGCACGGCGCAAGCCGGGGCTATCGGCGAGGTCTGAGCGTCAGCAGAGTGGCTTCGGGGCGGCAGCAGAACCGCACCTGGGCATACGGAGAAGTGCCAAGTCCACCGGAGACGTGCAGGTAGTTGCTGCCCGGGTCGCCGGGCTGTGAGCGCGCGGGGTGTCGGTGGAGTCCTTTGGCGCGTTCGGGCTCCAGGTCGCAGTTGGTCACCAGGGATCTTCCGCCCGGCAGGCACACCTGCCCGCCGTGAGTATGCCCGGCGATGGTGAGGTCGTAGCCGTCATGGGCGAACTGGTCGAGCACTCGTAGGTAGGGCGCGTGGGCGATGCCGATGCGAAGGTCTGCACTCGGGTCGGCCGGTCCGGCGACGGCGGCCAGGTCGTCGTATTCCAAATGGGGATCATCCACGCCCGCGACAGTCAGGCGCAGGCCGTTGACTTCCAAGGAATCGGTGCGATTCCACAGCCCGACCCAGCCCCGGGATTCCAGCGCATCGCGGAGATCCGGCCACGGCAAGGTGGGTGAGCGTACGTGCCGACGGCCCCGGTCCGGCATCAGGTATCCGAACGGATTGCGTGGTGTCGGCGCGAAGTAGTCGTTCGAGCCGAACACGAAGACCCCGGGTACATCCAGTAGGTCACCGTAGGCCGAGAGGATGGGCGTCAGCGCCTGGACGTGTCCGAAGTTGTCACCGGTGTTGACCACCAGATCAGGCTCGAGCTCGGCCAGCGAGCGGACCCAGTCGTGTTTGCGGTTCTGGCTGGGGGTCAGGTGCAGGTCGGAGAGATGTAAGACGCGGAGCGGCTGAGCTCCTGCTGGGAGTATGTCGACGGATACCCGGCGCAGGGTGAACCACTTGGTTTCGAAGTGCGCGTACCCAAGGCCTGCTACGCCCGCGGTCAGGGCGCCCAAGAGCAGACGGGACCGAAAAGCCATAGCGCAAGGCTGCCACAATGGGTGTCATGAGTGAGTTGAAGGACCGACTACGGAGCGACCTGACTACGGCGATGAAGGCCCGCGACGACTTGCGGTCCTCGACGCTGCGGATGGTGCTGACCGCGATCACCAACGCCGAGGTCGCCGGCAAGCAGGCCAAAGAGCTCACCGACGACGACATCATCAGTGTCTTGGCCAGCGAGGCCAAGAAGCGACGGGAGGCTGCTGTCGCGTTCGCTGATGGTGGCCGGCAGGACAGCGCCGACAAGGAACTGGCCGAAGCCGGCGTCATCGCCGACTACCTGCCTGCTCAGCTCACTCCTGCGGAGGTCACCGCGTTGGTCGCCAGCACGATCGCTGAACTTGGCGTGAGCGGTGAGGGGATGAAGGCGATGGGCAAGGTGATGGGTGCCTTGCAGCCGAAGATCAAGGGTCGGGCTGACGGTGGCGTGGTGTCTGCCCAGGTACGCGCCCAGCTTGGGTGAGCGGCGGGATCAGTCGCGGTTGCCGCGGTTCTGTTTCTTGTTCTTCTTGTCCTTCTTCGGTTTCTTGGCCGGGGTGCCGTCGGAGACGTAGATCGTAATCGGTGTCATCACCGGCACAGGTGCCCCGGCCCGGACGCTGAGGTAGGCGACGGTGCCTTGGGNGTACGCCGAATCGACCTGACCCTCGTCGATCGTCGGAATGAAGCCCGCCTTGCGCAGAATCCGAGCGGCCTGCCGGGGAGCCAGGCCCTCCACCGATGGCACGGTGATTACCTCACCTGCCACGGTGCTCGCACTCGGCTTCACGAACGGGGTATTGCTCAAGTAGGAGGCGACTGCCTTCATAGCATCTCCCCAGATCGGCCCGGCATGGGTCGAACCGGCAGCACTGACGACGTAGCTGCCGCCGACGGTCTGGCCGTTGAGGGTGATCTCGGAGCCGTCCCGGTTCGCGCCTGCGATCATCGCGGCCGCAGCCAGGTCTGCGGTGTAGCCGTTGAACCAGACCGAAATGTTGCCGGATCGGGTACCGGTCTTACCGGCTGCCGGGATACCCGGATTCAGCGCAGCGCCGAAGCCGCCCGGTCCGACGACACCGGCCATGATGTCGTTCATCGCGTCCGCGGTGTCGCTGCTGACCAGTTGCTTGCACGTATCGGGATAGTCGCGGACGATCGCGCCGTTGCTGTCGACGATCTGGGTCACCGGTCTCGGCTCGCACCAGACTCCACGGGCGGCGAAGGTCGCGTAGACGGCGGCCATCGTGAGGGGGTTGGTGTAGGTCACGCCGAGGGTGAAAGGTCCTACACGGTCGCGTAGCGGGACATCCACCTGCATTTTGTTGGCCAGCTTGATCGGGGCACACAACCCGGTGCGGACCTCGAGTTGGGCGAAGAAGGTGTTCACCGATTTCTGCATGCCGGTGTACAGGTCGAAGGTGCCTTCCCCGGTGGAGTTCGACACCTTCCAGTCGTCGAACCCGCCGCCTTGGCCGGGGCAGTCGGTGAACTCATCGCCCTTGATGGTCATGGTCTGTGGGGAGACGATCTTGGTCCGAAGCGGGACGCCCCGCTCGATCGCGGCAGCCAGGACGAACACCTTGAAGGTCGATCCCGCCTGGAAGCCCCCGGAGTCACCGAACTTCCGAGGCACGACGTAGTTGAGGAAGGTCTCGCCCTTCTTGCGGTCCCGTCCCATCGGCCGGGACTGGGCCAGCGCCCGCACCTCTCCGGTGCCGGGCACCACCATCGCCAAACCGCCGATCGCGTTGTCGGTGGGATAGACATGGGCCGCGACAGCTTTGCCGGCCTCGATCTGGAACCGAGGGTCGAGTGTGGTGTAGATGGTCAGGCCGCCGGTGTCCAGTTTGCGCTCGCGGGCCTTGACGGTCTTGCCCAGCTTCTCATCGGCCAGGAGGTACTCCCGCAGGTAGTCGCAGAACCAGGAGGCTTGGGAGTCCATGGCGGTGACGCAGCCGTTCGCGGACTTGGTGACCTTCAACCCCAGCTTGGAGCCCTTGGCCTTCTCCGCTCGCTCTTCGGTGATGACGTTGAGCGCCGCCATCCGAGACAGCACCACGTTGCGGCGCTCCTTGGCGGTCTGGGNGTTGTTGGTCGGGTCGTACCTCGTCGGGTTCTTCACCAGACCGGCCAGGGTGGCAGCTTCCTTGAGCGTGAGTTTGGAGGCGTTCTTGGAGAAGTAGTGCCGAGCGGCTGCCTGGATACCCCAGGCGCCGTCGCCGAAGTAGGCGATGTTGAGGTAGCGTTCCAGGATCCACTGCTTGGGGTACTTCTGCTCGATGGCGATCGCGTACTGCAGCTCACGGATCTTGCGCTCGTAGGAGTCGTCGGTGGCGGTCTCGCGCTGCTCCTTGGTGCCCTGCAGGATCAGCGTCATCTTCACCATCTGCTGGGTGATGGAGCTGCCTCCCTGGACGACGCCGTTGTTGGCCTGGTTGGTGATGAAGGCGCGCAGTGTTCCCTGCAGATCGAGGGCGCCGTGGCTGTAGAAGCGAGCGTCCTCGATCGCGAGGATCGCCTTGCGCATGATCGGTGCGACTCGGTTCAGCCGCACATTGACCCGGTTCTGGTCGTACCAGGTAGCGATCACCGTTCCATCGTTGGCCAGGACTCGGGTGCGCTGGGCGAGTGGCTCGATNNTCGAGGTCCAACTCGCGGGGAGGTTGTCCATACTGTCGGCAGCCGCGCGGGCGGCCTTGCCGGCAACGCCGGCGAACGGTAGCGCCAAGCCGGCGACGAGCAGTCCCATGACGGCTGCTACTCCGATCATCACCGCGAGATGGCGCAGCACGCGTCCGGAGGTCAACTGATCGGCGCGGGGCATGGACTCAAGGGTACGGGAGCGATGGCAATCGACGGGCCAGGCAAGGTCTGGATGCTGCCTAGCATGAGCAGAATCGAATTACACGGATGTGATTCCACGGCGTGTCCGAATGGCTAAGCAGAGAAGTAGTCCAATCGGACTAGATAACAGCCGAGTGGTGTCCGATTTCATCCTCTATGAGGAGACACAATGCATCGATTGTCCCCTCGGTTGAGGCTCGGATCGCCGTTTGGACAACCCACCTAGTCATAAAGAGTCATTTGATTTGGGCATGATGTGTCTGTTTGTGTCCGCTTTGCGACTTTACCTTTACCTGGGACAACACCCCAGCCGAGGACTTTGGGAGAAGCCTCGGTGATATTCGGAGGGATACGCCGAAATGTGGAACGACGATTGGGCCACCATGGCCACCTGCAATCAAGCTCGACCGGACGAGTTGTTCGTCCGTGGAGCCGCGCAGAACCGAGCCAAGCAACTGTGCGCCGGCTGCCCGGTCCGGACCGAGTGCCTCGCTGAGGCACTCGACAACCAGATCGAGTGGGGCGTCTGGGGAGGCATGACGGAACGGGAGCGTCGCGCGCTGCTTCGCAAGCGGCCCAACGTCACGTCGTGGAAGCGCCTGCTGGAGACCGCCCGCGAGGAGCACGCGGTCATGGTGCGTACGACGGTCAGCGCCTGAGACGCGGACTGCGGGTTTGCGCATGGCTGGGTAGCCGTGGATCCGTAGTCACGTTTCAGGTCTTCACCACGCGCGCGTGGGTTGGCCGGCGAGTTACCAACGCAGGGTATGCGGCCGTTCGATTGGCTGAACGATTGTCTCGACCTCGCTGCCGATGTGACCGATGCGCTTGATAAGTGCTCGGGCTGCGGTCATCCCCATGTTCCGTGGACTCAGCGGCGTGACTGTGACGTTCGGTGTACGCGAAGCTGCGAAGGGGATCTCACCGATGACTCCCAGGCCGATCCCGGTGTACTGCTTCCCGGTGAGGAACTGAAGTGCGCCCACACCGAGCACGTTGTCGAGGGCGAGGATTGCATCGGGTGGGTCTTCTAAGGCGAGGAAGGCTCGGGTTGCCTCGCGACCACCGTCGACGCGGAAGGTCACGCGGACGAACATGTCTCCGCAGTCCAAACCCGCCTGCTCCACCACGTTGCGCCATCCACGAGCGCGATCGTTGGCGGTGCTGGCTGTCTCCGGTCCGGCGATACAGGCGATTCTTCGGTAACCGCGGCGAATGAGATCTTCGGTGGAGATCTCCGCCACCCGCTCGTTGTCGAAGGTGACCTGATCGATCGGACCGTTCAGAGCGCGGTCTACCGCGACGACCGCTATCCCCGCCGCGACTTGTCGGCTTACGTCGGTGTCGGGGATAGCCGGGGCGATGATGATTCCGGCGACCTTCTCGCTCTGGGCGATGGCCAGGTACCGCTGCTCCTTGTCGGTCTCCTCGTCGGAGTTGCACAACACGAGTGACAGGCCCTCGGTCTGCAGGACGTCTTCGACTCCGCGGGCCAAAGATGTGTAGAACGGATTCTCGATGTCGGGAAGGATCAGGCTCACGACTTCGCTCGTGCGTTGCCGCAGCGAGCGGGCCCGGCGATCGGNGGAGTACCCGAGTGTCTCCACGGCTTGACGCACTCTGGCCTCGAGATCGGCGCGCACGGAATGGCCATTCATCACGCGAGAGACGGTCGCGGTCGAGACGCCGGCGTGGTCTGCGACGTCCTTGATGCTGATCAAGCGCTACCCTCATATCCGGTGTGTAGCGGCTAGCAGCTCACCGATCTCGCGAAGCCCGTCCAGGTCGTGTACATCCTGGCTGAGTGCCGGCACGATCACGGTCGGTACCTGGGNGTGCGCGACAGCGAAGCGCTGCCGGAGCCGGGATTCCCGCGCCGCAATCCTGAGCCGGTCCGCATGCATCCGCAACAGATCGGCAGTGGGGCCGGCTCTCCCGGCTTCGTCCAGCCGGTCGGCGGCGACCACGGCTTGTTCGACCGTTATCCCTCCGGCGGCCTGGCTTGCGCGGTTCACCACCAGCCCGGCGATCGGCATCCGCTCCGACTCCAGCCGCTCCACGAAGTAGGCGGCCTCTCGCAGTGCATCGGGCTCCGGTGCGGCGACGACAAGGAACGCCGTCTCCTTGGTCTGGAGCAGCTCGAAAGTCTGTTGGGCGCGCTGCCGGAACCCTCCGAAGAGAGTGTCGAACGCGGCGACGAACATCTGCAGGTCCTTGAGCACCTGGGCTCCGATGATCTTGGTCATGGTGTTGGTGACGGCGGAGAAACCCGCAGTCATCAGTTTGGCGGGGCCGCGCGCCGGGGCGAGCAGCAACTTGACGAAGCGACCGTCCAGGAAGCCCGACAGTCGCTCGGGTGCGTCCAGGAAGTCCAACGCCGACCGCGCGGGCGGGGTGTCAACGACGATGAGATCCCAGCGGCCGCTGGACCGAGCATCGGCACGCAACTGCCCGAGCTTCTCCATCGCCATGTACTCCTGTGTGCCGGCGAACGACGACGAGAGCGCTTGATAGAAGCGATTTCCCAGTATCTGTTCGGCTTTCTCGGGACTGGCCTGGCTCTCGACCACCTCATCGAAGGTGCGCTTCATGTCGAGCATCATCGCGTCCAGCGAGCCCGTCTCGGACTGGACTCCGGGAACAGGACGAGGAACGTTGTCGAGCTTCTCGATCCCCATCGACTGGGCGAGCCGTCGGGCCGGGTCGATCGTGAGGACCACCACCTTGCGGCCTTGCTCTGCGGCGCGCAGCGCCAGGGCTGCCGAGGTGGTCGTCTTCCNCACGCNCCCTGAACCGCAACAGACGATCACCTGGGTGCCAGGATCGCCCAGCAGCGCGTCGATCTCCAGGTGGGGCACGGCGCGCGGACGTGTCGCCAAGGGTCCGACTCGGGGTTTCCGCGTGTCATCGTCCGAACCCCTGCTCACGTAGGTCGGATGCCAACTCGTACAAGCCGCCCAGGTCGACGCCATCGGGTAGCCGCACCAACTCCACGATCGGCTGCTCGAGTGCGGCGATGCGCTGACGCTGCTCGTCTTCCAGCACCAGGCGTTCGGCATGATCTCGTGCCTCGCGGGCAAGCGTGTCGAGGAGTTCCTCGGTCACCGTGAGGTCGGCGGCGACCAAGTCCTTCTCGATCTGTTTGCGAGGCAGGCGCCNCTTGATCGCCTTGGCGCAGGTGGCGTCGTCGAGCGTTTTGGGCCGCACCAGGTTCACGATCACGCTACCCACCGGGAAGCCGGCCGCGGTCAGCTGCTCGATGCCGTCGACCGTCTCCTGAACCGGCATGTCCTCCAACAACGTCACCAGGTGCACCGCTGTCCGAGGTGACTGCATCAACTCCATGACCTTGTCGGTCTGACCCTTGACCGGCCCCATCTTGGTAAGGTCCCCGAACTCGGCATTGACCCCGAGGAACTGGGTGATGCGACCGGTCGGTGGGGCGTCGAGGACCACAGCGTCGTAGCCGCGAGCTTGTTTGTTCCGCCGATTTCGTTCGACTGCCTCGTACACCTTGCCGGTCAGTAGGACATCTCGCAGACCGGGCGCGATCGTGGTGGCGAAATCGATCACCCCGAAGCGATCCAGTGCTTTGCCGGCTCGGCCCACGAGCCGGTAGTAGAGCTGTAGGTACTCCAGCATCGCCGACTCGGCATCGATCGCCAGGGCATAGACCTCGCCGCCGTCGGTCGGCCCCTGGGCGATGCGGCGCTCCTCGTACGGCAGAGGCGGAACATCGAACAACTGCGCGATGCCCTGACGGTTCTCCACCTCGCACAACAGCACCTGCTTGCCCTGGGAGGCCAACGCCAGTGCCAATGCCGCCGCGACCGTGGTCTTCCCGGTGCCACCCTTCCCGGTGACCACATGGAGCCGCGCGTCTGCAAGCGGAGAGGTTCTGGTCGCCGCGCGTTCGGTGCTCATCGGTTCGAGCCTACGGCCCGGTTCCGGGAGCCTTGTCGCGCACCCGCCGGGCAGCACTAGAGTCGGACCATGACCAAGTTGAACCGGCCATGCCAGCGCCCTCCTTGTGGGCCTCACTACGTTCGTGTCCTCAGGAGGGGATCGCATGACCAAGTTGAATCGGCCATGCTCAGCGCCCTCCTTGTGGGCCTCACTACGTTCGTGTCCTCAGGAGGGGATCGCATGACCAAGTTGAATCGGCCATGCCAGCGCCCTCCTTGTGGGCCTCACTACGTTCGTGTCCTCAGGAGGGGATCGCATGACCAAGTGGGAGTACGTGACAGTCCCGGTGCTCGTGCACGCCACCAAGCAGATTCTCGACACCTGGGGCGAGGACGGCTGGGAGCTAGTACAAGTCGTGCCCGGTATGAACCCAGAGAATCTGGTGGCCTACCTGAAGCGGCCCAAGCCGTGACCGCCGGTTTCAGTGATCCGGAGGCTCGCCTGGCCGAGCTTGGCTTGAGGGTGCCTCCGGTGGCGGCTCCGGTGGCCAGTTATATCCCGGCAGTGCGCACGGGTTCGCAGATCTTCACCTCGGGCCAGCTCCCGATGCGCGAGGGCCAGTTGATGGCTACGGGCAAGGTGGGTGCCGAGGTGACGGCAGAGGAGGCAACGGCATGCGCGCAGCAATGCGCTTTGAATGCGCTGGCGGCGATTCGTGCCGAGGCGCCGCTTGTCACGATCGCCCGCATCGTCAAGCTGGTCGTCTTCGTAGCCTCTGCTCCCGATTTCACCAGCCAGCCTGCGGTGGCTAACGGAGCCTCGGATCTGCTCGGNGAGGTCTTCGGGGCAGCTGGCCGCCACGCCCGCTCCGCGGTCGGGGTAGCGGTGTTGCCGCTGGATGCGCCGGTCGAACTGGAGCTGCTGGTCGAGGTAGCTTGATGGACCCGCGGCGGAAGCTGTCCGCTGAGTTCGTCGAGCGGCTCAAAGACCGGGTGATCTCCGAGCCGGTGCCGGCCAAGGATGCATCGACTGTGGTGCTGATGCGCGATACGGCCGCTGGCGCCGAGGTCTATCTGCTCAATCGCCACACCGGCATGGAGTTCGCCGGTGGCTACAGCGTCTTTCCTGGAGGTGGTGTTGATCCGCGCGACTTCGACCACGAGATCGGGTGGGCGGGACCGGAGCCTGCTGAGTGGGCGCGGGTGCTCGACTGCAACGTCCCGCGAGCGCGGGCGCTGGTCTGTGCGGCAGTCCGGGAGACTTTCGAGGAGTCGGGCATCCTGCTCGCAGGCCCGACCTCCCAGACCGTGATAGCGAGTACCACAGGCGATGATTGGGAGGCCGATCGGCAAGCGCTGGAGGCCCGGAAGCTGTCGTTCACCGAANNTTTCATGCGCCGCAACCTGGTGCTGCGCACTGATCTGCTGCGGTTCTGGGGACGCTGGGTGACCCCGACNATCGAGCCGAAGCGCTACGACACCCGGTTCTTCGTTGCAGCCTTGCCATCGGGACAGGAGACCCGAGATGTTTCCACTGAGTCCGACGGTGTCGCGTGGATGCGGCCGGCTCAGGCAATAGCGGCAGCCGACCAGGGTGAGATCGCGTTGATGCCACCGACATACTGCACTTGTCTGGAGATCGCCGAGCACTTCACATCCGCGGGTGCGTTGGATGCCGCAACGCGACGGTCGATGGAGCCAGTCCGGCCTGAGCTCGTCTTCGCTCCCGACGGGACGGGGTACCTGGAACTGCCGGACAGGCTGGTGGAACTCGGCGAGCGTTGGGGTAGCACAGGGGACGGCAATGGCTGAGTCGCAGCCGGAGTCATGGTCAGGTGGCCGGTTCGGCGCTACTGCCGAATGTGTGCTCGCGCCCAACCCCGGGCTGATGGAGTTGGACGGCACCAACACCTGGGTGCTGCGTGCAGGGAACCGCTCAGTGGTGATCGATCCAGGCCCCTCCCATTCAGGGCACCTGGCGCGGGTCCGTGATGCCGCTGGCGACATTGCGGTCGTCTTACTCACACACGGCCACCTCGACCANCCCGAGTCGGCCCGGGANTTCGCCGAGAGCGCCGGATGTGGCGTGCGTGCGCTGGACCCAGCGCACCGGTACGGCGAGGAAGGCCTGCATGACGGTGACGTTGTCGAGGTGGACGGCCTGGAGATCCGCGTACTGGGCACTCCCGGGCACACCAGCGACTCACTGTCGTTCGTGCTGCCGGCTGAGGGCGCCGTGCTGACCGGGGACACCGTGCTCGGCCGCGGCACCACCGTGGTGGCCCACCCCGACGGCAAACTCGGGGCCTACCTCGATTCGTTGCGGCGGTTACATGCGCTGGCCGAGGCTCACGAAATCGATCAGGTGTGGCCAGGGCACGGCCCGGTCATCGGCGACGCGCTCGCAGTGCTCGACTACTACCTGGAGCATCGTCGAGACCGACTGGAGCAGGTTCGAGAGGCGTTGCGGGTGCTGGGCGATGATGCCGATGCGCGGGCTGTCGTCGAGCAGGTGTACGTCGACGTCGACCCGGTGCTGTGGGGTGCGGCCGAACTCAGCGTCCGCGCCCAGTTGGACTACCTGGGGAAGCGTTAGAGCTCGCGCCTACTGGCACAAACTCTCAGCGCGCTCGGTGGGAGAGTCTCTCGAGGTCCAAGATCACGACCGAGCGAGGTTCCAGTCGCAGCCACCCTCGGGAAACGAAGTCGGCCAAGGCCTTGTTGACCGTCTCTCGTGATGCCCCGACGAGTTGAGCGAGTTCCTCCTGGGTGAGGTCGTGGTGCACATGGACGCCGTCGTCCGCAGTGCGGCCGAACCGAGCAGAGAGGTCGAGCAGCGCTTTGGCCACACGGCCGGGGACATCGGAGAACACCAGATCGGCGACGACCTCGTTGGTCTTGCGGAGCCGTCCGGCAAGCTGGGCCAGCAACCCGTGCGCCACCGCAGGGCGGCCCTCGAGCCATTTGAGCAGGTCCTCGTGCGACAACGACAGGAACGCGGAGTCGGTGACCGCGGTGACGGTCGCTGAGCGAGGGCCGGGATCGAACAGCGACAACTCTCCGAACATCTGACCGGGGCCGAGGATCGCCAGCAGGTTCTCACGGCCGTCGCTCGAGGTGCGACCGAGCTTCACTTNTCCGTCGGTGACCAGGTAGAGCTTGTCTCCGGTGTCGCCCTCGTGGAACAAGACCTCACCGCGCCGGAGCTTGGTCGTGGTCATGGACACGCGCAAGGCGGTCGCGGCCTCTTCGTCAAGCGCTTGGAACAGGGGCGCCTGACGCAACACGTCGTTGTCCACGGCGGATCTCCTCCTGATCGGCTGGTGGGCCCGGCGGCACTGCCGGTGGCTCAAGTCACGTTCAGGTGACAGTCTGACCTATCCAGGGCGTCTGCGTCTCATCAGGGGCGGGAATTACAGTGAGCAGGTGCCTGACACCGCCTTGGTACGACGAGCCCGTAAGATCGACCGGGTCCTCGCCGAGACCTATCCCGACGCCGGATGCGAACTCGACTTCACCAACCCGTTCGAGTTGCTGGTAGTGACCGTGTTGTCCGCGCAGACCACTGATCGGCGGGTGAACGCGGTGAGTCCGATGCTGTTCGCCGCCTATCCGGATGCCCCGGCACTGGCCGCGGCGGAGCCGGAGCAGGTCGAGGAGATCATCAAGTCGACGGGGTTCTTCCGGGCCAAGACAGCCAGCATCATCAAGCTGTCCCAGGCTTTGGTGGCCGACTTCGGCGGGGAGGTACCCGGCAGGCTGGCGGACCTGGTGAAGCTTCCCGGCGTCGGTCGCAAGACCGCCAACGTGGTGCTCGGCGACGCCTTCGGAGTGCCTGGCATCACCGTCGACACCCACTTCGGCCGTCTCGCCCGGCGCTTCGGCTGGACCACGGACACCGACCCGGTCAAGGTCGAGCACGAAGTGGGGGCGCTGTTCCCAAGCGCGATTGGACGATGCTGTCGCATCACCTCATCTGGCACGGGCGTCGGATGTGCCACGCTCGCAACCCCACCTGCGGCGTCTGTCCGGTGGCCCGCTGGTGCCCGGCCTTCGGTGAGGGACCCATAGACCCGGTCAAAGCCGCCAAGCTGGTCCGCACCGAGGGGCGCGCTTGAGCGGCGCCCGGTGTCGGTAATCCTGGGTGTCGGCAATTACAGTGGGGCCGTGCCTACTACCTCACTTCCCGACTGGCTGGCCAGGGTCTCGCCACGTCTGTCGGCCGTACGTGGTGAGGAGATCAGCGCCTTCCTTCCCCGGAGGACGACCCCACGGTGCGAGAAAGCGCGGTGCTGGTGCTGTTCGGTGAAGGCGAGGACGGGCCGGAGTTGTTGCTGACCGAGCGCGGTCATCAGATGCGCTCCCAACCCGGTCAGGTGTCGTTTCCCGGTGGCGGCCTGGAGCCGGGCGAGACCGCCGTCGAGGCAGCATTGCGCGAGGCCCAGGAGGAGACCGGATTGGATCCGGCCGGTGTCGACGTGGTCACCACGCTGCCGCGCTTGTGGATCCCGCCGCGCAACTATGCCGTCGCTCCGGTCATCGGTTATTGGAGTTCCCCCTCCGAGGTGCGCGTGGTGGATCCGGTGGAGGTGCACTCGGTGTTCTCCGAGTCGGTAGCCGGCTTGGTTGATCCCGACAACAGGTTCACCGTGCGTCATCCATCGGGCTGGAATGGCCCGGGCTGGATGGTCGGTCCGGANCAAGGATGTGCTCCTATGGGGTTTCACGGCTGGGATCGTCGATGCTCTGCTCCGTTTCCTCGGCTGGTCGCAGGACTGGGACCGATCGGTGCATCGTCNCGCTCCCTGAGGACTTGATCGACCGGGGTCTGCGGGAGCGTTTCGATGAACATCCTTGACCTGGTGTTGCTGGTGCTGCTGATCGCGTACGCGGTCTCCGGCTACTGGCAAGGGTTCATCTCCGGTGCTTTCGCCACACTCGGCCTGCTGCTCGGNGGAGTGCTCGGGATCTGGCTCTCCCCGAAGCTGCTCGGCGACGCCGCGCCCTCACTGTGGGTCTCACTCGGCGCCTTGTTCATCGTGCTGCTGTGCGCGTCGTTCGGCCAGGCGCTCTTCCAGTTCGCCGGTGGCAGGCTGCGCGACAAGATCCCCTGGCAACCGGTGCGCGCGCTCGACGCGGTCGGCGGTGGTGTCCTGAGTGTGGCAGCTGTGCTCATCGTCGCGTGGGCGCTGGGTGTTGCGCTGTCTGGTGCCAGCCTCCCGGCCGTTTCGAAGCAGGTGAACGACTCAGCCATCCTGAGCCGGGTCAACACCGTCATGCCGGCTCGAGCGGTCGACGCGTTGCGGTCGTTCAACGACGTGGTGGGTACCAGCTTCTTCCCGCGATACCTGGAGCCGTTCGCCCCGGAGCGGATCGTCGAGGTCGGGCCNTCCCCGCCGCGAATCGCCAAGAACGCCAACGTTATCCGCGCCGGCAAGAGCGTCTTGAAAGTACGAGGGGAGAACGTCTGCGGGCGCGGCGTGGAGGGCTCGGGATTCCTGTTCCAGCCTGATCGGCTGATGACCAATGCGCATGTGGTGGCNGGGGTGCGGGATCCGCAGGTGATCGTCGACGGCGACGAGGTCGACGCCAAGGTCGTCTACTACGACCCGAAGCGGGATATCGCAGTCTTGTCGGTGCCGGGTCTGGACCTGCCGTATCTGCGTTTCGACCTCGACGGTGAGGCCGGTGCTGCCGGGGCTGTGCTCGGATTCCCCGAGGATGGTCCCTACGACGTGCAGGCGGCTCGGATCCGGTCGGTGCAGCGGCTGCGCAGCCCTGACATCTACGGTCAGGGGACGGTGATCCGCGAGGTCTTCTCGCTGAGGGCGCACATTCGCCCGGGAAACTCCGGCGGCCCCCTGGTGTCCACGACCGGCGAGGCCCTGGGCATGGTTTTCGCAGCTTCGGTTTCGGACAAGCAGACCGGGTACGCCTTGACCGCAGATCAACTGGGAGACGCGGTGGTGGCCAGCAGCGCCCGATCAGCGCCGGTACCTACCGGCATGCGCCTGATCGATCACCGCCGGTTGAGCAAAGCCTCTTTGGTCTCCTTGGCCTGCTCGATCGCGCGCTTGGGCGGGCGTACGAACCGCACCCTCTTGTAGGCGACGAACAGCAACACAGCCGCGATCAAGGCATACGCGCCGAACACGATCAGGAAACACCACGCGACATGAAGGCCGGTCATGTGCAGCAGGTAGGCGAACGCCATCGACAGCATCACGCTGGCGATCAACAAGAAGAAGACGGCGGCGCCGACGAGAGCCGCTGCCAGGCCCCCGTTCTTGACGCTGACGGTGAGCTCCGTCTTGACCAGGTCGATCTCGCTGCGGACAAGTGAGCTGACGTCCTCGAGCGCAGTTGCGACAAGTCCGCCGACTGAGGGGTCGGGCTGATCGTCGGGCGCGGCGTGCCGTCCGCCGGTTGGGTTGTTCACCGTCATGGCATGAGAGTAGTGGACGAGAAGTCACCGGGCGTACGAGCGGCCCCTACGCCGGAGCACCAGGCCACCGAGAAAGGCCGCGCACACCGACCCTGCCAGCACCGCAGTCTTGGCCGTCTCCAACTCGGTGCCACTGAATGCGAGCCCGGACACCAGCAACGAGACGGTGAACCCGACGCCGCCGAGCATCGCGAGCCCGATCAGATCACGCCACGCCAGACCCGGGCCGAGCTCGGCTCCACGCAGTCGCATGGTGATGAGAACACCGCCGAGGATGCCCACCGGCTTGCCGACGAGCAGGCCGAGGAAGATGCCGATGGCAATCGGGTTGGCAGCTAGATCGCNTCAACGACCTCGGGAGCTCTCGGCGCCGGTCAGCGCAACCCCGGCCGACATGAGGGCGAAGAACGGTACGGCGACACCGGCCGACCACGGCGTGAGCATCTGCTCGAGCCTTTCCGTCCGGGGAAGTCCACGAGTCAAAAGTCCCATGAGCACGCCTGCGATGGTGGCGTGAACACCTGATTCGAGGAAACACCACCACACCGCCAGCGACACCGGGAGGTAGACGAACCACGGGACCCGTTGACGTCGTTGCAGCAGCGCGAACAAGGCCAGGAGTGGAGCTGCTGCCAGCAGCCAGTACAAGTGGAACTCACCGGGGTAGAACATCGCGATGATCATGATCACGATCAGGTCGTCGACAACCGCAAGGGTGAGGAGGAACGCGCGTAGTTGCGNGGGAAGACCGCTGCCCACCAACGCGAGCACAGCAAGGGCGAACGCGATGTCGGTGGCCGCCGGGATAGCCCACCCGCGAGGAACGCCTGTCGCGGCGGTGAGATTGACCAGGAGGTAGATCGCGCCTGGGACCGCGACTCCACAGCAGGCGGCCACGATCGGCAAGGCTGCCCGGCTCGGTCGGCGCAGTGATCCGACGGTGAACTCCCGTTTGAGCTCCAGGCCCGCGACATAGAAGAACAAGGCGAGACCGGCATCGGCAGCCCAGTGTTCGAGATCGAGTGGGCCGAGCTGGAGCTCGCGCAAACTCCGGTAGGAGTNCGGCGACCGGCGATTGGCCCACAGCAGGGCGACCAGGGCCACTGCTAGGACAACCGCGCCACCGACGGTCTCGGTGCGCAGCAGTCGGGCGATGAACAACTGCTCGTGGTCGGGTTCGCTTGCAGTGCGCTTGTTCATGTGGGCGCTTCCAGGGTCGGCAACAGATCCGCCGACCAGACTTCCCGGCACCCCGGACCACAGCTTAGCCGTTACAAATTGTTCGTTTCCCTAGCAAGTGGTGCAGGGGTCTCAGTCCTCTGATGATCCGCCTGCCAAGCCGTCCTTGATCAGATTCATGACCGAGGAATCTGCCAGCGTGGTGACATCGCCGACCTCGCGATTCTCGGCGACGTCGCGGAGCAGACGGCGCATGATCTTGCCTGAACGGGTCTTGGGGAGCTCGGGCACGATCATGATCTGGCGGGGCTTGGCGATCGCACCGATCTCCTTGGCCACGTGGTTGCGCAGTTCGGTGACCAAATCTGTACCTTCGCCGGGCTCGTCCGCCTCGGCGACTGCGGACTCGCGCAAGATCACGAACGCACATACGGCCTGCCCCGTGGTGGCGTCGCTGGCGCCGACCACCGCGGCTTCGGCCACCTTCGGGTGGGAGACCAGGGCCGATTCGATCTCGGTGGTCGACAGGCGGTGCCCCGACACATTCATCACGTCATCGACCCGGCCCAGCAACCAGAGGTCGCCGTCCTCGTCCTTCTTCGCGCCGTCACCGGCGAAGTAGTAGCCGAGGTTGCTGTACCGGGACCAGTAGGTGTCGACGAAGCGCTCGTCATCGCCCCACAGGGTGCGCAGCATCGCCGGCCACGGCTCGGTCAGTACCAGGTAGCCACCGGAGCCGTCCGGGACGGACTTGCCTTCCTCGTCGACCACGTCGGCGCTGACTCCGGNGATCGGCGTCATCGCCGAGCCAGGCTTGGCGGCGGTGACCCCGGGCAGCGGGCTGATCATGATCATGCCGGTCTCGGTCTGCCACCAGGTGTCGACGACCGGCACTTCCTTGCCCACCGCGGCCCCGCCGATGTGATCGCGATACCAGACGTATGCCTCGGGGTTGATCGGCTCACCCACCGAGCCCAGCACCCGGATCCTGGAGAGGTCGAACTGTGCCGGGATGTCGGCGCCCCACTTCATGAAGGTCCGGATCGCGGTAGGGGCGGTGTAGAAAATCGTGACGCCCAAGTCTTGGGCGATCTCCCACCAGCGGCCCTTGTGCGGGCTGTCCGGCGTGCCCTCGTACATCACCTGGGTGACGCCGTTGGCCAGCGGTCCGTAGACGATGTAGGAGTGCCCGGTCACCCAGCCGATGTCGGCGGTGCACCAGTAGACGTCGGTGTCGGCCTTGAGATCGAAGATCGCGTCGTGGGTGTAGGAGCAGCCCACCAGGTAGCCGCCGGTGGTGTGCAGGATGCCCTTCGGTTTGCCGGTCGTGCCGGAGGTGTACATCACGTACAGCGGATGCTCGGCATCGAATGGCTCCGGGGTGTGCTCAGCGGACGCGGCGTCGACCACGTCGTGCCACCACACGTCGACGGCGTCGTCCCAAGTCACGTCCTGGCCTGTGCGGCGTACCACCAGCACCGTCTTCACGACATCGGTCTTGGTGCGCGCCTCGTCGACTGCCTGCTTGAGCCCGAACGGCGCCCCGCGCCGGTAACCGCCGTCGCTGGTGATCACCACCTTGGCATCGCAGTCGGTGATACGGGAGGCGAGCGCGTCGGCGGAGAAACCACCGAACACCACCGTGTGGGGCGCGCCGATCCGGGCACATGCCAGCATCGACACCACAGCCTCGGGAATCATCGGCAGATAGATCGCCACCCGGTCACCTGCGCGCACACCGAGATCGGTCAGCGCGTTGGCGGCACGGGACACCTCGTCCTTGAGGTCGGCATAGGTCAGGTCCCGCCGGTCGCCCGGCTCACCCACCCAGTGCAACGCGACTTTCTGCCCGGCCCCGGCTTCTACATGTCGGTCCACGCAGTTGTATGCGGCGTTCAGTTTGCCGCCCACATACCACTTCGCGAACGGTGCGTTCGACCAGTCGAGAACCTCGGTGAAGGGCTCGGCCCAGGAGATCCGGTTCGCCTGTTCTGCCCAAAAACCCAACCGATCACGTGCTGCGGCTTCGTAAGCGTCCGCCTTTACGTTGGCATTGGCCGCTAGCTCTGCCGGCGGTGGGAATCGGCGCTCCTCGTGCAGCAGATTCGACAGCGTCTCTTGGGGCTGCTCGGTGGGGGCATCGCACACTCCTGAGGATCATGGTGTTGGCAATTAGCACCTTAACCACAAAGCCAGGGTGCCGCCTGGCAACGGCGTTCCCTACTGGCGCGGGCTCTAACTCAGTGAGAACAGATGAGTGGCATCGTCCGGTGTCGGCGCGGAGGGCATGGTCCCGGCGCCGCTGAGCTGGATCGGGCCGCTGTCCTCGAGTACCACCGGTCGCACCACAGCACGGAAGCAGTGCGTGAGGTATGGCATGCGCATGCCCTCGCGTCCCTGGGCGTACTTGTCGAAGAGGGCATCCACCCTGTCCAGCAGCTGGTCGCGATCGACCGGATCAAGCATCGCGAGACCGGATCGGGACATCACCAGTTCCCGAAGCTGTTGGCGGCCGAGCGGCTGCCAGAACCGGAACGTCTCACTTTCCACGAATCCGAACAGGCCCGAATCGAGCAAGATTTCGGTGGGATCGGGTGTGGTCTGGATGTCGTCGGCTTCGTCGAGCAGGTTGTTCAGTCGGCGCACCCACGGGATGCGGGAATCACGTTCGTTCCAGACCAAACCCAAGGTGCCCTCCGGCCGCAACACCCGGGCGATCTCGGCCAAGGCGTCCGCGATGTCGAACCAGTGGAACGCCTGAGCTGCGACAACGGTGTCCACGCTGCGACTGGGAATTGGCAGGTCCTCGGCGGAGGCGACCAGGGTGCGGCAACTCGGGTGCCGCGCGATCAGGTGCTGCAACATCGGCAACAGAGGATCGGTGGCCAGTACGTCGTGATCCAGACTGATGAGTTGGTCGGTGAACTTGCCGGTGCCGGCGCCGACTTCGAGTACGGTCGCCCGTTCGACACCGACCAAGTACTCGGCGGCCTCGAGCGGATAGCCCGGCCGAGATCGGTCGTACTCGTCGGCGACGGTCGCGAACGACAGCGCCCGTGGGCTGGGACTGGTTGTGTCCTCCATGTGCTCCATCGCTCCGTTTCGTGCTACTAGCCGCAATCTACTGCTCGCGAGAAGAAAAACCGGGCATCAGCGAGGCCTGGTCATCGGCGACTTGTCGGTGGCGCATAGCCTGCCGGAGTGTCTGACCCGTTGGCTGTGCTCGTCGAGCTGGAAGGTGTTGCGTCCGGATTCGCGGCAACCCGCGACGGAATCGACGCGTTGCTCCGCGACCGCGGGCTGCGGCGTACTGCCCCGGAACTCACCGCGGCGTCCCTCCTCAAAGGTGCGCACGCCTCGGCGGTACTGGAGGGCTCGGCCAGCGCCCTGGAGCGCGTCGAGGCGGGGACTGCNGATGAGACCGCAAGCGCGGCAGTGCGGGTCTCGATAGAACTGATGGCCTTGGCGGCCATGATGCAACGAGCGCCGATGCAGGTGCTCGCGCGGCTGCACACCCTTGCCGGTAAGGGGATTGTGGACGACGCCGACCTGGGGCGACCAATTCAGGGCGCCGACCGGATGCGCGCGCTCGCGCAGTTGTTGACCTCGTCCACTGGGGCACCTGCGCTGCTGGTTGCCGCCGTAGCGCACGCGGAGGTGCTGACTGCAGCGCCGTTCGCCTCTCACAACGGCATCGTCGCTAGAGCATTGGAGCGGATCCTGCTGGTTGCGCGNGGNGTCGACCCCACTGCCCTGATAGTGCCGGAGGCAGGGCATCTGTCCTTGAGAGCCGAGTACGAGTCGAATCTGCGNGGGTACGCCATAGGCGGGCGCCAAGGAGTGCACTCGTGGCTGCTCTACGCGAGCCAGGCGTACGCGGCCGGCGCTAACGCGTCGCCGTTGAACCCCGCCCTCTGAAACGAGTGGGAATGGGTGCGGCCCCGGTCGGGGAGACCGGGAGCCGCAGGGCCCTAGGCTCGGGGGATGAGCCTCGACCCTTATTCCAGCGGCGGGGGTGGCCGCTGGGCTTCGTACCCAGTCATTGTGCGACTGAGTGAGTCGTTGTGTCTGGATTTACTCCGAAACGCCTGTCAGTCGTACTGCTAAGTATACGACTTTTGATTCTGGTGTTGCGGAAGTTGATCTCTGTTACAGACTCAGCGTGCCAGAAAGCGCGGGCCTTCGCGGCAAACTTGGCTGAATCGGCGAGAATTGGTTGCGATGACCTCACTCAGCACCGCCTCTGAGCGCCCCCGTGATCGACAGGGTGATCGACGTACTATCGCGGCCTTCTTCGACTTGGACAAGACGATCATCGCCAAGTCGAGCTCGTTGGCCTTCAGCCGGGAGTTCTATGCAGGTGGTCTGATCAACCGGCGCTCGGTGCTGCGCAGCGCGTACGCCCAATTCATCTACCTGGTCGGCGGAGCCGATCACAACCAGATGGAGAAGATGCGAGAGTTCCTGTCCGCGATGTGCACCGGCTGGAATGTGGAAACCGTGCGCGAGATCGTGGCCGAGACCTTGCACAACATCGTGGATCCCCTGGTCTACGACGAGGCGATGCGCCTGATCGGAGAGCACCAGGCCCAAGGACACGACGTCGTGATCGTGTCGGCGTCAGGATCGGAGATCGTCAGGCCGATCGGGGAGATGCTCGGAGCCGACGACGTCATCGCCACTCGCCTGGAGGTCGTGGACGGCAAGTACACCGGCACCATCGAGCACTACGTCTACGGTGAGGAGAAGGCCGTCGCGATCACCGAGCTGGCAAAGCGACGGGGTTATGTCCTGGCCTCTTGTTTCGCCTACAGCGACTCGATCACGGACCTGCCCATGTTGGAGGTCACCGGGAACCCGACCGTGGTGAACCCGGACAAGGAACTGCGCAAGGTCGCGACCGAGCGCGGCTGGCCGGTGCAGGTGTTCACCAAGCCGGTGGCGTTGCGTTCCGGGGTGGCTACCAGCAAACCGACACTGGCGGCGCTCGGCCTGATCGGCGCCGCGGCGGTGACCGGAGTTGCCTGGGCCGTGGTCAAGCGCAAGGTCGCCGGCGAGTCAAGCCCGGCTTGAACCACTCTTGCCCATCGGCCGGACCCGGCGTAGAAACGAACTACAACTACATGTGGGCCAGGCACCCACGCGGCGACCTACCCTTCCTACAGGGCGTTGACCTCGGGTTTACCCGGGGCAACATTTCCCACTACTGGTGCAGCTTGGTAACCAGGCCCCACATGTCAGCAGCGGCATCCGGGTTCCTGGGTGCCGCTGCACTCTGCGTGAGCCCAGCGTTTGCCAGTTCAGCGCCGGAGTTGTGCCTCTCCCCGGATTTGTCTTTTCCACACCCGCACTAGCCCACAACCCCCGGTCTTCGGGGCTGCACGCCTTGCTTCTCGGCGGCAGATTCGTCGCCATGCGTCAGCCGCTTCTCGTGACCAACGATCTACAGCTCCGCACAGAGGTGCTCCGGCTGGCTGCAGCCGCCGACGTCGTCACCGAGCTGGCGGACACCGCAGAGTCGGTACGGGATAGGTACGACGACTCCCCTCTGGTGTTGGTCGGGGACGACCTCGCCGGGATGGTCGCGGCGCTTTCACTGCCCCGCCACCCCGCGCTTGTCCTGGTCACCGAGCGCGAACCGGACTACCGGACTGCGTTGGCGATCGGGGCTGCCCAGGTGCTGCGACTGCCACAAGGCGAGGCATGGCTGCGAACCGCGCTGGCCGACTCGGGTGACGGTCAGCAGCGAGCAGGCGTACTGGTCGGCATGATTTCGACGGGCGGAGGGCCGGGTGCCTCCACGCTCGCCGCGGCGCTTGCATTGTGAGCCGCGCGGGACTGGGCAGTTGCCCTGGTCGATCTGGATCCTTGGGGCGCCGGACTCGAGCAAGTCCTGGCTCCGTCCGCTACGGACCCTCTGGCGCCGGGCGTGGGCTGGGCCGAGTTGGGGCGCGCCACAGGCCGGATGGGGTCACAAGCGCTGCGAGACTCACTTCCCCACATCGGGGAAGTGGCTGTCCTCGGGTGGGGTGACAAAGCACCTCAACCGCTGGAGGCGACCGCGGTCCGCGAGGTGCTTACCGCGCTGCGTCGCGGACACGACCTCGTCGTGGTCGATCTTCCCCGGGCGCCGAGCGAGTCCGCCGAATGGGCGATCCAGTCGTGTGACCACCTCTACCTGCTTGCAGCCACATCGCTGTGCGGCGCCGCTGCGGCTCGACGAGTGTTGTCACGGTTGCCCTCGGGTCGAGCGAGGTTGGTCGCCCGGGTCACGCATGGCGCAGTCTCCTCACGCGACTTGGCCGACGCGATCGGCTTGCGGCTGGTTGCGGAGGTGGAGGGATGCCGCCGCCTTCCCGAGCAGTTGGATCTGGGTCTTGGGCCGATCGGCGCCAAACGCAAGGGACCTGCCCACACGGCGATGGCGCTGATCGCCGATCTGCGGGGATGTGACTAAGGGTTTCGCGGAATCTCACCGGAGTCACGAAGGAGGGTAGATGGCAGTCGACGTCGTGGAAACCGAAGAGCTCACGCAGCAGGCACGAGACTTTCTGGCTGCCAGCGGAGCTGATCTCACGCCCGCAGGGGTGGCGGCTGCGTTGCGGGAGCAGGGCAGGCCTGTCGGCGATGCCACGGTCTTGGCCGTCTTCGATGCGCTGCGTCGAGAACTACGCGGAGCGGGGTCGTTGGAGGGCCTGCTGAGGCTGACGGGGGTGACCGATGTGCTGGTCAACGGTGCTGATCAGGTCTATATCGACCGAGGCAATGGTCTGGAGCAGACGGCGGTCACCTTTCCCGACGAGGCAGCGGTGCGCCGCCTTGCTCAGCGTTTGGCCGCCTCTGCCGGTCGTCGACTCGACGACTCCTCGCCGTTCGTGGACGCCAGGCTCACCGATGGCACGCGACTGCACGCGGTACTCGAGCCGCTGGCGAGGCCGGGTACCTCGATCTCGTTACGAGTGCCGAGCCGCCGGCATTTCACGCTGACAGCGTTGGAGGAAGCGGGGATGCTCTGCGCGGAGAGCCGTCGTCTTATGGAGCGGGTGCTGGCGGCGCGAGTCGCGTTCTTGATCAGTGGCGGGACGGGTTCGGGGAAAACTACCTTGCTCGGTGCCATGCTCGGCGCCGTTCCCGCTGCTGAACGGATCGTGATCGTGGAGGACTCTTCCGAGCTGCGACCAGAGCANCCCCACGTCCTCGGGTTGGAGGCGCGCCCGGCAAACGTCGAAGGTGCGGGCCAAATCACCGTGCAGCAGTTGGTGCGCCAGGCGCTGAGGATGAGGCCCGACCGGCTCGTCGTCGGCGAGGTTCGCGGCCACGAGGTGCGTGATCTACTCGCCGCGCTCAACACCGGCCACGAAGGTGGCTGCGGCACGCTGCATGCGNNATCGGCTGTCGATGTCCCGGCTCGGATCGAGGCCTTGGCCACCGCTGGGGGCATGAGTCGCGAATCAGCGCACAGTCAGCTGATCAGCGCAGTTCAGGTGTTGCTGCATCTGGGGCGGGACTTCGCCGGCAGGCGAATTCTCAGCGATATCTCGGTGTTGGAGTTCGAGAGTGGGCAGGTGCGAGTGGTCAACGGGGTACGGCGTCAGTCCGATGGTTCGCTGGTCGCAGGGCCTGGTATCGAGGGTCTGCATCGGGTGCTCCGATGACCTCGTGGTCGCCACTCTGGTCCTTGATCGGAGTGCTCGCTTGTGTTTGCTCGGCGCTGCTGTTCCTCAAACCCCGGGTGCGAGGCGAGCACGGGAGTGCGGTCGGAGGCGTTCGGCAGTCGGGGTTGTCCTGGGCGTCGATTCCCGTGGTCCTGCTTGTTGTCGGGCTCATCCTTGGGCTTGCCTTTGCGCTCGCAATCGGGGTTGAGCCGCTCGTGGCCGTGGTGCTGGGAGCGGCCGGGTGGGTTGTGGCGATGCTGCGGCGGCGACAACGACGCAGACAGGCCGCCGATGCATCGAGAGCATTGGTCGCCGAGGCTTGCGAGGCGATGGCCTCAGAGATGCGAGCTGGGCGCTCTGCACAGCTCGCCCTGGAACGCGGTGCCGAGGTGTGGCCCGGATTGGCGCCCGTGGTCGCGTCTGTGCGTCTGGATGCCGATGTGCCGGCGACCATGGTTGCTGCCTCAACTCAGCCCGGGGCCGAGGTGTTGGTGGAACTGGCTGCCTTCTGGGCGATCTCCGCGCAGACCGGGTCGGGACTCGCCCTCGCTGTCGAGCAGGTCGCCGATCGCGCGCGTTCACATCTGGCTACCCGGCACCTGGTCACCAGGGAACTGGCCGGTGCGCAGGCGACGGCACGGATGGTGTTCGTGCTCCCGGTGGTCGCATTGTTGGTCTCCCAGGGCTCGGGATCCGGGGCGGTGGAGTTTCTCACCACCCACCCGGTCGGATTGGGATGTTTGGCCGGCGGTCTTGGTTTCGCCCTGCTCGGATTGATCTGGATCGAGGCGATCGTCAGCGCGGTCGACCGGGAGTGCGGGCGATGAGCAGCCTGGTCGACGAGTTGTGGCCCGCATTGCTTCCCGGTGCGGCAGCCGCCGCGCTGGGAGTTGCCTCGGTCACCGCTGCCGTGTTGTGCGCGTTTCCGCCGCGAATCAAGGTGTCTCTTAGCTCGGCGGGTGGATCGGTTGCTGCTCGATCGGCCGGCGCTGGATCGGCCAACGCTCATATGGCCGGCGTGGGAGCGGACACCGCCGAGGCCGCCCCGGCAGCCTCGAAACTGTCGCGTCCGAGCATCACCATGATCGCCCGGCTGGGAGTGGCGCTCGGCTTGCTGGCGCTCGTGCCCGGCCCGGCGGGTCTGGTAGCTGCGATAGGCGGCTATGTCTTCAGCGGCCGGTTGCTGGCCAAACTCGAGCCGGGCGAGGTCCGCAGACGCCGGGAGCAACTGGAGGCGCTGGCGCCACTGGCGGTCGAGTTGATCGGTGTCGCACTCGCCTCGGGCAGCGCGATCGAGGTCGCGGTGCGGCGCACTGCGCAGGTGATCCCCATGCCGATGTCGGACGAGCTCGACGCCGCGGTGGCCAGGCTCATGGTCGGGACCGATCCCGAACTGGTCTGGGCCGATCTCTCAGGCATCCGCAACTAGGTCCGCTAGGGCGCGCCTTGTTGCGCTGTAGCCGCAGTGGCGCTGCGCTCGTACCGGCCTTGCAACACCAGGCGTTCGAGCAGCGCTCAGCGCGCCGAGCACAGTTGGAGGCCAAAGCACGGGCGGTGGATGCGCGCACCTCCCTCCCGCTCGGGTTGTGCCTATTGCCATCCTTCCTGCTGATCGGGGTAGTTCCCCTGGTTGCCAGTGGTTTCCTGGGGACTTTCCTTGGCTCTTGACCTGAACCACCTGGTTGAGGTCAGGGGCTGCCTCCGATCAGGTGAAGGTCGTATGTGAGGGTTGGGCGGCAACGTCGATGGTTCACCCGGCCTGTGCGCCGGAACCTTGTCTCGGAAGGAGACGTTATGAGCAAGTCCGCGCTCGCAGCCGTCCCGGTGGCGCTGATGTTTCTTCTCAGCGCCTGTGGTGGCGACGGTGGCGGGGAAGTCGCCCCAGCGCCGATGAGATCGCAAAGTCGCTGACCTCTGACAATTCCGTGTTCGGAACCGATCAACTCGGTGACCTCGCCGGTGAGGGCATCGACTGCGTGGCCAAAGCATTGGCCGACTCCGACCTGTCCAACGAGGCGCTTCGAGCGATTGTCGATCAGGACAAGGACTTCAAGGGCGACGACGAGGACACCGAGGCGCTCAAGGACGCCAGCACGGCGATGATGAAGTGCGTCACCGACCTAGCACCCTGAGGGCCTAGATCGCGCGGATAGCAGGCCTCGCCCTATCCGCGCGACCTTCTACTCCGCCGGTCGACCAAGCTATTGCGGTGGCGGGAAGCCCGCAAGGCATGGGGGCGGCGTCATGCACAGCTGGGTTTCTCCGCAGATCGTGATCCAGACGATCGCGACTATGGCGTGCTCGGACGACAGTCCTTCCAGGCGCGTCGGCACCAGGCCGGCGCCAGAGTTCTGGAGGACACATGACCCGTTTGGCAAATGCTCGGAAGGTCCACCTTCGCAACCAGATCGGAGCTGCCACCGCAGAGTACGCCGCTGTCACAGCAGCCGGCTGCGGTATCGCCGGGGTGCTGATCAAGATGCTCAGCGGCGACTTCGGCAAAGCATTGCTCGATCTGATCTTCAAGCTGGTCAAGGGATTCATCGGTGTGTGAGAAGGTTCGCCGTGGGGTCCGTCGCCGGACCCCACGGGCGATCCGGCATCGCGATGACTCCCGTGGCGCGGTCACTGTCGAGGCCGCAGCGGTCATCCCCGTGCTGGTGGCGATTGCGATCGCGCTTGCCTGGCTGATCTCACTTGTGCTGACCCAGATCCGGCTGGTCGATGCCGCCCGCGAAGTAGCGCGTGCCGCGGCCCGAGCCGAGAGCCTCGCCGAAGCGAAGTCATTGGGCGTTCAGGTGGCACCTGCCGGATCCGATATCGAGATCGTTGTCGAGGCTCACACCGTGCGGGCACTGGTGCGCGCTGACGTCCAAGGTCCTGGAGGGCTGCTGAGTTTCCTGCCGATCCCGAGGCTGGAGGCCGAGGCTGTGGCGATGCTTGAGCCGTCCGGGGATTGACATGGGCTCCCATCGCCCCATCCAACACGGATTCGTCACCCCGTTCACGGCCGCAATCTGTGGGTTCTTGGCAATACTGGCGGTCGCCTCGGCCGCTGGGGGCGCAGTTCTGGTCGGTCAACGCAGGGCCGAGTCGGCGGCCGACCTCGCCGCCCTGGCCGGCGCTACCGCGATCCAGAACGGCCAGGCCGGCTGCACAGCGGCCGAGACCGTGGCGGCCGACAATCGGGGCATCCTGATCGACTGTGTGATCGAGGGCGAGGTGGTGGAGGTGCGGATCCGGCACGAGGTCACTCTGGTCGGTCGGGACTGGAGGCTGCACGCCACCGCCAGAGCCGGGCCGGCTTGAAGGTGGTCGAGTGCCGCGTAGCGGTGTATCGAGACCCGCCGAGTTGATCTCGATACACGACCCCCGGTCGTACTCGATCACCCTGTGCGTGACTTGCGGTTGTACTTGATCAGCGACCCAGTGGCCACGACATGGTGACGACAGTTCTGCCGTCGGACTCGGTGATGCTGAGCTGGCCGACGAGTCCACGCAACAGGATCCATGGATCGGATCGGTCAGGGTCCACGCGCCCTGGGGAGGAGAGCGTGGCCACCAGACGATCCGCCGGTTCCAACAGGACGGTCACCGGGCCGACCTCCCCGGTGAGCTCGGCCACCATGACCGCTGCGGCTTCACCGAGAGCAAGCCGGGCCTGCTCGACCACCTTCTCCTTGACCATCAACTGCCGACACACGGCGGCCGAAACCAACCGGACCGTGCGTACGAGCCCGGGGTCGCGGGCGATCGACAAGGTGATCGCCCTGTGCGTTCCTCTGGAGAGGGAGGGTGCGGTGACAGCCATGATTATCGTGATTCAACCACTGTTGCGACACTGTTCGGGTGTCAGCGGCGACGAATGCGGGAACGAGTTCCGCGGACCTGTCTCGGATGACACAGGCCTGGCAACGGATTTTGCATACCGGTAACCGAGCAGAGCAGCTCACCCACCTGCACCATATCCCGGCGCGGGACGGGGACACCCTGCCGTGGCCGGAGTGGGTGCCGAGCGAGTTGATCGCAGCCTGGCAAGCACACGGCATCGCCCGCCCCTGGGCGCACCAGGTCGAGGCAGCCCAAGCCGTACGCGATGGCAGGCACGTCGTGCTCGCCACCGGCACCGCGTCGGGAAAGTCGTTGGGCTACCTGATGCCGGCGTTGACCGACATCCTGGTCAAGCGACGCGGTGACCGCAGTCGTGGCAGCACCACGCTCTACATCGCGCCCACCAAAGCGCTGGCCCAAGACCAGCTCTCCGCCCTGCAGTCCTTGCGGGTTCCCGGTCTCGCGGTCACCACCCATGACGGGGACAGCCCCGANGAGCAACGAGATTGGACCCGCGACCACGCCGAGTACGTCTTGACCAACCCAGACATGCTGCATCACTCGCTGCTGCCCACTCATCACAGATGGTCGCGGTTCTTCGCGCTCCTGGATCATGTGGTGATCGACGAAGCACACCACTATCGCGGTGTCTTCGGCGCCCACATCGCGCAGGTCGTGCGCCGATTACGGCGGATCGCCCACCACTACGGAGCCGATCCGACCTTCCTGTTGGCCTCGGCCACGATCGCGGACCCCGGCGGCGCAGCCCACCGGCTCACAGGCCTGGAGGCGACTGCGATCGAGGTCGATCACTCGCGTCGAGGAGCGGTCCAGCTTGCGCTCTGGGAACCGGGATTCACCCAGGCAGTCGGTGAAAATGGCGCGCCCGTGCGCCGCTCGGCCGCCGCGGAGTCGGCCGATCTATTGGCGGACCTCGCTGTCGAGGGGCTGCGGACGCTCGCCTTCATCCGCTCACGGCAAGGGGCGGAAGCAGTCGCGTTGTATGCCAAGCGATTGCTGGCTGACATCGATCCGGAGCTACCTGGCCGGATCGCCGCCTACCGGGGTGGTTACCTGCCCGAAGAGCGTCGCGGCTTGGAGCGCGCCTTGCGCGACGGTGAGCTGCTCGGCCTGGCCGCTACCAATGCACTGGAGCTGGGGATCGACATCTCCGGGCTGGACAGCGTGTTGATCGCCGGGTTCCCGGGCACCCGGGCCTCCTTATGGCAGCAGGCGGGACGGGCGGGTCGCGCCGGACAGGAATCCCTGGCTGTGCTGATCGCTCGGGACGATCCGTTGGATACCTATCTGGTACACCATCCCGAAGCGCTCCTCGGCGCGCCCGTCGAGGCGGGGGTGTTCGACCCGGGTAACCCGTATGTGCTCGGTCCGCACCTCTGCGCGGCAGCCCATGAGCTGCCGCTCACCGAGGACGACTTCGGGTTGTTCGGCCCCACCACGGCAGACGGGATCGCGGCGCTGGAGCAAGCCGGGATGCTGCGACGTCGGGCACAAGGCTGGTATTGGACCGATAGGTCACGGCCTAGCGACCTCGCCGATCTGCGCTCGACCGGGGGCACCCCGGTTCGGCTGGTGGAGGCCGGGACCGGCAGGCTGCTCGGCACGGTCGATGCCGCTGCGGCGCACAGCACTGCTCATGCCGGAGCCGTCTACGTCCACCAAGGAGACGCCTATCGCGTGCTCGACCTCGACCTGGCCGACTCGGTCGCCTTTGTCGAACCGGGTGACCCTGGTTACTTCACCACCGCCCGTGAGCTCACCGATATCGAGGTGATCGGCGAGCGTGAAGTGCGTTGCCAGGGTGAGGCGCGGCTGTCCTTGGGTGATGTTCGGGTGACCCACCAGGTCGTCTCCTATCTGAAACGCAAGGTGGGTTCCGGTGAGGTGTTCGCCGAGGAGCACCTGGAGTTGCCCGAGCGAAGCCTGGAGACCGTGGCGGTTTGGTGGACGGTGCCCGAGGAGTCACTGGCCGATGCCGGGTTCGCCTTTGCCGATCTGCCAGGCGCAGCACACGCGGCCGAGCATGCGGCGATCGGGCTGCTGCCGCTGTTCGCCACCTGCGACCGATGGGACATCGGCGGGGTCTCCACCGCGATGCACCCCGACACCGGTCGACTCACCGTGTTCGTCTACGACGGGCACCCAGGCGGTGCCGGGTTCGCCGAGCGCGGGTATGCCGCGGCAGAAGCGTGGCTGCAGGCAACCCGCGATGCGATCGCGGACTGCGGTTGCCCCGAGGGATGCCCGTCGTGCGTGCAGTCCCCGAAGTGCGGCAACGCGAACTCTCCCCTGGACAAGGCCGGGGCGCTGCGCCTGCTCGATCTCGTTCTCATGAAGTCGCCGAGCTAGGCGGCACCAAATAAGCTCGCGGTGCGGCGGCAGCGGCACTACCCGCACCGCGGAACTGGTGACCAACGGAGAACGGGGCAAAGGCGCGGGTATGGAGCACGGTTTCGGTTCCAGGCAGAGAGCGGCGGCTGCGCGGTTAACAAGCTCGCGGTGCGGCGGCAGCGGCACTACCCGCACCGCGGAGCCGGTGACCACGAGCGAGCAGGGTGAAGGACTGGGCGTGTGGGGCACTGCCCCGTTCGGGCTGGCACCGGGCGACCAGCGAAACGCACCGAATGTGCATTCGATCACAACCCCTTGTCGAACGAGGTGGAGTTATTTGTAGAGTCAGGGCGGTTGTGTGTCGCCTACCGGCGGCCCAGCACTGATGCCTGCGCGCCAACGTCGCGGGCGCTCGTACATCGAATGGGCCGACCGGCCCTGGAGGAGGACGCATGTCCAGCACCGCCTTTGCCTCCGCTGTGGTCACAGCGGACACAGGTGAGTTGGACCTCTCCGGCACCAACCTGACCCTGGTCATCCTTGTCGGTGTCATCGCGCTCGTCGCGTTGGCCCTGGCTGCGATGTTCCGGAGCCAGGTGTTGGCCGCCGGTGAGGGCACCGACAACATGAAGCGCATCGCTCAAGCGGTGCAGGAGGGCGCCAACGCGTACCTCACCCGCCAGTTCCGTACGCTCGCAGTTTTCGCCGCGATCGCGTTCTTCTTGCTGTTGGCCCTTCCGGCCGATGACTGGGGAGTACGTATCGGGCGCTCGGTGTTCTTCCTGGTCGGCGCCGGCTTCTCTGCCGCCGTCGGCTACCTGGGCATGTCTCTGGCAGTCCGCGCCAACCTGCGGGTGGCCGCTGCCGCTAACGACCAGGGCCGTGACCCTGCGATGAACATCGGTTTCCGCACCGGCGCGACCGTCGGAATGCTGACCGTGGGTCTGGGCCTGCTCGGCGCCGCTGTGGTGGTCATCCTCTTCAACGAGGACGCACCGCACGTCCTGGAGGGCTTCGGCTTCGGCGCTGCTCTGCTGGCCATGTTCATGCGTGTCGGCGGCGGTATCTTCACCAAGGCCGCCGACGTCGGCGCCGATCTGGTCGGCAAGGTCGAGAACAACATTCCCGAGGACGACCCGCGCAACGCCGCCACCATCGCCGACAACGTCGGTGACAACGTCGGTGACTGTGCCGGTATGGCCGCTGACCTCTTCGAGTCCTACGCCGTCACTTTGGTCGCGGCGCTCATCTTGGGCTCGCAGGCCTTCGGTGAGAAGGGGCTGGTGTTCCCGCTGATCGTTCCCGCGATCGGTGCCCTGACCGCGGTGCTCGGTGTGTTCATCACCAAGCCGCGTGCCGGCGAAAACGGCCTGACCACGATCAACCGCGCCTTCTACATCTCGGCCGCCGTCGGCGCAGTCGCCTCGGTTGTCGCCGCGTTCATCTACCTGCCCAGTGACTGGGCCGAGCTCGGCAGCTCCGCGGCTGACATCGGTCCGCAGTGGTTCGCCGCCGGCGCTGTCGTGATCGGCGTCGTGCTTGCTGCCGCGATCCTCGCTCTGACCGGCTACTTCACCGGCACCGACTACCGTCCGGTCAAGGACGTCGGTCGCACCTCGCTGACCGGCGCCGCGACAGTGATCCTGTCCGGTCTCGCGGTCGGATTCGAGTCCGCCGTCTACACCGCGATCGTGATCGGTGCTGCCGTGTTCGGTGCCGCACTGCTTGCGGGTGGCTCTGCCGGCCTCGCGCTGTTCGCCGTAGCGTTGGCCGGCTGTGGCCTGCTGACCACCGTCGGTGTCATCGTGGCCATGGACACCTTCGGTCCGGTCTCCGACAACGCCCAGGGCATCGCCGAGATGTCGGGTGACGTCAGCGAGGAGGGTGCGCAGATCCTCACCGAGCTCGACGCCGTCGGCAACACCACCAAGGCGATCACCAAGGGCATCGCGATCGCCACCGCAGTGCTCGCCGCGAGCGCGTTGTTCGCCTCCTACACCCAAAGCGCGTTCGATGCACTCGCCGACTCCGGTGTCGGCACCGATGCCCTGGGTGGTTTCGGCGCCAGTTTCTTGGTGTACGACGCCAAGCTGCTGGTAGGTGCTCTGCTCGGTGCAGCGGTCGTGTTCCTCTTCTCCGGCCTGGCGATCAATGCCGTCGGCCGGGCTGCGGGCGCGGTCGTCTTCGAGGTACGTCGTCAGTTCCGCGAGATCCCCGGGATCATGGAGGGCACCGGCCGTCCCGAGTACGGCAAGGTCGTCGACATCGTCACCCGCGACTCGCTGCGCGAGCTGGCCACGCCAGGCATCTTGGCGATCCTGGCCCCGATCGCGGTCGGCTTCGGCCTCGGCGTCGGTCCGCTGGCCGGATTCCTGGCCGGTGCGATCGTCACCGGCACGCTGATGGCAGTGTTCCTGGCCAACTCCGGTGGAGCCTGGGACAACGCCAAGAAGCTGGTCGAGGACGGCAACCATGGCGGCAAGGGCTCTGAGGCCCACGCCGCCACGGTGATCGGTGACACGGTCGGTGACCCGTTCAAGGACACCGCCGGCCCAGCGATCAACCCGCTGCTGAAGGTGATGAACCTGGTCTCCCTGCTGGTCGTCGGCGCAGTCGTGCAACTGTCGTACGGCAACGACGAGAACGACGCGGTTCGGATCATCATCGCGGTCGTGGCCGCGCTCGGTATCGCTGCCGCGGTCTGGGTGTCCAAGCAGCGTTCGGTGGTCATCAGCGAAGACGCCTGATCATTCGTATTCACAGTTCGGCGCTGGTCCCTGGTGGGCCAGCGCCGAACTGATTTCAACCGGTGATCGATGGAGGGTTTCCAGTCACCTGGTGACTGGAAAAAGCACACGGATCTGTTACGTAGAGTTGGGCAATGCTCTTCGACGACGTCCCCTTCCGGTTGCGCGCCGCGCTGCACGCCGCGGGCTTCACCTATGACGGAGTCGTGGAGGTGCTGGGCGCCGACGGCCACGCAGCGCTGATGCGGAACGAGACCACGCCTGGCATCCGGCGTACGACCGGTGGGACACCGATCGAGACATTGACCCGGTTGTGGCCGTTGCAGGCTGCGGTGAGTGTTGCCGAGGCAGAGGCCGCGCTTCCGGGAGGCTTGGTCGACCGGTTGTGCGCTGCCGGTCTGCTGGAGCAGTCGGTGAGCACGGTGCGAGCGCGGGTCGACCTACGGCCGTACGCTCACACCGACGAGCGTGGTGACCACGACTGGTGGGTGGTCAGCGACCTGACCCCGGGTCTCGACGGCTCCGGGAACCGGGTCACCCAGGACCACGTGCTCGGTATCTCGGCCGCTTCCACCACGCTGGCCCAGCTCACGATCCGCGATCGGGTCGGATCGGCCCTGGACCTGGGTACCGGTTGTGGTGTCCAATCGCTGCACCTGAGCACTCACGTCGACCGGGTCGTCGGGACCGACGTGAACCCGCGCGCATTGGCGATGGCCAAACTCAATGCCAAGCTCAACGACGCCGACTACGAGATCCGCGACGGCTCGCTGTACGAGCCGGTGCGCGCCGAGGCCTTCGACCTGATCGTGACCAACCCGCCCTTCGTCGTCTCACCCGGCACCGGCGACCTGCTGGTCTACCGCGACAGTGGCCTGCCAGGCGACGAGGTGGTGCGCCAGGTACTGGTGAATGCGCCACGGCACCTGAATCCGGACGGGTGGTGCCAGGTGCTGGCCAACTGGGTGCATGTCGAGGGACGCCCCTGGACCGAGCGGATCGACGACTGGCTGGATGGAAGCGGTTGCGATGCCTGGGTGGTCGAGCGCGAGGTCACCGACCCCGCGGCGTACGTCGAGCTCTGGCTGCGCGACGCGGGTGCCGATCGTGCCGTGGACTATCTCCAGCGTTACGACGCCTGGCTCGGCTGGCTGGAGGCCCAAGGTGTCACCGGAATCGGCTTCGGCTGGGTGAATCTGCATCACACCGGAGGTGAGCGCCGGCTGATCGAGGAGTGGCCTTATGAGTTGGAGCAGCCACTCGGTGCCGAGATCGCCGACTGGGGCGCGCGGATCCGGACCACCGATCTCGAACAGCGTCGCCTTCAGCGCCGCGACGACGTACGCCAGGAGACCTTCGGATCNCCCGGCGCCGAAGACCCCGAGACCATCGTGCTGCGGCAACAGCGCGGTATGCGCCGGGCCCGGCAGGTCACCACAGCCGAGGCGGCGTTCGTGGGAGCCTGCGACGGTGACTTGCCTGCGGGAGCGCTCGTTGCTGCCGTTCGCGAGGTGGTCGCCGGGCCCGACGCCGACATCGACCTGAGAGCTCTTGTGGATCTTGGGTACCTCACTGTCGTGGGATGAGGTAACGGGTGGCCGGGTGAAGGGGGCTTGACAGGCGCGGCTACCGTGTTGTGTCGCATGGCCTGTGCCATGTCCGCTGATGAACCGCGTATCCGAAGGAGCTCATAGCAAGTGGCTGGCAACAAGCTCGTGATCGTGGAGTCGCCTGCCAAGGCGAAGACGATCGCCGGCTACCTCGGCAACGGCTATGTCGTCGAATCGTCGATCGGGCATATCCGCGACCTGCCCCAGAGCGCTGCCGATATTCCGGCCAAGATCAAAGGCGAGCCCTGGGCGCGACTCGGGGTCGACGTCGACAACGACTTCACGCCGTACTACGTGGTCTCGCGCGACAAGAAGTCCCATATGACCAAGCTCAAGAGCTTGTTGAAAGAGGCCGACGAGCTCTACCTCGCCACCGACGAGGACCGCGAAGGCGAGGCGATCGCCTGGCACCTGCAGGAGGAGCTCAAACCCAAGGTGCCGGTGCACCGGATGGTCTTCCACGAGATCACCCGCAACGCCATCCAAGAGGCGGTAGCCAACCCACGCCAGCTCGACCTGGATCTGGTCGAGGCGCAGGAGGCTCGCCGGATCCTGGACCGGTTGTACGGCTACGAGGTCAGCCCGGTGTTGTGGAAGAAGGTCATGTCCGGGCTGTCGGCAGGCCGGGTGCAGTCGGTGGCGACCCGCCTGGTTGTCGATCGCGAGCAGGACCGGATGGCGTTCAAGATGGCGTCGTACTGGGACCTGGAGGGAACCTTCGACGCCGGTGCCGAGCATGCCGACCGGATGTTCCCGGCCAAGCTGCATTCGGTGGACGGGGCCAGGGTTGCCCGCGGCTCCGACTTCGACAGCCTGGGCCAGCTGAAGCGGGCAGAGACAGGGATCGCGCACCTGGACCGGGCTCGTGCCGAGGCTCTGGTCGCAGGACTGGCGGACACGACCTTCGAAGTGCGGTCGGTCGAGTCCAAGCCCTACCGGCGCTCCCCGTACGCCCCCTTCCGCACCACCACGCTGCAGCAGGAGGCCTCCCGCAAACTGGGTTTCAGTGCCTCCCGCACTATGGGGGTGGCCCAGCGGCTGTACGAGAACGGCTTCATCACCTATATGCGTACCGACTCGATCACGCTGTCGGAATCCGCGGTCGCGGCGGCTCGCAGTCAGGTACGCGATTTGTACGGCAGCGACTATCTGCCAGACGCCCCGCGGACGTACCAGTCGAAGGTGAAGAACGCCCAGGAGGCCCACGAAGCGATCCGCCCGGCTGGGGAGAGCTTCCGCACTCCCGCCCAGACCGGACTGGTGGGCGACGAGTTCCGGCTGTACGAGCTGATCTGGATGCGGACCGTCGCCTCGCAGATGAAGGACGCGGTCGGCCGCTCGGTGTCGGTCCGCCTCGGNGGCACCGCGGCGAGTGGTGAGGACGTGGTGTTTTCCGCGACCGGCCGGGTGATCACCTTCCACGGCTTCCTCAAGGCCTACGTCGAGGGCTCCGACGAGCCCGACGGCGAGAAGGACGACGCCCAGACTCGGCTGCCCGATGTGGCCGAGGGCGACGCGGTCACCGCCGCGTCACTGGCAGCCGCCGGCCACGAGACCAAGCCCCCGGCGCGCTACACCGAGGCGACGCTGATCCGTGAGCTGGAGGAGCGCGAGATCGGCCGCCCCTCCACCTACGCCTCGATCATCGGCACGATCCTCAACCGAGGCTACGTCTACAAGAAGGGCACCGCACTGGTGCCGGCTTGGTTGGCGTTCTCGGTGACTCGCCTGCTCAAGGAACACTTCAGCCGCTTGGTGTCGTACGAGTTCACCGCCGGGATGGAGGACGTCCTCGACGAGATCGCGGCCGGCCGCAAAGACCGGGTCGCCGAACTCGCCGAGTTCTACTACGGCCGCGACGGCAACGAGGGATTGAAGAAGCTGGTCACCGAGCTGGGAGACATCGACGCCCGGGAGCTCGCGACCTTCGCCATCGCCGAGGGCATCGATCTACGGGTCGGCCGCTACGGTCCCTACATCGAGACCGCCGGCGGTGAGCGCGCCAATGTGCCCGACGATCTGCCACCCGACGAGCTCACCGCGGAAAAGGCAGCCGAGCTGCTCGCNCACCCCGCAGGTGCCGAGACGCAACTGGGCAACCACCCCGAGACCGGCCTGCAGATCGTGGCGAAGAACGGGCGCTACGGTCCGTATGTCACCGAGTTGCTGGGCGAGGACGCCCCGAAGTCGAAGAAGCCGCGCACCGCGTCGCTGTTCAAGTCGATGACCATCGACACGGTGACGTTGGAGCAGGCCGTCGAGTTGCTGACGTTGCCGCGGGTGGTGGGGTCNGACCCCGAGTCGGGCGACGAGATCACCGCGCAGAACGGTCGCTACGGCCCGTACCTGAAGAAGGGCAGCGACTCGCGCACTCTGGACGCGGAGGAGAAGCTCCTGAAGATCACGCTGGAGGAGGCGCTGGCGATCTATGCCCAGCCCAAGACCCGGGGCCGGGCCGCCGCCAAGCCGGGTCGCGAGCTGGGTGAGGATCCCACGACAGGCACCAAGGTGACGGTCAAGGACGGCCGTTTCGGGGCCTACGTCACCGACGGTGAGTACAACGCCACACTGCGTGCCGGTGACGACCAGGCCACAGTCACCCTGGAGCGAGCGCTGGAGCTTCTGGCCGAGCGTCGTGCCAAGGGCCGGCCAAGAAGGCCGGTAAGAAAACCGCTAAGAAGGCGGCGAAAAAGACTACGAAGAAGGCTCCTGCCAAGAAATAGGATTCGCGGAGTTGCGGCAGCGCTACTCGGCCGCACCGCGGAGCAGGTGAGCGGCGGCGTACGGCACGGGAGTCGGGCGGCCTGGCGCGAGGGCGGGCCGAGGTGGAGCACGAGCGGCACTGCTAAGAAAGCCTGACCTTCAGTTTTCCAGCACCCAGGCGTACACCTCGGCCTCATAGGCCAGGTGCGCAAACCTGCCGGACGGCCCGGCATGGGCGCCGGCGCCGGTCTCGACCCGGAACAGGCAGCGCGGTGACCAGCTGGGATCGGATTTGCGCAAAGCAGCGACCCACTTGGCAGGCTCGAAGACCATCACTCGCGGGTCGTGCACCGCGCCGGTGACCAGCAGGTCAGGCCGCGCTCCGGCTGCTGGCAGGTTGTCGTACGGCGAGTACGCCAGCATTTGCTCGAAGTCCTCCCGCCGGCGTGGATCACCCCACTCGTCCCACTCGGTGACCGTGAGCGGAATCGACGGGTCGAACATCGTGGAGACGACGTCGACGAACGGGACCTCGGCCACCACTGCACGCCAGCGATCCGGTCGTTGGGAGAACACCGCGCCTTGCAGCAGGCCTCCCGCTGACAGTCCGCGAGTGGCGATCCTGGTTCCATCGATTATTCGTGCCGCCGCCAGACCATCGGCTACCGCGATGTGGTCGGTGAAGGTGTTCTGCTTGGCTGCCAGGTGCCCGTCGGCCCACCAGCGCCGCCCGCCCTCGCCACCGCCGCGGATATGGGCGTAGGCGTAGACGACCCCGCGGTCCAGCAGTGAGGGGAGCGCGGCATCCCACTCCGGCTCGAAGACCGCTTCGTAGGCCCCGTATCCATAGATCAGGCACGGCGCGGTTCCGTCGAGCTCGACGTCCTCGCGGCGAAGCAGGGTCACCGGTATCGGAGTGCCGTCGACAGAGGCGACCGTGATCCGCTCGGTCAGGTAGCGATCCCGGTAGTAGCCCGGCGCATCGCGACGGAGCTGCTCGGTGCGCGCCCCCGTCGTCAGGTCCACCGTGCTCCAAACCGGAGGATCGAGCAGCGACTGTTCGACGACATTGATCGTGGTCGTGTCGAACTCCTCGTTCTCGGCCAGCTCGAGCGTGCCGCATGGGTGCATCGGGGTGATCACGATCCCCGGGCCGGCCAGATCGTCGAGGTCCAGCAGCCGTAGCCGCAGCTCGGTCTCGCAGCGATAGCTGACCACCAAGTGCCCGGCGAACGCCTCGACCGAGTACACCCGCTCCGCAGGGTTCTCGGGGCGAAGCTCGGTCCACGAGGCCTCGGTCTGCGCTGGGTTGGTCGGTCCTGGGTCGGTCGGTATCGGACAGCGCATCAGCCGGAACTCCGGCGCGCGATCGTTGGTGACCAGCACCAGGTAGGACTCTCCGGTAGGCGTCAGCACATGCTCTGCCTCGTACTCGACTCCCCGACGTCGACCGCCGATCGACAGTGGCGCCGCCTCCGGGGTGTCAGCCGGGATCGCCCACACCTCTCGGGTGTCGCGATTCTCCGCGGTGATCAGAACCATGGCGCCGCTGCGGGTGCCCCGAACCGTGAGCTCGTACTGCTCGTCGGGCTCGGTCAGTACCAGCACATCGGAGGTGACGGNGGTACCCAGGCGATGCCGCCACACCTGATGGGGGCGGTAGGCCTGGTCGTGCACGGTGTAGAAGAACGTAGCTCCGTCAGCGCTCCAGGCTCCGGAGTAGTAGCTACGCGGAATCACCTCGTCGAGGTCGGCGCCGGTGGCCAGATCCCTGAAACGCAGCTCGTACACCTCATCGCCGGTCCGATCCACGGAGTAGGCGAGCAGCGCGGCATCCGGGCTGAGCAGACACACACCCTGCTCGACGTAGTCGGTTCCGACCGCGAAATCGTTGAGGTCCAAGAGCACTTCGTCACCCGGGCCAGGGGTGTCGAAATCGGCACGAACCCGCAACAGTTGCCGGTACTCCTTTCCTGCAGGCAGGTTCGTGTAGTAGTAAGAACCCATGTAGGCCCAACTGACTGACCACTCAGTTGGCGGCACCCGTGCCGTCATCTCGGTCGCCAGTTCATCGACGAGGGGGCTCAGATGGCCAGTAGCAGAGTCGTACCACCGGCGCTCGGTAGCGAGGTGGCTGAGGAAGGCGGGGTCATCGACCCGGCGCATCCAACCGAACGGGTCGGGCCTGACGACACCGTGCTCGGTGTGCTCGTACGGTTNCTTCGGGGCGACCGGCGGCCCCGGAAGCTCCGGCTGCCCGAAAGATCACTCAGGGAATCGCTCAGCGGACCACTGGGGTGATCACCGGGGTGATCGGAGGAGGCACTCACACACGGCACCGTACTCCCGCTCGCGTGGTTGCCGGTATCGGTTTGGTCGCCACGTTGGTGCTCGGCCCTGCCGCGCTGCTTGGTGTGGCATCTGCGAACGCCGCTGACGAGGCCGACTCCGGGAGCAAGGTGACCTTCACCGTCGGCATGTTGAACGAGGTCGACTCCTTCAACCCGTTCCTGGGCATCGAGGCCGAGTCGTACGAGATGTGGGCGCTGACCTACGACTACCTGATCACTTACTCGATGGAGAACATGTCGCCCGAGCCCGGGCTCGCCGAATCCTGGGAGCCGTCCGAGGACGGGCTCACCTGGACCTTCCACATCCGCGACGGTGTGTCCTGGTCCGACGGCGAGCCGCTGACCGCCAACGATGTCGCCTACACCTTGGGCCGCATCATCGACGGTGGCCCGGAGTCGATCACCTGGGGTTCCTACCTCACCTCGGTCACCAAGGCGGAGGCCACCGACGAGCACACGGTCGTGCTCACCTTGGAGCGGCCTAACGCGGTCTTGCCGCTGCTGCCGATGCCGATCATCCCCGAGCACATCTGGAAGAACATCTCCGAGAAGCAGGTCAAGAGCTTCGCCAACGAGCCCAAGGACGGTGAGCCAGTGGTGGGATCCGGTCCCTTCCGGTTCGTCTCCGGCACCGCTGGCGGTGACACCTATCGATTCGAGGCCAACCCGGACTACTGGCAGGGCGCGCCGCATATCGACGAGGTCGTCTTCCGGCTGTTCAAGAGCGAGGACCCGGCAGTCGCCGCATTGAAGAAGGGCGAGATCGACTTCGTCGAGGACATCACCGCGCTGCAGGTCAAGGCGCTGGAGAACGAGCCCAACATCGCGGCGCATAACGGCGACTCACCGGGTTTCGACGAGATCGCGTTCAACGTGGGCGCGATCGACACCGAGACCGGCGAGCCGATGGGCGACGGCAATCCGGCGCTGAAGGATGCGAAGTTCCGCCGCGCGCTGGGGTACGCGCTGGACCGGGACAGGATCATCACGACTGCCTACCAGGGCGCCGGCAAACCGGGTGACACGATCATCCCGCCGGCCTACACCAACTTCAGGTGGGAGCCCCGGAGGACGAGGCATTCTCCTTCGATCTCGAAAGGGCGGGCCAGCTGCTGGACGAGGCCGGCTACAAGCTGGGAGCCGACGGTAAACGGACCATGCCCGATGGGTCGGCGCTGGACACACTACGGTTGTCTGCTCGTTCGGACAGCCAGACCTCGATCAGGACGATGGACCTGTTCAAGGAGTGGCTGGGAGAGCTCGGCATCGATTCGCAAGTCAACGCGATCGAGAGCAGCAGGCTGACCGACGTGATCTTGGAGGGCAACTTCGACGCCTTCCAGTGGGGTTGGTACGTAGAGCCCGACCCGGACTCGATGCTCAGCTATCTGACCTGTGACCAACTCGGTGGCTGGAACGATGCCTGGTACTGCGACGAGGAGTACGACCGGCTCTACAAGGAGCAGAACGCCGCGCTGGACGAGAACGAGCGGGTCGAGAAGGTCAAGCGGATGCAGCAGATCCTCTTCGAGGACTCTCCGTACCTGGTGACGGCTTTCAACACCATCGGTGAGGCCGTGCGCACCGACCGGTTCGCCTGTTTCCAGCCGCAACCCGACCCCGGTGGGATCTGGTTGTTCCAGTACGGGATCCGCAACTATCTGCAAGCCCGGCCAGCAGCCGAGGCGGGCGATTGTGACGGCATCAGCTCCGCGGTGCTCCCAGCAGCCAGCCTCACCTCAACCGATGATGATGGCGGCTCGAATTCCGGCACTTGGCTCGTTGTCGGTGGTCTGGCTGCTCTGGTCGTCGTCGGCGGCGGTGTGTGGGGAATGAAACGGCGCACCAGCGCAGGCGATCGGGAGTGAGCTCGCACCCAGCTGATCGGGGTCGTCGGTGACCGCGACCCTGATCACCGAGCCACCGGCGGGAACGCCGGCGGCTAGCCCGCCACGACGCAAAGGCTATGGCGCCTACGTGCTGGCTAAGGTCGGTGGCGCCATCGGCACGCTGTTCTTCATCCTGGTGGTGAACTTCTTCCTGTTCCGGGTGCTCCCCGGTGATCCGGCCAAAACCTTGGGCCGCGGCCGTTTCCGCACTCCGGAGCAGCTGGAGGAGTTCAAGAGTTCCTACGGGCTGGACCAGCCGTTGATCCAGCAGTTCTTCACCTACCTGAAGAACACCTTGACCGGCGACCTCGGGATCTCCTATCGCTACCGGGTGCCGGTCAGTGACCTGATCTTGGACCGGATGTGGCCGACGCTGTTGCTGGTCGGCACCTCCACGATCCTGGCGATGCTGATCGGCGTCTACCTCGGGATCATCAGCGCCTGGAACCGGGGCGGCCGCTTCGACAAGACATCCACCGGCTCCACCCTCACGCTCTACTCGATGCCGGAGTGGTGGCTGGGCATGATCCTGATCGCGGTCTTCGCGGTCGGGGTCGGGCCGATCCCCGGAATCTTCCCCACCGGNGGGCTGCACGACGTCGACGTGGATCCGGCCAGCCTGGCCGGGTGGATCGATACTGCCCAGCATCTGGTGCTGCCGGTCCTCACCCTGACGCTGGCTTATTTGGCCGAGTACGCGTTGGTGATGCGGTCCTCGTTGCTCGACGAGCTCGGGGAGGACTACCTGACCACCGCTCGGGCCAAGGGGCTTCGCGATGTGACCGTCCGTCGTCGGCACGCGGTCCGCAACGCCATGCTGCCCACCACCACGGTCAGCGCCCTCAACTTCGGTTTCGTGGTCTCCGGAGCGATCACGATCGAGACGATCTTCTCCATTCCGGGTCTCGGTCTGCTGGCCCAGGAGGCCCTGTCCATCCCCGACTACTGGGTGCTGCAGGGAACTTTCCTGGTCGCCTCGGCCGGCGTGGTCTTCGCCAACCTCGCGGCCAATCTGCTCTACGGCCTACTCGACCCGAGGGTGCGGACATGAGTACCGAACCTGCGGGCAACAGCGCCCAGCTTCCTGTATCGCGACTGACGCCACGTCAGATCGTGCGCAAGCGTCGGATGGCCTCGTTGCGGCGAACCTGGAGGATGTTCCGCGAGCACCGCTCCGGCGTCGTGGGCCTGGCTGTACTCACGTTCTTCATCCTGGTGGCATTGTTCGCTCCGCTATTGGCCAGCTCGGACGGNCTTGAGGTGACCAAGGCGACCGGCGGAGTGTTGGAGTCGCCGTCGTCGCAGTACTGGCTGGGCACCGACGACAGTGGCCGCTCGGTGTTGACCCTGCTCATCTGNGGGTCGCGGATCTCGTTGTTCGTCGGCCTGCTCGCCACCGTGATCTCGATGGTGATCGGCACCTTGATCGGCCTGATGTCGGGCTTCCTGGAGGGATGGCCCGCCCGGCTGTTGTTCCGTCTCACCGAGTGGTTCCTGGTGATCCCGTTCCTGCCACTGGCACTGGTGCTGGCCACTGTGCTAGGCCGCTCACTGTTCAACATCGCGCTGGTCATCGGGATCACCAGCTGGCCGGGGACTGCGTTGCTGATCAGGAGCCAGGTGCTGACTGTCAAAGAGCGCCCCTACTTGGAACGGGCTCGTGGCCTGGGCGCAAGCAAGCGTCAGCAGATGACCCGGCACGTGCTGCCCAACGTGATGCCGATGGTCTTTGCCAACACCACCTTGACCGTCGCCATCGCGATCTTGTCCGAGACCACGTTGAGCTTCCTCGGTCTGGGTGACCCGACTCGGGTGTCGTGGGGTTCGATGCTGGACGGCGCTTACAGCGTCGGTGCGATCACCACTGGGTGTTGGTGGTACTTCATCCCACCCGGAGTCTGCGTGGTACTGGTCGTGTTGTCGTTCACGCTGGTCGGGCAAGCGCTGGAAGAGGTCTTCAACCCACGACTCAGGAAGCGCTAGGGGTGCCGGCCGAGATGACCAACCTGCTCGAGTTCGACCAACTGTGTGTCACCTACCGCACCGAGGAAGGTGCCCTGCCGGCAGTGCGCGGCATCGACCTGGTCGTCGCGGCCGGCGAAGTCGTCGGAGTAGCTGGTGAGTCCGGGTGTGGCAAGTCCACGCTGGTCAGCACGGTGCTGCGACTGCAACCCAAAGACGCCACCGTCGCCGGCGAAGTGCGGGTGCTCGGCAACGACGTCCAATCCATCGGCTGGGGCGCCTTGCGGGCGTTGCGCTGGGCCGATGCTTCCATCGTCTTCCAAGGAGCGCTGCATTCGCTGAACCCCGTGCACCGGATCGGGGATCAGATCGCCGAGCCGATCCGGGTCCACGAGCCGAGCCTGGCCGACGACCAGGTCGAGGCGCGAGTTGCTGAGCTGCTCGGCCAGGTCGGTCTGCCCGTCGGACGAAGCCGGGTGTATCCGCATCAGCTGTCCGGCGGTCAACGGCAGCGCGTGATGATCGCGATGGCGCTGGCTTGCCGTCCGCAGCTCATCGTGGCCGACGAGCCCACCACCGCACTGGACGTCATGGTCCAGGCCCAGATCCTGGACCTGCTGTCGGACCTGGTGCACGAGCTCGGGGTCGGCCTGCTCATCATCAGCCACGACCTGTCGGTGCTGGCCAGCGTGTGCGATCGGGTGGCGGTGATGTACGCCGGCAAGCTCGTCGAGCTCGGGACTGCCGAGAAGCTGTTCAGCGAACCCCTGCATCCCTACACCAGAGCCCTGGCCGGTTCGTTCCCGCGGGTAGGGGACCCGCAGGCTCGGTTCGCGCCGGCCGGGTTGCCTGGTGACCCTCCGGACCCTCGCGAGTTGCCGCTCGGCTGCTCGTTCGCGCCCCGGTGTTCCCGGGCGATCGAGGCCTGTACGACCGCTGAACCCGCCTTGGAAGAGCGCGTCACCGACAGGCTGGTGGCATGTATCAGNAGTGGGCCAACCATGACAGAGCCGACCGCGAGCGCCTTCCTGTCCGGGACCGGCCTGACCGTGGAGTTCACCACCAGGTCTGGTGCTGTTGCCCATGCGCTGGACGGTGTCGATGTCGAGGTTCTTCCCGGTGAGGTGCTGGCGATCGTCGGAGAGTCCGGATCGGGTAAGACCACGATGGCACGGACACTGGTCGGGCTGGAGAAACCGACGACTGGGCGGGTCATGGTCGACGGCAAGCCGTTGGACTACCACGCCAAAGCGCTCAAGGAGTTTCGTAGCAAGGTGCAACTCGTGCTCCAAGACGCCGCCGGGTCGCTCAACCCGCGGCAGACGGTGTACGAGTCGGTAGCCGAGGGGATCCGGCTGCACAAGCTCGTCCAGCGCGACGAGCAGGGCCGTACCGAGACCGAACTGGTGGCCCAGGCGCTCTCTGATGCAGGGCTTCGGCCACCGGAGCGGCTGTTCCTGCGCTACCCGCACGAGCTGTCGGGTGGTCAGAAGCAGCGGGTGCTGATCGCCGGCGCTCTCGGTGTGCGGCCCACTCTGATCGTCGCCGACGAGCCCGTCTCCTCTCTGGACGCCTCGATCCGCGGCGAGATCCTCGCGCTGCTGCTCCGGCTCCGCGACGAGTTCGGGGTGGGCATCGTGGTGGTCACCCACGACCTCGGCCTGGCCTGGAACATCGCCGATCGGATCGCGGTGATGTATCTCGGCCGGGTTGTCGAGTGTGGCACCGTCGAGGAGGTGCTGGAGAGTCCTCGGCATCCCTACACCCAGGCGCTGCTCTCGGTCGTGCCCGAGATCGATGAACTCGAGCCGGTGGTGCTCGCCGGGGAGATTCCCGATCCCACCCGGATCCCGGCCGGCTGTCGATTCCATCCCCGCTGTCCGCATCTGGCCGATGGTCGAGCAGCGGCCGCGGGAGTCGACCAAGCCTGCGTGAGCCAGCCGCTGCCTGTTCTCTCGGCGGCAGGCAATCATCGTGCCGCCTGCCATCTGGTCGCGGTCGAGAACCCGTGACAGAATCTCTCTACTGACTGGCGACTCAGTAGGAGGGAGGCGTGATGACCGACGAGTTGCAAGCTGCGTTGCCCCGCGAGCTGTACGTCGACGAGCAGTCCTGGCATGCCGAGCGCGACGCTGTTCTCTACCGCGAGTGGTACTGCATCGGGCGTACGGACGCGCTCGGCCTGGATGCCCCGTCACGCCTGGTCGCCGTCGACGTGGCGGGCGAGTCCATTCTGGTGACCAGTGACGCGAGCGGAGTCCTGCACGCGGCCTACAACGTCTGTCGGCACCGTGGCTCCCAAGTGGTTCCGATCGACGGCGCCGACCAGCTGCCGACCTCGTGTGCGGCGCAGGCTGCTCAGTCGGCTCAGTCGCTGCGCTGTCCGTACCATTCGTGGACCTACGCTCTGGATGGCTCACTGCTCAAAGCACCGCACGCCGAGGTCGCCAACCCCGAAGACTTCGCGCTCAAGCCGGTAGCCGTCGCGACCTGGGGCGGTTTCGTGTTCGCTCACTTGACTCCGGAGGTGGCCGAGCCGCTGGAGACCGCGGTCGTGCATGCAGCAGACACGTTGGCGAACTACCCGCTGGACGACTTGGTGGTCGGGCTGACTTTCACCTACGAGGTTGCCGCCAACTACAAGGTGCTGTTGGAGAACTACAACGAGTGCTATCACTGTGGTCCGGTGCACCCCGAGTTGTGCCGGCTCGTCCCGGCATTCGCCGGCGGTGGCACCGATCTGGACTGGGACGGCGGTGTGCCGCACCGCGANGGGGCCTGGACCTTCACGACGACAGGAACCACCAACCGGGCTCCTTTTCCTGGCCTCAGCGAGGAGGAAGCTGTACGCCACAAGGGCGATCTGGTTTACCCCAATCTGATGATCTCTGCCTCCGCGGACCACGTCGCCGCCTTCAACCTGCACCCGCGTGGGGTCGATCACACGACCGTCGTGTGTTCGCTTCTGTTCGCCCGAGAAGCGGCCGCTGCTGCCGACTTCGACCCGCGCGACGCGGGCGACCTGTGGGATCTGGTCAACAAGCAGGACTGGGCGATCTGCGAATCGGTGCAACGNGGGATGTCGTCGCGCAGCTATACCCACGGCTGGTTCGCTCCGATGGAGGACGACAGCCTCGATATCCGGCGCTGGTTGTTGCCTCGGCTGGACCGGCACTCGACCGGAGGTGCGCGATGACTGCCACGAGCCAGCGCTACGACTACTTCGTGGTGGGGCTNGGGGCGCTCGGCAGCGCCACGGCCTGGGAGTTGTCGCGGCGTGGGTATCGGGTGCTCGGTCTGGAGCGCTTCTCATTGGGTCACGACCGAGGTGCCAGCCACGACACCAGCCGGATCCTGCGGCACAGCTACCACACCCCGGCCTACGTCCGACTCACCCTCGAGGCATACCAGGACTGGGCGCGGTTGGAGCAGTCCTGTGGCCAAGAGCTGGTCACCAAAGTCGGCGGCCTGGACTTCTTCCCGCACCAGGCGGCGATCGACCCGAGCGACTACACGGCGGCGATGGACGAGGTCGGCATCGACTACGAGACGCTCGATGCCGGACAGGTGAACGCACGCTGGCCGATGTTCGCACTCGCCGACGATGTCGTCAGCCTCTACCAACCCGACTCCGCCATCGTCCCGGCCGGGCGAGGCACCGCGGTCATGCAGGAGCTGGCCCGGCGACACGGCGCCGACTTGAGGGACAACATCCGGGTCACCCAGGTCCGCGCTACGTCGGAGGGCGGCGTCGAGGTTGTCGCCGGCGGCACAAGCTACGCCGCCGACGGTGTCGTGGTGACCGCCGATGCCTGGACCAACGATGTCCTTGCCGGCTTGGGAGTGCACATCCCGCTCGAGGTCACTTTGGAGCAAGTCACCTACTTCGCGCCGTCGGTTCCGGACCGCTTTGATCCTGCGAAGATGCCGTTGTGGATCTGGATGGACGATCCCTCCTTCTACGGTTTTCCCTGCTACGGCGAAGCCACCCTCAAGGCGGCCCAGGACTGCGGCGGGCCGATCGTCGATCCCGAGACCCGCACCTTCGAGGTCGATCAGGAGATGCAGGACCGGTTGGCCGCTTTTATGCGTACGACGGTGCCAGGCAGCGGTGAGGTGGTGCGGTCACTGCGCTGTCAGTACACCTTGACCCGCGACCGGGACTTCGTGGTTTCCGCGGTCCCCGGCAACGAGCAGATCGTGGTCGGTCTCGGTGCAGCGCACGGGTTCAAGTTCGCGCCCACCTTCGGACGGATGCTGGCCGACCTGATCAGCACCGGGAGGACCAGCTCCGACATCACCGCATTCGGCCTGGATCGGCAGGCGATCACCGACCCCGACTACCAAGCGCACTGGCTGGTGTAATGGTCGCGTTACTTCTAAGCCAATGCTGCGGGATCGATGCCGATCTCGCGGGCAATGCCCTCACGCATCCACTGCCGCAACTGGACGCGGGTGACGCTGCGGTAGACCAATGCCGCCACCGACAAGCCGTCCAGCGACGCGGAGATCTGGGCAACCGAGGCCTCGGGGTCCGTACAGGTGAAGTCACCGGATTGCACACCCTCGGTGATGATCGCCTGCAGCACCGAGCGCCAGCGTTCATCGAAACCGCGCAGCACCGCTCCGATCGTCGGTTCGCGCTGTGCCAGTGCCCAGGCATCGATCCATATTCGCCAGCCGGCAGCAGCGCCGGTAGGCCCGTACGACTTGAGCGCCCGGCGCATCTTGTCGAGGGGATTGTTCGCTTTCGCGACCGCGGCATCGACCCTGGACATGTCACGTTCCACGGCGTAGGTGAAGGCGTCTGCAACCAGAGCGTCCTTGGTGCCGAAGTGGTAGAACACCAGGGCCGGACTGACGCCGAGCTCCTTGGCGACATCGGCGACCCGCAAGGCTGCCAGCCCGAGCCGGTCGACCAGATCCGTAGTGGAGGCGAGAATCTCGTCACGCCGCACATCTACCGTGCGCCGACTCCTGGTCCCCATGCCGCACACCCTAGCCATTCGAGCTCGGGCCTGGCTCGGCTCCACCGCAGCTTTGCTCAACCAGCGACGACGAAGGACGAACCGTGACAGCCACGATCACTACCGCTGACTCTGCCTCGAGTGCCACCACCGGCAGCGATATGGACCTGCTGCGAGCCGCCGTTCCTGCCCACGGCGAGCCGGTGCTGATGATGCCCGCACAGGCCTACACCTCGCCCGAGGTGCTGGCCTGGGAGCAGCGGCACCTGTTCGCCGGGAGCTGGTCGTGTCTGGGTCGGATCGACGAGCTGTTCGGGGCGACCGCAGCCGGTGATCGGGGAGGGAAGCCGATCACCCAACGGGCATTGGTCATCGGTGGGATCTCGTGCCTGTTGGTGATGTCGGACCAGGGCCTGCGGATGTTCGCCAACACCTGCCGCCACCGCGGCCACGAGCTGCTACCGGATGGCGGCGCATCCGATCGACGCAGCATCTTGTGCCTGTACCACGCCTGGACCTACGACTTCGACGGCACGCTGATCGGAGCCAAGGGTTTCCGAGACGACCCGGGCTTCTCGTTCGCCGAGCACGGACTGGTCGAGTTGCCGGTGCGGATCTGGCACGGCTGGGTCTTCGGACACGCGCTGCACCCGTTGGGTTCACCGGAGGTGCCCGACTTCGATGCCCATATCGGCGCGCTGAGCGACATCATTGCTCCGTACACACCAGCCGCGCTGGTCCTGGCCGACCGGCACACCTACACGGTCCAGGCCAACTGGAAGGCGATCGCGGAGAACTACCACGAGTGCTACCACTGCCCGCTGATCCATCCCGAGCTCTGCCAGGTCAGTCCGCCCGACTCCGGGGACAACTACGATCTGCCCGGCGTCTGGATCGGCGGCTGCATGGACCTGCGCGACGGCATGGAGACGATGTCACTGACCGGCGCCCTGGCCGCTCAACCGATCCCCGGCGTACAGCCCGACAAAGTCGAGTACGTCCACTTGTTGCCGAACCTGATCATCTCGGCGCACCCTGACTATGTGATGACCCACCGGCTGCTGCCGCTCACNCCCGGCTCGACCTGGGTGGAGTGCTCCTGGTACGCGTTGCCAGGCCCGGACGGGGCGGCACCGGACGCCTCGGCTGCGGTGGAGTTCTGGGATCTCACCAACAAGCAGGACTGGGCGGCCTGCGAATCCGTGCAACGTGGGCTAGCCAGCCCGCACTTCAAGCCGGGGCCGTTCGCGCCCACCGAGGACGCGGTCGCCCAGCTGGTCTCGATGATCGGCCGGGCTTATGTCACCGGAAGGCTCGAGGCCTGACCGTGCTGTCCCAGCCGAGGATCAGACGAGCGGGCGCATTGCTCGTTCCGCTGCTCCTGCTGGGCTTGTTCCAACCCGCGCAAGCAGCGCCGAAACCACCACCTGACAAGCCGGCCAAGGTAGTCGGGCCGGTCGAATCGGCTGGATCAGCACCGCGTACCAAACAGGTCGGCACACTGACCTTGACCAAGTGCGATGTCGCGCCCCGGGCCTGGTGTGGCTCGATCAAACGACTCTGGGAACCCGGAAACCCGGTTGCCGGCAAGGTCAAAGTCGGCTTCGCCTTCATCCCGGCTCGCACTGGTCCCGCGCTCAGCACGCTGGTGCCACACGAGGGCGGTCCCGGCTACAGCACCACCGGCTCGGCTTGGTACTTCACCGGGATGTACGGCGCGCTCATGGACCGCCGTAATGTGTTGCTGGTCGATCAACGCGGTACCGGACGATCTCAGCCGATCAACTGCCCCGCCTTGCAGAACCTGAAGATCGCTTACTTCGTCGCGGCCGGTCGGTGCGGAAGGCAGCTGGGCGATCGTGCCGACGACTACACCACAGCACTGTCTGCCGACGATCTGGCTGCAGTTGTCGCGGCTCTCGAGCTCGACAAAGTCGGNCTCGGGGAGCTCGACCTCTACGGCGACAGCTATGGAACCTTCTTCACCCAGGTCTTCGTCGGCCGGCACCCCGAGCTGGTGCGCACCGTCGTCCTCGACGGCGCATACCCGACCTATGGGGAATCCGGTTGGTACCCGTTGCAGTCAGTGGCGATGCGGCGCGCCTTCGACGTCGCGTGCAAGCGGTCGGCTCCTTGTCGCAAAGGCGGTACCGCCTTCGGCCCGACCTTGCGCAAAGTGCTCGACCAGGTACGTACGAAGCCGTGGCGCGGTCGATCCCATGATGCCGACGGCCGCCCGATGCGCGTCAAGGTCGACGGATCGACCCTGGCCACCGTGGCTTTCGGTGCAACCTATGGTCCCTCGTTCTACCGGGAGTTCACCGCTGCCCTGCGGTCCGCGCTACGCGGCTACCGGGCGCCGTTGTTCCGGCTGGTCGCCGAGGCTACCGGCGGTGACACCGACGCCGGTGCGCCCCGTGATTACAGCGAGGGTCTCGATGCCGCGGTCGCTTGCCATGACTATCCCCAGCTCTACGACATGACCGCGAGCCCGAAGCTGCGCAAGCAGCAGTACCAGAAGGCACTTGCCCAACGCAGCAAGCAACGTCCGAAGACCTACGGACCGTTCACTGTTCGGGAGTACGCCAAGTCGGACTGGCAGATGCTGGACTGGTGTCTGCGCTGGCCGGTTGCGCCGGCCGAGAATCCGGCAGGACCACCCAAGCCGATCGGCGGTAAGTACGCCGATGTTCCGGTGCTGATCCTGTCCGGTGAGCTCGACTCGATCACCTCCTACGAGGAAGCCAAGTTGATCCAGCGCCAGTTCGAGAACACCACCCATGTGCTGATCCGCAACAGCTTCCACGTCACCGCGTTGGGCGACACCGACCGCTGCGCCTCTCGGATCGCACGCGCCTTCATCCGTAAACCAGGCCCGAANGAAGCCGGGGTGCAGAAGGTTCGTGCTTGCGCCAAAGCTGTGCCACCACTGCGAGCACTCGGTAAGTTTCCGAGGCAGGTGAAGGGATTGCGGCCCTCGGTGTCGTTGGTCGCGGCTGACGTGATCGACCGGTGGTGGAACAACTACGCCGGATCCGGCGTCGGGCTGCATGGCGGCACGTTCAGTTACACCGGATACCAGGTGGTGAAGTTCAAGCTGAAGAACTACAGCCTGATCCGCGGTCAACGAGTGACCGGCACAGTGGTGTGGAACCGGGTCAAGCGCACCGCCCGCATCGACGTGACCGTTCGCGGCCGCGGGCCGAACGGACACCTCGCCTTCCACTGCAACGTGTAGTCGAGTCGCATTTGCACATCCCCGACGCTACTTGGACGGGCTGAGTCCGCATGGAGTTCGTAGAACGCTCAGCAGCACGTCGACGAAGCCTGTCGGTCCGACCGCGAGGTTCATCACGAGCACGGTGTCCGGCGCCCACACCTGCCGCGCCGCCAAGCGCACGGTCGTCGCAGTGGTGGGAGCCTAGCTACTGCTTGACCTGCAGCGGCGGAACCCGGCTTGGCTCACGGCCGGCGGCCCGCGTTCGGTGAGTTGTCGGACGTCGGTGAGACGATCCGGGCATGGTCCGGCAGCGCCTCATCCGTAACGACCCGCCCCTGCCCGACGCGGTGGTGCTGGTTCGGTCGCTGTTCGACTCTTACCCCGGTGGCAGGGTCTTCGGCCGTGACCAACTGATCGCTGACGCGACGAAGAACTTCGAGCTCTTCGGCTACTACGGCCTGTCTCTGTGGGCGGTCGTCGGCGAGTGGTCGTTGGACCGAATCCTGGCGGAAAAGTCGAATCGAGCTGCTCGAGTCGCTGCTTTCACGGCCGCCGCCCTGCGCGCCGAGGGCCTCGGTCTCGTGCTCAGCGGCAATGCCCCGCATGTCGACGTCACCGTTGACGATGCCCCGGCCGGCATCGCGGAGTTGGTGCAGATCACCGAGGTCAGCGCCGAGGACCTCGCTGACGGGCTACTGAGAGTCACCTACACTCTTGTGGAGAACGACTACTTTGTCGGCGACAAGGAATGAGGAGGGCCTGCCGATGATCCAGATCGACTTCGATGCCGACCTCAACTGGGTCGACGACGAGGACCGCAACATTGCGAAGCTTGAGGACGCCCCGACTCGGTACAAGATCGGTGACGTCGCCATCGCTGGCCGACCGGGCTTCTGGTCGTGGGTTCTCATCGATGAGATTGACGGTGCGTGGGTGTTCTTCCGCCAGATCAGCCGTCAGGAGGCTGAGCAGCGCGGGCGCACGGTCCTGCCCGCCAACGTCTGACCGGAGACTGAGCAGCAGCCCAGTGCAGTTGCAGCCCAATGCATTCCAGCAGGGTTAGGCTGCGAATATGCCCGCACCGAAAGTTGCCAGCGTCGATGAGTTCTTCGAGCGTCTCGACCAGAACCAACGTCCGCATCTGGAGGAGCTGCGGGCATTGAGCCTCGCGGCCGCCAGCGGCACGGGCGTGATCGAAGAGCTGAAGTGGAACTTCCCGGCGTACACGCTCGGCAAGATGGTATGGACACTGCAGTGCTTCAAGAACCACTGCTCGATCCGCTTCCCGGTCCCGTTCTTCGCCGACTACCGCGACGAGGCCACCGCCGCCGGATACGAGGCGATCGAGGGGCGCTCAAGATTGGTTGGGACCAGGCTGTCCCCGCCGAGCTCGTCACCCAGCTGATCCAGGCGCGGATCGAGGACTTCAAGGCAGGCAACACGGCCTGGTCGGTGCTTGGCCAGTACGCCGGCAAGAAGAAGTGACCGGGTTGTCGCTAGGGACCGCCGCCAGCAGGTAGCAGCTGGAGGAACAAGCGCCCTCTAAGCTCGACGAATGGGCGCTTCCATTGAGGTTCGGGATCTCACCAAGCGGTACGACGACCTGGTCGCGGTCGATGGCGTTTCGTTCGATGTGGCACCNGGGGAGTTCTTCGGGCTCCTAGGGCCCAACGGCGCAGGCAAGACCACAGCGCTGGAGATGATCGAGGGACTCCGCGAGCCTGACGTTGGCACGGTGCGCATCGATGGACTCGATCCGCGCAAGCGAGCGCCTGAGCTGCAACGGCGCATCGGAGTGCAACTGCAGTCCTCGGCGTTCTTCGAGCGGCTCACCGCCCGCGAGCAGCTGGTGACCTTCGCCTCGCTGTACGGGGTGGGTGCCGACCGCGCCGATGCCCTGTTGGAGCAGGTAGGTCTGGTCGACAAGGCCGCATCACCGGTGGAGAAGCTCTCGGGCGGTCAGGCGCAACGATTGTCGATCGCGTGCGCACTCGTACACGACCCTGAGGTCGTCTTCCTCGACGAGCCGACAGCAGCTCTGGACCCGCAGGCGCGACGCAATCTGTGGGACTTCCTCAAGGGACTCAACGATTCAGGGCGCACGGTCGTGTTGACCACGCACTACATGGAAGAAGCCGAGGCGTTGTGCGACCGGGTTGCGATCATCGATCGTGGTCAGTTGCTCGAACTCGATGCGCCTGCGGCTCTGGTGCGTGGCCTCGATGCGCCGACCCGGATCAGCCTGGCTCCTGGTGCGATCGACGCCGGCATGGCAGCAGCGATCGCCGGAGTCGACGAGGTGATCGACGATCCGGATGCACTGCGACTGAGCACCCGCGAGCCCGCGGCCGTGTTGACCGAACTTGCCGCGCGTGACGCGTTGCACGGGCTCAGCGTGCAAGGGGCCACGCTGGAAGACGTCTTCCTCAAACGCACCGGGCGGGAGTACCGCTCGTGAGTGGCTTCAGGTCCTTGTCCCGGGCGATGTTCCTGGGGTTCATCCGTGACCGGATGACGCTGTTTTGGGCAGTGCTGTTCCCGCTGATGTTCCTGGTGTTGTTCGGTGGGATCTTCACCAATCAGAACGCCTCCAAGATCGAGGTCACCCAGGTCGGTGCCGTCTCCGTGCTGGACCAGATGCCCTCCGAGGCCCGGGCCGGGATCGAGGAGAGCATGGATATCACCAAGGTCTCCGAGCAGGATGCCGATGCTGCACTGGACCAGGTGCGCTCCGGCGATCTCGATGCGGTGATCTCCCAGGACGGCGACACCCTCGTGGTCCGCTACTCCCGGGCCGACCCGGTCACGGCCGGTCGGGTGATCGGGATGTTCCAGGGTCTGGTCGACTCGGCGAACCTGGCTGCCAGCGGAGTCACCCCGCAATTCTCGCTGTCGACCCACCAGGTCGAAAACGAGTCGCTCAAGGCAATCCAGTACGTGACTCCGAGCCTGCTCGGTTGGGCCGTCGCGATGAGCGCGACCTTCGGGGCGGCGGTCAACCTCGTCGCATGGCGCAAGAGCGGACTGTTGCGGCGATTGCGGCTCGCCCCGATCCCGACCTCCTCGGTCGTGCTTGCCCGGGTCGGTGTCAGCCTGATGGTGGCTTTGGGTCAGGCTGCGATCTTTGTCGGACTCGGCGTCGGAGCGTTCGGGCTCCAGCTCACCGGGTGGTGGCCGCTGGTGGTTCCGCTGTTGCTCGCCGGGACCCTCTCGTTCCTCGCGATCGGGATGCTCGCCGGATCGGTGTGCAAGACCGAGGAGGGCGCGGTCGGGCTGGCGAACTTCATCGTGTTGCCGATGGCGTTCCTGTCCGGGTCGTTCTTCCCGCTCGACGGAGCGCCGGGCTGGTTGCAGGCAATCAGCAAATTGCTTCCACTACGACATCTCAACGAGGGCATGCTCGATGTGATGGTGCGGGGCGAAGGGCCGGCCGCGATCGTCTTGCCGATAGCGATCCTGCTCGCCTTCACCGTGGTGTTCGCGGGTATCTCCGCGAAACTCTTCCGCTGGGACGCAGCTTGAGCTACCCACCTCTGGATTCGGCGAATCCGCTAGCGCGGAATGTGCTCGGTCCAGGTGCGGGTGGTGACGAGGGTGTCACCTTCATAGGCGGTCACCGCGATGTCCACGTCATAGCCGGCTTCGGTGACTTCCACCTGCATGGTCGAACCGACTTCGACCGACACAGGCCCACCGGGCTCATCGGGCCAGGTCAGGGTGAAAGTGCAGTCGGCGTACGCATGCTGGGCGAAGGTGACGTTGTCCACGAACACCCGCCCGGCGTACTGCTCGTGGGCCTGCCCGCCGGGGATGTCGTAGGGATCCCCGCCATAGGAAACTGTGCAGGTAGTGGTGTCGCGCAGCACGTCCCGGGTCACGTCCCAGTGCACACCTTGAGGTTCTTCGTTGGCATGTGCTGCCCCAGCGGTGAATTCGGGTACCGGGAGTCCGGGTCCGGTCCATAGCGGCAGCGCCAGCTCGGCTTCGTGGACGGTAAGCGTGACCGGGTGGGGTGGCGCGATCGTGTTGGGCCAATCCGAACCCGCAATCGCGATCCGCAACCTCTGTCCGGCGAGGAACTGGTAGGCGCATGCATCGAGCTCGAGGTCGACGTCGTAGATCTCGCCGGGCGTCAGCGGTGACGGCTGGTTCGGCGCATGTACGCCGTCGCGGAAGCGCAGGTCGAGGGTTCCGCGCGATACCAACGCAGAGGCTCCATCGGGAAAGACATCGTTCAGCTTCACCGAAACAGACGCCAAGGACTGGTCGGCGCTGACCTGCAATCTCAGCTTGGGCTGGCCGATCACGATCTCGCCGGTCGCCGGCCAGTCCCAGACCAACGACCGGGCGTCGTCGTCGCGTTGGTCGGTGGACAGCCCCCAGGGCAAGTGCCCGGCACAGTCGATCCAGGCGGCCACTCCCGTGTCGGGGCGTACGTCCAGGGAACGCTCGCCAGGCAGCTCGCGAGTGTTCCAGGTCGTGTTCTCCGACGGCCAGTGGTCGCGTACCCAGTAGCCCTCGTGCTGGTCGAGGAAGGCGGCCGGCCGGGTCGCTGTGCGCACGAAGATGTCCGCCACGTCCACCTTGTCCTCAACCGAATTCGTGCCGGGGCGCAGCCAGCGGTCCCACCACGCCGCCATCTCGTAGTCGAGGTCGATCCGGGGACCGGGGTACGCCGTGGTCGGGTCGGCGTGCACCCACGGCCCGGCAAGCAGCCGGAACGGCACACCGTGGCGGCCCAAGGCCTCGACGGTGCGGAAGGAGTTGTTGCGGTACCCGTCCGCCCAGCCGGCCACCAGCATCACCGGGCAGGTGATCCGGTCGTACCCGTCGCCGGTTGAATGGGGCAGTCGCACCGAGCCGTGCCGCCAGTACGGACCGTCGCGGTTCTCGCGCAACCAGGTCAGTACCCACGGCTCGGTCGTCTCCAACCGACGCAGCCACTCCTCCCGCCAGCCCTCACCCCAGATGCGCGGCACCGGCGGGAGCATCGGCATCGGGGTCATGTAGTGGCAGTAGTCGACCAGATCGACCAGCCGGAGTGCTCCTCCGCGCCAGTGCACGTCGTCGGTCCAACGGTCGTCGCTGGAGTAGATCCCGATGACGGCCTTGAGAGCAGNGGGCTGCTCACAGGCCAGCTGGAGCGAGTTGAAGCCGGAGTACGAAGTGCCCCACATGCCGATGTTGCCGTCGCACCACTCTCGGGCTGCCAACCACTCGATAGCCTCGGCCAGGTCGCGTTGTTCGGCTTCCTGGTATTCGTCGATCGGATCGCCGGAGGACGAGCCGGTGCCACGGACATCGATGCGGCAGACCGCGTACCCGAACTCGTCGCGGAACCGCTGGTAGCTGTCGGCATAGGACGAGGTGAGGTCGTCCTTGCGGTAGGGGAGAGCCTCGATCAAGCATGGCTGCGGGCCGCCCACTGGATCGGGGAGGTAGAGCGTCGCAGCCAGGAAATGCCCGTCGGACAACGGGATCCGTACGGTGCGCTCGTTCTGAACGTGTGTCGGCGACTCAGCCACGGCCGTGCTCCTGGAATAGGGAACGCACTTGTTCGGGGTCCAAGCCTGGGCTGGTGTTTCCGGCCCTGCCGGCGGTGGTCGGTGCTGTCAGCATCGAGTCGAGGCAGGATTCTTCGGCAGTGTCGACGACCGCCTCGAAGAGTTCGTCCAATGCGCGGCCGCCGATGCGCTCGCCCGACGGCTTCCCGTCGCGGTCGGTACGCGCCGTGGTCGATACCGCCAGGAAGATCTCGCCACTGCCGTGATGGGCCGTCGATCCGGTGCGTGCCAGGCCTAGCCCGATTCTGCGGGCGAGCCGGGCGCAATCGGCACCGTCGACAGGCGCGTCGGTGACCACCACCCCGATACAGGACCCTGCCGGCGCCGGGAGCGACGCGAGTCCGTCGGTATCAGTGTCGGTGGATACCGGCAGGTGGCGCCCGACCGGCACTCCGTCGATGGTGAGTCGCTTGCGTTCCCCGAAATTGGTGAGTAGCAGGACTGCGACAGTGTGTCCGGAGACGGTGACTCGCGACGAGGTGCCGATCCCTCCCTTGAACTCGAAGCAGGTCATGCCAGTACCGGCGCCGACTGCTCCTTGTTTCGGTGGCACGGCAGTTCCGCGGGAATCCAGAGCAGCGGCGTATGCAGCGCGCACATCGGCGTCGGTCACCTGCATGCGCCGGCAATCGTTGAGGAACGAATCGTCGCATTCACCCACGACCGGGATCACCACATCGTCGGCAACCGCGGCGTTCTGTTCGTAGGCGATCTGGCATGCGGCGTCGTACACGCGACCCAGTTGCATCGTCGAGGTCAGGTAGATCGGGGTCTCGAGGGTGCCCCACTCGCGGGCAGTCAGGAATCCGGTGCACTCGCCGGCGCCGTTGAGTACGGCACCGCCTGCACACAACGGTCGGGTGTAGGAGTCTTCAGCTACCAGCAGAACGCTTACACCGGTGCGGGCGATGCCGCGGCCCTGCGGTGGATCAGGCTCGTCCCGGTGCACGGTCGCGTGCCCCAGGCCGACGCCGGACACGTCCAGCACCGAGTTCGTCGGTCCCGGGGTGAGCGTGCCGATAGCGATGCCGAGGTCACGGGCACGCGTCATCTGCTCATCCTGCCAAACTGACCGCCGAATCAGTAGACCTCTCAAAATGGCTGTTCAGCCGGCCGTCTGATCTGCTGGGATACGACCATGGGGTCGATTCCAGTGGTGTGGTCGCCGCAGACCCGGCTGCACGATCCTCGGCACGAGATCTGGGTCGGAGTCGCCACCGAGGGCACCGAGGTTGCCGCCCGGGTGGATGTGATCTTGGCTGAGCTGAGCAAGCGCGGGTACCCCATCATGGAGCCATCGGTCGAGGCAGACGATGTGCTCCACCGGGTGCACAGCAGTGAGCTGCTGATGTTCTTGCGAGATGCTGCGCGGGATTGGGCGGCCGGCCCGTACGAGGAGCTGGTCGGGCAATCCAGGGTGGTGCCGTACCTGTTCCCGACACCGGCCATGACTGCGGGGATCGAAACCAAACAGGCCAAGGCCATTCATGCCGAGGCGGGCCGGTACGCCTACGACACGATGACGTTGGTGGGGCCAGGCACCTGGGAGGCAGCCCGCGCCGCAGCCGACTGCGCCGCGACCGCGGCCACCCTGGTCGCCGAGGGTGCGAGCGCGGCGTACGCGCTGTGCCGGCCGCCGGGGCATCACGCGACTCCAGCAGGTTTCGGCGGCTCCTGCTACCTCAACAACGCGGCAGTGGCGGCCGAGACGCTCCGAGCCGGTGGAGCGGCCAAGGTCGGGATCCTCGACATCGACGCGCACCAAGGCAACGGAACCGCGGCGATCTTCTACGAACGCAGCGACGTGCTGTACGCCTCGGTGCACGTGGACCCGGCAGCCGGCTGGTTCCCGCACATCCTCGGGTTCGCCGACGAGACCGGGTCCGGGGCAGGCATCGGTGCGACCCGAAACCTGCCACTTGCAGAGGGCACGGGCGACGAGGTCTGGCTGGAGGCGGTAGCCGAACTGACCACCTGGTTGGATTCCGCTGGTTGTGACGCACTGGTGGTCTCACTCGGCGTGGACGCGGCAGCTGATGATCCCGAGAGCCCGCTTTTGATCACCCATGACGGATATCACGAGGCAGGGAGCGTCGTTGCGACTCTTGGTCGACCGACTATTGTCGTGCAGGAAGGCGGCTACCACCTGCCGACTCTCGGAACACTGGTAGCCGAGTTCTTGACAGGACTGGCGAGTTTGAAGACCCGCCCACCGAAGAGTAGTTGCGCAGGCAACTAATGTCAGAGGGGTCCGCCTTGGCAGATGTGGCGTCCGGTTCGCGAGAGCGCACGCTTGCGAACACCCTTACCTCGCCGCGCGTGCTCGAGTTGGTGGCACTGGCGGTATTGGCCGTCGCCTACAACGTCATTCGGGCCCAGGCCGGCAATGACGTCGCGGCCGCTTTCCAGAACGCAGCCGACATCATTCGCATCGAAGGCCCGATCTTCGACAAGATCGAGATCCCGCTCAACCAGGCGATGGCCACGATGCCGTTGATCGCGGTACCGGCGTGCTACTTCTACGCGGTCCTGCACTATCTGGTCACGCCCACGATTCTGTTCATCTCCTGGAAACGCGGTGGCATCGCCTATCGGCGTGGTTATTGGACCCTGATTCTGGCCTCCGCGATCGGGCTGGCGATCTACGCGACGTATCCACTGGCACCACCGCGACTGATGACCGGGATGGGCACCATCGACGTGATGCGCGAGTTCTCCCACTACGGCTGGTGGGGAGGGGCGGCCTCGGCGCCGACCGCGATCGGCGATGCCACCAACCAGTTCGCCGCGATGCCCTCGCTGCACTGCGGCTGGGCGATCTGGTGCGGCATCCAGATGTGGGGCTTCGGCGGCCGGATCTGGAAGACACTGGCCATCGCCTACCCCGCGCTCCAGGTCTACGTCGTGATCGCAACCGCGAATCACTACCTCCTCGACGTCATGGGTGGCGCCGCAGTCGTGCTGGTGGGCTTGGTCATCGTGCTGTCCTGGGAGAGATGGCTGGCCCCAGCTAAAGAGAAGAGCCGGACACCCGCTTAGACGATGTGTCGGTAAACGGTCCTATCGCCCTGTCTCGGCGGGTTGCTGTACTAGGTTGGACTCCTAGCGCGCCAGCGCACTGACGAGGAGAAGCCTGTGACGAGGAGCTTCCGGGTCGCCGTAGTGGGAGCAGGTCCGGCTGGTATCTACGCCGCCGACGCCCTGCTCGGCAACGACGACTACGACATCGAGGTCGATGTCATCGATCGCCTGCCCACGCCGTACGGTCTGGTGCGGTATGGCGTCGCACCCGACCACCCGAAGATCAAGTCGATCCAGAGCGCCCTGCAGCGCACCTTCGAGCACCCCGGCATCCGGTTCCTCGGCGACGTCGAGATCGGCGGCGCTGCCGAGGGGGCNCTCACGGTCGAGGATCTCGATGAGCTCTACGACGCGGTGATCTATTCGACCGGAGCCGCGCTGGGCAGGTCGCTGGAGATTCCCGGAGAAGAGCTCGCCGGCGTCGCCACGGCCAANTCCTTCGTCTCCTGGTACAGCGGGCACCCCGACGCGGTGTCCGACTTCGATCTGGACGCAACAGGTGTCGCGGTGATCGGCGCCGGCAACGTGGCGTTGGATGTGGCCCGCATTCTGGTCAAGTCCGTCGATGAGCTGGCAGCCACCGACATGCCGGAACACGTCTTGGAACGGCTCCGCAACAGTTCGGTCACCGACGTGCATCTGGTGATCCGGCGCGGCCCCGAGCAAGCCAAGTTCACCTCCAAGGAACTGCGCGAGTTCGCCGAGCTCGACGACGTCGGCATCGTGCTCGATCCGCAGGTGCTCCCCGAGGAGAACGACGCAGCAGCCGATCGTCACACCAAGAACAACCTGGCCGCATTCCGGGTGCTCGCGGCACGAGAGGTGCCCGGGGCCTCGCGCCAGGTGCATTTCCATTTCTGGCGGGCGCCTGAGCGAGTGCTCGGACAGGATGCGGTGGAAGGCCTCCAGGTCGCGGTGATGGAGCTGGACGAAGGGCGCCTCGTCGCCACCGACGAGACCGAGACCCTCCAGGTGCAGCGAGTCTTCCCGGCGGTCGGTTACCTCAGCCAGCCGGTCGGGACGCTGTCGTTCGACGCCGGGCTGGGGCGCGTACCCAACGTCGACGGCCGTGTCGTCGACGACGATGTCGTGGTGCCGAAACGGTACGTCGCCGGCTGGGTCAAGCGCGGTCCCTCTGGTGTGGTGGGCAGTAACCGTCAATGCGCGATAGCGACAGTGGCCTCGGTCCTGGCCGATTTCGCCGAACTCCCTGACCAACAAGCAGACAGCGCCACGTCCGCGGCCGGCGTCGACGCGCGCCTTGCCGAGCGTGGCGTCACCCCGGTGGTTTATGACGGTTGGCTCGCGATCGAGCAGGCCGAGGCCGCTCTCGGCGAGAGCGCCGGCAAACAGCGCACCAAGCTGCACGAGTGGGACAGCCTGCGCAAAGCATCGGTGGCGTTGGTAGCTTCACATTCGTGAGCTCTCGAACCAGCACTGTCGTCAACCTTCGTGACGTCGGCGGGATGCCGCTCGTCGGCAGCGGGTCGACCCGCCCGGGTGTGCTGCTTCGCTCCGGTGCGCCTCGTGCCGGGGACAGTGGGCTCACCGGAGCCTGGCCGCCCGCGCTCGTCGTGGACTTGCGTTCCCCGGCGGAGCGACTGCAATCTCCGTACGCCTGGGGTCGGGGAACTCATGTCGAGAGTTTCGACGTCCACGACGAGGCAGCCGTCCAGGTCGATGTCGACGCCGAGGTCGTCGACTGGGCCGGTATCTATGCCGAGATCCTTGGTGGATTGCAACGCCACCTCGCACCGATCATGGAGCTCGTCATCGACACCGATGGCCCCGTACTGGTGCACTGCGCCGCCGGTAAGGACCGCACCGGTGTTCTGGTCGGGGCGCTCCTGCATCTCGCGGGAGCTCAGGAGGATGCCGTTGCCGCCGACTACGCGGCAAGCGAGCCGAATATGCTCGCGCTGGCTCAACAATGGGCGATCAGCGCGGGGATGGAGGTCGAGCCGATCCTGGCGAGCCCGTGGTTGCGGGTCTCCCACGATGCCTTCGGGGCGGTGATGGGGAGNATCACCCGCGCCGGCGCCGAGCAGTGGTTCCTCGACCACGGGGTGACTTCCGCCCAGATCCAGACCTGGCGGTCCAGGATTTGTGGTTCTTAGCTCAGCGGCGTTGGTCGTAGGCCAGCACGGCGACCCCGAGCGAAAGCAGAGTGCCGGGGTCCGACAGGTCGGCTCCGAGCACGCGCTCCAGATGAGCCAGGCGTTTGTAGAGGGTCGGCCGGCTCAGGTGTTGCCGTTCGGCCAGTTGGGTCTTGTTGCCGCCGGTCTGGACGCAGGTCCGCAGCAGGTCGAGCAGATCGGTGTCATGGGCGGCGTCGTAGGACAGCACTGAGGACAACTCGTTCTCCACGAAACCCTGGACACGAGGGTCATTGGCGAGCAGCGCGATGAGTCCCCGCAGGCGTGCGTCACGGTGGTGGAAGACTCGTGGGCCTTGCTGGTCGACGCGCATCGCCTTGGCGGCCTCGGCGACGTGGGCGACCGCGGGTATCGCGTTCCCCGCCTCGAGAACTTCGGTGCAGGGATCGCCCACGCCCAGCGTTGCTTGCGCGCCGAGCTCATTGGCCAGACGCATGGGCTCATCGCCCTTGCGAGAGACGACGATCAACCCCACCTGATCCGATCTCAGTGGACCGGCCAGGGCAGGCACTCGGGCTGACCGGGCGGCGTCCGAGACTCGCTCCAGGAGCCGTCGAGCTGACGTATGTGCGGTCACCGAGTCATCCCGGGTTCCCGGTTGGGTAGTCCAGTGCACGGCGATCGGAAGGTAGGTCGTTGCCGTGGGTAGTCCCAGAGCGTGGGCGCGCTCGCTTGCTTCAGCCTCGGTGCGAACGGAGCCGGCGAGGAGCTCGCCNNCGATGAACCCTGATTGAGTATCCAGCTTCAAGGTCCGGCGATCCCGCTCGACCATCCGGCCGAGCTCCAGGGCTTGAGCGGCCCGCTCGAGCACCATCGCCAGGCGGTTCTGATCGGTCCGTGGTTCTGGTGCGACCAGACGTCCCCAGCGCTGTTGCCGGACCCCTACCGGCGTGGTCATCCACCCTTCGGTGCCGGTCAGGCCCGTGTCCTCACGAGTCGGTGCGTTTCGTGAGCGAGTCTCCCATCTGGCGAGCAGCCCAGGTGCGGGTCTGCCGACCACTGCATGTGCGAGGACGCGACGGCCCAGGTCCTCCAGCACCATCGAGGAGCTGACCAACTCCGCAGCCGTTGTCACGATCTGGCGCGGTGTTGCGCCTTCCAGGCTGAGCTCGGTGAATCTCTGATGAACCAGCCCGGTGAACTCCACGTAGCTGAACTGGTCGGCAACGATCCNCCGGTGGATCTCCTCGGTGATCTCCACGAAGCGCACCGTCTCCGCGAGTGTGATCACGGGGAAACCACGTCGGCGCGCCTCATCGAGAGCGGCATCGGGAATGGCGGGGAGGTGGCTACTGAGCTCCACCACGAGCGCAGTTGCCCCGGCTTGGTCCAAGGCTGCGATATAGCTTGCCGCGGCAGCGGGCGTCCGAGTCAGCGGCATACCGGTGGACATGATCAGCTCTCGGCCGGCCAACAGGTGTGCGATCTGGTCGATCTCACTCACATGCACCCAGCGCACCGGCCGATCGAGTTGGTTTTCCGCGGTCAGCACCCGTGGCCGGCCCCTGCGCACCGAGTCGCTCAACAACACCGATCGAAGCGTGAATTGCACCGCCCCAGCATAGGCCCAGAGATTAACAAAGTGTTTATTAAAAGTGATATCCGATGACAATCTGTAGCTAGCGTCGATACCGGCTCACCACCATGCTGATGGCTATGAGTCCTCACCCCAGCACCCAGCTCAATCACTGGCTCGACGGCGCCGAGCATCCTGGAACCTCCGGCCGCGTCGCCGATGTCACCAATCCCGCCACCGGCCAGGTCAACGGGACGGTCGCGCTGGCTGACCAGTCCGACGCGCAGCGGGTCATCGCGTCGGCGACAGGTGCCGCCCGGGAGTGGGCGGCGACCTCGCTGACCAAGCGGGTGACCGTGTTGTTCGCGTTCCGGCAGCTGCTCGACGAGCGCAAGGAGGAACTCGCCGCGCTGATCACGGCCGAGCACGGCAAGGTGCTCTCCGATGCACTCGGCGAGGTGTCGCGTGGGCTGGAAGTCGTGGACTTTGCCTGTGGTATCCCTCATCTGCTCAAGGGCGGCTACTCCGAGGACGTCTCGACCGGGGTCGATGTGCACTCCAAGCGCCAGCCGCTCGGTGTCGTCGGCATCATCAGCCCGTTCAACTTCCCGGCAATGGTGCCGATGTGGTTCTTCCCTGTCGCTATCGCCGCCGGCAACGCCGTTGTGCTCAAGCCCAGCGAGAAGGATCCCTCAGCCTCCTTGTGGATGGCGAGACTTTGGAAAGAAGCCGGCCTGCCTGACGGCGTCTTCAACGTGCTGCAGGGCGACAAGGTCGCCGTCGACGCGCTGATCGACAGCCCGGAGGTGAAGGCGATCAGCTTCGTCGGCTCGACTCCGATCGCCCGCTACGTCTACGAACGTGCGAGCCAGAACGGCAAACGGGTCCAAGCGCTCGGTGGCGCCAAGAACCACATGGTCGTCCTGCCGGACGCCGATCTCGATCTTGCCGCCGACCAGGCCGTGTCGGCTGGGTTCGGCTCTGCCGGCGAGCGCTGTATGGCTATCAGCGTGCTCGTCGCCGTCGGGCCGATCGCAGACGATCTCGTCGCCAAGATCGCCGACCGCGCGCGCACCTTGCGCACCGGCGACGGCACCCGCGGCACCGACATGGGACCTCTGGTCACTCAGCAGCATCGAGACAAGGTGGCCTCCTACGTTGTCGCGGGCGAGGAGGCCGGAGCCAAGGTCGTCGTCGATGGCCGAGAGATCTCGGTGGATGGTGCGGCCGACGGATTCTGGCTGGGCCCCACCCTGCTCGACAACGTGACACCGCAGATGAGCGTTTACACCGACGAGATCTTCGGCCCGGTGCTGTCGGTCGTACGGGTCGAGTCCTACGAGGAGGCCGTCGAGTTGATCAACGCCAACCCCTACGGCAACGGTGTCGCGCTGTTCACTTCCAACGGTGGTGCGGCGCGCAAGTTCGAGTACGAGGTCGAGGTCGGCATGATCGGCATCAATGTGCCTATTCCGGTGCCGATGGCCTACTACTCCTTCGGCGGCTGGAAGGCGTCGCTGTTCGGCGACAGCCATGCGCACGGGACCGAGGGCGTGCACTTCTTCACTCGTGGCAAAGTAGTCACCAGTCGCTGGGCCGATCCTGCCGTCAAACCGCAGGGCGGCTTGGAGATGGCGTTCCCGAACAACTCNCTAGGAGCCGATCCCGCAATGAATCGCGCATACGAACTCGACCGCAAGCACGTCTTCCACTCGTGGTCGGCGCAAGCCACGCTCAACCCGATGGTGATCACCAAGGCGGAGGGTAGCTATGTCTGGGATGAGCAGGACAACCGCTACCTGGACTGCTCCAGCCAACTCGTCTTCACCAACATCGGCCACCAGCATCCAGCGGTCGTCAAGGCGATTCAGGATCAGGCCGCGAAGCTGTGCACGGTCGCGCCGCAGCACGTCAACGATGCACGCTCGGAGGCGGCCCGGCTGATCGCCGAGATCGCGCCTGACGGCTTGGAGCATGTGTTCTTCACCAATGGTGGTGCCGAGGCGATCGAGCACGCCACCCGGATGGCGCGGCTGCACACCGGGCGGATCAAGGTGCTGTCCCAATACCGCTCGTACCACGGTGGCACCCACCTGGCGGTCAACATCACCGGTGAGCCACGCCGGTGGGCCAGCGACTACGGCAGCGCGGGGACCGCGAAGTTCTTCGGGCCCTTCCTCTACCGCTCGGAGTTCAACGCGACAACCGAGGAGGAGGAATGCGAGCGCGCCCTGACGCATCTGCGGCACACGATCGAGCTCGAGGGACCTGGCACCGTCGCCGCGATCGTGTTGGAGACCATTCCCGGCACCGCGGGCATCATGCCGTACCCGACCGGCTACCTGGCGGGTGTGCGAGCGCTGTGTGACGAGTTCGGGATCGTTTTCATCGCTGACGAGGTGATGGCAGGCTTCGGGCGAACCGGAACCTGGCTCGCCCTGGACATCGCCGGTGTCACCCCTGACCTGATCACCTTCGCCAAGGGCGTCACCTCGGGTNNTACGTGCCACTCGGTGGCGTGATCATCAGCGACGCTATCTACGACACCTTCGCCGAGCGCCCCTACCCCGGTGGGCTGACCTACTCCGGCCACCCACTCGCGTGTGCCGCGGCAGTGGCGACCATCGAGACGATGCGCGCCGAGGGGATCGTGGAGAACGCCGCCCGAATCGGCGCCGAGATCCTCGGCCCTGGTCTTCGCGAGATCGCCGACAAGCATGCCTGCGTCGGAGACGTCCGAGGCGTGGGAGTGTTCTGGGCGGTCGAACTGGTCAAGGACAAGGCGACCAAGGAGCCGCTGGCGCCCTACGGTGGCACCAGCCCCGCGATGAACGAGGTTATTGCCGCGTTGAAGAAGGGCGGCATGCTGCCGTTCGCGAACTTCAACCGGATCCACATGGTCCCGCCGTGCACGATCACCGAGGACGAAGCCCGTGAGGCGCTGCGGATCCTCGACGAGGCGCTGTCGGTAGGCGACGCGCACGCTACCGCCGGGGACTGATCTGGCCTACCGTGGCTGGGTGCGAGTCAAGCCAGCCTCGAAACCCACTGTCTTCGAGCGTCAGGCCCCAGCGCCCTCGGTCGTCGACCACGCCCTGAACCAGGTGCGTGACGGGTGTTTCTGGCTGGAGGACGTCGGGCATCAGGTCCGCTACCCGAGTCTGGCCACGTCACCGGCCGGTCCGGTGGACTTGGTGGTCGTCGGGGCCGGCTATTGCGGGCTCTGGACGGCACTGATCGCCAAGCAGCGCAACCCCGGCGCGCGAGTCGTCGTACTCGAGATGGAGACAGTCGGCTGGGCCGCCTCCGGCCGCAATGGAGGGTTTTGCTCGGCAAGCATCACTCACGGTGAGGAGAATGGCCGGTCCCGGTGGCCCCAGGAGTACGACCAGCTCGAGCGGCTCGGCTTGGAGAATCTCGATGCCATCGAGCGCACCGTGGCTGACCTGAAGCTGGACGTCGACTACGAGCGCACCGGAGAGCTCGATGTCGCCGTCGAGCCGCACCAGGTGGAGTGGTTGGCAGATGGCGAGGGCTTCCTCGATCAGGAGGCCGTCCGCGCGCTGGTGAACAGCCCGACCTACCTTGCAGGTCATCTCGACCCCGATGTCGCGCTCGTGCACCCGGCGAAACTTGCCGTCGAGTTGGCGCGAGCTGCTACCGAGCAGGGTGTCGAGATCCACGAGCACACCAAGGTGACCCGGGTGGCGACCGACGGCAAGACCGGGCCGGTCGGTGTCGAGTTCGAGGGCGGGAAGGTGAGCGCGGAGCGGGTCGCGCTGGCCACCAACGTGTTCCCGAGCCTGCTGCCGAGGTATCTCTTCCATACGGTCCCGGTCTACGACTTCGCGCTGATGACCGAGCCGTTGTCGGCAACCCAGCTCGCCTCGATCGGGTGGGANGGGCGCCAAGGCGTCGGAGACGTTGCGAACCAGTTCCACTACTACCGGTTGAGTCGCGACAACCGGATCCTGTACGGCGGGTACGACGCGGTCTACAACTTCGGCCGCAAGGTCGATGCCACCCACGAGCATCGTCCCGAGACCCACCGCGCCTTGGCCTCGCACTTCTTCACCACGTTCCCGCAGTTGGAGGGTTTGCGGTTCACTCACCAGTGGGCCGGCGCGATCGATACCTCCACCCGGTTCTGCGCGTTCTACGGGCTGGCCAGACAAGGNCGCGTAGCTCACGCCGCCGGATTCACCGGACTGGGTGTCGGTGCCACCCGATTCGCGGCCGAGGTGATGCTGGACTTGTTGTCGGGTGAGCGCACCGAGCGAACCAGGTTGGAGATGGTGCGCCGCAAACCGTTGCCGTTCCCGCCCGAGCCGTTGGCGGCAACCGGCATCAACCTGACCCGCTGGTCACTGGACCGCGCCGACCATCACGAGGGCCACCGCAACCTCTGGCTCAAGGCTTTGGACAAGTTGGGGCTCGGCTTCGACTCGTAGTCGGTCAGCGCCATGTTTATCGGGTAGTAGGAGGTCTGATGCTCTTCGCAGGCGGAACTGTCTTCGACGGCCACCGATATCGTGGAGCGCTCGATGTGCGGACTGATGGGGACCGGATCGTCGAAGTCGGCCGGGGGCTCGATCACCGAGGTGAAGACGTCATCGATTGCGCGGGCCGTCTGCTCGCGCCCGGGTTCATCGACGCTCACGTCCATCTGATTCAGGGCGGGCTGGAGCGCAGGCGCTGTGACCTCTCGGGGTTCAGCACCCGTGAGGACTACTTGCGAATCATCGCGGACTATGCACGAGCCAACCCCGGACTGGGTTGGATACTCGGCGGTGGCTGGTCGATGACCGCCTTCCCCGGTGGAACCCCGACTGCTGCCGACCTCGATCGGATCGTGCCCGACCGGCCGGTGTTCCTGCCGAACCGCGATCACCACGGTGCATGGGTGAACTCGCGTGCGCTTGAGCTCGCCGGAATCGACAGAAACTCTCCCGATCCGGCGCACGGCCGGTTCGAACGGGATGAGGCAGGCAGGCCCACAGGGACACTGCACGAGAGTGCGATGGGCGCCGTGTCGCGGTTGATCCCGGAGACGACCGAAGAGGAGTACTACGCGGCGCTACTGACCGGCCAGACCTACCTGCACTCACTNGGGGTGGTCGGCTGGCAGGACGCCATCGTCGGTGGGTACGCCGGAATGGACGACCCCGGGCCGTGCTATGCGCAGGCGGCCCAGCGTGGAGACCTCACCGGGTACGTGGTGGGAGCGCTCTGGTGGGACCGGGACCTTGGTGGCGAGCAGATCGACTATTTGCTGGAACGACGCGACCGATGGACTCATGGTCGGTTCCGCGCCACCAGCATCAAGGTGATGCAGGACGGTGTCGCCGAGAACGGCACCGCGGCGATGTCGATGCCATACCTGGATCGGTGTGGCCACGCCACCGACAACACCGGCCTCTCGTTCGTCGACCCGCAGGCGCTCAAGTCCCACGTCGCGCGGTTGGACGCCGCGGGATTCCAGATGCATGTGCATGCGATCGGCGACCGCGCCGTCAGTGAGGCGTTGGATGCATTGTCGGCCGGCAATCCTGCGAACCGGCATCACATCGCGCACTTGCAACTCGTGCGTCCCGACGACATCGCGAGGTTCGCCGCTTACGGTGTCGCAGCCAATCTGCAGGCGCTCTGGGCGTGTTACGACGAGCAACTCATCGACCTCACCTTGCCGTTCGTCGGTCCAGAGCGTGCCGAGTGGCACTACCCGTTCGGTGATCTGCATCGAGCCGGAGCCCGGCTGGTGTGTGGCAGCGACTGGCCGGTCAGCACCCCGGATCCGCTGGCTGCGATCCACACCGCGGTCACCCGCACGGCCTACGGCGAGCAAGGCCGTGCCGGCACCGAGCCTTTCCTGCCGGGACAAGCGCTGAACTTGGAGGCAGCTTTCGCCGCCTATACCTCCGGCTCGGCATGGGTGAACCATCGCGACGACGCGGGCCGGGTCGAGCCCGGCTGTGTCGCGGACCTGGTCGTACTCGATCGTGATGTGTTCATCGAAGAGCCGGATGAGATCGGGGCCGCCAAGGTGACCTCGACCTGGATCGACGGCACACAGGTCTACTGACGGACTCGGGCCCTGCTTTGCCCGACTATGGCCGCAACGGGCAGCCACAGGGCACTCAGGGGCCGGCAGTGGGGCAGCCGAAGCCGCGGCATTCGCCGCGACCCTCCCAGGGTCGGCCGCCCGCTCAAGGCTAGAGAGGCAAGGGCGCGCTCCGCAGCAGAACGCCCAAGTTTCCGGAAACGGTTTCCCAGGACGTCCTAGACCGCGCGCATCTTGGCGTCGTACTCGCGCATCTTGGAGTGGTACTCCCGGTAGACCCGCTCACACCCGCTGACGTTGTCGGTGGGGTCTCGGTAGGCGACATCGCCGCCGCCTTCGGAACAGCGCAGTTTGTCCTTGCCAGGACCGCCGTAGATCGTGTCGTTGCCTGGTCCGGAGCGGATGAAGTCCCTGCCCCCGCCGCCGTAAATCGTGTCGTTGTCGAAGGCCCCGTTGACGAAGTCATTGCCTGCGCCGCCGTAGACCACGTCGTTGCCGGCGTCCATCAGTGCCCACAGGCGGAACTTGCGCGGAAGCGCACTGGCGTCGACGAAGTCGTCGCCGAGGCGCGGCCACACCTCGAGGAACATCTGGCCCTTTTTGAACTTCTGCGGGATCTTGCACACTGCGGCGACTCCGCGCTTGACCTTCTGCTTCTTGCAGGTGCGCGGGATCGGCCCCCACTTGCCGGTGCCGGTGTCGTGGTAGCGCAGCTTCTGGGTCTCCTCGTCGAAGGTGATCGTCAGGTGGGTGTTCTGTTTGCCGGCGATGAAGGTGTAACCCCAGGGCGAGATCCGGATCAGTGCGGTACCGCCGATGTTGCTCACCTTCGCATCACCCGGTCCGAGCATCATCGGCGGATGCTTTTTCTGGCTGCGTGCGCCGGGCCTTGGGCTAGCGGCAAGGTCAATGCCAAGGCGAACGCGAGACCGACGGCGAGGGCCAGACGTGCGTAGGTGCGTGACCTAGATGAAAATGACGCAGATACAAACGACACCGGCACGAACGACACAGGCTGCTCCCAACGACGACAACCCCGCGACCTTAAGCAGATGCCGCCTCGGTTGGCCAATCACTGGTCCAGTCACCGGCCGGCCTCACCGATCGCGGCCGAAGCTGTCCGTACCCTCGGATGGTGATCAAGTACCTCGGCTCCAAGCGGGTGCTGGTGCCAGTGCTGGGTGATATCGCTGTGGGGGTGGGAGCTAGAACCGCCGTCGACCTGTTCACCGGCACTACCCGGGTGGCCCAGGAGCTCAAGCGCCGGGGACTCCGCGTCACCGCGACCGACCTGGCGTCGTATGCCGGCGTTCTCGGGGAGTGTTTCATCGCAACCGACGCCACGGAGATCGACAGCCAGGAACTGGACAACGAGCTCAAGCGATTGCAGGCGCTACCGCCACAGCCGGGCTATTTCACCGAGACGTTCTGCGAGCGTTCCCGGTTCTTCCAACCCAAGAACGGCGCCCGGATCGATGCGATCCGTGACGTCTTGGAGNNTGACTATCGTGGCTCGCCGTTGTTCCCGATCCTGTTGACCAGCCTGATGTTGGCCGCGGATCGGGTCGACTCGACCACGGGCCTGCAGATGGCCTACCTCAAGCAGTGGGCGCCCCGTTCCTACCACGACTTGGAGCTGCGACGGCCTGACTTGCTGCCTGGCCCGGGGCACACGGTCGTGGGTGATGCACTGCGCACCGTCGACGAGCTGGAGCCGGTGGACTTGATGTACCTGGACCCGCCCTACAACCAGCATCGTTACTTCACCAACTACCACGTCTGGGAGACGCTGGTCCGCTGGGATGCCCCCGAGCACTACGGTGTCGCCTGCAAACGTGTCGACAGCCGCGACGAGTCCACCAAGAGCGTGTTCAACAGCAAACGCACCATGCCCGGGGCGCTGGCCGGCCTGATCGAGCGCGCCCGGGCAGAGGTGCTGATGGTGTCCTACAACAACGAGTCCTGGATCACCGTCGAGGAGATGACCCGAATACTGTCCGAGGCCGGCTATGAGGAAGTGCGCTTGCTCGAGTTCGACTCCAAGCGATACGTGGGTGCTCAGATCGGCATCCACAACCCCAAGGGCGCCAAGGTCGGCAAGATCTCCCACCTGCGCAACACCGAGTACGTCTTCGTTGCCGGTCCCCGCTCCCGGCTCGCGCGGTTGAGCTGACTAGGTCTATTGCGTTACCCGGGTGGAGCCGGCGGCGAGATGGATGACCACGGCCTCCAGACTCGGAACGCTTTGGACGAGGTGATTTTCGATGCGGGCGGTGAGCTGCTGAGCGTGCGCCACGGGTAGCGCGCCGTCGACCACGATGGTCATGTCTGCAGNGATCCGGTGCCCGGTCCAGCGGGCACGGGTGCGTGAAACCGAACGCACCTGGGGGTCTTGGGCGGCGGTACTGGTCAGGAGTTCGATCAGCTCGTCGTCCACCCCGTCCATCAGCCGCCGCGCTACCGGGCGCATCGAGGTGATCAGGATGCCGATCATCATCAGGCCGACCACGAATCCGACGACGGCGTCGGCTCGGTCGAAGCCGAGCCAGATCCCGGCAATACCCACCACGACCGCGATCGAGGTGAGCCCGTCAGCTCGGGCGTGCTGGCCTTCGGCGATCAAGGCGGCCGAGCCGATGCGACGCCCGGCGCGTATCCGGTAGACCGCGACCGCCTCGTTGCCCAGGAAACCGACGATGCCTGCCGCGAACACCCAACCCAGATTCGTCAGCTCCGGCGGTGAGCGGAGCGCCTTCACGGCTTCCCATAGGACGTAGGCGGCCGAGAGAGCGATGATCAGGCCGATCAGAAGCCCGGCGAGGTCCTCGGCCCGCCGGTAGCCGTAGGGATAGCGCTGGGTGGCTGTGCGCCTGCCCATCCGAAAAGCCAGAAGCAGGGGGATCGTGGTGACGGCGTGGCCAAGGTTGTGCACGGTGTCGGCCAGCAGCCCGACCGAACCGGAGATCGCCACGATCAAGATCTGAAGCGCCGCGGTGAGCGCCATCCCGGCCAGTCCGATCCATGCCGCACGGATCCCGTGCTCGCTGGCCTCATGCGCTGAGGAGATGGCTTCCTTGGCGTCATGGGAGTGGGGGATGAGGTGATGGCGTATCCGGGGCCAGATCGAAGCTGAGTGAGCCTGGTCGTCGTGACCGTGCTGACGATCATGCTCATGGTGGTGATGGCCATGCTGGTGGTGATGCTCGAGATGACGATCCGGCCGGCCGGCAGCTGTGCTGTGCTCCGGTTTCATATGAATAAATGTACATATGTTCATGAATTGTTGCCAGATGGTTCAATAGGTTCATGGCGCATCAGGCCGGCGTGATCGCAGAGCANNACCAGTGGTTGCCCTGGACGACACCACGGCCGAGGTGCTGGCTTCGACGTTCCAGGTGCTCTCGACGCCGAGCCGGTTGCGAATCCTGGCCGCGCTGCAGGGCGGCCCCAAGTCGGTCGGTGAGATCGCGGACGAGGTCGGCATGCAACAGTCGGCGGTCTCCCACCAGTTACGCCTGTTGAGACAGGGTGGGTTCGTCGTCGCTCATCGCCATGGTCGCAGCATTCACTACCATCTGCACGACGACCACCTCGTCGCGCTGCTCGTGCAAGCCAGCCACCACGTCGAACACGTCAGGTTGGGTGACACCGCGCCCGTTGGATCGCGGCACTGAGATCGGGCAGGCAAGAAAAATTCACAGCGAGTAGTCCTGATGCGACAGGGCTAACGCTGCTGCATCATTCGACGAACTCAATCGCCTCGGCAACGAGCGCAAGCGCCCGTTGCGCTCGGCTCAATCGTTCGTAGGCCTGAAGACCTTCGGTTGATGTGTCGCGGTTCTACTTCGGTAGTCTTGTCACACTCGTTGTCCTCGCAAACTACTGCGCCCGCCGTCGACTTGGGCGCGTTTCTTCCTCACCTCGCCTCCGGTGGTGCGTTTCTCGGTGCGTAGCAGGGTGTCGCGGTCGTAGAACTGCATCACTTCCTCGGTGACCCAGACATCGATGGGCTTTCCGGCCGCGGCCATGCCGAGGCAGACCTGTTGCCAGTTCACACACACCACGCCGACCCGGCTGGCCCGCCGGGCGACCCAGGTACCGTCACCGCGCTCGGGCGCCGGACGGCTCGACGGCGCAATACGCAACTCCAACACCGGAGCAGCCGCGGGGCGTTCGAACCGCTCCACAGGGACCGCCATGTCGATCCCTTGATGCGGCCGACGGTGGTTGTAGTCATCGACCCACGCATCGAGCTCGGCCTGCGCCGACGCCAAATCGGTGAACGTCCGGTCGGTGCGGAACTCGGTGCGCAAAGCCCGGTGGAACCGCTCAATCTTCCCCGTGGTCGTCGGCGACCTGGGTTGGGTCAACAAATGCTCGATCCCGTTCTCCCGGCAGACCCGGTCGAACAACACCTCCACCGGAGGCCGGCCGAACCGACCCGTGAACACCTTCCCGTTATCAGTCAGGATCCCTTCGGGGACACCGAACCTCCGCAGCGCGAGGACCAAGCCCTCGCATACGTTCTTCGATGTCTCCCGCAGCATCAGATACGCGCTCACACAGAACCGCGAATGGTCATCAACCCCGGTCAACGCCTTAGCCCGCCTGCCATCAGCGAGCACGAACCCACCCACCACATCCATCTGCCACAACTCCATCGGCATCCCGCGCTCCCAGCGTTTCCACTTCCAGTCACGCTTACGGCGCGCCGCCGGGTCGATCAGATTCAGACGGACCAACGCCCGATAGACCGCTGATTCACTCGGCGGCGGACCGACACCCGCCTTCACCAGTTCGAACGCCAACCGCCGCGGCCCCCAGCCCGGATGCGCAATCCGCATCTGCGCCAACGCCACCTCAACCTCAGCCGACATCTGATGAGGACACGCCCTGGGCCGATGCGACCCGTCACCCAACCCCTCGAGGCCACCAGCCTCATACTTGGCCAACCAGCGATGCATCGTCCGGCGATCCACACCGAACCGCGCCGCGACATCCTTGACCGTCTCACCGTCCTGAATCACCGCCAACACAGCCCGATATCTCTGCTCCGTCACTGAAATCTCCCGCATCTTGGGAGTGTGACCAATCAACCGAAGTAGGTGCGACACATCACCCGAAGGCGAGTGACACATCAACCGAACACCAAACGGGACAGATCACCCGAAGCAATACACACAATCGTTCGTAGGCCCCGCGGGGATCGAACCCGCAACCCACGGATTAAAAGTCCGTTGCTCTGCCAGTTGAGCTAGAGGCCCCTACGGTCAAGACCGCGAAGTGCCTGACCTCGGCCAAGCGTACGCGCCGTCGGATTGGCCTTGGCCGCGTACCTGCGTAAACAACGCCGGAAGGCGATTCAGGCCGTGAGTTCTCATCGAACCCAGCCCGGACCGCCTTCCGGCGCAGCTATGGGGATGGTGGGTCAGGCCAGGGCCTTGGCCTTGAGGGCCTCGTACTCCTGCTGGTTGATGGCGCCGGAGTCGAGCAGGCTCTTTGCCTGAGCGATCTGGTCGGCGGNGGAACTGCTGCCGGCCACATCCTTGATGTAGGCCTCCTGGGCAGCCTGCGCGGACGCGGCGGATGCGGCTTGCCGCTGAGCCATCCCGGAGCCACGGGTGATCAGGTAGGCGATGGCTGTGAGGAACGGGAAGATGATCAAGAAGATCATCCAGATCGCTTTGAAGCCACCGGACAGTTCGCGGTCGCGGAACAGGTCGATGATGATGTTGAACATCACCATGAGGTAGGCGATGAACGCGAAGCTCACGATGATGAACCAGATGATGTCCCAGAAACTCATGGGCCTAGTTAACCTCTCTTGGCCGGCCCACCGTGAGTCGGTGGTGCGCACGGCAACTCTTCCACGTGCGGTGGGGGTGTCCATCACCCGGTCAGGATGAGCACGTGCTCAGCGCGGGTCGGTCAGTCGATGTCGACCGAACCGGCGGTGCAGGCGGTCATCGGCTGGCCAGTCTCGGGGAGCGTCTCCTGCCGGATCAGCTCCCCTGCTGTGTCGCGAACCCGGAAGTCGATCCTGACCACCGGCTTTTGCGAGTGGTCGGCGGTCCAGCCGTGCAGATGGGCGAAACCGTCGACGGAGCTGGTGGTGAACCATGGCCCGGGTTCGTCGTCTACGACGATGCGCATCTGCGCTGAAGTTGCCTGCGGGCCCAGGGAGAGCCAATACGAGACGGTGAGCTCGCGAAGGGCGTCGCCGTCGCAATCCCAGCTCTGTCGGCCGTTGTTCAGCAGGCGGACGGGGTTGGCCTGGTCGGCCAGCTCGACAGGGACAGACGCCGGGCGGTCGATTCCGTAAGAGTCGCAAAGGATCAACTCGCCGTCGCCGGTTCGCAGCAACACCGCGGGAGCGGTCCCTGCCACGGTCTGTTGGAGCTGCTGATAGGCGATCGTGACCTCAGTGGCGCTCGTACCCGCTGGCAGGCAGTCGGCAATCTGCTCGGAGGTGATCTCTCCAGGCACGTCGATCACCAGCTCGCCGGCGTTCTCGCTACTGTCGGGTTTGGCCGCTGGTGGTTCGCCAGAGCCTCCGGTGAACGCGCTGGCAGCCCAGGCAACGATGACCAGCAGCGCAGCGATCCCGGCAGCGATGATTGCCTCACGCTTACCCGGATGACGCATGCCGAACTCATCCATCGGCTGCATCCCCCAACTCATAACGACCCCATTCGTGCTCTGCAGGCAGCGCACAGCGCGCAACTCCTGACAGATTGCGACCCCCGGTCACTGAGTCGTTCCTTCGAACCCTGGATAGCCCTCGGGCAGGGCCCCGAGTGGCCGGCGAGGAGAGCCGATGGGCGGACTCGTGGTAGACAATAGCCAGCTTCGGTTGCCAGCGGCAGATGCGCACCCCTACCAAAATGTGGGAAACTCGCCCATTGCACTGACAAAACCGGCAATATCAGACATAACCCCTGGATTCAGAGCCCCCGCTCGTAGCCCCCAACATGAGTCCCCGGGAGGACCCATGCCGATGCCCGCCCCGGTTCGACAATGCCCGACGTCGACCCGATGATGCCCGCCTCCGGTCTTGCCGCCCCCAGAAGAGGGGCGGATCGCGCCACTGTGCCGCACAGTGTCACCCAACGCGGCACCGTTGAAGAGGGTCAGCTCGGAGCCCCGCCACCGACTCAGTCCGACCAGACCGGCACCACCGCCCGCGCTCGCGTCAAGACCAAGACGCCGACCGCTCGGCAGCGGCACATGCTCAACCGATTCGGAGCCGGATACACGCCGGCCGGCCTGAAGCAGATGAAGAAGGCGGAGGGTCCCAAACGCTGGTTCGAGAAGCAGCTGACGCCCTCCAAGATCAAAGAGGCGCCGCTCGCGAAGAATCTCAACTCCTGGTATCCCGGACTGTTCTGGAGCACCAGTACCAAGCTGGCCAAGGACCGGTCCGGCGACTACCGCGGCTGGCAACACGGCCGTGACCTGGGCAACCTGTCAACGATGCGCCGGATCTACTCCAAGAGACAGGTCCTCGAACAAATGGTGGACTTCTGGTCCAACCACTTGCACATCCCGGCCGGTGACGACATGGCCTGGGTCTACCGCCCGCAGTACGACGCGATGTTGCGCAAGTACGCGCTGTCGTCGTTCGAAACCATCTTGGTCAATGCAACGCTGCACCCCGCGATGATCCTTTACCTGGACAACTACCTGTCCACCAAGGAAGCGCCCAACGAGAACCACGGTCGCGAGCTGCTGGAGCTGCACACTGTCGGCCGCACCGCCGGCTACACCGAGGCGATGGTCAAGGACTCGGCCAAGATCCTGTCCGGTTACACCGTCGCCAACGACACCCGTACCCCGTTCTACGACACCGGCCGGCACGGGACCGGACGGGTCAAGGTGCTCGGGTTCAGTCACAAGAACACCGCGGCCGACGGACGCGCGGTCGCCAAGGCCTATCTGAAATACCTGGCCCACCANCCCTCGACAGCGCGACGGATCGCGACCAAGCTGTGCCAGCGATTCGTCTCCGACAACCCGAGCCCCGCTTTGGTGAGCAAACTGGCGCGGGTCTATCTCAACAACGGCACCCGGATTAAACCGGTGCTGCTCGCGTTGATCGACTCTCCAGCTTTTTGGAACGCCCGCGACAAGAAGGTGCGCACNCCCTACGACGACATGATCGCCACCTGCCGCGCCCTGGGAGTCAAGGCGCGCAAGCCGAAGAGCGACAGCTCCTTCGCGATCGCGAGCTGCTACTCGCATGGAGCGATGCTGGTCTACCAGTGGCCGCAACCCGATGGGGCCCCCGACAACGCCAAGGCATGGACCGGGGTCAGCCGGATGCTGTCGTCCTTTGAGATGCACTGGGGGATCGGCGCCGGCTGGTGGCCCCGGGAGGACGTCGGCCATCGCAAGCCGGCCTCGTGGCTCCCGGCCAAATCGCTGCGCTTCGACGACTTCGTCGACCATCTGTCCCGGACCTGGCTGGGGCGAAAAGCGAGCGCCCGGGTCATCGACGCGGCCTGCACCTCGCTGAACACGACCAGATCGGCGATCGTNCGACGTCAATCCCAGGTCATCACCTGGCAGTTCCCGCGTTTGTACGGCGTACTGCTGGACAGCCCCAGTTCATGAGTAGGTAGGCGGAGATGGCACAGACGCCAGAATGTTGTGAGGAGTACACCCGGCGCTCGGGGCTGTCTCGTCGAGGTTTCCTAGGCGGTGTGGCCGCGGCCGGTGGTGTTGCGGTCACCTCACGAGTGATCGGTGACACCGTTCTGCAGGCCGCCTATGGTGCCCCGCCGGGAGGCAACGTCTTGGTGGTGCTGAGCTTCCGCGGCGGCATCGACGGCCTCGGGGTCGTGGTGCCGCATGCCGACCCCGCCTACGCAGCTGCTCGCCCGACCCTGAAGGTCCCGACAGCCAGCCTGATCTGTGCCGATGCCCAGTTCGGATTGCACCCGCAGATGCAGCCGCTGCAGTGGGCCTGGGACGCTGGAGAGTTCGCCGCGGTGAACGCGGTCGGCCTACCCGTTCCCAACCGCTCGCATTTCCATGCCACTGAGGAGGTCGAGGATGCCGATCCCACCTCCAGCACGCGTCGCGGCTGGGTCAACCGGATGGTGGGGCTGAACCCGTCTCCGGTCGCTTACGACGTCGTGTCGCTGGCCACCTCGATCCCACCCGGCATGATCGAGGGCCCGGCGCCAGGCGTCGCCGCCAACCGGCTGGCCGACATCTCCTTGGTGGCCGCCGGGAACGATCAGTGGGGACAGCGCCGCAAGACCGCCCTCAAGCGGGTATGGGGTGGAGCCACCGGTCCGCTCGCCGCAGGCTGGAAGGCGACCCTGGGCACTGTCGACACCATCGAGCCGATCGCCTCGGCTACCTATACCCCGGCCGTCACCTACCCCACGGCCTGGCCCGGCGGTGACTTGTCGAACGCGCTGAAGGATGCCGCGCGACTGATCAAGGCCGACATCGGCACCCAGGTGATCACCGTCGACTTCGGCGGTTGGGACATGCACGGTGGTTACGGGCGCCTCGAGTGGGGCGCGATGCAGTCCTACTTGGGCGCCTTTGCCAAGAGCATGAGCGCCTTCCTGCAGGACCTGGGCGATCTGCGCAGCCGGGTGACCGTCGCCACCATCAGCGAGTTCGGGCGGCGCCTGGAGGAGAATGGAAGTGGCGGGCTCGACCACGGCTGGGGAAACGTGATGCTTCTGTTCGGAGCCGGAGTCAAGGGTGGTCAATACCACGGGACCTGGCCCGGACTGTCCCACGGCAGCAAACGCGACGACGACCTCAAGGTCACCACCGACTATCGGCAGGTCCTGGGTGAGATCGTGAGCAAGCGACTGGACAAGAGCGTGTCGAAGGTGTTCCCCGGCGCCAGTTACCCCGCGATCGGTGTCTTGAACTGATCAAGAGCCCTTCGGGCCGACTTTCCCAGGGTTGTCCGGCGGAGCTTGGAGCCGCTTAGGGGTGGTCCGGGTTCGTCCGGCACCTGTCTCGGGCAAGACGCCTGAGTGAACCTTTGTGATCCACCTCTACCTAAGCGGCGCAATGTTGGTAGGGTCAGAACTGCATCTCGTGCACCCAGCAGGTCAGGTTCCAGCAAGTTTGTCCCATGGGGCTTCTCGTGGGGGCTCGACGTACCGCACGCGATGTGGATTCGCCGACGTGGCGGGTCCTGCCCCACAAAGGAGAGAAACCCAGCATGGCAACCGGCACAGTGAAGTGGTTCAACGCAGAGAAGGGCTTCGGCTTCATCGCCCAGGACGGCGGTGGTGACGACGTATTCGTCCACTACTCAGCGATCCAGATGAGCGGCTACAAGTCGCTCGAGGAGAACCAGAAGGTGGAGTTCGAGGTCACCCAGGGTCCCAAGGGCCCCCAGGCTGAGAACGTCCGCAACGCCTGAGCAACCTGCTCAACGGCTTTGTCGCCCCCGGGTCCAAACCCGGGGGCGACTGTTGTTCTGAGACCTCCGAACATGGCCTAGGCTTGCTCCCGGTCCATCACGTTCTACTCAGGAGTGCCACGTGGCCTTGCGCTTCCGGCCGACCGACAACTCGTTCTACGACCTGTTCGCTGAATCCGCGCAGCACCTGGTTCTAGGCGCCGGCCTGTTGGCCGAGATGCTGGCCGACGGGAGCGACAGGAAAGCGATCGCGGCTCGGATGCGCGATGCCGAACACGATGCCGACGAGACCACGCATGCCATCGTTCGCCGGGTCAACACCACGTTCGTGACCCCGATCGACCGCGAGGACATCTACGCGCTGGCCTCCGGGCTCGACGACATCATGGACTTCATGGACGAGACCGTCGACATGGTCCTGCTGTACGAGGTCGAGAAGTTCCCCAAGGAGTTCGCCAACCAGGTCGAGGTCATCCAGCGCTGTGCGGAGCTCACTGTCGAGGCGATGCCCAAGTTGCGCTCCATGGGCGACCTGGAGGAGTACTGGATAGAGATCAACCGCCTGGAGAATGCCGGTGACAAGTCGTACCGCCGGATCCTCGCCAAACTCTTCAGCGGCTCCTACGAGGCGTTGGAAGTGCTCAAACTGAAGGACATCGTCGACTCCCTCGAAGCGGCGATCGATGCATTCGAGCGCGTCGCGAACATCGTCGAGCAGATCGCGGTCAAGGAGTCATAGCCGCGTGACTGCCAGCATCATCATCGTCATCGCGGTGGTCGTCGTCGCCTTGGCGTTCGATTACACCAACGGTTTCCACGATGCGGCCAATGCGATCGCGACCTCGGTCTCGACACGAGCGCTGACCCCGCGGGTGGCCCTGGTGATCGCGGCGGTGATGAATTTCATCGGCGCGCTTCTGGGGCAACAGGTCGCCCATACGGTGGCCGATACGATCACGACGCCCCAAGGCAATACCGGCCTGGTGATCGTGATGGCGGGTCTGCTGGGGGCGATCACCTGGAACCTCATCACCTGGTATTTCGGGTTGCCCTCCTCTTCCTCGCATGCCTTGATCGGTGGCTTGGTCGGTGCCGCGTTGGCTGCGATGGCAGTGGTATCCGATGCCGATGTCGGCGTGCACTGGCAGACCATCGTGGACAAGGTGATCATCCCGATGGTGGCCTCTCCGCTGGCCGGATTCGTGATGGCCTTCCTGGTGATGCTCGCGATCATGTGGATCTTCCGCAAAGCCAACCCGCACCGCATCAACCGCGGCTTCCGCTACGCCCAGACCTTGTCTGCGGCAGGGCTTGCGCTCGGCCACGGACTTCAGGACGCTCAGAAGACCATGGGCGTGATCTTCTTGGCGCTGGTCGCCGGTGGTCATGCCAGCGCCGGGGATGACCTCCCGCTCTGGGTGGTGCTCGCGGCCGCGACAGCGATCTCGGCAGGGACGTACGCGGGTGGCTGGCGAATCATGCGCACTCTGGGCAGGCGCATCATCCACCTGGACCCGGCTCGCGGCTTCGCAGCGGAGGCGGTCGCCAGCGGCGTGCTCTACGTGGCTGCGATCGGCTTCCATGCCCCGATCTCGACGACGCACACGATCACTTCGGCGATCATGGGCTCAGGAGCCACCAAGAGACTCTCAGCAGTGCGCTGGGGCGTGGCGCGCAGCATTGTGACTGCCTGGGTGCTCACCTTCCCCGCGGCTGGCGCGGTGGCAGCGATCGTCTACTGGATCTGCCACTTCCTGTTCCAACTGCCCTGATAGCCGGGCTCCGATAGGCGCTGCGCTAAACGGTCAAGCCGAGCAGACAGCGTGTGCGCCGCCTCTCCCTATAATTGATGCATATCAATCGGAGGAAAGAGGACTTGATGGCGCTTTCATTCGGGCTGGCACTCATGAATGACTTTCCTCCCGATGTGGTTCCCGCTGATCGAATCGGGATGCTGCGTGAGCAGACCCACGTCGCCAGTGAGTCGGGAATATCCTCGGTCTGGGTGCTCCAGCACTACCTCGGCAGTATGCCGACGCTCCAGCCGGTTCCGCTATTGGCCGCGCTCGCTGAGCACGCGGGTCAGATGCAACTCGGGACGAACATGTTCATCCTCCCGCTCCGCCACCCTGTCGACGTAGCCGAGGATTTCGCCACCTTGGACCATCTTTGTGGCGGTCGGGCGATAGCCGGCTTCGGAATGGGATACCGCGAGAACGAGTTCGCCTCCTTCGGAATTCCGATGGATGACCGAGTGAGTCGCTACGAGGAGTCCATCGCGATCATCCGATCGCTGTGGAGCGGCGATGCTATCTCTTTCAGTGGCAAGCACTTCTCGATCGCCGATCAGCGAATCAGTTTGCCGCCGGTGCAAGGTGGTGGCCCACGGATATGGGTGGGGGCCGGGCCGCACAAGGCCGGTGCGCATCGTGCTGCTCGACTTGGCGATGCCTGGATAGTTCCGCCCCATGTCGCGTCTGACAAGTTGGCCGTCGTGCTCGGGTACTACCGCGCTGAGCGGGAGCGGCTTGGTCGCGGGCCGTCTGAGTTGGTGGTGCGCCGAGAGCTCGTCCTCGACCACGACAAAGAGCGTGCTCGGGCCATTGGGATCGAGGCTCGTGGCGCGCTCACTCGCAAGTATGCCGAGTACAACGCTCCTCAGCAGGGCGATGCCTACAAGCATCTCGCTGGAGACAAGGCCGCTGAGGGCGTCGCGGATGCTGCCTATCTCTTCACCGATCCCGCGGGGGCGGTGGCCGCGCTCGAGAAACTGAGAGAACAGGGTTTGACTTACGTCGTTTTACGCGCGCAGTGGTACGGCCTTGGTCAAGATCAGGTGCTCCGAACCTTGCAGCTGTTCAAAGACGAGGTTCTGCCGCACTTTCAATGAGCTCTGCCGCAATCCGGCTGAGTGGCGGGCTTGTTGACCGGGCGGCTTCTTGACATGTATTTATGACAATGATTATCTGTAATGACACTGGGTGTTCCAGTGCCCGATAGAGCCACCCCGGTCGCCGTGGCCGGGTTGATCATTGAGGAAGGCGCAGATGGCCCCCAAACTCGTCATCGAGGAGTTCATTCGCTGTACAGGGCATGGTCGCTGCTACAGCGAAGCGCCAGACCTCCTCGACTATGACGACGAGGGCTTCGTGTCCGTCCGGCACGCTCCTATGGAATTCACCGAGGCGGATCGAGAGGATGCCAAGGCGGCGGTCCGCGCATGTCCGGAGCGGGCACTGAGCATCGTCGAGGAGGACTGATGAGCGAGAACCTTGAGCAACGGATCGTTCGACTAGAAGAGATCGAGAAGGCACGCGGGCTCTACTACGTGTATGCCGAGACACTTGATGATCCGAACCCCGACACTGTGACCCCGCTCTTTACTGACAATGCGGTCCTGCATACCCCGATGGGCGACTTCACCGGTCGCGAAGCGATCCATGACTTCTACAGCCGGGCGTTCGCGGCAGATACCTCGGTCAAGCGCCATTTCCTCACCAACTCCCGTGTCGTCGCATACGACCCCGGGGAGGTGCGCCTGTTGAGCTACTTCCTTTACACCGGCCGGGGCGATGACTCCTCGATCATCGGATGGGGAACCTACGACGACCTGGTGGATGCCAGTGGACCCGAGCCGCTGTTCAAGGAGAAGACCATCGATGTCCACATGGGGACTGACCTTTCGGTGGGATGGGCCAAGGGAGCGTTGTGAGCCAAGAGCTCTGGATCGGTGGTCGCTGGGAGAGTGGNAAAGGACCGACCAGCGCGGTCACTAACCCGGCGACGCTCGAAAACGTCGCCGATGTCAGGCTGGCGACAGTCGAAGATGTCGATCAGGCGGTTGCCCAAGCGCGGACTTCATTCGATTCCGGTGTCTGGCGTGANCACCCTGCTTCTGAACGGGCGCGAGTGCTGCGCGATGCGGCGGATCTGCTCGAGAAACGCCAGGGCGAACTCGCTCGCACGCTGACTTCGGAGCTTGGTTGTCCGCTGTGGTTCTCCGAGCGAGCGCATATACCCAATCCGATCCGGCATCTTCGCACCTTTGCCGACCTCGCCGTAGCGCACTCTTATGAAGAGGAGGTCTTTGACGGGGTCGGCCGCAGCCTGGTCATTGACGAGCCTGTCGGCGTAGTCGGTGCCATCACGCCGTGGAACGGTCCGCTCAGCTCACCAGCAATCAAGGTCGGCCCGGCCTTGGCGGCCGGCTGCTCGGTCGTCCTCAAGCCCTCGGTTGAGGCTCCCCTCACCGTGATGGCTTTGGGAGAGGCCTTGTCTGAGGCGGGACTTCCCGAAGGTGTGCTTTCCATCCTCCCCGGTGGCGCTGAGGCCGGAGTCCGGCTGGTGGAGCATCCCGAGGTCGACAAGATCGCCTTCACGGGTAGTACGGCGACCGGCAAACAGATCATGCGGGCCTGCGCCGATCGGATAGCCCGGTTGACGCTCGAGTTGGGCGGTAAGTCCGCTGCTCTCGTGCTTCCCGACGCCGACATCGAGCATCTGGTCGCGACGATCATGCCCATGTCGTTGGTGGTCACCGGGCAGTTGTGTATCAGCCAGTCCAGGGTGTTGGTTCCGCGGCATCGGGCGGATGAAGTCACTGAGGCGTTGGCTCAAGCTATGGCCCGCCTCCGGGTCGGTGATCCGATGGATCTGGAGACCTTCTTGGGTCCCCTCGTCAGCAAAGCTCAACGCGATCGCGTGGAGTGGTATATCGACACCGCCCGACGAGAGGGCGCGACTGTGGCCACCGGTGGCGGCCGACCAGCTGGTTCTCTTCCAGGGTTCTATGTGGAGCCGACTTTGCTCGCCGATGTCACCAACGCGATGCGGGTTGCTCAAGAAGAGATTTTCGGTCCGGTGATCGCCGTCATCGCTTATGACGACCTTGACGACGCGATCGCGATCGCGAACGACTCACCATACGGGCTGTCGGGTTCTGTCTGGAGCGCCGATATCGGCCAGGCGCTTGCGGCGGCACGACGGATCCGGACCGGCATGGTCAGCATCAATGGCGCGCCCCAAGCCTGGGGTACGCCGTTCGGTGGCTTCAAGCAGTCGGGAATCGGTCGGGAGATGGGCGCTGAGGGCTTCCGGGAATACCTCGAGAAGAAGTCAGTGGCGCTCGGATCCTCGGCGGGTTGACGCAACGGTTGTCCCGCCTCGTTACGAGCTCGACGGAATGGTCCAACCCGAGGAGGAGTCTCAGATGGGCATCTTGGATGGCAAACGTTGCATCATCACCGGTGGAGCCCAGGGAATCGGCCGAGCGATCGCCTTGGAGTTTGCTGCGCAGGGCGCGGCAGGGATAGTAGTCGCCGATCGCAACCTAGACGGGGCACAAGAGACGGCGGCGCTCGCCGGGGCAGAGGCGCTCCAAGTCGACCTGCGTCGCGGTGATCAGATCCGGACGTTGGTCGAGTCGGCAGTGAGCGTCTTGGGTGGGCTTGACGTGGTAGTCAACAACGCTGGGGTGATCGAGTCCGTGCTGACCGATCGTCCGACGACTGTCGANTCAATGGATGAGGAGATCTGGGACGCCGTTTTCGAAGTGAATCTCAAGGCGATGTGGCTGATGACCAAGTACGCAGCGCCTCATTTGCGTCGAGGTAACGGGCCGGCGATCGTGAACTGTGGCTCCGTCTCCGGGCTCACCGGTTATCCGATGGGTCCTGCGTACTGCGCCAGCAAGGGTGGTGTCGTGCAGCTCACCCGAGCCTCGGCGGTGGACCTGGCCCCTGATATCCGCGTGAACTGCTTCTGTCCGGGCTCGGTCGACACTCCGATGCGCCAGGGATTCATCGATTCGGCTCCGGACAAGGAAGCGGTTGAGCGGTTCATGAGCGCCTCACACCTCGTGCAGCGAGCGGGGCGCCCTGACGAGGTGGCCAAGCTGGTGTCATTCCTCGCCAGCGACAATGCCTCGTTCGTAACGGGCGGCATCTACAACGTGGATGGTGGCTCCCTTGCTTGGCGAGGTACCAACTAGCACTCAGAATGATTGACACCGAGGTAATCTCTGATAACAATTAACCTCGTGACAAGTGATCTTCCCGGCGAGGCCACCGCCGATCTCCTTCGCGGGGCGCTGGCGACGGGTGAGTCTGACCCAGGCATTCCAGCCATCGATCCGAGTGTGCCTGTCCTCTCCTTGCGCAACGTATCGAAGTCCTTTCCCGGTACGCGCGCTCTCAAGGGCATCGACCTCGATATCGAGGCCGGTGAGGTGCATGCTCTGGTTGGCCAAAACGGCTCCGGAAAGTCAACCTTGATCAAGGTTCTTGCCGGGTACCACGCACCTGATCCTGGCGCTGAGGCTTGGTTCAACGGCGAGCAGTTCCACCTTGGGCACCGCGACGAGCTCGGTTTCACCCACATTCGGTTCGTGCATCAAGACCTCGGCTTGATCTTGGAAATGAACGCGGTGGAGAACCTCGCCCTTACTGCGGGTTTCTCGACTGGAGTCGGCGGCCGGGTCGACTGGCGTGAGCAACGTCGTCGCACCGAGGAGACGATCGGTCGGCTCGGTGTCGATCTGGATGTGAGCCGCCCGCTTGCCGAGGCGACCCCGGTTGAGCGGACCATTGTCGCTATTGCGGCCGCGTTGACCGGCTGGGAGAGCGGACGGGGACTCCTCGTCCTCGATGAGCCGACCGCAGTCTTACCGCATACGGAGGTGGGTCGCCTCCTTGACATCGTTCGCGGGGTCAAGGAGATGGGGGCCAGCGTGCTGTACGTCAGCCACCGCCTGGATGAGATCTTTGCGATCGCCGATCGGGTGACCGTGCTGCGCGATGGGCGAATCGCCGCGACGCGGAACGCCGCGGAGCTGAATACCCAGTCCCTGGCAGAGTTGATGGTCGGCGACAGAGTGGACGCTGCCTTCCGGCTCGGTCGCCCACCTGTCGCGGATGCGCCGCCTGTGCTGAGTGTTCGTAACCTCTTCGGCGATCAAGTCGAAGCTTTGGACCTGGCGGTGCATCAGGGCGAGATACTCGGGATCGCGGGCTTCGCCGGATCTGGTGCTGACGAAGTGGCCTACCTACTGGCCGGAGCTCGTCCGATATCGGGTGACCAGGGCGAGGTCCGGATCGGTACCGGCGATTGGGAGCCTGCCACCGCCGCGCTTACCCGGGAACGGATGCCTTTGGTACCGGCCGATCGCTCTGGCGAGGCGGTGATAGCCGACTTCAGTGTCGCGGACAACTTGACGATGCGCGTGCTGGACCGATTCCAGTCGATGCTCGGCATCTCAGCGGGCAAGGAGAGGGCTTTCGTCAACGAGTGGATCCGGCAGCTAGAGATCAAAGTTTCCTCGCCCGATGCCTCAATTATGAGCCTTTCTGGTGGCAACCAGCAGAAGGTGATCATGGGACGGTGCCTGGCTTCTGACCCATCGGTGGTGATCCTCGCTGAACCCACCGCGGGCGTGGATGTCGGAACGCGCCAGGCCATCTATGAGTTGATCGGGCAGCTCGCCGACGATGGCCTAGCGGTAATCGTGACCTCCACCGACACCACCGATCTGCTTGCCCTGTGCTCTCGCGTCCTCGTCCTTGCCGGTGGTTCGGTGGTCGAGGAACTTGTGGGCGATCAGATCTCCGACCACGCGCTGCTTGCCGCTATGGAAGCAGGAATCAAATGAACCGGCACACCGCCCAGGAGTCCTCTGTGACCACATCGCCTGAGACCACTGACACCGTTGGCAGTGCGCGACGTCCCAATCCGGGTCGCGCGATCCTGCATGGGCTTAGCCCCAAACGGGTGAGTGCGCTTTATGTTCTCGTGGTCATCGTGCTGCTCTTCTCATTCTGGGTACCAGAGACTTTTCCGCGGATGGCGACGGTGCAGCAGATCCTGAATGGGAATGCGGTCATTGGGATGGCGGCTTTGTCGATCGTGATCCCGCTCTCGGCGCGAGTCTTCGATCTCTCCTTCGCCTACACGATGTCGTTGTCGGGAGTGACCGCTGCTCACCTGATCGCAAATAGGGACTGGTCGTTGCCCTCGGCGTTGCTTGCGGCGTTAGGCATCGCCTTGGTCGTTGGATTCATCAACGCGATCGTCGTTGTTGTGTTGCGCGTTGACTCACTGATCGGGACCCTGGCCACGGGCTCGATTATCCAAGCGTTCATTACCTTCGTCACCAAGGAGATCCCGATCACCGATTCCAAGCTGGTCGGNGGTTTTTCGGAGATCGGGCAACGCCAGATATTCGGTTTGATCCTGCCAGTCTGGTACATGCTCGGGTTCGCGATCATCCTCTGGTTCTTCCTCGAGCACACTGCTGTCGGACGTCGCATCTACGCCACTGGCTTCAATACCGAAGCAGCTCGCCTCACTGGTATTCGCACCAAGCGGATCCAGTTCTGCTCGTTGTTGGTATCGGCGGTGATCGCCGGTTGGGCCGGGATCGCATTGGCCGGCATTCTCGGCTCGGGTTCCCCGACAGCGGGTACGCCGTATCTGCTCCCGGCCTTCGCTGCGGCTTTCCTGGGTGCTACCCAGATCACGCCGGGCCGGTTCAATGCCCGTGGGACGGTGCTCGGTGTGATCACGCTCGGCACAGGTATCACGGGGTTGTCGCTTGCGACTGCGCCCGCATGGGCATCGAACATGTTCACCGGCATCGTGCTGATCGCGGCTCTCGCGGTGACGACTGTGCAGCGCAAGCCGCGCAGCAGGCCGCGCCGGTTCGCGCTCAGACGCAGCGCTGCTTGAGCACGCGATGATGATGAGAGGTAGTCACGATGACTCGTCCGTCGGATGACAAGGAAACCGGCGGATGCCCGGTGTCGCACACCGACTATCAAGTGGAGCGCCCGATCCTGGAGACCTACGCTTTGCTCAACGCCGAGCGCGAGCAAGCAAGGTTCTTGTGGAATGACACTACGGATCACGGCTTCTGGATGCTCAACCGCTACGACGATGTTGTCGAAGCGCTGCAGATGTTCGAGGAGTTCGGCAATGAGCAGGTCAACGCATTCGTCAATGACATGCCTCCTGGGGTGTTGCTTCCACAGCAGCTGAATCCACCGGAGCACACCCAGCTGCGCCGGATGCTCAACCCATTNTTCTCCCCAGCGGCGGTCAAGCGGCTCGAGCCACTCGCACGGGAGCGGGCTCGGGCCATGGTCGCTGAGATCAAAGACCGCAAGGCCGATGACCTCACTACTGGTTTCGCGCTGCTCTACCCGACTGAGCTCTTCTTGGCGCTTCTCGGCCTACCTGTCGAAGACGGCCCCGAGTTCTTATGGCGGATCGAAGCGATCTTCGGCGGCCTGCTCAAAGCAGGAGAGGGATCGGTCGAGGAAGCGAATGCCGCCAGTGCTTGGATCACCGAGTACTTCAACGAGAAGGTCGAAGAGCGGTTGGCGACGCCAGGTGATCCTGAGACCGACTTGATTACCCGCATCCTGACTCACCCGGTGGGTGAGGTGATGCTGGAGCGTGAGCAGGTTCTCACTGTGATGTCGACTTTGATGCTCGCCGGGCTGGATACCACTCGGAGCGCGTTGGGGTACATCTTCTACCACCTGGCCCATGACACCGAGCTACGCCATCGGGTCACAGCCGATCCGTCGCTGTGGCCGAAGTTCATCGAGGAGTCGGTCCGCCTCTATTCGCTCATCATCGAAGACGGTCGACAGGCGCGGGTGGACCTCGATCACCACGGACTGCCGATCAAGAAGGGCGACATGTTGTGGCTGGGGTTGGCTGCGGCTAACCGGGACCCACGAAAGTTCGAGAACCCCGACGAGTTCGATATGGATCGCTCCGATCTGAGCCACCATCTCGGCTTCGGAGCTGGCCAGCATAGGTGCATCGGTATGCATCTCGCCCGATCTGAGCTGGTTATTGCGCTCGAGGAATGGCACGCGCAGATCCCCGATTACCGGGTTGCCGACGGAGTGGAGTTGCGAGAGCGCGGGGGCCAACTCAAGCTCATGGCTCTGCCCTTGGAGTGGGACTGATCTCAGGCAGGGCCGGAGTCCCAGTCGATCTTCGATTCCTGAGTATCAGAACGTGAGTAGCGTGCGCGCCCCAATAGGATTGTCGAGTTGCCGCAACGCGTCGTTGACTTCTTCCAATGGGACTGTCTCGCTCAGCAGAGTGTCCAGGTCCAGGCGACCTTCGAGGTACAGACTGCAATAGAGCGGGACATCCAGACGGAAGCGGGTTGAACCCATCTTGGTGCCCTGTAGTTTCTTCTCCAAAAGCAACTCCACCGCGGGGAGATCGAGCCGCGTCTCCGGGCGCGGGACGCCGACCATCGTGCACGTCCCCATGGTGTCCAACATGGCGAAGGCCTGCTCGATGGTGGCGGCGATGCCGACGACCTCCAGGGCGTGGTCCACGCCACCGCCGGTGAGTTCGCGGACAGCCTCGACCGGGTCCATCGAGGAGGCATCGACTACGTCTGTCGCCCCCAGCTTCTCGGCCAGCTTGAGTTTCTCAGGGATCCTGTCGACCGCGATGATGCGGGCGGCGCCAACCAGGCGAGCACCTTGGATCGCGTTGAGCCCTACGCNCCCGCATCCGATGACCGCCACTGTCTGCCCGGCTCGCACCTTCGCCGCATGGCGTACTGCTCCCAACCCGGTGATCCCAGCACAGCCCAAGAGCGCTGCGCGGTCCAGCGGCATCTCCTCAGGTAGCTTGACCAGGGTCCGCTCATGCACGAGCAGATACTCGGCAAAGCCGCCCAGGCCGACGAAGGGCTCAACCGCTGTTCCGTCCTGAGTGAGCCGGGGTGGCTGGCCCTGGGGTCGGGTGCGGCCCTTGTTCTCACAATGTTGGAGTTCGCCTATCTGACACCAGCGACAGTGGCCGCAGAACGACGATGCGCAGGTCGCAACCGGATCACCGGGACTGACGTAGGTGACGTCACGCCCGACGGTCTCCACCACGCCTGCGACTTCGTGTCCGAGAATCAGCGGCANAGGAAGTGGATTCGCCCCGTCCTGCATGGTGCGGTCGGTATGGCATACCCCTGAGGCGACGGTGCGGACGATCACCTCGTCCGGCGCCGGGTCAGAGATGGAGATGTCCTCGATCCGCAATTCGGTGCCGAACTCGTGTAGGACTGCGGCTCGCATGGCGGCTCCTCGGCGCTCTTGTGTCCGGGCACGACAGTATCGTAGATTCCTGATTATGAAAACCATAGATTTTCCCAGGGGTGTGCGTGGGGCTGACTATCAGTTCGACTGCCGGTCCAAGATTGCCGCGTGCCCCGTAGGAGGAGAACTGTGAGTGGAGTAGAGGTAGAGCGCCGTGGCGATGCGCTGTGGGTGACGATCAATCGCCCAGACAGGCGCAACGCGTACGACCTGGACATGGCGCAGAAGATGGTCACCGCCTTCGAGTCGGCCATCGACGTCGATGCTGTTGTGCTCGCGGGGGCCGGTGGAGCATTCTGCGCCGGTGGAGCGCTGGATCAACTCGGTGAGCCCGATCCGGATCAGCTTCGGGCGCTCTTCACCACGTCGTGGAAGTTGGTCGATGCCATCCGGTCGTGCCCATTGCCCGTCATCGCGGCTGTCGACGGGCCTGCGGCGGGAGGCGGCAACGAGCTTGTCGTCGCATGTGATTTCGCGATTGCCACTCGCCGGTCGACCTTCGGGCAGACCGGTCCCAAGGTTGGCTCCTCCCCAGTGCTGGGGGCGACGCAGGTGATGTCAGTACAGATCGGCGAGAAGCGCGCCAAGGAGTTGGCGATGATGTGTCGTCGCTATTCCGCCGATCAAGCGCTGGCGATGGGCTTGGTCAACGAGGTTGTCGACGATGATGGCCTCGCTATGGCGGTCGATCGGTGGCTGGAGGAGATTCACGCCCTCAGCCCCCGCTACTTGGAGATCACCAAGGTGTCCACCAACTTGTGGTGGAACCTTGCTCGCCCTGACATGCACGCCGGCGTGACCAGCCTGATTCAGGCGATCGGCAGCGAGGACATGCTCGAGGGCGCTCGGGCCTTTCTCGAGAAGCGCCGCCCTGACTTCCGCGGCGCCCGCCGTGGCCCGAGTGAGCCACGATGACCCACGATCCCAGGGAGACCCGATGACCTTCCGCTATTACCGCGACCTCAAGCCGACCTTCACCGATCGCTCGCAGTGGGCACTACCGACGGTCCTGCGCCACCACGCCGCAGAGCGCCCCGACGCCGTCTGGCTCGATGCCCCTGAAGAGAGCGCCACCTGGACCTACTCGGAGATGCTCGCTGCGGGAGAAGCTGTCGGACGATCCTTCCTCGCGGCCGGTGCCGGTAAGGGCGACCGTGTTGTGTTGGTCGCGGCCAACTCGTCACGTTTCGTGCGGACCTGGATCGGCACAGCGTTGGCCGGGCTGGTTGAAGTACCGATCAATACGGCGTACGAACACGACTTCCTGGCCCACCAAGTGCGCACTGTGGAAGCGAAGCTCGCAGTGATCGATGATGTGTTCGCCACTCGGTTTGTGGCCATCGCCGATGCTGCCAAAGACATCACCAAGTTCTGGGTGATCGATACGGGATCGCGGGACCAGGCGATCGCCTTACTCACCGAACACGGGTGGGAGGCAGCACCCTGGGAAGAGTTGGAGGAACCGGGCGCAGACGTGGAGTTGCCTCAGGTCCGTCCGCAGGATCTAGCCTCGGTCTTGTTCACCTCAGGCACTACTGGGCCCTCGAAGGGCGTGGCGATGCCGCATGCCCAGATGTACTTCTTCGCTGAGGAGTGCGTCTCCCTAGTGAGACTCACCGCTGAGGACGCCTGGATGGCGGTCACTCCGCTGTTCCACGGGAATGCTCAGTTCATGGCGGCCTACCCGACGATGGTCGCAGGTGCCCGGTTCGTTGTGCGAAGCCGGTTCTCAGCCAGCCGCTGGATTGATCAGATCCGGGAAAGCCGAGTCACAGTCACCAACTTCATCGGCGTGATGATGGATTTCGTCTGGAAGCAGGACCCGCGGCCTGACGATGCCGACAATCCGCTGCGGTGTGTCTTTGCGGCTCCCACAGCTGCTTCCATCGTCGGTCCGATGCGGGAGCGCTACGGCATCGAGGCATTCGTCGAGGTCTTCGGGCTGACCGAGACCTCGGCTCCGATCATCAGCCCCTATGGCGAGGATCGGCCGGCCGGCGCCGCCGGGCTGGCTGCGGTGGACTGGTTCGATGTCGAGCTGGTGAACCCGGAGAACGACGAACCGGTCGCGGTGGGTGAGATCGGCGAGCTGGTGATTCGACCCAAGGTTCCCTTCATTTCTTCCTTGGGTTACTTCAACATGCCTGACAAGACGGTCGAGGCGTGGCGCAACCTTTGGTTCCACACCGGAGATGCGTTGCGCCGTGATGCGGATGGCTGGTTCTACTTCGTCGATCGCTTCAAAGATGCGCTGCGCCGCCGCGGNGAGAACATCTCCTCCTATGAAATCGAGACCTCAGTGCTCAGCCACCCGGCAGTGGTCGAGACCGCGGTGATCGCGGTACCCGCCTCCACCGAAGCTGGCGAGGACGAGGTGATGGCGTATGTGATCTTGGCCGAGGGCGCGAGCCTGGGTGCCGACGAGCTTTGGGAGCACTGCGATAGTCGCATCCCCTCCTTCGCTGTGCCCCGTTATCTGCGGTTTGTCGAGGAGTTGCCCAAGACTCCGTCGCAGCGGGTGCAGAAGGCCAAGCTACGGGAGCTTGGTGTGACGGCCGATACCCACGACCGCGAGAGGAGCCTCTGACATGCACCCTATCGATCGATTCTTTTCGTGCCTGGCCATAAGCCTGATTGGGCGATCAAAGCAGTCGCATCCGGCGCCGACTGCGTGGTCCTCGATCTGGAGGACTCGGTTCCCGAGGACTTGAAGGAAACGAGCCGTGGAGTGGTTCGCGAGACGCTCGCAGAGCTTCGAGCCAAGCATCCCAAGTTGGGCTTGTTCGTCCGCCCGAATGCCATCGCCACCAGGCAGGCGGGCGCGGACCTCGAGGCAGTGGTTTGCGCGGACTTGAACGGCCTCTTCACGCCGAAGGTCAAAGATGCCAGTGATGTCCTTCGCTGGGAGACCCTGATCGACTGGTTCGAAGCGCGCAACGGGGCGCGCGGCCTGGAGATGATGGTTCCCGTGGAGATGGTGGATGCGATCACCAACTGCTTCGAGATCGCGGCTGCCTCGCCACGAGTCGGGGCGATGGTCGGACCCACCTCGGAGCACGCTGATATTGCCAGGGCAGTGGGATTTCGGCAGTCGGCAGAAGGGTCGGAGACGCTCTATCTCCGAAGCCGGATTCTCCTGGCTTGCCGGCAGTACGGCTTGCATGCCCTTACCGCGCTGTGGGAAGACCTCAACGATCTCGAGGGGTTACGCCAGTTTGCCGACTATGGCTTGCAGCTCGGGTTCCGGGGCCAGATCGTGATTCATCCCTCTCATGTCCAAGTCGTCAATGAGGTCTACACGCCCTCGGACGCCGACGTCGAGTACTACCAGGAGTTGGTCGCCACAGTCGAGCAGGCGGTCGCGCAAGGGCATGGCGCTATCCGCTTCCGTGGACAGCACATCGATCTCGCGCACGCCGACAAGGCGCGTGACTGGCTGGCGCATGCTCGTCGTGTTCGCGGCGAGGACTGATGGTGGCAACCGACCTCGATGGCACGCGGGCGCTGGTCATCGGTGGCTCTGGTGCGATCGGGTCTGCATGCGCGCTGGCGCTGCGGACAGCTGGGGCGCGTGTTGTGGTCGCGGACGTGACTGTTGAAGCCGATGTGTATCTCGATGTGGCTGATCCTGTCTCGGTGCGGACCGCGGTAGAGGGAGTCTCGGATGGACAGGGCCTCGACATCGCCGTGAATGTCGCCGGTGTCGGAGGTCCAGCGCAGCGACTCCATGAGTACGCCGATAGCGATTGGGAGCGGGTGATCGATGTGAACCTCACCGGCACCTTCCGTTGTCTCCGAGAGGAAGTTCGGGCCATGCTCCCTCGCGGTGGCGCTATCGTGAACATCGGCTCAGTCACTGGTCAGATCGGTCATGCCACGGCAGGCGCCTACAGCGCCAGCAAACACGGCATCGAGGGTCTGACGAGGACGGCGGCACTCGAATACGCTGCTGACGGGATCCGCGTCAACGCGGTTGCGCCAGGTTTCATCGGCACTGAGCTCCTGCGTTCTCGCCGCCCGGTCGAGGTGATCGAGGCAATCGCCGCGGCGCATCCGTTGGGTCGACTCGGCACCCCTGAGGAAGTGGCCGTCTTGGTTGCTTTTCTGTGCTCGCCCCAGGCCTCGTTCATCACAGGCTCCGTATTCGAGGTCGACGGAGGCTATCTCGCCGGTAGGGCCTGGCCCGGCTGAACTCACGACAGTGCAACCAAGACCGGCCCGAACAGATCGATCCAACGGTGGTGAGGACCCATGGACTACAGCTCAGATGAAACCCACGAGGACATCCGGCAGGCGGTGCGGGCGCTATGCAAGGCCTTCCCCGACGAGTACTGGATGGAACACGACCAGCGGCATGAGTTCCCTTGGGAGTTCTACAACGCGATGGTCCAAGGTGGGTGGCTGGGGTTGACTGTGCCCGAAGAGTACGGCGGNGGAGGCATGGGTGTTACCGAGGCCGCTATCGTCGAGCGGGAAATAGCGGCATCCGGGGCCGGAATGGGTGGGTGCAGCTCGGTTCACATCGGCATCTTCGGGTTCGAGCCGATCCTTCATCACGCAAGTGAGGATCTGAAGCAGCGCTTTCTGCCGCGTGTTCCGCGAGGAGATCTACAGATCTGCTTCGCCGTGACCGAGCCGGATGCCGGCACCGACACAACCGCCATCTCCACCTTCGCACGCAAGGTCGAGGGCGGCTGGTTGGTCAGCGGCAAGAAGATCTGGATCTCCAATGCCCATCAAGCTGAGCGGATGCTGTTGCTCGCGCGCACGACGCCGAGAGATCAATGTCAGCGCAAGACCGATGGGCTCACGGTCTTCTTCGCTCCGCTCGACCGGGACAAGGTTGTTGTTCGACCGATACCGAAGATGGGCCGCAACTCGGTGGACAGCAATGAGCTGTTCATCGACGAGTTGTTCGTTGCTGACCAGGACGTCGTCGGCGAGGTTGACAACGGATTCAAGGTGATCCTTACCGGGCTCAACGCTGAACGTGTGGTGGCGGCTAACGCAATGCTCGGGATAGGTGAGGCAGCGTTGCGCCGTGGCGTCCGCTATGCCCAAGAACGGATAGTGTTCAATCGGCCGATCGGCCAGAACCAGGGTCTTGCCTTTCAGCTCGCTGAGGCGAAGATCCGCATCGAGGCCGCTGATGCCGTACTGCANAAGGCGACCTGGCTGGTCGACCGAGGTCTGCCTTGCGGTGCGGAGGCCAACTATGCAAAGTGGCTCTGCGCCGAGGCTGGATACCGGGCTGCGGATGTAGCGCTGCAGGTCCATGGCGGTATGGGCTACAGCCAGGAGTACCACGTAGAGCGCTACTTCCGAGAAGCCCGGCTGATGCGGATTGCTCCGATCAGTCAGGAGATGGTCCTCAACTACGTCTCCGAGCATGTGCTCGGCCTGCCTCGTAGTTACTAAGGCATCCAACTGGCCCTGCTATTGAAGGAGGAGAGAGAGTGCGAGGACTCTACTTCGAGGAGTTCGAGGTCGGTCGGGTGTACCGGCATGCGTTCACGCGCACCATCACCGAAATGGACAACGTCATGTTCACCTCGTTGACCATGAACGTGCAGCCCCTGCACCTTGACGCGGAGTTCGCCAAGACGACGGTGCATGGACAGCGATTGGTCAACAGCCTGTTCACCTTGGCATTGATCGGGGCTTTCCATGTGCCAGAGCTGACGATGGGCACGACGCTCGGGAATCTCGGCTACGAGGAGGTGCGTTTCCCGAGTCCCGTCTTTCATGGCGACACTTTGCGAGGCGAGACCACGGTGTTGGAGAAGCGTTTGTCCAAGAGTCGCGACGACTCGGGCATCGTGTGGTTCGAGCACCGTGGCTACAACCAGCGCGACGAACTGGTGATGGTGTGCAAACGCGCTGGGTTGATGGCGGTAATCCCTCCTGAGGGCATTCCACGCGCCTGAGCCCTCGGAGAGCTAGAGGGCTGCCAGCTGCGGGCGCAGTTCCTCACCCCAACGGGCGACTGCCTCGAGGCACTCCGGTTTGGAAGCGGCCGGGGTCGCAGAACGACGGTGGTTGCCCCTGCGTCCATGAGCGCTGACAGCGTACTCAAGTGTTGGTCGGCGGATGCAGTAAGCGCGAGCCGGGAATCACCCGGCACGTCGACTTGCACTGTTAACGTGCCGGGATCGCGTCCAGCTGCCTCAGCTCGATCGCGCAGATCGTGCACCCCGGCAGCAAGCGCGGNCGAGGTCATCCAGGGGGCTGTCCGATTGCCAGCGCTCCATGCCGCGTCGTAGATCATCGGCGACCAGCCATCTCCGACGATCGCAGCGCGCCGCCGAGAGGCTGTGCTGTTGCCCCCGATCAGCAGAGGTAGCCGAGCCTGTACCGGAGCTGGGTCGAGTACCACCGAGCCGCGATATCCATCGGGTGTCTCCACCGGATGGACTGCCGCCTGCCAGGCCGAGCGCAGCAAGGTCAGAGTTTCGTCAAGTGCTTGATTCCTGCGCGCGAAGTCGACTCCGAGCACGCTGAACTCCGAGCGCAGGTATCCCGCCCCGAGGGTCATGGAGAGCCGTCCGGCGCTGAGCCGGTCCACCGTCGTGGCCTGTTTGAGGAGAAGCCATGGATTGCGGTAGGGCGCGACTGCGAGGTAGGTGAGCAGCCCTAGTCGCGTGGTGGCGCCCGCGGCGAAGGCCAGCGCAGTCAGCGGATCAAGGGCGCCGTGCCCGCCGGCATCCACCCACTGTTTGCTCGGCGCCGGGTGGTCAGCGAAACCGATGCCGTCGAATCCCGCTGTCTCGGCTGCCCTGGCGAACTCTGCGACACCGTCCGCATCGCTGAGCTCAGAGGTGCAGTCCTGCTCGACGAGAGGGTGCAGGAGTACGGCGCGCATCAGCTGTGGGAGCCTCGCCACGCTAGCGACCCGCCGTCGACCGCGATGGTGGTTCCGGTCAGGAAAGTCGCCTCGTCGCCCGCCAGGAAGGCGGCGACGCTTGCGACCTCCTCGACGCTGCCGGCGCGAGGGATCAGGTGCGAGGCGGTGAGGAACCGATCCAATGCCTCTTTGTCTTCGGCCGCCTCGATGAACTGGCGTCGCATCGGGGTGTCTGTGGTCGCTGGGCAGAAGGCGCTTACTCGTACGGTCGGCGCCAGATCGATGGCGCAGACGCGGGTCAGCTGGAGAACGGCCGCCTTCGACACGCAGTAGGCCGGATGCTCCGGATAGCCGGTCATCCCGGCAACCGATCCGGCATTGACCACTGCGGGGTTGCGTGTGGAGGTGCGCAGAATGGGGGCGGCAANTTTAGTGGCCAGCCACATCGCGCGTAGGTTCACGTCGAATACCGAGGTCCAGGTGTCCAGCGTCAACGACTCGATCGTGGTTTGGCCCTGGAGGAGGGTGTCGGTGATTCCGGCGTTGTTCACGAGTACGTCGAGTCCACCAGCGGCTGCGGCGGCATCGTCAACCATCTGTTCGACTTGGGCCGCATCGCGTAAGTCCACCTCGAGGAACGTGGCGGTCCCGCCCTGCCTCTCCAGGAGGCGCACGGTCTCCTCGCCGTTCTCCTCATTCAAGTCCGCGACCACAATGTGACCGCCACCGCGCCGGACGAACTCCTCGGCGATCGCGCGACCGATCCCCTGGCCGGCGCCGGTGATCAGGCTGGTCTTGTTCCGCACTGTTCCTCGTTTCTATCGCTGCGCACCTGTCACCAGGCGGCGGGTGGAGTCCTCAGGACTCGACTGAGATCGGGAAGGTATCCAGGCTCTCGGGGATATCGGCCGGTCCGGGCTCGGCGCCGGGCCAGCGCATCCGAAGGTGGTCGTTGAAGCTTGTGGCGAGTTGGTCGGCTGGGACGGCGAACATGAACTGCAGCCGACGATGGGCGAACATCCATCGGCCGCCCCGGCGCTGGTAGTTGTCTGTGTATCGGTATCCGGCGATCATGAGCGTCCCTGCGAAAGCCAACTCCGCATGACCAGTCACGATGCCGCGGGCGAGATCGCCGTCGGTTTCGATGACGTGGGTGTGGGTGACGTGGTTGCTGGTCCGGTACTTGCGCATGTTGGCCAGGTAAAAGGCCCGTAGGTCGGCGTGTCCACGGACTGTGGTCCCGCTGATCTCGAAGACCCCGTCTTCGGTGAAGAACGGGATCAGTCGGTCGATGTCATGGTCGTCACGCGCGATCGAGTAGAGAGCGGCGAGAGCGCGGATAGCCTCACGGTCGAGCAGGTCGCTGACTGCAGCGTTGAGGTCTTCAGTCGTGGTCAGCTCGGGAACTGTGGTGCGGGCCAGATAGTCCACGCTGCTCACTCCTCGAGGTAGTGGTTTGCGAGCGCCGTCGTTCGGGCTGAGAGAAAGCGCCGAAGTGGCAGTCGTGCGAGTTGTCGCTCTAAGTCCGCCTGATCATCGGCTTGCCAGATGCTCACCGTGGCGGGTTGGTCGACTACTCGCCACATCCTTTGGATCACGCCGGTGTGTTTGAGCTCGAATGCTGTCTCGCGCTCGCGCTGCAGTAGCTCGTCGCGTTCTGTCGACGGTACTGCGGAGGCATCGAAAATCAGTTCCACAAGAAACTCCACGGGGCCTCCTTGCCCTCTGGCGAGTGTGGCGCCTACCATATCATTCATGAACACCGTTATCAGCAAATGGTCGTCGGAGACCGTTGTTGCGGGACGCGGCATCCGGCGCATGCCGGTCGGTTTCGGGCCGACAATCGGGCCGAGGCAAGGTCCAGAAGGTCGCGACTTCAACGGTACTTGGTCGAAGAACACCACGCTGTCGGTGACTTACTTCTCCGATCCAGAGGCGATCGGTCGCCTGCTGCCGCCTGGGTTCGAGCCGTCGCCTGATGGCCGGGTGACGGTTCAAGCTCTCTACAACACCGACTTCGCCTGGCTCGCCGGGCGAGGGTACAACTGGGTCGAGGTGCTNTTTGGGGCGACTTATCGCGGCGTGGAGGACGTGGTCGCCGGTGACTTCGTGGTGGTGATGTGGGAGAGCATTCCTGACCCTGTTCTTCCGGGACGCGAGGAGCTCGGGCTACCGAAGATGTTTGCTGAGATTCCGGCTTGGGAGGTATCCGACGGGACCACCAAGGTGCGCGCCTCTTGGGACGGCTTCGAGTTCTGCGCCATGACACTGGAAGGCCTGGAACTATCGCCATGGGATCTGGCCGCGGAGGCTACCGCGACTCCCTCCCGAGGAGGCCTCACTGTAGGTGGGGGCCCTCGGATGTACTACAAGTACATTCCGCGTACTGGGGCCTGGCACGAGGCCGACGCGGCCTACGCCACCTGCTCGCCAGCGGCGAACTATGACGTGAAGGTGATCGATTCCTGGCAGGGCGCTGGGGCCGTCGAGTTCACGCCGGCGACCTGGGAGCAACTTCCGACCTTGTCCCACATTGTCAATCCACTAGCAGAGTTACCCGTTCTNCACTCAGGGGAGGCCCGGATGTCCCGGGTTCTTCTTGCATTCAACGATCTAGCTGACCAAAGGATCCTGCGATGACCTCATCACCCGTTACCGGTTGCCCGATCAACCACACCAACTTCACTCCGCCTGCGCCGGCAGGGTCGTACTGGAAACTCCTGGACGAACTGCGGGAGGAGGCTCCGATCATGTGGAACGACGCACATGGGGTGGGTTTCTGGATGGTGCAGCGCCACGACCAGGTACTCGAGGTGATGCAGCAGCCGAAGCTGTTCAGCAACGACGTCATTCAGGCGATCAACCCGCGTGAGGACGCGATCTACTTCCTGCCGAACATGCTCAATGCTCCTGAGCACAACGACATGCGCAGGCTCCTCAACCGGTGGTTCACCCCAGCTGCGGTACGCAAGGCTGAGCCGTTGATGGTCGAGCGCGCGAACTCCCTCATCGACGAGATCATCGTCCAGGGGCGGCACGAGTTCGTCACCGGTTTCGCGATGCGTTACCCGACGGACCTGCTTTTGCAGATTCTGGGGATGCCAGTCGAGGACGGTCCGCAGATGGTGCAGTGGGTCGAAGCGATCTTCGGCGGCGCGTTCGGTGGAGAGGGCGGGCACGCCGCGGTCAACAAGATCAAGGGTTACTTCGAGCCTGCCTTCGAGGATCGGGTTAANGAACCCCGCGATCCCGAGACTGACTTCGTGACCTATCTGCTCCAAACGCCGATCAGAGACGACAAGCCGCTGTCTCGTGAGGACGCCCTCACGGTGTGCATGACAATGATGACCGCGGGCCTGGATACGACCCGGAGCGCTCTCGGCTACATCATGCGGGATCTAGCGGCGGACGACGAGCATCGCAGGTACGTCATCGAGAACACCGAGAACCTGCCGAATGTGGTCGAGGAGTACGTCCGGATCCACAACCTGATCATGCAGCCAGGTCGAGAGGTTACTCAGGACGTCGATTTCCATGGCGTGCAAATGAAAAAGGGCGACGTCGTGTGGATCGGTATCGCCCAGGCTTGCCGGGATCCCCGTGAGTTCGACGATCCGACCACGTTCAACCCTGACCGGGAGAACCTCGCAAAGCACCTCGGGTGGGGAGCCGGTGGACATCGCTGTATCGGCATGCACCTGGCTCGCCACGAGATTGTGATCGCGCTTCGCGAATGGCACAAGAGGATCCCGAACTACCGAGTCGTGAACCCTGAGGGCCTGATGGAGCGTGGCGTTCAGTTGAGCTTGCAGTCCATGGAGTTGGAGTGGGACCCGGCCTGAGTAGGGGTCTGAGAGGTTTCGAGGTTCTGTTGGGGCGATCGCTTTGATGGCGGTCGCCCCCAACTGACATGCATAGCCAGCTGCAGAGCTCGTCCCCGGCTCGACCCGTGTGCTGTTTTCGCAAGTAGCGGCGAGGGGACACAACTGAATAACGATGAACAACAATCGTTGACATCAATGAAGATGATGAGCATGATTACGTCACCTGACCGAGACTTCACAAGGAAGTGGGTTTGCAATGGGCCAGCGCTTCGAGGGCCGTACCGCGGTCGTGACCGGAGCTGCGAGTGGGATCGGTCGGGCAAGTGCCCGTCGTTTCCATAGCGAGGGAGCATCGGTGGTAATCGCCGATGTCCAAGAATCGCTGGGTCAGGCGCTAGCAGCCGAACTCGGAGAGCGAGCCTTGTTCGTTCGCACCGATGTCAGCGAGGAATCCTCAGTGGCGGCTGCGGTCGATGCTGCCGTTGCCACATTCGGTCGGCTTGACGTCTTCTACGCCAACGCCGGAGTGATGGGCGCACTCGGCCCGATCGCCAAGCTGCGCTTGGAGGATATCGATTCCACCATCGCCATCAACCTTCGCGGAGCGGTCCTTTGCATGAAGCACGCGACACGAGTCATGCAACCGCANGGGTCGGGTGTCATATTGGCTACGGCCAGTCCGGCGGGCTTGGTAGGCGGAGTGGGGCCGCATGTTTATAGCGCCACCAAGGCGGGGATCATCGGCCTATGCCAATCTGTTGCGGCTGAGATGCGCTCCCACGGGATACGCGCCAACGCGATCGTCCCTGGATCGATCCTGAGCCAGATGACTGCCGATATCGTCACCGGCCAGGTCGACGATCTCCAGACGGCATCGGCGGCACTGCGTGAGAGTGACCTGCTCGATCGCAATGGCTTACCTGAGGATATCGCCGCCGCGGCGGCGTTCCTGGCTAGCGACGATGCTCAGTTCGTCACCGGATCAACGTTCAACATCGATGCCGGCTATACCTACGCGCCCGGTGATTCGCCATTCGCCCGTGGTGATTGGTCTGAGCCCACAGGCATGTTCGAGGGCGGCCGTCGCTCCTGAGGTCGTCGCCCATCCAACCCCGCGTCGTCCGACGTCGGAAACCGAGAAGGAGAAGCAGGATGCATTACAAGAAGCGCGTGCGCCACTGGGGCACGGCATTGGTCGCGGCGGCCGCATTGACCGTCTTGGCCGCTTGTGGCTCGTCGGACAGCGATGAGAACAACAACAGCACTGACGAACCCACCAATGATGGCTCCTCATCGACTGTGGACCTCGACGGGGTGCGTGAGTTCATGGCGCCTTTCTATGAGCGGCCCACCCAGATCCCCAACTCCACACCGATCGACAAACCGATTCCTACGGACAAGACTGTGGCGTTCATCGGTTGCGGGACCTCGACGTGTGACCTCGAGGCCGACATCATCAAGGAAGCCACTGACCAGCTCGGTTGGGACTTCATGAACATCCCCAACGATGGAACGCCTGAGAAGGTCAAGGCCGCATGGGCGCAGATCCTACGGACCAAGCCAGACGGCGTCATCTACTCCGCCACAGACCGGGCGATCTTCGAGAACGAGCTTCAAGAAGCCGCCAAGGCCGGAATCATGGTCACCGCGTGCTGCACGACTGACAAGACTGACNNGACGTTGCGGTTCATCATCGGCAAGCCGGAGGAAGAGGCGAACAAGGGCCGCCTGATGGCGGGCTTCCTGATCGACAAGAGCGAGGGCGAGGGTGGCGCGGTATATGTCGATCTCTCCGCCTTCAAGATCCTGGGCGCTATCAAGGATTCCTTCTACGAGACCTACGAGAAGTACTGCCCGGACTGCAAGGTCGACAGCATCGACATCCCCGTTACTGCGCTGGGTGTGGATGTTCCGGACCGCATCGTCGGCTACCTGCGCGCCAACCCTGATGTGAAGAACGTCGGCCTCTCGGTCGATGGCGCGCTCGGCGCGGGTCTTCCTGCCGCGCTGAAGGCGGCAGGGCTGAACGATGTCTTGGTGATCGGCGAAGGCCCGGACGAGAACACCTTGCAGTACATCGACAGTGGTCAGCAGGCAGCGACGGTTACCTTCCCGTACTACGAGGCGATGTTCGCCCAGGTAGATGCTCTTGCCCGTCTCTTCGCTGATGTGCCGCTGGACGACGCGATGACCTACCCCGACTGGGTGGTGACCAAGGAGACGCTGCCGACTGCGGACGCGATCTTCCCTGTGGTTGAGGATGTCAAGGAGCAGTACTTCAAGCTCTGGGGCGTCGCCTGATCGGAGGTGTCGCGGCCATCGAATGAGGTGGCCGCGACACCATGATCCAACTCAGATCCCCGAGAGGAGTCTGCTGTGTCCGGTGACAGAACCGTCGTCGTGACTGGAGCCGGCTCTCCTCGNGGGATCGGTCGTGCCACAGCCCTTCGAATGGCAGCAGACGGATGGGCGGTCGCTGTTCTCGATCGTGATGACGTCGGCGCGACCGCAGTAGCCACAGAGATCGCGCGAGCTGGTGGAACGGCGCTCGGTATCACGGTCGAGTTGACTGACGAAAGGGCGGTCTCGGCCGCCGCCCGGGAGATCGGGCAGGCGTTACCGCCGGTGGCCGCGTTGGTCAACAATGCCGGAATCACCGACCCGGGTTCCTTCGGTAGTACCTCGCTGCATCGTTGGCGTGAGGTGTTCGCGGTCAATGTCGAAAGCCAGTTCCTTGTCACGCAGGCCTTTCTTCCGGGAATGGTTCAGCGTGGAGTCGGTCGGGTGGTGTCAGTTTCCTCGGCGGCTGGCCAGCGTGGAGGTGGCTACTTCGGCGGAGTGCATTACAGCGCTAGCAAGGCCGCGGTGTTGGGGATGATCAAGGCTCTTGCTCGGGAGTATGCGGGGTCCGGAGTCACTTTCAATTCTGTGGCGCCTGGTGCTATCGCGACAGATATCACCGCTGGAGCGATGAGCGATGCGCGACGGCGCGAGATCGAGGCCGTGACACCAGCGCGTCGATTAGGTGATGCCGAGGAGGTCGCGGCGGTGATCGGCTTCCTCTGCTCCGATGATGCCGCCTTCATAACCGGAGCAACCTATGACATCAACGGCGGCTCCCATATCCACTGACTAGCGGGGGCTCATCCGGATTGCGCCGTCGAGCCGGATAGTTTCGCCGTTGAGCATGGGATTCTCCACGATCTGCAATGCGAGTTGAGCGAACTCATCAGGCCGCCCAAGCCGTGCTGGGTGGGGAACCTGTGCGCCGAGGTCGTCTTTGATCTCTTGGGAGAACCTGTCCAGAATCGGTGTGTCGAAGACCCCTGGCGCAATAGTGCACACCCGAATCAGCGAGCGGGACAGATCGCGGGCAGCGACTAAGGTCATCCCCACTACGCCCGCTTTGGCCGATGCGTAGGGAATCTGCCCGATCTGCCCTTCGTAGGCGGCAACGGAGGCAGTGAGCACACAAACTCCTCGTTCACCCTGGCGCTCCGGATTCTTGGCCATCGCCGCAGCTGCTAGTCGGAGGACATTGAAGGTGCCGATCAGATTGACTCGGACGATGGTCTCGTACAACTCCAGGTCGCCTGGTGAGCCGTCCCGCTCCACCAGCCGCACGGTCCCGCCACGGCCTGCGCAGTGAACCANAGCCCGCAGGGGCGCCTGCTCCACTGCCGTTGCTACCGCGGCTGCCACAGCCTCTGGATCGGTGACGTCTGCCGCTGCGAAAGATCCGCCGAGTTCTCGGGCGCGCTCCGCGCCCGCTGAGGTGGGCAGGTCGACGATCACGACGTGGGCGCCGGCATCGGCAAGCCGTCGCGCGGATGCCAAGCCGAGTCCGGATGCGCCGCCGGTGATGAGCGCGCTTGAGTCGGTCAGATCCATGGGTCCTCCTGCAGGTGGGAAGCGATGGGCAGAATGTCAGAGGCGCTCGATGATCGTGGCATTGGCCATTCCGCCTGCCTCACACATCAACTGAAGTCCGAATGTCTGGTCGTTGTCTTCCAATGCGTGCAGCATTGTCGTCATCAGCCGCGCGCCTGAGGCGCCCAATGGATGACCTAGCGCGATCGCGCCTCCACGCGGATTCACTCTCGACGGGTCGGCATCGAACTCGGCGAGCCAGGCCAGCGGTACGGNGGCGAATGCCTCGTTGATCTCGATGTGATCGATGTCGGTCAGGGCCAGGCCACTGCGCTTCAGCGTCTGATGTGTCGCCGGGATCGGGGCGGTCAGCATGAGCATCGGGTCGTCCCCGCAGGCAAACATAGTGTGGATACGGGCACGAGGACGTAAGCCCAATCGATCGGCTGCTGCTCGGCTTGTGATCAGGAGAACGGATGCGCCGTCGGTGATCTGGGATGAGTTGCCGGCAGTGATCGACCAGCTGATCTCGGGGAATCGATGACTGAGCTGATCGGTTTCGAATACGGTCTTGAGGCCGGCTAGCCGCTCTGCCGTAGTGCCCGGTCGAATGGATTCGTCGCTGTCGAAGCTGCCGATGCCGATGATCTCGCGAGCAAATCCGCCGGAGTCCTCGGTGAATGCGGCGCGCCGATGTGATTCCGCAGAGTACTCATCGAGCGCAGCCCGAGTCAGGCCCCACTTGGCAGCCACCAGTTCCGCGGCGACGCCTTGCGAAACCAGGCCTGGGGCGAACCTTTGCGCAACCATCGAGCCATAAGGATCAGCATCCATGCGAGCTGAGCCCATCCGGACCCGGCTCATTGATTCCACGCCACCAGCGACCACGATTTCGTACTCGCCGGATCGGATTCCTTGCGCGGCGAAATGCACAGCCTGCTGCCCGGAGCCACACTTCCGATCGATCGTGGTCGCCGGGACATGCGCAGGCAGGCCCGCTCCGAGCCAGGCCATCCGGCCAGGGGTCGCAGATTGCTCACCTACCTGGGATACACAGCCGATGATGACGTCATCGACATCGCCGGGGTCGACAGCTACTCGGCCGAACAGCCCGGAGATGGTCTGAGCCAATAGATCGACCGGATGGGTATCAGCCAATGCCCCGTCGGGGCGTCCACGGCCACTTGCGGTCCGGATGGCTTCGACGATGACGACGTCGTGGGTTGTTCGCTGGAGCTGGCACTCCTAATGCTTATCATGATAATCATTGGTTAGTCCATGCTCCGCCGTGGCCGCGCAGGTCAACGACGGTCGGCGAGCCGTTGACGATTGCGGTGCAAATCTAGGATAATCATTACAACTAAGGAGGTGAATCGTCTTGGCTCATGATGAGTACGCCGAAGTCCGCGAGCTCGCCGCGCGTGTTGCCCGTGATGTATACGGGCCGGTTGCGGAGGAAATGGATCGCAATCGCACTCCGATCACCTTGGAGCAGCGACGCGCTGGGGAGCTTGGGTTTCTCGGTATCGCCCATCCCGAGAAGTATGGCGGTGGCGGTGCGCCTCTCGCGGTTGCGCTAGCGGCCGTCGAGGAGTTCGGCCGAGTATGTCGTCCCGCGGCTTTCCAGATATTCGAGGCGAACACCGGACCGGCGCAGGTCATCACCCAGTTGGGCTCCGAAGAGCAGCGGGAGCGCTGGCTTCCCGACATCATCTCGGGCGATAAGACCATGGCGGTGGGGATCTCAGAGCCCGATGCCGGCTCAGCGGCAACTGACATGAGGACGGCCGCCAAGCCCACTGATGCAGGGTGGTTGCTCAACGGGAACAAGCGGTGGATCAGTAACGGTGGCGAGGCTGATCAGTATCTTGTCTACGCCCGACTCTCCGATGCTCCTGGAGCCAAGGGAATCGGTGCTTTGTTGGTGGAGAAGGAGATGCCGGGGTTGAGTTTCGGGCCNCCCGAGAAATTGATGGGCTTTCGCGGCATCCCGTCGGCCGACGTGATCTTCGACAACGTTCTCGTCCCACGCGAGAATCTGGTCGTCGAAGCGGGTGACTTCAGCAAGCTTTTCGGAGTGTTCTCGATCGAGCGTCTCGGGAATACGACCATGAGCCTGGCCATCGCCCAAGAGGCCCTTGACCGCACGGTGAAGTACGTCCAGGAGCGGGAGCAGTTCGGCAAGCCGTTGGTGGAGTTCCAAAGCGTGCAGGTGATCCTGGCTGACATGGTTCTCCAGGTCGACGCGGCTCGGCTCCTGCGCGATCGCGCCGCTGCCGGTGTCGTCGACGGGCTTCCGGACCCGTTGGAGGTGTCCCTTGCGAAGTGCACCGCCAACGAGATGGCCAAGCGAGTCACCGACATGGCAATGCAGTTGCACGGTGGCAACGGATACACCGAGGAATACGGCATCGAGCGGCTACATCGCGACGCACATGGATGGGCGATCGCCGGCGGCACGCCAACGATGCAACGTATCCGGATTGTCTCAGAATTGCTCGATCGCAAGTTCGATCAGCGCCGGTGAATGGCCGGCGAGCCGGGGTGACTGACCGATTGAGTGCAGGATAGGCAGATGTTCGATCTGAGTGAGCGACATCGCGAGATTCAAAAGACCGCTCGTGAGGTAGCGGCGCAGGTGGCGCCGTTTGCCGAGGAGGCAGACGAAGCGCTCGATGTTCACCCAGCGACCCTGGAGGCGCTGAAGGCGAGTGGTCTGGCCAAGCATGTGGTGCCGGCCGCCTTCGGAGGTGAGAGCGAGCAAGTCGATCCTTTGACGTTGGCGGTCGTCCGTGAGGCTTTGATGTATTCCTCGGCCCATCTCGACTCGCTGTTCGGTATGCAGGGTGTGGGTAGCTACTCGCTGTCAGTGGGTGGCAGTGACGAGCTTCGGGAGGAATGGCTACCCAGGGTCGCCACGTTGGATGCAATCGCCGGCTTGGCCCTCACCGAGCCTGATGTCGGATCCGACCTTCGCGGTGTCAGCACCACGTTGGAGGAACGTCAAGGGCAGTTGGTCATCAACGGCCGTAAGTCATTCATCACCAACGGNGGAGCCGCCGACTTCTACTGCGTGCTTTGTCGTGAGTCTGATGGCTGGTCAATGGTTTTCGTTCCGGCCGACACCCCGGGCTTGGCGATCGAGCGTGGTCCTGACTTGATCGCGCCGCACATCCTGGGTGAGTTGGCTTTCTCTGACGCCCGAGTGCCGGCCAGCTACCGACTAGGGGTTCCAGGCAAGGCGTTCTCGCTGATGTTGCAGACCCTCGCGGTCTTCCGTGTCACGGTTGCCGGGTCCGCGGTCGGGCTCGGCCAGGCGGCCCTNGACGAGGCGCTGAATCACGCGCGCACCAGGCAGCAGTTCGGCAAGCCGTTGCTGGAGCTGGGCGCGGTCTCCCAGTCAGTGGCTCTTTCTTGGACTGAGGTCGAATCGGCGCGGGCGATCACTTATCGGGCGGCGGCTCTTGCATACTCGGACCCTCTGGGCCATCTGGACTACTCTTCGATCGCCAAAGTAAGCGCAACCGAAGCCGCGGGGCGTGTCGTCGATCGAGCAGTGCAGACAATGGGACGGTTCGGTCTGATTCGCGGGTCCAANATTGAGCGGCTCTATCGCAATGCCCGGCCGCTGCGGGTCTATGAAGGCGCTACTGAAGTGCTTCTCGACGCGCTCGCGCGACGTCTTGCCAAGGGGGCATCCTGATGGACCTCGGAATCGAGGGCAATGTCATCCTCGTCACTGGTGCCAGCCGCGGACTTGGTGCGGCGATGGCGCTCGCATTGGCCGCTGAGGGCGCGCAGGTCGTTGCGGCTGCTCGGAGCAGAGCGGCTCTTGAGGAAGTTGCGGCNGGGGGTGCTGGCCGAATATCGGTGGCGGAGGCCGATATGTCCGACGCGGAATCGGTCCGAGGGCTTGTTGACGAGGTCGTGGCGCGACATGGTCGTATTGACGGGCTAGTCAACAATGCGGGCATCGCTCCAGCCGGAAAGTTCGTCGACCAGGACCCGGGCATTTGGCAACAAGTACTGGCAGTCAATGTTGTTGCGCCCATGCTCCTGGCGCAGCATGCGGGTCGAGTCATGATCGAGCAGGGCGGCGGGCGGATCGTCAACGTCGCCTCGACAGCCGGTGTGCGGGGCAAGCCGCACTTGGTCGCGTACTCGACGTCCAAAGGCGCCGTGGTGCGCTTCACCGAAGCGCTTGCNGGGGAGTGGGCATCGAAGAACGTCCAGGTCAACTGCATCGCACCAGGCGCATTCGTGACTGACGCCCAAAAGGCGGTGACGGAGTCGCCGGACCTACTTGCGAGGCGGATCGCGAAGATCCCCGCAGGCCGGATGGCCGATCCTCAAGAGATCGTCCCGTTGACCTGTGTGCTGTTGTCGCCTTTGTCCGCCTTCACCACTGGCGCGATCTTTGTGATCGACGGTGGCGAGTCGGGAAAGCTCTGACTCGTGATCATCGACGCGCACACCCATGTCTGGCCCGACAAGATCGCGCCATTGGCGCTCGCTGGCAACCCGGTTCCAGGACTGGAGGCCCGCGGTGATGGGACCGTGGGCGGGCTGATGCGAGACATGTCTACCAGCGGGGTCGATGTCTCATGTTGTCTCGCGATCGCGAACGAGGCCCGACATCTTGACCGAGTCAACGAGTTCGCAGCCGGTTTGGCGGGGAGAACNCGGATCGCGTTCGGCACCGTGCACGTTGATCTCAGCGTTGAGGAGAACCTGGGTAGTCTTCGCCGTCACGGAATCAGCCAGGTCAAGATTCACCCGTTGTTCCAGAACTTCGGCTTGGACCACCCACGCCTGTGGGAGCTCTTCGAGGCCTTCGGCGACCAGATCGCGGTGATCACCCATGTAGGTGAGGGTGGTGACGCCTACCGCAACAGCCTCTCGAGCCCTCGGATGATTCGCGACATAGCACGGCAGTTTCCGGACTTGAGGTTGATGGCCTGCCACTTCGGTGGCTACAAGATCCTCGATGACGCGGAGGAGATGCTCGCGGGAGCGGACGTGGTGTTGGAGACGTCGTGGCCGCCGTCGCTGGCGACTTTGCGACCTGAGCGGATCGCGGCGCTGATCCGTAAGCATGGGCCAGAGCGCATCGTCTTCGGCTCGGACTGGCCAATGACATCCCCTGCGGCGGAGATCGCGGCCATCGATGCCCTAGGTCTGTCTGATGATGCCACCAAGTCGGTCCTNGGGGGCACAATCGCGCGCCTGCTCAAGATCAACTCGCCGTGGGCCCATTGAGCCTTGAAGTGAGACTCTGGTTCAGACAGCTCCCCACACGATAGGCGCCTCGAGCACATCGGGAAACTTCCGCTCCGCGTACTTCATGTATTGCTGGATGTGATCGGTCATCGCCTCGGCTGAGGCAGCGGGATCTCGAGACTCCAGTGCGTTGTAGATCTTCAGATGCGCTTTAGCCACGGCGACCCGGCGAATCTCCGGGTAGTCGATTCCGATCGCGGAGCCATCCAGGATGGTCAGCAGGGCATCGACTAGAAAACCGAACATCTGGTTTCCCGAACCATGGGCGATGACGTCGTGGAAGCGTTTGTTCTCCTCCAAGAAGACCGATTGATTTCCGAGGTTGTCCTGCATCACCTCGACACTGTTCTTGAGATCTACAAGCTGCTCATCAGTCATCCGATCGGCAGCTAGCTGCGCCATCAGGGGTTCGAGCCCGATGCGGGCTTCCGCGATCGTGCGGAATGGGGCGTTGGCGAACTGCAGTTGCAAGGTGAGCGCGGTCTCCAGGCTGGTGGAGTCCGGCTTCTGCACGACCGGTCCGCCACCCGGACCCGGCTTGAGGGAGATGATTCCTTGGAGCTCGAGAAAACGCAGGGCTTCACGAAGCGTGCCGCGCCCGACGTCGTACTCCTCGAGCATGATCCTCTCAGGAGGCAGTCGATCGCCGACCGTATTACCCCGCCGATTGATGTCGGCCACGATGCTCTGTGCGAGCAGCATCGCGGTCTTTTGCGGGCGGAATCCGCCGTGAGACGTCATGGGAGTCCCCTTACTGGCCGGAATCGCCGTGAGCCGGAGTGCACATAGGTAGGAATCATAGGCAACGTCTCCCCGGAGGCGTGGAGTGAGGGCGAGCGGAGGCCATCTAATAGATCACGGGCGGCGGCTACGACGCTGTCGCGAGCAATACCGGCCGCGGGGGCTGCGCCGGTGAACCGCAGGAAACCGTGCGACATCGACTCGAGGTCCAACGTGCTGACCGACACATCTGCCTCATTCAACCGCTGGGCGTAGGCAAGCGCCTCATCGTGAAGGGGATCGTGGCCGGCGGCCACAATGAGCGTTGGCGGAAGCAGCCCCGGAAACTCGTAGGTGATTGGCGACACAGCCGGGTCATCGCGCTGGCTGGTATCGGGCACGTAGAGATCGAACGCGTAGGACATCTCGGCAAGCCCGATCGGCCAGTGGCGAACTTGGTACGACGGATAGCTCATACTCGCGTCCAACACTGGATACACCAACACCTGGAAGTCGAGCTCAGGGCCGTCTTCGCTTGCACATAGCACCGCAGCTGACGCTGCCAGATTTCCACCGGCGCTGTCCCCGCCAACGCCGAATGCGCCATCGGTGACCAGCTCGTCAGCTGCCCACGCGACTGCTGCGCGTAGGTCGGCTAGCGGTGCCGGCCAGGGACTCTCGGGAGCTAGCCGATAGTTCACGCTGAGTACGCGACACCGCGCATCGCGCGCTAAGAACCGGCAGAGTTCATCGGCATAGTCGAGGTCTCCGGTGAACCATGCGCCGCCGTGCGCATAGACCATCANGATCGGGGATGGGCCGTGTTGGTAGAGACGGACCGGTATCGAAACTCCGTGGGGCGTCGCAATCTCGAAGTCGATCACAGAGTCGAGTTCCGGCCCGGCAGCGCACATCAGGTTCCCGGCTGTCACCCGCGCCCTGGCCTCGGCGATGGAGATGCTGGTCAGCGGAGCATGCGCAGCCGCTGCTGCCGTCTCGCGGAGCCGCTCGAGGCCGGTGTCGAGCCGGATCACGAGCTGGGAGCTCCCGCGAGTGTCCCCTCAGTTACTAGGTGGGCGAATCGGTCGGCCGCCATACCCAACTCGTCGATCAGGACCTGGCGAGTGTGCTCACCAACCTCCGGCACCCCAACATATCGGGGACCCGAGTAGCCGCCCATGTGGAGCACCGGACCGGGGACCAGCGCTGGACCGAGCACCGTGCCGGCTAGCTCGACGAGCGTGCGCTCAGCGAAGTGCGGGTCTGCCACGATGTCGCTGGCGTCGTTGACCGGCGCGGCCACGACCTCGTGCTCCTCCAGGACTGCCAGTACCTGGTCGCGCGGTTGCGTCCTTACCCAGTCCACCACGATCTGCTGCAGCGACTCGTTGTTGGCCATGCGCGCGGTGTTGGTGGAGTAGCGGTCGTCGTTCTTCAGGTCCGGCCTCTGCATGGCATCGAAGAGCCGCATAGCGATCGTCTGGTTCGATGCCGCGATAGACAGCCAGCCGTCATCTGATGCCTGATAGATGCCGCGCGGTGACGCTGCGCCCGAGGCATTGCCCTGTCGCTGCATGATGGTGCCGGACGCAGAGAAGTTGAGCACTGCGTCCCCGAGGATGAACATCAGCGGCTCATACAGTGCGACGTCGACTTCGTTGCCGAACCCGCTGAGCTCACGTCGGAACAGCGCCATCGCGGTGCCGAATGCCGCTGATATGCCAGCAATCGAGTCAGCGAAGCCGAAGGGAGGCGCGGTGGGTGGGGTCTGCGGCCAACCGTTGAGAAACGCATAACCGCTCGCGGTCTCAGCCACAGTGCCAAAGCCCGGGCGTTCCCGATACGGTCCTGATTGACCGAAGCCGCTGACTCGCGTCATGACCAGGCCTGGGTGGTTCGCTGAGAGCTCTCGCCAACCCATTCCCCAGGCTTCCATCCGGCCGGGCCGGAAGTTTTCTATCACCACGTCTGCTTTGGCGATCAACTCACGGACTACCTCGCGGCCATCTGGGTGGCGCATGTCTATGCCAACCGATCGTTTCCCGGAGTTGAGCCGGGAGAACCCGATTGCGAGTCCGCGGTGAGCTGGTTGCCACTGGCGGGCGAAGTCCCCGTGCCCGGGATCCTCGATCTTGACCACGTCTGCGCCGAAGTCGCGCAGCATCCGCCCAGCAGTTGGGGCAGCGTACATCGACCCGAGTTCGATGACGCGGACACCGGTCAGCGGGGAGTCTGATCTGTGGTCACGCTGGATTCCCTTCAGGAGAGCTCGAAGCCGGTATAGCCGTTGCCCGCAACCCGGTCGCACAGGGAGCGATAGTGTCCGACACCGCCGAGGTACAAGGTGAACAGCCGAGGCTTCCCGGCGATGTTGGCGCCGGTGTACCAGGAGTTACCTTTCAGAAACAGCGTCCCTGCTGCCACTTCTTNGACGTGATCGACCCACTCCCGCTCTTTGTCGGCTTCGACTTCGGCTCGGACTAGGTCATGGGTGGCGAGGTACTCGATGAAGTCGGTGATCCACTCGACGTGTTGCTCGATCGAGACCAGCATGTTGCTCAGCACCGAGGGACTGCCCGCTCCTGCTACGAAGAACATGTTCGGGAACCTGTGTGAGCCCAACCCGAGATAGGTCTGGGGGCCTTCCGACCAAGCTTCGCGCAAGGTGAGTCCGCCGATGCCGCGGATGTCGATGTCGAAAAGCGCTCCGGTGAGAGCGTCGTACCCGGTGGCGAGCACGAGCACATCGAGATCCCAATCGGCCTCCCGAGTTCGCACTCCCGTTGCTGTAACTTGCTCGATCGGATCCCGCAGGGTCGCGACCAGGGTCACGTCGTCGCGGTTGAAGGTGGTGTAGTAGTCGATCTCCAGCACCAGTCGTCTGGCGCCGAAGGGATAGGTGGTGGGGCTGAGGTCAGCGGCAACCCGAGGGTCGTGCACGATCTCAGCGATCTTGCTACGAACGAAATCGCCGGCTTTCTCGGCAGCCTCCTCGTTGGTTCTCAGGTCACGGTAGCTTGCCAAGATATCCGGGCCGCCCTTGTTCCAAAGGGACTGGAAGTTGTCGATCAGGGCGCCGGGGTCGACGTCGAGGGCGGATTCTTCGCCCAAAGTCCGATGAGTACCGCCAGGGTGGTTGCGGGCCAGCTCGCGATACTCCTCGAAGCGGCTCTTGAGATCGGCAACATAAGAGGGGTCCAGTGGTCGGTTCTGCGCGGGGATCGCGTAGTGCGGTGTGCGTTGGAAGACGTAGGTGTGTTTCGCTTGCTTGGCGATCTGCGGAATGCACTGCACACCGGACGAGCCGGTGCCGATTACTCCGACAACCTTGTCGGTCAGATCGATCCCCTCTGAGGGCCAGGCGCCTGTATGGACCAGGGTTCCCTCGAACTTCTCGATTCCCTCGATATCGGGAGAGTGGGTGACGGAGAGCTGGCCGCTGGCCATGATCACAAACCGGGCGGTGAACTCCTGCCCGTCCTGGGTCCGCGCCGTCCACACGGAGGATGACTCGTCGAAGTGAAGCTCGCTTACCCGGGTGCCGAAGGTGATCCCACTACGGAGGTCGAATTTGTCGGCAACGTAATTCAGATAGCTCAGGATCTCCGGTTGCGAGGGATAGCGCTCGGTCCAGGTCCACTCCTGGACAACCTCGTCGGAGAAGGAGTAGCAGTAGTCAACGCTCTCGATGTCGCAGCGCGCGCCTGGATAGCGGTTGCGATACCAAACTCCGCCGAGGTCCTCGGCAGCTTCCAGAACGCGGGTCCGCAGGCCCATCTCGCGGAGCCGATGTAGCGCGTACAGGCCGGAGAAGCCCGCGCCGACCACGATCACGTCAAGCTCAGGTGCCACGGAATCCGAAACCGGAGGAATCACTGAATATGAATAGCATAAACTCAATATGCTGACAATAGTGCCAGCTAGGCCAGGCGTCAGGGCTGGCAGAAATTGATGGGCGGCCATGTCCTCCCCGTGTGGACATGGCCGCCGCAGGCCTCCCTCGCAGTGATGAGACGCGAGAGGCCGGCGGCTATGACGCGGATCGGGGAGTTTTCTGACAGGTTGCTTATGGGCGCCCGGTCGACCGCGGCACGGTCAGCCGAAGCGACCGGAGATGTAGGCCTCGGTCGCCTCTTGGTCAGGGTTGCTGAAGATCTTCTTGGTCGGGTTGAACTCGACCAGTCGGCCGGGCTGGCCGACGCCGGGCAGGTTGAAGAATGCGGTGTCCTCGCTGACTCGGGCTGCCTGCTGCATGTTGTGGGTGACGATCACAATCGTGANATCGTCCTTGAGCTCACCGATCAGGTCCTCGATCGCCGCAGTTGAGATCGGGTCCAGGGCTGAGCACGGCTCGTCCATCAGCAATACTTGCGGCTCTACTGCGATGGCCCGGGCGATGCACAGCCGCTGCTGCTGTCCACCGGACAGGCCCATCCCGGGTTTGTTGAGACGATCCTTGACCTCGTTCCAGAGGTTGGCGCCTCTCAGTGACCGCTCGACGATGCTGTCGGCATCGGACTTGGGCAGCTTCTTGCTGTTGAGCCGGGTCCCAGCGAGCACGTTCTCATAGATCGACATGGTCGGGAACGGGTTGGGGCGCTGGAACACCATGCCGATCTGGCGCCGCACGGCCACCGGGTCGACGTTCGGGCCATACATGTCTTGCCCGGCAACCGCGATCTTGCCCTCGACACGTGCTCCGGGGATGACCTCGTGCATGCGGTTGAGGGTTCGCAGCACGGTGGACTTGCCGCAGCCGGACGGCCCGATGAACGCGGTCACCGATCTGGCTGGGACCGTCATCGTGACGCCCTCGACGGCTAAGAAGTCGCCGTAATAGATACTGACGTCGGAGATGTCGATAGAGGTCGCCATTGTTGGTTGCCTTTCCGTCCTGCCCTAATGCGACTTGGGTGCGAAGATCTTGCCGATGATGCGAGCGATGAGGTTGAGCAACATGACGATGACGCCGAGCACCAGCGCTCCGCCCCAGGCGTACGCATAGCCCTTCTCCGTCGCGAGGGTGAACTGGGTGTAGATGAACACCGGAAGAGTCATCATCGAACCGTCCAGAGGGTTCATGTTGACGTTGTTGGTGAAGCCCGCCGCCACCAGCAGCGGCGCGGTCTNCCCGATGACCCGCGAGATCCCCAGCACAACCCCGGTGACGATGCCGGCCAGCGCGGTCGGGATGACAACCTTCGCGATCGTGCGCCACTTCGGGACACCGAGGGCATAGGAAGCCTCCCGAAGATCGATAGGCACCAGCTTGAGCATCTCCTCACATGACCGCACGACAGTGGGGATCATCAGCAGCGACAGCGCGATGCTGCCGGCCAGGCCGAACCGCCCTGGGCCGAGGAACAATGCGAACAGCGCGAATGCGAACAGGCCGGCAACGATCGAGGGGATACCTGTCATCACGTCGATGAGGAAGGTGATCACGCGGGCGCTCTTGGTGCCCTTGCCGTACTCCACCAGGAAGATCGCGGTGAAGATCCCGATCGGGACCGAGATCAAGGTAGTGATGCCGGTGACGATCAGCGTTCCCATCAGGGCGTGGTAAAGGCCGCCCTGAGCGTCCCCGATGACGCTTCGCATCGAGTAGGTCAAGAACTCCGGGTTGATCGTGTCCAAGCCTTTGGCGACTACCAGCCAGATCAGCCACACCAGTGGGATGAGAGCCACGGCGAACGATGCCCATACGAGCGTGGTGGCCAGGCGGTCGACGAGGGCGCGTCGGGTCTCGAGCGTCTTCACTTCAGCTTNCCTCTCACCCCTGGCCACGATGCCGCGGGCCAGGGCGTTCACGGCGAAGGTGAAGGCAAAGAGCACCAAGCCACAGGCAATCAGCACNNCGCCAGCTTGTCGGGGTGGTCTCTTTGTAGTTCTGGGCGATGTGAGCGGCGATCGTACGGGGTTCTCGCTACCGATGATCGAGAGCGTGATGATCGGCGCGGAGGAGACCACCATGGCCAGCGCCATGGTCTCGCCGAGTGCGCGGCCCAGGCCCAGCATGATCGCCGAGACCATACCGGATTTCGCATAGGGAANGACCGCCAGGCGGATCATCTCCCAGCGGGTCGCCCCGAGCGCCAGCGCCGCCTCCTCGTTCAGCCGCGGAGTCTGGGCGAAAATGTCACGACACAGTGAGGTGATGATCGGCAGGATCATGATCGCCAGCACGATCGAGGCGGTGAGCAGGGTACGACCGGTGCTCGACGGAGTCGAGGAGAAGAACGGGAGCCAGCCGAAGACGTCGTGGAGCCAGGTGTGAAAGCCCTGGATGTAGGGCCCCAGCGCCTGTCCGCCCCACAGGCCGAAGACCACCGAGGGGATTGCGGCCAGCAGGTCCATCACATAGCCGACAGGGGTGGCGATCCGCCGCGGCGCGTAGTGGGAGATACACAAGGCGATGCCGATCGCGAACGGAACCGCGAGCAGCAGCGCCAGGATCGCGGCGTAGGTCGTGCCGAAGACGAGTGGCACCACGAGTCCGAGGAAGGAGCCCTTTCCGTCGTAGAACGACGGGTCCACCGCGAAGCCGGGCAAGCCCTCGATGCCCAGGAAGACGAACACAGCAGCGAGGGTCACCATGATGGTGTAGCCCGCGCCGACGGCCAGTTTGCGGAAGATCCGGTCCCCGACATGGGGGCCGCCTTCGATGCGCACCTCGTCGGAGGAGGGGCTTCCTGGCGGGCTTTGGAGGTCGGTGGTCACCTGAAGCCTCTCGAGTCAGGACATGTCATGCGTGCGAATCCGAGGACACGCGGCAACCCGGGGGTGGCTGCCGCGTGTCGCATCGGTTTCTCATGGATTCGCTGATCGAGACCGATCAGCTGATGGCGTCGATCTGGGCGGTCGCCTCGGACAAAGCCGCCTCATCCAACGGCTGGATGCCGGCTTCGTCGGCGGCCGCTTGTTGACCGTCGGCCGAGAAGACGTAGGACAGGTAACCCTTGACCAAGCTCGCCTGGTTGGCGTCCTCGTAGGAGGGGCAGGCGATCAGCCAGGAGCGAAGCTCGATCGGGTCTCCTGCGACCTCGGCGGTGGTCAGTGAGTTGGCCAGTGCCGCGGAGCTGTCGAGGAAGGCGATCGTGCCTTCGCCCGCTTTGACCGCGCCGGCGACGCCGGCGGTCCCGTCGGCGCCCTCACCGGAGAGGTCGCTTGGCCAGACGCCTTCGGGCTCATGGCTCCAACCGCCGTGTTCGGCGAGGTAGCTCGTGAAGGTCTTCTGGGTACCTGAGTCGTCGGAGCGGTGCACCGGCGAGATCGTGGTGTCGGGCAGGTCGACCCCGTCGTTGCCGGCGGCGATGGCCGGGTCGTTCCACTTGGTGATCTTTCCGGACCAGATGTCGCTCATCGTGGTGGCATCTAGGGTGAGCTTGTCGACGCTGGGCAGGTTGTAGGCCACTGCGATCGGGCCGACATAGGCGAGCAACTGAAGCGGCTCCGCGCTGCAGCGATCCGTAGCCGCGGTGAGCTCGTCGTCGCTCAGCATCGAGTCACTACCGGCGACCGCATAGCCACCGGAGATGAAGTTGGCTCGTCCGTCGCCGGAGCCGACCGGCTCGTAGTTGATGGTCAGGTCGGGGTTGGCGTCCTGGACGCCGGCGACCCAAGCAGCCTGGGCCTTCTCCTGAGACGATGCGCCTCCGGCCTGCAGGGTGCCGGACAGCTTGTCGCCGCTCCCGCTGTCACCGTCGGAGTTGTTGTTGGATTCGTTGCCGGCGCCACAGGCGGTCAGTGCAAGGCCCAGGGCCAAAGCGGCCACAGAAGGGGCGATGATTCGGCGAGCAGAAGTGCGATTCACTTCTTGTTCTCCTCTTGGACTCGGTATCTGAACACCGCGAACCTAGAGAGCGCAGGTGACCGAACTCTGCGACGTGGGTGAACGCCAGGTGAACGCCAGCAGAGCAACACGAGAAGAATCCGTCTGCGAAAGAACGGAGCGGCCGGAGAAGGGCCGGAGTAGGACTCAGCGCCCTGAGGGGGCGGCGTGGGTCTCGACAGTGATGACTTGCCCGGCTCGATGGTGCACCACCGCCAAGGAAGCCGGCTCGAGCGCTGNCTGGGGGACGCCGATTGCCTCCCACACCAATGGCAGGACGGGCCGATGGGTGCAGACGACAGCTGGCTCGGTGGCGGTGAGCAGCGACTCGATCACTTTTCCGACCCCTGCCGGCCCGGCATCCTCCTCGGACAGGTGCCTGGTCTCTTCCAGGTCGTACCCGGTCACGTCGGCATAAGGCCCCAGCGTTGTCCAACAGCGTCGGCTGCTGGAGCTGACCAACCGGGAGGCTCCGTAGGCGGCCAGGATCGGCACTATCTGCTCGGACTGGAACTCACCGAGTCGGGTCAACGGCCGCTCTCGGTCGTCACCCCGCCATCCGCGTCGCGACCGGGCCTTGCCGTGACGTAGCACGATCAGGGCGGTCGAGCGCTTTCGGTACGCCAGCGCGTGGGCGAGCGTCTCGCGGTCGTGGTCGTAGTCGAGTATCTCGGCCGCCCGCCCGACCTCGACCCACGCGACCTGGTCGATCTCGTCGTTGACGCAGAATCCGCTGACGTCGTCGTCGCCGACTACCCGCGCAGTCCAGTAGTCCACTACCTTGATCCGGCCCCTGGCGCCCCGGATGCAGCGCCCGTACCCAACGGNGTAGCTCTGTGAGGGCAGCGGTGGGCCAAGGCAGACGTCCAGACCCGTCTCCTCGGCGGTCTCACGCACAGCGGCCGTCGTCGGGTGCTCGTACCGGTCGAGCTTTCCCTTGGGGAACGACCAGTCGTCGTACTTGGGTCTGTGCACCAGGAGAACCTCGCGAGGGCGCTTCTGGTTCGACGCCGGTGAGCCCTTGCGGAGTACGACTGTTCCGGCGGCGATGACCGTCGACGTCACCGGTGGTGCGCTGTCGGCCGCGGAGTGAGTACCGGCGCGCGTCGCCTGCTGGCGTTGGTGATCATCGCCTCCTGCAGGTCCAACAAGGAATTGCCCTCGGCGTCGAGATGGCGACGGGTCCAGGTTCCCTCGGCGTCCAGATGCCAAGCCGAGGTGCCGGCGTCGAACGCCAGGTCGAGAATCGAGCGGACTTGCTCGATCTCGCGGGCACTCGGCAGCTCCACCAGGACCTCCACTCGGCGATCGAGATTGCGATGCATCAGGTCGGCCGATCCGATCCAGGTGCTCGGCTCGCCGCCGTTCTCGAAGCAGAACACCCGGGAGTGCTCCAAGAGTCTGCCGAGGATCGAGCGCACCTCGATGTTCTCCGAGAGGCCGGGAACGCCGGGACGGAGCGCGCAGATCCNCCGAGTGAGCAGCCGAACATGGACGCCGGCTTGGGAAGCCGTGTACAGGGAATCGATGATCGCCTCGTCCACCACGGAGTTCGCCTTGATCGTGATTCCCGCCGGTCGGCCGGTGAGGTGATGCGCCACCTCGGTCTCTATGCGCTCGATCAGGCCGGATCGGATGCTGTCGGGTGCGACCAGAAGGTGTTCATAGGAGGGGTTGCGGGCGAATCCGGACAGATTGTTGAACAGATGGGCGACATCCTCGGTGATCGCCGCATCGGTGGTGAGCAAGCCGAAGTCTTCGTACAGGCGGGCGGTCTTCGGGTTGTAGTTGCCGGTGCCGATGTGGGCGTACCGCTTGATCCCGTCGGGTTCGTCGCGCACCACCAGGGCCAACTTGCAGTGCGTTTTGAGACCGACCAGACCGTAGACGACATGGCAACCGGCTTGTTCGAGCTTGCGGGCCCAGGCGATGTTGGCGTGCTCGTCGAACCGTGCCTTGATCTCGACGATCACCAGCACCTGTTTCCCGGCTTCAGCTGCGTCGATCAGTGCGTCGATGATCGGGCTGTCACCCGAGGTTCGGTAGAGCGTCTGTTTGATGGCCAGTACCCGCCTGTCGGCGGCGGCCTGCTCGACGAAGCGCTGCACCGAGGTCGAGAAGGAATCGTAAGGGTGGTGCAACAGCACATCTGAGCGCCCCAAGGCGGTGAACATGTCAGCAGGTGAGGCAGTCTCGACCTCGGCCAGCTGACGGTGCGTGCTCGGGACGAAGGCAGGGTACTTGAGCTCATCGCGGTCCAGGTCGGCTATGTCGTGCAGGCCGCGAAGATCCAGCGGGCCACGTACTTGGTAGACCTCGGCTTGGCTGATCCCGAGCTCGGTGACCAGCATCTCCAGCACCCGCTGATCCATCGACTGCTCGACCTCGAGCCGAACAGGTGGGCCGAACCGGCGCCGTAGCAGCTCCTTCTCCAGGGCTGCCAGCAGGTTCTCGGCGTCGTCCTCCTCGACCTCCAGGTCCTCGTTGCGGGTAACCCGGAACGGATGGACAGCACGCACGGTCATGCCGGGGAAGAGTGGTTTGAGGTGCTCGGAGATGACGTCCTCGAGTGGGACGAAACGCTGGCCGCCCACCGGCACGAAACGGCTGAAGATCGGCGGGACCTTGACCCTGGCGAAGTGCTCCTTGCCGGTCTTGGGGTTCTGCACCAGCACGGCCAGGTTGAGGGACAGCCCTGAGATATAGGGAAACGGGTGAGCGGGGTCGACCGCCAGCGGGGTGAGGACGGGGAAGATGCGCTCCTTGAACAAGCGCTTGGCCGCCTTCTGCTCCTCGCGTTCCAGCCCGTCGAAGCGGACCAACTCGATGCCCTCGGCTGCTAGAGCGGGCACGATCTGGTCCCGGAACAGGTTGGCCTGGCGTTGCATCAACTCATCGGTCGTGCTCCAGATCAGCTCCAGCACCTCACGCGGCTGAAGACCTGAGGCGGAGGGAACAGCGACCCCGGCGGCGATCCTGCGTTTGAGCCCGGCCACGCGGACCATGAAGAACTCATCGAGATTGGAGGAGAAGATCGCCAGGAAACGGGCCCGCTCCAACAGCGGCAGGTGCGGGTCCTCGGCCAACTCCAGCACGCGCTGATTGAACCGGAGCCAGGACAGCTCCCGATCCAAGAACCTGTCGTCGGGCAGATCCTGGCCGATCTCGTAGGGAGGCTCCACGTCGAACGGCTCGTCGGGGAGCACGTGTAGATCGGCGCTTTCGGCGGTCATGCGATTCCCTCCTGAGGACACGAGCGGAGCGAGGCCCGGAAGGAGGGTGTTGAGCAGGGCCAATACAGCTGGGTCATGCGATCCCCTCCCGAGGACAGCAACACAGTGAGGCCCCCGGTGACAGATACAGGGAGGGCGTTGAGCATGGCCAAGACGACATGGTCATGGGCTCATCTTGGCACTGATGGGTTAACGGCGGGTGTACTGGACGTCGCGCTGAGTGATCTCGAATCCGAGCTTGCTGTAGAGCGCCACGGCAGGCTCGTTGTCGGCCTCGACGTACAACAAGACGTCGGCTCCCCGGGTGCTTTGCGCCAGGTGCTCGAGCCCGCGGGCCATCAAGGTGTTGCCCAGGCCACGGCCCTGAGCCGCCGGAGTCACCCCGATCACGTAGACCTCACCGCGGCCGTCGGGATGGAGTTTGGTCCAGTGGAACCCGGCCAGGGAGCCGTCGATCTCTGCTACGAAGAATCCCTCGGGCCCGAGTCCTGGACTGCTCAGCCGCTCGTGCAGGCCATCCGCAGTCAGTGCTCCCTGCTCGGGGTGCTGGGCGAAAGCTGCGGCATTGACTTGCAGGAAGGCAGCCTCGTCGCCTTCCTGATAGGTGCGGATCACCACCCCGGGTTCCAGGGTGGGCTGGGTCAGACCTGGTTGGCCCGCGCGCCGGGTCATCTGCAGCAGGGTGCGCTCGGCCTGCCAGCCGTAGTCGTCGGCGAGTGCGCGGGCACCGGGATGGTTGCCGAAAGACCACGTGTCGTGCGCTGCTGATCTGTAGCAGCGCGGCTCCCAGCCCACGCTCGCGAGCGGCTGGTTGGACCGCGAGGAAGAGCTGATCCTCGCGCTCCAGGGCGAATCCGTCGGCGCCCACCAGGTGCAGCCTGGCCCCGTTCAGGCCGTGCTCGGCGAGGTCGAGGTGGGCTTGCTCGTTCAGCGGAGAGCGACCGTCGGCGACGACACAGGCCGTCTCGATGGCGGTGACGGTGTCACGCCAGTGCGGGTCGTCCCCGAGGATTTCGGTGGGGACATGAGGCACGGTCACTAGGGCACCATCCTTTGTGCGGATGCCTCATGGGCGTTCGTGGAAGGGACTCGGCGGGGACCGAGGTGACGGCCGGGATCGGTCGCTCTTGGAGGGCCTGCGTGACACTGCCGCCCTCGGTCCTCCCGGGGTCGCAGACCGGCATCAGGAAGACGCGCCGTAGAGCGCCAGTTAGTGACCGTCCGGTGGTCGATCCCGGGTGCCTTGCCGAGTCGTTGCTGCCAACCTGAGGAGAGACGATGACCATCGACGAGGCTTTGCCCGTCTACGTCGGCCTGGACTGGGCCGCTGAGATCCACGCCGTGTGCGTGCTCGACCATGCCGGACGCCAACTGGCCGTTTTCACCATCAAGCACACCGCCGAGGGGATCGCGTCGTTGATCGGCCAGCTCGCCAAACACGGGGACCCAGCCGATGTGCAGGTCGGGATCGAGCGCCCCAACGGGCGCCTGGTCGACCTGCTGCTGGAGGCCGGCCACCCGGTTATCCCGGTCTCGCCAAACGCGATCAAGAACTGGCGCGAGGGCGAGGTGGTCTCCGGAGCGAAGTCCGATGCCGCAGACGCGATGGTGATCGCGGAATACCTGCGACTGCGCAACCACCGGCTCCGACCGGTCCAGCCCTACTCCGGTCAGACCAAAGCCCTGCGCACCGTGGTCCGCAGTCGCGGCGACCTGGTCCAGATGAGGGTCGCAGCGACCAACCAACTCGACGCGCTGCTCGATGACCACTGGCCAGGGGCCAAGGCGATCTTCGCCAACACCGAGTCCGCGATCAGCCTGGCTTTCCTGCGCCGCTACCCCACCGCGGCCGCGGCCGCGCGCCTGGGCCACAAGCGGCTGGCGGCCTTCACCGCCCAACAGGGCTACTCCGGCCACAGATCCGCAACACAGTTGCTGACCCGGCTGCGCAGCGCCCCGGCCGGCACCACCGACCCCATCTTGACCACTGCCGTCAGCGACGCCGTCTTGGCCTTCGTCGAAGTCGTGACCGCGCTCAACACCGCCATCAGACAACTCGACAAGTCCGTGACCGCCCGACTCGGGGAGCACCCAGACGCCAAAATCTTCACGTCGCTGCCAAGGTCGGGTCAGATCAACGCAGCCCAGGTGCTCGCCGAGTGGGGCGACGTCCGAGAAGCCTACGACCGCCCCGACACCGTCGCAGCCCTGGCCGGCGTCACCCCAGTCACCAAAGCCTCCGGCAAACGCCAACACGCCGTGCACTTCCGGTGGGCCTGCAACAAACGATTCCGCGTCGCGATCACCACCTTCGCCGACAACAGCAGACACGCCAGCCCCTGGGCCGCTGACATCTACCAACGAGCCCGCAACCGAGGACACGACCANCCCCACGCCATCCGCATACTCGCCCGCGCATGGATCCACGTGATCTACCGCTGCTGGAACAACCAAACCCCCTACGACCCCACCAACACAACGGCGCCCGAAAACTGGCCATCGCAACCCAAGGTTGACTCAGGAAGTGTCATGCGATCCCCTCCTGAGGACACGAGTGAAGCGAGGCCCGGAGGGAGCGGGCTGAGCATGGCCAAGACGAGAAGGTCATATCCCGTGCCTATCAGACGGTCACCGGCTCGCGCTCAGTGGTGTCCTTGGGGGCAGCACGAAGCGATACCCGACGTTGCGGACGGTGCCGATCAGCTGCTCGTGCTCAGGGCCGAGTTTGGCGCGCAGCCGTCGGACGTGGACGTCGACGGTACGGGTGCCGCCGAAGTAGTCATAGCCCCAGACTTCTTGGAGCAACTGCTCCCGAGTGAATACGCGCCCCGGATGCTGCGCGAGGTACTTGAGCAACTCGAACTCTTTGAAGGTCAGGTCGAGCGGACGGCCACCGAGCTTGGCGGTGTAGGTGGCGTCGTCCACGGTGACCTCGCCGCTGCGGATGACGTGAGCCTCGGGATCGTCGGCCTGGCGGCGATCGGCGAGGCGAGTGACCGCCAACCGGATCCTGGCCTCCAGCTCGGCAGGACCGGCTGTGGCCAGCACGACGTCGTCGAAACCCCAGTCGACCGCCACGATCGACAGCCCGCCTTCGGTGATCACCATCAACACAGGGGCATCTGATCCGGTGGCACGGATGAGCCGGCTCAGATCACGGGCGTGCGCGAGGTCTTGGCGACCGTCCAACAGCACCAGGTCCACGTCGCCGACCTCGAGGAGGGCGCTTCCCTCGGCTGGCAGGATCTTGACCCGGTGTTGGAGCAGCGCGAGCGCGGGCAGGACCTCGGCCGACGGTTGCAGCGCGTTGGTGAGCAGAAGCAGGGTGCTCATGAGGGACCTCCAACGGTGAGGGCTAGCCTCGACTCGACGTTGAGTCCTAGTGAGAACGTGATGGGTAAGGATACCGAAGTGAGCCCCCAACCCGAGAACGAGCCCGAGAGCGGTCCAGATGACGGCCGTCTCCTCGACGCGGAATCCGGCGCCAATTCCGTCGGCACGGGTGTGGTGACGGTGTGCTACTGGGCTGCCGCCCGGGAGGCGGCCGGGACCGTCTCGGAGCAGATCCGGTTGCCAGAGGGCGGCACGCTCAGCGAGGTTCTGAGCGAGGTTCGGCGGTTGCATTCCCCACGGCTGGCTCAGGTGCTGGACGCGGCCTCGGTGCTGATCGGCGATACCCGAGCGCCGCGAGAGAACTGGTCTACCTTGCGGCCGACCGCGGGAGACGAGGTCCATATCCTCCCGCCGTTTGCCGGTGGGTGAGGCTGTCACTGAGCTGCCTGAAGCGGAACAGGGGACAATGGGTGCGTGTCCCAGGCCCAGATCGTGCTGCTCATCGCGCTGGTACTCGCCGCGGCGTTCGGCTGTTGGCGGCTGTTCACCGATGGCCGGTTCACCGGCACGCATCGAGTACGCGGCGCCTTGCGAGCTGATCCCGGCTCCCACCTGAGTACCGACCACGTTGGGGGTTCCGGCTCGGACATTGTCGAGGTGGGCCCTGCGGTGAGTGGACGCTTGCTGACAGCCGAGCTTCTCGGCGTGCCATTGGGGCAGCGAGCCACCCTGCTGCAGTTCTCCTCGGCGTTCTGCGCTCCCTGCCGGACCACCCGGCACGTGCTGGCCGAGGTTGCCGGCTCATATCCAGATGTGGCGCATGTGGAGATCGATGCCGAGGCTCACTTGGAGCTGGTGCGGTCGTTGTCCATCACGCGGACTCCGACGACCCTGGTGCTCGACAAACAGGGAGCTGAGGTCGTACGGGCTGCCGGGGCGCCACGCAAACAAGATGTGCTGGCGGTGCTGGCGGGAATCTCCTGAGGAACCGCCGGACTCAAAGAGGGACGCTCGGGACAGCAGCGCTCGGCCAGCAGAGCAGGCTCAGGGAAGCCCGTCCTTGATCAGCGCCAGATCGTGATCGACCATCAAGCGCGCCAGGCTGGGAGCCAGCGTCTCGGCCCTCCAACCCAAGAGGCGCTCGGCTTTCTCCGGATCACCGATCAGGGCATCCACCTCGGCGGGCCGCTCGTAGCGCTGGTCGTAGTGCACATAATCGCGCCAATCCAGGTCGACATGCTCGAACGCTGTTTCGCAGAACTCCCGTACCGAGGTGCCGAGGCCGGTGGCCAACACATAGTCGGTGGGCTCGTCGGCCTGCAGCATCCGCCACATGCCTTCGACGTACTCGGGTGCGTACCNCCAGTCGCGCACGGCCTCGAGGTTGCCAAGGTGCAACTCGTCCTGCAATCCAGCCTTGATCCGGGCGACCGCGCGAGTGATCTTGCGGGTGACGAACGTGTCACCACGTCGCGGCGACTCGTGGTTGAACAGGATTCCAGACACCGCGTACAGACCGTAGGCCTCGCGATAGTTGACAGTTGCCCAGTGCGCGTAGAGCTTGGCGGCGCCATAGGGCGAGCGAGGATAGAAGCGGGAGTCCTCGTTCTGCGNGGGCGGGGTGCCGCCGAACATCTCCGAGCTGCTCGCTTGGTAGAAGCGGATCGGGCGACCTGTGGCCCGGATCGCCTCCAGGAGGCGGATCGTACCTGCGGCGTTGGTGGAGACGGTGTACTCCGGCACCTCGAAGGACACTTGCACGTGGCTCATCGCGGCGAGGTTGTAGACCTCGTCAGGAGCGACATCTCTGATGATGTTGGCCAGATTGACGCCATCAGTCAGGTCACCGTGATGCAGATGCACCTGCTGGCGCTGATCGGCGTCGTCGGTGTCGGCGGGGTAGCCAGAGTAGATGGCCTCGATGCGAGCAATGCTCTGACTGGAGCTGCGACGGATCAGGCCGTGAACCTCGTATCCGCGTGCTAGCAGCANATCGGCTAGGTAGGAGCCGTCCTGGCCGGCAATGCCTGTGATGAAGGCTCGTCTCATCCGCGTCTCCCCGCCTGTGCTTTCCAGAATGATAGGCGCTCGGACGAGGCCCCTTGCGGGTGTCGCTTCGAAGCGGGGAGATGTCTGAAATATGAGACTGCTATCCAGATATTGAGATTCGCGTTTGGAGGAGGTGTAGTCCTGCTTAGTCTTGCGACATGCCGACGACCTTGCTGACCAAGCGCCGCGCAGTGGATCACTGCCGCGTGCGGTCGTCGCTGTGTCGAATGCCCTGATCGGACGTCCAGGCCGCGTTTGCGGCTGATCCGAACGTGACCGGTTCAAGCCGGCAGTCCATACCTTTGCTCAGGAGCATTCCCATGTCCAAACCTCAGTTGCAGATTGATCCGCGCGGCCAGCGGTTCACTGCCGTGATCAACCTGCTCGGCTTCGGCGCCGCGCTCGCGGTGGCTCCGTCCGTACTCAGCAACCTGGTGTTGCTCGTGCTCGGCGTCGCGTTCGCGATCGGGACGCTGCGTGGCCCGCACCTGACCCCGTGGGCGCTGGTGTTCCGCTCGGTCATTCGACCGCGGCTCGGTGCTCCACGTGCGCTTGAGGACGCAGCGCCGCCTCGGTTCGCACAGGCGGTGGGGCTCATTTTCACCGCTGCCGGACTCCTCGGTTATCTCACCGGCGCGACCCTTCTNGGGGCAATCGCGGTCGGGTTCGCGCTCGCGGCGGCGTTCCTCAATGCCGTTTTCGGGTTCTGCCTGGGGTGCGAGGTCTACCTGCTCGCACGCCGTCTCGCCCTCCTCGAAGCAGCCCGCTTCGCACCTCACGAAACGTCCGGTCCAGCCGGCGAACAACTGAAAGGCACAACTNNAATGTCACGCGAAACCGCACTCGTCTCCGCCGACTGGGTCGAAGAGCATCTGGATGANCCCCAGGTCGTCCTCGTCGAAGTGGATGAAGACACCACTGCTTACGACAAGGGCCACATCCGGGGAGCGATCAAGCTCAACTGGACCACCGATCTGCAGGATCAGGTCCGTCGCGACTTCGTATCCAAGGAGCAGTTCGAGGCGCTCCTGTCGGATCGGGGCATCGCCAACGACCAGACGGTCGTCGTCTACGGCGGTAACAACAACTGGTTCGCCGCGTACGCCTACTGGTACTTCAAGTTGTACGGGCATGGTGACGTCCGGCTGCTCGACGGTGGCCGCAAGAAGTGGGAGCTCGACAGCCGTGAGCTGACCACGGACCTTCCGAGCCGGGCCACCACCGAGTACAAGGCTCAGGACCAGGACCACTCGATCCGGGCGTTCCGCGACGAGGTCGTCGAAGCGATCGGCGCCCAGAACCTCATCGATGTGCGCAGCCCCGACGAGTTCGCCGGCCGTCTGCTCGCTCCTGCTCACCTGCCGCAGGAGCAGGCCCAGCGCGCTGGGCACATTCCCACCGCCGGCAACGTGCCGTGGAGCAAGGCGGCCAACGACGACGGCACCTTCAAGTCGAACGATGAGCTCAAGCAGCTCTACACCGAGGCCGGCCTCGACTTCGACAAGGACACCATCGCCTACTGCCGTATCGGCGAGCGCTCCAGTCACACCTGGTTCGCGTTGCGCGAGTTGCTCGGGCTGGAGAACGTGAAGAACTACGACGGCTCCTGGACCGAGTACGGCTCGCTGGTGGGTGTTCCCGTCGTCGTCGGTGACGAGCCGGGGTCGCTCTGATGTGTGGCGCTACCGAGGGTGGCCTGTCGTTGGACGGGATCAACACCGCTAAAGAGGCCATCATCCAGGGTGTGGTGACCAAGGGCGGTCAGCCGGTCGGCAACGCCTATGTCCGCCTGCTCGACAAGACCGGAGAGTTCACTGCCGAGGTGCCGACCTCGGCGACCGGGCACTTCCGGTTCTTCGCCGGCGACGGTCAGTGGACGCTGCGCACCTTGGCGCCACAAGCCAAGACCACCGATACCTCGGTGCAGGCGGCTCAGGGTTCGATCGCCGAAGTCGAGATCGCGCTGGCCTGAATGGGAACTACTCGATCGTAGTAGCGCTGCTCATTGCACTGCGGAGCCGGTGACTGTTGGTGATGGTGGGTTTGGCGCTTTTGTTGGGATCAATGAGATGTCCTGGTCGTGTGTTGGCCTAGTGAGGCATTGCGTGATCGCGGCAGCGCTGCTCATTGCACTGCGGAGCCGGTGACTGTTGGTGATGGTGGGTTTGGCGCTTTTGTTGGGATCAATGAGATGTCCTGGTCGTGTGTTGGCCTAGTGAGGCATTGCGTGATCGCGGCAGCGCTGCTCATTGCACTGCGGAGCCGGTGACTGTTGGTGATGGTGGGTTTGGCGCTTTTGTTGGGATCAATGAGATGTCCTGGTCGTGTGCGGCCAGGACATCTGGTCATTAGCCTGGTACCGCCGTGAACGAGCAGACCCCGATCCCCGACGACCTCGGTGAGCCGCAGGTACCCCGGACCTGCCGGCTGCCTACGCCGAGGCGTACCGACGCGCCTACTACAGCACGCGCCAGAGCCTGGCTGCCGAGAAACGCAAGGAACTGGACCGGGTCAGCCTGGGCAACGGCAGCGAGTGGTCGTTCGAGAAGCTCTTCTATCCCGATGAGTCAGAGAATTCGAGGACCTCGGGCGAAGAGTCGGCAGAACGATTCGGATCGCGCTGGTGGCGTCCTGTGGCAGTGACCACGGGGATACTTGTATTGGTGGCCGGGGCCTACGCTCTGGGCTCGGTGCTCACCGGCGATGGGGTGGACACCCCTGATGCGGTCACCCCGCGGCGGCCCGGNCCGTTGGATCAGGAATCAGCTGCGAAACCGGACGATGGCTCCGAAGCGAAACCCCAGCAGGATCCCCAGTCGAATGCCCAGCCGGACAAGAAAGACCGCGATGAGCCTGCCGAATCGCAGAAGACACCCGACTCGAAGCAGCGGCCCGGCGCGCAACAGCCCTGGAAGGGATCGGTAGCCACGCTTGAGCCGACCCGGGCGAAAGCCGGGTGCGTCTATCCGCCGAGTGTCGACGCTGCTGGGAAGAAGGTGCATTACCGCCCTAGCGAGGCGATCGATGCCGATCCGGCTACCGCCTGGCGGTGCGCCGGTCGCGGAGCCGGGCAATCGTTGACGATCAAGCTGGGAGAGATGGTTCGGATCGCTGAAGTCGGCCTGGTCGCCGGCTATGCCAAGACCGATCCCAGCGATGGGACGGATCGCTACGCGGAGAACAACCGGATCACCAAGGTGCGCTGGAGTTTCGACTCCGGCGAGAGCTTCGTCCAGCGGCTCGACCCTTCGCCGAAGAAGCGGGGTCTGCAACTGATCCGGATCCCCGTGGTCAAGTCGGAGAACGTGACGATCACGATCCTGGGCAGCGCTCGCGGGCCGCGCAACACAGTCGCTATCAGCGAGGTGTCGCTGGCCCGGGTCACCAAGGCGGGATAGTCGCCGGCCGATACCTCTCGTGGATCGTCCCCGGTTCTGACACGATCTAGCCATGACGACCGAACCGATCGCCAAACCGGGATCCGCGCGACCAGTCGGCAATCTGTTGATCACCGTCGCGCCGACCGGTGCGGAGACGAGCAAAGCAGATTGCCCACAGCTGCCCACGACCTTGACCGAGCTGGTCGAGACGGCAAAGCGCTGTGAGGCCGCCGGAGCGGCGATGGTCCATGTGCACATCCGCGACGACGAGCACCGCCCCACTCTAGAGCCGGCCAGGTTGGCCGAGACGGTGACGGCGTTGCGGGAGGAGACCTCGCTGGTGGTGCAGTTGTCCACCGGCGGCTCGGTACACGACCCGCTCGAGGCGCGACTCAAGGTGCTCGACGCCGAGCCGGACTCCTGCAGCCTCACGATGGGCACCACGAACTTCGGTGACGACGTGTTCCTCAACCCTTGGGGATTCATCGCCGACCTGTATCAGCAGAGCCAAGAACGCCAAGTCGTCCCCGAGTTCGAGTTGTTCGACCTGGGTCATGTCCACTCACTGCATCGGCTGCTGCGCGAGTATGGGCTCCCCTTCGGCGGCAAGGTCCACGTCGACCTCGTCATGAACGTGCCTGGCGCAATGCCTGGAACCGCGGACGCTCTGGTGGCCGCCGTTGCCGCGCTGCCGGCTGAGGTGACCAGCTGGAGTGCGACGGGGATCGGTCGCTCGACCTTGAACGTCGCTCTGGCCGCTTTGAGCAAAGGCGGTCATCTGCGGGTCGGGATGGAGGATGTGCTCACCTTGGCCAAAGGGGTGCCGGTCGAGCACAACGAGCAACTGGTCGCGCGAGCGGTGGAGATGGGGCGACTTGCCCAACGCGAGCCGATGACGCCGGCTCAAGCCCGCGAACTGCTCGGCACCCGCTTACGCGATTGAGGGAGGCGCCGTTGACGGGGTCCCGTCTCGTCGGTTTCCTGCGGAAGTGTCTGACGCCAGATCAGCAGAGCGACTAGGCCCAACAAGGCGGGTCCACCGAGGGTGACCACTCGGTAGATGAGCAGACCCGCCAAGATGGCGGCCTCGTACGGTTCGCCGGCGCGGGCGGTGAACATCGCGACCAGGATCGCATCGAGAATCCCAGCACCCTGCATGGGTGTCATGGTCATCGGGTACCAGACCAGGAAGGCGCCGAACACGAGCAGGGTGGGCACCGCGGCCGCGGGGACATCCACGAAGCGCAGCGCCATCAGCACAATCGAGGCATCGACCAGGGTCATCAGGAACAGCATCGCCAGTGAGCGCGGGAAGGCGTACCCGAAGCGATCGGAGATGTGATTGCGGAATTCGACGAACTTGGCGCCCCACTCGGCGGGGACCACGCTCTTACGTACCTTGCTGATCCATCGCCCGGCGGTCAGCCCGATCTTCTCGGCGGCCTTCGGGTCGTGCACGGCGGTGCGCATCACCACGATCAAGGTGAGTCCCGCGGCCAGCGTCGCAACCGCGAGCGTCAGGTATTGCAACTCACCGTCGGCGAGAAGGAGCAGAACGATACCGGCGGTCGGAACCAGCAGCCGGTTGACGTAGAAAGCGAGCACGTTCATGGTCGCCCCGGCCAGGCCGCGGCTGAGCTCGATGCCCCAGCTGGCGAAGAACTTCAAGCGCAACACCATGTCGCTCGGCGGCGGCGCGATCATGGACATCAGCGCGCATGCCTGGTCGCTGACCACGGCTTTGGGAAGCGGCAAGCCGGTGATGAACAGCGACAGCGGGGATGCGTTCAGGGTCTGCCGGAGCAACAGCGCACCGAACAACGCGAGAAGTTGCCACCAGGTGATCCGTCCCAGCGCGTCCCAGGCCTGTCCCCAATCGACACGCTCGACCAAGCCGATGATCGTGTAGCCGACGACGACGAGAAGGGTGGCGACGAGCAGTCGCTTGAGCCAGACCTTGCGAGAGGCAGGGGCAGGCGCGGTAGGGGTCGTCGTGGTCACCGAGTCAGGCAGCTTGGCTGTTGTTGCGCCCTTCTAACGCCTTCTTGAACAAGAACAGCGGTAACAACCAGGCGGCGATCATTCCGACCAGCCAGACGATGAGCGCCGCCAGCAGCCAGGTGCCGGCGCCGGAAATGTTCAACCCGACGTTCAGCAGATCAGTGACGATCAGCGAGACCAGGGTCGCGATCAGGCCGACCGCGCTGGTCAACGCCGCGGCGTTGCGCACCGTGGCCTTGAGGAGGAATGGAGTCAAGATCGCCTGGGTGAGGGCGAAAATCGCGACCGCGAAGATGAAGCCCTTGGCGGAGAGCGTGAAGTTGTCCAACAGGAGTGCTGCGAGAGCGAGTGCGATCGCCGAAGCACCGAAGAAGAGGGCCGCTCGGGCCAGCATCCGGATCATGGAGGCAGATTATCCGAGTGTGCGCGGTTACGGCACCCCAACTGTCTTCCGGCTATCTCCTGGGCATGACCTCTCTGTCTTCTGGGCGCCCTGGGAGGGCAGCTGGGATCGGCTCCTGGGGTAGGTTCACTGGCATGACTGTCGCGATCATCGGAGCCGGGGTGATNGGGGAAACTCTGTTGTCCGGGCTGCTTCGCGCTGGGCGCCCTGCCGCCGACGTCCTGGTCGGTGAGAAGAGGCTCGAGCGTGCTGCGGAACTTGCCGAGCGGTACGGCGTGACCGTGCTGTCCAACGTCGAAGCCGCAGAGCGTGCGGACACGGTGTTGCTGGTCGTCAAACCCCAAGACATCCCCGACCTGCTCGCCGAGCTGGCTCCGCGGCTGAGCCCGGGCAAGCTTGTGGTCTCCCTTGCAGCCGGGGTCACCATCGAGTTCTTGGAGAGCCGACTCCCATCAGGTGTGGCCGTGGTGCGGGCGATGCCCAATACNCCCGCTTTGGTCGACGAGGGGATGGCAGCCATCTCTGCGGGCACCTGCTGTAGCGAGGAGCACCTGGACGAGGCCGAGGCATTGCTGCGCGCCACCAGCAAAGTGGTACGGGTCCCGGAGTCCCAGCAGGATGCGGTCACCGCCGTGAGCGGATCCGGGCCGGCGTACTTCTTCCTGGTCGTCGAGGCGATGATCGAGGCGGGCGTGCACTTGGGGCTGTCTCGTGCCACTGCTGCTGAGCTCGTGGCCCAGACCATGACAGGTTCGGCCAAGTTGCTTCAGGAATCCGGCGAGCATCCCGCGTTGCTGCGCGAGCAGGTCACTTCTCCNGGNGGAACGACCGCCGCCGCGATCCGCGAACTGGAGAACCACAACCTACGCGCTGCGTTCCTCGCCGCGATGGAGGCCGCNCGGGATCGTAGCCGTGCCTTGGCGGCGCGGCAGTGAGCTCCTCGTGAGTGGCGGCCCGTCGGCAGTTCTTTACGACGAATCGCTGCTGGAATACAAGTTCTCCGACGATCACCCGCTCAACCCGGTCCGCGTCGATCTGACGATGCGGTTGGCGACTGCATTCGAAGTCGTCGGTGAGGGTGGTCTGGAAGTGGTGGCCCCACCAGTTGCCAGTGACGAGCTTTTGGCCAGCATCCACACCGGTGACTACATCGAGACCGTGATGGCGACCAGTCGCAACCCGACCCGGCTCGACTTGGCGCATGGGCTCGGCTCGGACGACAACCCGACCTTCGAGGGCATGCACACCGCCGGCGCCCACGTCGTCGGAGCAACGGTGGAGGCAGCTCGGCGCGTGTGGGAGGGCGAGCAACTGCACGCAGCGAGTATCGCCGGCGGGTTGCATCACGCGATGCCGGATCGAGCCAGTGGCTTTTGCGTCTACAACGATGTGGCTGTCGCGATTCAATGGCTGCTGGACCACGGCGCGCGCTGCGTCGCCTATGTCGATATCGACGTGCATCATGGCGACGGCACACAGGCGGCGTTCTGGAACGACCCGCGGGTTCTCACGATCAGCGTGCACGAGACAGGTCAGATGCTGTTTCCCGGCACCGGCTTCCCAAGNGAGATCGGTGGTGAGGGCGCCGAAGGAAACGCGGTCAACCTGGCTTTGCCACCCGGCACCGGGGATGCGGGCTGGTTGCGCGCCTTCCACGCCGTGGTGCCACCACTGATTCGGGAGTTCCAGCCCGACATCCTGGTCACCCAGCATGGGTGCGACTCGCATCAGAGCGATCCGCTGGCGCACCTGCAACTGACGATCGACGGCCAACGGGCATCGTATGAAGCGCTGCACGATCTTGCTCACGAGGTGTGCGCCGGCAAGTGGTTGGTGACAGGCGGGGGCGGTTACGCGCTGGTGGAGGTGGTGCCTCGAGCATGGGCGCATCTGCTGGGCATCGTCGCCGGCCGGCCGATCGAGCCGGAGTCACCGACGCCATCGCAATGGCGGGCCTATGTCGCCGAGCGGGTGGGTGGACAGGCGCCGCTGCTGATGACCGAGGGCCGCTCGCCGGCTTTCCGGGACTGGACCAGTGGCTATGACCCGGACGCCTGGCTGGATCGGGCGATTCTGGCCACCCGAGAGGCGGTTTTCCCGTTCCACGGGCTTGATCCGTACCCTGACGGGCCGGAGTTGGATACTCAAAGTAAAAACCCTCGAGAAATTCACCTCTTCCCCATAAGTCACACTAGGCTCTATTCTCACGACAGCGCGTGTCGTCTGATCTCCGGTGGGGAAGCCGGGGAACGCTCGCGGGTTGTAGAAAGAGCGGTGCACCATGGCCGAAAGTAGCTCCGGGGACATCTCGGGAGTGAAATTTCTGACCGTCGCGGAGGTTGCGACGGTGATGCGCGTTTCCAAGATGACGGTGTACCGGTTGGTTCACTCCGGTGAGCTCCCCGCGGTGCGCGTGGGACGCTCGTTCCGCGTTCACGAGGACGATGTGAACGACTACCTGAGGAAGAGCTTCTTCCAGACCGGCTGAGCCGGGAGACGCGGGCCCAAGCGGGTCTGGGGTCGGACGGGCTTTCGTCAAGCGGGGTGCTCGGCAGGTAGGCTGATGCGTCCCTGTTGCACAACTGGAAGGTCCCTCGTGGGTTCGGTCATCAAGAAGCGCCGTAAGCGGATGGCGAAAAAGAAGCACCGCAAGCTGTTGAAGAAGACGCGCGTTCAGCGTCGTCGCCTCGGCAAGTAGGAGCTCGACACACGACCATGTTGTCGTGGGGCCGTCGTAAGGTCCGCCGTAGGCAGTCGTGAGCGCAGCCCCAAATGCAGTCGCAGGAGGCACTTGGTGGGTCGCATCGTCCTGGTAACGGGCGCATCCCGTCCGCTGGGCGGTGACCTTGCGCGTCGACTGGTTGGTGACCCGGCTGTCTCTCGGGTGATCGGCGTCGATGCCGTCCCACCACGCCAGGACTTGGGCGGGGCTGTCTTCGTCCGCGCGGACATCCGCAATCCGGTGATTGCCAAGGTGATCGCCGCCGAGGATGTCGACACGGTCGTCCACACCAGCGTGGTGCCACCGGGCCAGCCCGGGCTGCCGTCCAGTAAAGAACACAATGTCATCGGCACAATGCAGCTGCTGGCCGCCTGCCAACGAGCAGCCGGGGTCGAGCGACTTGTCGTGAAGTCGTCCTCCGATGTGTACGGCTCGTACAGCAAGAGCGCTGCTATGTGCGCAGAGGACGCGCCGACCGGACGTTTCCGGGCACGCGGCTTCGCCAAGGACGTGATCGAGGTCGAGGCGTACGTGCGGGGTTTGGCCCGGCGCCGCCCCGATATCACCGTCACGGTGGCGCGCAATGTCAATACGGTCGGGCCGGGTGTCCGCTCGCCGCTGACCGACTACTTCAGGCTCCCGGTCATTCCCCGACCGCTCGGGTTCGACGCCCGCCTGCAATTGCTGCACTACTCCGACCTGCTTGCCGCGATGCATCACGCCACACTCGCGGGCATCGGCGGCACCTTCAATCTGGCAGGCGCCGGCATCATGATGCTGAGTCAGGCAGTCCGCCGTCTTGGCCACCCCGGTCTGCCGCTTCCCGGGTTCGCCCTTGCCGCGATGAGTCGCATGCCCAAACCCGCCGGTCTGTCACCGCTGNNCGTTTCCAGGGTGATGAGCTCAGCTTCTTGCAGTTCGGGCGCGGGGTCGACACCACTCGGATGCGCGAGGTTCTCCGATTCGAGCCCGCGTTCAGCACCGAGGAGGCGTTCGACGACTTTGCTCGGTCGCTGGACCCCGGACTCATCAGCCCCCATCGGATCGCCGGCCTGGAGCAGTTCCTCGAGACCAGGAGCACCCGTGGCTGAGGCCGAGATCATCCCGATCGGCACTCGTGGTCGTCCTGGCCGAGGCACCGGACTGGCCAAGCCGTCGCAGCGATCGCGCACGCTGGCGTCCTCGACCACCACGCCGAGAGTGCCGCCTGAGAATGTCGGTGAACCAACACCTGAGATACCTGAGCTGATCGATGTAGTAGAACCGGAAGAGGCGGCCGGCGCAGCTGGGACAGTCGATATCGAGCGTCAGCTCGCGGAGTTCCTTGCCCTGGCGCGTCGTCGGGTCATCGGTGATTACTCGGTCGACGAGTACGGCCTGGACGTCGAGCTCACCGATCAGTTTCTGGCGACGGTGATGGCGCCGATCGCGGAGAAATGGTTCCGGCTCGAAGTGCGGGGCGCTGAGAACATCCCGGCCTCCGGGGGCGCGTTGCTGGTCTCCAACCACTCGGGAACGGTCCCGGTCGACGGCCTGGTCACGATGTACGCCGTGCGCAAGTACGCCGAGCGCTATCTGCGTGCGCTGGGAGCCGACCTGGTGTTCCGGCTGCCGTTCATCGGGGAGATCGCCCGTAAGGGCGGCGCCACTCTTGCCTGCAATGCCGATGCATCCCGGATGCTGTCCGGTGGAGAACTCGTCGGTGTCTGGCCGGAGGGTTTCAANGGAATTGGCAAGCCCTATCGCGAGCGCTACAAGCTGCAGCGGTTCGGGCGCGGCGGATTCGTGTCGGCGGCAGTACGCGCCGGGGTGCCGATCATTCCGTGCTCGGTGGTGGGAGCGGAGGAGATCTATCCGCTGATCGGGGACATCCCGGCGCTGGCTCGACTGGTGGGTGTGCCCTATGTTCCGATCACGCCGTTCTTTCCGTTGTTGGGTCCGTTGGGGCTGATCCCGCTACCGTCCAAGTGGATCATCGAGTTCGGTGAACCCATCCGCACCGACGAGTACGACGCTGCTGCGGCCGACGACCCGATGCTGACCTTCGAGGTGACCGATCAGGTTCGCGAGACCATTCAGCAAACGCTGTATCAGCTGCTGATGCAGCGTAAGTCCGTTTTTGGTTAGACCTCTATGCCCGCCCAGGCACTCGTTCGGCACTGAACCGGCCCGTGCCCGCGACGCTGCGCAGATCCGCCGACAAGCTTGGGTCGCCTGCTCCGCGGTGCGGTCGGTTGCGCTGCCGCGATTCTGTTTCGGGCTAGCGCAAGCGGCGGCGCAGCGCCGATACGGCGGCCAGCGTGCCGATCACCCCACCTGCCACTCCGGCGCCGAACAGGCCGACCTTGGCGACCTTGCGGCCGGTGCGATAGTCGTGCACCCGCCAGCCGTGTTCGCGTGCATGGTCGAGGAGTCTGCTGTCGGGATTGACGACGCAGGGATCACCGACCAAGGAGAGCATCGGCACGTCGTTGTAGGAGTCGGAATATGCCGAGCACCGCGTCAGATCCAAGCCCTCACGCTCGGCGAGCTCCTGAACGACGGCCGCCTTCTCGGGACCGTGCAACATCTCGCCGACCAAAGCGCCGGTATACACCCCGTTCTCACTTTCGGCGACAGTGCCGAGCGCGCCGGTCAGGCCGAGCCGCCGCGCGATGACCCGGGCGACCTCGACCGGCGCCGCGGTAACCAGCCAGACCTGTTGTCCTCGGTCGATGTGCTGCTGAGCCAGCGCTTTGGTGCCCGGCCAGATCCGGTCGGCCATGGTCTCGTCGAAGATCTCATCGGCGATCTCCTCGAGCTCTGCCACTCGATGACCCTTGATGAATGCCAGCGCTGAGGCTTTCGCCTCTGCGACGTGCTCGGGATCCTCGACGCCGACGAAGCGGAAATAGGCCTGCTTGTATGCGGCGCTGACGATGTCCTTGGTGGTGAAGAACCGCCGTTTGTGTAGTCCCTTGGCCAGGTGAAAGATCGAGGCGCCCTGCATGATCGTGTTGTCGACGTCGAAGAACGCAGCCGCGCCGGGGTCGGGGTNCGCGATCAGCGCGCTTTCGACCTCGGGGATAGCCGCCTCGGCCTCTCCGGCGAGCAATGAGCGGCTGCGCAGGTCTTTGCGCGAAACGGTCATGGCTTCACGGTAGTCGCCTCAGAGCCCGGGCTCTGAATTGTCCGGACGGACGTTCGCAGCGTGTGCCAGACTCGAATAAGAGGTCGCACGGATAGGGGCTGCCGTCGCGAGCGGCGCAGCCGCGGGATGGACCGCAAGGCGGAGGAGGGAGCCGGGCTGGATAGCCCGGTGACCGATCGAGAACGCCGCGGGGCACCCGTGGGGCGACGCGTAGCAGGCTTCGCCCTATCCGCGCGATCTCTAAGTCGACAACAGTTCCGGACATGGAGGTGTACATGACGGGCAGCGTTGCCGACCTGCTGTCACAGGCTCGAGGTGTCGTCGGTGGCCAGGTGGCGTTGGTCGAGCCGGAGACCGGGCGGACCTTCACCTGGGCGGAGCTGGACGACGAGGTCGATCGGATAGCCGCCGGATTGGCCGAACTCGGTCTGGTCGCCGGTTATCGCGTGATGTTGCTGCTGACCAACCGGATCGAGTTCGTGACGGCCTACCTGGCATTGCTTCGAGCCCGACTGGTCGCCGTCCCGGTGAATCCGAGGTCGGCCACCGGAGAGGTAGCCCGGATCACCGCAGATTGCGGGGCTCGCGCGATTTTCGCGGATGCGACGACGATCACCATGGCCCGATCCGCAATCGCCGGATTGCAGGACGCTCTGGTGGACGCTGCACCAGAGCTCTCCATGCCTGTCCCGCTCCTGATCACGGTGGGCACCTCGGCGTTGCCCGGTGAGACCTCGTACCAAGCATTGGCCGCTAGCACTGCGACTACTACTGCGGTGTCGGAGAACACCGATCCCGAATCGTTGGCGGTACTGCTCTATACCAGTGGGACCTCGGGTCGGCCGCGGGCGGCGATGCTGAGTCACCGTGCGCTGCTGGCCAACATCGAACAGGCTGCGAGCATCAAGCCCCCGATGATCAGCGGAAGCGACGTGATCCTGGGTGTGCTCCCGCTCTTCCATGTGTACGGCTTGAACGCGGTACTCGGGGCTGTGCTGCGCCAACACGCGAAGCTGGTCGTGGTCGACGGATTCGATGCCCGCGAATCGCTGGACGTCATCGCCGACCACCAGGTCACCGTGGTTCCCGTCGCCCCACCGGTGTTCGGGTATTGGCGCCGGCTCGATGACGCCGACACTCTCGCCGATCGACTGGGTGGTGTGCGGTTGCTGCTGTCCGGTAGCGCGCCCCTGTCACCCGAAGTGGCCCAGGAATTCACCGCGAGCACCGGCAAACCCGTGCACCAGGGATACGGCCTGACTGAGGCAGCACCGATCGTCACCTCGACGCTTGTCGGCGGGCATTCGAAACCCGGGTCGGTGGGCCGGCCGCTGCCTGGCGTGCAGGTCCGGATCGTCGACTCCGATGACGAACTGCCTGACGACGGTGACGTAGGCGAGCTGCAGGTGTGTGGCCCCAATCTCTTCAGCGGCTATTGGCCCGACGGTGCCGAAGGCCCCGGCTCGGACGGCTGGTACGGCACCGGTGACATCGGCTATCTCGACGACGAGGGCGATCTGTTCCTGGTCGACCGGCTCAAGGAACTCGTGATCGTCTCCGGCTTCAACGTCTATCCGACCGAGATCGAGGACTTCATTGCCGAGATCCCGGGTGTCGGTGAGGTGGCGGTCATCGGGGCGCCGGATTCGGCAACGGGCGAGGCGGTCGTGGCCTATGTCGTGCCCAGCTCCGTACTTGAGTCGACCGGCGATGCTGACCCGATGGGCAGCGCTACAGGTGAGCGGGCAAGCGAGCTGGAGGCAGTAGTGCGCGACCGCTGTGCAAGTGGGCTTGCGAGCTTCAAACAGCCTCAGGAGATCTACGTCGTCGAGGAGTTGCCCAAGACCATCACCGGCAAGGTCGCCAAGGGCCGGTTGCGGGCGGCGCGACGCCGGGCGAATCTGGGGTTGCTGTGAGCCGGGTGCTGGTCTACACCAAACCGGGCTGCCACCTGTGCGATGAGGCTCGAGCCGTGATCGCCGCAGTGTGCGCCGAGCTGGGGAGACTTTCAGCGAAGTCGACATCACGACCTCGGAGGAACTCATCGCTCGCTACGGCGAGGAGATTCCTGTCACATTCGTCGATGGTGGCCAACACGACTATTGGCGGGTCGATCCGCAGCGGCTCCGGTCAGCCCTGACCGGGTGATGCCCGGCTGCGCGGTGTCGGCGCAGATGATCTCAGGTCGGCCACCCGGTGGCGGATCGCATCTCACTTTGTGGTAATGGATCGCGCTCGGTTTTGTTCTCACGTTCACAAGCTCCTAAGGTTGGCCCTGCTACCGCCCCTCTACGGACTCCCAGGAGCACACCTGAATGGGTGCGGAGCCAGTGACGTAGCTGGAGAGAAGAAACTGACGTGACCTCATCGCGCGCCCCGCACGAGCACGATGCGAGCCCTGTCTCGCGCGGTGCATCGGCGAAGGTTGCTGGTATTCCGGAGGCGACGGTCGCCCGTCTCCCGGTCTACCTCCGCGCGCTCGTCTCGTTGTCGGACCAGGGCATCGATACCTGCTCCAGTGAGGACTTGGCCACCGCGGCCGGGGTCAACAGTGCCAAGTTGCGTAAAGACCTGTCCTATCTCGGCTCCTACGGCACTCGGGGAGTCGGATACGACGTGGAGTATCTCCGCTACCAGATCGCCCGAGAGATCGGAGTGACTCACGACTGGCCTGTGGTCATCGTCGGGATCGGTAATCTCGGGCATGCGCTTGCCAACTACAGCGGATTCTCCTCGCGTGGTTTCCGAGTCGTGGCGCTGCTCGACAGCGACCCTGCCCGCAGCGGTGAGCGAGTCGGGTCCCGGGAGATCCTGCCGTTCAGCGAACTGGAGGACGTGCTCGGCACGGAGCGCATCGCGATCGGTGTCATCGCCACCCCAGCGTTCGCAGCGCAGAGTGTTTGTGACCGACTGGTCGCAGGTGGAGTCACCAGCATCCTGAATTTCGCGCCTGCGGTGCTCACCGTCCCCGATGGCGTCGACGTGCGGCAGGTGGACCTTTCCATCGAGCTGCAGATCCTTGCCTACCACGAGCAGCGCAAGCTCTCCGGTGAGGCTGATCCTGCCGTNGATTGCGGTTACCGGCGGGGTGCNGGCATGAGCGTGCTGGTCGTGGGTGTCTCCCATCGAACTGCCCCGGTCGAGGTGCTCGAGCAGCTCGCCCTCGACGCGAACGGGCAGGAAAAGCTCCTGCGGGCCGTCACGGGAGCGGAGTACGTCCGTGAGGTCACGGTTCTGGCCACCTGCAATCGGGTGGAGATCTACGCCGACGTCGAGCGGTTCCACGGCAGCGTCGAGGTGCTGGGCCGGCTGTTGTGTGAGCTGTCACCGGTTGATTCCGAGGGAATCGTCCCCTATCTGTACGTCCACTACGACGATGCGGCGGTCTCCCACCTGTTCCAGGTCGTCTCCGGGCTGGACTCGATGGCGGTCGGCGAGGGCCAGATCCTGGGTCAGGTACGCGAGGCGCTGCGCTTGGGACAGGATGCGGCCGGCGTCGGGGCCACCCTGAACGCCTTGTTCCAGCAAGCGCTGCGAGTCGGCAAGCGGGTCCATGCTGAGACCGACATCGACCGAGCCGCGCCCTCGCTGGTGCGTTTCGCCCTCGACCAGGTGATCGCCGAGATCGGGCCATTGGCGGGTAAGCGAGCGATGGTCGTCGGGGCAGGGGANATGGCCGGTTTGGCGGTCTCGACCTTGCGTGCCGAGCAGCTCGGCGAGATCGTGGTGGCCAACAGGAGCGCGAGTTCGGCTCTACGTCTTGCCTCGGAGTACAGCGGTCGCGCGGTTGATCTGGATGCGGTGGCCGAGGAACTAGCCGGTGTCGACGTGTTGATCTCCTGCACCGGAGCATCCGGCATCGTTCTCGATGCGGGCGATGTCGCCCAGGCCCGTGCCGGACTCGATTCTCCTCTCGCCTTGGTCGACCTGGCGCTCCCACACGACATCGACCCGGCGGTCGCCGACCTCGAGCGGGTGTCTCTGATTGCTTTGGCGACGTTGGCGCAAGCGGTCCAGGAAGGACCCAGTGCCGACGACGTGCTCGCTGTTCGCCAGATCGTTTCCGACGAGGTTTCGGCGTTCCTGGCTGCCAGGCGAGCGGCTGGGGTGACGCCGACCGTAGTGGCATTGCGAGCGATGGCCACGGGTGTGGTCGACGACGAGTTGGAGCGTCTGGCCCAGCGTCTCCCGGATCTCGATCCCGCGGTGCGGGCCGAAGTCGAATCGGCGGTGCGCCGGGTGGCCGGGAAGCTGATTCACTCACCGACCGTGCGGGTGCGTGAGCTCGCCGACAACGACGCGGCTGTCTCCTACGCCGACGCGTTGGCCGAGTTGTTCGCGCTGGACCCTGAGTCGGTCCGCGCGGTGACCCGAGCGCGGGGGTGGAGAAGCCGTGACGAGTCTTCTCGAGGGCCTGCGCTCCGGGCGTCCCTTGCGGGTGGGGACACGGGCATCGGCGCTGGCAACCACCCAGGCTTCGGCCGTCGCCGCGGCGATCAGCGCTCAGCTTGACTGTGAGGTGGAGCTGACACATATCTCCACCGAGGGGGACCGCAACCAGGCGCCGTTGGCCGAACTCGGTGGTGTCGGTGTTTTCGTCGCGGCACTACGCGAGGCGCTGCTTGAGGACCGCATCGACGTGGCGGTGCATTCGTTGAAGGACTTGCCGACCTACCCTCACCAAGGATTGGTCATCGCCGCGATCCCGGCTCGGGAGGANCCCCGCGATGCACTGGTCGCGCGTGATGGGCTGACGCTGGGTGAGCTTCCGGCCGGTTCCCGAGTCGGCACCGGCTCGTTGCGCCGCTCGGCGCAGTTGCGGGCGCTTGGGCTCGGGTTGGAGATCGTGGGTCTGCGCGGCAACGTCGACACCAGAATCGGCAAGGTGACGTCAGGTGAACTGGATGCTGTGGTCCTGGCTCGAGCCGGATTGGCTCGGTTGGGTCGACTCGACGTGGTCACCGAGGTGCTCGATCCGCTGCAGATGCTGCCTGCTCCGGGGCAAGGCGCGCTGGCGATCGAGTGTCGCAGTGCCGAAGTGGAGCTGGTCAGCGCACTCGAAACGCTCGATGANCCCTACACCAACGCCCAGGTCACCGCTGAGCGCGCGGTCCTGGCCGGGCTGGAAGCCGGTTGCTCGGCGCCGGTGGGTGCCCTTGCGGAGGTGGGCGAGGGCGACGACGGAGTCGAGCTCTGGGTGCGGGCAATAGCGCTGTCCGAAGACGGTGAGTTGTCGGTCAGGCAGAGCCTGACCGGCCCGGTGGAGGAGGCAGGCGAGGTCGGTCACCGGCTGGCTGCCTCGATGTTGGCCGACGGCGCTGCTGAACTTCGGGCCGCCCATGACACGGATGGCGCCACGGAGGACATGGTCGGCTCAACCGTTCGGGGAGGGAGCCGACCATGACCGCTACGAGAACGACGCGGGCCAGACCCGCTGCAGCTGCATCAACACGAACCCCTGGCAGTACGAGCAAGAGGACGATAGTGACCAAGACCGCTAAGGCCCCCACCAAGTCGAGTTCGACTCAGTCGAAGACAGCCCCGTCGAAACCGGCCTCATCGAAACCGGCTCAGTCGAAGCCGAGGCAGTCCAAGACGGTGAGCGCGGGCAAGTCCGAACAGGTCAAGAGCACCCCGTCAAGGACAACTCAGCCAAGAACGGCTCAGCCAAGGCGGCCGCTAAGACCGGCTCCAAGACCCAGCCGGCTCCCAGGACTCAGGCGGCCCCGGGCTTTGTCAGCTTCGTGGGAAGCGGCCCTGGAGACCCCGAGTTGCTCACGGTGCGTGCCGTGAATCTCCTGCGCGCGGCTGACGCGATCGTGACCGAGACCGCGGCACACGAAGACCTGGTTCGGAGCGTGCTGGGTCTGCCGGCTCGGATCGTGACCGTCGACCAGGAGGGTGTCGAGATCGCGGTCCAGACCGAGGGCGAGCTGGAGTTCATCGATGGCGGGTTCGGCACCGACGGCATCCAGCTGACCCACGCTGCGCGTGCCAAGGTCGTTGCCCGAGCTGCCAAAGGCGGTCGACGAGTGGTCCGGTTGATGGCCGGTGACCCGTTCCTGTACGCGTCCGGGCCGGAGGAGGCCCAGGCATGCGTGAAGGCGGGGATCGGCTTCGAGATCGTGCCCGGTGTGTCCTCGGCTATCGGTGTTCCGGCCTATGCGGGTATCCCGTTGTCGACCAAGGCGCAGCGGGAGGTGACGGTGATCTCCTGTAGCGAGGCCAAGATCGACTGGAGTCAGTACGCCGATGACCGTACCTTGGTGCTGTTGTCCGCTGTAGGCGCCATCGGTGAGATCGCCAAGGCCTTGATCGCTGCCGGCAGGTCTGCGCAGACGCCTGTGGCGATGACTCAGGAGGGCACCACCACCGAGCAGCTCACCGTCACCTCGACGCTGTCGCAGATCGCTACCGATGCCAAGGCAGCCCGGGTCGCGCCACCTGCGGTGACCGTGGTCGGTGACGTGGTCGACCTCCGGTCCAGCCTCTCGTGGTTCGAGACCAAACCGCTGTTCGGCTGGCGTGTGCTGGTGCCGCGCACCAAGGAGCAGGCCGGCACGCTGTCTCAGCAGCTGCGCGGTTACGGCGCTGTCCCCGAGGAGGTGCCGACCATCTCGGTGGAGCCACCGCGCAACCCGCAGCAGATGGACAAGGCGATCCGCGGGCTGGTCGAGGGCCGCTACGAGTGGATCGCATTCACCTCTTTCAATGCGGTGCGCGCTGTGAAGGAGAAGTTCGAGGAGTACGGGCTGGATGCTCGTGCGTTCTCGGGTCTGAAGATCGCCGCGGTTGGTGAGAAGACCGCCGCCACCCTCGCCGAATGGGGATTGCGAGCCGATCTGGTTCCCTCCGGTGAGCAGTCGGCCGCGGGATTGCTGGCGGACTGGCCGGAATACGACGACCTGCTCGATCCGATCAATCGGGTGTTCCTGCCACGGGCCGACATCGCGACCGAGAACCTCGTCGCCGGTCTGATCGACCTTGGCTGGGAGGTCGACGACGTCACCGCCTACCGCACTGTGCGCGCGGCGCCGCCTCCGGCTCCGGTGCGGGATGCGATCAAGTCCGGCAAGTTCGACGCGGTGGTGTTCACCTCCAGCTCGACGGTCCGCAACTTGGTCGGTATCGCCGGCAAGCCGCACGCTTCCACCGTGATCGCATGCATCGGACCGGCTACCGCCAAGACTGCCGAAGAGCACGGGCTGCGCGTCGATGTGCTCGCCTCGTCGCCGGCGGTCGAGGTGCTGGTCGATGCGCTCGCCGACTTCGGGTCAGCGCGCCGTGCCGCGATGATCGAGGCAGGGCAGCCGGTTACCAAGCCGTCCGAGCGGCGACCTTCGGCTCGCCGGAAGGCGACCTAGGTCCTCCGTCACTTCGCCCGACCTGCAGGAGCTGTTACGCCACTAGTCAGGTTGTATAGACCGTCTTGCGCGGGTTGTTTGATTGTCGAGTGCTGCTGGCATGTAGAGGTAGAAGGACGATCGCCATTGTTGGTGGATCAGCCTTGCTCTCGGGAGTTCGTCTCGGGACTTGACAAGTGCGCCCGTTCGCCATTCGCGGATGGCAGAAAGCAGGTTTGAGTGCGTCGTAACAATGTTGTCCGCTGTCTTCTCGTGGCATCCCTCACCGTCAGCATGGCCGGCACGCTGTCAACTGCCTATGCAACGAGCGTGCCTGGCTCGCTTGATGAAATCATCGCGACGGGGTATCTCCCCGAGCAGTTCGGGTTGGAGGATGTTGAAGTAGAGTTGCTCCCGATTATAACGGCCGACACTCCATTCGGCGAACTTCCCACATATTTCATCGACAACGAGAACATTGTCCTCGGACCTGACAACGAGCTTGTCGTGACCTTGTCGCCTGAGGAAGTTCCGTCAGCATTCCAGTCGGCAGTGGGCATGGTTGACCCGAAGATCGATGCAGCTTCTGATGGTTTGTTTTGGACGACAACCCTTACTGCGCAGGCGATATCGCAGCAGGGTGTTGACACGCAATGGGTCGACCCGGCTGACTTCCAGGCTCTATCTGTGCCCTCAGCTCAAGTCGATCGCTGCGCGCACTACGGTGGTGACCACCGAGTCCGCGGGGACGACGTCACCACCCTCGAGCCGCCCAGGTTTGCTAGCGCTCATGATGTCCCTGACTATGGCGAAGATGCACCTCCGCTTGACGATGACACCTGGGACCCATCGGACAACGACGACACCGAATGGGATGGTGGGACTATGACACCGCAAGCCGTGGAAGGTTGCCCAGGCGGTGGCATGGGGCCTCACAAGACCGAGTATCTGAGTAACAAGAAAGCTTGGGCGACCATCGGAACCAGTTACCCGATTGGAGACAGCAAGGCTTGGATGAAGGTCACCACTAGTTCGGGCAATGGCGCCAAGTACGGGGCGCGATCAAGTTCGTAGGTGCCTCCGCCTTTGCCGCTGGGAGTACGTGGGCGGAAGGCGATTGGGGATTCACCTGGAATGCAGGCGGAGCTTCTCGAAGCTATCGTAAAGAGGTTCTCTACTCCCGAGTTAAGTACTACGACTACATCGGTATGCCAGGTTGCGATCATGTTCACTGGATCCCGATCAAGGAGAGGGTGGCACGGCTATCAACAAGGACGGAGTTATCCGCCCTAACTGGACCATCTGCGCGAATACCAGCCCCGGGAACTTCGTGCGCAACAAGACATCCGGTAAGAAGTACGAATATGGTGCCGCAGTGAAGCTTAAGGACACCATTGGCATCGATCTGGGGATCAGCCGGTCCTATTCCACCTCGCAAAGCCTGCACTACAAGATCGTCGGTACGAATAAGAAGCTGTGCGGCAACAACGACTATCCTTCGGTCTCTGGCAAGGTCATGGAAAAGCGGCGTTGAATCTGGCCAAGACCGGTTTCACCGGTAGGTTTCGGCGATGCGTGTCGGCCCTTGTTGTAGCGATTGCGGGATTGCTGGTGGTCTCCGGATGTGTGACCGATGCTGGAAATGGCAAGCAAGTTTCTATGAGCGGGCCACTGTCGGCATCGGTTTCTCCGGGGGCATCGAGCGTTTTCGCGCCGACCCACGTCCCGTACTACTACACGCAAGGGCTGTTCATTTTGTGCTTGGAGCGTGATGAGGCTGCGGCCGATGTCGTCCTCCAAGACATCAAGTTCGATATCGCGCTGAAGCCGCTTGAGATATATCCAGTACTACGAGCTGTACCACCACGCAGTGAGCGCGCTGGCGCCCCAGATAAGTGGGCTCCGATCGTTGCACTGTTAGGTCGCCCGGGGAGNTTCCACGACGCTACTGTTCGTGGGTCGTACTCAGCCGATATCACCGGGACAGCGGTAGACACGCCGTGCAGTCAACGGACTGATGTCGACGCGGCGTTCACTGAACTCCAGGTCGTGATGAAAGTTGGAGCGCGTGGTTCGGACGTCACCGGCTTCACTATCTCGTACGAGGCGGATGGTCAGCCATACGAGTTGGTCGTGCCGTGGCGGATGGTTGGCTGTGGGAGCGATGCCGATCCCGAGATGTGTTCAGAAGGCTGAGAACGTGTGCGGATAGGTCATGGTCAGCGGTCTGGGCGGGTCTTCCAACAGAAGGTGGTCCAGGCTTGGCCGGATGAGCCGACAGGTGATAGCGCGGCGGCTATGACAAACGACATATTTGTGTGCCCCATCGGGGTAAGGCGCCGAGTTTCCCTGGTATGAAGGCTGGATGACTGAACAGGCCCTCGGGGCCGCAGTGATCGCGGGTGTGGTGGACCGACCCCGGTTGTATCAAATACTCGACTCGCCTTTGGTGCGGGTTTGCGTGGTGCAAGGTCCCAGCGGCTGCGGTAAGACGACGCTGGTGCGAAGCTGGGCGCTCCGGCAGAATCGTGAGCTGGTGACCTGGGTATCGCTCAGCGGCGAGCTGTTCAAGCGGAGTGCATTCTGGCAGCATGTCGCGGCCAGCGCGTCGCGGGCGGGCGATCTCTCCAAAGAGACCGCGGCCGTAGTCCAAGAGCAGCTCATGCTGGCTGCCGACCCCGTGCGGCTGGCTATCCAGATCCTTGCCGATGCCGGCCCGGTAGTGCTGATCGTGGACGCCTACGAGCATCTCGATGAGCTGATGACACAGATCGATGAGGATCTCGCTCGGATCATCGAGGCGCTGCCTGAACTGCGCGTGGTGATCACGACCAGGAGAGACACCGGCTTGGCCGACTGTGATCCGCCCGGAGGAGTCGCTCGGGTGATCACGGTCGCGGAGCTGGCTCTCACTACCGATGAGGTCGCGACCCTGATCGCCCAGCAGACCGGGATCGATGACCGGCAGCTAGCGGCCTCGGTGGCGACTGCGACCCGGGGTTTCGCACTTGCTGTGCGTGCTGTGGTCCTGTCGTTGTCCCAGCTCGGCCGGATCCCTCGTCCCGACTCGGCGGAGTGGACCGAGGTGGTCGCGGCAAAGCTCGAGTCACTGCTGCCGTCTCCAGAGGCCGTCCAGTTCGTCACAGACACCAGCGTTCCGCCCTATGTCGACGTGCAGTTGGCCGAGTTGCTCAGTGGCGCGCCGGATGCCCCCGAGCTGTTGAACATGCTGGAGCACCACGGTTTCGGCCGCTGGATCCCGTATGCGCCCAACCGTCAGGTCTTCCAGTACGTGGAGACGCTGCGGGACACCTTCCGGGCGCGGGCCAAGGCCGATCCCGACAGGTTCCACCGCTCCTGCATCACTACCGCATTGTGGTTGTTGGAGAACGAGGAGATCGTGGAACAGGCGCTGCTGTTCGCGATCGAAGGCGGCGACTATGCGCTGGCCGATCGAGCGTTCGTCTCGGTGGTGATCGTGAACCCGGACAGTTACCTCAGCGACCGGTTCCTGCCTGCGCTCCAGGCAGTCCCCGAGACTGCGCTGCACGATTATCCGATGCTCGCCTTCGGCCTGGGCCTGGCGTTGATGGGGAACCCCGGTCTACGCGGAGAGGCTCCTCGGGTCTTCCAGATCGCCATCGATGCGCAAGCACGGCCGTCCTACATCGAACCCGTTGTCGATGCCTTCTCGCACACCAGCATGCGGGCGATCTCATTGCGCCTGGCGATGAAGTGGCGCGAGTCTTGTGAAGCTTGTCTGGCGGCGCTGTCGTCGGTCGAGGAGATGGACCCCGACCTGCTGCTGTCGTTCGGCGAGCACGTAGGGACGGTGCTACGCCAGTTGAGTTTCTCGATCTGGCAGGGCGGCAAGGTGGAGGAGGCGCTCGCGGCAGCCAACCGCTCCGTCGCCTTGTGCACCAGGCCTGCNCCGCGCAANTACTCCTTGGTTTACACCGCGGCGATGAGCGCGTTCGCCGGTGATACGGCAGCCGCCGGGACCACCGTGTCGTCGATCGCCACCGAGGCCTGGCCTCCGGAGCTGCGGCTCAGCTCGATGAACGGGCTGGGCTTGCTGGCCGAGGCTTACATCTGTCTGGACTCCCTCGATTTCGCCGGGGCCGAGGACATCCTGCGCGACACTCAGACCTACCTGCGCATCACCGAGTATTGGCCACTGCTCACCACCGCTCGGCTGCTGGCCAAGCTCGGGCTCGGTCAAGGCCAGGCCGAGGCGGAACGTATCACCCGGGAGTTGGCGGTGACTCCTGCTCCACCGGGAGCCGGTGACAATACCGCTACCGAACACTTGTACGCGGTTCTCGCGGCAGCATGGATGGCCAGCGGTGACCACCGCGAGGCCGGGCGGATCCTGGCGGACAAGCCTGAGGACAGTCCCCACCTCGCGGCCGCCCGGGTGTCCTGGCTGCTTGGCGCCCAACGAGATCGTGAGGCGATTCAGCAAGGGATCGCGCTGCTGGACCTACCCGGTCATACGATCCGCACTCGCGCGGAGACTCAGACGATGGCCGCGGTCGCAGCTCTTCGGGAAGGCGAATCGGAACTGGCTTGGTTGTGGCTGTCTGCTGCCGCGGTCGCCTGGGAGAGCTACGGGGCCCGGATGCATATCGCCTTGATGGACCCCCGAGATCGCCGGATGCTGTGGGAGCTCGCGGGCCAGCAAGAGTCCCCGAGCGTACGGAGTTACCTCGACTGTCCGGTCTCTGGCGTTCCCTCAGTCCGTCTGGTCACCGCGACGCTGACTCCGCGGGAGACCGTCGTACTCCGTGCGCTCGCCGAGCACGGTGGCATCCGGGCGGTTGCCGAGGCGCTCGTAGTCTCGCCACACACCATCAAAGCCCAGCTGCAGAGCATCTACCGCAAACTCGGGGTTTCCTCGCGCGAGTCCGCCCTCGCCGTGGCACGGGAACTCGGCCTGCTGTAGTGAATTCATCAGCGGTTGGAGCGTGCTCTTAGTACCAGTACTAAAAACCTGGAGACGGGGATGAATGCTCTCTTCAGGGGTGCCATTTATCCGGGTTTTTACCCAGAATCAACTCGCGTTGCGCGTTCTGCGCTACTTGCCCGATGACCGTGGCCGTGAGGCGCTGCCGGCATTCGGGTACCTGCTGAGTCGAATTTCGGGGAGAAATGCCTTGTCCACCACCGCACCAACGCCCGTGCGCCACGTCAGCCAACTCCTACATCACGGGATGCTTGGTGCTTTGGCGGTCCTGCTCGCTGTCGCGTCGGTAGTGGGGTTGTCACCGGCCGCCAGCGCAGCCACGCCAGGCATCACCTCGACCATCCTGCTCGGCGATGGCGGCACCTACGACGGCACCCAGGTCGTCAACGAGGGCGACACGCTGAAGCTGCGCGTCCAGTACAACAACCAGGTCGCGCCAGGCTCGACCGTTGTGTTCGAACTCGGTCCCAACGTTCGGCTGACCGGCGTGCCTGCCGCGAACACCGCGATCGAGAGCGTCACCCATGTGGACGGCACCAACACCGTGAGCATCACGTTCAAAGACCCTTGGCCACCCGAGATCAACCAGGGCGTCTTCGACCTCGACTTCGTGGTCAACGACGTCGATGAGAGCGTCAAAGGCCCGATCACCTGGAAGATCGACGGAGAAGAGTCCTCGGTCGATGTCATCATCCGTAACTCCGGTGACCAGTTCGCCAACGTGAGTAACGGTGTCGTCAAGGCCCGGACCTCTCCGGGTAACCTCAACAGCTTCGTCTCGGTCGACTACGCCACGAACACCGTGACGGTGAACCCGACCATCCTGAACCAGGACATCACCTACCGGCTCAACGTCGACTCCGAAACCGCCCGCACCGGCTACACGATCGCGGACTCCCCGCACAGCTATCTGGCCTACCAGAGCGTGACCAGCGCGACCATCACCCAATGGGACGTGGACGGACTCAACCGGACCCAGGGCCCCTTCACGTTCAACCCGACCGCCACCGGCAACGGGTTCACCTGGACAGGTGACATCCCCGGCCCCTCGCAGCTCGCGATCACCTACACCGCCCGAGTCGCCAACGATGCCCAGCGCCTCGCCCTGCAGGCCGAGCTCCAGGCGGCGTACAACGCCGCCGGCGGCAACCCAGGCGCTTTCCCGAACCCGGCGCTCCAGCTGACCAACACCGCCACGTTCGGCGGCAACACCACGCGTACTGCCACCATCGGCATTCAGGGCACCATCGCCGGTCCGGGTGTCGGAGCCGCTACTGGCAAGGCACACGACTGGACCGATGAGAACCCGGCCAACACCCACCGCCTCGACTACGAGCAGATCGACGCTTCTGGCAACGTCACTCCGGCCCAAGCCATCACCTACACCTTGCGCGCCGACCTGCGCGGGTGGGATGCCCGCCCCAACAACCCCAACTACACCCTCACCCAGGACGCGGTGCTGCGTGACCGGCTGCCCGCCGGAACCACCTGGCTGACCGGCGAGGTGCCCTTCATCACTGCGGGCGGCACTTGGCCGCACGGCGCGCTGTCTTCAGCGGGCACCTGCCCCGCCGGTGCTAGTGACAGTGCTCGCGCCGAGGCGTTCCGGCTTGCCAGCAGCGCGGGCCAGTACTGCACCGACGGCCAGCTCCTGTTGATCAACGTCGGCCAGAACAACACCACGAACGCGACCTTCGATGTCGAGGCCGAGATCAACCAGGTCAGCGAGGTCAGCGGCACCTCCACCGTGCGTGACGCCGTCCGCTACCGAGTAGGCAACACCGTCACCCTGCAGATCACCCCGGTTCGCACTGGCAGCGCGAGCACGGAGGTGTTCATCGAGCGCCTGCCCGAGGCGCGCAGCGGCGGTCTCAACGACACGACGGTGTTCTCCAAGTCCGGTAACGCCGAACAGGAGGCAGTCAACCCCGGTGAGACCGTCACGGTCGACTACACGTTCCGGGTCGGCGCGGGCAAGGGTATCGACGTACGCACCAGCCAGATCGTCGACTACGTCGACGCCGATGTCTTCGACGTGAGTGACCTCGGTTCGGTCCAAGTCACGGGCAGTTATGACGGCCAGCCGCTCAACGCCTCACACTTCGACGTGAGCGCTCAGAACGGCAACCTCGTCATCGAGCTCAGCGCTGCGGGCGTCGCCGTCGTGGACGCTCGCGGTGTGGACCAGGAGCTGGTCGTCAACCTCTCGCTGACCACCAGGCCGTTCGAAGGCAAGGAGACCAAGGTCATCACGAACCGGGCCTCACTGCTCGGCTCGGACGGCACGCCGCTGTACTGGGACGAGGACGAGGAGCAGGCCACCTCCTACGGCGACGAGGCTGAAGTCCGCAAACGGGTCTACGACCGCGATGCGCAGGAGTGGGTCGAGACGCTGAGGGCCCAAACCGATGGTGAGGGCAACCTCGTCCAGGACACCTACGTCTACCGGATCGAGTTCCTCCCGCACGGCAACTACGACGACGTGGTGATCGTCGACGTCAACGACATCCTCCCGGCCGCTACCCAGTTCCTCGGTTTCGTGACCGAGGAGAACGCAGCCACCGGTGCTGGGGCGACGCCCGGGCCGGTCGACATCGGCGGCAACCTCGAGGCCACCTACGACGCGGCCACGGGCACCGTGACGCTCAAGCAGAAGGACGGCACCCGCCTGGACGCCGAGCCGGGCATCGCAGCCTATGTCGCGGTGCGGATCACCGATGCCACGGCTCCGATCGTCAACACGATCGGCAGCACCTCGGCCACGATCGTGCCGCTGAAGAAGGTCTCTGTCGGCGACTATGTGTGGGTCGACCAGAACAAGGATGGGCGCCAAGGCCCAGGTGAGCCTGGCATCCCGGGCGTCGTGCTCACCATCGTGGGACCTGACGGCCAGCCGGTCACCGACGTGTTCGGCAATCTGGTCGGCCCGACGACCACTGGCCCGAACGGTGAGTACACCTTCGAGAATCTGCCCGCGCTGACCGGGAGCGAGACCTACACCGTCCGCATCGACCGGGAGGCATCGGAGGAGGCACTGCGGCCCTACGTCCCGACTCGATCGGGGATTGGTGACCGGGAGGGCGACTCCTCCAGCTGGGAGGCGTCGACCCAGCCCGGTGACCTGCACGAGGACGGTGACCGCGACCCGACCCTCGACTTCGGGTTCGTGACCAAGACCTACGCCATCGGTGATTACGTCTGGATCGACAAGGACAAGGACGGCAAGCAAGACCCCGGCGAGAGGCCGCTGGCGGGAGTCAAGGTCAAGCTGATCAAGGACGGCAAGGTGATCGCCACCACGACCACCGACAAGAACGGCCGCTACGTCTTCGACAACCTGCCTGCGGGCAAGTACCAGGTGAAGTTCGAGCTCACCAAGGAGCAGAAGAAGAAGTACAAGTTCACCGACCGTGACTCCGGCTCCGACGACAGACGCGATTCGGATGCGAGGCGCTCCGATGGTCGTACCAAGACGATCGTCCTAGGCGACTCCAACGAGGAACTCACCCATGACTACGACTATCGCGACATCGCCGCCAGCGAAGGCATCGACCCGACCTGGGATGCCGGTGTGATCGTCAAGGACGACGTCGATGACCCAGGTGACAAGCCGAAGGACCCGGACGACAAGAACAAGTCCAAGAACGCCAACGCGGGCACAGGTCTGCCGAATGCCGGTTCGCCCTTCGGTCTGTGGCTGATCGGATCCGCGATCGCACTGCTAGGTGTGGGTGGTTGGTTGTTGGCCGGTCGTCGGCGGGATGCTGGCGGTAGCTAGGCCTATGCCACCAGCCCCGGGTGCGGCAGCATCGGCACATGGCGCAATGGGTGCTGCACGTCGACATGGACCAGTTCCTGGCGGCGGTGGAGGTCTTGCGCCGTCCCGAGCTCGCCGGGCTTCCCGTGGTGGTCGGCGGCCGTGGTGACCCCACTGAGCGGGCGGTGGTCTCGACGGCTTCGTACGAGGCCCGAGCGTTCGGGGTCCGCTCCGGGATGCCGCTGAAGACCGCGGTACGACGATGCCCCGACGCGATCTTCCTACCGGTCGACCATCCCGTCTACGAGGAGGCCTCCGATCAGGTGATGGCGACGCTGCGGGATTTCCCCGGCGCGGTGGTGCAGGTACTCGGCTGGGACGAGGCCTTCGTCGGAGTCGACACCGAGGACCCGGAGGCAACTGCCCGCGCCGTGCGGGCAGCGGTCCTGGATGCGACGGGATTGAGTTGCTCGGTCGGCGTCGGCGACACGTTGGTGCGAGCCAAGACCGCGACCGACNNCGGTAAGCCGGCCGGGATCTACCGGCTGACGGCGGGGAACTGGATGGAGGTGATGGGCGAGCGGTCCACCAGGGCGCTGTGGGGTATCGGGCCGAAGATCTCTGCCCGGCTCGCCGGGCTCGGCCTCCACACGGTACGCGATCTTGCCGAGGCTTCCGAGGAGGTCCTTGTGGCCGAACTCGGCCCCAGCGCCGGCGCCCACGTCCGGCGGCTGGCCCGTGGCAGCGGGACTGCGATCGTCGACGACACACCTTGGATCGCCCGCGCGCACGGTCACGAAACGACCTACCAGCGCGACCTCACCGAGATCGATGAGGTCCGTGGTGCGCTCCGTGTCCTCGCCGACCAGGTCGTCGAGGACCTGAACCGGGAGGGGCGCGCCTGCGTGCGGGTGCATTTGAAGGTGCGCTTCGCCCCGTTCTTCACCTTCACCCGGGTGCGCAAGCTGCTCACCCCTACCTACGACGCCGCAGTGATCACAGCGACCGCATTCGACCTGTTCGAACGACTCGACGATCCCCGGCCGATCCGGCTGCTNGGGGTGCGCGGTGAGATGGAGCCGCCTCCGAACGGCTACTAGCCGGGGAATAGGCCTCGCGGGGTTGCGGCAGCGCAGCCGACCGCACCGCGGAGCAGGCGAGGATCGCTGATCGCGACGTCGAGTGGGATCGGTTGGGCACGGGCGGCATTCCAGCGCGGTGCCTGGCGGGGGCGTGCGCGGTGATCGGGAGTGGATATACCTAGCGTTTGCCTTAATCGTCAGTCGTGGTGAGGGCGAGGCCGGCGTTTGCAGCGATGTCGCCGATAGCGCGCGCCAGCCGAACGTCGCGCTCGGTGAGACCGCCGACGTCGTGGCTGCTCAGCCGGATCGCGACATAGGTGTAACGCAGGTCCAGATCAGGATGATGGTTCATCTCCCCGGCAGTCGCGCCGATCGCGTTCACCACGGCGAGCCCGGTCTCGAAGTCACCAGTGCGGATCCGGGTCTGCAGACTGCCCTGCTGGTTGACCCATCCGCTCAACTCGGCGTCGGCGATCTGTTGCTCGGTGAGCTTCTCGGTACTCATACCTTCCAGTCTCACGCACTCGGCGTGAATGCAGAAGGTGCTAGTGGCCCGTCGCACCTAGTGGTCCGGTTGAGAGGCGGTTACCCGATGTCCCCTGCTCGGCGAACGCTGCGGTCAAGGCGAACTATCGTTGGTCCATGGGCTTTCCCGAGGTACGTCCGCGCCGGCTTCGGCGGACCCCGGCGTTGCGCCGGCTGGTCGCCGAGACGCACGTGCGCCCCGGCCAGTTGATCCTGCCGGTGTTCGTCCGTGAACAAGCGACCGAGCCGGTACCGATCACCTCGATGCCAGGAGTCGTCCAGCACACTCGTGACTCGTTGCGTCGTGCTGCGGTCGAGGCTGCTGAGCTGGGTTTGGGCGGGATCATGCTGTTCGGCGTGCCGCTGGCAAAGGACGCGACCGGCTCCGGCGCCCTTGATCCCGCGGGAATCCTCAACGTGGCAATCGCGGACGTGGTCGCCGAAGTGGGCGACGCGTTCCCGGTGATGTCCGACCTGTGTCTGGACGAGTTCACCGACCACGGTCACTGCGGTGTGCTGGACGAGTCCGGTCAGATCGACAACGACGCCACCTTGGAGATCTACGCGCAGATGGCGCTGGCCCATGCCGCTGCCGGTGTCGACCTGGTGGGACCCAGCGGCATGATGGACGGTCAGGTCGGCGTGATCCGCCGCGCGCTCGATGCCGCTGGACACGCGCAAGTCGGGATCCTGGCCTATTCCGCGAAGTACGCCTCGAGCTTCTACGGGCCGTTCCGGGAGGCCGTCGACTCCAGCCTGCAAGGTGATCGCCGCACCTATCAGCAAGACGGCGGCAATGCGCGCGAGGGCGTGCGTGAGGCACTGCTGGACGTCGCTGAGGGCGCTGACATCGTGATGGTCAAGCCCGCGCTCGCTTACCTCGACGTGATCACGGCAGTGCGTGCGGCAGTCCCGGTGCCGGTAGCTGCCTACAACATCTCCGGTGAGTACGCGATGGTCGAGGCCGCCGCCGCCAACGGCTGGATCGACCGCGAAGCCGCGATCATCGAGACCCTCACCTCGATCCGGCGAGCCGGTGCAGATGTGATCCTCACCTACTGGGCCGCCGAGGCAGCCCGTCTGCTGTGACCAATCCGCTTGACCCAGGACCGGACTCGATTGGGATTCGCTCAGGTTCACCAGTGACAATGGCAAGGTGACCACGCAGTCAGCACGAAGCTCAGCCGCGCTCTTCGAGCGTGCCCTGGCTGTCACGCCAGGCGGCGTCAACTCGCCGGTGCGGGCGTTCAACGCAGTGGGCGGAACCCCGCGGTTCATCGAGCGTGCTGAAGGTCCCTACCTCTTCGATGCCGACGGCAACCGCTATGTCGATTTGGTCTGCTCCTGGGGGCCGATGCTGCTTGGGCACCGGCACGCGGGAGTCGAGGCCGCTGTGCAGGCGGCGGTCGCCCGCGGCACCTCGTACGGAACCCCGACGATCCCCGAGGTCGAGCTGGCCGAGGAGATCGTGGCGCGCACCCCCATCGATGCAGTTCGCCTGGTGTCCTCAGGTACCGAGGCGACGATGTCGGCAATCCGGCTGGCGCGCGGGTTCACCGGCCGTGACCTGATCGTGAAGTTCGCCGGCTGCTATCACGGTCATGTCGACTCGCTGCTGGCCAGCGCCGGAAGTGGGCTGGCGACGTTGGGGTTCCCGGGACGCCGGGCGTTCCGGCCGGCNGCAGCCGCTGCGACCATCGTGCTCGGCTACAACGACGAAGCGGCGGTGCGTGAGGCCTTCGCCGAGCACGGCGAACGGATCGCGGCGTTGATCACCGAGGCCGTCCCGGGCAACATGGGCCTGGTGCCTCCNGGCCCCGGGTTCAATCGACTGCTCGCCCAGCTGTGTAACGGTCACGGAGCGCTGTTCATCAGCGACGAGGTGATGACCGGGTTCCGGATCGCCCGACAGGGGCAGTGGGAGCGCGACGGCGCGGTCGAGGGCTGGACTCCCGATCTGGTCACCTTCGGCAAGGTGATGGGTGGCGGCTTTCCCGCCGCGGCTTTCGGCGGGCGTGCCGAGGTGATGGCGATGCTGTCGCCCGGGGGACCTGTCTATCAGGCCGGAACGCTCTCGGGGAACCCGATTGCCACCACTGCCGGATTGACCACGCTGAGGCTGGCTACCGACCAGGTGTACGACCACCTGAACCGCGCCGCCGATGTGATCGCCGCAGGCCTCGACGAGGCCCTGGATGCCGCCGGTGTGCCGCATGTGACGCAGCGCGCGGGCACGATGTTCAGCGTTTTCCTCGGGACACCTGGCCCGGTCACCGATTTCGCATCCGCCGACCGGCTGGATGCGCAGGCGTACGCGGCGTTCTTCCATGCCATGCTCGACCAGGGCGTCTACTTGCCCCCGNNAGCGCGTACGAGGTGTGGTTCCTGTCGGCCGCCCATGACGATGCCGCGATCGACCAGATCCTGACCGCGTTCCCCGCGGCCGCGCGAGCCGCGGCCGCTGCACTGCAAGTTGCTCGATCGTGAGAGGCCGGCCATGACCAGCACCACCGTCCACCTGCTCCGGCACGGNGAGGTCCACAACCCCGAGGGCGTCTTGTACGGAAGACAGCCCGGCTATTACCTGTCGGAACTCGGCAAGCAGATGGCCCAGCGAGTGGCTGACTCCGTTGCCCATCGCGACATCGTCCACCTGCGCACCTCGCCCTTGGAACGCGCTCAGCAGACTGCTGCACCGATCGCCGCGGCGCTTGGGCTGGAGCCGGTGATCGATGAGCGCGTGATCGAGTCGGAGAACAAGTTCGAGGGCAAGACCTTCGGGGTGGGTGACGGCGCATTGCGCAAGCCGAGCTCCTGGCTGCTGCTGTACAACCCGCTCAAGCCGTCCTGGGGTGAGCCCTACAAGCAGATCGTGGCGCGCATGATGGCCGCTATCCACGATGCGCGCGACGAAGCCGCTGGACATGAGGCGCTGATCGTCTCCCATCAGTTGCCGATCTGGACGACTCGGCTGCATGTCGAGGACCGCTCGTTCCTGCACGACCCGCGGAGGCGTCAGTGCACCTTGTGCTCGTTGACCTCGTTCACCTTCGAGGATGACCGGATCGTCAGCATCGGGTACTCCGAGCCTGCTATCGATCTGGTTCCCTCCAGGCACCGGCGTGACCCGTTCTCCGCCGGCGGCGCCGACCACGAGGACCACGAGGGCGGTCAGGACGACCAGGGCACAGTGTCGTGAGAGTGCCCGGGAAGATGAGCGTCGTCAGGAAGGCGCTCATCGCGGTTACGCTGGCAGTCGCCTTGACGGGGCTGACCGCCTGTGATGGTGACGGCATTGTCGGTGGCGGATCACAGCAGGGTTTCGTGTCCGGCAACGGCGCGGTGAAGGTGCTGCCGCCCGAGAAGCGTCCGAAAGTGGAAGGCGTCGAAGGCACCGGTCTGAATGGCGAACCGCTGTCGTTGGCCGACTATGCCGGCAAGATCGTGGTGCTGCCGGTATGGGGCTCGTGGTGCGGGCCGTGCCGCAAAGAGGCGCCGATCTTCATCAAGGCCGCCGCGGAACTGGCAACGAAGAACGTCGCCTTTCTCGGTATCAACTCCCGTGACATCAGCGTCGAGAACGCCCAGGCGTGGGTGCGTCGGGCCGGCTTGACCTATCCGTCGATCCATGACCCCAGCGGNGGTTTGTTGCTGGCGTTCCGAAGCGGGCTGAGCCCCAAGTCGATCCCTAGTGTTCTCTTCGTCGATGCCGAGGGCCGGGTCGCCGCGGCCGTGCGCGGAGAGATCACCGCCATCACGATCAAGAGCGTGATCGAGGAGATCACCGCGTGATCGCAACCGGCGCCGGTGACTGGTTCGCCGATCAGGCCAGCTCCGGCACCCTGATCGTGGCGCTGCTGGTCGCGGCCGTCGCCGGGCTTGTCTCGTTCTTCTCCCCGTGCGTGGTGCCATTGCTGCCGGGCTACGTCTCGTATGTGACAGGCCTTTCCGGTGCGGACCTACAAGACGCCAAGCGGTCCCGGATGCTGGCGGGAACCAGCCTCTTCGTGCTCGGCTTCACCTTCGTGTTCGTCGTCGAGGTGCTGTTCTTCGGCACGATCGGGCAGTGGCTGTTCACCAACACCGACACCCTCAACCTGGTGCTGGGCCTGCTCACGATCGTGCTCGGGTTGGCGTTCATCGGATTGCTTCCGTTGTTCCAGCGCGACGTGCGGATCCATCGAGTGCCGAAGGTGGGTGTTGCGGCGGCGCCTTTGCTCGGGGTCCTCTTCGCGCTCGGGTGGACGCCGTGCATCGGCCCTACCCTGACCGCCGTGTTCGCGTTGGCGGGCAATGAGGCGACCGCCGGTCGCGGGCTGCTGCTCGGCATCGCCTACTCGCTCGGCCTCGGCATCCCGTTCATACTCGCGGGCCTGGCCTATGAGCGGATGCTCGGCGCCACCCGCTGGATCCGCAAACACCAGGTGTGGGTGACCCGCGCCGGTGGGCTGATGCTGATCGCGATCGGGATACTGCTGGTGACCGGGTTGTGGGCACAGTGGATCGGACATCTGCAGAGTTGGGTATCGGGAACGGAGATGTCCTTGTGACCACCGACCTGAACAGCCCTGAGGTGACTGCGCCGAAACCGCCTGCGCTGAGCCCGATCGAGTTGTTGCGCTGGGCTTGGCGTCAGCTCACCTCGATGCGGACCGCGCTGCTGCTGTTGTTCCTGCTGGCGCTCGGCGCGGTTCCCGGATCGGTCGTGCCCCAGCAGAACCTCGACCCCGTCGGGGTCAGCGGCTTCAAGGCCGACCATCCGCGGCTCGGCCCGATCTACGACAAGCTTGGCCTGTTCGACGTGTACGGGTCGGTCTGGTTCAGCGCCATCTACGTGTTGCTGATGATCTCGCTGCTCGGCTGCGTGCTGCCCCGGCTGCGGGTGTACTGGCGGGCGCTGCGCGCCCAACCGCCCAAAGCGCCACGCAACCTGTCCCGACTCCCGGCGTACGCGACAGGTGAGACCACCGATTCTCCTCAGATCGTGCTGGAACGCGCCCAGCAGGCGTTGCGCGGCAAGCGGTATCGGGTCGCCAAAGCTGCGGATGGTGCTGGTGGCTCGGGATCGTCGCTCGGGGCCGAGCGCGGCTACCTGCGTGAGGCCGGCAACCTGGTCTTCCACTTCTCGATCATCGCGGTGCTGGTCGGATTCGCGATGGGCCAGCTGTTGGGCTTCAAGGGCGGCGCGCTGATCATGGTCGGTCAGGGCTTCACCAACTCACTCACCCAGTACGACGAGTTCGCGCCGGGGTCACTGGTCAACACCGACAACCTGGCACCGGTCAGCTTCACCGTCGATGACTTCAAGGTCGAGTACGTCACCAGCGGCCCCGCGTTAGGTCAGGCCAAATCGTTCACGGCGATGCTCAGTTACGCCACCGAGTTCGGTGGGCCGGTCAAGACCCACGAGCTCAAGGTCAACCACCCGCTGAGCGTCGACGGCCTGGACGTGTTCCTGATCGGTTACGGCTACGCCCCGATCTTCACGATCCGCGACGGTAACGGAGATCTCGCCTTCAGGGCGCCGGCCCCCTTTCTTCCGCAGGACGGTGGCTCGATGACATCGTTCGGGGTCGTCAAAGTCCCTGATGCGCTGCCTGACCAACTCGGATTCGAGGGCGAGTTCTACCCGACGTACGGATTCACCGACGAGACCGGTCCGTTCTCCAGCTTNCCCGAGGCGCTCAACCCCAAGGTGTCCCTGCTCGGGTACTACGGCGACCTCGGCATGGACACCGGCGCAGCGCAGAACGTCTACCTGCTCTCGAAGAAGAACCTCACGATGTTCACTCGACCCGATGCAAAGCCCGACGATCCCAAGGGCGACCAGTTCCGGATCACCCTGGGTGTCGGCGAGACGGCCGAGCTACCGGGTGGCAAGGGCTCCATCACTTTGGATGGCTACCAGCACTGGGTGCGGCTGCAGATGAGCAACAGCCCCGGNGAGGCTTTGGCGCTGGGCGGGGTTGCAGTCGCCCTGGTCGGGTTGATGGCCTCGCTGTTCGTGCGTCCGCGCAGACTTTGGGTTCGGGCTTGGGTCGAGGACGGACCCGGACAGAGTGGGGGCGCCGGCGGGCGTACTGTGGTGGAGGTTGCCGGACTCGATCGCAGCAACTTGGGCGAGGGTCTCGACGCTGATGTGCGAGAGCTTCTCGGCCAACTTCGCCCGGAAACCGGCACAGCAGCTGGCTCCGGTATGGGTAACGGCACCGGCGATGAGGATGGCCCGGCAATCGGACAGGAGCGCTCGTGAGCATCGAGAACTGGGGAATGATCAGCGATCGCGCTGTCATGTTCGCAGGCATCGTCTACGCGCTGGCATTCGTCGCCCACATCGTGGAATGGGCGATCGGCAGGACCCCNGCCGAGCCGCAAGCCAAGGTCCCTGTTGCGGCGTCGACCGGCGCCGCTGAGGCGGGAGCATCCACGACAGCTGACGCGGTCATCGCTGACGACAACGGTGAAGGTGCCGGCTCGGATCGCGAGTTGCGGGTCGAGACTTACGGCCGGATCGGTGTCGCGATGACGCTGATCGCCGCAGTGCTGCACGGGATGGGCCTGCTTGCTCGCGGTCTGGCCACCGACCCGATCCGGGTGCCGTGGGGCAACATGTACGAGTTCACTCTCGCCGGCACCTTCGGCGTTGCGGTGATCTACCTGGTGCTGCTGCGCCGCTATGACCTGCGCTGGCTCGGCATGGTGGTCACCGGATTCCTGGTGACGGTGCTGATGTTGGACGTCACCGTGCTCTACAAGGACGCCGGTCCGGTGATGCCCGCGCTGCACTCGTACTGGCTGGTGATCCATGTCCTGGCCGCAGTCGTTGCCACGGGTTGTTTCATCGTCGGCGGGATGCTCTCGGCGATGTACCTGGTCAAGGAGCGCGCCGCCAGACGTGAGCGGATCCCCGCCGGTGGCTTCCTCGATCGGCTGCCGGATCTNGGGGTGCTGGATCGGGTCTCCTATCGTCTGCACGCGATCGGCTTCCCGATCTGGACGTTCGCCGCGCTGATCGCCGGGCCGATCTGGGCCAAGGCCGCCTGGGGCTCCTACTGGAGTTGGGACCCCAAGGAGGTCTGGGCGTTCATCACCTGGGTCGTCTATGCCGCCTATCTGCACGCCCGTGCCACAGCCGGCTACAAAGGACGGATCGCCGCGATCATCGCTCTGATCGGACTTGCCACCTTGCTGTTCAACTTCGTGGGAATCAACTTCTTCTTTGGTGGCGGTAGCCAGCATTCCTACGCCAAGTAGGTGGAGGGTCGCGCTTCGTTGTCGGCGCTAGTTTCCCTCGTCGTGCTTGTGACGCCAGTCCAGATCACGCAGAAACTGCTCGTCGTCATCCGGGGCGATCGGTCGAGTCGGACCTTGGATCGGCCGGGTGCCGCCACTGTTGCCAGGCCCCTGCAACCGTCGCACCACCAGATAGATCGCCAAGGCGACGAATGCGACCACCAGCAGGAACTTCAGCACGCCACCAGACTACAACGCAGCAGATGAGCGGCCCGTAGACTCGTTCCATGAGGGAGTTCGCGATCTATACCGGCCTGCGATTGGCGCTGTTCGTAGCGGCATTTGCTGTGGTCTTCGGGCTATGGCTGTTGATCGCCGATGAGGCGGCGTTGTTGTGGCCACTGTTGATCGCGATGCTCATCTCCGGGGTCGCCTCGGTCTATCTGCTACGCGCNCCCCGCGAACGGTTCGCTCAGCGTATCGAGGAGCGGGCCCAGCGCGCTGCCGCAAAGTTCGAGGAGCACCGCGCCAAAGAGGATTTTGACGAGTGACCAAAGTTCACCCGGACGTGCGATTGTCCCTGAATAGGCCTCAGCAGGCCTCGTAGCAAGAGAATCGCACGTCCAATGGCATTGGCTCACCTGCCAATCAGACAACCGACAAATATGCCGACGCCAAACACCAACTCGGCCAGGCCAGTAGCAGCCAGTGCCGGGATAAGCCCAGGCCCGGTGGCCCCACCTAGTACGGCTTGGAGTCCGCGTCGCACCGGGATCACGAAGGCGACCGCGAGAGCTGCCCACCAGGTGGTGCACAGGATCACCCCGACCAATGCGACGCCTGCGGCCAGTACCAGGAACAGGTAGAGGTAGCGGGTGCGCTGATCACCCAGGACGACGGCAAGCGTGCGCTTGCCGGAGGTGGTGTCGGTGGGGATGTCACGCAGGTTGTTGGCGACCAGGATCGCGCAAGCCAGCACCCCGATCCCGCAAGCCGCCCACAACGAGGCCAGCGACCAGGCCCCGGATTGGACATAGCTGGTGCCCATCACGGCCACCAGGCCGAAGAACACGAACACCATGACCTCACCCAAGGCGTTGTATCCGTACGGCTTCTTGCCACCGGTGTAGAACCAGGCGGCGATGATCGCCAGCGCGCCCACCGCCACCAGCCACCATGCGGTGCTCGCGGCAAGTACCAGGCCCACTACTCCGGCGAGACCGAAGGCTGCGAAGGCGGCCAGCTTCACCGAGCGTGGCGAGGCCACGCCGGAACCCACCAGTCGCAGTGGGCCGACCCTCTCCTGATCGGTGCCACGGACCCCGTCGGAGTAGTCGTTGGCGTAGTTGACGCCCACTTGCAGTGCCAGTGAGACGACCAGAGCCAGGACCGCCTTCCACCACACCTCCGCGTGTTCGAACACGACTACCCCGGTGCCTGCCAGCACGGGAGCCACTGCGGCGGGAAGGGTGCGGGGACGGGCGCCGTGCAGCCACTGTCCAGGAGTTGCCATGACCGGCAACCTATCGTGGGCGCGACATAGGTGATCGAGTGTGGCCGGAGGCCACGTATCGAGATCCCCGTCTCGATACACCGCTGCGCGGCACTCGACGACCCTCTGAGCCTGGGCTCGAGTTGGAAAACGCTAGCGTTGCTCCGGTGAGCAGCTTGCGTCCGGTCAGCGGAACCGCTGAGGAGATCTCGGCTCTGCTGCGCGCATGGGATCAGGAACCCGACCCCGAGCCGTTGGTCATCGCGACCTCGGGATCGACCGGGCGACCCAAGAACGTGGTCTTGTCGCGGGATGCGATGCGCGCCTCCGCGCTCGCAACACATGAGCGGCTCGGTGGCGCGGGCACCTGGGAACTCGATCTGTCGCCGACCTATGTTGCGGGAGTGCAGGTGCTCTATCGCACCATCGTGGCTCGATCGTTCGCTTCCGATGCAAGTAAGCGTCGCTACCTCTCGCTGGTGCCGACCCAGCTCGTACGACGCATCGAAGATCCGAGCCTGCGCACTTACGATGCGGTGCTGGTCGGCGGCGGACCGCTTGACCCTGGGCAACGAGCGCGAGCCGAAGCCGCCGGTGTCCGGATCGTGCAGACCTACGGGATGAGCGAGACCTGTGGTGGTTGCGTGTACGACGGATTTCCGCTCGACGGAGTCGCGGTGAAGATCGACGCTCAAGGCGAGGTGCGCATCAGCGGGCCAGTGCTCTTCGACGGCTACCAGGACGACCCGGGTCTGACCGCGGCGACGCTGCAAGGCGGCTGGCTGCGCACCAACGACCTCGGTCTCATCGATCATGACGGCCGGCTTCGGATCACCGGGCGCGACGACGACGTGATCATCAGCGGCGGCGTCAAGGTTCCCGCCTCCGCGGTCGCCACCATGCTGGGTGGTCATCCAGCTGTTACCGAGGTGGAGGTCGTCGGGGTGCCTGACCCGGAGTGGGGAGAGCGCACCGTCGCGGTGCTCGTCGGTCAGGCCCCCTTGGAAGAACTGCGTGACCTGGTCACCCCGCGGTCATGGGCTCCGCAGTCGGTCGTCGTCGTCGACCGGTTGCCGCTGCTTGCCAACGGCAAGATCGACCGCCAGGCAGTACGGGCGCTGGCCNNCATGGTTGACACCTTGGTCTACTCGATCCCCTTGACCACGAGGTTTCGCGGCATCACTACGCGAGAGGGCATGTTGCTGCACGGCAAGGCGGGATGGGGTGAGTTCAGCCCGTTTCTCGAATACGACCAGCGAACCTGTGCGCCCTGGCTCGCCGCGGCCCGCGAGGCTGCTGAACTGGGTTTCCCCGATCCGATCCGCTCCAGCATCCCGGTCAATGTCACGGTCCCTGCCGTCGCTGCGGAGGAGGCTGCTGTGATCGTCGCTCGCGGTGGATGCGAGACAGCGAAGGTGAAGGTGGCCGAGGCAGGACAGAGTTTNGGGGAAGCCGAGGAGCGACTCGCGGCGGTACGCGAGGCGATCGGCCCAGCCGGCCGGATCCGCGTGGATGCCAACGGCGGTTGGGAAGTCGACGAAGCGGTCACCACCATCAAGCGGCTGGACCGCGCCGCCGGNGGACTGGAATACGTCGAGCAGCCCTGCGCCGATGTGGAGGAGCTCGCGCTGGTACGGCGCAAGGTGGACGTGCCGATCGCCGCAGACGAGTCCATCCGCCGGGCCGAGGATCCCTATCGGGTGCGCGACCTGGCCGCGGCCGATATTGCCGTCCTCAAGGTGCAGCCGCTCGGCGGAGTGCGCGCCTGCCTGCGCATCGCCGAAGACATCGGGCTCCCGGTCGTGGTCTCCAGCGCTTTGGAGACCAGCATCGGGATCGCTGCGGGCCTTGCCTTGGCTGCAGCGCTGCCCGAGCTACCGTACGCATGTGGGCTGGCCACCGTGCAATTGCTTGCTGACGATGTCGTGACCGAACCACTGGTCCCGCTCGACGGTCGGATCGCAGTAGGGACCCCGACCGTGGACCTGACCCGGGTGGCGGCCTTCGCGGCTCCCGAAGATCGCCGCGTCCATTGGGAGGAACGCCTCGCCGATCTCGACCGGATCGGGCAGGATCACCGCTGATGGACAACGACTCCACTCGTCTTGCTCGCGCTGTGATCGACGCATTGGTCACCGGCGGCGTCGAGCACATCGTGTTGTGCCCGGGGTCGCGGTCGGCGCCGCTGGCGTTTGCTGCGTACTCGGCTTCGGTCCATCTGCACACGCGGATCGACGAGCGGTCGGCGGCATTCCTCGCGCTCGGGCTGGCCAAGGGGTCGCGGCGGCCAGTTGCGATCATCACTACCTCGGGTACAGCCACCGCCAACCTGCACCCTGCGATGCTCGAGGCGCATCACACCGGGTTGCCGTTGATCGCCTTGACAGCTGATCGGCCTGCAGAGTTGCGGGGTACCAACGCCAACCAGACCACCGACCAGGCCGGGTTGTACGGCAGTGCCGCGCTGTGTGCTGATGTCGAGGTGGGGGATATCGAGGCTGCGAGGGCGGCTGTTGCCGCGGCGCTGGCTGGGCAGGGTCCGTATCAGGTCAACCTGCAGTTCGCCGAGCCCCTGCTCCCGGGTGATCAGTGGTCGGGCACGCGGCCTCCCGTGCCTCCGACGTCGGACTGGCAGCCCGGTCCGATGACCGGCCCGGCAGCTACTTCCTCGATGGTCGACTCCTTGACCGACAGGTCGGGAAGCGATAGCCGCGGCGGTACGTGCCTGCCGGCGCTGACCGTCGTGGTTGCCGGTGACGATTCCGGGCCGCAGGCGCGTCGCCTTGCCCAGGCGAACGGATGGCCGCTGCTAGCTGAGCCGAGCAGCGGCTCACGCACGGGCGCGCACGCGATCCGCACGTACCGGCTGCTGTTGGAGGGGCCGGTGTGGGAGCAGATCGAGGCTGTGGTGGTGTGCGGCCATCCGACGCTGAGCCGGCCTGTTGGCAATCTGATCAGCCGAGATGACGTTCCGGTGTACGCCGTACCTGGACCGCTGGGGCCGACCGATCCAGGGCGGGTCGCGCGTCCCTTGCCCGATGGTGCGCGTTGTGATGACCCGGACCCCGACTGGCTGCGTCGCTGGCAGGAGCGTGACCAGGAGGTCACGGCCGCGATTGATGCGTACCTGGCTGGTGTGCCCGAGCTGACCTCGTACGAAGTCGCGTCGCAGGTTGCGGCCGCGGTCCCTGCGGGCGGTTTGCTCTTCGTCGGCGCCAGCAATTCGGTGCGCGACCTTGACCTGATGATGCCGCCTTTTCCTGTCGGTGAGCATCGGATGGTGATGGCCAATCGTGGTCTCGCCGGCATCGACGGCACGATCTCCTCTGCGATCGGGGTGGCATTGGGTCGCCCGTGGAGCAGCCGCTCGATCGCCCTGGTTGGTGACGTGACGTTTCTACATGACAGCAACGGGCTTCAACTCGGCCCCGGTGAGGAGCGCCCAGACCTCACCCTTGTGGTGGTCAACGACGACGGTGGCTCGATTTTCGCCTCGCTCGAGCAAGGCGCGCCCGAATACGAAGCTGGTTACGACAAGCTTTTCGGCACACCGCACAACGTCGATCTCGAAGCGCTGTGCCGAGCCCATGGCGTACCTCACCGTCAGGTGCACGGACTGGCTTCTCTCCAGGAGGCACTGGCCAACCCGCAAGGCGGTGTCGAGATGATCGAGGCGGTTGTGCGTCGGGACAACCGGCGCGCCCTTGATGCCGCTTTGCGGGATCTGGGTCACCGTCGGCCGAAAGGCTAGCCGCAGTGGAAACAGCGATCGGGCTCGTCGCGCTCGCGACCACCGTCATCCTTGTCTCGGCAGTGTGCCGTCGCGTCGATCTTTCGGCACCGATCGTGTTGGTAGTGGTCGGGATTGCTGCTTCCTACCTGCCGTTCGTGCCGCAGACGCATCTCAGCTCGGAGGTCGTGCTGATGGGATTGCTGCCGCCGTTGCTGTACAGCGCGGCGCTGCAGACCAGCCTGATCGACTTCAAAGCCAACCGCCGTCCGATCCTGCTGCTCTCGATCGGTCTGGTCGTGTTCACGACCGTGGGCGTCGGGTTCGTCGCGCACGCGGTTATCCCCGGTATCTCCTGGTCTGCAGCTTTCGTGATCGGCGCGGTGGTCGCTCCACCCGATGCGGTTGCGGCTACCGCGATCGCCAAGCGGATCGGCATGCCCCGTCGCATCGTCACGATCCTCGAAGGTGAGTCGCTGCTCAACGACGCGACCGCCCTCGTCGCGTTCACCACTGCGGTCGCGGCCAGCCAGCACGATGTCGAGGCTGTCGACATCGGCCGGGATTTCGTCATTGCCGCTGTCGGCGGTGTCGCGGTCGGGCTGCTGGTCTTCGTGGTCGTCGGCTGGGTGCGCAGGCGACTGCCCGAGCCGGTGCTGGACACGTCGGTCTCCTTGATCGCCCCATTCACCGCCTACGTCCTGGCCGAGGAGATCCACGCCAGTGGCGTACTCGCCGTAGTGGTCGCCGGACTTGCGCTCGGGCACATGGCGCCGGTGTTGCAGACCGCGAGCTCACGGATCGCCGAGAGCCTGAATTGGGCCACGATCTCGTTCTTGTTGGAGAACGCGGTCTTCTTACTGATCGGCCTGCAAGCGCGTTGGATCCTCGATGCCGTCGGCAACACCGAACTCTCCACAGCAACGATCGTGTCCGCCTGCGTTGCGACGCTCCTCGCGGTGATCGCACTACGACTGATCTGGGTGTTCCCAGCGCGGTACGTCCTCGCGCGACCAGGCTCTGGCGGTCAGCGGCCGCCGAGTAGGTACACGTTCGTGCTCGGTTGGGCGGGCATGCGCGGCGTGGTCACGCTCGCGGTTGCGTTCGCGATTCCGCTGTCGATCCCCGACCGGGATCTGCTCGTGCTCATCGCCCTGGTCGTCACCGCCGGCACTCTGCTGATCCAGGGGCTCTCCTTGCCGTGGGTAGTTCGAAGATTGCGGCTGCCCGGCCCCGACTCTCGTGGCGATGCCATCGCGCGTGCCGGGCTGTACCAGCAGGCCGGCCAAGCCGGACTGGCTTGGCTTGAGGACAATCCCGAGGACGATCCCCGCGAGATCACCGAGCTGATCCGGCGACGGATCGAACAGCGCGACCTGGCGGCTTGGGAGCAGACCGGTATGCACAGCGACAGCGAGGAGACACCGAGTGAGGCCTATGCCCGGCGCCGCTTGGGGATGCTGCAGGCCGAGCGATCTCGGGTGCTCGAGATCAGAAGCCAAGGCGTTGTCCCGCACGAGGTGATCAGTGAAGTGCTGAGCTCCCTCGATGTGGAGGAGTCGATGCTCGACCTCGGTATGCGTCGTGGCGAGGAAGCGCGTCGAGCTAACGCCGAAGCCGTTCACCGGCCAAGCTCGCTGTGCGTCCACTTGGACGAGTTCCGGCTCGTTCCCGCGCCCGATGACCCCGCGCTTGAATGCGTGGACTGTGTGGCCGCGGGTACCCGATGGGTGTATCTGCGGGTCTGTCTGGTCTGTGGCGGAGTGCGGTGCTGCGACTCCTCTCCCGAACGGCACGCGACTGCGCACTTTCGAGCCACCCGCCACCCGGTCATGCAGTCGGTAGAGCCGGGCGAGACCTGGCGATGGTGCTTCGTCGATGAGATCTCACAGCAGTAAGTTGACTTACATGAGAGTCACCAAGTTCGGCCATGCGTGCGTCCGGATCGAGCACGAAGGCCAAGTGGTCGTTATCGACCCGGGCGCTTGGAGTGAGCGCGAGGCGATCGACGGGGCCACAGCAGTGCTGGTGACCCACGAGCACACCGATCACCTCGACCTCGAGCACCTGCAGGCCACCGATGCCCCGGTGTTCACTATCGATGCCGTCGCCCGGCAAATCGCCGACAACGCTCCAGGCGTGGCGGAGCGGACCACCGTCGTGCGGCCCGGTGAGCGCTTCGACGTCGGTCTGCCGGTCGAGGCGATCGGAGAGCAGCACGCGATCATCCACCCGGAACTGCCGATGTTCTTCAACTCCGGCTATCGCATCACCGTCGGCGATCAGACGTTGTTCCATCCCGGGGATGCCTTCACGATCCCCGACGCGACCCCGGATGTGTTGTGTCTGCCGGTGTCCGCGCCCTGGTCGAAGATGTCGGAGGTCATGGACTATGCGCGGGCGGTAATGGCTCCGACGACGCTCGCTATCCACGACTTGGTCTATAGCGACCTAGGCCTGGCGCTGGCCGATGCACGGATGCAGAGCATGGTCGGGGACAACGTCTACAAACGACTCGCGTCCGGCGCCGATCTCTAGGGTGATCGAGTGCGACTGCACTCGATCACCTAAGACGAAGGGCGTCGCGGACCGGGACGAACTTGGCCTGGGACTCGGCGAGCTCGGCTGCCGGGACGGAGTCGGCGACGATTCCGCACCCGGCGAAGAGGCGGATCTGGTTGCCCTGGATCTGCGCCGACCGCAATGCGATGCCCCACTCGCCGTCGCCGCTGGCATCGATCCAGCCAACGGGTCCCGCGTAGCGGCCACGCTCCATGCCCTCGATCTCGCCGATCAGCTCGAGTGCGTTGGCGGTGGNGGTTCCGCCCACAGCGGCAGAGGGATGCAAGGCAGCGGCCAGCTCCAAAGAGGTGGTGTCGTCCTCGATGACGCCGGCGACATCGGTGGCCAGGTGCATCACGTTGGGCAGGTGTAGTACGAAAGGCGCCTCCGGCACATTCATCGAGGTGCAATGCGGGGCCAGCGCTTCGGCAACCGACCGCACCGCGTACTCATGCTCCTCGAGGTCCTTCGATGATCGGGCCAAGGTTGCTGCCAGCGTCAGGTCGTGCTCGTCGTCGCCGGTTCGCCGGATCGTGCCGGCCAATACCCGTGAGGTGACCAGGCCGCGCTCACGCCGGACCAGGAGCTCGGNGGTGGCGCCGAACAAGCCATCGACGTGGAAAGTCCAGCAGGTGTCGTAAGCGTCCACCAGTCGACGAAGCGGCCAGCGCGCATCGAGTTCTTCGCCGGTTTCGGCGACCAGGTCGCGGGCGAGCACCACCTTCTCCAACGCCCCGGAGTTGATTCGCTCGACCGCTTCGGCGACCACCGCCTNCCACTGCGGCCCGCTGAGAGCTCCGTCGGTGAAGGTGATCTCGCCGGGGGAGGAGGCGGGAGTCGTGGGTGCGACAGCGGGCGGGCCGCTGATCGCGGCACGGCCGATGGTGGTCACCCAGGTGATGTCGTCACGGCGTCCCACGATGACGCTGGGCACGACCAGGACCGAGTCGCCGGGGGAATCGGAGAACGCGAACGAGCCGAACCCGACCAGGCCGGTGCCGGGGACCTGCACCTCGTCGCGGGTGATCGCATGCGCGGCCTGCTCCGACCACCAGGCTGCCGCGTCGGTGAAGCGTTCCGGCCCCGAGGTGCGGGTAATCGCTGCAACTCCCCAGCCGACCAAGCCGGAGCCGCGGCGCACCCAGGCAGCCGCGGAAGCCGACTTGGGCAGGAGATCCAGCAAAGGGGCTGTTTCGGCCAGCGCCACGGTGCGCACTACCAAAGGTGTGGGGTGCCGTTGCTCGCTGAGCGCGGAGGGCGAGTTGAGCGAGCTGGTCACGACGCCGACTTTATCGCGACTACTCTTGCGGCGTGAGTCGAGCCGATCTGGACAAGAATCCCGCCGATGTCGCCGCTATGTTCGACGATGTCGCCGAGCGCTACGACCTCACCAACGACGTGTTATCGCTGGGCCAGGACCGACGCTGGCGCAGCAGCGTGCTTGCCGCGGTCGCACCTCAGCCCGGTGAGCTGGTGCTGGACCTCGCGGCCGGCACCGGCACCTCCAGCGTGCCGTTCCGAGGGCGCGGCGCGATTGTGGTGCCGTGTGACTTCTCCCAGGGAATGCTCAAGGTCGGTAAGCGCGAGCGGCCCTCCTATCCGTTCGTGGCCGGGGACGGAACGCGGCTGCCGTTCGCGGCTGCGACGTTCGATGCGGTCACGATCTCCTTCGGTCTGCGCAACATCGTCGATTTCGAGGCAGGTTTGCGCGAGCTGCGCCGAGTGACCAAGCCGGGCGGTCGTCTGGTGGTATGCGAGTTCAGCCGGCCGACCTTTGCGCCGTTTCGGACTATCTACATCGAGTACCTGATGCGGGCGCTTCCGCCGGTGGCTCGGGCGATCTCCAGTAATCCAGAGGCTTACGTGTACTTGGCGGAATCGATCCGGGCTTGGCCCGATCANGGGGCGTTGGCGGCACGTATCGCCGCCAACGGTTGGCGCGATCCACAGTGGCAGAACCTGTCGGGCGGGATCGTGGCATTGCACCGTGCCACCGCCTGATTTTAGTTACGAAATCGTCGTCTAAATCCGCAGGTCAGATGGGGTTTGAGGACTGCGCCCCCTGGTTGGTCAGAGTGCGCCCCGCCTCCTAGACTGTGCGGAGCGCCACTCGTGAAACCATTCACAATCTCACGAGTGGGTTGCCCGGACTGACGACGAAGGGGCTCACCGATGACCCGGATGACCGCTGATGAGCGGCAGGCCGATGTCATCGTCGTCGGCGCCGGGCCTGCCGGTTCGGCCACCGCCTATCACCTTGCGGCTGCGGGCATCGACGTGCTCCTGCTGGAGAAGGCGGCGTTTCCACGCGACAAGATCTGCGGCGACGGGCTGACTCCTCGTGCGGTCAAACAGCTCATCGCAATGGGCATCGATCTGAGCCGGCCGGGCTGGCAGAAGAACAAGGGCCTGCGAATCAAAGGCGGCGGTCACACCATCGAGCTTGATTGGCCCGAGTTAGCCGACTATCCGAACTTCGGGATGGTGCGGCCCCGGGCCGAACTCGACGAGATCCTGGCGCGGCACGCTCAGAAGGCCGGCGCCAGATTGCATGAGCGCACAGTTGTAACCGGACCTGTCCTCGACGCCAGGGGCAGGGTGGTTGGAGTTACCGCCAGGCAGGTCGACGAGCGTGGTCGCCGCGAAGGCGAGGAGATCAGCTACCGCGCTCCGATCGTGGTCGGCGCAGATGGGGTCTCCTCCCGATTGGCGACCGGCCTGGGGATCGAGCGGCGCGAGAATCGCCCGATGGCGGTGGCCTGCAGGGCCTACTACAAGACCCCGATGCACGACGACGACTACATGGAGTCCTGGCTGGAGCTGTGGGCTGGTAAACCCGGGCAGAGCGATTTGCTGCCGGGATATGGCTGGATCTTCCCCTGCGGTGACGGCACGGCAAACGTCGGGCTGGGGATTCTCAACAGCAGCAAGGCCTTCCAGCACATGGACTTCAAGGACTCCATGCGCCGTTGGCTGGCCAACACCGATCCCGTCCTCGGATTCAGCGACGAGAACCTCGTCGGTGGCCCGATCCGGTCTGCCGCGCTTCCGATGGGCTTCAACCGCAAGCCGCACTACAGCCGTGGCCTGATGTTGGTCGGGGATGCCGGGGGCATGGTGAACCCCTTCAACGGCGAGGGCATCGACTATGCCCTGGAAGCCGGACACATGGCTGCGATGACCTGCGTACAAGCGCTGGCTCGCAACAACGATGGCGCCCGGGAGAAGGTCTTGGCCGGGTATCAGCAGGCCCTGGACGCCGAGTACGGCGGCTATTTCCGGCTCGGCCAGGGTTTCGCCAAGCTGGTCGGGTCACCGACCTTCATGAAGCTCGGCACCAAGTACGGATTGCCAAGACCACAGTTGATGCGTTTCACGCTCAAGCTGATGGCCAACCTGACCGACCGTAAGGGCGGCGACCCGCACGATCGCATCATCAATGCTCTCGCCGCGGTCGTGCCCGACGCATAAGCACGCTGACACCCACCTGAACTGACGAGACTGACGAGAGACGAGGGAGATAGCAGTGGAGCTCTACACACCGGTGCTCGCGCTGATGATCTTGGCGGCTGGTTTCGCCGTCTTCTCGGTCATCATGAGTGCGGTCGTCGGACCCAAGCGCTACAACCGGGCCAAGCTCGACTCCTACGAATGCGGCATCGAGCCGACNCCCCAGCCGGCCGGTGGTGGCCGGTTCCCGGTGAAGTACTACATCATCGCGATGCTCTTCATCATCTTCGATATCGAGATCGTGTTCCTCTATCCGTGGGCGGTCGCGTTCGACTCGATGCGGATCTTCGGACTGGTGGAGATGGTGCTGTTCATCGGCACGGTGTTCATCGCGTACGCCTACGTGTGGAGACGAGGTGGCCTCGATTGGGACTGAGCGCACAGGCTCTAGCAGCCACCGAGTCGAGCAGTGTGAGTGAAGGCCTAGGACATGGGTGTTGAAGAGAAACTGCCTCCGGGCGTTCTGCTGACCACGGTCGAGGGAGTCGCAGGCTACTTCCGCAAGGCGTCGTTTTGGCCGGCCACCTTCGGCCTGGCCTGCTGCGCCATCGAGATGATGACCTCCGGTGCCCCGCGCTATGACCTGGGCCGCTTCGGGATGGAGGTGTTCCGGGCATCCCCGCGACAGGCCGACTTGATGATCGTGGCCGGCCGGGTCAGCCAGAAGATGGCGCCGGTGCTGCGTCAGATCTATGACCAGATGGTCGGACCCAAGTGGGTGCTCGCGATGGGCGTATGTGCCAGCAGCGGCGGAATGTTCAACAACTACGCGATCGTGCAGGGCGTCGACCACATCGTCCCGGTCGACATGTACCTGCCCGGTTGCCCTCCGCGACCGGAGATGCTGATCGACGCGATCCTCAAGCTGCACGACCAGGTGCAGCACACCAAGCTCGGCGCGAACCGCGCCGCCGAGATCGTCGAGGTCGAGACCGAGGCGTTGAATGCGTTGCCGACATCGGAGATGAAGGGACTCCTCCGTGGCTAAGAACAACGAGAGTCCNNTGAGAACGCCGATTCCGGCACCACCGAGGCCCCCGACGGCGAGATCATCGAGGTCGAGGCCACCCAGCCCGAGGTGATCGGCACCCGTCAGGGCATGTTCGGGGTGCACGGCACCGGGGACACCAGCGGCTACGGCGGCCTGCAACGCGCGGTCGCGATGCCGGGTGGCACGCCCGGCCCGTACGGTGGCTGGTTCGACGAAGTGCATGGCGCGCTGACCGCAATCGCCCCCGAGGGCGCCATCGAGAAAGTCGTCGTGCACCGCGGTGAGATCACCTTCTTCATCCGCCGCGAGCACTTGGCTACAGTGGCGCGTCAGCTTCGCGACGATGCTGCGCTGCGCTTCGAGCTGCTCAGCGGCGTGTCCGGAGTGCACTACCCCGAGGAGACCGGCCGTGAGTTGCACGCGGTCTACCTGCTGTCGATGACCCACAACCGGCGGATCCGACTCGAGGTCGTCGCCCCTGACACCGACCCGCATGTGCCTAGCGTCGTGCCGACCTACCCGACCGCCGACTGGCACGAGCGGGAGACCTACGACTTCTTCGGCATCGTCTTCGACGGGCACCCGGCGCTGACCCGGATCATGATGCCCGACGACTGGCCGGGCCACCCGCAGCGCAAGGACTACCCCTTGGGTGGCATTCCCGTGGAGTACAAGGGAGCGACGATTCCACCGGCCGATGAGAGGAGGTCGTACTCATGAGCGACCCGTGCGCGTCGAGCACCGACACGACCGAGGGCCGGGTCTTCACCGTCACTGGTCAGGACTGGGACTCGATCTCGGCTGGGCTTGCCGACGAGGGCGATGACAGAGTTGTCGTCAATATGGGTCCGCAGCACCCCTCCACTCACGGTGTGCTGCGGCTGATCCTCGAACTCGAGGGTGAGACGGTGACCGAAGCTCGCGCAGGCATCGGTTACCTGCACACGGGCATCGAGAAGAACATGGAGTTCCGTACCTGGACCCAGGGCGTCACCTTCTGCACCCGGATGGATTACCTGACTCCCTTCCACAACGAGCTCACCTATGTACTCGGTGTGGAGCGGCTGCTGGAAATCGAAGATCAGGTGCCGGAGAAGGCCCACGTGATGCGGGTGCTGCTCTCGGAGCTGAACCGGATCTCCTCCCACTTGGTATGCATCGCCACCGGCGGCATGGAGATCGGCGCCCTGACCGTGATGACGATCGGTTTCCGGGAGCGTGAGCTGACCCTGGATCTCTTCGAGCTGATCACGGGCTTGCGGATGAACCACGCGTTCTTCCGTCCCGGTGGGGTAGCCCAGGATCTGCCCGAGGGTGCACTGGACAAGATCCGCGACTATGTGGTGCTGATGAAGAAGCGGCTGCCCGAGTATGCCGATCTGTGCAACGCCAACCCGATCTTCAAGGGCCGGCTGTGCGATGTCGGCTATCTCGACCTGGCCGGGTGTCTTGCGCTGGGGCTCACCGGTCCAGTGCTGCGCTCGACTGGGTACGCCTGGGACCTGCGCCGTCAGCAGCCCTACTCCGGCTACGAGGACTACGAGTTCGACGTCGTTACCTGGGACACCTGCGACGCCTACGGTCGATTCCGGATCCGGCTGGAGGAGATGTGGCAATCGCTGCGGATCGTCGAGCAGTGCGTCGAGCGGCTGGAGGGCCTACAGGGCGCGCCGGTGATGATCGCGGACAAGAAGATCGGCTGGCCCGCGCAGTTGGCGGTCGGCGCCGACGGGATGGGCAATAGTCCCGAGCACATCAAACACATCATGGGTGAGTCCATGGAAGCGCTCATCCACCACTTCAAGTTGGTGACAGAAGGCTTCCGGGTCCCGGCCGGCCAGGCGTACGTCCCGGTCGAGTCGGCGCGCGGCGAGCTCGGTGCGCACGTGGTCTCCGATGGCGGCACACGCCCGTTCCGGGTGCACTTCCGGGATCCATCGTTCACCAACCTGCAAGCCACCTCGGTGATGAGTGAGGGAGGGATGGTGGCTGACGTCATCGTCGCCATTGCGTCTATTGACCCGGTGATGGGAGGTGTGGACCGATGATTAGTGACCAGACCAAGGACGAGCTTCGCGAGATTGCTGCCAGGTATCCGCAAGCCCGCTCCGGCCTGCTGCCCATGCTGCACCTGATCCAAAGCGTCGAAGGCTGCGTGACNCCCGAGGGGATCGAGGTGTGTGCCGAGATCTTGGACCTCTCGGCCGCCGAGGTGTCCGGTGTCGCAACCTTCTACACGATGTACAAGCGCAGGCCGGTCGGCGACTACCACGTCGGCGTCTGCACCAACACGCTGTGCGCGGTGATGGGTGGCGATGCGATCTTCGAACGGCTCAAGGATCACCTCGAAGTCGGCAACGACGAGACGACTCTCGATGGGAAAGTCACGCTGGAGCACCTGGAGTGCAACGCGGCCTGCGATTACGCCCCGGTGATGATGGTCAACTGGGAGTTCATGGACAACCAGACCCCTGAATCGGCAACGCAGTTGGTCGACGACTTGCGCGCCGGCAAGGAAGTCCACTCCACCCGCGGGCCGAAACTATGTACGTGGCGGGAGGCGTCGCGGGTGCTGGCCGGTTACAACGACGGTCTCACCGACGATGCGCCGGCGGCCGGGCCTGCAACGCTGGCCGGTCTGGAGATTGCTAAGGAGAAAGGNGTGGACAGCGCCGTGACTAATCCGACGACAGACCTGCTGACACCTGTGCTGTCTGCGAACTGGGGCGGCGAGAAGCCCTGGACGCTGCGTGAGTACGAGGCCCAGGGTGGCTACCAGGCCGTCGACAAAGCTTTCGGGATCGCGCCTGATGACCTGATCCAGCTCGTCAAGGACTCCGGCTTGCGCGGTCGCGGTGGTGCCGGCTTCCCGACCGGGATGAAGTGGGGCTTCATTCCTCAGGACAATCCGAATCCGAAGTACCTGGTGGTCAATGCCGACGAGTCCGAGCCCGGCACCTGCAAGGACATCCCGTTGATGATGGCCTCGCCGCACACCCTGGTCGAGGGCGTGATCATCAGCTCGTACGCGATCCGTGCCCACCATGCGTTCATCTACATCCGCGGTGAGGTGCTGCACGTGATCCGCCGGGTCCAGGCAGCGGTGGCCGAGGCGTACGCTGCCGGCCACCTTGGCAAGAACATCCACGGCTCGGGGTACGACCTCGACGTGATCGTGCATGCCGGTGCCGGCGCCTACATCTGTGGCGAGGAGACCGCTCTGCTGGAAGGTCTGGAGGGCCGCCGCGGCCAACCGCGCCTACGTCCTCCGTTTCCTGCGGTGGCGGGCCTGTATGCCAGCCCCACGGTGATCAACAACGTCGAGTCGATCGCCTCGGTGCCGTGCATCGTCGAGAACGGCCCGGAGTGGTTCGCGTCGATGGGCACCGAGCGCAGCAAGGGCATGACGCTCTACTCGTTGTCGGGTCACGTCAAGCGACCGGGTCAGTACGAGGCCCCGTTGGGTATCACCCTGCGTGAGCTGCTCGATCTGTCCGGTGGAGTGCGCGAGGGACACGAACTGAAGTTCTGGACGCCCGGTGGCTCCAGCACTCCGTTGCTGACCGCCGCCCACCTCGACGTCCCGCTGGACTACGAGGGCGTGGGCGCCGCGGGCTCGATGCTCGGCACCAAGGCGCTGCAGATCTTCGACGAGACCACCTGCGTGGTTCGCGCCGTGCTGCGCTGGATCGAGTTCTACAAGCACGAGTCCTGTGGCAAGTGCACCCCGTGCCGGGAAGGCACCTGGTGGCTGGTCCAGGTGCTGGCCAAGCTGGAGAAGGGGCAGGGCAGCGAGTCCGATCTCGACCAGCTTCTCGACCAGTGCGACAACATCTTGGGCCGGTCGTTCTGCGCGCTCGCCGACGGCGCGACCAGTCCGGTGATGAGCTCGATCGAGTACTTCCGTGACGAGTATCTGGCTCACCTCGAGCACGGCGGCTGCCCGTTCGACCCGGCCGCCTCGACTGTCTTCGACGCTGAGGAGGTGGTCGCGTGACCCCGACACCGCGCCGTGACACGACCAACACGCTGACCCCGTCGGTCGCGGACAAGAAGGACGCCGAGATTCCGCCACGCGAGGACCTGGTCACGTTCGTCATCGACGGCCAGGAAGTGAGTGTGCCCAAGGGCACTTTGGTGATCCGGGCCGCCGAACAGATCGGTGTCCAGATCCCGCGATTCTGCGATCACCCGTTACTCGCACCGGTCGGCGCATGCCGGCAGTGTCTGGTCGAGGTGGCGCTGCCCGGCCCCGACGGCGAGCCCCGCACGATGATGGGTCCGCCCGGACGAGTCAAGCCGCAAGCGTCCTGCACACTGGTCGCATCGCCCGGCATGGTCGTCAACACCCAGCTCACCTCGCCGATCGCCGACAAGGCGCAGCACGGTGTGATGGAGCAGTTGCTGATCAACCACCCACTGGACTGCCCGGTCTGCGACAAGGGCGGCGAATGCCCGTTGCAGAACCAGGCGATGTCCAACGGCTCCGGCGAATCCCGGTTCTCGGCCGACGGTGGCGTCAAGCGCACGTTCCCCAAGCCGATCAACATCTCCGCGGAGATCCTGCTCGACCGGGAGCGTTGCGTGCTGTGCGCCCGGTGCACCCGATTCTCCGATCAGATCTCCGGTGACCCATTCATCGCGCTCATCGAGCGCGGCGCGCTGCAGCAGGTCGGCATCTACGAGAAGGAGCCCTACGAGTCGTACTTCTCGGGCAACGTCATCCAGATCTGCCCGGTCGGAGCTCTCACCTCGGCCGCCTACCGTTTCCGGGCACGCCCCTTCGACCTGGTCTCCACNCCCTCGGTAGCCGAGCACGACTCGTCAGGCTCAGCCATCCGCGTCGACCACCGTCGCGGCAAGGTGATGCGCCGGCTCGCGGGCAACGACCCGGAGGTCAACGAGGAGTGGATCACCGACAAGGACCGCTTCGCGTTCAACTACGCGGTCGGGGCCGACCGGCTCACCCACCCGCTGGTTCGCGAGGACGGCGAACTGCGGCCCGCGTCCTGGCCGGAGGCGCTGGCGGTTGCTGCTCGGGGTCTGCAGGCAGCTACCTCGGCGGGTGTGCTGACAGGTGGTCGGCTGACCGTCGAAGATGCCTATGCCTACAGCAAGTTCGCCCGGGTGGTGCTTGGTACGAACAACATCGACTTCCGCGTCCGGGCGCTCTCGGCTGAGGAAGAGGCCTTCTTGGGTTCGAGGGTTGCGGGTGCTCCGATCGATGTCACCTTCAGCGCGTTGGAAGCCGCTGACACCGTCGTGCTCCTGGGTTTCGAGCCCGAGGACGAGAACGGCGCGGTTTTCTTGCGGTTGCGCAAGGCCTCGCGTGCGGGGACCCGGATCGTCTCAGTGGCGCCGTTCGCATCGCGTGGCCTGACCAAGATGGCCGGCACGCTGGTTACCTGCGCNCCCGGCGCCGAAACCGACGTGATCGCGACACTGCCTGACAGTCTGCGCGACTCGGGTCCGGTCCTTACCGCTTCCAGTGTGCTGCTGGTGGGTGAGCGCTTGGCTCAGACGCCCGGTGCCCTCACCGCGGCGCTCACGCTCGCTGAGGAGACCGGCGCCCGGCTGGCATGGATTCCGCGTCGCGCCGGCGACCGGGGTGCCGTCGAGGCAGGCTGCCTGCCGACCTTGCTTCCCGGTGGACGCCCGGTCGCCGATGCCGGCGCCCGCGCCGACTTGGTCGCTGACTGGGGCACCAGCCTTCCTAGCGCCGCCGGCAAGGACGCTGAAGGCATTTTGGCTGGCGCGGCTAACGGCGCCATCGGCGCGTTGCTCGTTGCCGGTATCGACCCGGACGACTTCCCCGACGCGGCTGCCGCAACAGGCGCGATCGAGGCCGCCGGGTTCGTCGTCTCGGTCGAGATCCGCCGCAGCGCTATCACCGAGCTGGCCGACGTGGTGCTNCCCGTTGCCCCAGCTGCGGAGAAGGCGGGCTCCTTCCTCAACTGGGAGGGCCGGATGCGTGGCTTCGAGAAGGTGTTGGAGGGTTCCAATGCTTTGACCGACGTACGCGTGCTGGCCGGTATCGCCGCCGAGCTGGGGATCGACCTCGGTATCTCGACNTCCCAGGCCGCGGCGGCAGAGCTTGCCGGTTTGGGCCCCTGGGATGGTGATCGGGCGGCAGCGCCGGAAGTTGCAGCGGCTACGCCTGCAGCGTCAGCCCCCGCCGGGGTGCGATTGGCCACCTGGAAGCAGCTGATCGACGACGGGCGGATGCTGACCGGTGATGAGGCGTTCCTCGAAACAGCCCGCGCTGGCGTTGCGCTCGTTTCCCAGGCGACCTACGAAGCGGCGAGCCTGGACGGGGTCGTCACGATCGGTACTGGCATCGGGTCGGTGACGTTGCCGGTAGAGGTTGTCGACATGGTCGATGACACGGTCTGGGTCCCGACCAACAATGGCGGCATCAACCTCCATCGTGACCTGGGCGCTACCAGTGGCTCAATCGTCACGCTGACTTGCTCGACAGAGAAATCACCGAATCGCGGCAGCCAAGTAGCTGATCGNCGTTGCCGCACAGGTGAGCGGAGGAAGCGCATGACCCGGATCTGGGCAGCCGATTCGGTGTCGGAAGTCACCGGCACCGACACCATCTTGGGCTTCGGCAACGACCCGTGGTGGCTAGTCATCATCAAGGCCGTGCTGATCTTCGTGGTCCTGGTGCTGCTCACGCTGTTCACGATCTGGTGGGAGCGCCGGGTGGTGGCCCGGATGCAGCACCGCATCGGACCCAATGTGCACGGCCCCTTCGGGTTGCTGCAGAGCCTGGCCGATGGCATCAAGCTGGCCCTGAAGGAAGACATCATCCCCAAGGCTGCCGACAAGATCGTCTTCCTGTTGGCGCCGGTGATCTCGGCCACCGCCGCGTTCACCACCTTCGCGGTGATTCCGTTCGCCGGGGAGGTCGGGCTGCCATGGACCGATCGAGTCACCCGGCTCCAACTCACCGACATGCCGGTAGCGGTGCTGTTCGTGCTCGCCGTTGCCTCGGTCGGCATCTACGGCATCGTGCTCGCCGGCTGGTCCTCCGGTTCGACGTACTCCCTGCTNGGGGGATTGCGCTCCAGCGCCCAGATGATCTCTTACGAGGTCGCGATGGGATTGTCGCTGGTGGCGGTCTTCCTCTACGCCGGATCGATGTCGACCTCGGAGATCGTCGAGTCCCAGGCCAACACCTGGTATGCCTTGATCCTGATCCCCTCCTTCCTCATCTACTGCATCGCGATGGTCGGCGAGACCAACCGGGCGCCCTTCGACCTGCCCGAGGCCGAGGGCGAACTCGTCGGTGGATTCCACACCGAGTACTCCTCGCTGAAGTTCGCGTTGTTCTTCCTGGCCGAGTACATCAACATGGTCACGGTCTCCGCGCTGGCCACCACCTTGTTCCTAGGTGGCTACCACGCGCCCTGGCCGTTCACCCAGATCTTCGACGGTGCGATGAACCAGGGTTACTGGGGAATCTTGTGGTTCCTCCTCAAGGTGATGTTCTTCATCTGGATCTTCATCTGGCTGCGCGGCACCCTGCCCCGGATGCGGTACGACCAGTTCATGGCGTTCGGCTGGAAGCGCCTCATCCCGATCTCGCTGGTATGGATCGTCGCGGTCGCCACCGTGCGAGCGATCACCCTGGAAGGCGGAATCAACCGCAGCACCTTGCTGATCGCGATCGGCATCCTGGCGGTCATCTTCATGGTGCTNGTTCTTCGTGGGCGGACAAGTCACCGCCCAAGATGACGACGGTCCGCNCGGTCGAGGACGAACCGGAGCCATTCGATGCCTTTGCCGNNGGGCTATCCCGTCCCGCCGATGCCGGCGCCGGCCGTGCGCGGTGCGGCGAGCGTGCTTCCCGGTGTCCCCGCCGGCAACTCGGCCGGCGTGCCCGCCGATGTCGTCTCGACCACGCAGTTCAAGGAGGAGCAGGTCTGATGGCTGGCCTCAAGGACCTCTGGGATCCGATCGCCGGATTCGGCGTCACCTTCCGGACCCAATTCAAGAAGGTCGTGACCGAGCAGTACCCCTTCGAGAAGAAGCCGACCGCCCCGCGCTTCCACGGGCGACACCAGCTCAACCGCTGGCCCGACGGCCTGGAGAAGTGCGTCGGGTGCGAGCTGTGCGCCTGGGCATGCCCTGCTGACGCGATCTACGTCGAGGGCGCCTCGAACAGCGACGCCTCCGACGGCTCTGCTGACGGCGGGGGCCGCTTCTCACCAGGAGAGCGCTACGGCCGCGTCTACCAGATCAACTATCTGCGCTGCATCCTGTGCGGATTGTGCATCGAGGCTTGTCCGACCCGGGCGCTCACGATGACCAACGAGTACGAGCTCGCCGACGACAACCGTGCCGACCTCATCTACGAGAAACACGACCTGCTCGCGCCGTTGCTGCCGGGGATGGAGCAGCCGCCGCACCCGATGCGGCTGGGCGACGATGAGGGCGACTACTACCGGGCGGCCTATCCAGGTGGGACAGCCGGAGTAGGCGGTGAGACAGCATGACAGTGCTCCTTAGGTCATGCTCAACCGCCTCCCTCCGGGCCTCGTGTCCTCAGGAGGGGATCGCATGACCGCATTCTGGATCCTTGCGCCAGTAATGGTGATAGCCGCGCTCGGCCTGCTCTTCGTACGCAAGGCCGTGCACGCGGCTTTGCTGCTGGCCACCGTGATGGTCAGCCTTGCGGTGCTCTACCTGGTGCAGGAGGCCCCGTTCCTCTTCGTGGTGCAGATCATCGTCTACACCGGCGCCATCTTGATGCTGTTCTTGTTCGTGCTGATGCTGATCGGCGTCGACTCCTCCGATTCCCTGGTTGAGACGATCAAAGGCCAGCGCTTTGCCGCCGCCGTGGTGGGCCTGCTCTTCGGCGCCACCATCGTGATCACCTTGGCCCAGGTCAGCTTGGGCCCGGTGATCGGACTGGACGGCGTTCAGGACGACGGCAATGTGCCGGCAATCGCGCAACTGCTCTTCAGTAAGTACGTGTTTGCCTTCGAGGCCACCGCCGCCTTGCTGATCACCGCGGCACTGGGTGCGATGGTGCTGGCGCATCGCGAGCGGCTGACGCCCAAGCAGACCCAGGCTGCGCTGGCAACCCAGCGAGTACGGGACTACGCCGAGACCGGCAAGCACCTGGGGCCGCTGCCCCCGCCGGGGACGTACGCCCGCCACAACGCGGTCGACACTCCGGCGCTGCTGCCCGATGGTTCGGTCTCGGAGCTCTCGATCAATGCTCACCTCGCGTCGCGTGGGATCGTCCGCCCGGCTCCCGAGTCCGCGACTGTGATCCAGGCGCTGGAGCAAGGCGGTCTCGAACCCGACCCTGCTGCCGATGAGCCCAGTGACAAGGGAGGGGAGGACTGATGGAGGCCGAGCCCTTCCTCATTTTGTCGGCGATCCTGTTCACGATCGGCGCCATCGGCGTCCTGGTACGCCGCAACGCCATCATCGTGTTCATGTGCATCGAGTTGATGCTCAATGCGTCCAACCTGGCGTTGGTGACGTTCGCGCGTACCAACGGCAACCTCGATGGTCAGATCGCCGCCTTCTTCGTGATGGTGGTCGCCGCTGCCGAGGTCGTGGTCGGGCTCGCGATCATCATGACCATCTTCCGGACCCGCCGCTCGGCCTCGGTCGACGACGCCAGCCTGCTGAAGTTCTAGGACGAACATGCTGTTGACACACGATTCGGTGCCGGTGGTCGATCCGGCAGCCGCTGACGGGTTCTTCAACCTGTTGTGGCTGATCATCGCGCTGCCCGCGTTCGGTGCCGCGGTGCTGCTCCTGCTGGGCAACCGCAGGTCCACCGGCTATGGCCACTGGCTGGGCACCGCCACGGTCGCCGGCTCCTTCCTGCTCAGCCTGGTTGCGTTCTTCCAGCTTCTGGGCCGCGACGCTGATGACCGGCAGATCGCCAGCTCACTGTGGACCTGGTTCGAGACCCCGATGGTCCATGTCGAATTCGGTTTGCTGTACGACCAGCTTTCGGCGCTGTTCCTGCTACTGATCACCGGCGTCGGGCTGCTGATCCACATCTACTCGATCGGTTACATGGAGCACGANCCCCGCCGGTCCCGTTTCTTCGCGTACCTGAACCTGTTCATCGCCGCGATGCTGGTGCTGGTCATGTCCGACAACTACCTNGGGGTCTTCCTGGGTTGGGAGGGCGTCGGTCTCGCGTCGTACTTGCTGATCGGTTTCTGGCAACACAAGACCTCGGCTGCTGTCGCTGCGAAGAAGGCCTTCGTGGTCAACCGGGTCGGTGACATCGGTATGGCGCTGGGCACCGCGCTGCTGATCGCGGCCTTCGGTTCGGTGGCGTTTTCCGATGTGTCGCACCAGATCGGCGACGCCAGCCAGACCACGATCAACTGGCTCGGCCTGTTGTTCCTGCTGGCAGCTTGCGGTAAGAGCGCCCAGGTGCCGCTGCAGTCCTGGCTGTTGGACGCCATGGAAGGCCCGACCCCGGTCTCGGCACTCATCCACGCTGCGACCATGGTCACCGCCGGCGTCTACCTGGTGGTGCGGTCGAACTTCATCTACGAGAACAGTGAGGTTGCCCAGACTGCCGTCGTGATCGTTGCCGTGGTGACGCTGCTGTGGGGCGCGATCATCGGTTGCGCCAAGGACGACATCAAGAAGGCGCTGGCCGGTTCGACCATGAGCCAGATCGGTTACATGATGCTCGCCGCCGGCCTCGGGGTGGCCGGGTACGCGTTCGCGATCATGCACCTGATCGCTCACGGTTTCTTCAAGGCCAACATGTTCCTCGGCGCCGGCTCGGTGATGCACGCGATGGACGACGACGTGAACATGCGTCATTACGGCGCTCTGCAGAAGGTGATTCCGGTGACCTTCGCAACGTTCGCGATGGGTTACCTCGCGATCATCGGNCTTCCTGGATTCTCCGGCTTCTGGTCCAAGGACAAGATCATCGAGGTCGCCTTCGACGAGAACACCCTGGTCGGTCTGCTGGCCATGCTCGGTGCCGGCATCACCGGTTTCTACATGACCCGGCTGATGCTGATGACCTTCTTCACCGAGAAGCGGTGGGAGAAGGGCGTGCACCCGCACGAGTCACCCAAGGTGATGACCTGGCCGCTGATCATCTTGGCCGCGCTCTCGGTGCTCGGCGGTGTGATGTTGCTGGGCGACTGGATCGTGGAGTGGCTGGAGCCGGTCGTCGGCGTTCATGCCCACCACGACCCGAAGATCCCGCCGGTGCTGATGAGCGTGATTGTGGTCGCGATCGTCGCCGTCGGCGTCACGATCGCCTGGCTGACGATCGGCAAGAAGCCCGTGCCCAGACAGGCGCCCACCGACGTCTCGCTGTTCACCAAGGCCGCGCGTGCCGACCTCGGCGGCGATGCCTTCAACGAGGCGGTGCTGATGCGTCCTGGTGACACGCTCGTCAAGGGCCTGGTGTTCGTCGACGAGAAACTCATCGACGGAGCGGTCGAGGGCAGCGCGGCGGCATCGGGGGCCGGGTCGGTGATGCTGCGCAGACTGCAGAACGGTTACGTCCGAAGCTACGCACTCACACTCCTCGGCGGCGTCGTCCTCGTCGTCCTGGCTCTACTGGCGGTGAACCTCACGTGAACGACTTCCCTGGCTGAGCCTGGTCCTGCTGCTGCCGATCCTCGGCGGCGTGATCGTGGCCTTCCTTCCGAGAGTTCCCGGCAGCGCGCTGCCCAAGCAGGTTGCCCTCGGCGTCTCGCTGTTGACCCTGCTGGTCGCGTTGGGGATCGCCGTCGGGTTCTCGCCCAAGGGCGAGGCGAAGCAGTTCACCGAGTTGCACACCTGGATCGGCGCCTTCGGAGCGCACTACTCGCTGGGCCTGGACGGCATCGGCCTGGTCATGCTGTTGCTTGCCACGATCCTCACTCCGCTGGTGATTCTGGCCTCGTGGAACGACGCCGAGCCGAAGGCCAATGCAGACGCATCGCAGCCACGCTTCTCGGTCAATGCGTTCTTTGCCTGGATGCTGGTGCTCGAGGGCCTCTCGATCGGTGTCTTCTTGGCGACCGACGTGCTGCTGTTCTACGTGCTGTTCGAGGCCACGCTGATCCCGATCTACTTCCTGATCGGCGGTTTCGGTGGCGCCAACCGTTCACGCGCTGCACTGAAGTTCCTGCTGTACAACCTGTTCGGCGGGCTGATGATGCTAGCCGCGGTGGTGGCGCTGTACGTGTACTCCGCGGACAAGGGCGGCCCGACCTACCTGCTCTCGGAGCTGTCCGGTATGGACTTCGGCACCAACCCCGAGCGCTGGATGTTCGTCGGATTCTTCATCGCGTTCGCGATCAAGGCACCGATGTTCCCGTTGCACACCTGGCTTCCCGGCGCCGCCGAGTCCGCCACACCCGGCACCGCGGTACTGATGGTCAGCGTGCTGGACAAGGTCGGCACCTTCGGAATGATCCGATTCTGCCTGGAGCTCTTCCCCGAGGCCTCCGAGTGGGCCACTCCGGTGGTCCTCACCCTTGCGGTGATCTCGATCGTCTATGGAGCCTTGGCGGCGATCGGGCAGCGCAACATGATGCGGTTGATCGCGTTCACCTCGGTGTCGCACTTCGGCTTCATCGTGATGGGCATCTTCGTGGCCAACAGCCTGGGCACCTCCGGCTCGATGCTCTACATGTTCAACCACGGGCTGTCGACCGCAGTGCTGTTCCTGGTAGCGGGCTTCTTGATCTCGCGCCGCGACTCCCAGCTCATCGAGGACTACGGCGGTGTCGAGAAGGTCGCCCCGATGATGGCCGCGGTGTTCCTGATCGGGGGCCTGTCGACCCTGTCGCTGCCCGGCTTGTCGCCGTTCGTGAGCGAGTTCATGGTGCTGGCCGGAGCGTTCGCATTCAACCACTGGGTGGCGATCGCCTCGGTGATCGCGATCGTGCTGGCCGCGCTGTACATCTTGTTGATGTACCAGCGGATGATGACCGGGCCGACCAAGCCGGCTACCGAAGGCATGGCCGATCTCAACCTTCGCGAGATCGCTGTGGTCGCTCCGCTGGTGGCGTTGATCATCGGCCTCGGGTTCTTCCCGCAGGTGCTGTTGGGGGTCATCAATCCTGCTGTGGAGCGCACGCTCGAGCATGCGGGCCAGACCGATCCTGTGCCGACCGTNTCAGGCTGACGAGGAGGCTGCCCAGTGAACGACTTCGTCAAGCCGGACATCGCCTACGGTGAACTGTCGCCGCTGTTGATCATGTTCGGGTTCGCTTGTCTCGGAGTGTTGGTCGAGGCCTTCGTTCCCCGCGAGCGTCGCCATGTCACTCAGATGGCGCTGGCGTTGCTGGGCATGGTTGCCGCTCTGGTAGCCACCGTGGTGGTCTGGGTGAACCTCGGCGAGGTGACCGCAGGCGCCAAGGGCTCGATCCAGGCCGAGGGCGCAATCGCCGTCGACGGACCGGCCGTGTTCTTGTGGACCACGATCTTGTTGATCGGTGTCGGCGGAGCCCTGCTGTTCGCCGAGCGCCGGTTGTACGCCGGGGTGAGCGCCTTCGCGGGACAAGCTGCTGCCCTGCCCGGCACCGAAGCGGAGCGGGAGGCTTCGGCCAAGGGCTTGGAGCACACCGAGATCTACCCGCTGATGCTGTTCTCGGTCTTCGGCATGTTGCTGTTCACTGCGTCCAACGACCTGCTGACGATGTTCGTGGCGTTGGAGATCCTGTCGCTGCCGCTGTACCTGCTGTGTGGCCTGGCGCGGCGGCGTCGGCTGCTCAGCCAGGAAGCCGCGCTGAAGTACTTCCTGCTCGGCGCATTCAGCTCCGCGTTCTTCCTCTACGGGATGGCGCTGACCTACGGCTATGCCGGTTCCTTCAAGTTCGCCGACATCAGCCAGGCCATCGAGGGGCGCATCGGCGCGGACTCCCTGCTCCTGGTCGGCATCGGCCTGGTCGCGGTCGGTCTGCTGTTCAAGGTCGGCGCGGTGCCGTTCCATTCGTGGACACCCGATGTCTATCAGGGTGCTCCGACTGCGGTGACCGCCTTCATGTCGGCTGCTACCAAGATCGCTGCCTTCGGTGCGCTGCTGCGGTTGTTCTACGTCGCCTTCGGGTCGGCGCGCGAGGACTGGGCACCGATGATCTGGGTGGTCGCGATCTTGACCATGCTGGTCGGGACGGTGCTTGCCCTCACCCAGACCGACATGAAGCGAATGCTCGCCTACTCCTCGGTCGCTCATGCCGGGTTCGCACTGGTCGGGTTCGTCGGCTTGCAGCAGGCCGACGGCAGCGATGCGATCACCTCGCTGCAGGCAGTGCTGTTCTACCTGGTCGCCTACGGCTTCACCGTGATCGCGGCGTTCGCGATTGTGACACTGGTCCGCGACGCCAACGGCGAGGCCGGCGGGATCAACCGCTGGGCGGGCCTGGGCAAGCAGTCCCCGGTCGTTGCGGGAGTCTTCTCATTCCTGTTGCTCGCAATGGCGGGGATCCCGCTCACCAGCGGCTTCATCGGTAAGTGGGCAGTCTTTGCCTCGGCTGCCCAAGGTGGTGCCTGGCCGCTAGTGGTGGTTGCCGTCGTGGTATCGGCGATGGCCGCGTTCTTCTACGTCCGGGTGATCCTGGCGATGTACTTCTCCGACCCGGAGCCGGGAGCAGAAGGGGCCGCGGTCTCGATGCCCAGCCCGCTCACGGCTATCGTGATCGCTGTCGGTTTCGCCGTCACCGTCGTTCTCGGCGTGGTGCCCGGTCTCGTACTCGACCTCGCCGGCCAGGTGGGGCAGTTCATCCGGTAATAGCGCCGAACCGGCTGACCAGACCCGTAGCCGCAGAAGGAACCCCGTGACAACGACGTCATCCCTCGCACTGCCCGTGCTTGACGCCGAGCTGGCCGAGCGCCTGACTCAGCGCCTGGCCGAGGTCGAGGCAGCTCTCGAGGAAGCGATCCAGAGTGAGGCTCCGTTCGTGACGGAGGCCGCCCGGCACCTGATGCAGGCAGGTGGCAAGCGATTCCGCCCGCTGCTGGTGCTCCTGGCCGCCGAGGCCGCGAAACCTGGTGCGGGCAACGACAGTCATGTCGTTACCTCGGCCTGCGTCGTCGAACTCACCCATCTGGCCTCGCTCTACCACGACGACGTGATGGACGAGGCTGCGCTGCGTCGAGGCGCACCGTCAGCCAATGCCCGTTGGGACAACCTGGTCGCGATCCTCACCGGCGACTGGTTGTTCTCCAAGTCCTCCGAACTCACCGCCCGGTTGGGCGCGGACGCCGTGCGGATCCAGGCCGAGACCTTCAGTCGCCTGGTGGAAGGTCAGATTCTGGAGACCCTGGGTCCAGGGGACAGCGACCCGTTACAGCACTACCTGCGCGTGGTCGAGGGCAAGACCGGCTCCCTGATCGCCACCTCTGCGCGCTACGGTGCGATCTTCGGCGGCTGCAGCGCGGAGATCGAGCAGGCACTGACCGGGTACGGAGAGCTGGTCGGGGTCGCCTTCCAACTCAGCGACGACATCCTCGACATCGCCAGTGCATCCGATGAGTCCGGCAAGACTCCGGGTACGGACCTGCGCGAGGGCGTCCCCACGTTGCCGGTGCTGTTGGCCCGGCAACTGGCCCAGACGTCGGGCGATCCGGCCGATGTGCGCCTGCTGGAGTTGCTCGACGCGGATCTGACCGACGACACTCTGCTGGCCGAGGCGCTCGAGTTACTGCGTGCCCATCCTGCAATGGATCAGGCACGCATCTATGTCATGGAGCTGGCGCGCCAGGCAGCGGGCTTGCTGGAGGTGCTGCCGCAAGGTCCGGTCCGTGACGCGTTGGACGCTTTCGCAGATCTGATCGCGACGCGCACTTCGTAGTAACGCTATTGCGACTGCATCGCGGCCAGGGGTCGTGCGTTGGAACGGCGGTGATGCAGGGATTCCATGGTGAACGCTGCGAGCGCTATCCATACCAAGGTGAATCCGATCCAGCGGCCACCCGACATCTGCTCCTTGAGGAGCGCGACCCCGATCACGAACTGCAGGGTTGGCCCGATGTACTGAAGCAGTCCTAGCGTGCTGAGTGGAATCCGGGTAGCGGCCGCGCCGAAGCACAGCAGTGGAATCGCCGTGGTGATGCCGATGCCGACGAACAACAGTGAGTGGTCGGCGCCTTCGCCGAGGAAGTGACCGTTTCCGCGGGCCGCATTGGCCAGGAGGAAGATCATGCCGGCGGGAATCAGGAACAGGGTCTCCAGGGTCAGGCTCTCGATGGCACCGGCGTCGGCCCACTTTTTCAGCAGGCCGTAGAAACCGAAGCTCCCGGCAAGCACCAGGGCGATCCACGGCAAGGCCCTCGCGTCGACGGCGAGTACGACAACGCCGACGGCAGCCACAGCGAGTGCTGCCCATTGGCGAAGGCGCAGCTGCTCTCCCAGGAGCAATACACCCAGCAGCACGTTGATCAGCGGGTTGATGAAATAGCCCAAGCTGCTTTCGATGACGTGGTCATGATTGACCGCCCAGATATAGACACCCCAGTTGAAACTGATCAGGATCGCGGCGATCAGCAGGATCGCCGCCTTGCGGCGGTCTTTGGTGAGCGCTCGCAGACTTCCGGCTCGCCGGGTGAGCGCGACCAAGAGCATCATGAACAGCGCGGACCAGACAACCCGGTGGCTCAAGATCTCCAGCACACCAGCAGGTTCGAGCAGAGGCCAGTAGAGCGGAAACAAGCCCCACATCGTGTACGCGGCAATCCCGAACAGCATGCCTCGCCGGAAGTCCACCTGCGCACTCTACGCGGACATTCACCCCTCAGAGCCGGGGCCCCGGATTACCTCGCTCCGTCCGATTCTGATGTCCCGATCCCGCGTCCCTGAACTGGCCGATGTGATTGTCCTGACTTTGTCGTCTACAGTGTTGAGGGTCCAAATCATGACTAATACGAACCGACGGGGAGATATGCGTCCTTCGCGCTTTCGGGATCATCGCCACCATGGCCATCGGGCTAGTGGTGTTGGTCGCGCCAAGTACAGCCCACGCCACGGGAACCGCACCGGGCCAGTTCGAGATTGTGACCAGCCACGCGAAGCAGGTCTACGGCAAGAAGGTCAGGATCGAGGGCCAGTTCTATGCTGCGATCGACGAGGGAACCTATACCTTCAACGGCCAGAAGGTCACTTTGGAGCAGAAGCCGAAGGGCGCTTCCAAGTGGAAGGCCGTCGCCAGTGTGACGACTGCCAATACCATCATCGGCGGAAAGACGTACGGCGGCTATTTCAAGTTCGACCGGAAGCTGCTCAAGACCACCCAATACCGCGTCACCTTCGCCGGCGGCTACGACAACGACTCTGCCTCCACGCTCACCGAAGGCAAGTCCGCGGTCAAGAACGTCAAGGCAGCGCGCCTGATCAAGACCTCCAGCAAGAAGCTCCGTGGCAGCACCTGGCAGATCAGCGGTTCGGTCAGCCCGAAATACGCCAAAAGAAGGTCTTCATCCAAAAGAAGCTCGGCAACGGTAGGTGGAAGCCCGCCGGCTTTGTCAAGACCAAGAAGAACAGCACGTTCGAGGTGAACGTGAATGCGCTCAAGCGTCCGGGCAAGGTCAGCTACCGGGTCTACATCAAGCCTGGCGCCGGTTTCATCAAGTCCTACGGCACCAGGTTCTTCGTCATCACGACGTACTGAGCTCGAGCAGACATAGCAAAGGCGCCCAGCCGTAATGGCTGGGCGCCTTTGTGCTCGCGATCTCTTGGGCGCTATCAGCCGATAGTCCAGGTGTCGCCACCGTGGAGAAGTTCGGAAAGCGCGGTGGTGCGGCCCTCGGTCGTGGTGGTCATGCCCTCCATCGCCTGGCTGACCTGTTGCCGGGCGCCGTCGTCGTAGGTGGGGCGCTCGACCGACCGGAAGATCCCGATAGGCGCTTGCTTGAGGTAGCCGAAGTCGGTGAGCCTGGACAGCGCGAAAGCGGTGGTCGGCTCGGTGGCGTGGGCGTCGTGGACCAGGATCTGGTCGATGTTGCTCGGTGTCACGTCGACGACCTCGACGCCGGCGTCGGTGCGGATCACGCCCTTGGAGCCAAGGCCGTCCGTGCTGTNCCTCGAGGGGGCCCCGAACCGGATCGGCTCACCATGGACCAGCGGAATGATCGCATCGGCCTTGGTGTCGGAGTCCTTGATGGCGTCGTAGGCGCCGTCGTTGAAGATCGGGCAGTTCTGGTAGATCTCGACCAGCGCGGTGCCGCGGTGCTGGGCAGCGGCGGTGAGTACCGAGGTGAGGTGTTTGCGGTCGGAGTCGATGGTGCGAGCCACGAAGGTTGCTTCGGCGCCCAGCGCCAGTGACACCGGGTTGAAAGGCTGGTCGAGCGAGCCCATCGGGCTGGACTTCGTGACCTTGCCAAGTTCGCTGGTAGGGGAATACTGCCCCTTGGTGAGCCCGTAGATACGGTTGTTGAACAGCAGGATCTTCAGGTTCACGTTGCGGCGCAGCGCATGGATCAGGTGGTTGCCGCCGATCGAAAGCGCGTCACCGTCTCCGGTAACGACCCATACCGATAGATCTTCGCGGGCGGTGGCGATACCAGTTGCGATCGATGGCGCGCGGCCGTGGATGGAGTGGATGCCATAGGTGTCGAGGTAGTACGGGAACCGACTCGAGCAGCCGATGCCCGAGACGAAGACCACGTTCTCGCGCTTGACACCGAGCTCGGGCAGGAAGCCCTGCATCGCGGCCAAGATCGCGTAGTCGCCGCAGCCTGGGCACCAACGCACTTCCTGGTCGGAGGTGAACTCCTTGCGGGTCTGCTTCTCGCCTTCGGCCACGGTGGGGACGCCCTCCAGACCGGGGAACGGCAACAACACCGGGTCGGTCGTGGTCATCGGACGGTCTCCTTGTGGTCGACAGCATCAGAGGCGCTGGGTTCGCTGGTGGTCGAGACGATCAGGTCGGTGATGGCTGTGGCCAGGTCGGCGGACTTCAGCGGCATGCCGTTGACCATGTTGTAACCGACGACATCGACCAGGTACTTGGCGCGGATCAGCATCGAGAGCTGGCCGAGGTTCATCTCCGGGATCATCACCGCGTCGTACCGCTTGAGGATCTCGCCCAGGTCCTTGGGAAGCGGGTTGAGATGGCGCAGATGCAACTGCGCGACGTCGTGGCCGGCNNCGCGCACCCGCCGGCTGGCGGCGCCGATCGGGCCGTAGGTCGATCCCCAGCCGAGCACCAGGACCTTGGCCTGCCCGGACGGGTCCTCGACGTGCAGGGGCGGCAGTGACTCCGCGATCCGCTCGATCTTGGCCGCGCGGGTACGGACCATGTAGTCGTGGTTGGCCGGGTCGTAGGAGATGTTGCCGTGTCCGTCGCCCTTCTCCAGGCCACCGATGCGGTGTTCCAGGCCGGCGGTTCCAGGGATGGCCCACGGGCGGGCGAGCGTCTCGTCGTCCCGCAGGTAGGGCCAGAAGTCCTTGTTCGTCGCGTCGCCGCTGACGACCTCGTGATTGGGTTCGGTCGTGAAGTTGGGATCGATCTGGACCAGGGCGTCCGCGTTGGGGATGTGCCACGGTTCCGAGCCGTTGGCCAGGTAGCCGTCGGAGAGCAGCATCACCGGAGTACGGTAGGTGACCGCGATCCTGACCGCTTCCAAGGCAGCATCGAAGCAGTCCGCCGGTGATTGCGGGGCGACGATCGGGACCGGCGCTTCGCCGTTGCGGCCGAACATCGCCTGCAGCAGGTCGGCCTGCTCGGTCTTGGTCGGCAAGCCGGTGGAGGGGCCACCGCGTTGCACGTCGACGACGACCAGGGNGAGCTCGGTCATCACGGCCAGGCCGATGGTCTCGCTCTTGAGTGCGATACCAGGACCGGAAGTAGTCGTGACGCCCAGGGAGCCGGCGAACGATGCGCCCAGTGCGGCGCCGATGCCGGCGATCTCGTCCTCGGCCTGCAAGGTGGTGATGCCGAACCGCTTGTGCTTGGACAACTCGTGCAGAATGTCGGAGGCCGGGGTGATCGGGTAGGAGCCGAGGAACAGCGGTAGGCCGGATCGGACACCTCCGGCGATCAAGCCGTAGGACAGCGCGAGGTTTCCAGTGATGTTGCGGTAGGTCCCGGCCCCCATCGGCGCGGGCTTGATCTCATAGGAGACGGCGAAGGCCTCGGTGGTCTCACCGAAGTTCCAGCCCGCCTTGAACGCGGTGATGTTCGCGTCCCGGATATCGGGGACCTTGGCGAAGCGCTGCTCCAAGAAGGCGATCGTGGTCTCGACCGGTCGGCCGTACATCCACGACAGCATGCCCAAGGCGAACATGTTCTTGGCTCGGCCTGCATCCTTGCGGGAGAGGCCGAAGTCCTTGACGGCCTCGACCGTCATGCCGGTCAGGTCCAGGGCATGCAACTGATACTCATCAAGGAGGCCGGGCGAACCGTCCTCGTTGGCGTCCTCGAGCGGGTTGGCCTCGTATCCCGCCTTGGACAAGTTGCGGGTCGTGAAGTCATGGGTGTCGACGATGATCGTCGCGCCTCGCGGGAGGTCTCCGAGATTCGCCTTGAGCGCGGCTGGGTTCATCGCCACCAGGACATCGGGGGCATCGCCCGCGGTGAAGATGTCGTGATCAGCGAAGTGCACCTGGAATGACGAGACTCCCGGCAACGTGCCCTGGGNGGCGCGGATCTCGGCCGGAAAGTTCGGGAACGTCGCCAAGTCGTTTCCGAAGGATGCCGTCTCCTGGGTGAACCTGTCACCCGTCAGCTGCATCCCGTCACCTGAGTCACCCGCGAACCGGATGATCACTCGCCCTAGCTGCTTGACCTCTTTGGCCACGCTCATGCGCCTCTTCTCGTTCTCGCCTGGGCCCATCACCTGCCGAGCGCGGATGCCATCGACGCTCGATCCGACAGATCGACAGATATGGCACCCGAGCCAGACAACCACCCCACTCTACGTCCGTTGAGTCGATCTACGCGCACTGGTCCTAGCAGACGGACCCAAGTCGATGTGACTCCGATCACCTTGGGTCTCGGTGGAAGGACATGCGGAGCCGATGGTGAAGTTTGATGATAAAGTCTCGTAAGATAGTCGAGTTAATAGAGACTCCCGCGAGTCGATCCATTCAACAACGAGGTAGATCTATGAATATCCCGCGCTTTGCCACGCTCGTCGCCGCCGTCGCGAGCTTGGTAGTGGTCACAGCCTGCGGTGGGGCATCCGACAGCTCCGCCGGTGGCGATGACAACACGATCTCGATCGTCGGCTTCGCGGTTCCCGAGGCGGCCAACAAAGCGATTGCCGACGAGTTCGTCAAGACCGACGCTGGCAAGGGCGTCAAGTTCACGACCTCGTACGGAGCATCCGGCGATCAGAGCCGGTCTGTCGTGGATGGTCTCGATGCTGACTACGTGCATTTCTCGGTTGCTAGTGACGTGACCCGCCTGGTCGATGCGGGCCTGGTGGATGAGAGCTGGGACGACGGTGAGAACAAGGGCGTGGTCTCCCGCTCTGTCGTGGTCTTCGGCGTACGCGAAGGCAACCCGAAGAACATCCAGACCTGGGATGACTTGATCAANACCGGGGTCGAGATCGTGACGCCCAACCCGGCCTCCTCGGGCGCGGCCCGCTGGAACGCACTGGCGGCCTGGGGTCAAGTGGTCGCCAACGGCGGCACTGAAGCCGAGGCGAACGACTACATCGACAAGTTCTTCGCCAATGTGGTCTCCCTGCCCAACAGTGGCCGCGACGCCACCACTGGATTCCTCGGTGGGACCGGCGATGTGTTGATGGCTTATGAGAACGAGGCGATCCTCGCCACCCANGAACGGCCAGGGTTCGAATACATCATCCCGGAAACCACGATGCTGATCGAGAACCCGGGCGCGATCCTCAAAGACGCCACCCCGAAGGCCCAGGACTGGCTGGACTTCGTGCTCAGTGACGAGGGCCAAAAGCAGTTCGCGCTCAAGGGCTTCCGCCCGATCCGTGATGACGTCGACTTCGGAGGCACAGTCGAGGGCGCGAAGGATCCGGCCAACCCGTTCCCGGCGATCTCGCACCTGCTCACCGTCGACAAGGACTTCGGTAGCTGGGACGAACTGTCCACGAAGTTCTTCGACGAGACCGATGGCATCGTCAGTAAGGCCATCGCGGCNCAGCGGTAAGGCTCAGTGAGCCCAGAAGTGAGTCCAGAAGTGAGCTCTGTGGAACTTGCAGCTGGCCGGCCGCCGAGAAATCGGCGGCCGGCCAGGTCCACCAATCTGACAGGTGCCTCGGGGATCGGGCTCGGCATCGCGATGCTGTGGTTCAGCCTCTTGGTCCTGATTCCCCTGTGTGCGGTAATCGTCACCGCCGCGGANTGGGGGTGGGGTGCTTTCTGGGCCGCGGTCACCAACGCGCAGACGGCCGCCGCGATCCGGCTCACGGTCATGATGGCCATCGCTGTCACGATCGTGAATGTCTTCATGGGGACCGCGATCGCCTGGGTTCTGGTCCGGGATCGGTTCTTCGGCCGGGGTGCGCTGGAGATCCTGATCGACATCCCGTTCGCCCTGCCCACGATTGTGGCTGGCCTGGTGTTGCTGTCGTTGTACGGGCACGACAGCCCGCTGGGCATCGACATCGCGAACCAGCCGGCCTCGGTTTTCCTGGCCTTCTTGTTCGTCACGCTGCCGTTCATCGTCCGGATGGTGCAGCCGGTGCTGGAGGAACTCGAGGTCGACGTCGAGGAGGCTGCAGCCTCTCTGGGCGCCGGCCGGTTCACCACGTTCCGTCGGGTCATCCTGCCCAGCCTGTTCCCTGCGATCACTGCTGGTGCGGCGCTGTCGTTCGCCCGCGGGGTCAGTGAGTACGGGTCGCTGGTGTTGTTGTCGGGCAACCTGCCTTTCAAGACCGAGGTCACTTCGGTCCGGATTATGGGCAGCATCGAGAATAACAACTTGGCTGGTGCCGCGGCGGTGGCGACTGTGCTGCTGGTGATCTCGCTGGCCGTGATCGTGGCACTGGATGTCATTCAGCGGAGGGTGGCACGCCGTGGCTGAGTTGACACTCGAAACCCCGCTGAGCCCGCTNNGGAGTCCGCTCAGAACTTCGCAGGCGGCGTACCCGGCGGCGCAAAGGTCCAGGTGCGTATCTGTTGCGTGCTGTGGTTNGTTGCCTACCTGTTCCTCCTAGTGGCGTGGCCGGTGTCCTTGGTCGTCACGAACACGTTCGAGGACGGTTTCGCCAGCATCGAGAGCATCCTGAGCGACCCGGACGTGGTCCACGCGCTCCAGCTGACTGTGGTCGTCGCGGTCATCGCCGTGGTGATCAACACGGTCTTCGGAGTGGGGATGTCGCTGTTGCTGGTGCGTTATGAGTTCCCGGGCAAGCGAGCGCTGAGCGCGCTGATCGACCTGCCGCTCTCGGTATCGCCGATCGTGGTCGGTCTTGCGCTGGTGCTCGTCTACGGCGGCCGCAACGGCTGGCTCGGGCCGTGGCTGGAGAGCAACGGCTTGCAGGTCATCTTCGCCGTGCCGGGAATCGTGCTGGCCACGGCGTTCGTGGCTCTGCCGTTGGTGATCCGCGAGGTGGTCCCGGTGCTGGAGGAGATCGGCATCGAGCAGGAGCAAGCCGCCAAGAGCCTGGGCGCCAATGCCGTCCAGACGTTCCGGCGGATCACGCTGCCGGCGATCAAGTGGGCGATCGTCTACGGTGTCGTGCTCAGCTTGGCGCGATCGCTGGGTGAGTTCGGCGCGGTCAAGGTCGTTTCCGGCAACGTGCTCGGCCAGACCCGTACCGCGACCTTGGTGGTGGAGGAGAAGTATCTCAACTTCGACCAACCCGGCGCGTACGCGACAGCGTTCCTGCTTGCGATGGTCTCGGTCGCCTGCATCGTGATCGTCGCGATCATCCGCCCCAAAAGCCATGACTGACAATCCGCCCGCCGTCAACCGGCAACGTGAAAGGCCCAAGCTCTGATGAGTATCGAAGTAGTCAACATCAACAAGCGATTCGGTGATTTCGTCGCGCTGGAGAACGTCTCGGTCAGCATCCCCACCGGGCAGCTCACCGCGCTGCTCGGTCCCAGCGGAGGAGGGAAATCCACGCTGCTGCGCATCGTTGCCGGTCTGGAGTCAGCCGACTCCGGAACGGTCGAGATCGAGGGCGTCGATGCGACCACGCTGTCACCGCAAAAGCGCAACGTCGGATTCGTGTTCCAGCACTACGCCGCGTTCAAGCACATGTCGGTGGCNCAAGAACGTCGCCTTCGGCTTGAGATTCGCAAACGGCCCAAGGCCGAGGTCAAAGCCAAGGTCGATGAGCTCCTCGCGCTCGTGCACCTGACCCAGTTCTCCGACAGGCTTCCCGCGCAGCTCTCGGGCGGGCAGCGCCAGCGGATGGCCCTCGCGCGGGCTCTCGCCGTCGAGCCGAAGGTGCTACTGCTCGATGAGCCCTTCGGCGCACTGGACGCCAAAGTGCGCAAGGAGCTTCGGGATTGGCTGCGCCGCCTTCATGATGAGGTGCATGTGACCACGGTGTTCGTGACTCACGATCAGGAGGAGGCACTCGAGGTCGCCGACGAGATCGTGGTGATCAACGATGGTCGAGTCGAGCAGATCGGGCACCCCGACGAGTTGTACGACGAACCGGCGAACGACTTCGTGATGAGCTTCCTCGGCCCGGTGACCTCGATCGGAGGCGCCTTGATCCGGCCCCACGACATCGACGTGCTGGATGCTGGTGGGGTGCCTGGAGCGATCCCCGGCGTGATCACCCGGATCATGCGGGTCGGGTTCGAGGTGCGGCTCTCGGTGCGCACGGACGACGACACCGACGTACTGGTGACCATGACCCGCGGTCACGCTCGTGGATTCGAGCAAGGGGCCAAGGTCTGGCTGCTGCCCCGACGCAGTGCTTCGCGTACGCCGGTGCCCGCATAGCTCATGTCTGGGCCTGTGCTCGCATAACCCGCATGGGCGGTGGGGCTTTCTGCGATTTTGTGATCTTGTGTGTCTAGTCGACCTAGGGCGGGTGAGCGATGAAGACAGACGAGGGCTATTTTTCCGGCGCGGCCGGAAAGATCTATTGGCGCTGTTGGCTGCCGGAGAATCCCCGAGCTGTGGTGATGCTGATCCACGGGATCGCTGAGCACACCGGGCGCTACGAGCACGTCGCCAAGCGGCTGGTGGACGAAGGTTATGCGGTCTACGGCCTCGACCATCACGGACATGGTCGTTCGGACGGCACAGGAGGAAATATTGGCTCGATGGCCGGCGTGGTCAGCGATGTTGCGCATCTGCGCCGGATTGCCACTGTCGCCACCCCGGACGTGCCGGTCTTCGTCCTGGGACACAGCCTCGGTGGGCTGATCGCCCTCGACTACGTCACAGGCGGGGGTCAGCAGGGATTGGCGGGGCTGGTGTTGTCCGGTGCCGCCGTGGAGGCCAGTGTCGGCAGCAAACTGGAGCGGAAGCTGGCGCCGGTGCTCAGCAAGATCGCTCCCAACCTGGGGGTGGCCGATCTAGGAATCGACAACATCAGCCGAGATCCGGTTGTCGTCCAGGCTTACCGCGACGACCCGTTGGTTTATACCGGGAAGGTCCGTGCCCGCACCGGCGCGGAAGGACTGGCGGCGATGGAGCGCGTCACCGGAAAGCTCGGGATCATCGAGTTGCCCCTGTTGATATTGCACGGGTCCGAGGACAAGCTCGCAGACCCCTCCGGTGCGCAGTTGGTACGTGATCGCGCGAAGTCGCAGGACAAGACGGTCAAGATCTACGACGGCCTGTTCCACGAGATCTTCAACGAGCCGGAACAGCAGACGGTCCTCGGCGACCTGGTCGGCTGGCTCGACAGCCATTTGTGAAAGGGGAGGCCGCGCGGAACTAGGCCGCGCGGCCTCCACTCTGACCGACCCCAGCAATTCTCAGCGCGTCATCCCCCGGGCACGCGCTGACCTGCACAGCCACCCCATGGCCGTTCCCCGCAGGTCTGGTCGATCAGTTCAGCTCCCCAGCAGCGCCAACCCATCGGTTGCCAGGGAGACTGCCTCGAGCCGGCGATCACGCTGCCGGGCGAGGTAGTCGATGGCCGCGTTGCGATCCAGCGGCAGCAGAGTGTCGGCTCCGCCCTGACGAGGCAGAGCGACTTGAGTAGCAGCTCGATCGAACTCGGTGTGAATGGCGTTCTCCAACTCGGTGAGTTGCAACACGCTCGGTGTCATCTCGATGACAGCAACTGCGGCCGACACGACAGGTGTGCGGCCCGGGCCGACCGATAAATGCATATCGACGGCGGCAGCCAGCAAGCTGACCTGGTCCCACTGCTGCTTGGTGAGCAGCGGCTCGACAGGGTGCGACTGCATGACGTCCTGCGTCATAGTCCGTGACCCCCACGGTCTTCTGATTCCGAACCCAGCAGGCCGGTTGACCTACTGATTTCGAAGCCCCCGGCTTCGTTATGACCAGATTACGGGGCTTTACCCCGGATGAAAAGGGCAAGCCGTCGTTTTACGTAGAGTTTCCCATTAGTCATGACAAATGTATGGTAACCAGCAACGGATTCTCTGTGGAGCCGCTTAGCCGAGTTGAGCGAACACCTGGTCGAGGATGTCCAACGCCTCGACCAAGAGATCGTCGGGAATGGACAACGGCGGCAAGAACCGCAACACGTTGCCGTAGGTGCCACAAGTCAGCACGATTACACCTTGGGAGTGCGCCGCGGTGGCGACTGCCTTGGCCAGGTCGGGGTCGGGCTCGGTGCCGCCGGGTTTGACCAACTCGACGGCGATCATCGCGCCGCGACCGCGAAGATCCCCGACCCTCGGGTCACGAGCCGCGAGCGCCTCCAAGCGCTCGAGCATGGTCTTGCCGATGGCGCGGGCTCGGTCCAGCAGCCTGTCGGCTTCGATGGTCTCGATCACGGCCAGCGCTGCTGCGCACGCGATCGGGTTACCGCCGTAGGTACCACCGAGACCACCGAGGTGCGGGGAGTCCATGATGTCGGCGCGGCCTGTGACCCCGGACANGGGAAGACCGCCGGCGATCCCCTTGGCGGTGACGATCAGGTCCGGGACGATCTGCTCGTGCTCGCAAGCGAACCAGTCGCCGGTGCGGGCGAACCCGGTCTGCACCTCGTCGGCGATGAACAACACGTCGTTGGCGCGGCACCACTCGATGATGGACGGCAGGAAGCCAGGTGCCGGCTCGATGAAGCCGCCCTCTCCCTGGATCGGTTCGACGATGACCGCCGCCAGGTTCGCGGCTCCCACCTGCTTGTCGATCACGTCGATGGCTCGTCGAGCCGCGGCCGGCCCGTCCAGGCCCTGGTCACGGAACGGGTAGGACATCGGGGCTCGGTACACCTCGGCTGCGAACGGGCCGAAGCCACTCTTGTACGGCATGCTCTTGGCGGTCAGTGCCATCGTCAGGTTGGTGCGTCCGTGATAAGCGTGGTCGAAGGCGACCACCGCCTGCTTCTTGGTGTAGGCCCGGGCGATCTTGACCGCGTTCTCCACCGCCTCGGCGCCGGAGTTGAACAACGCCGATCGCTTCTCGTGAGCCCCGGNGGTCAATGCGTTCAGCTTCTCGGCTACCTCGACGTACCCGTCGTAGGNGGTGATCATGAAGCAGGTGTGGGTAAAGGACGCGGCTTGCTCTGCCACTGCCTGGGCAACCCGAGGCGCGCTGTTGCCGACAGTGGTCACGGCAATGCCAGAACCCAGATCGATGAACGAGTTGCCGTCCACGTCGACCACGACCCCACCACCGGCGGCGGCGGCGTACACCGGCATCGTCGTCCCCACGCCCGGGGCGACGGCGGATTGCTTACGCGCCTGCAACGCTTGTGAACGCGGGCCGGGGATCGCGGTGACGAGCCGCCGTTCTTGCGCTAATCCGGGGCCGTCGATCTGCCCGCTGACGTGCTCGGTGTTGTGTTCGCTCATGTGGTCACGCTACGCCCGCACCCCGGCCCAGTGTCCAGGGTTGGATTCGCTCGGATGCGCCGAGGCCGTTGGGCTCTGAGCGCAGGGCTCAGCCCGGATTCAGTTGGCGTCGGACTGACCGTCGCCGGTCTTGCCGATAGCGCGGTGCATCAGCGATTCCAGGTCGAGGCCGGTTGTGGTCTTGAGCATTTGCAGGGTCTGCACCACGTTGTCGGTTACCTGCTTGGGAAGTGCGCCCGCACCCTCGGTGGACAGCACGGTGAGTTGGTCGATGCTGGAGATCGGCGCTGCGACCTCCTTGGCGATCTGCGGAAGAACCTCGATGAGCATCTGGAGGACTGCAGCGTCGTTGTAGGACTTGAAGGCGGCTGCCCTCTGATCCATCGCCTCGGCTTCCGCGTGACCCACCGCCAGCGTCGAGGCGGCCTGCGCCTCGCCTTCGGCGCGGGTGGCCTCGGCGCCTGCAAGCCGCAGTGCCTTCTCGGCCTCACCGCGGCGTGCACCCTCGATCGCCTCGGCTTCGGCGAGTGCCGCCCGGCGGGTCTTCTCAGCCTCACCGGTAAGCCTGGCCTCTTCGGCCTTGGCCTCGGCGGCCGCGATCGTGGCTGCCTTGCGGGCTTCCGCGGCAGCAATCTCGGACGTACGCCGGGCTTCGGCCTCCTGCTCGACACGGTAACGCTCGGCGTCGGCTGGCTTGCGGACCTGGGTCTCCAACTGTCGCTCGGTCAGCGCCGCCTGCTGCACGGCCACTTTTTCCTGCTCGGCGAGGATCGACTGATCCCGTTCAGCCTGGGCCAGCGGTCCGGCTGCTGCCGCTTGGGCAGAGGCCGCATCCGTTTCGGCTTTGATCTCGGACTGCCTGAGGGCCAATGCTCGCTGGGCGACCGCGATCTCCTCCTCGGCTTTGATCCGGGCCTGCTCAGCAGCGCGGCGCGCCTCGGCTTCTGCGATCGAAGCGGCCTGCTGGATGCGGGCAGCCTCGGGGCGACCCAAGTCGGCGAGGTAGGTGCCGTCATCGGAGATGTCTTGAATCTGGAAGGCATCGAGGATCAAGCCCTGTCCGGTCAACGATGACTCCGACTCGTCGGCGACTCGCTGCGCGAATGCTGCCCGGTCGCGAATGATCTGTTCCACCGTCAGCCCGCCCACGATCGAGCGCAGCGCGCCGGCGAGCACCTCCTGGGTGAACGGCTCGATGTCGCCCTGCTGGGAGAGGAACCGCTGGGCTGCCAACCGGATCTGGTCGGCGTTGCCGCCCACCTTGACGATCGCTACGCCATCGAGGTTGAGCTTGACCCCTTGGCCGGAGACCGCGCCGCGGATCTGGACCGAGATGCGGCGGCTGGACAGGTCCATCCGGGAGAGCTTCTGCACGAACGGGATCACGAAGACACCGCCGCCGAGGATCACTTTTTGACCTGACAAGTCGGTGGTCAGCTCTCCGGTCTCGGGATTGATCACCGCTTTACCTTTGCGGCCGGTGACGATGAACGCCTGGTTGGGTCCGGCGACCTTGTAGCGGCTGGTCACCAACAGCACGATCAGCACGAGCAGCACGACCAGCCCGATGACGGGGATCAGGACATCCATGTGTGTTCCTTTCAGGAGAGCTCGCGCCAAGTCGGTGCGACGGTCACAGCGGTGGNGGAGATGACGCCGGTGACATACACCGACGACCCGGGCTCGAGTGGCAGCTCGGCTTGGGCGTTGTAGCGCAGCTCATGTCCGCCGTAGGTCAGCTTGACGGTGCCGAAGCCGTCAGCGGGAATCGCGGTGAGCACGGTGGCATCACGGCCGATGGTGTCCGCAGTGGTCGGGGTGTAGTCGCTGCCGCTATGGCGTACGACTCGGGTCAGCCAGGCGGCGAACCAGCCGAAACCCAAGCCGGCTGCGACCCCGACGATGCCCGTCACCAACCCTGGCGCGCCGGCGGCATCGGCGATCGCTGCGCCGAAGCCCAGGGCCGAGATGAAGCCGCCCAGCGCGGCGCTGGAGATCCAGTCACCCGCGAGCGCGTCGAAGGCGCCGTCGAACAGGTCGCCGACGACCAGCGAGACGATCAGCAGGATGAGCCCGATCCCGCCGAGCACCAAGAACACGGTCAACGTCGATCACCGATAGTTCGTGAACTGAACGGCGAAGTCGTAGTCCTGCTCCTTGACCAGAGCGATCACGGCTTGGAGGTCGTCGCGCTTCTTGGAGGTGACCCGCAACTCGTCGCCTTGCACCTGGACCTTGACGCCCTTGGGCCCCTCGTCGCGGATCAGCTTGCCGATCTTCTTGGCGTCCTCCGAGGTGATGCCTTCCTTGAGGGCAACCGAAATCTTGCTGACCTNGGCCGGACTGGCGGGGTCGGAGGCGTCGATGATCTTCATCGACTGGCCGCGCTTGACCAGCTTGTCCTTGAACACGTCCAGAATCGCGCGGGCGCGATCGTCGGCGCTGGCCTCGATCTCGACGCCTTTTTCGCCTGCCCAGCTGATCTTCGCTCCGGTGCCCTTGAAATCGAACCGTTGGGAGATCTCCTTGGCTGCCTGGTTCAAGGCGTTGTCGATCTCCTGGTGGTCGAGCTTGCTGACGATGTCGAACGACGAGTCGGCCATAGTCCTGGAATCCTTTGTGACTGCGTGACTGATGCCGCCATTGTGCCCCAGCGGGCGGAGTTCGGACTGGGCGCTACTCCTGGGGCAGGTTACTGACGCAGCATCAGATCAGCGTTGCGACCGCCTCGGCGAAGACCTCATGGTGTCGGGCGACGTCGGCGCTGGTGGTGTCCGGGCACATCAACGCCATGTTGTGGAACGGTGTGAGCATGATGCCGCGGTTGGCGAGATAGAGGTGCAGATAGTCCTCCAGGTCGCTGTCGGCACTCGCAGCCGCCTCGGTGCCGGTGCGTGGCGCTGGATTCGCGAACCGGTACTCGGTGCGCGCTCCGAGTTGGCTGACCGACCACGGCAGGGAGTACTTGTCGATGACTGTCTGCACCCCGGCGGTGAACTCGTCGGCCAGCTCGATCATGTGCGCGAACGCCTCATCGGTGAGCACCTGCTCGAGTGTGGCGCGCATCGCGGCCACCGATAGCGGATTGCCCGCCAGCGTGCCACCGACCCCACCCATGTCGATCAGGTCCAGATCGGTGCGGGAGAGCAGCCGATCGGCCAGCTCGGCCGACAGGCCGTACGCTCCGCTCGGGATGCCGCCGCCGATCGACTTGCCGATGATCACGATGTCCGGGTCCAGATCCCAGGCTTTGGTGGCGCCGCCGGGGCCTGCGGAGAAGGTGTGGGTCTCGTCGTTGATCAGCAAGGTGCCGTACTTCCGGGTCAACTCGCGGACCCCATCGAGGTAGCCCGGCTCGGNGAGCACGATCCCGATATTGGTCAGCGCCGGCTCCATGAGTACGGCTGCCACGTCGCCGTGGGCCAACTCGCGTTCCAGCATTTCCAGGTCGTTGAACTCCGCGACCCGGCTGGTTTCGGTGACCGGTACTGGTGAGCCGACGTTGCCGGGTCGGCTCAAACCGTGTCCGTCGGGCCCGACCACGATCAAGGATTCGTCGACCGAGCCGTGGTAGCAGTAAGCGTTGACCAGGATCTTGCCGCGGTCGGTGACCGCTCGGGCAAGCCGGATCGCCCAGCGGTTGGCATCGGTGGCGGTCAGCGAGAAACTCCATCGTTGCGCGCCGAAGCGGCGGGTGAGCTCCGCGCCGACCCACTCGGCGTCCTCGGTGGGCAGCATGGTGGTGATCCCACCCTGCTCGGCGATCCGTTGTTGCACCGCTGCGACGGTTGCGGCTGGGGAGTGGCCCGCCATCGCTCCGGTGTCGCCGAGCGCGAAGTCGACGTACTCGTGCCCGTCGATGCACCACACCCGCGCGCCTCGGGCGCGATCCAAGTAGATGGGCGAGCTTGCGGCCAGCTTGTTCATCCAGGTCATCGGCACCCGTCCGAACAGATGCTCCGCGCCGGCATAGGCCGCAGCAGAGCGCGGATGATTGGCCTCGAAGAGGGCGAGTTCGGCGGCGTACGCTTCTTGGAGTCGGTCCCGGTCGATCATGGCGAGCCTCGGTTTCCTTGTGGGTGTAGCGCTGCGCTATTCTTTCCTGTCGTTGCCTAGGGCTCAATCCCTATGCACGCGCACCAGGCAGGTTGTCCGAGCGGCCAATGGAAACGGACTGTAAATCCGTCGCGAAAGCTACGCAGGTTCGAATCCTGCACCTGCCACGTTTCACAGAAAAGGGCTCCTGACCTGCGACGATGCGGTGTCAGGGGTCCTTTGTCGTTGTCCGGCTGAATCCGGCTATCTACGGCTATCTGTGCCCCCGTGTGCCCACATTTCGTCGTCGGAGCCGTGGGGTTGAGGTGACGAGGGCTTGTTCAATCTTCGTCAGGAGGCCTGCTCGGTGCCGTCGAAGCACTTGGCGTAGACCCGCAGGAGCATCTCGACGCTGTGCCCGGCCCAATGAACCCGCCCCGGGTTGTCCGGAGTCTCTGGTTGTGAGCCAGGACTGGGAGGCGCCGTACTGGTCGGCGACGTCGCGGACGGTGCGGTTCCGGTGATCACCGAGGTGATCAGCAATCGGTTCAGTGTCATACCCGGACGCTGGAACCTGTCCAGCGCTCAGTCCGGGATGACTCGCGACATCACTCCGGGATGTCCTGAACCAGAGCACTGCACCTGCCACACCGCACTGCCACGTTCGCTGAAAAGGGCCCTTGAGCTGCAGAGAAGGGTCAAGTTCATGAGACCCGGCAGTCGTTGACCTGAGGTTTCGAGGTGAGAACGCCGACTTTGGCGACGGATTTTCACCCGCTGACTTCCTCCGCCAGGGAGCGGGCCAGCGTGAGTTCTTGATCGCTGCAGAACCAGCAACTCATGGCTGATGGCCCCGGTCGTACGCTCAGTCGTCACTTCTGCGATTTCGGTCTGAGGGACTCAAGAGTCGTTGCTTGGGTCGGTCATAAGTGTCCGGAGATGCTCGATGACGTTCGCTTGCAGGTTGGGTTGGGCGCCTCGTATCGCTGCGAGCGTCTGTGTGTCACTGAAATGTCCTTCTGCTGTGAGTGCTTGGATCTCCGTTTCGTTCTCCGCGCGTGCAGCTGTGGTCAGTTGGAGTAGCGCGAGCCGTTCCATCTCGATGGCGGACGAGTCCAAGAATGGCCCTGAATCTTCGAGCAGGCGGATCGCGTCCGTTTGGCGGCCAACAGCCAAGTAGGCACCGGCGAGGTTCACGGTGTTGCCGGGGTGGCACCGCCGGCGAGCCGGTGAGCTCGGGCAAGGTGCCGCACGGCTCCTTGGAACTTCCTACTCAACAGGAGGCTCGTTCCGTAGGCGTGCTCGAACTGGGCGGGATTGGCTCCGCGCTTGTGTGCCTTGCGCAGGTAGTAGCTCGCAGAGGAAGGGTCACCCAGGTGGAGCGACATCTTGCCAGCGGCAAGCCAAATCTTAGCGTCCGTGGGGTTGCCTTGACACGCCCGTTGGAGCCTATGCATAGCTGATTCGTAGTCCTTCTGGACGATTGCGACGTGGGCTGCAAGGGCGAGGACCCATGGTTCGGGGTTCGCCAGTTCGCGGAGTAGAAGGGCAATTGCCTCGGCGGCTGCCTCGGCTTCGCCGGCGTGGACGGCTTGGTAGCGCGCGAGAGCAGCTCGACCGAGCGGGTAGGAAGGGTCGGCTGCGGCTCGCTCATAGTGCGGCCGCGCTTCGGCAGATCCGACGGACGTCAGGACGTCTGCGAACTCTTTGAGGATCCAGCTGGCGGGCGGCGGTCCGGGCGTGTCCAGGATTTCGCGGTACATGCCTATGGCTGCAGCTGCGTCGTCGAGGTCTTGGCAGGTGCGTTTCGCGAGGTTCGCGCGGGCCACGACATGGTTGGGATCGATTTCAAGGGCTCTTTTGAACGACTGGCGCGCCTCCGAGAATTTCCGGCGGCTGGCTTCCTGCGCGCCGAGGTTGTTCCAGGCGTCGGCGTCGTCTGGGTCGCGGACGGTCTGTCGTTTCAGGCTGGTCTCGGAGCCGCTGACCCACCCCTGAGCTATCTGTTGGGCCCTTATAGGTAGCGGCTTGCCGTCAGCGTCTACCGCGCGATTCAGCTGGAGCTTGAGCTGACGGAGTGTTTCTTCGAATGCAGGTGGGATGAAGTCGCCCTGCTGCTCGTCGGTGAAGAATGGGCGGGAACGGCCCTCGCCTTTGGCGTGCAGCGCTGCCGTGTCGCACCCGGCGCTCACCATTGTGTCTGTCGTGCTGGCCGCGACGTTCACCTCCGCGAGCCGGCTTAGGACAGTGTCGGAGCCGGCTCGATTCGCGACGAGGTTCCGAAGGCTTTGCTTCGTTTCGGCGGGGACGCTGGAGGATCCGACGGTGAGGTAGAACGGTGCGCTAGGGCGTAGGCCGGTCACCATCACATGGTCCTGGGTTGTGCCTGATCGTTGCACGCGCCCGTTGACTATTTGTTCGAAGTTTGAAACGAGCGAGATTCGAGTATGCGTGCCTTCGATGGCTGCAACGACCAGCGTGTGCCGACGTTGGCGAGGATCAGGGACCTGTAGCAGTTCCGGTTCGAGCTTCTCCTTGAGGTGTTCGAGAGCCGCGTCGAGAGTGGGCAGATTTATATTGACTACCTGACGGGCGATCCATGTTGCCACCGGGAGGCCACCGAGACTACCCAGCCCGGTCGCCCCGATGAGCATCGGGATCGGAGTGTCGCCAGCCACAGGGACGACGTTGACCAGTTTGTGGGCGTTGTTGTCAACGACCCGTCCGGTCAACGAATCGGTGAGCCGAAAGTCGCAGCACATATACACCGACTGGCGATCCGCGAGCACTTGCACGAATGTCACAGGTACCTCGATCTGCTTGGCAACACGGGCTCTCGATTTCAAGTGGCGTCCAGTCTGTCCGTGGATGGCACAACACTCCACCGTGAAGGGGCCTCTGCTTGTGTTTGGCCACTCGGGGCGCGGGCGCGCCCCGATGTACTGCTTCGGTAGGTCGGGCATACCGGAGAGCGGCATTGAATGGCCGGACTGGTTGTGGCTACGCCGCACACCGCACTGGGCGCCTACACTTGCCTTATGAGCAGCCAGCGCGACGAGCTCCACGAGATCATCGAGTCACTCGATGATGACGGTGTTCGCAGGTTGCTTGCTGTCGCGAAGGAACAGGTCAAGGAGCTCATTGTCAGCGTCGTTGAGAGCGCTTGGCCGCCGGGCTGGTTCAATGTCGGTACTGCGGGACGCAGTGACATCGCCATCAATGCCGAGGAGTTGCTCGCAGAGGGCTTCGGGTGCCCACGGTGATCGTGGTCGACACTGGGCCGCTGGTGGTGGCAGATGACGCTGAGAACCATCAGTTGTACTGAGTTCTTCACTGGCGTGCATTTGGTGGGTCAGAAGATGCATGTCCCGGGCACGGTACTGGCTGAAGCCGGTTATCTGGTGGAGTCCAGGTCAGTCCCGATGCCGAAGCCGCGTTCCTCGAGGGTCTTGCCAGTAACGACGATGTCGAGATTGTCAAGGATGACCTCTCCCGCGTGGCTGAACTGGTGCGCCAGCACGCTGATCTGCCGCTGGGTACCGCTGACGCCTTGGTAATCGCTGTTGCCGCGCGGCGGCTGACGCCTACGTCCGCGGCGAGATCGATGTGGACAACTCGGCGCCCGTGTCCGCGCCCGCTACGGTTTGCACTGACCCTCGGCTCGTTTGTCTCCAACTTCGTAGAAGCGCTGTTGCCAGCGCCATCTTCTAATAAGCGGAAATAGGACTTCCTTTGTTTTCGGTTATTGGCATAAGTGATAGTATGTGATTCCTTGTTTTCGTTTATTCGGAGGGCTCGTGGCACCACTGAAGTTGGTCGCTCGCTCTTCATGGCCATCGGTCCGCCGTGAGAAGCGCTCGTGGGCAACCAAGCCGGACGCACGAGGGTCCAATGGAGCACGGCCGAATCGAGCCGACCGAGAGCTGACCGAGATCGAGGTCGAGATTCCGGCACGCATCTCGACTCTTTCACTGGCCCTTGCACCCGAAACGACTGCGGCCGCCGAAGATGCCGCGCGCGCGATCGCGAGTTTGGACACGCGAGCGGAACATCTCGGAGGACTCAGCGACTTGCTGGTCCGAACCGAAGCCGTGGCCTCGTCCAAGATCGAGCACGTCTACGCCGACATGGACGACATCGCACGAGCGACGGTAGGGACCGAGGCAACACGGTCAGCTCAATCAACCGTTGCCGCGAGTGAGGCGCTCCGCGTATTGACCAGGTCCGTCGACCAAAGCCCGGTGACCGCAGAAGCGATCTTGATCGCACATCAAGAGCTGCTCAAGGACGACTTGCTGGAACGTACGTACGCGGGCCGATACCGCACCATGCAGAACTGGATTGGAGGCAGTGACTTTAGTCCCCGAACCGCGGTGCACATNCCCCCGCCTGACACCATGGTTGAGCCGTTGATGGACGACCTGATCGCGTTCGCAAACCGTGACGACCTCAGCGTCATTGGACAGGCAGCGGTCGTGCACGCCCAGTTCGAGTCCATCCACCCCTTTACCGATGGAAACGGGCGCGTTGGGCGCGCCCTTATCGGTGCCGTACTGCGGCGCCGGAAGGCCACCCGAAGCGTCACCGTCCCGGTCGCGGCCGCGATGCTCGCCGACGTCGACGCCTACTTCGACCGCCTCAAGGACTACCGAGACGGCAACGTGGACGCGTTGGTCACCTACGTTGCACACGCATCGGTCAATGCAGCGGAGGCCGCCCAGGTCTCGGTAGACCACTTGGCGATGCTTCCCCAGCTTTGGCAGGCAAAGGTCCATCCGCGAGCCAAGTCGTCAGCCAGCAAACTGATCAACGGACTGCTCCAGACGCCAATCCTTGACCTACGCCGCGCGCAACTGGTCACTGGGTCCGCACCGGCCCGGACCCTTGAGGCGATCGCCCGACTCGTTGACGAAGGTGTCCTAGACGAGATCACCGGGCGCAGCAGGAATCGTGTCTGGGTCGCCACCGACGTGATGACCGAGCTCAGCGAACTCGAGGACCGTATCGGGCTGCGGTCTCAACCTTCACAGCGGTGGCAGTAGTCGAACGCGCGTTCCCGCGAAGGCATCCTGTCAGCCACCGCTACTCATACGAATTGGTGGGACTAGAAACGCGCCCCTGGTTGGGAGCCCCGACAGACTGGCGAGCGGACACTCCAACAGGCCGCCAAGGCTTTGTTGCGAATTCTCTAGGAGCGTCCGTCTAGGAAAGGCCTTGCCGGGCGACGATGGCGCTGAGTGCGGATGCCGCGCTGCNGATTGCGGCGGCGTGTGACTCGGGCCGAAATCGTGGCGTCGGCCCGGTGAGGCTCATCGCAGCGACGGGATGCCCGCTTGCGCCGAAGACAGGTGCTGCGACACAGGCGAGCCCGATCTGCGATTCCTCGAACTCGTTCGCGTATCCGCCTGCAGCGATTGCCTCGAGCTGTCGTTTCAACAGCCCGGGCGCCACGACTGTGTAAGGAGTGCGGCGGGCAAGCGGGCTGTCGAGAACAGCCAGGCGTACATCGTCATCGGCGTAGGCGAGTAAGACCTTCCCGATCGCCGTGCAGTGCAAGGGCATTCGCCCACCGACCCGCGACGGACTACGAGCCTGACGGTGTCCACCGATCTTGGCGACGTAGACCACTTCGCGTCCTTCGCGTACTCCCAGGTGAGCCGTCTCGTGTGTTCGCTCGGCGAGATCGTGCAGGAATGGGATAGCCAGCTCGATCAGCGAGCGCTCGACCGAGGCGCGCATGCCGAGCTCGAAGAGTCCGCCGGCAAGCCGGTAGCCGGCCGAAGTCTTGTCGAGGAACCCGATCTCGACAAGCTCGGTACACAGCCGATGGGCTGTTGTCTTGTGCAGTTTCGTACGCCGCACCAGTTCGGCAAGCGGGACGGTGTGGTCGTCGGTGCCAAAGGCGCGGAGGATCGCCGCCGCCTTGCCGAGAACAGTGTCAAGACCGGACCCTGGAGCCACTGCGTCAGAGTATCGCTGGGCTAGTGGGATCGGCGAAGGTGGGCGACGCAGAGGTCGGGTTCGACGAATGGGTCGAGTCGGTCGATGATCAGCGGGGCGTTCCATTCCTCCAATGCGCCTTGCATCAGGCCGAGGTGGATGGGGCAGACCACTTGGGTGCGGACCTCGGGATCCTGGGCGGTGAGCTCCAGGAAGGGGCAGTGTCGCAAGTTGATGTACTCACCATCGGGTTTGCGGACCGCGGTCTTGCTCACCTCGGNGGCGAAGCCGAGCTTGTCGAGTACCGCGCCGAGCCTGGTGAGGTGATTCTTGGGGTTGGGGCCGATCTCGCTGTCGACGTGGGCTCCCTCGTGATGCCACCAGGAGCGCCCCGCCTCGGTTGCCCGCCGTTGTACGTCTGAGGTACCGGCGAGCGCATCGACCAAGACTTCGGCGAGAAACTGATAGCTCCGGGGCCCGAGCGGATCCATCCCGGTCGTGGTGCGGAACAGCAATGGCGGACGACCAGGCGAGCGGTGTTCGGGGTNCACCCGCTCAGCCTGGCCGTCCGCGACCAGGTTCCCGAGATGAAAGCGAACCGTATTGGGGTGCAGGCTCAGCTGCTCGGCGATGTCGGCGATGCTCAGCGGTTCGGTCGCGGCGCGCAGGATCCTCCAGATCTCGGTCCGCCGAGAGGAGGGCCGGCGGCACTCGTCATGATCTAGAGTTTACACAAATTGTAATTGTAAAAACTGGGGAGACGTGATGAGTGGAGCAGGTGCCGAGCGCGAGGCATCGTCACCGACGGCAGTGCTCACCCACGAGCACCACGAGGTGGACGATGCGCTGGAGATGTTCCTGCGCGGGTTGGATCAAGGTGAATGTCGACCTTGGCCTGTGATGGAGGCGCTGACTGCTCTGCGACGCCATATCTATATCGAGGAGGAGGTCCTTTTCCCGCCCCTGCTCAAAGCAGGGCTGACCATGCCGATCGCGGTGATGGTGCGCGAGCATGGTGAGCTGTGGCGGATGATGGACACCTTGACCGAGTTGCTCACCGGTGCAGATAGCCAGGAGAGCCGCACGCACGAGGCAGCCCTGTGTCGTGACATCTTGCAGCAACTCGACAGCCACAACGTCAAAGAAGAGGCGATCGTCTACGCCACCGCGAACAAAGCGCTCACCCCTGAGGAAACCGACGCCTTGGCGGTATCCCTCGACAGTGATGAGTTGCCCGGNGGATGGGTCTGCCAGGACGTGTCACGCGCATGATCTGACTGCGACCTCACGTCGGCAGGTCGGCCGACAGATACAGTGCTGCTTCCACGGCCATCCTTCAGGAGGTGCACCCAGTGCGTGGTCGCGCGATGAAGGTCGGCCACGCTGACGAGGCGGATGAGCGCCCCGTTCCGCTTTCTCTGCTCGTGGTGCTCGCCTTCACCGGGGCGACCGCGCCGATGGCGATCGACCTCTACTTGGCCAGCTTCCCAGCCATGCAACGTGACCTGGTCACTACGCCGGCGATGGTGCAGATGACTGTGACGGCATATCTACTCGGCATGGCCATCGGTCAGCCGATCTGGGGGCCGCTGTCGGATCGCTACGGTCGCCGAGCGCCATTGGTGGTGAGCAACAGCTTGGCTCTGGTTGCTTCCTTCGTCGTCATGCTGGCACCGTCGATCCATATCTTCATCGGCGCTCGGCTATTTCATGCGATGTTCGGCGCTGCCGGGGTGGTTATCGCACGCGCGATGATCACCGACCTAGCGCGGGGTTTCCCAGCCGTCCGCGCACTCGCGCTGCTGACGACCATGATGCAGGTCGTTCCCATCGTCGCGCCGCCTATCGGTGGCCTGCTGGCGACGTTCGTTCCCTGGCGTGGGGTCCTTGCTGTGCTCACGGCATTGGTGGCGTTGCAGTTGTTGGTCACGTGTTTGCTCGTGCCGGAGACGCTGTCGCCGAACCGGCGATCGGCCAAGCTGAGGTTTCGCCGGATGGGAACAGTGTTGAAGCGACCGGCATTCATGGTCAACGGGCTGGCGGTTGCGATGGCCACCTCGACCATGTTGGTCTACGTGGCCAGCTCGTCGTTCGTCTTCCAAGAAGTCTTGGGATTCTCGCCCATGGCGTTCAGCCTTGCCTTCACCGCCAGCGCGATGTGCCTGGTGGCGGGCGGCCTGTTGGCGGCCCGTTTGGCGCGACGCCGGGTCAATCCCCGCAGGACAGTGGGATTCGCGTTGCCGGGCCTGATCGGCAGCGGCCTCTTGATCGTTGTGGCTGCTTTGTCGCCGTGGCCGGTGCTGCTCGTCATCCCGACTTTGACCAACTCGTTCTGCGCCAACCTCATCATGAGCAACTCGATGGCGATGGCGATGCAGCACGCTCGTGACATGTCGGGCACGGGTGCGGCTGTGATCGGGATCATGACCTATGGGATCGGCGCGGCCGCGAGTCCGCTCTCGGGTGTGATCGGCGATGGAAAGTCCGCAGTTCCGATGGGCATCGTCATGACTGCCTTTGCGGTGCTGGGCGCGATCATCTTCATCTCGGGTCGGCGTGTGGGTGGTCTACCTGTGCATGAATCCGGTTCCGCCGCGGAGAGCAAGGGCACTGGCTGATCCGCCCCAACTCACGTCAGCCCTGTGCGCCCTGAGCTCGCCAGTAGGCGTTGAGAGCCCCGTTTGTCTTGATGAACCACACGATCGGGCCGACCAGGATCAGGCTGCCGGGGAAGTACCACAGGCCGGTCAGCCCGGAGACCGGCCTGGGTTCGATGCCGGCGCGTTCGTACAGATCGCCGACTTCGCTGGAGGTGATGAACGCCATGACCGGGGAGACGAAGAACGCGATGAGCGCTGCAATCCCGCCTCCCACGCCGATTCCGGTGTGGTCCTTCATCTCCTTGTGCGTTCCATACCACCAGAACAGCGTGTAGATCCCCAGAGTGATGATGGTCAGCACGATGCAGATACCGGTGCCGCGGACCTTGCCGATCGGCCCGCTGGCGATCCCGTACTGGGCTGGGACGCCGACGGGCGCAGCCGGTGCCACCGGTGGGGCGCTCGGAATGGGGTGGGCTCCTGGGGCTCGCTCATTCGTTTCCTCCAAAGTGAAGCTCAGCGTGGAAGCGGTTTGTAGAAGACCAGGCCGTTGCCCTTGTTGTCGTACACCACAGCGCGCCGCTCGTGTGCGTCATTGTAGGGGGCCTTCACTACGCCGCCGCCGTTGTCCTCGATCGCCTTGGCCGCTGCGTCGACATCGTCGGTCTTGATACCGACCACCACCTGGCCGGGGATCGGGTGATCGATTGCGGTGGCCAGCGCGAGAGTGACCGAGCCACCGTCGAGTGCCGCGAAGTGGGCGCCGTCGCGAAACTTCAACGGGAAACCGAGGGTCTCGGTGTAGAACTCGATGGACTCGTCGAGGTTGTCGGTGGTGAGGACGATCATCCGGATGTCTTTGTCGGCCATAGGGTCTCCTGAGTCTTGGATCGTGTGGGTGGTTATCGGTTCTCTTCCTCGTCGGCCGACGAGGGAGAAGCACATCGGCGAGTTCTCGCCGGGGGTGCGGGGAGATGTGGCGCTGACGACTCTTGCCAGCCCAACCTGACGACGACCTGAGGCCATCCGGCCAGCTCGAGGAGCTGGCGCAGTGCGATGCGGGTCGACTCCACTTCGGTGATCTGGGTCTGAGGCACCACCGCGAGGCCCTCGACCGCCGCCTCGAGCCAGACTCGGGACAGCCCGCGTCCTGCGGCGAGCCAATCCGGTTGCTCGTCGCCCGCGGTGGACAGCACGACAACCTGCGCGGTCGAGGTTTCCGAGGGAGCAATGCTGCTGCGGGAGAAACGATCCGGTGGAGGGGTGACCTGCTCGCGTCGGTCGGGGACCGCGGCCTCAGGCGGCACTCCGTCACTACTGTGCCGGCGCACCCAAGCGTCGAGTTCGGCAGCGACGTCCGGATCACGTAGGTGTTTCTGCCGGGCCTCCTCGATGAGAGTCTCGACCTGGCCTTGCATTGCGAGCGGCGCCGCGGTGACGCCGACATCGACGATCGCCGCGGCGCGAGCGAGGTTCTCCACGCGCCCGGGCGGCAACTCCCAGTCCGTGAACCCCCGGCGGTCGGTCCTGCGGTTCTCGATCGCGGTCAGCATGTCGATGTCGTGCGGGCTCGTCGAAGTCGAGCTGAGTTGGAGGCGAGCGAACAGGTCGGGCTGGTTCGGATCGGGGAACAGGGCCACTTCGGCATGCAGACCGAAGGCCCGAGCAGCAGTCTCGAAGTGATCGAGGGCGGCACCACATGCCAGCGCCAGGTTGCGGCCGGTCGGGTCGGTCACGGCCAGTTGGCGGGAGCGGTCGGCATGCAACTCGACTTCTGCTCCGTCCTGGTTGATCCGCCAGGACCAGGGCTGAGAGTTGTAGGCGCTAGGGGCGTAGCACGCCATGCGCACGAGTTCTTGGGCTCGGGTAAGAGTTGGCACGGTCATGCGATCCCCTCCTGAGGACACGAGCTGTGTGAGGCCCGGAGGGTGTGGGTTGAGCGTGGCCGGTTCAGGGTGGTCATGCGATCCCCTCCTGAGGACACGAGCTGTGTGAGGCCCGGAGGGTGTGGGTTGAGCGTGGCCGATTCAGCGTGGTCATAGCTCAACTCTGCCCTCCCTGGACGACCGATTCCAGGGCCGGAGGTCCCGGACCGAGGTGGTCTGGGTATGTCCCCCGAATGTCGGTTTCAGGGCTCGGTCGGTGTGGTCCGGATTGCCGGGAGGCGTGATGTACTTACCCCGGTGTATCCGGGGTAGCCGCGTACCGGAAGCCATAGAGAAATAAAGTCAGGCATTTTATTTCTCGTGGGTTCTAGTGCTGCGCGTCACAGACGACTAGCGGAATCCCCGCGTACGCTGTCGCGCACTTGTGCCGTTTGAGGAGTGGTCTGGTGATCATCGGTGTGTTGAGGGAGGCCCGNCCCGGGGAGACTCGGGTGTCGGCGACGCCTGAGACTGTGGGCAAGCTCCGCGGTTTGGGGTATGAGGTAGTGGTTGCGCCTGGTGCGGGTGTGGCCTCGGACTTCTCGGATGCGGCGTTTGTGGATGCGGGCGCATCGGTCGGAGACCCGTTCGTCGCAGACGTCGTTCTCGGAGTGAACGCACCGTCGTCGGAGCAACTGGATTTGGTGCGGAGGGCNGCGACGGTGGTGTCCCTGTTGGCGCCGGCGTTCGATCCGGACTTGGTGGCGGACCTGGCGCGTCGCCCGATCACGGCTTTGGCGATGGATGCGGTACCGCGGATCAGCCGAGCGCAGTCACTGGACGTGTTGTCGTCGATGGCGAATATCGCGGGCTACCGGGCGGTGGTGGAAGCTGCCCACGAGTTCGGTCGTTTCTTCACCGGGCAGGTGACCGCGGCGGGCAAGGTGCCTCCGGCGAAGGTGTTGGTGGCTGGTGCCGGAGTCGCGGGTTTGGCGGCTATCGGGGCGGCGGGATCGCTGGGTGCGATTGTGCGGGCGACCGATCCACGTCCTGAGGTGGCCGACCAGGTCGCATCGCTGGGTGGTGAGTACCTTGCTGTGGCGGCAGCTGATGTGGAGGTCTCGGCCACGGGTTATGCCAAGGAGATGTCGGATGACTACAACGAGCGGGCGGCTGCTCTGTACGCCGAGCAGTGCCGTGACGTCGACATCGTGATCACGACCGCGCTGATCCCGGGCCGGCCTGCGCCGACGCTGATCACCGCGGAGATGGTGGCCTCGATGAAGCCGGGCAGCGTGATCGTGGACATGGCTGCCGCCAATGGTGGCAATGTCGAGGGAACCGTGCCCGGGGAGAAGGTCGTCACCGAGGGCGGCGTGACGATTCTGGGTTATACCGACCTGGCCGGTCGGTTGCCGGCGCAGGCTTCGCAGCTGTACGGCACGAACCTGGTCAACTTGATGAAGTTGCTGACCCCGGCCAAGGACGGCCAGTTGGTGCTGGACTTCGACGATGTGGTGCAGCGGGCGATGACCGTGGTGCGCTACAGCGATGGACAGACCGAGCTGACGTGGCCCCCGCCGCCGGTGCAGGTCTCTGCAACACCGGCAGCTCCCGCCGCGGCGGTCACAATTCAGCAGTCCGGGCCGGCAGAGCCGGCCAACCCGACGGTCAAGTACGTGTTGATGGGACTGGGTGCTTTGCTGTTCGGGTGGGTCGTGGCTGTGGCGCCGGCCCCGCTGCCGCAGCACTTCACGGTGTTGATGCTGGCGATCGTGATCGGTTATTACGTGATCGGCAAGGTCCACCATGCGTTGCACACGCCGTTGATGAGTGTGACCAACGCGATCAGCGGCATCATCGTGGTCGGCGCGATGCTGCAGATCGGCGATGACGACACCACGATCCGGCTACTGGCGTTTGCGGCTGTGCTGTTGGCCAGCATCAACGTCTTCGGTGGCTTCTCGGTGACCCGCCGCATGCTGGCCATGTTCTCCAAGTGAAAGCCTGAACCGACGTGACTGCCTCCTCTGCCGCCACCGCTTCCTATCTGGTCGCTGCGCTGTTCTTCATCCTCAGCNCTCGCCGGGCTGAGCAAACACGAGACCGCCCGCCGCGGCGTGCTCTTCGGGATCGCCGGCATGGCGGTCGCCCTGGTCGCGACGTTCGTGATGGTGATCGACAACAAGCCGGGCATCGGTCTGGCCCTGTTGCTGATCGCAATGTTGATCGGTGCCGTGATCGGCCTGTGGCGCGCCAAGGTCGTGGAGATGACCGGCATGCCCGAGCTCATCGCGCTGCTGCACTCGTTCGTGGGTCTGGCCGCGGTGCTGGTCGGGTGGAACGGTTACCTGGAGACCCGGCACACGCCACACGACCTGCCCGGTGACCTCGGGACCCTGCTGGACATCCACAACGCCGAGGTGTTCATCGGCGTGTTCATCGGCGCAGTCACCTTCACCGGCTCGATCGTGGCCTACCTCAAGCTGTCGGCCAAGATGAAGTCCGCGCCGCTGATGCTGCCGGGCAAGAACTTCCTCAACGTCGGCGCTCTGGTCGTGTTCGTGGCGTTGACCATTTGGTTCGTCATCAGCCCCGCCCTGTGGTTGCTGATCCTGGTCACCATCCTCGCGCTCGCACTCGGCTGGCATCTGGTCGCCTCCATCGGTGGCGGTGATATGCCGGTCGTGGTCTCGATGCTCAACAGCTACTCCGGCTGGGCCGCGGCCGCCTCGGGTTTCCTACTCAACAACGACCTGCTGATCATCACCGGCGCCCTGGTCGGGTCCAGTGGTGCCTACCTGTCCTACATCATGTGCAAGGCGATGAACCGGTCGTTCATCTCCGTCATCGCGGGAGGGTTCGGCATCGAAGCACCCACTGGTGACGACACCGACTACGGCGAGCACCACGAGATCACCGCCGAAGGCGTTGCCGAGCTGCTGACCGAGGCCTCCTCGGTCGTAATCACNCCCGGCTACGGGATGGCAGTGGCCCAAGCTCAATACCCCGTCGCAGAGCTCACCTCGAAACTGCGCGCCAATGGCGTCAATGTCCGCTTCGGGATTCACCCCGTCGCCGGACGCCTNCCCGGACACATGAACGTGCTTCTGGCCGAGGCCAAAGTCCCCTACGACATCGTGCTCGAGATGGACGAGATCAACGACGACCTCGCCGACACCGACGTCGTCCTGGTCATCGGCGCCAACGACACCGTCAACCCCGCCGCCACCGAAGACCCCACCAGCCCCATCGCAGGCATGCCCGTCCTGACCGTCTGGGACGCCAACCACGTCATCGTGTTCAAACGCTCCATGGCATCCGGATACGCCGGCGTCCAGAANCCCCTCTTCTTCCGGGACAACACCCAGATGCTCTTCGGCGACGCCAAAGACCGGGTCGAGGACATCCTGCGCGCACTGTAGGAGTACGCCGAACTGTCTGGGGCCAGCCTCGCCGGGTGCCCGGAGGGCGCACCGCCGAGATGAAAACTGCGGAATGGCGGTAGCGGCGCTACACCGCACCGCGGAGCAGGTGAGTGGTCGGTCAGGGATCGGTGAGCAGGGACGTAGTACCGCCTGAGGCCAGCCTGGCCGGCACCGGCTAGGCTGGTGCTACCACGACAGGGGAGCGCCACCCGGCGCTGAGAGTGCGGAACGGCCGCAGACCCTCGAACCTGCTCCGGTTAGCACCGGCGAAGGAAGTCGAGTCTCTTCTCGCATCAGCGGGACCCTCCCAGCATTTAGGGAGACCATGCAGTTACGTACCGAACCGTTCCGAAGAGCCTGGGAGATCGGGCTTTTGCAGTGCACGGCCGTCGGCCTCGCAGCGGCATTGCTCGCGGGCTGCTCGCTCAACGCCGACAACAGCGAGGAGCCGAAACCTGAGGGCAGTGCCGAGCAGCAGCCCACCGAGGTGGTGATCGCCACCCATGACTCCTGGGCGGTGCCGGAGGAGCTACTGAGCCGATTCGAGCAGGAATCGGGATACAAGCTGACGATCGTGCCGAGCGGGGATGCCGGCACGATGACCAACAAGCTGGTGCTGACCAAGGGCAATCCGATCGCCGACGGCGTCTACGGGGTCGACAACACCTTCGGATCCCGCGCAGTGGAGGAGGGCGTGCTTGCCGACTTCCGCTCCGAGATCGCAGACACCGCCGAATCTGACCTTCCCGGAGGNGAGGGGCAACTCACCCCGATCGACTGGGGCGACGTATGCGTCAACATCGACAAGACGTGGTTCGGTGAGCACGACATACCGGAACCGACCACGCTGGAGGATCTGACCAAGCCGGCCTACCGGAAGCTCTTCGTAACCCCGGGCGCTGCTTCCAGCTCGCCGGGTTTCGCCTTCCTCCTGGCAACGATCAGCGCTTACGGCGACGACTGGACCGACTACTGGGAGCGTCTGATGGCCAATGGCGCCAAGCTCACCAGCGGATGGACCGACGCCTATGAAGTCGACTTCACCGCCGGCGGAGGCGACCGCCCGATCGTGTTGTCGTACAACTCCTCCCCGCCGTTCACGCTCGGCGAGGACGCGGACGAGCCCACCACGCGCGCCCTGCTGGATACCTGTTTTCGACAGGTGGAGTACGCCGGAGTGCTGGCGGGTGCCAAGAACGCCGAGGGTGCTGAGGCGTTCATCGACTTCATGTCCGGGGTCGAGTTCCAGGAGTCGCTTGCCGACAACATGTACGTCTTCCCGGTGAACCCGGCTGCGACATTGCCGCCGTTGTGGGCCAAGTGGGCACCGGCCGCCTCCGACCCGCTGAAGGTCGACCCGGCCGAGATCAGCGCGAACCGCAAGGAGTGGCTGACCACATGGGCGGACATCACCAGTTGACTCTGCACCGGGTGGGTCCTCGATGATGAGCCTCTGGCGATGAGTGCTAGGGGATGGGTCATCGGCCGGCGAGCGCTGGGTTGGCTAGCGCTCGCCGTGCTGCCTGCCTGTTTCCTGACGGTGTTCTTCGCCGTCCCGGTGCTGGGCATGCTGCGACTCGGGCTCCTGCCTGAGGGCAGCTTGGACCTGACCGGTGTGCTCGAGGTACTCACCCGCAGGCGAACCCTGGAGGTCGCCTGGTTCACGCTGTGGTCCTCCACTGTGGCAACTGCCTTTGCTTTGGCACTCGGCGTGCCGATGGCGGCACTGCTCTATCGTCGTCACTTCGTCGGCCGTGGTGCCATACGCGCGCTGGTCGCGGTCCCGTTCGTTCTCCCGACCGTTGTGGTGGGCGTGGCTTTCCGCACCCTGCTCGCGGACTCCGGGGTGCTGGGAGGCTTGGGCTGGGACGGTACNCCCGCAGCGATCGTCGCCGCTTTGGTGTTCTTCAACATCTCAGTGGTGGTCCGCACTGTCGGTGTCAGTTGGAGTCAACTCGACTCGCGTGCGGCCGAGGCCGCTGCTGCGCTGGGAGCTCCCCCTGTCACGGTGCTGCGGACCGTCACCCTGCCCGCACTTCGCCCAGCGCTGGCCTCGGCTGCAAGCGTCGTTTTCCTCTTCTGTGCAACGGCTTTCGGTGTGGTGCTGACTTTGGGCGGGCTCCAGCACGCGACGATCGAGACCGAGATCTACCTGTTGACCACCCAGTTCCTGGACCTGCGAGCGGCGGCGGCGCTGTCGTTGCTGCAGTTCCTGGTCGTGGTAGGCCTGCTGTTTCTCACTGCCCGGACCAGTCGTGCTCCGGTGGCTCGCCGCCCGGCAGTCGAGCCACGGTTGGCCAGGGTCGACTGGCCGTTGTTGACTCTTGCGGCTGCGACACTGGCGTTCCTGGCTGCGCCGATGACCGCTCTGGTGGTGCGGTCGTTGCGGTCCGAGGGTCGCTGGACTTTGGCGCACTATCGGGCGTTGACCGAAAGCGGCCCCGATGCGGGTCTGCGGGTCCCGGTAAGCCATGCAGTGGAGAATTCGCTGAGTACGGCTGTCGATGCGACCCTGCTCGCGGTCGTCCTGGGCTTCTTGGTGGCGGTGCTGGTGTCGCGNTCCCGCCGGGGCTCCCGGCGTCTGGTCCAGCGTGTCTTCGACAGCGCCTTCATGTTGCCGCTGGGAGTCTCGGCGGTCACGGTCGGGTTCGGGTTCTTGGTCACCTTGGACCGGCCTCCCTTCGACTTCCGCGGTTCGCCGTGGCTGGTCCCGGTCGCCCAGGCGATGGTCGCACTCCCGTTGGTGGTACGTGTGCTGGCGCCGGTGCTGAGCGGTATCGACGATCGCCAGCGACAGGCGCTGGCTTGCTTGGGTGCCGGCCCGATCCGTGCCTTCGCCGCTGTTGATCTGCCTGTGGTGTGGCGGCCGCTGGTGGCTGCCGTGGGGTTCGCATTTGCGGTGTCGCTGGGTGAGTTCGGCGCCACCAGCTTCGTGTCTCGACCAGAGAATCCAACGCTCCCCGTGGTCATCTATCAGCTGATCGGTCGCCCCGGAGCCGACAACTTCGGGCTGGCGCTCGCCGCCTCTGTGCTGCTCGCGGCACTTACTGTGGCGGTGATGGCGCTGGTGGAGCGGCTGCGAGTCTCGGCTGTGGGAGCCTTCTGAGGTGGCCACCAACAGTGCCGAAGGGGACCGCGGTCTCGGTGTGTCCGACCTGGTCGTGCGATTCGGTGAGAACCGAGCGGTCGACGAGGTCTGCCTATCCGTTCCTGCCGGCACCGTCCTCGCTGTGCTCGGCCCGTCGGGGTGTGGAAAGACCACGCTGCTACGGGCGATCGCGGGGCTGGAGCGCCCCAGCAGTGGAGTTGTCTCCTACGACGGCCAAGATCTGACCGCCACTCCTACTCATCGGCGTGGCTTCGCGTTGATGTTTCAGGACGGGCAGCTACTCGAGCATCGGACGGTGACTGACAACATCGCCTACCCGCTGCGGCTGCGGAGAGTCGCTCGGAGAGAGATCACCGACCGGGTGGACCACTTGCTCGAGTTGGTCGGACTCGTTGGGTACGGGGACCGGCTTCCGGGCAGCTTGTCCGGTGGCGAGCGGCAACGGGTTGCGCTGGCCCGGGCGCTGGCCGCTCAACCGCGACTGCTGTTGCTGGATGAACCCCTGTCGGCGCTGGACAAGACCCTGCGTGAGCGCCTGGGCGCCGACCTGCGGGCGATTCTGGTCGCTGCGGGAACCACGGCCCTGCTTGTCACCCACGACCATGAGGAGGCCTTCGCGGTCGCCGACCGAATGGCGTTGATGAGAGCCGGTCGTATCGTGCAGGAGGGGACGTTGGAGGAGGTCTGGGCACGTCCGGCAGATCCTGAGACCGCGCTCTTCCTCGGCTATCGGCGGGTCCTGAGCGGCACGGCCGCCGACAGATTGCTTGCTATGACCGAACTGGATGGTGGGCCTGCAGCGGGCTCCTCGACGGATGCAGCCGGCCGCTCGGTTGCCCATTCAATGGCTCTGCGCAGGTCGGCATTGGTGGTAGACGCGGATGGGCCGTTGCGGGGCCGGATCCGACAAGCGCGGCTGGACCCTGAACAACTGCGCCTGGTAGTCGTGGTCGAGGGCATCGGGGAGGTCGATGCCGTAGCGTCGATCACGTCGAAGGTCGCCGTCGGTGAGGATGTGCGACTGCGAGTGGACCCGACTCGACTCGCGCTGCTGTGATCTCCGCGAGATCCCCAAAGGCCAGGCGCAGATCTTTTAGGTAAGGCTGAAGCCGCCGTCGACGAGCAAAGATGCACCGGTGATGTAGGAGGCCTGGTCGCTCAGCAGGAACATGATGGCATTGGCGATTTCCGACGGGTCGGCGTACCGCTCTATCGCGGCGCGGCGACGCAGCGGTTCGGGAAGATCGCCGCCGTTGGTGCTGTGGTTCGCCATCGTCATGGGTGTCGCCACCAGCCCGGGCGCCACCGAGTTGACCCGGACCCCGTCGGCGGCGAGCGCGCGGGCGATGCCGCGGGTCAAGTGCTCCAAGCCCGCCTTCGAGGTGGCGTAGTGCAGTGCGGGGTCGGAGTGCAGAACCGCGACGACTCGACCGGCTTCCAACGAGGTCACATTCACCACTGCTCCGTTGCCGGAGCGTCGCAGGCTGGGGGCTGCGGCTCGCATCACGTAGTAGGCGCCCAGCAGGTTCACACCCAGCATGCGCTGCCAGTTGGACTCGGCGAGATCGTCGAACCCGACCTGCTCGTGAATCCCGGCACAGTTGACCACATACCCGAGGTCGCCGATCAACTCCTGGTCGGCGAGCAGCTCGCCCACCGCAGCCTCGTCGGAGACGTCGAGTGCCCTGGCGATGACACCGGCCGGCGGGTCGCCGATCTCCTGCCGGTCGACGGCGATGACCCGTAGACCCGCCTCCACCAGGGCTTCGGTCGTGGCAGCCCCGATGCCCGAGGCTGCTCCGGTCACCAGCGCGGTCGGCGCTGAGAAGGTAAGGGCGCTGGAACCGTAACTGTTGACCGTCATCTGATCGTCCTCGTTCTCCGGTGTCTTAGCGGTGGTCGGCGCAACGTCAGTNNGCGCGATGAAAAGGTTCTTCTCCTCGGTGAAGCTTTGCGGCGCATCAGGTCCGAGCTCGCGTCCGAGCCCGGACTGCTTGAACCCACCGAACGGAGTCCAGTACCGCACCGACGAATGGGAGTTCACGCTCAGGCTTCCCGATTCGACACCACGGGCGACCCGGAAGGCGCGCCCGATGTCGCGGGTGAAGATCGAGCCGGACAGCCCGTACTCGGTGTCGTTGGCCATCGCGATCGCCTCCTCCTCGGTGTCGAAGGCAAGCACGCTCAGCACCGGCCCGAAGATCTCCTCGCGCCAGGTCCGATCCTCGGACGAGGCCACCTCGATGACCGTCGNGGGAAACCAGAAACCGCCGCCGTCCGGGGCGGTTCNCCTGAGAGCAACCTGCGCCTGATCGACGTAGCCCTGGACTCGCTGTTTTTGCGTTGCGGAGATCAGCGGGCCGATCTGGCTCTCGGGGTTGTCCGGCTCCAGCACGCGTAGGCTTGCTATCGAGTCAGCCAGCGCTGACATGAAATCGTCATAGGCGGGCCGCTCGACCAATACGCGGGACCTCGAGCAGCAATCCTGGCCGGCATTGTCGAACGCGGCCATCGGGGCGGCGGCGGCAGCAGCAGCGATGTCGGAATCGGCGAACAGGATGTTCGCGCTCTTACCGCCCAACTCCAAGGTCACCCGTTTCACTTGATCCGCGCAGCCGGCCATGATCCGCTTTCCGACTGCGGTGGAGCCGGTGAAGCACACCTTGCGCACCAGCGGGTGGGTCACGAAACGCTCACCGACAACGTCGCCACGACCGGGGATCACGGTGAACACGTGTTCGGGGATCCCCGCCTCGAGTGCCAGCTCAGCCAGGCGAAGTGCTGTCAGCGGGGTGAGCTCGGCCGGTTTCAGTACGACGGTGTTTCCCGCTGCGAGCGCGGGCGNCAAACCCCAGGAAGCGATCGGCATCGGGAAGTTCCACGGCACGATCACGCCGACCACGCCGATCGGCTCGTAGAAGGTGATGTCGGTCCCGCCGGCTACCGGGATTTGCTTGCCGATCAGCCGCTCGGGCGCAGCCGAGTAGTAGTTCAAGACATCGCGTACGTTGGTTACCTCCCAGGTCGCGTTGCCGATGGTGTGGCCGGAGTTGCGGATCTCGAGGCGTGCCANATTCTCGGAGTTGTCGTCCACGAGCTGGGCGAACCGTCGCAGCAGGGCTGCTCGATCCCCGGGTGTGACTCGTTTCCAGTCCGCCAGGGCGCGGTGCGCTCGCTCGATCGCCTTATCGGTCTGCGCCACCGTCGCCATGGGCACCTCGGTGAACGGCTCACCTGTCGACGGGTCGATGACGACGTACGGCGCGGCAGCTGAGGTATCGGTGGTCACGGATTCTCCTCGGGGATCTCGAGTGCAGGAATGGCGGGAGGCTCAGTGGACCTCGTGGCCACCGGCGACGTTGATGGCTTGGCCGGACAGGCTCTCGGCCTGCTCCGATGCCAGGAATACACAGACCGCCGCGATATCGGTGGGTTGGATGGCTCGGCCCAGTGGGATCTCGCCGACGAACGCGCTTCGCAGAGCAGTGGCGTCTCCGCGCTCCGGCTGAGCTTGGGCGAACTCGTCGGCGAGGTAGTCCATCATCGACGTCTGGGTGATCGCAGGACAGACGGCATTGGCGGTGACTCCCTGCCCGGCGAGTTCGAACGCCAGGGACTGGGTCAGTCCGATCACCGCGAACTTCGATGCCGAGTAGTGGGCCAGGAGCGGCTCGGCCGTCTTGCCTGCGTCGGAGGCAATGCTGATGATCCTGCCCCAGTTGCCCTCCACCATCGCGGGGATCGCCCGGCGTGAGCACAGGAAAGGGCCCTTGGCATTGACTGCCATGATGCGATCCCACTCGGTCTCGGCCAGATCCTCGACGCGCGCGACAGAGATGACGCCGGCGTTGTTGACGAGGATCTCCACGCTCCCGCCCCACTGCTCCACGGTCTCGAACGCAGCGTCGACCGACCCTGCATCGGTCACGTCGAGTGAAACCGCGATCGTTGTCGGGACCCAGCGGCCGCGTTGATAGCGGCCGCCGTGCGCTCGGCGCTGACCAGATCGATGTCTGCCAGCGCGACTCGGTGTCCTTGCTCAGCCAAAGCCGTGGCGATGGCCGCGCCGATTCCCCGCCCCGCGCCTGTCACCAGCGCCGTGCGCACGGTCATCCTCAGTCCTCGGCGGTCACGTAGGCGGCGGTGATGCCGCCGTCGACGAGGAACTCGGTGGCGTTGATGTAGGACGAGGCGTCACTGGCCAAGAACGCCACGGCTTCGGCGATCTCGCGCGCTTGAGCGAAACGGCCGTTGGGCAGGTGGATGGTTCTGCGGGCGGCCTGATCGGGGCTGAAGAGGGTGCGCAGCAAGGGCGTGTCGACCGGCCCCGGNNGCACAACGTTGACGCGAATGCCCTGTTTGGCGAACTCGATGCCCAACTCGCGCGACATCGACAAGACCCCACCCTTGGAGGCGGTGTAGGCGATCTGTGACGCGGCCGAGCCGATCGAAGCGACCAGGGAGGAGGTGTTGATGACCGAGCCGCCGCCACCTTCGAGCAGGTGCGGGATGCCGTACTTGCAGCACAGGAAGACGCTGGTCAGATTCACCTCCAGGACGTGATTCCAGACCCCGAGCTCGGTGTGCAGGACGGACTGGTCCTCGGCGAGCGCGATACCGGCGTTGTTGAACAAGACGTCGATCCGCCCGAACTTTTCGCGGGCTTGCTCATAGACCGACTTGACCTCGGTCTCCTTGGTGAGGTCGGCGTGGATGACCAACTCGGCGTCCATCTCACCGGCTAGGTCGACCGCGACAACGGTCGCGCCCTCACGATGGAACACGTCGACCGTCTCGCGGCCGATCATGCCCGCGGCGCCGGTGACGACGCAGACCTTTCCCTCTAGATGCTGCATTCAGGTGTTTCCTCTCGGTTCATCGGGCTCAATACGACATCGGGTGCGGCATTCGAAACTCGGTGGCGCAAACGGGCCGGGGTGCTTAGAGCGCTTCGAGATAGCGCCGTACTTCCCAATCGGTGACTGTTTGGCGATAGGCCTCGGCTTCGGCGCGTTTCAGCTCGATGAAGTGGTCGATCAGGTTGTCCCCGAACCGCTCGCGAGCGATGGCGCTGGTGGCCAGTTGATCCAAGGCCCCGTCGAGGGTGGTCGGCAACTCGCCGACGACCGCGGTGTCGGTCGCGTACACGTCGCCCTCGAAGAGCGGTGGTGGCTCGACCGCGTTGACGATGCCGTGCAGGCCACCGGCCAGTACGCCGGCAGCGGCCAGGTAGGGATTGGCGTCCCCGCCTGCGCGCCGGTGCTCGATGCGGGTGCCATTGGGTCCCTCGGCGATCACCCGGATACCGGTGGATCTGTTGTCGATGCCCCAGGTCGCTGTAGTGGCCGCCCAGGAGTACGGGACGAACCGGCGGTAGGAGTTGACGGTGGGGGCGAACAGCGCGGACAACTCCGCCATTGCTTCGAGTGAGCCGGCGGCGAAGTGCCGGAGCACCGAGGAGAGCCCGTGTTGGGCGGACGCATCGTAGAAGACGGGCTGGTCGTCGCCGTCGCGCATACTGAAGTGGACATGGCAGGAGTTGCCCGCCCAATCCGCGCGGGGTTTGGCCATGAAGGTGGCCAACAGACCGTGCTGGGCGGCGATCTCCTTGACCGCGGTCTTGAACAAGAAAGCGTCATCGGCGGCCTGCAGCGCCGGGCGATACTCCAAGGTGATTTCGAACTGGCCCGGTCCGGTTTCAGGATTGCAGGCTTCGATCGGAAGACCGAACTCCAAGGAGAGGTCGCGGATGACCCGCCCGATCGGTTCTTGTCCTGAGGCCGCCACCAACCCGTAGGTGCTGGGCCGCTCGGTCAAGGGCGTCAGCTGGGAGGGAAGTTTGCCGAGGACTGATGCCGAATCTTCGCGCAGTAAGTAGAACTCCAGCTCGAGAGCGCAGTAGGGCTCGTAGCCGAGCTCGAGCGAGCGCCCGATCATGGACTTCAGGGCACCGCGCGGATCCAACGCATAGGCAGAGCCGTCCAGCTCGTGCCAGTCGCACAGCATCAGTGCCGTCCGCGGATGCCAGGGGACTATCTTGCAGGTCGAGGTATCCGGTTTGGCGAGGATGTCGGGATAGCCCGTCAGCTCGGTGGGGAAGGTGCCCTGGAAGTCTGCGGGTCGCGGCACCAGCGCTGATTCGTCGATGTGCATCACCCAGAAGACGTCGCACAGCGGCAGGCCGTGGCCCAGCAGGCGCTCCAGTTGACTGCGTGGCACGCGCTTGCCGCGCAGAACCCCGTGGGTGTCCACACCTCCCAGCACGATCGTGTCGATCTCGTCGGGAAGCTTGCCGAGTTGCGCCAGTGTGGCTGTGTGCTCCCCAGCGCTAGCTGTGCTCGTCGTACCGTCGAGACCCACGGTGCCCCCAGCGCCCGAGCTCACGCGCTTCTCCGGCAAGCACCAGTGATTCGCTGGCGTCGGTGACAGTGCTGAATCCGCGATAGCCCGCCTTCGCCACGGCCTCGCACTCCTCTCGATAGCGGCCCACGCCTGCGACGTACGGCAGGAACTTCCGGGGTTTGCCCGGAACGTTCGAGCCGAGATACCACGATGTTGCCTTGGGATACAGGGTCTCTTGCGCGAGTTCCTCGACCTGGTCCATCCACTCGCGTTGGGAATCGGGTTCGGCCTCGATGGCGAGTACGCCCTCCTCGCGCATCCAGTCCAGGCAGTCGGCGATCCAGACGATGTCGTGCTCGATCGAGAGCACCATGTTGCTCAGCACCGAGGGGCTGCCAGGCCCGGTCACCAGGAACAAGTTCGGGAAGCCCGCGGTCGCCAGCCCGAGGAAGGTGTTCGGGCCGGCTGCCCAGGCATCAGCCAGGAGGAGGCCGTTGCGGCCTTCGATGTCGATCGCGGCGACTGCGCCGGTGATCGCATCGAAGCCCACCGCGAAGACGAGGGTGTCGAGTTCGAGCAGCCCACTGTTGAGCCGGACTCCCTGCTTCTCGATCCGCTGGATAGGGTCACGGTGGACGTCGACGAGGTGGACGTTGTCCTGGTTGTAGATCTCGTAGTAGCCGGTGTCGACGCAGGTGCGCCGGGTGCCGATGTGGTAGTTCGGCTTGAGTGCTGCAGCAGTGTCGGGGTCGCGGACGACGGCGTCGATCATGGAGCGAGCGAAGTCCTGCGCGATCCGGTTGGCTTCCTCATCGGTGAAGTGGTCGGTGAAGGCAGAGGAGAGCGCATTGATCCCGCCGCGTTTCCAACCCGCTTCGAACCGCCGGGTGCGCTCCTGCGGAGTCACCTCGAAGGTGCTCTCGGTCGGTGGAGGCATCGGGACCCNCGATTCGGAGTTCCGGCATACCTCGCGGCGAGCCGGGTAGTTCGCTACGGCTTCGGCCAACTCTTCTTCCGGTAAAGGTCGGTTTCGCGCCGGCACGGAGTAGCTGGGGGTGCGTTGCAGTACGTAGAGCTCGAGGTCGGCCTTGGCCAATGTCGTCGCGGTTTGGATCCCGGAGCTTCCTGTGCCGATGAGCCCGACTCGGCGGCCGCTGAGGTCGACGGGCTGATGTGGCCAGTTCGCAGTGTGGTACCAGTCGCCTTCGAACGTCTCCAGGCCTGCGATATCGGGCATCCGCGGTTGGGACAGGTTGCCGGTCGCGAAGATGCAGTAGTGCGCAGTCAACTCCTGGCCGTCAGTGGCCGTCAGGGTCCAGGTCGCGGTGGCCTCGTTGAATCGAGCTGAGACCACCTTCCAGTTGAACCGGATGTGGTCGCGTAACTCGAAGCGATCGGCGACGTGGTTGAGGTAGGCGAGGATCTCAGGTTGCGCCGCGTAGCGTTCGCTCCACTTCCATTCGGCGAGCAGCTCAGNGGAGAACGAGTAGGAGTAGTCGATGCTTTCGATGTCGCATCGCGCGCCCGNGTACCGGTTCCAGTACCACGTTCCTCCGACATCACCGCCCTGCTCCACCGCCGTGACCGAATAACCGCGGCGACGCAACTCGTACAGGCCGTAAAGGCCCGCGAATCCGGCACCGACGATCGCCACGTCGACATCCGGGGTGGACTCGATGTCCTGGCCAGCCGAGATCGGCACGACGCTCTCCTTGGGCTCTGGCAACGCGCTTATTGGCATTAAGACCCGACCTATTACTATATGTCGCGTCGCGGCGAGTACGTCAACCCTCGATCAGCCGGCGATAGGCCCGCATTTCGGCCAGTAACAGGAGAGCGCGAAGGTGACCAAGGACAAGTCGGACCCGGCGCCGGTGATCGGTATCTGCGCAGCCTGGGAACAGGTCCGCTGGGGATTTTGGGACCAAGAGGCGGCCCTGCTCCCGGTGAACTACCTCAGGTCGGTGCGAGGTGCAGGTGGACTTCCGGTGGGCCTGCCGCCGACAGAGCTGGCTGAAGGCGAGGCCGAGACGCTCCTGGACCGAATAGACGGCCTGTTGCTGATCGGGGGACGTGATCTCGAGTCCGAGAGCTACGGCGCCGCTCCGACCGAGCGCATGGAGTCGACCTCGCCACTGCGGGATCAGTTCGAGTTGGCGCTGGCCCGAGCCGCGCTGGATCGGGGCGTCCCGGTCCTCGGCATCTGCCGGGGCTTGCAAATTCTCAACGTCGCCCGAGGCGGAACCCTTCACCAGCATCTGCTCGATGCTGGTTTCGCCGACCATCGACAGGCGCCGGGGCGGTTGGACGAGCCGTCGATGCACGAGATCGAGATCGAACCCGGGAGCCGGCTCCATGAGGCATGTGGCGGTATCGGAGCCACGACGGTGAACTCCCATCATCACCAGGGAGTCGACAAGGTCGCTGCGGGTGCGACCGTTACCGCCCGGTCTTTGCCCGATCAGTCGGTCGAGGCTCTGGAATGGCAGGACCATCCGTACGCGCTCGGCGTGCAGTGGCACCCGGAGGCGCTGGCGGAAGACCCCGTCTTCAGAGCTTTCGTCGAAGCGGCCGTACGATTAGGTCTGGACAAAAGAACCTAAGAGATCTCGCGGAGCAGAACCGGCCGGTCGGCCGTATCTTCGAAGCACCGGAGGGCGGCATGGCACACAGACTGGAACTGAGCCACATTCGGCCGGTCAAGACCATGGCGGCTCACGAGTTGGTGCTGGAGCAGATCCGCACCGCCATTCTGGTCGGCCGCTACGGGCCCGGGGACAAACTGCCCCGTGAGCGCGACCTCGCCGAGATGCTCCAGGTCTCTCGGACCACTGTGCGTGAGGCGATCGCGGTGCTTACCAGCGACGGTTTGATCCAGGTCAAGCGCGGCCGTAGCGGTGGCCTCATCGTGCGTGCCACCGAGTTGGACGAGACCGTGATCCGCGAGTCGCTGCGCACGAACAGGCAGAAGCTCGACGAGGTGTTCGAGTTCCGCAAGGTCGTCGAGGGTGCCTCCGCGCGGATCGCAGCGGAGAAGCGGACCGCCGCGGATCTGATCCGGTTGCGCAGCATCTTGACCACGATGGACGAGATCGTCGGCGGCGAGGTCGGGCACGGGCAAGACATCGTCGCGAGGTTCATGGCCCTCGATCACGAGTTCCATGCCCAAATTGCCTTGGCGAGCAGGAACCCGTGGCTCGCCGATGCGACGATCGCGGCCAGGATCGAGATGTTCCGGCCGGTCGGCGGGGTGTTCCGCCGGCTCGAGCCCAGCGCGCACACCGCCCATCACCATGTCTTGGAGGCGATCGAGGCTCAAGACGGCGCGGCGGCTGAGCGCTGGATGACCTCCCATATCGACGAGACCTGGGCGGTCATCGATTCCTGGCTCGAGGGCAAGCGCCGTGTCAAGGTGACGCCGCCCCCAGAAGGCCGGCGGGAAGACCGTCAAGAAGAAGGCCGCCAAGAAAGTGGCCGACTGAGCGCTATCGCGTCTCAGCTTGGCGCTGGGCGGTCGCCGCGCATTCGTCGATGAAGCTCGTCAGCAGGCGCAGCGCATGGCCCTCGGTCGCCCAGAGCACCTCGGGATGCCATTGCACTGCGACGATCGGCTCGTCGGGATGCTCGATTCCCTCGATGAGCCCGTCGGGTGACCATGCGGTGGCGGTCAGATCGGCCGCGAGCTTGTCGATTCCCTGATGGTGCTCGGAGTTGACCGCAATGTGGGTCTGCTCTCCCAGCCATCTCCACAACACCGTCCCCGGTTCGACCTCCACCGGGTGCGTGGGCGCATCGAGTGGACGGTCTTGTCCGCTGTGGTCCAGTTCGGTTCCGGTGTCGCGGACCAGATCCTGGTACAGCGTGCCCCCGAAGGCGACATTGAGCAGCTGCACGCCACGGCAGATCGCCAGGACGGGTATCGACCGTGTTCGGGCCGCCTCCAGGGCAGCCAGCTCGGTATCGTCGCGAGCGGGATTCACGTCGTACAACTTGGGGTCGTCGGGATCGCCGCCGTACCGAGTCGCGTCTACGTCGCCGCCCCCGCTGATGATCAGTCCGTCGACACGGCTCAACACATGATCGAGGTGTGGCACCGGGAGCTCGCAGTCGATAGCGACAGGTGTTCCCCCAGCGGCGGTGACACCGTTGAACATATGGCGCCATAGGTCGAAATCGGACAGGACTGGGCTGCTGTAGGTCAGGCCGATGACGGGCCTTTCCGTGTCGGCTCTCACCCGAGCATTATGACCCGGGTCACTTTAATTGGCCTAAAGATCTTCTCATTACGTGTTTTAGCCCCTACGCTCAGTCGCTGGGACCTCCAGAAAGGTATTGGCAGATGACGCTCAGTGCTCCTAACAGTCCACAAGGAACCCAAGATCCCGGGTCGCACGGAAGACTGCGGCCTAATGCCATCGGGCTCGTCGGCGTGGTCTTCATGGTGGTGGCGTTCTCTGCGCCCATCTCCGCCATGACCGCCAACGTCCCGGTTGCCGTCGGGTACGGGAATGGCATCGGCGCTCCCGCGGGCTTCATCGTCGCCACCATCGTCCTGACGATCTTCAGTATCGGCTTCGTGGCGTTGGCCAAGCACATCACCGCCGCCGGCGCCTTCTACACCTTCATCTCCCAGGGCTGGTCCAAGGTCATGGGATTGCCGGCCGGGATCATGAGCATGTTCGTCTACATGACGATGGAGGCCGGCCTTGTCGGTCTCTTCGCTGCGCTGTCCGACCAGGCATTCAACTCCACGTTCGACATCAACATGCCCTGGCAGGTCTATGCGGCGATCGGCCTGATCGTGATGGCCGTGCTGTCGCACTTCGACATCTCGGTCGCGGCCAAGGTGCTCGGCGTGGTCCTGGTCACCGAGATCCTTCTGTTGGCCTCGTTCGCCTTCAGTGTGCTTTTCCACGGTGGTGGAGACGACGGGATCATCTGGAGGTCTATCAACCCCGCAGCGGCGTTCAGCACCAACGGAATCGCCGGCGGCGTCGCCGGACTGGGTTTGCTGTTCGCATTCTGGTCCTGGGTGGGCTTCGAGGCGACCGCCATCTTCGGCGAGGAGTCTCGCGATCCGAAGCGGATCGTTCCGCAGGCGACCCTGATCGCGGTGATCGGAATCGGCGTCTTCTACACGTTCATCTCCTGGATGATCGTCAGCGGCACCGGCCGTGAGGGCTCGGTGGAGCTGGCGACCAGCGCTGATCCCTTCGAGTTGATCCTGTCCCCGACTCGTGAGTTCCTCGGTGGCTGGGCGGTCACCGCCTTCCAGTGGGTCGCGATCCTGGGTTCGTTCGCCTGTGCGCTGGCGATCCACAACTCGGCAAGCCGGTATCTCTTCGCCTTCGGACGTGACCGGATCCTCCCGCACGGGCTCGGCGCCGTTCACCCCGACCACGGATCGCCGTGGGTCGCATCGCTGACGCAGTCGATCTTCGCGGCTGTGCTCGTGGTGATCACCTCGATCGCCGGAGCCGACCCGTACGCCGTCCTCTTCGGACTGGTGGCGATCATGGCGACACTGAGCCTGCTGTTCGTCCAGGTGCTGTGCTCGATCAGCGTGATCGTCTACTTCCACGTCAAGGGCGAGCATCCCGAGACCGCGAGCTGGTGGCGGACCTTGCTCTCTCCGATCATCGGTGGAGCCGGCATGGCTTTCGTCATCTACCTGTTGGTCTCGAACATGACGGCGGCTGCGGGTGCGGCTTCGGAGACGCTGCTGTTCAAGCTGATTCCCTACATCGTCACCCTCCTCTTCGTCATCCCGTTCCTGACAGCCTTGTACTGGCGCGCGAAGCGGCCCGATAAGTACGAGACGATCGGAAGCTCGGTCTTCGAAGAGCTCAAGTGAGCGATTCCTCGACACAGGCACCCTCCCTGGGCCGACTGGCCCACGGAGGGTGCTCGTGACCGGCGGCAGCCAGGGGATCGGTATCGGGATCGCCCGGGTGTTCAGTCAGCTCGGTGACCAGGTGGTGATCTGTGGGCGTTCTCAAGAGCGTCTGGACAACGCTTGTGCTGAGTTGAACCAAGGAGCTGAAGGCCCACGGGTGCACGGCGTGGCGGCAAACGTGTCGGACCCCGGGTCGTGCCAGGAGCTGGTCGCCAAGGCCGTCGAGCTGTTGGGTGGGGTCGATGTGCTGTGTGCCAACGCGGGCATCTACCCCGAGAGCTCACTGGAGGAGCTCACTACCGCTTCGCTTGAAGAGGTGATGGCGACCAACTTCATGGGCACCGTCTACATGGTCCAAGCCGCCTTGCCGGCGCTGACCAAGTCGTCCCAAGGCAGGATCGTGGTGACTTCCTCGATCACCGGCAACGTCACCGGCTTNCCCGGACTCAGCAACTATGCCGCCAGCAAGGCCGCTCAGATGGGATTCGTACGGAGCGCGGCTTTGGAGCTGGCGCCGCGCGGCATCACCGTCAACGCGGTGCTTCCCGGCAGCATCCTCACTGAGGGCCTTATCGGCTTGGGGGAGGAGGCGATCAAGCAGATGGAAGGGTGCATCCCGATGCAGCGCCTGGGTGTGCCTGAGGACATCGGGCACGCTGCTGCCTACTTCGCGAGCCCGGGCGCTGCTTTCGTCACCGGCCAGGCCCTGATCGTTGACGGCGGCCAAGTTCTCCCCGAGCTACCGCTCTAGGAGACGTCGACCTACCCGATCGGGGCAGTTCAACGACGCCGGGTGGTGATTCCTCGCAGCAGGCGCGTGCCCCAGATGTAGGTGCTGGCGCTCAGTGGCCACTGGCTGATCACCCGCCCTGTCGTGCCACGGAAGTAGCTGTCGACCTGCTGCCAAACGGTCTTGGACAGCTTTCGCTGGATCCAACGGTTGTAGGTGGCATAAGCCGACGGCTTCGCTTCGATCCGGGTGTACTTGTTCCCGAGACTGTGGATCGATCGCGCGGCGAACCGGGCCTGCGCCTCGTAGAAGGAGATCAGCGGGATCGCGTTGGTGTTGGGGCCGAACATCATGAAGAAGTTCGGGAACTTCGGGACCATCAGACCGAACAGGGCACGCGGCTCGCCGGCCCACTGCTCCTGCAGGTCGATGCCGCCTTCGCCTTTGACCTCGCAGCTGTTGACGTAGACGCTGGTGTCGAAGCCGGTCGCCATCACGATCACGTCGAGCTGGTGCTTCTCGCCTTCGGCGTCGACCAGGCCCTCGGCGTAGATTTCCGAGGCAGCGTACGGCACCAGGCGTACGTTCGGCTGCTTCAGCGTGGCGTAGTAGGTGTCGGTGGTCACCGTCCGGCGCGCCTCGAACGGGAAGTCGGGGATGACCAACTCGAGGAGGTCCGGACGGTCCTTGAGCTCCTCGTTGACGAAAGCCAACGAGGCCGCTTTACGGCGCTGGTTGAACAAGCCCGAGGCGCGGGCATGGCTGGTGCGCATCTGGCGCAGGTCGTAGCCCAGGTAGAGCTTGAGGCGCTCCCATGAGTACCTCAGCGGCCTGGCCATTCGCCGGCGCTCGGTAGGGGTGTACTTCCTGGCGCTCTTGGGCAAGATCCAGTTGGGCTCGATCTGGAAGATCGTGACCGACGTCGCGACCTTCTGAGCCTCGGTCACCACCTGCACCGCCGAGGAGCCGGTGCCCAGGACGCCCACGCGCTTGCCCTCGAAGCTGATGCCTTCCCGCCAGGTCGAGGTGTGGCAGATCTCCCCACGGAACTCGGAGGTCTCGCGCAGGAACGGCGGAATCAGCGGCCGGTTCAAGAAACCGACTGCCGAGACCACTGCGGTGAAGGGCTCGTAGTGCTCGCCGGTCGAGGTGGTGATCGTGTAGTGCTGGTGCTCATCGGACCACTCGGCCTTCGTGACAGCCTCGTTCAAGTGGATCCGACGGGTGAGGTCCCACTTGTCGGCGACCAGCTCCAGATAGGCGAGNNGAGCTCGCCAGTCGGCGTGAGTGCCGGACCAGCTGCTCTTCTCGAAGGAGAACGAGTAGATATGTGATTCCAGGTCGACCTCGGCGCCCGGATACCGGTTGGCGAACCAGGTTCCACCCAGTCCGCTTGCGCGCTCGAAGATGACGAAGTCCTCGATGCCTTGTTGCTGGAGCGCGACACCGACGGCAAGGCCACTGAAGCCCGCTCCGATAACCGCTACGCGGGGACGACGTTGACTTGCCATGTCAGACCTACCATTCATCTGTCCAGCCTATAGGTCTAGTGTTTAGCCCTTTGAATGAGGTGTCAAGCCGCTTCCCGTGAGAGCGGCCTACTTCAGTTGATTGCTCCAACCACCGTCGACCACCAGATCGGTGGCGGTGATGAAGCCGGCATCGGGCGACAGCAGAAAGCTGACCGCGCCGGCCACATCCTCAGGAGTACCCAAACGGCGGATCGGAGTGCGATCCACCATCGCTTGGCGCCGCTGCGGATCGGCTTGGTAGATCGGCTCGATCATCGGGGTCAGGATCGCGCCCGGGCACACCGTGTTGCTCCGAATGCCCTCAGGGCCGAGTTGCAGGGCGATCGCCTGGGAGAACGACACCACGGCGGCCTTGCTGACCTGGTAGGCATCCAAGGGCGCGTCCATCCCGCGCAGCCCTGCGACGCTGGCGATGTGGACGATGCTTCGACNCATCCCCCGGCGCAGCGCCGGTAGAGCCGCCTTCGTCATCGATCGCAAACCGTGGAGGTTGACCGCGAGAACCCGCTCCCAGACTCGATCGTCGATCTCGAACGTCGAGCCGTCCTCGTCGAACAAGGCGATTCCGGCGGCATTGACCAAGTAGTCCAGCGGCGCGCCTTCCAACGCGCCCAGCACCTTCTCGATCTGCTGAGGATCGCAGATGTCGGCGGCCACCGGGACCACATCTGCATCGCCGAACGTGTCCGGTCCTATCCGCAGATCCGTGGCGATGACTCGGACTCCTTCACCGGACAGGCGGTGCACGATCGCCTTCCCGATACCGCCGCCGGCGCCGGTCACCACGGCGGTCGGGCTCACGAGGAGTCGCCCGACAATGCGCTCGCGAGCCTCTCCCCGGCGAACTGCATAGCGGGGACCGNCGCGGGGAACAACTCGTCGAGACCGAAGAAGCCGTGGATCAGCCCGGTGGTCAGGTGCTCTTCGACGTCGACTCCGTGCTCACGTAGCCACCCGGCGTACATCGGGCTCTGCAGGCCGATGGGATCGCACTCGGCGTAGACGACGGTGGCGGGTACGGCACCGGTCGGATCGGCGGCTATCAGATTCGCGCGGGNGTCTGCTGCGTCCTCCGGCGCCGCGAAATAGTTCTCCCGATGCCAGGCGAGCTCATCACGGTAGAGCATGATCCCTTCGTACTCCTCATTGAAACCGGCCTCGGGATCGGTGGTCGTCAGCGGGTAGATCAGCAACTGGTGCTTCAACGGGATCTCCGCGCTGCCGATGAAGTGCAGTGCGACGGCGCCGGCGAGGTTGCCCCNCGCGCTGTCACCGGCGACAGCGATCGCTTGCGGGGCAGGCATGAGCCCGGCGACGACGCCAGCTGCTTGCAGTACGGCATCGATCGCGTCGTTGACGGCGGTGGGGAACTTGTGCTCGGGGCCGCGGCGATAGTCGATCGAAAGTACTGGGATGTCGGAGGCCAAGGCGATCTTGCGAGCCATCACGTCGTGGCTGTCGATACTGCCGAGCAGCCAACCGCCACCGTGGAAGAACACCGTCAGTGCTGCCGGCGGTGATGCGCTGGGCAGATAGAGACGGGCGCGAAGCGACTGACCGTCACGAGCAGTGACAGTGACCTCGTGGGTGCTGTGCACCTCAGGTTTGGCGAGTGCACCGAAGTCACTTTCGAAGTTCTCTCGCGCTGTCTCGACCGGCAGCAAGTGTGCATTCGGCCGGGTTGAGGCGCGTGCGTCCTCGATCATTTTCGCGGCGATCGGATCCATTGCCATGGTTCTTTCTCTCCTTAGTCCAGGTTCAAGCAGGTGCGGGGTCAGGCTCTTTCGAAATAGCGGTTGATCTCCCAGTCGGTGACGGTGCTGGATTCGAATGCCGTCAGCTCCGCTCGATAGAAGTCGCGCAGGTGGGTATAGACCTCCTCACCCAGGCTCTCCCGGGCAAGCTGACTGGACTCGAACCGGCGCAATGACTCGCTCAGCGAGGACGGCATCAACGGCAAACTGGCATCGGCGTAGGCATTGCCCTCGTAGATGGCAGGCGGGGGCTNTTGCGTGTCGATGCCGGAGAGCCCAGCGGCGATTGTCGCGGCGTAGGCGAAGTAGGGGTTGGCGTCCGCGCCTGGAATTCGATTCTCCAGGCGGAAGGAGTGACCGTGGCCGACCAGCCGGAAGGCGCACGACCGGTTGTCGTTCCCGACGACGATCGAGGTGCCGGCGAACTGGTCGGGTACGAACCGTTTGTAGGAGTTGACCGTCGGGGCGAACATCAACCCCAGATCGATGGCATGTTCGAGCTGGCCGGCGACGAACGAGGCGAACACCGGGGACATTCCCGGGTTCCCCCAATCCAACGGTTCGCCGGTCTCGGCCGACCACAAGGAGACATGTAGGTGGCACGACGAGCCGACCTCGTCGATGTGGAGCTTGGGCATGAAGCTCGCGGTCAACCCGTTCTTGCGAGCCAGGTCCTTGACCGCGTGTTTGAACAGCACATGCATGTCTGCCATGCGCAGGGCCTCGCAGTAGTCCAAGGTCAACTCCTGCTGCCCCAGGCCCCACTCGGTCTTCGAGGACTCGATCGGGATGCCGAACTCGGGTAACTGATTGCGAAGCTGGCGGATGAACCAGTCGTCACGACCGGACTGCAGAATCTGGTAGTCGGCGCGGTACTGAGAGGTCATAGGAAGATCTCGGTACTTCGCCTGTGCCGCCTCTTCAGGGGNCAGCGCGGCCAGGAAGAACTCCAACTCCGAGGCGAACTTCAGCATCAGTCCGCGTTCGGTTGCGCGCTGGATCTGCTGACGCAGGACCTGGCGAGGGGCAACCGTGATCGGGTCGTCGCTGTCTTCTTGGAGGGCATCACAGAGCACCAGAACAGAGGCCGGCTCCCAGGGAACCCGCCGCATCGTGGTCAGGTCTGGCACCATCCGGAAGTCGAGGTAGCCGTTCTGGTCGTTGGAGATGGTCAGGTTGAGCGGGTTCATCTCCAGATCGCTGGCAAACAGATAGGTGCTGGCATGGATACCCGTACCGGCGATGCCGAGGCTCTGGAACGCCTGGGTGGTGAGACGCTTGCCCACGAGTCGGCCATGCATGTCCGGGGTCGCACAGATCACGGTGTCGACCGACCNCTCGGCGACCATCCGGTTGTAGTCCTCCAGCGTCAGCATCTCAGCGGACATCGTGGCCATCCTCCCCAGAACTCCTTACGGAGCTTGAATTTCTGTAGCTTTCCGGTAGCTGTGCGGGCCAGCTCCCCGCGGAACAGCACTTGCTTGGGACATTTGTAGGAAGCGAGCAGCGACCTGGCGTGGGCGATGATGTCGGCCTCGGTCACTGTCTCCTCCGGCGCAAGGACGACCAGCGCGGTCACCAACTCACCCCAAGTGTCGTCGGGCACGCCGATCACCGCCACCTCCCGCACGCTGGGATGCGACATGATCGCGTCCTCGACCTCGATCGAGCTGACGTTCTCGCCGCCGGAAATGATGACGTCCTTCTTGCGGTCGGTGATCGTGAGGTAGCCGTCCACCACCGTGCCGCCGTCACCGGTGTGGAAGCTGCCCCCGAGTGCTTTCGCAGTGGCGTCCGGGTCGTTCCAATAGCCCTCGAGGTTGTGGTTGCTCCGGGCGAGGACCTCACCCGACTGATCCACCTCGATCCGCACTCCGATCGCCGGCGCTCCGGCGGCGGACAGCAATCGAGCCTGCTCCTCGGCCGGCAGTTCCTCCCACTCCGAGCGCATTCGGTTGAACGTGAGCAGCGGAGCGGTCTCGGTGAGCCCGTAGATCTGGATGAACTCCCAACCGAGTACCTCGCGCACTTGCCGGATCGTCTTGGTCGNGGGAGGCGCCCNCGCTACGAAGATGCGCACTCGGTCACGTCCGGGGATAGGGCCGTCCCAGGTTGCCGCGGCGGTGAGAATCGCGGCGACCACGGTGGGGGCGGCGCACAGATAGGTCACACCGTGCTCGGCCACCCGGTTGAGGATCTCGGCGCCGTCGATCTGGCGGATCACCACATGTTTGACACCCATGCCAGTGGCTGCGAAGGGCATTCNCCAGCCGTTGACGTGGAACATCGGCAGAGTGTGCAGCAGTACGTCTCGGTCGCTGACCTGGGCATGCCAACCGAACACGGTCGCGTTGAGCCACAGGTTGCGGTGGGTCAACTGCACGCCCTTGGGCCGAGCGGTGGTTCCCGAGGTGTAGTTCACCGTCGCGGTGGCGTCCTCGCTTTGCTGCCAGGGCTCTGGGTCGCGACCGGTGTCTCCCCACACGGCTTGATCGTCCTCGCCCAGCACGAAGATGTGCGGGACTTCGACAGAGGTGGCCAGGTCGCGCAGGGACGGGTCGATCAAGAGCACCTCGGCGCCTGAGTGCCCCAAGATGTAGTCCACCTCGGGTTTGCTGAGCCGGAAATTGATCGGGACCAAGGCCCGTCCCCACCCGGATACACCGAAGAACGACACGAGTTGACGCGCCGAGTTCTGGGAGATGATCGCGACCCTGGCTCCGGGTGGCACTCCGAGCCGATCCAGGTTGGCCGCCTGGCGGCGGGCCAGCTCGGCGAACTCGCGATAGGTCACCGACCCCCAGGACTTGGCAGGTTGATCCGGTTCGTCGACCACCGCGATCCGGTCGGGGTAGACCGTCTCGGCGCGGTCGATGAAGTCGTTGACTGTCAGTGGGAACTTCATCAGGACTCCAGACGGGTCACGGTCAACAGGTCAGGTGGTGAGCTCAGTGGTGTTGTAGGTGCCGCTCGAGCTCCCAGTCGGTGATGGTGGAGTCGAGCCAGGTGCGATAGGACTTCAGCTCGTCACGGCGCATCGCTACGAACGCTTCGATGAACTCAGGCCCCAGCACGCGTTGAGCCAGCTCGGACTGCTCGAGTCGGACGAGCGCATCGGCCAAGTTGTCCGGGACCGCCTCGCCGAGTTCGCTCGCGATCGCCGCGTCAGGCAGGGACAAGGCTTGCCGGAGGCCATCCAGGCCGCCAGCCAGCAGCGCTGTCGCTGCGAGGTAGGGGCTCACATCGGCGCCAGGCCGGCGGTGTTCCACTCGGGCCGAGTCCTGGCTGTCCAGGATCAGCCGGCAGGCGGCGCTCCTGTCGTTGGCCGCCCAGGTCGGCCGGTCGGTCACGAACATCTCCGGATCGACCCGGCGGTAGGAGTTGACGTACGGGCTGAACAGCGCGGTGACAGCGCCCAGGTGATGCAGGAGACCCGCGACGTAGCGGGATCCCTCTTCGGATAGCTCGCCGGAGTCGGTACCGAAGACGTTGGCGCCGTCGCGCAAGAGGCTGGAGTGGATATGGCCGCCGGCCCCGGGTTTGTCGGCGAATGGCTTGGCCATGAAGCTGGCCAGCATCCCGCGTTCGGCACACAGCGCGCGCAGATGCTGTCGAGCGCGCGCGGCGCCGTCAGCTGCCTTGAGCGCGGGCTGCGGCTTGAGCGCGAACTCGAAGGCCCCTGGCCCCAGTTCCGAGTGGAAGGCCTCCACCGGGTGTCCGATGGCCTCCATCCGATCGAAGAACTCCTGCGCGAGCGACTCAACGGCCTTGACCCGCTCCAGGCTGTAAGCGTTCTCGATATGGGCTGTCGGTACGAGGCGGCCTAAATCTCCGCGCCCGGTCGAGGAGCTCTCCTCGAACAACCAGAACTCGTACTCGAAACCGAGAATCGGCGACAACCCGAGTTGCTCGTACTCGTCGACCAGTGAAGACAGCTTGCCCCGGATGCACAGGGGATGCGGGTGCCCGTCACCGTCGGAGAGCCCGGCGATGACTGCCTCGGTCCCGCCGCGCCACGGCATCTCGACCCGTGTCGACTCGTCCAGCAGCAGCGCCGTATCGGGATATCCGTTGGCTGCATTGCTGATCGAGTTGTCGGTCACGTCGTCGACCAGTGACAAACCGAACAAGATCGTGCAGAAGTTCGCGCTCGCGCCCGGAGCGAGCTTGTCGGCCCGGACCAGCTTGCCGCGCAGCCCGAGGTCGTAATCGGGTACTTCGAGTTGCGTAAGGGCAACCTTGGCCAGGTCGTTCATCACGGCTCACCTGCTTCGGTGTTGGTGGGCGCGCGAAGACCGACGCGCTCATAGACAGCGGCGGGGACGAGTGATGGGTCCTTGTATACCCACCAGGTGCAGGACGAGTCGGTAGCCGAGCCGGCATCTGTGCCTCGCCACACCGGGGGATCGATCACCCGGGTGGGATAGCCCAGACGTTGGATGGGCATGCGCTCGTTGAGTTGGCAGCAGTGCACGCAGTACGAGCAGATGCCGGTGGTGTTCCATGCCCAGTCATGAGGCCGGGTCGTGACCGCGAAGTTGTACGGCGGCCCGGCGCGCGGCTTGCCGTCGGTGATAGCGGCATCGACCGACCGGCCGCCGGAGCCGCAGGGCTGGAAGCGAAACCCCANCCGGTTCTCTTCCTCGACGAACTCGATATCGCCGAGCCGCTCCCGGCCTGCCAGATGGGCGTGGAATCCGTCGGTGATGGCGAACATCAGCTGTCGCGCCGACTCCTGCCAGGGCTGATTCGTCAACGCATAGCGTTTCTCGTGCACCTGATACCAGTCGGTCATCAGGTGATCCCAGAGCTCACCCAGGGTGTCTTCTCCGGCCAACTCGCATGCCACGCTGATGATTCCGGAGAGCTGGTCGACCCCGCGGTCGTGGATGGATTGCCAGGTCCGGCGCGCATGCTCGATCAGCTGCGGTGCCTGGTGATCTCCGGCTCGGCAAGCTGATGTCGCTTGCTCCATCGCCTCGTCGAAGAGCGGCCGCTCGGCCTCGGCGCTGCCCAGGATCGCGTTGTCGAGTTGGTCGGCAAGCTGCGCCAATCTCTCGTCCAGGGTCGCGGTCTCCGTGCCACGTTGCAGTAGCCATTCCCGTACTTCCTGCGGCCACTGTCCGTAGACCTCGAACAGTTCCTCGGCCTCCAGGGCCGCAATCCGGAGCAACTCACCGGCGGTGGCGTGCTGCCCGGCCTCAGCCGACTCACGCGCCAGCCGGAAGGTCCCCCGTGAGAGCTCCTCCCAGCTTCCCGTTCGTGCATCCCTGCCCAGGGAGGGCTCGAACGCGGCCACCGGCTGTCCGCCCATCAGCCCTCGCTGGGGTGACGGCGTTGGTGCTCGGCCATGGCCGACTCGAAGCATTCTCGCGGAGCCCGGATGACACCTGCGCCGATCTGTCCGCCGTCACGACCGGCCAGGCCGACATCCATCACCGGGAGGATTCCGGTGTCCAGGACCTTGCGGGCATCGATTGCGGTCGGTGTTCCGCGGAAGCTGAACAACGGGATCCGATAGGTGGAGTTCTCCCCGTGGGTGATCTCGTACATCTCCTGGTTGCGCTCGATCATCACCTCAGGGCTGCCACCCTGGTACTCCTGCAGGGAGAGCGCACAGGCCTGCGCGAAGCCACCCAGGCCGATCGTCTCGGTGATCGGGGACTCCCCGCCCATCCAGGTGATCTCATCCTCGGTGTGGCCTGCGAAGAGCTTGCCCTGGTGGATCGGTGGCGGCCCCTCGAACCACTGCTCGCCCAGGCCCGCGAGTTTGATCGCGAAGCCCCGGCAACTGAAGGCCATGGCCGAGACGAGGGTGGAGCCCGGGACCTTCATCGCATCGGCGCTCACCTTCGCGGCCGCCATGGACAGCCGCAGGAAGAAGTAGTCGTTCTCGGCCAGATGCAGCATAGTCTCGCGCACATGGGNGACTCCCTCTTCGACCATGTCGATCACAGCGGGAAGCAGGTCGCGATTGAAGAGAGCGGAAGCCGCCGCGTTGCGGCTGTGCACCTCGTCGCCCATGCGCAATGCACGGGCGATCATCGACTTGAGGGGCACGCCGCCGAGTCGCCGGATCGCCTCACCGACGACGGGCGCCAAGACGTCGCCGACGTACAGCAGCCTCTCGTGGACCCCCTCGTCGTAGCAGCCGTAGTTAAGCCGACGGGGTTCCTTGCCCTCGTAGAAGTTGCAGTAGCCGATGTTGCCGTGGGCCCGGTTCTCGACGACGAAGACCGGCATCGACGCGGTATAGATGCCCGCCAGCGAGCCGACCGCCGCATAGTCGTGGCAAGCTCCGATCTCGATGGCGCCGCTCTCGAACCCGGCGATCGCCTCCTCGCGAGTGGCGGCCAGACCCTCGAAGAGGGCGCCTCCGATCAACGCATCGCGCTGCCCTCCGACGTAGGCCTCCCAGGGCATGGGCGCACCCGAGGTGAGGACCAGATTCGGCCGGTATCCCGGAAGGACCTCACCGGCCGGGCGAACATCGATAACCCAAGGGTCGGCATCGTTGAGTCGTTGGAACGCCTCGGCGTTGGCGGCGTCGATCGAGGCCGATACAGCCGAAGAGGTCACCACGCCACAACCCCTCCGTCGACCAACAGGGTCTGGCCGGTGACGAAGGAAGCGCGGTCGGAGAGGAAGAACTCCACCACCTCGGCGACCTCCTCGGGCTCGCCGATGCGTTTGAGCATCGCGTAGGAGGCCGAGACCTCTTCTCCTCCGGAGACTCGGGCCATGGACGGGCTCATCGGGGCCCGGATGACCCCGGGAGCCACGTTGTTGACCCGGATTCCGCGGGNGGCAAGCTCTTCGGCGAGATAGCGGGTGTAGGCGGCGATGCCGGCTTTGGTCGCTCCGTAGACCGAAGCGCCACGGAAGCGGCCGAAGTGTCCGGTCAGGCTGCCGATGTTGACGATCGCGGAGTTGTCGGCCAGGTGAGGTGCGCAGGCATCGGTGACTCGAGCCATACCGGCGATGTTCACCTGGAACATCAGCTCCAGCTTGGCCTCGTCGAGTTCGCCGAGGAAGGAATCGCGGAGGATGCCCGCGCAATTCACCAGACCCGCGAGTTTTTCGCCCTCGTCGAGCACGGAGGCGATCGCNNCGGCTCGACACTCGGGATCGGTCACGTCCAGCTCGAGGCTGATCGTTCCCTCGAGTGCCGGATCGTCCGACGGCAAGGCGTCGATCGCCTCACGCAGGTCGGCTGCGATCGGCAGGTACCCGCTTTGCAGCAGGCGACGGCAGATGGCCTGGCCAATGACGCCGGCGCCGCCGGTCACGATGATCTTGCGACACCCATCTGGAGCCTCGCGGCTCGTGTTCTGCTCTCCGCGCATGTGGGGAGTCTTGTGTAGTTCCCATAAAGGTCAATTCTTTCGTCCAATAAACCTGGCCAGTTCAGTGGCATCTCCGAGGGCTCATCGCGCGAGCTGGGCATGGGCTTGGTCGCGCCCGCTATGACCGGTTGGAATGTGGCCGAAGCTAAACTCGGTTCCCGTGACCATCGACCAGGCCCCATTGCCATCAGAGGGGCAGGCCCAGCCGGCGCAGCAGCAACGCGAGCCCGCACTGGGAGTCGGTCATCGGGCGTACGGCCTGCTGCTGTTCGTCGCTATCGGGATGGGCATCGTCGCGGTCGTGGTGAGCAAGGCTCTGGACGAGCCGTTACGTGACCCCGACGGATTCTTGGGCCCGGCCTGGGTGCGTTTGCCGGCGATGGTCGCTGCGGCGTTCTTGATCGATGTCATTCCGCGGACCATCTGGCGGTCCTACCGCAATCGCAACGGCTTGATCAGCGAAGGCAAGAGGCTCCTGGCCGAGCACTGGACGCGCAACCGCATTGCCTGTGTGGCGATCGGCTTGACCTCGTTCTACGTGACCTATGTCAGTTACCGGAACCTGAAGAACGGCTTGCTGATCTACCACGGCAAGACTCAGGACCAGTGGCTGCACAAGATGGACCAGTTCTTGTTGTTCGGTCACGAGCCGGCCACCTTGATGCACAGCGTGCTCGGGGAGAACCTGTGGGCGCACATTCTGGCCACCGTCTATCTGATCTTCTTGCCGATCGCGCCGATGTCGGTGGTGATCTGGTTGGTCTGGTCACGACAGCTTAGCGAGGGCTACTGGTACGTCACCGCGAACTGTCTGTGCTGGACCCTGGGGACGATCAGCTACTACATGATCCCCTCGCTGGGCCCGGGGTTCGCCTACCCGTGGCTTTACACCGACCTCGCCCATACCGGGGTTACCGATCTGCTCAACGGATTGTGGAACGGCCGCTATGCCGGCGCTTACAACCCGTTCGCCGACGGGGTGCAGTCTGTTGCGGGCTTCGCGTCGCTGCACTGCGCGATCATCTTGTGTATTGCACTGGTCGCTCACTACACGGTGCGCACCCGATTGATTCGGCTGATCCTGTGGGTCTTCTTCGCGCTCACGGTGATGTCCACGGTCTACTTCGGCTGGCACTACCTGGCAGATGTCTTCGCCGGGTGTCTGATCGCAGTGGTCTCGGTATGGATCGCAGGACTGGCCACCGAGCAGCGGTTCATCCCGGCAGCTCGTCAGGCAGCCGCGGAGCGCAGTTCCGCTGCAGTTGCCGGCGAGCCTGTCGATGCCGCGGATGCCGAGGGCCCTGCGAATACCGCGGACACCTTGGACGTTGCTGGCACCGAAGCCACTCATTGACCCTTTTGTCTGAATTGCCTAGGTATTCCGGGGTAAGAATCAGCTGAATGGCCGATATCTGACTGTTGGTCTCGCCCACCGCTGACCTATGCTCGTAAGTAGAGATTGTCCGTGACATGCAGCGACACGCCACTGGCATTTCTGATACGGAGTCGGCAAGCGCCGGCTGGGTGCAGATGAAGATGGCGGGGATCCGTATCCACCCCGCAGCGGGCCCTCGAGCTGCCCGGCATCGTCGTCGAAACCCAGTTCCGTATCGCGGGCTTGCCTCACCCTCCCAATGGGGTAGAGCTCGAAAATGAATGCGGGGCCCCGTCGTAACCTCCCAATACGGCGGGGCCTCTGCATGCAATCCCTGCGAGGGCGTGAGCATGCGTGCCGCCGTAACCTCGCAGATTCCCCGAAGAACGGCGGGGACCTCCCGCATTTCCCGCAAGATTTCCTGTTTTTAGAATGACAACGGTGTAACTTGACGCCAATGTGGCTGTTGTGACGAAAGTTTTTCTGTGAAAGGTGTTCCCAATGGGATCGTTTGCCGCTAACGTTCCTGGCGGTGATGCCAGCTGGCATCGCTTTCGGACTACCGCAGCCGGTGGAGCCTTTGGCCGGGGACAACCTGGCCTGGGAGAAGGCCTGCCGAGTAAGCGGTGGCGGCCAGCCGTCGGGGATGGGGCCGGTCGCATGGAGGAAGGAAGGCCAGGGTGTCGCGCCGTCAGCAGGACCGCTGGATACGCGGTCAGGTGGGCAGTCGACTCCTGGCCCTCTCTTCATTTCTGCGTTCGTCTCTACTGTTGCTGTCACAGCGATAAGTCTCAGCCTGGCTGTGCCCGCCGCGCTGGCGGTGAAGGACGATTCCAAAGACGGCGAGAGCCACCCCACCGAGCAGCAGATCCAGGATGCCCGCGCCCAGGTGCGTACCAAGGCGGAGCGGGTCGCCGCGATCAAAGCAGACCTGACTCTGGCTGATCAGCAGCTGGAGGACTCGGCTGTGCGTGCCGCAATCGCAGCAGAGGCCTACAACGCTGCGCGCTGGAAGCTGCGTGAAGCGCGTACGGCGCTCCGTAAAGCGCAACGTTCGGCCGAGCAGGCCCATGCCGATGTCGCCGATCAACGTAAGAGCATTGCGGCATTGGTCACCCGGACCTACGTCTCCGGTACCAGCTTGCAGTCGTTGGACGCGATCGTCGGGGCCGATGGGCCAACAGGGGTGATGGATCGCGCGATCGCCTACGAGGGTGCCGCCGATCAACTGCAGGCGACCTACGACCGGTATCGCGCCACGATGACCGTGGCCGAGCTATTCGAGAGCCGAGCCTCCGATGCGCTGAAGGCTCGACAAGATGCGGCAGATCAGGCGAAAGAGGCTCGCACCTCGGCCACCGCGGCGGTGNNGCTCAGGCACAACGAGAGAGCGACCAGATCGCAGCTCGCAAACAGCAGTTGATCGCCGAGCTGGCCCAAGCCCAGGGAATCTCACGCGAGCTGGCTCAACAGCGCCAAGATGCTTTGGCTGAATCCGAGCGGCGGCGCAGGGCCGAGCATGCGCAGCGTGATGCCGAGGACCAGCCGGCCGAACAGGAACCCGGCACTCCAGACACCAGTACCCCGGGGCCTAGCACCCCAGAGCCGAGCAACCCGGTGCCTACGGTCGGCCCGGAGCCGTCCAGTCCGGCACCAGCTGCCCCGCCCTGCGCAGGGCGCGGTCAAGGCCATCGCCTTCGCCAAAGAACAGCTCGGAGAGCCGTACCGATGGGGCGCAGCAGGCCCGTCGGCTTGGGATTGCTCGGGACTGATGATGCGCGCGTGGGGAGCGGCAGGCGTCACGCTGCCGCACTACAGCGCCGCGCAATACACCGCTGGGACCCCGATCAAGGTCGGTGAGCTACGACCAGGTGACCTGGTCTTCTGGGGCTCGTCGAACAACCCGTCCTCGATCTACCACGTTGCGATGTACATCGGTGACGGCAAGATCATCCACGCGCCCCGCACCGGCCGGCCGGTCTCGATCGACTCGATGTACTACTGGATCACGCCGTCGTTCTTCGCGCGGGTTGGATAGCGCCAAACAAGGACTGCGGAATCGCGGCAGCGGTGCTCGACCGCACCGCGGAGCTGGTGACCGCATGCCAGTCGATCCGTTGGAGGGAAACCGGTGTGGAGCCTTGGCCGGCTTGAGCAGGCTCTAGTAAGGACTGCGGAATCGCGGCAGCGGTGCTCGACCGCACCGCGGAGCTGGTGACCGCATGCCAGTCGATCCGTTGGAGGGAAACCGGTGTGGAGTCTTGGTCACTGAGTAGACGCGGAGCGTCTGCTCAGTGACCGCCGGTCTCCTTGAACCTCTTGAAGGAGGCGCGGACCTCGGCCTCGGCCTCGATACGGCCGACCCACTCGGCGCCCTCGACCGACTTGCCGGGCTCCAGGTCCTTGTAGACCTCGAAGAAGTGCTGGATCTCCAGTTGGTCGAACTTGGGCACGTGGCTGATATCGCGCAGGTGCTCCAGCCGCGGGTCATTGGCGGGGACACACAGGACCTTGTCGTCGCCGCCCTTCTCATCGGTCATCCGGAACATGCCGATAGCGCGGCACTCGATCAGGCAGCCGGGGAAGGTCGGCTCCTGCAGGAGCACCAGTGCGTCGAGCGGATCGCCGTCCAGGCCGAGAGTGTTCTCGATATAGCCGTAGTCGGCCGGGTACTGAGTGGAGGTGAACAGGGTGCGGTCCAGCCGGATGCGACCGGTCTCGTGGTCGACCTCGTATTTGTTCCGCTGACCCTTGGGGATCTCGACCAGTACGTCGAANTCCACGGTGCTCCTCCATATTGCTGGGGTTGCTGGTATTGCTTGCGTAGTACTTGTGGTCACCTGCAGTGACGTGCGGTCGCTTGCAGGGCTGTCGGCTAGTGTCGCGCACATTGCCGTAGAACGTGTAGTNCGAAAGGTCCCCGACGTGCCGGAGAGTGACGGAACCCACGTCGTCGGACGGCGCTCCCGGCATCGGGTACGCAGGGCGCTGGCCGGCCTGATCGCGGTCGGGTTGGCGGTCGGTACCGTCGCCTACTACGTCGACGGGCGCGACCGCTGGGGCCTCTTCGCCGCGGATCCCGAGATTCCCCGACCGACCCCCGCTCCGGCAGGACTCACCTTGCCGCCGGTGACAACCCCACCGCCGGTAGCCGATACCCCGATNGCGGGCCGGCTCGACCAGGCCCAGGTGCGTGCCGTACTCGCCGGCCCGTTGGCCGATCCTGCTCTGGGGGACCGTGTGGCTATCCAGGTGGCAGGACTGAGCGATCCCGCGGTGCTCGCCCGCGGTCCGGCGGTGATCCCGGCCAGCACCATGAAGCTGTTGACCTCGATTGCGGCACTGCGTGAACTGGGTCCCGATCATCGCTTTGCGACCACAGTGGTGCGCCAGGGACGCCAGGTGGTGTTGGTCGGCGGNGGAGACCCGTTGCTGACCCGGCACCCAGTTACCGAGGATCGCTGGCCTGCGCAGGCGGACCTGCAGACCTTGGCCGAACACACCTCGCTGGCGCTGAAGTCCGCGGGCGTCGCACGGGTGCGACTTTCCTACGACACCTCGCTGTTCACCGGACCGGGCGCCGCGCCGAGTTGGGAGAGCGACTACCTGACTACCGACGTGGTCAGCCCGATCACCAGCTTGTGGGTCGATGAGGGCCGGGAACAGCCCTTTCAAATGCCGCGCAGCGACGACCCCGCTCGGGTGGCGGCCGCCTACTTCGCCAATGAGCTGCGAATCGCGGGCATCAAGGTGGCCGCGACCGTAACCAAGCGCAAGGCGCCGCCGGGCTTTGCGGAGGTCGCCTCCGTCCGAAGTGCGCCCCTGGGCGAGCTGGTCGAGCACACCCTGGAATGGAGCGACAACGAGGCGGCAGAGGTGCTGGCCCGCCATGTCGCGATCGCCCGAGGTCGACCAGCTTCCTTTGGCGGTGCGGCCGAGGCGGTTCGCGTGGTCCTCGGCGAATTGGGGGTCGATCTGACCGGCGCGGTGATCCATGACGGAAGCGGGCTGTCTCGGGCCAACCTGTTGCGCGGGGAGACGTTGACAGGTGTGCTGCAAGAGGCAGTTGCCCATCAACGGCTGCGTTCTGTGGTCGCCGGCCTCCCGGTGGCGGGATTCAACGGAACCCTGTCCTACCGATTCGAGCGTGCTCCGGCCCAGGCGCTCGGCCAGGTCCGAGCCAAGACCGGAACGCTCTCGGGCGTCAACGGATTGGCAGGCACCGCCATCACCGCTGACGGGATGCCCGTCGTGTTCGTCATCGTGGCGGACCGGATCGCTCTGCCTGAGACGATCGCCGCGCGGGCGGCGCTGGACGACTTCGCCGCGGCGCTGACGCGATGTGTCTGCCGAGCTTCGTGAGCCGGTGGCGCGAGGATGGCCGAGTGCTGCTCAGCTGATCTCGATACACGACCTGTGGTCGCACTCGATCACTCTTGGTTGCCGAGACCATTACCCACTTCGGCTATCGACCGGGCACGTACGCTGCCCGTATGAGCGACTCGATGATCGACTGGGATCTGGCTGTCAACGTCGGTGCCCGTATCGCAGGCCCCGGCCCCCAGGTCTCTGCGGCCGAGGCGAGCGAAGTGGTGGCGGAGCTACGTGCCGGAGCCGCGCGTTCGACTGCGCCGGTCCGTGAGTTCACCGGCCTGGTCACCGAGAGTGCCCCAGCCGAGGTGCTGGTGGTGGATCGCCGGGGCTGGATCAGGGCCAACGCCGATGGGTTCGCCACCGTGCTGTCACCGGTCATCGCCAAGATCGAGGAGCGTAAGGGCGCGCCGAGCGGTTTCAGCAAAGCGGTCGGGTCCCGGGTTACCGGGGCCGAGGTCGGCGGCCTCCTGGGTTTCCTCGGTGGCAAGGTCCTGGGTCAGTTCGACCCGTTCTACTCCCCGACAGAATCTCAGTCAGCCTCCCGGGGAGCCGGGCGGCTGCTGCTGGTGGCGCCCAACATCGTGCACGTCGAGCAAGAGCTGGATGTGGATCCCCATGACTTCCGGCTCTGGGTATGCCTGCACGAGGAAACTCACCGGGTCCAGTTCACGGCCGTCCCCTGGATGCGCGACTACATCTTGGGATTGATCGAGAGCTTGGTCACCATGGTCGAGACCGATCCGTCCCGGATCGCCTCGTTCCTACAAGACGCGGTCAAACGCGCCGGCACCCCGAACAGTCCAGCCGGTGCCGGGTCGGGCGGGACCTCGATTCTGGAGCTGCTCTCCACGCCTGAGCAGCGTGAGCTACTCGATCAGATCACCGCGGTGATGTCGCTGTTGGANGGGCATGCCGACGTGGTGATGGACGGCGTCGGCCCAGACGTCATCCCCAGCGTGGCCACGATCCGCCGACGCTTCAACGCCCGGCGCAAGGGCGGTGGGGTCCTCGACCGGGCACTGCGCAGGCTGTTGGGCCTGGAGGCAAAGATGGCCCAGTACCGTGAGGGCGCCGGGTTCGCGCAGACCGTGATCGAGCAGGTCGGCATGGAGGGATTCAACAAGGTCTGGGTCGAGCCGGACCACCTGCCCACCCGTGCCGAGATCAACGACCCAGGAGCCTGGGTGCGCCGGGTACATGGGCCCTGACCCTGCCGTCGCCGCATGCAGGCTGGCGGTGCGGCCCTATTTCAACCAAGAGCAGGAGACGGTCCTCGTCGCCTGCTCGGGCGGCGCGGATTCGCTGGCGTTGCTCGCCGCGGCGGCTTTTGAGGCCGGCCGTGCACGCGAGCCCTCTGATCGCGGCCGGGTGATCGGCGTCACCGTCGATCATGGGCTACAGGATGGTTCGGCTGACCACGCTGCCCATGTGGTGGCTCAGATGGCCGCCCTCGGCGCCACCGAGACCGTGAGCGCGCGCGTCCAGGTGTCCTCCCGCGGACAGGGACCGGAGGCCGCGGCGCGAGAGGCGAGGTACGCGGTGCTGGACCAGGTCGCTGAACGGTTCGGCGCCGAGGTGGTACTGCTCGGCCATACCCGAGACGACCAGGCCGAGACCGTGCTGCTCGGCCTGACCCGGGGTTCAGGTACCCGGGCGCTGGCCGGAATGCGGCGTGGCTTCGACCGTTACCGGCGACCGTTGCTGGATCTCACCCGTGGCGACACCGAGGCGGCCTGCCGAGCCCAAGGCATNCGATTTTGGACCGACCCGCACAACGCCGACCCTCGGTTCCTGCGAGCGCGGGTGCGCCACGCCGTGTTGCCGATGCTCGAGGAGCAACTCGGGCCCGGCGTGGCGGCGACCTTGGCTCGCACCGCCGACCAGCTGCGCAGCGACAGCGAGGCGTTGGACGCGCTGGCTCAGGCGCGGCACGCAGAACTTACTGGGCTGAGCGCGGGCGGGTCACTGCCCTGGCGAGCGCTGCACGACGACTACCGAGCCATCGCCTCGCGGGTGCTCCGGCTCGCCGCGCTGGGCGCCGGGGCGCCGGCTTCGGAGCTGTTCGCGGTCCACGTCGATGCGCTGGTTGCGCTTGTCGAGGGCCGCGGTCGCGAAGTGCAGCTGCCGGGCCGGATCACGGCGTACCGCGACGGCGACCAGCTCCGCTTCCGCCCGNNACCGCCGCCATCGACTAGGCCGACCCCGAGTCGGGTCGCTGCTGACGATAGCCTGACGCCCATGGACGCCAGCCACGTCGAGCAGGACCTCCTCAACGTCTTGTTCACCGAGGAGCAGATCAATACCAGGCTCGGGGANTTGGCTGCCGATATCGAGCGCGACTACGCCGGTAAGGACGTACTGCTCGTGGGGGTGCTCAAAGGGGCGGTCATGGTGATGGCCGACCTGGCTCGCGCGTTCTCCCGGCACGTCTCGATGGACTGGATGGCGGTCTCGTCCTATGGATCGGGTACCAAGTCGTCGGGTGTGGTCCGGATTCTGAAGGACCTCGACACCGATATCAGCGGAAAACACGTCCTGATCGTCGAGGACATCATCGACACCGGGTTGACGCTGTCCTGGCTGGTCGCCAACCTGCGGTCGAGGGAGCCGGCCGGCGTCGAGATCTGCACGCTGCTGCGTAAACCCGACGCCTTGCAGATGAGCGTCGATGTGAAGTACGTCGGCTTCGACATCGCCGATGAGTTCGTCGTCGGGTACGGCTTGGACTACGACGAGAGGTACCGCAACCTGCGCTCGATCGGAACGCTGGCACCGCGCGTGTACTCCTAGATGGGAGCGCAGCGGCACGGTCCGCGCCGCGGAACAGGTGATCGGAGCAGTGTGTGGCTTCGGTTGTTTGGGCTGTTCGGCGTGGTCGCCGAGCTCAACGACAGCTCACAGCAAGCAAACAGACTGTCCACAATAGGCTTGCTGAGCTGCGGTAGCGGCACGGTCCGCGCCGCGGAACAGGTGGTCGGAGCAGTGTGTGGCTTCGGTTGTTTGGGCTGTTCGGCGTGGTCGCCGAGCTCAACGACAGCTCACAGCAAGCAAACAGACTGTCCAAATTGGGCACTCGGTCGGCACTTCGTACGTTCTCGGGGAGAATAGTGAGAGAAGCCGGCAGGTACCGTCGGTCAAGTGACCGGACGAGTGCGATTGGGCACGCCGGGTAGTTCTGGTAGGAGGAGTGGGGCGCCGCCCCGCGAGTAAAACGTGAAGCGAATTTTCCGCGGTCCTTGGTTCTGGATCGTCGTTGCCGTGGTGGGCGTCCTGTTCGTCCTGCAGTACCTCGTGCCCAACGGCGGATACGACGAGATCGATACCGCTGCCATGCAGTCGCACATCGAGAAGGGTGAGGTCAAGGAGATCCTGTTCGTGGACCGCGAGCAAGAGATCCAGGCAACCTTGAACGACGGTAAGAAGGTCTCCAGTCATTGGCTGGCGGGCACCCAGGACGACATCTACAACGCAGCGATCGAGTCCGTGGGTAGCGACAAGATCAACGTCAAGGTTCCCCGGCAGTCCATCCTGGTCTCGATCCTGACGATGTTCCTGCCCTTCCTGCTGATCATCTTCTTGTTCCTGTTCCTGATGAACCAGGTGCAAGGCGGCGGTGGCCGGGTGATGCAGTTCGCCAAGTCCAAGGCGAAGCTGATCAGCAAGGACATGCCCAAGACCACCTTCGCCGACGTTGCCGGTTGTCAAGAGGCCATCGAGGAGCTCGGCGAGATCAAGGAGTTTCTCCAGGAGCCGGCCAAGTTCCAGGCCGTGGGCGCCAAGATCCCCAAGGGCGTGCTCCTCTACGGTCCNCCGGGAACAGGTAAGACCCTGCTCGCCCGGGCAGTCGCCGGTGAGGCCGGAGTGCCGTTCTACTCGATCTCCGGTTCCGACTTCGTGGAGATGTTCGTCGGCGTCGGTGCCAGCCGGGTCCGTGACCTCTTCGAGCAGGCCAAGGAGAATGCTCCTGCGATCGTCTTCATCGACGAGATCGATGCCGTCGGGCGGCACCGTGGCGCCGGCATGGGTGGTGGCCACGACGAGCGTGAGCAAACCCTGAACCAGTTGCTGGTGGAGATGGACGGCTTCGACGTCCGTGGTGGCGTGATCCTGATCGCTGCGACCAACCGCCCCGACATCCTCGACCCCGCGCTGCTGCGTCCAGGCCGTTTCGACCGCCAGATCGCGGTCGAGGCACCTGACCTGGAAGGCCGTCACAAGATTTTGCAGGTGCACTCTCGCGGCAAGCCGATGGGACCGGAGATCGACTTGCTGAGCGTGGCCAAGCGCACCCCGGGCTTCACCGGCGCCGACCTGGCCAACGTCTTGAACGAAGCAGCGTTGCTCACCGCTCGCGGCGACCGCAAGCTGATCAGCAACGAGGACCTCGACGAGGCGATCGATCGTGTGATCGCCGGTCCGCAGAAGCGCACCCGGCTGATGAGTGAGAAGGAGAAGCTCATCACCGCTTACCACGAGGGCGGTCACGCCCTGGTCGCCGCGGCGCTGCCCGGCAGCGATCCGGTGCACAAGATCACGATCCTGCCTCGTGGTCGGGCGCTCGGCTACACGATGGTGCTGCCCGATGAGGACAAGTACTCCCAGACCCGTTCGGAGATGCTGGACAAGCTCGCCTACATGATGGGCGGGCGGGCCGCCGAGGAGATGGTCTTTCACGACCCCACCACGGGTGCCGGCAACGACATCGAGAAGGCGACNGGATTGGCCCGGGCCATGGTCACCCAGTACGGCATGACCGAGGAACTGGGCGCGATCAAGCTCGGTGACTCCAACTCCGAGCCGTTCCTGGGTCGTGATTTCGGCCACACTCGGAACTACTCCGAGGACGTGGCTGCCAAGGTCGATGCGGAGGTCAAGCGGTTCCTGGCCACTGCCCACCAGGAGGCCTTCGACATCTTGGTGGAGAACCGGGACGTCCTCGATGCACTGGTCGTCGCATTGCTGGAGAAGGAGACCCTGGACAAGGAGCAGGTCGCCGAGATCTTCGTGCCGCTGCGCCGCCGGGAGGTCCGCCCGGCGTGGACCGGATCACCGACCCGTGAGCCGTCCATGATCCCACCGGTGCAGGTGCCCAAGGCTGCGGCCAATGGAACCCATGTCGAGGAGAACGAGCCGTCGGTCATCCTCACCCCGCCGGGATCCGGTGGCGATACCCACGGTGGTACGCCCTTCCCGTCCGATACCGATGTCGGTTGATCCGTTCTCGCGGGAGCCGTACGGCGAGCTGCCTCCTGTCGACCAGGAGCGCGCCGCAGCGGCGATCCGCGAGCTGCTGATCGCGCTGGGTGAGGACCCGGATCGCGAGGGACTNCAGGAGACCCCTGCCCGGGTCGCCCGTGCGTACGCCGAGACGCTGAGCGGAATGCGGATGCGCGCCGAGGACGTCTTGACCACCACCTTCGACCTCGGGCACGAGGAGATGGTGCTGGTCCGTGACATCGAGTTGTGGTCGATGTGCGAGCACCACCTGGTTCCCTTCACAGGAGTCGCTCACGTCGGTTACATCCCGGGTGAGGACGGCAAGATCACCGGGTTGTCCAAGTTGGCCCGACTCGTCGACGTCTATGCCCACCGCCCCCAGGTGCAGGAGAGGTTGACCACGCAGATCGCCGACTCCCTGATGGAGATCCTCGGCGCTCAGGGAGCGATCGTGGTCATCGAGGCCGAGCATCTGTGCATGACGATGCGCGGCGTGCGCAAGCCTGGGGCGAAAACCATCACTTCGGCGATCCGGGGCAGCATGCACAACGCGGCCACTCGCAGTGAGGCGATGAGCCTGATCATGCACGGCACCCGCTGATCGTCACGTTCGCGGTCCTCCCGGATAGCATCACTGGATGTACGCCGCGCCNNACCGAGATACGTCGAGGGTCTCCCGCAACCCGATCGCGCTCTGGTGATGGGCGTCCTCAATGTGACACCCGACTCCTTCAGCGACGGCGGCCGTTACCTGGATGCTGCCGATGCGATCGCACACGGGCTGGCGTTGGCCGACCAGGGTGCCGATCTCGTCGATGTGGGCGGGGAATCGACCCGGCCCGGTGCGAGCAGAACCTCGGTCGAGGAGGAACTCGCCCGGGTGCTGCCGGTGATCAAGAGCCTGACCGCTGCCGGGGTTCTCACCAGCATCGACACCATGCGCGCCGAGGTCGCGGCGGCCGCGGTCGGTGCCGGGGCTCGGCTGATCAACGACGTCAGTGGTGGTAAGGGCGATCCCCAGATGCTGGAGACGGTGGCNCGGTCTGGGGTGCCCTACGTCTTGATGCACTGGCGTGCACACAGTCTGCGGATGCAGGAGCACACCGACTACGCCGACGTGGTTACCGATGTCATCGCCGAACTCGCCGAGCAACTCGCCGCGGTGGCTCACGCCGGGATCACTCACAGCGTCGTCGTCGACCCCGGCATCGGATTCTCCAAGACCGCCGACCAGAATTGGACGGTGTTACGCGAGCTGACCCGTTTCCACGATCTCGGCCACCCCGTGCTGGTCGCAACCAGCCGCAAGCGGTTCCTCGGTGACCTGCTCGACGACCGTCCCGCTGCTGGACGCGACGACGCCACGACGGCAACTTCGGCCTTGGCCGCGGTCGCCGGCGCATGGTGCATCAGGACCCATTCGGTGCGGGCGAGCCTGGATGCGGTCAAGGTGGCCGCTCGCTGGGCAGGAGCACATGCAGGAGGACACACAGAAAGGGCATCGACGTGACTGACCTGGTAACCGAATCGCTGGACGTCCTGGCGGTCCTCGGTATCGAGGCCTACGGCTACCACGGCGTGTTGGAGGCGGAGAAACGGAAGGGCCAAACCTTCGGTGTGGACATCCGACTCGGTATCGACACCCGGACCGCGGCAGCCAGTGACCAGCTCACCGATACGGTGGACTACGGCGTACTCACCGAGAAGGTGAAACGGGCCATCGAGACCGATCCGGTGGACCTCATCGAGACGGTGGCCGCTCGCATTGCTGACCTTTGTCTCGGGGATCCGCGAGTGCAATGGACCGAAGTGTCCCTGCACAAGCCCGGGGCACCGATTGAGGCGACGTTCTCCGATGTCGTTCTCACGATCAGGCGGAGCAGAAGTNNGACTGAGACACCCAACCCGAACATCATCGACACCGACACGCTCACCGGTGACCTGCGCCCGGTGCGCCGGGCTGTGGTGGCGCTCGGGTCCAACCTGGGCAACCGGACCTCGAAACTGCAAGGCGCCGTCGACAGCCTGGCCGATACCCCCGAGATCTGGGTGACCGACGTGTCTGCGGTGTACGAGACCGCGCCTGTCGGAACGCCGGAGGACTCTCCGGATTTCCTCAACGCGGTGGTGCTGTTGGACACCACGTTGTCCGTACATGTGCTGCTGGACCGGGTCAAGGCGATCGAGGAGGCGTTCGGGCGAGTTGATTCGGAGATCCGCAACTCGCCGCGTCCGCTCGACATCGACCTGATCGCGGTAGGGGATCGGTTCTGCGACGACGAGCGGCTCACCCTGCCGCACCCACGAGCTCACGAGCGCGCCTTCGTGCTCGTGCCGTGGAGCGACGTCGACCCGGACGCGGAGCTACCCGGCCGGGGAACGGTGGCCGACCTACTGGCCGATGTCGGCACCGATGGAGTGACCAGGAGGGAAGACGTCGTCTTGACGACCGGGGTGCTCGAGTGACCCGAGACGCCCAGGAGCCGGCAGATGCCGAGGACCGGGAGGCGCCACCTTCGCAGTCCGGGCGGACGNCTGCGGCCGACTTCGGCCGGCCTGATAGCCGGCCTGTTTCTGGTGGGTCTGTTCTCCGGGCGACTGGTTCGTCCGGTCAGCGACTGGTTGGACGTGCTCAGCCCCCGCGTCGGATGGCTGTCGATTCTGGCGCTCTTCCTGGCCGCCCTCGTCTTGGGGTACGTCGCCTGGGCCACCCACAACACGCTGCAGCGCGGCATGGGCCGACTGACCTCCCAGCAGGCCGTCAACCGGCTGGTGCTCGCCAAAGCCTGTGCGATCGTCGGAGCGTTCCTTGCCGGTGGTTACCTGGGGTACGCCATCAGCTGGTGGGGACGAGCCACGATGTGGGGCAATGAGCGGCTCTTGCATTCGGGCCTGGCCGCACTCGCCGCGGCTCTGATAACCACCGCATCGGTGCTGATCGAGCGCGCGTGTCGGGTCAAAGGAGACCGCGACAGCCCCTAACCTGGGTCTCATGGCTGACTCTTCCCCCAGTCCTACCGTGGATACTCCTGCTACAGACAGGCCGGCTCGCAAGCCCGCTCGACGCCGCCAGCGCAGCGTTCGGGTCAGTGTCGCGATCGTTTTGCTTGTCGTCGCCACGATCGCCGTCGCGCTTGCGCTTCCCACAGGGTCATTTGCGCCGATGGCCGGATCTGCAGTTCTTGCTCTGGTGCTCGGCTGGGCCAGCGCCAGGATCGTCTACAACGAGTTGCTCCAGAGCCGCCGCGAACATGCGGCCGATCGTGCTGCCCAGGCTGCCGCCTATCGCAGCGTTTTCACCGAGCGGGCCACCGAGCAGGCTGCGTTCACTTCGGCGATGACCGAGCGTCTCACCCAGGGTGACCGCGAGGTACGCGAGTTGAGCGGCACCCTCGTCCAGGTGGAGAAACGCGCCGCCGACGCGGAGCAGCGGCTCCGCAAAGAGGCCGAGCGAGCTGACGAGTTGGCTGCACGGGTCGACGAGCTCAGTGGGCAACTCGACGACCTCGATACTGCGCCGGACGACGTCGCGACCCTGTTCGACGAGGACCTCGACACTGTGGTCGATCTGATGTCGTGGGAGGACAAGGTCACCGCTGCCGCGGCACAAGACATCCGCAAACATGCTTGAGGTTGCGATCGCCGCGGTCCTGGCACCAACCCAGCCGGTGCCGGTCCCTTAGGCTTCCTGCATGCCATCCGCATCCACGCGGGCTAAGGACTGGTTGCGCTCTCATCTCGGTTCTCAGGACCCCGTTGTCGACCTTGTCCCGGTCCACCCTGGCGAGCGGGCACCGGAGGTGTCTGCGGATCAGGTCCCTGCCGTCGATCCGACTGACTACCGCCGTCTCCGCAATGCCCATTGGCGCCTTCTTCGCCAGGTCATGGGCAAAGACCGTGTCCCGGCCACGGCCGAGGAGTTGCAGGTTGACACTCCACTGGCCCAGGAGGCTCGCGAGGAAGCACAACGAGCACGCGCTCTGGCGGTGTTCGCCGCTGAGATCGCGCGCGGCACTTCACTCGAGCAGGCGCACGTGCACACCGTCCGCGCGCTCTGCGACATCAAGATGTTCCCAACCGCTCGGGCGATCAGTATCGGACTCGACGACTCTCCGTCCTTCCGTGCTGCCCGTCATCTCGGCCTGGGCCTGGTCACCCATCGGATGCGTTTCAACAACTTGGCCTGGCCGCACTTCGCCGATGTGGACGACGCTCTGCTTGCCGAACTCGTTGCCACCGAAGCGGTCACCAGCGCACTTGGGACGGGGAGCACCGAGGCGGAAGGACGGGCGTTGAGCATCGGCTCGATGATCGACAAGCTCTCCACCCAGGATCTGGTCGAGTTGGCGGGCCGGTTCATCGTCGCCGGCCACACCGACCTGGCGCGCAAACAGATGGAAGAAGTGGACCGCCGGGGCACCGCCGGCCTGGACGAGCGGCTCGTGGCGATGGCCGCCAACAACCGGCGCTGGACCATGCCCGCGCTCGCTGAGCCGCCGCGACCGGACGGGATCACCGTTGCGGTCATGGACTATTACCAGCCGGACTACGACCGGGCCTCCTGCAATGTCGGCGACTACGTGCAGACCCTCGCGATGCTCGGCAACCTCGCCCGCTGGCAGGACGTGACGTTCACCGGAACCGATGGTCTTGGCGCACTGATGACAGGACTCCAGGAACGGGTGCGGCCAGAACTGGAGTTGGGCGGTCACGCGGCTGAGGTCGATCTGGTTCCGGTGAGCCGTGACTTCAGCATGGATGACTCTCCGCCCGCCAACACCTGGATGATCGCGTTCGGCTGGCATATGCACCCGATGTTCCGGATCCGGTTCGGCCTGCCGTATCACCCGAATCTCAACCCGATCTTCGTGTCCTTCCACGTGAACCACACCGGCCTGCTCGACGAGCCCACAATCGCCTACCTCCAAGAGCACGGACCGATCGGATGCCGGGATTGGGCGACCGTCGATCTGCTACTCGGTGCAGGTGTTGACGCCTTCTTCACCGGTTGCCTCACGACCACCGTCGACGGTGTCTTCCCGCCGCTGGAGGAGGTCGACCGTGAGGAACCCGGGGTTGCCCTGGTCGTGGATCTCCCCGAGCGTGCAGGCCGCCGGATGAAGATCCCGGTCGAGCGGGCCAGCAACGGAGAAACCCGCTTCCGCGATCTCGACCTCGTAGCAGGGATCGAAGCAGCCTCGGACATCCTGGCCGGGTACCAGACTCGGGTACGTACGCTGCTGACCAGCCGACTCCATGCCTACCTGCCGGCGACGAGCCTGGGGATCGATGCCCGGTTGCGGCCGCCCGTCCCCGGGGATGTCCGCTTCGACGGCCTGTTGGAGATGAAGCCCGACTCCGACGAACTCATCCGGATGCGCGACGGAATCCGGGACCTGGTGGCGGGCGTCTTCGAGCAGGTGCTCGCCGGTGCCTCCCGACAGGAGGTCTATGCACACTGGCGTGCACTGACCGCCCCGCAGGTCGAGGATGCGCGGCGCCGCTGGGAAGCTCCGGCGCAGGAGGTCGAGATCGCTTTCGACCTCGCCGGGACCGTTGCCCGCCTGCGGGCAGGAGTCATCCGGTTCGGGCCGCATGACCAGATCGATCCCGGCAATATCGTCGACGTCGCGGTGAGTCTCGACGCCGACGTCGCGAAGCTGTTGCCCACCACGCTGGAATCCCTCGTGACCAACTCCTCCAAGCCGGTCAGGCTCTGGATCACGACCCGAGGCCTCCAGGCCGATCATCGGGCCGACTACTTCGAGTGGCTCGCCAAGGGATTCCCTGCAGTTCCGATGACTTTCCTGGCCTTCGACGACGTCGACCACGGTGTGGACTCCCAGCCCACGATGGATCGGCTGTTACTGCCGGAAGTGCTATCGGAACTCGACCGACTGGTCTATCTCGATGTCGACACCATCACCGAAGGCGATATCGGCGAGCTTGCCGCTCTCGACCTCGAGGGAACCCCGGTGGCTGCCCGCAGCCCACGCATCACCAACTCGGCAGACACCTGGCGGGACGCCGGCAACCTGTTGTCCCCGGANCAGGCCGCGGAGCTGCGCCGGGTGATGAGTCGACAGGTGCCGTTCGAAGACGCACCGTTGGACGCCGGGGTCCTCGTCCTTGACCTGGCGCGGATGCGAGACGACCGATTCTGCGAACTGTTCCTTCCCTTGGCCGGCCGGTACGGGCTGGGCGACCGGGACATCCTGATCGCCTACGCCGGTGTCGGTCGGATCGAGCTCGACCCTCGGTGGAATCGTCTGCCTGCCCAGGAGAAGGTCGAGAGCCCCGGCATCATTCACTACGCCGGNAGCGGGGAACCATGGGGTGACGAACTGGTCCCCTACAAGGAGTACTGGAAGCGTTGGGAAACCCGGGTTCGACAGCGGATGGGCCTCCCGCCACACCAGGCAGTGCGTGCTATTGCGTCGATCCGGACCGATCCCGCGCATAGCATCGGCGGGTGAGCCGACTCACCGCCCTGCTTGCCCGCATCGCGCCTGCTCCCTTGGCGCGTCTGGCCGCGCAGCTGCGAGGAGACCTCGCCGTCAGCGTTGTCGTCCACGCGGATGACGATTCGATCTGGTTCCTCGGTGAGTGCCTTGCCGCTTTGGCTCGCCAACGGCGTCGGCCACGCCAGGTGCTGGCCGTCGTCACGGCAACCCCGATCTCGCGCAGGCGCTTCTCGAGCCGGTCCGTAGCAGGCGTCGGCTCCAGGTGCTGACATTGCCGGGTGCCGGTCGGGGAGCGGGGTTCGCTGCTGGTGTGGCGGCGTCCCGTTACCAGCGGGTGCTCCTGCTCGATGCAGGCGAGCGGCTCCGACCCGATGGACTCGCGCGCTTGCACGCCGAGCACGCTGACCTTGTCGGCGGGCCAGGGCCGGTGCCCACCGTCCCCGTGTTGTGGCGGGTATCCGCGCTACCCGCGGGATCACTCGACTGCGCCGATGGCCCGTGGCGGACCTTCCAGCCACAGGCCGATGCTCTGCTCGCCGGGGCCACGGCAGCTTCGCTGCCCGAACCGGTGTTGGCCGGCCCGGTCAAGGGCACCGGACAGGGGTTCACCAACGTGCCCATCCTGGCACCGCACGTCCTGGAGTTCGTCGACCATGCGCGCAGGGCTGCCCGAATACCCGGAGCCGACCAGTGGCTGCTGCGCAACGAGATACCTCGGTACCTGCGTGACGCCGAGCGTTGTGGTCGGACCCAGCGCGAGGCACTGACCACGCTGATCGACGAGCTCTGCCCTGATCTGATGGCGATTCCTGTCGAGGATCGAGTCCGTATCGCGCTGGCGCAACAGGATCGATGGGAGGAACTGGTCGCCTTCAACACCACCCGTTGGCGCCAGCGGTCGTTCCCGGTACGAGTGGACGGGGGCCGCTCGTACGCGATCCTGCCGGTTGAGGTGCCCCCGGTCTGCTGCTGGTTGCGCCGCAACCGCCGCGGCCGCGTCTTGCCGAACAACTCCTCCTCCAACAGCGGCACCGAGAGGCCGAGGTCGAAGTCGATCCTGGTCTGGTCCTCTTCCAGAGCTACCAAGGGGCGGTGACCGACAGTCCGGCGGCGGTCGAGCGAGTGCTTGCCCGCGTTCGCCCCGATCTGCGCCGCGCCTATGTTGTCGCAGCGGGCCAGCAGGCACCAGAGGGTTGCGCAGGCGTGGTCGTACGCACCCCGGAGTGGTACCACGCCCTGGCCACGGCAGGCGCGATCGTGACCAACATCGACCTCGAGCCGTGGTTCCGCAAGCGTCCCGGTCAGCGCGTGCTGCAGACCTATCACGGCATGCCGTCCAAGACGATGGGCATCGCAGCCTGGCGAGCCAAAGGCTGGACCGACTCGCTGATCGAGAAGGAGCTGGGCCGGACATCGGGTACCTGGGATCTGCTGGTCACGGCTACGCCCGAGATGGAGCGCCACTATCGCGAGCAGTACCGCCACGACGGGCCTGTCCTTGCCGCCGGCTATCCACGCGACGACGATCTGGTGACAGGTGACCTCGACCGCCGTCGTACCGAGGTCCGGGCCCGACTCGGTATCGGGGAGCGCACGGCCGTCCTGTATGCGCCTACCTGGCGCGACGACCTCGCCTCGGCGACACACGACGCCGATGCCGGACCTGCTCAACTTGCCTTGGACGGCGCGCGAACTCGGTGCTGAGTTCGTGCTGCTGGTCCGGGGCCACCGTTTCCATCGCTCGTCGAACAGCGCCGGCAACATCCTCGACGTGACCGGCTATCCCGAGATCAACGACCTGATCCTCGCCGGCGACGCGGCCGTGCTCGACTATTCCAGCCTGCGGTTCGACTTCTCGCTGACCGGTCGGCCGATGGTCTTCCTTGTTCCAGATCTCGGCCGGTATTCCGGCAGCGCCCGGGGTTTCTTTTCCTTTCACAGACAGCGCACCGGGCCCGCTGGTGTCCACGCCGGCTCAGGTGGTCGCCGCGCTGCGTGACTTACCCGGGTTGCGGTCCGAGTACGCGCCCGCGTACGAGAAGTTCGCCCGGCGTTTCAATTCGCACCAAGACGGGCACGCAGCTGAGCGCGTGGTAGCAACCTTCTTCGGGTAGCAGATCGGCCTACTAGAGGCCGAGCCTCACGTTCCCGGCTGTTCCCGTCAGGCGAAGAAAGCCTGGATCACCCGGTCCGTCGCGCCACCGTCGTGCTGGTCGTTGAAGCGGCGATTGAACTCTTGAATCGCGCCGGAGTATTCACTGGTCAGCGCCGAGGTGTTCCGCAGAGCAGCGATCACCTCGTCAGTGCTACGTAGCAACGGCCCAGGCGCGGACTCCTCGAAATCGAACAGCGGCGGACGCTGGGCGAAGTAGGTGTCGAGGTCTGGCACGAAGAACAGCATGGGTTTGCCGGTCAACGCCCAGTCGAATCGGAGGCTGGAATAGTCGAGGATGGCCGTGTCGGCAGCGACGGTGAGCTCGTTGATCTCGGGATAGTCGGTGACGTCGACCACTCCGCCGATCGACAGCACCCGGTCGAGTTCGCGTTGGTTGTTGTTGTGCCCTCGGAGCAGGATCACGGTGTCAGGGCCGAGTGCGTCGCTCAGCTTGACCAGATCCAGCTCGTCGAATCGGGCAGCGGCATAGGTGCGGGTGGTGAGGTTGTCCCGATAGGTCGGTGCGTAGAGCACCACCTGTTTGTGCTCGGGAATACCGAGCCGGCCCAGCACCTGTGCCCGGGTCTCGGCCCGGTTCGCGGTCACCATGAAGTCGCTGCGGGGATAGCCGACGGCCAGGATCTCACCGGTGAAGTCGTACTCCTCGCGGTAGAAGTCGACGCAGAACCGACTGGGTACCAAGATCGTGTCCCACTCGAGATTGCGGCGGGTGTTCTCACGAGAGATACGCGCAGGGTCGAAGCCCTTCCCAGACCAGAAGGTGCGGCCCATGGACTTGAACGGGTATCCGTGGAAGGTCTGCAGATAGCGTTGATGTGGACGCTTGAGGAACCAGCCGTCGAAGTCGATGTTGTTGCACAGATAGCGCGACTCGACCAGTGCGTCGTACCACTGTGCGCTCCCGATCAGCAGTGGCACGGAACCCTCGGGAACCTGGGTCGATCGGTCGGCGACCCNCCAGTAGCGGATCAGCTCGGGCCTGGTCACACGCAACCGCTCGTCCAATGCGCGTTGGCTGTCGGTCGCGAACTCTCCGCGGTAGCACTGGAAGAACACCGCCTCACGCGGTGAGGTGGTCCTGGTCCGGTAGGCGCGTTGCAGGGTGCGTTGGCCGTACAGGCTCTGTTCGGACTCGGTCAAGGGAGCCGCAAGCGTCACCGATACGTGACTGTCAGGCGGGGTGTTCGCCACCGTGATGTGGTGCTGGTCGTTGACCAACTCGACAGGGTAGACGTCGGCGAGACTGCGGGCCGCCTGTGCGGGCAGAAAGTCGGCGGCGAGAAGCTGTAGCCCGACCAGGTATCTACCGGAAGGCGCTGGAGCTGTGGGCCCACCGAGCACGCTGACCCGGGTGTCGAAACGTGCGGTGACCCCAGTGTCGTCAGTGTTGTCGGCGTCGCCGACGTCCTCGCCCGGAGCCGCTAGTCGCGGCAAGCTCACCCGGTCGTTGCGAACCTCGAGATCCTGCAACGCTGTGGCAGGAAGTCCGGTTGAGGCTGCGCGCACGACCAGAACGGTGCCGTCGAGGCTCACCTGTCTCACTTCGATCCGCGGGAGAATCGGTATACGTTCGGGGAGGGGTCCAGGCCTGATCTTCAGGGCATAGCCGATGCTGCGGTCCAGTCCGGGAACGACATGGACGACCCGATTCCCGGCCTCGACCGCGCGGTGCTCGGGAACGGCAGCGGAGGAGAACCGAACCAACGAGGGGCCGGNCCCTGATCGGCGGATGCCCTGGCTCTCGACGTCGAAGCGGAGCCCCCAGTCGGCACCTGCCTCGGCGCTCTGCTCGACCAGAGCGGCCACGTCGACCACCGTGCGGAAACCGGCCTGATCGTACTGGGTGCTCGGGTTGTTGCCGTATCGGGTTGCAGCGGTGGTCGCATACTGCTCGATGCCCAGCGGTACCTCGGTGCCCGTGGCCGCCTCGACCAGGGATGCCGTTGTGGTGGGCGGCTCCTGTGCGCAGTCGACACCCCGTACGAATGCGAAGCCCTGTAGCTCGATATGGGTGTCGTCGAGCCAGCGCACCTTCTCCACCGCCGCTTCGAGATTCGTCTCGTAGTCGGCAAGGGTCAGCACCCAATCCGGGGCGCCGGCCAACAGCGAGTCATCCGAAGCTTCCGCCAACACCTGGCCGTCGGCCACCTGCGTCCGGGGCAACATCCCGTGCAACAGGCGGTGGGTGTCGATTTCGGAACCGAGGGCTCCCCAACGTTCCTCGGCGGCCAGCCAGGCGCGCAGTTTCTGATAGTGCCGCACCTGACGCAACGCCTCTGGGCTGCACCGCTCGATGAAGGTGCGATACGTCGCGGCGAGGATGCTGCGGTAAAGGTCGGTCGCGGTCAGTGCCGGCGTCAGGAACGCCGGGAAGTCGACGTCGAGGGTGCGTGCGACCCACGCGCCGTACACCTTGGTCGAGGCCTCGCCCACCAGAAGCTGGTGGGCCTCCTCCTTCACCGCGATGCGGTCCAGCAGGTTCTCCAAGGAGGCCTTCTGCTGCCCGGTTGAGGTGTTGTCCTCACGGACCCGCCAGCGGTAGGTGACTTCGGAGAGGATGTCGAACCTCTCGGCTCGGACATAGGCAGCCAGCATCGGCACGTGGTCCTCGTAGGCGATGTGCCCACGGAAACCACCGATCTGCTTACGCCAGAAGTCGGTGCGGAACATCCGATTCGCGCAGATGATGTCCTGCATCGCCTCGGNGAAGTCGTCGATCGTGGTGCTGAGACGGTCGGAGCGATGCACGACGCGGTTCCATGAGACGGGCATGGTCTTCATGGCGGCAAAGCGTTGAGCGGCGCCGACCGAGAAGTCGGATCCGGTCGCCCGGAGCCCGGTGACCATGTGCTCGTAGGCTTCCGGCGGAATCACGTCGTCGGAGTCCAGGAACGTGAGGAACTCACCGCGAGCGTGCTCGACGCCGAGGTTGCGGGCGACTCCTTGACCGGAATTGGCCTGGGTGAGGACTCGGATGCGCGGCTCGGTGCGCTCGTACTCCCGCAGGATATCGAGACAGCCATCTGTCGATCCGTCGTCGACGCAGATGACCTCGAGATTCCACAGCGTCTGACCCAGGGCGCTGTCGAGGCACTCACGCAGGTAGGCCGCCACGTTGTAGACCGGCACGATGACCGAGAGGTCAGGCCGGGCACCTGTTCGAGCGGCACGGACGTAGGGCCGGCCACCGACTCGCCGAACCCATCCACGTGCACCCGTGGGGATGACACGCCTTGCCGCATCGTAGAGGTGGCTCTGAGCACTGCTACGAGGTGGTTCAGGGGACGGCATCTGGGTTCCTAGCCGATCAGTGAGTCGCCGAGTAACGACCTGTTCCAGCGTGGTCAGCGGTCGCTGGCACACCCTAACAGCGAGTGGCAGTCGGTTAGACTCCTGACCGATCCTGGCCCGAGCGTACGAGGTGCGTAGACATGAGCACACCCCGCGCATTCCTCCATATCGGGTTGCCGAAAACAGGCACGTCCTACCTGCAGAGTGTGCTGCGACAAGGTGCTCCAGAGTTGGCCCGGCGCGGTCTGGCCGTACTGCCCAACCCCGCCGCCGGTTCCGTGCCGAGCACTCGACTTGCCCTCGCGGTACGCGGCACCGCACCGCACCTACGGGAAGAAAGAGCTGATGCGGTCCTCGACAGATTCGCGCAACAGGTCGCGGANGACTCCGGGGACTTGATCGTGAGCCAGGAGCAGTTGTGTTCGGCCAGCGAAGCCCGCATCCCCTGNTTGCTGGATCGGCTTGCCGATCACGAACCCCATATCGTCATCACTGCCCGCAACCTCGCCCGGCAGGTTGCCTCGGGCTGGCAGCAACGGGTCAAGGCCCGCAGCCGGATTCCCTACGACCAGTTCCTCGAGTCCCTCCAAGCCGGAGATGCGTTGGGTCAGGACTTCCTGGGGTTCCAAGACATCGCCGCTATCGCCGAGAGGTGGGGTCGCAGCCTGCCCCGGAGNCAGGTGCACATCATCGTCGTGCCGCGCCGTAGGACGACCGACGACCAGTTGCTTGCTGCGTACTTCTCGGTGCTGGGCATCGATCATGAGGGACTTCCACCGGCGAACGCTCCCAACGCCACACTGAGCCTGGCGGCCGCGGAAGTGCTGAGGCGGGTCAACGAATCGCTGGGCGATCGGCTCCGCGACCGGCGATCGGGCGGGGACTACTCGCGCAATGTGCGCTGGCACTTGGTCTCGCGAGTGCTCGCGAACATCGATGGGGCAAGCCCGCGACTACCGCGCTCGATGCAGAGCTGGTGTGTCGATGCCGCGCAGCGGTGGGTATCGGATATCAAAGACCGCGGATATCACGTCGTCGGTGACCTCGATGACCTTCTGCCGCAGCCGTCCGACTTCGAGGACGGCGCGACTCTCCACCCGGCTGAGGCCGACCTGGCCGAGGTGGCCATCGGGTCCTTGGCTGAGTTGATGGTGCTCCGCGAGGCCGAGGTTGCACGTATGAAGGAACTGTCTGGACGCGTACGCGAGCTGGAGAGTCAGCTCGAGGCGAGCCGGGGGAACCGGGTGTCACGGGCGGTGTCCGGTCTGCGGCGCTCGAGACTGTCAGGTAAAGGTGACGGGCCGGGTAGTCTGCCCCGGTGACCAACCTGGCTCTCCCGTCCGGCACACACCTCATTCATGTTGGCCCACACAAGACGGGCTCGACGGCCGTGCAGTTCGCTCTCCACGCGGCCCGCCGGGAACTCATGGCTCAAGGGGTCTACTACGCGAGTCTCGGCAAGGTGCGAGCACGTGAGGCGGGCTGGGCCGTACTCGGAATGGCCCCGGTCGGCCGGGCGGCGCCGAGAATCTCGCAGTGGGAGGCGCTGCAGGAGGAGGTCCGCAAGGCATCGGGCGAGTGCGCCCTCGTGGTAGTGAGCAACGAGGACTTCGGTCGGGCCAAACCGGAGGAGATCAAGGCCATCGTGGACGGCATCGGAGGCGAGCGCCCGCATGTTGTCACAGTGGTCCGGCGACTCGACAAGTATCTCCCCTCATTGTGGCAGGAGCGCGTCAAGGCTCGAGAGACCCGCTCGTACGAGGATTGGCTCAAGGTCGTCCTCGGCGACGACACTGCTTCATGGCAGTGGCAGAACGCTTGGCACGCCCACAACGTCGGCCGGCTGGTGGACCGATGGGCAGCGGCGGTGGGCCGGGAGAACATCACTGTCGTCGTTGCCGACGAGGGCAACAGAAGTGTGCTGCCGTCTGCTTTCGAGGACATGCTGGGCCTGGCGCGAGGCAAGCTTGCCATGCAAAGCCGGCAAGGCAANCCCTCATTGGCATTCAACGAAGCAGAGCTGGTCCGCGAGCTCAACAGGCAATTCGTGGCGAATCGCTGGTCCGACGAGTTCTACCGCGAGTACGTGCAAGGCGGCGTCGTCCCAGGGCTGAAGCGCACCCCTGCCACGGATCGGGCCAAGGCCCCGGGGATGCCCGGCTGGGCGGTGCAGCGGATCAAAGAGCTTTGCGATGAGCAAGCCGCCGCGGTGGAGAACGCCGGAGTGCGGGTGATCGGCGACCCGGCGTCATTGCGGCCGCCTGATCTTGTGGCGTCGCAGAATCGTGAGGTCGCTGTCGACGTGGCTACCGCAGCGGGTGCGATCGCAGGGGTGATCGACAAGATCCAGAGGCTGGAGGAGCGCCGGGGTACCNNGGGGGTCTCGATCAGCCAGTCTCCGGTGCCGCTTGCCGACGTATCGGGGCGAGAGTTGGCGAAGGCGTTGCGGGCCAAAGCACTACGCCGGCTGCGGCTTCGCTGATCGATCGCGTCATGTACTCGCAGTCATGCACCGCGAACACTGAGCACGCTAATTGGAGATCCCGCCGATAGGGCGAAGCCTGCTGCTCAGGGGCAAACCGTGACACCCGGGCCGGTAGGGTGACGGCCATGTCCGGAGTTCTCGTCCTGGTCACCGGTAACGGCCGAAGCGGCACGAGCACGATGTCAGGGCTCCTCCATCACCTGGGCCTGTCCGTGCCCGGCCCCTATGTCGGAGCCAACGACTCCAACCCGAAGGGTTTCTTCGAGTCGCGTTGGTCGGTGCGATTCCACAACAGCCTGATCAGCGACGCCGGGGTCAACATCTTCGACAGCCGCCCCGAGGCGTTCGACCGGATCCAGGCAAAGGTCACCCCTGGAGTCCGCGACCGGCTTCGTGGGTTCCTGACACAGCATGTGACCGATGGCAACAACGACCAGATCGTGGTCAAGGACCCGCGTGCGATGTGGGTGCCGAACCTGTGGCGCGACACGGCGGCCGAGGTCGGGCTCTCGACCCGGTTCGTGGTGATGCTCAGGCATCCCGCCGAAACCGTGGGGAGCCGCACCACCCACTATGTCGACGACGACGAGGAGAAGGTGCATCGCTTCACCATCGCCAACCTGGCGCGCTGGACCAACGCCGCATTGATCACCGAGCGGGAAACCCGCGGATCAGAGCGGCTCTTCGTGCGCTACCCCGATCTGCTGGCCGATTGGCGCAGTGTCGCTGCCGAGTTGCGCGACCGTCTCGGCCTGGTGCTCAACACCGATCTCGCGATCGGGGAACATCATCCGGCCGACGACTTCGTCGACCCTGGTCTACGCCGGCATCAACCGTCCTGGGAGGGCCTCGACGTGCCTGTGCCGCTACGAGATGTTGCCCAGGAAACCTGGGATCAGCTGGACGGGTTGGCAGGGACTGGCGACGATGCCCGAGCCGCACCCGCCTTCGACACCCTTGCCGAGAGCTATCGCAAGGTCCTGGCCGACGCGAATGCACTGAGTTGGGACCGCATCCTGGGTGCTCGGGAGCAAGGGCGGAGTGAAACGCCTCCCGCCGGCCCGCTACTGAGCGAGGTCGGCGGGCGGGATCTCGCTCGTGAGCTTCGTGGCCGGATAGCTCGCCGGTTGCGGCGTGAATCCGCACCGACCCCTAGCCGATCACTACGATGGCCCTTCTATGAGTCCGCGAAGATCCATGCTCCGGGTGCGCAACCTGGCGGACAGGCTCATCGGTCGCGCTGAGCCGGAGACAGAAGACCGGAGCGAACGACCGACCGTCAGCGTGATCGTTCCCTACTACAACGTCGAGGCCTATCTGGCCGAGTGCCTCGACTCCGTGTGCAACCAGACCTACACCGACTTCGAGGTCCTCCTCGTCGACGACGGCTCGCCCGACGGCTCACGTGAGGTTGCCGAGCGCTACTGCGCCACCGACGAGCGACTACGGCTGCTGACGCGGCCCAACGGTGGCCTCGGTGCGGCCCGTAACACCGGCATCCGTCATGCGAAGGGCAAGTACCTCACCTTCGTCGACTCTGACGATCGGCTGCCACCACGGGCGCTGGTGACCTTGGTGGAGTCGGCCGAACGGACCGGTTCCGACATCGTCGTCGGGTCGGTGATGAGGTTCGACTCGCGTCGTGAGTGGATGCCGGGATGGACCGACGTGGTCCATCGCCAAGAACGACCAGCCGTTGCGGTCGTGGACCACCCCGAGATCCTGCGCAATCTCTATACCTGGAACAAGCTCTTCCGGCGCGACTTCTGGGATCGGCAGGAGCTCTGGTTCCGCGAAGGCGTCGCGTACGAGGACCAGCCCATCATCACCCAGCTGTATGCCAGGGCGGACCGCATCGACATCCTCCCCGAGGCCGTCTACGAGTACCGTGCCAGGGACGACAGATCGTCGATCAGTCAGCAGACAGCCACGCTTCCCGATCTGCGCGACCGTATCCAGGCATGGGAACTCAGCCGAGAGGCACTGAAGGGCGTCGTCGACGACCGCATCTGGTACGGATGGCTCCAGACTCTCTTCGACACCCACTTCCATTGGTATCTGACCAGCCCCGGGACTGCCGATGAGGAGTACTGGCGACTCTTCACCACCGCAGTGCGCTCACTCGCCGCCGACGCGCCGCCCGAGATCTGGGCAGCCACCGCGCCCGACAAGCGGGTCCGTATTGCGCTCGCGCTGGCCGGTCGGAAGCAGGACGCCCAGGAGTTCGTCCGCCAACACCCCGCCGATCGGCGGCTATGGCCAGCAGAGGTCGATGACCGCGGCGTCACCTTGCAGCTCCTCTCTGGGGAGATCCCGGGCTGGATCCGGAATTGTTCCGGCTGCTGCCCGCCCAGCTCGAGCTCGCCCACCAGATCGAGCGACTCTCTGGCAGGACGGTGCCGACGGGCCGGTGCTGGAGATCTCAGGATGGGCCTACCTCACCAAGATCGATCTCAGGGATCACGAACAAGACGTCCGGGTCGTCCTCGTCGACGATACGGGCGGTGAGCTCGTCGTCTCTGCCACCAGCCGGGAAAGCGGAACCTATCCACCGCCGGTCCAAGACGATTGGTGCGACTACACCGGAGGAGCGTTCACTGCACACGTCCCGTTCGCGGACATCCTTGCGCCGAACAGGTCCTGGCACGTCGAGCTGCGGGTACAGACGGCCGGGTTCGCTGTTCAGGAACCGGTCACTCGGGTGGTCAGGTCGGGAAGCGCAGGCCTACCCTCCACGCTGGTGACCGGGCCGACGGAGATGTTGACGTGGCGGTGGCGGGAACCCCAGGTGCTCACCGTCGCGCACGTCCCCGTCCGGCCGAGCTCGTACCGGGGAGCTCGGACGAACGCGCTCCCAGCGGCCGGTCAGTGGGGCCGGGTGTAGAGGCACACGCGATCGAGATCGATGCTGGTGGCCGTCTGCATGTTTCGGGGACGGTGTCGGACCACGGGACACAGATCGCTCTCCAGATCGGGAATCCACAGACAGCCGAACGGGCAGCTGTACGGGGTGAGTTCGTCGACGCCGCCGATGGAACTTTCCGTGCCGTCCTGGACCTCAGGGCCGAGCTGTATCGCTTCGGTCCGATGCCGCTCGGCGTCGGGAAACACGATGTCACAGTGCGGGTCAGGCAGGCCGACGGCACCGATGACACCGACGGCGCTGGGACGGAGCTACCGCTGCAGGTGTCCACCCAGCTTGCCGAGCTCCTACCGATGCCGATCTCGACCGATCGGCTCGAGGGCCGGGTCGTGTGTACGGCACGGGGTGGGCTGAGGCTGGTGCTGGTCCGGCCGCTCGGTCAGGATGCGGGCCGCTTCAGACAGGCGGAGATCCAGCGTGCGATCAGGCCGGAGGGCGATGTTCGGCGGGCGGTATTGATGAGCTCCTACGGCGGTGACTGGGCAACCGACAGCGGTGTCGCGATCCAGCGTGAGCTGCAGCGTCGTGGGTCCGATCTACCTGTCTACTGGGCCGTCAAAGACCATGCCCGGCCGGTGCCGGAGGGAGGGATCCCGGTCATCGTGGACTCTCGGGAGTACCACGAGCTGTTGTCGTCGGCGAAGTACTACATCGACAACACGTTCCAGCCGGAGTTCCATCGAAAACGTGTCGGTCAAGTGCTCGTCCAGACCTTCCACGGCTACCCGTTCAAGCAGATGGGCCACACGCACTGGCGCAACATGCACTTCTCCCAGGCCAAGATCGAGTCCCACGTCCGGCGGGTATCGGCATGGGACTACCTGGTGTCCCCGGCTCGGTACGCGACCCCACTGCTCACCAGGGAGTTCGACTACACAGGTGAAGTGCTCGAGATCGGTTATCCGCGCAACGATGTTCTGCTCTCAGCACGCGGACCGGCCATCCGAGAACTCGTACGGGAATCACTCGGAATCACAGCCGATCGAACGGCCGTGCTCTATGCGCCCACACGCCGGGACTATCTGCCCGAGAGCGGAAAGGGTGCTCAGGTCGACGACTTCCTCGAAATCGATCGCGCGGCCCAGGCACTCGGCCCGGACCACGTGATCCTGGTCCGAGGACATGCGTTCAGCGCACGGGCCAAACAGCGACCGGGATCGCGTGCGGGAGTCATCAATGTCACCGACTACCCCGAAGTGACCGACCTGTACCTTGCCGCTGACGTGGCAGTGGTCGACTACTCGTCTGTTCGTTTCGACTTCGCGCTGACCGGGAAACCCATGTTGTTCTGCGTGCCCGACCTGGAGCGCTATCGGCAGACCCGCGGTTGGCTCTTCGACCTCGAGTCGACCGCGCCCGGCCCGCTGCTCACGACGACCGACGAGGTCATCGACGCACTGCGCCGCCCGGACGAGGTCAGCGGCGCACACGCATCGGCCTATCAGAGGTTCCGGGACGAATTCCTCGACCTCGAGGACGGGCATGCGGCGGCGCGCTTCGTGGACCGGGTGATGGTGCCCAGGGAGACGCTCCGGCCGATAGGGTCGCGTTATGACGGGCGTTCTGCTACTTATCACCGGTACCGGGCGAAGCGGCACGAGCACCATGTCGGGCACTTTGCATTACCTGGGTCTTCACGTTCCCGGTCCGTTCCTCGGCGCCAACGAGTCGAATCCGAANGGGTTCTTCGAGTCGAAGTGGGCAGTGCGCTTTCACAACCGGATCACGAAACGAGCCGGAATCAACATCTTCGACAGCCGGCCGAACGCCTTCGTGCGTGCACAGCAGGCTGTCCGGCCGGCGAACCGATCCAAGCTCGTCGAGTTCCTGCGTGAGCAACGCGCCGTATCCGACCAAGTCGTGGTCAAGGACCCGCGCTCGGTGTGGTTCCAGCAGTTATGGCGTGAAGCGTGCGCTGAAGCGGACTTCGACATCAAGTACATCTCGATGCTCCGACACCCTGCCGAAGTGATCGGCAGCAGAACCACCTACTACTCCGACAGCGAGAACAGCGACGAGAAGCAGCGCCGCTACCAGGCGCTCACCTTGGCGCGATGGATCAACAACTCACTCATCAACGAACGCGCTACGCGCGGCTACTCCCGGGCATTCGTCGGTTACGACGAACTCCTCACGGACTGGCGAAAGGTGGCAACCAGGCTCCAGGACGAATTCGACCTTCGTTACGCAACGAACGTGGAACCCGGCACGCACCACGCTGTGGACGACTTCATCGACCCCGACCTTCGGCGCCACCGGGTGACCTGGCAGGAACTCGACCTTCCCGAGTATCTGCAATCCATGGCTGAACAGGTGTGGGATCTGTTGCAGGTCCTCGCCGAGCACGGTGGTGTGGACGAGGAGTCCTCGAAGCGACTCGACGAGATCGCCACGAGTTATGCCGGTGTGCTCAACGATGCGATCGGAATCTCCCAGGATGCGGTGCTCGAGCTCATCGAGGACGCGCGTGAGAACGCGATCAACGAGTACCGCGCGGAACTTACGATCCGGCAATCGGACGAACAGGCTGCTCAGGACGTGCAGGGGATGCGCGTCGGGGAGGTGGGCAGCAGGGATCTGCTACGGGTCATCGCCTCCCGCGCCAAGCGAAAGCTGACGAGGGCCTAGCTCATCGCAGGATCAGCATCAGCAAGGAGATCGAAGTGTTCCGGAAGTTGTTCCGCTAACCTGCCGGTGACCCGCACCTTCGACGTGGTGATCGCCAGCGAGGTCGCGCCCGCCCGTGGTTTCTCTGGTGAAGCAACTTCGCTGACCTACTCCTGCTACAGTATGTGCATGAAGACAGAGCGGCTGCAGGTGCTGGTCGATGCCGAGCAGCGCGAGCGCTTGGAGCGGACGGCTGGCGCTCAAGGGGTTTCGGTGGCTGCGCTCGTACGGAAGGCGATCGACCTCGTCTATCCGGCTGAGGCCGAGATGCGTTTGGAAGCCGCGCACGAGATCCTCGCGGCGGCGCCGATGGAGGTCCCCAGCGTCGACGAGCTTCGCGCCGAGCTCGACCTCCTCCGGGCTGGCGAATGATCGTCATCGACACCACGGTCCTCGTATACGCGGTCGGCGTCGAGCATCCGCTGCGAGACACTTGTCGCGCGATTATCGCGGCGGTAGGGGAGAGCAGGCTTGCGGCTACAACTACGGTCGAGGTGCTCCAGGAGTTCACTCATGTGCGGGCGCGCCGCCGCGGACGTGACGACGCGGTGGTCCTTGCTGGTCGCTATGCGACTTTGCTCTCGCCGCTGATATCGGTGGACGCCGACGACTTCTCCCGCGGGATGCGGCTTTTTACCGAGCACGAGTCACTGGGAGCCTTCGATGCGGTGCTGGCTGCCGCAGTCCTACGCCACAGTCATCTGACCGGCTTGGTGTCGGCGGATGGTGCATTCCGCGATATCAATGGACTCCGGCATATCGATCCCGCTGACCCTGAAGCCTTGAACCACCTCGGCATCGACTGAGCGAGTGCACGCTGGGCTAACGTGCGACTCAGTCGAACAGGGCGTCATCGAAGTCGGCGGGTTGGGTGCTCAACGGATCGGTGCGGCGGACGTCGATCACGTGCCCGGTGGCACTGCCCAGAAGTGTGGCCAAGGAGACCCGGGCCACTTCACGGGACTCCAGCAGCGTCCCCGCGGGCTCCTCGCCGAAAGCTTTGGTGCGCATCGGGGTGCCGGTGCGCTCGGGGTTGATGCAGTTGACCCGGACCCCGTGCGACGCCCACTCGTCTGCCAGTGCTTGAGTCAGGTTGACCACCGCTGCCTTGGCGGAGGAGTACAGGCTGTAGTCGGCGCGACCCCGGGTATAGGACGAGGAGGTATAGAGCAGTAGTGAGCCTTTGGTCGCGGCCAGATGTGGGAAGAACTCTTGGGCGATGAAGACCGGGCCGAGGTAGTTGATCTCGGTGGCTGAGTAGATGGTCTCCTCCGAGGCCTCCACCAAAGTGCCACGGGGAAGCACGCCCGCGGTGTTGATCACGAAGTCGACCCGTCCCGTCTTCTCGAGCACGGTCGCGGCAGCGGCGGCGATGTCGGCGCGCTTGGCGACATCGGTCCCCGTGGCCGAGCGACTGAAGGTGAACACCTCGGCTCCGTAGCTCCTGGCGAGTTCGGCCAGATCGGCGCCGATTCCGTACGAGCCGCCGAAGACCACGACCGTCCGGTCTTGCAGCGCCGCGACGTACTCGGCATCGGTACGTTGGGTGGGCGCATCGCGGCCGGCGAGCTGGAAGAGTTTGTCGGCCAGATAGACATCGATCGGCTCGGTGACCTTCATGTTCCGCTCGTCGCCGGCCACCACATAGATCGGAACCTCAGGAAGGTAGCGCAGCACCACCGAGCAGTCGTCGGTCGCGACGAAGTCGGGATCGGCCGCGGCAATCTCGTAGGCCCGCCTGATCACCGAGGCATGGAAGGCTTGAGGGGTCTGACCCCGACGCAGCGAGGCACGCGGTGGGATCTCACGGATGGTGTCGTCGTCGCGGACTTCGACGATCGTGTCGGCCGACGGGATCGCCACATCCACCGCTCGGTGGGTCTTCAACGCCTCGAAGCACTCGCTGATGATCCGGGTAGTCACCAACGGCCGGACCGCGTCGTGCAGAAGCACATGAGCTTCACCGTCCCCCAGCCGGTCCAGGGCCCGCATGGTCGTGCCGCTGCGAGTCTCGGCACCCTCCACGATGTCGACGACCTTCTCGTAGCTGCCATCGCGGACGATCTGGCGCACTGCATCCAGATGTCCGGCCGCCATCAGCACGATGATCTCGTCGACATCGGGGTGTGCGTCGAACTGCGCGATCGTGTGCTCCAGGATCGTCCGGCCGGCGATCTTGAGCAACTGCTTGGGAATGTCGAGGCCGATCCGGGTGCCGACACNCCCGGCGAGGATCACGGCGACATTGCGGGTTGGAGCCATGAGGAAACTCTCTCAGCACGCCGGTTCACGGCCAACACCGGTGGAGGTGGCAGCATCTATCTTGTGAGCCGCCTCTTCGATCCACCCAGCGCCGAATGGACGCCCATCTCACCTGCCCTGGTGAGGGTGCGGCGCATTCTGGTCTGCGTCTGGTGGCTGGTCGTCGTGATTGCGCTCGGCGTGATCGGTCTGCTTCTGCCGACACCGGACTGGGTGTGGCTTCTCGGCGTGATCATCGCTGTGATCGCCTTGGTGTGGGCTTGGTTCGTAAGTGTGCGCAATGCCCGGTCCTGGAGGTACGCCGAACTCGACGACGAGCTGTGGATCAAGCACGGGATCATGTTCAAGGCGATGGTGGCGGTGCCGTATGGCCGCATGCAGTACGTCGACGTCCACGCCGGACCCTTGGACCAGCTCTTCTCGATCGCCTCGGTGCACCTGCACACTGCCGCCCCGGTACCTCGGCGCGGATTCCTGGGCTACCGGCTGCAGAGGCGACCCGGCTCCGGGACAAGCTCACCCAGCTCGGCGAGACCCAGGCGGCAGGGCTGTGACCCAGCCCGAACCCACCGATCCAGGTGAGCAGCCGGCCCAGCCGGCTCAAGCGGGTCTGAAGCGACTCTCGCCGCTGTCGCCGTTCGTGCGGAGCTGGATCTTCTTCGTCGCGCTGCTGGGGATCACCTGGCAGAACCTCGGTGGTGGAGAGACCGGACCGATCATCGTGTTGCTGATCGTCGTGGTGCTGGTCGGGCTGATCTACGGCTTCTTCTCCTGGCTGCTGACCAAATACTGGATCGACGGAGCTGAGCTCAGGATCGAGACTGGTGTGATCTCGCGGCAATCTCGCAGGATCCGCATCGACCGGCTTCAAGGTGTCGACGTGGTGCAGCCGATGGTGGCCCGGATCCTGGGTTTGGCCGAGCTGCGCTTCGACGTGGCAGGTGGCAAGGCCGAGGGAACCCTGGCGTTCTTACCGCTGGCGGAGGCCGACGAGCTGCGTACGGTGTTGTTGAGCCGCCGCGACATCTATCGTGCCCCAACAGCTTCCCTGGATGCCGCGAACTCGGATACCGCTCAGAGTTCGGAGCAAGCCGCCCCAGCGCAACCAGCACCGGAACGTGAGCTCGCCCGAGTCGACCCAGGCCTGTTGATCGCATCGACGGCGCTGACACCGCAGTTCATCGCTTTGGCCTTGGCTGCTGGCGCGTTCGGCGTACTGTCCTCGCTCGGCGGGTCCTTCGGTGCGGGTGCGGGAGTCGTGCCGGTGCTGATCGGCTTCGGAGTCATGGTGTTCCGCCGGATCAACCGGTTCTACAAGTACGCCGTGACCGATTCCGCTACCGGGCTGCACCTTGCCGGTGGTTTGCTCGAGCGGGCGTCGCAGACCATCGTGCTGCACCGGGTCCAAGGGGTGGTGGTCTCCGAGCCTTTGATGTGGCGGGCACTGGGCTGGGCGCGGCTGGAGGTCTCGGTCGCCGGAGCGAGCAGCGACAGCGACGACGAGACCAAACGTGGTTCCACCGTGCTTCCCGTCGCGAATCGAGACGAGGTGCTCGATCTCGCCCAACATCTGCTCAGCGGCCTGGATTTCCGCAGCGTTCCACTCACGCCGCCACCGGGCAGGGCGCACTGGCTGGCGCCGATCGGTGCCTTCTTCCAAAGCGCCGGCCAGGACGAGACGACACTGGTCAGTCGTTCCGGGTGGTTCGATCGCAGGACGATGATTGCCCCGCACCGACGGGCACAGTCGCTGACCGTGCAACAAGGCCCGCTCCAGCGACTCCTCAGGCTGGCGGACCTCCGCGTCGACAGTCCTCCTGGTCCGGTATCGGTGCGCTTCCAGAACCGCGACCAGGACTGGACGCGGGCCGACTTGGAGGTTGCGCGACAACGCGCAGGTGCCGCCCGACGGGCGGCGTTCGGACCGTAAGAGGTCCGGGTATGTGACGGCCGCCACTTGTGATCACCGCCACGGATCTGGCCATGTTCCAACCTGTGTCGGGGAACGTAAGATCAAGGCGTCAGTAGTCCGGTACCCGCAAGGGACTGGAACGAAAGGCAGAAGATCATGGCCTCACTTTCGATTGGGGTTGTCGGCGCCGGTCGTGTCGGCGCTGTCATCGCGGCGGCGCTTCGCGCAGCAGGCCACGGGGTTGCAGCAGTGGCGGGAGAATCCGATGCCTCCCGTACTCGGATCGCGACCTTGCTTCCCGGCGTTCCCATCGCCAAACCCACTGCCGTTGCCCGGTCCTGTGACCTGCTCCTGCTGACGGTGCCCGACGACATGTTGTCCAACGTGGTAGTCCAGCTGACGGCATCCGGTGCCATCCATGAGGGCCAGTACGTCGTGCATACCTCGGGCCGCCATGGTCTCGCGGTTCTGGAGCCGGCAGCTCGCGTCGGCGCCCGCACGGTGGCACTGCACCCCGCTATGACTTTTACCGGCACGGACCTGGATCTGCCACGGCTCGCCGGATGTGTCTTCGGCGTGACTGCCGATCAACCGGACACGATCGCGCTGGCCGAGAGCCTCGTACACGACCTGGCCGGCCGGATCGTCTGGGTGCCTGAATCGCACCGAACTCTGTACCACGCAGGGCTCGCGCACGGCGCCAACCACCTGGTCACACTGGTCTCCGAGGCGATGGAGTTGTTGCGAGCCTCCGGGGCAGCTGACCCTGCTGCCACCTTGCGGCCATTGTTGACTGCCGCTTTGGACAACGTGCTCAGTTTCGGCGATGCCGCACTGACCGGACCGATCGTGCGCGGCGACGTGGAGACGGTGCGCGCTCATGTACGCGACATCGCCCTCAACGCGCCCACGACCCTGCCGTCCTATGTCGTGATGGCTCGCGCCACCGCTAACCGCGCCGTTCTCGACGGTCGGCTGTTGCCGATCCGGGCCGCCAAGCTGGTCGGCATCCTCNNAACGACGCCCTCGTCGACGTCCGCTGACCCGGCCAGTGGCAACACCCCAAGTNNCGTCACCACGCGCGCGCAACTGGCCGCAGCGCTGTCGGATGTCCGCGCTGCGGATGGCCGAGTTGCGCTCGTCCCCACCATGGGTGCGCTACACGACGGTCACGCCAGCCTGATTCGCACCGCGGTGGCCACCGGTGCTCAAGCCGTGGCTGTCAGCATCTTCGTCAACCCCACCCAGTTCGCACCCGGNGAGGATCTCGACCGCTACCCGCGCACCCTCGATGCCGACCTGGAGCTTTGCGGGCAGTCCGGTGCCGCGATCGTGTTCGCGCCCACCGTTGCCGAGATGTATCCGGCCGGTCTGGAACACACTCTGGCGCAGGGGCCGGTCACCGTCGACCCCGGTCCGTTGGGTTCCATCCTGGAAGGCGCCATCCGCCCGACCCACTTTCGGGGCGTGCTGACCGTGGTGGCGAAGCTGTTCGGATTGGTCCATCCCGATCTCGCGGTCTTCGGAGAGAAGGACTACCAACAGCTGACCCTGATCCGGCGTATGGTCGCCGAGCTGTGTCTCGGCATCGAGATCGTCGGCGCCGAGACGATCCGCGAGGCCGACGGGCTGGCGATGTCGAGTCGCAACCTGTACCTGTCCGAAACTGAGCGTGAGCTCGCCCTGACCCTCAGCCGGGCGCTGCGAGCCGGCGCCGCCGCGGGGTCGCAGGGAGCTGAGCAGGTGCGGCGGACGGCGCTGGACGTACTCGCCGCTGAACCGGGCATCGAGCTGGACTATCTCGAGCTGACCGCACCCGACCTCGGGCCGGCTCCCGAGAACGGACCGGCGAGATTGCTGGTCGCCGCCAAAGTAGGAAGCACCCGGCTTATCGACAACAGTGCCGTGAGGATCGGAGCCTGATGCTGCGCACCATGATGAAGAGCAAGATTCACCGGGCCACGGTGACTCAGGCCGACCTGCACTACGTCGGATCGGTCACCGTGGACGAAGACCTCCTCGATGCTGCGGACCTGCTGCCGGGGAGCTGGTCCACATCGTCGACATCACCAACGGCGCCCGGTTGGAGACCTACACGATCGCCGGCCCTCGGGGCAGCGGCGTCATCGGGATCAACGGGGCTGCAGCGCACCTGGTGCATCCCGGTGACCTGGTGATCCTGATCAGCTATGCCCAGTGCGATGACCGCGAGGCTCATGAACTCCGCCCCGGGTGGTCTTCGTGGATGCCGACAACCGGGTCGTGGCCCAGGGCGACAATGCCGCCGAAGCGCCCGCATTAGTTGGTAACCGAGCTGCTGACCGGACTGCCGATCTGTTTCCAGGAGATGCCCTTTATGTCGCGCAGGGTCCAACACGTTAGCCTGCACGAATGCCATCGTTGCCCCTGAGGCTCTCCGCTCCGGCGCCTGGCTGGACCGAATACGCCGATGTGGTCGTCATCGGCTCCGGCATCGCCGGACTCACAGCGGCGCTACGGATCCGAGAATCCGGGATCGGCACCGTGCGACTGGTCACCAAGGACGTGCTGTCCGCAGGATCGACCCAGTGGGCGCAAGGCGGAATCGCCGCCGCCCTCGGTGAGGGCGATACTCCTGAACAGCACCTGGCCGACACCCTCGTCGCAGGGGCCGGGGTGTGTGATCGCGCCGCGGTCGAGGCGTTGGTCACCGAGGGGCCGGAGGCCGTGCGCGAGCTCATCGCTCTCGGCACCCAGTTCGATCACACCGACGCCGGTGAGCTCTCCTTGACCCGAGAAGGCGGCCACCACCGTGACCGGATCGCGCACGCCGGAGGTGACGCCACCGGCGCCGAGATCCAACGGGCGTTGATCGCGGCGGTCCAGGCGGCTCCTGACATCAGCGTCACCGAGCACGCGCTGGTCCTCGACCTCATTCCAGGTGTAGGTGGCGGGATCGCCGGTGTCACCCTGCACGTCATNGGGGAGGGACAGCACGACGGTGTCGGGGCAGTGCTGTGCCGGGCCGTGGTTCTGGCCAGTGGTGGTTTGGGGCAGATTTTCTCCGCCACCACCAACCCACCGGTGGCCACAGGCGACGGCATGGCGCTAGCCCTGCGGGCGGGGGCCGTGCTGCGTGACTTGGAGTTCGTCCAGTTCCATCCCACAGTGATGTGGCTTGGCGAGGACTCTCGCGGCCAACAGCCGTTGATCTCCGAGGCGGTACGAGGNGAAGGTGCCTTCCTGGTCGACGATGCCGGCAACCGGTTCATGCGCGACCAGCACGAACTCGCGGACCTGGCTCCTCGCGACGTGGTCGCCAAAGCGATCATGCGCCGGATGCGCGAGACAGGTGTTCCCCACATGTGGCTGGATGCCCGCGACTTCGGCGCAGCGAAGTGGGAGCGGCGCTTCCCCACCATCTTGGCGACGGCACGGTCCTACGGCATCGACCCGGTCACCGACCTGATCCCGGTTGCGCCCGCCTGCCACTACGCCAGTGGCGGAGTTGCAACCGACCTGCATGGCCGCACCTCGATTCCCGGACTGTTCGCCACCGGCGAGGTCGCCTGCTCAGGGGTGCATGGCGCAAACCGGCTGGCATCNCATTCCCTACTGGAGGGCCTGGTGTTCTCCCGCCGCATTGCCGCGGTCTTGGCTGGCGGGCTGCCGGAGCGCCGGGAGCCCGCCGAGGACCCCAGACCCGACGGATTGGTGGATCCAGCAGTGCTGCCTGCCTTGCAGACCACGATGACCGAGCGGGCAGGCGTGTTGCGCAGCGAGGTCGGCCTGTCTGCGGGGATGGGCGAGATCGCCGCCCTTGCCGAGCAACCGGCGCAGACCGCCAACACCCAAGCCTGGCAGACCACGAACCTGGTGATGTTGGCATCGGCCTTGATGCGGGCCGCTCGGCTGCGTACCGAGACCCGTGGGTCGCACTGGCGGGAGGACTTCCCCGACCGGGACGATCTGAACTGGCAGGGACACATCGACGTCACCATCGACCCTGCACTCGACAGCACTGTTGGTGCCGCCGGAGTTGTTGCTGCGCCTGGGGAGAGCTGCACCTCGACTATCACCNNCAGGAGGCGACACGTGAGCGCATTCACCGGCATCCCGTTCTCTGAACTGCCGGCCGAGTTGATCGCCGAGCTGGACGACTGCGGACTGAACGCCCGACAGGTGTACGACCAGGTCGTGGGAGCACTGGCAGAGGACGTGCCTACCGGGATGGACGTGACCAGCGCGGCCACTATTCCGGACACCGAGCGGGCCACCGGTGAGTTCATCGCACGCGCCGACGGTGTGGTGTGCGGGATCGCCGTTGCCGAGTTGGTGCTCCGCTACGTGGTCGGGCCTGCTGTCGAGGTGAACCGCGGCGTCGTTGACGGCGCGATCGTGGCCAGGGGCGATGTCTTGCTGACTGTGACCGGGCCGACCCGACTGCTGCTCACCGCCGAGCGCACCGCCTTGAACTTCTGGTGTCATCTGTCCGGAGTCGCGACCACGACCCGGCGCTGGGTCGACGCTTTGACAGGCACCGGCGCAAAGGTGCGCGACACTCGTAAGACCACCCCGGGCTTCCGGCTCCTGGAAAAATATGCGGTGCGCTGCGGCGGTGGCGTCAACCACCGCACCTCGTTGTCGGATCAGGCATTGATCAAGGACAACCATGTGCTTGCCGCCGGCGGAGTGGTCGAGGCGTATCAAGCTGTGCGAAGCGCGTTCCCCGAGCTCCTGGTCCAGGTGGAGGTCACCACGCTGGACCAACTCCGCGCCGTCCTGGATGCCGGAGCGGTGCAGGTGCTCTTGGACAACATGAGTGTCGACCTGATGCGGGAGGCTGTGCGGATCTGCGACGGCCGCGCCGCGTTGGAGGCATCCGGNGGGCTCTCGCTCGAGGTGGCAGGCGAGGTCGCCCGGACCGGAGTGGACTTCCTCGCGGTCGGGGCGTTGACCCACTCTGCTCCGGTGCTCGATATCGCGATGGATCTGCAGGCCGTCTCGTGATCCTGGCTGCCGACATCGGCAACAGCCACACTGTCCTCGGTGTCATCGATGGCGGCGAAGTGGTCGAGCACTGGCGGGTCTCCACGGTCACCGCTCGCACTTCTGATGAGTGGGGAGTGCTGGTGCGAGGTCTGCTCCGGGCGGTGGACCGTGAAGACGAGATCACCGGCATCGTCACTTGCGCAACCGTGCCCTCGGTGCTGCACGAATGGCGCGAGATGCTGGTGACCTACTTCCCGAGCTTGCATCACGTAGTCGTCGAGCCCGGCGTGCGCACCGGCGTGCCCGTCTTGATGGACAACCCGCGTGAGGTGGGAACCGACCGGATCGTCAACGCGTTGGCTGCCGGTCGTTTGTACCAAGGCCCGACGATCGTGGTCGACTGCGGGACCGCGACCACCTTCGACGTCATCTCGGCCAAAGGTGAGTACATCGGCGGGGCCATCGCCCCGGTATCGAGATCTCGTTGGAAGCGCTGGGAAACCGAGGTGCACAACTGCGGCGCGTCGAACTGTTGCGACCTCGCTCGATCATCGCCAAGAACACCGTCGAGGCCCTGCAGTCCGGTGTCGTCTTCGGGTTCGCCTCCCAGGTCGACGGCATGGTGACCCGGATGATTGCCGAGCTCGGGGTACCGGCATCCGAGGTCAACGTCGTTGTCACCGGAGGCCTGGCGCCTTTCGTGGCAGAGGAGGCGACCGTGATCACCGATCACCAACCCTGGCTCACCCTGCTCGGCCTGGAGGTCGCCTACCAGCGAAACCTCTGAGTGCGAGACCCAATCCCGCCGATAGGCTTTGGCTATGACTGTCCTGAATCGGCCATGCTCAGCGCCCTCCCTGCGGGCCTCGCTTTGCTCGTGTCCTCGGGAGGGGATCGCGTGACCGCACTGGTCTGGTCATGCTCAGCGCCCTCCCTGTATCTGTCACCGGGGCCTCACTACGTTCGTGTCCTCGGGAGGGGATCGCATGACCGCACTGAACTGGTCATGCTCAGCGCCCTCCTCCGGGCCTCACTGCGTTCGTGTCCTCGGGAGGGGATCGCATGACCGACCAAGAGCCGCTCACCCCTGCCCACGAGGACGATGTTCCTGAGCAGATGCGGGTGCGATTGGACAAGCGCGAGCGGCTGATCTCCTCAGGTCGTGGTGCCTACCCGATCGAGGTCGCGCAGACCCGCTCACTGACCCAGATCCGGGAGCAGTACGACTCCGGTGACCTCGAAGCAGACACCCGAACGGGTGAGGTGGTCAGCATCGCCGGCCGGGTGATCTTCCTGCGAAACACCGGCAAGCTGTGCTTTGCGCGACTGCGCGAGGGCAACGGCGCTGAACTGCAGGTCATGCTCAGCGTGGCCGATCTCGGAGAGGAGGAGCTGGCCGAGTTCAAAGCCCTGGTCGATATCGGTGACTTCCTCGGCGTCACCGGAGAGGTGATCACCAGTCGCCGCGGTGAGCTCTCGGTCCAGGCCACATCCTGGGTCATGGTGGCCAAGACGCTCCGGCCCATGCCGAACGAGTACCGACCGTTGAACGACGAAGCGCGGGTGCGGTTGCGGTACGTCGACATGATCGTGAACAGCGAAGCTCGCGACATAGTGCGAGTCAAGGCAGCGGTGCTCAAGAGCCTGCGTGGCACTTTGGACGACCAGAGCTACCTCGAGGTCGAGACGCCGATTCTGCAATTGACCAACGGTGGAGCTGCTGCCAGACCGTTCAAGACCTATCTCAACGCCTTCGATCAAGAGATGCTGTTGCGGATCGCGCTGGAGTTGGACCTGAAGAAGGCGATGATCGGTGGTGTCGACCGGGTCTACGAAATCGGACGCACTTTCCGAAACGAGGGTCTGGACTCCACGCATGCCGCCGAGTTCTCGATGCTGGAGGCTTATTGCGCCTATGGCGATATCAACACGATGAAGGCATTGACGCGTGACTTGATTCTGAATGCTGCTCGTGTGGTCGGCCGCACCCGGATCGCCGGTCGGAATGACGAGCCCATCGACCTCGAGGCTCCGTGGCGAAGTGTCTCGATGCTGGAGTTGATATCGGAAAAGGTCGGTGAGGATATCGACTCCGGCACCGATCTGGACACGCTGAAGAAGCACGCGGCCAACCACGGAATCGAACTACAGCCGCACTGGAACGCGGGCGAAGTCGCCCTCGAGCTCTATGAGCAACTTGTCGAACACACCTTGATCCAACCCACGTTCGTCGAGGACTATCCGGAGTCGGTGCGGCCATTGGCCAAGCCACATCGCGACAAGCCGGGTTTGGTCGAAGCCTTCGACCTGATCATCAATGGCGTGGAATTGGTTGCGGCCTATACCGAGCTGAACGACCCAGTGATTCAGCGTGAGCGGCTCACGGAGCAATCGCTGCTTGCCGCAGCCGGAGACCCGGAAGCGATGGACCTGGATGAGGCATTCCTTCGGGCGATGGAGTTCGGAATGCCACCGGCCGGGGGCATGGGGATGGGAATCGACCGATTGGTGATGTTGCTCACGGGTGTCGGAATCCGTGAGTCAATTCTCTTCCCGCTGCTGAGGCCGGAATAGCACCTTCTCGCGCCAGTCGCTTTCCCTCTTTCTCGCAATTAGTTGCTTTGCGTTGTGAAACGCTATTCTTCTGCTGAATTGATGAGTTCTTTAGCAGGAGGAATCCATGGCGCAGCGTGTAGACATCGTGCTGGTCGACGACATCGACGGCAACGAAGCCGAGGAGACGCTGTCCTTTGCGCTCGACGGTGTTGAGTACGAGATCGACCTGTCGGCCAAGAACGCCGCCAAGTTGCGCGATGCTCTCGCGACCTACATCGGCCACGGTCGCCGTACCGGAGGTCGACGTTCCGCAGGCCGCCGGGCTTCCGGTCGTACCCGTACGACTCCTGCGAACAACTCGGCCAGCGCAGCCGAGATCCGGGCCTGGGCCACCGACAACGGCTACGAGCTGTCCGCCCGAGGCCGGATTCCCGCCGAGATCCGTGAGGCTTACGCGGCCGCCAGCTGACTTCCCGGCATGTTCGCTGCTGGCGAAAGCCCCCAGCGGAACACCACCGACGCCGCAAGAGTTGAACCTGATGTCCTGATCTCATTCTTCGTCCGAGCGACGCCGAGTGGGAGCGCACGACTAGAGTGAGTGCAGACGCTGTCCAGCGTCCGGAAGCAGGCCCGGAGCAGACGGCACGGCAAGGAGAGGTTCATGTTCGAGCGGTTCACAGACCGAGCCCGTCGAGTTGTGGTGTTGGCCCAAGAAGAGGCCCGCATGCTCTCGCACAACTACATCGGCACCGAGCACATCCTGCTGGGCCTGATCCACGAGGGCGAAGGCGTTGCGGCCAAGGCCCTGGAGAGCCTCGGTATCTCGCTGGAGGCTGTGCGCGCCCAGGTCGAGGAGATCATCGGGCAGGGCCAGCAGGCGCCGTCCGGTCACATCCCGTTCACCCCGCGCGCCAAGAAGGTTCTGGAGCTCTCGCTGCGCGAGGCGCTGCAGCTCGGCCACAACTACATCGGCACCGAGCACATCCTGCTGGGCCTGATTCGCGAGGGCGAGGGTGTGGCGGCCCAAGTGCTGGTCAAACTCGGCGCAGACCTCAACCGGGTCCGCCAACAGGTGATCCAGCTGCTGTCGGGGTTCCAAGGCAAGGAAACCGCGACTGCCGGCACCGCNCCCGAGGGTTCACCGAGCAGCAGCTTGGTGCTCGACCAGTTCGGTCGCAACTACACCCAGGCGGCTCGCGAGGGCAAACTCGACCCGGTCATCGGGCGCGAGAAGGAGATCGAGCGCGTCATGCAGGTGCTGTCGCGCCGTACCAAGAACAACCCGGTGCTGATCGGTGAGCCCGGCGTCGGCAAGACCGCCTGCGTGGAGGGCCTGGCCCAGGCGATCGTCCGTGGGGATGTCCCCGAGACGCTCAAGGACAAGCAGATCTACTCCCTCGACCTCGGCGCGCTGGTCGCCGGGTCGCGCTACCGCGGTGACTTCGAAGAGCGCCTGAAGAAGGTGCTCAAGGAGATCAAGACCCGCGGCGACATCATCTTGTTCATCGATGAGTTGCACACCCTGGTCGGCGCCGGTGCCGCCGAGGGCGCAATCGATGCCGCGTCGATCCTCAAGCCGATGCTGGCCCGTGGCGAGTTGCAGACCATCGGCGCCACCACGCTGGACGAGTACCGCAAGCACCTGGAGAAGGACGCTGCGCTGGAGCGCCGCTTCCAGCCCATCCAGGTGCAGGAGCCCTCGATCGCACACACCATCGAGATCCTCAAGGGCCTGCGGGATCGGTACGAGGCACACCACCGGGTCACGATCACCGACGAGGCGCTGGTTTCTGCCGCCACGCTGGCAGACCGCTATGTGTCCGACCGGTTCCTGCCCGACAAGGCAATCGACCTGATCGACGAGGCCGGGTCGCGATTGCGGATCCGCCGGATGACGGCTCCACCCGACCTGCGCGAGTTCGACGACAAGATCGCCGATGTCCGTCGCAGCAAGGAATCGGCTATCGACAGCCAGGATTTCGAGCTGGCCGCCTCGTTGCGCGACGAGGAGAAGAAGCTGATCCAGGCCAAGGCGGAGCGGGAGAAGCAGTGGAAGGCCGGCGACATGGACGTCGTGGCCGAGGTCGACGAGGAGCTCATCGCCGAGGTCTTGGCCGTTGCCACCGGCATCCCGATCGTGAAGCTGTCCGAGGAGGAGTCCACCAGGCTGCTCAAGATGGAAGACGAGTTGCACAAGCGTGTCATCGGCCAGGAGGAAGCCGTGCGCGCGCTCTCGCGGGCGATCCGGCGTACCCGGGCCGGCCTGAAGGATCCCAAGCGACCTGGTGGCTCATTCATCTTCGCCGGCCCCTCCGGTGTCGGTAAGACCTGGCTGTCCAAGACGCTGGCGGAGTTCCTGTTCGGCGACGAGGACGCGCTGATCCAGCTCGACATGAGCGAGTTCTCCGAGAAGCACACGGTTTCGCGGCTGTTTGGCTCCCCGCCCGGGTACGTCGGCTACGAAGAGGGCGGGCAGCTCACCGAGAAGGTGCGTCGCAAGCCGTTCTCGGTCGTCTTGTTCGATGAAGTCGAGAAGGCGCACCCCGATATCTTCAACTCGCTGTTGCAGATCCTGGAGGAAGGTCGCCTGACCGATTCCCAGGGCCGGGTGGTGGACTTCAAGAACACCGTCATCATCATGACGACCAACCTCGGCACCCGTGATATCGCCAAGGGCGTCAACCTGGGCTTCAACCAGGCCAACGACGCCCAGGGCAGCTACGAGCGAATGAAGGCCAAGGTTTCGGAGGAGCTCAAGCAGCACTTCCGGCCCGAGTTCCTCAACCGCGTCGACGAGATCATCGTGTTCCCGCCGCTGTCCCAGGAGCAGATCATCTCCATGGTGGACAACATGATCGCCGGGGTCGAGAAGCGCCTGGCCGATCGCGACATGTCGATCGAACTAACTCAGGCTGCCAAGGACCTGCTCGCCCGGCGTGGGTTCGACCCGGTGCTGGGCGCCCGCCCGCTGCGCCGCACGGTTCAGCGTGAGATCGAGGACACCTTGGCCGAGAAGATGCTCTACGGCGAAGTCGGCCCAGGTCAGATCGTGCTGGTCGACATCGAAGGTGAAGGCACTGACGCGAAGTTCGTCTTCACCGGTTCACCCAAGGCGGAGTTGCCGGACCTGCCGCCGGTGGAGGTCGGTGCCGCCGAGGAATGACCGAGGAATGACCGTGCACACCTGACGCGTACCCACAGGACGGCCCCCGGTTATCCGGGGGCCGTCTCCTGTTGTGCGGTCCTCACTGTTCGCACAGACAGAACGGGTGCCCAGCCGGGTCGAGGAACACCCGGAAGCTCGTCCCCGGCTGGTGTTCGTGCTTGGTGGCACCGAGTTCGAGCACTGCCGACTCGGCGGTGTCCAAGTTGTCGACCACCACATCCAGGTGTAACTGCTGGGGATGGACCTGCCCGGGCCAGACCGGGGGCTGATAGTCCTCGACCTTCTGGAAGGAGATGCGCATGCCCTCACCGTGGATCTCCACCCACTCCTCCTCGATGGTGGTTTCCCACTCGAGTATGTTCGCGTAGAAGTCGGCGAGCTTGTCGGGGTCGGGGCAGTCGAATACGAAATTGGGGAACCTCGCAATGGCCATGGCCTCAACCTATTGCGGGTCAGGCTCAATCGCTAGGGCAGGCTAAGGGCCGTGGCACGTACCCTGGACGCGACCGATCGCGAGATCTTGCGGTTGGCTGTGCCCGCGTTCCTCACCTTGGTCGCAGAGCCGTTGTTCCTGCTCTCCGATGCCGCCATCGTGGGGCATCTCGGGACCCCTGAGCTCGCCGGCCAGGGTATTGCGGCAGCAGTGCTGCAAACGACGATCGGGCTATGCGTGTTTCTCGCGTACGGCACTACGGCGAGTGTCGCTCGCCGACTCGGTGCCGGCGATACCCGGGGTGCACTGGCACAGGGCATCGACGGCATCTGGCTGGCGGTCGGGATCGGGCTGGTCGGAACGCTACTCGGGGTGGTGTTCGCGAGTCCGCTGGTGCAGATCTTCGGGGCCGGCGACGACGCGAGCTCTCATGCTGTGATCTATCTGCGGATCTCGATGCTCGGCATGATCCCGATGCTGGTGGTGCTGGCGACAACCGGTGTGTTGCGCGGTATGCAGGACACCCGCACGCCTCTGGTCGTGGCAGTCGTGGGCAACGCGATCAACATCGTCCTCAACGTGGTGCTCGTCTACCCGGCCGGAATGGGCCTGGCCGGCTCCGCGCTCGGCACGGTGCTTGCGCAACTCGCCTGCGCCGCGGCTCTGCTGGCTGTCGTGCTCGCTGGGGCGCGTCGTACCGGCGCCTCGTTGCGACCTGACGTCCCCGGTGTCCTGGCTGCCGGACGAGCAGGAATCCCGTTGCTGGTACGGACGCTCACCTTGCGCGCTGCCTTGTTGGTTACCACCTTCGCAGTGGTGATGTCAGGTTCAGGCGGCTCGAGTCGCGAGCTGGCAGCCAACCAGATCGCTTTCGCCGTATGGGCGTTTCTGGCATATGCGCTCGACGCGATCGCCATCGCCGCGCAGGCGATCGTCGGCCGCAACCTCGGTGCCGGAGACATCTCCGCTACCCGCCAGGTCACCGCCCGAATGGTGCGCTGGGGCTGGTGGAGCGGGGCGGCATGCGGTCTGGCGCTGGCGGCATGCTCGCCGCTACTCGGCCCGCTGTTCACCTCCGATGCCGACGTAGGCCACCTACTGGTTCCGGTGCTACTCGTGGCAGCGCTGGGTCAGCCGATCGCCGGTGTTGTCTTCGTTCTCGACGGAGTCCTGATCGGTGCCGGTGACGGGCGTTTCCTGGCTTGGGGCGGTCTGATCGTGCTGGCGGTGTACGTCCCGGTGCTGTTCGCCTCGGCCCTCGCCTTCGGTGGCCTGGTGACCGTGTGGGCATGCTTCGTGACGGTCTTCATGGGTGCCCGGTTCGTGGTCCTCACCCGTAGGGCACGCACCGATAAGTGGCTAGTCACTGGCGTCGGCTGATCCGAGTATCGAGATCACACCAAAGCGCGCAGACCCCGCTTGGCGAGCTGATCGGCGACGATCACACGCTGGATCTCCGAGGCCCCTTCCCAGATGCGTTCCACACGCAACTCCCGGGTGAAACGCTCGGCGGTGTTCTCGCGCATGTAGCCACGACNCCCGAAGATCTGGACAGCTCGATCCGCTACCCGCCCAGCCATCTCCGAGGCGTACAGCTTCACCATCGAAGCCCGGGCGTGCAGCACCTTGCGGTCAGCGCCCTCATCGATCGAGCGAGCTGTCTCGTACACCATCGACCGGGCGGCGAACAGCTCGGTCGCGCTGTCGGCGAGCATGCCCGCAACCAGCTGTTTGTCGATCAATCGCTCGTCGCCGATCATCCGGTCCTTGGCGAACGAGATGGTCTCCTCGATGAGACGCTCGGCCGCGCCGAGGCAGCGCGCGGCGACCATCATCCGCTCGAACCGGAACCAGTCATGGGCGAACGTCATCCCCTGGCCCTCGGCTCCCACCAGGTGAGAGACCGGTACCCGGACATCGGTGAAGCTCACGATCGGGTGGTGGTGGGTGGTGGTGTGGGAGTAAGCCGGAGTACGCACGACCTCCACGCCGGGCCAGGGCAGGTCGACGACTAGGAGCGCATGCTCGCCTGCGTGGTCACCGGTTGTCAGCACGCCTTGAAAGAAGCAATAGGTCGAGGAGTTGTAGGAGGTGACGTGCCACTTGGTGCCGTTCAGGACGTACTCGTCTCCGTCGCGGGCAACTGTCGCCTCCAGCGCGGAGACATCCGACCCGGCGAACTCCTCGGTGATCGCGTAGCACTCCTCGTTCTCGCCACGAGCCGCCGGTAGCAGCCAGCGCTGCTTCTGAAAGTCACTGGCGACCGGCTCCCACCAGCTCGNGGGAGTGTGGGCGACCCACGCGAGAGTGTTGGTGACTCGGCCTACCTGCTCCTGGACCAGCACCTGCTGAAGGAACGAGCAGCCTGAGCCACCGACCTCGGTGGACATGTTGGTCGCATACAGCCCGAGCTCGATGGCCCGGCGCTTGTGCTGTTCATGCAGGCCGTCCGGGAGTGCGCCGTCGTGGAGCTCGGCCTCGACCTCATAGGGAATCAACTCGTCGGTGAAAGCCCGAGCCCGGGCCTGTAGCTCGATATCGGCTTGGCTCAGCCCGTACATGGTTCCCCTCGCTGCCGTAGCCATTGACTGACTGTTCAGTCTATGCCAGCGTAGTGGGTGTGACCAGCACGCTGCCAGCTACAGCCGACGCAGTTGTCATAGGCGGAGGGACCATCGGCGCATGGGCTGCATGGTTCCTCAAGCAACAGGGACTCGATCGGGTCGTCCTGGTGGAAGCCGATCGTCTCGGTCAAGGAGCGAGCACACGCGCCGCCGGTATGGTGCGTGCCCAAGGCGGCACGGAGGCCGCTGTGCGATTGGGCATGTTCAGCCGCGATTTCTACGCCCACCAAGCCGAGCTGCTAGGAATCGACGCCGGTTTCGTCGCCCAGGGCTACTTCATGCCCTGCTTCACCGAGGAAGAGGTGCAAGCCGCGCATACCCGCATCGCAATGCAGCAAGCTGTCGGCCTGGAGGTGCGCTGGGTCGATGCTGCTGAGTTCGACGCGATGAACCCCGCTGTCACCGATGCCCAGACGCTGGGCGCCTCGTACGCGCCGGGAGACGGTTATATCGACCCGCCGATGAACGTGCTCTCCTACACCGCGGCGCTGTTCAGCTCCGGTGTCACCGTGGCCGAACGCACCAGGTTCACCGGGCTGACCAGTGCCGGCGGGCGCCTGACGGCAGTACAGACCGACCGCGGGGAGATCGCTACCGACCGACTCGTGCTCACCGGNGGTCCTTCACTGAAGGCGATCGGCGCATCATTAGGCGCACTGATCCCTTCCACAGGTGTGCGACACCAGGTCGTCACCACCGCTGCTCACCCCGAACTGGCAGCCGATCGATTGCCGATGGTGTTCGACGTGACCTCGGGAATCTACTGGCGTCCCGACGGGTATGGCGGAGTGCTATGNGGGATGAGCAACCCCGATGAGCCGGTCGGCGAGGCCGTCGAGTTCGACTGGGAGTACTTCGAGACGATGTATGCCCGTATCGCCGGCCTGCTACCCGCCACCGAAGGCCTGGGTCTGCGGCGGGCATGGGCTGCCACGATCGACTTCACCCCCGACCACCTACCCATCCTCGGGCCACTGATCACCCACGACGGAGCCGTCGAGGGCACTATCGTCGCCGCAGCCGGTGGACACGGAATGATGTGGGGGCCCGGTGTCTCCAAGGCAGCCGCCGACCTCGCCACCACCGGCTCCACCGAGGTCCTCGACGTCACCGACCTCGGCCTGGACCGCTTCGACGAACAAGGGCGCAGCAAGCTCGACCCCGACCCGATCGCGCTGCCCTTCCCCGAGCAGGCCTGATCTCGATACGCGACCTGTGGTCGCACTCGATCACCTTAAGGTCGAGTCAGCGTATCGAGACTGTCGTCAGCCGACTTGCGATCGACGAGGACATCGACGGCGACAGCTGCGGTGTCGGTGCAGATCAGCGGATTGACGTCTAGTCCCACAACGTCTTCGGGCAAGGCCAATGCCAGCTCGGAGATACCCACGATTGCCGCGGCGACAGCTTCCCGGCTGGCCGGAGTCGCCCCGCGTACACCGTCGAGTAGCTTGCCGAGCAGCGGTACCTCATCAAGCAACGCGAGCGCCTGGGCATGGGTGAGCGGTGGCAGCGCGACCACCCGTTGGGCGACCAGTTCGATCAAGGTTCCGCCCGCGGCGACCACCACCAGCGGTCCCAGGTGCGGGTCGCGGATCATACCGAGGGCCAGTTCTACCCCGGCTGGGGTCATGGATTGGACGAGGACATCAGGTCCGAGCCGATCGGCGAGATCGCGGTAGGCGTGCATGACCGCTACATCGTCAGTGAGGCCCAGAACCACTCCACCCGCATCGACCTTGTGCGCGATTTCAGGAGCAGCCGTCTTGAGCGCCACCGGATAGCCGAGAGCGGCAGCCGCCGCAAGGGCTTGGGCCACGTTGCTCGCCACCCGAGATCCGGCGACCTGGATGCCGAATCCGGCCAGTACCCCGAATGGATCGGTCAGGTCGAGGCCTTGATCGACAGGTTGCCGCTCGGGAGCCGACGGCAACGTGACCGGCTCAGTGATGTTGCCGGCGTCGACCAGATGCTTGAGAGCGGCCAGCCCCGACTCCAGGCCCTCCAGCACCGGGATACCCGCTTCGCGCAGGCGTTGAGCAGTCGGTTGGTGCACTGCTGCGGCCGTCGGAGTCAGAACAACGAACGACGCGCCGCTGTTCGCGTGTGCCCGCAGGACCGCGTTCGGGTAGGAGTCGTCGCCGTCGTACTCCTCGACCAAGTCGATAGCCAGCGCCGTGACTCCTACCGCCGGATCGCTGGCCAGAGCCATCAAGCAATCGTGGAACAGCGCCTCGGTATCGGCGCCCGTACCCCAGACGTCGAGCGGGTTCTCGGGCGTGAGTCCTGGTTCGAGCCGGTCTGCCAGCCGTGTCCGGGTAGCTGCTGAAAGCACGGATAGCGGCGCCCCGATGCGTTCGGCAACGTCAGTGGTGAGTGTTCGCTCACCTCCCGAGTCGTGGATCGTGGAGATTCCTANGGACGGCCGAATCGGGATCCCGTACTCCTTGTTCTTCCGAGTCCGGCGACCGATCGCGAACAGCTCCAGACTGTCGACGAGTTCGTCCAGAGAGCCAGCCCGGTGCACGCCGTAGGCCCGGAAGAGGGCTTCCCAGGCAGCATCCCCACCGGCAATGGCTCCCGAATGCGCGGTGACCATCTCCTGTCCACGCGCAGAGGTTCCGACCGTCAATGCGACGACCGGGATATCTGTCTCTGCAGCTTGACGGAGTCCAGCACGCAGCGAGTCGAGATCACGCATCGTCTCCAAGAAAAGGCCGATCACGCGGGTCTCGGGAAGCTCTAGCGCGTAGTGCAGATAGTCGGCCGTGGTGGTGACCAACTCTTGGCCTGAGGAGACGGCGAAGGAGTAGTCGAGTTTTCGATGGGTACGCAGCATCGCGCTGAAGACCGAGCCGGAGTGGGTGACCAGCGCGATCGGGCCCGGTGGCAGCTCGGCACGCTCGATGTATCCGATGGCGCGGACTCCCTTCACCGGGTTGACGAAACCCATGCAACCGGCGCCGACCACTGCCAGATCCCCAGCCGCTCGACGGAGGGTCTCGGCCATCCCGGTGGCGGGGCCGAACAGAACCGCTCCGCCATCGCCCCGTAACGAGGCGGTCCGGAGATGCTCGGCAAGCACTGAGTCCGGGACGCCGAGGACGACCAGATCGACAGGCTCAGGCACATCAGCCAGTGAGGGCAGTGTGCGTACGCTCTGCACCTGGTCGTACTTGGGGTGAACGAAGTGGACGCGCTCGACGCCATGGCTGCGCAATGCCTCGATCGCCAGCCGCTCGCCGAAAGAACCCGGTCGGGAACTCGCGCCGACCACGGCGACAGAGCGGGGCTCCATCGCTCGGCGGACGACGGAACGACGGTGTTCGATCAAAGCTGCGTGACCCCCTGCGCCGTGCGGTCCACCGCTCAGGAACTGACTGACTATTCAGTCTAGGAGCTCTGTTATTCTCCGGGCAAGATCGGGTGTCACAGATTCGGCTTATGTAGCTAGCGACGAAGGGAGCACGGCTCGATGTCGAGCACGGTGGACAGCGAGGCAATGGCAGGATCGGATCAACGCCGGGACCAGATGCTCGCCGCTGCTGCCGAGCTCATCGCTGAGCGAGGTTACTCCGAGACCCGGATCGCCGATGTCGCCAAGCGAGTCGGAGCTTCCTCCGCGCTGGTCGTCTACTACTTCGGCACCAAGGACCACCTGCTGACCGAGGCGCTGCGTTACTCCGACAGGCTCTTCTACGACGTCGCGGACCGGCTTCTGGAAGAGACCGAGGGCGTACGGGAACAGTTGGAGCTGCTGGTCACCCTGACCTGCATTCCCGAGGGTGATGATGAGCTTCCCGGTGCTTGGGGACTGTGGTTCGACCTGTGGGCACAGGCGTTTCGCCATCCCGAGATCTCCAAGGACCGCCAAGAGGCCGACCGGCGCTGGCGCGACACCATCAAAGGCGTGGTCAATCGCGGAATCAAGACCGGTGAGATTCCTCGGACCAACGTGGAGACCTTCGCGCTCACCTTCGCAGCGTTGCTGGACGGCCTTGCCATCCAGGTGGCACTCGAAGACCCCGACCTGGACCCGACTCGGGCGACCAAGATCGCAATGGAGTTCGCGACGTTGACTCTGTCGTTGCCGAAACCCAAGAGGAAGCGGCGTTAGGGCGGGCGGTCTCGATACGCCACTTCGTGGCTACTCGACCAGGCTGACTCGCTATGCGGGCACTTGACCTGGAGGGTGATCGGGTGCGGTCGTAGGCCGTGTATCGAGATCAGCTACCTACGGCACTCCGACCATCCTGGACGGTCTAACCGGTCTCGCTGGCTTTGTCCGGGAGGATCTGGGCGGCCCGGTGGGAGACGCGGGTGCAGACCTGCTGGCCCTCGACCAGCCAGTCGGGAAGCTCGCCGTGGACGTTGGCGACCTCGGCGGTCAGCAGGCAGTCGGCGGCGCGGGTGACGACATGGGTGTGTCCGCCACGGAAGACCAGATGCTCGATCCGCGAGGCGAAGACATTGGCGTCTTCTGCTGCGCAGAGGCCTTCGATCGGACTGATCTCGACCCGCTCCGGGCGCAGCACGAGCGTGACTCGGTCACCGACACCGACCGAGTGTCTGGTGGCCGCAATCAGCGACAAACCATCCACCTCGGTAGTGGCCAGGCCTGCCTGGGTTGAGGTGACTTTGCCCTCGTACAGGTTGGCGCTACCCAGGAAACCGGCGACATAGGCAGATTCGGGGTTGGCATACATCTCGCTGGGTGTGCCGACTTGCTCGACCCGCCCGTCGACAAGGATCGCCAGGCGATCCGACATCGTCAGCGCTTCTTCCTGATCGTGGGTGACGTAGACGAAGGTGGTCCCGATCCTCTTCTGCAGCTGACGAAGGTCGACCTGCAACTGTCGTCGGAGTTTGGCGTCCAGAGCGCCGAGCGGCTCATCGAGCAGCAGGACGGTTGGCTCGAGCACCAGCGCCCGGGCCAGCGCGACCCGCTGTTGCTGCCCGCCGGAGAGCTGGAAGGGCTTGCGTTTGGCGAACTTGGTCATCTCGACCAGTTCCAAGGCGCGACCAACACGCTCTCGTGTCTCGGCCTTACTGGCCTTCTGGTACTTCAACCCGAAGGCGACGTTGTCGGCCGCATTCATGAACGGGAAGAGCGCATAGGACTGGAAGACGGTGTTGACCGGGCGCTTGTTGGGCTCGATGCCGATGATCGAGCGGCCGTCCAGCAAGATGTCACCCTCATCGGGATACTCGAAACCGGCCAGCATTCGCAAGGTGGTGGTCTTCCCGCATCCCGATGCCCCCAACATCGAGAAGAACTCACCGGCGCCGATCTCCAGGTCGAGCCCGTCGACAGCGACCGTGTCTGGGTAGCGCTTGACCAAGCCGCGCAAGCTCAGCGCCCCGAGCCCGTGAGTATCGGCCTGTGCAGTTGGCCCGCCTGTCTGGACCGCTGATGTTGGCGCCTCTGTCATGCGGTTACTCCTCCCCGCCCCCGGCACTCGTCAGCAACTCGGCGAGCCGTGCAACGTTGCCCACGAATCGGTCGACATCGGAGTCGGTGTGCTGCACTGACAACAGCCATTGCTCGACCTTGCCCCATGGCGGCAGGAAAACACCACCGTTGTGCTGGACCAGCCAGTGCGCCTGGCCGAGATCCTCGTCGATCTTCAAGAAGTCGCGATAGCTACGGATGGGCTCAGCTCGGAAGGCGATACACCCCTTGGCGCCTGCGGTGACGACGTGCCAGGGCAGGTCGCAGTGTTCGATCACTGCGTTGATGCCGTCGGTCATTCGATCGCGGAGCCGGTCCAGGTGCGCGTACGCCTCGGGCGTGAGCACCTGCGTCAAGGTGGCGCGGGCAGCAGCCATCGCCAGTGGGTTGCCGTTGAACGTCCCAACCTGCTCATAGGTGCCGTCGGCGATCAGGTCCATCAGCTCCCGAGTGCCGCCGATTGCCGCTGTGGAGACACCTCCGCCCACCGCCTTGGCCAGCGCCACCAGATCGGGTGTGGTTCCGTAAAGCGCGGTGGCGCCACCCGGCCCCACCGTCAGGCCGGTCTTGACCTCGTCGAATGCCAGCAGGGCGCCATGGCTGTGCAACAGCTCCTTCAACGCGGCCAGATAGCCGGGAGCCGGATGAATGATTCCCGCATTCATCATGATCGGCTCCAAGATCATCCCCGCGACCCGGCCGTCGTACTCGGTCAGCGCGCGCTCAACGGTGGTCAGATCGTTGAAGGAGACGATGACCGTCAGGTCGAGGATGGCCTCGGGGATCCCGGTATTGCCCGCCACCCCGGTCGGATGCTCGGCAGGCCCGACCTCGTCTGCATCGGGAAGCACCGAGACCTGCACCGAGTCGTGGTGGCCGTGATAGCAGCCCTCCACCTTGAGGATGACGTCACGACCGGTCGCGGCGCGCATCAGGTGCACTGCGTCCATCGTGGCCTCGGTCCCGGAATNCGCGAACCGCCACTGCGGTAGCCCCCAGCGCCGGGCCAGATCCTCGGCGACGACGATCGCGTCCTCGGTCGGCTGGGCGAAATGGGTACCGCGAGCGACTCTGGTCGAAACGGCTTCGACGATCGCGGGGTGTCCGTGCCCGGCGATGGAGACGCCGTATCCGCCATGGAAGTCGGAGTACTCCCCACCGTCGACGTCGTACACCTTCGAACCAGTGCCGTGACTCATCCAGACCGCTTGGGGAGCGGCGATCTGCCAGTTCGAGGTCGCGCCGCCGGCCAGGCTCTGTCGAGCGCGGCTGATCATGTCGCGACTGCGTGGCTGACGATCCAGGAAGCGCCGGCTCTCGGTTGCGACAATGCGGGCAATGGCGGCCCGATCGATACTCCGGCCGGCCGTTCCTCTGGTCTGGTCAGCTGTGGTCGCTGGGCTGGTCACGGTGTCCTCCGCCCGTGGGTCACGGTCTGGCGACGAACCTGAAGTCGTCGCTTCGAATGATTGACTGATCGTTCAGTCTATGTGACGGTGACACTTACCCGGCATGGTTGGCAAGGGGTCACGGACAAGTTCGAGGTCGGATGGCTGGAAATCCGGATGCTTTGGGCCGCGACATCGTCGCGGGTTCTCCGCTGCGCCGGAGACTGCGAATATCCCGGAGGTCTTTTCTGCGGGGACTCTCCGCCACGATCGCGGTGCCTGCGACGGCTCAGCTCTTGGCCGCCTGCGGTGACCAGTTGTATACCTCGGGCAATCTGGTGCTCGCCTCTCCGGACCATCCGGTCAAGTGGCCGCTGAGCACCAAGGTGCCGATGATCGAGCCGGGTCTGACGCCTGAGCCGGGGAGCACGCTGAAGATCTACAACTACGCCGACTACATCGGCCCCGGCGTGATCAAGGCCTTCACCAAGTTGTACGACGTCAAGGTCACCGTCTCCACCTTCAACGACACCGACGAGGCGTTGACCAAGATCGCCTCGGGTGCGGTGGATTTCGATCTGCACTTCCCCAGTTATGACCAGATCGGGAAGATGGTCGCCGGAGATCTACTGCGGCCGCTGACACATGAGTACATCACCAACATCGACAACCTCTGGCCACAGTTCAAGAACCCCTGGTACGACCAGGGCTGGCAGTACTCGGTTCCCTACACCGTCTACAACACCGGGATCGGGTGGCGCAACGATCTGATCGACTTCGATGTCTCCGCGCTGGACAACCCCTATGACGTGTTCTGGGACCCGGCCAATCGCGGCAAGTGCGCGGTGATCGACGACTGGCACACCACGATGTCGATGGTGCTGCTGCGCAACGGGATTCGCGACGTGAACAGCGGCCGGGTGGCGGACCTGGAAGTGATCCGTCGCGATCTCAAAGCGATGTCGGAGGCAACCGATCCCCGGGTCACGATCACCATGTACAACGACCTGCCGGCCGGTCAGTACTCCATCGCGATGATGTGGGGCGGTGATGCGGTGAACGCGCAGTACTACCTGCCCAAGGGCGTGCCGGCCGAGGTGCTCAGCTACTGGTGGGCCGAGGACGGGCTGGGGCTGGTGGACAACGACCTGATGGTGCTGCCGGCCGGTGGCGAGAACCCGGTGGCGGCGCACTTCTTCATCAATCACATGCTGGATGCGGCAATGGCCTCGAGGAACTTCGGCTATATCGGCTACCAGCCGCCACAGAACTCGATCAGCCCGGAATCGGTGGTGGCCGATGGCTATATGACCGAGGGTCTGGTCGCGGCGGCGGTGCGCCCGGATGATTTCGAGACCAGCCCACGGTTGCTGGAGCTCGATCCGGTGGTGGACGCCGAATGGCACAACATCTGGCAGGAGTACAAGGCCAGTGGCTAGGGGAGAGGGACCACGCGGGTCGCGAAGCAACGCTCGGGAATCTGGCCCTGGCTGGCGGCGCCGGGCACCATCTGGCTACTGGTTCTCTTCGTCGCGCCGATGTATGTCGTGCTCGCGATCCTGTTCGGGCAGATCGACCCGGTGCTACGCAAGCCGGTGCCGGTCTGGAACCCGGTGGACTGGAACACCATCCAGTTCCGCTACGTGCTCAGCCACATCTTCGGCGAGCAGGGCTACTTCGGCCCCGCGCTGGTGCGCACAGCGGTGTACGTGCTGGTCGCCAGCACCATCTGCCTGGTGATCTCCTACCCGGTCGCCTACTACGTCGCCCGATACGCCGGGCGCTGGCAGGGCCTGCTGCTGGTGGTGCTGATCGCGCCGTTCTGGATCAGCTACATGATGCGGATGCTGGCTTGGATCAACCTGCTGCAGAACGATGGGCTGGTCAACGAGGTGCTGGGATTCTTCAACGATGCCTGGCGGGTCGATTGGCTCTCCGGGCACGCGACCACGGTGATCCTCGGACTGGCCTACGGATACGTCCCGTACATGATCCTGCCCTTGTTCGCAGGCCTGGACCGGATCCCACAGTCGGCGCTGGAAGCCTCCCGGGACCTGGGTGCCAGCAGGTTCGAGACCTTCCGGCGGGTCACGTTGAGACTGTCACTACCCGCGATGGTGACCGCAGTTCTGTTGACCTGCTTGCCGATGCTGGGCGACTACTTCACTACCGACCTGCTTGCGGCAACGCCAGGAACTTCGATGGTCGGCAACCTGATCAACAACGCGGTGCTGACCCCGGGCCAGACCGGCCAGGCGGCTGCCTTCGTGCTGATCGTGACGGTGGTGTCGATCGTGCCGATGCTGGCCTATGTCTGGGTAAGTCGTGACCGTGAGGGAGTGGCTACGTGAGCGCGAGGAACCCCACGTAGGTACGCGCCGTCAGGCGTGTGCCGGAGTGAGGTACCGCAGCGCGAGCGGAAGAGTATTCGTGAGCGGAAGGAGTGCTTGTGAGTAGTGTGCTTTCTCGTCACGCCACCGATGCCGCACTCGACAACGATCCGGCCCTGCGGGTACGCAAGAAAAGGTGGCGCCGGCCTTCGGTGCTGGCGTTGATCACTCTGGCCTATATCGCCTGGTCGCTGCTGCCGGTCGTGATCGCGGTCTTGTTCTCGTTCAACTCCGGTCGGTCCCGGACCGAGTGGACCGGGTTCTCGTTGCGCTGGTACTTCACCGATCCCGAGCGATCGGTCTGGCACGACCCGAGCATGCACACCGCGCTCATCCACACGATGCGGCTGGGAATCATCGTCACGGTGATCACCATCCCTCTGGGTGTGTTGCTTGCTCTGGGTCTGGACCGGTGGCGCGGGCGACTCCCGCAAGGCGTCAGTTTCCTGGTGCTGATGTCATTCGTGTTGCCCGAAGTGCTGTTGGCGGTGGCGCTGTTGTTCGTGGCGACCACGCTCAACACGCCGATGCAGCTCGGGATGGTCGGCCAGGTACTGGCGTTGGTGACCTTCCAACTGTCCTATCCGGTGATCATCGTGCGTGGCCGTATGCTCGCGATCGGGCCACAGTACGAGCAGGCCGCCGTCGACCTGGGCGCCTCCCGCTGGGGCGCAGTCTGGCGAGTGTTGATCCCGATGCTGATGCCGGCGATCTTCGCCAGCACGGTGCTCGTCTTCGCCGATGTCATCGACAACTTCGTGCTGGTGCGCTATCTGTCCGGTGACGCCTCGACCGAGCCGGTCTCGGTCAAGATCTACAACACTGCCCGCGCGGCACCGACGCCCGCACTCAATGCGCTTGCCACCCTGGTGCTGATTGCGAGCCTTTTGGTGGTGACGTTGGGATTCGTCGCCTACAAGTGGTTCTCTCGTGGGGAGAAGGGCGTCGGAGTCCAGTCGTTCGCCGCGGAACTATAAGGCCGGCGGTCCTCAACCTGGACTCGATTGGAGGCCTGGGCGTAGGCTGACTGTGCGTTCAATCAGTATTCGATCGTGTTGTGAGGCGCGTTATGAGCATCGACATCTCCACCCAGTTTCTGGCCCCGGCACCGGGTGCGGCGCCGCTGGATCCCGAGCAGCTGCAGCGTTCGCTGTTGCCATTCGGTCAGAGTCGCATGCTCCCGGTCGAGGCCTATCTCGACGAGGCGGTGCTCGATTGGGAGAAGTCCAATGTCTTCAGCGACTGGGTGTGCGTCGGTCGTGGNGAGGCGCTGGGCAAACCGCGTACTGCGGCGGCTTTTTCCTGGGGTGAGACAGGGGCGCTGGTCACTCGCACGGCAGACGGGTCGTTGCGTGCGTTCGAGAACGCATGCCGGCACCGCGGCCATGAGCTGCTCCCGTGTGGNGGAAGCTCCGAGACGCGGATGGTCGTCTGTCCTTACCACGCTTGGACTTACGAGCACAGTGGTGACCTGCGCAGCGCGCCGCGGTTTCCCAAGGACGACTCCTTCGACAAGTCCGAGTTCGGTCTGAAGAAGCTCGCCGTGCGGGAGTGGCACGGCTGGATCTTCGTCGCCGCCGAGGGGAGACACGGCGACTTCGCCGACCACATCGGTGAGCTCGAGCAGATCATCACCAACTACGACGGCGCCGACTTGGTCACCTGCGCCAGCCACAGCTACGACATCGCCGCCAACTGGAAGGTGATCATCGAGAACTACCAGGAGTGCTACCACTGCTCCTCGATCCACCCCGAATTGTGCGCGGTCAGCCCACCGCAAAGTGGAGAGAACATCGACCGCGCCGGCAACTGGGTCGGTGGCTGGATGGACCTGCGCGACGGCATGGCCACCATGTCGCTGGACGGTCACAGTGACGGGACTGTGATCTCCCGGCTGGATGAGGTCGAGTCCCGCACGGTCATGTACGTGGCGGTGATGCCCAACCTGCTGATCAGTCTGCACCCCGACTACGTGATGACCCACCTGCTTACGCCGATCACCCCCGACCAAACCCACGTCACCTGCTCGTGGGCCTTCCCCGCNGAGGTTGCGGAGCGAGAAGGCTTCGACCCGTCGTATGCCGTCGACTTCTGGGACATCACCAACAAGCAGGACTGGGGAGCGTGCGAGTCCGTCCAGCGCGGCATGAACACCCCCGGCTACGAGCCCGGCCCTCTCGCCCCCGATGAGGACGGCGTCTACCAGTTCGTGACCTTGCTCGCCAAGCGCTACCTGGGACACTGAGCTCGTCGGCCTTGTCGACGACCTGGTCCAGGACACTGTTTCTCTGGCAACTCGGCCCAAACAAGGCCGGATTGGTGCGTTCCCGGGGATAGTTGCCAGCGATTGGGGTGGTCTCGACTACGGGAGCGCGTAAGTCTCGGGTCCAACCCGGGCGATCAGGCCGTCTTCCAGGAGTGAGTCCAGGCAGCGGATCCGCTGGTCGGGGTCTGACCAGGCGATGTCGAGACGGCTGCGATGCACCGGCTCGTGGGCATCGCGTACGACGGCGAGTAGCCTTCCGCGGCACTGCCGGTCGGTGCCGGCGTACGTCTGGGCCTTGCGAGCAGGCCCGTCATAGGCGGGCTGACCGGCCAGCCGCCAGGCGCATACTTCGGCGAGCGGGCAGATGCCGCAGCCGGGGTTGCTTGCCGTGCATACCAGTGCGCCGAGCTCCATCACGCCTACCGACCAGTTTGCGGCAGTGTCTCCGTCTTCGGGAACCAGCGACTCCGCGAGCATCCGCTCCGCTTTGGTCACCGAGGCAGCCGGGAACTCCTCTCCACTGAGCGCGCGTGCCAGCACCCGCCGGATATTGGTGTCGAGCACGACGGTGCGCTGCCGGTAGGCGAAAGCTGAGATGGCTGCTGCGGTGTAGTCACCCACTCCCGGGAGCCGAAGCAACTGGTCGTACTCAAGGGGCACGATTCCGCTGTGCTCCTCGGTGATCGCCACGGCTGCGGCGTGCAGGCGCAGCGCGCGTCGCGGATAGCCGAGCCGGCCCCAGGCTCGGACTGCGTCGCCGGTGGGTACCGCAGCCAGCGCGTCCGGGGTCGGCCACTGCTCCATCCAGGTCTCGTAAACCGGGAGCACCCGAGCGACCGGGGTCTGTTGGAGCATGANATCGGAGACCATCACCGCCCACGGTGATGCCGTCGGTTCTCGCCAGGGGAGTACCCGCGCGTTGGCGTCGTACCAGTCCAACACGCGGGCGAGCAGCAGCTGCGAGGGGTCCGTCATGGCGCTGACAGGCTACGACGTGCCGGCAGTCCAATGGCTCGCCGGTGTGGCACCCCCAGAACAGCCGTCGCGGCAACTACCGTCGGGGCCATGAGTGGCGTCGCCCGCCCCAAAGGACCACTGCCGGCCCGGATCTACTGGGTGCGGCGCCTTCTCGTGCTCGGAACGGCACTGGCGCTGGTCTATGGGATCGCGCAGGTGTTGGGCTCTGGGAGTGACGGCACCGATGGTGGGCAGAAGGACGACAAGGCCACCACGGTCGCNGGGAACGACCCAGCCGACCAGCCCTTCGAGCGGCTCGTCGGTAGGCGCGAGCAAGACACCCAAGGCGAAGAAACCCAGCGGCAAGGCCAGCAAGAGCCCGACTGCGAAGAAAACGCAGAAGCCCAAGAAACCGAAGAANNGACTCCGCTCGCCCAGCCCGATGGTCCCTGCGACGTCAAGGACGTGGTGATTACCGCCGGCACCGATACCGCCCGAGCCGGCGGCCCGATCCCGATCGAGCTGAGCATCACCAGCAAGACCTCACCGGCTTGCACCTTCGAGGTCTCTCAGAAGTCGGTCGTGCTGCGGATCACCTCGGGCAGAGACAAAGTCTGGTCCAGCCAGCAGTGCACCAGGGCTATCACCACCACACCGGTTGTCGCCAGGCCCAAGAAGGCCGGCACCGCGTTGGTGATCTGGAGTGGTCGCCGCTCGGACGAGACTTGCAGCCGCCAGGCGGCCTGGGCAATGCCGGGCTATTACCACGTCGAGGCCGCCCCCTACGGAGGTGATCCGACCGATGTCCAGTTCCGGCTCTACAACCCGGTCGCGCCCACCATCACGGCCAGCCCGAAGCCCAAGAAGAAGGGCTGATCGCGGGTCTCGATATGCCGCTTCGCGGCACTCGACCACCCTTTCCGGATGCCGCTTCGCGGCACTCGACCACCCTTTCGACTGCTTCTGCTTGAGTGTCTCCATGGAATTCACTCCGGAGGCGCGGCGCGCGCGACTGGTGCGTCGCCACCACTTGGCCGGCACCGCAACCGATGCCACCCAAGCTGCGCGTGACCTGGTCGCGCTGCATGCGACCGAGACCTATGCGGTGTACCTGTCCGCGATGGTCCGGGCTCCGNNGTCGTCACTGGCCGATGTAGCCGAAGCACTCTACGAGGACCGTTCGCTGCTGCGGATCCTCGCGATGCGGCGCACCCTCTTCGTCGCGCCCGTCGAGGACGCCCCGGTGCTGCACCATGCCGCTTCTCTCGGGGTTGCGGTCAACCAGCGTCGAGTGTTACTCAAGGCGCTCACCAACACNCCTACCGATCCGCCGGTCGAAGGGGACCCCGATCGATGGCTGGCCGCAGTTGAGCGGAAGGTGGAGAAGGCCCTCGCCGAACGAGGTAGCGCGCTGGCCAATCAGCTCTCCCAGGACGTACCCGAGCTGCGCACTGCACTCCTGCCGACCACCGACAAGAAATACGACGTCAGACGCAACATCACCTCGTCGGTGCTCGGGCTGATGGGACTGGAGGGCCGCATCGTGCGCGGCCGCCCGACCGGAACATGGATCTCCCGGCAGTACAGCTGGGAACCTGTGACGGCGATATGGCCAGCTGGTATTCCCGAGGTGCCGCAGGCTCGGACTCGGTTGGCGGAGCTCTATCTGCGCCGCTTCGGTCCCGCGACCGTCACCGATGTGGCCTGGTGGACCGGCTGGAACTTGGGTGATACTCGGCGCGCTCTAGCGGAACTGGACACCATCGACGTGGGCTGTGGCCTGGTGTTGGCCGACGATGCCGCCACCGACGTACCGGTGGCCCCGACTGCGGCGCTGCTGCCCGCGATGGACCCGACCCCGATGGGCTGGAAGGAGCGGACTTGGTACCTGCCACCGGACTGGCAGGTCCTCTACGACACGATGGGCAACATCAGCCCGACCATCTGGTGGGGTGGCGAGGTCATCGGTGGCTGGCGGGTCCAGGACGACGGCAGCATCGTCACTCGCTTGCTCCTCGACCGTGGTCGCGCCGCTGTCAAGGCGGTCGCCGAGGCAGTCGACGCGCTGCATCCGCGNCTTGGAGGGCGACCTTCTCAGCCNTCGTTCCCGAGCCGGCTGGACAAAGAGCTACGGAGCTTGTCGGTTTAGACGAACCGCTCCAGGATCGATGATTCGGCCAGCCGGGACAGGCCCTCGCGTACGCCGCGGGCACGTAGTTCCCCGACGCCGTCGACTGCTTGGAGGTCCTCGATGCTGGCCGACAGCAGCTTCTGCAGGCTGCCGAAATGGTCCACCAGGCGGTCGACCACGGCACCGGGAAGGCGCGGGACCTTGGCCAGCAACCGGTAGCCCCGGGGACTGGCCGTTGCGTCGAGATGCTCGGAGGCGCTCAAGCCCAATGCTCGGGCGACTGCCGCGACATCGACCAACTCGGTGGNGGAGAGCGCCTCGAGGCTGGTGAGTACCTGCTCCGGCTTGCGCGCCTTACGGCCGCTGGGTAGGTAGTCGCGCACGACCAACTCCCGCTCCTGATCGACGCCGGTCACGAGCTCGTCGAGTTGCAATGACAGCAGTCGTCCGTCGGAGCCGAGTTCCAACACGTAGTCCTCGATCTCTCGGGCGATCCGCGTGACCATCTCCAACCGTTGTGCGACCAGCGCGACATCGCGGGCTGTTACCAAGTCCTCGATTTCCAGAGCCGAGAGTGTTGCCGAGACTTCGTCCAGCCGTAGCTTGTAGCGCTCCAAGGTGGCCAGGGCCTGGTTGGCGCGAGACAAGATCTGGGCCGAATCCTCGACGACATAGCGCGTCGCCCCGACATAGACCGCGATGATCTGCATGGACTGTGACACCGAGATCACCGGGAACCCGGTCTGCCGGGCGACCCGGTCGGCAGTGCGGTGCCGGGTGCCGGTCTCCTCGGAATAGATCGACGGATCGGGCATCAGGTGGACGGCCGCTCGCAGGATGCGGCTGGCGTCGCGGTCGGTGATGATTGCGCCGTCCATCTTCGCCAGCTCGCGCAGCCCTGTGGCTGTGAAGGGGACGTCCAGGGAAAAGCCGCCGGTGGACATCTGATCGACCATACGATCGGTGCCTAGCACGATCAGGGCACCGGTGCGACCGCGCAGGATCCGCTCCAAGCCGTCGCGCAGCGNGTTTCCCGGGGCGATGCTGGCCAGGGTGGCGCGCAGCCGCTCGATTTCCTCGCTGCGATCTGCCCCCGCCATGCTCACTACCCCTACCTGCCTATCCCGAATGCTGGTCCTGGCAGGCAGTCTAGGCCGGTACGCCAGCGTGGGGATAACGGTTAGGCCACGGTTGTCGGCCGGCAACCTGAACTCGTGCCCGGATCATCACCCAGATCACCACTGATCACCGGCAAAGAGCCCGGGCAGCGCGTCGGACGGCATTGTGCCGGTGGGGCAGCCTAGGTTGAGTGCCATGGCCCGCAGCACCAAGTCCGCTACCCGCTCCTCCTATGTTTGCACCGAGTGCGGCTGGACCAGTCTGAAATGGGTCGGTCGCTGCGGTGAGTGCCAGGCTTGGGGCAGCGTCGCCGAAACGGCACCCGCACAGAGCAGCAGTGCTGTCTCGGGCCTGGTCACCAGCCCGGCAGTGCCGATCGGCCAGGTGCCTGTGGACCTGTCGAGCGTGCGGCCCAGTGGGGTTCCTGAGCTCGACCGGGTGCTCGGCGGCGGGATCGTGCCGGGCGCGGTGCTGCTTCTGGCCGGTGAGCCGGGGGTGGGCAAGTCGACCTTGTTGCTGGAAGTCGCCGCTCAGACGGCTAAGTCCGGAACGAGAGCGTTGTACGTCTCCGGTGAGGAGTCTGCTTCTCAGGTGCGATTGCGCGCCGATCGCTGCCGCGGGATCCATGCCGAACTTTTCTTGGCCGCCGAGACCGACCTCGGCGCGGTCCTGACCCACATCGACCAGGTCAAGCCGTCACTGTTGGTGATCGATTCGGTGCAGACGATCGGGGCCGAGGANGTCGACGGGGTTCCCGGCGGAGTGACCCAGGTCAAGGAGGTCGCGGCGGCAATCGCGCGGATGGCGAAGACCCGCAACATCGCGACCGTGCTGGTTGGTCACGTCACCAAGGACGGCGGCATCGCCGGGCCGCGGGTGCTGGAGCACTTGGTCGATGTGGTGCTTCAGTTCGAAGGTGAGCGTGACACCTCGCTGCGGATGGTCCGAGCCGTCAAGAACCGTTTTGGTCCTGTCGACGAGGTCGGTTGCTTCCAGCTGACCGGCGCCGGTATCGAGGCGGTCACCGATCCCTCGGGGCTGTTCGTGTCTCGCCACCACGAGCCGGTCCCAGGCACCTGCATCACCGTGACCCTGCAGGGCAGGCGACCGCTGCTGGCCGAGCTCCAAGCCTTGGTCACCGCCTCGGCCGGCGACAAGCCTCGTAGGGCATCTGCGGGTTTGGACAGCTCTCGGCTGAATCTGCTGCTCGCGGTGCTGCAGCAGCGCGCCGGTCTGCGGCTCTGGGACAAGGAGGTGTACGTCTCCACCGTCGGTGGCGCTCGGCTCACCGAGCCGGCCAGCGACCTCGCGGTCGCTATGGCGCTCACCTCGGCCTACAAGGGCGTCGCGCTGCGCAGCGACATGCTCGCGATCGGCGAGGTCGGGCTGGCCGGCGAGATCCGTCGCGTCCCGGATCTGAGCAGGAGACTGAGCGAGGCGGCTCGTCTTGGTTTCCGTTCCGCAGTCGTTCCTCCGGCTCAGGGCTCCGACCTTCCGCGTCAGACCGAAATCGAGGGACTTCAGGTCTTCGAGGCCCCGACCGTGCTGCACGCCTTGCACCTGATCGAGTCCGGAGCCTCCCGCCTCAAGGCCGCCCCGATGNNCCGCCGCCCTACCTCCGTTCCGTCGAGTGACTCACCCGGCGCAGCTGGTCTCACCAGAGGCCGATGCTGTGAGCCGGCTGATGGCGTTCGTGGGTCGCCGGGTCTGACACGGAGGTATCGGGCTGGTCCGAAGTCGGACCAGCTGTCGTCCGCGCGCTGCGCATGTCATCATTTCTGGAACGATCCAGAGGAGACCGATGCCGGCTCGCGTACGCGCAGTGCCAACGCTCGACACAGTCGCAGCGGAAGCCGGTGTGTCCCGACAGACGGTGTCCAACGCCCTGAACAGCCCGCACCTGCTCCGGGCAGAGACCTTGGAGCGGGTGCAGGCGGCTATCGACAGCCTTGGCTACACACCCAACCGGGCAGCCCGCAACTTGCGTACCAAAGCCTCCCAGTTGATCGGATTGCGCCTGGACCCGTTCGTAGAGGGCAGCGCAAGCGGGCTGATGGACAGGTTCATGCACGCTTTGGCAGAGGCCTGTCGCGACTGTGGTTTGCATGTGCTGTTGTTCACTGCCGAGGACCACACCGACCCTCTCGACGGGTACGAGGCGTTACTCGGCTCCCGGGCGGTCGACGCGTTCGTCGTGACCGACACCTACCGCGGCAACCCCGCCGCTCGCTGGCTGTCGGACCGCCGAGTCCCGTTCGTGGCGTTCGGCCGGCCCTGGGACGACTCGCGGGCCGATCATCCCTGGGTGGATGTGGACGGCCGTGCCGGCGTCGCGCTTGCCGTGGACCACGTCGTGGACCGTGGCCACCAGCGGGTTGCCTGGATCGGCTGGCACAAGGACTCCTACATCGGCGAGGACCGGCGCAGCGGCTGGGTGCAGCGGATGCATGAGCGCGGGCTGGCGACCTCCAAGCTCTCGGCTCGAGGGGACGACACGATCGATTTCGGTCGTCGTGCCGCCATCGCACTGCTGGAAGGCGCGGCCCCGACAGCCTTCTTGTGTGCCAGCGACACACTTGCGATGGGAGTGCTGCAGGCCTTGCGGGACAAGGGAATCCGCACAGGCGGCAACCCCGCCCACGAGGTCGCCGTGGTCGGCTTCGACGACTCGTTACCCGCCCAAGTCACGGACCTGACCTCGGTACGTCAGCCACTGGAGGAGGTCGCCGTCGAACTGGTGCGGCTGCTGGACGAGCGGATGACCCACCCGATGGACGAGCAACGCGGCGTTCTGCTCACCCCGTCCTTGCGGCTGCGCTCCAGTAGTTGAGGCGTGACAGTGCGCCCGGCTCGTCGACGACTATCCGGGCGCACTGATGATGTGTTGGATGTGATTGATCAGGGTGCGGTGACCGTCCAGCTTCCACTGGCGTAGCTGCCCGACCCGGTGATCGGGTAGTAGAGGCTCAGGCCATACACCTTGTCGTTCGGGTAGCCGGCAGCGTTCATGAATGCCTTGTACACCGTGCCCACGTTGCTGTGGTAAGTGAAGTACAGACACATGTAGCCGCGGGCGGCCTGACCGGGCGCCGGGCAGTGCGACAGGTCGGGATTCTTGTTGGTGTCCACGACGGTGATGTCGGCCGCTGCCGCTTGGATCGGCTGCTGGAAGGTGATGCCCTCACCGAACCGACCGCCAGTGGAGGTGCCACCGGCACCACCGAAGGCGCCGGTCAGCGACTTGCCTGGCTTGAGTGGTGCCAGCCCCTTTGCTTTGGGCACTGCCTTCAAAGTGCCCTCTTTGATGTCTTTGCCGGTCAGCGAATCGTCCTTGATGTCCTTGCCGGTGACCGATCCGTTCTTGATGTCGGCCCCGGTGATCAGGCGAGCAGCTTGAGCAGGTCCTATCAGGGTCAGGGTCGCCGCGGCGACCAGGATCGTGGTCGCGACTATGACCGAGCGTGAGATGCGCATGATGAAACTCCTTGAGTGTGCGAGCGAGTGAACTCCTCAAGAAGTGCCGGCCCTTCACGCAGTGATACGCAGCGGCTTAGACAAATAGCCGATCACCAGTCGACAGGTTGACGATCTCGTGGTCCTAGAACCCCTTCCACCACAGGTCGATCGCGTAGTCCACGGTCGTTCCTGGGTGCTCGGCGATGATCAGATCGGCGTTTGCGCGGTCGAACTCGATGCGCACCACGGCCTCGAAGTCCTCCCGGTTGTCGAACTCCCAGGTGATCTCGAGTGGATGCCGCTGCCAGCCCTGCGTCGACCAGAACGAGTCGACCGGCCCGACCTTCGGATAGCCGCGGCGAAACCACCGGCCGAAGGTCGAGCGGGTCGAGTCGTTGTCGATCACGAACGCGGTGCCACCGCGTCGCATCACCCGATCGAGTTCTGCCAGACCTGGCTCGCATCCGGGGCCGAAGAAGTAGGCCCAGCGCGCGTGCGCGAGATCGATGGAGCTGTCAGGCAGTGGCAATTCTTGCGCGCTCCCGCGCAGCACAGTCACATTGGGCAATCGCCGGGTTCGGCGCTCCGCCAAGCGGGTCAAGGGTAGGTACGGCTCGATTCCGAACACCTGGGCAGCTGTAGCGGCGAAGCGGGGCAGGTGGAATCCGGAACCGCAGCCGACATCCAGGAGGACCTTGTTGCCCCAGTCGGAGTACTCGCGCATGGCGGCTTCGATCAGCCCGGCGCGATCGACGGCGAGGTTCTCGAGCTCATAGATCTCGGGGTGGTGCCAGATGTTCGGGCTCGGCGTCGCGCCCGTGCGACTACCGGTGCGAGTCAAGGTCGAGGCGAGTCGNNTCAGATGCGGACCAAGCCGTTGGGCGTGCTGAACTGCGCGGCCACGATGCCCGGAGTGCCGTGCGGNGGCCACCCACTCGACCTTGACGTCCTCCAACGGCACTTCGACCGGTTGCCCGAGCCACTCGCTGACTCGTGCCGGATCACCGGCGATCTCCAAGGCGTCAAGGTGCAGTTGGCCGCTGGCCCCTCNGGAGGGGTGGTTGGTCTCGTAGTCCAGCCAATGCACGAAGTAGGGCAACTGCGGATCTGCCTGCAGGCCTTTGACGCCGATCTGCTTCCACTTGAGCTCGCGTCCGTCGGGGAGCTTGCGGTTCCCGTCCACGGCAGCGCGGCCCAGCCGCCGCTCGATTTTCGCGATGTTGCCGGTGGACACCACCCAGCCCAGCCAGCCACCACCGAGTTCGGACCTTGCCCGCACGGCCTGACCGAAAGGTGCTTTGTCCGAGGCCGGGTGATCGAGAACCGCGACCACTTCCAGATAAGTGCCTGCCGACAACGGCAGCACCATATTGCGGGTCCCGAAGCGTGGATGGATGCCACCGTCGTGGAACTGCTCCCCAGAAGATCCCCGAGTCGTTGTGCCGTGTTCGCGAGGCCGTCAGGTCCCGCCGCGTACGAAAGGTGATCCAGGCGCATACAGATCATTGTTGCCCGAGCCATCCAGGGATCGTTCGCCGGGGTCGGAGTCTCCTTGATTTGTTGGGAATTGCCACTGGCCGCCTTTAGGGTCGCGGGTCTCGGTACACCGCTACGCGGCACTCGACGATCTCTGCCTCTTGCGTCAGCAGACGCCGAGGAGAACAGTGGGTTCACCGGACCGTGACGGGTGCCCCAACAAAGTGGCCCGACAAGTGGCTTGGTAAGTGGCCGGACAAGGAGGCGTGAGGTGACAGGGAAAGGGACGGCGCCCCGTGATGGGGTGCCTACGGTGGACAAGCCCGAGGCGATCCGCAATGTGGCCGTAGTCGGGCCCGCGGGTAGCGGTAAGACAACCCTGGTCGAGACCTTGTTGGTCTCGGCCGGTGTCATTTCNAGGCCAGGTTCCCTGGTGGAGGGAACAACCGTCAGTGACTTCGACGAAGCCGAACACCGACAGCAGCGCTCGGTGGGCTTGGCGTTGGCCCCGTTGGTGCACGCCGGCGTCAAGATCAATCTTCTCGACACGCCTGGCTATGTCGACTTCGTCGGTGATGTGCGCGCCGGACTGCGGGCGGCCGATTGCGCGCTGTTCGTCGTCGCCGCCAATGACGGAGTCGATGCCAGCACTCGGCAGCTATGGCACGAGTGCGCCGAAGTCGGCATGCCACGGGCGGTCGTGATCACCAAGCTTGACCATGCCCGAGCCGACTACCAGGGAACCCTCGACCAGGCGGTTGCGGTGTTCGGGGACAAGGTGGTTCCTGCCTATGTTCGCGAGGGCGAGGCCTTGGTGGGGCTGCTTGCCGACGATCATCAGCACGATGCGCAGCGTGGTGCGCTGATCGAGGCCGTCATCGAGGAGTCGGAGGACGAGACCCTGATGGAGCGCTATGTCGCNGGGGAGGAAGTCGATGCAGAGCTGCTGACCACCGATCTGGAGCGAGCAGTTGCGCGGGCCTCGTTCTTCCCGGTGATCCCCTTCAACGCCGCAACGCGGCTGGGCGCATCGGAGTTGCTCGATCTGATGGTTGCCGGATTCCCCTCCCCGCTGGAGCACACCTGCCCGGAGGTGTTCACGCCGGTGGGCAAGCCGGCCGGCGCCATCTCCTGTGACCCGTCTGGTTCGCTGGTAGCCGAAGTCGTCAAGACCACCAGTGATAGCTACGTCGGCCGTGTTTCGCTGGTGCGGGTTTTCTCNGGCACGCTGCGCCCCGACGCAAGCGTGCACGTCTCGGGACACTTCCAGGCCTTCTATCCCGAACTCGCCGGTCACGACGACCACGATGAAGACGAGCGCATCGGGGTGCTGTCCGACCCGTTGGGCAAAGCCCAGCGCCCGGTCGGATTTGCCGTGGCCGGGGACATCGTGGCCGTCGGCAAGCTGACTCGCGCTGAGACCGGGGACACGTTGTCGGACAAGGAGAATCCGGTCGTTCTCAAACCTTGGCAGGTTCCGCAACCGCTGCTGCCGATAGCGATCGAGGTGCGAGCGAAGGCTGATGAGGACAAGCTCGGTACTGCGCTGACTCGGCTCACCGCCGAGGATCCGACGCTTCGCGTGGAGCACAACGCCGAGACCCACCAGATCGTGTTGTGGTGTATNGGGGAGGCCCATGCCGATGTGGTCTTGGACCGTCTCCAGAACCGGCATGGTGTTGGCATCGAGCAGGTGGAGGTGCGGGTGCCGTTGCGTGAGACGTTCGCGATCACGGGCACCGGTCACGGGCGGCACGTCAAACAGTCAGGTGGTCACGGGCAGTACGCGGTGTGCGACATCACCGTCGAGCCCCTTCCCGGAGGCACCGGGTTCGAGTTCGTCGACAAGGTCGTAGGTGGCGCCGTCCCGCGTCAATACATCGGCTCGGTGGAGAAGGGAGTCGTCGCCCAGATGGGCAAGGGATGCGCTGGATTCCCGATGGTCGATATCAAGGTGACCTTGACCGACGGGAAAGCGCACAGCGTGGACTCCTCGGACATGGCCTTCCAGACCGCCGGCGCATTGGCGCTGCGCGAGGCCGCCGCAGCAGCGAAGATTGCGGTGCTGGAACCGGTCGACGAGGTCGACATCGTGGTTCCCGATGACCTGGTGGGCGCGGTGATGAGCGACCTCTCCGGTCGCCGCGGCCGTGTGCTCGGGTCGGAGCCGACCGAGGACAGCGGCACGGTGATCCATGCCGAGGTGCCCGAAGTGGAGCTGGGAAGATATGCGATCGACCTGCGCTCGCTCACGCACGGCTCTGCGACCTTCTCCCGGCGCTTCTCCCGCTACGAGCCCATGCCGGACAATCTGACTTCCAAGTATCGCTAGACCTCAACCTGCTAGCTCGGATCGGCTGGATGCAGTGCCAGAGCCGAACGACTGCGAAGGTGCGCCTCACAAGAGGTGACCAGCTGCTCGTACGCCGCCTTTCCCATCAGCGCGATGAGCTCGGCGGAGTTGGACACATAGACCGGCTCGATGCCGACGTGGGCCTCGGTGTTGCCCGAGCAGTACCAGTCCAGATCGTGACCGCCAGGACCCCAGCCGCGCCGGTCGTACTCGGTGATGGTCACCTCGGTGTAGGTGGCGCCGTCTTGGAGCTCGACCTCGCGGAACAGTCGCCGGATCGGCAACTGCCAACAGACATCGGGCTTGGTCTCGACGAAATGCACTCCGTGCTCGAGAGCCAGACCATGCAGGGCGCAGCCAGCGCCGCCTGCGAACCCCGGCCGGTTCAAGAAGATGCAAGCACCGTCGACGACGCGGGTCTTCCGCTCACCGTCATCGTCGACCTCGACCCAGTCCCGGTGTCCGCGCTTGTGGAACTGCCAGTGTCGCGGGGTGAGTTTGCCGACCCAGTCCGCCACGCGACTCTCGTCGTCATGGTCGCTGAAGTGGGCACCTAGGGTGCAGCAGCCATCGTTCGGGCGGCCGGCATAGATGCCTTGGCAGCCTGACCCGAAGATGCAGGTCCAATTCGAGGTGAGCCAGGTGAGGTCGCACTTAAAGACTTGCTCGGGGTCCGCTGGATCGCTGAATTCGATCCAGGCGCGTGGGAAGACCAGATCGACCTCGGGCATGGGGCCACCCTACGCCGAGCGTCATCTTTGGAGCCTGGCGACGCGACCTGTCGACCTGACTGAGTGGGTTGTTGCTGGGGCGATAGGTTTCTCCTTGTGCGCCTAGGAGTTCTCGACATCGGCTCGAACACCGGACACCTTCTCGTGGTCGATGCGCATGGAGGCGCAGCACCGTTGCCGGCCTATTCGTTCAAAGAGCCACTTCGGCTTGCTGAGCACCTACTTCCCGACGGCTCGATGGGAAAACCTGGAATCGAGGCGCTNGTGCGCTTTGTCGCGCACGCGCTGATCGTGGCTGATGACAAGGGTTGTGAGGAGATGATCGGCTTCGCCACCAGTGCGGTGCGGGATGCGATCAACAGCGAGGAGGTATTGGGTCAGGTCCGGAGCAGGAGCAAGGTCGATCTCACTGTGTTGCCGGGAGAGGACGAAGCCCGGCTCACGTTCCTTGCAGTGCGACGTTGGTTCGGTTGGTCCTCGGGCCGGCTGCTGCTCTTCGACATCGGTGGTGGCTCGCTGGAGATCGCGGTCGGTGCTGACGAAGCNCCCGATGTCGCCCAGTCATTTCCNCTCGGCGCCGGTCGGCTTTCACGAGACTGGCTGCGGCAAGACCCACCTGACCCGGACTCGGTCGCCGAGATGCGGCGGATCGTACGCGCCGAGATCGCCCGGCACGCCGGTGCGGTGTTGCGGGCCGGCCGGCCGGACCACGCGGTAGCGACCTCCAAGACGTTCCGCTCGCTGGCCCGGATCTGCGGAGCGGCCCCATCGGCAGAGGGCCCCCGCGTGCGACGGGTGCTACCTCGTGCAGAACTCGCAGAAGCCCTGCCCCGGTTGATCCAGATGAGCGATGAGGAGCGCTGCCAACTCCCGGGAGTCTCGCCGTCACGGTCACATCAGCTGGTAGCGGGCGCTGTGCTGGCCGACGCCGTGCTTGATCTCTTCGACCTCGAGCAACTCGAGATCTGTCCCTGGGCGCTTCGCGANGGAGTCATCCTGGAGCGCCTGGACGACATCAGCGTTCTGTCGTGAGCCCGAGCATAGGCTAGTGATGTGAGCGGGCATGCCGAGATGAGCAGTCGACAACCCAATGGTCAGCCCAGCAGCCAATCCAGTGTCGTTCTCTCCACTTCCTCGGTCTACCCCGAAGGCGTGGAGGCGGCTTTCGAGATCGCGGCCAACCTTGGCTACGACGGCATCGAGGTGATGGTCAGCATCGAGCCCGCGAGCCATGACATCGACGAGGTGCTCCGCCTCCAGGATGTCCACGGCGTCCAGGTCCGCGCGATCCATGCGCCGTGTCTGCTGATCACCCAACGGGTGTGGGGAACCGACCCGTGGGGAAAGCTGGAGATGTCGGCAGAGATGGCCCACGAAGTCGGGGCCGGTGTGGTCGTGGTGCACCCGCCGTTTCGCTGGCAGCGTGAGTACGCCAAGGGTTTTGTCGAGGGCATCGCACTGCTGGAGAAGCGTACCGACATCGTCTTCGCGGTCGAGAACATGTTTCCGTGGCGAGCATCGGCCAAACGCGAGATGCAGATGTACCTACCGCACTGGGACCCGACCAACCAGAGCTACGCCCACCTCACCCTCGACGTCTCGCATGCGGCGACCTCTCGTCAGAACTCACTGGAACTGGCCAAGCAGATGGGTGACCGGCTGCATCATCTGCACCTCACCGACGGATCNGGGAGCGCCAAGGATGAGCACCTTGTTCCCGGCCGAGGCACTCAGCCGGTTGCCGAGCTCTTGGAGCATCTGGCCGAGAACCAGTTCGCGGGGCATCTGACCGTCGAGGTCAGCACCCGCAAGGCTCCGGACCGAGCGGCCCGCGAGCTTGAGCTTTCCGAGGCGCTGGCTTTCGCGCGCCTGCACTTCACCGCATAGAGGGCTCCCGTTGGTGACGTACAGCAGGCTTCGTCCTATCCAGGTCCCTTGAGTCCGCGGACTCTTTAGTAGACAAGGGCCTGGGTGCCCTCGGTCAGGGCCTCTTCGGCGAACGTGGCAGCGCCGGCGATGCGCACCCCGGCAAGCAGATCCTCGTACTCGAGCCCACGTCGGGCAGCGCACTGACTGCACACGGTCAGCGCCGCCTGGTCGATGACCAAGGCGATCAGCTCGCCAAGAGGCGTCGCATGATCCAAACGGATGGCATCGGCGCCACCGGGAACCGCGAGCCGGGTCGCCTCCCCGGTCAGCCACACGCTCACCTGGCTTCCCGCTGCGATGGCTGCGGCGGCGACCGAGAAAGCCTGGTTCACCTTCTCGGGCTCGTCGGCACCCACAGTGACCTTGCTGACCAGTCGCATCATGCTCGGAGCCTAGTCCGAACCGCGCCGCGAGGCGGATACACTGACCAGCATGGAAGCCGTGTTCACAGCTCTGATGGCCGCTGTCGTACTCCTGGCCAGTGTGGTGGCCGCGATCGTGTTGGTGAAGTTGGTCCGCGCGACCAACCGCTGATCGCCCATCTGTCCTCCAAGAGAGTTCGCGTGCCCCCTTCGAGCTACCCGACAATCTGCATCCCGACTGTGCCAAAGTCGCCTGGTTGCTGGGTACCTGGCGCGGCAACGGTCATGGGGATTACCCGACGATCGAGGCCTTCGAGTTCGGGCAGGAGTGCATCTTCACCCACGACGGACGCCCGTTCTTCCACTACATGAGCCGGTCATGGATCGTCGACGGGGAAGGCAACAAGCTTCGCGACGCGGCCATCGAGACCGGCTTCCTGCGCCCCAAGGAAGGCGGATCTTTCGAGTTCGTCCTATCGCACAGCAGCGGGATCACCGAGATCTATTACGGCGAGATCGAGGGCGCGAAACTCGAGATGACCACGGATGCCGTCGTTCGCACGGCAACGGCCAAGGAGTATGTCGCCGGTCACCGCATGTATGGGCTCGTGGAGGGCGATCTGCTCTGGGCCTTCGACATGGCCGCGATGGGTCAGGAGTTGCAACCGCATCTATGGGGCCGGCTCGTCCGGCAGTAGTCATCATGGCCGTACCTATCGAGAACTGGCAGGCCCTACTGCGGGAGAAGGGCTACCGCCTCACCCCGCAACGTGAGTTGGTGCTCAAAGCCGTGCAGACCTTGGGCCACGCGACCCCCGATGAGGTGTTGCGGGAGATCCGCGTCGAGTCCGAGGCGATCAACCTGTCCACCGTCTACCGCAATTGGAGCTGTTGGAGGAACTCGGCCTGGTCCGCCACGCCCATCTCACCGATCGTGCTCCGACCTACTACTCGACATCGGTTCCGCAACACGTCCATCTGGTCTGTCGGGATTGCCGCGTCGTCATCGACGCCGAGCCTGGTGAGTTCGCAACGATGACGGCAGAACTGCAGCGACTACACGGATTCGAGGCCGACCTCGGTCACCTGACCGTATTCGGGACCTGCGGGGAATGCGGGACTCGTGGTGGGTCGTTGTGACTAACGTGTCCGAGCTTCCTGCGTCCAGTCCTTTGCTCGATCTACCTGGTGCTGTCGCCGGGGACGGCGTCGATGCCGGCGTCGCAGTTCACTACGGGTCCTTCAACCTCGAGCAGGCGGCGCTCCTTGCCGGAGAGGCCTTCGTGGACCTCAGCAATCGCGATGTCTTCCGGGTGTCCGGTCCCGATCGGCTCACCTACCTGCACTCGCTCACCACCGCATACTTCGAGGGCTTGACTCCGGGCACCGAGCTCCAAGCATTGGTACTCGACCCACAGGGCCGGGTGGAGCACTACTTCCGGGGAAGAGACGACGGCGAGACATTCACCGCTCACACCGAGCCGGGCTACGGCGCTGCGTTGGTCGGATTTCTGGACCGGATGCGGTTCATGATGCGGGTCGAGGTTGAGCAGCTCGCCGATCAGGCAGTGGTCTACCGACAGGGCGCGCACTCGTTGATCCCACGCGCCGACCTGGGCTCGTACGCCGCCGCAGCGGGCGCGCCCGCCGGGATGTGGGCCTATGAGGCGTTGCGCATCGCCCGAGGTGAGCCTCGGCTGGGATTCGACACCGACGACAAGACGATCCCCAACGAGTTGGGCCTGCTCGACGTGGCCGTGCACCTCGACAAAGGCTGCTATCGAGGCCAGGAGACCGTGGCGCGGGTGCACACTCTCGGTCGCCCGCCGCGCCGGTTGACCTTGCTGCACCTGGATGGCTCGCTGAACCGCCTGCCCGAGGTGGGCAGTGCCTTACTCGACAGTGCCGGAGATGGGGCAGGTAAGACCGTGGGCCGGATTGGCAGCAGCGCACGCCATTACGAGTTGGGTCCGATCGCGCTGGCATTGGTCAAACGCAATGTCGGGCTCGACCAGACGTTGGACGCCGACGGGATTCCCGCCGGCCAAGAGGTCATCGTCGATCCCGAGGTCGGCCTGCATGTGCGGCCACGTCTGAGCTGAGCGCACCAAATACCGCTCCGGGCCCACGTTCTGTGCCGGAGTCCTGGGTTTGCGGTAACCGAGGGCACGGGTTGGCACGGGAGCGTACGATCATTCGGATACGCGCCTGTGAAACGAGGGGAACCGTGAGTCTCGAATGGGAAGCCCGTCCGTGNGGGTCGTGGCATGTCCTGGACGTGGACGAGGGATACAAGGTCAAGCGGATCCAGGTGAACCCCGGTGCGCGCCTGTCCTACCAGTCGCACGCCCAGCGTTCCGAGCACTGGGTCGTGCTGGCGGGCGAGGCGACAGCGATCATCGACGGTGAGGTTCTGCGCGCTCGTCCCGGCCAGTCGATCGACGTTCCCCGGGGCGCACGGCACCGCCTGATGAACGACGGTGAGACCGAGCTGGTGATCATCGAGGTCCAGCGCGGAGCCTACACAGGCGAGGACGACATCGTCCGTTACGACGACGACTACGGACGCTCCGAGATTGCAACTGGTTAGCCGTCACTGGCTCTAGCGAGACTGCCTGGCTGGGTGAACGTTGCCGTGCCCAGCAGGTTTCGCTCGACATCACGACCCGCGGTGGTCGTCTGCTCCGCGGTGCGGCTGGGTTGCGCTGTCGCGATTCTGGAGTTTTTTAGCTAGCTACCCGTTGATCATTCCGGCGCCGACGGTGACGCCGGTGGCCTCGTCGATCAGGATGAACGATCCCGTGGTGCGGTTCTTGCTGTAGGGGTCGCACAGCAACGGCACAGTGGTACGCAGTTGCACCCGGCCGATCTCGTTGAGGCCGAGCTCTTTGGATTCTTGGTCGCGGTGCAGGGTGTTGACGTCAAGCCGGTACTGGACGTCCTTGACCAGTGCGCGCCCGGTACGCGTGGTGTGCTTGATCGCCAGCTTTTGGCGTGGGCGCAGGGGTTCGTTGGTCATCCAGCAGATCATCGCGTCGATGTCCTGGCTGGGAGTGGGAGCATTGTTGACCCGGGCGATCATGTCGCCTCGCGAGACGTCGACGTCGTCGGCGAGTCGAAGGGTGACCGACATGGGCGGGAAGGCCTCGGCGATCTCGGTGTTGAAGACGTCGATGGCCTCGATGGTCGAAGTCATCCCGGAGGGCAGCACGACGACCTCATCGCCCGGCTTGAGAACGCCACCGGCGATGCGGCCGGCATAGCCGCGGTAGTCGTGGAAGTCGTCGGACTTGGGGCGGATGACGTACTGGACCGGGAAGCGGGCATCGACCAGGTCGCGGTCAGAGGCCACGTGCACGTGCTCGAGGTGGTGCATCAGCGTGGGTCCGGAGTACCAGCCCATGTTCGTCGACCGCTCGACGACGTTGTCGCCTTGCAGTGCCGAGATCGGGATGACCTCCAGGTCGGGGATGTTCAGCTTGGTCGCGAACGAGGTGAACTCGGCGTAGATGGCGTCGTAGACGGCCTGGTCGTAGTCGACCAGGTCCATCTTGTTGACTGCCAGCACCAGGTGCGGCACCCGCAGCAGCGACAAGATCACCGCGTGTCGGCGGGACTGCTCGGTCAGGCCTTGGCGGGCATCGACCAACACCAAGCCGAGATCAGCGGTCGAGGCGCCAGTGACCATGTTGCGGGTGTACTGCACATGCCCCGGAGTGTCGGCAATGATGAACTTGCGGTTCGGAGTCGCGAAGTACCGGTAGGCCACATCGATGGTGATGCCCTGCTCCCGCTCACTGCGCAATCCGTCGGTGAGCAAGGCAAGGTCGGTGTAGTCGTACCCCTTGGCCTCGCTGGTGGCCTCGACTGCCTCGAGTTGGTCCTCGAAGATCGCCTTGGAGTCCAGCAGCAGCCGCCCGATCAGCGTCGACTTGCCGTCGTCCACAGACCCGGCCGTGGCAAAACGCAGCAGGTCCATNNCTGGTGACCCGTCATCAGAAGTAGCCCTCTTTCTTACGGTCCTCCATGGCGGCCTCGGAGAACCTGTCGTCACCACGGGTCGCGCCACGCTCGGTCACCCGGGCCACCGCGACCTCGTCGATGATCTCGGGAATCGTGGACGCCGTAGATTCGACGCATCCGGTCAGTGTCAGGTCGCCGACGGTCCGGAACCGCACTGTACGTTCAGCGGCGACTTCGCCGTCCCGGCACGGGTTGTGCTCGGACTCGGTCAACAGCATCCCGTCGCGCTCGAACACGCGTCGGGTGTGGGAGAAGTAGATCGACGGGATCTCGATGCCCTCACGGCCGATGTAGTCCCAGATATCCAACTCGGTCCAGTTGCTGATCGGGAAGATCCGCATGTGCTCGCCCTCGTGCAACCGGCCGTTGTAGAGGCTCCACAACTCGGGGCGCTGGTTCTTCGGGTCCCACTGACCGAACTCGTCGCGGTGGGAGTAGACGCGCTCCTTGGCGCGGGCTTTCTCCTCGTCGCGTCGACCGCCGCCGAACGCCGCAGTGAACCCGTTGTCTTCGATCGCGTTCAACAACGTCCCGATCTGCAACCGGTTGCGCGACGTCTTGCCGTCGTCGACGACGATGCCGTCCTTGATCGCCTGCTCGACGCCGGCCACGATCAGCCGCACCCCGAGTCGATTGACCCAGTTGTCTCGCGTCGCCAACACCTCGGGGAAGTCGTACCCCGTGTCGACCTGCAACACCGGGAACGGGATCTTGGCCGGGTAGAACGCCTTCTCCGCAAGGCGCATCATCACGATCGAGTCCTTGCCGCCGGAGAACATCAACACCGGCTTCTCGAACTCGGCCGCGACCTCACGGAAAATATGGATCGACTCAGCCTCCAGCTCATCGAGCTGGGACAAACGGTAATCGGCATGCGTTGCTGTCATCGGGTGCTCTGTCGTCGCGGGTTCATGAAGTAGTCGTCGTAGGTGTCAGAGAGCCTCTCGAGCCTCTCTGGGCCAGCCGCCATGCTACCTGTGCGGCTGCGGTCAGGTGCCCGGTGTCTCGAATGTTCATCAGAACAACCGACTTCCGAGCTCGGCGCGGTCGGGTCTGGCTAGGTTCGGTCGCTCTGTGGCCGGGATTCCTTCTCGATCTGCTCGACGGTCGGCGCGCCGAACATCGGCAGACCCTCACTGCGACGCAGTAGGCCCCAGACCAGGGGGACCAGGAAGAGCAGGACAACACCGATACCGGCGATCAGCATGGGGTAGGTCTGATCCTCGCCGGCTCCCAGAGGCGCCCAACCGGACTTGTCGAGCAGTGCTACCCCCGACATCGTGAGCACGATCACGATGCCGCGCCGGATCCAGGACTGTGGCACATGAGGTGCGATCCGCGCGCCCAGCAACGTTCCGGGCACCGAGCCGATGATCAACGGGATCGTCAATCCCCAGTCCAGGCCGTGCGCGACGATGTTGGAGATCGCCGCAGCGAGCACGAGAGGTACCGCCTGCACGAGGTCGGTACCGACCAGCCGCACCGCGGACAGGCCCGGGTAGAGCATCAGCAGCGCGATCATGATCACCGAGCCCGAGCCGACCGAAGTGATCCCGACCAGAAGCCNCCCGAGTGCTCCCACCAGGAGGGTGGGAATCGGGCGAACCGGCGGATCCTTGTCGAGCTTGGGGCCTCCGCGAGCCCTGTTACGCAACTGCAGATACAGGCGCAGGGCGTATGTCGTGGCCGCGAACAACAGCGCGAAGCCGATCGCCCGTTGCAGCACCTGCTCGATATTGCCTTCAGGCACCAGCCAGACCACGAGTTGTGGCCCGAGAAACGCCATCGGGACCGATCCGATGATCAGCCATTTGGCCAGCTCCAGATTGGGGCTGCCGTGACGGGCGTGCATTGCGGCGCCACCGGTCTTGTACACCGCTGCGGCGGTGAGATCAGCGGTCACCACGGCGGAGGTATGTCCCACGCCGAGGAAGATCAGGGCAGGGGTCATCAAGGCCCCGCCGCCCATGCCGGTCAACCCGACCACGATGCCGACGAGGAAACCCGCCGCCAAGATGGCAGGGAAGTCCGCTGTGAAGATGTCGCTCACTGGCACGCACCCTTGTGTCAGTTGAGGCCTCTCCGTTCGGTGTCGAAAACACCCTCTGAAGAGTTACTCGATGAATTTGCTCAACTAACCTTACCTGATAGGAATCCCTGACTTTGCAAGGCGCCCAGAACCTCGTTCAGGCACTCCTCGATACTGCGCCCGGTGGTGTCCACCCGCAGGTCGGCATCGTCCGGCTCCTCGTAGGGCGAGGAGATCCCGGTGAACTCACCGATCTCGCCGCGGCGAGCCTTCGCGTACAGGCCCTTGCGATCCCGGCGCTCGCACTCCTCCAGCGGGGTGGCTACATGGATCAGGAAGAACTCGCCACCCGCCGCCTCGACCATCTCCCGCACCTGCTGGCGAGTCCGGTCGAACGGCGCGATCGGAGAGCAGATCGCCACCCCGCCATGTCGGCTGATCTCGGCTGCCACCCAGCCGATCCGGCGGATGTTGGTCTCCCGGTCCTCTTTGGAGAAACCAAGGCCGGCCGACAGGTTGCGGCGTACGACATCGCCGTCCAGCGAAGTCACGGTCCGCAATCCCTGCTCGAGCAGGACATCATGCAGGGCGCGGGCCAGGGTCGACTTGCCGCTTCCGGACAACCCGGTGAAGAACAGCACCAAGCCACGCTCGGCCAACGNGGGTCGGTCGAAGCCGACCACCTCGGCGACGATCTCTGGAAGTGATCCGTCGCCCGATAGCCCGACGGGATCATGAGCCGAATATGCCATCACCACGTCGACACCGAACCTGTGGTCGCGTTCGACGTCGCCGCGTGATGCCAGCGGGACGGCGACGACCACGGCATCCTTCAGCAGGGTGGCTGCGGCCAGCGTCGCCCGGATCAGCCCGACGGTCGAGACATCTCGAGGAGTTTCGGTGCCTGCCAGGGCGAGGAGGAGCGCCGGGCGCTGCAAGGCGGCCAGCTTGTCGATGTCGTCGGTGGTCAGCGGCGCGCTGACAGGTACGGCGACGTGGTCGACGAACCGCTCGCGGACCTCCTCCGCGGTCAGGTAGAGACGTCGGAACGGGCCGTACGCCGGGGGTGCCAGCAGTTCGACCGGCCCCCATGCGTAAGTCTCGTCGGACCCCTCGACCGAGAGCACCGCAAGCGGCAAGCCCTCAGGGTCGACCAATTCGATCGTCGCGTCACTGACCGGGCCGATCTCGAGTACGACGTCGTGGCCGGGAGGATCGAAGCGCGGCGGGATCGCTCCTCGCGCCATCAGGTCGAGGTCGTCGAGGTAACGGGGCGGGGGACAGATCTGTGTCGGCACGCGACCCATGATCACACGCCCGACTACAGTTGCTCAGGTGATCTCCGGCAGTCTGTTCACCATCCAGTCCACCGTGGCGCTCGTCTTCGCGCTGGCGGTCCTGGCGATATTGCTCTTCGCCTTCCTGGACGCTGTGACTCGCCCGGCAGGCGCCTTCGTCGCGGCCGACAAGGTCAACAAGCAATTCTGGGTGATTCTGCTGGGAGTCGCATTGCTGGCTCATGTGTTGCTGGGCGGGATCTTGACCCTGGTCGCGATCATCGCCGGCCTGGTCTACGTCGTGGACACCCGCCCCGCGGTGCGCGCGATCACCCGCCGCTGAATCCCAAGCTGTCGTGTGAGGCCAGGCCTAGCCGCGACGCGCTCGCGATGCAGCTTTGGCTCGCTCGTTCTGGTCCAGGATCACCTTGCGGATGCGAGCAGTATCGGGAGTCACCTCGACGCACTCGTCCTCGCGGCAGAACTCCAGTGACTGCTCCAAGGAGAGCTTGCGCGNGGGAATCAACTTCTCGAAGTTGTCGGCGGTGGAGGAGCGGACGTTGGTCTGCTTCTTCTCCTTGGTGATGTTGACGTCCATGTCGTCCTCACGTGAGTTCTCGCCGACGATCATGCCCTCGTACACTTCGGTGCCGGGGTCGACGAACATCACACCGCGTTCTTGCAGGTTGGTCATCGCGTACGAGGTAGCGGCACCGGCGCGATCGGCCACCAGGGAGCCGGACGCCCGCGAGCGGATCTCGCCGGCCCAGGGCTCGTACTTCTCGAACACGTGGTGTGCGATACCGGTGCCGCGGGTGTCGGTGAGGAACTCGGTGCGGAAGCCGATCAAGCCACGGGAGGGGACCAGGAACTCCAGGCGCACCCAGCCGGTGCCGTGGTTGACCATCTGCTCCATCCGGCCCTTGCGTAGTGCCAGCATCTGAGTGATCGTCCCGAGGTACTCCTCGGNGGTGTCCACAGTGAGTCGCTCGACCGGCTCGTGCAGTTTGCCGTCGACCGTCCTGGTCACCACCTGGGGTTTGCCGACGGTCAGCTCGTAGCCTTCCCGGCGCATCTGCTCGACCAGGATCGCCAACGCGAGCTCGCCGCGTCCTTGAACCTCCCAGGCGTCGGGTCGCTCGGTGGGCAGCACCCGGATCGACACGTTGCCGATGAGCTCGTTGTCGAGGCGGTCTTTGACCAGCCGGGCGGTGACCAAGGTGCGTTTGGTCGGTCCGCGACCGGCAAGAGGAGAGGTGTTCGTGCCGATCGTCATCGAGATCGCCGGCTCGTCCACGGTGATCAAGGNGAGGGCGATCGGGTTCTCGGGGTCGGCGAGGGTCTCACCGATCATGATCTCACCGATGCCGGCGATAGCGACGATGTCGCCCGGGCCGGCGCTCTCGCCCGGTTTGCGTTCCAGCGCCTCGGTCACCAGCAGCTCGGTGATCTTGACGTTCTGGATGCTGCCGTCGCGCTTCATCCAGGCGACCTGCTGGCCCTTGCGCAATCGCCNCTCGTGAACACGCACCAGCGCGAGACGACCGAGGAAAGGGGAGGCGTCCAGGTTGGTGACATGAGCCTGAAGCGGTGCACCCTCGGTGTAGGTCGGTGCCGGGATGGTCTCCAAGATCGTCTTGAACAGTGGCTCCAGGTCCTCGGAGTCGGGCACCTGTCCATCTGCCGGCTGAACGGTGGAGGCCTTGCCGGCTTTGGCGCTGGCGTATACCACCGGGAAATCCAGCGCGTCCTGGTTGTGGTTCTCGTCCAGCAGGTCCATGAACAGCTCGTAGGTCTCGTCGACGACCTCGGAGATCCGCGCATCGGAGCGGTCGGTCTTGTTGACCACCAGGACCACAGGCATGTCGCGGTTGAGCGCCTTGCGCAGCACGAACCGAGTCTGCGGCAGCGGGCCTTCGGAGGCGTCGACCAGCAGCACGATGCCGTCGACCATCGACAGCCCTCGCTCCACCTCACCACCGAAGTCGGCGTGACCGGGAGTGTCGATGATGTTGATGGTCATCGGCGCGCCCGAGGTGTTGCCGGACTCTGCCTGATGGGCCTGCCAAGCAGGCCCGAGATATCGCACTGCTGTGTTCTTCGCGAGGATCGTGATGCCCTTCTCGCGTTCCAGCTCGCCGGAGTCCATCGCCCGTTCGTCGACGTGCTGATGTTCGCCGAAAGCCCCGGCCTGCCACAGCATCGCGTCGACCAGGGTGGTCTTGCCGTGATCGACGTGCGCCACGATGGCGACATTGCGCAGGTCAGTGCGAGTGGTGGTCACGATGGAGCCTTATCTGTTGGGTTTGCTGCGGGCTCATGCCCTGGAAGTAAGAGGCCGGGAACCTGGTCGGGAGGCGACGGGGAAATGTGGATCTGGAAGTTCACGCCAGGGCTCTGTCGAGGGCGGCCTCGACGTGCAGACTGGTGCAGGGAAAGACCGGCAACTCTGAATCTGCTTGCTTGACCAGGAGCTCGAGTTCGGTACAACCCAGGATGACGCCTTGCGCACCGGTATCCCACAGCTGTTCGATCTGACTGACCACCCAGCGTCTGGAGGGGTCCAGGATCTTTCCGTGCACCAACTCCTCGTAGATGATCCGGTTGAGCTGGGCATGCTCGGCCTCGGNGGGAACCAGGACAGCAAGGTCGTGGCCGGCGAGTCTGTCGGTGAAGAACTTTCGGCTCATCGTGAACTCGGTGCCGAGTAACGCGATGGTGCTCAGCCCTTGCTCCTTGATGCGTGTTGCGACGACATCGGCCAAGTGCAGCAAGGGAATCTCGATCGCATCCGCCACCTGGTCGGCGACCCGATGGAAGGACGTCGTGCACATGACCAGGAACTCCGCGCCGGCTGCTTCGACGCCGCGAGCGGCCGAGGCCAAGATCGCGGCGACGTCATCCCATTGCTCGGCCGCCTGTAACTCGGTCACCTGGGCGAACTCCACGGAGCTGAGCACACACTGGGCCGAATGGAGGCCACCCAACCGCGCAGCAACGCCCTCGTTGAGAAGTTGGTAGTAGATCGAGCTGCTCTCCCAGCTCATACCGCCCAGTAATCCGATCGTCTGCACGCCACGAAGTCTCCCACAGTTCCGCCGACAGGGCGTTGTCACGTCCGCCTCGGTAAAACCCTGTGGCCGGGGGTCACAACCGGGAGATCTTTGGGCAGACTGGCCACATGCGTACCAAGCTCCCTGCCTTGCTCGCCGTGCTGGCTGCCGGTCTGTGGGTCGCAGCCGGCGCAGTCTCGTGGGACAGGGCAGGGCTCAGCGATACCTCGGAGATGCTTTGGTGGGCGGGCCTTGGTGTGTTCGCGCTGGCCTCGGCCTTCACCGGCTATGCCTCGGTTACCGACTCGCCGCTGTGGCTCAAGGCCGTGGTGTTCGTCGGAGCGGGCGCATTGGGTGGGTCGGTGCTGTCAGCATTCGACACTGCGACCAAGAACGCCTATCTGTTCGTCGGCGCCGCGGGGTGGTCCTGTTCTTGCTTGCCGTGCTGTTGCTGGCGCTGACGCGCAACCGGCGTGACGAGTTCGATCCGGAGCCTGGTTCCCGAGGTGGTCACCGCGCCGGACGGTAGCGTCCTCGCCCGGATCTCGGGGTCAACTAGGCTCAGCGAGTGAGCATGCTGGACCGCGTTCCCGATCCGTTCGGTGGCAACCCCGCTGGGCAGGGTGCTGAGGCGCCGCTGAACCGGATTGCGATGATCAGCCTGCACACATCGCCGCTCGACCAGCCCGGCACCGGTGATGCCGGCGGGATGAACGTATACGTGCTGGAGCTCTCCAAGCGGTTGGCCGAGCGCAACCTCGAGGTGGAGATCTATACCCGCGCCACCTCCTCCGAGCTGGCTCCGGTGATGGAGGTGAGCCCCGGGGTGCGGGTGCGTCATGTGCAGGCCGGTCCTTTCGAGGGCTTGGACAAAGACGAGCTTCCTGGCCAGCTGTGCACCTTCGCCCGTGAGCTGCTGCGTGCCGAGGCGGGGCACGAGCAGGGCTGGTTCGACCTCGTGCACTCGCACTATTGGCTCTCCGGTCAGGTCGGCGCCTTGGTGCGGGATCGCTGGACGGTCCCCTTGGCGCACACCATGCACACGATGGCTCGGGTGAAGAACGCGGCGATGGCGATCGGTGACAACCCCGAGCCCCCAGCTCGGCTGCTTGGTGAGGAACAGGTGGTGGAGGCAGCCGATGTGCTGATCGCCAACACCGACCTGGAGGCCAAGCAATTGATCGACCTCTACCAGGCCGACGCAGCGCGGGTCGAGATCGTGCATCCCGGCGTCGACCTCGATCGCTTCTTCCCGATGGCCCGGAGCGAGGCGCGTCGGTTGGTCGACTTGCCTGCCGACGCCCTGGTCCCGCTGTTCGTAGGCCGCATCCAGCCTCTCAAGGCGCCCGACATCTTGATCCGCGCCACCGCGACCATGCTGGCTCGGTGTCCGGAACTACGGTCCCGGCTGGTGGTGCCGATCCTTGGCGGACCCTCGGGAACGGGTCTGGAGCGCCCGCAGGCCTTGGCCCAGCTGGCGCGAGAACTCGGCGTCGACGACGTGGTGCGGTTCGTTCCCCCTGTCGGGCAGGACGGGTTGCGAGCCTGGTATGCCGCAGCCAACGTCGTATGTGTTCCCTCCTACAACGAGTCCTTCGGGCTGGTAGCGATCGAGGCGCAGGCCACCGGTACTCCGGTGGTTGCCGCTGCTGTCGGGGGCCTGACCACCGCTGTGCGCGACGGGGTCTCCGGGGTGCTGATCGATGGCCACAATCCCGACGACTATGCGGCCGTGCTGCAGCGGGTACTGCTCGACGACGTCTGGCGCGCCGAGTTATCCGCCGGCGCGCTCGCGCATGCAGGCGATTTCGGCTGGGAGCACACCGCCGATCAGATCCTGGGTGTCTATCGCGCCGCAGCCCACCACCTGACCAGGCAGCGGACATGAACGCGCGCTCGGCTACGCAAAGGCGCTTGCCGACTACCTGTCCGGAGCCGATCTCGAATGGGCCGANNCTTGGGCGGCGGTGTATTCACTGCGGAATTGCCAGGGGAGCGGAAGCTGTCCGTACCGGTCCGGTTGGAGGTGGGACCGCACTCGCTGGCCGTGCATGCATTTGTCTGTCGACGACCCGACGAGAACCACGAGCGCGTCTACCGCTGGCTGCTGGAACGCAACATGAAGCTGTACTCGGTCGCTTTCGGGTTGGACCACCTCGGTGACATCTATCTCGACGCCAGACTGCCGTTGAGCTCGGTCAACTCCGAGGAGCTCGACAAGCTCCTGGGAGCGGTGCTCAGCTATGCCGACGAATCGTTCAACACGATCTTGGAGTTGGGCTTTGCCAGCTCGATCCGCAAGGAATGGGAGTGGCGGATCTTGCGGGGTGAGTCGACGAAGAACCTGGAGGCGTTCCGCGGCTGGCTGGAGTCGTGATCTCGATACGCGACCTTCGGTCGCACTCGATCAACTCAGGGTGGTCGAGTGCCGCGCGTAGCGGGGTGTATCGAGACCTCACGCCTCCAGCTTGTAGCCCAGACCCCGCACCGTGAGCAGCAGCGCAGGTTGGGCCGGGTCGGTCTCGATCTTGGCGCGCAGGCGCTTGACATGCACGTCCAAGGTCTTGGTGTCGCCGACGTAGTCCGAGCCCCAGACCCGGTCGATGAGCTGCCCGCGGGTGAGCACGCGGCCGGGGTTGCGCAACAGCATCTCCAACAGTTCGAACTCCTTGAGCGGAAGCCGGATCTGGGTACCACGCACGGTCACGACGTGACGCTCGACATCCATCCGGATCGGGCCGGCCTCCAGCGAGGGCGGTGCGGCCTCGACGTCGGATCCCCGCCGCAGTACCGCCCGGATCCTGGCCACGAGCTCTCGTGGTGAGTACGGCTTGGTGACATAGTCGTCGGCTCCGAGCTCGAGGCCGACCACTTTGTCGACCTCGCTGTCCTTAGCGCTGACCATGATCACCGGCACGTTCGAGGTCTGCCTGATCTGCCGGCACACCTCGGTCCCTGGCAACCCGGGCAGCATCAGGTCGAGCAACACGATGTCGGCGCCGCCGCGGTCGAACTCGATCAATGCATCAGGGCCCGTGGTGGCGATGGCGACCTCGTACCCCTCCTTGCGCAGCATGTAGGCCAGGGCGTCGCTGTAGCTGTCTTCGTCCTCGACGACGAGCACGCGCGTCATATCGGTGTTGTCTCCTGGGTCGTCCCCGTGCCTACTACCTTTGGNGCTCGCCGAGCTGATCTCCGGACGCGCCCCGAAACGACAGGGAAGGCTGAGGGTGAAGGTCGAGCCCTGCCCTTCGACCGACCACACCCGCACCTCGCCCCCGTGAGAGGCCGCGACGTGCTTGACGATCGACAGACCCAGGCCGGTGCCACCTGTGGAGCGGTGTCGCGCCGGATCGACTCGGTAGAAGCGCTCGAAGATGCGCTCGATCTCGGTGGGCGGGATCCCGATGCCCTGATCGCTGACCGACAGCTCGACCATCATGCCGGAGGTCTTGGCGCTGACCATGACCTTGGAACGCTCAGGTGAATAGGTCACCGCGTTGGAGACCAGGTTCGACAGCGCCAGCTCGATCTGGTCGGTGTTGCCGAGCACCGACAGGCCGCGCTCGCCGACCTGGGTGAGCTCGATCTGCTTGGCCTTCGCCTCGATCGCGGCATGGTCCAAGGCCTGAGCGATCACGGAGTCGACGGCGACATCGGCCGGCTGGTCGAGCGGATCGTCGTTCTGGAGCCGGGAGAGTTCGATGATCTGCTGCACCAGGTTGGACAGCCGATGGGACTCGACCTGCATCCTGCCGGCGAACCGGGTAACTGCCTCGGGGTCGTCGGCTGCCTCGTCGACCGCCTCGGCGAGCAGGTTCAAGGCTCCGACAGGCGTCTTGAGCTCGTGGGAGACGTTGGCGACGAAGTCACGGCGGATGGTCTCGAGCCGGCGCTCCCGGGTCCGGTCCTCGGCCAGGACGAGCACCAGTCGGCTCGACAACGGAGCGATACGCGCGGTCACGGTCAACGGCGCTGTGCCGGGGCTATGTCGGATGGAGAGCTCGGTCTCGCGGATCTGGCCATCGCGACGCACCCGATGAACATCTCGCGCCAGCTCGTCGACCATCAGCCTGCTGTCGCGCACCAGGCCCATGGCGTACGCCGGAGCAGAGGCCACCAGTACCTGGTCGGTCTCGTCGACCACGAGTGCGCTGGATCGCAGCACCGACAACACGGTTGCCACCCCGGGAGGAAGGTCGCCGGGGTCGGTCTCGGCAGGTCGGTTGCCACCATGAAGCTGACGCTCGCTGAAGAGCCACGNCAAAGGTGACCCCGCGCCGCACAATGCCCCCAGCAGGGCAAGCGCGACGGCTTGCGTCGTTTGCTCCATGTACACGATCGTACGAGGCAGATCGGCTCGATGCCGACTCCGGACGACCCGCTGACCTGCGATGTTGGCGACTGTTCACCCGGCGTTCACTACAGGTCGCCAACTGGACACCTTCGCCTTCTAGATTCCTGGTCATGCGTGATGCCTACTTCGACCAACTCGACGCGATCATCGACGACCTGGTGGCCATGACGGCTCTGGTGCGAACGGCGGTGGGTCGGGCGAGTGAGGCTCTGCTGACCCCGGACATCGGTGTAGCCGAGCAGGTGATCTCCGCCGACGTCGACATCGATGCCGCACGCGAGAAGATCGAGGACATCGCATTCGAGCTCCTCGCGTTGCAGCAACCAGTGGCCGGTGACTTACGGATGCTGGTGGCGGCGCTGCGAATGGTCGACGACCTGGAGCGGATGGGTGACCTCTCGGTACATGTCGCCAAGGTGGCCCGGCTGCGGATGCCCGAGGGAGCTGTGCCGGCGCCGCTGGCAGACACGATCACCCAGATGGCCCAGGTCGCCCAGGACATGGTCGCCCAGGTCGCCGAGGTCATCGCCGACCGCGATGTCGAGGCTGCTCGGCAACTCGTCCGCGACGACGAGGAGATGGACCGCCTCCGCAAGCACGAGTTCGAGATCATGCTGTCCGACGATTGGGAGCACGGCGTCGAGGCAGCCGTCGATATGGCTCTATTGGGTCGTTACTACGAGCGGATCGCCGATCACGCGGTCTCGATCGCGCGGCGCCTGGTGTACCTGGTCACCGGCGAGAAGCCACACAGCGAGGACTGAGTTTCAGGCCGGTGGTGCTGCCTTCGTGAACGCGGGCGAACCCTACCCGTCAACGGCCCTGGTTGGCGACGGCTGCGGCTGCGGCTGCGGCTGCCTCGGGGTCGAGGTACTCACCGCCTGCTACGACCGGCCGCAACGACTCGTCGAGCCGATAGACCAAGGGCATCCCGGTAGGGATGTTCAGCCCGGCGATATCGGTGTCGCTGATCTGGTCGAGATGCTTGACCAGCGCCCGCAGACTGTTGCCGTGGGCTGCGACCAGGACGGTCTTACCTGCAGTCAGATCGGAGACGATCTCGGCTTCCCAGTACGGCAGGAATCGGGCGATGACGTCTTTGAGGCACTCGGTCCTCGGCAAATCCTCACCCAGCCCGGCATAACGCGGATCCCCGGCTTGGGAGAACTCGTCGTCATCGGCCAGTGGCGNGGGCGGAATGTCGAAGGAGCGCCGCCAGAGCATGAACTGCTCTTCGCCGAACTCGGCCAGCGTTTGCTTCTTGTCCTTGCCCTGCAAGGCGCCGTAGTGCCGCTCGTTGAGTCGCCAGGAGCGCTTGACCGGGATCCAGTGCCGGTCTGCGGTATCGAGTGCCAAGTTGGCGGTGTTGATCGCCCTGCGCTGCAAGGACGTGTGTACGACGTCCGGGAGGATCCCGGCCTGCTTGAGTTGCTCCCCGCCGCGTATGGCTTCAGCGCGGCCCTTGTCGGTCAGCGCCACGTCCACCCAGCCGGTGAAGAGGTTCTTGGCGTTCCACTCGCTCTCACCGTGGCGGAGCAGGACCAGGGTGTGGGTCATCAGCCGGCCTGCTCGACGCTCGGTTGCGGCAAAGTGACGTCGGCGAAGTCGTCCTCGGCTGCGAACACCGGCGCCTGGACGGTCGCAGCCTCTGCATCGGTGAAAGTGAAGGTGACGTTGACGTAGCCGCCCGGAACGATGTTGTCGCCGGTGGCGAACACGATTGCGGGGTCGGCCAGGTTCAACGACGACGACGCGGGCAGAACGGTGTTGGCACCGGGCGCGATCTGCGCGGGCTGTCCGTCCACGGTTACCGAGGTGAGCTGGTCCGCGTCGGTGACGGAGGTGTTGACCAAGTTGGCCACGACGGTGCCGGCGCCGTCGTTCCCGGTCACGATGACAGTGTTGAGAACGTTGACCACGCCGTCGCGATTACTGACCCCGGCAGCGGGGATGTAGTCCTGCTCGGTGGGGGCGCCGAAGTTCGTGGCACACGCCGACAATGCGGGTACGAGGGCTGCCGCGACCAAAGCGGCGCGGATGCGGGTGGTGGTCACGGGGGCCAGGTCCTCTCATGGGCTCCGGCGGCGCGTACGGCCGCTGGCGGTCAGGCGCTCACACTCTATCGACCGCTACCGGCCGGGGCCGCGTGGGGAGCATGCGGGCGGCTCGCCATCGGCTCATCGGGTCCCATGCGGCTGGTGCAGGCACACTCAGAGGGGCTCTGTCAAGACCTCGTTAGCGCGCTGACCTGCGCAAACGCCAAGAGCCCCGGTGGCGACCCGTGTTAGACTTGTAGTCTGAAAGGGGTACTTGGCTCATGACTTTTACCGTCGGTGAAACGGTTGTTTACCCGAATCACGGTGCCGCAGTTATCGAAGATATTGAGATGCGGACCATCAAGGGAGAGGACAGGCAGTACCTCGTCCTTCGCATCGTCGCCCAGCAGGATCTCGTGGTGCGCGTGCCTGCATGCAACCTCGATCTGGTCGGAGTGCGCGATGTCGTCGACCGCGAGGGCCTCGATCGCGTCTTCGACGTGCTGCGTGCCCCGCACGCCGAGGAGCCGACCAACTGGTCGCGCCGTTACAAGGCCAACCTGGAGAAGCTCCACTCCGGTGACGTAATGAAGGTCGCCGAGGTCGTGCGCGACTTGTGGCGTCGTGAGCGCGATCGCGGTCTGTCTGCCGGCGAGAAGCGGATGCTGGCCAAGGCGCGTCAGATCCTGGTCTCGGAGTTGGCGCTGGCCGAGCACACCAACGAGGACAAGGCCGAGGCTCTCCTCGACGAGGTTCTTGCTTCCTGATTTCCACAGTCTGGCGAAGAACGGCCCCCATCTGCTGATCGGGGGCCGTTCGCTTGTTTCGGCGGTGGTCGGATATCCGGTAAAAAGTTTGCCGCAGGACTTGCGCTGAACCTTTAGGTAAGGCTAACCTAAACACATCGTCCCGATCGGAGCGAGTGGGCTCAGGCCCACCTCGTCAGGCTCGCTCCGACCGGGACGATTCTCTTCCCCGAGAAACTCCTCGGGTGGCCTCGAACCGTTTCATTCCTGAAACATCACTGGACCCTTCACGCAACGTCTGCTCCTTAGCTTCTCCCAAGCGGCACAGCTCAAGTGCCGTATGTCTGATGGGACGAAGGGCGGGTCGATGCGCCGGTCGAAGGGCAAGGCCAGGGAATGGGTCAAGATCTGCCTGGTGGAAGAACTGCCCGTGGACCGTGGGGTGATCATCTTGGCTCACGGTCAGGCGATTGCGGTGTTCCGCACTGCTGACGACCAGGTCTACGCGCTGGGAAACCACGAGCCCTACGGCAGGTCGGCTGCGNNATCAAGGGCGTCAAGGGCATCGCCGGGGATCGTCGGGTCCCGCGCCGGCGTGCCGTTCGTCGCCTTGCCGCGGAATCGCCGGGCCTTCGACCTGCGCACCGGGCGCTGCCTGGAGGATCATTCGGTGCGCGTTCCCGCCTACGACACCAAGACGGTCGACGGCTATGTGCACGTCGGCCCGCGTCTCATCGGCGACTAGTTGTACTCGACCGGAACGATCAAAGCTGTGGCTATCGCCGCCACTCCCTCGCCGCGGCCGGTCAGGCCCAGTCCGTCGGTGGTGGTCGCGCTGACGGAGACAGGCGCGCCGACGCAGGCGGAGAGAGTCTCCTCGGCCTCGGTGCGGCGGGGGCCTAGTCGAGGTCGGTTCCCGATCACCTGGATGGCGATATTGCCGATGTCGAATCCCGCGGCGCGTACGCGAGCGCAGGTCTGGGCCAGCAGCTTCACACCGGCGGCTCCCGCCCATTCGGGCTCGGAGACGCCGAAGTTGCTGCCGAGATCTCCCAGTCCAGCCGCGGACAGCAAGGCGTCGCAGGCCGCATGGGCCGCTACGTCGGCATCGGAGTGTCCCTCCAGGCCGGCCGGCTCATCGGGAANATGCAGGCCCGCCAACCACATCGGTGCATCGGGTGAAAGGCGGTGCACGTCGGTGCCGATCCCGACCCGCGGCAGCGACCAGGTGCGCGGGTCTGGTGTCTGTGCTGTCACGTCTTGATCATCTCTCATCCGACCAGCCCAGAACGATGGCAACTCCCGTCGTTTTGGCCCTGATAAGGCTCCTGTCGTCGCTAGTTGCCAGCGGAACGGGCCGCTACTTGGTGATGACGTAAGTCAGCCCACCGGAACGGCGCTGCCAGGCGGCCTCGAACTGGGCGCGGTCGTAGGTGCGCCGCACCCCGGACGCCTTGGGAGCTGCCGGGTCGTTGACCACGACGTCACCGGACTTGGTGAAACCGACGATCACCAGCAGGTGGCCCGAGGTGGAGCCGATCGGCGCGCCCTTCAACTGGCCGCGGGAGAAGGCGATCGACACCACCAATGGTGTTCCTGCGGCGATCCGTCGCTCGGCAGCCCGCAGATTCGGCAACCGGGTGACGAAAGCCTTTCCGGTCAGGGAAGCGGCGTAGGCGGTGTTGAACGGCCAGTTGCCAGTGCCTCGTAAGCCGGCGTCGTAGGTCATCCGGGCCGCGTGGTCCACGAATCGCGTTGCGCCGTTGCCGTTGACCCAGGCGTACGCCGCGGGTTTAGGCAGGGCCTGGTAGTAGCCGAGCACCATCGATACCGAGGTTGGTGAGCACCATGCCACGCCTCCACCGCCGTACTGGGGATAGCGGCCTGTATGAGTCATCTGGGAGTACTTCGGCACATCGAGGACTTTGCCGGCGGCAAGACCGGTCGGCTTGCTGGTCGTTGCAACCGTGGTCGCGCTTTTGGAGGCGATCGCGCCGATCTGGTCGATGCTGGGGGCGTTGGCCGAGCCGGCCTTGCGGAACAGCACGACGCGCAGTTGCCATTTGGTGACACCTTTGGGGATCACCCAGGTGTCATAGGCAACGTGTGCGCCGCCGTTGGGCTGCTTGCCCAGAGAGGTGCGTTGTACGTAGGTGTCGCGTAACGCCCAGCGACTGATCGTGTCCCAGCCGGTGGAGGCGCCTGTGGCGGTGGTGCCGCGCAGGTCGACTCGGATCCAGCTCCGGCCGGNGGTCTTGGCGACCCAGCTCGGAATGAGCTCGGTTGCGGCGANAGCCGGGGAGACGACCGGCGAGATCCAGGTTGCCCGCTCGTAGGTGGTGCCACCCAGCTTGCGGGTGCCTTGGGCTTGCCGAAATACGATCTGACCGTCCAGTTGCGCCGTGCCCTTGGCGGTGCCTTTTTCCAATGCCACCGGCGCATCCCAGCTCTTGTAGGCGAACTGTCGAGCTGGCTCCTTGGCGGAGTTGGCGTTCGCGGTGGCGATCGGCACAAGGGTGGGCAGCAGGGCGACAGCCGCCGCCTGGGCCAGGGTGCGGATCAGCAGACGTGACGAGACAGGCACCCGGTCAGACTAGGTGGGATTCGATCCCAATAGTTAACTTTCGCCACATCCGTACCGCCTCGCGAAGAGCGCCGGGCGTCTAGACTTGGCCGGTGACGATCCGGCTCTACGACTCCGCTGCGCGCCAGGTGCGCGACTTCTGTCCCCTCGTACCGGGGAAGGTGGGCATGTACGTCTGCGGTCTCACCGTGCAGTCGGAGCCGCATGTCGGCCATGTGCGCTCCGGGGTCAACTTCGACGTGCTGCGACGTTGGTTCGAGGCGTCGGGCTACCAGGTCGACTTCATTCGCAACATCACCGACATCGACGACAAGATCTTGACCAAGTCCGCCGACCAGAGTCGGCATTGGTACAACCTCGCCTACGACATGAGCATCCAACTCGACAAGGCCTACGACGCGCTGAACGTCGCGCCGCCGACTTATGAGCCGGCGGCTACCGGGCATATCCCGGAGATGATCGAGATGATCACCGACCTGATCGACCGGGGGCATGCCTATCCGGCTCCCGACGACACCGGGGATGTGTACTTCGACGTGTTGTCCTGGGCAGGCTACGGAGAGCTGACCGGGCAGCGGGTCGACGACATGGAGCCGGCTGGTGACGCGGACCCGCGCGGCAAACGCGACCCTCGCGACTTCGCGTTGTGGAAGGGACGCAAGGACTCCGAGCCCCAGACGGCATCCTGGCCTTCCCCATGGGGGCCGGGCCGCCCCGGTTGGCACATCGAGTGCTCGGCGATGGCGTTGAAGTATTTGGGCAGCGCATTCGACATCCACGGAGGCGGCGTCGATCTGCGCTTCCCGCACCACGAGAACGAGCAGGCCCAGTCCCGCGCCGCCGGGCACGACTTCGCGAACTACTGGATGCACAACGCCTGGATCACCACCGCCGGCGAGAAGATGAGCAAGTCACTGGGCAACACCTTGTCGATTCCGTCAGTGCTGACCAGGGTCCGGGGCATCGAGCTCCGGTTCTACCTGGTTGCGGCGCACTATCGCTCCCATGTCGAGTTCTCGTTCGAGGCCCTCGACGAGGCGGCAGCGGGCTTTCAGCGCATCGAGCATTTTCTGACCCGAGCCCGCGATGTCCTCGGTGAGATCGCGCTGGCTGATCTGGAGAAGCTGCCCGAGGATTTCCGCGCGGCGATGGATGACGACCTGGGTACGCCGGCGGCGGTTGCGGTCATCTACGACGAGGTCCGCGAGGGCAACAAAGCACTGGCCGACAATGCCGAGGACGTGGCAGAGCGCGCTGCCCGGGTGCGCGCGATGCTCGCGGTGCTCGGCCTGGATCCCCTCGACCCGCATTGGGCCGAGAGCGGTAACGGCACCGCGGACAAACTCACAGCCGCCCTGGACGTGCTACTGACCCAACTGCTCGAGCAACGGGCACAAGCCCGCGCGGCCAAGGACTTCGCCGCGGCAGACGCCATCCGCGATCAGATCAAGTCGGCCGGCATCGAGATCGTCGACACGCCCACTGGCAGCCAATGGAACGTGATCTGATGGCAGGCAACAGCGCTCGTCGTGGCGCGATCAAGAAGACCGGCAAGGGAAATCCGACCGCGGGTTCCGGTGGCCGGCGCCGTCAAGGTCTGGAGGGCAAAGGCCCCACTCCCAAGGCGCGTGACCGCGAGGGCCACAAGGTCTACAAGGCGCGTAAGAAGGCCGAGACCGAGGCCGCTCGGCGCCCCAGCGCCGCACCCCAAGACTGGTGACTCCGAATGGGTGGCGGGCCGGAACTCGGTGGTAGAGGCATTGCGCTCACAGATGCCGATCACGACTTTGTATGTCGCCGAGGGCGCCGAGCGCGACGGACGGCTCCGGGAATCGTTCAAGATCGCAGCCGATCGCGGCATCAAGCTGCTCGAGGTCACCCGCGGTGAGATGGACCGGATGACCGGCGGTGCGGTGCACCAGGGCCTAGCCGCGCGGATCCCGCCGTACGAGTACGCCCACCCCGACGACTTGCTGGACCTGGCGGCGCTCAACGCCGAGAAACCGCTCATCGTGGCGCTGGACTCGATCACCGATCCACGTAACCTCGGCGCGGTCGTACGTTCGGCTGCCGCGTTCGGCGCCCATGGCGTCGTGGTGCCGGAGCGGCGCGCAGCAGGTATGACGGCTGCCGCCTGGAAGACCTCGGCCGGTGCGGCAGCGAGACTGAAGGTGGCACAGGCAACCAACCTGACCAGGCAGCTCAAGGCCTACCAGGACGCCGGCTGCATGGTGGTCGGCCTGGCTGCCGAGGGCGAGGTGAGCCTGCCGGACCTCGATCTGGCTGACGGGCCGCTGGTTGTGGTGGTCGGTGCCGAGGGCGACGGGCTCTCCCGGCTGGTGGCCGAGACCTGCGATCAACTCGTGTCCATCCCGATGATCAACTCGGTGGAGTCGCTCAACGCCGGTGTCGCGGCAAGCATCGCGCTTTACACCATCGCCGAAAGGCGAGCCGGGCGTGGCTGATCGTCTTGTCGGCGTCGATGTCGGCGGTACCGGCATCAAAGGCGCTGCCGTCGACATTGCCATCGGTGAGCTGGTGACCGAAAGGNNGTCAATTCGCCACCCCAAACCTGCAACGCCGGGAGCCGTCTACGAGGTCATCGAGCAGGTGGTGGCTCGAACGGGCACTGGTTCCGGGTCCACGCCGCTCGGGGTGACCATCCCCGGTGTGATCCGAGGCGGTGTCGTCTATTCGGCGGCCAACATCGACCCGTCCTGGATCGGCACAGATGCGGATGCGGCACTCGAAGCGCGGCTGAAACGACCGGTGCGGGTGATGAACGACGGTGATGCAGCCGGTTACGCCGAGGTCGCTTTCGGTGCAGCCAAGGGTGAGCAAGGCGTGGTCATGATGACCACGCTCGGCACCGGGATCGGCACGGCGATCATCTATCGCGGCCTGCTCGTGCCCAACATCGAACTTGGCCATGTCCAGTTGCGCGGAGACAGCGCAGAGCGCTGGACCTCCAACGCGGCACGCGAGCGCGAGAAACTCTCGTACCCGGAATGGGCCGAGCGGCTCACGGTCTACTACCGCGAGCTGGAGAAACTGTGCAGCCCCGACCTGTTCGTCGTCGGCGGCGGAGTCAGCAAGAGCTGGGAGAAGTTCGGTCACCTGATCGATATCGCCACCCCGCTGGTGCCGGCGGTGCTGGGCAACAATGCCGGGATCATCGGTGCTGCTCTGCTGGCCCACCGCGCGGCGGGAGAGTGACTCTCACTACGATGGTCCGCGGCTGGTACCCAGCGCCGTAGGCGCCGTGAATCGGCCGCGCCGGTGTAGCTCAGTTGGTAGAGCGCCTCACTTGTAATGAGGATGTCGCGGGTTCGACTCCTGTCACCGGCTCTCCACCCCAGCCGTGTAGCTAGTCTGGCCGGTTGCGGTGGGAGTTGCCGGTTGGATCTGCTGTGACTGAGCAGGAAAGTATCCACTGTGGACAACTCGGTGTGGGCTGCTGGGTCGGGTTAGTCTCACTTCCACCAAACAGAAGCAGTCGGCCGATCGGGGGCGCCAGGTGTCGGGACCAGTGGCAATTCCGGAGGCATCGCGCCGCGGTTGCCTGGCTGCCCTGGGGTTGACGCTTGTTGTGCTGGGGTTGTCGGGTTGCAGCGGTGATGCAGGCCCGGTCCCGCCGCCGCTGTCTTCGACTGCGTCCCCTTCGGGTACGAGTGCTTCTCCGAGCCCATCTGCTCCGGTGTCGCCCACGGTGCCCGCCAAGGCTGGACGCCATGACGTCGAGGGCGGCAATGCGTTCATTCGGGCCTGGGTTGATCAGCTCAACTATGCGGCCGCGACGGGTGACACAAGTGGTTTGAGACGGCTAAGCCTTGAGACTTGCAAGTCATGCATGCGAGCCGCGTCAAGGTTTGAGAAAACCTACGGTGACGGCGGTTCAGTGGCGGGGGCGGACTGGAACTTGGGGACGTTGGATGTGTTTTCGGCGAGCCACATGCAGGGACCGGTAACCACTCGTCGTCATGAAGAGTTAGACCGCAGCGGCGAAACGACGCAGGTGTTTCCGGCATCGGGGTTCGAGGTCGTCTTCGACCTAAAGTGGGTTGACGATCAGTGGCTGATGGAGAGAGTGGTCGTGGTTTCATGATCCGACTCGTGCTACCACTCTTGATAGGCTTGGCGTTGCTTTCGCCAGTCAGTCACGCGGCACAGAAATGCTCCGCTGGTGGAACCTCGGGTGATGGGTATATCGCGGTCGGATTCGAGTGCACTAAGGGCTCGAAGAGCAAGTCCTCCAAGGGTGGGTCGGGCAGTGCCACTCCAGCAGGGGAGGGGAGGAGAAGCCGCCGAAGTCGCCGATTCGATGCGACGACGGTGACTGCGTCCGCAATCCGACCTTCAGTTGCCCGGCTGGGCAAGTCCCCTACGTCATCTGGATCACCGATGAGAACGGCATCCATCGGCTTGTGGAACAAGGGTGCCGGGTGCCGGCCGATCCCGCTGATCCGGACGATCCTGGCCAGATAACCCCGGCCATGGTGCTGCAGGCACTGCGCCGGGTCGGCTTGCCGGCGGCCGAGGTGCGTACCGATCCCGCAGACAAGACGCTGGTCAACCTGGACACGATCTTCTCCACCACTAGCGAGACGACCATCCGCACTTTGAGCATGCTGGGCCATCGGGTGGAGGTGGAGGCAACACCGAGCCAGTGGGTGTGGGACTTCGACGACGGCATCAGTGCCTCCACCAGTGAGCCGGGGAGGCCGTATCCGCACAAGGATCTGACCCATCGGTATCGCGAGGCCGGGGTGACGGTCCGGCCGAGTGTAGACGTGAGTTACCAGGCCCGGTTCCGGGTCGAGGGCGGCCCGTGGACCACGATCCAGGAAGCCGTCACGATCACCGGCCCCACAACTCGACTCCGAGTTGCCGAGGCCATCCCGGTGCTTTCCGGCAACCGGTGACTTAAGGCTTAGGCTTGAGCAACAGCTATGCGAAGGAGTGCTTGATGCAGCGGGTGCAGGGTGTAGTGGCGCGAGGCAAGGGTCAACCGGTCACGTTGGAGACTGTGCTGGTTCCGGACCCGGGACCGGGTGAGGCGCTGGTGAAGGTCGAGGCGTGCGGGGTCTGCCATACCGACCTGCACTACCGCGAGGGCGGCATCAACGACGACTTCCCGTTCCTGCTCGGCCATGAGGCAGCGGGAACCGTCGAGGCGGTCGGCGAGGGTGTCACCGAGGTCGCTCCGGGCGACTACGTGATCCTCAACTGGCGTGCGGTGTGCGGAAACTGTCGGGCCTGTAACCGTGGTGAGCCCTGGTACTGCTTCGCCACCCACAACGCCGCCCAGAAGATGACCCTGGAGGATGGCACCGAACTGTCGCCGGCCTTGGGTATCGGAGCGTTCATCGAGAAGACCCTGGTGGCAGCCGGGCAGTGCACGAAGGTCGACCCTGAAGCCGACTCTGCAGCGGTCGGGCTGCTCGGGTGCGGTGTGATGGCCGGCCTTGGCGCCGCGATCAACACAGGCGGTGTGACCCGTGGCAAGTCTGTTGCCGTGATCGGCTGTGGTGGTGTCGGCGCGGCGGCGATCGCCGGGGCGGCGCTTGCCGGTGCCAGCCCGATCATCGCCGTGGACCTCGACGACCGCAAACTCGAAGGTGCGAAGAAGCTCGGTGCCACTCATACGATCAATTCCAAGAACGCCGACCCGGTCGAGGGCATCCAGGCTTTGACCGGCGGCAATGGCGCTGATGTCGTCATCGATGCCGTCGGCCGTCCCGAGACCTGGAAGCAGGCCTTCTATGCTCGCGATCTGGCCGGCACTGTCGTACTGGTGGGTGTGCCCACNCCCGACATGCGGATTCCCGACATCCCGCTGATCGACGTGTTCGGCCGAGGNCGGGTCGCTGAAGTCCAGTTGGTACGGCGACTGCCTGCCCTCGCGCGACTTCCCGATGTTGGTCGACCTCTACCGTCAGGGTCGCCTCGACCTGGACGCGTTCGTCACCGAGAAGATCGGTATCGGAGATGTCGAGGCCGCGTTCGAGCGCATGCACCACGGCGACGTGTTGCGCAGCGTGGTCGTTCTATGACGGTCCGCATCGACCACGCCGTGGTGTCGGGGACGTTCAGCCTCGACGGTGAGACCTTCGACGTCGACAACAATGTCTGGGTCGTCGGGGACGACAGCGAATGCTTGGTCATCGATGCCCCGCACGATGCCGATGTCATCGGAGCTGTGGTCGGTGACCGCAGGATCAAGGCGATCGTGTGCACACACGCTCACGACGACCACGTCCGGGTCGCGCCCGCGCTGCGCGAGCTCGCCAACGGCGGGCAGGGCGCGCCGATCCTGCTGCACCCCGATGATCGGCCGCTGTGGGAGCTCACCCACCCGGATTACTTGTGGGACGTCGATCTGACCGATGGTCAGGAACTGACCGTCGGCGGTTCCACTGCGACGGTCCTGCACACGCCGGGGCATGCCCCCGGCGCGGTGTGCCTGTACTTCGCGGACCTGGGTTGTGTGTTCACCGGCGATACCCTGTTCAACGGNGGACCGGGCGCCACCGGCCGATCCTTCAGTGACCGGCCCACCCTGGAGGAGTCGATCCGCGTCAAGCTGTTCGCGTTGCCCGACGAGACGGTGGTGCACACCGGTCACGGTGATGACACCACGATCGGCGCTGAGCGGGCCCTACTGGATGGTTAGTGATCCGTCGGCAGGGCCACGCGGAAGCGGCTAACGGGAGCGCTTGGTCCCAACCTCTTGCTTACGACCCTCGGCTAGGAAGTAGCCCGAGCAGAACACGCAGATCGTCGACAGCAGCAAGTTCAGAATCGAACCGTAGACGGCGGAGATCGTCATGCATACCACCGAGATCATCAGCAGCGTGAACGAAAGACGGTAAAGCGTCACAAGAGGCCCCCTCTGGTACGTATCGCGACCCCTTTCCCCGAGGCCACGGTGTCATCCTCACACGAGATCGGCCGATCGGCCAAGGCCCGTCTCATCCTTTCGGACGATGGCCGGCTTCTGGCCGGCCGGCGGTCTCGGCGGTGACCTTAGGGTGTGAGTCGTGACGGACTTCGAACCCGACCGGACCGGCACGGTCGGCGCCACTGCGCGCAGCGTGATCGTCGCATTGGTTGCTGTGGCTCTGGGGTCGGATTGATCGTCGGGCTGGTCAGGTTGCTCGGTGGAGACGACCAGCCGGGGGCGTCGTCTGTGCCAAGCCCGGCTCACACGCCGGAGGGCAATACCGCCTCGCCGCCACCTGCAGATGTGCTCAGCCCGGCCGGCTGGGCCGACCTGCTCGCTGCCATCCAGGAACAGACCGGCCAAATGGTCGTGTTCGACGCGACGTTGTATCCGACCTATGCGGTGCTGGAGCTTCCTGAGGATCGTGAGACCAGGCGTTATGCGCGCTACTACTGGGACGGCTCCATGTTGGAGTCGCAGGACTCATTCGGGACCGCGTCCGGCCCGCGAGTCGATCTGGCCGACATCTCGGTGGACGGCATGTTGCGGCTGTCCAAGCGTGTCCGCTCGATCATCGAGGAACCCACGAGCTACTACGTGCTGGTCCGCGGCAAGGATTCACGCGACGGAGCTGTGGTCTACGCGTACGCGAACAACAAGTACAGCGAGGGTGGGTACCTGTCCGCCGACGAGAACGGAAAGCGGATCCGCAAGGTCACCTGGTAGTGGTGAGTGATCTCGATGCACCGCCCGCTCGTTCCTCGCGGGCGCTTACTCGATCACCCTGCAAGTGGGTCAGGCGACCTGCAGGCTGCGTTTGGACAGGCCCATCCAGTAGCCGTCGATGCGTTGCTCGCCTGGTGTTGTGGGGTCGCTGGCTGCTCCAAGCGTCACGAACAGCGGCGTGAGGTGCTCCACGGTCGGATGGGCGTACGGCATCCCCGGCGCCTTGTCGTTGAACGAGGCGAGCTCGTCGATGTCTCCGCGGGCCAGGGAGTCTGCCGCCCACAGGTCGAAGTCCACCGACCATGTCGGTGCGGGCGCATCGATACGGAACTCACGGAGGAATGGAAGGCCGTGGGTGAGGAACCCTGAGCCGATGATCAGCACTCCCTCGTCGCGAAGCGGCCGGAGTCGACGCCCCAGCTCCAAGAGCCGGCCCGGGTCGTGGGTGGGAAGTGAGAGCTGCAGGACCGGGATATCGCCTGAGGGGTACATGATCTTGAGCGGCACCCACGCTCCGTGGTCGAGTCCCCGAGTGGGGTGCTGATGCACCGGCTCGTGCCGCGGCATCATCGCTGCGACGCGCGTCGCCAGCTCCGAGGCGTCGGNGGTCTCGTACGTCTCCTGGTAGTACCGCGGCGCGAAACCACCGAAGTCGTAGATCAGGGGCGTCCCGGCTGCTGACGCCGAGAGCATCACCGGGGCGGCCTCCCAATGTGCCGATACGATCAGGATCGCCTTGGGGTGAGGCAGATCGGCCGCCCATGCGGCAAGCTGGCTACTCCACACACTGTCGTCGAGGAGCGGAGGAGCGCCGTGGCCGATATAGAGGGCGGGCATGCGTTTCATGAATCCAGCGTACGCCGTAAAGTTGAAACGTCAAGTGTTTAGCCGTTAGGGTGTGCCCATGACGAAGTGGTTGACCAAGGACGAGCTGGCCGCCTGGTACGAGCTCGCCGGTGTCATGCTCCGGCTCAACCCCGCGCTGGACTCCCANTTGGTGCGTGACTCCGAGCTCACCCACTTCGGCTACTTGTGTCTGGCGATGCTGTCGGAGCGAGAGGACCGCACCATGCGGATGAGCGAACTCGCCGCCCGCACGAATGCCTCGCTATCGCGGCTCTCCCATGTGATCACCAAACTCGAGGCGCGTGGTTTCGTGGAGCGCCGGCCCTGTGCGGACAGCCGCCGAGTCACAATGGTGCGGCTCACTGATCCCGGGTACGACGCGCTCGTCGATGCCGCGCCCGGCCACGTCGAGCGGGTGCGCTCGCTGGTGTACGACGGATTGAGCCAACAAGACGTCAAGGATCTGCGACGGCTGATGGCCCACATCCGTACCCGGTTGGAGGGCGTGGAGTCGGTCTGCGACCGCCTGGCCTAGTCGGGTTGTGAGGTAGGTCTACAACCGCCAGTCGACCGGGGTCCCACCCTGCTGCTCGAGTAGAGCGTTGACCCGGCTGAAGGGGCGAGACCCGAAGAAACCGCGAGAGGCCGACAGCGGGGATGGATGTACGGACTCGACCCAGGGCACCGTACCGAGAACGGGTTTGAGGGTCTGCGCGTCTCGCCCCCACAGGATTGCTGCCAGCGGCCCGCCTCGGGCAACCAGAGCCCGGATCGCGCACTCGGTCACTTGCTCCCAGCCGTGACCCCGATGTGAGCCGGGCTTGCCGGGCGAGACCGTCAACACCCTGTTCAACAACAGCACGCCGTGGCTGGCCCAGGGCGTCAGATCCCCGGATGGCGAGATAGGCACCCCGAGGTCGGCATTGAGCTCGGTGAAGATGTTGATCAGGCTGCGCGGCAACGGCCGCACGTCCGGGGCGACGGAGAAGGACAATCCGACCGGATGTCCCGGTGTGGGGTAGGGATCTTGACCCACGATCAGCACGCGCACATCGGCCAGGGGTTGGATGAACGCCCGCAGGATCTGGTTACCAGCAGGCAGATAACCGCGACCGGCCGCAATCTCCGCGCGCAGGAAGGCGCCTGCTGACTCCAGGTCGGCCTCGGCGGGCGCGAGCGCCTCGGCCCAGTCCGGCGCTATCAGGCCGTCGGCCGCCAGCTTGGTGAGCGTGCTCATCGCAGTCCTCAGTCTCTCTGGTTACTTGCCCAAAGAGCGTGATGCCGCCGAACCGTAACGACGGCGGGGTTGGCGCCGATCTCGGCAGCTGTCGGTGCGGCTTTCTTCGCTGCGGATTTCTTTGTGGGGTCTTCTTCGCAGTCTTCTTGGCGGTTTTCTTGGCTGGGGCCTTGCGAGGTGTTCTGGTCTTGGCGGGCTCGGGCTCGGGCTCGGGCTCGGGTTCGGGGTGGGTGTCGAGCCACTCGTCGAGGAGCGGCCAGGTGCTGGTACGTGCTGCCCGCCCGGTGAGCAGGCCCAGATGGCCACCAGGAACGGTCTCCCAGCGCACCTCGGGGAACCNGGTCAGCAGGCCGACCAGCGGGCGCACCGAATTCGTCGGCGCGATCACGTCGTCTCGGCCGCCGACCACGAGCACTGGGATCTGAATATCGGCCAAACGCACGCTGTCGCCGGCGTAGTCGACCACTCCGGTTCGCAGATCGTTGCCGCGAATCATCCGGTGGAAGAGCTGCCCGTAGCTGCGTCCCTGATAGTCGGTCATTTCGCTGGCGAACCGCTCGACCGCCTCGATCTGGGCGAGGTACTCCGTATCGTCGAGGTGGGTCAACTCCAGGATCGGCTTGGTCAGGAGCCGGTCGAGTTTCGGCAACGGATTGCCCAACGGGCCGGCCAGTTGCGCGGCTTGTTCGAGCACTGGCTCGGGAATCCCACCCAGCATCTGATAGGCCGCGGTGATCATCGAGAAGCGGCCGGCCAGCGGCGTCAACAGCATCCGGATCGGGGCCACGGCAGGCACCTGGCGCAGATCGACCGGCGCGCCGAGGGTCGCCAACGTCGCAATCGGCAATTCGTCCCGCCAGGCAGCCGCGGTGAGCAACCCGAACAACCCGCCCAGGCTCCACCCGATCAGATGGACCGGTTTGCCACCGGCGTGTTCGGAGGTGGCGCGGATCGCCGCGGGCAGCACGTCACTGACCCACTGCTCGATTCCCAGGCCCTTGTCGTCGAGCTGGACATCGCCGTACTCGACCAGATAGGTCGGCCTGCCTTGTCGGTTCAGATGCTCGACCAGCGAGCAGCCACGCCGCAGATCGAAGGCTGACGCCGGTGCCGCCAAAGGCGGCACCAACAGCACAGGCTCACCGGGTGTTGCGGGCTCCGCCAGAGCTCGGGGATCGGGCCGATAGTGATAGAGCTCGCGCAGCGGGCCCAACTCGATCAGTGCACGCGGCATCGGGCGCAGATCGGCAAGTTGCTCGCGCAGTAGTTTGCGGGTGAGGTTGCCCGAGGCTGCTGCCAGTTGTTCTGGTGACGGGAGGATTCCCATGTCTGCGACCTTACTGGTGTGGAGAGGGCCGGTGTGGCGGCTGGTGCTGTCGACCTGCCACCGGCACGGCATTGAGCGCAGTCAGGAAGCTGCTGGCCCAGTCGCCCACGGTGTGCTCGGAGACAGTGCGGCGCATCGCTCGCATCCTCCGGGCCAGGTCGCGCGACCGGGCGTTGAACGCTTCCATGAACGTGGCCTTCATCCCGTTGATGTCGTAGGNGTTGACCAAGTAGGCCTGACGCAGTTCGTCGGCCGCGCCGGCGAACTCCGAGAGCACCAGCGCCCCGGTGTTGTCGTACCTGCAGGCGACGTACTCCTTGGCGACCAGGTTCATGCCGTCGCGTAGCGGGGTCACCACGCAGACGTCGGCGACCCGGTACAGCGCGGCCATCTCCTCCCGCGGGTACGACGAATGCAGGTACTCGATCGCCGGCCGACCGATCTTTCCGTACTCGCCGTTGATCCGCCCGACCAACCGGTCGATCTCGTCGCGCAGCAGCCGGTACTGGTCGACTCGCTCCCGGGACGGGGTCGCGACCTGCACGAAGACCGCGTCGTCGACCGACACCTCGCCGTCGCGCACCAGCTCGCCGTAGGCGCGTAGCCGGTCGTAGATGCCTTTGGTGTAGTCGAGTCGGTCCACCCCGAGCAGGATCTTGCCCGGGTTGCCGAGCTGCTCACGGATCTCGAGCGCCCGCTCGTGGACCGACTCACTTCGCGCCAGCTCTTCCAGCCCGGCGAACTCGATCGAGATCGGGAAAGCCCGCGCTTGCACGGCGCGTCCGTCGGGAAGGAAGGCGGTATTCCTCTGCGTGCGGTGACCGACACGTTGCCGCACCAGCCGGAGGAAGTTCTGGGCGCCTCCCGGGCGCTGGAATCCCACGATGTCTGCCCCGAGGAGGCCCTCCAGGAGTTGGCGCCGCCAGGGCAATTGCCCGAACAGCTCGGTCGGCGGGAAGGGGATGTGCAGGAAGAAGCCGATCCGCAGATCGGGCCGCAACGCCCGCAGCATCGCCGGGACGAGCTGTAACTGATAGTCCTGCACCCAGACCGCGGCGTGCTCGGCAGCGATCTGAGCGGCCTTGGCCGCGAATCGCTGGTTGACCCGGACGTAGGCATCCCACCACTCCCGGTGGAACTCCGGCTTGGCCACCACGTCGTGATACAGCGGCCACAGCGTCGCATTGGAGAAGCCCTCGTAGTACTCCTCGATCTCGTCGGCGCTGATCGGGACCGGAACCAGCGTGAGGCCGTCGTCGACGAAGGGCTCATGGGTGGCGTCGGCACCGCCGTCCCAGCCGATCCACGCGCCGTCGGCGGCGCGCATGACGGGCTCCAACGCAGTGACCAGGCCACCGGGTGAAGTCCGCCAGGTGACGCTGCCGTCGGGCTCCTCGACACGGTCCACCGGCAGCCGATTGGCGACGATCACCAAGTCACTGCGGTTCGGAGTGGGAGCGGGGTCACACCCCGACACTATGTGCGGACACTATGTGGTGGCACTCGTGACAGCAGAACCACAACGGTGTAGTTTCATCGTCTAGGATGGGTCCGACCACCCGGTTATCGCTCGACGACGGCTTGACCAGCCGGAAGCGCCGACCGGGAACCCTGAAGCACCCGAACCAGTGATCGAGCGAGGAGCCGGATTACATGGACGCCGCCAACGCGCTCAACAAGACCGCCACCGGCGCAGCGGAGTTGTCCCAGCGTGATCAGGACATCTTGCAGTTCGAGCGGCATTGGTGGAAGTACGCCGGCGCCAAGGAGCAGGCCGTTCGGGAGAACTTCGACATGTCCTCCACTCGCTACTACCAGGTCCTCAATGCGCTGATCGACCGTCCCGAGGCGCTCGAGTACGACCCGCTGCTGGTGCGCAGGCTGCGCCGGCTGCGCGCAGCCCGGCAACGCGCCCGCTCCGCTCGCCGGCTGGGTTTCGAGGTCTGACACCATGCTGGTGGTGTCCTCGCCGCTCGCGCTGGTCAGCGCGGGTGCGGTCCTCATCGCCGGCGCCGCATTCATCGCCACTGCTCCGGAGAAGGAACAGCCTGAGGTCGACCTCATCTCGGCGCCTTACATCGTCGAGCCACAGCTCGAGCTCACCCGCAATCCCGAGCTCGACCAGGCGCAGCGTCGCGACACCTACGTAGTCGTGTTCAACAACTCCGGCATCACCGGGCTGGCAGCTGGAGTCAGCGAGCGGTTGGCCGGAGCGGGTTGGAACGTCGTCGGCTCGGACAACTGGTATGGAACCATCCCGGAGACCACGGTCTACTACCCGCCGGAATTGCGCTCTCAAGCCGATCTGCTTGCCGGGGACCTCGGGATCGCGCGGGTCGTGCCATCCGTCGAGCCGATGCAGATGGATCGGCTCACCGTGATCCTCACCACCGAGCTCCCGGAATAAGGGTGCCGCCGGGGCGCACAGCCGTTCAGGCAGCATTGGCCTATGCAGTTCACCTCGCCCCAAGCCGAACATCGGTACGCCGAGTTGATCGCTGCTGCCTCCCACGCTGTGGTGGGGCTTGACTTCGACGGGGTGCTGTCGCCGATCGTTCCCGACCCGGACCAGGCCCGGATCCACCCCGCGGGTCCGGCGACGCTGATCGGGCTGGCCCAGGTGGTGCGCCAGGTAGCGGTCGTCACCGGGCGCCCGGCCCGGCAAGCGGTGACGCTGGGTGATCTGGACGAGGTAGGTGACGCTATCGCCGCGACCGGGCGCGAGCTGCTGGTGTTGGGGCAGTACGGCAACGAGCGCTGGTCCTCTGCTGATCGACGGGTGACCTCNCCTCAGCCGCCGCCCGGGTTGGCTTCGTTGATGCGAGAGTTGCCCGCGTTGCTGGCCGAGCATGGCTTGGCTGGTGCGCACCTGGAAGAGAAAGGCCTGGCAGTCGCGGTACATACCCGGCGAATGCCTGATCCTGGGGGCGCGGCCTCCCTGTTGGAGCCTGTCTTGGCAGACAGCGCGGCTCGGCACGGCCTGGTCACCGAACCCGGTCGGTATGTGGTGGAGGTACGCGCTCCCGGGATGGACAAAGGCCAAGCGGTGCGCCGACTCCAACGGGAGTATCAGGCCGAGGCCTTCATGTTCATCGGCGACGATCTGGGTGATGTGCCCGCGTTCCAGGCCGTCATTAACCTGCGTTCCCAGGGCATGCCGGGGTTGCTGGTGTGCTCGGCATCCGACGAACAGCCCGCGTTGACCGACCTGGCCGATGTCATCGTCGACGGTCCCGACGGCGTGATGGCACTGCTGCGACGCCTCACTGGGGAAGCCGGGTAGTGGATTGCGCTCGCGCGCTGATCAACCGATAGCCGCCGTCGGCCAAACCTGCCCGAGTCTCGAAGACGTTGTGGGTTGAATGGTCGCCACCGCGCGCGTACGACCACAGGCATGCCAGCCCGTACAACGGGAGATGNNCCAACCCCAGGCAACAGGCGTACTGCGTGCAATGCCGCTCCTCGTGTCGTAGCAGTGCCGGGCGGGCAAGCAGCCAGTCCGGTTCGTGCCTGCTGACGATTACGTTGCCGAGGGCAAACGCNNGGGCTTTGGGGAAGCGGTAGCGGTAGCCGGTGGCCAGGATCAGGCCGCGTGGCGCCCGGGCCAGGCGCGCGCGGCCGGCCAGTGCGACCGCGATCCCAAGTGGGGTGGACAGGTTGACGACGTTGATCACCTGCCGGAACTGCCACCAGCGCATGTTCCCATGATGCCCGTAGCTGGCTGAGGTACTCGACGGGCGGGCCCTGACAGGGCCTCGCTATCGAATCGATGGTGTCTGAATAATGAGACTTTGCGCCACATCGTGAGATAGCGATGTGCGCGAGCTCGCTGTTCCCGCGTACGCTTGACCTGCTCATCGAGAGGGGCAGAGGGACACGGCCCGTTGAAGCCCCGGCAACCCGTGACAGTTCGGACCTCCCGTTCTTCGCTGTCGCCACGGTGCTAAGTCCGTCCCGCACTGAGAGCCAGCTGCGGGGAAGATGAGAAGGAGGTCTCCTTGAGCAGCGTTGGCAGCAATAGTGTGGTCTGTCGCGAGGGTGCCTTCGGCAACGCGACCAACCTGGTGTGTCGCGAGTGCGGCGCGACCCAGGAGCTCGGCCCCTACTACGCGNNCATGGAGTGCTTCGGCCCGCTCGAGGTCGCCTATGACTTCGGTCAAGTGACCAAAGCGGAGATTGAGGCCGGACCCCGCAACATCTGGCGTTACAAAGCGCTGCTGCCGGTGCCCGTTGACATCGAGCAGAGCCCCAACACCGAGCCCGGCTTCACCCGGCTGTTGGAGGCCGGCAACCTCGCCCAGGAGTTGGGCATCACCAAACTCTGGGTCAAGGACGACTCCACCAACCCCACCAACTCGTTCAAGGACCGGGTCGTGGCCTGCGCGCTCTCTGCCGCCCGCGAGCTACACGCCAAGGTGTTCGCCTGNCCCTCGACCGGCAACCTCGCCAACGCGGTCGCCGCAGCGGGAGCTCGCGCAGGCATCAAGACGGTCGTGTTCATCCCCGCTGATCTGGAGCATCCCAAGCAGGTCAACTCCGCGGTCTACACCGACTCCCTGGTCGCAGTGAACGGCAACTACGACGACGTCAACAAGCTCGCCTCGGAGATCGCCGGCGAGGAGGACGGCTGGGCGTTCGTGAACGTCAACGTGCGCCCCTTCTATGCCGAGGGATCCAAGACACTCGGGTACGAGATCGCCGAGCAACTCGGCTGGCGGCTGCCCGATCAGATCGTGATTCCGGTCGCCTCCGGGTCCCAGCTCACCAAGGTCGACAAGGCATTCCAAGAGCTGATCAAGCTCGGGCTGGTCGAGGACAAGCCGTACAAGATCTTCGGCGCACAGGCCACCGGCTGTTCACCGGTCTCGGCCGCCTTCAAAGAGGGCCACAAGGTGGTGCGCCCGGTCAAGCCCGACACTATTGCCAAGTCGTTGGCGATCGGCAACCCGGCCGACGGGCCGTACGTGCTCGACGTGTGCCGGCGTACCGGNGGAGCGGTCGAGGACATCACCGACGACCAGGTACGCGAGGGCATTTTGCTGCTCGCCCGCACGGAGGGGATCTTTACCGAGACCGCGGGTGGCACCACGGTCGGCGTACTCAAGAAACTCGTCGAGACCGGCCAGCTCGACCCTGAGCTCGAGACCGTCGTGATCAACACCGGTATGGGCCTGAAGACCCTGGACGCCATCGCCGACCAGGTCGGCCCGGCCGCCACCATCAACCCCGGCTACGGCGATTTCGTCAAGGCCGGAATCATCTAAAGGAGCCTCGTGAGCGTCAGCGTCCGTATTCCCACCATCTTGCGCACCTACACCGGCGGTGAGTCCGAGGTGAGCGCCGAGGGCGCCACCCTTGCCGAGGTGCTGGACGCACTCGATGCCACCTATGCCGGCATCAAGGCCCGCATCCTGGACGAGGATGGAGCGCTGCGCCGGTTCGTGAACGTCTACATCGGCAACGAAGACGTGCGTTTCCTGGACGGGCTGGCAACCGCTACCCCCGACGGCACCCAGATCTCGGTGATTCCCGCCGTCGCGGGCGGCTGACCTCGACACACTGATCCCGGGCAGCCATTGACCGAACGTGACCTAGGTCATAGCCTGGCCGCACCTCGTGGGTGCGACGGTTTGGTGGCCGGAGCAACATATGTTGCTCCGGCCATCGTGTTGAGCGGCCCTATAGAGGCAGCTCCGCTTGCACTCGCGCGGGTCGAGTGCTAAACATGAGTTAGCACTCTCGACCCGAGAGTGACAACGGTCTGGGGAGGCGAGGCCACAAGCGCCGGCGAGTAGGGTTCGCCGGGCAGCGTGAGCCGTCCGTCGCGGGCGCCGATCCGGTCCATCCATCTCTTACGCGAAGGAATTCGTAGGAGTTATGCCGAAGCTGATTGCTTTCAACGAGGAGGCCCGGCGCGGCCTCGAGCGTGGCATGAACACGCTCGCGGACGCCGTCAAGGTCACCCTCGGTCCCAAGGGCCGCAACGTGGTCCTGGAGAAGAAGTGNGGCGCNCCCACGATCACCAACGATGGTGTGTCCATCGCGAAGGAGATCGAGCTCGAGGATCCGTACGAGAAGATCGGTGCGGAACTCGTCAAGGAGGTCGCCAAGAAGACCGACGACGTAGCCGGTGACGGCACGACGACGGCGACCGTGCTGGCCCAGGCCATGGTCCGCGAGGGTCTGCGCAACGTCGCTGCGGGTGCCAACCCGATGGCGCTCAAGCGCGGCATCGAGAAGGCCGTCGAGTCTGTGTCTGCGCAGTTGCTGGAGATGGCCAAGGACGTCGAGACCAAGGAGCAGATCGCTTCGACCGCCTCGATCTCCGCTGCTGACACCCAGGTCGGCGAGATCATCGCCGAGGCCATGGACAAGGTCGGCAAGGAAGGCGTCATCACTGTCGAGGAGTCCAACACCTTCGGGCTCGACCTCGAGCTCACCGAGGGTATGCGCTTCGACAAGGGCTACATCTCGCAGTACTTCATGACCGACACCGAGCGCATGGAGACCGTCCTGGAGGACGCCTACGTGCTCATCGCCAACCAGAAGATCAGCAACGTCAAGGACATGCTGCCTCTGCTGGAGAAGGTCATGCAGTCCGGCAAGCCGCTGCTGATCATCGCCGAAGACGTCGAGGGCGAGGCCCTGGCCACCCTGATCGTCAACAAGATCCGGGGTACCTTCAAGTCGGCAGCCGTCAAGGCTCCCGGCTTCGGTGACCGCCGCAAGGCCATGCTGCAAGACATCGCCATCCTCACCGGTGGCCAGGTCATCAGCGAGGACGTCGGCCTCAAGCTGGAGAACACCGGCGTCGAGCTGCTCGGCCAGGCCCGTAAGGTCGTGCTCACCAAGGACGAGACCACCATCGTCGAAGGTGCGGGCGACGCCGACCAGATCGCTGGTCGCGTCAACCAGATCCGTGCCGAGATCGAGAAGTCGGACTCCGACTACGACCGCGAGAAGCTGCAGGAGCGCCTGGCCAAGCTGGCCGGCGGTGTTGCGGTGATCAAGGTCGGCGCGGCCACCGAGGTCGAGCTCAAGGAGCGTAAGCACCGCATCGAGGACGCCGTTCGCAACGCGAAGGCTGCCGTCGAGGAGGGCATCGTCGCCGGCGGTGGCGTCGCCCTGCTGCAGGCCACCGACGCGGCGTTCGAGAAGCTTGAGCTCGAAGGTGACGAGGCAACTGGCGCGGCGATCGTCCGCCAGGCCGCCGAGGCGCCGCTCAAGCAGATCGCGGTCAACGCGGGTCTCGAGGGTGGAGTCATCGTGGAGAAGGTGCGTAACCTTCCCGCGGGCAACGGCCTCAACGCCGCCACCGGCGAGTACGTCGACATGGTTGCCACCGGCATCCTCGACCCCGCCAAGGTGACCCGTTCCGCGCTGCAGAACGCAGCCTCCATCGCAGCCCTGTTCCTGACGACCGAAGCGGTCGTCGCGGACAAGCCCGAGAAGGCCCCGGCCATGCCGGACCCGTCGGGTGGCATGGGTGGAATGGACTTCTGAGCGAAGCTCAGAAATCGTGGCCCGAGCGCTTTGCGCTCGGGCCACGAGCCATTTCCGGGCCTTCATGCCTAACTGCCGGTGAGTGTTGCTTGAGTGTTCCGCGGTCTCTGGTAGTGCCGTGCCCCGGCTTTCCATTTCTTGTTTCGGATCCGGCTTCGCCGGGCACGCTTCGCGCGGGGTTCGTACCCGGCTTTCCTTAACTCCGTCGGCCTCGTTAGCCATGCTCCAGTTGGGCGCGAATGGCCCGGACCAGTGCCCGGCCGTACTTGCGCTGGCCCTTGGCAGACGTCATCTGCTTGGCGTCTTTGGCGTTGCGCATATTGCCCAGCTCGACCATTACGGCCGGGATACGGGACAGGTTCAGGGTGGCCAGATCGCCGCGGAAGGACAGTGCCGTGCCGCCGCCGATGTAGGTCGAGCGCTTGAAGCCCGCGTCCCACAGCGCCGCGCGAGTACGTTTGGCGTAAGCCTTCGAGGTGGCGCGATGGCCCGTCTTATGGGTGGACACGATGATGTGGAAGCCGCGGTTGCCCGCCGCTGAGCCGTCGCCATGGATCGACAGCTTGAGATCGGCGCGGGTTCCGGCCCGGGACTTGTCTGCGCCGAGCTGCTGCTTCTTGAGCTTGTTACCGAGTCGCCCGCGGAAATCGACGCACGGACCCCAACGGTCGTACCTATTGGCCTTGCGCGTCATCACCACCGTGGCACCGAGCTTCTTCAGTCTGCGTTGCACGACCTTGGCGACCTTGAAGTTGAAGGTCGCCTCCGCATACCCGCTGTTGGTCGAGGTGCCGGTGGTGTTGCACGGCTTCTTGAAACCACCAGCATCGACCAGCCGATTGATCTTGCTCGGGAATCGCGAGTTGCCGAGCTGGTGCCCCGGGTCGATCACCACGACCTTGCCCGCCAATGGCTTGTCCGAAGTGGAGTCGGAGGTTGTGGCCAGGGCATGCGTCGTTGCCTGGGTCGGCCGTGGTGCCGTGGTCGCCTCGGGCTCCCGCCCGACTCCGCTGAGGACGCCCAGTCCCACAGCGGTGGCGACGGCGGCAGCCAGGCCGGCGGTCATAACCGCGGTCATGGCTGTGGGAGGCATTCCTTTACTTTACGAGACCTTTGACGGTGAGACCTCAGCTGCATGTCATGCACTTTGCATGTATGTACTATGGAAAGCATGTCGACACTTCAGGTGAGAGATGTTCCCGAGGACGTTCGGCGCACGCTCAAGGTCAGGGCTGCGGCGGCTGGGCAGAGCCTGTCGGAGTACGTGCTGACGCAGCTGAGCCAACTGGCTCAGCAACCCACCCTGGACGAGCTTGTCGAACGTATCAAGAGCCGCGAAGCAGTAGAACCAAAGGCGCGTGCAGCCGACATCTTGCGCTCCGATCGTGACGAGCGGCGTTGACGTTGCTCGTACTCGATGCTTCGGTGATCTCGGAGTTCCTTATCGCCAGCGCTGTCGGAAAGCGAGCAGCCGAACTGATGAGCCAGCATATGGGCGAGTTGCATATGCCGCATCTGGCCGTCATCGAAACCACGTCGGTCTTACGCACATGGGTCCGGCGCGAGGAAGTCACCGAGTCACGCGCGGCAGCAGCGCTAGCCGACCTGGCTGATCTTCCGGCCAGGCGATGGCCAGCTGAGCCCTTGCTCGCCCGGATGTGGGAGCTGCGAGACAACCTCACCTCGTACGACGCGAGCTATGTCGCGCTCGCTGAGCTGTTGGACGCCGAACTGCTGACAGCTGACCAACGGTTCGCGCATGGTGTCAAAGGCCTGACGTCTTGTCCGGTGGTGACCATCGTGGCATCGGTAGAGCCGGACTGAGAAGCGTTCCCTACTAGCGAACGCTCTCAGGGGTCGAGTCAGGGATTAACCCGATGGCACCGGTTGGTCCATCCGCCTAGGGTTGTCGGGTCGACCGACCCTCTTCGCAAGGATCTCTCGTGACCACAACTGCACCGCCTGCCCGCACTGCCGCTGCCCGTGTAATCGAGTTGACCAAGGTCTACGGGACCGGGGATGCCGAGGTTCGCGCCCTGGACGGGGTCACCCTGGATCTCTACGAGGGTGAGTTCACCGCGGTGATGGGTCCTTCGGGCTCGGGGAAGTCGACCCTGATGCACTGCTGTGCTGCGTTGGACGATGCCACCAGTGGCGAGGTCTTCCTCGGTGATGCCAGCCTGTCCCAGATGGGCGACAAGACGCTGACGAAGCTGCGTCGCGACCAGGTCGGGTTCGTGTTCCAAAGCTTCAATCTGCTCCCGACGCTGACCGCCGAGGAGAACATCCTGCTTCCGCTCTCGATCGCGGGCCGCTCACCTGAAAAGGACTGGTACCGCACGGTGATCGACACGGTTGGCCTCGCTGACCGGCTCAAGCACCTGCCCAAGGAGCTCTCGGGTGGTCAACAGCAGCGGGTCGCGGTTGCCCGGGCGCTGGCTAGCCGGCCGGCTGTGGTGTTCGCCGACGAGCCCACCGGCAACCTCGACAGCCGATCCGGGGCCGAGGTACTCGGCTTGTTGCGCCGCAGCGTCGACGAGTTCGGGCAGACCATCGTGATGGTCACCCACGACCCGGTGGCAGCGGCCATCACTGATCGGGTCGTGTTCTTGGCCGACGGCAGGATCGTCGACGAGCTGCGCGAGCCGACCCGTGAGGCGATCCTGGACAAGATGGCCGGGCTCACCGCCCGCTACGAGCTCGAGCACTGAGCTGACAAGGGACACCGAGAATGCTCAAGGTCACTTGGCGCAATCTGCTTGCTCGCAAGCTGCGCCTGTTCATGTCTGCGTTCGCCGTCGTCCTCGGTGTCGCCTTCGTTGGTGGATCGCTGATCTTCACCGACGCGATGGGCGGCGCTTTCGACGACATCATCGAAGGCAGTGTCTCTGATGTCGAGGTGGCCTACGCAGGCGCGAACTCCTTCACCTCCATGGAGGACAATCGCGTGATCGACCGTGCCGTCGTCGACAAGCTGGAATCTCTATCCGGCACCGAACACGCTTACCCCGGACTTCAAGTGCAGTCGCTGTACGTTGTGGGAACCAACGGCAAGGTCGTNGGNGGATTCGGCCCACCAGGCCTCGGGTTCAACCACACCGGCGTCACCAACTTGGCCGGAGAGCCGATCCTGACTCTCAAGGACGGCCGTTTTCCCGAGAGTGCCGGAGAAGTCGCGATCGATGCCAGCACCGTGGACAAGGCCGGCTACAAAATCGGAGATACCGTCACACTCGTCACGCCCGGTGACCCACCGACGATGAAGGCCGAACTGGTCGGCGAGGTCGAGTTCGGCAACGGTGGCCTGGTAGGTGCGACCATCACGATCTTCGACACCGCCACGATGCAGCAACTGTTCTTCGGCGGCAAGGACGTGTTCAACACCGTCTCACTGACCACCGCNCCCGGAGTCAGCCAGCGCGAGCTGGCAGACCAGGCCAACGAGGTCCTCCCCGAAGGGCTGGTGGCAACGACCGGGCCCGACCAGGCCGAGCAGAACAAGGAGGATGTCAACAACTCCTTCTTGAAGTTCATCCGGATCTTCATGCTGGTCTTTGCCGCGATCTCGCTGATCGTCGGAGCCTTCCTGATCATCAACACCTTCTCGATCCTGGTGGCCCAACGCAGCAGGGAACTTGCGCTGCTGCGCGCCCTGGGCGCCTCACGCCGCCAAGTCATCGGATCGGTGTTGTCGGAGTCGCTCGCGGTCGGCTTCATCGGCTCCACCTTCGGGTTGCTGCTGGGCATCGGGCTTGCGCAGCTGATCCGGGTGCTGATGAGCTTCATCGGCATCGACCTGTCGAATGCCTCCTTCCCGGTAACCCTGAGCACGGTGTTCTGGTGTTATCTGCTCGGCATGTTGGTGACCGTGGTCGCCGCGGTGCTTCCAGCTGTACGTGCTTCCAAGGCCGCCCCGGTCTCTGCGCTACGCGATGACGTGGCTCTTCCTGAGGCAACGATGCGCAGTCGGCTTATCCTCGGCATCGTGCTCGCGCTGTTGGGAATCGTGAGTGTGGTGGTCGGATTCGTCGGCACCGAGCTGCTGCTGATCGGCCTCGGGCTGCTGCTGATCCTGATCGGAGCCGCTCTGGCCAGCCCGATCGTGAGCAGGCCGGTGATCGCTGCTTTCGGTGTGATCTACCGCAGGATCTTCGGCGCAGTCGGACAACTCGCCACCCAGAACTCGGCGCGTAACCCGCGTCGGATCGCGGCGACCTCCAGCGCGCTGATGATCGGCATTGCCCTGGTCACCCTGGTGTCGATCTTCGGCAACTCGGCATCGGCGAGCACCGATGCCTCGGTCGACGAGAACCTCAAAGCCGACCTGATCGTGTCCAACGTCATCGGGCAACCGTTCTCCACTGCTGTGGCCGACCAGATCCGAGACGTCGAAGGAGTACGAGGCGTTGCCGCGGTCCGGGTCGCGTTTCCGACGGTCGACGGGTCGGCCGGCTCTTGGGTCGCCGGCGTCGTACCCGCCGATCTGGAGCAGATGATGTCCTTCGATGTGGTTTCTGGAAACCTGGCCGATCTCGGCAAGGGCGACATCGCGATGACCGAGGCCAAGGCCGATGGCGACGGACTGAAGATCGGCGACACCGTCCCGGTGGAGTTCCAGGCAGGAACCCAGGACCTTACGGTCGTTGCGGTGTACGCCTCGAGTGCGACCGTGCCCGGTGACTTCCTGGTCACTCCCGAGACCCTCGAGGCAGGCGGGATAGCTGCTCGTGACGCCCAACTCTTCGTGTCCGTCGACCACGGTGCCGCCGACATCGAGGCGGTGCAGGAGCGGATCGATGCCCTCACCAAGGACCAGCCCACCCTGACCGTCAAAGACCCCCAGGGGTATGCGGACGAGCAGAAGGGTCAGATCAACACTTTCCTCAACCTGATCTACAGCCTGCTCGGGCTCTCGATCGTGATCGCGATCCTGGGTGTGGTCAACACACTCGGGCTGTCGGTGATCGAGCGCACCCGAGAGATCGGGCTACTTCGGGCGGTGGGGCTGAGCAGGCGCCAGTTGCGCAAGATGATCCGGCTCGAGGCAGTGGTGATCGGGGTGTTCGGCGCTCTTCTCGGTGTCGTCCTCGGGCTCGCCTTCGGCATTTCGCTGGTCCGTGCTCTGCGCGACCAGGGCCTGACCGAGCTGGCGATCCCGTGGACGCAGTTGCTGGTGTTCGTGTTGGTCGCCGGGATCTTAGGCGTACTGGCCGCTCTGGTGCCTGGCCGCAGAGCGGCCAAACTCGACGTCCTCAAAGCGATCGCCACCGAATAGCCGGACACCGACGAGGAGTTGCGGGAGTGGGGTTCGCTCCGGCGATCCTCGTCACCCGTGGTTATTCGGGTCTAGTATCGATTCGAGGATTGCCGCAGGCCCAGCTCGCAAGAGGTTCCTGCGGGAAGAGGGGCAGACGATGGGCGACCCGATCACACTGGCGATGAACCAACCCGCGGTTCACAAACACGTCATTGTGCGCGAGTACGTCCGGGGGCTGATCGAGGGCGCCGAGCCTGGTTCTCCCGCCCCTTCGGAGCGCGAGCTCGTCCAGCAGTTCAAGGTAGCGCGGATGACGGTTCGCCAAGCATTGGATGCCCTGGTCGCCGAAGGGTTGCTGGAGCGGATCCCTGGTCGTGGAACTTTTGTCGCCCGAGGATTCGGGGTTACCCACAACCGGTTGGTCAGCTTCACCGAGGACATGTCCCGGCGCGGGATGAAGACCGAGTCGCGGACCCTGCTGGCCAGGCGCGAGCAATCCGGCCCCAGTGTTGCCAGGGCGCTGGAGATCGAACAGGGCGAGACGGTCGTGCATTGGCGCCGACTGCGTTTCGCCGACGGCGCCCCGATGTGCGTCGAGGATGCGTTCCTGGCCGACCGAGTCATTCCCGCCTTCTTGGAGAATCCTCTGCCGTTCTCGCTGTATAGCGAGCTCGACCGCCGCGGGCTGCGGCCGAGTTGGGCCGAGGACTCGATCAACGCCGACGTCGCCCATGCCGAGGAGGCGGGGCACCTCGGTCTCGACGACGGCGCTGCGGTGTTGCGTATCGACCGCCGCGCGTTCGCCGGCCAGCGCGCTGTCGAAGTCTCCCGAAGCACCTACCGCGCAGACCGTTACACGGTGTGGATGCCGCTGGCGCGCACCGCACCTCGGCACTAGTCCAGAAACTTGACTGCGAACGCAGCGCCGCTTGGGTGGGACAAACCCGAGATGTTGTCCACAACTTGGGCTCGGTGACTTGCCCTGGATCGGGTAGATGGACGACGATGCGAGGGTCACCGGAGCCGCGATCAGGGGGACTATCGCGGCTCAGGTGTTGCTTTGGCCGTTTCGGGCGCTTTTCAGGGGTGAGAGATGGGCACCGGAGGCTACTTCGACGAGAACGACCCCGAGTGGGCGGTATCGCAGCTCGCGGCCCATCGCGCCCTGCCGGATCCTCCTCGCAGACGCGCCCGCCCGCAGTTGGGCCTTCTCGCGGGAGTGATCGCGGTTGCTCTGGTCCTGGCGGCCGGGGTGTTCCTGCTTGGTGACAGCGGCACTGACGATCTTCCGATCTCGGCATCGCTTGCGTCTACTCCCCCAAAGACGCAGCAGCCGACCATCGCCCCACGAGTCGTGGCACCCCAAGTCACGCTTACGGCGGTGGAGCGTCTGCGACGGCCTCCAACCCCATCGAGTCCGTCGCAGACGCCAATTCTCCTCCGTCCGCGACGCCTGCTGCCACGCCGGTGACCACGCAGCCGGATGGCCACGCCGGGCAAACCGGTCAGAAACCGGGCAAGGACCGCAAGTCCAACCGAGTAGGTCCGAACCGCCCGTTGAAGAGTCCCTACGACCCCGACGAGCACTGAACTCATGTGCCGGGTCCGGCCCATGCGTCGAGTCTGGCGTGTTCTCGCGGTAGGTTCGGCGCTTACTCTCGCGCTCACCCTCGCTCCCGCTCATGCGGCCTCGTCACGTTGGTCCGGGTATGCCATCCCCGGTGGTAAGCGCGCTGATGCCGGCTTCGTGGGTGCTTATCTCACCGGCAAGGCAGTCACTTATCGGGTCGATCCTGCGGCCAAGAAGCGGTCGGCCCGCTACAAGCCGGCTCGGGCGGTCTCTGGTCCACCGAATACCGCCAGAGCTGCCTGGGTGCTCTCCAAGTACGGCGCGGTGCGCATCGCCGACCAAGCGGCGGCTGTCGACGTGGTGACCCATGCCTTGCTCGGCGGTCAGTCGCTGGGCAGCAAAAGAACCAAGAAGCGGCTTGCCGCCACCGGGCGCGCCAAGCAGATCAGGGCACTGGCCAAGACCATGTTGGCCGACTCCAAGCTTTATGCAGGCCCGTATCGGATGGAGTTGAAGACCAAGCCGGCGACGGTCGGTGGCACGATGCGGTTGCATGTCATCGTCCGGGCGGCGAGTGGAAAGCCGGCGCCGAAACTCGCGATCACTGCCGTCGGAGCGGGCACGGCCGCCCGAGCCGTCACCGACAGTAAAGGCAGCGTCCGGTTCGGATTCGATGCGGTCGAGCCGGGGTATGTCCGCGTCCGGGTGAAGGCAGCAGGCGTTCCCAGCCACCGTGTCACTATGCGAGAACCCAAGACCAAAGGAGCGACCCGGTTGGCAGTGGCCGGCAAGAAGCGCGCCTTGAAGGCAACGGTCAGGCTGGCGACCCAGGTGGTTCCGAGGACCGCGGTAGTCGCCGCGGCCGCAGCAGAGGTCGGCAAACCGGTACGTACCAAATTCACCCTGAGCAACAGTGCCGATTCTGCGGCTCGGCTCGCGACATTGCGCCTGTTCGGTCCGTACTCGCAAGCCGTCACCCCCGACTGCACCGCCACCCCGTTTGCCCAGGCCACAGCCACGGTCACTGCGAACGGCACCTATTCGACGCCGGACTTCTCCGTCAAACGGGCGGGTTGGTACTACTGGGGATCGACNATCGCAGGCTCTGGTCTGAACACCCCGACGAGCACTTGTGGAGGCAGCGGCGCAGTGCGAACCCGCGCCACCTTGTCGACTGACGTCCAACCCAACGGCAGGCTGAAGTTCAGCGTCGCCAAGACGGCGCCCGGATACCAGCAGACCGCCACCATCCGGATCTACGGCCCGTACAAGAAAAAGGCCAACATCGGTTGCGGTCAGGCGCGGTTGAAGAAGACCCAGAAGGTGCTGATCAAGGGCAACGGGAAATACCGCACTCCCAAAGTGACGCTGTCCGCGGAGGGAGCCAAGGTCTGGTACGCGTGGCGGGTCACCCTGCCAAAGGATCCGCTCACGATCGAGCTCACCAGCAAGTGCAAGGCGCCGGGGTCGATGTTGAAGGTGAAGAAGAACTAGGACGGCTCAGCCACGCCTGATCGGCTGCTCGTCGAGGAGCTTGCGCCAGGAGCGAACATGCCGGGCATCCACGAATGCTTTGTACGACATCCCAGGTCGCGCTGAAGCCCCCACTCGGAACCGGGTGATTCCGGCCAGCGCCAGCCACGGGACCTGCTCGGGAACGAGCCCTCCACTCGCGATCATCAGACCAGCTGCTGCGCGGTCACGCCGAGCCCGCGCAATCAGGTCCTCGCTGCCCACTTCCAGGCCGCGAGGTGAGCCGGCAGTGTGAACACCGTCCAAGCCGGTATTGCGCAACTCGTGCAGGTCACGCCAGACCCGATCCTGCTCCAAGGACTGGTCGACGACATTGCGGAACGTCCAAGGCACTCCAGGGAGCGCATCGCTCAAACTGCGACACAAGTCGGTGTCGATGAGCAGGTCGGTGTCCAGGAACCCGAACACGACCCCTTCCGCACCCGCCGCGAGATAGGACTCGCCCAGCGCTACCAGACGGGTGAACTCTGCGCCTGTGCTGGTCGCGTTCGAAGCCAGGCGAAGCAGTGGTCGCACCGGAAGGTCGGTCTCGCGGCAGATCGCCGAAACCAACGAGGCATCCACCGAGAGACCACCCCGGTCCGATAGATCCGGTTCCACCGATGAGGTCACATAAAGCCGGTCGGCGCCGCCCTCGGTGGCAGGTCCGGCGTCGGCCGGATGCAGCACCACGATCTCCAACATCGGCATCGAGTCATTGCCGGACGGGCTCATCTGATCATGGTCTCGCAGACTCCCGCTCCACGGCGTTAGGACACAGTCAGTAGGGTGCCTTTCCATGAGCTTGCGTCGAATTCCTGTTGTCGTGATGGCAGCCGCCGTCGTGTTCCTGCTCGCTGCCTGTGGTGACGACGATGTCACCGCGGAGGCGCCCGAGACAGGGGAGACAGCCGACGCGGCGGCCCCCGGGCGGACGATGACCACGCCTGCGGCTGATGCTTGCAAGTTCCCCGCCGCCGAGCCGGCCGCCAAAGAGGTCGAGGTTCCGCCGGCCGCTCCGCCCTCAGCCGACGAGCTCGCCATCGTCACCGACCGCGGCGACATCACCGTGACGCTCGACCCCGCCAACGCGCCGTGTGCTGCCGGCAACTTCACCTGGCTGGCCCAGCACGGCTATTTCGACGGCACCTCATGCCACCGCCTGGTTCCCGATTTCGTGCTGCAATGCGGTGACCCATCCGGGACCGGAACAGGAGGCCCTGGCTACCGGTTCGCCGATGAGCTGACCGGCCAGGAGACCTACAGCGCCGGCACGGTGGCGATGGCTAATGCCGGCCCCGACACCAACGGCAGCCAGTTCTTCATCATGGTCGCCGACACTCCGCTCGATCCGGCCTACACGGTGTTCGGAAAGGTCGACGAGGCTGGTCTGAAGCTGGTGCAGGAGATCTCCGCCCAGGGCAACGACACCGATGGAGTCTCACCGAAAGAGCCGGTGACGATCACCTCGGTCAGCTGAACCGGAGAGACTGAACCCAGAACCCAGCCAGAACGGAGCGTGGCGGCTATAGGTCGTCGGAGTCGGCGATGGAATACGCGTAACCCTGCTCGGCGAGGAACCGTTGGCGGTGCTGGGCGAAGTCCGCATCGACGGTGTCGCGGGCCACGATCGCATAGAACCGAGCCGAGCGACCGTCGGTCTTGGGGCGCAGCAGCCTGCCGAGCCGCTGTGCTTCCTCCTGGCGAGAGCCGAACGAACCCGACACCTGGATCGCAACACTTGCCGAGGGTAGATCGACCGAGAAGTTGGCGACCTTGCTGACCACGAGCAGGTCGAGCTCGCCCTCGCGGAAGGCGTTGAAGAGCCGCTCACGCTCCTTGACCGTGGTCTCGCCCTTGATCACAGGTGCGTCCAATCGCTCGCCGATCTCGTCGAGCTGGTCCAGGTACTGACCGATCACCAGCGTCGGCTCACCGGAATGTTTGGCGACGATCCGCTCGACCAACCTGGTCTTGGCGGGTGTGCAGGATGCCAGCCGGTAGCGCTCGTCGGGCTCCGCGGTCGCATACGCCATCCGCTCTCCCTCAGGCAAGGTCACCCGAACTTCGATACAGTCCGCCGGCGCGATGTAGCCCTGGGCCTCGATGTCCTTCCAGGGCGCGTCGTACCGCTTAGGCCCGATCANGGAGAAAACGTCGCCCTCCCGGCCGTCCTCGCGCACCAGGGTGGCAGTCAGCCCGATCCGGCGCCGGGCCTGCAGGTCCGCGGTCATCCGGAAGATCGGCGCAGGCAGCAGGTGGACCTCGTCGTAGATCACCAAACCCCAATCGCGGGCATCGAACAGCTCCAGGTGGGCATAGCTGCCCTTCCGTTTGGTGGTCATCACCTGATAGGTCGCGATGGTGACCGGACGGATCTCCTTCCTGGTCCCGGAGTACTCACCGATCTCGTCCTCGGTCAGTGTCGTACGTCGGACCAGCTCTTGCTTCCACTGCCGGGCACTGACGGTGTTGGTGACCAAGATCAGCGTGGTGGCCTGGGCGTGGGCCATTGCGGCGGCGCCGACGATCGTCTTGCCCGCGCCACACGGGAGTACCACCACACCTGACCCGCCGTGCCAGAACGACTCGGCCGCATCGCGCTGGTAGCCGCGTAGCTGCCAGCCTTCCTCGTCGAGTGCGATCGCATGGGCCTCGCCGTCGACGTAGCCGGCATAGTCCTCGGCCGGCCAACCGAGTTTCAGCAATGCCTGCTTGAGATTCCCGCGCTCACTGGGATGCACCAGGACGGTCAGATCGTCGAGGCGCTGCCCGATCATTCCCGCGATCCGCTTGGCCCGCAGCACCTCCTCGAACACAGCACGGTCGGTACTGGTGAGGACGAGCCCGTGGGTCGGGTGCTTCTCCAGTTTGAGCCGCCCGTAGCGGTCCATTGTGTCGGCGATATCGACCAGCAGCGCATGCGGCACTGCGTACCTGCTGAAGGTCAGCAGTGTGTCGATCACCTGCTCGGCGTCATGGCCGGCGGCGCGGGCGTTCCACAGGCCCAGCGGAGTGAGCCGGTAGGTGTGCACATGCTCGGGGCTGCGCTCCAGCTCCGCGAACGGTGCGATCGCGCGGCGGCAATCCGCTGCCCTCTCGTGATCTATCTCCAGCAGCAGGGTCTTGTCGGACTGCACGATGAGAGGGCCGTCATTCACCCGGCAATCTTACGGATGAGCCGTGAGACATGTCGGGCTCGCTACGTGAGTGGGCGCACACCGGTAATACGATGCAGCGCGAACGAGCGGTTCTGCTCGGTGCGGTGGTCGTAGGCGGTGAGCCGACCGCCATCGATCCGTACCGGGTCCACCACCCGATCCATGATCGAGCCGTCGTTGTCGGCATAGGAGATCCACAAGGTGCCGGCGCGGTCGACCGCCTCGTTGAGTTGGGCGATCAGGGAAGCCGGCCCGGTCGGGCGCGCTACTCCAGCCGGCCGGTTCGTGCTCGCGTGCTCGCCGGCGCGCAACGCTGCCACTACGGCCGTCACCCCGACCTCGCTGCGCGCCAGCATCAGGCCACGAGGCCGGGTCACCGGGCTCGGCGCCCGGTAAGCCTCCCGGCGTGCCACCTGCACGGTGCCGTCGGCTGCCTCCACCACCGGCGCCAAGCCGAGTTCCCGTAGCCGGGGCAGCAGCACGTCGACAGACACGTCACTGACCACTACGGTCGGCGCGATGCGACGTAGTCGCAGCGAGGCGGCGCGTGTNNCGTGGACGAGTTCGGACAGTGCCAACTCGTCGTCGCTGCGCAGGAACGACTCGGCGGCCCCGACCCGGATCGATCCGAAGCGCCGTGAGACGTCGTCGACCAGGTAGGTCAACGGTTGGGGGACCTCGGTGGAGGAGGCCTCCCGCAGGAATTCGTGCACCTCTTCGCGTGCCCAGCCGGAATCGAACGCACGCCGCACCGAGCTCTCACCGAACCGGTAGACGGTTGCGCCACCTCGTGACTCGATGTCTGCCACGAGCGCGAGCCGCCTGCCGAACTCGGTGTCCAGCGGGCCTGGCGCGATCGCGGTCAGGTCCGCCTGGATCAGCACCTGCTCGACCGTCGGCGGGAGCAGCGCCGCGAGGCCGGCCTCGGGCCCTGGCTCTGAACCGGGACGGGTGGATGATCCGGCGTGAATCAAGCTGCGGGCATAGGTCGGCATCCCGCCCAGCCCGACCATGCCCAGGATCGCTGATTCCTCCAAGATCCGGGCCACAGCCTCGGCTCGTGCGGCCGGTCTCCGGGGGCGTAGCCATGCCACCCGCTCTGCGAGGGATGGAACTCCGGTGCCTGGTGCCAAGACCTCCCCGTCAGGGATCCCGGCCAGCTCACCGAGGGTCTCTCGCCGGGTAGTAGCAAGCCAGGAGCGCTCCAGGTCCGCCGAGAGCGCGTTGACCAGCTTGCCCTGCAGCTTGGAGCCGACGGCGCTGGTCAAGCGAGGGTTGTCCAGCCAAGCCCGCGCCAGTCGTACCCACCGCTGCGCGACCGGCTCGTGCACCCAGATATCGAAGGCCGCGGTGGGCAGCCAGGCGGCATCGAGCTCGTCGGTATGCCCTAGGGTCAGTAGCCCGGCCGCGGCACACGTCTCGATCACGAGCACCGCTGTTGCCTCAGGTACGTGCAGCAACGCCGCTGCGGCCCGCAGGTCCCGTACGCCGACGCCACCGCCGCGCAGGCCCACTGGGGGTGGNNGACCCCAGTGCTCCAACAGCAGCTCACACTGCCGGGTGAACTCGGCGGCGGCACCGGACGCCGCATGAGCAACGAGCTTCGGCTCCCGGGTCGAGGTGACAAGCGCCGGCTTTGCGTCCACCCGCTCCCGTGTGGTGTGCCCGTCGCGCAAAGCGAGCAGGACCTCGCGAGGCACCACGACATGATGGGCGTCGCGCAACGCCAACAGCCCCTTGTCGAGCAGTGGGCCCACGGTCGCCTGCTGGTTGCCGATCTGGCCTGCGGCGCCCACGGACTCGAGATGGCCCAACANTCCGCGCCGACGACTGGGGAGGGTCGCGAGCAGTTGTCGGACTATGGCCGGATCGCTCAATTGCTCGCCGATCAGCACGAGGTCACTGGTGGGGTCCCCGGTCGGGGCAAGGTCCAGGTTCGTGGCGATCTCCGCGATCCGGGCCGGTCCCAGCGGGGTCAGCAGAGTCGTCAGCGTTGGTCCTGCCTTGCTCACCGGGCAGCCGATGCTCTCGATCACCGGGCCTGGGACTCGCANGACTCCCTCGGTTCCCCACACCAGGACCAGTTGCGACAGATGCAGCACAGCTGCATCGATCGCTACAGCCTCGGCGTGGACGATCTGTCCCAGGCGTTGCCGGGATGCCGCGCCGTCACACACCACCAGCGCGTCCAGCACAGCCAGCTCGCACCAGGTCAGTTGATCGGCGGCGCGTAGCACCGATCCCTTGGTTGTCGCCCGGGCAGCCAGCTGCCCCAGGTCCTGAGGCGCCGGTGCCGCCAGATCGGGCCGGACACGCAGCAACCCGGCAAGCTGTTCATCCGACCAGCTGCGAAGCTGGTCGGCAAGCGTGCGAGGGCCCGACGCGGGCGGCTGAAGGGACATCCGCACCACGATAGTCCGTTGGGCTGTAATGTCGGCGCGGTAGCGAGAGGAACTCTATGACGGTGACCCGATGGCAGTGATCGAGGCGCGCGGCCTCGGCAAGTCGTACTCCGGCAAACAGGCCGTGCATGACCTGTCGTTCACCGTGCAGCCGGGCAGCGTCACCGGTTTTCTAGGGCCGAACGGCTCGGGCAAATCCACCACCATGCGACTCATGCTCGGCCTGGACCGTGGCGAGGGCAGCACCACTTTCGACGGCAAGCCCTTCAGCGAACTGACCCGGCCGATGCGCGAAGTCGGCGCGTTGCTGGATGCCAAGCCCTTCCATCCCACGCGTAGGGCCCGTAGCCACTTGCTCATGCTGGCTGCCGCCAACGGGATCCCGGCTACTCGGGTCGACGAGGTGCTGGAGCAGCTCGGGCTGACCGCCGTCGCCAAGAAGCGGCCCCGGACGTTCTCCCTCGGTATGGGACAGCGACTCGGCCTGGCCGCGGCGATGCTGGGCGACCCGCACACGTTGATCCTCGACGAGCCGGCCAACGGCTTGGANCCCCAGGGCATCCAGTGGATGCGAGAGCTGCTGCGTTACCTGGCCGGCCAGGGGCGCTCGGTGCTGGTGTCGAGTCACCTACTCAGCGAGATGGCCCTGATGGCCGATCAGCTGGTGGTCATCGGCAGGGGCAAGCTCATTGCGAGCGGCCCGATCGAGGACTTCATCAAAGGATCCAGCAAGAACCACGTCATCATTCGCACACCCCAGGCCACGGACTTGGCCGAGTTGCTGGGTGATCGCTTGTCCCAAGGCGTGGAAGTCAGCTCACCTGAGCCGGGAGTGCTGTCGGTGATCGGCCTGACCGCGCAAGACCTGGGCGATCTGTGCTTCGACGCGGGTATCCGGGTTCACGAGCTCAGCAATCGGCAGGCCACCTTGGAAGAGGCCTTCCTGGAGGCCACCGAACATGCCGAGGAGTTTCAGGCAGGCGGTGGTGTGCTGTGATCGACGCGCTGCACTACGAATGGGCGCGGATCCGTTCGATCCGCTCCACCTACTGGATCATCGCTGTGGCCATGCTGATCGGGATCGGCCTGTCCTTCCTGATCTCGATGGGGAGCTCGATCGCCTACCGGAACGAGGCGCCCAGCTCGGTCGAGCTGGACTTCCTCGCTCCTGCGATCGTCACCCAGTTCGCCGCGGTCGCGGGACCGTACCTGATCGCCTACGTGCTGGTGATCATCGGCGTCCTGGCCTGGGGCCATGAGTACCGGTTCGGGTTGATCCGCACCACGCTCACCGCCCACAACTCGCGCGCTGCGATCTGGGCGGCCAAATACGTCGTCGTCGCGGTCTGGGTGCTCGCAGCGACGGTGGTTGTGCTGGTGGGTTCCACGTTGGTGGGTTGGGCCTGGCTGGGCGATGACGGGGTGCGGTTCTCCGGCGCACCGTTATGGAGCCAGTACGGCCGAACCTTGCTCTACATGCTGTTGTTCACCTGGATCGGCACCGCAGCCGCCTCGATCATCCGCAACCAGACAGCAGCGTTGGTGGTGGTCTTCTTGTGGCCGCTTGCGATCGAGCCCATCCTCGGCCTCATGATGAAGCTGATCCCCGGGTTGGACTCATTGGACGACCTCTCCAAGGCGTTCCCGTTCAACGCCGGAGACCGGCTGATCCGCAGCACCGAGGTGGGTAAGGCGCTTGACGCCGTGCTGGGCGGCGCCCAGCTTTCGACTGCCGCCGGTACCGCGATCTTCGCCGGCTTCGCCGCGGTGCTGATGTTGATCAGCTACCTGTTGTTCGTAAAGCGCGACGCCTGAGCGAGGCGGTCATGGCAGCGAAGCTGGTGGTCGGTTTCGACCTCGACATGACCCTCATCGACACTCGACGTGGGTTCGCCGCCTGTTTGCAGGCGCTGTCGGAGGAGTCCGGGGTCCGTTACGACATCGAGGCGATGACGGCCAGATTGGGGCCTCCGCTGGAGCAGATGCTGGCTGAGTACGTCACCGACCCGGAGTTGATAACCCGCCTTGCGGACCGGTTCCGGGAGTTGTATCCCGCCACCGCTGTGACGCCGACCCCGGCACTGCACGGCGCACACGAAGCGCTCGCCGCGGTTCGCGGCCACCGTGGCGGCACGCTGGTGGTCACCGGCAAGTACGAGCCCAATGCTCGGCTGCATCTGGATCACTTGGGATTCGACGTGGATCATCTGGTCGGCTGGGTGTGGGGACCGGGCAAGGCTGAGCATCTGCTGCGTCATGGCGCATCGATCTATGTCGGTGATCATCTGCATGACGTCGANGGGGCGTTGGCTGCTGGTGCGACCAGCGTCAGTGTGCTGACCGGTGGCTGTAGCGCCGACGAGTTGTGGGAGGCGGGCACCGACGTCGTACTCGATGACCTAGGTGCATTTCCTGGCTGGCTCGACCAACACCTGTTGGCGGAGCGGCTCGCAGTGTTGGAGGCCGGCTTGGGCGCCTTGGGTTCCGTGATGGTGGCTTACAGCGGAGGCGCCGACAGCGCCTTCTTGTTGGCCGCGGCAGTCCGCGCGCTCGGCACCGACAGCGTGGTGGCGGCCACCGGGTACTCCCGNTCGTTGCCGATGTCCGAGCGGGATCCGGCAGCGGCCTTCGCCCGCTCACTGGGAGTGCGTCTGGTGACACCCTGGACCAGTGAACAAGTCCGAGCTGGCTATTTCGCCAACGCCCCGGATCGTTGCTACCACTGCAAGGCCGAGCTGCTGGAGGTGCTGGGGCCGTTGGCGCAGGAGTACGGCATGTCCAACATCGCCACCGGAACCAACGCCGACGACCTCGTCGCGGGTTTCCGGCCAGGTATCAGAGCTGCCGCCGAGCGCGGTGCGACCACGCCGCTGGCCGATGCCGGACTGACCAAACGACAGGTTCGCCTCGCCTCGCGGGCATGGGGACTCCCCACCTGGGACAAGCCGGCTGCGGCCTGTCTGGCCAGCCGGATCGCCTACGGAATCGAGGTCACGCCGCTTCGATTGAGTCGGGTCGAGAGGGCAGAGGAAGCAGTTCGCGCAGTACTCGCGAACGAGGGAATCAAGGTCGCGAATCTGCGTGTCCGTGATCTCGGTGACGTGGCCTCGATCGAAGTCGATCCCGAGCGCGTGGCCGAGGTTTCCGCGCTGCGATTGGTCACCGAGGTGGTGTGTGGGGAGGGTTTCACTTCGGCAACCGTGGATGAGCGCGGGTTCCGCTCCGGCTCGATGAACGAGCTTCTGCCCGACCCCGAACGTCATCGCTGAGCACCAACCCAGTGGCGTGGGTGTTGGGCGGCACCGTAGGCTTGGTCCTTTATGACTGTGGAATCTCCGGGCCGATCAGGGGCTCAGCCACGCGTGAGCAGAAGGTAGGTCGACAGTGCCAACGGGCAAGGTCAAGTGGTACGACGCCGAGAAGGGCTTCGGCTTCCTCTCCCAGGATGAGGGGGCNGATGTCTACGTGCGCGCCGACGCGCTCCCGGCTGGTGTCACCACGCTGAAGGCCGGCACTCGGGTCGAGTTCGGAATCGCGCAGGGCCGTAAGGGTGACCAGGCGCTGCAGGTGCGACTCTTGGATCCGCCCGCGTCGGTCGCCAAGGCGCTGCGCAAGAAGCCCGCCGACATGGTCAACATCGTCGAGGATCTCTACCGGCTCCTGGAGGGCATCGAGCGCGGTTACCGCGCCGGCCGGCACCCGGACCCGAAGACGGCCAAACCCACCGCGATGTTGCTGCGGGCGCTGGCCGACGAGCTCGAGACGTAGTCGACTGCCGCTGCCGTGATTCGGTGGTCTTATTTCGGGAATCAGAGATCAGCAGCCACGGCGCCCGTATCGGAGGCGGCGGCAGGCGCGGGGGCTTGCTCCGCAGACCGCGTACCACCCACACCGCGTTGGCCACCATCAGCACGGCCAGCACGGCCAGGCCCAGACGCGCGTTCAGCGGTAGTGCGATCCCGATGAACGCCCCCACCACCCACGAGACTTGCAGCAGGGTCTCGGAACGGGCGAAGGTGCTCGAGCGGTACCTCTCGGCGATCTCCGCCTGGATCGTTGCGTCCAGGGACAACTTGCCGAACGACTGACACACCCNCGCTGCCAACCCGAGCATCATCCCGGTGATCAGCGACCAGTGCACCGCGGTGATCACTGCGACCGTCGTGGCGCTGAACAATGCGATCAACACCGACAGATGTGGTTTGACCCCTTTGAGGATGTTGCCCAAGCCGATCCCGATGGTATTGCCCAGGCCGGCTGCCCCGACGATCAGCGCCAGCAACANGCGCTTTCGGTCTTCCCAGCCGGGGAAGGGATGGACTCGGAGCAGGAATGCCATGAACAGGGTCAGGAAGCCCACGAGCAGCCGCAGGCCGGAGTTGGCGCGTAGCGCGATCACCACCGGCCGGGNGAGCGCGGCACGTCCCTTTCCGCTCATGGGCTGCTGCTTCTCACCGGCGGTGTTGTCGACCGCAGGTGGAAGCAGAATTGCCAGGATGGTGCCTCCGGCGAAAACCAGGAAGGCATAGCGCAGTGACCACTGCGCCCCGATCATCGAGACTCCGACGGCGATCGGGGCCGATATCGCCGCGCCTGTGATGCCCGCCAACGAGATGCGTGAGTTGGCGCGGACCAGGCCGAGTTCCGGTGGAGCCACTCGAGGCACTGCGGCGGCCCTGGTCACCCCGTAGGCCTTGGAGGCGACCAAGGCGCCCAAAGCGGCCGGGAACAACAACAGTGACTCGTCGGCGACTGCGCTGGCCAGGATCCAGCACATCACGCCCCGGATCGCCATCGTCGCGCCGATCGCCCAGCGTCGGCCGTGACTGAAACGGTCGAGGAACGGGCCGATCAGCGGCGCGACGACCGCGAACGGCAGCATCGTCAGCAGCAGGAAGAGAGCCACTTGGCCGCGGGCCTGGTCGTCCCCGCCAGGGACCTGGAAGAACAAGGTCCCGGCCAGCGAGATCGCGATCGCGGCGTCGCCGGCGGCGTTGAACGCATGTAACTCGATGATTCGAGACAGCCCGCTCTCGCCGGCACCCTCGGCGTGGGAGACGCGCCGGGCCAGGGTGAACGTGCCTCGAGCAGCTCGTCCTGCTCCGCGCCCGGCCGCCCGGGTGGCTCGGCCGGCCCGATTGCCAGCAGCGCGTACGCGACTCGGCGACGGGCTGACCGCGTCCTCGTCGCGCCGCTCGGGTTCCATGTCCCTATCTTGCCTGGCGCGCCTTGGAGATTGTGCGGGTAGGGCGACGCGCAGCAGGCTTCGCCCTACCCGGGCGACCTCTTGCCCTCCTCCGATCTCCCTAGCAGCCTTGCCGCAGACGCCAGCAATAGGCGGCTCTATATCGGATCGATAACCCAGCGAGACAACCGGCGCGGCGCTGGGGAGAATCGGCGCCGTGATGACAGAGGTCAAGGTCAAGACAAAGCGCCCAAACCCGATGCAATCGGGCTGGCCGCGGTCGAGATCGCGCGCGCCGTCCTGGTTGAACAGGTCGACGGTAGTGATATCGGTGCCCATCTCGGCTCGGTATCGGAGGCAGCCAAGGTCACCACGCACCTGTTCGCCTGCACTCGCGCCGGGTATGACGGGTGGCGCTGGTCGGTAACCGTTGCTCGAGCGCCACGACAGAAGACCGTGACGGTCGATGAGGTCGTGCTGCTTCCCGGTGACGACGCGATCGTGGCTCCTGCCTGGGTGCCATGGCGTGACCGGATCCGNCCCGGGGACCTCAGCCCTGGTGATCTGCTGCCCACCGAGCAGGACGATCCGCGCCTGGCGCCGGCGTACTCGGCTGCCGATGAATACGTTTCTGCCAAACAGATCCGCAGGGTCGCCGACGAGCTCGGGCTGGGTCGNCCCCGGGTGTTGTCGATCGAAGGCCGAGAGTTGGCCGCGCAGCGCTGGNNCGACGGGAGCCATGGACCCGAGGCGCCTATCGCTCAATCTGCTCCCGGGGCCTGCCTCAGCTGCGGTTTCATGGTGCGACTCGCCGGTCCGCTGTCGCAGCTTTTCGGGGTCTGCGCCAATGCCTATGCCAACGACGACGGGCGGGTGGTCTCCTACGATCACGGCTGTGGCGCCCACTCCGACGCCAGGCTCTCCAAACGGAACCGCCCCCAGCCGCTTCCGGAGCCGGTCTTGGACACTCTCACCTGGGATGATTTGGAGACGTTCTAGGGTTCAGCTCTTTCGTTGGCGGCGTCGGCAGTAGGCGACCCCGAACATCCCTAGGCCGAACCCGGCCAGGCAGGTCCACAGGAACCAGGTGTGTCCGGCGTCCTTGAGCGCCCCGTAGAACGGCAGCAGCATCACGAACGCCGCCAGCCACAGAACAGACCCCACCTGCATAGTGCGCACCCCGTCGACATCGAGGGGCTCGACATCGGCCACGATGTAGGTCCGCCGACCGATCTGCCGGCTCGTCGGTTTCTGCTGGGGCTCCACGCCGGCGACGATACCGGAGGCGATCCGCTCTGGACGGGCCGGGCAGATTACCGGCAGAGTGTCCCCGGTGGGTGGCACCGGTGCCTGACCGGTACTCGAGCAGGCCTTCCTGGGGGTAGGCGTATCTAGGGAATGGGGAAGCGTGGACAGGTTCTTCAGCATCACCGCACGGGGTTCCGACGTGGGCACGGAGGTGCGAGGCGGCATCGTCACCTTCATCACGATGGCCTACATCATCGTGTTGAACCCGCTCATCATCGGTACCGTGCCCGACAGCACGGGTAAGTACCTCGGCGGTGGCGATGCGCCCAACATCGCGTTGATCGCGCTGGCCACGGCGGTCATCGCCGGTCTGATGACCCTGCTCATGGGTGTGGTGGCCAGGTTCCCGCTGGCTCTGGCCACAGGTTTGGGCTTGAACGCCTTCGTGACCTACTCGATCGCCACCAAGTTCACCTGGAACGTGGCAATGACGCTGGTGTTCCTCGAGGGCGTCATCATCCTGTTCCTGGTGTTGACCGGATTCCGGCTGGCTGTGTTCAAGGCGATCCCGGCATCCCTCAAGACTGCGATCAGTGTCGGTATCGGTCTGTTCATCGCCCTGATCGGATTCGTCGACGCGGGTTTCGTCCGCAAAGCGCCCGCAACTCCGGTCGAACTGGGGATCGGTGGTCAACTGGATGGTTGGCCCAGCCTGGTGTTCTGCTTCGGATTGGCTCTCGTGGTTGCTCTGTACGCGCTGCGGTTCAGGGGCGCGATCCTCATCTCGATCCTGTTCACCACGGTCGTGGCGATGATCATCGAGGCCGTCGCCAAGGTTGGTCCGACGTTCATCTCACCCGAGGAGTCCAACCCCAAGGGCTGGAACCTCAACGTCCCCAAGTGGCCCGATGACATCATGAACTTCCCTGGCGTCCAGGATCTCAAGGACTTGTGGAACCTGGCGATCTTCGACAACATCGGCGGCCTCGGAAGTGCGCTGTCGGACTTCGACGCAGCGGCGTACGTGACGCTGGGCCTGCTGGTCTTCACACTGCTGCTGGCGGACTTCTTCGACACCATGGGAACGATGACCGCGGTCGGTGCCGAGGCCGGTCTGCTCAACGAGGAAGGCATCCCGCCGGAGTCCCAGAAGATCCTGGTCGTGGACTCGATCGCGGCTGCTACTGGTGGAGCTGCCGCGGTGTCGTCGAACACCTCCTACATCGAATCCGCTGCCGGTGTCGGGGAGGGCGCTCGTACCGGTCTTGCCTCGGTCGTTACCGGTGTGCTGTTCCTGCTGGCGGCGGTGTTCTCGCCGTTGGTGGCGATCGTGCCGTTCGAGGCCGCGACCCCGGCGTTGGTGCTGGTCGGTTTCCTGATGATGACCCAGGTGAAGAACATCGACTGGGACGACATCGAGGTTGCGCTTCCCGCGTTCTTGACCATCGTGTTGATGCCGTTCACCTACAGCATCACTGCAGGCATCGGCGCAGGCTTCCTCGCCTACACCTTGCTCAAGGTGGTCAAGGGCAAGTCGTCGCAGCTCCACCCGTTGATGTGGACTATCACCGGACTGTTCGTGATCTACTTCGCGATCAACCCGATCGAGCAGCTCTTCAGCTGACCGCCCTGCTGGAGGGGTGCGCCCGAGAGGGTGCGCGGAATACTTAGCACAGCTAATGAGCTAAGCTAAGTACCATGCCAACTGTCGAGAAGGTCACGCGCACACGCGCCGGGCTCGCCTCCGAGCTGCGTTTCGCCGTCGCGAAGATCAACCGACGACTCCGGTCCGAGCGTGATCCCCACAACGAGCTCAGCATGGCTCGACTCAGCGTCCTCGCGGTCCTGTTCCGTGAGGGGGACCAGACCGTGGGTCAACTCGCCGAGTTCGAGCGGGTCAAGCCACCGTCGATGACCCGGCTGGTCAATGCCCTCGAGGAAGAGGGCTACGTGACCAGATGTGCCGCCGCCGATGATGGCCGGCAGATCATCGTCTCGCTGGCGGAGTTGGGTGAGGAGACCATCCTGGCCGACCGCCGCCGTCGTGACGCTTGGTTGGCACAGCAATTGAGCGCTCTCAGTGCCGAGGAGCGTGCGATCCTTCGCCAAGCGGCACCGATCTTGTCGAAACTAGGCAACTGTTGAGCCCGACCTTCAAGGCACTCGCCAACCACAACTACCGCCTGTATGCGACCGGCGGCCTTGTTTCGAACGTCGGAACTTGGATGCAACGGGTCGCCCAGGACTGGCTGATCCTGCAACTGACCGCCGGTAGCGGCATCGCTCTCGGCATCACGACCGGTCTTCAGTTCCTACCGATGTTGTTGATCTCCCCGTACGCGGGTGTGGTGGCCGATCGGATGTCCAAGCGCCGGCTGCTGCAGATCACTCAGCTCTCGATGGCGTCGACGTCGTTGGTGCTCGGCATTCTCGCTGTGACCGGGGTTGCCCAGCCCTGGCACGTCTACGTGCTGGCGCTCATCTTCGGAATCGGCGCGGCTTTCGATGCTCCGGCGCGGCAGTCGTTCGTGCCCGAGATGGTCAGCCGGGACGACCTGTCCAACGCGGTCGGCCTCAACTCCGCCTCGTTCAACTTGGGCCGCATCGTCGGGCCTGCGGTGGCCGGGCTGCTCATCGCAGCGCTCGGTTCCGGTGCCCGGGCCACCGGCTGGGTGTTCTTGATCAACGCTGCCTCCTATGGAGCGGTGATCTACGCCCTGCGCCGGATGGATGAGCGCGAGCTGACCAGTCCGGAAGCTCCGGCGAACCGCTCCCGGATGATCCGCGCCGGTGTCGGCTATGTGCGGCGGCGACCTGATGTGATGCTCGTGATGACCGTGGTCTTCTTCACCGCTACCTTCGGGCTCAANTTCCAACTGACCTCGGCTCTGATGGCCACCGAAGTCTTCGGCAAGGGCGCCGGAGAGTACGGCATCCTCGGATCCACGATGGCGATCGGCTCTTTGGCGGGCGCTTTGCTCGCGGCGCGGCGCTCGCAGGTCGACAGCCGGTGGGTCGTCGGCGCCGCTCTGGCTTTCGGGGTGGCCGAGATCATCTCCGGGATCATGCCCTCGTATTGGAGCTTCACATTGTGGACTCCGGTACTCGGCCTGTGCGCGCTCACGATGATGACCGCTGCGAACACCACCGTTCAGCTGGCGGTGGCACCCGAGTTCCGCGGTCGAGTGATGGCTCTGTATCTGATGGTCTTTATGGGAGGCACCCCCGCCGGGGCTCCGATCATCGGCTGGGTCGGGGAGAGCTTCGGCGCCCGCTGGACGTTGCTGTTCGGTGGCCTGCTCACGATCTTGGGCACCCTGGCCGCGGTGGCAGTATTCGGTCGGCGATCGGTGGTCGGCGTCACGGAGCCGGCCCCGTCACGGGATGATCTCGATATGTGACTGTGGTCGCACTCGATCGGTTCAATCGTTCGAGTGTCTCAGAGCCTATGTTGGCGGTGTATCGAGACCGGGCCATCCGTAGACTTCAGGTCGTGACTCCCCGCTATCGACGATTGGTGATCCCTGGCGCCCTTGTGCTATTGATCCTCATCGTCGTGGCGCAGGCGATGCTCCGTGGCTGAGCCGTTGCCGTCCGCACTCGCGCAGGTGCGCGCGCAGTTGTTGAAGCCGGATCTGGTGCGTGGCATCGCCTCGGGCAAACAGCGCGGTGCCTCCCAGGAGTTGCGCCGAGTCGAGTTGCGCCCGGTGGATCTCAAAGGCGGACGCCACATCCAGGTGGTCAGTTTCGACGCCACTCAGGCGATCACGAACAACCATCGGCACGGGCCTGCATTGGAGACCGCGATCGACGCGTTGCTGGCCAAGCCGTTCGGGAACTGGCACGTCGAGACCACAGAATCCACTTTGCAACTCCGGGTCACGAAGAAGGGCGAGGCAGTGGTGAGTCTCGGTCCCGGGGTCACCGGAGCCGACACCGCGCACGACCGCGCCAAAGACCGGTTGCTCCCCGCTGATGACCCGGTCCTGATCGAACTGGGGATCTCCGATGCCCAAGGGCGGGTCAAACCGAGCAGACAGGCCAAGTACCGGCAGGTCGAGGAGTTCCTGCGGGCCCTCGATGCAGCCTTCGACCCCACTCGGGCGCCACGGGACCGGCCGCTGCGTGTCGTGGATCTCGGCTGCGGCAACGCTTATCTGACGTTCGCCGCGCACCGCTTCCTCGCCCACCGGGAAGGCCTCGAAATCGAGGTGATCGGGGTCGATCGCAAACAGCAGTCACTGGACCACAACACGACAGTGGCTACCCGGTTGGGCATCGGCGACAGCGTCAGGTTCTTACGCGGTGACATCGATGCGCAGATCTTGGATGTTCCCGTCGACATCACCTTGGCGTTGCACGCTTGCGATACCGCCACCGATGACGCGCTGGCCGCCGCGGTGGCGTGGGAGTCGGCCCTTGTGCTCGCGGCGCCTTGCTGCCATCACGACATTGCCCGACAGCTTCGGCGCAGTCCCACGCCACCGCCGTACGGTCTGCTGGCTCGCGACGGCATACTGCGGGAGCGATTCGCCGATACCCTCACCGACGCCTTGCGAGCAGCGCTCCTGCGGCTGGTCGGCTACCGAGTAGATGTCATGGAGTTCATCGAGTCTCAACACACTCCGCGCAACACGCTGCTTCGGGCCGTACGGACTGGCTCCCCAGCGCCGGATGAGGCCGAAGCGGAGTTGGAGACTCTGATGCAGAGCTGGCAGGTCCGGCCGCGGCTGGCCGCGTTGCTGGCGGAGCAAACCTGATGGGGAGAAGACTCTCAGGTGCTTGCGTTGGTGGTGGGCATCGGCCTGCTATCGACCACGGCTCCGGCCTATGGGGCGAAGAAACGGATCGAGTTCCGGTTCACCGACGATCGGATCGGCGAGTCCAGCGCGTTGGTCGATGCTGGCGAGAACGTGATCACCGTCAACGACTCCGGGGACCACGCGAGAGTGTTCCTGGTGTCGAAGACCACCGGCGACACCATCGGGGTGACGTCGTTCCAAGCTGACGTCGATGATGTGGAGGCGTTGGCCGCCGGGCCAAAGAACACATTGTGGGTAGGCGATATCGGCGACAACCGAGCAGCGCGCAGTCATGTTCGGGTGTATGAGATTCCGATGCCGACCCCCGGTGACCGCGTCGTCCGTGCTAGGGCGTACGAGCTGGCGTATCGCGACGGCCCCCGAGATGCCGAAGCGATGCTGATCCATCCCGTCACCGGCCGGCTCTTCGTGATCTCCAAAGGAATGCTCGGCGGGACCGTGTACACAGCACCCAAGCTTTTGCGCAGCGACCGGACCAACATGCTCAAGCCGGTTGGTTCTGCTCCGGCGATCGTCACCGACGGCCAGTTCTTGCCCGACGGCAAGCACATCGTCGTGCGCGACTACTGGTCGGCCACGCTGCTACGAGCCTCGGATTTTGCGCAACTGGGCTCGATCCGGCTTGCCCGGCAACGCCAGGGTGAGGGGCTGGCTATCGACGGTGACGACTTGTTGCTCAGCTCCGAGGGAGTCGGATCCGCGGTGCTGCGTCGGCCCTTGCCCCCGCGGATCCTCAAAGCGATCGATCCATCTCCTTCAGTTGCCGCCTCCCCGAGCGGAGGCGCGTCGGAGCCTGAAACCGATGGTGATCCCGAGTCGGCCGGCGGCTGGTCGACCGGCCGCTGGGACGACTGGGTGCCCTATGCATTGGGCGCCGGTTGGGCGATCGTGCTGGGTGGCGCCGTCACTTGGCTGCTCAGGCGGCGCGGATCCGCCGGCAGCCAGCGTGAGTAGAGCAGGTTTCAGAGCCGTCTCTTCAGAGCCGCTCGACGACGTACTCGATGCAGGTCGTCAGCGCCTCGACGTCTGCCGGGTCGATCGCTGCGAACATCGCGATACGCAACTGGTTGCGGCCGAGCTTGCGGTAGGGCTCGGTGTCGACGATCCCGTTGGCGCGCAGGGTCTTGGCGACAGCAGCAGCGTCGATCGCATCATCGAAGTCGATAGTGCCGATCACCAGCGAGCGTTCGTCGGCATTGGCGACGTACGGGGAGGTGTAGGAGGTCTTCTCGGCCCACTGGTACAGATGGTTTGAGGACGCGGTGGTGCGACCGACGGCAAACTCCAGGCCGCCCTGGCTGTTGACCCAGTCGAGTTGCTCGGCGAAGAGGAACAGCGTCGAGAGCGCAGGGGTGTTGTAGGTCTGGTTGAGTCGTGAGTTGTCGATCGCGGTCTTCAGATCGAAGAACGCCGGGATGAACCGGTCACCGGCGGTGATCCGCTCGGCTCGTTCGATCGCGGCCGGAGACATCACCGAGATCCATAGGCCACCGTCGGCGGCGAAGTTCTTCTGCGGCGCGAAGTAGTAGGCATCCACTTCGGTCAGGTCGACGGGCAGCCCTCCGGCCCCGGAAGTGGCGTCGATGAGCACCAGCGCGCCCTCGTCCGCGCCGTCGACTCGCTTGACCGGCGCCATCACGCCGGTCGAGGTCTCGTTGTGGGCCCAGCCGTATACGTCCACGCCGGCTTCGGCCAGTGCTGACGGGCGAGTCCCGGTCTCAGACTTGATCACGGTCGGTTCGGCCAGCCACGGGGCCGCCTTGGCTGCAGCGGCGAACTTGCTGGAGAACTCACCGAACGACAGGTGCTGGCTCTTCGCCTCGATCAGCCCGAAGGTCGCGATGTCCCAGAAAGCCGTCGCGCCACCGTTGCCGAGCACCACCTCGTACCCCTCGGGAGCGGAGAACAGGGTGCTGATCCCCTCGCGCACCCGGCCGACCAGGTTCTTGACCGGGGCCTGGCGATGGGAAGTGCCGAGCAAACAGGTGCCGGTGGCGGCCAGAGCCTGCAGCGCTTCGGGCCGGACCTTCGACGGGCCGGCGCCGAATCGTCCGTCGGCAGGCTTGATCTCGGTGGGAATAGTGATGGCGTCGGTCACGACGTAAACCTCATCGGAGAAGGTGAGCGCATCCAGAGCGCATTCAGGGGTAGTAACAGCACAGACAGCGTTGTCGGCAAGCTCCATTCTGGCATCCCCGCCCTACCGTCTGTGGTCAGGGGAGCAACGATGAGATGGTGAAGAGGTCGCCAACTTCTGAGCGCGCGAACTAAGAAGCACAACCGCTAAGCCCAGGCGGGATTCCAGCCCTCGACCTCGTCCGGTTTGCGCGACGGTGGGCCGTCATAGATCGCCGAAGGGCGGATCAGGCGCCCGGTGCGTTTCTGCTCGAGGATGTGGGCCGCCCAGCCGCCGGTGCGAGCACAGGTGAACATCGAGGTGAACATGTGCGGTGGCACTTCGGCGAAGTCCAACACGATCGCCGCCCAGAACTCGACATTGGTCTCCAGAACCCGGTCCGGACGACGGGAGCGCAGCTCCTCCAGCGCGGCCTTTTCCAGCGCCTCGGCCACCTCGTACCGAGGTGCCCCAAGCTCACGGGCAGTGCGACGCAGTACTCGGGCGCGCGGGTCCTCGGCCCGGTAGACCCGGTGCCCGAAACCCATCAGCCGCTCGCCGGCGTCGAGCAGCTCCTTGACATAGGAGGTCGCGCTACCGCGTTTTTCCACTTCATCGATCATGTGCAGCACTCNGGCTGGGGCGCCACCATGCAGCGGCCCGCTCATCGCGCCGACCGCTCCGGACAGCGCGGCGCCCACATCGGCGCCGGTGGAGGTGATCACGCGCGCCGTGAACGTCGATGCGTTCATGCCGTGCTCTGCTGCCGAGGACCAGTAGGCGTCGACTGCCTTCACATGCTGGGGATCGGGGTCGCCCTTCCAGCGGATCATGAAGCGCTCGGTGATCGAATTCGCCTTGTCGACCTCACGCTGCGGCACCATCGGCTGGCCGAGTCCACGGGCGGCTTGCGCAACATAGGAGAGCACCATCACCGCTGCGCGGCCGAGATCCTCGCGGACCTGTACCTCGTCGGCGTCGTAGGTCGGGAGCATTCCCCAGGCCGGTGCCAGCATCGCGACCGCGCTCTGCACGTCGACCCGGATGTCACCGGAGTGCACCGGCAGTGGGAAAGGCTCGGCGGGAGGAAGACCGGGCGTGTAGGAGCCATCCACGAGCAGGCCCCAGACGTTCTCGAACGGGACTCTGCCGACCAGGTCCTCGATATCGACTCCTCGATATCGAAGTGCGGAGCCTTCCTTGTCCGGCTCGGCTATCTGTGTCTCGAAGGCGATTACGCCCTCCAGTCCATGTTGTACCTCGGGGCGCACCTCAGTCATCGCCGACTCCCATGTCTGCTCGTAGTCAACTTCGCATTCTGCCCGACGCTGCTGGTGGTGGCCATGCTGACTACGGTGAGCACATGGACTTAGCGGCTTTGCGGCAGGAGTACGCGGCGACCGGGCTGGACGAGGTCACGTTGACAGCGGACCCACTCGAGCTGTTCGGGACCTGGTTGACCGAGGCTGTGGATTCGGGGATGCATGAGCCCAATGCCATGGTGATGGCAACCGAGCGAGCTGGTCAGCCGGCTGCGCGCATGGTCTTGTTGAAGGGCTTCGACGAGGGGTTCGTGTTCTTCACCAACTACGAGTCCGACAAGGGAAATGAGCTTGCGGCCAACCCGCGTTGCGCTCTGGTCTTTCCGTGGTACCCGATCAGCCGGCAGGTGCGAGTCGAGGGCCGGGCGTCCAGAGTCAGTCCGGCCGAGAGCGACCGGTACTTCGCGTCTCGCCCTTACGAATCTCAGCTAGGCGCGGTGGCGTCTCCTCAATCGCGGGTGGTGGCGGACCGAGTTGGGTTGGACGAGCTGATGGAGCAGGCGCGCGCCGAGTACGGGCAGGCAGTCGAGCGTCCGGAGCATTGGGGTGGCTACCGGGTGATTCCGGAGCTCGTCGAGTTCTGGCAAGGTCGGTTCGGGCGTATGCATGATCGGATCAGGTACCGTCGCCACGGTGCGAGTTGGATAGTGGAGAGACTCGCCCCCTGACGAGACTGCGAGGCGAAACTTGGTTCGGCTGCTCAAGATCTTCCTCGGCCCCTACAAGGGGCCACTCGCAGTCATTGTCGCTCTCCAGTTCATCGCCACCTTGGCGATGCTCTTCCTGCCCAGCCTGAACGCCGACATCATCGACAACGGTGTGCTCACCGGGGACGTCGGCTACATCATCCGCATCGGAGCCGTGATGCTCGCGGTGTCGCTGGCTCAGGTGCTGTGCAGCATCACGGCCGTCTACTTCGGTGCGCGTACCGCTATGTCGGTCGGGCGGGATCTACGGGCTGCGATCTTCGGCCGAGTCGGCTCGTTCTCAGGCCGTGAGGTGTCCCACTTCGGGGCGCCGTCGCTGATCACCCGGACCACCAACGATGTGCAGCAGGTGCAGATGCTCGTGCTCATGTCGGCCACCTTGATGGTCACAGCTCCGATCATGATGGTCGGCGGCATCGTGATGGCCATGCACGAGGACCTCGGGTTGTCCTGGCTGCTCGCGATCAGCGTGCCCGCGCTGTTCCTCGGAGTCGGCCTGGTGGTCAGCCAGATGGTGCCCGGCTTCAGGGTGATGCAGGTCCGCATCGACGCGGTCAACCGCATTCTGCGTGAACAGATCACCGGGATCCGGGTGGTGCGCGCTTTCATACGCGAGCCGTATGAAACCAGCAGGTTCGCGCGAGCCAACGATGACCTGACTCAGGTTGCTGTGACGACCGGGCGTTGGATGGCGGTGATGTTCCCGCTGGTCATGTTGATCATGAACGTCTCGATCGTTGGGGTGTTCTGGTTCGGTGGGCATCGGGTGGACGACGGCCAGATGCAGGTCGGCGCGCTCACTGCCTTCATGAGTTACCTCATGCAGATCCTGATGTCGGTGATGATGGCGACCTTCATGCTCGTGATGATCCCGCGCGCATCGGTGTGCGCCGACCGGATCAACGAGGTGCTCGACACCGAGTCCTCGGTCGTGCCGCCCGTGCAGCCGGTCAAGCGGGTCGCCGAGCCTGCGCCCGGAACCGGCCCAGGAACTCCGGGAACAAGTGTGGTGCGCTTCGACAATGTCGAGTTCCGGTATCCCGGCGCCGAGGAGCCGATCCTGGTGGGGCTGGAACTGGTGGCTCATCCCGGGCAAGTGACCGCGATCATCGGCTCGACAGGTGCGGGCAAGACCACGATGCTCAACCTGATCCCGCGCCTGTACGACGTCACCGGGGGCGCTGTGCTGATCGATGGCGTGGACGTGCGTGCGCTCGGCCTCGACGACCTCTGGGCGGCGATCGGCCTGGTACCGCAGAAGGCGTACCTCTTCTCCGGGACGGTGCGTTCCAATCTCGCTTACGGCAAACCTGATGCGACCGATGACGAGATGTGGGCTGCATTGGAGGTGGCCCAGGCCAAGGAGTTCGTCGAGGCGATGTCCGGAGGGCTGGATGCGCCAATCGCCCAAGGAGGGACCAACGTCTCCGGGGGTCAGCGTCAGCGGTTGGCGATCGCCCGCGCTCTGGTCAAGCAACCCGCGATCTATCTGTTCGACGACTCGTTCTCGGCACTCGATGTCGCTACCGATGCGCGGCTGCGCCGAGCGTTGGCGCCGGTAACCCGGGCGGCGACGGTGATCATCGTCGCCCAGCGGGTTTCCACGATCCTGGAGGCTGACCAGATCCTGGTGCTCGATGANCGGCCGCATCGTCGGCCACGGTACCCATGCCGAGCTCCTCGCGACGAATCCGACCTATCAGGAGATCGTTCAGTCCCAGCTCAGCGCCCAGGACGTGGCATGAGTTCTCCTGCCCCCGACCAGTCCCAGGCCAAGCCGGCAGCCGCTCCCGCCACGAGCACAAGCACAATGAAGGAAACCGAGCGGGTCAACGCCGGTGGTGGGCCAGGCCGGGGGCCGTTCGGCGCCAACATGGTCGGTCAGCGGTCCCAGAATTTCTGGGGCTCTGCCAAGCGCCTGATGGGCCGGATGAGTCCCTACCGCGTCAAGGTCGCTCTGGTCGTTCTGCTGGCTATCGGCTCGGTGGCGTTCTCGGTGATTGCCCCGAAGATGCTGGGCCATGCCACGAACCTGATCATCGCCGGGCTGGCGGGACGTCAGATCCCCGACGGCCTTACCCAAGAGCAGTTCGTCGAGCAGCTCCGAGCAAGTGATGCGGAGAACACCCAGCGTTTCGGCGACTTGGTCGCCGGCCTCGATCACGTCATTCCCGGCCACGGTGTCGACTTCGGTGCGTTGGCGAGCGTGTTAGGCGCCGTGGCCGTGATCTACCTGGTCTCGGCGCTGGCGGGATTCGTCCAGGGCTACCTCCTCAACGACGTGGTGCAGGGCACCGTCCGGACGATGCGCGCGGACGTCGAGCACAAGATCAATCACCTGCCGTTGAGTTACTTCGACTCCCAGCCTCGCGGAGAGTTGCTGTCCCGGGTCACCAACGACATCGACAACGTCAGTCAGTCGCTGCAGCAGACCATGAGCCAGTTACTGCAATCGCTGCTGACGGTGATCGGTGTTCTGGCGATGATGATCTGGATCTCGCCACTGCTCGCGCTGATCGCGCTGATCACGATCCCGTTGACGATGGTGATCAGCGCGTTCGTGATGAAGCGCTCGCAGAAGCTGTTCATCGAGCAGTGGCGCCGTACCGGCCAACTCAACGCGCACATCGAGGAGGCGTTCACCGGTCATGCGCTGGTGAAGGTGTTCGGCCGGCAGCGCGAGGTCCACCAGGCGTTCGAGGAGCAGAACGACGGATTGTTCAAGTCCTCTTTCGGCGCCCAGTTCGTGAGCGGGCTGATCATGCCGATCATGATGTTCATCGGCAACGTGCAATACGTGCTGATTGCCGTAGTGGGCGCTTTGCGGGTGACGCACGGGACGATGTCGTTGGGTGACGTGCAGGCCTTCATCCAGTACTCCCGGCAGTTCACCCAGCCGCTGACTCAGGTCGCGTCGATGACCAACCTGCTGCAGTCCGGAGTGGCCTCGGCCGAGCGGGTCTTCGAGTTGTTGGACGCAACCGAGGAGTCGCCGGACCCGGATTCTTCGCCATTGGCGGAGTCGGCACAGGGCGAGGTCACCTTCGAGCGGGTCTGGTTCTCCTACAGCCCTGACCAGCCACTGATCGAGGATCTCTCGCTCGAGGTGCACCCCGGCCAGACCGTTGCGATCGTCGGCCCCACCGGTGCGGGCAAGACAACCTTGGTCAATCTGGTGATGCGCTTCTACGAGCTCGACTCGGGCCGGATCACCTTGGACGGCACCGACATCGCCGCCATGCGCCGCCATGACCTGCGCAATCGGATCGGCATGGTGCTGCAGGACACCTGGCTCTTCGAGGGCACGATCTGGGAGAACATCGCCTACGGACGGACCGACGCCACCGACGAGGACGTAATGGAAGCTGCCCGCGCCACCTTCGTCGACAGGTTCGTCCGCACTCTTCCCGAGGGGTACGACACGATCATCAACGAAGATGCCTCCAACATCTCGGCCGGAGAGCGGCAGTTGATCACGATCGCGCGCGCGTTCGTCTCCGATCCCGACTTGCTGATCCTGGACGAGGCAACCTCGTCGGTCGACACTCGCACCGAGCTGCTCCTGCAGCAGGCGATGGCTTCGCTGCGCGCCGATCGCACTTCGTTCGTGATCGCGCACCGGCTGTCGACGATCCGGGACGCCGACGTGATCTTGATGATGCAGGACGGCCGCATCGTGGAGCAGGGCACCCACGAGCAACTGCTGGCTACCGGTGGCGCCTACGCCGCGCTCTATGCCTCCCAGTTCAACGCGCCGGTCGAGGTACTGGACGAGTCGGCCGGCGCCGACCCGGCTCGGACGATAAGCAGTTGAGCTTTGCGCAGTTGCTTCGAAAATCCCTTGGTGACCTCGCGTCGGGGACGTACCGTGGTCCCACACGGGAAAGGAGGTGGTCGGAAAGTGAAGTCTTTCAAGACACGTGAGGTGGCTGCTTCCTAGCAGCGACCTGCCGGCACCGCCGCAGGACGCGAGCTGGCAATCCACAGCAGTTACCCGGTCCGCAGGCGCCCCGATATGTGAGGGCGCCTGCGGACCGCTTTGTGTGCCGGTTGCGGCTAGGTTCCGAGCCGCGGGTGTACCGATATTTGCACTCCGGGCTTATTCAGGACTCCTCCCCGATACGTGAGGGGACTTCGCGGTAGGTTGGGACCCGTGAGCGACCTCATCGATACCACCGAGATGTATCTCCGCACGATCTTCGAACTCATGGAGGAGGGGATCGTGCCGTTGCGCNNGCGCATTGCCGAGCGTCTCCACCAAAGCGGTCCCACCGTGTCGCAAACGGTCGCTCGGATGGAGCGTGACGGATTGCTCACGATCGAGGGCGATCGTCACCTGGAGTTGACCCCGGAAGGCGAGCGCCTGGCGACTCGGGTGATGCGTAAGCACAGACTGGCCGAGCGTCTGCTGACCGACGTGATCGGGCTCGAGTGGGAGCTCGTCCACGTGGAGGCATGTCGTTGGGAGCATGTGATGTCGGAGGCGGTGGAGCGCCGACTCGTGGAACTGCTCGAGCACCCTACGGAATCGCCCTACGGCAACCCGATCCCCGGCTTGAACGAGTTGGGCGAGGTCGACACGGCCGAGCAGTTCATGGAGGGCGTGGAGTCGCTGGCCGAGATCGCCGGAGCCGACCCGGCTCGGGTGCGGATCCGCCGGATCAGCGAAGAGGTCCAGAAGGACGAAACCGTCATGCTCGCGCTGCGCCGAGTGGGAGCGCTGCCCGACCGCGAGGTCATGGTGACCGCAGGCGCCGAGGGTATTCTCGTCGGCAGCGGAGGCGAGTCGGCCGAGATCGACTACGACGTCGCCCAGCACGTGTTCGTGCGAGTGCTGTAGCGAATGGTGGTCGAGTAGCCGCGTCTAGGCTGGTCGAGTGCCGCGTAGCGGCGTATCGAGACTCTGCTGAGGTTGATCTCGATACACGACCTATGGTCGTACTCGATCACCTGAAAAGCGTGCGGCTGATCTGGCCTTGGCCTTTGCAGCCTCGACGTCACGGTTCTTCGGCGTTGCGGTGGTGGTCAGTGAGTCCAGCAGCTTCTGAGTGGCCACCGCGACCTCGTGAACCGCGTGATCGAACGCGTGTTGGTTGATCAACGATGGTTTCGCGGCGCCGCTGACCTTCCGGACGTATTGCAGGGCAGCGGCGTGCACTTCGTCAGACGTGGCCGGCGGCTCGAAGTTGTTCAACGGCCTGATGTTGCGACACATCTGGTCAGGTTACGTCGACCAGACGAATGGCGTCGCCCACCAGTGCCACTCGATCGCTGTCGACCGGGAGGATCCGCGTGGAGTACCTCGACTGGTAGGTGTCGGTCTTGGTCAGGCTTCCATCCGCTCCTACTTCTACCCGCAGGATGTATGAGCCGCCACGAGCCCAGTTCTCCACCGAGGTGAACATCGTGCGGGAACCCGGAAGATAAGTGAAGGCATGGGGTTCGTCGGAAGCCATCAGGTAGTCGTTGCGCTTCAGCTTCAGATAGCCGATCTGCTCGGGGTTCCTTAGATCCGACAGGTCGAAGGTTGCGACCTGCCCACCTGTCGTACGACCGCGCATCGTCGCCGCGGTCCCGATTCCGATCAGCTGATCGCCGCCGATCGGGTGCAGGTAGGAGGAGAAGCCGGGGATCTTCAGTTCGCCGATCATTTGCGGTGCGGTCGGGTCGGAGAGGTCGATCGTGTAGAGCGGGTCGATCTGGCGGAAGGTCACCAGTACGGCCAGGTCGTCGAACCAGCGCACGGACTGGATCTGTTCCCGTGGGCCCAGGTTGCCGACCGATCCGATGCGCACCAGCGAGCCGCTGCCGTCGTCGGTGAGCACGGTGATCCGGTTGCTGCCACCACGGCCGCTGTCGACGTGGCTGGCCACCCGCAGGTACCCGTCGTGCTCGTCGAAGGACCAGCGGTCCTGCACATAGCCGGGAACCGTGCCGGAGCCGATGTACTCGGCGTTGGTGTCGGTCAGCTTGAAACCGTAGACCCGGGTCTGTGTCCGATCGATCCAGCGGACCCTTGGTTCGGGGGCCGGGACGCCGATATCGGAGGTGGGGTCGGGCTCCACGAGCAGCTTGTCCGGGGCCACCGGCTCGTCGATCGTGCCGGGGTCGGTCGCCGCCCCCGGAGCACCAGGCTCAGTGGAGCCCGTACCTGAACTCTTGCCGGAGCCGGTGTTGCCGTCGACTCCGCCGCCAGAGCTGATGTCGCTGTCGGAAGCCACCGGGGTGTCGGGGTCGACCGTTGCCCCCGGCTCTATCAGGGCTCTGCGACGGGCTCCGATGCAGGGGAGCCGCCGGCTCGGTGACGACTTCTTCGCCGATGTCCTCAGCGTTGTCGGTGCCCATGTCATCAGAGCCCATGTCGCTGGAGGCGGTGTCGTCGAGATCATCCTGATCGTTCAAGGGGAGGTCTCGGGCGATCTGGCCCTGTACGTACTCGGTGGTCGCGACATAGAGGTGGCCCTGGCTGGAATATGCCTGGGTCGCGTTGGTCGTGATGGTGACCGCCTGGTGTGACTCCGGAGTCGCCGCGGACAGTGTGACGATGCTCAGGTTGCCCAACTCGGCTTCTTGCCCCATGGCCAAGCGGGTGCCGGCTTCCCCGGCGGTTTCCTTGTCCTGCTTGGGGTGTCGAACTTGCTCGCAGTCGACCAGTGGCACCCGTTCGCCACCTTCGAGTTGACCGCCCGGGACCTTGCTCGGCAGCCAGTCGGTGATCGTGGACTCACGCACGATCTTCTTGTTCATCCGCTCGGCCTGAGCCTCGGTGCGGCGCCGGGTGGGCTGGACGAAGTCGAACTCGGGAAGGCCGGAGGAGAGCACCAGGCGGACCACGTCGCCGTACTGGCGGGCCTCCACTGCGCGTCCTTCGTAGGTGGTGCGGTCGACCAGCTCGGGGTTCTCCGGGTCGCTGATGTCGAAGGTGAAAAGTTCGGTGTTGCCGCCCCAGGGGGCCATGACGGTATCGACCAGAGCTCGTCCGCCGTAGTCGAGGGGGACAGGTCCACCGTGGCTCTCGGCGGTGCCGAGCACCAGTACCCGGTTGCCGACTAGGAGCAACTGCTCGGGATACACCTTGCGCGGGAATCGGGTACTCGACAGCGTCACGGGCTGATCCCCGGTGATGTCGGTGATCACCAGGTCGCGATCGTGGATCCGGACGATGATCGAGCCGTTGGTCTTGGCGAAGTCGGGCTCGTCGACGCCCTGCTCCTGGACATTCGTACCTGTGTCGCTGGAGGAGACCGCGGAGTCGGGGACCGCTGCCGGTACGGGCGCCGGGACAGGCGCCTTGGCGGTGCCCGCGACTGAATCCTCGGAGACTGCGAAATTGCGGGCGTAGTACCCATAGCCCCAACCGAAGCCGTACGGGCCGACCAAGGGCAGGGCCTGCTCGACGTACCAGTCGAGGAGCTCGTCGCAATCGGCGAATGCGGGCAACTGGTCATCTGCGGCCGCGGATGAGGCGGAGAACGGTGTCGGCTTGTCGGTATCGCCGCCTTGGACGATCGGAACGGCCAGTAGTCCGAGAGCGGTGAGCCCACCGAGGGCGATGAGTGGCTTGCGCATGTGTCTTGGACGCAACGTGCTGGCCAGCGGTTCCCCAGTCTGCGGAATCATCTACGAAATGTCTGTTTTTCCCTAGGGTGTTAGGGGCCGGGACTTGTCTGGGAGGAGGTCCCCTTGATGCGGTTGCACGTGCAGGGTCAGCATGCCCACGTCGTGGGGACTGTCGCAGTCGCGACCGTTCTTACGGTGAGCGTTGTCGGCTTCGGTGTCAGTGCCATGGCCGAGCCTGTAAGCGCAGCCGTCGCGCCGGTAGCCGCCACGAGCCTGGTCACGACCCAGGTCGGCCTGTCACAGGCGAACATAGCCAGGACTGTTGAGCCGGTGATGCTCCTTGCCGAGAAGGGCGTGAAGAAGAAGGATGCCCGCGGCGAGGCGTTCCTCAAGGTCAGCGCCACTGGCAGCAACAACCTCCCGGAAGCGGCCCGCCGCGCGTACCAGACCGCTGCCCGAACGCTTGCTCGCACCAAGCCGGGTTGTCGGTTGCCGTGGACGCTGCTGGCGGGCATCGGCCGGGTGGAGTCCGACCATGGCCGCTACGGCGGCTCGCAATTGGGCACTGACGGCGTCGCGCGACCAAAGATCATCGGTATCCCGCTCAATGGGGTAGGGCCGGTCGCGGCGATCCGCGATACCGACAACGGGCGGCTCGACGGGGACAAGGTGTGGGATCGGGCTGTCGGACCGATGCAGTTCATCCCCAGCACTTGGGCGGTCGTGGGTGCTGACGGCGACGGAGACGGCAAGCGAGACCCCTTCGACATCGATGATGCGGCGTTGGCTGCCGGCAAGTACCTGTGCCACGGCGGCTTCAGTGTCGCGGATTCCGCCGGTGCGGCCCGGGCCGTGTTCAGCTACAACCACTCCGACTACTACGTGGCTTTGGTGCTGGCTTTCGAACGGGGCTATCGGACCGGCATCTTCGAACTGCCGCCCCCCTGACCCTGAGTCCGAGCAGGACCCCGACAACACAGGCAACGCAGGGGACAAGGACAAGAAGGGCAAGAAGAAAGACAAGAAAGACGCGAAGCGCGGCGACAAGTTGGGAAAACCCGACAAGCCCGGCCCGAGCAAGCATCCGAAGCCCGATAAGCCGGATAAGTCACCCAAGCCGCCAGGGGCCGGCGAACCCAGCCCCAGCGAGCCGACTCCTCCAGCGAACCGACGGATCCGCCGTCCGATGAGGCCTGATCAACCTGATTTGGTTGCAGATCGGTCACCAACCTGCGAAATCCGTGGGTTTTCTCTTCCAAACGGGCAGGATTGCGTGCAAGTCTTCAGGACGCCCATAGGGGGCTGATCCGAACTCGAGGGAGTGACCACCATGCGCCGAGCTTTGCTCGCCTTGACCGCCGTTGTCGCCTCCAGCGTCTTGCTGGCCGCCTGCGGTGACTCAGACGACAACAACCAGACGAGCACCGAAACACCGAGCGGCAACGACAGCGGCACCGGCGCGATCTGTGAGACCACGAACGCCACCGGCGACCTGCTGGCCGAGATCTGCGAGAAAGGCGTGATCACGGTCTCGACCGACCCGGCCTACCCGCCGCAGTCCTCACTGGACGCCAAGACCGGTGAGTACGAGGGCTTCGACATCGACACCGCCACCGAGATCGCCAAGCGCCTGGGCGTGAACGTTGCCTGGGAGGAGCCCTCCTGGGATGCCATCACCGCCGGTGGCTGGAACGGTCGCTGGGATATGAGCGTGGGCTCGATGACACCGACGAACGACCGCCAGGAAGTGCTCTACTTCACCGACCCCTACTACTACACGCCGGCAGTGGTCGTGGTTCATGAGGACAACACTTCGGTCCAGGACCTGTCGACCGACCTGGATGGCAAGACCATCGGCGTGTGCAGCGGCTGCACCTACGACCAGTTCCTGAACAAGGAGCTGGTGATCGACGGATTCACCTTCGACTTCATCATCGACGACGCGACGGTGAAGGGCTACGACACCGACACCACCGCGCTGCAGGACCTGGCCGTCGGCGATGGCCGCCGGCTGGACGCCGTGATCACCTCCTCCACGACTGCCCAGGGTTACATCAACTCGGGTAAGCCGGTGAAGATCGTCGGTGACCCGGTGTTCTACGAGCCGCTGGCAGCCGCCTTCGACCGCAGTTCCAGGCTGAATGCCGAGAGCCTGCTCGCGGCCGCCAACGAGGCAATCGCCGCGATGCACGCCGACGGGACGCTGTCGGCGATGTCGAAGAAGTGGTACGACGGTCTGGACCTGACGGTTCAAAAGTAGTCCACTATGACAGTGGAAACTCCGGACTGGCGAGAGCGGCTCGCTCTCGCCAGCGCCCGAGTTCCCTTTCGTCTGAAGGTCAGTGTCGTCTGGGGCGTTCTCTTCGCCCTGGTCGCGCTGTTCTTCGCATTGGCCGCTTTCGACACCGACTGGATGGGCGAGAACTTCGGGTTCATCGCCAAAGGCATTCGCTACACGCTGCAGATGGCCGTCGGCGGCATCGTCCTGGCGGTGTTCCTCGCGCTGCTCGGAGCACTGGGAAGACTCTCCAGAAACCCCGTTTCCTATGGCGTCTCGGGTTTCTACGTGTCGTTCTTCCGCGGCACTCCGCTGATCGTCCAGATGTTCTTGATCTACATGGCATTGCCCCAGATCGGGAACAACCTCGTCGATCGGTTCCCTGGGCTGGGCACGGGATTCGCCGATGCCTGGGCGCTGTCGGCGCTGCAAGCCGGCATCTTGGCTCTGGGGCTCAACTACGGCGCGTACATGACCGAGATATTCCGAGCCGGGATCCAGTCCGTCGCCCACGGACAGGGCGAGGCAGCAGATGCGCTCGGGATGCGCTACTGGACCAAGATGCGCAAGGTCGTGCTCCCGCAGGCCATGAGGGTCATCATTCCGCCCACCGGCAACGAGTTCATCGCGATGATGAAGGACACCGCGCTGGTGTCGTTCCTCGGCGTCACCGTCGACAGCAGCGAGATCTTCCGGCGCGCGCAATTGGTGGGTAAGGCCGACTTCAAGAACCTGGAGGCCTACGTCCTCGCGGCGGCCCTGTACTGGGCGTTGACCGCGATCTTCTCCTACTTCCAGCGCAGGTTGGAGAAGCGGCTCGAGGCGGGTTACGTGCGCGACGCCAAGAGCGGCAGATTCACTGTCCCTGCGCCCGGCGGTGGTCACAATGTCTGAGCCAGCAGCTGAGCGCGGTGGCCTACCCGAGGACGTCTTGGTCCGGGTGCGAGGCCTGTGCAAGGTCTACGGCAACAACGAGGTGTTGCGCGGCGTCGACATGGATCTGCACCGCGGTGAGGTGATCGTCATCTTCGGCCGGTCGGGTTCGGGCAAGTCGACCCTGCTGCGGTGCGTGAACTTCCTGGAGGACCCCAGCGAGGGGACGATCGAGATCGCGGGGATGACGCTGGAGGGCGGCCACCGGACTCGGGCCAAGCGGGAGCGGATCCGCAGGGTGCGGCTGTATGCCGGGATGGTATTCCAGCAGTTCAATCTGTTTCCGCACATGACCGCGGTGCAGAACGTGATGGCGGGGCCGCTTGCGCTCGGCAAACAGGATCGCCGGTTGCAGGAGGAGCTCACCGGCACCTCGATGGACAAGGACGCCGTACGTAAGCGGGCGGTGGATCTGCTCGCTGAGGTCGGCTTGGCCGACAAGACCGACGAGCACCCCATTCGACTCTCGGGTGGCCAGCAGCAGCGGGTGGCGATTGCGCGAGCTCTAGCGATGCAGCCCGAGGTGATGCTGTTCGACGAACCCACCTCGGCATTGGATCCTGAGCTCACCGGCGAGGTGCTAGCGGTTATGAAACGGTTGGCGGTGGACCGGCAGATGCCGATGCTCGTGGTCACCCACGAGATGGGGTTCGCGCGAGAGGTCGCCCATCGGATGGCTTTCTTCCACGAGGGCAAGATCTTGGAGCAAGGGCCGCCGTCGGAGTTGGTGAGCAACCCGCAGAACCCCGAGACCAAGAAGTTCCTCGACGCTGTCTTGTAGACCTGCGGGATTGCGGCAGCCCGGCGAGCCGCACCGCGGAGCAGGTGACTGGGCGGGGTCGCCTGTGGTGGCAGAGAGTGTGTCGGCTCCCCGTCGCCCGATCGGCGTAGCCGGTCAGGGCGCGGGGTAGAGAGTCACCTCGGTGGCTTTGACTGCGAACCACACGTTTGCGCCTGGGCGGAGTCCGAGTTCGGCGACCGCCGTGGGGGTGACGTCGGCTGCCAGATTGCCGGCTCGGACTCGCACCAGATGCCCTTGGGGCTCCACCTCGGTGACGGTGACTGGAAACGCATTGCGTGGACTGCCTTCGGGACGATGCGGAAACACCGCGACGGCATTCGGCCGGAAGACGGCTAGCGCGGNGGAGCCAGCAGGAGTTTCCTCGGCGCCCATGCCCTCGACGCGTAGATCGGCAGTCGAGACGGCCGAGCCATCCCTATGGCCGCTGATGAGGTTGAGCCCCGCGAGTTTGGCGGTGAACGCGGTGGTAGGTCGAGAAAGCACCTCCAGAGTCGGGCCGTCCTCGCTGATCTTGCCGCGGTCGAGCACGATCACCCGCTCGGCAAGCAGGAGCGCGTCCAAGATGTTGTGCGTCACGATCAGAACCATGCGATTGGCGAGCACTTCCGAGAGCGTCTGGCGCATCGCTGCCGCGACGTCCACGTCGAGCGATGCCATCGGCTCGTCCAGGAGCAGCAGCTCCGGTTCGGCCGCCAGAGCGCGAGCCAGCGCGACCCGCTGAGCTTNCCCTCCGGACAGGGTCTCGGGGCGTCGGTTGGTGAACTGCTCGGCGCCGACCGCCGTCAGCCACCGGTCTGCGGCAGATCGGCTCACGCTNNTGCCGCAGCCTCTACTGCGGGGGCCGAAGCCGACGTTGTCGCGGACGCTCAGGTGTGGAAACAGAAGTGGGTCCTGGGACAGCACTGCCACTGGTCGTTGATGGGGCGGTGTCCAGGTGCCATCGCCGAACAAGATCGATCCCGACAGGTTCGCGCTTCCGGAGTCGGGTCTTGTCAGGCCGGCGATCAGCGACACGATGGTGGACTTACCGGCGCCGTTGGGGCCTAGCAGCGCGACGCGTTCGGTCTCCCCGATATGCAGTTCCACGTCGAGGTTGCGACTGGCCAGTCGGGCCGTCAGGTGCAGGCTCATCGGCTGCTGACCCGCTTCCCGCCGGAAGCGCGGCCGCCACCGTTAGCCGATCCCAGGCTGAGCCGGCTCCCTCCCACCAAGACGATAACGGCCAGCGCCACCCCGACGAGGAGAACNCGAGATCGCGACCGCCGCCTCCGGGTCGGCCTCACGCTGCAGGTAGATCTCCAGCGGCAGGGTTCGCGTGACACCCTGCAAGCTGCCCGCGAAGGTGATCGTTGCTCCGAATTCTCCTAGAGCGCGCGCGAAGGAGAGCACCGCTCCTGAGGCGATCGCCGGTAGCAGGATCGGCAGGGTGACTCTGCGGAATACGGTTCCTGGCCCAGCTCCCAACGTTGCCGCGACCCCCTCGTACCTTGCCCCGGTGGTCCGTAGCGCTCCCTCGAGGCTGATCACCAGGAACGGCAGCGCGACGAAGGTCTGCGCGATCACCACCGCAGTGGTGGAGAAGGCAATCTGGATGCCGAGGAAATCCAGCGACTGTCCGAGAAGGCCCCGGCGACCGAAGGTGTAGAGCAACGCGATTCCCGCCACCACGGGTGGCAGCACGAGTGGCAGCAGGATGAGCGCCCTGGCCAGGCCCTGGCCGATGAAGCTGGTCCGGGCCAGCACCACTGCCATCGGGATGCCGAACACCAAGCACAACACCGTGCTGACCAGTGAGGTGCGCAAGCTCAGCCACAAAGCGGCCTGCGCGGACTCGCTGGTCACCAAGGCGCCGAAGTTCGACCACGGCACCTGGGTCAGCATCCCGACGAGCGGCAGCAGAATCACCAGCAGCCCCACAGTGGCAGGCAGCAGCAGGCTGCGCGGGAACCACCCCATGCTCGGGTCTTCGTGGGCACTCATATCAGCTGGATATCAGGTAGGGCCTGGACGCGGGAGGTTAGGTCGGGACTCAGGGAGCGCCGAAACCAGCAGCCTCGAGCACGGACCTGCCCTTCTCGCCGGTGATCAGTTGTACGAACGCCGCAGCCAGATCCGCGTCAGCCGCATCGGTCAGGGCTGCGATGGGGTAGGAGTTGACGACTGCGTCCGATTCGGGGAATCCGATCCCGTTGACCTTGTCACCTGCGCCCTTGACGTCGGTCACGTACACCAGACCGGCATCCGCCTCGCCGGCGGTCACCTTACCGAGGACATCGGTCACGGACTGCTCCTCGCTCACTGGGGAAAGCTCGATCTCGGCCGATTCGGCTACTTTGACGGTCGCGGCACCGCAAGGCACCTCCGGCGCGCACACCACCAGGCGTACGCCGGGTTTGCTCAAGTCGGCGAATGAGGTGATACCCGCCGGGTTGTCCGGAGGTGTAGCGATCTGCAAGGTATTGGTAGCGAAGATAGTCGGCTCTCCTGCCACCAGGTCATCCCCGGTGGCCTTGTCCATGTTCGCGGTATCCGCCGAAGCGAACACGTCAGCGGGGGCACCCTGCTGCAGTTGCGCCACCAGATCGGAGGATCCGCCGAAATTGAAGACCACCTCTACATTGTCGTGCTCGTCTTCGAAGATCTCGCCCAGCTCGGTGAATGTCGCGGTCAAAGAAGCGGCTGCGAACACGGTGAGAGTCTGTTTCTCGCTGCTCGAGTCGGAGTCGTCACCACCACAACCTGTGAGTGCGGTAACGGCCATCATGGTCAGCGCTGCCAGCGCAAGCGACCATTTGCTATGTCGAAGCATCTCTTCTCCGTTCCTAGATAGTTTCTAGGAGACTACCGGAAGCGATCTCACGGTCGCGCGGGGTTGGCGCGGCACCGGTGCTGCCTCGCTCCACCAGGGTGGTGCCGAGACGCTGCACCGAGGGCTCTCGATGGGGTTGCTCGATGCGCCCGATCAGGGTGCTGATCGCGGTCTTGCCGAACTGCTCGATGTCTTGCCGGACGCTGGTCAGTTGCACGAGATCGAGCCGGGCAATCTGCGAATCGTCGTAGCCGACCACGCTGATGTCGTCGGGCATCTGCAACCCCGCATTGCGAAACGTCCCCATGGCTCCGACAGCGGTCAGGTCGTTGGCGGCAATCACTGCCGTGGGGCGTCGACGCAGCTTCAGTATCGCCTGCGCGGCCGCGCTGCCTCCCTCGGCGGTGAAAGCACCGGGAAGCAGGACCGGCTCCAGGCCCGCCTCGGTCATCGCGTGTCGGTAGCCCGAAGCCCGGTCTTTGGCGGGCCGGTTGCCCCCTCCGGTGATGTGGGCGATGTGGCGGTGTCCTAACGAGACCAGGTGGCCGACGACGTTGCGCGCGGTTTCCTCCTCGTCGGTGGTCACGACATCTACTTCGGCGAGGCCGACCTCGCGGCCGACCACCACGGTAGGTCTGGCAACGACGATCGAGCGCAGGTCCGACAGCGACATCAGCGGGCTGAGAAGTGCCAATCCCTCGACGCGGTGTTCGAGGAGAGTGTTGACGAGCCCTGCCTCCGACTTGGCTACTCGGGTGCCAGGTGCGGTGAGGATGGTGTAGCCGGCCGCTGTGGCTGCTCGTGCGAGCGAGGCGTAGAGGGCTCCGAAATAGGGGTTGGTGACGTCGTTGACCAGTACGCCGATGGTATGGACGCGTTTGCTGGCGAGTGAGCGCGCGAATGCATTGGGTCGGTAGCCCAGCTCACGCGCCGCATCGAGCACCCGTTGGCGACTCCGCTCGGAGACGTTAGGGGCGTTGCGCATCACCAAGGAGACCAAGGCGCGAGAGACCCNCGCTCGCCGTGCGACGTCCTCTTGCGTAGGTCCCACCCACTACCCCCTTTGCGCTATTTCCGGAAGAGCCTCCGGCTTAGAGCCCGCGCCAACAGGTTCCACCCGCTACGCCCCGCCAGGCGGCACCCTGGCTGCGTTACGGCCGCTCGACAGGCCTCCAGCCTGCCTTCGCAACCCCGCCTTGCCAGAGCACTCGCCTCGCGGCGCTCGCAACGGCGTTCCCTACGGGCGCGGGCTCTAACAGTTCCGAAAAATGTCAGAACAAAGTCATAACGAGGTCTTGCTCATGTGACTGACGCCACAGTAGCGTGTTGGAGCGCGCTAATTAGCGCGCGCTAGTGCGCAGGTCGCGCAAAGCGGGTGAAGTTGCCCGTGACGAAGGAGGAAGCATGAACGGTCCGAAGTGGGGTGTGGTAGCAGTTGCCGCCGCACTGGTGCTCACCGCTTGCGCCGGTGGCTCGGCTAGCAACGGCGACTCCGGTAACGGCGATGGCGGAGACGCCAACAAGGACATCAAGCTCTGCATGTACACCCACGGTGACGGCGGCGGCTTCTGGTCGGTTGCCAAGAAGGGCGCGCAGAAGGCCGCAGACGACCTCGGCGTGAGCTTCGATTACCAGGAGTCCAACAACGACGCTGAGGCTCAGGCCCAGCTGATCGAGGCCGGAATCTCCGGTGGTTGCCAGGGCATTGCTGTTTCGGCGCCGAACCCGGACGCGATCAAGGGCGCGCTGGAGAAGGCCGAGTCCGAGGGCATCCCGATCGTCACGATGAACTCCGGTAGTGAGGTCTTCGGCGACCTCGGCGCGATGACGCACGTCGGCCAGGACGAGTTCATCGCGGGCCAAGAGGCCGGCAAGAAGTTCAAGGAGCTGGGCGCGACCAAGATCGTGTGCCCGCTCCAAGAGGCCAACAACATCGGCCTGCAGCAGCGCTGTGACGGCGCCAAGGACACCTTCGGCAACGTGGTGAACCTGCAGCTTTCCAGCGGATTGGCCGACCTGAGCAAGTCCTCAGCCGAGATCCAGGCCAAGCTCGAGGCAGACACCGCCATTGACGCGGTCTTCTCGCTCAACGCCGACATCGCCACCGGATCGGCGTTGCCCGCGGTCGAGGGCGTCGATCGCGACATCACGATCGGTACTGTCGACCTCTCCGGTGAGGCGGTTCAGGCGATCAAGGACGGCAAGATCGCGTTCGCTATCGACCAGCAGCAGTACGCCCAGGGCTATCTTCCGGTCGTGTTGCTCTACCTGAACAAGATCAACGGCATGGTGCTCGGTGGTGGCAAGCCGATGTACACCGGTCCTGGCTTCGTCACCCAGGAGAACGCCGACCTCGTCCAGCAGTTGGCGGAGGAAGGTACCCGCTGACCCATGCCCACGGGTGAGGCAGGCTCGGGCTCGCCTCACCCGTGGACTGCGCGGCGGCTCGGGCCGCCCCAATCGGGATCATCCCGCTGATTCACCAACCCAATGGAGGGTTCTCATGACCGCCACTGCAGTACGGGCCGACGAGCGGCTGGCCCAAACCTCTCAGATACCCGATTGCTCCGCAGACCAGAGCTGGGTGCTCTGCTCGGAGCCATCGTCATCTACATCATGTTCGCCGTTTTCGACACCACCGGGAATTTCGCGACCATCACCGGCACGGCCCGCTGGACTGACGTTGCCGCTACTGTGGGCATCGTCGCGGTGCCTGTCGCCCTACTCATGATCGCCGGTGAGTTCGACCTCAGCGCCGGTGTCATGATCGGCACCTCGGGCTTGCTCGCCGGCCTGCTCACTACCGAGTACAACCTCAGCATGTGGCCGGCGATCCTGATCACGCTCGCCTTCGCTGCCGGTATCGGACTCATCAACGGCTGGCTGGTGATGCTCACCGGCCTACCCTCGTTCATCGTCACGCTGGCAATGTTCTTCTCGTTGCGCGGACTCAACCTGGGTGTCACCAAAGGACTCACCGACACCGTCCGCGTCGCCGGAGTCGACCAGGTGCCCGGCTACGACTCGGCGGCGAAGATCTTCGCCTCGACGTTCTGGAATCCCTACGACTTCCGGATCTCGGTGGCTTGGTGGATCGCCGTCACCATCGTCGCCACCACGGTTCTGACCCAGACCCGTTTCGGCAACTGGATCTACGCCATCGGCGGGGACATGAACGCGGCCCGTAACACCGGTGTCCCGGTGCGCCGCGCCAAGATCAGCCTGTTCGTGCTGACTTCGATGTCGGCCGCTCTGGTCGGCATCATGAGCCTGCTGCGATTGCGTTCGATGCAAGCCGGGCAAGGCGTGGGTGAAGAGTTCACCTTCATCATCGCCGCTGTCGTCGGTGGATGTCTGCTGACCGGTGGTTTCGGCTCCGCGATTGGTGCCTCCATCGGTGCATCGATCATCGGCATGGCCTTCATCGGAATCGCCTACGCCGGCTGGAACACCGACTGGTCCTGGCTGTTCCTCGGCGTGATCTTGTTCATCGCGGTTCTCGTCAACACCTTCATTGGCCGCCGCGCGAGAGGAGCAAAGAAATGACCATCTCAACCGAAGAAACCCCGAGTGCGAGCGACGAGGGCGCTGTTGTCCCTGCTCTCCAGTTACGCCACGCCAGCAAGAGCTTCGGCAGTGTCATCGCTCTGCATGACATCAGCCTGCACGTCGACCCGGGCACCGTTACCTGCGTCCTAGGTGACAATGGTGCTGGTAAGTCCACGTTGATCAAGATCCTCAGCGGGGTCCATCAGCCCTCTGACGGTGCGCTCCTAGTCGCCGGTAAAGAGGAGAAGTTCGGCTCACCGCGGGACGCATTGGCTGCCGGAATCGCGACAGTGTTCCAGGATCTGGCCACCGTGCCGTTGATGTCGGTGTGGCGCAACTTCTTCCTGGGTAACGAGCCGGTCAAGGGATTCGGACCCTTCCAGTTCCTCGAGTCCGCTAAGGCCAGGCGGATCTGTCGCGAGGAACTGCTCGCCATGGGCATCGACATCCGTGACCTCGAGCAGCCGGTCGGCACGCTGTCGGGCGGTGAGCGCCAAGCGGTGGCGATCGCGCGAGCGGTGTATTTCGGTGCCAAGGTGCTGATTCTCGATGAGCCGACCAGTGCGTTGGGCGTCAAGCAGTCGGGTGTGGTCTTGAAGTACATCCTGCAAGCGCGTGAGCGTGGTATCGCGGTGGTGTTCATCACGCACAACCCGCACCACGCCTTCATGGTGGGTGACCGGTTCTATCTGCTCAATCGTGGCCGGCTGCGCAACGAGTTCGTGCGCGACAAGGTCACGCGCGAGGAACTGGTCAAGGCCATGGCCGGTGGTGCCGAGCTCGAGGCCCTCGCCCACGAGCTCGAGTCCGTGAGCCGATAACAATGACTTCCTGGTTGGGCAGCGCGATCCTGGGGCTGCCCAACCAGGAAGACAAGCCCAAGAGACAAGCCCGGAAGCCAACGATGGGGCAGGAGGCCTGAGTGAGCAATAAAGGTGCGGGGTTCGATATCGATGCCGGTCCACCACCGCAGATCCGACGGATCGGCGTGATCGGGTGCGGCCGGATCGGCAGGATGCATGCCGGTTTGATCGCGGCAGAGATCCCCGGGCTGGAGTTGGCGGCGGTCGCTGATGCTGTGCCGGCGGCCGCCGACCAGGTGGCCGAGTCGCTCTCGGTCCCAGTGTTGACGATCGAGGAGTTGCTCGCCGCTCCCGATATCGACGCGGTGGCGGTCTGCTCCAGCACCGATACCCATGTGGACCTGGTGGTGGCGGCGGCGCAGGCCGGCAAGGCGATCTTCTGTGAGAAGCCGGTCAGTCTCGACCTCGCTCAGGTGGACAGGGCAGTGGCTGCGGTCCAGGCGGCAGGAGTGCCGTTCATGATCGGGTTCAACCGTAGGTTCGACCCTGGGCACAAGTCGGTACGCGATGCTGTCGCGGATCGCGTGGTCGGTGACTTGCATATTCTGCGGATCACCAGCCGGGACCCGGCCCCGCCGCCACCGGAGTACGTGACCGTCAGCGGCGGGATCTTCTTGGACATGGTGATCCACGACTTCGACATGGCCCGGTACGTCGCGGCCAGCGAAGTGGTCGAGGTCTACGCCCGAGGAACGGTGCGGGTGGACCCGCGCATCGGTGAGGCCGGTGACGTCGACACTGCGGTGACCCTGCTGTTCCACGAGGACGGCACGATGACCACGATCGACAACAGTCGCGAGGCGGTGTATGGGTTCGATCAGCGGGTAGAGGCTTTCGGCTCCGAGGGTATGGCGGTCTCGGACAATCCCGCCCGCCATGCCGGCTGGACCCGTACCCGTGAGGTCACCAGCTCCCAGCCGTTGCCATGGTTCTTCCTGGAGCGTTACCTGGAGTCGTACCGGCAGGAGTGGGCGGCATTCCACTCCTACCTGGTGTCCGGTGGTGAATCTCCTGCGGGTCTGGATGCGGCCCGGCAGAGCACGGCGATCGGGATCGCCGCTACCCGGTCTTTCCGGGAGGGACGCCCGGTCTCGCTCAAGGAGCTGTGATGGCGAAGATCGCGGTGACTGGTGGGACCGGATTCGTCGGTGGGACGGTAGCGGCTGTCCTGGCTGACAAAGGCCATGACGTGACCTGCCTGGTCCGACGTGATCCCGGCCCGGGTTTTCCCTGGCTGGCCAGGATCGTCGACACCGAGGATGTCAGCTCGCTGGCCCGGGGGCTGGAGGGCTGTGACGCGGTCGCTCACCTGGCGATCTACAACGACTTCGGTGGAATCTATGCCGACCGCCGTCGTGGATACGACGGGTATGTAGGTCTGACCCGGCGGGTGGTCGATGCTGCAAATCAGATCGACTGTCTGGTGGGGTACGTCTCGACCGACTGGGTGTTCGACGGAACAGGTCACCTCGTCGACGAAGAGGAGCCGCCCAACCCGGTCAACCTCTACGGCTTCTTGAAGGCGTCCTCGGAGCTAGTGGTGCTGGAGCGCGCGAAGGCCGGCTTCGTGGCGCGAGTCGGCGGTGTGCAAGGTCTGCACCAGACGCAGGCTCAAGGGCCACGCTCGCAGGACGTCGGTTTCGGTTACTTCGTCTTGGCGATCGTGGACGCGTTGCGCTCAGGTGCCCGGTTCCTGGTTTGGGAGGACCCGCACATCAACTCGATCGCGACGCCGATCGTGTCGCCGGAGATTGGTGCTCTATTGGGGCGTGCTGTTGATCGGCGCATCGACGGAGTGCTGCATTTGCCGGCGGCTCGGCGGTGACTCGTCGGGAGCTGGCGATGGCGACCTGTGAGGTGTTCTCGCTCGACCCGGACCTGCTCGACTTCGGCCCGCCGCCGGACGAGGCCAGGCTGCCGGCGCCGGTGCCCTATGACACCAGCATGGCTGGCGAAGCCACGATGGTTCGGCTCGGGGCGCGGACCTATTCGATCTACGAGCAGATCGAGGCACTCAAACGCGAAGTCGAAGAGGGGAGGCCGATGCCGCTGAGCTGATGTCGTGTGCCCGGCTTCAGGATCACCTGGATCGGCTCAGGGTGTCAGCAAGCTGATCTCGAAGGAATACCGGTTCGCGGCATACACATGGGTCGCGTACTCGACGACGACGCCATGATCGTCGTGGGTGGTCCGGGTCATCGTGAGGAGAGCTGCCCCCTTGGGCTCTCCGAGCATCTTGGCTTCGGCCGCAGTCGCGGTACGCGCGCCGATCGCCTGTGACGCGGAGTGCAACTGGATTCCCCGGGCTCGCAGCATCTCGTACAGGCCGTGCTCACGGAGGTCATCCTCGGTGAAGTCCGCCACCGATGCAGGGAGGTAGTTGATCATCTTGGCGATCGGGTTTCCGCCCGCGGACCGCAGTCGTTCGATCCGGACGATCGGGTCGCCTTCGGCAAGCTGCAACGCCTCGGCCACTTCAGGATCGGCCGGCTGATGTCCGAAGGACAGCACCTCGGTCGTGGNGGTTGCCCCGGAGTGGGTCAGGTCGTCATAGAGGCTGGTGAGTTCCAGCGGGCGCCGCACCTTCGGCTGCACGACCCGGGTGCCGATTCCTCGGCGCCGTACGATCAGGCCTTTGTCGACCAAGGTTTGCATTGCCCGACGCATCGTCGGCCGGGAGAGCCCCATGTCCTCGGCGAGTTGGATCTCGTTCTCGAACAGCGTCCCCGGTGGAATCACGCCGGAGCTGATCGCATTTTCCAGATGGGTCGCCACCTGGAAGTAGAGCGGGACCGGGCTGCTGCGGTCCGGGGCGAACATCGGGACCACCGGTCCAGTGCCCTCGTCCTGTCTCGCCATGGAGCGAAGTATGTCAGTACGTTAAGAGGTTGTGCGTGCAGATCTGGTAGTACTATTGATCTATAGTCAGATTGTTAGGACAATTGATGCAGTCTCTGAGGTCCGCCGATCGGACCGGGTTAGCTGATGGAGGAGTCATGCAGAACGATCTCGGACCGCTGGCCGGTCGAGTCGCCGGAGCCCCCATTTCCTGGGGCGTGTGCGAGGTTCCCGGTTGGGGTGTGATGCTCCGGCCTTCCCGCGTGCTCCCCGAGATGCAGGCTCTCGGTCTGACCGCCACCGAGTTGGGGGCGCCCGGGTTCCTACCTGGCGAGGCTCCTGTGCTCAACGCCGAGCTCGCCGCGTACGCGATGTCGTTGGTCGGCGGCTTTGTTCCTCTGGTTCTGCACGATCCGGCCCAACGCGCTGACGCTATTCGCAGAGCAAGGGAGACTGCTGAGCTGTTCAGTGTCTGCGGGGCAACCCGATTCGTGACCGCCGTCGTCCAGGACTACGACTGGTCCCGCCCGGTTCCACTGGATGCCGAGGGAATGAAAGTGCTCGCTACCGGCCTCGCCGAGGTCGACCAGGTGTGCGCCGAGTACGGACTGACCCAGGTGCTGCATCCTCACGTGGACACGCTCGTGGAGACCGAGGCGGACGTGGAACTGGCGTTGGAACACACCTCGGTGCTGTGGTGCCTGGACACCGGGCACCTGCAGATCGGTGGCGTCGATCCTGCCGAGTTCGCCCGGGTGCATGGCGACCGGGTCGGACACGTGCATCTGAAAGACGTGCGGAACCCAATAGCGGTTCAGGTGCGTCGCGGTGACCTGGGCTTGATGCGTGCGGTGCAACAAGGACTCTTCTGTCCGCTGGGCGCCGGTGACGTCGAGGTGGACGAGGTGATGCTCGCCCTGGAATCCGGTGGCTATCAAGGGTGGTACGTGCTCGAGCAGGATGCCGCGTTACCCGACGAGCCACCGGCAGGCGTCGGCCCCTCGGACGACATCGCTGCCTCACTGGCCTACATCGCTTCGCGAGTGGCGTCGAAGCTCGACCCGGCACTCCGGGCCGACAGCAAGCTGACAGCGGACTGATCGAGGATCATCAAGGAGCACAGCGTCATGAGCAACCCGAGTACAGAGCAGGCGCAGCGAGCCATCGGAGTCGGTGTCATCGGCGCCGGGTGGCTGGGCGACGTGCACGCGCGAGCCTGGGGCAGGCTGCGGCACCACTATCCCGACCTGGGTGTGACGCCCCGGTTCGTTGCAGTGGCTGACAGCGTCGCCGGTGCCCGCGAGGGGGCGGTGTCACGGCACGGATTCGCCAAGACGTACGAGGATTGGCGGGATCTGGTCGCCGATCCCGAGATCGAAGCGGTCAGCGTGACCGCGCCCAACGCCGTGCATCGTGAGCTCGGGGTGGCGGTGGCCGAGGCAGGCAAACACCTGTGGATCGAGAAACCGGTCGGGCTCAGCGCGACTGATGCCCAAGCGGTGGCGGATGCGGTCGCAGCGGCCGGAACCCAAGGCACGGTGGGCTTCAACTACCGAGCCGTTCCTGCGGTGGCACAAGCCCGCGATCTGGTCGTCTCCGGTGCGATCGGGGTTCCTACTCACGCCCGGGTCAACCTGCTTACCGACTACGCCGGCCATCCGCTCGGAGCGCTGACCTGGCGTTACACCCTGGAGTCGGGAGGGCATGGAGTCCTGGGTGATCTGGCCTCCCATGCGGTCGACCTGCTGCGCTTCGTGGTCGGAGACATCGACCGACTGGTTGCCGAGACCGCGGTGTTCTTGGCGCAACGTCCCATTCTCGACCCCGGGTCCGCCACCTACGGGCATGGACTCGGCAGCGCTGATGCGGAGATGGGCGTGGTGGAGAACGAGGACTATGTCGCGGCGCTGGTGCGTACGGTGAACGGAGTCCTGGCCACGCTGGAGTGCAGCCGCATCGCTGTCGGTGACCAGAACCGGTACGGCATCGAGGTGCACGGCACCAAGGGCCTGGTTTCCTGGGACTTCAGGAACCCTGGTGAGTTGGTCGTCTCCAGCGGAGAGAACTACGCCGACCAACCCAGTCGACGTGTCCTGGTCGGACCGGGAGCGGGCCAGTACGCCCGGTTCCAGCCGGGCGCGGGGCTCCCGATGAGCTATGACGACACCAAAGTGGCCGAGCTCGCCGGATTCGTGTCGGCTATCTGCTCCGGCAAACCCGAAGGCCCGCAACTGAGCGATGCGGTGGCGGCCGCCAAGGCGCTCGAGGCGATGGTGCGGTCGGCCGCAGGCGCCGGATGGGTGACCCCCTGAGCCCGGGCCGCCGCAGGCTCTGCAGATCTTTATCGATACTGAGATTCGACTAGTTTCCGAGGTGAGAAGATGACCATCCAGCACTGGATCGCCGGCAAGCGCGTCAACGGCCGGTCCACACAGGCCACNCCTGTCTACAACCCTGCGACCGGTGAGGTCGCCACCGAGGTCCTGCTCGCGACCCCGGCCGACGTCGACGAGGCGATCGCAGTCGCGAAGGCCGCGTTCGAGACCTGGTCCCAGTCCTCGCTCAGCGCCCGCACGAAGGTGCTTTTCGCGTTCCGCGAACTCGTCAATGCTCATGCCGAGGAGATCGCGGGACTGATCACCGACGAGCACGGGAAGGTGCTCAGTGACGCGCTCGGAGAGGTGCAGCGCGGATTGGAGGTCGTCGAGTTCGCCTGCGGGATCCCGCAACTGCTCAAGGGCGACTACTCCGACCAGGTCTCCGCCGGAGTCGACACCTACTCCTTCCGCGAGCCACTCGGTGTGGTCGCGGGGATCACNCCGTTCAACTTCCCGGCGATGGTGCCGATGTGGATGTTCCCGGTGGCGATCGCATGTGGCAACACCTTCGTCCTCAAGCCCAGTGAGCGCGACCCCTCTGCCTCGATGCTGCTGGCTGAGCTGTGGCAGCAGGCCGGACTACCCGACGGCGTCTTCAACGTCGTACACGGCGACAAGACCGCTGTCGACGCGCTGCTGGACGCCCCCGATGTCGCCGCGGTCTCGTTCGTGGGCTCGACCCCGATCGCCCGCTACATCTACGAGCGCGGCACAGCCAACGGAAAGCGCGTGCAGGCTCTCGGTGGCGCCAAGAACCACGCGATCATCCTTCCCGACGCCGAGGTCAGATTCGCCGCCGACCACCTGGCCGCAGCTGCCTTCGGGTCCGCCGGCGAGCGGTGCATGGCGATCTCCGCGGCACTCGCTGTCGGCTCTGCCGGAGACGCGATCGTCGAGGCGGTCAACGAGCGTGCTCGCGCGGTCCGTGTCGGATCCGGTCGCGATGCCGGGAACGAGATGGGACCGGTCGTCACCAAAGCGGCCCAGGAGCGGATCAAGGGGCTGATCACCAGCGGCGCCGACCAGGGCGCCGCCATCACCGTCGACGGACGTGACTTCGTCGTCCCCGGCTTCGAGAACGGCTTCTTCGTCGGACCGACGGTGCTGGACCAGGTCACCACCGACATGGACGTCTACCGCGAGGAGATCTTCGGGCCGGTCCTGTCGGTGGTACGCCCCGACAGCGTCGAGGAAGCGATCGCGCTGATCAACGCCAACCCCTACGGCAACGGCACTGCGATCTTCACCAGCTCCGGTGATGCTGCCCGCCGGTTCCAGCGGGGCGTACACGTCGGCATGATCGGCATCAACGTGCCGGTGCCGGTGCCGATGGCCTACTACTCCTTCGGTGGCTGGAAGGACTCGCTGTTCGGCAACAACCACATCTACGGTCCCGAAGGCGTCACTTTCTACACTCGCGCCAAGGTGATCACCGCGCGTTGGCCCGAGCGCAGCCACGCCAGTGAGGCGAGCTTCCACTTCCCGACCTCCAAGTGAGCCGATCGTGACTAGTTCGGAAAAAGCTCCGGGAGCACCGATCTGGAACTGCTCACCGTCGGTAGGGTCGGGGTGGACCTGTACCCGTTGCAGGACGGGCCGCTGAAGGACGTCAGCACCTTCCAGCGGTTCCTCGGGGGCACTGCTACCAATGTCGCAGTCGGGGCCGCCCGGCTCGGCCGCCGCTCCGCGGTGCTCACCAAGGTCGGTCCGGATGGGTTCGGGGACTATGTGCGTGAGGCGCTGCAGAAGTTCGGTGTCGACCCCAGTTATGTCGGCACCAGTGAGGACCTGCTGACTCCGGTGGTGTTCTGCGAGCTCAATCCGCCCGAGGACCCGCCGCTGTTGTTCTACCGGCGGCCGGTCGCCCCTGACCTGACGTTGACCGATTCCGAGGTTCCGTGGGACCTGGTCGAGAAGGCGGCGATCTTCTGGGTTACGGGAACTGGCCTCAGTGTCGAGCCCGCGCGGTCCACCCAGTTGCGCATGCTCGAACATCGGGGCCGTCCAGCGCCTGGATCGGGCAAGCACACCGTGGTCGACCTGGACTGGCGGGCAATGTTCTGGCCATCACCGGAGGAGGCCCGGCGTGAATACGCCGCGATGTTGGGCAGCGCGACCGTGGTCGTCGGCAACCGGGACGAGGTGGAAGTGGCCGTCGGCACCCGAGTACCGGATGAGGCCGCCGACAAACTGCTGGAGGCAGGAGTCGAGCTCGCGTTCGTCAAGATGGGGGTGNNACGGGGTCTTGGTGGCGACCCCGAAGACCGGGTCGTGGTCAAGCCGCACCCGGTCGAGGTCGTCTGCGGTCTCGGTGCAGGCGGCGCGTTCGGGGCGGCCCTGGTCCACGGATTGCTATCCGGCTGGGAGCCAGCTCGACTGGCCGAGTACGCCAATGCCGCCGGNGGTTTGGTGGCTTCCCGGCTCGCCTGCGCCGATGCCATGCCCACTATCGACGAGCTCGAAGCCATGGTCACCAACCGAGGAGCACCCGCATGACGATCACCACTTCAGCCGGCGCCGGTTCCGGTAGCACAGGTCCGCGGCTCGACGACGACCGTTGGNGCGCGGTTGCTGCAGACCAGGGCGACCGACCCCGGTGCGGTGGCACGGGCGTACGCCGAGCGCAAGCAGCCGACCAGTCTTCTGTCTGAACGTGGCACCCTTTTCCTGGTCGCCGCCGACCACCCCGCCCGTGGCGCACTCGCCTCGGGTGGCGATGCGACCGCGATGGCCGACCGCCGCTCGCTGTTGGCCCGGCTCGTCGAGGCGTTGTCCCACCCCGATGTCGACGGTGTGCTCGGCACTCCCGATGTCGTGGAGGAACTGTTGCTGCTGGGCGCGCTGGACGGCAAGGTCGTGATCGGGTCGATGAACCGCGGTGGCCTCGATGGCGCATCCTGGACGATGGACGATCGCTTCACTGGTTACGATGCCGCAGCGATCGCAGCTTCCGGGCTGCAGGGCGGCAAGATGCTGCTCCGCATCGACGACCAAGACCCCTTCACTGCAACGACGATCGAGGGATGTGCGACCGCGGTCAGCGAACTCGCCGCGCACGGTCTGATGGCGATGGTGGAACCGCTGCCATACCACCGCGAGCCCGATGGACGCTTGCGTCTGCTCAAGGACATGCCGGCGCTGGCTCGCGCCATCACTGTCGCCAGTGGCTTGGGCACTACCAGTGCTCACACCTGGCTGAAGATGCCGGCTTGTGACGACCCCGAGGGCGTGTACGCGGCCACCACGTTGCCGTGTGTGGTGCTCGGTGGAGTGCCCAGTCCCGACCCCGCAGCCGACCTCGAGTCATGGGGACAGGCTCTCGTGCAGCCGACGGTGCGAGGCCTGGTCATCGGCCGGGCATTGCTCTACCCGCCCGGCGGAGACGTTCGAGGAGCGGTCGACAAGGCCGCCTCTGTGCTGCGCGCCGCGCACGAGAGCGAGTGAACATGGGTAATCACAAGGCCTTCGTGACGCCTGCAGCTGACGGCACTCTCGTCGAGGTGACACCGCATGATGCTGGTTGGGGCTTCAGCGGGCTCAGGGTACTGGCGCTCGCTCCGGGTCAGGTGACAACCGTGGACACCGGCGAATCAGAGGCATTCGTACTCCCGTTGGCTGGTGGTGTGGAGGTCACGGTGGCCGATGAGTTCGGTGCGGTGCTGGCGGAGTACTCCCTGACCGGTCGCGACACCGTGTTCACCGCGGTCACCGACTTCGCCTATGTCGGGAGAGAAAGCGTGGTGAGGTTGACCAGCGCTCGAGGGGCAGAGGTGGCGCTGCCCTCAGCTCGCTGCGAGCAAGTGCTTCCTCCAGCCTACGGGCCTGCCGCGGACGTACCCGTCGAGGTCAGGGGAGCGGGGCCGGCCACCCGACAGGTCAACAACTTCGGGATACCCGGAGTCTGGGACCATGCCGAGAAGCTGATCTGCTGCGAGCTGATCACCCCGCCCGGTAACTGGTCGAGCTACCCGCCACACAAACACGACGCCACACAGCCCTGCCCGGTGATCAACGAGGAGATCTACTACTACCGGATCGCCGGTGAGGACCAACTGACGCCGGATCGGACCGGCTTCGGATACCACCACACCTACACCGGACCTGAGCACGAAGCTGCTGGGCTGGAACCGCTGAACGACCTGGTCGAAGTGCGCGACCACGATGTCGTGCTTATCCCGCACGGCTACCACGGACCGTGCATCGCGGCNCCCGGCTACCCGATGTACTACCTCAACGTGATGGCCGGCCCTGACACCCGGGAGATGGCATTCTGCGACGACCCGTCCCACAGCTGGGTGCGTGACACCTGGGCCGACCAGCCACTGGACCCACGCTGCCCGGTCACGTCCGCGGCAGGCCGGCGTGACGGGCGCTTGCTCTCGACAACCGAGCCGATACAAGGAGGGTCGTCGCGATGAGTGCTTCAGGGACGGTTCGGTTGACCACTGCCGCGGCGCTGGTGCGGTGGATGGTCGCGCAACGCTCCGAGCTTCTCGACGGTACCGAAGTGCCTTTGTTTGCNGGGGTTTTCGGGATCTTCGGGCACGGTAACGTGCTCGGGCTCGGGGTGGCTCTGGAGGAGGTTCGCGACGAGCTGCCGACCTGGCGCGGGCAGAACGAGCAGGGCATGGCGCTGGCAGCGGTCGCCTACGGCAAGGCGATGGACCGTCGCCAGGTGATGGCCGCTACCAGTTCCGTAGGCCCCGGTGCCCTGAACATGGTCACCGCGGCAGGACTCGCGCATGCCAACCGGTTGCCGATCCTGCTGCTGCCCGGTGACACCTTCATGGGCCGAGCGCCCGACCCGGTGCTGCAACAGGTCGAGCATTTCGGTGACCCGACGATCAGCGTCAACGGCGCGTTCCGCCCGGTCTCGCGCTACTTCGATCGGATCACCCGGCCCGAGCAGTTGCTGTCCACTCTGCCGCAGGTCGCCCGGGTGCTGACCGACCCTGCCGACTGCGGTCCGGTCACGATCTGTCTCCCGCAAGACGTACAGGCAGAGGAATACGATTTTCCGGTGGCGATGTTCGAGCCACGACTCCACAGGGTGCCGCGTTCCAGGGCCGATGTCTCATCACTCGACGCAGCCGCCGACGTACTCGCTCGGGCCGAGCGTCCGTTGCTGGTTCTCGGTGGTGGGGTGCGTTATTCGGGTGCTGGGGCGCAGGCTGTCGCATTCGCCGAGAAGCACCGCATCCCGATGGTGGAGACGGTCGCCGGGCGCACTCTGGTCCCGCACGACCACCCCTTGTACGGCGGCGCCTTGGGCATCGTGGGTTCGGCCTCGGCCAACACCCTTGCCGCCGAAGCCGACGTGGTCCTCGCTGTCGGGACCAGGTTGCAGGACTTCATGACCGCCTCGTGGACGGTCTTCGCCGGCGATGTCCGGCTGATCACCGTCAATGCCGCCCGCTTCGATGCCGTCAAACACAACGCGCTCGCGGTGACCGGCGACGCGCGTGAGGCCTTGACCGAACTCTCCGGTGGGTTGGGCGCTGGCCGGATCGGGGATACCTGGGCGGAGCGGGTCGGCCAGGTCAAAGCCGACTGGGACGCCCACATCGACACGTTGCGCGCCGGTGGTGCCTATGACGAGGTGATGGGCGAGGTGTTCACCTATGCGGCGGTGACCGGGGTAGTCAACGAGCTCAGCACCCCTGAGGACTATGTGCTGACTGCCTCGGGAGGTATGCCCGGGGAATTGCACGGCGGTTGGCGGACCGGCGAGAACAGTTACGACGGACCGACATCGGGCGCTTCGATGGATCTGGAGTACGGCTTCTCCTGTATGGGATACGAGGTCGTCGCCCCCTGGGGCGCTGCCATGGCGCGCGAGCGAACCCACCCGGCCGGAATCGTCACCTCGATCTTCGGCGACGGCTCCTACCTGATGCTCAACTCCGAGCTCTACTCGGCCGCGTTCAGCGGACACCCCTATGTCGCGGTGCTGTGCGACAACGAGGGCTTCGCGGTGATCCACCGACTCCAGACCGGTCAGGGCGCTGCCGGGTTCAACAACCTGCTCAGCGACGCCCGTGGCCCCGGAGCCGCAACCGACGGCATACGCGTCGACTTCGCCGCCCACGCAGCTTCTCTGGGCGCCTACGTCGAGGACGTACCGGCAGGGGCCGGCCTGGACGACCTGCGCGCCGCCTACCAACGGGCTCGCGATACAGCGAGGGCCCAACGCCGTCCGGCAGTGGTCTGCTGCAAGGTCGCCAAGAGCGCCTGGACCGAGTCCGGAGCCTGGTGGGAGACCGGCGTTCCCGAATCGCTGTCGGGTCACGCCGACTACGAGGCGGGCAAAGCGCGGCAGGTCCGCTGGATCCAATAGCAAGTCGTGAGGTGATAGACAATGGCACCACACCATCCGAAACACAGAGTCAGGAGTTTCCAGTGCCTAACCGGGTAGTAGTAGGCAACTCTCCAACCTTCTTTCACTTCAAGCACGATATGGAAGCCGCATGGGAGTGCGAGGACGGTGACATTCTCGAAGTGCACTGCCTCGACGGCTTCGCCGGNCCGATTCAGAGAGAGGACGATCGCCTGGGTGCGGTGGACGTCGATGCTCTCAACGACTGCAGCGGACCGATTCGGGTTCGTGGAGCAGAGCCGGGAGACGTGCTGGCGTTCCGGATCGACTCCATCTCGGTCGATTCCGACCAGGGCTGCACACTGGTGTTGCCGGACTTTGGGCTGCAACAGCACCTCGTTGACACCGAGGCGACTCGGATCTCGACCATCAAGGATGGGGTCCTTCGGATACTCGACCGATTCGAGGCGCCGATCCGACCGATGCTCGGAACCATCGGAGTCGCGCCAGCCGAAGGGTCGTGGAGCACGGTGTTCCCGCACGATCACGGCGGCAACATGGACACTCGCGACGTTGTTGCCGGCCACACCATCTACTTCCCGGTTTTCCAGCCTGGCGCGTTGCTCGGCATGGGCGATGCGAAGGCTCTCATGGGTGACGGTGAGCTGTGCAGCACGGGCGTCGAGGTCCCGGTGACGGTCGTCGGTCAGGTGCGGGTGATCAAGGGCGTCTCCATAAACCGCCCTATCATCGAAACTCCGACCGAGTGGATGACGATCGGTTCGGCTGTGGATCACCTGGACGCGTGTCGGCTTGCCAACGGTGACTTGATTGAGCTCCTTCAGCGGGCCCATGACCTGTCTTGGACTGGCGCGTACGTTCTGACGAGTATCGTTTCCGACTTGCGTATCTCCCAGGTCGTCGACCCGCTCCTCACTGTACGAGCAGCAATCTCCAAGCGGTTTCTTCCAGACCCATTCGCGACAGTCGCCCCTAGACGCGACAAGCAACTGCGTTGCCTACAACCGAAGTAGGTGTCCCCAGTCAACCGAAACACCGTCCGGCATCAACCGAAGACCAAAAGTCCGGTATCAGGCGAAGTAATACACAGACCTGGTGCCCCGGGCGAGAGTCGAACTCGCGACCTTTCGCTTAGGAGGCGGCTGCTCTATCCACTGAGCTACCGGGGCGCGGGGTGATCGTATCGTGTGGTTCGCGAGCCCGAATTCACTCCGTCTTCCGCCATGCTCTAGCTGGGCATGGTAGATAGTCGACGAGTTCGGCTAGATGCATTCGTTCAGGTCCGACATCGCCGGCCCTACGCGCGTAGTGCTCGGAGCTAGTGGAACGTGACCAGTGGGTCCGGGGCGGGTAAGCCACCATCCACCATCTCGGCAACGATGCGGCCAGTGGTCGGTCCCAGAGTAATGCCTAGCATCTGGTGGCCTGTCGCGACGATGACTTCGGGATGGCGTCGCAGGCGACTGATGAGGGGTATGCCGTCCGGTGTCATCGGCCGCAGGCCGATGAATGGCCGCGGTGCAATGTCCGAGACGGGGATATTGGAGAGGAACTTGCGCGCAGATCGGAGTATGCCCTGCGCTCGCCGTTCGACAATGGCAACGTTGTCAGGTCGGCCGAACCCCATGGTGCCAGCTAGCCGGATTCGATCGCTCAGTGGAGTGACGGCCACTTTGCCCTCCGACAGGTAGAGCGGGCCGGGTGAGAAGCCCTCGATGAGAGGCAGGTCGTAGCCGTACCNCTTGCCAGCCACTATCGGTAGGCGTACACCGAGGGGTTTGATCACCGTATTGCTCCACACCCCGGCGGCGACGACGAATGCATTTGCGCGCAGTCGATCACCGCCAACCTGCGCAACGACGCGACCGCCATCCGAAGTGGTGAGGGTTGCTGTTCCGGCGAGGAACTCGACGCCGCGAGCCACGCACGCATCTAGCAGCGCACGCATGAGGCTGGNGGGATCTAGGACTCGGTCGCCGACGGTCCTCAGCGCGCCCACCACGTTGGCTGATGCTCCGGGTATCACCTGGCTCACTTGGGCGCGATCGAGCGATTGCCACTCCAGCGTACCGAGGGCCGACATCCCCCTGAGTTCCTCTGCGCGAGCCATGAGGTGTTTCTCGTCGGTGAAGAGCGTGGTGAGTGGTAGGTCCGACAGGTCGAACTCAACGCCATCGGCTTGCAGTGCATGGTAGTCCTCTAGGACCTGACCGCTCAGTCTGGCGAGTATCGCAGCGGAGCGGTCATAGACGGGCTTGCGCGTCGCACTCAGCATCTGGAACATGACGGTGAGAAAGCGCGGATCGAGCGTGGGCTGAACGTACAGGGGGCTATCGGGGCGCAGCATCCATTGCGCCGCTTGCCGGATCATGCCTGGAGCGGCCACGGGAACGGCCATGCTGGGGACAATCCATCCAGCGTTGGCAACGGAGGCTCCCGGGTTCAGTTTTCCCTCGTCTACGAGCGTGACGTCGTGGCCGAGTCCCGCGAGACGGTGAGCTGTGCAGGCGCCAATTATTCCGCTCCCAACCACGATCACCCGGAGCCGGTTCTGGGTGCCATCGTGTACTTGGCGGCGCAATGCTGCCTCCGTCACTGGAGTCGATTACTGTCAGCGCGGCGACTATGTCAGTATCGGTTGTCGATTGACAAGGTGGCGGTATGGATGAGTTCTATTCAGGTTGAGAGTCTTCGCGAGAAGATTCTGGCGCTGATCCGCCAGTCCCTGGTGGCGGGTGAGTACAAGCCAGGCGACATCATCTCGGCGGCTTCGATGGCTAGCGACTTCAACGTGTCCAACTCGCCGGTGCGTGAGGCGATGCTGGAGCTGGTTTCGCAGGGGATCCTCGAGGTGGTTCGGAATCGCGGCTTTCGCGTCCTCCCGGTGAGCGACCACGACCTCGACGAGATCTATGAACTGCGTCTTTGGCTGGAGTCGCGGGCGATGCGAGAACTAACCTTGCGCGGCGTCGACGTCGAGGCCTCGCGGTTGCTTGCCCTGGAGACGATCCAGCATGCTCGACGCCTGGAGTTGCGCGAGTTCCTGGACGCGGATAGGCGCTTCCACCTCAGTCTTCTTGAACGTCTCGGGAACGTCCGATTGACGAAGGTCGTCGAGAATCTCCGCGATCAGACCCGGTTGTACGGCATTCAAGCACTCGCAGAAGCAGGAAAACTCGTGGATACGGCGAAGGAGCACGTCGCTCTCCTTGATGCGATCCAAAGTGGTGACCCGATGGTCGCGGAGAATGCGATGACTCTTCATCTGGCTCATATTCGCAGCGACTGGGCATCCTGACTGCGTTCCCCGCACCTTTCTGGAGGCAGCAAGATCTTCCACTATGATCGGTGATCGGCTACCGATTACATACCCAGGGAGGCTGACATGATCACCGCTGCCGGCGCGCCTGGCGTATCTGTCATCGATGAGGCCGCGGTTCGGCGATTTCTCACTCCCCGTCGGGCGGTCGATGCATTGCTTGGATACCTGGTGAGTGGTGAAGCCTCGATCGCCGGCCCCTCCCGGACTGTCTTCGATGCCCCGGGCGATGACAATCGATTCCTCATCATGCCGTTTGCCAGCGAACGGTGGTTGGGAGTCAAGGTCCTCTCGGCGCTTCCCGAGCCGAGGGAGGGCCGGCCGACGATCTCCGGTACCTATCTCGTCTTCGATCCGTACTCCGGGAGCTCGTCGCCATCATTGATGGAACGGCTCACTGCCGTCCGTACCTCTGCGCTCACCGCGCTTGCCTTGGAGCAGATCGCACACCCGGATGCGACAGAGGTCGTTGTCTTCGGGACCGGCGTACAGGCTTTCGAACACATTCGCACGCTGGTGGGACTCGAGCGATTCGCTTCGTTCACGATCATCGGCCGGGACACGGAGAAGGCGGAACGGCTGGCAGGCTCGTTCGTTGATGCAGGCGTGCCAGTGCGCGCGGGCGGCCTGTCCGCTCTTGGCTCGGCAGATGTCGTCGTCTGTTGCACCACTGCCAGTGAACCGCTCTTCGACGGTGATGTCATCAAACCGACGGCGGCGGTCGCGGCGATGGGAAGTTATCAGTTGACCTCACGTGAACTCGATGANGGGCTGATCGGTCGCTCCACGGTGTATGTCGAATCGGTGGAGACTGCGCTCGAAGAGGCGGGTGACATACACAACGCTCTGGCACGCGGCACGATCTCAGTCGGAGGATTGCGCACCTTGCACGAACTCGTATCCGAACGCGTGGACTACACGCGTCCCCGGGTCTTCAAGAGCTGCGGGATGTCATGGGAAGATCTCGCAGTCGCGACGGAGCTTCTCCGTCTTTGGCGCAATGCACCGCTGGGCGAAGAGAGTCGGTAGCTATGGCAAAGACGATCGAATGGCGTAACTGGGCGGGAAATCTCAGGGCACAACCGGCGCGGATACTCCGCCCTGCGAACGAGCAAGAGGCGATTGCCGCGGTGCGTGACGCGATACGAGAGGGGATCTCGATCCGCGTCGTCGGTGCCGGCCATTCTTCCAGTCCGCTGGTACCTACCGATGGTCTCCTCTTGGATCTGGGCGAGCTNGCGGGGATAACCGACATCGATCCGGAGCGACGTCGGGTGCGTGCGTTGGCGGGAACACGGATCAGAGATTTTGGCGATGCCCTATGGGATCGTGGGCTCGCGCTGAGCAACCAGGGCGACATCGACCATCAAACGATCGGCGGCGCGGTCTCCACGGCTACCCACGGATCGGGAATCGAGCTGGGAAGCTTCTCGTCCACCGTCCGTTGGGTGCGTCTTATCAATGGATGGGGCGAGATCGTAGAGATAGGCGAGAACCAACCCCACGAGTTGCACGCCGCTGCAACGTCGCTCGGCGTACTCGGCGTGTTGCTGGAGCTGGAGTTGGAGGTAGCTCCGGCTTACGATTTACAAGAGGAAATCTTCTTTCCTCCTTGGGAAGAAGTCCGGGACAACTGGCACGAGAACATCGTTGGAAACCGGCACTACTCCTTCTTCTGGTGCCCCGCCGATGCCTCGCCCGGTCTCTATGGTTTGGAGGCCGGTGACGGTATCGACTTCACCGACCGCGCCTACGCAAAGCGGTACGCCTCGGCTCTCGTGCCGGATGATTCTCAGCGCTCGACGACCATCGGACGTCGTCGCGATCGATCCTATCGAATCTANCCCGGATATCGACCCGGACGGCATCTCGGATTCCACGAGGTCGAGTACTTCGTCGATGCGCGTCGCGGACTGGAGGCCGTGTCCGCTGCGCGGGATCTGATGCGGGACGCGCATCCGGATCAACTCTATCCACTGGAGGTGCGTCAAGTCGCCGCAGAGCCGTCGTATCTCGCACCAGCCTACGAGCGGGCGAGCACTGTTCTCTCGGTGTCAGGAAAGCCGGGTACGAACTATCTCCCTTACTTGAAGGAGTTCGACCAGTTGCTCGCCACATTCGATGCCAGAGCGCACTGGGGAAAGATTCACTTTCTGGACCGCGAGCGGCTCGATGCCGTGTATCCGGCGTTCCAGAAGTTCCTCGCTGTCCGCCAGGAGTTCGACCCTGAGGGCGCGTACCTCAACGCGCACACGCGAGAGTTGTTCGGCTGAGATCGACATTCCGCCGCGATCGAGCGGGAGGATCTGCGGCTGAACGTCGACCCCACCCCGATGACTTCGTCGAAGACGGGCTCGAGGCTTGCGCCTTATCCGTGGAATCTCTAAGAAATCGCGTTGCGATTACCGGTTGGCGGTGTCGGCTTGGCATCATGGGATGTCGCCCGAGTGTTTTCGGGCTTCACGCCGGGGAACACTGGAGTTCGGACCCGGAGCACACGTCGACCCAAGGACCGCATGGCCGCATACCGAGGCAAGCACCGCGACGCGAAGCCGAGGAAACGGCGCGTCGCCAGGACCATCGCCATCACCATGGCCGTGGTCCTGCTCGCGGTTGCCACTGCTGGCTATGCCCTGTATCGGCACTTGGACGCCAATATCGACCACTTCGATATCAGCGCCATCCCGGATCGTCCCGAGGAGGTGGACACCGGGCCGAAGAAGCCGGTCAATATTCTGCTGCTCGGCTCCGATACCCGCGAGGGTCAAAAAGACGTCCTGGGTAACACGCCGGGGCTGTCGGACACCACGATCCTGCTGCACTTGTCCGCGGATCGGAAACGTGCGTACGGGGTGAGCGTCCCGCGCGACCTGATGGTCGAGCGGCCTGACTGCAAGAGCAAGGACGGGACCAGTACCGTGCCCGGCGGCTGGGACCAGTGGAACGCGGCCTACTCCTATGGCGGCCCGGTCTGCACCATCGCCCAGTTCGAGAAGATGACCGACATCAAGGTCAACCACGCGGTGGTCGTGGACTTCAACGGGTTCGTCAGCATGGTCAACGCCCTGGGTGGCATCGAGATCTGCGTGCCCAAGGAGATCAACGACGACATCGGGAAGATCTACCTTCCGGCCGGCACCTACAACATGACCGGCAAGCAGTCACTGGACTACGTGCGGGTACGGCACACGGTGCCTGATATGGGTGACGTCGGACGGATGAAGCGGCAGCAGGCCTTCCTGGCCGCCATGACCAACAAGGCGATCTCGGCCGGGACGTTGCTCAACCCGGTCAAGCTCTACAACTTCCTCGACGCTGTCACCAAGTCGGTCACCACCGACGAGGAACTCGGCAGCCTCACCTCGATGATGGGGCTGGCCAACCAGTTCAAGGACATCGGATTGTCGAAGATCAAGTTCCTCACCATGCCGATCACCACCTACGAGCCTGACCCGAACCGATTGGCTGTGGGACAGGGCGCCGACGAGTTGTGGAAAGCGCTGCGGCACGACAAGGTGCTCACCAAGGAGCAGATGTCGGGTGCGGTCAAGGCCTCGAACCCCAGCGGCAAGCCTGGTGGCAAGAACCAATCCGAGGAAGACAAGCGCGCGGCGGAAATCTACAACCTCTGCACCTGATACCCCAGATATTTGCCGTTACTGTTCTGTTACCGCAGACTGGGGTTGTCTCCAGGCCGTTCCACGGGGATTTGCGGATCGGTTGCTTGCTCGTCTAGCCAGAAGAGGTCCTCGTTGAGGGTCGCCGTAACCGGGTCTACCGGCGTCTTGGGCCGGTCGGTGGTGCCTGCTCTGATCGATGGTGGGCACGATGTGATCGCCTTGGCGCGCACCACCGAACGCGGCCGAATCGCCGAATCCCTGGGCGCCACCGCCCGAGTCGGAACCTGGAGCGATGTGGAGGCCTTCGCTGCCCAACTCGACGACTGTGACGCGGTCTGTAACCTCGCCTCCCACGTCCCGGTCGGCTACGCCAAGACAATGCCGTGGAGCCGCCGCGCCACCGACGCGCTGCGTACCGAAGGGGTCCGCAGGGTACTGGCCGCAGCCCGCAGCGCCGGGATCCGCCGCGTCATTCAAGAGAGCGCCTCCTGTCTGTACGCCGACGGTGGCGACGAGTGGATCAACGAGCGTTCCAGTTTGTGCATCAACCGCGCTACTGAGCCGATCTCGGTCGGGGAATCGCTCGTGCAGGAGTTCACCTGCGAGTCACGCACAGGTGTCGTGCTCCGCTTCGGCGCCGTCGTGTGCAACGAGGACCAACTGCATCGGGTGGTGCGGACCGGCCATGTCATCGGCGCGGGCTCACCCGACAGTTGGGCCCATGTCGTCCATCAAGACGATGTCGGGCCTGCAGTCGTTGCCGCGCTGACAGCCCCCAGTGGTGTCTACAACGTCGGCGCCGACCCGGTGCGACGCGCCGAGTTGTGCGAGATCTATGCCGACGCGATCGGGCGCAAGCATTTCGACCCGATGGGGTCCTTGCTCGCCAAGCTCTCCGGTGAGCGCTCGGAACCGTTGACCCGATCGCTGCGAGTGTCCTCGTCGAGTTTCCACAACCACACCGGGTGGATTCCGCGACACCCCGAGTTCGATGTCTCCTGGCTGTTGCGCGGGATCACGCCCCGGAGCGCTTGATGGCAGCCGGAAATGCCTCCGGAAGTAACAGCAGAGACTCATCCGCACAGGCACGTCGCCGGTTGCGCGAGAAGGTCTTCGGCGACGTACTTCCCGAGGTCACCAGCGACGAGCAGGAGACCGGTCCGGACGGGGAGGCAACCAGCGACGAATGGTTGCGCCGGCAGGTGCCTCCCCACCACGGCTGACTACGACGACTTGTTCGCCAAGGCGTCGCGAATCTCGGTAAGGAGCACGATGTCCTCGGCCGGCCCGTCGTCCTCGGCGGGCATGTAACGCTCCTTGGCCTTGGTGTAGGGCAACACGATGAAGTAGTACACCACCGCGCCGACGATCAGCAGCGCGATCAGGTCGGTGACAAAGGTGCCGATCGGGATGCCGACTCCCTCGTCGTTCTTCCAGATCACCCAGCTGGTGAAGTCCGGCGTGCCGCCGAAGATGCGAGAGATCAGTCCCATCACCACTTCGGTGAAGCTGCCGACCACCTTGGTGAAGGCGGCACCCATGATGAAGGCGACCGCCAACTCGATGAGATTGCCACGCAGAATGAAGTTCTTGAAGCCGCTCATGATCCTCCTCGGTTTCCCCGGGAGTGGGAGTCCACGCCTGGGCTTGCGGGCTATCGCGGCGCGATAGCCATCAGGGTGATGTTAGGGCAACCTCACGACTTGGCCACTCGCATGTGATTCTCGAACCGCGTCGAGAACGGTGATGACCGCTACCGCTTCCCCTGGCGTCACCGGAGGTTGTGTCCTGTTGCGGACTGCGGTTGCGAACGCGGCGTAGTGCTCGGAGTAGTCACCCAGGAGAGCCTCCCGCGAGTTCGCCTCGAATGCGCCCCCATCACCGTAGACGCGCATCGATCGCCCGGCCATGTGGTGCACCCGCGACGCAGTCAGATGCGAGTCGACGCCGCTGACGTGCTGCAAGGTGATGACGAATCCGCCATCGCTCGGGCCTTCTGGTGTGTCTCGTGGATCGAGGCGGCCGAATACCGATTCCACCGGCCCGAACAAGAACATCGCCTGGTCGACGAGATGGCTGCCGAGATCACTTAGCAGGCCGTTGCCTGGGCCACCGACAATGGTTCCGGGGTCGTCCAGGTCGAAGCGGTTGTGAAACCGGCGGACGCGCCCGAGCGCTCCGGAGTCCAAGCTCTCGCGCAGGCGTAGGAAGTCCTCGTCGAGGCGCCTGTTGTGGAAGACGTCGAGTATCAGACCAGCTTCGTCGGCTGCGGAGCGCAAGCGCTCCGCAGTCTCGGAGTCGGGGGCGAAGGGCTTGTCGGCCACCACATGGAGCCCGAGGGAGACAGCCTCCAGCACAAGCTCCTCCCGGGTGGGTGGCGGGGTTGTGATGGTGACGGCGTCGACTCCGGCCCGCGCGAGATCCGCGAGAGTGTCGAAGGCCGGTACGTGAGGGAGATCCTCGCGGAGTTGGTCGCGCCGGGCCTGGTCGCGGGTTACGACTCCGACGAGTTCTATCCCGGTGGCGGCAGTGACATAGGGAGCGTGGAACACTCGCCCGCCCAGGCCGTATCCGACAATCCCCAACCTCAGCAGTGGCGGCGCTTGCTCATTCATCGTGTCTCCTCGAGTCCAACCGTGACTGTAAACGATTACAGCAGCAACCGTCGCCGTCAAAATCCCAGTACTACTTCAGCAGCACCGAGACATAAGAAGCCGCTGAGGCATAGGCGACCGCGGCTGACTCACCGGCCTGCACGGCTACCAGCACCAGCGCGCCGGCTCGGTCCGGGCCGGCGAGCACCTCCCTCGCCTCGGGGATCGCCACCACGTATGCGTTCTTGGCGACGGTCCTAGCCAGTCGAGTTTCCCGGACTCGTCGGTGAAGGCGTTNGGCATCGCTGGCCAACAGGTCCACGCGGTCACCCACCTGCAACAACTCACGACTGGCCGCATCGCCCAATTGGATCGGCACCGCCACAGTGCCGGGATAGCCCGACAACAGCGATGAGGAAACGAGCCGGCTATCGGTGATCGCCTCGCCGCGTCGTAGCGGGATCGTCAAGCTTCGCCCGACTGCCTGTTCGACATCGAGCGTCCCTGTTGGCGCTGATCCGGGCGCGAAACCTGCCTGGTGCATATCGTCGTTCTCCAAGGTCGCGCCGGCTGGAAGGTCGCGAGCTGCGACGAGCACCGGTACGAGTGGCGGTGGGGCGCCGGTGGTGGCGTGCAGCAGGGCGATGGCGCCCAGAGCCGCAAGCAGGGCAGCCAAAAGCCGGCGACGGAGCAGGACCGCCCGTCGAACCCGGCCGAGGATGCCAAGCCACCCGTACTGCTGAATCGGAGCTCCCGGACGGGATCGCGGTGGGGACATGGCGGGCACGCTAGGCGAGCAGGAGTCGGGTGCCGAGCCCGAATTTCGCTCCTTGTGGACAACAGGGGATACTTAGCAGTCGAAGGCCGAGAGTGCCAACGACATCAACACGCGAGAGACCATCTGGAGGAACGGTGCCCACCTACCAGTACGCCTGCACCGAATGTGACCACTTCTTCGAGCAGTTCCAGAGTTTCTCCGACGACGCGCTGACGGTCTGCCCGGAATGCGGTGGCAAGCTGCGCAAGGTCTTCAACGCCGTCGGTGTGGTGTTCAAGGGATCGGGCTTCTACCGCAACGACTCCCGTGAGCCTTCCGGCAAGAACGGCAAGGAGACGGCCAAGAGCTCCGACAGCTCGAGCAACTCCTCGGAGAGCTCAGCCGGTGGCTCCTCGACCGGCTCCAACTCGTCTTCTTCCGACAGCGGGAGTACAGGCAGCTCGGCATCCTCGAGCTCCTCGGGTGCGAAGTCGGGATCGTCGACCCCGGCTGCCTGAGGCCTCGGTCCATCGGAGTGGCTGCGCCGCTCGCGACAGCAGCCCCTATCGACGGAACCTCTAACCTCATACCGTGGCTTCTGCACGTACCTCATTGGCTTCCTGGCCCCGCTGGCGACGGCTCACGCTCTATGCCTCGATCCTGCTGGTGTTGTTGCTCCTGGCNGGGGTGGCAGCCGGCCTGGTGACCGTACGTCGCTCGTTCCCCACTACCAGCGGCACGATCGAGGTGCCGGGGCTGCGCGCCGAGGTGACTGTGTTGCGGGACCGGTACGGGATCCCGCAGGTCTATGCCGAGACCTCGGCTGACCTGTTCTTCGCCCAGGGCTATGTGCAAGCACAAGACAGGTTCTGGCAGATGGATGCCTGGCGGCACATCACCGCCGGGCGTCTGTCGGAGCTCCTGGGCAAAGACGCCCTGGGCACCGACAAGTTCACCCGCACCATGGGGTGGCGGAGCGTCGCCGAACGTGAGATCCAACTGATGGATCGTGAGACGCTGGACAACCTCACCGCGTTCAGCAAAGGCGTGACCGCCTACCTGCGCACCCATTCGCCCAGTGAGCTCTCGCTTGAGTACGCCCTGCTCGCGGTGACCGGTCTCGACTACGAGCCCGAGGACTGGACCCCGGTCGATTCTCTGGCCTGGCTCAAGGCGATGGCCTGGGATCTGCAGGGCAACACCTCCGACGAGCTCACTCGGGCCACGCTCTCACCGCACCTGACACCTGAGCAGATCGACGAGCTGTACCCGGCCTATCCCTACGCCGAACACGATCCGATCGTCACCGAGGGTGAGGCTGTCGACGGGATCTGNGACATCACCGCGGGCGCGACGACTCCAGGCCGGGTAGCGCCGGCGGTCCAAGAAGCGCTCGACCGTACCCGTGAGGCCATAGACGCCCTGCCCGAGCTGGTCGGTAGCGGCCCCGGAGTGGGCAGCAATGCCTGGGCGGTCAGTGGTGAGCACACCAGCACAGGGCTGCCGATCCTGGCCAACGATCCGCACCTGGCTCCCAGCATCCCGGGAATCTGGTACCAGATGGGGTTGCACTGTACGACGGTCTCGCGTGCCTGCCCCTACGACGTCAGCGGGTTCACCTTCGCAGGCGTACCGGGTGTGGTCATCGGTCACAACGCCAAGATCGCCTGGGGATTCACCAATCTCGAAGCCGATGTCTCCGATCTCTACCTGGAAAAGATCGANGGGCACCACTACCTGTACGACGGTGAGTTACGTCCGCTGAAGGAGCATGACGAGACGATCGAGATCGCTGGTGCCGACCCGTTCGTCTACACCGTCAGGCAGACCGACCGAGGACCGTTGATGTCCGACGTCAGCGCCGACTGGTCCACTGCGGGCGCCAACGCCACCCTGCCTGTCGATGGGCCTGTTGATGGGCCCGTCGATGCGCCCGACAAAGGCAACGGGTATGCCGTCTCGATCAGGTGGACCGGGCTGATTCCTAGCCGCACCATGAACGCGGTCTTCGGGATCAACAAGGCATCCGACTTCGAAGAATTCCGTGAGGCGGCAAGGGATTTCGCCGGTCCCAGCCAGAACCTCGTCTACGCCGACACTGCCGGTCACATCGGTTACCAGGCCCCAGGGCTGATCCCGATCCGCAAGAAGGGCACCAGCGGCGACTATCCGCAACCGGGCTGGGACAGATCGGTGGGCTGGAAGAAGAAGTACGTGCCGTTCGAACAGTTGCCCTGGATGCTCGACCCGGAGAATGGCTACGTCGCCACCGCTAACCAAGCAGTTACAGGACCGGTGGATCAGAGCAGCGCATGGATGGGAACAGGGACACCGTACCTCGGCAACTCATGGGACTACGGCTACCGCAGTCAGCGAATCATCGACCTGATTACAGCGGATGCTGAGCTCAGCGTCGCCGATATGGCCAAGATCCAGACCGACAGCTGGAACGGTCTGGCTCCGGTGCTCGTCCCGCGACTATTGGACATCGAGCTACGTGGGTTCGACGCGATCGGCCAAGACCTGTTGCGGGATTGGGACTTCCGACAAGATCCCGACTCCGCGGCCGCGGCCTACTTCAATGCCGTCTACCGCAACCTACTGGCGCTTACCTTCCACGACGAGCTACCCACCTCGGAGTGGCCACGCGACGGCAGCCGTTGGTGGCGTGTGGTTTCGGAGATTCTGGACGATCCGGCCAGTCATTGGTGGGACGACCTCGACACCGAAGAGGTGAACGAGACCCGCGACGACATCCTCACTCAAGCGCTGCTGGACGGTCGCGACGAGATGATCCGCAAGCAGGACCGTGATCCGGCCAAGTGGCGGTGGGGCAATGTGCACCAACTCGACCTGAGGAACCAGACGATCGGATCCGGCGGCAGCGCCATCGCCAACAAGCTGCTCAACCGCGGNGGATTCGAGGTCGGTGGCGGCGACTCGACGGTGAATGCGACCTCCTGGGATGCGATCGAGGGATACGGCGTGGACTGGGCGCCCTCGATGCGAATGGTCGTGGACCTTGCCGACTTCGACAAGTCCCGGTGGATCAATCTCAGCGGGGCATCCGGTCATGCGTTCTCCGACCACTACACCGACCAGACCACGTTGTGGGCCAAGGGCGAGACGGTCGGTTTCCCGTTCAGTCGCGAAGCCGTGGACACTCCGCGAGAACTCGTGCTCACGCCGAGTTGACGGCGGCTGACTCTCCGACAGCACCGATACTGTTGTCGATGTTCAGAAACGCGTGATCCTGCTGGGCGTCACGGCTGCGGTGACACGACGGTCGTGCTCGGCATAGGGCACGGTGGTAAGCACTTCGTTGTCGTACAGCACTACGAAAACAGGTGTTCCGACAGGCACCCGGCTCAGCGCTCGATCGTAGGATCCACCTCCACGTCCCATCCTGATGCCGGTCGCGTCCACAGCCAGACCCGGCACGATCACGACGTCGGCGGTTGCGATCGCGTCAGGCCCGAGCCGCTCGCCACTAGGTTCCAACAGCCCCTTGCGCGCCGAGACCAACGACTCAGGTCCGCGGTAGAGCGCCCAATCGAGATCGTTGTCCGCCAGCAGCACCGGCAAGAGCGCGCGACGTCCCGCGGCATCCCACGCATCCAGCAGCGGCCCAGTACCTGGCTCGGTGCTCACCGAGGCGTACGCCGCGATCGTGGCGGCGCGCTGAAGCTCCGAGGTCGCCAACAGATGCTCGCAGATCTGCTGCGCGGCAGTGGCGACCTCAANGAGGGAACGGCGTCGTCTGGTGGTCGACAACTGGTCACGCAATGCGAGTTTGGCGGTCGCGATCGGGTCCACACCGCTGAACCTACTGTGTCGAGCCTCGAGGCTGCCGATGGTGCCGGCGCTACTACCATCAATGCCCATGAGTGCCGAGGGACTGCGCCTTGCTCGCGAGAAGATGACGGCCGCCGAGGTCGACCCGGTCGCTATCGAGGTGTTCAGCCACTACTACGCGCTGGTGGAGAGCGGAGCCACCGGCATGGTGCCGGAATCCTCGATCGACCCCTTGGACATGCCGTCCCTGTCCGAGGTGGAGATCGACCACGAGACTGCGGTGCAAGCGCTTCGCACCACCGCGATCATCAAACTCAACGGCGGGCTCGGCACCTCCATGGGCATGGACCGAGCCAAGACCCTCCTGCAGGTGCGTGACGACGCCACCTTCCTCGACCTGATCGCCCGACAGGTGCTCGCTGCTCGCAAACGCTACGACGTGCCGCTGCCGCTGCTGTTCATGAACAGCTTCCGGACCCGCGACGACACCCTGGCGACATTGGCGAAGTACCCCGACCTCGAGCTCGAGGGGATCGGGCTGGACTTCGTGCAGAACAAGGAGCCCAAGCTCCGTGCCGGCGACCTCACCCCGGTCGACTGGCCGACCGAGCCCGACCTGGAATGGTGCCCACCCGGTCACGGCGACCTCTACACCGCCTTGCTCGGCACCGGGATCCTGGCCCGGCTCGCCGACGCCGGCTACACCCAGGTGTTCGTGTCGAACTCCGACAACCTCGGAGCGATCGCCGACCCCAAGGTCGCCGGATGGTTCGCGGCCGGCGGGGCACCCTTCGCGATCGAGGCGGTCCGTCGCACGCCCAGTGACCGCAAGGGCGGACACTTCGCTCGGCGTAAGACCGACGGCCGGATCGTGTTGCGCGAAACCGCCCAAACTCTGCCCGAGGATCAAGACGCACTAGGCGACCTGAGCCGGCACCGGTTCACCTCCACCAACAACCTGTGGTTCAACATCGCGGCCATGCAGACCAAACTGGAGCAGACCGGCGGAGTGCTCGGCCTGGCGCTGATCCGCAACAGCAAGACCGTCGATCCCGCGGACCCCGCCAGCCCGGCGGTGATCCAGATCGAATCGGCAATGGGCGCCGCGATCGAGGTGTTCGAGGACTCGGTCACCATCGAGGTCGGCCGTGACCGATTCGTACCCGTCAAGACCACCAACGACCTGCTCGTGCTGCGTAGCGACTGCTACCAGGTCGATGAGGATTCGGTGCTGCATCAGGTGCCCAGCGAGATCCCGTACGTCGACCTCGGCGGGCATTACAAGCTCGTCGCCGGCTTCGAAGCCCGCTTCCCCGCCGGCCCACCGAGCCTGGTCGACGCCGATAGCTTGGTCGTGGCNGGGGACTGGACTTTCGGCGCCGGTGTGATCTGCCGCGGTGAGGTGCGGGTTGGTGAGCAGGGATCGGTGGGAACCATCCCGTCCGGTGCGGTTCTNGGGCAGCTGATCCGTGCTGCGTAGGCTCGGGTCATGTCCTCAGCAGAACCGTTGACCTCGGTCGACGAGCACCTTGACGAGATCCTTGCTGCGATCAATCCGCTCCCGCCCTATGATCAGCCGCTCATCGAGGCGCTAAGTCTGCCGATCTGTGAGTCGATCGTCTCGCCGATAGATCTCCCCTCCTTCGACAACTCGGCGATGGACGGCTACGCGGTGTGTTTCGCCGACGTCGCCTCGGCCAGTGAAGACCACCCGGTGACACTCCCGGTGACCGGCGAGGTCGCCGCCGGGCAGACCAAGCTCTTTGCGATGTCCCCGGGAACCGCTGTCAAGATCATGACCGGCGCGCCTGTGCCTCAGGGCGCCGACAGCGTCGTGCCGTACGAATGGACAGACCGAGGAGTTGCTCACGTCCGGATCTCGAAGGCCCCCGAACTCGGTCAGCATCTGCGTCGTCGTGGTGAGGATGTCAAGGAAGGCGACCTCGTCCTGGAGGACGGCAGGTTGCTCGGTGCCCGGCAGATCGGGCTGCTCGCCTCTATCGGCCGCGCCCAGGTCAGCGCCCGGCCACGACCCCGGGTCGTGGTGATGTCGACCGGCTCCGAGCTCCGCGAGCCTGGAACGGCGTTGGGTCACGACTCGATCTACGACTCGAACTCCTACATGCTGGCTGCGGCTGTACGAGCAGCCGGCGCGATCGCCTACCGGGTCGGCATGGTCACCGACGACCCTCAAGAATTTGCCGATGCGCTGTCGGACCAACTCGTCCGTGCCGACATGGTGGTCACCAGCGGCGGAGTCAGCAAAGGCGACTACGACGTGGTCAAGGAAGTCCTGTCCGACTTGGGAACGGTGACCTTTCGCGAGGTCGCGATGCAGCCTGGAAAGCCCCAAGGGTTCGGGTTCGTCGGTGAGGACTCCACGCCGATCTTCACGCTGCCGGGCAACCCCGTTTCCTCCTTCGTGTCCTTCGAGGCCTTCGTGTTACCCGCCATCCGCCGGATGATGGGGCGGCTTCCTTATCGACGGCCACTGGTCCGAGCCTTGCTGACCAAGGGATTGTCTGCGCCTGCCGGTCGCGAGACGTATGCGCGGGGCACCTTCGAGATCGATGGCAAGGGCGCCCACGTCACTCCCGCAGGGAGCCATGGCTCGCATCTGCTGGGCGATCTGTCCGATGCCAACGCTCTCATCGTCATAGACGCGGAGACGACCCACATCCCGGCGGGCGAGCATGTCCAGGTGATGGTGCTCGACCGCGACTACTGAGTTGCTGGTCGCCTGACCGCGCAACGGTTCCCGAACCTGGCGGCACTACTGTTCTTTCATGGCTGATCTCACTCACCTAGACGATGCTGGGCATGCGCGCATGGTCGACGTCACCGGCAAGCAGGTCACCGCGCGTACGGCTGTGGCGGAGGGCTTGGTGGAGACCACCGATGAGGTGGTGACGTTGTTGCGCACCGGTGAGGTGCCTAAGGGTGATGCGCTGGGGTCNGCGCGGGTCGCGGGGATCATGGCCGCCAAGCGGACNCCCGATCTGATCCCGTTGTGTCATCCCCTGGCGATCAGCGGGGTCGTCGTTGATGTGGAAGTGGTCGATACCGGTGTCCGGATCCGTTCGACCGTGCGGACCACCGACCGTACCGGGGTGGAGATGGAGGCCCTGACCAGCGTCACCGTCGCGGCGCTGACCGTGATCGACATGATCAAGGCGGTGGACAAGGCGGCCACCATCACCGAGGTGCGGGTACTGACCAAGACCGGCGGGAAATCCGGCGACTGGGAGCGNTCCGTGACTAGCGCGCCACTCAAAGCGGCTGTCGTGGTGGCGTCCAATCGCGCTGCTGCCGGGGTGTACGCCGACACGACCGGCCCGATGATCGTGACGGCTTTGACCGAGGCCGGCTTCGAGGTAGCCGGACCCGAGGTAGTTCCTGACGGACCACCGGTCGCCGAGGCGATCCGCGCCGCGGTCGCGGCCGGCGCACGCATCGTGATCACCACCGGNGGCACCGGCATCAGCCCGACCGATGCAACCCCGGAAGTCACCAAGACCCTGCTGAACAAAGAGATTCCGGGGATCGCGGAGGCGATCAGAGCACACGGGGTCGCCGCAGGCGTGCCTACCGCGGCCTTGAGCAGAGGGATCGCCGGAGCGATCGGCCACACACTGGTGGTGAACCTGCCCGGCTCACGTGGNGGNGTGCGGGACGGACTCGAGGTGATCATGCCGATCCTGGGCCATGCGATCGACCAGCTCGCTGGCGGCGACCACTGAACGCCTGGCGGTCGATCGACCTGCGCAGCGGCGGGATCGGGGTCCGGCCGCTGTGGCGAAGTGATGCGGCAGCTTGGCGAGAAGTGCGTCGCCGGAACCCGGGTTGGCTGCAACCGTGGGAGGCGACGCTGCCGGAGCGCGATGCTTCGGCGCCGCGGAGCTTCCGGGCCATGGTGCGTGAATTGCATCGGCAGGCAACGGCCGGCCGCACACTTCCGCTGGCAATCATCGTCGAGGGCCGATTCGCCGGCCAGATCACCGTCAGCAACATCATCGGCGGATCGGCCAGATACGCCCAGATCGGTTACTGGATCGACCGGGCGCTCGCGGGCCGTGGCATCACGCCGGTAGCGGTTGCGCTGGTCATCGACTATTGCTTCGGATCGCTAGATCTACACCGGATTGAGATCGCGATCCGGCCTGAGAACACAGCCAGCCTGCGAGTGGTGGAGAAGCTCCAGATTGCTCAGTACGGGCATGCGCCCAGCTATCTGCATATCGATGGGCAATGGCGGGATCACCGCTTGTTCGCGATCACCAAAGAGGAATGCCCAGGGTCTGCTGCGCCGGCTGAGCCACTAGTTGTCAGCGGCGGACCTTGCGGCTCCAGTCTTCATTCTCGGGGATGCGCTTGCCCATGCCGTTGTCGAGGAAGAACGAGCTGTTCGGGTCTGTCAGATCGCCCACCGCTACGGCCATGACTTGTGCCTGAATGTAGCGCGGGCGCTTCAGGCAGGATCGCGGGATCGAGATCCGGACGGTGTTGGCCCGGTAGGAGATGCGGTGGGTGATCCCCTTGCAACGCAGCTCTTTCTTGGGGCCGGCGAAGTGGATCTCGCCGCGTCGCGCCTCGGGGTTGGCATCCACGAGGATGTCACGAGTCAAGCCCGTGTTGGTGCGGAGTTGGACGGCGTAGGTGATGAAGTCCTTGTTCTTGCGCAGGTCGAAGTACTTGCCGATCACCACGACGCGGTGCGCGCGATGCCGGATCGTGGTCCGCCGCAGGTCCGCGTTCGGGATCGAGCCGACCTTCACGAGTTCGCCCTGCCCGGTCATCGTGTAGACGTCGCCCTTGGCGTCCTTGATATGTGCTGTCCGGGCTTCGGCGACAGCAGGCGTGGCGATGACGAGGGCAGCCGTGAACGCTGCCACGAAAATGCGGCGCATCAAAGTTCTCCCAACAAGTCTGTAGGCCCTCCCTAGGCCATTTGTCATAGCCTACCGGCGTAGCCAAACGAGGTGGGCAACCTTAACGCCCAGGGCTGTCGAGAATGAGAGTGACAGGCCCGTCGTTGATGCTGGCGACCTGCATGTCTGCGCCGAACACCCCACGCTCTACCTGGCCGCCCAAGTCGGTGAGCTCAGCGCAGAGCCGGTCGTACAAGGGCTCGGAGACCGACCNCGGCGCAGCTGCGGACCAGGTCGGGCGACGGCNCCTGCGCGCATCGCCGTACAAGGTGAACTGGCTGACCACCAGCACCCTGGCTGGTTGGCCTGCTTCGGCGAGATCGGACAGTGACCGTTCCTCACGCAACAGCCGTAGGCCCCAGATCTTGGCTGCCATCCAGGCAGAGTCGGCCGGGGTGTCGTCATGGGTGACGCCGAGCAGCACCAGGAGGCCTGGGTGCTCGAGCTGCCCGACGACCGTTCCGGCCACGGTCACCGATGCCTCCAGCACTCGCTGCGCTATCGCTCGCATGGCCGCAGACTAGCGGGATCATCGCTGATTCACATTGGTCACACGAGTCTGTTTGCGACACACCGTCGTGCCTCCGCTCGGGTTGCCTCAGCCGAACCTAGCCTGGGTGCCGTGGACATGTCGGCAGCAATCTTCGTCGCGCTCGCCCTCGGGTGGGCGGTCTACCTGACGCCCAAGGCGTTGCGGCGCCACGACCAGGCAGCCCGTACCCGGTCCATCGACACCTTCTCCTCCGATATGCGGGTCGTCGCGCACCGCCAGGCGGTCGACAGCCGCACTGCCGAGCTGGTGACACCGCACACGAAGCAATCCCGAGCCGCAGGTCCCGTGCGCATGAACCGGAGGGCAGCTCGGGTAGCCGCACGTCGTCGCCGCCGAATTCTGTACCTGCTCCTGCTGGCCGGCGTCGTCGTCGGCGTTCTCTCGGTCAGGGCGATCCTGCAGCCCTGGGCCGTCGCGATCCCGCTAGGGCTGACCGTTCTTTTCTTAGTGTTGTCCCGCGTGATGGTGCGCCACGAGCGCAGCGCGAGCCGGCGCCGGAGGGTGAACCGCTATATCGAGCATCGGCGCGAGGTCATCGCTACCGCTGACGCGGGCGACCTGGAAGAGCCGGAGGAAGCGTTGGCCATCGATGTCAGGCTGCGCAACGCTCAAGGCTTCGAGCAGGTCACCGATACCGAGGACACTGCGGCTATCGATGTGTCCGCGCTGGACGTCACCGACGTCGACGCCGCATCGCTGTGGGACCCGCTGCCCGTCACGTTGCCGACTTACGTCAGCAAGGAGAAGGCGCCCCGCACGGTTCGCGCTATCGACCTGGACGACCCCTCGGTCGCCAACTCAGGCCGCGACGCCGCCGACTCCGCGCTCGTTGCCGAGGCGGCTACTNNGCAACCGCTCCGGACGACGAGACAGGCTCTGCCGCTCAGCACGCAGTCTGAGACCAGCAGGGCCTGCTGCCCGATTCGTTGGCGCTCGCGCGTGAGTGATATCTTTCCTTGGTTTCCGACGCCAATCGGATACGGGGCTGTGGCGCAGTTGGTAGCGCGTCTCGTTCGCATCGAGAAGGTCAGGGTTCAAATCCCCTCAGCTCCACCAAACGCCGAGGTCAGAGGCTATGTGCTGAATCCCGAACGTGGGAGAAAGCATGGCAGCCCAACAAATACTCGACACTTCGTGTGGGCCTAACCCGCCGTCGTGGGGATACCTCGGGGGTCTCGGCGTGGCCCGGTNNCTCTCTGGCGCACCTGCGTGTCATGGACACCGAAAATCACTCCGCGAGTCACCTCACGCCGGTCCCTGATGCCGTAGCAGAAGGTCTGTCCCACGATTTGCTCGGGCCGGTTCTGTCGCTGTCGGAGCTCGCGGCCCGNCTCCGGGTCAGCAACCAGACGATCTATGACCTGCGTAGCCAGGGTCGCGGACCTAATGGCTTCCGGGTGGGCCGCGAACTTCGGTTCCGGCTCAGTGAAGTCGATGCGTGGCTCGCCCGCCTTGAGGAGGCTGACGCACACCGCCACCCTGCGGAGCTGCGGCGGTGAGCGGGGGCGTCCCCGGACCGCGATCGGTACGTGTGGGGAGATCACCGTTAAGCATGAAGGTCGTTGCCGTTATGTTGCCCGGACTCGGTTCCGCGACGTTGACGGACGTCTCCGCCCGGTCCAGGCGACTGGCCGATCAGCTGCGGTGGCCAAAGCGACGCTGAAGGAACGCCTTCTGTACAGGCCCGGCTACGGTAGCGGTGGCCTGCTGAGCCTGGCCAGCCCGTTCGGGGACCTTGCTGCACTGTGGCTGGCCGACCTGGAAGTCCGTGACGTGGTGGAGGGCACTAAGCGCGGCTACCGTGACACTTTGCGTCTGCATGTGCGGCCTGCGCTGGAGCACTACACNCCCGGCGAGATCACCACCGGCCGGGTTGAGTGGTTCCTCAAGGCAGAAAGAGCGGTCTCCTACTCCCGCGCCACCAAAGCCCGCACCTTACTCAACCAGATGTTCGTCTTTGCGCTGCGCCATGACGCTATTCCGCGTAACCCGGTGGANGGAACTAGTCCGCTGTCTGAGCCAAAGCGCACGCCCAAAGCCCTCACCTTGGATCAGATTGCTGCGATCCGGTCGGCGGCTGCCACCTGGCGCTCGGCGCCAGACCTGCCCGGCCCTAAACCTGACGGGCAAATCCGCGACATCATTGAGGTGCTGCCGGGCAGCGCCCTGCGCCCGGGTGAGGTTCTTGCTCTACGGCCATGCGCAGGGGAGTGGGACTGGTCTGTCGCATGGCCCTCCGCTCCCACAACGCTCGCTGGCATCGGGATCGCCCTCGGCGCCACCGCCTGGGGCATCGCATTGGCTCAAGGCGCTTCCCTATTGGCGGTCCCTGTCCTGGCCCTGGTGGGGTACTGGGCATGGCGCTGGATCGCTGGCCTCCGATACCGCTGGACTCGAGCATCGGGATTGCTCTAACGAGGCAGCTTCCGCGGCGGTAGAACCCGGGCCTAGGGGCGGTGAACTTCGATCACTCGGGGAGTCAGTGAACGTGGATCGCGGCAGAGTCCATGAGGCTTCAGGCCGGCGGCTGCATCTCGTCAAGGACCGGTTTGAGAATGTCGCGGACGTCCGTCATTCCGTAGCGGATCGCAAGCAGATCCAGCAGCTCATGAGGTGTCTGAGAGGCCCGGACGCGTCGCGAAGAGATTGCATGGAGAGCCAATGCGGCACGCTCAGGATCGACATCGGCAGTGTTGGCTGCAAAGTCGCGGGCGGGAAGCACCTGAATGATCCCGGGGATCTTTGCGGGCGGAAAGTCGGAGAGATTCTCGGTGACGATCACTCCCGCACCTCCCACCACTGCTGCGGCGACGACGTGCTCATCGTCCGGGTCAGGGAGGCGATATACGCCGTCGAGTGGTTCCCAGCCCTCGACGAGAGCATCGTCGAATGCTCCGGTCATCTGTTCGATCAGATAGTTGGCGGCCTCGTGCGCAGCGCCCTCGTCGACGCCGCGAGCCAATAGCTTCAAGCGTTCATGCCTGCGGAGTTCGCCGAGTATTGCGCTGCTCCACAGGGGGCGGTACAGGCCTTCGATGGCCATGGACAACAGAAAGTCGCGCTGCAGGCTTGGCCACAACACGCTTGTGTCCAAGACCGAAGCGAACATGCGGGCATCCTGTCACGCGACTCGTCCTGCGACAGCGTCGATTCGCGTGTCCATCGCGTGTTGCTGCGGCCGGAGATCCCAGTCGCACCAACACTCATGGTTGGGCTGACCTGCGTGCGGTGCCTTCCTCGGCGCGCACCTGCCGCAACCGTTCCTGCTGCGTTGCATCGAGGTCTTCGTCGTAGTCATCGATGGAGGTGGCCATCAGCGCCTCGTACTGAGCCTCTCGCCGCCGAGCTCGGTAGAGGAGCAGGTCGTCTAGCTTCACCATCCGCCGGCGGGTGCCCGGGGTTTCAGCAGGCAGTTCACCGCGCTCAATCAGCTTCACCACGGTTGGACGGCTCACACCCAGAAGGTCAGCTGCCTGCTGAGTGGTGAGCAGCTTGCTCTGCGGAGCGACCGTAACCGCCTTTCCAGCCTCCATCGCTTGAAGCACCTGGAGGAGAACTCGATACACCGAGCCCGGGATCTCGACTTGCTCGTGCTCGCCCACGCCGGAGANGAAGTAGCGAGCCTCCGGCGCCCCTCCTCGAGCGCTCTCATGCGCTTTGANAAAGCTCAACACCTCAGCAACCTCATCTGCGGGGTCCGGAAGGTACGTCTGCTGCTCTAGGGCCTGGGTCGTCATGAGCCTCTCCTTATGTTCGAAAGAATCGTAACATCTTTCGTTTCTTTCGAAAAGCGATTATGTGAACGGGGCCGATGTCTGAACACGCACGGGCCAAGCGCCGAGAGTTTTTGGAACGTCTGCTCCTTGCCGAGCCGCTAAGGTCTCGATGCCCCTTCGGTCGCCTCGCGGTAGTCCTCGACGAGAAGCTCGGCGTAAGCGAAGAGGGTGTTGACGAACATGGGTCCGATGGCCGTCAACGGCCGGATCGTGTTCCAGATCAACGGCGTCGACATCGAGGTCGCTGCACCTCTCGCAGAGCCTTCACCTCATTTGGGCTAGCTACACCGTGTTTTGTGCGGTGAGGTCTTTACCCCGGCCCCCTGGTTCCGGACAATGCTTGATATCCGATCGCGATCCGGGGAGTTCGTATGTCGACACATTCCACCTTGCGGGGCTCCGCACGGTATTCACTGGCGCTCTGGCCTTGGGGCTCGGCCTAACCCTGAGCCTGGCCGCAACCGGGCCGGCCAACGCCACCGACCGGGACGGCATCAACTTCAAGAAGCGCTATTTCTGGGCGGGATACACGGGCACCAAGTGCGAGTTGTGGTCCAGCAATGGCACCGGCAAGGGCACCAAGTTGGTCAAGAAGATCGACTCGGGCATGGCTGGGGGCAGCGGACCACGCGAGTTCGCGGTGCTCGGCAACTATCTCTACTTCGCGGCCTCGGGGACCGGCGTCGGGCGCGAGGTGTATCGCACCGACGGAACGGGGAAGGGGACGAAGCTGGTCAAAGACATCGTGAGCGGGATCTACGGCTCGAGTCCGCAGTACCTGACCAAGGCCGGCAAGCACGTCTATTTTGCCGCTCGGGGCACCGATATCGGCATCGAATTGTGGCGCACCAACGGTACTGGCGCCGGGACCTCCCTGGTGGCCGACATCGAGCAGCCCGAGGGCGGGGGCCACGATGACTACGGCTCGAGTCCGAGCGACCTCACCGCACTCGGATCGAAGGTGATCTTCAGCGCATCTGTCGAGGGCAAGGGGCGGGAGTTGTACGTCTCCAACGGGACCTCCGGCGGTACCAAGATGCTCCAGGACATCTATGCCGGCAGCGGCAGCTCGGACCCCGACGAGATGGCTGCCTTCAAGGGCAAGGTCTACTTCGCGGCAACCGCCACTTCCGGCGATCGGGAGCTCTGGGTCACCAACGGCACCGCCGCCGGTACCAAGCGCCTCAAGAACATCAGTACCAAAGGCTCGTCGAGTCCGACCGCACTTACGGTGATGGGCAAGCACGTCTACTTCACCGCAGTTGGCAACAACGGCAAGCGTGGATTGTGGCGCACCGACGGCACCGCAAAAGGCACCAAGCTGGTCAAGTCGCTGCCCTCTACACCGGTCTATCTTGTGAGCTCGGCGAAGACTCTCTACTTCAGCTCGATGAAGTTCTCCACCTCCGGCAGCACCGCGTGGCTGTGGAAGAGCGATGGCACGAAGAAGGGCACCAAGACGATCCGGAAGTTCACCGGAAGCAACCCCATTCCGCACAACCTGGTGGTCGCGAACTCGAAGCTCTTCTTCTGGGTCAGCACAGGTGGGAGCAAGAACAAGAACCACGTCTGGGTCAGCAACGGAACCAAAAAGGGCACCAAGAAGGTGCCCGGGGCCGGGACGGGTTGCTACGGAGTCAGTTGAGCGACTGAAGGGGTCTCCCAGACGATGACAGACCTGGGTGTATGAGCCGGTCGCTCTCACCGGGCCTGGCCTCCCGCGCCGCGATCCAGGTCGCAGTGGCGGGCGAGGAACTCGACGCACTCTTACCGATTGGGAGTCCTCCGCAAGAGGCCACGGCGTGGAGGAGGAGTTGCCGACCGGCGGCGTTCGATGCGGAGTTCTCGTGTTGCCTGCTCGGCACGGGACAGGTACGCGGCGAGCGCGTCCACGGCTAGGTCGAGTAGCTCGGTGGTGTCCAGCGACGGTGGCTGGGTTGGCTCAGGAGCACGTCGGCGGCTGAGGTCGGCCACGTCGCCGACCAGTAGGTGCCCACCTTCGAGGAGGCGGTCGATCACTTCTTGGCCGTACGTGCGGGCAACCTCGTGCAACTCTGGTGTGGGCACTGGGCTGGCGGCGCTGTGTTGACGAAGATGCTCGCTGAGGAACCCTTTGACCTCGGAGTTGCGTACTCGCCATGGCAACGCACCGGTCTCGTTGACCCGCCGGATTACCTCGGCGCCCTGCCATCCCACGCTCCTGTTGGCGGGCACCTCGCGCTTGCTCAACCACGATGGATCCAGGCCTGCGGCCTCGCAGAACCGGTCTATCAGCAGATCCTGAGATCCGCTGGTGGCCATGGTTACTACATGGACGCGATCAGGGCCCAATGCCTCGGTCCAAGATTCCAAGGTTGATCGGGTGCGGAGCATTCGCTCGAGGAATTCTGGCGAAGATGCCGCCGAATGGCAGAACGTCGACCAGTCGGCAACCTGACCGTTCTTGACTGCCTCTTGCCAGCGGCTGGGGAGGAGATCGACCGGATCACGCAGGGTGAGTACAACCTCTAGCCCACGGTCACCGAAAGCGTCGCTCACTGTCCTTGCTTGCGCGGCATTGAGCAGGCTGAACCGCTCGCAGCTCATCACCACTTTGTCGGGATGTTGCGTGACGCGGGCGAGCAGTCGCTCAAAGGAGCCTTCGGGTGTCGGCTCACCGCTGAGTCGGTTGACGCCCTTGACGTCACTTGCGGCGTCACGCAACAACAGCTGGGAGCCGATCACTCGCACGCCTTGGGCCAAAAGCGAGTCTCGATTGTGGACCAGCACATGCTGCACGCGTGTTGTACCCGTCTTGGGTGGACCGACGTGCAGGACCACCGCTGACGACACGGACGTAACCCCTTCACCCTCGTTTCTGACCCCGCTTCTGCCCGAGTAAGCGGAGAAGAGCTCGTGGGCGTTACAGCTCTTCGGGCGCTGAGGCTGCCTCCGTCAAGTGCTGTAGCGCTCTCTGTAACGCTCAGAGCCTTGACAACGCTCTTTAGGTGGAGAGCTGTTGCTTTTTGGCTCTAGAAGGTTTCGTCATATCCAGGTCGGTGGTGGTCGAGTAGGTGTCTGTGGTCCCGTGATTCGCTGATCGTCTATTGCCGATTGGAAGGAGCTCGCTCCCCTGACCCGACAGGAGAGCCCTGGTGAGGCTCATCGGCCCGGATCTGGTGTGGTGCGAGCCGATGAGTCGCTCGATGCTGCCTTCGAAGCAGCGAGGGCGGGTGACGAGCACGCTTTTGTGAAGCTCTGGCGAGTGCTGCAGCCGCCACTGTTGCGCTACTTGACGGTACGGGGAAACGACTCGCCGGAGGATCTGGCGGCCGAGACCTGGCTCCAGGTTGTCCGTGACCTCAAACGATTCGACGGNGGACTCGCAGAGTTCCGTGCGTGGCTGTTCACGGTGGCGAGGAATCGGGCGATCGACCATGGCCGAGCTCGCGCCGCCCGACCGGCTGTGCCGGTCGCGGAGCCACCGTCGACCGAGGTGATGGCCAGCGCTGAGGTGGTGGTGATGAATCAGGTCTCTACTGAATCTGCGCTCGCCTTGGTGGCGACATTGCCGCCAGAGCAGGCGGAGCTGGTGATGCTGCGCGTGGTCGCCGGGCTCGAAGTAGCCGACGTCGCGCACATAGTCGGAAAGAAGCCCGGGACGGTCCGGGTCGGTGTCCACCGGGCACTCAAGGCTCTCGCTCGGGAGCTGAGTGACCAAGAGACGCAGGAGGTGACATGACAGCGTGCGACGATGACCTGAGCGCTTGGCGAGATGACCCGTTGATGCGGGCACTGTGTGCTCCGGGCACCAGTGCAGAGCTTGCCGCTGAGCCCGAGATGGTTGCGGCCTATCGGCGCGTGATGTCGCACCGCGGCGTCGGACGAGTCGCCGGTCGGCTCGGCGCCGGTGGCACCGCGATCGTGACCACCATTGCTCTGTCGAGTGGCGTTGCGGCGGCCGCCTACACACAGAACCTGCCGGATCCAGTGCAGTCGATTGCCCATGAGGTTCTCGGGTCCATCGGAGTCCCTTCAGCGGATTCGGTCGAATCGGCTGAGGTAGCTCCTTTGTCCTCACCTGAATCTGCTGCCGCGTTGCGCCCGCCCGCTATGGATGGGCAGGAGAGCCCGTCGGCACCGGATGCTCCACGATCCAAGTCGGCGACGAAACTCACTCCCGGACCCATTCCCATACCCAAGCCGAGCTCGAACCCCAAGCCTGAGCCGACGGGTACGCCGGACAGCGTGTCTGGGCCCAGCGCGGTCGACCCGAGCCCGGCGACAAGTGAGGCGAGCGCCGAGTCGACTACCTCGACAGCCGAGGCCACAACCGGATCCACTCCGAAAAGAGACCCGAAGGCCAGCCCGATCCATGCGCGACGGACTCCGGTTGCGGTATCGGCCACCGCGTCCGCGACCCGAGTGGCCTCTGGCAGCACGGTTGTGCTGACAGGCATGGTCACCAGCGATGGCGACGACACTGGGTACCGGTCAGTCGGTGACCAGCCTGTGTGGTTGAAGCTACACACGCCCGGTGTCCCGGGCTGGGCCGTGGTGGCCCATGGTCGTACCAACGCCGATGGCTCCTACTCGCTCACCTCGCCTGACTTGACCACGACATCGATCCTCCGGGTTTCAACGGGACACCGGAAGGCACGCAGTGAACGGGTACGCGTCGTGGTCCAGCCGACGTTGTCCGCCACGTTGACCGACGATGCGGTCAACATCAGTACCACCGGCACTAGCCCGGAGGACTCCATTGAGGTGCTGCTCAAACGGGGTCATCGGCTCACTACGGTGCGCGAGGTCATGCTCGATGGCAATGGAGCCGCGCTGTTGTCGTTTCCGCAGCTTCGTAAGCCGTACCAGCTGTGGTTGCGCTTGCCTGCGACCAAACTGCACGGCAAAGCGATGACAGTCATCTGGGTGCCTGCGCAGCCCTGAAGTGCATCAGGAGGAGTCGCCTTGGGGAGGCGGGAACGGTCATTCTTGAGTCGTGCTGCCAGGCCTAGTGCGTCGAGGGCGCCCGCCCAGGCCGAATGGATCTCAATCCGCAGCTGCTCGATGTCGGCGGTCTCGCCCCAAGCACGATCCGCGGTCAATACGGGACATTCCAGACGGTGGCTCATCGCTAGGCATAGGCGATCGCCGAGGGACAACCCTGACCCTGAGCGCCATAAGGTAGCCGCTCGTTCGGCATCTTCCTCCGTTACTGGTTCGACTCTCAGGTCGTAGCTGAACAGCAAGGCCTTGACCTGATCCCAATCAGCACCACGGGCCGTGACTTTTTGGGCTATCTCTGACCAGTTCGCTGCTCCCACGACGCTTTCGTCGAGCGACTCCTCCACTCGATCGGCGCCTTGCTCGTCGTGTAGGAACGCGAGGATTGCTGAGGCGTCGAGCACGATCACTCAACGTCCTCCTGCTTCGCAGCGGCGCGCCGTTCGGCCAGTAGCTCCTCAACAAGACTCTCGCCCGCCAGTTGTTTTCGGATAGATGCCTTCGTCTGCTCCCTGGTCATGAGCACGACGCCGTCGGNGGTTTCGATAAAGATCAGAGGGTCGCCCTGTCGCCATCCCTGCCGAGTGCGGAGTTCGGATGGCACAACCAGTCGTCCGCGGTCACCCAGCGGCGCGTGGAATGTGGTACTCATGAATTGAAAGTACCACCTATGCCATCATGATGGTACGGGTCCAGAGCGGACGCGGTGGCGGAAGGACTTGAAGACGGATCACTGCAGCAAGTTGCCCTGGGTTCAGGCAGGGAGTCGATACGGGTCCTGGGCCACCGATGAGATCGGTACGATCTCGCGTCCCAGAGGCAGCAACGCCAGCGGGATCATCTTCCAGCAGGCGATGCCGAACGGGATTCCGATGATGGTGACCATCAGCAGCAGGCCGGTGAACAGATGGATCAGGGCAAGTTCCCAGCCGAAGAAGATGACCCACACGACGTTGCCGATCGTCGACCAGGCACCGGCATCGCGTCTCCACACGGTCGTACGGCCGAACGGCCAGATGACGAAGCTGGCCAGCCGGAACGAGGCGATGCCGAAGGGGATCGTGACGATGAGTACGAACGCGAGCAGCCCAGCCACGATGTAGCCGATCGCCAACCAGAGCCCTGCCAGCACGAACCACAAGATGTTGCCTATCGTCCGCATCGTGCACCTCCGCAATTCAGGACGCCCGTCGAGTCCTCACAGGTTAGCCCCGTTCCGGTTACGAGACGGGTGACTTCTTGGCTCGACCTAATTCGTCGCGTCAGCGCGGNCTTCCGCGGTATCAGACAGGCAAACGACCTGGCTTGAATCGCCCCTGCCCAGACTCCGGTGCCGTAGGCGAGGTCGTCCAGTCGCCTTGCCACGGCGACAATGACCGCGTCGGACGGGGTGCGTGGTCGGGTTTGCCGCCAGGCGAGGATGGTGTCGACGGCCAATGCGGTGAGCACGGCTCGCCGAACCTGTCGGCTGAAGAGCCCGGCCAAAGTGACCGGCCACCAGTGCCGCAACAGCAGCGCTGATTCTTGACGAAGCGACCATCCGAGGCCGCGGAGGGCAACCTGCGCTGAGGTGGTGGTTCGCCCGGAGCCGTCGGGAATGGCCTTACGCAGTTGGTGTGTCCCGAATGCGAGAGCGACCAGAGCAGCGGGACCGGACCATCGAGTGCGCGTCAACATGATGGCCGCGCAGGCCGCTGATACAGGGGCCAGAACCGCAGGCGCCACGTAGCCGGCATGCCGCGCAGCCAGTGGGGCGCTGCTGGTGCCGTAGAGATACTTGCGACCGAGCCAGCCCCTGATAGTGCCGCGGGTGTCGTGCTCGGCGGTGATCTCCGGGTCATATCGAATGCCGTGGCCGGCGTCGACGAGGCGCCAGACCAGGTCGACGTCCTCGCCGACCCGCAGGTGCTCATCGAACCCCGAGCCGATATCTGGGCCGAGGGCCGCGGAACGCGCTACGAGACAGGCGCTGGACAGCCAGGCCACCTGGCCGAACGGGCGAACGGTCGCGGGTGTGGGGCCGAGGTCGAGGGACGAGGCGAGTTCGTCGTACCGCTGGAACCATCGAGGTCGACGCCCGGCGACGCGAGTGCGCCCGACGATGCGCGGGCCGACGAGGACTACCGTGGAATCGGTGAAGTGACGGGTGAGCGCGAGCAGATCGGTGGCGCTGACGACTATGTCGGAGTCGACCAGGGCGACCAGCCGGGTGGTCACCGTCGCGAGCCCGGCATTGCGTGCTCCGGCGGGTCCCAGGTTCTCGGTCAAGGTGATCAACGATGCGCCGTGCCGCCCTGCCACCTGCGCGATGGCATCGGGTTCCTGGGAGGCGTCGTCGACGACGACGCAGTGCAGAGGTGCGAGGCCGGCGAGGGTTCGGTCGAGTTGGTCTGCCCGATCGCGAACGGGGATGACCACGGTGAGTTCGCCGGATTCCGCCGGGCGCAGATTGTCGAGATCGGGATGAGCGAGATTGGCTTGGAGGAGCCGGCGCGCCAGGGTGGCGGCTCCCGAATCGGTCACAGTGAGGCGCCCACCCGCCACGAGATCGCGAGCACGGTCGGTCAGACGCAAAGCGGTCAGCGGACTTCCGCCGAGGAGCACCCGGCCGTCATCGACCTGTTCGGTATCGGCTCGCAGCACCACGGCGAAGCCGTCAGGCAATCCAGGCCCGCGCCCGGAGTTTGTGCTCACTGCCCAAAGCCGCCGTCAGCGCGGATGACCGATCCGTTGAGGGCGGCGCCTTCAACCGAGCAGCACAAGGCGATAGCGGCGGCCACCTCGCCGGGCTCGAGGAGTCGACGCAGGGCTTGGTGTTGTGCGAGATCGGTGGGCGTCGTGCCGTAGAGATCGGCGGTGGCCGCGAGCATGGGAGTGCGGGTCGATCCTGGGGCGATGGCCACCGCGGCGAGTCCGGTGCCGACCAGATCGGCGGCGAGGCCGCGGACGATTCCGATCACGGCGTGTTTGCTGGCTGTGTAGGCGGCGAGGTTGAACAGTCCCCGCTCGCCGGCTGCTGAGGCGACGGCCACGAACCGGCAGGTGGCGGGCGATGAACCGGCGAGCATCACCGGGATAGTGGCGGCGGCGGTGTTCCAGACACCGGTGACGTTGATGTCGAACAGGGTCTGTAGGTGCTCGGCTGGTGTCTGCCATTGGGGCAGGCCGCCGATCATGACACCGGCAGCGGCAACCACGGCATCGAGTCGGCCGAACCTGACCAGCGTCTGGTTGACCGCGCTGTGCATGGCGTCGAGGTCGGTGGCGTCGACCTCGAGGGCGAGCACCCGGTCACCGTGCCGGCCTGCGAGCACTGCGAGATCATCGGGCGTCGCAAACGGGTAGCCCATGCCGGGGCTGACATCGCTACCTCGGCAGATGTCGAGCGCAGTCACCTCGTACCCCTGCTCGATCAGCAGGTCCACAGTGGCTGCGCCGATGCCACGGGCCGCTCCGGTGACAAGAGCCACGCGATCGGAAGGCCGACCAGAAGACTCGCCAGACAGCTCGGAGGATTCAGAGAGCATGGAGAACTCAGAGAGCATGGAGGACCCCGGAAATGAGTTCATCGAGAATGGCCGCGCCCTCACTCGCCGAGGCTCCTTCGGGGTCGCCGAGGACTCCGTTGGCCGAGACTGCGCGCACACCGCCTGTCAACATAGGTTCAAGGATCTCACCCAAGGGGGCGGTATTGCCGGCCTCGGCAAGATGCAGTCGCACATTGCCGGGTTGTAGGTGCAGCATCAAGGAGGTCTCGGTGCGTCCTGCGTGGAGGTCGATGTTCTCGGTTGCGCAGGCGACCCAGGCGACATCGTGCCCCTCGGCGGTTAACTGGCCGATGGCTTGCCGGAGCGCGGTGAGGTTACCGCCGTGGGCGTTGACGAACACGATGCGGCCGGCCCACAGCGACATGGAGCGGACCAACTCGACGAGCATGTTGACCAATGCGGCAGTGCCGATCGAGCAAGTGCCGGCAAAGCCTTGGTGCTCACCGCTAGCGGTGTAGGTCAGCGGTGGCGCGAGCATCCAGCCGGGACTCCGCTCGATCGCGCCTCGCGCTGCCGCAGTGGCGATCACCGTGTCGGTGTCGANGGGAAGGTGCGGGCCGTGTTGCTCGAGCGAACCGATCGGGACCAGCACATTCGGCCGGTCGAGGAGATCGGGCCACGGCGTCGGGGCTAGCTCCATAGAGGAGACTCTCAGACTCCGAGCTCGCGGTGGAATCCGGCCGGTATCAGGAGGTCGTCGGNGGTCAGGTCACCGACGGATTCTTTGCCGAGCCCGAGCAGGGCGGAGTCGATGCCGTTGCGGAGGATGTCCAGCACGTTCTCCACGCCGGCTTGTCCGTTGGCGGCCAGGCCCCAGAGATAGGCGCGGCCGATCATGACTGCCTTGGCGCCGAGCGCGACAGCTTTGACGACGTCGGATCCCCGGCGGATCCCACCGTCCATAACGACCTCGATCTGGTGGCCGACCTTGGTTGAGATCGGGTACACCATCCGGATTGCGGCAGGAGTGCCGTCGAGGTTGTTGCCACCATGGTTGGACACCGACACAGCGTCGACACCGGCGTCGACGGCTCGTAACGCGTCATCAACGCGGCACACGCCTTTGAGTACGAAGGNGGTGCCGGACAGCTGCGCCCACTGCTCGCGCATCCAGGCCACGTCCTCCCAGGAGGGTGGCGGGGTGGTCATCCACTCGTAGTAGGCGCCGAAGAACGTAGGAGCCTCCCCGCCGGNGGGCGCGAGGTTGGGAGCGGTGAGGTCGGGGAAACCTCCGGAGCGTGCGAACTGGGCCACCCAACGCGGCCGACGTACGACCTGGGGCGCCATTCGAACCATCGTCTTGAGGTCGACCTTCTCCGGGATCTCCGGTGATCCCCAGTCCCGGCCCATGGAGAACGACCAGTCCAAAGTGGCGATCAAGCCTGCTGCTCCCGCAGCGTGAGCACGCTGCATACGTTGGATCATCTGGGAGCGATCCCNCGTCCAGTACATCTGGAACAACGTGGTCGCGCCGGTGGCGGTGACCTCCTCGACCGAGCGGCTGGCGAAGTTCGACAACCCCATCAAGGTTCCTCGTGCACTCGCAGCACGGGCGACAGCGACCTCGCCGTCGGGGTGCACAGCCTGCACACCGGTAGGGGAGATGATCACCGGCAGACTGATGTCATGGCCCAGCAAGGTTGTCGTCTGGGACCGCTCTGCCGGCTGGCCGGCTACCAGGGGAGCCAAGCCGAGCTCGCGGAAAGCGGCCTCGTTGTCGCTGCTGGACTGCCCTCGCTCCGAGCCTGCGACCAGCGCTCCGTAGACGGGCTTGGGGAGGCGTTTGCGGGCGCGTTGCTGTGCAACGGCAACGGACTCGAACCACGGGTTGGTCTTCCATGGATTCTCGAGAAGCTTCGACATCAGGTTGTGCTCATCTCTGTTGGAACCCGGCCAATGGGCTTTCGGCGCATGGTGATGCCGGTGGGTGGTCCGGTTGGCGGGTGAGGAGTTGGAGCATGACTGGTTGGTTGCGTGTGGGTGCGGTCTTGGAGTGGTTCTGGCCGGAGGNGGGAACGGACCGCTCACCGGCCAGGGCTTGCTCGCCATAGCCCTGCACACATTCAGGGTCGGGCCCGTCCAGCGGCAGCCCGGTGAAGAACTTGGCGGCCATGCAGCCACCGCGGCAGGTGTCGTAGAAGGAGCACTTCGCGCACGCGCCACCAGTCTGTGGTGCCCGCAGATCTTGGAACAGCGATGACTGTTGCCAGACCCGTTCGAAGCCACCTTCGTCGAGGAGGTTGCCGGCCAGGAAGTTGTCGTGGATCGCGAACGGGCAGGCATACACATCGCCGATGGGGTCGATCAGGCATACCACCCGGCCCGCGCCGCACAGGTTCAAACCCGGCAGAGCTTCACCATAGGCCGACAGATGGAAGAACGAGTCTCCGGTCAAGACACCCTCGCCGTGGGCGAGCAACCAGTCATACAGCCGGCGTTGTTGTTGTGGCGTGGGATGCAGTTCGTCCCACACGTCGGCGCCGCGGCCACTGGGCCGCAGTCGAGTCAGCCGCAACGTCGCCCCGTACTTGTCGGCCAGCGCTTTGAAGTCGTCGAGTTGATCGATGTTGTGCCGGGTGCAGACCACCGAGATCTTGGCATCGGAGAAGCCTGCTTGTTGGAGATGGGCCAGGGCTTGTACGGCGGTGTCGTAGGACCCGGGGCCGCGGACGTAGTCGTTGACCTCGGCGGTCGCGCCGTCCAGGGAGATCTGTACGTCGACGTAGTCGGTGCCGGCGAGGAACCGGGCTCGTTCGGNGGTGATCTGGGATCCGTTGGTGGAGAACTTCACGCCCACATCGTGGTTGACGGCATACTCCAGCAGATGCCAGAAGTCCGGGCGGATTGTCGGCTCGCCGCCACCGATATTGACGTAGAACACCTTCATCTGTTGCAGCTGGTCGATCACTGCCTCGCACTGTTTCGTGGTCAGCTCCCGGGGATCACGCCGACCCGAGGAGGACAGGCAGTGCGCACATTCCAGGTTGCATGCGTAGGTCAGCTCCCAGGTCAAGCAGATCGGTGCGTTCAATCCCTGCTCGAATTGCGACAACAACGCAGGCGAGTCCGGTTGCCGTAAGAACGCCAGGCGTCGGTCGGCGAAGTCATAGGCCAGCGCGCCGAACGGTTCGTGGCGCAACGCAGTCGACTCCGAGTGCCACCACGGCCGGACCGGTGTTGTCGTGCTCATCGTGTGATCCCGTTCGATAGAGGGGAGGGCGTCAGTAGACGCCACACATCCCATCGATCGACACCTCTTCGACGATCAACTCGTCAGCGACCAGGTCAAGGGTCTCGTCGGTCTGGGCTGTCTCAGGGCCGGTAAGGAACATGTCAGACTCCATTCTGTGCAAGGCGGCTGTGTCCGCCGCCACACTATAACTGCACTGAGTGACACAATGGAAGACTGATGCAAACCGGAGTTCGCGTGAGCGTGAGTACGAGAAGGTCGTCGGTAGGCCGCCCTGAGGCGACCAGTCACGCCGCAATCGAAGAGGCCGCTTTCGCGCTCTTCGCCGAGCGGGGTTTCGAGGCGACCACGATCGATGACATCGCGCGGGCGGTGGGCGTCAGCCGGCGTACCTTGTTTCGCTATTACCCGTCCAAGAACGACATTCCCTGGGGACAGTTCGATCGCACCCTGGATCACTTCCGCGGCCTGCTGGCCGAACTGCCTGTCGAGTTGCCGTTGCGTGAGGCGGTCCACCGCGGGGTGATCGCGTTCAACGACTTTCCCGACGATGCGCAACCGTCTCACCGTGACCGGATGCGCTTGATCCTCCAGACACCTGCGCTCGAGGCGCATTCCGTGCTGCGCTATGGCCAATGGCGTCAAGTGATTGCCGAGTTCGTCGCCGACCGCCTGGGCATGGGACCCGAGGAGCCACTTCCGGTCGTCGTCGGGCAGGTGGCTTTGGCCAAGGCGTTGGCCGCCTACTCGTCTTGGCTACGTGAGCCAGGCACCACCATCGCGGAGCATCTCCAGTCGATTGCGACCGCGCTGGATGAGTTCGACAGGTTGTGAGGCCCGAGTCGCCGAGTCGTTAGAAAGGTGGCCGGCGCAGGTGGTGGTCGGTCAGTGCTTCGTACGCGGCGGCGGTTTGCAAGGCCAGCATGTCCTGTCGGGGCCTGGCGATGATCTGGACCGAGACGGGCAGGTTCTCCGAGTCCAGGCCGATAGGAGTGACCACGCCGGGGAACCCGGTGTAGTTGAACACCATGGTGTTACGGGCGTGGACTCCGTGGACTTCGTGGCCAGGACCGAAGATCAGATTGCGGGTCTCGGCGAAGGAGGCTGCTCCGCGGGCCATGCCGGGACAGACCAGGACGTCGAGATCGCTCATGGCCTGAAGGATGTGGAGTTGCACGTCGTAGCGGCGGCGCATTCCTCGCAGATAGTCGATGACGGGGGTGATGTTCCCGCGTTGCTGCCGCTCGACCGTACTGGGGTCCATGAGTCCGAATCTGTCCTGGTTGGCCTCATGCAGGGTCGCTGCCTCGCAGTAGAGGATCATGAAGGCCTCGAGGTGAGCCAGGGACATGGTGTGGTGATCGAGGGTGACGGGCACGAGTTCGGCGCCGGCCGCGGCGAAGGTCTCTTGTGTCTCTGCGAAAGCGGCCAACACATCGGGGGCGCAGATCTCGGTGAACCAGCCATCCAGTACGCCGACCCGGAGGCCGCGCAGATCGCCGCGCGGCGCGACGGGGTCGAGTCCGGGAACAGCGAGTGGATCGAAGCCGTCAGGGCCGGCGACGCAAAGAAGGGCCATCGCGACATCGGCGGCGGAGCGGGCCAGCAGGCCGACGTGGTCCAACGTCCAACTCAGGGATGCGACGCCGGTGCGGGGGATCAGGCTCCGGGTCGGCTTGATGCCGGTGATCCCGCACCAGGTCGCGGGCTGGCGGACTGAGCCACCTGTGTCGGTGCCGAGTGCGAGTGGCATCTTCAGCGATGCCACCGATGCGGCGGAGCCGTTGGAGGAGCCGCCGCTGTAGCGTTCGCGGTTCCACGGGTTCAGTACGTTGCCGTAGCGCGGGTTCTCCGGTGAGCCATTGGCGAACTCAGTGGTTGCGGTCATGGCGAAGGGGATGGCCCCAGCGGCCCGCAGCCGTTGGACGACCGTGGAATCCACGGTGGCGACCCGATCTCCGGTCAGGTGGGATCCGCAGGTGACAGGTGTCCCTGCAGCGTCGATGATGTCTTTGACGCCCACCGGGATTCCCTCCAGCGGGCGCGGGTTTCCCTCGGCAAGCCGCCTGGTGCTGTCCTCGATCTGCGCGGAGACATCCATCAGACGCAAGACGCCATCCACAGTGGGGAACGAGGACCCGATCCGTTCCTGTAGGTGGGCGATCACTTCGCCGGGAGTCGTACTCCCCGCTCGGTAAGCGGCAGCCAGGTCAACCACGCCTAACTCGCTCAGTTCGCCGACCTCGATGGTGTCGCGAGGTGATGCGGAGATCCCCAACGACTCCCAGGTGACCGGATCGGGTTGTGCGCCGATGGGGGCTTCACCGCAGAGCAAGGCGTCGGCCAAGGCGGGCTCGTCGCGGCCCTCCGGAGGCGAAGTCAGCGGGTAACGCCGGGCATTCTCCAGCCTGGTTTCCCAATCTGCCCTCACCTCAGGCGACAACTCAAACTCCATCGACTCTTCGGTCATCGTGATTCCTTCGGTTCGGTGCTAAATCTGGACAACTTTGCGTCACGGGAGTGATCACAAGGCGATATCGGGTCCCGGCCAATACTGAAACTCGGGCAGCTCAGACATTGCGTCCGGGAATTTGGCGGGCAAAGTCTTGGAGCGCGTTGCGCAAGATGAACACGTCCGCGCTGTAGAGGAAGAACTGGTACCCCTGGGCCGCGAAGTTCTGCATCTCGGTCACGTCATAGGGGATATGGCCGGCGAACGCGGTCTCATGGGCGGTAACGGTCGTGAGCGCCCGCGCCGCGGCCTCGGTCACCAAGGGGTGGTTGAACTGGCCCGAGACACCGAGTGAGGCAGCCAGGTCGACACGGCCTGTGATCGTCACGTCGACGCCCGTATCGAGAATGGCCGCCAGGTTCTTCACCCCGGCGCTGGTCTCGATCAGGCCGACGCACAGCAACTCGTCGTTGCAGGCCTGCTGGTACTCGGCGAAGTTGGCGCGGTGGTCGCCATAGCGGGCGTTACGGGTCACCGTGCAGTTTCCGCGGTTGCCGGCCGGCGGGTAGCGCAACACGTCATTGGCAGCCATGGCCTGGGCGGCGGTCTCCATCATCGGGATCACCACGCCTTGGACTCCCGCCTCGAGGTAGTTGAGCAGTCGCGGGTCGTCGTAACCACGGGCGCGCACCATCGGCGTGATGTCGAAGGCGTTGGCGGCACGCACCATCTCCACGACCGTCTCGGTGTTCTTCGAGGAATGCTCGGTGTCGATCACCACGAAGTCCAGGCCGGCTGCTGCGGCGATCTCGACGTTGGTCGCATCGGTGGTGTAGATCAGGGTGCCCGCCACGGATTCTCCTCGACGCAACCGCTCCTTGGTTTTGTTCTTCTTCACGCGACCAACCCCTTCGACCTGTCGGACTCACCGGACGCTCACAAGAAATCGACAACGCTCACCATATTGTCAGACTTATAGATAGTCCATCATTTTCTCTTTGCCGCGAACTCAGGTGGGGTGTCGGGGATGGGAGCCGGACTGGGATCCCACGGCAAGTCACTAGTGGTCGTCCGCACCGCGGGCGACCAGAGCGTCCCCGAGGTTGTCGGCGCGTCGCAGCGCCCGGACCAGGAACGGTGTCGCGAACGCCCGGAGGCTGCTGCCACAGCCCCGCGCGATCTGCGCTTCGCGTACTTGACGGGCCAGATCCACGACGACCGTGGTGGAGCGNNAATTCAACGACAGCGCTAGGCCCATCCGCTCGGTGTCCACGCCGAAGACCCGGAGTGGCCGGCAGAACCTCACGATCGTGTCGATCATCTGCGAGGCCCGCGTCGTCAAGGTGACCAGCGATGCAAGCAGGATCAAGGCCACCAGAGCCCCGACCACCACGACTGTGCGCTCCCAGCCCGCGAAGATGACCTGGAACACGCTCAGAACCACCACCAGTACGGCCAGGGAGCGTAGCTGGGAAGCCAGGACTTGCGGCGGGATCCTGGCGACCGCGTACAGCAACACCACCAGCGCCAGCGCGCACGCCACCCGGACAGGGGTGTTCCACCACGACATCAGCGCGGCCGCGACGACCAGGAGGGTCAGCTTGACGCCGGTGGGGAGCCGGTGCACGACCGATGTCCCCGGGTAGTAGGTCATGGTGGTCGCGTTCATGGTGCAACCAACCCTCGGTAGTACGCGAGAGCCTGCTCGGGAGCTGCGTCATAGACCAGGCGCGCGTCGGCGAAGACCAACACCCTGTCGAAGTCCTCGAGAAGGTCGAGATGGTGGGTCACCAGGATCACTTGTTGCGGTAGCTCTGCGATCACCTGGGAAACCGCGCGGCTGTTGGCCAGGTCGAGCAGCGTGGTCGGCTCGTCCATCACCAGGAGATCGGGCTCGGTCACCAGCACCGAGGACAGCGCGAGCAGTTGCTTCTGCCCACCCGAGAGCAGATGGGCGGGATGGTCTCGATGATCGCTCAAGTTGAAAGCCAGCAGAGCCGAATCGACACGCGCTTGGATCTGATCGCGAGTCAGCCCGCGCCGGCGGAGCCCGAAGGCGATGTCCTCGGCCACCGTCGGCATCACGATCTGGTTGTCCGGGTCGGTGAAGCAGAAGCCGACCCGGCGCCGGATCTCCTTGGCCTGTTTGCGAGTGTCCAATCCGTCGATGCGTACGCTCCCGCCGGTCGGCGTGATCAGCGCGTTCATAAGCCTCGCGAAGGTGGACTTACCGGAGCCGTTCGCGCCGATCACCCCGATGCGCGGCTCATCGAGCCGCACAGTGACCTCGCGCAACGCCAGGCGCGAGTTCGCTCCATGGCCGAACTCGACCTCGACGTCTTCGACGTCGATCACAGGCATGCCCGCACCACCATCGCCGTGCCTTGGCCCCCGCCCGCTGCGATCGCGGCCAGGCCGATGCCACCGCGTCCGGTCCGTACCAATTGGGAGAACAACCTCACCGCGAGAATGGCTCCGCTGGCACCCCAAGGGTGCCCCAGCGCCAGCGCGCCGCCGTCGACACACACCCGCTCAGGGTCGAGCTTCAGTTCGTCACAGCACGCCAGCACTTGCCCTGCGAACGCCTCGTTGAACTCGATGACATCGACATCGTCGAGGCTGAGCCCAGCCTGTCCCAATGTCATCTGTACGGCAGGCACTAGGCCGCGGCCGGGCCGGGCCGAGGCCACCCCGGCAGATGCGGTAGCCAAGATCCTCAAGTGCGGCCGCGAGCCGGGATCGTCGGTGATCGCCACGACTGCGGCGCCGTCGTTGACTCCGCACGAATTCCCGGTAGTCACGGTTCCGCCCTCGACGACGACCGGGGGCAGACGTGACAACCGCTCCGCAGTCATCCTGGGTCGAGGTCGCTCGTCGCGTTTCAGCTCGGCCATAGGAACGACCTCGCCGTCGAAAAGGCCGGATTCGACCGAGTGCCAGGCTCGCTGATGGGATCGAGCGGCGTACGCGTCCTGCTGCTCCCGGGTGATGCCTGCCTCGGCGGCCAGGAGGTCCGCGGCTACGGCCATGTCGGGGTCATCGTGCGTTTGTGGCGCGAAAGGGGCGCGCTCGTATCGGACCGGCTCGGTGTCACCGTGCGGTGGCCAGAACCGCCACGGCGCCGTGGACGCACTCTCCACGCCCCCGGCAAGCAGCATGCCGCCGTGCGCCGCCAACAGCCCCGCAGCGACCTCGATCGCAGCCAGACCGCTTCCGCATTGGCGGTCGATCGTCATGGCGGAGGTCTCGATCGGGAGCCCGGCACTCAGCGCCGCTACCCGCGCTACGTTGCCTCCCGGGCCCAGACAGTTCCCGAGCACGACTTCGGTCGGCACCCCCACCTGCTCGGCGACCGGGCCGATCACGCGCGCGGCCAGTTCTGCGGCGGTGACTTCGGCGAGACTGCGACCGGCGCCACCGATAGGAGTGCGCAGGGCAGCCACGATGGAGGGGAACTCACGAGATCGTCCCGAACAACGACTGAAGCCGGGAGCGGTCGAGCTTGCCAGCAGGGGTTTCCGGGAGGTCCGGGCACACTCGCCACAGTCGAGGCCGATGTGATGCCTCCATCGATCGGGCAACCTCGCCGAGCCTTTGGCGGTCCTGCTCGGAGGTGACAACGACACCGATGACCTGTCCCATCGTGGGGTGTGGAACTCCCAGGACGGCGAACTGATCGGTGGCGACCGCAGCCAGTGCTTGCTCGACATCGGCGATCCATACGGTGGCGCCTGCAGTCTGGACATAGTCCGGGCGCCCGGACACCGTCAGCCGTGTTCTGGCCAGGAGACCACGGTCGCCCACGGTCGCCCAGCCATCCGAGTCGAACCGCAGCGGCCCGGTATCAAGCAGACCGGTCCCGTGGGCATAGCCGGAGGCGAGATAAGGCGATCGCGCCCAGATCTCGCCTTCTCTCACGTCGATCTCCACACCGGGAAAGGCGGTGAGATCTTCCGAATGCGCACCGCAGGCGACGAACGACAGCTCGGCGGCGCCGTAGTAGTGACCGACGTTCAGGCCCTTGCCCACCGCCCCGTCGCGCAACCAAACCGGGAGAGCAGCCCCCGCAACGACGACCTGAGCACCGGCGGGGAGCTCGTCGAGGCGTCGCGCCAACGTGCTGGGCGTCAGACAGACATGGGTGGCCTCGTGCGGTTGGGTGGTCAGGACCGCTCCGACCACCGTCGCATGTACCGCGGCGAAGAGATTCATGGTGGCCCGCAACGGACCGGGGATCCACAGCTGGGATCGGGCGGTGACGCCGCTGAGGTGCGAGTACGCCTCGAACGAGGACCACCAGGAATCGGTCGAGCGCAGCACCGCTCGGCTCTCGCCGGTGGTTGTCCCCGACGTCGGCAGGACAAGTGGCTCCTGACGAGCATGCGCGTCGATGACGGCCTCGACCGTCATGTGCGCGAGCCGATCAGGTGCCTGTGGTCTCACNNGATGACTCGTCGTCTCGGCCTTCGGCCGCCGTGTCCGATGTTCGCCCCGGCCCAAGAGACCCGGGTTCGCGGCGTGTACGCCGCGGGCCACGACAGCGGCGATCACGACCTTGGCGCAGTCCCCGACGACGTACCAACCGGCTCCGGTGATCGCGGCTCCGATCGGAATGTCGGCTCGCCATGCGGTTCCCAGGATTCCGATCGGGTAGAGGATCAGGATTCCGCCGACGAAGTTGGCAAATATCCCCGGGATAAGCCGGTACTCCGGCCCGAAGCGCTCGACCAGCCAGCCGACCACGAACGCGACAATCGGGTAGCCGATGATGTAGCCGACAGACGGCCCGGCGAAGACTCCCAAGCCGCCTCGTCCGCCGGACAGCAGTGGAAGTCCGATCGCTACCAACGCGACGAAGAGGGCGATGGCCGCGAAACCGCGCCGGCTGCCCAAGATCGCGCCGGCGAGCATCGCACCCATCGATTGCGCAGTGATGGGCACCGGGATCCCGGCCGGGTACATAGCCGGCAGCACACCGAGCCCCGCCATGATCCCGGTGAAGGTGGTGATCAGGGCCAAGTCACGTGCCCGGTTGCGAACGTGCATTTGCTTCCTCCTTGGCTGAAGCGTACCGAGTGGCCACCCCGCCGACTCGATCACCCTGCGCCGCGATCCGCGGACACACCGTGACTATTGACGTACAACTTGCCTACTGATTAACGTCTGACTTCTAACGCTGTGTCTGAGACATAGCCTTCCGAGAAGGGATCCACCTTGAATCCGAGGTGTTGCTCGATAGTGAGCCGGCGATGGTGACGAGTCCGGCAGCCGACAAGCCGAGTGAGGAGATCGCCGCTCGGCTCTCGGGTATCACCAAGAGCTTCGGCGCCACGCACGCGCTGCGTGGGATCGACCTGGATATCCCTGCCGGTGAGATTCACGCGCTGGTGGGTGAGAACGGCGCGGGAAAGTCGACAGCGCTGGGCATCCTCGCCGGCCGGATCGGGCCCACGTCGGGTCGAGTCGATGTGTTCGGGGAGGAGTTGAGGTACGGGGACCCGCGCGCCTCGCACCGGGCTGGCATCGTCGCGATCTACCAGGAGTTGACGATCATCCCTGCCCTAGGGGCGGAAGCCAACGTCTTCCTCGGGCAGTCGTTGAGCAGCTATGGCTTCTTGCGGAACTCCGCGATGCGCCGGCGCTATCTGGAGCTGTGCGCGGAGGCTGGGGTCACGGGGCAACCGCCGGGCATACCGGCCGCGGCGATGTCGGTCGCCGAGCAGCAAATGCTGGAGATCTTGCGTGGTATCGCCAGCCAGGCGCGCATTCTGCTCTTCGACGAGCCGACTGCTTCGCTGGGTGAGGCGGAGCGTGATGCCCTGTTCGCGTTGATGCGGGACCTGCGTTCTCGTGGAATCACGGTCGTCCTGGTCAGTCACAACCTCGATGAGGTGATGGCGATCGCGGACCGGATCACGGTCTTCCGGGATGGTGCACTTGTGCGCAGCGGACCGACCGGCTCATGGAGCAAGCAGTCACTGGTCACCAGCATGCTCGGTGACGTGGCCGACGATCGCATGCTCGCCGAGATGCTGGATTCGGAGCAGCAGGCTGCCCGCCCACAGCGCGAGCACGGCGAGGAGCTGCTACGTGCCACGGATGTGACGCTGCCCGGCGTGATCGAGGACATCGAGCTGAGCGTGCGCGCAGGCGAAGTGCTGGGCATTGCCGGACTGGTCGGTTCTGGTCGCTCGACTCTCTTGCGCGCGCTCGCAGGCTTGGAGCCGAAGTCCTCGGGACGCTTGTGGGTGCGNGGGAAGGAAGTTCCCTGGCCGAAGACTGTGCGACAAGCGCACAAGGTCGGTATCGCCTTGCTGCCCGAGGACCGCAAGAGCCAGGGCTTGGTGTTGGGGCTCAGCGCGATGGAGAACGTGGTGATGAGCGATCTACCCTCAGTGGCGCGGGCAGGGATGGTCACACCGAAGGCGATGCATGCTGCAGCGGCGGCGGTGGCGCCCGACTTCGGGTTCGCGGTCTCCCGATTGCGGACCCACGCCGGGCAACTCTCCGGTGGTAACCAGCAGAAGCTGCTGCTGGCCCGGTGGAAGCACTCGCCCCCGCTGGTCCTGCTCGCTGATGAGCCCACCCGCGGCATCGACATCGGCGCCAAGGACGAGATCACCAAAGCACTTGAGGCGATGGTCGCCGAAGGGCTCGGGGTGATTCTCGTGTCGTCAGAACTTGCTGAGGTCGCCTCGATCAGCGACCGCGTCTTGGTCCTGGCCGGAGGTCATCCGGCGGGAGAACTTGATTCTTTGAAGGGAGAGATCACCGTGTCGGAGATCCTGCACGAGGCTTTCGCAGTGGGAGCCGACTCATGAGCGCCGTTACCACGGCGGAGGCCGGTCCCAAGCGGGACGCGGACTGGTACCTCCGCAATGTGCTGATCAAGCCCGCAATGGCCTGGGTGCTCGTTGTCTTGGCGATCATCTCCAACATCATGTACCCGGGGTTCTTCGCCTGGGAAACATCGAGAACATCCTCTTCCAGAACTCGCCGGTCGGCCTGGTCGCGCTCGGGATGACCTTCGTGATCATCGCAGGTGGATTCGACCTCTCGGTCGGCGCGATCTTTGCCGGTGGCGCGGTGATGTTCGCCAAGCTTTCCAACGACATGCCGATCGGCCTCGCGTTTGTGATCACCGTGATCGCAGGTGCCATTGCCGGCACGATCAACGGCGTCATCATCACCAAGATCAAGGTCAACCCGTTCGTCGCGACGCTGGGTACTGCCTCGTTGTTCGGGGAGCGGTGTACATGTACTCCAACTCCGCGCCGATCCGGGTTGAGAAGGAGAACTTCACCAAATCGGTGGTGGGGAGATTCTCGGCCTTCCTATCGTGGTCTGGGTGCTTGCTGCCGCGGTGATCTTGGGAGGCATCCTCCTGGCCCGCACGGTGTACGGACGATCGGTCTACTCGGTCGGTGGCAATGCGGAGGCCGCTCGATTGGCCGGTATCCAGGTCGGGCTCACCCGCGGCAGCACCTACGTCTTGACCGGGATATGTGCAGCGATAGCCGGGATGATGCTGGCCTCGCGGGTCGGGGTGGGACAAGCCGACGTCGGCGTGAACATCCCACTCGACGCGATCGCGATCGTCATCATCGGTGGCACCTCGTTGCTCGGTGGCGAGGGCGCGATCTGGCGGACAGTGGTGGGTCTGCTCCTCCTGGGCACGATCAACAACCTGTTCGACTCCCTGGGCTGGGATGCACCTGCCCAGCAGGTGGTCAAGGGCGCGATCGTGCTTGCCGCAGTCAGCCTCGATGCGCTGTCGAGACGACGAGGTTGACCTGTCTGCCGTCCCTCGCCAGGGTGCCGGTGGGTCCGCTGCAAGACGTGATCCCGGCCCCAGGGGATGTGGCGGCGATGTGGCCAGCACCACGCCCCCAATGAGCCACTATGGGTAGACATTTGAAATGTTAGACAGATAGCATCTCGGGACAATCGCTGCCAGAGAGGAGTCGGGGTGAGTGCAACCGCAGATCCGCTGCTGAGTGCCGACCAGCGCGAGTTGGTCGACGGCCTCGCGGCATTGTGCGACCGGCATCTCTCCGACGAGTTGCTTGCCGACCTCGATGCCCGAGGCGAGTACCCGCATGTGGTCATGGATGCGCTCGTCGAGGGCGGCTGGTCGTCGCTGCCGGTCTCTCAGGAAGCCGGCGGGGCGGGCGTCAGCGCTGGCGACCTTGCGGTGGTTCACGAGGAGCTGGCGCGTCACAGTTTGGTTGTGAGCCAGGCCTACTTCTCACTGTGGGTGCTGGGGGCCGAGGCGATCGGTCGACTGGGCACCCCTCAGCAGCGAGAGCATTGGCTCCCTGCCATCGCCGAACGCGGCGCCAACGTCGCCTTCGCGTTGACCGAGCCCGGCTCGGGTTCCGACGCCGCGGCATTGAGTACGAAAGCTGTCTCCGACGGCGACGAGTTCGTGGTGAGCGGTCAGAAGGTGTTTATCACCGGGGCAGCGGTCGCCGACACCATTGTCACCGCTGTGCGTACCTCCAGCGCGGATCGCAAGCAAGAGGGCATCACCCTGCTGATGATCGACCCGACCTTGCCGGGTGTCACGTTCCGCAAGCTCTCCAAGATAGGCATCCGGGCGCTCGACCTGTGCGAGGTCTTCTTCGAAGACGTCCGCGTGTCAGGTGACGCGGTGCTGGGCGAGGTCGACAAAGGCTGGGACGCGATACTGCCGGGTCTGGCCATGGAACGGCTCTTCCTCTCCGCCCTTTCGGTGGGAGCGTTGCGTGATCTGGTCGAGCGATGCTCCGAGCATGCCTTGATGCGCACCGCCTTCGGCAAGCCGTTGGCCAGTCACCAGCTGATCGCCGACAAGATCATCGAGATGAAGGTCGCGGTCGATCGCTGCCGTGGCTTGGTCAAGCAGGCGGCGGCCATGGTCGATCTGTCGCACCCCGATGCCGTCACCGCTGCCTCAGTGGCCAAGCTGGAGGCAACTCGCTCCTACGTCTCGGCCTGCCGCGAGGCGATCCAGGTCTTCGGTGGCTACGGCTTCACCGACGAGTACGCCGTGTCTCGCCACTATCGCGACTGCAAGTACTTGGAGATCGGCGGCGGTTCCTCAGAGATCCAAAAGATCGTGATCGGCCGGTCCATGGGGTTCCGGCTATGAGCACGCTGGACGCCTTTCGTCTTGATGGCCACGTCGCAATCGTGACCGGTGGAGGCCGTGGGCTAGGCGCGGTCGCGGCCCAGGCGCTGGCGGACGCCGGTGCCCATGTCATCGTCGCCGGTCGGACGGCCGCGCCTCTGGACGAGGTAGTGGAGCTGATCACCGGCTCAGGTGGGAGCGCTGAGGCCGTCGTACTCGACGTCACCGATGTGCCTGTCGTCCAAGCCGCATTCGCTTCTTTGGCACAGGCTCATGGACGACTCGACATCTTGGTCAACAACGCGGGCGTTGCATCGGAAGCGCCGTTGGTCGAGGCGGAGGTCGCCGACTGGGACCGGGTCGTCGACGCCAACCTGCGGGGCAGTTTTGTCTGCGCTCAGGCTTTTGCTCGAGTGCCATCGGATGTCGAGCGGTCGATCATCAATATCGCATCGGTCGCAGCGCACGCCGGCGTCAAGAACCAGGCCGCATACGTCGCCAGCAAAGGCGGCGTCGTCAGCTTGACTCGAGGACTCGCCGTCGAGCTGGTACCGGCCCGGATCCGGGTCAACGTGATCTCGCCCGGCTACTTCGCCACCGATATGCCGGCCGAGTTGCTCGCCAATCCTCGTGCCGCCGAGGGGCTGCTGCGCAAGATCCCGCAGGGCCGGGTAGGCCGGCCCGAGGAGATCGGTCCCGCCGTGCTCTTCCTCGCCTCTTCCGCCTCGAGCTACATCACCGGGGCGGTTCTCAATATCGATGGAGGTTTTACCGCGCAATGATGCGATTCGAAGGCAAGGTCGCGCTCGTGACCGGCGCTGCCGGTGACATCGGGCAGGCCACAGCTGTGCAGCTCGCGAGTCAGGGAGCGCGGGTCGCCGTGTTCGATCGGCGTGAGGACCTGCTGGCCGAGACTGTCGAGCTTTGCGCGAAGGCGACCGGGGACGCTGCCGCTGTTCTGGCTCTCGGCGTCGACCAGACCAATGCCGACGCAGTCGAGAACGGTATCGCGCGAGTAGCCGATGAGCTCGGTTCGATCGGCGTGCTGTTCGCCAACGCGGGCTATGGCCGGTTCGCGCGGTTCCTGGACCAGCCCGCGGCGGAATGGGACCGGCATGTGGCGGTCAACCTCACCGGCACTTTCCGGATCTGCCAGAGCGTTGCGCGCCGGATGGTCGAGCAGGCCCAAGGCGGCTCGATCGTGGTCAACGCATCCTCGGGAGCCGAGCAGCACACGGACCTTCTGACCGCTTATTGCTCGACCAAGGCGGCTATCCGGATGCTCGCGATCGGCATGGCTTCGGAACTTGGTAGCCATCGGATCCGGGTCAACTGTGTCATGCCAGGGGTCGTCGAGACAGGTATGACCGCTCCGATGCTGCAAAGTCCTGATGGCGCAGCTCAGGCCGAGCTGTTATTGGCCAACACCCCTGTCGGTCGGTTGGGAGTACCGCAGGACGTGGCCAACTTGGTGACCTTCCTGCTCTCCGACGACGCCGGGTTCATCACAGGTGAGGCCGTGATGATCGACGGTGGCCAGCGGATCCATGGACACCCGCAGTGGTACGCCACCGACTACCGCAATGAGCACGAGGACATCTGGAGCGTGGGACTGTGACGACGATGAGCCGTTTGGAGCGTGCTTCCAGGATCGTTGAAGATGACGAGGCGTTGGCCGCGGTCGAGGACGGTATGACCGTCGCAATCGGAGGTTTCATCAACTCCGGTCATCCGATGGTCTTGGTACGNGGGCTGATTCGTGAGGGCAAGAAGAACCTGAGGCTGGTCGGCGCGGCATCAGCCGGCCTGGAGACCGACATGCTGATTGCGGCAGGATGCGTGCGCGAAGTGGTCACGCCCTACGTCGGCGCCGAGGTGCTGGCCGGTATCGGTCCGGCCTTCCGCAAGACGGCCCAGGACGGCGTGCTTTCTGTTTTCGAGCTCGACGAGGCTCACTTCTACGCCGGGTTGCGGGCATCTGCCCAACGTCTCCCGTTCAACCCCTGGCGGGCCGGCGTGGGCACCGACTATCCGCGGATCAACCCGGCGCTGAAGGAGTTCCGCGACCCGATCAACAACGAACTGCTCCTGGCGATCCCTGCCATCGAGATCGACGTGGCTTTCCTGCATGCCGCAACCAGTGACGAGTTCGGCAACGTACAGCACCTCGGTACCCGCTATGGCGACGTCGCGATGTACGCCGCTTCGACGGCCACCTACGTCTCGGTGGAGCGGGTCGTCTCCACCGAGCAGGTGCGAGCGAATCCGGCGAACACCTCGATTCCCGGCGCGACCGGGATCATCCGCGCGCCTTACGGTGCGCATCCATTCTCCGCAGATGGCTCCTATGTGCCTGACGCCGAGCACATCAAGGAATACCTCAACGCGGCCACGACCTGGCTCAAGACCGACGATCGCAGTGAGCTCGACGCCTATTTCGACACCTATATCCACCAGCCCCGCACGCATGCTGAGTACCTCGATCGGATCGGGTCCAGCCGCTTGCTCGAGCTCAACGAGTTCTAAGAGGAGCACCCAGATGGCTGAGGACATTCTTGCGGCCCCCGCTACGCCCTTGGAGACGATGGCTGCGGTTATCGCCCACGATCTCAATGATGGTGAATGGGTAGAGGTAGGCGCCAACCTGCCGGTGCCCCGTGCAGGTGCGCTTCTCGGGCATCTCTCGCACGGTCCCAACATGACCGTGATGATCGCTATGACCAAGGCCTACCTGGTGGACGAGCCGTCCATCGAAGAGTTCGAATATCTCACCGACGTCGGCGCGATGCGGTGGGCCGAGGCCTACTACCAGCATGACGAACTGCTCAACAATCAACGGCACCGGATCAACGGGGTCTTCTTCTGCGGTGGCATCCAGATCGATGCCTACGGCAACTCCAACTTGATCGGCGTCGGTGAGGACTACCACAAGCTGCGCTTCCGAGGCCCCGGTGGCATCGGCACCTGTAATGCCACCGCGCAAGTGGGCAGATGGCACTTGGTGACCACCGCTCACGCGCCGACAACTCTGGTGGAGCGAGTCGACTTCATCTCGGCGTTGGGGTACGGCGATGGAGAAGAGGGCTTGCGGGAGCGGCTCGGACTGCCGAACGGCGGCCCGTCATCGATCATCACNCCCTTGTGTGTCTTCGACTTCGATCCGGAGACCCGGCGGGCGCGATTGAAGTCCGTGCACGCGGGGAGCTCTGTGGAGGAAGTCCGCGAGAAGACCGGGTTCGAGTTCAAGGTCGAGGGGGAGATCCCGACCACGCAAGGACCCACGCCGGAGGAGTTGGCGCTCCTGCGTACCCGTATCGACAAGGGCGGCGCGCTGCGCTGAGCGGCCGTGGCCCCGTGAACCAAGACTGAAAGGTCAATCCATGGCTGAATTCACCACTGCCGTCAGTGATGTCATCGACGGTGGGGTCAACCTGCGCGGCTACTCGCTCGCGGAGGTGATGCGCCATCGCAATCACACCGATGGTGTCTTCCTTTCCTTGATTGGCCGGTTGCCCACACCGCAGGAGCGGGTTGTTGTCGATGGCGTGTTGAACAGCCTGCTCGACCACGGTTTCGTGGCTTCGACCATCACCGCGGCGCGTTACGCCGCCTCCGGGAANCCCCAGGTGGTCGCCTCGGTGGCGGCCGGAATTCTGGCTGCGGGCAGCAACACACTCTCACCGGAGCACTCGTATGCCTTGTTGGACGAGGCTGCCGCTGTTCGCCGCGAGCAGGGCCTTGACTACGACGGCGCCGCTCGTGTCGTCGTACAGCGCTACAAGGATGCGGGCCGCCGCGTTCCCGGGATGGGCCACCCTACGCACAAAGTCTCCGACTTCCGGGCCGACGTCTTGTACGAACTGGCTGACCAGCAGGGTCTTGCAGGCGAGGCGATCAACCAGTCCCGCGCCTTGCAGCGCGCGGTTGCCGAGATCACCGGGAAGAACCTGCCGTTGAACATCGACGGTGCTCTGGCTGCCGTCGGCATCGACCTGGGCTGGTCGTGCAACCAGACGGTCTGCTTCGCGTTGCTCTCGGTCCTGCCCGGCCTGATGGGCCATGTCGTCGAGGAGATCGACCAAGGACGGCCACTGCGCTACATCACCGACGGCGAGTATGTCGGCCCGCCGATGTCGGTGCTTCCGCCTGCCGAATAACCACCCCCAATCGAAGTTCAAAGAGGAGAAGATCTTCCGTGCCGGAAAATACTGTTCACTGGGACAAGGTCGCCGAAGGGCTCGAGCGAGCCAAGGGGCGCATGGTGTGGAAGCCGTATGGGCTTCCTGAGATCGTCGACCCGTCACACTCGATCTTCCACGATGGCGAGATCCAGCCGGCGTGGGACGTGTCGGACAAGGTGATCGTGCAATCGTCGATCACCGGCGCCTTCTTCACCAAGCGGGCGAACCCGAATCAGCCGATAACCCCCGCGGAGATTCTGCAGAGCGCGCAGGAATGCGTTGACGCCGGTGCCAGCGCGATCCACTTGCATGTGCGAGACGACGCCGGTTACAACACCCTCTCTCAGGATCGCTTCGAGCAGGTGGTCAATCCACTTCGCGCAGCCACGCCCGATTTGTCGATCGACGGCTGCTACGTCACCGCCCTGGCAGGCGAGTGGGACGAGATGAAGCGGTGCCTGGATGCCCGCATCCTTGACGGCGTACCGGTCAACACTGCTGCCGTCTACACAGGTGACGCCCTTTTCGCCAAGCCGGTTCCGGTGATCCTGGAGAAGACTCGGCTGATTCTGGAGGCGGATGCGGCGCCGATCATCGCCGTGTACGCCGATGCTGACGTCAACAACGCCGAGCGTTACCTCTTCAAGAGCGGCCTGCTGGGCAGTGGCCAGATCTGGTGCGTCCTGCCGGGTCTGCCGGGTTGCAGCCCAATGGAGAGCCCGCGGCAGATGATCGACGGTCTGCTCCGGATGACTTCGCTCATCCAAGATGCCGATCCTGAGGCGAAGATCTTGGTGTGTGCAGCAGGTCGGGCATCGAGTTTCCTGGCCAACGCCGCTGTTCTGCTGGGTCACCACATCCGTGTCGGCATGGAGGACACGGTATGGAAGTACCCGCACAAGAACGACAAGCTGACCTCCAACCTCGAGGCTTTCCTGCAGATCAAGCAGATCGTCGAGGCGTTGGGTCGCGATGTCGCCACGCCTGCTGAGTACCGCCAGATCATGGGCCTGCCGCAGCGTCAGCCGGCCTAGCCGACCGACACTGGAAGTCCGGATCGGGGCCGGGGCGCTGGTGCGACCAGACACAAGTGGGCAAGCTGCCATGTCGACCGAGGCCACGGGGTCATCACCTCCCAGCTTCGCGCATGATCTTCGCGATGCCGTCATGTGGCTGGTCGCGACCGTCCCGGCTGCTTTCGGCTTCTGGGTAATCGCCGGTGAGCTCGCCGGCGTGCAGTCAGGGATCGTTCCTTCNCTGCTCGGTGCGTCGCTGGCTGCGATGGGTCTTGCGACTCTCGTCCAGGTCGTCGCCGGCTATCGCCTCCCGCTTTTCGAGGGGCCGGCCGGTTCCTACCTGGCCGCGATCGCGGTGCTGGCCGCCGGCAGCGAACCNGGTAACTCCGGCACAGATCACCGGGGACTGCTGGTTGCCGCCGGGGTCGTGATCCTCGTTGCCGTCACTGGCCTCGGCGACAAGCTCTCGCAGTTGTTGACTCCACCGGTCGGAACAGCCTTCCTCTTGCTCACCGTGGTGATGGTCTTGCCCGCCACCATCAGCCGCGCCGCCGGGGTGGATCAGCCTGGCCCGGCCGTCGATTCATGGTTACCGGCGCTGGTCGTGATCGCGGTCGCCCTGGTTGCTCGCCGTGTTGCCGTCGTCCGGCCGTACGCGCTGCTGCTGGCCTTTGCCTCCGGGGTGCTCGCCTATCTGATCACCGCCGATACCGGACTTCAGCGAGCCTCGTCGAACTCGGTCCCTGGTGAGCTCTTCCCCTGGGGAGCACCTGAGTTCGGCGCCACGGTGGTCTTGCCGTTCGTGGTGGCGAGTCTGCTCGGCGCGTTCAACTCGGTCGCCACGGAGCGGGCTGTTGCCGGTGCCGCCGAGCCCGGTGAGCCCGTCCGGCAGTCCGCACAACCCGGGGACGGATCTCGGCAGCGCCGGGGACTGCTGGCGCATGGCGCCACGGTCGGGGTGACGGCCGCGTTGGGCAATGTCTTGGGCAACGTGCCGCGACTGGACTCGGTGGGCATCGGCCGCCTGGTCGGTAATCCGGGAGTCCGCCCGGTCGGTTTGGCGGCTGTGGCGATGGTCGCGATGGCGTTCTTGGCGCCGGTCACAGCCTTGCTGGCCGGCCTGCCTTCCGCGTTGTCGGCGGCGCTGGTCCTGATCTTGTTGGGAACCATGCTGTACGAGGGGCTGCGGGCCACGCTGCGACTTCCCTCGTCGTTCGCTGGGCGGTGGTGTTCCCCGCCGTACTCCCAGCAGCGGTCTGGGGACTGGCGGGTGATCGGTTCACCCAGTGGGTGGCACTGGTCGCGAATCCGATGCTGTTGGGCACCGGATTGCGATCGTGGCCGACGCTGTTTTACGTCGTCGAGGGCGGTCCCGACATCGGGCCGGGTGGTAGCACTGAGCCTATTGACAAATGTCAGATAATCTACGAATGTGGTTCCGACCGACATTCTCGGTACTTTCTTTGTTTAGCCCAACAAGAGGACAATTGTGAAGCCTGCGCCCTTTGTACTCGACACCCCGACGTCTGTCCCGGAAGCACTCGACCTTCTCGCCGAACACGGCTATGACGCCAAGATCTTGGCCGGCGGTCAGAGCCTGGTCCCGATGCTGAACTTCCGACTGGTCCGGCCGGACCATCTGATCGATATCAACAAGCTCACCGAGTTGGCCTATATCCGGCTCGAGGGCGACCACCTCGCCCTCGGCGCGCTGACCCGCCAGGCCGACGTCGAGGACTCCGCGCTGGTGGACGAGAATGCGCCACTGATCAGTATGGCGATCAAGAACATCGCCCACCGCCAGATCCGCAATCGTGGGACGGTCGGCGGCTCGTTGGTCCACAACGACCCATCCGCCGAGATGCCGCTCACCTTGCTCTGCCTCGGTGCCGAAGTGCGTCTGGCCAGTGTCCGTGGCACTCGGACCGTCCCGGTTTCGGAGTTCATCCTTCCGTGGCTCGCTACCACGGCCGAGGCTGACGAGCTGCTCGTAGAGATCCGGATCCCGGTCCAGCAGTCAGGTACAGGTATCGGATTCCATGAGCTCGCTCGGCGGGCCGGCGACTTCGCCCTGGCCGCTGCTGCCACCACCGTCCGATTGGCTGCCGACGGCACGGTCGTCGAGGCATCCCTGGCGGCGTGTGCGGCGCGTGTGGCGCAGAAGCTGCCGACAGCCGAGGCTGCACTTGTCGGTCAGGTGCCCAGTGACGAGGTGATCGCCGCGGCCGCGGCAGCAGCCGCCGGTGAGGTCGACCCGGTGGCCGACATCCATGCCGACGCCGACTACCGGCGTCATCTGGTGAAGGTCCTCACCACCCGCGCCCTGCGCGATGCCGTCGACAACGCCAAGGAGATGAAATGACAGACCAACGTGAGATGACCCTCAAGGTCAACGGCGCCGAGCACCGGGTGCAGGTCGAGACGCGGATGTCCCTGGCCGACGCCCTCCGCGAGAAACTGAGCCTTACCGGTACTCATCTGGGCTGTGAGCACGGCATGTGCGGGGCCTGCACCGTCTGGGCTGACGGCAAGGCGGTGCGTGCCTGTCTGATGCTGGCCGCTACGGCCGAGGACATGGAGATCACCACCATTGAGGGCCTCAGCGCCGAAGGTGAGGACGGTCATGTGCTGCAGCGGACCTTCTCGGAGAAACACGGTCTGCAATGTGGTTTCTGCACNCCCGGCATGATCATGACCAGCGCCGAGCTGCTGAGAGACAACCCCAANCCGACAGCCGACGAGGTGCGTGAGTGCCTTGGGGGCAATATCTGCCGCTGCACCGGTTACGAAGGGATCGTCGAAGCCGTGCTCGCCGCGGCCGAGGAGCAATCCGCAGCTCTCGACGACCTGGCCTCGGATGCCCTGGACTCGGTGTCCGCCNNGCCGGGGCGTGACCACCCCGACCTCGATTCCTCAACGACCGCCGAACACAGAGCATGGAGAAGTGAAGTGGGCGACAAAGTCACTTGGATTGGAAAGCCGATTCCTCGCCGGGAGGACCGGGTCCTGACCCGAGGCGCTGGACGGTACGTCGCAGACGTCCAGATGCCTGGCATGTTGCACATGGCGATTCTGCGGAGCCCGCATGCGCATGCGCGGATCGAGTCGATCGATGTCGAGGCGGCGCGAAATCTCCCGGGTGTGCACCAGGTCTTCACTGCCGCGGAGATGCCGGCGAGGCTCTCTCCGTTGCCGGTGATCTGGAACGTCCCAGGGCAGCAGCCGGGTGGCATGGTCGCACTGGCCAAGGACAAGGTCCGTTATGTCGGTGAAGGCGTTGCGGTCGTGGTGGCGGAAACGGCTGCGATCGCCGAGGACGCCCGCGAGCTGATCGACGTCCGCTACGAGCGCCTTCCCGCTGTGGTGGACGTCGAGGAGGCGATGAACCCCGACGCGCCGGTTGTCAACGAGGAGTGGGGCAGCAACATCGCGGCCCGTTGCCCGTTCAAGGCCGGTGACACCGACGCTGCTTTCGCGGCAGCGGATGTGGTCGTCTCGGCTCGGGTGAAGATGCAGCGCCATATGTGCATGCCCATGGAGACCCGGGGCCTGGTCGCGAGTTGGGACGACCTGACCGAGACCCTCACGGTGTGGTCGCAGTCGCAGGCCTCTTCACTGCTGGCGGCTGAGCTTTCCAAGAGCCTCGCGCTTGGTGACAGTCAGATCCGGGTGATGAGCCCCAACATCGGCGGTGCCTTCGGTGGCAAGTGGGACCGGTACGCCGAGGATCTTTTGGTCTGTGTCGCAGCGATGGAGCTCAAGCGACCGGTCAAGTGGATCGAGGACCGTCGTGAGCACTTCCAGGCTTTCACCCACGCGCGTGATCAAACCCACGACTGGGAGTTGGCGCTGACCTCGGAGGGCAAGATCCTCGGCCTGCGGGGCACCCTCTACTGCGATATGGGCGCTCAATTGCCCAGCGCCGGAATCGGTGCGCAATGGGTGAGTGGCAACACCATGCCCAACATGTACAAGTTCGAGAATTACACCTCCGAGATCATCGCCGTCTGCACGAACAAGGTCGGCACGGGTTCCTACCGCGGCTTCGGCGGCCCTGAGGGCAACTTCGCCATGGAGCGGATGATGGAGAAAGCCGCTCGCAAGCTGAACATGGATCCAGCCGAGCTCCGCCGGATCAACCTGGTACAACCGGAGGACATGCCGTACGGCACCGCCAGCGGCGCCGCGTTCCTCGACAGCGGCGACTACCCCGAGGCGCTGCGCCGCGCCTTGGAGATGGTCGGCTACGACAAGATCCGTGCCGAGCAGCCGGAGCTGCGCAAGCAGGGCATCTACCGGGGCGTCGGTGTCGTTCCCTACGTACACTGCACCGGGTTCGGACCGTCGGCGATGCTCGGCATGATCGGCTACATGACCAGCGGCTACGAGGGTTCCCGGATCACTGTCGACCGTGACGGCCGGGTCACTGTCTTCACCGGTATGGTGCCGATCGGCCAGGGTGCCGAGACCGCGCTCATCCAGGTTGCGGCGGACTCCTTCGGTATCGACATGGAGCAGGTTCGGGTGGTGTGGGGCGACACCTTCCAGACTCCCTACACCGGCTTCGGCAGCGGTGGCAGCCGTGGCGGCCTGATGGTCGCCGCCGCTCTCAATGCGACCGAGGAGATCAAGCAGAAGATGCAGCGGATCGCCGCTCACCAGATGGAGGTCGATGTCGCCGACGTCGAGTTCGGTGACGGTGAGGTTCGGGTCAAAGGCGCTCCGGAGACGTCGATGGCGTTCGAGGACATCGCGATGGCCGCGCACATGGCTCACAACCTGCCCGAGGGTGAGCAGCCGCTGTTGTTGGGACACCAGGTCTTCGACCCGCCGGGCTTCGGCTGGGCCTACGGCGTCCATGTCGGTGTTGTCGACGTGGACATCGCCACAGGTCAGGTCACCTGGGGTGACTACGTCGTAGTCGACGACTGCGGCCCGATGGTCAACCCGCTGATCGTTCATGGCCAGATGATCGGCGGTGCGGTCCAGGCGATCGGCGGCGCGCTCCTGGAGGAGGTCACCTACGACGAGTCCGGCCAATTGGTCACCGCATCGTTCATGGACTACCTGATGCCGTCGTTCCACGATGTGCCCAAGGAGTTCAAGGTCGAGCACATGATCACGCCGACTCCGTTCGTCCCCGGTGGATTCAAGGGCGTGGGCGAGGGCGGGATCATGGCGCCGTACGCGGTTGCCGCCAACGCCATTTCCGATGCTCTCCATCCCTTCGGAGTGGAGTTCGACGAGCTGCCGATCACGCCGCCGAAGATCTGGCGTGCGCTCGACGAGGCCGGCGCCTACGATTCGGTCTCCGCAAGCGCCTGACGCGCCCTCGCTTCTCGAGTCACACGCTGTCCTTGCACCTGCAAGGACCTTCATCAGCAAGGAGAAATCGCACCCATGCGCGTAGAGAACACGGTCCCGATCCCGGCCCCGATGGACGAGGCCTGGGAGTTGATCCAGGACGTTCCCCGGATCGCTCCGTGCATCCCCGGCGCTGAGCTGACCGAGACCGTCAGCGATGACGAGTGGAAGGGCAAGGTCCACATCAAGGTTGGCCCCATCGCTTTGCAGTTCCTCGGGAACATTGTCCGCAAGGAGCTCGATGAGACCTCTCACCGGATGGTGCTCAGGGCGGAAGGCAGCGAGGCCAAGGGCCGCGGCCATGCGGAGGCCGACATCGAGGCGCAGCTCGCACCGACCGAATCGGGCACCGACCTGACCCTCGCGATGGACGTGGACTTGCAAGGCGCGGTGGCGCAGTACGGCCGGGGAGTGGTAGCCGATATCACCACCGAGTTGCTCAACCAGTTCGCCAACCGCGTCGCCGGGCTGCTGGAGCAGGAGCAAGCCGCTGCTACTGCGGTGGCCGACGGCTCAGCCCCGATCGCGCCGGTATCCCCGGTTGCTGCTGCGCCGGTGAAACCGATTGGTGGATTTCGGCTGGCGATGAAGGCATTGTGGGGCTCCTTCAAGCGGCTCTTCCAGTCTCCAGGAAAGCGACGGTCGGACTGAGTCGCTGGTTCTCGGAGGGAGATCGATGATGGCGAGATCGGCATCGGAGGAGAGTGCTCATGGGTTGGCGTGAATACGCCGAGACATTGCCGAACCTGGCTCCGGTTGTCTTCGATGTGACGTCCGGTCGGGTCGCGCTGATCATCGTCGACATGCAGTACGTCGATGCGCACCGCGATTACGGTCTCGCGGTCAAACTGCGCGATACCTACCCTGAGGCGTGTGATCGTTACTTCACCGAGATCGAGACCACGGTGTTGCCCAACTGCGTTCAGTTGCTGGAGGCGTTCCGCGCCGCAGGCGAGTTGGTCGTGCACATCACCTACGGCCCTGAGCTTGCCGACGGTCGCGATATTCCGGTGATCCGGCGCCGGCCCACGCCGCGACCACCGGGCATCTACTCGCGAGGCACCTTCGAGCACCAGATCCTGCCGGAGCTTGCTCCGCTTGATGGTGAGCCGGTGTTGAACAAGACCAGCCGCTCGGCGTTCGCCTCGACCGGCCTGGATCAGATGTTGCGCAATATCGGTATCGATACTGTTGTCGTCGTCGGGGTCACCACCAGCTCCTGCATCGAGAACACCGCCCGCGCTGCGGCCGACCTCGGCTACCAGACGGTCGTGGTCGAGGACGCGGTCGCGGAGTTCGACGAGGAATCCCACAACGCCACACTTCGCCAGATGGCAATTCGGCTGGGCCGGGTGTGGACGACGCAGGAGACGCTTGGCGAGATCAAGCGTGTAGGGGGTGGCGGGTGAGGAACCGGGCCAAGGAGAAGCTGCGTCGCGGCGAGGCGGTGCTCGGCACGTTCGTCTTCCTTGGCGACCCGGCGATCGTTGAGATCGCGGCGCTTGCTGGTCTCGACTTCGTGGTGATCGATACCGAGCATGCGGCGCGGGATATCGCCCAAGTCGAATCGATGGTCCGGGCCGCGGACGCTCGCGACATCACGCCCCTGGTCCGGGTCTCGCACCTGGACGACAAGGAAATCCTGCGGGTGCTGGAGACCGGGGCGCAGGGGATCATGGCTCCCCAGATTGAGACCGCCGAGCAGGTCGAGCAGTTGCTCAGCGCGATGCGCTACCCGCCACGAGGAACCCGGAGCACCTGCCGGAGTACCCGCGCGGCCGGCTACAGCTCTCGCTCCTCGGTGTTTGCCGAGCATGCCGCCGAGGTCGACGATCAGTTGCTGTCGATAGTCCTGGTCGAGACAGCGGCTGCCATCGAGAACCTCGGCGCGATCCTCGATGCCGGTCCCGATGTGGCGTTTCTGGGCAAGGCCGACCTGGCCTCATCGATGGGCTTCGTCGGAGCTGTCGACGCACCCGAGGTCGAGAAGGCAACCCAGCGGTTCCTCGAGGAGTGCGCCGGCCGGTCGGATGGACCATGGCCGGGCTTGGTTCCGTACGGCGGCTCGGAGAGCTTCGGATGCCCATTCCTGGTCCAGAGCACCGATGCGAATGTTCTTTACGACGGTTTTACGGCTTTCGTCCAGCGTTATCGATGAGCCGACAGTCCTTGATCGCCCGGGCCGAAAGTCCCGTCGTTATTGATCAAGACTGGACAACTGAACACATTGATATAAAGTCAGACAGACAAAGTTCTTACGTGGAGGTGAGCGGGTATGACGGCAATTCAGGATCCCCCTGAGATTCAGGAGTCCTCGCACCGCTGGTCGGAGAGGTATCCGGAGTTGGGCAAGGAGCCACTCTCGGTGGAGCCTTTGGTCAACGAGAAGTACTACGAGCTGGAAAAAGAGCGCATGTGGCGCAAGGTCTGGCTCAATGTCGGCACCGTTCATCACTGTCCGAAGCCGGGTGACTACTTCGTTCAGCCGATCAAGGCATGCAACGCCGAGGTCCTGGTCATGCACGGCAAGGACGGCAAGGTCCGTGCCTTCCACAATGTCTGCACCCACCGGGGTAACAAGCTGATCTGGGACGATCGTGGTTCGACGAAGAACTACGTCAGTTGCTCCTTCCACGGCTGGGCTTTCGACCTCGAGGGCAAGCTGAAGAGCGTGCTGGACGAGGGCAGCTTCTATGACATCGATCGGTCCTGCCTCGGTCTGACTGAGCTGAAAACCCAAGTGTGGCGTGGGTTCATCTTCGTCACTTTCAACCCCGACGTCGAGCCGTTGGAGGACTACCTCGGCCCGCTCGTGGCGGAGATGGAGGACCGCAACTTCGAGGGCCTGCACCTGAACTTCAGGTACGAGATCCGCGAGGACACGAACTGGAAGATCGCCGCGGACGCGCAGAACGAGATGTACCACGTCCCGGTCCTCGGTCCAGTCCACAGCGGTATCGGTTTCCTCTACACCCACACCCCGAACGGACTTGCCAAGACCACCGTCTTCGAGCGGTTCGGTAAGCACACCCTGTGGGGAACCGGGTTCAACCCGGAGTACGTGGACAAGGGTCTCAACGCAGTATTGATCCCCAAGGCGCCCCTCGGAGACGGCGGCATGCCCAAGCGTGGTGGCGTCTTCGACTACTACCATCTCTTCCCGAACACCGTGATCGCGATGCTCGGCGACGTGACCCTCGTCTACAACTTCTGGCCCGAGGCCGTCGATCACACCGTGTGGAAAATCGATGCCTACTCGCCCAAGCCCAAGACCGCCGCCGATCTGTTGATGGCGCACTTCTGGAGGGGCAAGCTGCGCGACATCATCTCCGAAGACATCGCGGGTCACGAGGCGCAGCACGTCGGCCTGGCGTCCCGTTTCCGGCCGACGTTCGTCGTCCAGGACGAGGAGATCGCCATCCGCGCCTTCCACAAGACCATGTACACCTACGTCGACCCCAAGGAGGTGGAGGCGTGAGCGCCAAAGCCCTGTCATCAAAGAAGCTTCCTGCCGGATTCGGCGAGCTCCAGGTCTGGGAGAACTGGATCGAGCCCGACGAGATGAAACGCGCCGAGCGCCAGGTTTCGGTGAGTGTCGGGGACCTCGGCGACTTCTACCGAGCGCTGTTGCCACACGCTGGTGACATCTACGACTATCTGGCTGAGGTCCCGCTGGACCAAGACATGAAGGAAGAGGATCTCTCCTTGCTGCTGTTGGCAGTGGCCCTCGCCGAGGTGGCCGACGGTGTGGAGTTCTACGCTCCGGCCGCGAATGCCCCGGAGGCGCTCCCGCGGATGGTCCCGTTGCACGACTCGGTGCTCGGTTGGCGACACTGATCGCGCAGAGGTTGTGATTCCGGCTTGGGGCCGGTGCTCAGGTGGGCGCCGGTCCCTTTCCGGGCCTGATCGGCAGTGAGCCGCCGGTGTATCGGCGGTGTGTGGATTGAAGTTCGAACGTGAGGACGGGAGTGGCAGCATGACGACGCCGGACGAGGTCTCTGAGGGTACGGGCGCTTGCCGGTGGGAGGCAGTGTGCCAGGTTGGCGACGTGCCCGAGGGCGAAGTGCGCGGCTTCGAGCCCGCGGGCTGCCCGGCGGTCGCGATCTACAACGTCGATGGCCGGTTCTATGCCTCCGATGACGTCTGCACTCATGAGGAGGTCTGCCTCTCCGACGGGGAGTTGGACGGCGACATCATCGAGTGCCCGTTGCATGGTGGCAGCTTCAACGTGGTGACCGGCGAGGTCGAGAGCAGGCCACCGCGTAAGCCGGTTCGGGTCCACGAGACCCGCTTGAGGGTGCCACGGTGCAGGTCCTCTTGCCCGAGGAATCACCCGAGGAATCACCCGAGGATTGACCTGAGGAGTGACCGGCATGGAGCACATCGTCGTTGTCGGTGGCGGTATGGCCGCCCTGGAGAGCATCGTCGCCCTGCGCGATCAGGGGTACGCCGGGAAGCTCACCCTGGTCGGCGCGGAACGACATCGCCCCTATGATCTGCCGCCGCTGTCCAAGGACGTTCTGCTGACCGACACCGACAGCACCGAATTGCCGGCGGAGTGGGACGAACTCGACGTCGAGCTACGGCTCGGCTGGGTGGCCACAGGCCTGCGTGAGAGGGCGCTGATCACCGATCAGGGCGAGATCGCCTTCGACGGGTTGATCGTCGCAACCGGCACTGCCCCGTTCGAGATCCCGGTCGACGAGCCGGAGGCGCCGGTCTGCTACCTGCGCACCATTGATGACGCGCTGGCTCTGCGTGACCGGTTGGTCGAGGGCATCAGCGTGGTCGTGGTCGGCGCCGGCTGGATCGGCGCCGAGGTCGCAACTGCAGCGGCATCGCGAGGCTGTCAGGTCACCGTGGTGGAGGCGATGGACTCCCCACTCGCAACGGCCCTGCCGGCCGAAGTCGGCCTGCTGACCGTGCCCTGGTACGACGAGGCCGGCGTCGATCTACTCCTGGGCACCCGGGTGCAGGACATCCATCGCGACGAGGTCGAGTTGGTGGACGGTCGCCGGTTGCACGCCGACGTGGTGGTGGTGGGCGTCGGCGTTCGCCCGCAGACGGCCTGGCTCGCCGGCTCGGGAATCGAGTTGGACGAGCGTGGCTACGTCGTGGTCGACTCCGGGATGCGTACCACTGTCCCCGCAGTGGTGGCGGTCGGAGACTGCACTGCCTGGCCCTCGGCGCGCTACGGCAAACAGATGCGCACCGGGCACTGGGATCACNNGTTGCGATCCCCGGCTGTCGCAGCCGCCTCGTTGCTCGGTGGTGACGAGGTCTACGACCCGGTGCCGTACTTCTGGTCCGACCAACTCGGACGCAACGTCCAGTACGTCGGCCACTGGGGTGAAGGCGACAGCCTGGTTCTCCGTGGTGATCCGACCCAGGACGCTTGGTCTGTCTGCTGGCTGGCCGGCGATGTGCTCACTGCTGTGCTGGCCGTCAACCGTCCCCGCGACATCGCTCAAGGCCGCAAGCTCCTGGCCGCAAGCGACAGGATAGACGCCGCCCGTGTCGCCGACCTTACGGTCGCGCTGAAGGACACTGTGCAGCCGTAGACATAATTGTCTGTCATTTATATATTAATCAATCTGAGATGTCGGTGTGCTGAGGCCGGCGGACGAAGACAGGATGGCGGAGTCATGACGGAACCGATCATTGTCGCAAAGCAGGGTGTTTACGGCCGAGCGACCAAGAGCCCCTTCGGGGAGGACGACCAGATCGGGATGCTCAACATCCTGACCACCGAGATGAGCGACGCGGTGATGGCGCGAGCCGACCTGAGGCGCCCCTTCGACCTGGCCGTCGACTATTTCATCGGGATGCCGACCTATACCTTGAACGGCGACCCGAGCTACCAGATCTGCCTCACGCATGCCCCTATCGGCAATGTGAACGAAGGCGTGGTCGGCCCCGACCAGAAGGCCGGCTTCACCGGTGACGTGATCTCGTTGTACACCCACACCGGGACCCATCTGGACACCCTCAACCACGTCGGTTACGGCAACGAGGTCTGGAACGGATACTCCGCTGAGACCGACCTCGGCAGCAGACATTGGAACGTATGCGGTGCCGAGCACATCCCGCCGATCCTGACTCGTGGCATTCTGCTGGANCTTCCCAAGGCGCTCGGGGTCGAGAGCCTGGCGGACTCCTACGGGATCGGCGCCGACGATGTCCGGCGGGCGCTCGATTTCGCCGATCTGGAGATCCGGCCCGGCGACGTCGTGCTGTTCCGCACCGGCCGGATGCAGTACTGGCCGGACCTGGAGGGCTTTGCCGGCGGGTTCCTCTTTCCGGGCCTCAACATGGAGGGCGCGACAGTCCTGGCTGAGGCCGGTGCCGTCATCGTCGGTAGCGACAGCATGGCGCCGGAGCAGGCGCCCTCGGTGATCCCGGACAATTTCTGTCCTGTACACACCTACCTGCTGGCGACCTGCGGCATCATGCTCGGTGAGAACCTCTGGCTGGAGGATCTTTCCGCTGCCGGTGTCTACGAGTTCGCCTTCTCGGCAGCGCCGCTGAAGTTGCGTGGCGCCACCGGAGCGCCGATGCGTCCGGTCGCCTACCCCCTCCGCAACGCGAACAGCTGAGCGGCGATCAGTGGAGAACGAAATGAAGATCGGCGTCCACGTCCCGCAATGGGGAGATTCTGCTGACCGCGCTGGAGTGCTCGACGTTGCCCAGGCCGCTGAGGAGTGCGGGATCGACTCGATCTGGGTGGCCGACCACATCGTCTTCCCGGTCGATTCGGCCACCAAATACCCGTATCGAGCCGACGGGACCCCGTTCGGCGCCGAGGACGGCTTCTTGGAGGCCCTGACGCTGCTCGCCGTGGTGGCAGGAGCGACCAGCCGAGTCGGCCTGGGCACCAGCGTGCTGGTGCTACCGATGCGTGACCCGCTGACCACCGCCAAGGTCGCCACAACGATCGATGTCATGTCCGGGGGCCGGTTACAGCTGGCCGTCGGCGCCGGTTGGTGGCGAGAGGAGTTCGACGCGCTGGGCCAGGAGTTCGACGGCCGCGGCACGCGGATGGACGAGCAGATCGACATCCTCAAATCGGCGTGGACGAAACCCAGCTTCTCCCATGCCGGGGAGGCCTATCGTTTCGCCGAGCTCGCCTGCACTCCTTTGCCGGTTCGCGCCGGTGGTCCACCGATCCTGATTGGCGGAATGGGGGCGCGAGCTCAGCGCCGAGCCGCCGAGCGCGGAGACGGATGGCACGCGGTCGGCGCGGACCTCGAGGTATTGCGCGAGGGGCGTGCTCGGATCGACGCTCGCGCGAGCGAGGTAGGCCGCGACCCTGCCGAGATCATGATCAGCACCTCGGCCGGGGTCTCCTCGAATCCGGAGCGTGCCGTGGCCAGACTCCGGGAGCTGGCTGGGATCGGGATCGGTCAAGTCGTCCTCAACTTCGATGGTGACGCGGCCGCCATCATCGAGCGGGTCCAGTGGCTAGGTGACCATGTGCTGCCCGAGGTCCACGGGTCCTGAGCATGCTCGGGTGGTCCAGGCTCGAGTCCTCTGGCTCGACCAGAAGCTGAAGAAAAGAAAGGCAATCGATGTCCGAGCTCGACGCTCCTGAGCTGCGCACCGTTCCCGCACTGCTACGCCGGAACACCGAAGAGGGTGGGGACCGGGTGTTCCTCAGTGATGCCCACGGCACGCTCACCTATGCCGAGATGCTCCTAGATGCTCGGCGGATGGCGGGTGGCTTCAGTGGTCTCGGTGTCGGGCACGGTGACCATGTCGCGATCATGATGGACAACCGACGTGAGTTCCTGACCACCTGGTTCGGGCTGGCGCTGTTGGGTGCTGTTGAGGTGCCGGTCAATCAGCAGAACGTCGGTCACCGCCTGATCCATGTGCTCAATCACTCCGAAAGCTCGGTGCTGGTCGTCCAAGCCGAATACCTCGCTCAGGTGGAGGAGGTGCGGGAGAGCCTGACTTCGCTACGAACGGTCGTGGTTCTCGACGGTGTTCCGGATTCGGGCTTCGAGGTTCACGCCTGGTCCGAGATCGCGGCAGCAGAGCCGCTGGTCGAGTTGCCGGAGGTGAGACTCGTCGACTCCGCCACCGTCATGTACACCTCGGGCTCCACCGGGCCGGCCAAGGGAGCGTTGCTGAGCCACGGCCACCACTACATGAACGGCTATCAAGCCAAGAGCGTCGTAGACATCACGGCCGAGGACCGGCTCTATGTCGCCTCGCCCCTGCACCACAACATGGCCCAAGGGTATGGCGTTCTTCCGACGCTGGTCGCCGGAGCGAGTATGCATATCGGCGAGCCTTTCAACCGGCGCACCTTCTGGGAGGACGTACGCCGCTCCGAGGCCACCGTCTTCCCGTTCGTGGGTGCCATGCTGGTGTTGCTCGCCAAGAATCCACCGAGCGAGGCGGACACCGACCACCAGTTGCGTGCCGGGTACGGCGTTCCCATCCCCGCCGAATTGCATCGCGGCTTCGAGGAGCGCTTCGGCTTCCAGATGGTGCACTGCTACGGCTCGACCGAGGCCACCATCGTTACCTGGAACACCGGCAAGGACGCCCCTCCGGGTGCCTGCGGTCTTCCGTTCCCCGGCTACCAGATCCGACTCGTCGACGAGGACGACTTCCCGGTCGCGCCTGGTGAGGTCGGCCAGATCTGTGTACGTAGCGACGAGCCGTGGACCATGTTCAGCGGGTACCTCAATGATCCGGAGCGCACTGCTGCGGTGTGGCGCAACGGCTGGTTCCACAGCGGCGACCGTGGCCGGTTCGACGAGAACGGCCGGATGTGGTTCGCCGATCGTCTGGGCGATGTGATCCGTAGCAAGGGTGAGAGTGTCAGTGCCTTCGAGATCGAGGAGGTGCTCGTCGGACACCCGGAGGTCTCCCTGATCGCCGCGTACGGTGTGCCCAACCAGTTGGGCGATGAGGACATCGTGGCAGCGGTGATCCCGGTAGCAGGAACCGAGCTCCGCGCCGAGGACCTCTTCGCCTGGTGCGAGAGCCGACTGCCGCGCTATGCGATCCCGCGCTATATCGAGGTCGTCACAGGCTTCCCGATGACCCCGACCGGCAAGATCGAGAAGTATAANTTGCGGCAAAGTGGCGTCTCGTCGGCCGCTTTCGATGCCCGCGCCGAGGCTGCCGCATTGCTGCCCGGCCAGGGATGAGTCGCGACATGCTGTCGGCACCGTTCGAGCTCGGCTCCCGCACTCTGCGGAACCGGGTCATCTTCGCGCCGATGGACCGGAACTACTGCCATGAGGACGGCACGATCTCGGAGCGCTATCGTGACTACCTCGCCGAGCGAGCCGCCGGNGGAGCGGCGCTGATCTTNCCCGAGGCGGCGTTCGTCCGAGCCGACGGCCGTTGCCAGACCCACCAGATGGCATTGGACACCGACGAGATCGTGCCTCGCTTGCGTGAGCTCGCCGACGCGATTCATGCTCACGGCGCGTTGCTGGGGGTCCAGCTCAATCACGGNGGCAATACTTCCAAGCCGGCGATCTCCGGGTTCACCGCGGTGGCGCCCTCACCGGTGCGATCGGCGTTCACCGGTGGCCCAGTGCCCGAGGAGCTCGATCACGAGGACATCGCCGACCTGATCGAGGCCTACGCCGATGCGGCCGAGCGATCGGTCGGTGCCGGAGTCGACGTGATCATGGTGCACGCTGCCCACGGCTACCTGATTCACCAGTTCATGATGCCCTCGACCAACCAGCGCTCCGACGAGTACGGCGATCCGGCGCGATTCCTCTCCGAGATCTTGGTTGCTGTCCGGGACCGGATTCCTGGGGTGCCGATCGTGTTGCGGGCCTCGGTCATGGACGGTATCGAGGGTGGGCTCGATGAGGACGCGACGTTGCAGGTCCTGCATCGAGTGCCCTTGGAGCACGTCGACCTCTTGGACATCACGGCAGGTTCCTACGACGCGGTCGACCTGATCATCCCCGCNGGGGAGCGGGAGACCGGATGGCTGGCCGGCATAGCCGAGAGGTACCGCGAGTTGGGGCGCCCGGTGAGTGTCGCAGGACGGATCACCACCTTGGCGCGGGCCGAGGAGATCGTCGGCTCAGGGCAGGCCGATGTCGTCTCGGTAGCCCGGGCATTGCATGCGGCGCCGGACTGGCCGCTGGCGCTGTTGGGGACCCCACCTGCGGCTGTACCGCGTCCCTGTGTCGCCGGAAACGTCTGTATCGATGAGCTAGGTGCCGGTGCGATCCGGTGCACGGTGAATCCGCGAGCCGGTCGCGAGTCCCTGGTGCCGGTGAACTTGGTTGCGCCGAGCCCGATCGACGTGCTGATCGTCGGGGCTGGGCCGGCTGGCTTGGAGACGGCCGTGACTCTGGGAGCAGCCGGTTGCCGCGTCAGCGTGGTCGAGAAGGCCACGCGACTCGGAGGCCAGTTCGCCTTGGCGGCGACCTTGAAGGGCTACCCGGAGTACCACCGCATNCTTGATTGGTACGCCGCCGAGCTGCAGCGGCTGGGTATCGAGGTCGAGCTGGGCCGCGAGATCGATCTCGCCGGTGTGCGGGCGTTCGAGCCGGATGCGGTCGTGGTCGCGACTGGCAGCCGTGGTGCTTGGTCCACCATCTCGGGCTCGATCACCCTCAGNGTGATCGATGTTCGCGACTGGCTGGCCGGACACGTTGGCGGCGAGTTGGAGCGCCCCGCCGAGGCGGTGATCTGGGGAGGCGACCGGGAGGCGCTGGCCGTCGGCGACGATTTGGCCGCGCACGGGACGAAGGTGACCTTCGTCTTCGGCGGCAAGGCCGTCGGTCGCGAGGTCGGCCGGATGGCCAAGCCCTACATGCTCGCCCGGCTCTGCTCCGATCCCGGTGTACGGATGCTCACCGAGGCCCGGCTGTTGGCAATCGAGGCTGATCGCTGCGAGGTGGCCACCGCAGAGGGTCGGCAATGGCTGCCGATCAAAGGCCCTCTGCTGATCTCACAGGGGGCAGAGGCGAACGTGCCAATGCTGTTTCCCAGCGAGCTGAGCGTGCCCAATGGTGTGCCCGGTGATGTGCCTGGCGGTGTTCACCTGGTCGGTGATGCGGCCGGTCAGGGCGGCTCGCTGGCCGACGTCTTGTGGCATGCCCGCCAGGTCGCGAGTCGTTTGAGCGGATCTCAGCCGACAGCCGCCGGCTCCTGACTCGAGGCCGAGGAAGCGATCAGCCGAGCGGGGTATCCCCGGCACTGAGTCGAGGATCCTCCAGGTTTGCCGCGAGCTACGTCCGAACCAGTCGGTCCGGGCAAGCGCACGGCGTCGCGGGGTGTCCATCGCGACGCGAAGCTCAGGGCTGCGCAAGACTCCGGGATCGGCGACGTCATGTACGACCAGACGCTCCGGTCCCGTAGCGCTTTCGATCCTGAAGCGCCGGATCCGTCGCCAGGCAGGGGAGCGGAACAGCATCTCCTCGTGCTCCTCGACGTACCAGGCGTCCAGGTCTGCCAATGCCGGCTCATTGGCGGCGTAGTGCAGATAGAGCCGATGGGTGGCGAGGTCGCCGGGGTCGGGTTGACCAGGGTGACCAGCGGTATGGCGGCAAGGGCGTCCTGCACTTCCCAGCCCTGGGTCTGGCAGAGTTCCTCGAGCGTGGAAACCCCGAGCTCGGCGCTGGTGGTCTCCAACCAAGCTTCGCCGGGCGTGCCCGGGTCTGTGGCGGCGCAGATGATTGCCGCCGGATCGTATGGTCGGAGCAGGTCTGCGAGCCCGGCCGCCGGCCCTGTGCCGCGTAGCCGACGGAACAGGATGTTGCTGGTAGACGTCACCATCAGCCCCTCTGTAGAAAGTCAGGTCGTTCAAAAATGATTCTAGGCAAATGTCAGACGATACTGATAGCGTTGGCCCGTCCCATCTGCCCAAGGAGCGAGCTCGTGACGGATCTGCGCGATGCTCTCGCGGCATCGACGGAGGAGTCATGAAATACGGCGTGCGGTTGCCGCACTTTCGCCACATTGCCGCTGATGTCCAGCGAGTGGGCCAGAGCATCAGAACTGTTGCCAAAGCTGCCGAAGACCTCGGTTTCCACAGCGTCTGGGTCGCCGACCACGTCGTGGTCCCCGCCGACCCGACCTCGAAGTACGGCTCGGTGTGGACCGAGGCATTGACCACGTTGTCCTTCGCCGCCGGTTGCACCGACCGAGTTCGATTGGGAACCAGCATCTTGGTGGCGCCCTACCGCCACCCGCTGCTGGCCGCGAAGATGCTGGCCAGCTTGGATGCGCTTTCGGCGGGCCGACTCGACCTCGGTCTGGCGGTCGGCCACCTCGAGTCCGAGTTCGAGGCGCTCGGCTTGGACACCTTTGCCAAACGCGGCCAGATAACCGACGAGTACATCCAGGCGATGAAGATGCTGTGGTCCGGTGAGGGCACGCGGTACGACGGTGAGCTGATCCAGGTCGACATCGAGAAGTTCTATTTCGAGCCCCGGCCGCTGCAGCAGCCGATGCCGCTATGGATCGGCGGCAACAGCAACCGAGCGGCCCGTCGCCTTGCCGAACACGGGGACTACTGGCAACTGGTGCGCCCGACCGTGGCACAGGTCGCCGACCGCAGCGCCGAGTTGACCCGACAGTGCGACAAGATCGGTCGAGATCGGAGCAACGTATCGGTGGCGGTGGAGCATCCGATGCAGATCGCCGCGGCCCCCTCGGTNGAGGAACTGCCCCTGATCGGCCCGGTCGAGCACATCATCGAGCAGATCCGCGCGTACGCCGACCTCGGCGCCGTACACCTGACGATGGATCTGTTCTACGGCTCGGACAACACCCAACAAGTGGATCTGGCCGGAGTGCTGACCGGCATGGAGCGCTTTGCCACCGAGGTCATGCCCCATGTCTGATCGTGCTGCCGAGCTCACTGCCAAGCAAGAGATCTACGAGGTTGTGCTGCGCTACTGCCGAGGCGTGGACCGCGGTGACCTTGCAATTGTCCGGTCGGCGTACCACGACGACGCCATCGAGCATCACAGTGGCTTCGAGGGTGGGATCGAGGAGTACCTGGTCTGGTTGCAGAGCGCGATTGCCGAGTACGACGGGATGATGCACCTGATCGGCAATCATCTGGCCACCATCGATGGAGATCGCGCGGTCGCCGAGACCTACGGGCTGGGTATCCATTGGGGCGGTGAGCCCGACGACGACCGCAACTTCACCTCCGGGGTCCGCTTCATCGACTATCTGGAGTGCCGCGAGGGGCGCTGGGGAATCGTCGAGCGCTGGGCGGTGCGTGACTGGCGGCGATCAGATGTGGGCATGCGGATGCCACTGGGATCCTCCCACCCTGGATCGCGGGACGAGAACGACCCGCTCTATCGCGCCCTCGGGCGCCTCGAAGGCGGACTGACCGCTATCTGAGCTGACGAGAAAAGGGGCTGGCGACCTGAGCCGCCAACCCCTTTCTTTCGCTCGAGTGTCAGACCGCGGTGTTGCCGCCGTCGACAGGAATCACGGCCCCAGTCATGAAGCTGGAGCCGGGCGAGCAAAGGAAGAGTGCCATGGCGGCGATCTCCTCGGGCTGGGCCATGCGACCGATCGGGTGCGCGGCCATCACAACTTCGACGAGTTTCTGCCCGGCTTCGGGGTCTTCGGCCAGCATCTTGCGGACCATGGGGGTGTCGGTTCCGCCCGGCAGAACCGCATTCACCCGGACGCCCTTGGCGGCGTACTCGATGCCGGCGGACTTGGTCAGCCCGGCGACGCCGTGCTTGGCGGCGGTATAAGCGGGGATGTTGGGCAGCGCCTGGACCGACCCGTTGGAGCCGATGTTCACGATCGAGCCCTCGCCGGTCTCCAGCATCAACCGAATCCNGTGCCGGACGCAGTAGAAAACCCCGTTGAGGTTGACCGCCAGGGTCTTGGCCCATACCTCATCACTGATCTCGGCGGTCGAACCGAGCTCGACCTGCTGGATGCCGGCAGCGTTGACCGCATAGTCGAGGCGGCCGAAGGTGCTCTTGATCTGCTCGAACAGGTCCGCCACCGCGGCGGAGTCGGAGACATCGGCCTGGATAGGCAGCACCTCCACGCCCTCGGCTCGGCACTGGGCGGTCGTGTCGGTCAGGTCACCTAGGTCGACCAACGCGACCTTGACCCCGCGCTTGGCAAACCCGACTGCCGCTGCCTGGCCGATGCCGCCGGCCGAACCGGTGACAACCGCTACTGCTTCGTTGTCGTTGACACTCATGAGATCTCCTGTGGATGTGAATGGTAGGTCGATCTGCTTGGTGGGACGTGTGCTCAGTCCGGTCAGCTCAGCAACGCCTCGACCAGAGACCGAGCATGCTGGGAGGACTTGGNNTGGTTACCGGGTTCACCCATACGCCGTCGACGCCTGTGCTCGCAACGGCCTCCTTGATCCGCTTGGCAACCTCCTCCGGCCGGCCGGAGATCACGAAACGCTCGGTGAGGAACTCCTCTTCTGCCGCGTACTCCTCGAGCAATCGGGCATTGGAACCATCGCGATAATTGGCGAAGCTGAACTGTGAGAAGAGCTTGGGAAGCCGCTCCTGCATTGCCTCGGAGACGTTCTTGCCCGAGTAGTAGCTCGATACCGCTTGGCGGCCCTGTGCCATCACCACTGATCGGAATATGTCGAGTTCTTGCTGGTCCTGGGCGGTCTCCTCGTTCTGCAGGTTGCAGAAGACATAGAGCCAGCGTTTGAAGGGCTGGTCGATCCCGGTCTCCTGGCGCGCGTCCAGAGCCGCTTTGGTCAGGTGTTCTGAAGCGACGGCATCGACTCCCTGACCGAGCACGATCTCACCGGCGGAGCGGCCCGCGGTTGCAGCAGCCTTGATGCCGCCGGCGGCCAGCATGATCCGTAAGCCGTCGGGGCCGTGCTCACCCATCGCCTCGGCATGCTTGCCCATCTCGGCATTGTTCGCAGGGCGCAGCCCCACGGCATGTACGGCGCTGTCGCCGGCGGCGAGTGCGAAGAAAGTCCTTCCGGCGCCGTAGATGTTCTCGAGCGTTCGGTGCGCCGCGGCATGGACGCTCCAGTGTCGGCTGACCGGGTTGGTCACGAACGGGCCGAGTTTGATGTGCTCGGTCTGGGCGAGTACCAACTGTTGCATTGCGTACGACTCGGCGAAGAGTCCAGGTGAGTCGGCGAGGCCGAGTAGCACCGGCGCGCCGACGGAGTCGACATCGCGGGCCATCTCCACCGCGCTCTGGTGAGTCCACGGAATGCAAAGCAGTCCGATTTCCATGTGCTCCTCCGCAAGGCGAGATCGATCAGCGTCGTGCTGCGGGCGTGGTCGAACGACCGCGCAGGATGTTCTCGTCGGAGCATGTCATCTAGGTCGATTGTCTGTCAATAGACATAAAAGCAGCCGAGAGTAGCCCAAGTGCTCACTATTCGTCTATTGCCAGACGATTCCTAGGAGTACGTCCGGAGGAGAGTCGCCGTGTAGCGCGAGCTTCACGGGAGCAGGTTGAGGGGGCCAACTACTGGTTAGGCCGATATCCGCTCGGCGTGCTCGTCGAGAAAGACCAGATGGCGCCGCATCACCTCGACCGCCGCGTCCTCGTCCTGCTTCTTGATTGCCGCGAACAGCTCGATGTGGTGACGGACCGCTTGCTTGCCGACCTCGGCGTCGGTGTGGATGAAGGTGATGGGGTGGGCGACCCGGTGCAGCGCGGTCACGAAGGCGGCCAAGACGCGGTTCTGAGTGGCTGCGGCCATCGCCGAGTGGAACTGCGCGTTCAACTCCGGAATGGCTGGATCCTGGAACTCGGCGACCTTCTCCTGCTCGATCACGTCGTGGAGAGCGGTGAGGTCGTCGGAGGTCCGGTTACGAGCGGCGAGCCGGGCGCAGGGAACCTCGAGGAGATCGCGGAAATTCGCTACTTCCTCGTGGGTGATCGAGCCGAGATCCAAGACGCTGCTCATGCGCTGAGAGACCAGCATCGACAATGCGTGGTGGTCGACGTACTCGACAAAGGATCCACCCTTCATCCCGGGAACCTTGGTGATCAGGCCCGCCTCGGCCAAGCTGCGTAACGCCTCGCGGATGGTGGCGCGGCTGACCCCAAACCNCTCGGCCAGCTCCGTTTCGCTGGGGAGCCGGTCGCCTTGGGCGAACTGCCCTGACATGATCGCGCCGCGTAGTTGCTTCTCGACCTGTTCCCGTGGCCGTAGCACCGGTGTCAGATTCAGATCCTGGGGGTGCTGATGCGAGTTGTCATGGGTCCTCGTTTTTGGGCCGCTGTCGTGGCGTCCGTTCGGTCAGACAGTTTAAATCTAGTTCAAGAGTAAACCTAAGCGGGGTCGATTCAGGCTTGCCGGGTGTCGACTCGCGCTGCTATCGCGTTTTTCGGGTTCGGTTGACCGGGCCGGCCGCATCTGGACGGCAACCAGCCCGGTCGTCCGGGGAACAGTCATTCGATGGTTACGCGATCAGGCGCGCACCCAGCCGCCGTCGACGCAGAGGGTCTGGCCGGTGATGAAGGCGGCGTCGTCGGAAACCAGGAAGGAGAGGGCTCCGACCAGGTCCTCGGGCTGCTCGGTGCGCTTGATCGCCTGTGCCTGCGCCAAGACATCGAAGTAGCCCGGCACTACGCTCATCGCCTCGACGGCGGTGTTGGTGTTGACCAGGCCGGGAGCGATCGCGTTGACGGTGATGCCGTCCTCGCCGACCTCGGCTGCCAAGGACCGGGTCAGTCCGATGATGCCGCCCTTGCTGGCGACGTAGTGCACCATGCCGGGGANGCCTGCGTGGAAGGTCGTGGAGGTCATGCTGACGATCCGTCCCCACTTGCGTTCGCGCATACCCGGGAGGAACGCCTGGCTGAGCAGGAAGGCAGAGTCGAGGTTGATCGACATCACCTTGCGCCACTCCTCGAAGGTCATGTCCGCGTAGAAGGTGATCGGGTAGATCGCGGCGTTGTGGACCAGGATGTCCACCTGGCCGAACGCCTCGACTGCCTTGTCGGCCAACTGGGCGACATCGTCNNAGGAGGAGACATCGCAGCGCACCGCGACACCCTTTCCGCCCGCCTGTTCGATGAGTTCCAGGGTTTCGCTGGCGTCACCGATGTCCGCGATGACGATCTGGATACCGTCCGAGGCGAGCCGTTTGGCGTACGCCTGACCGATGCCGTTGGCGGCGCCGCTGATGACTGCCACCCGTGAGTTCCCCGACATGTCTCCTCCTGAGCTTTAATGTCTGATTGCTAAAGACTAGACAGATTATCCCTGGGCGTCGAGAGGCACATATAAGGTCAGGCTGTTTGATTGGGATCTGGCAGTGGCGAGCAAGCTACCGATCCGAGTCGCCGGTGAGGTAGCGCTGAAGAGTTGGGGCGACGGTGGCGACGACTACTTCATGGGGCAGGGAGGCCAGTGGCTCGAACCGGAGAATGTAGCGGAGGAGGGCCAGACCGAACAGCTGGCTTGCCGCGAGAGTGACGCGGGCCGGCACCTCGTCGCGATCAACCAGATCGGCGAGTCTCTCGCCGACCCGCTGGGCGATCTGGCGAGCGAAGAACTCCTGGACGAGTCGACCGGACAGCCGGTCGGTCAGGGCGCCGCGGAGGAGCGCCGCCAGTACAGGCCCAGTTTCCGGGTGGTCCCAGGCAGACAGGAACGTGTCGGCCAGTCGCTCTCCGAGACTCTCTGGAGGACCAGTGGTGATTTNTTCGATGAGGTCGACGGGATTGAGCGGGAACTGCACCGCGGCCAGGAAAAGCTGCTCCTTGGTGCCGAAGTAGTGGTGGATAAGCGCAGCGTCGACCTGGGCTGCGATTGCGATCCGGCGGATGGTGGTGGCGTCATATCCGGCTGTGGCGAAGGCCTCCCGAGCAGCGACCAGGATCTCCTGACGGGTATCGCTGCTGCCTGGCCTGCGGCCTCTACGGCCGCGCCTGTCGGTCACGGGGTGCGTCGCCGGAGAGTGAGCGCCCCGAGGACGAGCGCGGCAATGATTGCCACGACGACCACCGTCAGATCACCCCACAGGGTCGGCGTCGGCTGGGTATGGAGGCCGACTTCGTTCAGTGCGCCGACCGAATAGGTCATCGGCAGGACAGAGCTGATCGTCTCGAGCCAGCCGGCCATCTGGTCGCGGGGCACGAACAACCCACACAGCAGCATCTGGGGAAAGACGACGAGCGGCACGAACTGGGCGGCTTGGAACTCCGTACGGGCAAAGGCACTGCACAGCAAACCCAGCGAGACGCCGAGCACGGCGTTGGCGAAGGCGATCAGGACGATGAGCCCCAGGCTGCCTGCCACCTGCATATTCAGCACCCAATGGGCGAAGACGACCGCAATCAGGGATTGAGCAGCGGCGGCAAGCCCGAAGGCGATTCCGTAGGCGAACAGGATGTCGAGCTTGCTCACTGGTGTGGTGAACAATCTCTCCAGGGTGCCCGATGAACGCTCTCTCAACACGGCGATATTGGTCAGCAGGAACATGATCAGGAACGGAAAGACTCCCAGCAGGACCAGGGCGATGCGGTCGAACTGTGGCTGGTTCTCCCACATGTAGTAGACGATCGTCAGCAGTACGAGTGGCAAAGCGACGACCATCGCCATCGAGCGATGATCGTGACGAAGCTGACGCAGGATACGACTGGTGGTGGCTACGAGGATCCGGCCCGACATCACGCNCGCCTCCTTGGCCCGGATCAGCGCCAGGAATGCCTCATCCAGATCGTCGGTCCCGGCGGCTGCCTTGACTGCGGCCGGCGTGTCATCGGCGATGACCTCGCCGTCGCGGATCAGGACCAGCCGGTCACACCGGTCGGCTTCATCCATCACATGGCTGGAAACGACCAGGGTGGCGCCAAGGTCTGCCAGCGAGCGGAAACGGCTCCACAGTTCTTCCCGCAACAGCGGGTCCTGGCCGACCGTCGGTTCGTCGAGCACCAATACCTCGGGGTTTCCGACCAGGCAGCATGCCAACGAGACCCGGCTGTGTTGCCCGCCGGATAGCGCTCCCGCCAGCTGGCCGGCCTGGCCTTCGAGGCCGACATCGGCGATAGCTGCGACAGCTTTCTCTGTGGGTTGACCGTAGAGCGAGGCGAAGTAGCGGACGTTCTCCGTCACGGTCAGATCCGGATAGATGCTGGGTGCTTGGGTCAGGTACCCGACTCTGTTGCGCAGGGCCGCTGTCCCTGCTGATTCGCCGAGCACGGTGATCGTGCCGGATTCCACGACCTGCACACCTACGATGGCGCGCATCAAGGTGGTTTTGCCGCTGCCGCTCGGCCCGAGCAAGCCGGTCACACTGCCTGGTTCGATGACAAGACTGATCCCGTTCAGAACGTGTTGCCCACCACGCTTCACGACGAGGTCGGTGATCTGGATCGCCATGCTCCGCTTTATTCATCACTTGATGAATAAAGGGAACGCGCAGGGACGGCCGGCTCGGTCGAACAATGCCCGGATCGCGGTGGCGTAGTGCTTGCTACCAGGAGGGAGTCAGCTGCCCAGTTGTGGGAAGAACCGCGCGGGGTCTTCGCCCTCCTCGTGTACCCGTGAGGCCGGCCCGACGATCAGCGGATCCGGTGATTTGACGACCTTGGCCTCTTTGGAGGGGTACTCGAAGGAGGAGAGAACCGCCCGCATCGCCTCGATCCGGGCGCGTTTCTTGTCGTTGGACTTGATCACCGTCCACGGCGCGTCCCCGGTGTCGGTGTAGAAGAACATGGCCTCCTTGGCCTCGGTGTAGGCATCCCACTTGTCGCGGCTGGCCAGGTCGGTGGNGGAGAGCTTCCACTGTTTGACCGGGTCGTGCAGCCGCGACTCGAAGCGTGCTGCCTGCTCCGCATGGGAGACCGAGAACCAGAACTTGAAGAGCTTGATACCCGAGTTCACCAGCATCCGTTCGAACTCGGGCGCCTCCCGCATGAACTCCAGGTACTGCGTCGGCGTGCAGTAGCCCATCACCCGCTCGACGCCGGCGCGGTTGTACCAGGAGCGGTCGAAGAACACCATCTCGCCGGCGCTGGGAAGGTGGGAGACATAGCGCTGGAAGTACCACTGGGTCTTCTCCAGATCGGTGGGGATGCTCAAGGCCACCACCCGGGCGCCACGCGGATTCAGGTGCTCCATGAACCGCTTGATCGCGCCGCCCTTGCCGGCTGCGTCCCGGCCTTCGAAGAGCACCACGACCTTCTGCCCGGTGTCCTTGATGTGAGCCTGCAGCTTGAGCAACTCGATCTGGAGCTGCCGCTTGGTCCGGTCGTACTCACGGCGGCTGATCTTGGTCTGGTACGGATAGCCCTGGCGCCACGGTGGAAGCCCGTCCGGGCCTGGCGTCTCGTCGTACTCGTGGTCGCCGTGCAGCGCGGCCTGCAGGTCGGCGATCGCATCGAGCTCCTCGGCATGCCCTGGCTGCCCTGGCGCCGCCGGTTGGTCCGAGACCGCGTCCTGCGATGGATCGTTATCGGCGGGGGCGCGGCATCGCGGTGCATGGATCTCCTTCGGGCAAGGCTGGGGACAGACGGGACGACCGTACGAGGGTACGGAGCCGAACGTCTCAATCACCAGGGTCCGAGGTCATCTCGTGTTCAGGTGCGTGGTGTTCCGCACCGCCAGCACGCGTCGGGTATCTCTCCGTCGACCTCGGTGTTGAGCGCGCCGCAGTCCGGACAAACCTGGTCCAGCCAGCAGGGTGGATCGCCGCCCTCGTCATCGTGGGATGCGCGCTGATCCATAGGCACTTCCATAGGCACTCAAGCTTAGGCGCGCACCAGGATCAGGGCCGCCAGATAGATGAAGTAAGCAACCACGAACACGATGCCCTCCAGTCTCGAGACCCGCTTGCCGGTGATGAAGACGGGGATGAGCACGAGCGCGACCAGCGCCATGATCGGCAGATCGATCCGAAGCAAGTCGTCGCTGATCGCCAGCGGCGCGATCAGCGAGGTCAGCCCGAGGATGAAGGCGATGTTGTAGATGCTGGACCCGATCAGATTGCCGATCGCAATGTCCCGCTCCCNCCGGATCGTCGATACCAGAGTCGTCACCAGCTCGGGCGCCGAGGAGCCGATCGCGACGACGGTCAGCCCGATGATCACCTCGCTCACGCCGAGCGCGGTGGCCAGGCCGACTGCCCCATGCACCAGCCAGTCCGCTCCGATGACCACGATGACGAGGCCGAGGACGAGCAGTGCCAAGTTGCCGGTCAGCGGTGGCTGGATAGGAGCCGTTGGCAGGTCGAGTTCAGTGCTTGTCGATCCGGTGGTGGCCGAGTCACGCGGCGCGATACTGCCGACCAACGGTGGCTCGGTAGTCGCCGGTGGTTCGTCGGGCTCTGCAGCGGCCGAGTCGCGGAGCGCGAGTATCACGACGCGGATCGTGTAGACGACTCCGATCGCCAGGAGCAGCAGCGCGTCGGCGCGGGATAGGCGCCCGTCGATCGCGAGCATGACCAGGAGCACCGAGACGCCGGCTATCACCGGCAACTCGAAGCGGATCGTTCTGCCGTCGATGACCAGTGGCAGCATCGCCGCGCTCAGGCCGAGGATCAGCAACAGATTGACGATGTTGGTGCCTGCGATGTTGCCGATCGCCAGCTCGCCGGCGTCGTTGATGGCGGCATCGATGCCGATGGCGAGCTCGGGCAGGCTGGTGCCGATCGACACCACTGTCAGTCCGATGACCATGGGCGGGATTCGCAGCCGGGTCGCAATTGCCGAGCCGCCGCGCACCACGAACTCGGCTCCGGCCACGAGAATCGCGAGCCCGACAGCGACGAGGGCGTAGTCCACGGCAGTGATCATGCCAGGCCGCCAGGTCTCCGGTGGACCACCGCCAAGTCCCCGGTAAGTCCCCGGTAAGTCATTGTGACCTTCGGATTTCCCCGTAGGCCGGAGTAGGATAACTGTTACTACCGGCTGGGGCGCCTCTCGGTTCGAGGAGCGCGAGACCTTGGAGGAGTCACCGTGTACGACGTCATCGCGGAGCTTGCCGAGCGGTACGAGCGCGGCGAGACCATCGGGCTCGCGACGGTCGTGCGTACCTACAAGTCAGCTCCTCGGCCCGCGGGTGCGGCGATGTTCCGGTGCGACGACAACAGCGTGGTGGGCTCGGTTTCCGGCGGGTGTGTCGAGGGAGCGGTCTACGAGCTCGCCGGCGAGGTGATGGCCGCCGGTCGCCCGGTGTTGCAACGTTACGGAGTCAGTGACGACGATGCCTTCTCCGTCGGGCTGACCTGCGGCGGCATTCTGGATGTCTTCGTCGAGTCGATCTCGAAGTCCTCCTTCCCCGAGTTCGCCGAGCTTGCTGCCGATATCGCCGCCGAGCAGCCGGTGGCCCTGGTGACCGTGATCGAGCATGACGACCCCGACCGCGTCGGCAGGCACCTGGTCGTCTGGCCGGATCGGATCGCGGGGACCCTTGGTGGCGGCGAGGTGACCGACTGGGTCATCGCCGGCGATGTGCGCGGCAGGCTGGCCGCCGGGCAGACCGGGACGGCGACCTATGGATCCGANGGGGAGCGCCAGAACGAGGGCATGGAGTTGTTCATCGCGAGCTTTGCTCCCCGNCCCCGGATGCTGGTGTTCGGTGCCATCGACTTCGCTGCAGCAGTGGCACGTCAGGGCGGTTTGCTCGGCTACAACGTCACCGTGTGCGACGCCCGTCCGCTGTTCGTCACCAATGCCCGTTTCCCGGGCGTCGACCAGTTGGTGCGGGAGCAACCGGGTCGCTATCTCGGCGCTGAGATCGACGCCGGCCGGGTGGANCCCCGCACCGTGGTGTGCGTGCTCACCCACGATCCCAAGTTCGATGTGCCCGCGTTGATGCAGGCATTCCGGCTGCCCGAGGGCGCCTACATCGGCGTGATGGGATCGCGCCGTACCCACGAGGACCGCCTCCGCCGGCTCCGTGAGGCCGGCGCCACCGAGGAGCAGTTGGCCCGGATGCACAGCCCGATCGGCCTGGATCTCGGTGCTCGTACGCCGGAAGAGACGGCAGTGTCGATCGCGGCGGAGATCATCTTGACCCGGTGGGGAGGCTCCGGTTCCAAGCTCCGGGAGGAGTCCGGTGCGATCCACCGGGACCCTGTCGCCGACGAGCCCGTCCTGGCCTGAGCCTCTCGATCCGCTGGGCTCACCCAGTCGTAACGACAGCCCCTACTACAGGGCGGCTCCGGGGTTGAGGATCCCGTGCGGGTCCAGGGCGTCCTTGATGCGGTGGTTGAGCGCCAATGCGTCGGGTCCGAGATAGTCGGCCAGCCAGGGCTTCTTGAGTCGGCCGACACCGTGCTCTCCGGTGATGGTGCCGCCCAGGCTGATCGCCAGCCGCATCACCTCGTCGTACGCCCTTTCCGCCCGCGCCGCGATGTCGGGGTCACTCGCATGGGTCACGATCAGTGGGTGGGTGTTGCCGTCCCCGGCATGGGCGACCATCGCGATGGTGACCTCGCGGTTCGCGGCGATCGCGGCGACGCCCTTGACGAGAGCGCCGAGCTGCGGGAGGGGCACCCCGACATCCTCCAGCAGCAGCGGGCCCATCGCTTCGACGGCATCGATCGTGATCCTGCGGGCCACGACGAACTGCTCGCCTTCCGCGGGGTCGGTGGTGGAGAAGGTCTCGCTCGCCTGGTTCGCAGTGCACAGTTCGGTGATCAGCTCGATCTCGGCTGCGGCATACTCGCCCGGCTCGTCGGACTGGATGACCAGTAGCGCCTCCGCGTTACGGTCCAGGCCCATCTTGGTGAGATCCTCCACGGCGTTGATGGAGGTCTTGTCCATCAGCTCCAACATGGAGGGCCGTAGCCGGGCGGTGATGTCCAGGACAGTCTGGGTAGCGCTCTCGATGCTGGGGAACGTCGACACCAACGTGGCGGGCTTGCGCGGCGCGGGTAACAGTCGGAGCACGACTTCGGTGACGATGCCCAGCGTTCCCTCGCTGCCGACGAAGAGCTTGGTCAGCGACAGGCCGGCGACGTCCTTTTGGCGCGGACCGCCGAGAGTGACGGCGGTTCCATCGGCGAGTACGACGGTCAGGCCCAGCACATAGTCGGTGGTAACGCCGTACTTCACGCAGCACAGCCCACCGGCATTGGTTGCGATGTTGCCGCCGATGCTGCAGATCTCGTACGACGATGGGTCGGGCGGGTACCACAGCCCGTGCGCGGCGGCGGCTTGCTTGACCTCGGTGTTGAGTAGACCGGGCTGCACGGTTGCGGTGCGGGTGCTCGGGTCGACGGTGATCGCGCGCATACGCTCGGTGGAGATCACCAGGCAGCCCTCGACAGCAGTCGCGCCGCCGGACAGCCCCGAACCCGCGCCGCGAGGAACGATGGGGAGTCGGTGAGCAGCAGCGAAGCGGACCGCTTCTTGCACGTCACTGGTGGACTCCGCGCGTACGACTGCCAGCGGCATTCCGGCGTCGGGGTCGAGTGCCCGGTCCCATCGGTAGCTCGCCATCCGATCCGGATCGGTCAGCACACGTTCATCGCCCAGCGCCTGCAGCAAACCGGACAGGTCGATGGTCATGCGATCCCCTTCCGAGGACACGAGCGGAGTGAGGCCCCCAGCAACCAGCACAGGGAGTGGGCTGAGCATGACCGATTCAGGATGGTCATCGAGAATTGCCTTTCGGAGTGGACTGGGTCAGGTCGGTCGCCAGCTGCTCGGCTGCTCGGGTCAGGGCCGGGATGGCGTCATCGAGGAGTTTGTCAGTCATCCGGGTCAGTGGGCCAGATACCGAGACCGCGGCGTGCGCGCCCTGGGGTGGGCAGCGCAACGGCGATACAGCGAACGCCGAGTTCCTGCTCCTGCTCATCCAGGGAGTACCCGCGCGCCCTGATCTTGGCGAGGTCCTCGAGCAGATCTGGTTCGGTGACCAGCGTATGGGGAGTGTGTGTGTTCAGGCCCACCCGTCGCACTCGGCCGAGCGCCTCGTCATCGCCGAGTTGGGCGAGTATCGCCTTGCCCACTCCCGTGCTGTGCAGCTCCACTTGGCGGCCGACCTCGGTGAACATCCGCATCGAGTGCGCAGAGGGTGACTGGGCGACGTATTCCGCATGGTCGCCGGACAGAACGGCGAGGTTGGCGCTCTCGCCGATCTGCTCGACCAGTCCGCGTAGCACTGTGGCGGTGTTGGCGCCGACCAGTCTGCCCGCGGATGTGCCAAGTGGCATGAGCCGGAAACCCAGGGCGTACCGGCGGTTGGGTAGCTGCCGCATCCAGCCACGGTCGACCAAGGTTCGCAACAGCCGGTGGATAGTCGGGAGCGGGAGGCCACCGAGATCGGCGATCTCCGCGATGGACAGGTGCCCACCGTGATCCGCGACCAGTTCGACCAGATCGAGGGCGCGATGCACGGACTGGACGCCCCGGGAGATCGATCAGGAACTCGGCTAGAGGATCGGGTGGGCGCAACCGAATTGACCATGTCACCAGCCTTTGGATAGCTTTTCCATAATCATTACATAAGTTTCCATATTATGGAAATATGATTGTAGAAACAGGCAAAGGATCCAGAGATGGCAGAGCACCTCCCTATAGCCGGCTTGGCCGTTCACCCGGCGCTGTACGACTTCGTGGTCGATGAGGCGCTTGTCGGCTCTGGGGTCGATGCCGACGAGTTCTGGACCGGTCTCGCTGAGGCCGTGCGCGACCTCGGCCCCCGCCACCGTGAGTTGCTCGCTCGGCGTGAGGAGTTGCAGCAGGCGGTGGACGAGTTCCACCGCGGCAATCCCGGTCCCGTAGCCGATCCGGCCGGATACGAGACGATGCTGCGTGAGCTCGGCTACCTGGTCGAGGCTCCCGAACCGTTCACGGTGACCACCAGTGGTGTCGACCCCGAGGTCGCCACGATGGCAGGTCCGCAGCTCGTGGTGCCGATCCTGAACGCCCGCTTTGCCACCAACGCGGCCAATGCTCGTTGGGGATCGCTGTACGACGCGCTGTACGGCACCGATGTCATTTCCAGCGAGGGCGACCTGGCTCCAGGCACGGCGTACAACCCGGTCCGTGGCGCCGAGGTGATCAGGCGAGCCCGCCAACTCCTGGACGACATCGTTCCGCTGGCGGGTGCCTCGCATGCCGATGCGGTCGGCTACACCGTCGACGATGCCGGCCTAGCAGCGGCTCTGGCTGAAGGTTCGGTCAAAGAGTCGGTTCGTCTGGCCGACCCGGCCCAGCTCGTCGGCTACCGAGGTGAGCGCTCTGCGCCGACGGCGCTGGTGCTGGTCCGCCACGGCCTGCACCTGGAGATCCTGATCGACCGTGATCACCCGGTCGGGTCCACCGATCGCGCCGGGGTCAGTGACGTGATCCTCGAGTCGGCACTGACCACGATCATGGATCTGGAGGACTCGGTCGCGGCAGTCGATGCCGACGACAAGGTGCTCGGCTACCGCAACTGGCTGCTGTTGATGCAGGGAACGCTGTCCGATGAAGTCACCAAGGGCGGGCGCACCTTCACCCGCGTGATGAACCCGGACCGCACCTTCACCAACCTGGCCGGCGACACCGTGACCCTCCCCGGTCGCGCCGTGCTGTTCATCCGGCAGGTGGGCCATCTGATGACCACCGACGCGGTTCTCGACGCCGATGGCCGGCCGGTTCCCGAGGGTCTGCTCGATGCCTTCATGACCGGGTTGGGGTCGTGTCATGACCTGCGTGGTGACACCAAGCTGCGCAACTCCCGCACCGGCTCGATGTACGTCGTCAAGCCCAAGATGCATGGTCCCGACGAGGTCGCGCTCACTGTCGAGCTACTCGAGCGAGTCGAGAACACCTTGGGCATGGAGCCGCTGACCATCAAGGTCGGGATCATGGACGAGGAGCGGCGCACCACGCTGAACCTCGCGGCCTGCATCAACGTCGCGCGGGAGCGCATCGCGTTCATCAACACCGGGTTCCTGGACCGCACCGGGGACGAGATCCACACCAGCATCCACGCCGGACCGATGGTGCCCAAGAACCAGATGAGGTCCGAGGTCTGGATCGACGCCTACGAGAAGAGCAATGTCGATGTCGGGCTCGCCTGCGGGCTGGCCGGCAGGGCTCAGATCGGCAAAGGCATGTGGGCAGCGCCCGACAACATGGCCGCGATGCTCGAGCAGAAGATCGGACACCCGCTCGCCGGCGCCACCACCGCATGGGTTCCCTCTCCCACTGCCGCGACCCTGCATGCCGTCCACTATCACCAGATCGATGTGCAGGTGCGCCAAACCGAGATCGCCGCCGAGGGCACGCGGACGACCCTGACCGACCTGCTCACGATCCCGCTTGGCGATCCGGCGGAGTGGGACGAGCAGACCAGGCTCGCAGAGCTGGACAACAACGTGCAGAGCACTCTGGGGTACATCGTGCGATGGGTCGATACCGGCGTCGGTTGCTCCAAGGTCCCCGACCTGTCCGGAACGCCGCTGATGGAGGACCGCGCCACCTGCCGGATTTCCTCCCAGCACGTCTCGAACTGGCTGATGCACGGAGTCATCACCACCGACCAGGTCGAGGACAGCTTGCGGCGCATGGCGGTCCTGGTGGACGAGCAGAATGCAGGCGACCCGGCATACCGGCCGATGGCGCCCAGCTATGACGGCCAGGCGTTTCAGGCTGCGCGGGAGTTGCTCCTCGACGGCGCCGCCCAGCCCAACGGCTACACCGAGCCGGTCCTGCACCGCCGCCGTGCCACTCTGAAACAACAGGACTGAAAGAACAGGCCCGAAGAGGTAGCACAGGCTTGGAGCTCGGGCGCATAACCTGTGCCCATGGAGTATCTGCGGATCGGTGAAGTGGCCAAGGCCTGTGGCGTCAGCATCGACACCCTGCGCAGATGGGAGAGCGAGGGCCGGGTCGTCTTCGAGCGGATCGGCAACCAGCGGGTCCTGCCCCGCGAGCGGCTCAGCGAACTGCTCGGCGCCAATCCCGCTCCGCCGTCTCCCTCGAGTGCCCGCAACCGACTGGCCGGCGTGGTCGTCGGGATCAAGAAGGACCCGGTGATGAGCCAGGTCGAGATGGCTTGTGGCGACTACCGAGTGGTTGCGCTGGTCAGCACCGAGTCGGTCGACGAGCTCGGCTTGGAGATCGGCAGCCCAGCCACCGCGGTCATCAAGGCGACCAACGTGGTGGTCGAACGCTGATCCAGCGGCTGGATCAGATCCAGCGGCGGAACCAGATCCGCTGGCGCCATTCCAGATTGGTCAGCAGCCCGTCGGTGTAGACCGGCCAGTACCAGGCGAACGCCAAGATCACCAACACCAGGTACGCCCCCGCCATTGAAGCGCCGATGATGCGCCGCCGAGGGGCGGCACCGGCAGGCCCGAGGATGCGCCCGGCGACCAGGGACAGCGCGATCACCGTGAAGGGCAGCATCGCGGTCGCGTAGTACAAGAAGATCGGCCGGTCGTCGTACCGCAGCCACGGCAGCCAGCTCGCCAAGACCCCGATCACCGCCAGGCCGAAACGCCAGTCCCGGCGCGCTACCCAGGCGTAGGCCGAATAGAGCAGCGCGGCGATGCCACCCCACCACAGCACCGGGTTGCCCAACAGGATGATCTGGCGTAGGCAGGTCGATCCCTCCGCAGCCTGGCAGCCCTGCGCTCCGGGTTGGATGTCGGTGACGACATCGACACCGACAGGCCGGTTCAGCAACAGCCAGCCGCGCGGGTTCGATTGGTAGCTATGAGTGGCGTCGTTGAGCCCGTGGGCATGGAAGTCCAGTACCGACAGGTGGTAGTGATACAGCGATCGCAGGCCCTGGAACAGCGAGTCGAAGAAACCCGAGGGATCGTTCTTGGTCCNAGTCCCCCAATACTCGCCGTAACCGGAGTTGGACAGGTGCAGGTCGTACTCGTGGGCATGGACGATCCAGCCGGTCCACGACAGCAGGTAGACAACCCCGGCCACCAGCACCAGGTAGCAGAAGGCCGGCAGCGCGTCGACCACCAGAGATTTCAGGTACGCGGCGCGTACCCCGATCGCGTGCCGGGCGCCGGCGTCTTGGAAGTAGACCCAGATGCCGAAGGCGGCCAACGGGTACAGCGCATTCCACTTGGTGGCCAGCGCGAGCCCGAAACAGATGCCGGCCGCCAGGCGCCAGGGCCGAAAACCCAAGCCGCGCACCGGGCCCCAGCCGGACGGATCGACCTGGCCCGCGTCGTACGCGCGCGCCAGGCGCACTCGTCCCCAGTCACGGTCGGCGACCAGGCAGGAGACCGCGCACAACACGAACAGCACCAAGAAGATGTCGAGCAGTGCGATCCGCGACATCACGAAGTGCATCCCGTCGAAGCACAGCAGCAGCCCGCCGAAGCAGCCCAGCAGCGTCGACCCGGTCAGTCGCCGGATCAGCCGGATGATCACGAACACCATCAGGGTTCCCGCGATCACGCTGGCGATCCGCCAACCGAAGGGGTCCATTCCGAAGAAGTGCTCGCCCAGCCCGATCAGCCATTTCCCCAGCTCGGGATGCACGATCATGCTCGGGGTGTCCTTCCACAGGTCGTGGAGGTTCCCGTCGAGGATCTGCTGGTTGATCTTGTCCCCGGTGAGCCGGTAGTTCAGGACGTAGCCGTTGTTGATCAGCGACCAGGCGTCCTTGGCGTAGTAGGTCTCGTCGAAGAGGAACTTGTGCGGGGAGCCGAGCTTCCAGATCCGCAGCACGAACGCCAGCGCCGTGACGCCCAGTGTCGCCGCCCAACCGATCACCGGGTTGCTGCCCGCGACGAGCGGCCGGAACCGCTCGGAGATCGAGGGCACAGGTTTGCCCTCGGCGGTCCGCGACAGTCGCTGGACTCGTTCAGGCCCAAGCGAGACGGTCACGCGACCCCCTTCCGAGGACACGAGCGGAGCGAGGCCCGCAGGGAGGGGCCAGAGCGTGGCCGATCCGGTACGGTCACGCGCCAACGATAGAGCCTTGCCCCTGAGCTTCCCCTGACCCGGCCTGCCAGAATCGGGGCGTGACTGATCGTGACCCATCTCTTAATAGGAATGCCACCGGCGTTCTGGTGCTNGGGGGTACGCCGATCGGCAGGGTGGAGGACACCTCGCCTCGATTGCGCGCCGAGCTTGCGTCGGCTGACGTCGTCGCAGCAGAGGACACCCGGCGATTGCGACGGCTCGCCGCCGATCTGGACGTGAGGATCGGCGGACGGATCGTCTCTTACTTCGACGGCAACGAGCAGTCGCGGGTCCCCGGCCTGCTCGAAGCACTGCGCGACGGCCAACGCGTGCTGGTCGTCACCGACGCCGGGATGCCCTCGGTCAGCGATCCCGGCTACCGGTTGGTCGCTGCCGCGGTGGCCGAGGGCATCGAGGTGACCGCGGTGCCCGGTCCCTCGGCTGTACTCACCGCGCTGGCGCTGTCCGGTCTGCCCACCGACCGGTTCTGTTTCGAGGGGTTCTTGCCTCGTAAGACCGGGGAGCGCGCCCGGCGCTTGGAGACCCTGGTCGCCGAGCCACGCACGATGGTGTTCTTCGAAGCGCCGCACCGCACCGAGGCGACCTTGGCCGCCTTGGCGGAGGTATTCGGAGCCGCCCGGCCTGCGGTGGTGTGCCGTGAGCTGACCAAGACCTATGAAGAGGTACGCCGGGGAGCNCTCGGTGACCTGGCCGGCTGGGCCGCCGATGGCGTACGCGGNGAGGTAACCCTCGTGGTGGCCGGAGCCCCGGCGCCGACACTCGATGACCTGACCGACGCCGATCTGATCGCGCTGGTCGACGCGGAGCAGGCGCCACGCAAAGAGGCGATCGGGGTGGTTGCTCGCCGACTGGGGCTTCCCAAACGCCAGGTGTACGACGCCGTTCACCGACCCAACCCAGCATCGAAGCAGGAGAGCCCATGACTGAAGGACGTCCTCCAGCACCTGAGCCATTGCCCTACCCGGTAGTCGACAACCACTGCCACCTCGACATCGACGGCGGACGCTCCGGTGAGGAGGGTTCGATGTCGGTCACCGAGGCGCTGGCCGCATCCACAGCGGTCGGTGTGCCGCGGATCGTCCAGATCGGCTGTGACGTCGAGGGAGCGGGCTGGGCGGTGCAGACCGCGAACAGGCACGAGCAGATCGTGGCCGGAGTCGCCCTGCACCCCAACGAGGCGCCGCGAGTGGATCTGGACGAGGCGTTCGGGCAGATCACCGAGCTGGCGGACGATCCACGAGTGCGGGCGATCGGTGAGACCGGTCTGGACTACTTCCGCACCGGCGAGGANGGTAAGGCGGCCCAGCACGACTCCTTCCGACGCCACATCGAGCTGGCCAAGCAACTGGACAAGACCCTGGTGATCCATGACCGGGACGCCCACGAGGACATCTTGCGCCTGGTCGATGCGGACGGCGCTCCGGAGCGGGTGGTGATGCACTGCTTCTCCGGCGATCCCGCGTTCGCCCGGGCCTGCCTGGATCGTGGCTTCTGGCTGTCGTACTCGGGGACCGTCACGTTCAAGAACGCCGGTGGTTTGCGGGCTGCGATGGTCATCACCCCGCCGGATCGCCTACTGGTCGAGACCGACGCGCCCTTCCTGACCCCGACCCCGTACCGAGGCCGCGCCAACGCCTCCTATCTCATCCCGCTCACCGTGCGTGCCATGGCCCAGACCCGGGGCGACGACCTGGAGACCTTGTGCGAGGCGTTGGAGGCCAACACCTTTGCGGCTTTTGGNGGTGCTTGGTAGTGGTGCGAGTCACAAGCTGACCCGAACTGGTCCCGAAACTGACCCGGTTGTTTGCTCAATCCTCGTTGTGGCCGTTAGCGTGGCTCGGAGCCTGCGCCTTTGACGCAGGCTTATGAACGGCCGGGAGCGGACTCTCGGGCAGCCACCCGGCGAGCGTTGGATGAGCTCGGCCAGGCTGCACCGCAGCCCGGGGAGTACGAGCATGGGAGATGCGTGACCCACGCGATCAGGTTCCTCAACCGCAAGCGGACCATCGGTGTCTTGGTGGCCGTCATCGTGGCGGCGCTGGCCGCCACCGGGATCGGCTACGTTGCGATGACCAACCAGGTGACGCTGTCCCTGGACGGACAAGCCACCACGGTCCGCACGATGGGCGACACGGTCGGCGAGGTGCTCGACTCCCAAGACATCACTCTCGGCGAGCACGACGTTGTGGCTCCCGACTTGGACGCGGCAGTCACCGACGGCACCCGCATCGCGGTCCGGTTCGCTCGCCCGCTCGACTTGACTGTGGACGGCCAGGAGCAGCGCCACTGGGTCACCGCAACCGACGTGGCCACCGCGTTGGAGCAGATCGGGCGTCGCTACGACAGTGCCGCACTCTCGGTCAGCCGCAGCGCCCGCATCGACCGTGACGGCATCGACCTCGACGTGATCACCGCCAAGCGCATCACCTTGGTCGACGGCGAGGAAGCCAAGATCACCCGGTCGATCCCCGCGCTCACCGTCAGCCAGGCGCTCGATTCGTTCGGCGTTCGGATCGACGGCGACGACATCGTCGAGCCTGGACTCGGGACAGTGGTGGAGTCTGGCGCCAAGATCAAGGTCACCTACGTGCGCATCGCCACCAAGCGGGTCAAGAACGCCGTGTGGGAGCACCGCACCATCAAGCGCACCGACGACGCGATGTACACCGACGAGTCCAAGACCCTGCAGGCCGGGGCCGACGGCCGTCGTAACGCCGTGATCAAGCGGGTGTTCCACAACGGCAAGCTGGTCGACACCCAGGTCCGCACCGCCAAGGCGATCCAGCGCCCGGTCGCCGAGATCATCGTGGTGGGCACCAAGAAACGTCCCTCGACGAACTACGCCGGTGGCAACACGGTGTGGGATGCCCTGGCGCGGTGTGAGTCCGGTGGCAACTGGGCGATCAATACCGGCAACGGCTACTACGGCGGGCTGCAGTTCTCGCTCGGCACCTGGCGGGCCTACGGCGGAACCGGGATGCCGCACCACGCGAGCCGCGAGACTCAGATCGCCATCGCGACCAAGGTCCGCAACGCCGCTGGCGGATACGGCGCCTGGCCCGGTTGTGCGGCCAATGGGGTTGCCGCGCTAGTCGCGGGTCATATATGCCATTGGACGTGCGATTCTCTCTCTAACGTGTCGTAAACACGGGTTTTCGTCGCGAATCGCACGTCGAATGGCATAGTCGAAATGGACAACATCTCCTCCTGGGTCCGGCCGAAGTGCGTGCACTCGCCGAACGCCTCGGCGTTCGCCCCACCAAGCAGCGCGGCCAGAATTTCGTGATCGACCCCAACACGGTGCGACGCATCGTGCGGGTCTCGGGGATCGGCCCCGAGGACATCGTGGTCGAAGTGGGTCCAGGTCTGGGCTCACTGACCCTGGCGCTGCTCGAGGTGTGCAAGCGAGTGGTGGCGATCGAGATCGACAACCTGCTCGCGGCCGAGCTTCCCGCGACTTTGACGGCCCGGGCACCTGGACGTGACTTCGAGGTCATCCATGCCGATGCATTGCAGATCGTTGGAGTCCCCGGCCCGCCTCCCACTGCACTGGTGGCGAACCTGCCTTACAACGTGTCCGTGCCGGTGCTGCTGCATCTGTTCGAAGTCCTGCCGTCACTGCGGCATGGCTTGGTGATGGTGCAGTCGGAGGTGGCCGACCGGCTCGCGGCAGCGCCGGGCAGCAAGACCTATGGGGTGCCGTCGGTGAAGGCCGCCTGGTACGCCGAGGTGCGTCGGGCCGGTGCCATCGGCCGCAACGTCTTCTGGCCGGCGCCCAACGTCGATTCGGGTCTGGTCGCCTGGACCCATCGGGAGCCTCCGGTCACCACAGCCGCCCGGCAACAGGTGTTCGCAGTCGTAGACGCAGCGTTCGCGCAACGGCGCAAGACCGTACGCTCAGCACTGCGGGCGGCTTACGACGTCGACTCGGTCGATCAAGCGTTGACCTCGGCCGGGATCGATCCGATGCTGCGCGGAGAGGCGCTGGATGTCGTCGACTTCGCCCGGATCGCGGAAGGACTACANCACATGACGAGCTCAGGTCTCGGTCTCCTCGCCGAGGCCGCCGCCGACGGTGTGCTGGTGCGTGCTCCGGCGAAGATCAACCTGTGTCTCGGAGTCGGTTCGGTGCGTGACGACGGATTCCACCCACTGGCCACGGTTTATCAGGCGATCGGGCTCTTCGACGACGTGCGAGTGCGACCAGCCGACCGGACGACGATCTCGGTGTCCACGGAGGGGATCGACATCTCCGAGGTGCCCATCGATGATTCGAACCTCGCCGTCCGCGCCGCCATGCTGCTTGCTCGTCACCACAAGCTCGACGAGGCCGTTGACATCCATATCCACAAGCGGATCCCGGTCGCNGGGGGACTGGCCGGTGGATCTACCGATGCGGCTGCCACGCTGGTGGCTTGTGACCTGCTNCTGGGAACCAGCACGCCGCGGGAAGTGCTGGTGGAGTTGGCAGCCGAGCTCGGCAGCGACGTCCCGTTCTGCATCGGCGGCGGCACGGTGATGGGCGGTGGCCGCGGTGAACTCCTCACCTCGGTGATGACCCGTGGGCGATTCTGGTGGGTGGTGCTCCCGGACGCCGGCGGGCTTTCCACTCCGCAGGTGTACGGCGAGTTCGACCGACTCACCTCCGGATCGGTACCGGAGCCGGAGGTCAGCGACGAACTGCTGGCTGCGCTGCGCTCCGGCGACCCGGCGTTGTTGGCACCGGCACTCTCCAACGATCTGCAGGCGGCTGCGCTTTCGCTGCGGCCTGATCTNGGGGAGCGACTCGACCACGGTCTGGACAGCGGCGCACTCGCCGCGCAGGTGACCGGCTCCGGCCCGACCACGGTGTATCTGTGCGAGTCGTTCGATCACGCCGAGGAGATTGCCGAGGCGCTGCAGGACTTCGCCGGCCCCAACGGTGTCTTCGTGGCGGAAGGCCCGGTGCACGGGGTGCGGGAGATTTCTCGGTGAGTGAGAGGAGCCCGATGGGGTCGGTGGGAGGTACGCGTCGTCAGGCGTGTGCCGGAGTGAGGCACCGCAGTGCGAGCCGTAAGGAGCACAGTTGACTGCCAACCTGGTCAACCTCGAGCGCGTCAGTAAGGCCTATGGCATCCGCCCGCTGCTCTCCGAGGTGTCTATCGGCATCGGCGCGGGTGAGCGAATCGGCATTGTCGGGCGCAACGGCGACGGCAAGACCACCCTGCTGCAGATCATCGCGGGGTACGCCGAACCTGACACTGGGCGGGTGTCTCGAGTACGCGGACTGCGGCTTGGCTATCTGACCCAGGGCGACGAGTTCGACGCGGCTGCGAGTGTCCGCCATGTCGTGCTCGCTGACCGCAGTGATCACGAGTGGGCAGCCAACCCGGCTACTCGCGGTGTCGTCGAGACGCTGTTGGCCGGGATCGAGCTGGACCGTTCGGTGCACGGATTGTCCGGTGGTGAGCGCCGGCGGTGCTCGTTGGCCGCGTTGTTGTTGGGTGATCACGACCTGATGGTGCTCGACGAGCCCACCAACCATCTCGATGTGGAGGCAGTCGACTGGCTGGCTCGTCATCTCGCCTCGCGGGAGACGGCTCTGGTAGTCGTTACCCACGACCGTTGGTTCCTCGATGCGGTCTGCCAGACCACCTGGGAGGTCCACGACGGCGTCATCGACACCTACGAGGGCGGCTATGCGGCATTCGTACTCGCCAAGGCTGAGCGACAGCGCCAAGCTGCAGCAAGCGAGGCGCGCCGCCAGAACCTGGTACGCAAGGAGTTGGCCTGGCTGCGCAGAGGTGCTCCTGCGCGTACCTCCAAACCCAAGTTCCGTATCGATGCCGCCAATGCGCTGATCGCGGACGTGCCCGAGCCGCGCGATTCCTTGGCGCTGCAACGTTTTGCCACCCAGCGACTCGGCAAGGATGTACTGGACCTGGAAGATGTCGACCTCGCGGTTGGCTCTGCCGGAGATGAGCGCACGCTGCTTTCTCACGCCACCTGGCGGCTGGGGCCTGGTGATCGGGTCGGGTTGGTCGGGGTCAACGGCGCTGGCAAGACCTCGGTGCTGCGGCTGCTCGCGGGAGACCTCAAACCTCAGGCCGGACGTGTCCGCACCGGACAGACCGTGGCGTTGGCCGAGCTCACCCAGCAGTTGGATCTCCTCGACCCACAGGTTCGGGTGCTGGACTCGGTCGAGCAGATCGCGCGTGTCACTCGCACGGCCGCGGGAGATGTGACGGCCTCGGCGATGCTGGAGCGGTTCGGGTTCACCGGCGACAAGCTGACCACGCGGATCGGGGACCTGTCCGGTGGCGAACGCCGGCGGCTGCAGATGATGCGAATCCTGCTGGCCGAACCTAACGTCTTGCTACTGGACGAGCCGACCAATGATCTGGACATCGAGACGCTGACGGTTATCGAGGACTTCCTCGACTCCTGGCCGGGAACGCTCGTGGTGGTCTCGCACGACCGCTATTTCCTGGAACGCACCTGCGACACGATCTGGGGCCTGCTCGGCGACGGCCAGATCCGGATGCTCCCGCGCGGCGTCGATGAGTATTTGGAGCTCCGGGTGCGATCCCTGGCGGCCACTGCCGATGCGATCGGCTTGTCAGCGATCTCTCCGGTTTCTCTGGCTTCNCCGAACCAGTGCTTCCCGACGGGCCAGGCGCAGGAGCCGGCACGCCGGGGATCGGCCGAAGAGCGCGAAGCCAAGAAGACCCTGGCCCGGATTGACAGACAACTTGCCCGTCTGGTCGAGCGTGAGGCCGAACTCAGTGCGGAACTCGTTCAAGCAGCCAGAGACTACGAGCGTCTCGCCGAGCTCGACGCACTGCTTCGCGATGTGCTGACTGAGAAGGACGCCCTGGAGGAGGAGTGGCTGGAAGCCGCAGCCATCTTGGAGTGACTGAGCGACGAGATCGATCGGGGGCGGAATGTTCTCCTCACTGCTGGTCGTTGTAGGTGACGAGGCTGGTTGTCGCCTCTGTCTTGAGCCCGACTTCAAAGGACGTGCGCCCGTGCAAGCAGCGATATACACCCAAACCGGGACTACTGATGTTCTGCGGATTGTCGAGCGCGATCCGGCCGAACCCGGGCCTGGTGAGGTGCGGGTGAAGGTGATTCGTTCCGCGGTCAACCCAACTGACTGGAAGTCGCGATCCTCGAGCACATTGGCTTTCCCAGAAGTGGTGCCGAACCAGGATGGCTCAGGAATCATCGACGCCGTCGGGGACGGTGTCTTGGACGTGAAAGTCGGCGATCGTGTATGGGTGATCCTCGCGGCGCATCAGCGGCCGACTGGCACAGCTCAAGAGTTCACCGTGCTTCCCGCGGATCGAGTTGCTCTCTTGCCCGATAACGCATCCTTTGATCTCGGGGCCGATCTGGGTGTCCCCGCGATCACGGCGCATCGCGCATTGACCACCTCAGAGGACGGGCCGAGCCGCCTAGCGCCCGAAGCATTGGCAGGTCGGACCGTCTTGGTAGCTGGAGGAGCGGGCGCCGTCGGTAACGCCGCGATCCAGCTCGCGCGCTGGGCCGGCGCCACCGTAGTTGCGACGGTCAGCTCGGAAGAGAAGGCGCGGTTAGCGGCCGCTGCCGGGGCGCACGAAGTGATCAACCACCGTCAAGGTGATCTTGTCGAACGGCTCCGGGAGACGGCTCCGGGAGGATTCGACATCGTCGTCGAGGTCGCCCCTGCGGTCAACCTCCAGGCCGACCTCGAGATCATCAAGCCGCGAGGGACGATCGCGATCTATGCCAACGAAGGCGGCGACACGGTGACTTTGCCGGTGCGGTCCACCTTCACCACCAACGCGCGCCTTCAGTGGATTCTTCTCTACACCGTTGGGCAAGAAGCACTTGTCAACGCGGTCGTCGACATCAACCGAGCCGTTGCCGACGGGGCTTTCAAGGTCGGGCAAGAGCACGGTCTGCCACTCCACCACTATGCCCTCACCGACATTGCTGCCGCGCACCAAGCGGTCGAGGACCGCGTGGTCGGGAAGGTCTTGCTTGACGTGGCCGACCCGCAGTCAGCCGTTGCGGCAGGTTCTTAGAGGCGCGATCTCTTAATGTTCGAACGGTCTGGCCAGTTGGCGCAGTAGGTCGGCCAGTTGCGAGCGTTGGACGGGGTCGAGGTTCTGCAGCAGCTCCGTCTCGCGAACCAGCAACTCGTCCAGGGCGCCGTCGACGGTCTTGCGACCCTTCTCGGTCAGGCGCACCAGGACCCCACGCCTATCTTCCGGGTCGGGTCCGCGGACGACCAGGCCGCGCTCGGCCAGACGGTCCACGCGGTTGGTCATGGTGCCGCTGGTGACCAGGGTCTCCTTCAGCAGCCGGCCGGNGGAGAGCTGGTACGGGGTCCNCGACCGCCGCAGCGCGGCGAGCACGTCGAACTCCCACGGCTCGATGTCGTGGTCGCCGAATGCGGTTCGGCGGGCGCGGTCCAGGTGATGGGCCAGGCGCGTGACGCGGGAGAGCACGGCCAAGGGCGCGAGATCGGCGTCGGGACGTTCACGTCCCCACGCCTGCACCAGCTCGTCGACCTCATCGCGCACGCATGAATCGTACTCCTCAAGATTCTTGACATCGAGATAATGACGAGGCTGTGCCCAGGATGTTCGGTTCGGTCGGTGAGATCCCGCCCGGTAAGTCATCCCGGTGCGTCATAGTGGGCGGGTGATCAAAGTCCAAGCCCTGATTGCCATCGTCTCGCTGGCGTTGTGCATCTACTGCGTGATCGAGGCGATCGTGACCGACAGTGCCTTGGTGCGGAACATGCCCAAAGCGCTGTGGATTCTGCTCATCTTGTTCTTCCCGCTGGTCGGGTCGATCGCCTGGCTGGTCGCCGGACGGCCCGGGGCAACGCCGGCTCAACCTACTGCCAGCACATTCCCGGAGTACGACCGTCCCGGGCGGGCGACCGGAGTGACACCGGAGTCGGACGAGGAGTTCTTACGACGCACCCGGGAGCGCGCCGAGGAGCAGCGCCGCGCCTATCAGGAGAAGCAACAGCGTGAGGCGCAAGCCGACGAGCGGAACCAGACCGAGGGCGATGCCGAAGCCGGCAGTAGCACGCCGTCCTCCACGAGGCGGACGCAGAGTGTTGGACGATCCCAAGTAGGCTGTCTGAGCGCATCAGCGATCCCCGGTTGGTCTGCCGGCAGGGCCCGCCTGACTTTGAATCAGGATTAGCGACGTAGGTTCGACTCCTACCCGGGGAGCAAGCGAGAGCAGAGCCGCGCTTGCGCGAGCTATGCCGAGAGCGCGACCCGGGTTGAGCTTGCGCCGAACACCCGGGAGCACCCGGGGCAGAGCCGCGCTTGCGCGGCGGCTAGACCCCGAAAACTCGCGCTTTTGGTATTCTGAGACACGAAAATTCGTGCACTAGAGATTCAAAGCACGAGAATTCGTGCTTTGAGCCGAGTAGGCCGAGAGGTGTCGTGGCTGCGTATCCGCCGCTGGTGTACTCCAGCGAGATCGATAAAGACGAACTCGAGCGTGCGCGTCGTCGTGGTGAGCTTGTGCGTTTGACGACTGGTATCTACACGAGTGAGACCGATAAGCCGGTTGAGGAAGTCGCACGACAGCGTCTATGGGAAATCGTTGCGCGTGTGATGCCGGGTGCCGTGATCGTCGATCGGTCTGTGCGGGATGGCGGGCGTGGAACGGCTGGCACGCTGTACGTGGTGTCGAAGCGACGGCGTGACTTTGTATTGCCGGGCATCAGAGTGATTTCCCGCGCTGGTGTTGGGCCGCTGCCGAGTGACATGAAGCTTCCCGATGGGTTGTACATGTCGGGGTATGCGCGGGCTCTTCTAGAGAACTTGGCGCCGACGCGGAAGGCGGCCGATGGGACCTCGCGCACGTTGACGCGTGAGGAGGTCGAGATCTGGGTCGATGATCTTGTGGGTGCTCGCGGTGATGGGTACTTGAACCGCCTTCGGGACGAGGCTAGGGAACTGGTGCCTGTTCTTGGTGCCGAGAAGGCGATGCCTGTTCTTGATGCGTTTATCAGTGCTGCGCTGTTGACGAAGGACAGTGTGGAGTTGGAGTCAGCTGAATTGAGGGCCCGGGCTGCTGGTGTACCGATGGATACGCAGCGGGTCAGAGCGTTCGCGAAGCTTGCTGAATTTCTTACTGACCAGGCGCCGGAGACGTTGCCTGCGTTGGTCGAGGATGAGAGTCGACGTTCGTTGTTGCCTTTTTACGAGGCGTACTTTTCGAACTACATCGAGGGCACCGAGTTCACTCTCGATGAGGCTGCGGAGATTGTGTTCGACCATGTGATGCCCGAGCAGCGGCCAGCTGATGCTCACGACATNTTGGGGACGTACGAACTCACGTCATCTCATGAGGAGATGCGCAAGGTTCCACGGACCGCGGATGAATTCATCGACCTGTTGAAGGCCCGACATGCGGTCATCATGACGGGGCGGCCAGACAAGACGCCGGGTGTGTTCAAGGAGCGCGCGAACCAGGCTGGGTCGACGGTGTTTGTGCATCCGACGATGGTCGAGGGCACATTGCGTCGTGGGTTCGAGATTGGTGCTGGGCTGGTAAGTCCGTTCTTCCGAGCGGTGTACATGATGTTCCTGACCAGCGAGGTGCATCCGTTCGCTGATGGGAACGGTCGGACGGGTCGCATCATGATGAACGCGGAACTAGAGACCGCCGGTGAGGTTCGAATCATCATTCCGGCAGTGTTCCGGCTGAATTACGTGTCTGCGTTGAAGGCGGCGACGCAGAGTGGTCACTATGCAGCGCTGGTAGCTGCTTTGGCATTCGCCCGGCGGTGGACCGCTCGGGTTGACTTCGGTTCGCGTGACACTGCGGAGGCAGACCTAGAACGTACGTACGCGCTGCGCGATGCAGGCGAAGCCGAAGACGCCGGCGTACGTCTCATCCTCCCGTAACGCCGCCCGGTGCCCGATCGTCAAATAGCCCGGATTTGGCATTGTCTCGTTGGTTTGGATCGGATATACGTCCAGCAACTGGACCAAAGATGCCGAGAAGTCACATTCCGGTTACGCTTCGTCACCATGTCGACTCGGAACAAATGGGGTAGGTCGGCCATCAATGGGGGCGGGAAGTTCCGTCGTGCGTTGCTGGTCATGCTGGCAGGTTTGCTCGTCGCTTTGGGATTGCCGCTGACAGGCGCACTGAATGCCAACGCGGCCGAGGGCGATCCAGAGTTCTTGCAGATCGACAAGTCGGTCAGTGTGGCTCAGCCGCAGCCTGGCCAGTCCTTCCAGTACTCCATCTCGCTTTCGTGTTCCGACACCGACTGTCTGGACGCCGTGCTGACCGACCCGCTGCCGGAGGGACTCGACGGATTCGAGATCCAGGCCTTCCAGCTGCAGGCCGTCGGCGGCACCATTCCCACCGAGGTGACCTGGCAGCCCGGCAACACCAGCACCACCCCGGCCACTGTCGGTCCGAACACCAGCTTCACCATCGACCTGCTGCAGCCGACCAACTCCCCAGCCGGTATCGGCTTGCAGTCCGGGTCGGAGCTCTCGGTCGTCTTGGTCCTCAAGGTCCCCGACGACTATCCGCCGGGGACCAGCCCCGACATCGTCAACACTGCCTATGCGACCGCGACCAATGCCGCGCCCGTCGAGAGCAGCGCGACGATCAACATCAACTCGCCGGTGAACATCGCCGTTTCGACCGACAAGGTCTGGCAGAACAACAACCAGGCCTTCAACCCCGGCTCGCCCTCGACGATCGAGCTCGATACCCGCAACACCTCCAATATCCCGGTTGACGTGATCACCATCCAGGAGCCGAAGGCTGCCCCTAACGGCGCCACCAGCCTGGATCCGAGCAACCCGTTCACGATCACCGACTTCACCGGGTTCAGCAACGTGTCGCTGCCGGCTGGGTGTGAGAACGTCCAGGTCGATGCCTACGTCCAAAGCGGCGGCACTTGGAGTTGGGTCTCGGGCGCCTCGGTGCCTGCCACCAACGCGCTGTCCCTGCCTGCTGGCGTAACCAACGCCGATGTCGGCGGTATCCGGATCACTTGCACCGGTGACATCGGCCGGGGCGAGACGATCTCGGTCGATCTCGGCCTGGAGCAGCGCGCCACCCACCGCAACACCGGTGACTCGCTGGCCACCGGCATCCACACCGTGAACAACACTGCCACCGGCTCGGTCGCCCTCGAGGACGGAGACCCGGTCACCGACGACGGCAACGCCACCTACGTCGTCCGGCCCCTGGTTCCGACGGTCGAGGCTGCCAAGAACATCGACCCGAGCGTCATCACCGCCGGCCAGGACGCGCAGGCCCGGATCACCGGCACCAACGGCGGCAATCCGGTGCAGGAGTTGCACCTGGCTGACCTGGACTTCTTCACCGAGGAGATCACCTTCGGTGGCTTCGACGGCCCGCTGGGCTGGCCGTCCGCGGCGAACTCGCCGGCGACCATCACCTACCACCTGCTTGCGGGCGGCACCGAGACGGTGACCGTCGCCCAGGGCGCCACTCCGGCAGCCCCGAGTGGGCTGATCTCCGGCTTCGAGATCGTCTGGACCGGCCCGATCGCGGCCAACGAGTCCGGCTATGCCGACTTCACGATCGAGACCTCTGAGGACGCCACCGGTGGCGCCGCGGAGTTGACGGTGCGTAACACCGTCGATGCCGATGTGACCGCGAGCAATGGCTTGACCGCGGAGGATTCGGCCACTGACGATCTGCGGATCGTCGACCCCAGGATCGAGGTCGAGCTCACCAAGAACGTGCGTCCGGGCAGTGCTGTCCAACCCGGCGACACCGTGATCTCCTCGCTGGCTGCGCATGCGAGCGCCTATGGCGATACCGCGACGATCAACGAGATCGTGATCGCCGATGAATGGGCAGGGGACTGCTCCGGTTTCTGGAACGCCTTCAACCTCGAAGCGATCGCTCCGACCCAGGTGCCTGCCGAGACGGTCATGACGATCGAGGTCCAAGACGCCGCCGGCAACTGGCACCAGATCCAGACCTACGGACCCGAGGCATCCGCCACGGTGTTCCAGATGACACCGGCCCAGATGACCACGGCGTTGTCCGGTGCCGGCCTGAACGCGAACGACGTGCAGGGAATCCGGTTCACCTTCACCGACGCCAACGGTTTCCCGGCTGACCTGACGATCACCCCGAACGTGGTCTTCGAAGCACGCGGCACCCTGCGCGACACCACCTGCCCGGCACCTCCGCTGGACACCCCGGTCCCGTACACCAACACCGCCACCACGGACGCCAACGGTGAGACCGAGGGCGGCAAGGACCTGACCGATCACGACGAGGACACCGGCGTCGGCGTGGTGGAGATCCCGACCGGTGGGCCCGGCCCGCTCGACATCGACAAGGAATGGGACCGCTTCGCGGTGAGCTCGCAGTCCAGCGAGCGCGCGGTCACTCACCTGGACTGGAACATCCGGGGCAGCCTGTCGCCGGTATCGATCGTCGACATGCCCAACCCGGCTGCCGGCGGCTTCGATGTGGCCGACAGCGTCTTCGACGCTTTCAACCTGGTCAGCGTCAATCCCGTCGCAGCCAGCAANCACCCCTACACCAGCGGCTGGTACCTGAAGTACGACACCATCACCGAGGTCGCGCTCTACAGTTCGGCAACCAACTCGTGGCAGGTCGTCCCAGCACCAGCAGGCACCTGGATGACGGCGGCCCGTGGCTTCAAGGGCTACGACCTCACCCCGGCCCAGCAGCAGACCACGCTGGCGGTGCGGATCACCCTGGCCGAGACCGCCGCTGACACAGCGGCTCGCCAGGCCGCCCAGCAGTCCGGCGCCGCGTTCGACCCGTACGCGCCGGCGCCTGGCTCNGGGGTTGGCTCGGGCAGCACCGATCGGCGTTTCGATCTCACCTGGGAGCTGCGGGACAAGCTGCGCTCCGACGGCAGATTCGTGACCGAGGATCTGGTCTACAACAACGGCACCGACGAGGGCGTGGTCAACAACATCGTCACGATCACCGGAACTCCGATCGGCGGCGGTCCTGACGTCACCGACAGTGACAACGACACCATCCTGATCCAGGACCAGGACCCGCTCGTCGAGGTCACCAAGTCCGTCACCCCGACCAGCGATATCTTCACCCCGCCGGTCGGCTCCCCGCCGTCGGCGTACGAGGCCCAGACCGCAACCTGGTCGATCGTCGGCCACAACGCCTCGGTCAGCAGGGCATCGTACGTCCGGCTCACCGACCCGGCGACCTGCACCGACACCGCGCTGGCGAATTGCCAGAGCGCGGGTACGCCGGCGGGCGCGACAGCGAATCCGTTCGACACCAGCGGCGCCACCAACTACCTGAGCGACCCCGCGACGCCGAACCCGTTCGAGCGCTTCGATGCCACCTCGGTCACGATCGGCGCCAGCATTGGCGCCCAGGTCGANCTGGGCGCCACCACTGTGCACCTGCTGCGGTTCAACGCCGGCGCCTACACAGTCACCACGACCACCGCGACGGCTGTCAACGCGATGACCGCTGCGCAGCTGGCCGATGTGGTTGGGATCAGCGTGACCTTCCAGGGCAGTGACCCGGCGACCACCGGCGGCACGATCACTCAGGCGAACAACCTGTCGATCACGATCGCCTCGCATCTGCGGCCCACCCTGCGCAGTACCGGCGCTGACCTGGTGCTGGCAGCGCCGCAGACCTACAACCAGACCAACCGGGTGTTCGCCCAGTCCTATGACCCGGTCACCGCACCGGGCGTGGTCAACGGCGACACCGCTGATGCCACCACCCAGCTCACCGGCGGCATCGTCAACATCACCCCGACCAAGTCGGTCACGCCCACCAGGATCACCAAGCCGCAACACGACGCCGACAACGACGACGTCACGGTGACCGTGGGCGCGAACCAGGGTTCGGCCCCGCGCAGCACCCTGTCACCGCAGCGGGTGATCATCGAGGACTTGGCCGATTCGCCAGACTTCTGGAACACTTTCGAGTTCACTGGACTCGGTGCTATCACGATGCCCGCGGGCGCCGACCAGGTGCAGGTGGACGTCTACGACGGCAGCACCTGGCAGTTGGGCACACCTGGTGCCACCGCGACCTTGCCGGCCGGCGTGGACAACGCCGACGTGCAGGGCATCCGGTTCACCTTCTCCCGGGCCGACGGCGGATTGTTCTCCAACGCGTTGCCGGCCGCGAACTGGAGCGCTGCGGCGGTCTTCACCGTCAACGCGCGCGACACCTACCGCGACTCCGGGGAGCCGATCGAGTTCCCGAGTACGGTGACCAACACCCAGAGCTCGCAGAGCACCCGTCCCGACGGCAACAACTCCGAGGTCAAGGACGCTTCGGCGGCAGTGGAGTTCGTCCCCGGAACCCAGGAGCTCGCGGTCAACAAGCTGACCAACAACGGCAACCGGGTGGCTTTGGCGGGTACGAACGTCCCGTTCGACCTGACGCTGCGCAATACCGGCACCGGCTACCTGACGCTGACCGAACTGGTGGACAACCTGCCGTCGGAGTTGGTCTACACCGGTGACCCGGAGCCGGTCTACACCCCGGACCCCGATGGCACCCTGTCCGACGATGTCACCGTCACCCCCAGTGGTGACGGCACCAGCTTGACCTTCACCTGGCCCGAGGACGGCAACCGGATGCAGCCCGGTGAGGAGTTCAAGATCCGGATCTGGCTGGAGCTGCAGCCAGGCCTGGGTGCGGGTGAGACTGCGACCAACACGATCGTCGCGCACACCGAGGAACCCTTGGACCGCTGCACCAACACCGTTCAAGGTGGCGCGACCACGCCTGACTGGAGCCAGGACAACACGACCTGCGGCGCCAGCGACTTCATCGGCACCGTCACCGGCCGCAATATCGTTACGGTCAAGGGCGTACGCGGATCGCTGCCAGGTGCGTACAACCCGTCCAACCCTGCTGCGGTATGCAACCCGACCCTGACCGCGACCGGCGGCCAGTACTACCGGGCTCCTTGCGTGGCGCACAGCCAGGTGGGTGGCACCGACGACTGGGTGCTGCACAACGTGAACGCCGGCACCATCGACATCAACCGAATGGTTGTCTTCGAGCAGTTGCCGGTGCCCGGTGACCAGCGACTCGTGCAAGGTGCTGGTGGTCGTGGCTCGCAGTACCGCCCCGAACTGATTGCGGGGTCGCTTGGCGTGACCGCACCTGCTGGCGCGACCTGGGTCACTGAGGTCACCACCAGCGCCAACGTGTGTGTCAACACCTGGGCGACTCTGACACCGGACGGCCCGGTCTGTGAGGCCTCTGGTGAGGTCTGGACGGTCGCTGACGGCGACACCGACTGGTCGCAGGTTTCGGGTTTGCGGGTCACGATGGACTTCACCGGTACCCAGGCGGGCGTGCTGCGGCCCGGCCAGGCGGTCGACGTCACGTTCTCCACCTTCAATGCGCTGGAGGGCGACACCAACGCCGACGGCGCCTCGACGACCGTGCCGGCAAGCGACCAGCTCGCTTTCAACCAGTACGGATTGAAGTTCCGGTACGCCGATGAGACCGCATACCGCAAGATTGCTCCCAACCAGGTGGGTGTGCACCTGAGGTTCGGCGCGATCGAAGTGGCCAAGGAGATCACCGGTCCCGCCGCGCAGTACGCGCCGGAGGAGTTCCTGGTCGACGTGGCCTGCCAGGTGGGTACCGGCGCTGATGCCGTCGACCTCGACCTGGGCGACAACGCCACCGTCGAACTCAATGCCGGCAACGGCTACTCGGTCCGGATCAATGGGGTCCCGATCAGCGAGCAGGGAACCAGCTGCACAGTGACCGAGCAGGGCGACGTCGGTGAATTCGGCGAGACGTCTCGGTCCGGTACCCCGGCAACCCTGGAGGTGACCGAGCCGACCGACCCGAGCCAGCCGGCCGGGGACCAGGACGTGCCCGCCGCGCAGATCGCGACGATCACCAACGACTACCAGTTCACCGGACTGTCGGTGACCAAGCGGGTCGACACCGAGGCGACCGACGTGACGTTCGGACCGTTCGAGTTCACCTTGGCTTGCGTCTCCATCTCCGGCCAGGACGTGGTCTTCGACGGTGAGGGCACCACGGAACTGACCTTCACCCTGGAGGCCGACGGCACCTTCACCGCTCCGGCTAACCGGATCCCGGTCGGTGCCACCTGCACCCTGGCCGAGACCGACAGCTACTTCGCCGACCACCTGGTGATCACCGGTGACAACGTCGTGGACAACGGTGACGGCACCGCCACGATCACNCCCGGCGAGGACCCGGCCGAGGTCGAGGTGACCAACGCCTACGACGCCGGCACCGTCACCTTGAACAAGGTGGTCGAGGGTGACGGCGCCGACTTGTACGGCACCGGGACCTTCGTCTTCGACGTCACCTGCACCTACCAGGAGCAGACGCCGTTCGACGGCACCGTGGAGTTGCGGGCCGGCGGCAGCCGTACGCTCGGCCCTTACCCGGCCGGCACCCAGTGCACCGTGTCCGAGTCCCGGACTGCGGGCGCGACCAGCCACAGCCTGGATCCCGCCGATGGTGTGGTCACCGTGCCTTACCCGGACCAAGAGCCTGGGGCGACCAACGTGGCGATCACCGCGACCAACGTCTTCGACGTGACCTCGCTGGAGGTCGACAAGGTCGTCACCGGCGCCACCTCGCGGGACGAGGCTCAGGGGCCGTTCCAGGTGAGCCTGGCTTGCACCTGGCTGGTGGACGGCAACCGGGAGGCTGTCGATATCCCCGGTGGTCCGACACGGACGCTGTCGAAGAAGAACGGCTATCACGCCAGCTACGCCGATCTGCCGTCGAGTTCGAAGTGCACGTTGACCGAAACCGACAGCAAGGACGCGGACAAGATCACGATCACCTCCGATGTCAACGGCGTCACCAAGACGGTCCAGAAGGACAGCATCAACGTCGACCTGACCGAGACCGACGGTCCGGGCAACGCTTCGGTGGAAGTGACCAACTACTTCAAGAAGCTCTCGCCCACCGACGAGGAGGAGGGTGACCTGCCCGGTGCCGGCTCGTCCTTCAGCCCCTGGCTGCTCGGTACCGCTGTGCTGCTGTTGCTGGCTGGTGCGACGATGGTGATGGTCACCCGGCGCCGTCGGGTCTGAGCCACCACCAGGAGGACAAGTGGCTGCTCCGTCGGGTTCTGCGGGACGGCCGGCAGCGGTCATCGTGCTGGCTGCCGGCAACGGCACCAGGATGCGCTCNAAGCGCATGAAGGTGCTGCACCCGCTGGGTGGGCGCGCCATGATCGCACACGTCCTGTACGCGGTGCAGGCACTCGAGCCGCAACGGGTGGTCGCAGTCGTCGGGCACGGCCGCGAGCAGGTCGGTCCGGTGATTCAAGAGCTGGTGCCCGATGTCGTCCTGGCCGTGCAGGAGACCCAGTCGGGCACTGGGCATGCGGTCAAGGTCGCGGTCGAGGCTGGGAGCCTGGGGAGTTGCGCNGGGACCGTGCTGGTCACCGCCGGTGACACCCCGCTGCTGGGCCACGACACCTTGGCGGAGCTGGTGGCCGACCACGAAGCGGCCGGCCGCGCGGTGACCTTGCTGACCGGACGAGTACGCAACCCGCACGGCTACGGGCGGATCGTGCGCGAGGGCGACCAGGTCGCCGCGATCGTCGAGGAGAACGACGCGAGCGCCGAGCAGCGCCGTATCGACGAGATCAACAGCGGCGTGTACGCCTTCGACGCGGCCTTCTTGGCCGAGGCGATCGGCCGGGTCGGCAACAGCAACGCCAAGGGCGAGTACTACCTGACCGATGTGGTCCAGATCGCCAATGACGACGGGGCATCGGTCGGGGCGCATGTGATCGACGACGTCGTCCAGATCGAGGGCGTCAACGACCGCACTCAACTGGCTGCGCTCAACAAGACGCTGAACGATCGCACGCTGAAACGCTGGATGCGCGACGGTGTCACGATCATCGACCCGGTAACGACCTGGGTGGACGTGGACGTGGTGTTGGCCCCCGATGCGACGCTGCTGCCGGGCGTACAGCTGCTGGGTGCCACCGTGGTGGCCGAGGACGCAGTGATCGGTCCGGATACGACACTGAAAGACGTCGAGGTGGGAGCCGGGGCCAAAGTCGTGCGTACTCACGGCGAGCTGGCGGTGATCGGCGAAGGTGCCCAGGTCGGCCCGTTCAGCTACCTGCGGCCCGGAACCGAGCTCGGCGCCGACGGCAAGATCGGCGCATTCGTGGAGACCAAGGCGGCAGTGATCGGTGACGGAGCCAAGGTGCCGCACTTGTCCTATGTCGGGGATGCCGAGATCGGGGAGGGCGCCAATATCGGCGCCGGCACGATCTTCGCCAACTACGACGGCGTCGCCAAGCACCGCACCAAGGTGGGAAAACACGCCAAGACCGGCAGCAACAACACCTTCGTCGCTCCCGTCGAGATCGGTGACGGTGCGAGTACCGGCGCGGGCACCGTGGTTCGTGAAGACGTGCCTGCAGGGGCTTTGACCGTGTCTTCACCCCGGCAACGCAACCTGGTCGATTGGGTGCGCGAGCGGCGCGCGGGGACCGTGCAGGCAGATGCCGCCGAGGCCGCGTCTGGCGACGGTGCCCCGGGGCGACATCTCGAACCGGCTCTGGTGGAGAATCTGAGTGACGCACGGTCTGATGCACCGAGGGAAGGCGAGCCCGTGAGCGGAATGAAGCGCACCACCGAAAAGCACTTGATGCTCTTCAGCGGTCGGGCGCACCCATCGTTGGCCGAAGAGGTGGCCGATCTGCTCGGCACCACGCTCGTCCCGACCCAGGCCTACGACTTCGCCAACTCCGAGATCTACATTCGGTTCGAGGAATCGGTGCGTGGCTCGGACGCGTTCGTGATCCAAAGCCACACCGCTCCGGTCAACGAGTGGATCATGGAGCACCTGATCATGGTCGACGCGCTCAAGCGCGCCTCGGCCAAGCGGATCACCGTGGTCATGCCGTTCTACGGGTACGCCCGTCAGGACAAGAAGCATCGGGGTCGCGAGCCGATCTCGGCGCGGCTGATGGCCGATTTGTTCAAGACTGCGGGCGCGGACCGGCTGATCACCGTGGACCTGCACACTGCGCAGATCCAGGGTTTCTTCGATGGCCCGGTCGACCATCTGATGGCGCTGCCGGTGCTGACCGACCACGTCAGCCAGAGGTACGGCGACAGCCCGCTGGCTGTGGTGTCTCCCGATGCCGGTCGGATCAAGGTGGCCGAGCAATGGTCGGACCGGCTCGGTGGNGCGCCGCTGGCCTTCATCCACAAAACCCGCGACATCCACCGGCCCAACGAGTCGGTCGCCAACCGGGTCGTCGGTGATGTACGTGACCGGGTCTGTGTCCTGGTCGACGACATGATCGACACCGGCGGCACCATCGTGAAGGCCGCCGAGGCGCTGATGAACGACGGAGCCGCCGGAGTGGTGATCGCAGCGACCCACGCGATCCTGTCCGACCCGGCCGTGGACCGCCTCAAGAACAGCCCGGCCACCGAGATCGTGGTGACCAACACCTTGCCTATCGCCGACGACAAGTGCTTCGACAAGCTCACCGTGCTCTCGATCGCNCCCCTGATCAGCCGCGCGATCCGCGAGGTCTTCGAGGACGGCTCGGTCACCTCNCTCTTCGACGGCCGCGCCTGACCGCCGCCGATTCGCCACACTCGGCGGGGTCAACTGAGCGACTTTAGCCTGTCGATCCAGTAGCCGGGCTTTCGCTTGGCGTGAGCGATCGCGAGGACCCAGAACACATCATCGACGATGGCATAAACGAGACCGTACTCATCGAAGCGGCTCAGTTGGATCTTGCGCACTTCGGGTTCGGCGGGGAAGTTAGGGTGTTCGTACTTCTTTGCTAAGAACGGGTGGCCTACGGACTGAGCGAGAATTACTTGGATCTCAGCGGTGAGCTCGCGGCCAAGGCCGAGTTCGCGTGCTTCGTACCAGTCGTAGCCTGAGCGCAGATCGTCGAGTGCGCCGGGATCCCACCGCGGCTCGTTTGTCACAAGCCGAAGAGTTCCCGGACCTCGGAGTTCGGGATGCCGACGGTGGTTCCGTCGACAATGCCGTGCAGGCGTTGGCCGATTTCGCTTGCCCAAGCCGACTCGACCTCGGTGGGGTCGTCGTAAGGACCGTCCGCCTCGATGTACAAGTCATGGGCAAGCTTCAGTTGTTCTTCGCGCGTGAGTTTGCGCGCTTGCTCCAGCAGTTCGGCCGTGGTCACAACATGAGTCTACCCGCCTGATTGCCTCGATTCGCGCTTGCGCGACGGCATCGCTAGGATTGGCAAGTTGCCTCGGCGAGGGAGTCTTTCTCCACTCCGTGATCGACGCGGTCTCGTGAACGTTCCGCGAGCGCGGAAGCGAGTCCTCCTCACCGGCCGGCCAGTCTTTGTCCAGCACGTTGTTGAGGAGTTCGCACATGTCCAGCGAGACCAGTCTTCCCGCCGAGTCCCGCACCGAGTTCGGTAAGGGCGCTGCCCGGCGGATTCGTCGCGCGTCCAAGGTTCCCGCGGTCCTGTACGGGCATGGCTCGGACCCGATCCACATCACTCTTCCCGGTCACGACACGCTGATGGCGCTCAAGCACGGTGGCGCCAACGCGCTGCTGTCGATTGAGCTGGACGGAAAGTCGCAGCTCGCGCTGCCCAAGCAGGTGCAGCGGGACCCGATCAAGGGCCACCTGGAGCACCTCGACCTGCTCATCGTGAAGAAGGGTGAGAAGGTCACCGTCGAGGTCCCGATCGTGGTCGTCGGCGATGCCGCCTCCGGCACCCTGGTCACCACCGAGCACACCTCGGTGTCGGTGGAGGCCGAGGCTACCCATATCCCCGAGAGCATCGAAGTCTCGGTTGAAGGCGCCGAGCCGGGCACCCAGATCCTCGCCAAGGACCTCACGCTGCCGGCTGGTTCGACGCTGCATGTCGACGACGATGTCTTGATCGTCAACGTCACGGCTGCGCCGACTGCTGCTGATCTCGAGGCCGATCTGGCCGGAGACGACGCAGGTGCTGCCGCAACGGATGCAGCTGAGGCCGAGCCTGCCGCTGAGTGAGCCTGCTGACTTGGTTCCGGCGGGCCGGCGCGAGCGCGCACACAGAGGAGGCCGGGGAGGCCGTGGCTGACGTCTGGTTGATCGTCGGGCTGGGCAACCNNCCGGCCCGTCCTATGCCGGGCACCGGCACAACGTCGGGTACCTGGTCACCGACGAGCTTGCGCGGCGGATGGNGCGAGAGCTTCCGGACCCATAAGTCGCGGTTGGCCGATGTGGTGGAGGGCCGGTTGGCGCCCGGTGGGCCGCGGNGTAGTGCTGGGGCGGGCCCGCTCGTACATGAACGAGAGCGGTGGCGCGGTCTCGGCACTGGCCAAGTTCTACAAGGTGCCTGCAGACCGTATCGTCGTCGTCCACGACGAGCTCGACATTGCCTTCGACACCATGCGCGTCAAGCTCGGCGGCGGCGACAACGGGCACAACGGTCTGCGGTCGATCCGCTCCTCGTTGGGCGCCGGCGATTTTTATCGAGTACGTGTGGGAGTCGGGCGTCCGCCCGGACGGCAAGACCCGGCTGCGTTCGTGCTTTCCAACTACAGCAGTGCCGAGCGCAAGGTGCTCCCGCTCCAGGTCGACCGCGCGGCTGATGCCGTGGAGTCCCTGATCGAGCGCGGGTTGGAGCGTACCCAGGGCGAGTTCAATTCCTGAGTAGAGGCCCGTAGCCTGACGGCCATGAGAGTGGCGGTCACGCTGGTCGTGGTGGGAGTTCTGGTAGCCGCGGGTCTGCTCATCCAGGAGCGTTACCGCGGAGACGGCACCGTGGAGCCGTCCACACCGCTTGCCGAGCAATGCGCCGAAGTGCCCCAGGATGCCCAGCGGATCACCCTGACGGGCCGGGATGGTCGTATCCTCGGTGCCGCGCTAGTGGGTCCGGAGGGTGCCACGGTCGGGGTGGTGCTGCGGCAGGGCGGCGCGCAGCGGATCTGCGAATGGCTGCCTTGGGCGGCCCGCGTCGCGCGGGAGACCGGAGCGCGGGTGTTGCTCTTCGACCGCCGTGGATTCGGCTCCTCCCCAGGTGAGCGCAATCTGACGGCCGAGGCCGATGACACGTTGGCGGCGGTGCAGCGGCTACGGGAGTCCGGTATCCAGGACGTGGCGTTGGTCGCCTCGTCGATGGGTAACTCGGCCATGTACACCGCACTGGACTCGATGCGTCCGGGTCCTTGCGCCGTGGTATCGGTCTCGCCGGTGCTGGTGGCAACAGATGACCAGGGAACTGTCGATGCGACCGACCTGCCCACGCTGGCTGACAACCTCTGGGTCACCTGGGAGACCGGTAATGCCGGGATCACCCGAAACGTCGAGAGGGTGGTACGGCGAGCACAGGCGCTGGGGCTTCCGGCCGTTCACGAGCACCCGGTCGACACAGATGATCATTCGCTTGCTTTGATCCGCAACCATGCCGATGCTGCCGACTTCACGGTCGAGGCGGTCAGCTCGTGCGGATAGCCCAAGCAGGCTGACCCCTGTCGGTGCTGATCGAGTGCCTGTGGAGATTGTAGATGGTTGTCCGCAGGGACTTGATTGGCGTCCAAAGCCCCCGTTTCCCTCGATGGCTACCGAGGAGTTAGACTCCTCTAGTCCGTGTAGCCATTTCGGGTGGTTTACGGCGGGGATCTTGTCAATTTGCAGTGAGGCGGTTGACGATAACCTGAGATTTGGGGCTGTGGCGAAGGGGTTCGCCAGGCCTGTATTAGGGGAAGCAGTACCGACCGGGGGTCATTATGTCGGTTTATCGGCAACAGGGGACATCGCGCTGCCCCGTCAAACAACGCTGCGCGAAGACACAAGGGTCCAGTCGGCGACAGCCCCACGGGTGGATTTCCCCACCCAGCGACCGGCGCCGGCACACAAACAGACACCGGCGACCGGCGGAGGTGCTTGGCTCCGCCGGTATGGCATGGTCGCCGAGATCGCTCTCAGCCTTGGGGCTGGGGTCGGCGTCGCCCTGATTGCTCATGGCGCAGCGGCCACCGTGGCAGCGTTGGCCGCATTGGCAGTCTGGGTCGTGGCGGCTTATCACAAGGGCCGCACCAACACCTCGCCGCTGCCTCGTCAGCTGCGCCTGGTGGTGCAGAGCATCGTGATCACTCTTGCTGTGGTGGCGTTGACTGCCGCAATCCTTCCGCGGGTTGGTGACCAGTTGCCGGCGGTCACTGTTGCCGTTCTTGCGGCCGGCCTGGTGGCGGCAGTGTGTCGCGCAGTGCGCTGGCGCCTTCAGACACCCGTGCGGATCATGGTGGTCGGTGACCAGTTGTCGATCGCCTCGGCGATTGCTCGTTTCGGCACCAGCGACAGGTTGGGCGTCGTAGCGGCTATCGTTGTCGAGCCCGATCTCGACGAGGCGCCCAAAACGATCATGGGCGTCCCGGTAGCCACCAGCCTGGCCGCGGCATCGGGGATGGTCGCTGCGGCCCGAGTCGATCTGGTGATCGCCACACCGGGTCCCAGCTTTACCAGCGTCGACCTTCGCCGTCTTGCCTGGTCGTTGGAGTCGACCGAGGCGAATCTGGGCGTGATGGGGGTGCTGGACTCGGTTGCCCCGCACCGAATCACTCCTGGTGTGTTGCACGGCGCGACCATCAATGACGTCCGGGTGCCTCGTCCGTCCTGGGTAGTGCGAGTCACCAAGGCAGCGCTCGACCGTACCGCGGCGGCGGTTCTCCTGGTTCTGTTGGCGCCGGTACTGGGTGTTATCGCGCTCGCGATTCGGCTCGACAGCAAAGGCCCGGCTTTCTTCACGCAGACCAGGATCGGTCTGCGTGGCAAGCCGTTCCGGGTCTACAAGTTGAGGACGATGGTGCAGGACGCCGAGCAGCTCAAGGCCGAGCTCGCCGGTGACAACGAGTACGACGGCGTCCTGTTCAAGATGAAGCGCGACCCGCGTATCACTCGGGTTGGCGCACTGTTGCGCAAGTCTTCGCTGGACGAACTTCCCCAGCTGATCAACGTGGCCAGAGGCGAGATGTCTTTGGTGGGTCCGCGGCCATCGCTTCCCGCAGAGGTGGAGTTGATGGATTCCGACACGCTACGTCGATTGGCGGTCAAGCCCGGTATCACGGGTTTGTGGCAGGTGAGTGGCCGTTCCGACCTCTCNAGGGATCAGGCCTCGTTGTTGGACACCTACTACACCGATAACTGGAGCCTTTCCGGAGACCTGAGCATCTGCGTGCGAACGGTCCGGGCAGTCGCAAAGGGCGACGGAGCCTACTAGCCCTGAACTTGTTTCCCGCTCACGCCGGTCGTCATACACGACTGTCGTGAGCGGGAGTCAAGAACCCCGAAGCCAAGGCTGCGGCCTTGGTGCCACGAATATTGGTGGCGCTGGACGCTCCGAAGACCACTGATTCGATGCGAGGGTGCTCTGCTACCCATTCGAACGCCTCTTGTGGCTTGATAGCGCCTGAGGCATAGACCGACATCGCGATCGCGCGGAAGTCTCGGTTGGTCAGGGCGTCTTCGTAGGCTTCGATTCCGCCGCACATCCTGAACCCGATCTTGTTCATGTTGCTGCACACGATGGGTTGCTGGACTCCCACGAGGTCCAGCGCGTCCAAGAGCCGGGNGAGGTTCATGGTGATGAAGCCCGGCTGAGCGCCGTACTTGGTGGCGACGTGGTTGGCGAAAACCGCGAAGGCTTCGTTGAAGCCAAGCCCTAGAAGAAGGTCGACGACGACGTTCTGGAGAAAGATCACCGGAGTCTTGACGCCCTCGAACATGGACATCTCGGTGTCGATCAGCATTCTCATGATGCTGTCGACATCCTTTCGCGCTACCGCTTTCCCGCCCTTCATGGCCATGGATACCAAGCCCTCGTCGGCGGGGAGGAAGGATCGCACCGCTGCGAGAGTGCCCATCTCGGTCACCGCATTCGCGTACTTGTGTGCGTAGGGCATCCCCGGCAGGAACGTGAAGTCGGACAGCCGATCAGGTGACTTCCGAACGTGCTCGGCCACTTCGGCGATTCGCTCATGTGTCGTGCACATGAAGGAGGTGATGCCCTCGTCGTAGGCGATGGTCAGCACATCGATGATGGCGCTCAGGTCCTGGAAACGCATCGCCTGGCTGCGGGCCTTCTCCTCAGACATATGGTTCACGCCGAAGAACTGGTTGTCTCCGAAAAGCAGTCGATCCAGCGGGGTCTCGTCCGTCACCGGACACCGTCCTTCCGTGCCGGTAGCCGGTTGCGCAATCGAGCCCACCATGAGACAGCCTGGTTGAGCTGAGCTGTTGATTCGTCAGCGGTCCGCGAGTCGGAGGTGCGGGCCGCATGCGCGTCTCGTCGGATCATCTCAATGACGCGATCGGTCCCTGCAGCGGACTCGAAGCCATCCAGTGGTTGGGCTTCGCCGTCGACTGCGGCCACTGCCTCGATGAAGTGGGCCAGTTCGGCGCTGTACTCCTCGCCTCGCAGGTAGAACCAAACAGGTGGAGTGAGGTCGGTCGTGTAGCGCACGTTCCAACCAACGCGATAACCATCGGGGATGGTGGCGGTATCACGCAGGTACACCTGGCATTCCTGCCGATCGACGACGATCCTGCCCGCCTTGCCGCTAAGGGTGAGCCGTGTGGTCATCTTCCGGAACGACTCATCCGACCAGTTGACCGACAACTGAGCCACACGTCCGGCCGAGTAGAACAGGGTCGAGTAGACGGCGTCCTCGGTGCCGGTGGAGAAGATCCGCGGTAGTGAGGTCCCTCCCACGCTCGCAGGCTCTCCGATATACCAGTTCAGCAAGTCGATAGGGTGCGCCGCGTAGTCCAGAAGGCAGCCTCCTCCTTCGGAGCCACGGGAGCGCCAGGTGCTTCCCTGGGCGCGCACCACGACAGGCCCGTACGCCTCTGCCAGAACGTGGGTTANTCTCCCGATGGCATTGAGATCCAGGAGGCGCTTGGCTTCTGCGAACGCGGCCACGAACCGGTTGTGGTAACCGACCTGGCAGTGCAGGCCACGCTCGGCCGCCAGTCTCGCGAGTTCACGAGACTCCTCGGCGCTGAGCGTCAGTGGTTTCTCGCAGAAGACATGGAGATCGCGTTCCAAGGCGGCCTTCACCATCGAGTAGTGCGCCTTGGTCGGAGTAGCGATGACGATTGCATCGAGCTCGGCCTGTTCGAGGAGTTCGTCGTAGTCGGAGACAGCCCGCAGCCCCGTGTACTTGCTCAGAACGTCGAGGATGTAGCGGCTCGAGTCACAGATCGCCTCAATGCTGACGTCGGGATGTGCCCGAAGGATCGAGAGGTGGCTCAGCCCCATCTTGCCTACGCCGACGACGGCCACCCTTATCAAAACCTTGCTCCTCGTCTCGTGGGCTACGGCAGTCGCTGTGCACCTGTCGTCTGAGATCATAGCGGGGCAATGGCCGTGTAATGCACGGAATCGACCATCCTTGTCGCGTTCTTGCTGTCAGGCTTGGAGCCTGATCTCCTGAACTCGAAGTCGTCTTAAGGAAGCCCATGTATGAAGCCCCGCCTGTCACGGTTGTGATCCCCACACACAATCGGCCGGAGGCAATGCGGCGCGCACTCGAGAGTGTCTTGAGCCAGGACTACGCAGGGGAGATCGAGGTCTTCGTGGTCTTCGACGCCGAAGAGCCCTATCGGCCTGATGTCGAGGTGCCCTCGGGGCGAAGCCTCACGGTCATGGCCAACGGTCGAAGCCGCGGATTGGCAGGCGGTCGCAACACCGGCATCTTGGCCGCCTCTCACGATTTCGTCGCCTTCCTTGACGATGACGACTACTGGCTGGAAGGCAAACTCACAGCACAGATGCCTCTGTTCGACCAGGGAGCCGAGGTGCTGTTGGTGGGGACTGCCATGTATCTGGACGACGGGGAACGCCGGCACGATCGGCTGATTCCTGTCGACGAGGTGACTCACGCTGCGCTGCTACGTGACCGGATGGCCGGATTGCACTCGAGCACATTCGTGTTCCGTCGGTCGGCTTTGCTGGGCGAGTTGGGGCTGGTGGACGAGGATTTGCCCGGAAGCTACGGCGAAGACTATGACCTGCTCCTTCGGACTTCATCGGTAGGCGTCATACGGGTGGTGAATCGGCCATTTGTCAGTGTGTCGTGGAGCCGGGATTCGTATTTCTTCGGTCGGTGGGGCGCATATGCCGAGGGTCTGTCGTATCTCTTCCAGAGCCATCCCGGTTTCGAGACCGATCGAAAGGCGCACGCGAGGATCGCGGGGCAAATCTCCTTCGCGCGTGCCGCGAACGGCGATCGCGGTGAGGCTTGGCGGTGGAGTAAAGCCTCGTTACGGCGGGACCCGTCTCAGGTCAAGGCCTGGCTCGCGCTGTTGGTGGCGTCGCGTCTGGTTTCCGCAGAGCAGGTCGTCAAGCTCGTACAGCGAGCCGGCAAGGGCATCTAGCGCTTTGTCTTGGCCAGAGGTGTCCGTGTTTGCTTAGGTTAGGCACCCTCGTGGGCGTCAGGCCTCTTGGCAGCTATCAGATGCCGGTTACGTGGCACCAGGATTGATCCGAGGACCCTTCGGCCACTGGCATCGAACTCCTCGATGACGTCCTCCACATCCGACAAGCGAGTGGAGTCCACTCCCGCCACCAAGATGCCCACCTCGCACATCGTGGCAGCGGCAAGCCGCACAGAGACCGGCGCGCCGGCAGGGACAGCCACCACGGCCGTGCCCTCGCCCCGGATAGCCGGTAGGTCGTCTCGAAGCAGCCTGGCGCTGTCTCGCTGCGCTTCCTCTGTGGGAATCCAGACAGAGAGCGACGGGGTCGAGATCGAAACGAACTTGTCCCAATCCTCGACTCGTGACTCGGGAACGCTTTGGAAGTCGCCCTGGAGGAGGGCATAGAACTGGGAATTGCGATGTGAGAGCACGAATGCCACGGTCGCTCGTGACTCGGCAAGTGCTTGCGCAAGGTTGAGAGGGGCGTCCGAGATACGGTCTCGATGACCCAGATCGACAACACTGAGGACCTCGGGCAACTTCTCGTTGCTGAGCAGTCGCTCTCGTACTCCGCGCAACTGGTCGCCATCGGAACCGGACAGCGGATAGCCACCTTTGCGGCCGCGCAACTGCCCAAGTACNNCCGACCCTCCTAAACGTGCCAGCGACGCTTCGTCGAAGACCCGGCGCTTCATTGCGTGGCGAAGTCCGACGGCTATGAGCGCCATGACGGCGCCCATACCCACTCCGGCACCTATGACCAACACGCGCGAGGGCGCGACCAGCACTGACTCTTCTCGAGCAGGGGTTATGACCGACCCGCCCGCAGTTCCGATGCTTTCTAATGCGTTGATCCGTGCGACGAGGTCGTTGAGTTGGAGTCGAAGCTCAGCGATATCGCTTTCAGCGCGTGAGCGAGCTCTGGAGCCTGGGGCCGATGACTCTGCTGTCTGCTGTGCACTCAAGAGGCTTGCGCGCACGTCAGTCCGCCGNNGGCTTCCAACTGCTCCACCATCTCTTGCGCGCCGATCGGCGGCAGCGCCTCGTTCGGCGAGATAGGCATCCGCGATGGCGTTCGCGCCGGCTGCGGCTACCTTGGGCGTACCGGCTGTGAACGACACGCGGACAACGGCCGATGAGGGGANCAGGGAGATAGTCGTTCGATTACGCATCTTGTCCACAGCCGGGGCAGATTCACCCATTGCTTGCGCAGCGGCTGTGAGGACTTGACTGGATCGCCCGACTTGTTGCTCGGTCGAGGCATCAACTAGCGCGGATGCTGGCCGGTCGCCACCGAAGGGGTTCTCGCTGATCACGTTCAGCTGGACTACAGCTGTGGCCTCATAGGTCTTTGGAGTCACCACCAGATATGCCACCGCAGCTCCAACGAAGAGCGCGAAGATTGCGGAGGCAAGCCGCCAATGATGACGCAAGATCGAGCCAAATCGCCCGAGTTCAAGCGACTGGACCTCAGGTGAGTCGGTCAAGTACACCAACCTCGGCTCTCTGAACAGGACAGCATGGCAAACTGACATCTAGGGTAGCCTGCGGTCCGAATCGTCTGAGATGGTAGGGAGTGGATGGTTCTTCCTAGCGCTGTGAGTGAGCGCAGCCCGTCGCGAGCTTGGCAGGCTCAACTGCCGGCGTGGCCCGTCACCTCGCTNTTTGCTCTCACGCCTGTTTGGTGGTTACTTGGCCTCCTCGATGCGATCTGGATTGTGTATGGGCTCATCATGGCTGTGCTCTTGGTTCTCTCTCGGCGTACGACCGCACCCACAAGCTTGGTTGTTTGGCTCATATTTATAGGTTTCATGTTCGCGTCGGCTACTCAGCTGGGGCGAGCCAACGGCTCCATAGTNCGTTTTTCGTATCGGGCAGCACTTTATGTATCCGCGACAGTGCTATTGCTCTACGTCTACAACATGCCCGAGGCCCGTCGAGCGCGTACGGCGATGATCGCTTTTGTCGCCTATTGGGGTTGGACAGCGGCAGGAGGCCTCCTCGCGTTAGCGCGACCTGAACTTCAGATCAAGACGCCGTTGTACTACTTGCTGTCAGCGATCTCGCCGGGGTTGCTGAACAATCCCTTTCTGAACCGGATGGCTATTCGTCGAGCAGTTCAAGTACCCGAAGGAGTCAACTACCTGGGCGAAGCCCCTCGTCCGAGTGCGCCCTTCGTCTATACGAACAACTGNGGGAATATCTACTCACTGCTACTGCCAGTTGTCGTCGCGTATTTAGTGACCCGCCGGCGCCGTGGGCCTGCTTGGTGGCTCCTTACCGCCCTGGCGATCGTTTCCTTAGCGCCTGCATTTCTTACCCTTAACCGAGGTATGTTCATCGGTCTCGGTCTTTCCGCTGTGATCATCGCGGCGCGTCTAGCGGTTGGTCGAAACTACAAGGGCATCTTGCTGGTCGGGCTAGGTGCGCTTCTTGCCGTTGGTGCCTGGTTCGTGCTCNNCCCGCAGGAGCGACTTGATACAAGGCTACAAGGCGATGGGACGTCAACTAGGGCCTCGGTCTATGACCAGGCGCTTGAGAAGGCATCGGAGTCACCCTTGCTTGGCTTTGGCGTTCCCGTGCCATCAGAGATTCCGAATGAGCCAGCGATTGGGACGCAAGGTCAGTTCTGGATGCTGCTTGTGCCTCATGGAATCTTTGCCACGGTTGCCTTTATCGGGTTCTTTCTCGTGGTTGCTTGGTCGACGTGGCGATATCGTGACGTGGTCAGTATCGCTGTCAATACGCTGCTCGTGGTTGCGACGATCGAGTTGGCTTTCTATGGAGTGATCCCGTACGGACTGCCGATCATGATGGTTGCGGCTGGGCTTATTTCCGCAGGCCCTGTGGTGCAGTCTCGGGGTTCAAGGTTCTCAGCGACAGGTTTCTCTCGGATAGTAGCGGCGCTCGCAATGGCTGTTCCGCCGGGAGGGACGTCATGGATGACGATTGCTCCCGCGCCGATACGGGCACCCTCGCCGATCTGACACGGGCCGATGACGACAGCCCCGGCTCCCAACTCGACGTGATCCCCGATCACTGGGCAATCGTGATTCGTACGACGGTTGCCCAGCGTCACGTTCTGCCGGATCATCACGTCGGCGCCGATCACGACAGCGGGGTTGATGACGACGCCGATTCCGTGACGCAGCCGGAGCCCTGGGCCGATCTGGGTTGCCGCGGGGATCTCGATACCCAACAGCCACTCCGAGAGAAACTTGTAGGTCGTGACGACCCCGAGATAGGCGACGCGATTGTGAATGCCTTTCCGCGATCTCATCGCATGCGCGATGCGGTAGCCAGTCAGAACGACAACACTCTTGGGGTAGCCGCGGTTGGCAGCGATATCTGATCGGATCAGTTCGAGGACACTTGTCTGGGACATCGACCCACACCTTCCCTTGTCGGGCACTACGCTGCTGATTACGTGCACCCGCGACCATTATCGGAGCTAGTGACTTGTCGACTATGCCTGACCCGAACAATGCCAAGCGACCCGTTGTCCTCTACATCGGNGGCTCGGGCAGGAGTGGTTCCACTCTTCTGGAGTGTCTGGTGGCTGAACTCCCTGGAGTCGCAGTGCTGGGCGAGGTCGCGCATCTGTTCGAGCGGGGTGTCGTGCTGAATGAGCTCTGCGCCTGCGGACGGTCTTTCTCCGAGTGCCCGTTCTGGTCAGAGGTTGGAATCCTGGCCTTCGGAGGCTGGGACCGGATCGACATTGCGAGGATCCGCGCTCTGAAGGGTGAGGTGGATCGCCAACGGCGGATGCTCGAGACTGGGAGACGGCATCCGAGTTCCCGTACGCGCGATCAGGCTCGGGAGTACGCCGGCTATTTCCGCAAGATCTACGACGCAGCGTCCGATATCACCGGTGCCGGAGTAGTAGTTGACAGCAGCAAGGTTGCGCCCACAGCGCTCGCGCTCAGCCACGAGATGGGGATCGATCTCCGAGTCCTGCACATCGTGAGAGATCCCCGCGGTGTCGCCTACAGCTGGTCCAAACAAGTGGCGCGCCCCGAAACGGGCAATACAGCTGAGATGCCTCGGCTCTCATCGAGGAGCAGCTCATTGCTGTGGCTCTCGCACAACCTCAGTATCGGCGCTTTGGCCTACCGCGGAGTCCCTGTTACGCGAATCCGGTACGAGGATCTGCTGGCTGACGTCGACGGAACTGTTCGTCAAGCCTGGCGAGAGCTGGCGCTGCCAGGCTCTGCGGCGTTGCCGCTTGTGGACCCGAGCACCATCGAGCTTCATGCAACACATTCGGTCGCNGGGAATCCGATGCGTTTCAAGACGGGGCTGACTCATCTCCGAACTGACGATGAGTGGAAGGAGCGGCTCCCGAGCCGCGAGCGTCGTCTGGTGACCGCGCTGACCTATCCGGCGTTGAAGCGCTACCGCTATGCGTGAGCAGGCGGGCTCAACGAACTCAGTAGGATTCGTTGGGTCGTGCAGCGTAACCGAACCGGGAAGGTAACCGATTTGGGTCCGACGATGATGCTCGCTTCAGCGGGTGGGCACCTTGACGAGTTGCTGCTGATGGTCGAGGTCTTGGATATCCCGAGCGACGATGCGATCTGGGTGACCAGCCGGAACGCCCACACCGAGTCGGTGCTCGCCGGTCGGAACGTCGAATGGATCCCACGAGTGGGCTCAGGTGAGCACCTGCAGGCGGTNGAAGGCCCTCCCTCGGCGTTCGCGCTGCACAAGAGACTCCGGCCGGAACTCCTGGTCACGACCGGTGCGCTGTTCTCGACACCGCATCTGCTCGCTGCACGATTCCATGGATGTGAGACCTGGTTCATCGACAGTGCCACGAGGGTCTTGGGACCGTCGTCCACGGGTAAGTTCGCTCAGAAGTTCACCAAGGCCAAGTTGCATATGCAGCGCCCGGGTTGGGACGANCCCCGCTGGACCGTGGTTCCTGGTGTTTTCGATTTGTTCGAGCGGCGTGAGTCCGAGGTCCGTTCGCTGCCCGAGCAACCCTCTGTCGTGGTGTCGCTCGGGTCCGAAGTCTGGCCCTTCCAACGCGCGATCGATCAGGTGTTGAAGCTGTTACCCGACGCCCAGGTGACCTGGCAGACAGGCGTGACCGAGTACAAGGTGAACGGAGAGCGGTTACCCCAGTGGGTGCCGGCCGACGAGTTGCGCTCCGCGATCGCGGAGGCGGATGTGGTTGTCACCCACGCCGGGGTCGGCTCGGTTCTCGCTTGTTTGGAGCATGGCAAGGTGCCGGTGATCCTTCCCCGTCGTGCCGTGCACGGAGAGATGGTCGATGATCATCAGCTCGAGTTTGCGGAGATGATCGACAACCGCGGGTTGGCGGTGAGTGTCGATCCGGCCGATCTCACGCTCGGCCACCTTGAGCGAGCGGCGTCGGCTCAAGCGATGCGGGAGGTCTAGCAGTCGGGATTGCGGGGAGCTTGGTCTCCGCAACGACCCAGGTCTTGCCCTCTCGATGCAGGGTCAAGATGTTGAGACTGCGCCCGCCTGCATTGCGTTCGACCTTCGCGCCGCTCTTGTCTCGGATGGTGATCCCCGAATCGTCGAGGCAAGCGCGGACAACGGCCTCTTGGTCGTTCATGGAGATGACGCGCTGGCTCACCACTTTGACCTTCCCGTGCACGGTCCAGCCGTACTCCTCGTACTCGGCGAGCATGGTCTGAAGATCGAGCAGAGCCTGACCGGTGGCGGGCACCTTGCCTGCTTTGACCGCGTTGGGGTCGGCGGCGGCATTGGCGAAGCCGGAGATACCTGAACCCACCTTCTTGGTCACCTTGGTCGGAGGTTTGCTCGTGGCGACCGTAGGTGACGGTGTTGACACCGGAGAACTCGAAGTCGGCGACGGAGTCGGTGTTGGCCCAGCTGCCTCACCGCCGTCGTCGTTGCTGCAACCGACAAGGCCTGCAGCCAGTGCGAGCCCTGCCATCAGGCCGGTGATTCGCAGACCGACGGCAGCCTTCGCGCCATGAATGAACACTGGTCCCCCTTAGAAAAAGCCACCTCGAAGACGAGGTATGACTATCGTAGCCAGCCGGGACCAGTCCGGTCCCAAGATGAGGAGGAAGGCAATCCGAAGGCGAGCATCCCCGACTCGGGGGCTGGTGAACTCGGACGAGCCGCCCGGGGCGGTTTGGTGACCCTGATCGGCTCCATGCTCAGTGCGCTGCTCGGATTCGCCTTCAGCATCCTGCTCGCTCGCGAGTTCGGTGCTTACAACGCCGGGGTGGTGCTCCAGGCGATCGCGATCTTCACCATCGGGCTCAGCATCGCCAAACTCGGACTGGACACTACCGCCATCTGGTTGTTGCCTCCGATGCGCGCAGATGCACCTGTCGAGCTGCGTTCGGCGTTGGTNCGGTTGCTCGCGCCGGCTTTCTTGTTCGGACTGGTGCTGGTGGGCCTGTGGCAGGTGGTCCAACTCGGACTCTCGCATCAGGGTCGAGCCGGTGAGGTATTGGATGCGGTGGGTGCGAGCCTGTGGTTTCTGCCGTTTGCGAGCCTGATGACAGTGGCGCTCGCCTGCTCGCGGGCGGTCGGTGGAGTGCTGCCCTACAACGCGATCGGCAACGTCTTGGTCCCGGCGCTGCGGCCGGCAGGGCTGGTCGCAGTGGCTGCGCTGGGTGGCGGCGGTCTTGCAGTTGCGATTGTTTGGTCGGTTCCCTGGCTGATCGGCGCAGTTGCGGCCGTGGCGGTCGTCGCAGTCCTCGTCCCGAGGACAGCTGGTCCTCGGTGGCCGCGACCGGGGCGCACGTTGTTGCGCAGGATCGCGGGCTACTCCTTGCCTCGGACCCTCGCCTCCATCCTCGAACAGCTCCTGCTGTGGATGGATGTCGTCCTCGTGGGACTGATCCTCGGATCCGCGGCGGCGGGGATCTACGGCTCCTCATCGCGATTCATCAATCTGGGTTTGATAGTCGCCACCTCGCTGCGGATCGTCGTCGCGCCTCGCTTCAGCGCGCTCATGGCCCGTCGCGAGCACGCCCAGGTCGAGCAGTTGTACGCGGTCACCGCGCGTTGGATCCTGCTCTTCGGCGGGCCGGCGTACGCGCTGTTGTTCGTTTTCGCGCCGACGGTTCTCGGCTGGCTGGGTGAGGGATTCAGCGACGGGGTCCCCGTCTTGCGCATCCTGTGTGCCGGATCCCTGGTCGTCCTTGCCGCGGGCAACGTCCAGTCGCTGTTGCTGATGTCGGGCCACAGCGGCTGGAGCGCGCTGAACAAGGCCATCGTGGTGACGGTCAACATCGTGGGGAACATCATCTTGCTGCCGGTCATGGGACTTGTTGGTGCCGCCTGGGTCTGGGCCGCCTGCATGGTGCTCGATACCGTGCTGGCCGCTTTCCAAGTTCATCGCTGGACGGGGATAGCTCTCGACGTCAAGGCACTCGCGTTTGCGGGCATGGGTGTCGTGGTCGCCGCAGTGGCGCCGGCTTATGTGGTCGCGGCATTGTTCGGCCAATCGACGACTGCGCTTCTGGTCGCGGGATTCGTGGTGCTGGCGGCGACTCTGGCGTTCGCTTGGCTTGCGCGCCGAACGGTGCATTTGGACGAGCTCGTGTCGCTGGGACGCAGTGGGAGATAGTGATGGACCGAGATGAGGAGGAACCAGATGCCGTCGGTTAGCGCGCTCAAGGAGCGCTCGCCCGATTGGGTCCGGGAGTTGGCGCGACAGTCGACGCGGGCCTACGGAATGGCAACGGCGAGGTGGCGCGGTAAGCCGGATTACTTGATCATCGGCGCGAAGCGTGGTGGCACCACGTCGATGTACAACTACCTGCGCATGCATCCTGGAGTGCTGGGGATGTTTCCTCAGCCGCGGGCGAGCAAGAGCTCCGACTACTTCTTCGGGGGTGCCGTCAAGGGATCACGGTGGTACACATCGCACTTCCACACCACCCGGTTTCTGGCCAGGACCGCTGACAAGCTGGGGTACGCGCCGGTGACCGGGGAGGCATCGCCCTATTACATATGGGACCCGCGGATTGCGGCGCTTGCCTACCAGGCCAATCCCGACGTGCGGGCGATCATGCTGATCCGCGATCCGGTCGAACGGGCTTTCTCGCATTGGCAAGAGCGTGTGCAGAACGGGGTCGAGCCACTCGACTTCGCTGCTGCACTCGCTGCCGAGCCGGCGCGGACCAGTGGTGAACTCGAGCGCATGTTGCGTGAGCCGGGCTACCACAGTACGGCGCACGATTGGTACACCTATCGGGCGCGTGGGATCTACCAGCCCCAGCTGGAGAATTGGCTCTCNGGTTTTCCTGCCGAGCAGTTGCTCGTCCTTCGCAGCGAGGACATGTACGCCGACGTGCAGGGCACAGTCGACCGCGCGGTGAAATTCCTCGGGTTGCCGGAGTTCGAGCTTCCGACGACGAAGACCTTCAACGCCAGTCGTCGCCCAGAGATGCCCGGCGAACCGACCCAGGAACTCGCATCCTTCTACGCCTCGCACAACGCCGAGTTGGAGCGCTTCTTGGGGACGGCGCTCGATTGGACCCCAGCCTGAGGTGACCGAGCGAGTTACCCATTCGTGTTGGCCGACTCCAAGAGGTTTCGCGCTTGGGCGATGAGGGTGAGGAGATCTGCGACCTGAATCCAGGACGCGGACCATCNCCCGGGTTGGTTCACTAGCGTCGCTGCCCGCTCGGCGATAGTCACTATGTAGACAGCGGCAATCGTCGGGAACTCGTTGCGCGGTATCCCTGCCGCGACCAGATGTGGTGCGACTTTGTCGATAACGCTGGACAACTCGATATGGCCCGGGCAGTCGGCGCGCCGCCGGTGCTCGCTGAATACCCAGTGGAAGGGGTCCAACCCAGCGAGGGCGTCGTCCTCGGCGGTTTCCCAATCCCAGACCCACAACGTCCCGGTGGAGTCGCGTGCGGCATTCCACGAGGACAGATCACCATGCCACCACTTGCCGATAGGAAGAGCAGCCGATTGCTCTTCGGTGAGACGAGCCAGAGCGAGAGCGGACTCTGCTACCTCGCGGGTGCTGGCGCGTTGAGCATGATCAGCCAATCGGCTCAAGGTCGCCCGCGCTGCCGCGGTCTCCATGGGTGGGCCGGATCGATAGATCGGGANGAGCGCGTAGAACTCCTGAGAGCTCGGCGGCGGCGCTTCCAAACGTGTGCCGATGGCCTCCAGCGGAAGCGGCTCGGTTACCAACACCGGGTGACCGAAGTAGTCACAGGTGGCTAGTGCTTTCGGAACCCGCGCCAGACTTGAGCCGCCGGCGAGACGATGCAACATCTCAGACTCGGTTGCGACGAAGTCGTCGGTGATCGTGTTCCACCCGAACTTGGCATAGCCGGCCGGTCGTCCGGCGGCGTCCTGGAGCGATAGGGTCGCTTTTCGGTTCGCGCCGGTGCGTACACCCATGCTGGCGAATAGTGGAACGGCATCCAAAGCTGATTCCAGATATGCCAGCGGCAATTGTCGCGCGGCTTCTGGGTGGCTAGCGCGGATCTGGATACGAGCGCAGGCAGCGCCCATCGGCAGTTGCAGAGCGCCGAGTAGTCCGAGGGCGCTACGAGCGGCGTTCACGGAGGGTGTTCGAAGACGTCGATAGTTGGTTGCAGCGGAGGATCGGACCGTGGGAGGCCCGAGTGGAAGCAATAGGCTCGCTCTACTTCGGGTCGGCACCATCCAGTACCGTTCGACGTCCTGCCATGTGGGGTCCTTCGACCAATCGTGGTGACCCGGGCATTGCCATCGACGAATGCCGGGGCCCACAACTGCTCTGTCAGGTGCTCGAGAGGGAGCATCACACCACCATCGAAGTCGGGTCCGGGTTAGCACGGAGTATCCCATCTGGGCGATTTTTCGGGTGGTCCATATGGGTCATATCCATTCTGCCCGAGTCTGCACTATGATCGCTCTAGTTCGGGGGACCGAACATTTCATCTGTGCCGACATGGGGTTGTCGGGGGAACAATGCGCTTCGTTAAATTTGCGCTGGCCACGTGCTTGGTCGCGCCGTTCATCTTCATCATGGGAAGCCCGGCCAATGCCGCTGAGCCACCCGTCGAAACCGCCCTGTTGGGGACCTCGGCTGCGAATGCCGCCGGCTCCTGCTGGGAGATCAAGCAGGCACAGCCCGGTGCCCAGGATGGGAGCTACTGGCTCCTTACCCCGATGATGACCGCCCCGCAGCAGTTCTACTGCGACCAGACCACCGATGGTGGCGGCTGGGTCCTCATCGGTAAGGGCCGTAACGGCTGGACCAAGAACTACGTCGGCAAGGGCAGTGCCTCAGCCTTGTCGACTCCCGACGTCACACCGATGTCTTCGGTGACAACGCAGCTGCCGTCGGCCGATGTCGATGCGTTGTTGAACGGCACCAAGGTCAACGAACTCGACGGTGGCATCCGGTTGCGTCGCGCGCTGAACGCTGACGGTACTTCTTGGCAGGAAGCTCGGCTCCGGCTTTCCAAGCCCAACGGCTGGGTGTGGGCCTTCGGCGCCACCAACCCGTTGACCTCGTGGTCGTTCGACGCTACGACCGGCACCGGNGGCAACACGCAGAACTTCGGTAGCGGGAACGACAAGACCCGTATCGACTGGCGTCCCAAATCCGAGCAGAGTTTCTCGCAGGGCTGGGCCTACGGCTCGTCGGCTCGTGGCACGACAGACGCGACGTCGTTCCTCTGGTCGGCATCGGCGAGCGCGGGTTTCCCGATCCCTTACACCCAGGTGTTCATTCGCCCCCAGGTGTTGTCGACCGATAGCGGCTTCACGCAGATCTCCAACTCTGGCGTCGAAGGTTGGAGTCAACAGAGCGTGGCCGATTCCCTTGCGCTGAACTCGCCGTGGGAAGTCACCGGGATTGCCGGCTCCGCTAGCAAGGAAGGCACCGTCGAGGTCCAGGCCTTCGCCGAGTCCAATGGTGTGATGTACGTCGGCGGCAACTTCGCCCGAGTCCGCAATATCTCGACCGGCGAAGTCGTAGAGCAGCCCTATCTTGCTGCTTTCAACCTGAACTCCGGTGAGTTGATTCGCGGTTTCCGTCCGACGCTGAACGAGCAGGTAAAGGCACTTGCTGCGCTCCCCAACGGATCGATAGTCGCAGGTGGCGAGTTCTCCCAGGCTAACGGTGTCGCCCGTACACTCCCAGCTTTCAAAGCTGACGGCACCTTGGACACCTCCTTCAATCTGACCTCGGAAGATCGGCGTAGCTCGGGAGTCAACCGGATTGAGACCCTGAAGGTAATTGGGGACTACGTCTATGTCGGAGGATCGTTCACCCACATGCTTGGCGGTCCCAATATGCGCCAGGCATCTACGATGTTTGCTGGGCGGGCTCTCGTATCCACGGGTTTGACATCCACTGACTGGAATCCGAACCTCAATGGGAACGTGATTGAACTTGCACCCCACCCGAGCGGTGATCGGGTACTCGCGGTTGGTTTCTTCAGCGCCGCCGGCGGATCGCCATCCCTGAGCGCTGGGGTTCTCTCTACGGACTCAGGCGCGGCATTGGTATCTGATGGCTGGGCCCCGGTGTGGAGTAGCACGGGGAAGTACTACCAGCAGGCGGCTGCTTACGCTGGCGGCCGGGCGTGGATCGGTGGCTCGGAGCACTCGCTGTTCCAGTACGACGAGAACAGCTATGAGCGCACCTTCGGCAACATCATGAACGACAAGGGTGACCTCCAGGCGATCGATACCCAGCCCAATGGGGTGCTTTATGCGGGCTGTCACTGTAACTACTACGACTACTCCGACGCGTATTTCTGGCCTTCGGTGGGTTCCGCCTGGTCAATCGGCCATGGCATGAACTGGGTTGGTGCCTGGGATGTCGCATCCGGACAGCGTATGGCCCAGTTCTCACCGAACTTCAGCATGCGGCTTGGGTCGGGTATCTGGGCGATCCAGAACGACTCCAACGATGTGCTCTGGGTCGGTGGCGACATCACCAGGGTGGCAACTTCGTCGTCGCAGGGACGTAACTCTGGAGGCTTTGCGCGCTTTGCACTCAACGACTCCACAGCTCCGAACACGCCTGGCAACTTCAGAATCAACAACCAGAACAGCACTAGCGTGACCCTGGCGTGGAACGCCGTCTCGGGAGCGAATCGTTACCAGGTGCTGCGCAACGACCGGCCGATCTGGTCGGGTACGGCCACCAGCGTCAACGTTCCTAAGCGTGGTGATGCGCGCTACTTCGTGCGTGCTGTCGATGCGGCAGGGAACTACTCGGCGACCACCTCCGTGCTCGCAGCCACCCCGGCTCCTGCCACACCCGTTGCCCGGTTCGCGATCACGTCGACCAAGTGGTCGACGCTCGGGTTCGACGCGACCAGCTCCGAGGGTGGCACCAGCGCCATCACCTCCTATGTCTGGGACTTCGGCGATGGCACCAGTGGCACCGGAAGCGTGGTCTCACACGCCTATGAGGCTGCCGGTAACTACACGGTGACGCTCACCATCCAGAACGAAGCCGGCGCGCAGGCATCGACCTCGATCCCGGTGGTAGCAGGCACTCCGCCAAACCCGGCGCCTGCTGACGCATTCGGACAGCGGGTCTGGGCGCAGGAGCCCTGGCTCTACTACCGTCTCAGCGACGCGACACCGTTGTCGGTCGCGATCGACGCCGGCCCTGATCGACGTAACGGCACCTACCGCAACGTCACTGGCTGGTCCAACACCACCGGCGCTTTGACCGGGGTATCGGACACCGCCAAGGCCAGCACAGGCTCGGCCGGGTTCGTGGCTTCACCCGCCTATGGACAAGGGCCGAACGATTTCAGTGTCGGAGTCTGGTTCCGGACCACGTCTACCCAGGGCGGACGTCTGATCGGTTTCGGGACCAGCGCAACCACCACCTCGGGTAGTTACGACCGGCACCTGCAGGTGCTCAACACCGGCCAGATCATGTTCGGTGTCTACCCAGGGGCTGAGCGTCGAGTCACCTCGCCGGCGGCCTACCGGGACGGGCAGTGGCACCAGGCGTTCGCCACTCTCTCGTCCACTGCCGGTATGAAGCTCTACGTCGACGGCCAGCTGGTGGCCTCCGACCCGAGCACGACCAGCGCTGAAGGTTACAGCGGTCTGTGGAAGGTCGGCGGCGACAACGTCTGGTCCGGCACGACGAGCCGTTACCTGAGCGGTGCGATCGACGAGGCTGTCGTCTACACGCGGCCGCTTCCGGCCGTCGAGGTCGCGGCACAGTACGCNCCTGGCCAAGGGCAGACGCCGCCGACTGCACCTCCGACGGCGACGTTCGAGTCAACCTTGGATGGCCGCACCGCGTCGTTCGACGCCTCGAGCTCCTTCGACGAAGACGGCTCCATCGTCTCCTACGTGTGGGACTTCGGTGACGGCACCAGCGGTACGGGTGTTCAGGTTCAGCACACCTATGCGCCAGGCACCTACACCGCCAAGCTGACCGTGACCGACAACGACGGAGCAACGGGCGTCTACTCGCGCAGCATCACGGTCATCGCCTTCGCGCCGACGGCAGCCTTTGAGTCGTCGCAGGATGGCCGCACGTTGTCGTTCGATGCGTCGGGTTCGGCTGATGCTGATGGGTCGATCGTGTCTTATGTGTGGGACTTTGGTGATGGCACCAGTGGTTCGGGTGTCGAGGCTGAGCACACCTATGCTCCGGGGACGTACACGGTGAAGTTGACCGTGACCGACAACGAGGGCCTGATCGGTGAGACCACGCGTGACGTGACGGTGGTGAACCTTGCTCCGGTCGCGGCCTTCGATGCCACGGTTGATCGTCGGGATGTGTCCTTCGATGCGTCTGGTTCCTCGGATCCGGATGGCACTGTTGCCAGCTACGACTGGGACTTTGGTGATGGCACTAGTGGTTCGGGTGTCGAGGCTGAGCACACCTACGCTCCGGGGACGTACACGGTGAAGTTGACCGTGACCGACAACGAGGGCCGCACTGGTGAGACCAGCCAGCAGGTCACCGTCCTTGCGCCTCAGGCGCCGAACGCGGACTTCGATGCCACGGTCAACGGACGCGACGTCAGCTTCGACGCTTCCGACTCCGCAGATGACGGCTCGATCGTGTCTTATGTGTGGGACTTTGGTGATGGCACCAGTGGTTCGGGTGTCGAGGCTGAGCACACCTATGCTCCGGGGACGTACACGGTGAAGTTGACCGTGACCGACAACGAGGGCCTGATCGGTGAGACCACGCGTGACGTGACGGTGGTGAACCTTGCTCCGGTCGCGGCCTTCGATGCCACGGTTGATCGTCGGGATGTGTCCTTCGATGCGTCTGGTTCCTCGGATCCGGATGGCACTGTTGCCAGCTACGACTGGGACTTTGGTGATGGCACTAGTGGTTCGGGTGTCGAGGCTGAGCACACCTACGCTCCGGGGACGTACACGGTGAAGTTGACCGTGACCGACAACGAGGGCCGCACTGGTGAGACCAGCCAGCAGGTCACCGTCGTCAACGCTGCACCCAAGGCGGAATTCGACAGTTCGGTCGACGGACTGACTGCCTCGTTCGATGCCTCTGCCTCCTCGGATGCTGATGGCACCGTGGCCAGCTACGCCTGGGACTTCGGCGACGGGGCCACGGCCTCGGGAGTCGAGGCCGAGGTCGAGCACGACTACGCCGAGGGCGGCGTCTACCCGGTGAAACTGACGGTGACCGACAACGACGGTCGCACCGACGAGATCACCCAGAACGTATCCGTCGGCTCGCTCGAGCCGGTGACGGAGACGGTGATTGGTGATGCTGATTCGTGGCGTTGGCGCTATGAGCAGGATGCTCCGCCTTCGAATTGGAACGCGCGGACGTTTGACTCCTCGGGTTGGAGTCTGGGTGGCGCGGTGTTGGGTTGGGGTCATGCCAGTGTGGTGACCAACATCTCGACTGCGTTCCCGAACACGGCGGATCGGCCGCGGGCTGCGTACTTCACCAAGTCGTTTGAGGTGTCGGACGCGAGCAAGGTGACCCAGTTGGTGTTGGACACGGTGGCTGATGACGGTGCTGTGGTCTATGTGAATGGCACAGAGGTGGCGCGGCAGAACATGCCGGCTGGTGCGATTACGCATATGACGTTTGCTCCGTCGGCGCGTCGGGCGGCGGTTGCGGAGGCTCAGGGCTTCGTGATCGATGTTCCGGTCGGGTTGTTGGTCAACGGGACGAACGTGGTCGCTGTGGAGTCGCATGTGAACTACCGGGCTACTCCGGATCTGACGTTCCACCTGAACGCCGAACTCACCAGGGTTCCCGCATCGAGCGCGCCCGTACCCGAATCGGGTTCACTGCCGACGGACTCAGCGTCAACTTCGACGCATCGTCCTCAAGCGGAGGGAACACGCCCATCACCGGCTATACGTGGAACTTCGGCGACGGGGCCACGGCCTCGGGAGTCGCGCCGCAGCACACCTACGATGAGGCCGGCACCTACCCGGTGACCCTCGAGGTCACCAACGGGGCCGGGCGAACAGCAGAACTCACCCAGACGGTGACCGTCGCCGAGAGCACGGAGCCGGTGACGGAGACGGTGATTGGTGATGCTGATTCGTGGCGTTGGCGCTATGAGCAGGATGCTCCGCCTTCGAGGTGGAACGCGCGGACGTTTGACTCCTCGGGTTGGAGTCTGGGTGGCGCGGTGTTGGGTTGGGGTCATGCCAGTGTGGTGACCAACATCTCGACTGCGTTCCCGAACACGGCGGATCGGCCGCGGGCTGCGTACTTCACCAAGTCGTTTGAGGTGGCGGACGCGAGCAAGGTGACCCAGTTGGTGTTGGACACGGTGGCTGATGACGGTGCTGTGGTCTATGTGAATGGCACAGAGGTGGCGCGGCAGAACATGCCGGCTGGTGCGATTACGCATATGACGTTTGCTCCGTCGGCGCGTCGGGCGGCGGTTGCGGAGGCTCAGGGCTTCGTGATCGATGTTCCGGTCGGGTTGTTGGTCAACGGGACGAACGTGGTCGCTGTGGAGTCGCATGTGAACTACCGGGCTACTCCGGATCTGACGTTCCACCTGAACGCCGACCTCACCCGCACCCCGTAAAGGTCACGGTCGACCTGGAACGCAAGGTAGATCAACAGTAAGCAAAGGACCCGCGACCGACTGTCTCAGTCAGTCGCGGGTCCCTTGCGTTTGTGTGCTAGAGGTGTGTCTGTAACTTTTGTCCTCAGACCGCCTTCAGCGATGAGCTGAACGCAGCTACCGCGGCTTTGTAGCTACCCGTTGTGACGAGGTAGTTGCCGTCCTTGGGACGGTTGAAGAAGACGCCCCAAGCGATCCCGAGCCGGGCGAACTCACTGCGAGCCCCAGTAAAGAACTTGGCCAGGGCGGCATCACCATTGCTCACTGGCATCCCGAACTCAGCCAGAGCGATCGGCTGGCCCTGATACCAGGACTGTGCTCGAATCCAAGCCAGGTCGGACTTGGTGATCGAATCGAACGTTTCGCCGGCAGAGTTGGCGTAGGGATCGAACGCAATCACGTCCGGCAAGGTCGTGAACTGCTTGCCTACCGTGCCCTCGAACTCCCGGTCGTAACCGACCATCCAGTAGGTGGTGTGAATGTTCGGATGGGCCTTCTTCGCTCGCTGCAGGAAGACATTGAGCGCCTTGCCGTAGACCTCTGGCTTGGCCGACTCACCGGTGATCAAGCCTTGGCGGGCCTTGGCTTTCATCTCGTGATCGATGGTCGCGTACACCGGTACCGACGGGCTCACCTGTGCCAGCTGCTTCAGGCTGGCGATGTACTCGTCCATCCAGGCGATCGCGTCGGCATCGCCGCGGGCGATCTGGGCGAGCAGTTGGGTGCCCTTCGTCGTCATCGTGAGGTTCGGGCTGGTGCCGCGCTTGATCCGCTCGGTCTCGTACTTGACGTTGACTTTCTGGTTCGACTGGTAGTAGGTCGAGGCGACGTCGGGGTAAGCGCCGAAGTCGGCGAAGGTCTTCTCGTCCGGTTTCTCGTTGGGGGAGCCGTTGTAGACACCCAACCCGGGAAGCGGCTTGGTGGAGGGGACCACGATCGTGGGTGTGGGCTTCACGGTCGGGCTCGGCTCAGCCGTCGCGGACGGTGTCGGAGACGGGGTGGGGCTGGGTGAGGGCGTCGGCGTTGCCGAGGGCGTCGGAGACGGGGTTGGTGAAGGGGTGGGTGACGCCGACGGCTCTGGAGTCTTGTCCGACTTCGGAACAGATGGGGTGATGGTAGGCCACCAGTTCGGCCACGACGACGGCAGCCGAGGCGGACGCCACCGCAATGGCGACAGCTCCTGCATCGAGGCGACGTAGTAGCCGCTCCCAGTGGAACTGGGAGTGAGGTGTGAGCTGTAGCCCGCGATAGAAGATTCGCCGGAGCCCTTCTCCTTGGCGCGAGAAGAGTTCACCTGGGTCGAGGACTTCGCGTTGGCGCGACTGTCCTTGCCGCTTCCGGCGTCGCCCTGGGACTCCTTGGCGACGGCGATCCCGGTCATCGTGAGCACCCCGGCCGCGACCAGGCTGGTGGTGATGGTGGGCTTGAAGAACCTATTGGGGGTTTTGGAGCGCGATGCTTCGCTCCCATGGTGTGTTCGCTCATTGCGGGCGTCCTCCCGACGTCCAAAATGTTTGGTAGCCGCCCGCCGTGTAGAAACCCCAACACGACGGACCCTAGTCCTGACTTTGTCCCCGGGATGAAGTTGTCGTAGCAATCTAACGGGTTGCCGTGAGCACTTTAACCAGATCTTGGGTTTCTTTGCTTTGCGGACCCCGTCAGGCGGGCAAAACCTGCCGGCATGAGAGAACTCTCACGCCAAGGGCCATCTACCGCGCCAGACCAGTGGCTCGCCAAACCTCGCTAATCCCTCGTCGGGGCACGAGCCGGACAAGTCGTGGTGGATTTCCCCGAGTAAGTGGACCAGACAACTAAGCCTAGCGGGGTTCCTAGCTATCGACGGTGAAGAACGGCCGCAGCACCATCCCGTTGAACTGGTCGGTGGCTGACGCGATGACCGCCCCGTTGCGGGCCAGCTTGCCGCCTACCGAGAGTGGTGTCTTCGGGTCCGCGATCCTGACATTCCCGATGGTGCCGGTTTTGGAGCGGGCGGTCTTCGGGTCGGGATCCTCCCCGGCGGGAGTCACCTCGATCGTGACCTCGTCTCCCTGGCGAGCGCATGTGACTCGGTACCAGGTCCCGGGCACCACCTCAGTGTTGCTGCGTACGATCAGGGTCCCGTCGGTGCCGCGGACTGTGCAGGCCGGGCGGTGCCCGTCGATTTCGAGCTTGAACATCGCGGGATCGCTGGAAAGCCCGCGTTGGAGTAGGTTGTCGCCGTTGTCGACGTTTTGTGGGACCTTGCTGGTCGAGATCGGGTCGAGGGTGAACTCCGCTCCGAAGCTGAAGTCGCTAGCTGCAGGGGTTAACGCATCCTGCTCACCGGCATTGGTCACCGCGATGACCGCGCGAGGGTAGTCGTCGGCGGAACTGAACGCTGGGAAACGGATCGCCTGGTCGTCGCCCGATTGCGGGCCGGGAACGGCTTCGATGGCTCCGCCGGAGAGAGTGGCGATAGCGATCTCGACATCGGCTAGGCCGCGCTGGTGCAACTGCCCGCGCTGGTCGATCTCGAGCAGCACCTGCGGGCTGTCGGTCGTGCTGTCGGAAGACACGGGTTGCTCGACTGGGTCGGCTGTCTTGGACGGTGAACACGCCGAGAGCCACGCCAGCGAGATTGACACACATGCGGCGGCCACACAACGTCGTCCCACCTCCCCAATCTACTCGGGCCCTACCGCTGACGCGCTGAGTTTCCCGGACGAGACCCGAGGAGCGTGACTCGTGCCCAAGGTGAGAACCTAGGCCTGTGACCGACTTCGTTGCCGCAAACGATCACGAGCTCGCTGCTTGGCTGGCTACCACCGCCGGCGAGCGCCTGATGCAGGTGCGTGCCGACGCCGAGCAGTCTGGCTTGGCGGGTAAAGAACTCAAGGATGCCGGGGACCTCGCTTCTCACGAGTTGCTCATGGAGTTGTTGGCCACCTACGCGCCGGACGACGCCGTCCTCTCCGAGGAAGCCCTGGAAAGCGCCGCCGACAAGACTGCTCGTCTTTCCGCTGACCGGGTGTGGATCATCGACCCCGTCGACGGCACCCGCGANTTCTCCGAGCCACCCCGCGACGACTGGGCAGTGCACGTCGCGCTATGGGAGAAAGGACAACTCGTCGCCGGGGCAGTCGCGCTCCCGGCGCTGGGCCGGACCTTCCATACCGGAGATCCCGCGGTCGTACCGCCACGGACATCTGCTCGACCGCGCATCGCCGTGTCACGCACGCGCCCGCCGGAGTTCGTGAAGGCACTTGCGGAAGCCATAGACGCCGAACTGGTGCCGATGGGTTCAGCTGGCGCCAAGGTCATCTCCGTGGTCCGTGACATCAGTGATGCCTATGTGCACGGCGGAGGTCAGTACGAATGGGACTCCGCGGCACCGGTCGCGGTGGCGGTCGCGAGCGGACTGCACACCAGTCGTATCGACGGGTCACCCCTGATCTACAACCAGGAAGACGTGCTCCTGCCCGACCTGGTGGTCTGCCGTCCTGAACTGGCCGAGGAGATCCTGTCCTTTACCGCCTCCTACTCGGGGTGACGTAGTTGGCGTCGCCCCTGATGCGTGCCCTGCTCGACTCGGCATAACGTCGCCCGCTTGCCCTTGCCGCACGGTGGGTCGCCGCGTTACGTTGGTGAGGCTTGCGGGGTGATGGGGATGAAGGCTAAGCGCAGGATCGCGGCGGCGATTTCGATACTGGTGGCCACGGCTGGTCTGGTGTTGGTCAGCGCGCCGGCCGCGCTGGCGGACTACTCCACGGCGCCGCGGGCGACTTGGAGCGCGACGAGTGGGCGGGTCTACGCCATCGAACGCGTGGGTAACGCCATCGTGATCGGCGGGACCTTCACCACGCTTCGAGCGCCGACTGGTAATCAGACCGTCACGCGCAACCGGCTCGCGGCGTTCGACGCGGTCACCGGCGACCTGCTGCCGTGGAACCCCGGCGCCAACGGGGACGTGCGAGACCTGCAGGCCAACGCGGACGGCACCGGCGTCTTCGTGGGCGGCGCCTTCACCAACATCGCGGGCGTCGCGAAGAACCGGCTGGCGTTGCTCCGGCTCGACACCGGTGCCAACGTGGCCTCGTTCACGACCAACGTGAACAACCAGGCCGTACTCAGCCTGGCCCGTTCGGGCGACGTGCTCTTCCTGGGCGGCACGTTCACTCAGGTCAACGGTGCCGCGAGACAACGCCTGGCCGCGGTCTCGGCCACCACTGGCGCCAACGTGGCCGGCTGGACCGGCTCGGCGAACGCCCGGGTCAACAGCATCGTGCTCTCCCCGGATGGCACTCGGCTCTATGCGGGCGGTCAGTTCACTACTCTGTCCGGCGAGACCCGCAACTTCGTCGGCGCAGTGGCGACCACGAACGGCGCGGCCGTCGCCTGGACGCCGCCGATCCCCTGCACCGATACCCAGAACCCCTGCTACGTCCACGACCTCGACGCTGACGCGCTCCGTGTGTACGGCGCGGTCGGCGGGCCTGGTGGCCGGGTCTCTGCCTGGGACACCTCCACCGCTCAGCGCCGCTGGGCCGCTTACACCGACGGCGACGTCCAGGCGATCGCCGTCGACGGCACGCAGGTGTACGCCGGCGGTCACTACGCGCCCAACTTCGGCCAGCAGCCCAGGACCGGGATCGTCGCGCTCAACAGCGCGACCGGCGGCGTGCTGCCCTTCAACCCGACCCTGGTGATCGGCGAACTCGGCGTGTGGGAGATCAACCCCGGTCCCGACTATCTGCGCATCGGCGGNGGCTTCACCTCCGTCAACGGTGTCGGCGCACGGGCCCGGTACGCCGAGTTCCCCGCCCTCAACCCGGTCGACGACACCACCCCGCCCACCGCGCCGACTGGTCTGGGCACCGTCTTGGTGACCGACGACCTGGTAACAATCGACTGGAACGCGAGCACCGATGACAACGCGGTCACCGGCTATCGCGTGCTCCGTGACGGCAACGTCGTCGCGCAGACGGGCGTGACCACCCATACCGACCGCGATCTGTCTCCCAACACCACCTACACCTACCGCGTCCAAGCCACCGATGCCGCGGGCAACTGGTCCAACCAGAGTTCGGCGCTCAACGTGACCACGGCGGCGCCGTCCAACGCTCTGGTCAGGATCGGCTCGACCTGGCGCTATCTCTCCAACGGCTCCGACCAGGGCACCGCGTGGCGAGGGGTCGGCTTCAACGACAGCTCGTGGTCGGCCGGCCCCGCCCAGCTCGGTTTCGGCGATTCCGACGAGAGCACGGTGATCAGCCCGCTCGGGCTTACGCACTACTTCCGCCGCACCTTTACCGCGAACCCGGGCAGTATGAGCGGCCTGGAGCTCCGGCTTCTGCGTGACGACGGCGCGATCGTCTATCTCAACGGTGTCGAGGTGATGCGCTCCAACATGCCCTCGGGCACGGTCAACTACCGGACCCAAGCGTCGTCCGATGTCAACGGCGCCGCCGAGAACACGTTCTACCCGCAGTCGGTGCCGGTGAGCCGGCTGGTCAACGGCACCAACACGATCGCGGTCGAGATCCACAACCGATCGGGCTCNCCCGACGTGAGCTTCGACCTCGAGCTACGCCCGACCGGCTCCGCGCCCCGGCGGATACCGAGGCGCCGACTACGCCGGGCAACCTGCGCAGCACCGCGGTGACCAGTAACAGCGTGAGCCTGGCGTGGAATGCCTCCTCCGACAATGTGGCCGTGACCGGCTACCGGGTCTACCGCGGCGCGACACTGGCCACCACCGTGACTGGTACGGCCTGGACCGACACCGGGCGTTCGCCCAACACCAGCTACAGCTATACCGTGCGCGCCATCGACGCCGCCGGGAACGCGTCCGACGCCAGCAACCAGGTCGACGTGACCACCACCGGCAGCTCCACGGGACAGCTGGTCGCCACCGGCGACGTGTGGCGCTATCGCGCGGAGACGAGCAACGCCCCGTCGGGCTGGGCGGACGTCTCTTTCGACGACTCGGCCTGGCCGTCCGGCCCGAGCCAGCTCGGGTTCGGCGACGGGGACGAAGCAACCGTGATCCCCAACCGACGGATGACCTACTACTTCCGCCGCGCGATCACGGTCGACAACCCGGGCAGCATCTCGACGCTGAGCTTCCAGCTCCTGCGAGACGACGGCGCCGTCGTGTACGTGAACGGCACCGAAGTGCGGCGCTCCAACCTGCCGGCCGGGGCGATCGACTACAGCACCCCGCCAGTAGCAACGTGAGCGGCAACGCCGAGACCCGCTTCGAGACGTTCACCGTCCCGGCTTCGCTGCTGGTCGCGGGCGTCAACGTGATCGCGGTGGAGGTGCACCAGGACCAGGTCAACTCCAGTGACCTGAGCATGGACCTCCGAGTTACTGCTTCCTGACCGAGGCTGGCGGCGAATCGTCAAGCGATGATCGATACCAGATCGCCGTAGGAAGCGGCTTCCTTGGCACTGATCTGGTGGAAGTAGACGGCGGTGTCGCTTATCTCGTCGATCAGGACCCAGGACCACGCACGCGGGCGACCCGCGACGGCGACTTGGCCGACCTCGAATGACGTACTGCCTGCCGGACACGGCGCCATGTTGCGGTCGTTGTCATCAACCATGTTCAAGTCTGCGTCGATATCGATGTGGATCATGCCCAACCTCCCTCCAACCCAGGGCCCTGTGCGTAGTAGGGGTTCTCCTCGACAGTGTACGGCGCGGCGATGAACTGATCGACGAGTTCTTCGGCAGAGCTCGCCGTGATTTTGACACTCCCGAACGAGAAGCCGTACACCTTGCCTGTGCTGGCGTCGTAGTGGGGCGACTTGCCGCTTGGCACAAGTCCAAGTCCTTTATCCCGCAAGGCTCCTGCAGAAAAGATGGCGACTGATTGGAAACGTCGCACCTTCTCTCGGAACACTCGATCCAACGACCAGGGCGCAGTAATCAGCCAGAGTGACAAACCGTAGTAGCCAAACTCTCGAAAGTTGAAGCCTGCGTCTTCGAGCAGGAGTCTGCGATCGAAAGCCATGTCGTACGGGTCGCTACGGGAAAGACCTCGGACAAGGAGTGTGTCGTCAGATGGTGGCGTTTCGTCGCGAATGGAGCGATGCCTAGTCATCCTCGGATAGTTCCACCGCGACTCGACAAATCAACGTGCGAGTAGTCCTGCTGTGGATATCGTGGCTTGGCTACTCAGTGTCAGGGCCCATGGACTCGTCGCGGTCGGCCCACTCCAAGAGCGGCGCGATGTCGAAGACCGCTTCGTCGATGCCCTCGTGGGGGTCGCCGAGCTCTGCGAACCGGGCCGGCATGGTGTCGATGGTGAAGTCGGCAGGGGTGACGTCGTCGATCTCGTCCCACCGGATCGGCGCGGAGACCTGGGCGTTCTCGACGCCCCGTACCGAGTAGGCGGCGGCGATCGTGTGGTCGCGGGCATTCTGGCCGTAGTCGATGAACAAGGCATCGGGGTCGCGGTCCTTGCGCCACCACTCGGTGGTGACGTCCTCAGGCGCGCGTCGCTCCACTTCGCGGGCGAACGCTTGCGCCGCCCGGCGCACCTCGGTGAAGCCATGCTCGGGCTTGATCCGGACGTAGGTATGCATGCCCTTGCCTCCCGAGGTCTTGGGCCAGCCCACCGCCCCCAACTCATCGAGCACCTCATGCGCGACATGTGCGACCCGTTGTACGCGCTCCCAAGGGCAATCAGGCATCGGGTCCAAGTCGATGCGCCACTCGTCAGGCTTCTCGGTGTCGTCACGGCGACTGTTCCACGGATGGAACTCGACGGTGCTCATCTGGGCTGCCCAGATCACCTGCGCCAACTCGGTCACGCACAACTCGTCGGCAGTCCGCTTGTAGCGCGGGAAGAACAACTCGACCGTCTCGATCCACGATGGCGCGCCACGCGGGATCCGTTTTTGATGCACCTTGCCGCCGGGCAGGCCATCAGGGAACCGGTGCAACATGCACGGCCGCTCGTAGAGGGCGCGCACGATGCCGTCACCGACGCTCAGGTAGTACTCGACCAGGTCGAGCTTGGTCGCCCCGATCGCGGGGAAATAGACCCGCTCGGGGTTGGTGACCCGCACGACCTTGTCGTCGACCTCGATCTCGACAGGCTCTCCGTACGCCGGTGGCTTGCTTGCCATGGCCCTAACGCTAGCCGTGGCAGTCGTCCCCCAGGTCGATCGAGTGCGACCCCAAGGTCATTTATCGAGATCGTTGACCGGGGTCGTGCCGGGGAGCAGGGTGCCGCCCCGGCACGAGTCTGGGGCCCGTTCATTAAAACATGTAACTAGAGTCAATTACTAGTTAATCAGCGGGTGAAGTGAACCAGGCAGGCCCGCGTAGGATCGAACCTTGTGAGTCTTGGTGGCGTTGCTGATCTGGTCCTGGCCGACGCAACCCTGACCGACGTACTCTCCGAAACTCGGGTACCCACGGTCGACCTCACCGGACCGGCCGCGCTGCGNCCGTTCGTGATCAAAGGCCTGGTGGACGCGGGCCGCACGGTACTGGCTGTCGCGGCTACTCAGCGCGAGGCCGAGGATCTCGTTGCCGAACTCGGCAGTTTCATCGATCCCGGCACCGTGGCCTACTACCCGTCCTGGGAGACGTTGCCGCACGAGCGGCTGAGCCCGCGCAGTGACACCGTCGGTCAGCGGTTGGCGGTGCTGCGCCGGCTGCGCCATCCGGGACCCGACCCCGACAACGGGCCGTTGCAGGTCGTGGTGGCTCCGGTCCGCAGCCTGTTGCAGCCCCAGGTCAAAGGCCTGGCCGACCTCGAACCCGTCGAGCTGCGAACCGGGGAGCAGCACGATCTGGACGACGTCGTGCGCAGGCTTGCCGATGCTGCCTATGCGCGGGTCGATCTGGTGGAGAAGCGCGGCGAGTTCGCTGTCCGTGGCGGCATCGTCGATGTGTTCCCACCCACCGAGGAGCANCCCATGCGGGTCGAGTTCTTCGGTGACGACGTCGAAGAGATCCGCTCGTTCGCGGTCGCCGACCAACGCAGCCTGGATGCCCGCGATCGCCCCGATAACCGACTCTGGGCACCNCCGTGCCGGGAGCTGCTGCTCACCGAGGACGTGCGTGCCCGGGCAAAGGCGCTGGGCCAGTCCCATCCCCAGTTGCTCGACATCGTCGGCCGGTTGGCCGAAGGGCAGGTGGTCGAGGGCATGGAATCGCTGGCGCCGGTGCTGGTGGACGAGATGGAGCTGTTGGTCGATCTGCTTCCGTCCGATTCCCATGTGCTCCTGCTCGACCCCGAGCGTGCCCGAGCCCGAGCACATGACCTGGTCGCGACCAGCGAGGAGTTCCTGGGTGCCAGCTGGGCTGCGGCCGCCGCGGGAGGCTCGGCGCCGATCGATCTGGGGGCCGCGTCCTACCGGAGCCTGGGGGATGTGCGCGCGTCGGTTCTCCAGCAGGGCAAAGCCTGGTGGAGCATCTCTCCGTTCGGGATGGACGTAGGTGACGATCCTGAGGACCCCGGAGACCTTGAGCCCACCGACACTCGTGCCATCGCGATGCACCCAGCTGAGGCCTACCACGGCGACGTCGCCCAAGCGATCGAGGACCTGCGCACCTGGGTGAGTGCCGGGCGCCGTGTCGTGGTTGTCCACGAAGGACACGGGCCTGCCGAGCGAACCGTCGAGGTGCTCAAGGAGAACGACCTCCCCGTACGCCTGGCCTCGTCCCTGGACGGCGCCATCGACCAGCACCTGGTCAATGTGACCACCGGCGGCCTACAGCACGGGCTGATCAGCGACGACGGCCGATTCGCGATCATCACCGGCGACGACCTGTCCGGGCAGCGCGCCTCCACCAAGGACATGCGCAAGATGCCCACCCGGCGCAAGCGTCAGATCGACCCACTCGAGCTCAAACCCGGCGACTACGTCGTCCACGACCAGCACGGCGTCGGCCGTTACGTGGAGATGCGTCAGCGTGAGGTACAGGGCGCGACCCGGGAGTACCTGGTGCTGGAGTACGGATCTTCGAAACGAGGTTCACCGCCGGACCGGCTGTATGTGCCCACAGACCAACTCGACCAGGTCACCAGGTACGTCGGTGGCGATCTGCCCAGCTTGGACCGGCTCGGTGGCGCCGACTGGGCCAAACGCAAGGGCCGTGCCAAGAAGGCCGTCAAGGAGATCGCCGCGGAGTTGATCAAGCTCTATGCGGCCCGACAGGCCACCAAGGGACACCGGTTCGGCCCCGACTCACCCTGGCAGCGTGAACTCGAGGACGCCTTCCCGTTCACCGAGACCCCCGACCAGCTCTCCACCGTCGACGAGGTCAAAGCCGACATGGAGCGCGAGATCCCGATGGACCGCCTGGTCTGCGGTGATGTCGGCTACGGCAAGACCGAGATCGCGGTCCGGGCTGCGTTCAAAGCGGTCCAAGACGGCAAACAGGTAGCGGTATTGGTTCCGACCACTCTGCTCGTGCAGCAGCACCACTCCACCTTCGCCGAGCGGATGAGCGGCTTCCCGATCGAGTTGCGTGCACTGAGCCGCTTCCAGACCGACAAAGAATCCGCCCAGACCATGGAGGGTCTGCTCGACGGCACTGTCGACATCGTGATCGGCACCCATCGTCTGCTCGGCAACGACGTGAAGTTCAAAGACCTCGGCCTGATCGTGGTCGACGAGGAACAGCGCTTCGGCGTCGAACACAAGGAACAGCTCAAACGCCTGCGTACTGCGGTCGACGTACTCGCCATGTCGGCCACCCCCATCCCACGCACCCTGGAGATGGCGATCACCGGCATCCGGGAGATGTCCACGATCACCACCCCACCCGAGGAACGACACCCGGTGCTCACCTACGTCGGCGCGTACGAAGACCGGCAGGTCACTGCCGCGATCAGGCGCGAACTGCTCCGCGACGGACAGGTGTTCTTCATCCACAACCGGGTGCAGTCCATCGAGAAGGCCGCAGCCCACCTGCGTGAACTCGTGCCCGAAGCCCGGATCGCCACCGCGCACGGGCAGATGGGAGAACACCAACTCGAGCAGGTCATGCTCGACTTCTGGGAGAAACGCTTCGACGTCTTGGTGTGCACCACGATCGTCGAATCCGGCATCGACGTCTCCAACGCCAACACGATGATCATCGAGCGCGCCGACATGCTCGGCCTGTCTCAACTGCACCAGCTGCGCGGCCGGGTCGGTCGCAGCCGGGACCGGGCGTACGGATACTTTCTCTACCCGCCCGACAAGCCGCTCACCGAGACCGCCCACGAACGACTCGCGACCCTGGCCCAGCACTCCGACCTGGGTGGTGGCATGGCGATCGCGATGAAAGACCTGGAGATCCGCGGCGCCGGCAACCTACTCGGCGGTGAGCAGAGCGGACACATCGCCGACGTCGGGTTCGATCTCTACGTCCGGTTGGTGGGAGACGCCGTCAACGAGTTCAAGGGCGCCGACCCCGCCGAACTGGAGCAGGAGGTACGTGTCGACCTCCCCGTGGACGCACACCTACCACACGACTACGTGCCCTCCGAGCGACTCCGGCTCGAGATGTACAAGCGGCTGGCCGAGGTGCGCGACGAGGAGATGCTCACTGCGATCCGCGAGGAACTCGAGGATCGCTACGGTCCGGTCTCGCCACCTGTCGAGGCGCTCATGCAGGTCGCTCGCTTCCGTGCCAGAGCAAGAAAAGCCGGGCTCACCGAGGTCATCTTGCAGGGCAAGTACGTCCGGTTCGGTCCGGTCGAGTTGCCGGAGTCGGCGCAGGTGCGGCTCAAACGTCTCCACCCGGGCAGCCTGATCAAGCAGGCCACCGCGACGATCTTGGTGCCGCGGCCGTTGCCGCGGCAAGTCGGCGGCCCACAGCTGCGCGACGGCAGAATTGCTCGCCTGGGCGAGCGGGTGATCGACACCGTGATCGACCCTCAGACGACTTCGGTTGCCGCTTCGTAGATACTGAAGTACGTGACACGCGTTTCTTGGTTGGCGGCAGCGTCCGCCGCATCAGTTCTCACCCTCACCGGCTGCTCGGGACTCTCGCCCAACAGTGCCGCCACTATCGGTGACACTCGGATCACCATGTCCGAGCTGGACCAGTTCGCGACCGGATTCTGCGTCTTCCAGAAGGCCAATGGCCAGCCGCCGAGCAACGCCGAGATCCGCACCCAAGCGCTGACCATCATGGTGCTGAGCCGACTGGCTGCTCAGGAGGGCACCGCTCCGGTCGACGAGTCGGTGATCAACCAGGCGGTCACCTCGGTAGAGCCGGCGCTGTCCGAACTGTCCGAGGAGGACAAGGAAGCCTTCCTCGATGAAGTCCGCGCCTCGGTCGCGGCCGACCAGAAAGCCAGCGGACAAGCGGTGGCCGACAACGGCGGCCAGGTCCCTGACGATCTCCAGTTGGCCCAAGCCGAGGTGTTCGCCCAGTGGGCCGAAGATGCGGGGTAGAGCTCGACCCACGCTTCGGCACCTGGGACAAGACCAGCGTGCAAGCCGTCAGCGGATCTCTCTCCGTGCCGGCCGATGACTCGGCCACCGACAACGACAACCCAGCCACTCGGCCCTGCGCGTAAGTCTGGCCTGTGACCTCGCGGCTACTCGAACTCGTCGAGGTGATGGATCGACTCCGCCGTGAGTGTCCTTGGGACGCCGAGCAGACCCACCGCTCACTGGTGAAGTACCTCGTCGAGGAGTCGTACGAGGTCATCGAGGCGATCGAGACCGACGACCGCGACCACCTGCGTGAAGAACTTGGCGACCTACTGCTGCAGGTCTACTTCCATGCTCGGATCGCCAGCGAGGATCCCGAGCACGGTTTCGATATCGGCGACGTCGCCGGCGGGATCATCGACAAGCTCGTCTACCGGCACCCGCATGTGTTCGCCGGTCTGGAAGTGACTGGCGCAGACGAGGTCAACGCCAACTGGGAGCGACTCAAGGCCGCGGAGAAGAAGCGCAGTTCGCCGGTCGAGGGCATCCCGCCGGGCTTGCCGGCGCTCAGCTACGCCGCGAAGGTGTTGGGCCGCCTCGACCTCGACGCAGTGGCATCCGAGCCCGACGAACAGACGATCGGCCGGCGATTGCTTGCCCTGGTTGCCGAGGCTCGCACCCAAGGACTGGACCCCGAGCAGGAGCTCCGCGACACCGTACGCCGTCTTGTTCTGAGCAGCGGCCCGGAGGATGCCTCATGACCATCGAGCCGTTCCGGGTGGAGATCGACGCAGAACAGATCGCCGACCTGAACCGACGGATCGATGCGGTGCGCTGGCCCTCTCCCTCCTGGGAGGCTCGGGACGACTGGTCCTCGGGCACCCCGGAGCCCTACCTGCGTGAGTTCGTCGACTACTGGCGCAATTCCTTCGACTGGGATGCCGCCCAGGAGCGGCTCAACCAGTTCGATCAGTTCACCGCCGATGTCAGCGGCCGCAAGACCCACTTCATCCACGCACGCTCCCCACATCCCGAGGCGACCCCGCTGCTCCTCGTACACGGCTGGCCTGGATCCGTGGTGGAGTTCTTCGAGGTCATTCCCCGGCTGACCGACCCGACCGCGTTCGGCGGATCGGCTGCCGATGCCTACCATGTGGTCGCNCCCTCGCTGCCCGGTTGCGCCTGGTCGGCGCCGGCCACCGAGCCGGGGATGAGTCCCGCCAAGATCGCGGGTATCCACGCCGAGCTGATGGAACTCGTCGGGTACGACCGCTACGTCGCCCAAGGTGGCGACTGGGGCGCGGTGATTGTGCGCTGCCTGGCAGACATCGCAAGCGACAAGCTGATCGGCATCCACGTCAACCTGGTTCTGCCGATTCCGCCGCAGGAGGTCGATGACCCCGAGGCGCTGCTCAGCGACGAGGACAAGGCCTACCTCGCCCACTACGCTGCCACCGACTTCGAGATCAGCGGATACTCCCACATCCAAGGCTCCAAGCCCCTCACCCTCGGTTACGGGATGAGCGATTCCGCAGTGGGTCAGGCCGCCTGGATACTGGAGAAGTTCTACGCCTGGACCGACAACAACGGTGACCCCGCNGACGCAATCGACTGGGACACTCTGCTCACCAACATCTCGGTCTACTGGCTCAGCGGATGCTTCGGCTCGGCGGCCAACATCTACAAGCAGTATCGCGACGCGATCACCGGCGGCCTGCGCAACAAGCCCCGGGTCACGGTGCCGACCGGTGTGGCCAACTATCCCAAGGAGATATGGCATTCACCGCGACCGTGGATCGAGACCGAGTACAACCTGGTCCATTGGGCGGACATGCCCGCCGGCGGTCACTTCGCGGCGCTGGAGCAACCGCAGGCCTTCGCCGAGGACCTCTGGTCGTTCCGGCAGGCCCTCGGGTGATCAGCCTGGGCTGACTACGCTGACTACTTGGTCACCGGGCTGACCAGGTGACAACAGGCGGGCGTGAGCGCATTAGGCTTCCACTAGGGCGATCCGTCCACCCGAACACCCAGCTGAGGAGCAACAGTGGCGTCCATCGAGGCAATCGGCGCACGCGAGATCTTGGACTCGCGAGGAAACCCGACCGTGGAGGTCGAGGTGGCCCTGGACGACGGCACGATCAGCCGCGCGGCCGTACCGTCCGGTGCCTCCACCGGAGCCTTCGAGGCGGTAGAGCTGCGCGACGGTGGCAGCCGTTACGGCGGCAAGGGCGTTGTCAACGCCGTCACCGCGGTGCTCGACGTCATCGGCCCCGAGCTGATCGGATTCGAGGCCTCCGAGCAGCGACTCGTCGACCAGGCGCTGCTGGACCTGGACGCCACCGCGAACAAGGCCAAGCTGGGCGCCAACGCGATCCTCGGCGTCTCGCTCGCAGTCGCCCGGGCCGCCGCGGACGCCGCCGACCTGCCGTTGTTCCGGTACATCGGTGGTCCCAACGCGCATGTGCTGCCGGTGCCGATGATGAACATCCTCAACGGTGGCGCCCATGCCGACACCAACGTCGACATCCAAGAGTTCATGATCGCTCCGATCGGCGCGCCAACCTTCCGCGAAGCGCTACGCCAGGGCACCGAGGTCTACCACGCGCTCAAGTCTGTGTTGAAGAGCAAGGGACTGGCCACCGGTGTCGGTGACGAGGGCGGCTTCGCCCCCGATCTGCCCAGCAACCGGGACGCCCTGGACCTGATCGCCGAGGCGATCGGCACGGCCGGCCTCAAACTCGGTGAGGATGTGGTGCTCGCACTCGACGTTGCTGCCACCGAGTTCTATACAGATGCCGACAGCGGCGGTTATAGGTTCGAGGGGGCCACCAAGACCGCAGCCGAGATGACCGCCTACTACGCCGACCTGGTCGCCTCCTACCCGATCGTGTCGATCGAGGACCCGCTCAACGAGGAGGACTGGGACGGCTGGAAACAGATCACCGGCGAGCTCGGCGCCAGNGTACAACTCGTCGGCGACGACCTGTTCGTCACCAACGTCGAGCGGCTCGGCCGCGGTATCCGTGAGGGCGCCGGCAACGCACTGCTGGTCAAGGTCAACCAGATCGGCTCCCTGACCGAGACCCTCGATTCGGTCGACCTTGCTCACCGCAACGGCTTCGCGTGCATGATGAGCCACCGCTCCGGCGAGACCGAGGACACCACGATCGCCGACCTGGCGGTGGCCACCAACTGCGGCCAGATCAAGACCGGCGCCCCTGCCCGCTCCGAGCGCGTCGCCAAGTACAACCAACTGCTGCGGATCGAGGAGGAGCTCGACGACGCAGCCCGGTACGCCGGGCGAGGCGCCTTCCCCGATTCGGTTCCTAAGCCTCGATCCGTGGACGACTCCGCTGCTGCGCGGCACGTCCACGGATCAAAGCTAAGAGATCCCACGGAGCCATCNNGCGACGCGCCGGTACTACGCGGCCGCGAAGCTGTCGTGGCCTAGACACCTACCCTAGGAACCATNNGTCCTCTCCCACCCGCGCGAATCCCGGTCCGGGTCCGCGTGGGGCAAGCGGCGCCCAGGCTTACCGCCAGGCACGTCACCTGGCTCTCGAGCCGGTGCGCGCACCCCGGCGCGCTCGNGCAGGCCGTGTTCACGCCGACGCCGAGCAGGCTGGCCCAGGTTCGCAGAAGCTCACGGCAGGTTCGCCTGCGCGTCCGCGTTTCACCGGCCGGGCGGCAGTGCTCGTGCTCGTCGTCGCGGTGTTGATGGTGTCGTACGCCTCCAGCTTCCGCGCCTACCTGGAGCAGCGGCAGCAGTTGGCCGACCTGGACGAGTCCATCGCCACCTCTCAAGCCAATCTCGCCGCACTGCAGCGCGAGAAGCAACGCTGGAAGGACCCGGCTTTCATCAAGGCGCAGGCGCGCAAACAGTTCGGCTTCGTGATGCCCGGCGAGATCGGCTACACCGTGCTGGACGCCAACGGAAAGCCGCTGGGTGACGTCGACGTCCTGGACGACCCCAAGGTGACCACCGATGCCGGACAGCCCGAGTGGTACGACACGCTGTGGACCAGCGTGCTGATCGCCGGCGACCCGCCCAAGCCGGAGGACAAGCCCGAGCCCGCCACCAAGATCAAACCCCCAAGCCCACTCCAACCGGCAAGAGCCAGTGATCGACCCAGCCGACGAGGCGGCGATCGCCGAGCAGCTTGGCCGACCACCCCGGGGATCCATGCGATCGGGCATCGCTGCCAGTGCGGTAACCCGGACGTGGTCACCACCGAGCCACGGTTACCCGACGGCACCCCTTTCCGACCACCTTCTACCTGACCTGTCCCCGCGCCGCCTCCTGATCGGAACCTTGGAGGGCAGCGGGCTGATGGCGACCATGCAGCAACGGCTCGCCGACGACCCCGACCTCGCCCAGGCGTACGCTGGCGCACACGAGAGCTACCTCGCCACCCGAGAGGCGATCGGTCATGTGCCGGAGATCGCCGGGATCTCTGCCGGTGGGATGCCGAACCGGGTCAAGTGCCTCCATGTGCTCGCCGGTCAGGCACTCGCCCAAGGCCGGGGGTGAATCCGCTGGGGGACGAGGTGCTGGAGCTGCTGGGCGAGTGGTGGGCGTCCGGGCCCTGTGTTCCACGCAGTGTCCTGCCCGGTGTCCCGAACTCGGAAGTGGAGGGCTGATGCCGCCGGGAGGCCGCGGACGAGTTGTCACGCACCTGAGCGAGGACGAGATCCACCAAGACGTCTCCGCCAACTCCGCCACTTTGCGCCGCATCGTTGCGCTGCTGCGGCCGTACAAGACGAAGATCGCCGCCGTTGGGGCCGTTGTGGTGGTTTCCGCGATCCTCAGCTCGCTGGTGCCGTTCCTCACCAAGGCCGTCTTCGACAAGGCTCTGTTCGTCGAGGGCGGGCCGGATCTGGGGCTGTTGTGGTGGCTGGTTGCCGGCATGTGCCTGCTTCCGATCGCCGCATCGACGTTGGGCATCGTGCAGAACTGGCTCACCTCGACCATCGGGAACTCCGCGATGGCCGATCTGCGCAGCGAGTTGTTCGCGCACCTGCAGACCATGGAGCTGGCGTTCTTCACCACCACCAAGACCGGTGCCATCCAGTCCCGGCTCGCCAACGACGTCGCCGGAGTGCGCACGGTTCTCACCGACACCGCGACCTCGATCCTGCAGAACTCGGTCACCGTCACCGCCGCGTTCATCTCGATGGTGATCCTGTCCTGGCAGCTCACCTTGCTTACCTTGATCCTGATGCCGCTGTTCGTCTGGTTGCAGCTCAAGGTCGGGCGGCGCCGCCAGGTGTTGGCGCGACGGACCCAGGAGAACCTTTCGGAGATGACTGCGATCACCGAGGAATCGTTGAGTGTCTCGGGGATCTTGCTGTCCAAGGTGTTCAACCGTGGTGAGTCCGAGGCCGCTCGCTACCGCGCCGCCAACCTGCAGCAGACCCGCCTGCAGATCGAGCAGGCGATGACAGGTCGGTTGTTCTTCGCCACCGTGCAGACGTTNTTTGCGATCACGCCGGCGATCATCTACCTGGTGGCCGGATATCTGTTGTCGGGCAGGATGCTGGGAGGAGAAGGCGCGCTGACCGCGGGAACGCTGGTGGCGTTCACCACCGTGCAGTCGCGGTTGCAGATGCCGTTGCTGAGCCTGATGCGGGTCTCGATGGAGGTGCAGACCTCGCTGGCTCTGTTCCGCCGGATCTTCGAGTACCTCGACCTCGAGCCTGCCATCGTGGACCGGCCCGATGCACGAACCGTGAACCCGCGGACCTTGCGGGGTGAGATCGAGTTCCGCCACGTCTGGTTCCGCTATCCCGAGCCACGGCAGCTGACCGGTGTGCAGGGCGGTGACCGATTCGGGGACTCCGGGGTACGTATCGACGGCGTCTCGACAGCGCCCGAGGAGGCTTGGACACTGTCGGACTTGTCGCTGAAGATCGAACCCGGCCAGATGGCGGCCATCGTCGGCCCGTCCGGTTCGGGCAAGACCACCGCGACCTATCTGGTGCCGCGCTTCTACGACGTCTCCCAAGGCGCGGTGCTTATCGACGGCATCGACGTCCGTGACCTCACGCTCGCCTCACTCGCCGATTGCGTCGGCATGGTGACCCAGGAGCCGTACCTCTTCCACGGCACCATCCGCGACAACATCGCCTATGCCCGGCCTGGAGCCGCAGGCGACGAGATCGTCGAAGCAGCCAAGGACGCCAACATCCACGACCGGATCATGAGCTTNCCCGACGGCTACGAGACCATCACCGGCGAGCGCGGCTATCGGCTGTCGGGTGGAGAGAAACAGCGACTGGCCATCGCCCGGGTACTCCTGAAGAATCCACGCATCCTGATCCTGGACGAGGCCACCAGCGCACTGGACAACGAGACCGAACGGCTCGTCCAGGAGGCGCTGGAACGCGCCACCACAGGTCGCACGACACTGGCGATCGCGCACCGCCTCACCACCATTCACAACGCCGATGTGATCTTCGGCCTGGTCGACGGTCGCTTGGTCGAGCGGGGCACACATGACGAGCTCATGGCCGACGAGGATGGTCTGTACGCGCGGCTCTACCGTGAGCAGTTCTCCAGCACCCGACCCGAAACCGCCCAGCCGGCCACCGCTCACGGATTCCTGCGCGCCGATGTCTGCATCTGAGTTGTCTGCTATTGGTTCCGTCCCGCCAGCGGGCAGCACCCGGGTGGCGGCCCTCGACTGCGGCACCAACAGCATCAAGCTGCTGATCGCCGACCTTGCTGTGCCGGTCGGGTCGGCCGCGCCCGGGTCGGAGCGGGAGGTGGTCCGCGATATGCGGATGGTGCGCCTNGGGGAGGGCGTGGACCGCACCGGAATGTTGTCGCAAGCAGCACTGACGCGGGTCTTCGCGGCGATCGACGAGTTTGTGGCTGTGATCGAGGCCCACCAGGTCTCAGCGGTGCGGTTCTGCGCCACCTCTGCTGCTCGCGATGCCGGCAACGCCGCTGACTTCGCCGCCGGCGTACGCGCTCGGCTNGGGGTCGAGCCCGAGGTCTTGTCGGGAGATGAGGAAGCAGCGCTGTCCTTCCTCGGTGCGACGCGATCGCTGCCAGTACCCGCTCCTGAGCCCGTGTTGGTCGTCGACATCGGCGGAGGTTCCACCGAGTTCGTACAGGCAGGAAACCACCGATCACTCGACATCGGCTCGGTGCGGATGACCGAGCGCTACTTGATCTCGGATCCTCCGACCCGCGCCGAGATCGAAGCCGCCACGGTGGCCATCGACACCGAACTCGACTCGTTGACTGCCAGCGGAATCGAGCTGACCGCCACCGGCACCTTCGTCGGGGTCGCCGGCACCATCACCACCATGGCCGCCATCGCGCTCGGCCTGGCCGACTACGACCGAATCGCCATCCACCACTCCCAGATAGCGCGCGCCGAGGCAACCAGGATCTCCGAGCGACTGCTGGCAATGACGGTCGCCCAACGCCGCGCCATCGGCGCCATGCATCCTGGACGCGCCGATGTGATCGGTGCCGGCGCGCTGATCCTCGAGCGCATCCTTCGGCGTACCTCGGTCCCCGAGGTATTGGTATCCGAACACGACATTCTTGACGGCATCGCCTGGTCGTTGGTCGGAGAGCAGCTGTGATGCTTCCGCACCCGATCACCGGGGAGCTGTTCGCCTCGCCGGTGCCGCCGGGCACTGGATGGCCCGACGACCCTGCTCTAGCGAACACGGCCGTCGCTGTATCGGCTGAGGAGGTCGCTGCCTTTGCCGCCGTCGCGGATTTGCCTCTGCTGGACGCCGAGATCACTGTTTGCCGTGCCTGCCCGCGCCTGGTGGCCTGGCGTGAGGACGTCGCCCACACCAAACGCGCCGCCTACGCCGACCAGCCCTACTGGGGCCGTCCCATCGCAGGATGGGGCGATCCGGCTCCGCGAGTGCTGATCCTGGGGCTCGCCCCCGCTGCCAACGGCGGCAACCGGACCGGGCGGATCTTCACCGGCGACCGCAGCGGCGACTGGTTGTTCGCCTCGTTGCATCGGGTCGGCCTGGCCGCGATCGCGACCTCGCAGGACGCAGGCGATGGCCAGCGACTGATCAACACCCGGATGGTGGCCGCCGTACGCTGCGCCCCACCGGACAACAAGCCGACCACCATCGAGCGCAACACCTGCTCTCCNTGGCTGCGGCGCGAACTCGAGCTGGTGCTGCCCGACCTGCGAGTGATCGTCTGCCTGGGTTCCTTCGGTTTCGACGCGGCCCTGCGCACCCTGGCTACCCTGGACGTGCCTATTCCACGGCCCCGCCCTCGGTTCGGCCACGGTGTCGAAGTCGACCTGGACGGTCTGGTCGTGCTCGGCAGTTACCACCCCAGCCAGCAGAACACCTTCACCGGCAAGCTCACCGAGCCGATGCTCGACGCCGTCCTCGGCCGCGCCGCCGCCCTCGCCGCCGGCTGATGGACTGGCAGGATGCTGCTCGCCGGCTGTGGCTGGCCGGGTGAGTGGCCAGCGCTTGCGGTACGGTCGGGACCGCCGGCCCCCGTATCCCAATGGCAGAGGAAGAGGTCTTAAAACCTTTCAGTGTGGGTTCGAGTCCCACCGGGGTACAGACGATTGAGGCGAGAGCAGACCGAGCTTGCTCGGGTCTGCCGAGGCGATTGAGTCTGTTGAGTGGCGTAGCCGCGATCACCCAGACGATTGAGGCGAGAGCAGACCGAGCTTGCTCGGGTCTGCCGAGGCGATTGAGTCTGTTGAGTGGCGTAGCCGCGATCACCGATGTGCAGCATGCCATTGGACGTGCGATTGTCCCCGGAGCGGCCCCAAAACGGTCTGAAACAAGGGAATCGCACGTCCAATGGCATAGCTGTCCTATCCACACTCGCCCCAATTGCTGGTGGCCCACCCAGCCGACCCGCGGCAACATGCCGCAGGTGGACCCGGTAGAGGTGTTGCAGCGGCTTGGCGGTGTGGCTGATCGCCAAGCCTTGCTGCGCGCTACAACCATTGGCCGAGTTCGGGGAGCACTCGCCCGTGGCGAGATCATCAAAGCTGGCTGGGGAGGCTTCGCATTGCCGTCCGCCCAGAGGGGTCTTCGTGTCGCCCAGCAGCTGAGTGGTCTTGCCTCACATGAAAGCGCGGCCCTCCACCACGGCTGGGAGATCAAATCCGAGCCCGAGCAGCCCAATGTGATCGTGCCGCGCAACCGCAAGGTGCGGCTGGGTGAGCGAAAGCGCGCCTTGCGGGTGGTGGAAGCAGCAGATGGCCGAGCCGCCAACCCTTTCGAGTCATGCCTGCGGGCGATTTCATTGGGGGCCGGGGCTGAACGTCGAACCCCAGGTGGTGATCGACGAGGCTGACTCCTATGAGTTCCACTCCTCCCGCGACGCGTTGCGCCGCGGTGTTCATTGCTACACCGACCTGGTTGTGCGCGGCTGGAGGGTCGTGTGTTTCACCTGGGAGAGCGTCATGTTTGAGCCCCGCTATGTCCATTCGTGCTTTGTTGCGTCCATTGGCATACCTCGGCCTAGACTCCGATCCGTGGGGCCTCTTGCCCTCGTTGGTCCGAACTGGCAGGATAAAGTCATCAGACGTCCGACCCCTACGCTCTGCCAGCCTGCACGAGGGAGTGAACGAATGGCTTCTCGACTTCCACCTGTCGTTGCTGACAACGACATCGAAGTGGAGTGCTTGGTGAAGGCCTTCTATGACACGCGGCGCAAGGTTCCGGTGGTCGCGGTCGAGAATGCCTCCTTCTCTGTGCGGCGTGGTGAGTTCCTGAGCATCTGCGGTCCCTCTGGTTGTGGCAAGTCCACGATTTTGCGCGTTCTTGCTGGTCTCGAGCAGCAGACGTTGGGTGAATTCCGGGTGGCAGGAGACGGCCGCAATCCCGCCATGGTGTTCCAGGAGTCGTCGCTTTTTCCCTGGCTGAACGTGCAGGATAACGTTGCCTACGGACTGGCCTTGCGCGGTGTGAGGAAGCGCGAGCGCCGCGAGCGGGTGCAACCGCTGTTGGCAATGGCCGGTCTGGCCGAATGGACCCACGCGTACCCCCACCAACTCTCGGGAGGTATGAAACAGAGAGCCAGCGTCGCCCGCGCCCTAGCCGACGACGAAGCCGGTGTGCTCCTGATGGACGAGCCCTTCGGAGCGTTGGATGAGCAAACCAGGGTCGGCCTGCAGCAGGAACTGCTGCGCATTTGGGAACGTGAGCGCAAGACGGTTGTGTTCATCACCCACAGCATTGAAGAAGCGCTGACGTTGAGTGATCGTGTCCTGGTCATGTCGGCGCGGCCTGGTCGGATCATCTCCGAAATCGATGTTCCGTTCGAGCGTCCCCGTGACGCCATCGAACTACGCCGCGAGCAGCTGTTCGGCGAGCTCAGTTTCCGCATCTGGGATCTGTTGCGAGCCGAACACGGCCCGACGGAGAACGCTGTTGATGCGTGACCGATCTCGAACATGTCAGGAGATGCTGTGACGACCACAATCGATGGGGGTAGTGGACAGTTGGAACCGTCCGCGAAGCACAGCAACGAATCGTCCGCCCCGGTGGATGTCGCCGGGCTTGTGGGGCCGTCCAAGGGCGATCGACTGGTCCAGATCGCCGGTGTGCTCAGCCCCGTGATGATCGTTCTGCTATGGGAGCTGTTCAGCCGCATCGGCGTGCTGGACGCCCGTTTCTTTCCGCCGCCGTCGTCCATCACCGGTGAGTTCTGGGATCTCTTGAAGTCTGGGTCGCTGATCGAGGACTCGTGGGCGACGTTACGGCGCATCGTCATCGGAATGGTGATAGGTGGTGTGCCGGCCATCGCCCTTGGCCTTGTGCTGGGGGTGTGGAAGCGTGGCCGGCAGGTCATTACGCCGATCTTCACCGCTCTCTATCCGGTCCCCAAAATCGCCATCTTCCCGCTGATGCTCCTGATATTCGGATTCGGTGAGGCATCGAAGTATGCGATCGTCGCGATCGTCGTCTTCTTCTTCATCTTCTTCAATACCCTGACCGGGGTTCTCCAAGTTCCCAAGATCTATCTTGATGTAGCTCGGAATGCCAATGCTTCGCGTTTGCAGCTGTTCCGGACGGTCGCCTTGCCGGGTGCCCTTCCTGGAATCTTCACTGGCGTGCGTCTCTCGGTCGGTGTCGCGTTCGTCGTGATGGCCGCCGTCGAATTCGTCGGAGCACAGAACGGGCTGGGCTTCCTCATCTGGTCGGCGTGGCAGACTTTTGCGGTAGACAGCATGTACGTGGGCCTAGTCGTCATATCTGTCCTCGGCTACCTGTGCCTCGTTGTGGTCGACCTGGTCGAGAAGTTCACAGCACCTTGGGCAGACCGATAGATCTCACGAGGACGGTTACCCACCGTCGTCAGCTGTAGTCAGGCCCGGTAGTCAGCCGACCCACTCCTGCGTACTCCATGCCGTCTCGATCACTTCAAGGTAGGGAGCGAAGTCCAGTCGCTGCCGGAGCCAATCGTCGTCGTCGAAGGTCGCGTCGTAGCGATCCAGCCGATCACACATCAGCGTGACGATGCTGCCGCGCTGGCCGATGTCACGCATTTCGCAGGCAAGCCGGAGTGCGCCGTAGAGATTGGTTCCGGTCGACGGCCCGGCGCGCAGCCCGACGCGATCTGCGAGAAAACGCATAGCAGCCACCGACGCAGCATCCGGAACTCGGATCATCTGATCTATTACCCCAGGGAGGAATGAGGGCTCCACCCGAGGCCGTCCGATCCCTTCGATTTGTGATCCGGGGGCGGTGGTCTCCTCTCCGGCGAACGACGGAAGGAATGCCGATCCATTTGGTGGCGTCAGGCATCACCGTCTTGGGGTGGTGCACGCCCTGGGCCAGCAATGGAAGGCCGCAGTTAACCACGCCGTATCGATGCAGGGCTTGGCGCAACGTGAACGGCTCGTTGATACCTGTGGTGTCGGTGAGCGTGCCGCTGCTCCAGGAAACGGCAGACTCGGGAACTCTCCACTGCTCGGCGGCGAAAGCGACCAGCTTGCGGCGTGCGTCCGCCGCCGCCTCCAGCGTGGCCATACCGGCCATCGTGGCCGCTCGAGAGGCCAGCGTGCCGACCGCGGCGGGGCTGAACGCGGAGTCGATCCCTTGCACCTGGATATCGGCCGGAGTCACCCCGAGCTCGTCGGCGGCCAGTTGGGCCATCACTGTCACATGGCCCTGACCAACGTCCGGTTCACCCACGTAGAGCTGGATCGAGCCGTCGGGGCCGAGCCGCAGGATGGCCGAGGAGCCGTCGTAGTCGGGCAGGATCGGCCGGTAGCCCGACACATGGTGCCCGAGGGCGATACCCATGCCGCGCAATTTGCCTGCTCGCTCCCCGGCCGTCGTGGGTGGCTTGGTCTGCCGACGGTCGGCGAAGTCTGACATCTCCGTGACTCGATCGATGCAGGCGGGCAGCTTGGAGGAGCTGATGTACCAACCGTGCAAGGAGGTTTCACCCTCATGGACGATGTTACGACGCCTCATCTCGACCGGGTCGATGTCCAGCTTCTCAGCGATCTCGTCGATCATCTGCTCGATACCGAAGAGTGCCTCGGCATTGCCGAAGCCGCGCATGGCGGTGGTTGGGGATTCGTTGGTGTAGACGAGCCGACCGCGGCCGGTCATTGCCTGGAAGTTGTACAACGAGTCCGGACGGTGGACTGCGGTGGCCACTGTCGCGGGCGACCAGTAGGTCCGCGCACCGGCGATGCCGACCACGTCGACGTCACGACCCAGGAAAATGCCGTCGGCACGCACCGCGATGCGGTTGCGGATGACAAACGGCGGCCGGGGCCGGTGGTAGGCGGCGTCCTCGTCGCGCCCGAAGAGGATCCGCACGGGCACGCCCGCCTTGCGTGAGAGCAACGCCGCGATCAGCGGCGTGTTCATCTCGTACTTGGCGCCGAAACTACCCCCGATCGGTGGGACGACCAGGCGAACCTTGTCCAGGCTCAGCCCGAGCGCAGTGGAGTAGGTCTGCCGGGCTCGATAGGGGATGTGCGATGGCACGTGCAGGACGTGTACGCCGTCGACATAGTGGGCGATGACACCGATCGGCTCCAGGTACGCGTGGTACATCCGGCTGGTCGCGTAGACGTCATCGAGGATCAGATCGGCGGCATCAAAAGCAGCCTGGGTGTCACCGCGCTCGATAGTGAACAAGGTGGACACGTTGTCGGCGTAGTCGTCCCAGATCACCGGGCTGCCCTCGGTTAGCGCCTCGAACGGGTCGAAGACCGCGGGCAATCCTCGATATCCACCTCGACCAGGCTCGCCGCATACCGTGCTGTCGGTTCGTCAATGCGGCGACCGCGGCGACCTCGTCGCCGACGAAACGCACTTTGTGTCGTGCCAGAATCTCCCAGTCCGGGGTGTAAGGCCCGAACTTCACCTCGGGTGCGTCAGCTGCTGTAGCTACCGCTAAGACACCAGGCACCTGCTCGGCGCGGCTGGTGTCGATACCGCGGATCCGGCCGTGCGCTACGGGGCTGCGCACGATCGACGTGGGCCATGTTGGGCAGACGCATGTCGCCGATGTACTCGGTCTGGCCACGCAGCTTGGCCTCGATGTCGATCTGGGGATGCCCCGGCCGACCCAGCCTTCGGTCATCTCCCGGGTCATGGTCATGGCACGCCTCCCGCCGATTCGAGCCGGCCCGACCGCACCTGCTGGTGCGCATCCAGGACCGCGTTGATGATCGACTCATACCCGGTGCAACGGCACAGGTTGCCGGTGAGTTCGCTGACCACGTCGCTGCGAGTGAGCTCATCGCGGTCGACCAGCGGGCTCGCCGCAACCAGAATGCCGGGGATGCAGTAGCCGCACTGGCTGGCGTTGTGCCGCGCGAACGCCGCCTGCAGCGGGCTCAACTCCGTGGCCGTGCCCAGTCCCTCGATCGTGGTGACCCTCCGCCGGTGGGCGCGGACCGCGGGCAACAGGCACGAGGCCATCGGCACACCATCCAACATGACCGCACAAGCGCCGCAGTCGCCGGTCTCACACCCGAGCTTGGTACCGGTCATACCGTCTGCGCGCACCGCCGAGGCCAACGACTGGACAGGGTCGACGACCATCGTCCGCGGACTTCCGTTGAGGTCGACCTCGATGACGATCTCGGGGGCGTTTGACGGCTCCTGCTGGGGAATCACTGCACTCCTAGCTGCTAGGGGCTTGCCTAGATGCGCGGATCGATCAGGGTGCTCGCGGCGAAGAGATCGTCGATGGGGTACTNCCGCTCGACGATGCCCTGCTCGGTCAGGTAACGGGAGAACGTCTCCAACTGGGCCCGGTTGGCGTCCACCCCGTACGGCCAAGGGTCCGCACCGAACACCTCGCTCTGCCGCTCCCAGGCATCGAGCAGGAACGGCATCGTGTAACGCAGGGCCGGCGCCTCGGCGATTCCCTCGGTGGCTATCACCTTGGCCTGGCGTAGGGCCTTGTAGACGCTCTGCGGCAGCCACGGGTTCTCGCGCGCCACGTCGGCACGAATCGCCACCAGGTGCATGATCGGGAAGTTGCCGGTACGCCGGTAGTAATCTAGCTCGCGCTCGGCATAGTCGGGAAAGAGCCGGCGTACCCGGCCCTCTCCCTGGCGGAAGGCCGAGGGAACCCGGGGTGCCATCAGCGCGTCAATCTCGCCGCTCAGCAGCGCACTGGAGAGTGTGGAGTCCGGATCGACCGGCTCAATCCGCACACGGTCGGGCACGACTAGTTTCTGCCGCTCCACTCGGCCCGGCTGCTCCATGCCGCCGGTGCACCAGGTGATCGAGTCCAGATCGACGCCGTGGTCGTCGGCGAGCATTCCACGGATCCAGACCGAGGCGGTCATCTGGTACTCCGGCACACCGACCCGGCGCTCTTGGAGATCCTTAGGCTCTTGGATACCGGAGTCCTCACGCACGTAGATGCTGGAGTGCCGGAAGCTGCGAGAGAGAAACGCCGGGATCCCGACGAACCGCTCGTCGCCACGGGCTCGCAGCATGCAGTAACTGGACAGCGACATCTCTGCGACGTCGAACTCCTCAAAGCGCAGCATCCGCCAAAAGCACTCCTCCGGCTCCAACGGCACCAGGTTGAGATCGACGCCCTCGATCCTGACCCGGCCGTCGGCCAGTGGGCCGACCCGGTCGTAGCGACCGCAAGCCATGGTGAGGCTCAGGCCGGATGTCAGCCCAGCCACGGGAGTCCCCGGACTCGGTGACCGACACCGCAGTGGCCAGGTCNGACGGCCTCGACAATGTCCGGCGGCACCTGGGCGCGCACCGGAAACTTCACTGGCGGCGCGGGCTTGGTGGCATCCATGATCACCGCGGAGGAGCGGCGTGCGGTCCTGCCACCCTCCTTGTCGTAGGCCCAGTTGGTAGGCAGCAGGCCGCCTGGTCCGTTCCAGGCCGGGATCACCAGCAGGTCCTGCGCGGCATCCATCCGGGTGCCGATGGCCCAGGCCATCTCCTCTTCGTTGTAGATATCGATGTCGTCATCGACGACGATCACCATGCGTAGGTTCTCCGGCTCGGTGTTCAACGCCGTCGTGGCCGCGCGGATCGGGTCGTTGTCCTGCTCTTTGCGGATCGACAGGTAACAGTGCATCCGGGCATAGACCGGCACATTGACCGCCTTGAGACCGGGGATCACCTGGCTGACGTTGCGGTGGATGCTAGAGATGCGCGGCAGCGCGCCCATCAGCCGGTGCTCGCGGCCGGAGGCCTGAATGTCCTGGAAGATCGCGTCCCGGCGCATAGTGACAGCGTCGATCCGAATCACCGGCTTTGGTCCGCCACCGACGTAGTGGCCGGGCCACTCGGCGAACGGGCCTTCCTCACGCTCCTCAGCCGGGAGGATGACACCCTCCAGGACAATCTCGGCACGGGCCGGAACCAGCAGATCGGACGTCTCGGCGGACACGACCTCGAGGCTCTCTCCCAGGAAGCTGCCGGCAGCGTCGTACTCCCCGCCGATACCGGGCACCCGTGAAACCGCGCCCATCAGAAACGCCGGGTGGTGGCCGATAACGACCGCGACCGGGGTCGGCTCGCCCTCGGCCTCGTAACGGCGGTGGATCGTCCCACCATGGTGGGAGCCGAAGAACCACACACCCATGTGCCGATCGTCGTACACGTGGTGGCGGTAGATGCCGGCGTTGATTCTGCCCGACTCCGGATCGCGCATCACCGCGACTGCGGCAGTCAGGAACGGCCCACCGTCCAGCGCGTTGTGCACCGGGATGGGCAACTTGCCGAGGTCTACCTCGTCACCGCGCCAGACGATCTCCTTGACGGGCGCGCCTGCGGCAGCGACCTCGACCGGCGGGTGCACCTCCGGGCTCTCGATGCGGTCCGAGGACTGGGTCAGTTCCTCCACAGTGCGACCCAACGCCAGTGCCATCCGCTCCGGTGTCGCCAACAGATTGGCCACACAGCTGACCTCGGAGCCGATCACGTTGGTGAACAACAGTGCCGGGTACTCACGCTCCTGCTCGGCGCGGGCGCCATAGGCGTTGATCCCGAACCGCCGGTCGACCGGCACGTCGACGCGGCGCAAACCTCCCGGTTGCTGTTCGACGACCTCAGCCATGAAGCTGCGCAGGTCCTTTGGCACGGAGTCTCCTTTTCGGTCGGCCCGGATAGTTCGGATCTGTGGCTCGATTGGTCAATCCAGGTAGGTACGGACAATCGAGAACCGGAGGACCTCGTCGTCGACGAGCGCGTCGGTGACGGCCACCGGCTCCTGTCTCTCATCGAGGTGCAGGTGCCGGATCAGCAGCATCGGCCGCCCGGCAGGAACGCCCAGGTGCTCACTGGTGCGCTCGTCGGCGAGCGCAGGAACCAGATCCGCGATGGAGTACTGGATCCGCCCGGAGGTATTGCGCTCGACGAGGGTGAAGGTCGAGTCCTCGGCAGTAACCTCTGCCACTTGACGCAGCAGCCGGGAGACCGGGACGTAATCGCGGCTGAGCACCGCCGGCCGACCGTCGGCTTCGAAAATCCGGTCGACCGTGCAAGTGGTCCCGCCCTGCTCGAGATTCAGCTTGGCGGCGATCTCGGCCTCCGGCGTCGTCTCGCCGATAGCCAAGGTGCGCAGTGTGGCGACATACCCCAGGTTGGCGATGATGTCGAGGAACGGACGGTCCTCGGCAAGATTGGCACTCATCATCAGCGCGTACTTGTTGATGAAGGTGCCGCGGCCATGGAACCGCGAGATCTTGCCCTCCTTCTGCAGCGACAGCAGAGCCGAACGGACCGTCGGCCGACTCACTCCGAGGGTTGCGCTGAGCTGGTCCTCGGCTGGGAGACGGAACTCCCCTTCAGCAGCCAAGCGCTCGACCAGATCGTTGAGCCGGGCCTTCACTTGGTGGTAGGCGTCGACGACGATCGGTTGCTGGTCGCCGAGCATCTGCCGGCGGTTCTGCTGGGTTCCCTGTGGTGTCATGTCCCTCTCCCCCTCAGCCGTTCGCCGGGTCGTCGGTCAGAATCTGCTCGGTAGCGCCCTGCTCATCAACGACCTGCTTGAGCGGGCGCATGCCCTCCCAACGGGCCACCGCGGCATCAAGGCCGAACTGATCCAGCACGCGCCCAGCAGTCTGGTCGATCAGATCGTCGATGATCTTGGGCTCGTGATAGAACGCCGGCACCGGTGGAAAAACCGTCGCACCCATCTCGGCAGCCTGGGTGAGCAGCCGCAGATGCCCCACGTGCAAGGGGGTCTCACGGAAGACCAGCACCAAGCGGCGGCGCTCCTTGAGAGTGACGTCAGCGGCCCGAGTCACCAGATTGTCGGCATAGCAGTTGGCCACGCCCGACAGCGTCTTGACCGAGCACGGCGCAATAATCATGCCGTCGTGCTGGAAGGATCCGCTGGCGATCGCCGAACCCACATCGCCGACCGGATGCACGTGTGTGGCCAGCGAGCGCAGGGCGTCGGGAGTCCAGTCAGTCTCTGTAGTCAGAGTCAGCAGCGCATGCTTGCTGGTAATCAGATGCGTCTCGACTCCCAGCGCTGAGAGCATCTGCAGGATCCGGATGCCGTAGATGGCTCCCGAGGCCCCGGTGATGGCAACAACCAAGCGCATATCTTTCCTCCAGTCCGTCACAAACGGGTGACAGCGTCGCGGACCAGGGGCTTGTGCGAGAGCGGCTCGACCAGCACCTCGTCGGTCGCCGGAACGATGCAAGTGTAGGTCCGCTGGCCGTTCACGGTGGCGAGGCACTCCTTGCAAGCATTGGCTCTGCGACAGGAGTAGCGAACGCCCACCGTCGGGTCCTTGAACTCACGCACCCAAAGCAGGGCGTCGAGGACTGTCATACCCTCCGACTCCGGGACCTCGAACGAGTCCACCCGGTCGACGCTGCCATCCTGGCTCAGGCGCTGGATATTCAGCCTCATGCTTCGAGCACCTCCTCCTCCTTGACCCCCACCGAGCGACGCCGGATCTTCTCCCACCTGTGCGCGAGCCCGTTACCGTCATCGATGATCACGCCGTTGCGGACGTACGCGGGATCCGAGGCGATATGGTCCTCACGCTGATGCGCTCCACGGCTCTCCTTGCGCTCCAGGGCACCGAGTCGGATCGCCGCGGCGTTGCGCAGCATCGTGCGCATCTCGAAAAGCTCGACCCACTCCTGGTTGTGGGCATGGACTGGCCCGACGTGTGCTTGCTCTACAGCCTCGGCGAGGTCCGCGAGTTCGGTTTCGGCAGCCACCAGACCGGCCTCGTCACGCAGCGGACCGACCCGGCGCCACATCAGGTCCTGGAGCCGGCGTCGCAGCGCAGGCAGGAAGATTTCGCTGTCGGGGTTGCGGTCGCGGCCCTCCTCGATGCAACCTAGGGCGTCCTTCATCGCCGCCGCGGCAGAACCATTCGGGTCCGGCCGACCCAGCGTCGCCGCGTCCGCTGCAGCGCTCACGCCAGCTCGAGCACCGAAAACGAAAGCCTCGCTGATGGCGTTGCCGGAGAGCCGGTTGGCGCCATGGGCGCCACCGACGGCCTCCCCTGCTGCGAGCAGGCCAGGGACGTTGGTCCGCATCCGCGGGTCGACCCGCACTCCACCAATCGTGTAATGCGCAGTCGGACCGACTTCGACGGCTCGCTGGGTCAGATCGATGCCCTGCTCCAACAACTTGTCCACCACAGGCGGGAACGCCTCACGGATGTCCTCAGCCGGGATCCCCGNAAAGTCCAGCCAGGCTCCACCGTGGGGTGAGCCACGGCCTGCCTCGACCTCCTTAAGGATGGCGTAGCTGACAACGTCGCGGGTGGCAGTGTATTTGCCCTCGTCGGCCACGCCGGCATACCGCTCGAGGAAGTCCTCGCCCAAGCCGTTGCTGAGTCGGCCGCCGAGCTTATAGCGGAACGGGTCCCACATGATCGGATCGAGCCCGATGGTGCGCGGTGCCAGGTTGCCGATCGGGAAGAACTGCACCATCTCGGCATCGACGAGCTCCGCGCCGACACCCAGGGCGAGGGCGTAGGCGTCGCCGGTCATGTTCACCGACGCGGAGTTGCGGCTGTACATCTCGGTGAGGCCACCGCAGGCCAGCACTACGCTGTTGGCCCAGATCGCGACCGGTGTGCCAATGGTGATATCGAGCGCTGCGGCGCCGCAGACGCGACCTTCGTCGTCACGGATCAGCTCGGTGACGTAGAGGTTCTGGTTGCGCTCGACGTCACGGCGGCGCAACTCGACTTTCATTCCCTTGACGACACCACTGCCGGTAGCCAGCACATCGATGTAGCAGCAGCGCTGACGGCTGTGCCCCGGCGCGATCACTTGGCGCAGCCGGTCACCGTCGGCCGCCCAACGCACCCCCATATCGCGGGTCTCCAGAATCCGCCGGGGCGCGTCCTCGCACAGCAACTCGGCCAGCGACTCGTTGACCAGCTCCTTGCCACTGACGATGGTGTCCGCGTAGTGGAGCTCGACACTGTCCTCTTCACGGTGCCCGAGCGCCGCGGCCACGGTCATCTGCGCCATGATCGTGGCTCCACCGACCCCGACCATGCTCTTGTCCAGCAGGCACACCTCTGCTCCCGCAGCACGTGCCTCAAGGGCGGCATAGATCCCAGCGGCTCCACCACCGACAACCAGAACATCGGTGACAATTACGCCAGGCTCGGCTGACGACCCGTTCATCCGCGGTCCTTGCGACCGATTGGCCCGTCGTAGCTGCGCATCCATTCGATGAGCTCGCACAGCCGGCCGACGATGTGGTCGTGGTAGAGCCGGCCCTTCTCCTCGGTGACGCCCAACGAGGAACTGAACTGCCCGGTCGGCGTGAACGCACGCTGCTCCGCCCCGGACCACATGATCTCCACTCCGTCGGGCGCCGGACCGAAGAGGTCGTTGCCGACGAAGCCACCGAAGACATCGTCGAAATCGACATCGGCATCGCTCAGCTTGTCCATCCGGACCATGCCGGGGAACCTGTAGTGCACATGGGAGAGCTCAAGCTCCCCACAGTGGTGCTCGTTGGTCTCCTTGATCTCACCGGCAGCAGAGCGCGCCAAGTGCAGCGGGTCCGCGACGGCGAACATCACTGAACCCTGCTCCCGCTCATGCAGGCCGCGGACCGCGGTCACCAGGCCCGGGAGATTGGAACCCTTGTGCCCGTTGATCAAGATGATGCGGTCAAAACCGTGGCTCGCGAGGCTTCGGCAAACGTCCGTGACCAGGGCAGTCAACGTCTCGGTCCGGAGGGTGATCGTGCCCGGGAAAGAGCTGTGGTGCGCGGAATCACCGAACCAGATCGGCGGCGTGACCAGCACACCGCTGCGTTGGGCAGCGTCTTCGGCGAGCGTGATCGCCACCAGTGCGTCGACACCCAGCACCCCAGCTGGGCCATGCTGTTCAGTGGCCCCAATAGGTACGATCGCCACCCGGTCATGCGCGAGGTACTCCTCGACTTCTGGCCAAGTCAACTCCTGCATCCACACCGAATCAGGCACTACTCGTACTCCTTGTGAGAGGTCAGAGGTCATACTATTCTATGGTCATCGAGTCCACAAGGGTGTGGCCTCCTCGGGAGGCCCATAGCGCATCGCAAGCCGACCAAGGAGTGAAGTGCCTGTTCTCCCGATCCGGATTGTTTGCCCGTCGACGACCATCGACCGAGCATGGGTCGATCACGCCATGCACTGCCTTCGCGCCGACGCGGCACGCAGCGCGGATACCCACATGCTCAAACTTCCGACCGGAGATGATGCCTCGGTGCTCATCTACGTCAAGGACGAATCCACCCACCCGACGGGAAGCCTCAAGCACCGGTTGGCGCGATCACTGTTCCTGTACTCGATCTGCACCGGGGAGATAGGCCCCACCACGACAGTGGTCGAAGCCTCCAGCGGCTCCACCGCTATCAGCGAGGCGTACTTCGCCCGGCTTATCGGGGTCCCGTTCGTAGCCGTCATGGCGCGCTCGACGAGCCCGGCCAAAGTAGCCCTGATCGAGCGCGAAGGCGGGCGTTGCGAGTTCGTGGAGCGCGCCGACGAGGTGTACGACGCCGCGCGGCTCCTCGCAGAAAGCGTCGGGGGCCACTACATGGACCAGTTCACGAATGCGGAGCGCGCCACCGACTGGCGCGGTAACAACAACATCGCGGAGTCCATTTTCGAGCAGTTGACCGAGGAGCCGTTCCCGATCCCCGAGTGGGTGGTGGTCGGCGCCGGCACAGGCGGGACCAGTTCCACCATTGGGCGGTACCTGCGCTATCGAGGCCACCAGACCCGGCTCGCGGTGGTAGACCCCGANTACGGCAACGCCTCGGCGGCCTACCCCTTTGCCGCGCACGTCGCCGAGGTCGAAGTCGACTGCGACACCGGACAGGTTTCGCTGGTNCGGCTATTGGGCCGCCCACGACTCCGGCACAGTGCTGAACCCGCAGACCGCCCGTGGCCAGGTTCTCGGCGGCATCGCCCAGGGCCTGGGCTGGGCGCTCATGGAGGACGTCATCATGAGCGAGGGCATCGTGCGTAACCCGAACTTCCTGGACTACCGGATCCCGGGCGCGGGTGACATGCCACCCGAGGTCGAGGTGGAGTTCGTCGACGCCTACGAGCCCAACGGTCCCCGAGGGGCAAAGAGCGTCGGGGAGGTCGCTCTGAACCCAGTTATCGCAGCGATCGGCAACGCCGTTTACAACGCCACCGGCCTGCGTTGCAAGGACATGCCGATCTCACCGGAGCGGATGTGGCGTTATCTGCACCTCGGTGAGCCCGTGGAGTCCTGCTCGGCGGGAGCGATGCAATGACCACCCGGTCCCGTGAGTACTTCGCCCCCGGCTCGATCGAGGACGCTCTCCGGATTCTCGCCGAGCGCCCTCAGGCGCATCTGCTGGCCGGCGGCACGGACCTGCTCAACGACCTGCGTCACGGCATTATCGAGGCGAGCGATGTCGTCGACCTGGCCGGCGTACCCGAGTTGCGTGGGCTGGAGGAGGAACCGGCCGGCGTCCGGATCGGAGCCACGGTGACGATGCGGGAGTTGCTCGCGGCCCCGCTCGGTGACCGGCTGCGCGCCCTGCGCGAGGCCGCCGGTCTGCTCGGTGGGCGGCAGATTCAGGCCGCTGCCACCGTAGGTGGCAACCTGTGTCAGGGCTCGCCGGCAGCCGAGGTGGCTACCGCGCTACTCGTCCACGGCGCTGTCGTCGAGGTCGCAGGTCCGCAGGGCTGGCGTTCGATGCCGCTTGAGAGGCTCTTCGCCGGGCCTCGGCGGACCACGCTCGCGCCCGAGGAGGTCCTGGTCGGTGTTCGCGTCAGCGCCGCCGACGCCGGATGGAGTTCGGCCTACCGCCGTATCGACCTGCGCCGCTCGGTGGATATCGCCATCGTCAGCGCCAGTGTGGCCCTCGACATCAAGGTCGGTGTCATCCGGTCCGCCAGGGTGGCGGTCGGCGCAGCGCGGCCGGTGCCATTTCTGGTGCCCGAGGCCGCCGCTGCGCTGGAGGGCATTGCGGTCGCTGATGAGACTGAACTCGTCGCTGCGGCTGAAAGCGCGGCCGAGGCGGCTCGATCGGCGAGTTCGCCGATCACCGACGTGCGCGCCGGCGCAGAGTATCGGCACGCGATGGTGGGCATTGTGGTCAAGCGGGCTGTCGGCGCCGCTGCTGTTGAGTCGTAGGCGCCTGCATACGGACGTGAGCGCCCTATTTCGATGTCATTTGTGGCCTGGACGGGTCTTGATATCCATCAATGAACCTGCTTTGCTACCGTCATACGTCTGACGACTGAGGACAAAGCATTGGCGCTTCCGCGCCAGAGAGGTGTGACCATGAAGAGAACGATGGGGTGGCGCTGGCGACTGGCGGTGCTGACCGCACTGGCCGTCCTTCCTCTGGCAGCCTGCGGTAGCGATGACAGCGGATCCGAGCCGAGTGAATCTCCCGAGACCAATGGATCGGAGACGACTGCAGCGGAAGAGGATGCCCCCACGCTTGTGCTGGGCATCCCGCCCACCGTGGACTCCGCTCCGGCGATGCTGGCGATTGACAAGGGCTACTTCACGGACTTGGGCATCGACGTCAAGCTGGACACCAACGCCCAGCCCAGCAGCGCGGCACTNGCCTCCCTTGCGACCGGTGACTACACCATTGTGGCCATGCCCATCGGCGCAGCCACCTTCAACGCNGATCGCTCGGGGTCCCTCGTCGGGCTGTTGTCGAACTATGCCCAAGACTCCGAGGACGGAAAGAGCCTGGCGGGCGTCGTCGTCTCCAAGAAACTGTGGGACTCGGGTGTGCAGACAGCTGAGGGCCTGAAGGGTAAGCGCATCGGCCTCGTGGCACCTGGCGGCTTCGCCGAGTTCAACACCTACCAGGCGTTGCAGGAGGGCGGGTTGACGGAGAAGGACGTCGAGTTCGCGACGATGTCGTTCGCCGACCTTGGTCCCGCGCTCGCGAACGGCTCGGTGGACGCCGGCTGGTGCCCCGAGCCGCTCTGCACCGCGATGGTCGCCCAGGGTGCCGCCGAGAGACTCCCGACCACCGCCAACAACGGCGAGGGCATCTACCAGCTGTTCGTCAACGCCGACTACGCTGAGAAGTACCCGCAGACCGTCACCAAGGCGCTGGCTGGATGGGTGCGGGCTGCCGAGGAACTCAATGAGGGTGGTTGGGCTGACGAGGAGAACCTCAAGATCATCTCCAAGTACACCAAGCTCCCGCCAGAGGCGCTCAAGGGCGTACCGGCTTTGCAGGCTCGCATCCTCACCACGACCAAGGATGAAATGACGCCCAGCTTCACGCTCATCAACGCCATGCAGGAGTACTTCGCTCGCACCGAAAAACTCACCTTTGACGGCGAGATCGATCTCTCGGAGGGCTTCGACGAGAAGTTCATCGATGGTGCGTTGGAACTGCTGAAGGACTAGTCCGAAGACTGGCGGAGTTCTCCGGACTCGGAGAACTCCGCCAGACCTCACCGACCAGAAGGGACCGTTGTGTTCGATCTCTCCAAAGACTGGACCGAACTACCGTCGCGGCTTGAGCTTCTCGCCAATCGCAAGGTCCGTGTTCTCAGTGATCCACCCTCGCCAGCTCTTCAGGAGAAGTGGGACATTCCCGAGCTCCTCGTCTTGACGAGCGCCCCGTCGGGTCGGATTGCCCAAGAACTCGGCGAGGGAGACGCCGGGCTTCCNCTGGACTTCGACAGCTACATCGACGATGCGGTCGAGAGCATCGAGAACGGTGCCTGTGGCGTGCACATCGACTTCGGTGGGATCCCGGCCATCCAGAACTCCGGGCTCTCCAATCCCGAGTGTTACGACCGCATCATGAGCGGCATAGCCGAGCGCACCACCGAGGACTGGGTACCGGATCTCAATGTGCTACGCGGTCGCAACTTCGCCGAGGACATCTACCCGATGTCATCCGGGCTCGGCGAGACAGCGCCGATGGCGCCCAACTTCCCGATCGACTGGATGGAGTCTGTTGCAGAGGTAGTTTCCCGCAACAACCAGCGACTGTTCTTCGCGGTTCACTCGACCGCAGAGGTGGACCTGGCTGATCGCTATCTGGTTTCCAAAGGGCTCGTAGCGATGCCCGGCTGTTGGGCCATCCTGATCGGCTATCCCTATGACGACGCCTCGGATCGACTTGCGACCTACCTGAAGCANCCCCGGGCAATGTTGACCGAACTGATCCAGATAGTCGACCGGATCCGAGAGATCGACCCCGACGGGTTCATCTTCGTGTGCACCGCCGGCCGTGCCGGACACTATCTCGCGACGGCTGCGATTCTGATGGGCCTTCACGTGCGTGTCGGCACCGAGGACACGGTCTATCGCTACCCACACCGGGACGAGGTACTCACCGGCAGCCTGGAAATGATTGAGCGAGTCCGGGTTACCGCCGAGGCACTGGGACGCCGTCTGGCGACGCCGGCCGAGTACCGACAAATGATTGGCTTGCCAGAACCCGCTTCCGCCGCGGGCAAGACGGAAGGTCACAAGGAGAGGAGCATTTAATGCCAGAGCCCCAGACATACATCGGTGCCTACACCCGTGATGGCTTCGCCGGCCTGCGGTCCAGTATCGTGCGCCAGCAGTACACCGCCCCGTTCGCCAAAGTGAACGGCGGATACGCCCCTCGTTGCTTCAACCTCCTCGACGTGCAGAAGGCCGACATCGAACAAGCAGAAGGCCTACCGGTGACCTTGCTGGAGGGCGACGGGATCGCCCTGGAAGTAGCCCACCACGATGGTCCCTCCAAGTTCGCGATCCGCAACGTGTTCGCCGACGAGGTGCACTTCATCCTGCAGGGCAGCGCACGTCTGGAGTGCGACTTCGGGACCCTCGACGTCGTCAGCGGTGACTTCATCCATATTCCGCGCGCAGTGAGCTACCGCTTCGGTGAGATCGAAGAGCCGGTGGTTGATGTGGTGATCGGGGTTGACAGCCAACTTTTGCTTCGCCCGGACAATCCTCCGGGCACCCTCAATGTCGTGCGGGACGCGGATCAGCCGCGCCCCTGGGACGCCGGCCAGGTCTCCCTCGACGAGCACAGGCTGGTCATCCGCCACGGCGAGCAGACCACCGAGTACGTGTTCGGATACGACCCGTTGCTGTCGGTGGCGAGCCGTGGTCCAGCCGTGGTTCAGCGGTTCAACTTCGCCGATGTCCATGCCCTGATGGTCGACGGGGATGGCGGAGTGCCGCCGGCCCGCATCTTTGACGACCCGACCACCAATCACCTCATCTTCAACATCTCGAGCCGGGAAAGTGCTCGCCCGCCAGTGCACAACAACGCTGACTACGACGAGATCGCGATCTACACGGCCGGGCCTGATCGTTGGGGCGCCATCACCAGGCCTGGAGCGATCGGGTGGGTGCCCAAGGGCATCATCCACCACGGACCGGAGGAAGACACGCCAGGTGGATTCAAGGCGTTCCTTATCGAGACGCGTGCCAACCTGCGCTTGGCGCCGGCGGCCGAACGTATCGCCGAGACCATGGAGACCGGACAGTACGGACCATTCGCTGGCGGCGAGCGCTGACCGACGTGACTGAACAGCCGAACTCACCAGTGATCCGGTCCGGGGCCACCAAGACATTCGATGAAGCCATGGTGCGCCGGGCCACAGCAGACTGTGACTTCAACGCGATACGTCTCGCGCTCTATCAACTCACTGGAGATCAGCGCCTGCTCAAGATGACGGTGGGCAAGCTGCCGTTGAAGGGCGGCGCGCAGTTCCGCTACATCGTGGAGTCGGACGCCGACCGAGAACTGCTCTACCAGCTGCTCGTGGGCTACCTGCGAGACCCTCAGCCCGCACCTTCGGCGCCGTCTCGTGAGACCGCCTACGACCTGATGCGGAACTTCTGTGCCGACGACGTCTTGCCGGAAAGTCTGTTGGCGTTCGGGTATGAGCAATTGGCGTTCGAGGAGTTTCCNCGAGACGCGAAATGGTCTGCCGGCTCCTTGGCACGGCCGGATGACCACTTCACGGTGGCGATCATCGGGGCCGGGCTCAACGGCATCGCCATGGCAATGCAACTGAAGCGGTTGGGTATCCGACACACCGTCTATGAACGCCACAGCGGCGTCGGGGGCACTTGGCTGGTCAATCACTATCCCGAGGTACGGGTCGACCTGAGCGCGTTTATCTATCAGTACTCGTTCGAGAAGAACTATCCCTGGAGTGAGTACTTCCCGACACGGGACGAGACCTTGCGCTATCTGGAGCACATCGTCACGAAGTACGGCATCCGTGATGACATCCGGCTCGAGTGCGAGGTCACCGATGCGCGGTGGGACGAGGCAACGGCGCGGTGGCACTTCACTGTTCGTGACGCGGACGGGACGTTGACGAGTCAGTCCGCCAACATTCTCATCAGCGCCAGCGGACTGTTCAGCACGCCCAACGTACCGGATGTACTCGGTGTCGAAGAGTTCCAGGGCGCGATGTTCCATACCACACAATGGGACCACTCCCTCGACCTGAGCGGGAAGCGTGTGGCTCTCGTCGGCACCGGATCCACCGGGACACAACTAATGGCCTGGGTGGCCGAGCGCGCCGAACACCTGACCATCTTCCAACGCAATCCACAGTGGATCTCCCAGACTCCTAACTACAAGGCGAAAATCTCCGCCGAGGAGAGATACCTCCTCGACACTGTGCCGTACTACTGGAACTGGCGCTGCTTCGCTGCGCACATGACCTTTCAGCAGCAGGAGGCCCTCCACGAAGCCGACCCCGAATGGCAGAGCACAGGGGGAGGAATTAGTCGCCGCAACGATGCGCTGCGCGAGACACTCGTCAAGTACATCGACGGGAAGATCGGCCCCAACCCCGAACTGCGAGCTAAAGTCCTACCTGACTACCCGCCGATGGTGCGACGCATGGTAACCGACAACGGCTGGTACGACGCGCTGTTGCGGCCGAACGTCGAGTTGGTGAACGCCGCCGTCGAGCGGTTCACACCTGACGGGATCGTCAGTTCCGACGGCGAATCGAGGGAGTTCGACGTCGTGATCCTGGCGGCCGGGTTCCAGGTGTCGAAGTACTTCTGGCCGGTGCAGTACACCGGTCGAGAAGGTGCCACCTTGGAGGAACTCTGGGACGAGGACGGGGCCCGTGCCTACCTCGCCCTGGCCATTCCCGGTTTCCCCAACTTCTTCTCGATGTACGGTCCGAACGGCCAACCGAGATCGGGGAGCCTCTACGCCTGGGCGGAAGCCTGGGCTCGATACATCGGACTGGCCATTGTCGATCTCGTCGAGTCCGGGCAGGCCTCCATCGAGGTCCGACGAGAGGTATTCGACCGGTACAACCAGGAGTTGGACGAGGTCATGTCCTCGCTCATCTTCACCATGCCGGGCCGTAGTTACTACGTGAACGAGCATGGACGTGTGGGAGTAGAGGTGGCGTTGCCGGCAGACCAGTACCACGCCCGCATAGTCCGACCCAACCCGGACGACTTCGAACTCCGCGGCGCGCTGGCCGAGGTCGATCAAGGCCTAGCTTCGCGCCTTTGACGAAGCGGAGAAAAGACTGTGTCAGATGACGAACCGGTATGGGCGCCAACGACGGAGTCCATAGCCAGGACTCGGATCGCCGCGTTCGCACATTGGCTGGAGGAACGGGGAGTCGGCCGGTTCGACGGCTACGAGACGCTGTGGCGATGGTCCACGACTGAGTTGGGACAGTTCTGGGATGCGGTCGCCCGCTTTCACGACGTGCGCTTCCACCGCGCGGCTGCCTCTGCGCTCGCAAGGGAGAGCATGCCGGGTGCGGTGTGGTTCCCGGACGCAACGCTCAACTATGCCGAGCAGGCGCTGCGACATCGAGGTGACAAGGCGGCGATTGTCGCGGTCTCCGAGGGTGGTCACCGGCACGAGGTGAGCCGAGACGATCTGTGTCGGCAGGTGGCCAGCCTCAGTCGATGGTTACGAGACCAGGGCGTCGGGCCNGGGGACAGCGTCGTCGGTTACCTCCCCAACATCGCTGGAACAGTGGTCGCATTCTTGGCGACGGCCGCTGTCGGNGGAATATGGTCAGCCTGCTCCCAGGAGTACTCTCCCGAAGGTGCCGCCGATCGACTCGGCCAGCTCGCGCCGAAGGTACTCTTCGTCGCCGACGGATACCGTTACGCGGGAGGAGTCCACGACCGAGCAGTGGAGAACGCCAGGCTCTGCCAATTGCTGCCCACGGTCGAACAGACAGTCTGGGTTTCCCATGTGGGTGGCGTCAGGCCGGAAGAGACACATGATCTGAGTGTCCTCACCAGCGGAAGCTCGGAACTTGAGATCACCTCCGTGCCGTTCGAGCATCCTCTGTGGGTGCTCTACTCGAGCGGCACTACAGGCCGACCGAAGGGCATCGTCCACGGTCACGGGGGCATAGTGCTCGAGCACCTCAAATTCCTCGGCTTTCACCTCGACCTTGACGTGGATGACCGCTTCAGTTGGTACACCAGCACCAGCTGGATGATGTGGAACCTCCAGGTATCGGCCCTCCTCCTGGGCGCCACGATCGTCATCTACGACGGTAGCCCCAGTTGGCCGCACTCCGGTGCCCTGTGGGAACTCGCTGCGAGCGAGCGCCTGACCTTCCTCGGGACCAGTGCCGCATACCTGATTGCGGCTCACAAGGAGAGCACCGACCTTGGCTCGACGTACGACCTAACACTGACCGGCCTGGGCAGCACCGGATCACCGCTACCGGCCAGCACCGCGCGATGGGTCACCGGCACGCTACCGGTCGTTTGGCTCACATCGGCCACTGGNGGAACCGACATTGCCTCCGGCTTTGCAGGAGGCGTGCCCACCCTTCCGGTGCACGCCGGTGAAATGCAAGCTCGCTGTCTCGGAGTAGCGCTGGAAGCTTGGAATGTGAACGGAACTCCGGTCGTCGCCGAAGTCGGCGAACTGGTGGTCACCCGGCCGATGCCATCAATGCCGATCTACTTCTGGGACGACCCCGGCAACGGACGCTATATCGACGCCTACTTCTCCACCTTCCCGGGCGTCTGGCGCCATGGCGACTGGGTCACTGTGACTGAGCGTGGCGGAATAACCGTGCACGGTCGCTCGGACGCCACCATGAACAGATACGGCGTCAGGATGGGAAGCGCCGAAATCTACGAGGTCGTCGACCGGCTTCCGGGAGTTGCCGATGCACTGGTCGTCGGTGTGGAGGAGCCGGACGGGGGTTACTGGATGCCCTTGTTCGTCGTGCTGGTCGAAGGCACCTCTTTGAGTCCTGAACTGGTCGACGAGATCCGGAACCAGATCCGCCACCAACTATCTCCCCGCCACGTCCCCGACGAGGTCATCGCCGTGCCTGCGCTTCCGCACACTATGACAGGTAAGCGCCTGGAGGTCCCGGTCAAACGCCTGCTGCAAGGTGCCGCGCTTACAGACGTGGCGAACCCGGCCGCGCTCGACAACGCGACGGCTCTCGAGCAGTTCGTGCAGATCGCCCGACAACGCACTTCGGCACGCGTCTAACATGGTCCGCTCGCCTCTAACAAACTCCGCATTGTTACTGACCGCATACCGGACCTCTCGTTCGATCGGGCCCTCGTTGTCCGCGGTCTAGACTCCAACCCGTGGAGGACAGGTTCAGGCCGGCGAAGCTCGTGCTGATCGCGGTGCTGATCGGTCTTGCCGTTGCCGTGGTCGCGAACGATATCGCCGAGGGTGATGGCCCGCAGGCGGTGCTCTCCGCGGTCATTTTCGTCGGCATCGTCTTCGCACTGGTCGAGCGGTGGAGATTGATAGTGATACCGGAGCGGATTTCCCTGGTGATCTGGGGCGGGATCGCAGTGGTGGGGCTCATCGGCCTCATCTTCCAGCTCGCGTGAGTCTGGACGGCCCGATATGACCAAGACCGACTTCAAGAAGACGCTCGACTGCTACCGGGCCAAGCACGGTGAGTTCCGGATCGTGGAGGTGCCCGATCTGCAGTACCTCATGGTCGACGGGCGTGGCGATCCCAACACCTCGCCGGCGTATGCCGATGCGCTGAAGGCGCTCTACCCGGTGGCCTACAAACTGAAGTTCGCCAGCAAGCGCGAACTCGGTCGCGACTATGTGGTGCCGCCGTTAGAGGGGTTGTGGTGGGCTGAGGACATGGACTCGTTCACGACCTCGCGGGACAAGTCACAGTGGCACTGGACGCTGATGATCATGGTGCCGGACTGGATCGACCACGAGCTGTTCGCCGCTGCCGTGCAGCAGGTGGGAGCGAAGGATCGCCCTAATAGCTTGAGTGATGTTCGTATGGAGAAGCTTCTCGAAGGGCGTTGTGTGCAGACCTTGCACATCGGCCCGTTCGACGACGAGACCGCGGTGTTGGCGCGCATGCACCACGAATTCATTGCCGAGCACGGCCTTCGCATGACCGGGAGGCACCACGAGATCTATCTCAGCGATCCTCGCAAGGTCACCCCGGAGAAACTTCGCACGATTCTCAGGCAGCCGGTGACCGACCGACTCGACTAGCTCAAGCGGGGGTGCGGTCGTGTTTGGTGAGGGGCACGACCAGAGGAGCGCCGCTGACCGGGCAGGGCACCACCCGGCAGGTCAAGCCGAACACGTCGGTGACCAGATCGGTCGTCACGATGTCGGCGGGTGCTCCCGTGGCCACGATCTGCCCGGCTTTCATCGCGACGAGGTGATGGGCGTACCGGAACGCCAAGTTGAGATCGTGCAGCACGATCACGATCGTGGTGCCATTTGCTTGGTTGAGCTCGGTGAGCAGGTCGAGCAGCTCGACCTGGTGGTTGATGTCGAGGTACGTGGTGGGCTCGTCGAGCAACAACAGATCGGTTTCCTGCGCGAGTGCCATCGCGACCCAGACGCGCTGTCGTTGACCGCCCGACAGCTCTGCGACGGGGCGCTCGGCCAGCTCGGTGGTTTGGGTCGCCGAGAGCGCCGCTGTCACAGCACGCTCGTCATCGGCCGACCATCGCCGGAACCAGCCCTGGTGCGGATAGCGACCGCGTCCGACCAGGTCACCGACGGTGATGCCGTCCGGTGCCGTCGGTGACTGCGGAAGCAGCGCGAGGAGTTTGGCGACGTCGAGCGACTTGAGGTCCTCCAGCGCCTGCCCGTCGAGTAGGACTCGGCCGGCTCGTGGTTTCAGGAGCCGTGCCAAGCCGCGCAGCAACGTCGACTTGCCGGAAGCATTGGCGCCGACGATGACCGTGATCTGACCGTCGGGAACCGGCAGGTCCAGGGACGAGACGATCGTGGTGTCGTCGTACCCCAGGGACAGGCGCTCAGCGCGCAGGTCGTGGGCGCTCACGCGGTCCCCGCTGCTGAACGTTGGCTCAGGCAGACCGGCTGCGCGTCCATCGCCACCCCAGGGTGACCAGGATCGCGCCGACGAGCGAGCCGATGATGCCGCTGGGCCGGAATTCGATCCCGTCGCCGGCAAGCAGACTGATCAGGAGCCCGCCCACGAAGGATCCAGCGAGCCCGGAGACAAGCGCCATCGTCCAATCCACTTTGCCGCCGTCGCGGCCCAAAATGAGCTGTGCACCGGCGCCGATGAGCATGCCGAACAAGATGATGCCGAGTATGAGCATGGGGAAAAGATAGCTTGTCTGAGCGGGAACGGATCGGCAGCGTCTAACGTTTATCGCAGTAGTGCCCCTACGCTGGTATCAACAACCTCGCGTGACCCGGACCATGATCGGGCCGCATGACGGTCGCTAGGAGACCACGATGCAGAGCAGCAATCCCGTCCTCACCCGGGCTGAGGGCTTCAACGGCCAGCCGGTGGCTGGAGGCGTGAGCTACCCCGCGTACGACGAGACCGCGCCGGCCGGATATGCCCCCGGTGGCACCGGCCACGCTCCCACCCAGGGGCGGATGACGATCGACTCGGTCGTGCAGAAGACCGCGCTGACCCTCGGGTTGGTGGTCGTCGGCGCCGCGCTGGCCTGGATGTTCATCGGTGACATCGACTCCGAGTCCGCGATGGGCAAGGCCTGGTCACTCGCGATCGGTGGTGCCATCGGTGGTCTTGTGCTGGCGATGTTCGTCTCGTTCAAGAAGGTGATCTCGCCGGCACTGGTCGTCGTGTATGCCCTGGTCGAGGGCGCCTTCGTCGGAGCTTTCTCCAAGATCATCGCGACCTGGGTCGGCGACTTCTCGATCGTCGTCCAGGCTGTGCTCGGGACGTTCGCGGCATTCGCGGCGACGCTGTTCGTCTACAAGTTCTTCAACATCAAGGTCACCGACCGCTTCCGTCGGATCTTCTCGATCGCGCTGATGGGCTTCGTCGGCCTGTTGTTGTTGAACTTCATCCTCAGCTTCTTCAACGCCGACTTCGGGTTGCGCAACTTCGGTGCGATGGGTCTGATCGTCGGCGTCGTGGCCCTGGTGTTCGCGACCATCTCGTTGATCATGGACTTCGACATGATCGAGCGCGGAATCGCTGCCGGAGTCGATGAGCGCGAGTCCTGGCGGGCCGCCTTCGGTCTCACCGTGACCCTGGTCTGGGTCTACATCGAGTTGCTGCGGATCCTGGCGATTCTGCGCGGTGACTGACCGCTACACCCGAATATGATCTGAGGCGCCCCCGCGTAATGCGGTGGGCGCCTCAGTACGTCAGGGATGGTCAGTCGGAGCCGGTCTGAGTGGCGGACTCGACCGACTCCTGTTGCTCGGGTGCGGCGTCCTCGGCCTGCGGGGAACGTCCCCGCAGGCGCAGTTTGGCGAGCCTGGTGCGCCGACCGGGAGCCGGATGCGTCGGGGGTTCCAGGCCGGTGCCGGTGGTCTTGCTGGCCATGACGGCGGCATCGGCGAGCGACACCAGGGTCTCGGGCTGATCGGGTTGTGGCTTCTCCTCCTCGGGGCCGAGCCCAAGAGCCGCGACTACTGGAGGGACCAGCACCGACGCCAGCCGTGAATAGCCGGCCGCGGACGGATGGAACCGGTCCGGGCCGAACANGAAGCGAGGGCAGCTTCGCGAACTCGGCTCCCAGGATGGTGGCCAACGACACCGAGCGCCCGCCGGCTTGACTGTGGCCACTGCCTGGGCGGCAGCCAGTCGACGCGACAACAGTCTCGCCATCTGCTTCAACGGCGGGGCCAGTGGCTCGACCGTGCCCAGATCGGGACACGTTCCCACCACCACCTCGACACCCTCGTCCCGGAGCCGGGTCACCAGCCGGCGGAGCTCGCGAATCGACTCCGACTGCCGGCGGCCGTGGGTGACGTCGTTGGCGCCGACCAGGATCACCGCAACATCTAGTTTCAACGCCAAGGCGCGGTCGACCTGTGTGTCCANATGCCGGGTCTGTGCGCCGACCACCGGGTGCGAACTCAAGAACACCCGGCGGTCGGTGACCTCGGCGATACCGGAGGCCAGTCGAGCGCCAGGAGTGTCCTCCACACGCCATACCCCGTAGCCGGCGGCCGAACTATCACCTAACAAGGCAATCCGCAGCGCCGGCCCTGGGCGGCCGTGGCCGTACCAGCCGGTGGNCGTCGGGGGTGTGCCATCGGCGTTGCCTATTGCACGGCGCGCCATCGCCGATTCGGCTTTCAGCAGCCCGTAGAACGAAGCTCCGAGCANGGAGATGCTGCCACCACCCACTGCTGCGGTGGCGGCGACCTTCTTCGCGGTCCCGGCTTTCCCCACGCCACTATGTTANNCCGGCCGGTTCATAAAGGTGTGGGGAACTACAGTGATCCGGTGGACTACGTAACCTCGCTGCTCGATCTCATCGGCAACACGCCACTGCTACAGCTCACCCGGACAACCGATGGGGCGGGGCCGATGGTGCTGGCCAAAGTCGAGTACCTCAATCCCGGTGGATCGGTGAAGGACCGGATCGCGATCCGCATGGTCGAGGCTGCTGAGGCCGACGGGAGTCTGAGGCCCGGCGGCACGATCGTGGAGCCTACCTCGGGCAACACCGGTATCGGGCTCGCGATGGTCGCTCAGGCCAAGGGGTACCGGTGCGTGTTCGTCTGCCCGGACAAGGTCAGCGAGGACAAGCGCAACGTGCTCAAGGCGTACGGCGCCGAGGTGGTCGTCTGCCCGACCGCTGTCGCACCCGAGCACCCCGACTCCTACTACAACGTCTCCGACCGTTTGGTGCGTGAGATCGAGGGGGCCTGGAAGCCCGACCAGTACTCCAACCCGCACAATCCGCGCTCCCACTACGAGGACACCGGCCCGGAGATCTGGCGACAGACCGAGGGTCGGATCACCCACTTCGTCGCGGGCATGGGCACTGGCGGCACGATCAGTGGGGTCGGTCGCTACTTGAAGGAACGCTCTGCCGAACGGGGTGGGCTGGCTGTCCAGGTGATTGGGGCCGACCCCGCCGGGTCGGTCTACAGCGGTGGCACCGGGCGCCCCTATCTCGTCGAGGGGGTGGGGGAGGACTTCTGGCCCACGACGTACGACCGTGACGTCGCCGACCGGGTCATCGAGGTCTCCGACGCCGACTCGTTCGCGATGACTCGTCGGCTCGCGTGCGAGGAGGCGCTCCTGGTGGGCGGTTCCTCTGGGATGGCCGCGTATGCCGCGATCCAAATCGCCAAGGAGCTCGACGGCACTCCCGAGGGCGACAACGCCGTTATCGTCGTGCTCCTTCCCGATTCGGGACGCGGCTATCTGACCAAGGTGTTCAACGACGAGTGGCTGGCCCGCTACGGATTCCTGCCCGCAGGGGACGGTCAGACCGTCGGCGAGGTGTTGCGCGGAAAGGACGGTCGGCTTCCCGACCTGGTGCACACCCATCCGCACGAGACGATTGCCGAAGCGGTCGCGATCCTCAAGGAGTACGGCGTTTCCCAGATGCCAGTAGTGCGTGCCGAGCCACCGGTCGTTGCGGCCGAAGTAGCCGGGGCCGTGTCGGAGAAGGCGATCCTGGATGCGCTCTACAGTGGCAGCGCTCAGCTCAACGACCTGGTCGAGGCCCACATGGAGGAGCCGTTCCCGACAATCGGTTCGACCGAGCCGGTGACGTCCGCGGTCGCCGCCCTGGAGGGCGCAGACGCGTTGCTCGTGCAGGAGGACGGCAAGCCGATCGGCGTCCTCACCCGTCAGGACCTGCTCTCCTACTTGGCTCGCGGGTGAGCGATCGCAGTTACCTGACTGTCGCAGATGATGCAGTCGCGGAGATCGAGGAGAAACGCTCCCGGTTCATCGCGTACGTCACCAGAGTCGGTGAGGAGGCCCTAGCCCGGGAACGGGTCGAGGAACTGCGCAAACAGCACTGGGACGCGAGACATCACTGCACGGCCTTCCGGATCGGTTCCCGCGGGGATGTCGAACGCAGCAACGACGACGGCGAGCCGGCCGGCACCGCGGGCGCGCCGATGCTGGAGGTCATCCGTGGAGCCGGCGTCTCCGATGTCCTGGTGGTCGTTGTCCGCTACTTCGGTGGCACGTTGCTCGGCGCCGGCGGTCTGGTGCGTGCCTACTCTGATGCCACCCGGGCCGGCCTGGTGGCTGCGGGCATCCGTGAGCGGCGGTTGCTGGATCTCTGGACGCTATCGGTGGAGCACGGGGAAGCGGGCAGGATTCAGAACGCGATGCGCACCCGCGGTGTCCAAGTCCGTGACGTCGAGTACGCCGAGCAGGCGCATCTGAGCCTGGCCGCCGAGGACCTGGACCTCACCAGCTTCGGCGCGGTGCGCGCCGGTGAGGAATGGGCCGACTGCTGACCGGATGATCGCTACACATCCACCGGGAACGGGATGCCGGTGTTGGCGTGGCAGCGGTAGCCGTTGGGGTTCCGATGCAGGTACTGCTGGTGGTAGTCCTCGGCGTAGTAGTACGTCGGAGCCGGTGCGATCTCGGTGGTGACGGCACCGACTCCCTTCGCCTGCAGCACCGACTCATAAGTCGCGGTGAGATCGCGGGCGGTCTTCTCCTGCTCGGGTGAGGTGAAGTAGATCGCGGAGCGGTACTGGGTACCGATGTCGTTGCCCTGACGCATCCCCTGGGTGGGGTCGTGGATCTCGTAGAAGCTCTTCACCAGGTCGGCGTAGGAGACAACCGTGGGATCGAACACCACGCGCACAGCCTCGGTGTGGCCCGTGAGACCACTGCATACCTGCTCATAGCTGGGATAGGACGTCGTGCCGCCGGCGTACCCCACCGACGTCGACCAGACGCCCGGAAGCTGCCAAAAGTGTTCCTCGGCGCCCCAGAAGCAGCCGAGCCCGAAGATCGCGACTTCCAGGCCGTCGGGTACGTCGTCGGTGATGATCGGCGCATCGAGAACCAGGTGCCGGTCACCGACCGGGAACCACGGCTCCGGTTGCCCGGGAAGGGCTTGGTCGACGTTGGGGAGTTCGGTCTTGCGTTGGGTGAAGAACATGGCGCTCCTCGGTTCGCACTCGGCTGGGCTCCTTGGGGGCTCAAGTTCCACTATGCCAACAAGCGCAATGCTCCGCAGCTTCCCCATCAACGGATTGAGAATGGATTGAGCAGTGATACCACAGTCGGTATCTTGAAGGTATGGCGATGACCTTGAGGTTGACCGATGAGGAGACCGAAGCGCTACGTGACCGTGCTGCTCGGGAGAACCGCTCGATGCAAGAGGTGGCGCGCGTCGCAGTCCGGGAGTACGTGGAGACGCACAATCAGGCGGAGTTGCTCGAGCGGGTGCTCGATTCTGAGCTGCCACGCTACTCCGATGCATTGCGGCGCCTGGGCGAATGAACTATCTGCCGCTCAAGCAGTTGCTTCGTGTCGCTGAGCGCACTCTAGAAGCGGTGGAGGTCCGCGACATCGGTTTGCTGGAGTCTGCGGTGTTGCGTGCCCAGGCCACGGTTTTCGGTGCCGACGCCTATCCGACGCTCGAACTCAAGGCCGCGGCATTGACGCATTCGCTGGCGAAGAACCATGCGTTGGTCGACGGCAACAAACGGCTGGCACTGGCGGGCCTGATCGCCTTCCTGGGTCTGAACGGACGGCGATTGACCCTCGACAACGACAGCGCCTACGACTTCATCATCGCGATCGCTGCCGGCGAACTCATCGAGGTGGAGGCCATTGCCGAATGCATCGCAGCCGCAACCGAGGCGCACGGCTTCGACACGTAGTGTTCACCAGGTGACCGAGCACAGCCAGCCGACCAAGACAGGTTTCGAGACCCGCGCGATCCATGCGGGCCAGGAGCCCGACCCGATGACCGGCGCGGTCGTACCNCCGATCTATGCGACCAGCACCTACAAACAGGACGGTGTCGGTGGTTTGCGCGGCGGCTATGAGTACTCCCGGTCGGCCAACCCGACGCGTACCGCGCTGGAGGAATGCCTAGCGGCACTGGANAGAGGGGAGCGCGGCTTCGCCTTCGCCTCGGGGCTGGCAGCCGAGCACACGCTGCTGCATGCGATTGCCAAGCCCGGTGATCATGTCGTGATCCCCGACGATGCCTACGGTGGCACCTACCGGCTCTTCGCCCACGTCGAGAACCCGTGGGGTCTGGACTTCGACACCGCTCCGGTGAGCGACATCGAAGCGGTACGCGCAGCGATCAAACCGGGCAAGACCAAGGCGGTGTGGCTGGAAACCCCTACCAACCCGCTGCTCACCATCGGCGACATCGCCGAACTCGCCGCAGTTGCCCACCAGGCGGATGCACTGCTGGTCGTCGACAACACGTTCGCCTCNCCCTACTTGCAGCAGCCACTGGCTTTGGGCGCCGATGTGGTCGCGCACTCCACCACCAAGTACGTCGGCGGGCACTCCGACGTGATAGGAGGCGCCCTGGTGGTGCGTGACCTGGCGCTGGCCGAAGCGATCGGTTTCGGCCAGAACGCGATCGGCGCAGTCGCCGGCCCCTTCGATGCGTTCCTCACCTTGCGTGGCATCAAGACTCTGGGCGTGCGCATGGACCGCCATTGCGACAACGCCGAAGCCATCGTGGAGCACCTCCTGGGCCACGAGGCAGTCACCGAGGTGTTCTACCCGGGGCTCACCAGTCACCCTGGGCACCAGGTCGCTTCCCGCCAGATGAAGCGGTTCGGGGGCATGGTCTCTTTCCGGGTCGCCGGTGGTGAGCAACAGGCGCTGGCTACTTGTGGGCGTACCAAGATCTGGACCTTGGGGGAGTCATTGGGCGGGGTCGAGTCCTTGATCGAGCATCCCGGCAAGATGACGCACGCGCCAGTCGCCGGCACTGAGCTCGAGGTCCCGGCCGACCTGATCCGGCTCTCGGTAGGCATCGAAACGGTCGAGGACCTGATCGCCGACCTCGACCAGGCGCTCGGTGGCTGACCCCAGGCCCTTCCTGTGCGTCGATTTCGGATCGACGTTCACCAAGGCCGCCCTCGTCGCACCCGATGGTGACCTGTTGGGCACAGCCAGCCACCCCACCACGATCAGCACCGATGTACTCGACGGGTTTGCGGCCTGCCGAAAGACGCTCGGCAATCCCGAAGCCGAAGTATTGGCCTGCTCCTCGGCAGGTGGCGGGTTGCGGATCGCCGTGGTGGGCAATGAGGAACTGGTCACCGCAGAAGCAGGGCGCCGGGTCGCGCTTTCCAGTGGTGGGCGGGTGGTCCGGGTGTTCGCCGGGCCTCCCGAACCGGCTGAGTTGCACGCTGCCGAACCTGATCTGGTGCTGCTCGTCGGTGGCACCGATGGCGGCAACAGTGAGGTGCTCTTGGCGTGCGCGGCCGCAATAGCGGGTTGGTCCGGGCCGATCGTGGTCGCCGGGAACGCCGAGGCTCGCGCCGCGGTCGCGGACATCCTTGACGAGGCCGGATCTACTTTCGTCCTGGCCGACAACGTGGTGCCCAGGATCGGGGTGCTGGAGCCGGCATCAGCCCGTGTGGCGATCAGAGAGGCGTTCCTGCGGCATGTGATCGGTGGAAAGCATCTGTCGGCCGGACCGGCTTTCGGGCAGATGGTGCGAGGCGCGACGCCGGATGTCGTATTGACCGCCGTGGAACTGCTGGCTGAGTTGGTCGGTGACGTTGCCGTAGTCGACGTGGGTGGTGCCACCACCGACGTTCATTCCGTGGTCGACCTCGACCCCGACAGCATCGGGCGTGAGGTTGTCGCGACGACCCGTGTCACCCGTACCGTCGAAGGGGATCTGGGGATGCGCTGGAGCGCAATCTCCACCATCGACGAGGCCCACGCGAGCGGATTGCTCAACGATGAAGACCAGACGGCGGCACGCGCAGCTGCGGCGGTCAGGCACGAGGAACCTGACTACTTGCCGGTCGATGACGCAAGTCGGGAGTGGGATCGCCGGATCGCCACAGCGGCAATCACTCTCGCGTTACGGCGTCATGCCGGGAAGTCCCAGGTGGTGTTCTCGCCCGAAGGCCGCGTGGTCGAGCGGACCGGCAAGGATCTGCGCGAGGTCGGCCTCCTGGTTGGCTCCGGNGGAGTGCTCCGGCACGCGGGAACCGACGCGAGCGATGTGGTAAGCACCCACCTCGGCTCGGCTGACGGNTGGCAGCTGCCAACCGAACCGCGCATCGTGATCGACACCGACTATGTGCTGGCCCCGGCCGGCTTATTGGCCGCCGGGCATCCCGCAGCGGCGCGTACTCTGCTGCAGCGGCTGTTGTAGTTATCTTGTACCGGTGACACCTGCTGGATTCGTGGAACAGGTACAGGCTGCTCGCGACATCTTGGACGGCATCGTCATTCGCACGCCCCTGGAAGGGTCACGCTGGCTGGCGAAACTCGCAGGTGGCCCGGTCTGGCTCAAAACCGAGAATCTGCAGCGTGCCGGCTCGTTCAAGATCCGGGGCGCTTACGTGCGGATGTCCCGATTGTCGGCCGAGGAGCGCGCTCGTGGTGTGGTCGCGGCGAGCGCCGGCAACCATGCTCAAGGCGTTGCGTTGGCAGCGCAGATGCTGGGGATCCAGGCGGTCGTCTTCATGCCGTTGGGAGCGCCGATCCCCAAGGAGAAGGCCACCCGTGGCTACGGCGCCGAGGTGCGGTTCGCCGGCCACACCGTCGACGAGGCACTGACTCATGCCCAGGAGTACGCGAGCCGGACCGGCGCGATTCTGGTGCACCCGTTCGATCATGTCGACATCGTTGCCGGCCAAGGCACTTGTGGACTGGAGATACTNGAGCAGTGCCCCGATGTCGCCACCATCTTGGTGCCCACCGGNGGAGGGGGCCTGATTGCGGGCATTGCCGGTTACGTCAAAGCGGTGCGTCCTCAGGTCCGGGTGATCGGCGTGCAAGCCGAGGGCGCGGCTGCCTACCCGGCCTCGTTGGCGGCAGGAGAGCCGGTCGCGCTAACGCAGATGAGCACGATGGCCGACGGCATCGCGGTAGCTCGACCCGGTGACGTGCCGTTTGCCACCATCGCGGACACGGTCGACGATGTCGTCACGATCAGTGAGGAGATGCTGTCCCAGGCGCTCCTGATGCTGCTGGAGCGGGCCAAACTCGTCGTCGAGCCGGCAGGGGCCGCCGCGGTGGCGGCGTTGATGGACGACCCCACTGGTTACCCGACNCCTGCGGTAGCCGTGTTGTCCGGTGGCAACATCGATCCGCTCTTGATGATGAACGTCATCAGGCACGGGCTTGCAGCCGCCGGGCGCTACCTGACTTTGCGGGTGCGGATCTCCGACCATCCCGGCGGTCTCGCGCAACTACTGGTGCAATGCGCCGAGGCTGAGGCCAACGTGATCGACGTCGTACACGAACGCACCTCGTCCCGGTTACAGGTAGGTGAGGTCGATATCGCCTTACATCTGGAGACTCGCGGTCCCCAGCACGCCCGATCTGTATTGGGCAGGCTTCGCGAGCAGGGCTATCGAGTCAGCGACTGAAAGCGCAGCGATTACGCGCACGGCTTGACCGCGGTCACCGTGACCTTGATGGTCTTGCCGTTGGGGGCGTTGAACTCAACGACGTCGCCCTCGTTGGCGCCCAACAGTGAGGCACCGAAGGGGGACTGAGGCGAGATGATGTTGACGTCCTCGGGGTAGGCGGTGTCGATCGTACGGACGGCGAGTAGGAACGGGCCGTCGTCATCGGTGAACTTCGGGTCGGTGTCCACGAGCTTCCCGGGGTNGACGACATGATCGTCGGCAATCTCGGAGGTGTCAGCCAACCGGACGATCTCCTGGATCTGCCGAATGCGGGCCTCCAACTTGCCCTGCTCGTCCTTGGCCGCGTGGTAGCCGCCGTTCTCCTTCAGATCGCCCTCGTCGCGCGCCGCGGCGATCCGCTCGACGATCTCGGCGCGGACCGGTCCGGAGAGCTGCTCGAGCTCTGCTTGCAGAGCCTCCAGGGCCGCAGCGGACATCCAAATGGTCTCGGTGCTGATTTCAGTCACGGTTCTCGGCTCCCGTCTTTGGGAAAACAGTTGGGGAAAAACAAATGTGCCCGGTCCGACCGGGCACACGCACAGTCTAGATCATGGGCGGTGAAAGGCCCAAAGAATTTGGATGGCCCTGGGACCGCAGACTCCCTACCTGCGCTGTTTTTGGTCAGGGGTCGAACACCCCAGAAGCTCGATGCTGGTTGCCGCCCTCTCGGTACGCATCGTGAAGTCGACCCGCTGTTTCTTGGCTCCCTCGGTGACCGGCAGTGCCAACTCGCCGACTATCGCGTGATCGATGCTCAGCGCCCGCAGGAAGCAGGTTGCCCTGGTCGTCTCGCTCGACCGCGCGACTTCGATGATCCCGACCGCAGTGTGCTCGCCGTCGACGGTGAATCCGATCAGCTCCGAAGTCACCTCGGGATTGGATTGGTCGACGATCACCCAGCCCAGCCAGACCACACCGGCAACGCCCAACACGACCGCCACGCTCGCGACCAGCCGGCCTACAGGTCGCCGTCCGCCAGGGGTGTACCGCCGTATCGGGACTCAAGATCGGACATGTCGCACAGCGTACGGTCCGCCTTCCTAGGATTGTCACCATGCTCCGCCTGATGCACGTACACGCCCATCCCGATGACGAGTCGAGTAAGGGCGCTGCCAGCACCGCCATGTACGTGGCGAGTGGGGTCGATGTGCACGTCGCCACCTGCACCGGAGGTGAGCGTGGCTCGGTGCTGAACCCCAACATGGACCGACCCGACGTGCTGGCCAACATCACCGAGATCCGCCGTCAGGAGATGGACGCGGCGCGAGAGATCTTGGGGATCTACCAGGACTGGCTCGGCTTCGTCGACTCCGGCTGGCCCGAGGGTGACCCGAAGCCTCCGCTACCGGAAGGCTGCTTCGCCCTGGTTCCCGTCGAGGAGGCGGCAGAGCCGCTGGTACGGCTGATCAGGTCCTTCCGCCCACATGTGATGACGACCTACGACGAGAACGGCGGCTATCCGCACCCCGACCACATCCAGTGCCACAAGATCTCGGTCGCGGCCTTCGAGGCGGCCGGTGACCCGGACCGGTATCCCGACGCAGGCGAGCCGTGGCAGCCGTTGAAGCTCTATTACCACCATGGATTCCATGGGGAGCGGATGCAGGCATTGGACCGGGCGATGATCGAGCACGGGCTGGAGTCGCCCTATACGGAGCGGCTGAAGGACTGGAAACCGGACCCGGAGCATGCCGCCCGGATCACCACTCGCATCCCGTGCGCGGACTACTTCGCGGTCCGCGACAAGGCGCTGCTGGCACATGCCACCCAGATCGACCCTGATGGGCATTGGTTCGCCATTCCGTTGGAGGTGCACCAGAAAGCCTGGCCAACCGAGGACTTCGAGCTCGCGAAGTCGCTGGTCGAGACCTCGATACCCGAGGACGATCTGTTCGCCGGCATCCCAGCCGACGCGGATTAGGCATTGTTTGGGACAATGGCGGTATGACAGCAGGAATCCTCGCCGCTCCCGTGCTGCAAGCCGCCTCCGAAGAAGTGAACGTCGCAGCCGGTTGGATCGCGCTGATCATCGTGTTGGCGATCGGCGCGTTCGTGGTGTTCTTGTACTTCTCGATGAACAAGCAGTTGCGCCGGATCAAGGTCCCCAAGCGTGACGAGGCCGATGGATTGGCTGCGGAATCTCCTACCCAGGCGACAGGTGAGTCGGCCAGCTAGTCATCTCGTGCGGCCAAGGCCCAGAAATCTTGTCCCACCTTTGTATCCGATTTTGTCTTGCTACAAATCAACTTGAATGTATCATTCGAGTTGTGTTCGACACCGGGTCCGATGTGCTTCTCTTCTTGATCGCGGCCGCATTGCCGGGTGGATCGCGTTCCCCACGCAGGTGCGGGTCAAGCGTGCTGGCATGCGCTTTGCGCGAGACAACTTCGCCTACGTCGATGCTCAGTTCGTGGATGCGTTCAACCGCGCCTACGTCCTGGAGCGGCGGGTCATGGCAGGCCTTTTCCTGGGGACAGCCGTCGGCGCGCTTTTATGGGCCGCGGACGGGTATGGGCCTTTGGTCATCTCGGTGGCTGCCGCGCTGAGCTCACTATTTCGTCTGGTACGAGCCGGACGCGAGTTCTCTCCCCANTCGGGCCGGGCCGCGGTAGCGCGCTCTCGCGCTGTGCGAGTCATTGACTATCTGCACCCCGGCTTGTTATGGGTAGGTGCCGTACTTGCGCTTCTCGCGGCCGGCGCTGGCATTGCGACAGTGCTCAGCGCTGCATCGGGCACTTCCGAAATCAGCGGCTACCAGGCCTCGACCATCGCATTGGTCGCCTTGATGGTTGCGGCGCTGGCTCCGCTGGCGTATCTGTACTTTCGCGTGCTTTGCCGTCGTCCCGAGCCGGCAGTGGATGCCGCGCACCTTTACTTGCAAGACGCGTGGCGTTCTGAGCAAATGGATGCTGTGGTAACTCACGGCATGATCGCGACAGTCTTGGCGGTGTTACCTGTGTGGGCCGACTCGAGCTATCTACTCCAGCTCATTCTCTTGATTCCGCTGGCAGTTCTTGGATTCTGGATCGATCGGAAAAACGAGCTGAGATTCCGCAAGCAGCTTTGGCCAATGCTCGGGCCGGGTCAGATCATCATGCCCGGCGAGTTTCTTGTGGAGAGTCGCCGATGATCATCCTGGACCCTGCGCACCCTGAGCCGCCGTACGAGCAGATCAGAACCCAGATCGCGGCCCAGATCGAACAGGGAGACCTGCACGCNGGGGATCGGCTGCCTACCGTGCGGCGTCTAGCACAAGATCTCAGTCTTGCCGTCAACACTGTCGCGCGCGCCTACCGGGAGCTGGAACAAGCCGGCCTCATCGATACCAGAGGCCGAGCCGGCAGCTATGTCACCGGAACAGGCGTCGAGGCCGAAGCGCGAGCAGCGGCAGCGGAGTACGTCGACAAAGCACGCGCCCTCGGACTCGACCCGGGCCACGCCCTAGGACTGGTCAGTCAGCTTTTTCACGCCTGACCATGCCGTAAGCGTCCGGCACCCCGATTACTTGTCGTCTTGGCCGGCGATCTGGGCGCGTACTTCGTCCATGTCCAGGTCGCGTACGGCTGTGATCACCTGGTCGAGTGCGGGTGCCGGTAGTGCTCCCGGCTGAGAGAACACCAGCACGCCCTCGCGGAAGGCCATCAGCGTGGGGATCGAGGTGATCTGAGCTGCGGCGGCAAGCTGCTGCTCGGCTTCGGTGTCGACTTTGCCGAACACGATGTCACTGTTGGCCTCGGAGGCCGACTCGTACGTCGGCGCGAACTGGCGGCACGGGCCGCACCAAGACGCCCAGAAGTCCACCAGGACGATGTCGTTGTCGAGCACGGTTTGCTCGAAGTCGTTGGCGGTGAGTTCGATTGTGGGCACGTCAGTCCTTCCGTCGGCGCTGGTTCGGTACTCGAAGTGGTAGGGCCCAGCACTCGGGAAACCAACCCCTGATTGCGGCTATTCCCACTTCGCCTCCGGCGGTTGAGCCGATGACAATGAGCACATGACAGTGAACACCCAGCGCGCCCTCGTCGACGAATATATGGATGGCTTCCGCGCCAGCGACCACGACCGCATCCTCGCCACCCTGACAGACGACATCGAGTGGATCATCCACGGACACCGCACCACTCGCGGCAAGGCCGAGTTCGACGGCGAGATCGAGAACCCCGCCTTCACCGGAAGCCCGGAACTCGACGTGCAGCGTGTCTTCGAGGACGGCTCCGTCGTGATCATCACTGGTGAGGGTCGCGGAGCAACGGTCGATCACGGACCATTCCGGTTCGCGTTCAGTGATCTCTTCACCTTCCGCGACGGACTCATCACCCGAGTCGACTCTTACGTGGTGCCACTACCCAACTAGCGTGGGCGGGCCACTATCTGCAGCCCGTGACGGGGGTGCTGCTCTCCGTCGGTTACGTCGCGTGTCACTGGTGCCACGAAAGAGTCGCGTAGACGGTCGTTGACGGGTTTCGACGTTTCCGCAGTGATGATGGCGGGGCTGCCTGGTCTTGCGGGACCGTTGGCGGAAGTCCCCGGCCGGCTGACTCTCGTTTCCGCCGGCTTCGTGCCTTTGACCTGAACTGTCGTCGGCCGGGGGCGCACGCACCGGCCGGACGGAGCGTGACCTGATAGGAGCTTGGCCGCGCCTCGTCACTGTGCTGTCCGCCCGACCGGCGGTGCGTGTCCGTCCCTATCGGATCGAGAGAACGGCACACACCATGGTAGGAACCATCGACCCCGCCCGCGAGGTCACCAACATCGACNACCATCACCGGTGGGGTCGACACCCACGCTGACACTCACACCGTCGCTGCGTTGGACGGCCTGGGCCGCCTTCTCGGACACGCGACCTTCCCAGTCACTCCGACCGGGTTCGACGACCTCATGACCTGGCTCAGGAGCCACGGGGAGGTGGTCGCGGTCGGGATGGAAGGCACCGGCTCATACGGGGCCGGGCTGTTCCAGCACCTGCGTGTTCACCGCCTTCAAGTGATCGAGGTCGACCAGCCCGACCGACGGGCACGACGACGGACAGGCAAGTCCGATCCCACCGATGCGATCGCTGCTGCACGGGCGGTTCAGGCAGGAACAGCGACAGGAACACCGAAGACCCGCGACGGTGTCGTGGAGTCGATCCGAGCGCTCAGAGTGGCCAGGAACGGGGCGATCAAGGCTCACACGGCCGCGATCAACGCGCTGCGTCAGACGATCATCACCGCGCCAGCCCACCTCCGTCAGCAGCTCGTCGGGCAGGGCGCCAAGGGCCTGGTCGACACCTGTGCACGGTTCCGTCCAGGCGACGTTCGTGACCCGGAGCAGGCCACCAAGGCGACGCTGCGCAGGCTCGCCCGGCGGTGTCAGATGCTGGCTGCGGAGCTCGCCGAGACCGACAAGGACCTCAAGACCCTTATCGTCGCCAAGGCACCCGACCTGCTCGCTGTCCACGGCGTCGGAACCCACATCGCAGGCCAGCTCCTCATCACCGCCGGCGACAACCCCGAGCGGCTCAAGTCTGAGGCCTCGTTTGCCGCCCTGTGCGGTGTCAGCCCCCTCCTGGCGTCCTCGGGCAAGACCAACCGCCACCGGCTCAACCGCGGCGGCGATCGAGCAGCGAACAGCGCCCTGCACCGCGTCGTGATCGTGCGAATGAAGTCCCACCCACAGACCCGCGCCTACGTCGAACGCCGCACGGCCCAGGGACTCTCGAAGCGCGAGATCATCCGCTGCCTCAAGCGCTACGTCGCCCGCGAGCTTCTGCCCATCATCAAGGCGACGGCCCAAAACGAGCCCGACCTGAAGCTCACTTCAATCGCCGCTTGACGATCTATAGGAGCTTCAGGTCAGAGTAGGTGCGATGGTTCATCTCGGTTCATGCCGTATCCCCGTTTGACACCGTTTCCGGGGCTTCGTGTATCACTCTCGTGTATCATTTTGCCTCCGCACTGGTTGCCATTGGCAGCCGCTTGGCGGGCTCCTACACGAGCACTTCGGGCGTCTCTACGCTAGAGATTCGGAAGCCCGTCGAGCCGATCGATCCAGTAGCCCGGACGCCGCTTCGCGTGGGCGACGGCGACGATCCAGAATGTGTCGTTGACGACGGTGTAGATGAGCCCGTACTCGGAGAATCGCTTCAACTGGACCTTGCGTACCCAGGGCTCGGCCGGCAGTTGTGGATGCTGGTACTTCTTCTGGATGAGTGGGCGCCCCCATGTCTGCTTGACGACGCTGTCCAACTCACGGGCGAGGTCGCCGCCGAGGCCCGGTTCACGCTCTTCGTACCACTTGTGCCCAGCCTCAAGGTCTTGGATGGCAGCGGAGTGCCATCGGGGCTTGGGGGTCACAAGCCGAAGCGCCTCATGACGTCATCGTGAGGGATTCCGGCCTCGGTGCCATCGACGATGCCTTGGAGCCGCTGGCCAATCTCGGTAGCCCACGCAGCCTCGACAACTGCGGATTCCTCGTACGGGCCGTCCGCCTCGATGTAGAGGTCGTGGGCAAGCTGCAACTGCTGTTCGCGCGAGAGTTTCCGCGCTTGCTCAAGCAGTTCAGCCGTGGTCATAGGACGAGTCTACCTGTGAGGCGGACGACTGGCCCGGAGACTGGCTGCCGCCGGCTGAGACATCATTCTTCCTTTCCGTCGGCGCTGACTGGCACACTCGTGAGCATGGCCGTGGAGTCCGCTGCAACTGTTGAGGCGATTGTCGCCCGGTTGTTGGAAACGCTGCCGCAGACGCGGTATCCCAGCGCTGACGTGACCTGGGAGGCGGGCGTTGCTTTCGCGCGGCGCTGGGCGGAGATGAGTGGTGGCGAGCAGGCCCTTGCTCTGGCGCCGCGCGGTCAGGAGTGCATGCTGACGGTCACGATTGAGCCGTGGGATGAGAAGGTCGATCTGGCCGCGCTCCCGGAGCGGATCGCCGAGTAGCCCACGCGCGTACCTCTGTCCGCGCCTCAGTGTCGGAACAAATGTCGGAGAAGGGCCAGCCTTGCGACGTGTCGGTTCACCTGACGTATCCAGGTAATGTGTTAAGTTTTTCGAGATTCCTAACACGTTGTTGGGATGAGTCGAAAGAGCGAACACGTGTCCTGGAACCCCGAGGTCCCCTTCAACGAACTGCCTGCGCTGCCACCGCCGGGCCTCGACCTCGAACCTAAGGCGGTCCTCAAGGCCACTATCGAGGCCCGGACCGCCCTTGCGACCCTGGCTCAGGCTGGCCAGTTGTTGCCGAACCCGAACATCCTGATCCGCGCGGTCCCGCTGCTTGAGGCGCAGGCAAGCTCCGAGATCGAGAACATCGTGACCACCGCTGACGAGCTGTTCAAGCACGCCGACTCGGGCGGAGGAGACCATGCGACCAAGGAAGCGCTTCGCTATCGCAGCGCGCTGTTCACAGGAGTGGAGTCGATCAAGAGTCGACCGCTCACGGCGGGCACCGCTGCTCGCATTTGCTCAGCACTACACGGCCGTGAGATGGACATTCGAGCGGTGCCCGGGACGAGGATCGCCAACCCTGCCACCCAGCGGATCGCCTACGCGCCGCCCGAGGGCGCCGACAACATTCGCGAGAAGCTCTCAGATTGGGAGCGTTTCGTCCATGCGACGGACGATCTCGATCCGCTTGTGCGCATGGCCCTGGCTCACTACCAGTTCGAGGCGATCCACCCGTTCCACGACGGCAACGGACGAACCGGCCGCGTCATCAATATCCTCATGCTGATCGAGGCCGGCTTGCTGAACGACCCGATCCTCTATCTCTCGCGGGCGATCATCGCGCGGAAGAACGACTACTACCGACTTCTGCGAGCGGTGACAGCCGAGGGAGCCTGGATCGACTGGATCCTGTACATGCTCGACGTCGTTCGCGAGTCCGCAACATCGACGACGCGCAAGATCGGAGCCATCCGCACTTGCCAGGAGGACATCGCTGAGCAGGCACGAGCTGCCACACCGGGCGCCCGCGATGCGCAGTTCTTGGCCGTCCTCTTCGAACAGCCCTACTGCCGCATCAACACAGTTGCCGAACGCTGCGAGGTCTCCCGCCAGACCGCGTCGTTATGGCTGCACGCCTTGGTGGAAGCAGGACTCTTGAGCGACGCCAAGGTGGGCAGGGAACTTCTCTTCGTCAACGACGAGTTCTTGAGCGTCCTGACGCGCCCCGAGTGAGGCGTCCTGGCCAGAGCACGGTCAAGTTGCTGAGGCCGGGCGAAAGAACAGCAACACGACAACTTCGCCCACGGCCCGTCACCCCGTACGTAGTCATTACTTGGGTTGGGGGAGTAGATCGGTGAAGGTGAGCTCCTCCTGACTGGGCGCGACGAGCGCCTCCGCCGCGGCCTCGGCCAGCGTGATGCGCTTCTCCTCCCAGGTGAGCAGCTGGTCGAGGCGCCAGCGGTCGGGGTAGGTCATCACCGGCGCTGAGGAAGACGTGACGCGGGTCGTCCATCGCTCACACCAGCTTCGGCCGACCAACGACCAGCCGGGCCGCGAGACGCTGCGCGCGTATCCAGGTGCGCAGGTCTCCGGCGTGGATGTAGAGCCGCTTGCCGATCTTGAAGAAGTCCGGNNGGCCGGTGCCCTGCTGGCGCCACCACCGGACGGTGTAGGGCGAAGTCTTGAGGATCTCGGCGACTTCCTCCAAGGTCAGCAGTTCGTCGTCGTGCCGCTCATCGAACGGGTGGTCGGGCCGCACCTCTGGGACTACGTGGGCTTAGGACTTGGGGGAGCGCTGGTCGATCGTTGGGATGCGGTTGAGGAGTTCGGCGATGAAGCCAACTGCTTCGCTCAGCTTCGGCTTGTAGCCAGTCGGGTGGGCGCACTCGTTCCGCTTCGAGAGCAAGCCGTGCAGCGCCTTCATTTCGGCCTTGGTGATGACCTTGACGTCCTTCGCGACCTCGACGATCCGATACTCGGAGACGTTCTCTTTAAGCTCGTCGATGGACTTGTGCTTGACCCACGCGGGCCGTTTAGAGTGAACGGCCACGAGGTTGTCACTAGCGAGCTTGTCCTCGATGAAGTCCATGAACGTGGCCCACGCCATCACGATTGCCGGGCGCAGCAAGTCGACCTCGATGGCGCGGAGCGCCTCTTGCATCAGGTCGTCCTGTTTGAGGCTGAGGATGGTGAGCTGCTTCCGAGCCTCGACGAGTTCGATCACCCGCGAGGGGCTTGAGTCGAAAGACGAGAACACATGGTGGGCCGCTGCCTCGAAGGCGGCGGCTCGACGGGTAAGACGTTCGAAGTCTGAAGTCACGCGTTCGGGTCGGTGAGCAGGTGCTCGCGCATGGCCTTGAAGAAGGCCGCGAAGACCTTCTCGTCGCTGGTCTCTGGCAGCGTGAGTGCGATGTTGATGTTGACCGCGAGGCCATTCGTCGCCGGTGCCTGCAGTGCCACGACAGGGGTGCTCATACCATTGGCAGCGGGCACGGGTTCTGGCGTCGGAGCCAAGCTGTCCGTCGCCAAGACAGGCACGTCGGAGAACTCGGCGAGCGACACGAGGTTCTTGAAGGTCGAAACCATCTTGTCGATGGCCTGCTTGCCCGCGTCGGACTTGGTGCTGAACACGTGGCTGATGTCAGTGTTTGAGCGCGAATGTGCGTCGGGGTAGGTCTGGAAGAGGTCGGTGTATCCGACCTGGATCGCACGTCCAAGCACTGCTTTGTGGTCAGCGCCTCGGTACTGCTTCCACGCCGGCGTCGGGACCTGGTTGCCGTCGATGAAGCCAATCTGCTTGAGCACTGGCAGGAGCGAACGGTCGTTACTCGACTTGAGCCCAAGCGTCTTCAGCCAGTCGTAGGTTGCCTTGGTCGGCACGCCACTCTCGCGGATCTTGGCGAGCAGAGTGGGAATCTTGCCGGGAACGGTTGTGTACACGGGTGCCTCGGCCATGCGCACACCTCCTGTGGAAGCCGGGGCCCTATCGGACAAGGCCCAGAGTTAGCAGTCTGGCATTGCGAGTGCTAATGACATCCGCGACACGCGGATCCATTCTCGATCCGCCTCCGGTCGGAGTGGCCGTACCCGTGATAAAGCGGTATCGATTCGATTATGCTTGTCTTTGTCATATCACTATGCAAATATAACATACATGACAGATGAATCGGCTGTTTCGACCCTCCTTCAGGCTATTCGCGCCTCGCTTGATCTGACGCAGGCTGAGTTGGCTGATCGGCTCGGGGTTTCGTTCGCCACGGTCAACAGGTGGGAGGGCGGTTCCAACAAGCCGCAGAAGGCGCAGCTCGCCAAGATCACGGCGCTGGCCGAGGAGGCAGGAGTCGACCTTGGCGATGCCCCGGCCGTCGGCACGGTCATCACTCGGCGTCGTGGACGCCAGGCCAAGCCCGCAGTACCGAGGACCAAGCCGATGGAGCAGATGCTGTGGGACGCCGCCTGCTCGATCCGAGGCGAGAAGGATGCGCCGAAGTTCAAGGACTACCTGCTGCCACTGTTGTTCTTGAAGCGCCTGTCTGATGTCTTCGACGATGAGATCGACCGTCTCGCCGAGGAGTACGGCGACCGCGACGTCGCCATCGAGATCGCCGACAACGACCACAGCCTCCTCCGCTTCTACCTTCCGCCTGAGGCTCGCTGGGCGGTCATCAGTGGCCGCGCCCAGTACGACTGGCCGGACGACGAGCGCGGTCGCACGACCCGCCCCCGCGACATCGGAGAGCACCTGACCAAGGCGGTGCGTGCGGTTGTCCGCTACAACCCGACGCTGGCAGGCGTCATCGACGTCGTCGACTTCGCGGCCGAGCGCAACGGCGAGCGAGATATCAACCCTGCCAAGCTCAACGGTGTTGTCGAGACCTTCTCGGATCCGCGCTACCGACTCGGCCTCGCTGATGTGCAACCGGACTTCCTCGGTCGTGCCTACGAGTACCTCCTCCGCAAGTTCGCCGAGGGTTCCGGCCAGAGCGCGGGCGAGTTCTTCACGCCGACCGAGGTCGGCTTCCTCATGGCCCGGATCTTGCGCCCGAAGCCGGGTCAGACCTGCCATGACTACGCCTGCGGATCGGCCGGGCTCCTCATCAAGCTCCAGCTCGTCGCCAACGAGCTCGATCCGACCGCGAAGGTGCCGCTTAAGCTCTATGGGCAGGAACTCCAAGCCGAGAGCTATGCGGTCGCGCGGATGAACGCAATCATCCACGACATGGACGTCGACCTCCGACGGGGCGACACCATGATCAATCCGAAGTTTCGTACGCCCTCGGGCTCACTTGACCAGTTCGACCTCGTTGTCGCCAATCCGATGTGGAACCAGCCCTTTGGCGCCAGCCTCTTCGAGGATGACCCCTACGACCGCTTCATCAAGAACGGTGGACCGACTTCGGGCAAGGGTGACTGGGCTTGGCTCCAGCACACGTTGTCCGTCCTCAAGGGTGGAGGGCGTGCCGCCGTGGTTCTCGACACCGGCGCTGTCACTCGCGGCTCCGGCTCGAAGAACGAGGACAAGGAACGCAACATCCGCAAGTGGTTCGTCGACCAAGACCTCATTGAGGGCGTCATCCTCATGCCGGACAACCTCTTCTACAACACCACCGCCGCNGGGGTGATCGTGGTGCTCAACAAGCGCAAGCCCGAGTCCAAGAAGGGCACGATCACGCTCGTCAATGCCAGCAAGCGCTTCACGAAGGGCAGACCAAAGAACCACCTCGCGGACGAGGACGTTGCCGATCTCGCGCGGCTCTTCAACTCGGCCGAGTCTGTTGAGGGCGAAGTGGCCGCCATCGACCTCCAGCAGGCGGCAGATGCGGACTACAACCTCAGCCCAAGTCGCTGGGTTCAGCAGGCAAGTGCTCAGGACCACCGCTCCGTCCAGGAGTTGCTGACCGAACTCGTCGAACTGGACGGCGCCGCGCGACAGATCGACGAGGCGCTCGCGAAGATGCTGGTGAAGCTGTGAGTGTCACTGGCTGGGCGACGAAGCCAATGGGGAGCTGTTCGCTGTAGGTGCGGGGAAGACCATGTCGGCGGCAGCGCGGGCCGGCGCGGACAAGGTGCCGTTCCTGCGTACGTCGAATGTTTTGTGGGACGAGATTGATCTCGCCGTGGTCGATGCGATGGCGATCCCTGAGTACGAGTTGACCGAGAAGTGTCTGGAGCCTGGAGACCTGCTCGTGTGCGAGGGCGGCGAGATAGGCCGTGCCGCCATCTGGGAAGGCGGGGCGGAACCCATGTCCTTCCAGAATCACCTTCACCGTCTTCGCCCGAAGGTCGATGACGTCGATCCCCGGTTCTACGTCTACTTCCTCCAGTCGGCATTCACACAACTCGGCATCTTCGAGGGTGCCGGTAACAAGACCACAATTCCGAACTTGTCCTCGGGCAGACTCAAGGCCTTGGACGTACCGCACCCGCCACTTCCCGAACAGGCGGCAATCGCCGACGCCTTGCGGTACGTGCAGACGGTGCGACGACTGAACGCAAGGCTGATCGCGATGACCGAAGAGTTGAAGGCCGCAGCGATGCAGCAGCTGTTCTCGGCCGGGCTGCGGGGGACGCGCAGAAGGAGTCCGAGATCGGTCCGATCCCCGAGTTGGGAGTTGCGTTCGATTCCCGACCTGTGCGATATCTCGAGTGGCGGCACGCCCAAGAAGTCGGTCGCCGAATACTGGTCGGGCGATATCCCCTGGGTCTCCGGCAAAGACCTGAAGCGGCCCGCGCTGGAGGATGCTACTGATCACGTGTCTCAGGACGGGGTCGACAACGGCAGTCGTTTGGCGCCAGCTGACTCAGTCCTCCTGCTTGTTCGGGGCATGGGGCTCGCCAAGGACCTTCCAGTGGCAGTCATCACCCGTCCCATGGCGTTCAACCAAGACGTCAAGGCGCTCGTAAGCAAGGACGGCTACTCGGGCAGCTTCCTGCGATCGGCGGTCTACGCAGGTAAGGATCGACTTCTATCGCAACTCGCGACGTCGGCTCACGGCACCAAGACGTTGAACCTCAACGACCTCTCGAACTTCGTGGTACCCACCCCACCAACGACAGCGGAAGCCGACGAGATCGCGGAGGTGCTGGAGACACTCGATCGCAAGATCGACATTCACCGCCGCAAGGGCGAGGTGCTCGACCAGCTCTTCAAGTCGTTGCTGCACAAGTTGATGACGGGTGAGGTGTCGGTCGACGACCTCGACCTGAGCGCGCTGCCGAAGCCCGAGGGGAGAGCCGCGTGAGCCAGATCAAGATCTCCGAGGCCAAGTCGGTGCAGTTCCCGATGGTGAAGCACGCGTCGGCTGTCGGGTGGGAGCAGTTGACGCCTGAAGAGGCAGAGGGGATGCGGCGGGGCCGGGCGAACATGCTGTTTCCCGAGGTGCTCGAGGACAAGCTGCGAGAGTTCAACTCGTGGCTGACTGAGGATCAGGCACGAGCGGTCGTCGAGAACATCGAGGCGCTCCCAGCGACGATCGAGGGCAACCGTGAGGTGTTGCGGTGGCTGCGCGGAGAGCGCCAGTGGTACGACGAGAACGAGCAGCGACAGCGACCAGTTCAGGTTGTCGACTACGCCTTCCCGGACCAGAACGCGCTGCAGGTCACCTGGGAGTGGAAGATCGAACCNCCGGCACGCGCCAAGGGTAATCGTGCCGATGTCATGTTCGTCGTCAATGGCATCCCGGTCACCATCGTCGAGCACAAGAACCCGAAGGATCGCGATGCCTTGACGAAGGCGGTTACCCAGCTCCGGCGCTACGAGAAGGAGACGCCCGAACTCCTTACCCAGGCGCAGCTTCACAACGAGACACACCTCATCGACTACTGGTACGGCGTCACCTGGAACGTCAACCGCCGGATGCTCTTCAAGTGGAAGCACACAAGTGACGAGTCGTACCGCGACGCGGTGCAGGCATTCTTCGAGCCACGCGACTTCCTGCGCACGCTTCGCGAGTGGGTGCTCTTCTACGTTGAGGACGGCGAGACCCGGAAGTCTGTCCTCCGCGAGCACCAGCGCGGGGCTGTCGACGCCGTGGCCGAACGCTGCGCCGACTCGACGAAGAACCGTGGGCTGATCTGGCACACCCAGGGCTCGGGCAAGACCTTCACCTTGCTGACTGCCGCCCAGCTGATCCTGAGCCAGAAGGACCGCTTCAAGAACGCGACCGTCATCCTTGTCGTCGACCGCACTGAGTTGGAGGGCCAGCTCAAGGAGTGGGTCGACAGGCTCCTTGGTGAGATGCAGGCCAATGACATCCCCGTCCGGCGGGCTAACAGCAGGGACGACCTACAGGACATCTTCGACTCTGACTTCCGCGGGCTCGTGGTGTCGATGATCCACAAGTTCGAGACGATCCGGAAAGACAGCTCTGACCGGGACAACATCTTTGTCTTCATCGACGAGGCTCACCGATCAGTCGCTGCCGACCTCGGTTCCTACCTGATGGCGGCCGTACCCAATTCTACGATCATCGGCTTCACCGGTACCCCCGTCGGCGGGACACAGGGCGGAGGCTCCGGGTCGTTCCAGATCTTCGGCACGCAGGACGAGAAGGGCTACCTGCACAAGTACTCGATCGTTGAGTCGATCGGCGACGAGACCACTCTGCCGATCAAGTACCTGCTCGCTCCATCGACTATGTCGATGGAGCCTGAGGACCTGGACGAGCAGTTCTATGCCCTAGCCAACGACGACGACGTCACCGACATCGACGAGCTCAACAAGGTGCTCCAGCGGGCTGTCGGCCTGCGTACCTTCCTCGGTGCGGACAGCCGTGTGAAGCAGGTGGCCGAGTTCGTCGCCAACCACTTCAAGGAGAACGTCGACCCGTTGGGCTACAAGGCGTTCCTCGTTGCCGTCGACCGGGAAACGTGCGCCAAGTACAAGCGCGCGCTCGACGCGTTGCTGCCGACCGAATGGTCCGAGGTCGTCTACAGCAAGAACGCCAACGACGTCGTCGAGCGGCCGGACGTCCACGATCTACAACTATCGGACGACCGCGAGAAGGAGGTGCGCCGACAGTTCAAGAAGGCCGACCAGCAGCCCAAGATCCTCATCGTCACCGACAAGCTGCTGACTGGGTACGACGCGCCGGTGCTGTATGCGATGTACCTCGACAAGCCGATGCGCGACCACGTGCTGCTCCAGGCCCTTGCGCGCGTGAATCGCCCCTTCGTCGACGGCGACGGTGTGCAGAAGAAGGTCGGACTCGTCGTCGACTTCGTCGGTATCCTCAAGGAGCTGCACAAGGCCTTGCGCTTCGACTCGGCCGATGTCGAGGGCGCGTTGGAAGACCTCGACGTCCTGATGGCCGACCTTTTGGTCAAGATCGACGCTGCCTCGACCCAGCACCTTCAGGTCCAGAGCGGCCAGGGCGCGGATGAGGAGTTGGAGAGCCTCGTCTACGGCAAGTTCCTCACCGAGGAAGCGCGCAAGGAGTTCTTCGACGCCTACCGTGACATCGAGTCGCTATGGGAGATCCTGTCGCCGTCGGCAGAGCTGCGCGACCACATCGCAACGTACAAGCGGCTCTCCGTGCTGTACGCCGCAGTGCGAAACGCCTACTCCAACGCGGGCGGTTTCACCGCCGACCTGGAGCACAAGACCAAGCGGTTGATCGAGGAGAGCGCGACCCAGGAAGGTCTTGGCCGCTTCACCAAAATTGCTACCTTCGACGTGCAGACACTGGAAGCCATCGGCAACGACGACGGGCCACCGGAGGAAAAGGTCTACAACCTTCTGCGCGGCCTGCGGCAGGAGATGGAGGACAACCCCGCCGCTGCTGTCGTGCTTCAAAGCATCAAGGAGAAGGCGGATCGTGTCATCGAGAACCTCGAAGAGCGCAAGGTCAACGGGCTCGCAGCGCTCGATGAACTGAAGGCAATCGCCGAGGAGAAGGATCGGCTGCGTGAGTTCGCAAAGAAGGCCGGGCTGTCTGATCGTGCCTTCGGCATCTATGCGGCACTCAGCAAGGAGCCGGCACTGGAGGGCTTGAAGGTGGACATCCAGTGGATCGCGACAAGCATCGAGGTTGCGGTCGATCAGTTCCCGCACTGGAAGCAGAACGTCGACGAACGCCGGCGTCTTCGCGGCGGTCTTTACAAGCCGCTGCTTGACAACAAGGTTCCCGCGAAGGCGTGCAACGAGATCATCGAGAACGTCATGAACGTGCTGGAGAAGGTCTGATGGCACGACCCAAGATGATCCTGACCGCTGACCAGGTGCTCACCCGGAAGGCAATGGCCTGGGCGACCAAGATCCGCGTGAACCCCACCCGCATCGTGATCGCGGAGCTGGAGGCCAAGTGGGGTTCTTGTGCNCCTGACGGCGTCGTCACCCTGGCTGGAGATCTCGTCGACATGCCCGAGGAGTTCCAGAACTACGTCGTCGTCCATGAGCTACTCCACCTGCGCTACCGCTCCCATGGGAAGGCATTCACAGCAATGATGACCGCCCTCGTCCCGGGCTGGCGAGAGCTGGAGGCGTCAAGCCCAGTCCGGGAGGTACGCAGGTGAGCGAGGAGGGCGGCGTCGAGGGGCGTTCGGACGGGCATCTGATCAAGGTCCTTGAGGTGCTCGANGGGGGCGAGGCGTTCCTGGGTCGGACGACGAACGGCGGTACGGCCAGATTCTCGCTGGGGCAGGTGGCCGACATTCGTCGGGGCTCCGTTGTGTTTGTCGGTGAGGACAGGTGGGAGGTAGTTCCAGAGAGGGCCTGGCCGGAGATTCCCGAAGTGGCGATCATCCGAAAAATTCTCGATGACGGACTACTGATCGAGTACGGCGCTGGAATTCGGTTCGTGCAGGGTCACCCTTCTGTCGAGGTCACCGTCGGGAACACGGTCCAGTTCAGCGAGGTCGACGGCGTGCTCCGGGTTCTCGAACACGGTCCGGTTCGGTACCGAGATGAGGGCATAGGAGACGACAGTATTGACGAGTATCTCGTCCCCTCCGGCGTCGATGGTCCGACGTTCGCCTCGTTCGCCGGCTACCACGATGTTCGGCAGCGCGCGGTTGAGCTGATCGAAACTCAACTGAAGAACCGTGAGCAGTTGTCGGCCATCGGCGCCCGCCCGGTAAAGGGAATCATCTTCACTGGGCCTCCCGGAACAGGTAAGACCCACCTCGCACGCGTGATCGCGCACGAGTCCGGCGCGTCGTTCTACCTGATCAGTGGACCCTCCATTGTGAGCAAGTGGGTCGGCGACAGCGAGCAGGCGATCCGTCGTATCTTCCGCGCAGCCGCGAAGAAGGAGAGCGCGATCATTTTCTTCGATGAGATCGACAGCATTGCCGAGCGCCGTACCGAGGAATCCCATGAGGCGTCCAGGCGACTGGTTGCCCAATTGCTGACCGAGCTGGATGGCTTCGATCAGGGCGGCTCGAACCTCATCGTGATCGCGGCCACCAACCGCATCGAGAGCGTTGACGAGGCACTCCTGCGACCGGGGCGGTTTGACTGNGAAATCGCGTTTGGCATGCCAAACGCTGAAGACCGACTGGAGATTCTGCAACTCGGCGCTGGCCAGATGAAGACCGAGGGAGTGCTCGGGCTGGAGGTGGTGGCGGCTGCCAGCGACGGGTGGTCTGCGGCACGGCTTGCGTCGCTCTGGACGGAGGCAGCCCTCTTGGCGGCCGGCGATGGCCGCACGTCGATCGCTGATGAAGACGTTGCTCAGGCGTTCGAGCGAGTAGCTCGGCGGCCGGTGCGAGAAACGAAGGGAGCCTCCAATGGCGCTTAACGATTGGTGGCGCCGCTTTCGGGACCGACGGCGTGCCAAGCGGGCGAAGAAGGTCTTCGACACCGCCCGCCCTCTCCGGGAGTTCGTGTACCTGGATGAGGTCAGTCTGACGAGTCTGCTCGTGTCCCAGCGGGACACGATTCCTGAGCACGTTACGAGCGGCAGATCCGTATCTGAACAGGCCGAGATCTCGGCCAAGGCATCGGTGGACGCCGTCGCTGCGAAGGCCGAGAGCACCACTCGTTATCAGACCGCGAACTCGAGCTCGGTCGAAAGTTCTCGCAAGGCAGTGGTTCAGACCTTGTTCAACGAGCTCCGCGATGACGCCAAGCTGCCAATCGCACTGCGAGATGACACGGTCGGTCCAGTGTCGATTCCAGTCGACAGTGCCACCGAAGATGAAGGACACCGCGGGTGGCGTAGCGAAGACTTGCTGCGTGGACAGTTGATCGAACTAGAGGTTGTCCTTGAGGTAGACCCGGTGTTCAAACTCGGGACGATGGTGTCGGAGTTCTCCGCAATGGCCGCCGAGTACCCACAGATGGCGGGCACTGCAGGGCTCGCGATGCTCGATGAAATCGAACCTGTGAAGAAAGTCCTCGATCGCCTCCTCGCCGGGCTGATCCCCATCAGGGCAACAGCATGCAACTACGTCGTGACCACGATAGACGGGCAGGAGTACGTCGTCCGGTCCGGCACTGCAAATGAACTCAGCGCCCCTGTTCGCCAGCTCGAGATCGTCGGCGTTACGGAGCACGTCGGCTACTGGAAGGACATCCGGCGCGTTCTGTTCTCGTCGGGCCAGTTCAAGCTCTTGTGCCGGGTCGCGAGGCCGGGCCTCCACGAAACCTGGACCCCGGTCAAGGTCGCTCACCTGTTCGGCGACGTCGCCCCAAGCCTAGTGGAACAGATCGATACGCTGAGCAGGGCTGGCACCACGGGACTTGATGGGCTTGCTTCGGGGCAGTCGCACCTCGCCCTTGTGCGAGCGCTCGCAGCCTATGCAGATCAGATCGCTTCGATGACCAACCAGAGCCTCCAGCCATCAGCTGCGGTGGAGCTCATCGAGATTGCGGCGCGAGCCGTTGACGAAGCATCGCCGAGCGTGCAGCGGCAGGCGTTCGCTGCAGTGCGCGAACTCATCGTTGCCGAAAACTCNAGACAGGGCGCTGACCCCGAACAAGACCTTGATGCCCGCCGGATCGCACGGGAGCGCGCTGGTCTGCCTGTCTTGCCGGGCGGTTCTGTAGTCGCACCGGGCGACAGCTTGCCTGAGCACGTCGCGGACGCCCCAGCTGACATGGACGTTGCCAAGCTGATCGACGTCGAGGTGGTTGCCATCTACTGGTGACAATTGGCGCGATGCGATCTCCTGCTCGCGGGAGAGCTCATCGTCTGGCGAGCTTGTCGACGGAGTCGCGGAGGGCGTCCTCGCCCGCTCGGACGTAGTGGTTGAGGACGGTGGTGAGTTTGGCGCCGAGGTATTGGGCGACGACCTCCCAGGGTTCACCTAGCTCGTCGTGGAACCACTTGGTGGCGGCGTGGTGGCGGAGGTTGCGGTAGACGATCGTCTTGGGCCAGGCGTTGTCGGCGTCGTTCTCCTCGACCCAGCGGCGGACTCGGTGCCAGCGCTCGTTGTGCATCTCGGGCTTCACGGGCAGGCCGGTCTCGGTGTCGACGAAGATCCAGAGCTCGTCCTCGGGCTCGACCGGGTAGTTCCACCAGGCGAGGCTCTTGTCCTTCTGTCTCGCGGCGAGGGACGCGCGACGCTGGCGCTCCTCCTGTGCATTGACGACTTGCTGGAGCGACGACTTCGCAGGCAGGCCGAGCAGTTCTTTGACGCGGGGCAGGAGTTCGTCGTGCATGAGCGACTTGGGGAGCGGGACCTCGTGGAGGGTGTGGTTCTTCACCGGCCCACGGAAGCCTGCCTGGCCGCGCGNGGTGATCCACGAGCCGTTGACGTGGACGTAGCCACGGTCGAAGAAGACGTCGATCGCGCGCAGCGCGTTCTGCTCACCCAGGCGCAGCCCGCCGAAGCCGGCAACGCGGATCTTCGTGCCGAGCAGCGGCAGGCGAGTCAGAAGCGGGTTGGTTCCGTCTGGCCCGCACAACGTGTCNNGGGCGGCGTCGGCCATCGCTTTGACCTGACGGGTCTCGGGTCGGAGGCGTGGGTCGACGTACTGCACGGTCGCTCCGTGTAAGACGTTGGCCTTCCCGATCTCGAGCCCGTCGAGCGGGTCGATGCTCCGGTCGAGCCAACCCAGCCGCCAGGCGAGCTTGCGCATCGCGGAGAGCTGGCCGCGCAGGTCCTCGCGGCCGCGTTGGGAGAACACGGTCTTCGCGCCCTTCTCCATCACCTTGCGGCTGTGCTCGAGGCGCCATTTCGCGACCGGGATGTCGCCGATGGTCGGCAGAATGTGGGCGCTGAGCCGCGATTCGCGCTGCTCCATCGTGCGGGGTTGCTTGCCCTGCTCGCGGCTGTCGCGGAGGTAGTCCTCGCTGAGCATGCGGATGGTGCAGGCGGTACGGACGTCGGCTCCGGCAGGCACCTCCTTCTCGTTGTCCAGCGCGGCCTTGGCCTGGGCGAAGATCTTGCGGGCCTCCTCCTCGGAGTTGGCCCGGCGCAGCACCCGCTTCTACGGCTCGCCATCGTCGGCGGGTGCTCGGAACATCACCTGGTACTTCGTGCCGCCGTCCTCTGGGGTGTACAACCGGACTCGCCACTGGCGGGTGCTCCCGCCGAGCGTGCGGGGCTTGCCCTGCGTCAGCAGAGTGGGCTTCTTGCCAGGTGGTCGCCGCGTCACTGTTCGTCCCTCCTAGGCTGGACGAGTAGGCCCTTCGACAAGCTCAGGGATCAAGAGGACTCGGAATCTGCTTTGTGTATCACTTGGTCTAAACGTGATACATGTGCCACTCGTCAGGAGTCATGGGAAATGGCCAACCGTCTCGCCAACGCGACAAGCCCGTATCTGCTCCAACACGCCGAAAATCCGGTGGATTGGTGGGAGTGGAGCCCCGAAGCGTTCGCGGAGGCGAGAGCAAGAGACGTCCCAGTTCTGCTCAGCGTCGGGTACGCAGCCTGCCACTGGTGCCACATGGCATGAGCTACGCTTGAAGTAGGGTTGGTTCGCCAGAAATCCCTTTGGTTGAGCGCTATTTCGAGTCATCGAGGTTCGTCGAAGGACGCTGTTAGACAGGCTTTCCACGTCAATATGCATCACGAATATGCATCACGGCCACGGATGCGGAGCGATGTAGATGGTGCCCTGACCGCCACCAAGATCTTGATGCCATACGAGCTGACTACGGATCACAAGTTGACGCGACGATATCGCGATGTTCGACTCGATCGTGCTTCGCGGCCGAGTGCGTAGGCGTGGTCTTCATCTGAAAGATCTGCGATTCCGCGAGGCCCTGACTCCTTGCGTCCGGTCGGCGAGCCGGCTCTGGATCAAGGACGCGTTCGTTTATGAGGGAGGCTCGCCGGGTGATGGTAGTTGGCGAGTCCGGTTCTCAGGACCCCGTTGCAGGATGTCCTGGTCTTCAGCTGCGGAGGGATCGAGGTCAGCATTCGCGATCATGTGCTGCAGGCTCAACAGGGNGGTCGCGGCTTCGGGTCGGGTGCGCTCGTAGTGGCTGAGGACATAGCGGTTGAAGAGCGGGACGGCCATCGCGAGTTGACCGCGCTTCGGGGCGTAGATGTCGCCTTCCTCGATCAGCTCCTCACGGAGCCAGGACAGTTCCTGCTGAGTGCGCCCGAGTGTTTTCGCGATTAGCGCGGTGGAGGCGCGACCGCCATGCAAGGCGAGCGCGGCCAGGAACTCCATCTGTCTATCGCTGATGCGCTCCCAGCGGGGGCCGAGCGTGCGTCGTTCGAGTTGGGCGCCGATCTGGGGGAGTGCAGCCTCCACGTCATCGAGTGTGATCTGATCCGGGCCGGATGCGATGGTCCAGGTGATGTGGGCGAATAGCTGCAAGTGGGCGGGGTAGCCGTTGCTAGCCTCGACCACAGCTGCGGCTGCCTCAGGGGTCCATGTGACGCCGGTCTGGCGGGCTGGCTCTACCACTGCGTAGCGAGCGTCATCGTGTTCGAGGGTGAGCGGGATGGGTTCGAGCACGAAGAGCCGGTCCGGGTGAGTGACGCCGGCCTTGCGGAGCGCATCAGGGGTGAAGGGTAGGCCTGTGCCGGCGAACAGCACCGCTGCTGAGGGGTGATCGACATTGAGGCGGTGCAGGGTGGCAGCGAGTAGGGCCAGGTCAGGCCCGGAGGCGACCTGGAGTTCGTCTACGGTCACCAGCAGACCGCCGCTGTGGGCATCTCGGCGGACCTCTGCCGCCAAGGTGGCCAGCGCGTCTGCCAGCGTTCCAGCGTCCAGGCTCGGGGCCGTCTGGGCTTGTTGGTGCGTGGCGATGCCGGCGCCTACTCCTGCGATGCTGAGGTTGACCCCGCCGACGCGTTCGAAAGCCTTCCGAGCACGCTGCCAGGGACCTGCTTCCTCTGCCAGACGAGTATGGGCGCGCTGTAGCAGGGCCTCGACGAGTCCGGCGTGGCCGGAGACGGCCTGGAGGCTCACTACCTCGAAACCTTGATCCTTGGCCAGGTCGGCGAATGCGCTGACTGTGACTGTCTTCCCCACGCCTCGCGGCCCTGCCAGGATCATGTCTTGGGCGCGAACTCGACCGGCAGAGACGATGTCATTGAGTACTAGCTGCCAATCCCGCAACAGCGCGTTGCGCCCTGCCAGGACGGGAGGGATGTGACCGGCGCCGGGGGTGTACGGGCTCTGCTGCATGAGTGCAANCCGCCTAGATTCATCTAGATTTCGATCAATGTATAGATCACTCTAGGTGACGAGCAGATCTCCCTAGCGTGACACTAGCGGTAGCTTCTGAACAAACGATGGCCCGCAGCTGTCGGCGCGGAGGTGCAGTCGATTCACGCGGGCTTACGACCGGCGCGCTTGGCTCCGGGGAGCCGGTCCTGCAGGCTGCTATTGCGACCAGGTTCTATCGNCTATCAGGAGACCTCCCCCGCCGCGGCGATGCGCCGGTCTTCCCAGGCGAGCAACTGATCGAGGCGCCAGCGGTCTGGATGTGTCATGACTGGTGCGGGGACGAGATCGCGATTCTTTAGGTTTTTGTATCCCTTGGTCTTGCCCCAGCCGTAGCGGCGCATGACCTCCTGTGCCTGTAGAAACACATGTCGAGGATCGTAGGCCTCACTGGTGCTGGGTATCGAGCCGTCGCTCGCTGCCTTGACCATCGGATCCTCCTAGCGATCGTCCTCTCAATGGCCGCTGACCTGATCCCCTTTCGTATCTTTGGGGGTACGGTGCCGCCATGGGCTGCCTAGGGCACACGCTGGGTTTGGGCGATCACATCAGCACCCTGACGGCTTCGTCCTACGTCTCCTGCAGCGGCGTTTGCGACCAGCTGTCGGGGCCTACCGCGATCCTTGGTCGAACCGGCCTCGGTCGATCATGTCCTTGCTCTGATGAGTAGCCCCTGGGGTGCCTGAGTCTCAGCCACTCGACGCCGGTTAGGGTCCGACGGTATGGGCTCCCGTGTCGATCCTGCTGCACTGCGTGCAGCGCGAGAAGATGCCGGACTGACTCAGCACCAGCTTGCTCGCCTTATCGGTGTCGCGGGTGGTGAGCGAGTCTCGCGGTGGGAGTTGGGTCTGTCCGAGCCTCGGCCCGATGCGCTGGTCCGACTAGCGAGGGTGCTTCATATTCGTCCGCTTGATCTGCTCGATGTCGAGGCTGGCGCTGACCTTCGTGCGCTCCGGTTCGCGGCCGGCTTCTCGGCGGATGAGGCAGCGGTGGCGGCTCATGTCTCGAAGCGCACCTATGTGCGCTGGGAGACCGGTCAGTGGAAACACCAGCCTAGCCCGGCCCAGCTCAAGGCGCTGGCGACGGCGCTTCGAGTCAGGCAGGGCGTAGCTCTCCTGGCGCTGGACCGAAGCCGACCTGATTACTCGCCTGACGCATAGTTGATCCAGGTCGATCCGAACTCGTGGACCTTGGCTTTGTTCGTACGCCAGGTGACGGTTTGCCCCCGTCGGCGTCCCCGCCCAACGTCGGTGCTCACTAGTCCGAGGTCCTCAAGAAGTGTGAGATGTCGGTGGATGCTCGCAAAGTGAGCTCCCACCTGGTCTGCGAGTTCGAGTGCTGTCAGCGGCTGGTTTGACAGGCGGCGCAGGATTTCGGTACGCACGCTGCTGCCGATGACATCGACAACAGAGCGCACCTCCTCGGGCANTGCCTGCGGGGATGACATTCGAGGCACAAGCCGTATTGTGCCGGAAGAATCGCTCTTGCGCTAAGTGAGTGTGAGCCAGAATCGAAGTCTCGAACTCGGGATCGATGGGCAGGTGGTTCACAACAGCGCTAGTGCAATTGGATCATGTCTGCCGTTCCTGATCGCTTACGGCGGACCGGGTCCCTAGGACGGCTAAGTGCGGAGTACGCAAAGCGTTCGTGCGCGCATAGTCGATTGAGTGGACAAGAACTCATTGCTTCTGTAGTTCTGGGGCGTACCTTCTCAGGGAGTTCATGTCCTTCGCTCTCGGGAGGTCACAGATGGCTCGGCGTCGTACGACAGTCTCAGCTCTACTGATGGTTGTGGCGCTCGGAGTGTCTGCGTGCGGAGGAGACGAGAATCCGGGCAGTGATCCGTCAGGCTCGCCGTCGCAGTCGGCCACGACGCTAAGCCCGACTATGCCGACCAGCGAATTGACGTTGGGTCCTCCCCAGGCTGGGAAGAAGACTTTACCGCTGAACAACTCAGCGCCTACGAGGCTGCGGTTCGCCGTTACCACCGATACCTGGAACTGAGTGAACCGATCTACCGGGAAGGTAAGGACACTGCGCAAGCCCGCGAGGTGATTCGCGAGTACAACCTTCAGTGGAAACGCGCTACCTCGCAGTTCATCCGTTACTACGTCGAAGGCGGGCTACGAACCGTGGTGTCGCCTGTCCCGGCTTGGACCCGGGCGACCTCCGTGAATCTGAACAGTGACGGGAGCGGGACCGTCATCTTCGAACAATGCAACGACTATCGCAATGTCGTGGTGACACGGAGCGGGAAGCCAGTCAAGAGCGCAATCCCGAAACATGACGTCACCCCCTTGTCGTCCACATGTCGAAATCTGCTGGTGATGACTGGAAGATCGCTGAAGTCGAGCTCGAGGACTTGAAGTCATGCGACGGATGATGGTGCGGGTCACCGCCCTCCTCATCGCCAGTCTCGGTCTGGTGGTTGTTGGGGGCGCAGTCACTTCCTCGGTTTGGGCATGCGAAACCGTCAGTCCGGAGGGGATATGTCTCGACGGTACCGTTCCAGCTCCACCCTCTCCGACACCTAGCGAGGACCCAGGTGGGGGCGGCCCAGGTCCAGAGTGCCACGACATCTACACGGGTGCACCGCTGCCCTGCACCGAGCCGAACGCAGGGGTTTGGTTTGATCCGCCTGGTTGTTACGCGTTCATGCTTGAGCCTCAACCCGCTGCGGGCGATCCGCTCTGGGAAGGTCACGATCCGTCGGAAGGCAGTGTTTGGGGTTGCGACAGTGATTTCTCCGACGCAGGGAATACCTTCTTTGTTCCCGGTGCGCCGCCTCTTGTCGATGCTGGTGATTTAGCGCTGCAGTTGGTGGCTCGGGCTCCGTTCGAGGTGGCTGATCTCCGGTTGGCGCCGGACCCTGCACTCCATAGCTACGTCAATGTGGAGAACTGGGTGTGGGTGCCGAAGCGTCAATGGCATGACGTCTCGGTGAGTCTGACGGTGAACGGCGCCACTGTCACGCTGACAGCGAGCCCCAGCAAGCTCCAGGTGGACATGGGCGATGGCGGTGGGCCGCTGGTGTGCCGGACCGCTGGACGACGCTGGGTTATCGGGATGGGTGACGCTGCGCAGACGTCTTGTGCCCACGCGTACCGAACTGTGTCGACGGTTGGAACTGGGGGTGGCTATGACGCTCGTGGACGTTTCGCTGTGGTGGGTCGTTTGTTCTACACGGTTGCCTGGAGGTGCACAGGTCGCTGCTCGGCTGGCGCAGGAACGCTGCCCGGCGAGTACCCGGCACCACCAGGAGACGAGATTCAGGTGGAGGTCCGGCAGCGACAGACGGTGGTGACACAGTGAGCGTGACGACCAACGGTCAACGCACGAGCCGTGATGCCGGGCTCGACGTGCGGTCTGCTCTTGACCAGGTAACCCAGAAGTCGCCGCGGCGCCTGGGGCAACTCGCTGCGTCGATCCTCTTCGTTGTCGTGGTGGTGGTCGGTCTTGTCACGCTCTTCGAGTCTCGCAGTGACCGTGTCGAGGTTCTTGTCATGAAGAACCCTGTTGCGGCTGGTCAGGAGCTCCGAGCAGTGGATCTGAAGGCTGCGGAGGTCGCTGGTGTGCCTGGGGCGATCCCGGCGGCGGAGGTCGGTTCAGTGGTCGGGAAGCGGGCTGTTACCGGTCTGGTCGGAGGGCAGGTGCTGACCGAGACCGCGTTGACTGTGACTGCGGTGCCGGCGCCGGGTGAGAGGCTTGTCGCCATCCGACTTGAGGCTGGCCGCGTTCCAGGNGGGCTCGCTGCTGGTGACCTTGTCGACGTGCTCGCTGTGCCGCTTGAGGGCGACCCGGGCTCTCGTGATCAGTTGGACGCACCTACCAAGCTCGCTGAGGCGGCGCGTGTTGATTCGGTCGGCGAGACCCCGGACAGCGCGGTGGTGGTGACCGTCGTGGTCAAGGACAATCAGGCCGACCCGATCGCGGCACACAGTGCCACTGGTCAGGTCACGGTCGTGCAGGCTCCGGTGGGGAGTGAAGACCGGTGTTCTTTGCAGTCTGCTCGGATCGGGGAGCGCCCGGGTCGACGACCGTGACGCTCGCGTTGGCGGCTGTCAGGGGGCTTCCGAGTGTGGTGGTCGAGGCCGACCCTTACGGNGGTGACTTGGCGTTGCGATGCCGTATTGATGGTGACCCGCTGCCGCCGACCCCGACGGTCCTNGGCCTGGGCGCAGGCAGCGTTGAGCCCTGCGCGAGCGACGGCCTGCGTAGGGCAGCGGCGAGCCGCGACAGGCGCCTGGACTTGTGGCGCGATGGGGCACACCAGCTCACCAACCTCGTGCGGGTCGTTCCGGGCTTCTCGGCGGCCGAGCAGGGGACGTCTTTGTCGTGGGCGTCGGTCGCCGCAACTGTTGGGTCGCAGCAGGTTCCCGTGTTCGCCGACCTGGGACGGATCCATGCCGGGTCTCCNTCGATGCCGATGGCTTGCGATGCCGACGCCTTGATTGCTGTGTGTCGTGGTGATTTCGCTTCGGTCCAGCACATGATCTGGCGTCTGGAACATCTGGTGCGGGTCATTGTCGAACGCACTGGTCGCCCACCAACGGTCATCCCGGTTGTCGTGGCTATGCGGCGCAATGGTCCTCGTGCGGCTAGCCAGGTGGCGGAGTTGCTGGCCGAGACGGGCGTCAGCCCCACGGTCGGTGGAGTCGGATGGATTGCCTGGGATCCCACCGGAGTGTCCAGGCTGCAAGCAGGCGCCGACCCCTGGGCGAAGCCACTGTATGGCTCTCCACTGCTGAAGTCTGCGCGGTCGGTGGTGGGTTTGCTCGCGGCCCTCACGGGTCTTGACCATGCCGACCCCTCGGCTGGGAAGCAGAGGAGTCACCGACGACACGACGTGGCGGTGGAATCCGGGGCTGCGCTGGCGAGCTCGCCCGAGCCCTTACCCATTCCTGGGCCGCTTGGCTCTGAGCCGTCCACCAACGGGTCTTGTATAGGGGCCGGATCGGTGCACGGCTCGGTCGATGGCGTTGTGGCCGCTGAGGGAACTGGGCCGTCCTTTGAGGGCCTGGGCCGATCCGCGCCTTCGGTTCCGGCGGGAGAGGGGGACTGATGGACGCCCGCGGTATCGACCACGGCCTCTTGCGCCGTCTCCAGGTCCGAGTGGGGGATCGACTCGAAGAACACCTGGGCGTCCGGGCGAACCAACGACAACCTTCCCTGTCAGAAGAGGATGTCGATGCCCTTAAGGCCGAGTTGGCCCACCAGGTCGTGGAGGAGTACGCCCGCGAGCAGGCTGAGACGAACCCAGAGGTCATGTCGTGGGAGGAGCAACAGGACTACATCCAGGCCTTGAAGAACCGGATCTATGGGGCGGGGTCGCTGGAGGCCTTGCTGCGAGACCCGTCGATCGAGGAGATCGACATCAACGGCTGGGAGCACGTCTTCGTGGACTACGCCAGCGGCGTGCGCAGGCGGGTACCACCGGTCTTCTCTTCCAACGAGGAGCTCATCGAGACGATTCAGACGCTGGCAGCCCACGAGGGTCTGTCGGGTCGTGCCTTCGATTCGGCGAACCCACATGTGAATTTCCGGCTCGGAACCGCTCGTGTGCAAGCGGTGATGTCGGTAACCACGGCCCCGGTGGTCTCGATCCGCCTACACCCGCAGGAGCGGGCTTACACACTCAAAGACCTGGTGGCCTTGGGCTCCATGGATCAGACCCTCGCCGACTTTTTCGCTGCTGCTGTCCGAGCAAAGCTCAACATCATCGTGGGCGGGGCGACGACGGCCGGGAAAACGGTGCTGTTGCGGGCACTGGCGGGAGAGATCGGACCCGAAGAACGCCTCATCACCATCGAGCGTGCTCTCGAACTTGGCTTGGAGGACGATCAGGAAGCGCACCCCGATGTCGTCTCGATGGAAGAACGCCTTCCCAACGCAGAGGGTGAGGGCTCGGTCACGATGCGCGAGCTGTTGTTGATCACNCAGCGGATGCGCCCCGATCGGGTGATCGTGGGCGAAGTCCTGGGCGATGAGATTCTGGTGATGCTCAACGCCATGATGAACGGTAACGACGGGAGCTTGTCGACGATCCACGCGAACTCATCTGAAGGCATCGTGGAGAACATCGTCTCCTACGCGATCCAGGCNCCCGAACGCCTGCCGCGCACCGGCGCGATCAGCATGATCGCCAATGGGCTGGACTTCTTAGTCTTCGTCAAGCACTACAACGACGAAGGTGAACCACCGCGCCGCGTTGTGCACTCGGTCCGGGAGATCGTCGGCTACGACGGGGAGATCCTCAAGACCAACGAGATTTTCAAACCAGACGAGGCCGGCATGGCCGTACGGGATCTGCCGGTAGGCATCCACCGGATCGCCCGGCTGCGCCAGGCCCGCTACCGCGATCCGGGCGAGTCTGGAGAGTGGGTCTGAGTCATGGTTGTGCTCCTGGGAAGCCTCCTGGCCGTCGGACTACTTGGCGTGGTCCGCGTTCTCCGTGGCCGCCCCTTCTGTCCGGCGCCGTCACGCGCCTCCAGCCACGCCGCGCACGCAGGATGACGCGGGCCAAGCGACGGGAGTGGGTCGTGGCCACGATCGTGTTGGTCGCGATGCTGCTGGTTACCCGCAACTTGGTCTTCGCCGTGATTGCCGGCGCCGCCGTTGTGCTGTGGCCGTTGGTCGCAGGCGGTGGGAAGGCTGAACGCGCTGAACTGGCCAAGCTCGAGGCGTTGGCACAGTGGACCGAGTCTTTACGCGACCTGGCTCAGAAAGGTGCCGGGTTGGAGTCGGTGATCCCCAAGACCAGCACTACCGCTGCTGATGTGCTTGCCACGCCCTTGCGGCATATGTCGTCGCGGCTGGCCGTACGCGTTCCGCTTCCCCAGGCGTTGAGCCTGTTCGCTGACGAGGTCGATCATGCCAGCGCTGACTTGGTTGTCGGGGCGCTCGCGTTGGCGGCTCGACAGCGCAAGGGGCAGCTTTCGCGTGTGTTGTCGGCGCTGTCGGAGTCGTTACGTGACGAGCTGGAACAGCGCACACGCGTGATGCGCGAACGCAACGTGATCCGCCGCGAGGCTGCTCAGGTCGCCGGTTTGTCGGCGCTGCTGGTGGTCGGAGCCAGCTTCTTCAGCCCACCCAGCCTGCCGAACTCCAGCTCCACCGCGGCACAGCTGCTCCCGGTCGTGCTGGCGGCCGGGTTCGTCCTGGTGTTCTCTCGGGTCCGCAAGCTCGCCGAACCCGAGAAGGAGCCCCGGTTCCTCTCCTCGGCCACCGATGTCCTGGAGGCCGCGAGCTATCGACCCAAGGGGGTGAACCTGTGACGGCGGTGATCGTGCTCGGTGCGTTGTTGGGGCTCGCGCTGTTGCACCTGCGATGGGTGCTGTTCCCGCCGCCCCCGGATCTCGTGGCCGAGATCGAGCATTGGCGTCGCGGTCGCGAGCGTGCCGAGTCGCGGGCCGGTACCGTCGCGCCGGTGTCCCCGTTGGGCCGGGTCACCCGTCGAGTCATCGAGACCGTACGCGCCTACCGTCCGCAGCTGCTGGAGACGTTAGAGCCCGATCTGGCCGTGACCGGGCGAGATCTGCAGGCCTGGTCGGCCCGAGTCGTCACGTTGGTGTTGGTGTTCGGGCTCGGACCCACGGTGCTGATGTTGATGCGCCGGACCAGGGACTCGGAGGTGTCGCTGCAATGGGGGCCGGTGATCGGCCTGGCCTTGGCCACGGCAGCTGTTGTGTTGTCGATTCGCGACCTGCATGCAGAGGCGGCCCACGTACGGCAGCAGTTCACCCGTGCCCTGTCGATGTACCTGGACTTGGTCGCCATGAGCATGGAGGCCGGACAGGGCCACGCCCAGGCACTTCCCGCGGTCGCGCAGATCGGGACTGACCGTACGTTTATGGAGATTCGCACGACGATCGAGTTGGCACCCTCCAAGGGCATCACCGCCTGGGAGGCACTCGGCCGACTGGGCGAGCGATATCACATCCCCGAGTTGATCAGCCTGCGCTCGAGCATTGAGCTGGCCCAAGACGACGGTGCACGCATCAAGGACTCGCTGATCGCGCGCGCCAAGACCATGCGCGCGGCACGGCTTGCTACAGCAGTGGAACAAGCAGGCAAGGCCACCGAGTCGATGAGGCAGCTCAACTTGATCGCGGCCATGCTAGCCGCCTTCTACATCGCCGGGCCCTACATCCTGGCGCTGCGCACTGCGGCGGGAGCACCCGGATAAGGACCACCCATGACGCTTCGTAAAGCAGGGCAGGTCACGGATATGGAGAGGAGGAAGGCCCAATGGTTCGCATCATGCAGTTGCTGATGGTTAGGTTCGTCGCCCACATCGGTCGCCGGCGTGACGAGCGCGGGGAAGGGGCCGTGCCCTGGCTGATCGTCCTCGGTGCCGGAGTCGCGATCGCCTACTTCGCCGGTGACAGCGTGTTCGCCTTCGCACGCCAGCTCGTCTCTGGCCTGGGAAATAGCGCGCGCCTATCGACGACCACGACCAATCGACCACGATCCCAGATCCAACGCGACCGAAAAGGTCCCAGACCAGCAAAGGAAAAGCTCAACAAAGGGAGCCGAGCACGCCGACGGCAGGAAGGAGATGCGATGCCTCGCCTGATGTCAGTGCCCACGCGCCGAGGCAGATCGGGTACGCATCGACGCCGGGATGAGCGCGGAGTCGGCGGCGTGAGCTTCCTGATCACGATCGCCACGATCTTGTTCCTCTTCACCACCCTGGTGCAGTACGGCATCTGGCTACACGCCAACCGGGTCGCCGAGGCTGCTGCCCGAGAAGGCGCGGTCGCGGCCGCGCGGTTCGATGGAACAGCCGCAACGGGCCGCAGCACCGCCGCCGACTACCTCGATACTTCAGGAGCGGTCGCTATCCGTGGATCGACCGTAACGGTGTCCCGCTCACCAACCGAAGCCCAGGTGAGCGTTAGGGTCCGGATCGCATCGTTGATGCCCTTCCTCGACACCGCCGCCGCCACGGCAACGACGCCAGTCGAGAGGTTCGTACCATGATCCCGCAAGCTCAGGATTCCCGAACTTTTCTCATGCACGCTCGAAAGGTGCGCGACGAGCGCGGCTCGGCAGGGATCGAGCTACTCATAACGGCCACCGCGTCCATGGCGCTGGTCTTGATCGTTGTCGCCGCTGGCCGCACTGTCGATGGCAAGGCTCAAGCCAACGACGCCGCCTACGCAGCTGCCCGCGCAGCCTCGCTGGTCTCCGACAGCGCTCAGGCGGTCACCGTCGGCCGCCGAGCGGCTGCTGACGCGCTTGCGGAGCGCGGCAAGAGCTGCCAGAACCTGATGGTTTCCTTCGCTGGCAGCGATTTCAATCCGGGTGGCCAGGTGATCGCCGAGGTCCGCTGCACGATGAGCTTGGCCGACACCGGGTCGCTGGGACGTGCGCTTGGACTCAAGCCATCGACGGCGTTCAGCGAACGTGCCGTCGTGCCTATCGAAAACTATCGGGACTGATGGGAACCACAGGCGTGCTCACCCTCGACAGATCAGCGATGGTCTCCGGATTCGGCCATGTCGGATCCACGATGAGCGTGGTGTGGCCGCGGTGTGGCTGCTGATCGTCGCCTCCACCGCCTTTGTGGCACTGGTCGGCCTCGTCGGTGGTGGCGGCGAGCTGATCAACGCTCAAGTCAATGCGCGTCGAGCCGCTGAGCAAGCGGCTCGCGCTGGCGCCGACGAGCTCNNGGAAGCATCTCTGCGCTCGGGCACGGACAGCGTCAACGCTGGCGCCGCCATCGCGCGTGCCAAGAAGATCCTCCGCGACGCTGGCTGGTCGGGCTCAGTCCAGGTACAGGGCAGCAAAGTGACGGTGACGGCCACCGGAACCCGCAGACCCACGTTCCTGCTCCTCTTGGGTGTCACCTCCGTCCACATCAGCGAGACCGGAAGTGCCGACGCCATCTCCGGCCCGGACGGCTGATACCAGACGATCTGATCCCCACAGCTTCATTCGCCATGGTCGACCACCTTGAGTCACCAGACACACAGAAGCTCAACGACACAGCAACCAACACGACAGAACGACAAGGAGGGATCGCGATGCAAAGGCTGATCCGCGGAATCGGCGCTCTGATTGTGCTCGTGACCCTCCTGGCCGGTGCCCCGCTGGCCTTGGCGACATGGTGGGGCAACCCCTGGCCCACCGGTGGCTGGTCAGAAGCGCAACTACTCAGCAATGACACCATCGTCGGCGGGATCGTTGCTGCCGGTTGGGTCGCTTGGGTCCTGATGACGTTGTGCATCGTGGTCGAGATCATCGCAACGGTCACCCGCAAGACCGCTGTTCGGATCCCGTTCGCCCTGCCAGGTCAGCAAGACTTCGCACGGGTCCTGGTCGTCTCGGTGGCTGCCCTGGGCCTGGGAACCAGCGCCGCCACGGTTGGCGGTGCCGTCTTCTACTCGACAAACGCCCCAGGACCCGCGCAGGCGGCGAGCCCCGCCCCAGCGATCACCCCGATCACGCCTGCCCTCGACAGCGATCGTGCCGATCTTCAGGCCGGCCACCCGGTCGCCGACACTCACACTGGGCCCAGCATCACCACCCAGAGCATCACCACCGCGTGGAGTATCGCCTCGACCCACCTCGGCCGAGGCGAACGCTGGAAGGAGGTCCTCGATCTCAACCACGGCATCCCCTTCAACGACGGCACGACGTTCACTACCGGCACCCAGACCATCCCGGCCGGCACCATCCTCCGTCTCCCCGCCGACGCCACCACGATCCCCGAGCTCCCACCACCGGGCCATAGCCGTCAGCGCCAGGAGAAGTCCGACGCACGTCCGAATCGACAGGCAGACGCCACCAGTCGAACCCCTGCGGGCTCCAAGCCGGCCTACAAGACTTACACGGTCATACCGAATGACACCTTGTCGGAGATCTCCCGGGACAAGTTGGGTAACGGCCGCCTGTACATGAAGCTGTTCCGGGCATCGAAGGACACCCTGCAACCCGGCGGCGAGCACCTAACCGATCCGGACCTGATCAAGCCTGGCTGGATCATCACCATCCCCGAAGGCGGCAGCCACGACCAGCAAACCGAAGCAAAGTCTTTAACTCAGCAGCACCCGACCCAGTCGCCGAGCAGCAAGTCTCCCCAAATCCCCGCGCAGGATCCGGCCGAATCGCAGAGCGATCCATCCACCGGCCCGAGCCAAGCAGCAGGCCCGGACAACGACGAGATGACCCCGCAGATAGCGCACTCCGGGGAGACAGGTGAGGGCGACTCGGCCGACCGCGACAGTGTGCTGGGTGCGCCGTGGGTTCTTCCAGGTTTGGCTGGCAGTGGCGTGCTGCTCGCCGGAGCGCTCCTCCTGGGGCTGCGGCAGCAGCGGCACGCACAGTTCCGGGCTCGCCGCCCGGGAAGGGCGATTGCCACACCGGGGCGCGAGCTGGCCGACGTCGAGATGACCATCACCGCGGCAGGAGACATCGGTGAGGAACCGCTGGCCTACATCGACACCGCACTCCGCCGACTCGCCGGCTCGGTGTACGTCCAAAGAGGAGCCATGCCGGCGGTCGCCGCTGTCGAGATCAGCACCCCGTTCGCTGACCGAATCGGTGGTGGGCGACTTACGGTGCACTTGAGCGAGCCTGGCTACCTACCGGCGCCCTGGCAGCCCACCCCGGACCGATTGCACTGGCATGTGCCCGCAAGCGTGCCGGTTGAGGATCTTGGAACGCTCAGCGAAGAAGCGGATGCTCCCTACCCGTTGCTGGTCACCATCGGTCAGGCCGACTCCGGCGAACTGTGGCTACTCAACTGCGAAGACCTCGGCACTGTGACCTTGACTGGAGATCCGCAACGCGTACGCGACTTCGCACGCCACCTGGCAGTCCAGCTGGCCGTCAATCCCTGGTCCCAAGGCGCCACAATCGACTGCTTTGGCATCGCCGCCGAAGCCGAATCCCTCGCTGACGGCATAAGCTACTACGCCACTACAGCCGACGCCGCCCGGGCGGCCACCGACGCACTCGCCGACGCGGTCGCCATGATCGACCGCACTACCGGACACGCCACCGATGTTGCCACCGGCCGCACCGGCCAATCTGACGACGACGTGTGGCCAAGCCGTCTACTCCTCATCGACGCCACCATCGAAGAGCTCGAGTCGCTGAACATGCTCCTCGATCTCGTCGCGAGGCAAGTCGGTCGCACCGCTATCTCGGTGGTGCTCGTCGGCGACCAACCGCAGGCCACTGGGACCACGCTGCAAGTGACCGCTGCCGGACGGGTCATCCTCGAACAGGCCGGCCTGGACCTGACCGCGGTAGGCCTGACCAGTGAAGAAGCCCGTGGTGTCGGCCTGGTGTATGCCCAAAGCCAAGTTCTCGATGACGTCGAGATCCCCGTCGACGCGAGCATTGCCGACGGATGGGAGGCCTATGCCGACCAGGCTGGTGGGTTGCGCCGTGAGCACACGTTCCCACGCGGCACCTCAGACTCAGAACTTGCCGAGCCGGCAACGAGCCTGCTCGACGGCGATGACGCCAACTACCTCACCCGGGCGCCCATCCTTTTCGAAGACTTGGAAGTGCTCGCACCGAAGGTCCCGGTCGAGATTCGTACCGAGGTCGTGGAGAAGGACCCCACTCTGGACCGCGACGTCGACGAATGGTTCAACCAAAACTCCACCTGCGCGAAACTCAGCCTGCTCGGCCCCGTGATCGCTCGCACCCACGGCAAACCACTGGCAAAGCGGCGGGCGTACTACACCGAACTACTGGCGTTCTTGTGGTTCCATCGCCGCAACGGAGCCACCCGCGACCAGATCGTCAACGCCTTCGGCACCCCAGCCGATCGGGTCCGCAAGGACATCAGCATCCTGCGAGACTGGCTGGGCATTAACCCCCATACCGACCAGTTGTACCTACCGCCCGCGGACCGATCACCCGCAGCCAAAGCCACCGGGACCAATGTCTACCAACTCATCGACGAGGGCCTCCTTGTCGACTGGGACCTGTTCAAACGGCTCCGACTCCGAGGGGAAGCCCGGGGCGGTAGCCAAGGGCGGTGCGATCTCAGTAGGGCTCTTGACCTGGTCGCCGGGCGCCCCTGCGACCACCAACGACAACGCGGCTGGGCCTGGCTCGCCGAGGGCGAACGACACGACCACTACATGCACCACGCGATCGCCGACATCGCCCTCACCGTAAGCACCCACTTCCTCCACGACGACGACACCGTGAGCGCTCGCGCTGCGACCGAAGTAGCTCTACTGGCCTCACCCGACGAGGAATCCACCCGCCTGTGCTTAGTCCAGATCGCCAACGCCGAGGGCAACCGCACTGAAGCGGAACGGATCCTCGTCGAAGAAGTCTGCAGCCGCTCCGACGACGGCCAGGCACCCACTGACCTCAACGATCGCACCAAGACGATCATCGCCAACCACCACGAGTGGAAGGCTGGCTAGCGTGTCCCAAGAACAACGTCGCGTAGGCGGCGTGCCGGCAGCTTAGTCCCGCGACCCGGTCGACATTCTGCTTGACTCAGTCGCTCAGGTTGAAGCTATTGGTTTCATTCATGCCTCATCGGCTGAGCGGAGCGTGAAACACGCACTTGGGGGTCTCGGCGCTGACTGGACGGCCAGGTCATGGAGAGGGCAAGACCAAACGACACGGCAGTCTGATTTAGCCGACCCCAAATCTATACCAGCTTGGCATAGACCGCTCAACAACAAATCTAGGCCGTTTCGGTAGCCAGACTTAGACGCTGCCGATGGTCCGCGACATTGCGGGGCTAGGCGCGGTCAGACTGCTAGAGCATGGCTAGGAGATGCCGCCGCCGGATTGAAGACGAAACCGCTCGACTCGCAACCGTTCGGCTTCCGTGGACATTCTCTTGCACAATAGCCGCATGCTGAAGATCGACGTTGACTGGGCAATCAAGGAAATTGACCTGTTCCTCCGCATGACAGACCAGGTGGGTTATAGCGATCGGCCTGGCTCCGGCGTTCTCGTCGCAGCAACACATATGCGTGGCTCGGGGACCGAGGCATCACAGCGAGCGCACGTCGTAGAGCAGATCCTCGACCGAGTTCTATCTGGCTGGCGCAAGGAACGCCCCGAGAAGGACGATAAGTACAGCTGGCTCCGAGACCAAGCAGCACGAGGTAAAGCGGCGCTCCAACGGGAGGCTGAACTCGTCGAGAAGCTCGGGGACAATGCGCCAGACATGGACGCGGCCAACCTTCACCCGTGGGCTTGGGAGAGCGGCAGAAGCTATTGGAACACTGGCCACTACCACCAGGCAGTCATGCAGGCTGCGATCCGAGTCAACGCCGAGACGCAGGCGAAGCTGAACCGCATGGACGTGTCTGAGACCGACCTGTTCAACCAAGCCTTCTCGCTCGATGCACCGAATGCGAGTGCGCCACGCCTGCGTCTAATGGAGAACGACGGCAGCAAGACCTACGAGAACCTGCACCGGGGCGCCCGCGCGTTCGCGGAGGGCATGTACACAGCGATCCGCAATCCTGGCATGCACGTCGCGCATGACGGCGGCGAGGAACAGCTCGCGCTTGAGCAACTTGCGGCGTTCAGCCTCCTCGCCCGATGGATCGACCGGGCAGAGGTCGTCACTGTGTGACACGCACGCCGACGCGCCCGCTCGGACTTCTTCCACAGTTTGGCTGCGGGCAGCTCGCCTTTCGACACATCCGGATCTCTGTAATGTCCACACCTGCTCATCTCGGTGGGCGAGCATCCACCTCCTGGTCGTGGGAGCGTGCATTCTTGCCCTGAGCGCGCATCGTCCGGGTGAAGTCCCAACAACGCATCGTCACGCCGAACTTTTCCCCTAGGTGAGCAGGGCGTCATGGCTGAACTTGATACGCCAACTATTCACGATATTGCTCACGCTGGCCGGGATCACCTCTCGGCTACTCGCTTTAGAAGTTCGTGGAGTGCGACACCCAGATCGTTTCGTTCGTAGCTGCTCCCGCCGCCAAACACCCCATGGGATGCCGAGAGGAACCCCGCGTTCGACAGCCGTGTCAACGACATGGCAACCAGTCGCACATCAAGACCGGCTTCCTCGGCTATGTCGGTCGTGTAGTAGACCTCGCTTGGCTGGCCCTCGGGCGGTTGCCCGGACAGCACTCGGCGACCGCCCAGTGATCGGAGCACTTGGACATCCTCGGGCCTGAGTAGCGCGACGCCGATCAGGATCGCTTCGCACTCGTCGAACTGCTCTGGCTCGGCGATGGATCTTCCAAAGGCCGCCCCCATGGTCTTGAGCATCTGGTCGTGCCCAGTCATGCCCGCTTCGTACAGGAGGCGCGTCACTANGGGCACGAGTTCCGGACGTCGTACGACCTCCTCGGCTAGGTCTTCGCGCGAACGCCCAGAGATCTCCTCGGCCATCCTTAACGCTGTGGACCGATTGCGACTCCACTCGCCTTTGACCGTTTGGAGCAGCCGCCTAGTGATCGGCCCGGAGCCGGGGACAATCGAACCGCTGATCTCGGCGGCCATATCTGGGATGAACTCCGGATCCGACGTCACCCTGCAATGCTAAGTGACCGGATCTGCCGCTGGCTGTGCACGGGAGATGAGCCGATCCTGGCCGCGTGACGCCACATGCTTACTGACTTCACAAACAATGTCGATCTGACACTGTGTCGTCTACCGCTAGTCCCGGGTCGGGCAACCTCGACGACACACCGCCGATGAGCGCCTGGAGCTCAGCCGCCCCACATCCAATCATCGTTCGGGTTGAGGTCGTCGAGTTCCCAACGATCAGCCTCGATCCAGAAGAGATGAGGTCGAGGGGCGTACTCGAAGTGGACGTACCCAACCAGGACCTTGCCGTTGGCGTACTTGGTGTCAACGAATGGCGCCAGCCAGGACAGTGCTGCACTCACTTCCTCTGGGCCTGTCTTCCAGGAGAATCTGCAGTCCANAATCCAGGTGCCTGTCTCTGACCAGACAAGGCGTCCGTGTGGTGTCGTGTACACGCTCATTGATGAAGAGACCCAGGGTGCCCAGTCGTGCTGCCACGGCGCGGTCCCGGACGGGTTGCTTTCACCTTCCCAATAGTCGACATCAAGCAAGTCCGGCTCGAACACTCCGGTCTCGACCACGGGCGACGGCAAGCTTGGAGCTCCCTCGCGCAGATCAGGCACCGCCAGCGCTGCGAAAGCAGCCAACACCTCGTCGGGCGTTTCCCTGGCAAAGTCGAACGACAACACGACCTCCGAGAACGATCCCATAGAGAGAGCCTAGCGACGCGCGAGATCCTCCCGTCGAGTGATTGCCAGATCCGATCACGCCCGGTCACGCCACTAGCGCCGACCTGGCCGATGGCGTATGCCCGATCGCACATGCCACTCGGATCTGCCGCTGAGTGTTCGTCCACTCACGCCAGGATTCGTGTGCCTAGTCGCCGGCCGCGTCGTAGATCCATGGCGGGTTCTGATTGAACCTTTGGACGTAGTCGTCGACATAGTCAACGCTGTAGCGGTCGGCCTCCCACAGGTAGTCGTCGTCGTATCCCAGTATCGGATTGCGTGCGTCCGCGTTCCAAAGAGCATGTAGCCGGTCCGGAGTCCCACCATCCTCGGAGGGCTCTGGGTAAGCGGCGATCGTGATGGAGGGCCCATTGCCGGGCGGGTTCTCTTTAGAACCACTGATTTGTCCCAGCACAGATAGTTCGTGCCCATGGCCCTCCAGGCCGACGACGAACTGGCTGGGTGTCTCCGAGACAAGGCCGAAGGGCGCGATCTCGTCAACTTCCGCAAGTGAGGTTGAACGCTCGTTGGGGTGGATGATGGCGAAGCAGAGCCGCATCGTGGCTGGCCACGAGCCCTCAATCGTGTTTACGTCACCCTTACGAGCATCCGCCGTTGGACGAACCAACGTAAGTAGCTGTGGACTGACGACTGTGATGCTCATGAAGGTCGAGACAGTTCTGTTTGGCAAAGGCTCGAATGTCGACTTCTCGGCGTCGAGACTCGTCCCGGTCAGGCTTGCTCGGACGATGCCTGACCGGTGATAGTGCAGCTTAGGCCGATAAGGCGTCACTCGAACGCGTGACTGACCTGTACCGAGTTCGCCTGGGTCGATCGGGCCGTGCGCCCAAGACGATTCTGGAATGTCTGCCGGCACTGCAAACAGCCCGCCGTCTCGGGCAAGTCCGATCGTGGCGACATGTGCGACCGTTGCGGTCGGCGCGTGCAGGATCCCGAAGCGAAAGGCACGCTTTAGCGGCTTCAAGATCACCTCCGCTAGCTGAGCTGTTCGGGCACGTTCGTCGAGGGAATGCGATCAAGACGTGACCTTAGCCAATGTCAGGCTGGAAGATGGAGTCCGGTTCTGACTGCGTCGTAGTCAGACTGGCTCATGCCTCGCCTGGGCCACCTTCGGCGCTCTAGCTGGCCGATCGGCGAAAGTACGTCGCCGTAGGCGTGTCCGATCGATTCGAGGAGCGTCGCCTTCAACGGCTCCTTAGCCGAGGCGAAGAACACAACGAAGAGCAGCGGCCCCATCTCAAGGGTGGTCTTTCCATAAGTGTGCGGAGCTCTGGACGGATCTGGGTACTCATCCCCGTCAGCATGTAAGGCGAGGCCAAGGTGGGTGAAGTCGAGGATTTCTCCGCGACTTCGACGAGCGACCATCACTACCGCTCCGGGAACTGGCCGGGCCTCCTTGACGGCCTCATACATCTCTTGCGTAGCAACCACAGAGTGCGGGTGCGTGTACTGAACATCATGGCCGTCTTGATCGCCCATCGTTCCAATACGTCCGCTGCAGGAGAAGGAAGCCTTGTTCTGGATCCCGACATCAAGATCCGGATGTATGGTGCCGCATCCTGTTCGAGCCGACTCATCCAGTTGTTATTGCACGGCTCGCACACAACCTTGACCTTCGTGTCCTTCTGGCTCGGGGATACCCGCGCTCCTCGGCCCAGGACCGATCCAGCTCGACCCTTACAACAGTCGCCGGAATCCTCTCACCGCGAGGAACGGGCGGTGGCAATGGCAGCCCGGAGGTCAGCCACTGCGGCCAAGCATGCTCGAGACTGACCGGGCGACCACCGCAAAGACGCACTGACGGGCCAACAGAGACACTCCCTCATCTAAGAAACGTTCCGATCTTCAATTTGCGACTGAGAGCACGACATCCGCACGACCGCCATCAATAACGGCTTCGCAGGAAAACCACCTCAGTCAGGTCGGTATCAGCACCTGTCGAACCCGCTCACCTGCCGAGCACACGGCGAAGGGCATCGGGGTTCATTCTGCTGTGTCCACAACACCCGGATCCGCCGCGCTGAGTGAGTACTTAAGAGTCAAGCAGCTCGCATCAACTTGTGACCGGCTTCCCATGCAGACCAGGTTTCTCCGAGAACTTGGGGGACGCCGCTGCCTCCTGGCGTTGACCTGCGCAGACGCGGTTGACCTCGTCGTGACGCGGTCACGTCCCCCGTTGCCCGACGGCCCGCAGGGGACGTGTCGGAGGACGCCTAGTCGTGACCTTTCTGCATGTGCTCAAACACGACAGAAAGGGGCGCGGACGATGAACGTAGGAGACCTGCTAGGGCTCGATGAGGGTGGTGAGCTCCTCAATCAGGCGCGAGCGAGCTGGGAGAAGTGGGCGGCCGAGGACCACAGGTTTAGCGTGGTCGACAGCTTCGATGATTTGCGGACTTGGCTGCCGACGGTCGAGCGCCCGAAGGCTGACAGCGTGTTGCTGGCACTGGCGATGTTGGCCTCGCCGGACGGCGGCGATGACCGGGCAGCCGCAGGCGCGCTGGCCAAGTGTTTGCTGCCGGGTGTCTGCGTGGCAGCGGATCGGACCTGCCAGCTGATTGTGCGTGGTCAGCTCGCCACGAACTTGAGTGGCTCGATCCGTCTGACAGTCGATGAGATGTTCGCCTCCCAACTGTGGATTGAGGTCCGCAGCTTCCCGTGGCGACGACTGACTCGGGTTGCCGCGAACATCTTGATGAACACACGAGCCGGAGTGCTTCGCGAGCTGGGGGACAACACCCAGCTGTGGCGCACCGACCGGACTTGGGCCAACACGTCGCTGCACGACGGAGTGACGCGCGGCCATCGCGGATTGGGTGACATGGCCGGGCTGGAGTGGGATCGGTGTGTCGCGCCGCCTGCCGATGTCGAATCTGTGCANGTCGGCGCGAGGGAATTGCTGGAGGTGCTGGCCTGGGCTTGCGGCCGCCATGTCATCACGCCGAGGGACCGCCGGTTGTTGTTGGTTCTGGTCGAGGAGGCCGCCCATATCGAGCCCCACCGCACCGGCCGCGGTTGGTGCGGCTTAGTGGGCAACGAGTTGTCTCGCCGCGTCGCTCCACGCATCGGTGTGTCGGAGGCTACGGTCCGTCGTCGCGCTTCCAAGTCCATGGCTGCTCTTGCGGCCGCGCTTCCCGGCCAGTTCAACCATGAGTGATCGCCAGGACCGAACTAGGCGCCTAGGCGATGTGGAAGGTGGTGACAGGCGTGAACAGCGACACGGTGCACATGAGTCCCCGAGAAGTCACCGGGCAGTTCGAGATTGCCGAGCGGGAGCCTGAGGCGACCCTATCGTTGGGCGGCTGTATCGAAGAGTTTCTCAAGGTCCAAGTAGACAAGCAGGCGCCAGGTGAAGTGGTGCGGGCCGCGTTGGAGTGTCGGCGTACCGGGATAGGCACGGACCGGTGAGCAGCCTCGTGTCGAGCCCGGTACGGGGCCGAGGGTTCCGGGGCACTCGGCCTGCGGTGTCGGTCGACGAGCTCAAACGCGCATGGCAAGCGGTGCAGGCCGGTGACTTCCGCCGCTCTGCTCACCGACCTGTGCGACGAACCCTCAGTCGTGTCTCGAGCGATCCGGAGGCTCGAGCCGTGTGGACGCCTGCCGATCGGGAGCGAGTGGTCCCGATCATCGGTGCCGCCGGGCACGTCGGTACCAGCACGGTTGCTTTGGCACTTGCCCTGGCTTGTGATGGGCCTACTCGAGTCGTTGAATGCTGCTCGGTCAGTGCGTCGGGACTTGCCGGGGCGAGCACGTCTGAGCTTGGTCTTGACGCAACTGGCTGGCGGCAGGGCAAGCGTGGCTGCGTGCTTCTCGAACGGACGAGTGAGTTGTTCGGCTCTGTTGAAGATCTCCCAGAGCCGACTCGAGCCGAGCATGACGACCAGCTCACGATTCTCGATATCGGGTGGGATGCGAGCCAACTGGCCATCGGCCGCGGGTGGCTGACAGCAACGGTCCAGCGGTCTGCGGTACTGATCGTTGTCACTGCAGCAAGCATTCCCGGTTTTCGGAGACTCGAAGCGGCCCTGGAGCTTCTCACCGCCAGCGCCGTACCGACTGCGACTACAACTCCGGGCCTGCCTCCGGCGCTGGGGCGCGTGGTGCTCGTCGTGGTCGGTCCTCCTCGCAGGAAGTGGGCTGGTGGCGTCGAGCAGTCCGGTGGCAATGCTGTGCGCGATCTCATGGAAGCTGGCCGCCTCGTCGAGGTTCCCTATCTCCGGGGCTTGGCAGCTACCGGCCTGGACTCCAGACCCTTTCCGGATGCGCTGACCCGGACCGCAGCCCGGCTCGTCCCCCTCATCGACTTACCGGCCACCTAGCTGACCTCAGGCGCCAGTCCCTGACTCTCCATCGCAAAGGAACAAACGACCATGTCTTCGCTGACGGCACACGCTTTGACCGGCTATCTCAACGCGGCGCAGGTGTGTCCTAAGGCGCCACCGGGTGCGGCTGGTCCGGTCAACGAGATCACTGGCTATGTCTTGTGGGGAGTGATCATCTTGTTCGGTTTCGGTGTCGTGGTCGGTATTGGCGCCGTCGTGGGCGGCCGGATCTTCGCCATGCCTCACGCTTCCAAGCTCGGTGTGATCAGCATCGTGGTCGTTTTCGCCGCTGCGGTCGGTTACCTCATCCTTCCCAGCATGCTCGACGGCATCCTGGGCAGGGGCTGTGTCTGATGCCCACCACGCCGTCGCTGTCGAACCAGCAGGGCCGAGTGGGCATGTCCAGCACGATCGCGCCGGATCCCACCGTGTGGAGTCGGCGCCGGCTGTTGGGAATCCTCGCTGTCGCGGTCGTCACCGCTATGTGTCTGCTCGGCGGGCTGGTCTATGCGGTTGTCCTCGCGGTCGGNGGAGTGGACTCTGGAACCGGCCCGGGCGGCGGCGCTGGTAGCGGTCCTAGTGGCAGTGTGATCGACCAGCTGACGACGGGGACCGAGAGCTCTCTGGCCGCCAAGCCCCGGCTCGCTCAGGGTGTGAGGGAGCGGGACCGGATCGCTGCCGCGCCCATGCTCGCGGTGCCCGAAAGAGCGATGCTCCCGGGGCCGCCGGATGTTCGGGCTGTCTCGCCGTCGGTGGGAATTCAGGTCCCCGACGGCGACGTCGTTGGGCCTGGCCAGATCTTGACGGGCTTCCCTCGTACCCCGCAGGGGGCGATCGGGCAGCTGGCCCAGATCGACCTCGCCGTTCTGCAGATGATGAGCCTGCCCACGGCGCGGGAAGTGTACCGGGCGTGGGCACTGCCCGGCGGCATCGGCCCAGACCGGTGGTGGATCACCCAAAGCGTGCACGCCTTCTTGACGAGCACGTCTATGGGTGAGGTCCTCGATCCTAGCGCGGGTGTAGAGATCGAACCCGCCGCCGCAATGGTCAAAGGCACCGATGGCCCCGACTGGACGGTCGTCTGCGTGCTGTTGAAGGTGACGGCAACCTATCGGCAGGAAGGCCAGGTCGCCTTCGGCCACTGCGAGCGCATGCAGTGGGCCGGTGGCCACTGGATGATCGCGCCTGGTCACCCGCCAGCGCCGGCACCTTCCACCTGGCCAGGCACTGGCTTGGCCATCCAGGCCGGATGGCGCACATGGAGGGCCACGCCATGACACGCAGCCTTCGCCTTACTCGCCTCTTGCGAAGGGACGCCCTCGATATGCCGACCTTTCGGTCCACTCGCATGAAGACGATGAGTCGCACCCTTGCGAGACCCACCGTCATCGCGACGATCGTCGCGATGGTGGCCGCGTCGGTCTTCCTGCTCACTCGAGACGGTCCGGCCGGCTCCGCGGATAGTGCCGGAGAGGACAGATCGGATGATCGGTCGTCGACGGTGTCGGTCGACACCGGATCATCCATCGCCCGGGAGGCACCCACCGCAGCTGGGGCCGCCGGAGTCGACTTGCCTGACGGCGGCGAGGTGGTCAACGGCTACCCCACCAGATTCCCGCACTCCGACCTCGGCCCGGTCGCTGCTCAAGCGGCACTGGCTCGCGCCCAGATCGGCTTCGACTACAACCAGGCCATCGACCTGACCGACATCTACGGCGACCCCGATCCCAACGTGCGAGCCCGCCTCGCGACCCGAGCCCGCCTCGCGGTGAAACTGCGCCGTGAACAGGCAGGCATTCCGGCCACCGGCACGATTCCTGCCCCCGCCTCCTATGCGCTCACCCCGATCGCGTTCACCCTCAAAGAACTTGGCACCGACTACTACGCGGTCAACCTGCTCAGCTACGTCTCGGTGACCAACGGCAACGGCGCCACCCGGGACTCGCTGTATGCCGGTACACAACTGTTCAAGTGGATCGATGAGGACTGGAAGGTCGTCGAAGGCAGCCCGTCTGAGATCAACGCACTCGCCCGACAGGGACAACCCAANGCCAGCCGTTCCCGGCACCCCGAGTTCGTCCGGGCCGGGTGGATCCTCATTCAAGGAGAGCCCCGGTGAGCCACTGCGCGACCATCCGGTCGATCCTCTGCCATGTCATCCTCGTTATGGCTCCCATAGCCGCTGCGGCGGCGCTCGGGTTGATGGCGCTCGGCTTCGGGACCAGCCCAGCCACCGCAGCCACCAATGGCGAGAGCGTCACGGCTATCGACCCGGCGAGCAGGCCCGTGGTCGGTGGAATAGATGCTGGGAGCACCAGTGTGCACGGCCAGGCTCCGACCGCGAGTGTTGGCAATGAGCCCCACACCGCTGGCTCCGCGGACCGCACCCGCCTTAGCGGCCTCGGACGCTGCGGCATCCTGGACGTGCTGTGCGATGCAGCGCTTCCCATCACCAGCCTGTCCGGTATCCCCGGCCTATCTGGCCTGAGCAGCGCGCTCGACCTCGGTTCGAACGTGCCGGGCCTGGGAGGCATCTCCAACCCCTTCGACGCTCTCGGTGACGTGATCGCTAACGCCACCGCGGATGCCTGGACTGCCGCGATGCTCGCCATCTGGCACGCCGGATTGTTCATCCTGCGAGTCGTGCTGGCTTTCGCCGAGCTGTTCTTGACCCCCGACCTCAGTCCGGACGGCCCTGGTCGTGACGTCTATGCCTTCTCCTTATGGATCGCTCTGGCGCTCGTAGTGATCATGACGATGATTCAACTGGGCACTGCGGCGTTCAAACGGGAAGGTAAGAGCCTGGCCCGCGCCCTGATCGGCGCTGGCCAGTTTGTCGTGGTGTGCAGCGGATGGTTCACCTACTGCGGCATCGTGCTCACTGCGTGCGCAGCCATGACCAAGGCCCTGATGAAGGCCCTTCTCGGCGTCAACACCTGGTCGGGCTGGGACCCCATGAAGGAACTCGACACGCAGACGATCACCGATGGCGTCGTTGCCACCGTATTGGGCTTCCTCGGCATGGTGCTCTGGGTCGCCGCGATCGCCCACATCCTGGTCTACCTCGCCCGTGCCGCCGCCCTGCTGATCCTCGCCGCCACTGGCCCGATCACCGCAGCCGGCCTGGTCTCCGACGCCGGCCGCTCCTGGTTCTGGAAGAGTCTGCGTTGGTTCCACGTCTCGGCCTTGACGCCAGTCCTAATGGTGCTGGTGGTCGGGATCGGCGCCCAGTTCTCCACCGGCGCTGCGGCGCATCTGAGCGACAGCAGCGCCAAATCGATCGGTACCGCGCTTCCCGCGGTGATGCTCATCTGCGTCAGCGCCGCAGCGCCACTGGCCCTGTTTAAGCTGCTTGCCTTCGTCGATCCCGGCTCACCCTCAGGTGCATCGTTTCGACAAAGCATGGCCCTGCAGGGCGGACTTCAGGGTCTGCTCTCGGGTAGCTCGAACAACACCGCGGGCTCGACATCGGCCGCCTCAACTGACGCCCACGGCCGCTCAACAGGGGAGAAGGGTGCCGAGGAATCCACCAGCAACCGCTTCAACTCGACCGCTCTCGGCGGAGCAGCCCAAGGCGCGCTCGGCAAGCTCGGACCAGCCGGTGCCGGGCTTGCAACCAGCCTCGGAGCGCTCAGCAGCCTAGGTGCCAAAGCCACCTCACTCGTAGCCGATGAAACCAACCAATCTGGCGTCGGTCACCACACCTACGGACCCGACTTCTCCAGTACCCGGACCGCACCGGGCAACAGCATCACCAGGCGTCCCCACGGTCACGACGACTCCGGTGATCCCGGCGACTTAAGCGGCGACGGGGACAAGGATGCCGGCTCGGGCGGGGCGGCGTGCCGCCAACACCACCGGTTCCCACCCCTCCTACCCTGCCCGTCGGAAACCCCGGTCACGACCCTGAGCATCGTCCCGAGTACGGGCAGGACCCGCAGTCATCCACCTCGGGTGGGCCGAAGCTGCCAACCCCTGGCAGTGGCGCTGCGGGTGGGGCAGCAGCAGCCGTGTCCGTTCCCCGGTCCCCGCCTGACTGCCTCCTCGCCAGATGCGGATCAGATACGACCACACGGATGAAACCCCGGCCGTGAGCACCAGATATGGAGAAAGGAGCTGATCGTGGCGACGACTTACGCCGACTATCAGCGTGACAAAGTCGGCTGGTTCTTCGGGATCAGCGGCGCACAACTGACTATCGTCGCGGTTGGCATCTTCCCCATCCTGTGGGCGATGCGGGAGAGTGCCTGGCTCTCGGCGCTCCTGTTCACCGGGATCTGGCTCCTCGTGCTCCTGGTCACCATCGTCCCTGTCCGCGGGCGGTCAGCCACGGGCTGGATGTTGGCCGCCACCGCTTACGCAATCGGTGGTCTGGTGAGCTGGACGACGTTTCGGTCCAAGGCCTCGGTCGGGCAGGCAGACCACCTGGACCAGCCCGATCTACCGGGCGTACTCCACGGTATCGAGATCCACGATGGACCACCCCGCGGATCGAGCCTGCGGCGGGTAGCGATCATCCAGGATCACGCCCACAAGACCTGGGCCGTGACCGCGGCCGTGACTCACCCGGGCATCGGGATGGAGGACAACCAAGCAAGGCGGCGCTACGGCGAAGCCCTCACCGGGCTCATCGACACCGCCGGTCGCACCGAGAAAATCGAGGAACTTATCATCGTTGTCCGCTCGGTACCCGACGACGGCGCGGAGCGCGAGATCTGGGTCACCAACCACCGACGACCAGGCGCCCCGACCGTTTCGGAGCGTGTCAATGCCGACCTCGCCGTCGGTCTGACCCAAGCCTCCGTGCGGACCGAGCAGTTCCTCACGATCGTCGTCCCCGACAGCCGGATCGCCCGCGCAGCCAAAGAATCAGGCGGCGGGATCGAGGGTCGCTGCCGGGAACTCTACTTACTCATGGCTGAGATCGAATCGCACCTGCGTGGCCCGATGGGCATGATCTCGGTGTGCTGGCTCACCAGCCCCGAGCTCGCACTTGCGTGTCGCACGGGTTTCGCGCCCGGGGACCGCGCCGGCATTGTCGAAGCACTCGCTCTGCGGGAGAAGGACCCGAAGGTGAACGCCGATGTGCCCTTGGCCCTAGCTGGCCCCTCAGGTGCGGACGCGGCGGTCCGCCACTACCACCACGACGCCTGGAACTCGGTCAGCTCAACCGTCAAGCTCCCCCGACGGGGGCTNGTGATGGGCGCCCTCGCGCCGATCTTGACCCCGAGCGAAGCTGGCGAACGACGCTCCTTCATGGTGGCCTACCCGATCGTTGCTCCGTCCAGGGCCGACCGGGCCTCCGGCAACGCCGAGTGGGCCGCCGACACCGCTGAAGCACTGCGTTACAGGCTCGGCATGCGGATCCGCGCCAAACAGCGCGCCGACACCGCGAAAGCGCGGAGCATGGACGCCAAGCTCGCCCGCGGCAACTGCTTGACCCGCGCCTATGGCGTGTGCACCGTGACCGTGCCCACGGCACTGAGGGTCAGCGAGTACGGACGCCGACTCGACGCCGCCGTGCGTCGGGCGGGGTTCGCCCCGCTCCGTCTGGACCTGGCTCAAGACACCGCCTTTGCTGCCTCGTCGATCCCCCTGGGCGTCAGCCTGACCAGACGAGGCGACGCCTAATGAGACGCTCAGTTGCCACTACGGTTACCCGGGACCGCTCAGCCGGACGTGACATGCAACGGCTGTTGTCGGACTTCGGCCACGATCTACCCGCTCTTCCCACCCCTCTTCCAGAGGCCAAAGAGCCCCGGCTCTTCCACTACGCGCCGCGCCGGGGCATGGCACGGCCTGGGCGCGGATGGACCGCAGCGAAGGCCCCGGTCTCGATCTGGCGCATGACCAGCGATCAGGCACCGGTGTTCTGGCCCTTCATCTCGGCCCCGGCATTGCCACCCACTGGTGCCCAGATGGGCATCGACCAGCTTTCNGGGGGCAGCTTCTATGCCGATCCGCTCGGCTGGGTGCTGCGCGAGGAGATTCCGGTGAGCAACCCCAACGTGTTCCTCTTTGCTAAGCCAGGCCTCGGGAAGAGCGCCACCACCAAGGCGTTCTGTCTGCGGATGCTGCTCTTCGGCTACCGCGTCTTGATCTTGGGCGACCCGAAGGACGAATACGAGCAACTGTGTCGAGTGCTTGGAGTGGAGCCATTCGCGATCGGGCCGGGCATGTCCGCCCGCATCAACCCGCTCGATATGGGGCCACTGGGTCACGGTTGGGCACGTCTGTCCGTGGAGGAACGCAAACGACGTGCCACCATCATCTTCGCCCGCTGGCTCACCCTGGTCCGCGGCCTGGTCGGCTCGATGAGGATCGGCACCGACCACGTCCCCTTCGGACCCACCGAGGCCGACATTGTCCACACCGCGCTGGAAACACTGACCGGGTACACCGTCGGCGTCACCGAGCTCAGGGAAACCACGATCCCCGAGCTGTGGCACCTGCTCCACAACCCCACCGACGACCTGATCGAGCGTTCCCGGTACGCCACTGCGCGCCAGTTCCTGGACGAGACCCGGCTGCTGCGTAACGCCCTGGGCCAACTTGTCAAAGGCACCCTCGCCGGCCTGTTCGATGACCACACCAACATCGCTGTCGACTGGAGGGCTCCGATCCAGTCGCTTTCCTTGTCGCGGCTCGACGATCTCGGGGACGAAGCCATCGGGATTGCCCTGCTGTGCCTCAATTCCTGGGGTCGCGGGATGCGGGAGACCGCCGAACCCGGTGACTTGCGCATCGTGGTCCGCGACGAATCCTGGCGCCAGCTACGGCTCGGCCCGGACGCGGTCAAGAGCTTCGACGCCGACCTACGCCTCTCCCGTGGCACAGGCGACGGCCGCGGCGGCGACATCCANTGGGCCGTCGCCCACAAACCCTCCGATCTGCTATCGGCAGGTGACGCCGGAACCCAGGCCGCCACGATCGCCAAAGACCTCCTTGACCTGGTCGACATCAAGATCCTCGGCGGCCAGAAACCCAAGGCCGCCCGCGAGCTTGATTCCATACTCGGCCTAGGCCCCGTCGCACAAGATCTCGTCACCGGCTGGGCCAACCAATCCCCAGGCCGCGCTTTGTGGTGCGTNGGGGAGTCAACCTACAANGTGGCGACTGTCCTGCATCCCCTCGAAGCCCGTCTGGCCTGGACCCACACCGCGATTGAGACAGCTCTGTGACGCATCCGACTCCTCCGCCATTTGCCTACTTCGGCGGCAAGCAGCGGATGGCAAACCGCGTCGTCTCGATGCTGCCTCCGCATGGGCACTACGTCGAGCCGTACGCCGGTGGACTCGCGGTTCTTCTCGCGAAGCCGGTCTCCCGAATGGAGACCGTCAACGACATCGACGGAGACTTGATGTTCTTTTGGAAGATGCTGCGTGACCGGCCCGTAGACCTCGCCCGCGTGTGTGCTCTCACGCCCCATTCCCGAGCGGAGCACTCCTTGTCCCGCGACCGCGACCACACTGACGATCTGGAACGTGCACGGCGGATCTGGGTAGCCCTTTCCCAGAGTCGCGGNGGCCAGCTGACACCAACAGGCTGGCGTCACCACATCGCGCCGTCCGGTTCCTCTGTTGGCATGCCTGGCTACCTCGATGGATATGTGAAGCGGATCGCACCCGCGGCAGCGCGCCTGAAGCATGTGTCGCTCGAGTCTCGCCCAGCGATCGAGGTGATCGCAGCCTACGGTCGTGACGCCGACACCCTGCTCTACGTCGACCCGCCCTACCTTGGCGCGACACGCGGTGCGACACACGCCTACCAACATGAGATGCGCGACCCAGCTCAGCATACGGAGCTCGCCGAAGCGCTGAAGAGATGCAAGGGGCCGGTAGTCCTCTCCGGCTACCCGTCGTCGCTCTACGACGAGCTCTACTCGGACTGGTATCACATCTGCCTCCCAGCATTCACCGGGCAGGGCAACCAGTCGCCTACTGCTCGCGGCGCGCGGGTAGAGATCCTCTGGTCGAACCGACCGCTCAACAAGATGCTGTCGTTGCTCGACAAGATGCCGCTCGACACCGAGCGCACGGGACAACGATGAGGTCCGCCGCAGGAGGCCGACCACTATGCACTAACGCCGTCTCCCAAGTATCAGAACTCCCTGACGAACTTGGGTGCATAGAGGCAGTCGCCTGAGGTGACGAACGACGGTGAGTGCTGCGCGTCATGAAGAAGCTGCTGTGGATCGGGCTGTCGATCATCGTGATTCTTACTGGGATCCCGGTGGCTGCGCTGCTGGTCATCGCCACCTTCAGCACCCAGGCAGCCGCCGGTTGCCTGACCTACCACCACGCCACAACCACCGAGACCGGATTGCTGACCCATGCAGAGATGGTTGATCGCCTCCTGCAACTCCGCCTCGGTTCCGGTCGCCCGACGATCACCAAAGAACAAGCCGAGAACGCGATCACCCTCGCCGACGTCACCCGCGACCTCGGTGCTCCTCGCCGCGGCCTGGAAATAGCCCTGGCAACTGCCATCCAAGAGTCCCAACTCGTCAACCTTGAGAGCGGAGATAGGGACTCTTTGGGTCTGTTCCAGCAGCGACCCTCCCAGGGCTGGGGAACTTCCGCACAGATCACCGACCCCGTGCTCGCTACCCGGGCGTTCTATGGCTTGGCCGACCACACCAACAACACCGGCCTGCTCGACATCAACAATTGGCAAAACCTTCCCTTGACTCAGGCCGCCCAAGCAGTGCAACGCTCGGGCTATCCCAGCGCCTATGCACGGTGGGAGTCGATCGCCCAGGACATGACAGACATCCTCGGACCCGACCTGGCGGCTTCCACCAACCTCACCAACGGCGAGAGCCGGATTGACGCGGACTGTGCTGCGTCGGCATCGGTCACGGTGGCCAGCTTCAACATCCTCGGGGCCGGCCACACCGACGGGAAGTCGGGCAGCGGCTTGGGCGGTGGGGAGAACCCGAGCATGCCGACCTGGGACGTGCGGCTGCCGAAGGCGATGCGACTGGTCGAGTCCGCCGGTGTCACCATTGCCGGTCTTCAGGAGGTGCACCCGCCGCAAAGTAAGACCCTGTCCACTCGCTATGCCGACAGGTGGGGCATGTTTCCCACCAATCGCCTACAGAACAAGGTGATCTGGGACCGTACCGCGTGGATGATGACGGCCGCCCGGCTCGTCGACATCCCCTACTTCCACGGGTTCGACACCCCGATGCCGCTGGTGCAGCTGACCTCGACGACGACCGGGCAGGTGCTGTGGGTGTGGAGCATCCACAACCCCATCGGCGCCAGGAAGTACCGCGTCGAGGCATTGCAGCGCGAACTGGCCACGATGACCGACCTGAAGGCCACCGGGCAACCAGTGGTGATCGTGGGGGACTTCAACGACAGCAACGATGCTCAGCAGGCTTCCCACTGCATCTTGACCCCGACACTGACCAACGCCTTCGGCGGCGCCTCTCGCCCCTGCCGCCCCCGAAGGGCGGGGCCAGGATCGACCACATCTACGGGGACAACCTCACCTGGGCCTCCGCACGCGTCGACCGATCAACCGTGGCCAACAAGATCAGCGACCACCCCTGGTCATCGCCACGACCCTGGGCGACGACAGGCGCTGCCTACCCCGGCCTTGGATCACTCGAATCAAGCCCGAGACTGCGGTGCCGGACCCACCACCAACGGCAGGGTCGCGTACCCCGTCCCCGCTGGCTACATCGACAGTGATCGGCACAACTGGCATGCGACCGGTTCGCACTGGTCGTCCTGGCATACCGGCACCGACTTCAGCGCCCCGTGTGGAACCCCGGCGTATGCGGCCCACGCTGGCGCCGTCGAGATCGACACCACCCAGGTATGGGCGGGAACCTGGCTGGTCAAGGTCACGACCGGACCCAGCTCGCTGACGACCTGGTATGCGCACATGCAAGCCCTCGAGGTCAGCCGTGGCCAGAAGGTCACCCCTGGTCAACGGATCGGCCAGGTTGGTGCACGAGGTAACGCAGAAGGGTGTCACCTCCACTTCGAGGTGCACCTGGAGAACGGGTCGATCTACGGATCCGACAACGTCGACCCTTCTACATGGCTGGCCCAACACGCCACCGGCCTCCGGACCGGATGACTCGTCGGTTCTCAGTCCCTTGTCAGATTCCGACCGATGTGCGAGCTGCCCGGTTGACGAAGCGATACGAAGAGCTGATCGCCGGGCGCCCATCGATTCCCTTGGTGCTCGAGGAGGTGATCGGTCGCATGCAGCGTGAACGAAGGCGGGACCCCTATCCGTGGAGTTGGGAGATCCCGGCAGCGGTGGGGGTAACCGTGGCTGCTGTAGTCGTGGTCGGCATCCAGTTGGGCCGATCGCTTGCGAATCTCGTGGAGGGAGCCGGCTGGACCTGGCCCGACGGCAGGACAAGCGGCGGCGGTGCGATGGGGTCACCGATCGGGATGTCGTTCTGGATGAGCCTGCCCAGTGTGCTCACCGGCGATGCCGGAGCCGGTCTGCCCAACCCCGTGCCGGAAGATGTTGCCGGACGCGGCCTGTTGTGGGTCTGTCTGACCATCACCGAGCTGGTGCTCATGGCTCTGGCCCTGTGGGCTGGCGTTCACGCGTATGCGCGCTGGGGGCCGGGGCGGATGCGCGGGATGGCTACGCCGGCTGAAGCAGAGAAGCTGCTTGGGGTTACTCGGTTGCGTAAGGTCGCTGCGATCGTCCGTCCCGACTTGTACGGCAGACATACGAACCACGGGCATACGGACCAGGCGACATCAGACGAGCGCAGGGCGGAGCTGGTAGAACCGGAGCCCACCAGGGCCCGGATCGGCCGTGGCCTTTCCAGTCCCTGGCTCCGCACGCGGGATAAGGGGGCAGGCCGTGGCTGATCTGTTCGGCACCTACGCCGGGATGTATGACGACTGGAGAAACACCGAGGACGGGCTGATCTTCGAGGGCTTCCGTCGATACGCCGCCTACGAGTCGGTTGGAAGCTCGGACGGCTGTTGGGTGGTGGAACGCGACGGTCAAGGGCACTATCTCCTGCCGCACTCGGAGTTCCCCGACACCGCCGATCACGTTCGACGCGGCATCGTCGACCGTGTCATCACAGCTGGTGGTGTCGAAGTCTCGGGCGTCGAGTACGGCGACGCCCTCGCCGAGACGTGGTCCCCGAAGCCGATCCAGGGAGCCCTCCACGACCGGAAGGCGACCGGAGCGCAGCCCGGCGTCGACGTGTCGGACCGGGCTCGTTCCCAAGGTGGGCCGTTCTGACGGCCCGTGCTCAGGGCCCTGTTTTGGGGGCCAGTTCGGAGGAATCGGCGCGATGAGGCTGCGATATGACCTCAGCGAGATCGGCTGGCGTATCGGGACGGCACACGAGCCGCGCGGCGGCGACCTGTGGGTGCCCTGGGACCGGACGGCTGGGGTGATCGGNCCCCAGGGCTCCGGGAAGACCCTGGACTTGTTGACTCCCGCATTGTTGGGAGCGCCGGGCGCGGCTTTGGTGACGCTGACCAAGGTCGAGGACCTGTTGCTCAGCCTCACCCAACGCTCGAGTGGGGATAGGCCATGTGTCGTGTTGGATCCGTTCGGCTTGGCCGAGGGGTCGGGGTGGTGGNNGGTTGGGGAGCTGATCTGGGACCCGATCGAGGGGTGCGTGGATCCAAAGGTCGCTGAGCGGCGTGCGAAGGCGTTCACTGCCGGCACCGTCAAAGGGGCGATCCACGGCGGTACTGGCGATGATGCTGCCCGGTTCTATGCTGCGGAGAGCAGCAAGGTGATCTCCGCGTTCTTCCATGCGGCCGCCTTGACCGGGAAGACGCTGGATGAGGTCTTGAAGTGGGTCGCGAANCCCCAAGCGGCCACCGATCCGGGCGAGATCCTGCGGCGTCATCCCCACGCGGAGCCCTTCTGGCACGGGCTCTTGTCGGGTGCGTTGAGCGGGGACGACCGTACCGCGGGGAATACGGTGACCACGGTCCAGCAGGCGATGAGCTTGTTCTTCCAAGCTGACATCAGACGTCGTTGCGTGCCGAGACCGGGACGCAACGGCACGGACTTGGTTGAGGTGATCCGCCGTCGCGGCACGATCTATTTGCTCGGCAGGGAAGACCCCTATGCGTCGGCTAGTCCGTTGATGACCGCGGTTGCTGAGTATGTCTTGGACACCGGTCTGCTGTTGGCGAACAGCTCACCGTGGGGTGGACGGCTCTGTCCGCCCTTGCTGTCGGTCCTCGACGAGCTGCCCTCGACCGCGCCGCTGCCGACGCTGCGGACCCGGATGGCCAACGAGCGAGCCCAGGGCCTCTCCTTTATTTGGGCGGCACAGACCCGGGCGCAGCTGACCAGTATCTTTGGCGAGCACGAAGCGCGCGCCTTGCTTGGCCTGACCAATGTGCTGGTGATGTTTGGCGGGTCCAAGGATGTTCAGTTCAACCAGGAGATCAGCGATCTGCTTGGCACTGTCCGGATCGCCCGGCGTAGCTACCAGTCCGGTGCCATGGCAGGTCGGACCACGTCCGGGGAGGACATTGCGGTCCTGCGCCCCGAGGAGGTCCGCCAGCTCCCCGAGCGCCGCGCCCTAGTGGTCGCGGAGAACGGCAAGCCCTTGATCGCTCAGCTGTTCCGGTGCGTGGAGGGCCGATCGGGTCAACGACTGTTGACCGACCAGCGCCGACTACGGGAGCGGCTGACCAACCACCGCGACCGAGAGGTTCCTGCGGAAGCCCGCGCCATCGCCGCGCTCGTCGAGGCCCAGCGCCTTGGCCTGGTCGATCAACATCCCCACGACGCAGGCGCGGGCGCGGGTGCCGACGCGGGCCAGGGGCCGATCCGGTGACCCTCGCCCAGACTCAGGCGGTCGCACGACCGATGATCTTGCCCTTCCCTGTGCCGGGCCGGCAGGTTCAACTGGCCTACCGCGAGCTCAACCTGGCCGTCAACGGGACCGAGGAGGAGAAGAAGCAGATCGGCAACCCTGCTCTGCTGCCGCGGCCGTGGGAGCCGGCCTCTTGTCTCGAATCAGAACTGCGGTTGCAGGTGTGGCGGTGGCTCGAGGACGTGGTCGCTTGGCTCAACCACGAGTACAGCTGGGATATCGCCGGCGCGATCCCGACGTGTTGGCCCATGCACCCCCATCTGATTCACGACCTTGCCGTGGTCGCCGACCAACGCCGCCGCGCGGGCTTGGCCATGACCAGCGACGCGCTGGAGGAATGGCACCGCTATTGCTTGCCCGCGTTCGTCGACCGGATCCGCAGCCGCCTCAAAGCGCACTGCGACGACGAGCACAGCCCGTGGCCAGGCAGGAGCCGCCACGCCCAACACCTCAGCGACACTGGCGTCCACTCCCGAGAGCAGGCGTACACCGGCGACATCGAAGCGCTGTGCAACCGTACCCGGACGGTGCCTGCGCCCCGGCCTGCGCCCCGGCTCGGTTTGGTCGACCTTGAGACCGGCGAGGTCCGCGACCTCAACCAGAACCTGGGCGAGATCAGTGACCCAGACGATCGGGACCACTGATGGCCCCGCGCGACCCGGCAGGGGACACGCGGCCATGACCGTCAGGGAACGAGCCCGCGCGATCCGTCGCGCCCAAAGGGTGCTGCGGATCTTGGCTACCCACCCCGACGCCAACCCATGCCAGCTCGGCGCTGCCCGTGACCGACTCAACGACTGCTACCGCCTCGCCGACCCCGCCGCGGTGTGGGAGGCCGTGGCGGCGATTGAGTCGACTGCCGCCATGGTCGGCGGGATGCCACAGTCCGACGAGGCTGTGCCACCCGCCGTTGTTCGTTGGATCTCACCGCGTGGCAGTTCTAGCCCGGTTAAGCCGAGGCGGTCTCGCCGCGTTCCCAAGCAGGAGACCTGAGGAGCCCCAATCTTTGTCTTCACCTCATCACGGCGCGCGGTATCCTGTACCCGTGACCAGCGTCCAGCAGCCTAACGAGCCGGAGCCTCGGGTCAGCGTCCACGACCCTGAGGAAGCGCTTCGACGCGCTCGCCCGCTGCCCGCGCCCGAAGACATCGAGATCGAGGGTCTGACCACCGAGGAGTGGGACACCTTCTATCAGGCGATCAGTCGCGCGTGAGCCCCACGACCGAGACGGTCGTGGTCGTCGACACGATGGTGGTCGGCTGGCTGATCAACCACGACCCACGCGATCTCAAAGATACTTACCGCGCGTTGATCGGCGATGCCTCGATCGTGCTCGCCTTGCAGACCCTGGGCGAGATGCGCGCCGGCACACTGGAGTCGAACTGGGGCGAGTTCCGCACGCGCCGCCTGCAACGCGCGCTAGCTGACTTCGAGATCGCCCGACCCGACGAGGCAACAGCGGATGCTTACGCTCGCCTGCGCGCGGATTGTCGACGCATCGGGCATGGCCTGCACGACAAGAAGCATGACGGTGACCGATGGATCGCTGCGACCGCGGTTCGCCTCGGCGTTCCCTTGGTCTCCCACGACCGGATCTTCCTCAACGTTCCCGGCCTGAGGATCATCACCGCCCACAGCCACTAGGCGTGCAGCAGGCGTGCGTGGTCTACCCGCGGTTGAGGGGCGCCACCTCAGCGCTTCGGACCACGACCGGGCGTGGCCTGGTTCCGGGCCTGCCGCTGGTGTGGATGCTCGGCACCGTTGCTCGAGGTCGCCGCAATGTCGAGTGACTGTTCGCCGGTGTTGATGGTGACCTCGAGGCGACTGACGAGCCGGTAGCGAAGGTCCCGCGCCGGCTGGTCGCCCAACGCTCGCTCGGCCACCAGGGCGTGAGCGGTCGCGGTGACGTCGTGGCCTTGTTCGTGAGCCTGATCGAGGATGGTCGCGGTGGCAGGCCAGTCGGTCTGGTCAATCAAACGGGNGTCGAGCTCGACGGCCAGCCCTGCCCACCGCTCGGCCGGAGACTTGGCGACCGTCGCTTGGAGGCGAGCGCGTACGTCGTTGCTGTGTGCGAGCTGGGCGGCTGCGGCTCGACGGGNGTCGGCGTCCCAGGCGCGGATGGCGTCGCGGAGGTCTCGACGAGCCTGCGTGTGTGTCAGGCCTAGTCGTGCGCTGAGCCTGGTGGTGCCGGTGTCCCAGACGCCGGGGGTTCGGGCGGCCAGCACTTTCGTGGCGGCAGGCCGGGCCTGTTCGGGTGCGAGGTTGTCCAGGCGCTCAGCCANGAGCAGGTCGCCGAGCGGGGAGGCGGNCATCAAGGTGGCCGCCAGAGCGGCGGGGCCACGGACGGTCAAGAGTTCGGCTGGATCCCATCCGCTGGGGAAGCGGGCGTNGGAGGGGTCGAGGCCGTGTGGGGTGAGCAGCCAGAAGTCCCGCTCTGAAGCGATCTGGCCGGCGAGGTCGGCGTCGGTGGCCACGATCGGTTCCTGACTCCCGGACCGAATCAGGGTGCTGAGCTGGGTGGCTTGTTCGTCGGTCAACGACGTGCCGAGCGGGGTGAGGCCGACGTAGCGACCGTCGGCGGCCAGAGTGACCGCGATGGCATCCATCGGGCCTTCGACGATGACCGGGACGGCACCCTCACCAAGCTGCTCACCGATGAGACCGAACAGTTGGGCGCCCTTGTGGAAAAGCGGCGTGTCGGCGGTGTTGAGGTACTTCGGTCTGCACCGTCGCTGGTCGGCATCAGTGTCGGTGAGCTGGGNGTGGCGTCGGCCGACGAACCCGAGGATCTCCTTCTCATTGGTTCTGTGGTGGATGATCGGCAGCATCACGCGGTCGCGGAACCGGTCGATGAGTCGACCGGTGCGCGCTGTGGTGGCCACGCCGGTCGCGAGCATCTCCTGGTCGGTGACGCCGAGACGCCGCAAGTGGGTGACCAGGTGGTTCCACCCGGCGGGTGCCTGCCCGGGACGGAACTGCTGATTCCCGGCAAGGTCGATCCCGAACCGATCTGCCAAATACTCGCGGCCCCAGGAATCGGTGAAGCACGTCTCGAAGAACTCTTGGGTCAGGTCGTTGATCTCTAGCATGCGCTCGCGGGTGACCGGGGACTGGTCCCATTGCTCGGCGCGGTCGAACATGCGGCGTACGTCGGACTCGGTCTGCTCAAGGACAGGCCTGCTGGCGCGGATCAGCGCTGCGACGGCTAGATCGCCCTCAACGTAACGATCCTCGTCGTCAAGCTCGCCGGCCTCGGGCTCGGACTCGATGGTGGTGGCGTCCAGGTCAGGGGCATCCGGCGAATCGAGAGCGTGCAGCGGAACGCCGGGGTTGTCGATGACCCACGTTGGGTCGTCCACGGGTGCTTCGACCCCTTCCCAGAGATCCTCGGGAGGCGGGTCGGTCCAGGAATCATCGACCTCGCCACCGGGGTCTTCGGTGGGGATCGGGTGCAGCGCGATCGAGGTGCGCCATACCAGTGCTAGGCATTCGTCGACCCCGTCGCCCGGCAGCGNCGACCGATCCGCCCGAGGCGCTATCGCCCGCGGTGTTTTTTCGGTGTCGTTCGCGGTGTGCTGGTGCGTGGCACGCTTGGCCAGTAACGTCTCCAGGCACCAACCTCGTGCGAGGGCGTGGTCGATGTTGGCGACTAGTGCAGGCCACCAGGTGCTCTCCTGCAGACGCTCAGCATTCTCGATCCCGACGAGGTTGATGAGTTGGTCGACCCACCCGGCCGTGACGTGCTCGGTCTGGCCAATCTGCGCGGCCACGGCCGGGGTCAGGTGGCGCGCCATCCGCCACCACAGTGCCGCTGTCGGATGGTCATCCGGCAAGGNGCCGGCCGCTACTGCGGCACGCAAGAGCTGCGGGGTCGCGACGCCGCAGCGTGAGATCGCGGCGAGCCGCTGCGCCAGCACGGNGGCGAAGTCATCGTCACAGAGGTGGGGAGCGAGGCCATCGAGGAGATGGCTCCATTCCTTCAGCGCGGNGGAGTGGTCACCCCTGACCCGTCGGTTCAGACGTCGCTGCCAGGCCGCTGCTGCCTTCCCCAGCTGCAGCGCACCGGTGGGGCGCTGATCGCTAGTCGGGACTTGGGTGGCAGCACGCCAGAGTTCGACGTCGGCGATAGTGGGATCGGAAGGCCGGAGCCCGTACTGGCACCACTCGGGCAGCGAGCCGCCGGTCACCTCATCGACCGCCTCCTGGAGGACCGTCGCCCCGAGGGTAGCGACCAGCTCGGCACGCATGGCCAGGTAGGAGCCCCACCGCGGGTTCTCGGCCAGCCGGGCGGGAATGCTCGGGACCCAGGNGAGCGGCCCGGGCCCGGCGCTACGGAATCCGGTGGGGTCCAGACGCCAGTCGAGCACCGCGGCCCGGTCGGTCGCAGTGCCAAGTTCACGCTCAGCCGCCACCGTCCGCAGCGCGTCGACTGGATCGATGCCGTGGGCACCCAGCAACAGCAGGTGGGCACGCAGGGTGGGCCAGGCGGCCTCGTCGACCAGGCCCGGCACCATCTGGTCGGCAGCCGTCTCGAGCGCGTCGACGACTGCCGGACCCAGGGTGTGTTCGGCGGCGAAGTAGAGACTGTCGAGGTAGCGCTGGGTCACCTCACCCAGCCGCACTCTTGGGTCGGCCTGTTCGACCAGCTGGCTGGTCGCGGACTGCGGAGCCTCATCGTGGGCCAGGATCTGCTCGAGGATGTCAGTCGGAGTCAGCGGCCAGACCAGGGTGGGGTGGATGACCGAGTGCGGGTCACCGTCCCCGACGACCTCGACGTAGACGTGGTTGGCGAGCTTGCCGCGGGTCAGCATCGTGTAGAGCTGTTGGCGTGACTCGCTGCCGGTGACCAGGCCGTGCATGGTGTCGGCGGTGACGCCTTGGGCGGTGTGGATGGTGCAGGCATAGCCCAGCTCGGTGGCCTTGTCGACGTACTCGGCCGGGAGCCGTACGGTGCGGCCGTGTTGGGTGTGCTGGATCGTCAGATCCCCGCTGCGGTGGGTCTCCAAGATGATCCAGCGGTCGCTGTTCTTGACCCAATCGGTGGCCGAGACCCGGAGCTTTCTGTCGTTCTCGCGGGTGATGATCAGCTCGCCGACCGACGCGTTGTTGCCGTCGGCGAGCCGTCGAACCCCTTGGTCTGGACTCGTAGGCGCGCCGGCGAGGCGGTGGGCACGGGCTTGCTGGTTGAGCTGGCTGACCAGCTCGCGGGTGGGTGCCAGCATGATCGAGTCCAGTCCCCGGGCGCGGTCGGCTCGCCAGGACTCGAAGACGTCGGCGGTCATCGTGGCCTGGTCGCCGACGTGGACGCGCGCGTGGTCGAGGTAGAACCCGAGTGCCTCGGTCCTGCCCTGGCGCAGCGCCAGGGAGGCGGCGCCTTCGGCTGGGTCGGTGAACCGGATCAGCTCCGAGAGTTGCAGCGCACCGTGGCGGGCGCGGATGTCCCGTAGCACTCCGCCGGCACCGATTGCGGACAGCTGCTGGTCGTCCCCAATGAGCCGGACGTTGCCGCCCTGGCTCAGGACGTAGTGCACCGCCACGTCCAGGGAGAGGGTGTCGGCCATGCCGGCCTCATCGATCACTACCAGGGTCGAGGGGCCGATCTGCTTGAACCAGGCCGGTGGGTGAACTTGCCCGAACGGATCGATGAGGGTGTAGACGAGCTTGGCCAAGGTGTCGGTCGTGTGTTTCATCTGCGATCCCAGCGCCTCAGCGGCTGCGGCCGAAGGGGCAAGCCCGAGTACGGTCCCGCCGCCCTCGGTCCACGCCCGTGCCAGCGCGTGCATGGCTGTGGTCTTGCCCGACCCGGCCGGCGCGATCGCCAACTGAACACGAGCACCCGAGGTGGCCATCTCGCGCACCAAGGTCGCCTGGCCCGGGTTGAGGCTGGTCTCGTTGGCCTCCGACTCCAGCAGCGCGATCCCCACCTGCTGCTCGGTCGCCTTACGCCCGTCGTACCGACCGGCAGCCTCGACCAGCCGCTGTTCGGCCGCCAACACCGCAGCCGAGGTAAACAGATGCACGCCCGCCACGGTGTAGGCCGAGGAACCATCCCGGCGCCGCAACGGGGCAGGCTCAGTGATGTCGTCGACGGGTCGGGTGATCCGTACCGACTTCGCATCGAGCACCTCTGCGACCAACAGCGCCACCATCTGCTCGACCTGCTCGGTCGGCACCAGCGCGGTCCGCACCTGCCTCATCGCCTCGGCGTAGACGTGCCAGTATTGCCAGGTCGCCCGCCCGCCCTGCATCGTCCTCACAATCTGGTCGACGGTCTCGGCAAACCAGGCCGAGTCGGCCCGCCGCTCTTGTTCTGCGGGAGGGTGCAGCGTTCGCCGCACCATCCGCGCGAGCCGACGCTCCGAGCCGAGAACCTCGACTGCTTCCCGGTGCCACGCCGTGCGTTGTTCGTCCAGGCTGCGTGGCTCACGCTTGGCCTCCCGCGTCTCCAAGGTCGCCTGCTGAGCTAGGTGGAGGGTCTCGATCGGGGTCGGCGGGCGGCCATGGGTGGCCTGGAACTGAGCCACCAGGACCGTGCGGCGCCCCTCCACACTTGCCCGACGCTTGGAGAACCGGGCACTCACCTCCGCCTCGACGCCGACGACCTCGCGCACCGGCCGCTTGCGAGCATCCGGATTCGGGCGCTCCTTGAACCGCACCCNCAGCGCATCGACCAAGTGGTGCTCCAACGCGGTGTTGTAGGTCTCCGAGGCCGAGACCTTGCTCTTGAACAACAGCCGACCATCAATCGCCAACCACTTCCCGGACAGGGTCTGCACCTTATTGGCCACCGCGACATGCGTATGCAGATCGGGGTCACCGGCACGGGAGTCGCGGTGGGTGAACGCCGTGGCGACCAGGCCCCGAACCTCGACCTGGCGCACACCATTGGTGCCCTCGCGCGTGAACAAGGCGTGGGCCTCGAGGAACGCCAAGGCGTCCTGGACTGCGGCGTGGTGGGCACGCTCGATCACCGCCGCAGTCTGCTTGTCGGCCAAGGCCCACAACACCGAGACGCTCTTGACCGGGGAGAACGTCAGGTCAAAGCCCGCCACCGCCGTCGTCTTGGGCCGGGAATGCTTAGCGATCGTCGCGGCCAGCTCACGAGCATCAGCAGCGTCCCGACCGTATTCAGCACGAAAGAAGTCACGGGCGACCTCGGTCCGCACCCGGGCCCGCTCGGCTGCAGGCAGCGGCCAATCCCNCGGCAACCCCGCAGCCTGGTTGAGAGCCGCCAGCCGCTTGGCAACCTCGACCCGGAGATCACTGACATCATCCGTGTAGACCTTGTACGGCGTCCCCAAACGCATGGCCACCTTGTAGTCCGCCACAGTTGGCCGCTCAGCACCGTCACGGCCAACCCGCTGATCGAGCTCCCTGGTCCGCTGCGTGGCCAGCGGGTGATGCCCGGACCCGAACAAGGCCTGCATCTGATCCGCAGTCACCACGTCCCCGGCATCCAGACCCTCGATGCCCTCCATCCCCGACCCGACCCACACCCCGGGCGTCTCGCCCTTCGCGGTGTAGTACGAGGCCAACCCGACGTGACCCTTGTCCGTGGCATCCAAGGCAGCAACCTGCCTGGTCAAATAGTCATACCCGCTCCCGGCGGTCAGCTTGTGGATGCTCATCGTCACGTCCGCCTAGGGCAATGCCAGCCCTCCTGACGCTCACTCCTGGCGACTGCCTCATGGTCTATCGCATCTATCTCGGCTCCCGGGAATGCACTAGGTGTGTGGGCCTTGGACGGTCGGATTTCAGATCGTGATCGCGGGGGCGTCTCGGTGGGCGTGGACGATCGGCGGGGTGACGGCGGGCGGCGCGATGGGCGGTGCATCGACGGTTGCATATGGATGATCGCTCAAAGGTCGCTGTCGTCCTAGGTAAGGGACCGAGTTCAGGCAGGACCACATCAGGACAGCAGGAGGCGGGGATGGGCGGCAAGCAGGCGATCCGGCAGCGGGCGCGGCAGGCGGCGCGGGAGACGGCACTGCGGCGACGTCATGAACGTGAGCAGCGCGAGCGACGGCTCAGGGCCTTGGCTGAGCAGGTGCTGGTCGCGGTCGCGGAACGCGACCAGGCCGTCGTTGAGTCCGAGCGACGAGCCGGTGCCGCGCTGTGCGAGTTCACCGAAGGCGAGGGCCTGACGCTGCGCGAGGCCGTGGAGTGGTGCGACGAGGCGATCAGCGTGCGCGAGGCGACCCGGCTACGGCGAATCGCGGGGAGCGGGACCGATCGCTCGCCCCGCTGCCTGAGGCGAGGAGCGAGGAAGCACCGGGTCGTGCCACCGAAGCGATTNGATGAGGCNGGCCTGACGGCGCTGGCTGAGGCGCTGACCAACCCAGTAGTGCTGGCCCGCTACCGGAGCAAGGTGACCACCGTGCCAGGCAGCGAGTGCCTGTGGTGGACCGGGGCGGTCGCTGGTCGATCCGAGAAAGAGCGAACCGAGGGCGGCGGGCATGGCCGGTTCTGGTACGCCCGAGGCCGGGTCATCATCGCCCACAGATTCGCCTACGCTGTCTTACACGGCATCGAAGCGCTAGGTGAGGCAGACCTGCTCGGGCACCGCTGCGATAACCCGCTATGCCAACGCGTCGCGCCGGGTCACGTCGTGGAGTCGAGTGCCGCCGCCAATCGGCGCGAGTGGTCGATTCGCCGCAACCAGCCCGATAGCCCACTGGCCGACCCTCGCGGCCCGCGCCGCCGCGCTCGGGAACTGCGCGACCTCGCACGCACCGATCCCGAACTCGTCACCGCCGACCTCGCTCGGCTGCGTCAGCTTCTCGGTGAGCAACTCACCTTGTGGTGAGTGCGGCGGTCTGCAGCCTCGGACTCCGGACAATCCTCCTGGGAGGAGTGGGTGTGTCCGCACTCGGGGACACCAAGGCGCCTCGCCGTAGGCCGTGGAGTTCTCCGAGACACCTTCGCGTTCCAACGCCTCCTTGAGGTCGCGGAGCAGTGCGAAGGCAGGCGACTTCTTGAAGTCAGGGTGCTCACATGTCTGATAGCCGTAGCAGTCCAGTTCCAGGTAGAACGCCCCCGGCGGCCAAGTCGCGGTCGGTGAGGGCGTAGGAGTAGGCCGGGATGGGCGTCTTCGTCGTATCGGTAGTTCACGCTCTTGTGGTTCTCCTGCCAGAGAGCGCGGCCCGCCTCGTCCGGCGAAACGGTCAGCAGTTCCCGGACTCCCAGCGCGTGGACGAGAACGTCGATGTGAGCCTTGGTCACGATCCATGCGGACACGTCCCTACCTCCTCCCGGTGGTCAGGAAAGGAAACACCTCCGCGACGGCGCGGCTGATGCGTGCGGCAAACGCGAGCAACTGGTCCGAGGTGCCCTCAATAGCGACAGCTTCGTCACTGGCCAGCGTCAATACCGGGCTGCGGTGCTGTCCCTAGCCCACCCACTCCTCGCCAGGGACGAACACCTCGACGCTGGTCCAGTCAGCCTCGATCCACTCCACGCGGACACTCATGATCGTTTTCCGTTCTGGTCGTCACGGTGGCCGGGACGCTCAAGTGTGGCAGTCCACGTTGGCGATCCACAGGTCGGGATCGAGGGTTTCCCACTTCTCCGCGACATGACGGGTCCAGTGATCGGCGGCATTCTCGTCGTGTGTGGCGGCCATGAACATGCCGATGTAGCCCTGCTGCTCCCACTCATCGTCTTGAAGCCAGGCGTAGGGGACGGCGACCTCCGCGGCGCGACGTGCGGTGAAGGCGGCCCTCGGCTCGTCGGCTCCCACACCAGTAGCGGTGAGGGTCGCCCAGCCACAAGCCTTTGCCCGCTGCCTGAACCCAAGGGTCGGCGTGGTACTCGCGGCGTGCGTCCTCGATCCTCTCGTGTGGGTAGCGGTCGCGGACCTCGGGCCACGTCGGGCCAACTTCCAAGCCCGCCACCACCTGCGTGTAGGCATCGAAGTCGCGGCCTGCGGCCTGCGCCGCCTCGCGGCGCATCCCCTGGAGGTCGATGTTCCCGACCCGGGTCAGGTCCGTGCCTTGTCCGTTGCGGCCCCGGAAGGCGTTCGCCCAGCGTCCGCCGACGACCCACCAGTCCCAATGACCGTCCGGGTTCCACGAGGTCTCGTAGACCAGCGTTCCGTCCGCGCGCCGGGTGACGGGTCTGCCCACCCACTCCGTCATGACGGCAAGGACGTTGGTCTCGTCGTCGAGCTTGATCTTCCAGCGCCCTTCATCGTGACGTTGGTCCTTCGCGTAGGCGAGGGCTGGGGTGACCTCATCGGCGGAGATCTCCTCCTCATAGGGCTTCACCTCCCTGTGCTCGCTGTAGGGGTCCAAGGCGTCCTCTACGGCGCCTTCGGCTTCATGCCTGTCGTCTGCTTCGACAACGACGTGGACGGAGTAGTGACTCATCGCAGCAGTCCTTTCGGTGAGGGTGGGTTTCAGGTGGTGATGCGTTGCTCGGTGATGGCCCAGGCGAGTCCTTGGGCTTCCAACTCGTCGGCAAGGGCCTCGGGATAGTCGGGGTCGTCCTCGGCGAGGTCGGCAGCGTAGTTGAGGCGAAGGGACTCCCACGCCTCATGCGCGTCGGTGTAGACGCTCACGATCAGCCCCTCCTTGCGATCGACCACGGCCACGACGTAGACCGTGTTCGACCAGTCGGAGTCGGCGTCGGTCGTCTCGGCGGCCTTGTCGCGTTGCTGGCTCATCGGATGCTCCTTGTCCGTGATGGGGAGGGTGGTGCCGGTGGCGGGCCAGCTCGGGTCTCAGCCCGCCACCGGGGTAGGGACGGCCCTGTTCAGGCCGGGACCAGCGCGGCCCATGCGCGCTGCTTGATCCGGTCGGTGTCGACGCGGTGGAATCGTTCGGCATCTGGACGTTCGGGTTCGTCGGTGATGGTGAAGTCGAACGGCATGGACAGGGTCGAGTACAGGTCGGTGTCATCCGATCTGGTCGCGGCCTCCCACGAACTGATGCTGATCTCGCCGTCGACCAACAGGACCGTCACGAACAGACCACGGTCGTAGTAAGCCCATTCGCGGAGCACACTGCTGTTGCCGCCTGGTGCGTGTTTCCAGGCGTGGAGCAGGTGGCTGGCCTGCTCCACGTCCAGAAGCCAACCTGTCCCATGAATCTCCGTGTCGGGACGCGGATGCGCGATTGGGACTGCGGCGCACAGCGGATAGCCGCTGATGCTGAGTGCCATCGCTCGCCCGCTCTATGCGGCGTTCGTCGGGCTGTCAACGGTCGCGTCGGCGCCGGTCTGGTCGGCCTCCTCAGCCTTGACCTCAGATGTCGTGCTGGGGTCGGCGACTCCGTGGGTGTCCTCGCGGCCGATCAAGATGCCTTCTACCTCGCTGGCCTCGTAGCCCCATTCGATGAGCGCGCCGAGTACGCGGGCGTCCCACTTGTCAGGGTTGCGCCATGTGTGCTTGCCGGTGGAGTTCTCCCATGCGGCGATCACGGCGGCGAGCGTCGTCATGGTCGAGCCCTTGGGGGTGGTCGCCTTGCCCGCGAGTTTGGCGACGTCGCCGTGGGAGTCCCACCGGGACTTGTCCGCCCCCACACCGAGCAGGTCCCGCAGACGCGGGTGGTTGGACTCCATTGCCTTGTAGAGGCTGTGCTCCCCGGTGACGACGGCCTCGCAGATCAGCGCTTCGGCTCCCTTCGGCGCGGTCTTACGGGCCAGGAACCCGGCCAGCCACTTCCGGCGAACGATCTCTGCGCTCACCCACGCCTTGTTGTTGGCGATCACCCGACGACGCTCGGCGCGATGCGTCTCCGCCGCCTCCTCGGCTTCGGCGGGCGCGGAGCTGTCGCCGGTGTGGGGCACAACCTCGGGCAGCAGAAACCCCGCATCCTCGGCGGCGGTGGCGTGGGGGACGACCCATGCGGCCTGGTAGACCTTGACGAGCTCGACGTACTCGTCGTCGGGCTCGCCGTTGTCCTCAAGCTGGCCGTCCCCCTCGTCGGACGGGTCGGGCTCGGGGTACTCCCACGACTCCGTGACCAGCACGACCGCGCCGGGGACGTTTGGCCAGTCCTCGACTGGGATCGGCTCGCCCTCGGCGGTGCGCAGCCGCTCGACGCGGAGTGCGTCATGAGCCTCCTCGGCCTCGTCGGCTGATAGGACCGGCAGGCCCTCGCCGCGCAGCCGCTCGACCTCGGTGTCGTAGGCAGCCTGCTCGGCCGCCTCGTCGCGCAGCCGCTGGGCCTCTTGCTCCAGCCCGTAGCCCCATTTGTGGTGCTGCTCCAGTCGGGCGGTCGCGGCCTCGTCGTGCTCGAACTCCGCGAAGATCACCGCGTGCTCCAAGGTCAGTTCGCCCGCCTCAAAACGCGAGCGGCTGCTCTCCTTGTCGATGACCGTTAGGAGGGCGTTGACGGTGGGTCGGGCGATCGCGGTGCGTTTGACGATCTGCGCGGCGCTCACGCCGAGCAGCGCGAGCTGCTCGACCCCGGCGATGACCTCTTTCTCGGCCATGTCGGTGCGGTGGATGTTCTCCACTAACTGATCCCCGATCCGGTCGGCCTCCTCGGGCTTGGGCACCACGCGGGCCGGGATCAGCGGAGTGCCGACCTCGGTGGCGGTCAGCAGACGTCGCTGGCCCCGGTCGAGCACGTAGCCGCCCTGCTCGTCGCGGTAGACCGTGATCGCCTCGAGGACGCCACGGGCCTTGATGGATTGGCGGAACGCCTTGTCGTCGGGCAGCTCGGTGCGGACGTTCGGCCCGACCTTGACGTCGCCGGGGAAGAGCCAGACGAACTCCTCCTCGACTTGCTCGGGAGTGGTGACCACCTCGGTGTCGGTCATCTCGCTTCCTCTCTGTAATATAGATGAGATAGACAAGATAGATTCTTCCGATGCTTGCGCTCTCGCGTGCAGGTCGTGCTGCTTGCTTGTGGACAACTCGGGATGTGGAAAGTCCTGGACGCCGGACTCACCGCAGGCTTACCGCGGCTGGTCCGGCATAGGCCGGGTGCAGCGCTGGCAGCGACTTCTTCCGCGTGCCGGCGTCATCCGCCAGACTTGAAGCTCGGAGGATGTAGGGCACGGAGGTGAAGCCCGGGCACTACACCTGCCGGGAGTGCAGCCGGGTTGGTGTTAGGAAGACTGGAGGGAGGCGGATGGCAGTGAGTACCGGTGGAGCAGGAACTGACCTGCAGCTCGGCGTCTACTGGCCCCAGGACAGTTGGGACCTGGCCCGGTCCGCGTACGTTGCGGACCTGGACACGAACCCTGACGCNCCCGGGGCCTTCGTGAAGTGGCTGGCTCAAGCGATCGAACGCCACGCTGCCCGCACACCCGCGGAGCGCGCGGTACTCGAGGAGCAGATACCAGAACGCTCAGGCATCCGAGGGAGCAGCCGGGGCCACCGCGTCGGAAGCGACACGATCGCCACGATCGACCGCGCGGTAATCGCCGACCGGCGCGAGCTCGCTCGCATCGTGTCGCGATCCGCCTTCGTCCTTGAGGCGGTCAACGCCGCAGCATCCGAGTCCCGCAAACGACTAGGCCGGCCACTTCCTCCACCCCCGCGCCGACTCGCCAGCCGACCGCCACGACGCCTGCCGAGTAGCTGATCCGTCATCGGGGTTTAGGCAGGGCGGACTGATCCGCGTGTATGTGCTCGATGGGGTACGCAGTTGGCGAAGAGAGATTCAGGTACGCGGGCCGCTATTGAGGCCCGTTTTGCTCCTTGAGGTTGATCGCCGGTCCACGCCTTCTGCCCTAGGCGATACGACGATCCTGGTCGACGCGAGAGGGAGCATCGTCATGACAACTTCGATCGGCTATATGGCTGGCAGGCGTCGCAGACGCGCCACAGGTGAAGCCTGCCATTTTGAGCGGGGTCTGAGCAGGCTGTCGTGACGTCGATGGTCAAGCACGATGGAGATTCGTACGGCAAGGCACTCGTGATCTCTTCGCCTGATGAGTTGCTCTCGTCTCTCCCCTATGTCCTCGGGTTCACTCCCGAGGAGTCGATCGTGACTGTTCCGTTCCGTGCTGGGATGCCGGTTGCGCGCATCGACATGCCCAAGACTCTGCGGGATCGTCGCGAGGCGATCGGAGTACTCCGCGACGCGTATGCCGGCAACGCCCGCCCCAGAGAGTTGGTGGCGATCGTGTGCCTGACCGCCGACCGCCGGGCGGCGGAGCGGTCCAGTCGCGCCCTTGCGACCGCGCTGGCACAGGTGGGTGTCGGAGCTCCCATGCAGTTGTGGGCGACCTCAGATCGGTGGGTCGACCTGGACTCTGGTGCTGCTGGCCCCCGCACCCGTGACACCGCTATCCGGGTGGCTGCCGAGGCCACCTCCGCGGGGTTCGCGCCCCCAGCGCCGAGTCGCCAAGCGCTCGCGGCCTCGCTGGTCGGTGACCACCGGCCCGTCTCGGCTGCCCTGGAAGACGCCCGGGCGGAGGCTCACGTTTCTGGGGCTGAAGTTGAGCAGGTGTGGGCAGCGGGTCGGTTCGCGCAGTTTGAAGACGACGGCCTGCATCTGCCCGATTCTGAGGCGGCCAGGATGCTGCTGGCGCTGGGGCACAAGCCGATCCGCGATGCGTTGTGGACGAACATGAGCAGCGAGAACGCAGGCACCCACGTTGCCGTGTGGACCGACCTGACCCGCCGCGCGCCCGACCAGGTACGCACCCCGGCTGCCTCGATGCTGGCATTCTCCAGCTGGCTGCACGGTGACGGGGCCAAGGCATGGTGCGCACTCGACCGGATCCCGGACGACAGCCCGCCGTACGCTCTGGCCGGGCTGGTGGCCAGGTTGCTGAACGCTGCCGTCCCACCCCAGATGTGGGCGGAAGCCAAGTCCGCCCTTGACCGCAGCGAGGCATTCGTTCCTGACCGGCCTGGTCGGCGCGACCGCGACCCGGCGCCGATAAGCTCACCAGTTCCGGATCGCAGAGCACCGGGAATCTGAGGACAAGAGCATGGACGAGCAGTCCAACGGCACAGCGGCATTCGGCCTCAGCGCACTGGAGTACCGCCTGCAGAAGCTGGCCGACGCCACTGCCACGAGCACACCGTCGGCTGTCCGAATCGACTGGTCACAAGGCGTGATGGTCGCTCGCCCGTCTGGGTAGCGCTGTGCAGATCGAGTGCAGTCTGACCGGGTCTGCTCGCCACTGTGAGCTGGCCTGTCAGTCGCACAACTGGTGGTCGGCCGAGTCTCCCTGTCGTTGACGAGCAGTGGCGCCGGGGTTCCGGTGGATCATGAAATTCTAGAATCCGACGCCGGTATTGGATGGTGCATCGCCTGATATGATCTAAAAGCACTAGTGCAAAATAACAATGAGGCCGGACGATGCCAATCGTGCTGGTGGTACTCAAGACGGTGTTGGTAGCGCCAGCTGTGCTGGTGAGCGTTCTGCTGTGGTTGCTCGTGTTTGCGGTCCTTCCGTCAGGTATGGGGATCCTGGGATTCCTTGTCGGCGTGGCGACATGGATGTTGCTGGTTGTGGGCACAAGTGAGCAACTGGCGGTCCGGGTCTTGGTGTGGGCGCGTCCGACCACCGCCGCGGAACAGATCGTGCTTGGCGGACTGATGACGCATCTCAGGGCGCTCGAGGCTGCCGTGGGTCGTGAGGTGCTGGTGTGCCGGTCGGTGGGGACACGGACTCCGCCCGTTCGCTTGGTCGGCCGCGGAGCACTGGTCATGACGCCGTGGATGGTGGAGGCGATCGATCGTGGCTGGCTGACGCTGGAGGAAGCGACCGCTCTGGTCGTGCATGCCGAGGGTCGATATCAGATCGAACGACCACCCTGTGAGGTAGCAGTACTAGGTTTGACGCTCCTATGGCGGCTACTCGCTGCATTCGGTCGCGGCATCGGAAGTATCGGACAACGGATCCCGGTGGTCCGGTTTGCTTGGTCGGCCCGNGGAGTCGTCGGGGCCGTTGCCGTCGTGCAGCAAGTCAGCGAAGGACGGGTGATACTCGGGGTCCTGGCCGGGACTATTGTGACGTCGACTTATCTGCTGCCTACCGCCGAACGCGTCAAGGCTGCCCAGGTCGAGGCCGGTGCCGACGCCATCGTGGTTCGGCATGGTCTCGGCAGTGTTCTGGTCGACCTGCTGCGGCGCTACCAGCTGCCCTTGTCCCTGGAACGAGTACAGCGGCTCCAGGCGAAGAGCCTCGACGGTGATTGGATGCGGCACGGGACATCGCTGGAGTTGGTGCGCAGCTGACTGGCACCTGACATTGGACTACTCAAGCAACTGCGACCATCCAACCTGTGTCGACAGAGCCACCGTGCCTGGCCGAGTCCTTGTCGCATTGCGACCCGTCGATGGAGAGCCTAGCGCCGCCGCGGGGCAGAGTTGTCCGCGCTAACCCGCGGCGTGCGGTGTTGAAGACGGCGCCCTGGACCTGGCCAGTTCTTGACCCCCTCCAGCGGCGGCGTATTGGCAACGTGATCGCGCAGCAGACGGCGCGCCCAGGTGGCTGTCGCCTCCTCTGGCTTTCCAGGGGCCATGGGTAGGGGAGTGGTCGGCAGGGCGGCCAGCGTCGCAAGGGCCTGGCCCGCGGGTCCGTCGCTGCGAATCCGACCATAGACCGGACGATCGATAGCGCCGCGCCGACCGACACGGAGCTCGGTGGACGCACGGCTGACCTCCCGCCCGAGTGCGGTCGCCCAGGTGCTGAGCAGGGTCTCGGTTGCAGACAGCAGATCCAAGGCCTGCTGGTCGTTCAGAGCAGTGATTAGCCCATTGTGGACCGCGACGCTGACCTCCCGCTGCTGGTTGAGCAGGAGAGGCTGGGGGCGTGCTCCGGTCGCGTTGTGCAGTCCGCGGACCGCGTACACTGCGTGCCCGAAGCGCGTTCGCAGCGTCTCGAGCCGGACTTGCGCACTGCCAGGGGCGGTGCTCGCGATGATGCGCCGCTGAAGTTGCTCGAGCAGCACTGCTTGGTTGCGTGCGACAACGTTGGCAGTCTCGGCTGAGAGCCGGTGTGGTCCGCGGAGGTTACGCAGAGCCATCGGGGTCAGAAATGACGTGAGTCGCCGTTGCCCCTCAACAATCTCATCGGGCCATTGAATGAGTTTGACTCGTTGATCGTGTTCGACCGGCCGCGGTGGCGCTGTAGCCGCTACGTCGAGCAGTGAGTAGTCGGCCACCCAATGGGCCAGCTTGTCGACAGTGGCCGCCGCAAGCCGGGCTGCTGTGACGGACCTGGTCGACTGCGACGAGAGGCTCACCATCATGTGTACGTCGAGAACACCGCCCGCTCTCAGGCGCTCATCAAGGACGCTCAGAGCCTCGATGAGCTGGGCGGTGTCCGCGGCCAACGCGGCATGCGATGCGGGATCACGTTGCCACGGTTTGGCCTCAGCGGTGTCGAGGATGTGGTTGGCCAGGACCAGTTCACGAGCTGCTACCACCCAGCGTTGTGCGGTCGGGTCGGTTGAGGCAGTGAGCGCCTCAAGAGGCGATATCCGTTGTTCCTCTGGGAGGCGGGGAAATGCTCGAGCACATAGCCGAGTTCGGTAAGTGGGGTGGTGCGGAGCAGGTCGAGCCGCGCCGGCCTCTGTGCGGCAGGGTCGGTAGCCGCGACGTAGATAGCGAACTGGCTGCGTAGACGCTCCCGCAATGCGGCCAACAGGATGTCTCGAGCCTGTAGGACGGCCTGTTGGTGTTGAGGAGTGATGGGGACTGCAGGGTTGGCAACGAGCCCGGCAACCGCACGGGCAGCGCGCTCGGCATGCTCGCCATACGTTGAACTCATGCCGCTTGTCTGGCGTCGTGGACGAGGTCGAGCACCCGGGTCAGCCGCAGTACGGAGTCAAGATCACTGATCTCGCCCCGCATCCGTGACACCAAGTCGTCCAGCATGTTGAATCCGTGCGCGGCGCTAGTGACCACCGGCGGCACTGGAACAGTCGGCCCGATGCGTTCGTAGTCGGTTAACTCGGTCAGAGCCTGAGCGAGCAAGGCCCGCGCCGACCGTGAGATGACGTAGTCCCCGCCTGCCGCCCACAGCTCATCGAGCAGTGAATAGGTCGCGACATAGTCGGGGTGAGTATGCAGGGCCATCGTCATAACGGACTCCTAAGATAGGAAACACGAACACCGCTACAGTGTCGTCGCATTCTGCATCGGCCCGGTCGAGTCGAGCGCTCGGCTGTGGACAACGACCGATGGCCTTGCTGAGGCTTTGGCCCTGTGGAATTCCAATGTCGCCGCTGGGACTGCATTCCCCACGCCGACCTTGATCGCGACACCTAGGGCGCTGGGGCGCTCGCGAGCGATCACTGGCCTTCGGATGACTCCGGGGACCAGCGAAGTCGATCCCGATCGGCCCACATCCGCCGAGCGGCTGATTGAAGCGTAAGAGTTGTCCTGCACAGGTCTGGCGCAGTGGCTCAAGCGCGAGGCAGCCAGCGCCCACAATGACGCGCGACCCGGGCATCGTCGTCCGACAAGTCCAGACAGCCGTTCCTCCGGGGCTTCATAAGGTCGGGAGAAATGATTGACCAACTACCAAGTACCGTATACCGTGTACGAATCGCGAACGGGGATAGTCTTGGCAGGAGTCCAAGTGTTCCTTCGCAGTTGATCCATGTCGATCGAATGGACCAGGTTCGCCTGCCCGCCGAGCGCAGTGCGATTCACCGAAGGAGGAGGAATGGCGCTTACCAACGGAGCGGCAGACTCAGGTAGTGCGGCCGCCGCGCTTCAGTACATCGTCGATGAGGCTGAGGCGGGTCGTTTGAAGGAGATCGAGGTTCTCTGGTCTGACCACCAAGGGCATCCCCGGGGCAAACGCGTGCCGGTTCGGCACCTGTTGGACAAGGTGGGCGGTTCTGGTATCGCCTTCTGCGATGTCGCCTTGGCGTGGGATGTGCTCGGTGACGTCGTCGATGGGATGATCGGCTCCAACTGGGGCACCGGCATGCCGGACATCATCGCCCGTCCTGACCTGGCGACTTTCCGGTATCTGCCGTGGCGTTCTGACGCCGGGGTGGTGATGTGCGATGTGTACGACCATCACGGCGATTTGGTTCCCACCGCGCCTAGGACTGTTCTACATCGAGCTGTCGACCGTCTCGCAGAGCTCGGGTACACGGCCTCTGTCGGGGTAGAAATCGAGTTCTACCTCATTGACGCTGAGGGCAACCCCTTGGTCGACGGTCTGCAGGCCTACTCCCTGGAGCGTGCCAATGCGATGGAGCCTGTCTTCAGCGAACTAGTCAGCGGGCTTGACGGGTTCGTTGATGTCGAAGCGGGAAACGTCGAGTACGGACCTTCTCAATGTGAGTTCAATATTCGCCACGCGGAGCCGTTGCGAGTTGCGCACGAGGCAACCGCCTTCCGCTATGCAGTTCGGGAGATTGCGCGCCGTGCCGGCAGTGGCGTGACGTTCATGTCGAAGCCGTTCAACGTGTACTCCGGAAGTTCGATGCATCTGCATGTTTCGCTGTGGCAGGACGGACAGCCGGCCATGGGACTCGACGACGGCCGCGAGAACACCCTGATGCGACACGCTGCCGCAGGCATCCTGACGAATCTGCCCGGCCTCGCTCTGTACCAGGCCCCGACGGTCAATGCCTATCGCCGGTTCGAGCCGGGCTCGTTCGCGCCCACCACCTCTGGCTGGAGCGTCGACAACCGCACCACCGCGCTTCGCTCCCTGCGAGAAGGTCCCTCCAGTACTCGCCTCGAGTTGCGTACGCCTGGCGCCGACGCAGAGCCGCACTGGGCGATCGCGAGCCTTCTTGCTGCGGTGGCTCTTGGAATCGAAGATGGCGACGAGCCGCCCGAGCTGGGTATCGGCAATCTATATGGCGTGGGAGATCCACTGCCGCTCACGCTGGCTCAAGCGATCGATGCCGCAGAGGCCAACTCGAGGATCATTGATGTGCTTGGTAAGGACGCGGTTGCTGATTACGCAACCTTGGCGCGTGCGGAGTGGCAGAGCTTCATCTCTACCGTGAGCGATTGGGATACGCAGCGCTACTTACGCATCTGATTGGACGACGGCATTCCGCCCTTGTCTCTGCCTCTTCCGAATGCAACTTCGGCCCCTCGACCTCGTGCCGGATCAGCCTCTGAGCGTGCTGGTCCGGCACGAGTTCCACCAAAGACACCTTGCGCGCCGAGTTCCCGGTGCGCTCGCGTGCGATGTGATAGCCCGTCGGCGTCGTCCACGAGGTTTGGTGAAGATGCCGCAATCTGTTTCCGTCCAACGGACTGCGAGAAAACAAGCATCCACTATTGACTCGCTATCGCATCCCGTATACGGTACACGAAAAGACCTAGCCCGGGCGAAAGCCAGGGCTCGACCATAGGAGGAGGGCGTCTGATGCCCGAGGTTCCGCAGGTAGCGCTAGGAATGATCGAAACTCGCGGCGTCGTGCCGGCGCTCGAGGCCGCTGACGCGATGGTGAAGGCCGCGAACGTCGAGCTGATCGCTCGGCAAGAGTCCGGNGGCGGAATCGTTGCCGTGATCGTGCGGGGCGACGTCGGCGCCGTCAAGGCAGCGACCGACGCAGGNGGAGTTGCCGCGAACAAGGTCGGCGAAGTCCTGGCGATTCACGTCATTGCCCGTCCTCACAGCGACTTGGTGCGCGCGCTGCCCGAGATCGCCTCCTGACGTACTGACCCAAGGCGGCCCCGAATCCTCGTGGGCCGGTTGTGTTGCCCTTGCGGCGGGTGCCGTCGAGCGGCCGATCGCGATCGGAGGAATCCATGTTCGAGCAGATGCTCGCGAAGCTTGAGGAGTCTCATAAGGCGACGTTGCCGCCCACGATCTCCTCCGTCGCGGTCATCGGTGCTGATCCGGTCGGCCAGTCGCTTGCTTGCGCTGCCCTCAAGGCCGGATGCGATGTCGTGTTGTATTCGTCATTCGGCCAAGAAACCCGTGGCCTGACCGATGCGAATGACATCGTTGTAGAAGGCGGCGACCTTACCGGTACATTCGGTGTAGTCGCAGGCGATGAAAGCAGTCGTAACCCGTCGATCCGCGTGATCCCAGAGATCGATCTGGCGGTAAGAGATGCGGGCGCAATTTTTCTCGCCGTGCCCGCATACACACACGCCAGCTATGCCGCCCTTCTTGCCCCAGTTCTGCGACCACACCAGATCGTCGTGCTCGCTCCAGGTGGAAGTCTCGGCGCGGTCGAGGTTGCGCGAGTCTTGCGCAGCCAACGGTCGCGAGACGACGTCACGGTTGTCGAGCTTTGCTCAGCTCCATATCTTGTCTCGCGGCCACAACCGGGGAAGTTGGTTGTTGAAGAGACACATCGGCTGGTCCTCGCGGCGGCGTTGACCAACGTCGCCACTCAGGGAGTCACGGAAGTGCTTCGGCACATCCTGCCTATGCTCCGGCCGGCAAGTGGAGTCCTCCATACAACCTTCTCGAATATGGCCGGCCTGCTCGTGGCAGCGCCCGCNACTTTGTCGGCGTCGTCCCCAGGTAACGCATCGCTGCGAGAGCGGCTTCCCGCGGATCTCGTAGACACTCTCCTAGCTCGATTGGACCAGGAGCGTCGTCGGACAGCCTTCGCTTTCGGGATTCGTGAGCTGCCAACATTCGCGGAATGGCTAGAAATCAACTTCGGTACGGTCGAGAAGGATGCCGTAAAGGCGCTCGACGAGGTTTCCGCGTACGGCAGGATTCCTTGTCCGTCAGTCGGTGATCCTGCAGTGCGCGACGCGGTTGCTACCGGCCTGGTGCCGCTTGTGAGCGCTGGTGAGGCGGCGGGTGTTGCCACCCCAACCACGTCTGCGTTGGTCGCCCTGGCTTCAGCGTTGCATGGTTTCGACCACCTCCGGCATGGACGCACTATGGCGTCACTGGGGTTAGACCGAATGCGTCCTGACGAAGTCAGGCGTGCCCTGGATGGCACTGACAGTGCCTTTGCTCAGGAGGTGCTGGCATGACGCTGGCCTACTCGGACTTGGACGGCATTGGCGAAGCGCGGCGCGCAGTCGAAACTGCATACGATGCTTGGCAACAGTTCCGGCAATGGAGTCCTGACGAAGTAGATCGTCTAGTAGATGTGATCGCCCGTGCCGTAGTGCCCGAAGCACGTCGGCTTGGGGCACTTGCGGTCGAAGAGACCGGCTACGGAAACGTTGGTGACAAGGAGCTCAAGAACCTCTTCAACACAATCGCGGTCTCCGACTGGCTTCGTTCGGTGCGAACGCTCGGAGTGCTGTGGAGGGATGAGGTCACGCGTATCGCGGGAATTGGTGAGCCGATGGGCGTCGTCGCGGCGATCATTCCCGTCACGAATCCAACCGCAACGGTGATCTTCAAGACGCTCTCGGCGATCAAGTCTGGGAACGCCGTGGTGCACGCCCCGCATCCGCGTGCGGCGAGATGCTGCGCGGAGACCGCTCGCGTAATGGCCGAAGCCGCAGAAACGTACGGAGCTCCACGCGGCCTGATCCAGTGTCTCGTCGGAGCGGACCTCGCTGGGACACAAGAGCTGATGCGGCACCGTCGCACAGCGATCGTCATGGCGACGGGTGGCCCCGCGATGGTTCGGGCTGCCTACTCGTCAGGAAAGCCGACGCTCGCTGTGGGCGCGGGCAATGTCCCTGTATATGTCGACCGGACGAGGTCGGACGACCTCGATGAGATCGCTGACATGCTACTCAGCTCGAAGTCGTTCGACTATGGAACCGCCTGTGTAGCAGAGCAGGCGATCATCGTCGACCGTCCCGTCGCTGATCGACTCCGGCATGCCATCCGAGCAGCCGGCGGCTACTTTTGCACATGGCGCGAAGCCGAGGCGCTCGGAAAGGTTCTGTTCCAACACAACGGCGGCCTGGTAGTTGACAGCGTTGGACAGTCTCCTCAGCGGCTCGGAGAGCTCGCCGGATTCCAACCGCCTCCGGGAACGCGAGTGCTTCTAGCGGACCTGGAATCCGTCGGCCGCGACGCCCCTCTCTCCGCTGAGAAGCTCGCACCTGTTCTCGCCTACTACGTGGTGGACGGCGCCGACGAGGGAATCCGTCGCGCCGAGGAGATCCTTCGCTTCGGCGGGCTGGGGCATACCGCAGCAGTTCACGCAGCAGACTCGGACGTGGTAACGCAGTTCTCGCGCGTCCCCGCGGCCCGGATCCTAGTGGACACCCCGTGCCTGCACGGAGGGATCGGTTGGTCCTGTGACATGGATCCCAGCTTCATGCTCGGCACCGGAACGGTGTCCGGATCCATCGTGTCGGACAACGTCACTGCGCTTCACCTCATCAATATCAAGCGGGTGGCCTACGAATCCCGGCCGTGGCGCTCGATCACTGACTTGCTCGACGAGAGGAAATCCTGATGGCCACTGGAAGTAAGTTCGACCTGCGAGCCTTGCTACAGATCGACCGATTGCAGCCCCAGTTCGCTGCCTACACAGGTGCCGTTATTCAAGGCGCGGTACCCCTTGCGGGTGACACCCTTCTGATCGGTGAGATGGGGCCAGGAAACGAGGTCTTCCGGGCGGTCGATGTCGCGCTCAAAGCGGCTGATGTCCAAGCGACCTCACAGGTGGTTGAACGTGAGTTTGGGTTCTTTGTGCTCCGGTCGCCGGTAAACGCTGAGATCACGGCAGCGCGGGAGGCATTGCTCTCCTACCTCAACCTCTCGATCGAGGACCGGCGCGCTCCCACCGTCGAGTCGCGCCAGGTGATTACCTCGGTTGAGCCGTACCAGGCGCAGCTGCTGAACAAGCGTAAGGCCGGTTCGCTGCTAGTTCCAGGCAGCACCTTGGGCATTGTCGAATGCGCACCCGCTGCGTATGTTATGGCGGCGGCCAACGAAGCGGAGAAGGCGGCTTCGATCAGCTTCCTCGACGTCAACTCGGTCGGTCGTTTCGGCCGCCTCTTCATGAGTGGATCCGAGGCCGATGTGCGCGCAGCGGTGGATACAGCGGTGGAAGCGCTCGGGGAGTTTGAGGGTCGCAAATGACCGACGTGGTCGGAGAAGAGGTCGTTCGGGCGGCCTACCGACGCGGGCAGCGAAAGATCGTTGTTGACTCCCAGGCGATCATCACTCCGCAGGCCTTCGACGCGGCTGACCGGTTGAGCATGCGCTTGGTCCGGGCCGAACCGACGGCTGCGCCGCCGCTCAGCACCTCTCCAGGGCGCGCATTGAACAGGACGTTGTATCGACGCCACCCCGGGTTCGTGCCAACGGCGAGGCATACCAACGTGCGCGCCAATCCCTTGAGTAAGGTCGCCATTCTGGGTGCCGGCGGGCAGGGAAGCGCGCTGGCTGGTCTCCTTGCGTCTACCAGTGCAGCAGAGCGTGTGTCGATTATCGATCTCATTCCTGGTCTCGCGGAGAGTGTGGCTATCGACATCCAGCACGCTTCCTCGCTGATGAGCACAAATGTGCGAGTGACCGGATCGGGGACNATCGCCCAACTCGACGGCGCTCACGTCGTCGTAGTCACTCCCGAGGCCGCCGGGCTTCCGGGCCGGACGGGCTTGCTTATTGGTGAAACTGCGATCGCTGCCGAAGCGATAGCAACTCATGCGCCAGATGCGGTGATCGTGTTTGGGGGCTGGCCTTCTGAGGTCTTCACGGAGCGGTTGCGAAGCATTGGGAACTTTGCTCCGGAGCGTGTGCTGGGTACTGGAGCGACGCTGGCCACGTCTCGACTCATCAATGCAATTGCAGCGTTCTTGAACGTGCAGCAGGCGGAGATCGATGCGATCGCCATGGGCATTGATGGCCGGTACTTTCCTGTGCTTTCGGCTTCGCGAGTGCGCGGCCGCCCTCTTAGCAGCCTTCTAGGGCCAACGGAACTGGACGCGGTCATGGCGTTGGCGGCGAATGCTGCCCAGCATGTACAGAGTCTTCGTGCCTCGCGACCGCCGTCCGTTGCGCCAGCGCACGCGGCGTTGGGGGTAATCAGCGCGATCCGCGGGGCCAGGCCAGGTCCGATCCCAGTTTCGATTGCGCTCGACGGTGCCTACGGCATCGATAGCGGTGTGATCGGGATAACGGCTCATTTGAGCGCTCAAGGTGTACGGGCGCCTGTTGAACTCCCACTCTCAGACAACGAGTTGAAGGAGCTCCGCGATGCTGCTGAAACCTTCCAGGGAGAGCTTACGGCGCTTGCTGAGTTACCGGACTGAGCTAGAGCAGATCAATGAACGCCGCTGAAGGGCAAAGGACAGCGCTCGGTCGCGATGAGGGACGTGAGTTTGCCCTGGGCCCGGTCTCGCGCGTGCCGGAAACACTCGGCTACGAGGTCTACGGCATGCTTCTCGACGGCTTGATCGAAGGCCGTATTCGCCCTGGTGATCGGTTGATCATGGATCGCCTTGCCAATGAGCTCGACGTGAGTCGAACTCCTGTGCGCGACGCGCTCCAACGGCTGTATCGAGAGGGTGTCATCGAGCCGGCCGGACGGCGCGGCTACCTCGTGCGTGAGCAGTCGGCGCTCGATATTCGTGACTTCTACCTGGCACGCATGGCGATCGAGGGTGCGGCCGCTGCCGCTATCGCGCTCTCCGAGAGTTCAGTGCTGGACGGCGTTCGTGGCCTGTTGGACGAGATCACCGAGTTCAAGCCTGGATCGACCAAAGAGTCATTCGATGTCAACCGGCGATTTCACCGCGGCATGGTCGTGGCCTCCGACAACAGCTACCTGGTGGACATGTTCGACACCATCTGGAATCGGAGCAGGACCGCTCTGACCTACCGGCAATTCGCCTCGAGTGGGGCGTACGAGGACTTCCGAGGCGACCATGAGCGATTGCTCGACGCCATCGACGGCGCAGACCCCGAGAGCGCTCGGCGTTCGATGATCGACCACATTCAATCCGGGCTGAGCCGGACGCAGCACGATGTTGAACAAGTAAGCGAGGAAGACCGATGAGTGCCGAGGGACTTGAAGGACTTCGTGGCCCGATGCCATCGCGAGTCGATGTAGTAGTGGTGGGTGCTGGGTTGTTCGGCGCTTCGGTTGCTTACCAGCTCACTCGCAGGGGTGCCGGTCGCGTGCTGCTACTTGACCAAGCAATGCCCGCGTCGGGCGACTCGGGCCGAACCGTCGGAATGGTCCGCCATCACTACTCCAACGACGTCACGGCGCGCCTGGCTATACGTGGCGCGCAGATTATTCGTGACTGGCAGGACGAGGTTGGTGTCGCTGATGCGGGCTTCGTGCGATCTGGCTTCCTGCTAGCGGTTCCTGAGGATCGCGTCGATGCGTGCATCGGGAACGTCCAACGGCTCCAGCGGCTCGGCCTGAACACCCGATTTGTTAGCCCGGATGAGATCGGTGATATTGAGCCACTCGTCAGCTTGGAAGGGGTTGCTGGCGGCGCTTACGAGCCAGACGGCGGGTTCGCGAGTGCGTACCTGATGATCCTCGGATGGATCACCGCGGCAGCCTCCCTGGGGATGGAAGCTCGGTTCGGAGCAGAAGTCGAATCCCTAGTCGTACGCGGTGGCAAGATCGTGGGAGTTCGAACGTCATGCGGAGTCGTCGAGGCAGACACGGTCGTCGTCGCAACAGGTGCCTGGGCGCGACCGTTGCTCGCCGAGGTGGGATGGGATCCGCCGATCCAGCTTCGCCGGATCGAGGTGTCGGTATGGCGAGTACCCGCCGGTGGCCTCATACCGCAAGTCGTTTGCTCCGACGGAGTTTCGGGCCTGGTCGTCCGGCCAGACAGAGCCAACGAGTTCTTGGCAGTGGCGTACTCGCCCGAGCGGCCCACAGAGTACCTCGGCGACTTTGACTACACGGCATCTGAGAAGCACGACCAGCTGCTGAGCGAACGGTTCCGGCACAGGTTTCCGGCATTGACGAATGCCCGCCCGATTCGGGGCTGGGCAGGACCCTACGACTTCACTCCTGATTGGCACCCAATCGTAGGGGCAGTCCCAGGAGTCGACCGGCTCTTCGTTTCAATAGGGAACAGCGGCCATGGCTTCAAGCTGGCCCCGTCGATCGGNGAGTGCCTCGCCGCCCAGGTTCTAGGACATACCTCCCCGGTTGATATCAACCAGCTTTCCGCTGAGAGATTCGTCGGCGGCGAGAGCGATCTCCAGCTGGCGTACGGGCCGAGCGCACGCGCCTGATGTAGAGCGCTCCTGAGGTGGGGCGCGCTAGGCCAGCAAGCTTGTCCCGGTCGGACCCTTGCTCCTCAAATTAGAACCGTATACGGTATGCGAATATGCCGAGAGGATCGGGGCTCGCGGACAAGTAAATGGATCAGCTATAGCCGAGTTTTTGCTGGTGAGGAGGAAGTACGCGACAACGAACAAGGAACGAGAGGGCGCCACGAGAAAGCACGAGGCGCCCGGGATGCTCAAGGCCAACGCGCTGGGGCTGTGGGACGTAGTCTTCATGGCAGTGGCGACGTCTGCGCCCATTACCGCTATGAGTGGCAATCTGCCAGTCGGGGTCGGCTTTGGAGTCGGCACTGGAGCTCCTGCGACCTACATCTGGGCAACGCTGATTCTGTCGGTGTTTGCCGTCGGATACGTCGCCATGGCTCGATACGTCACGTCAACAGGCGCCTTCTATGGCTTCATCTCCCGCGGTATCGGTCGTGTGCCAGGCCTCGGTGCCGGTTACATGGTGACCTTCAGCTACTCGGTGTTCCAGGCGGCCATTGTCGGAATCTTCTCGTACTTCGCCCATAACACCTTGTCGGACCAATTCGGCATCGAGCTTCCGTGGCTGGTGTATGCCTTCATCTGCATCATCGCGATTGAGGCTCTTGCCTACTTCGAGATTACTGTGGCGGCCAAAGTGCTGATGGTGCTTCTCCTCACGGAGATCGCTATCCTCGCGGTTCTCGCCGTGGCGGTCTTGTTCCANGGGGGCGGACCTGACGGCATGATGCCCGAAGTTCTCAACCCGGCGGCTGCCTTTCAGCCCAATGGACTGGTAGTGGCGTCTGTCGGGCTCGCGATGTTCATCGCCTTCTGGTCTTGGACCGGCTTCGAGTCGACGGTGATGTACGGCGAAGAGTCGCGGAACCCGAAGAAGATCATCCCGATCGCCACTCTTATTGCGGTTATGGGAGTCGGTGTCTTCTATGTGTTCGTGTCATGGATGACGATCTCGGGTAACGGTGCAGAGGAGTCGATCAACCTCAGCACGGGTGACAANCCCCTCGATCTCTTCTTCAAGCCTACTGAGGCATTTGTCGGTCATTGGGCAGTGGTCACCATGGAGTGGCTGATGATCACGGGCTCGTTCGCTTGCGCGATGGCCTTCCACAACTGCGTAACTCGATACGGGTACGCCCTTGGGCGGGAAGGGTTGATGCCGCGTGTGCTGGGCCGGACTCACCCGAAGCACAAGTCTCCCTACATCGCCTCAGCGGTCCAGACTGCGGTGGCTGCGATCTGGTTGTGTGGTTTCGCTGTGTTCGACAAGGACCCGTTCCTGGACGTGTTCGTGCTGTTGGCGGTCCTCGGGACGTTCTCACTACTGATCGTGCAGACCATCACGATGGTGGCTGTCTACCGCTACTTCATGCACAACCACCCGGAAGAGAGCGTCTGGAGGACCAAGGTCGCACCGGTAGTNGGGGGCGTCTCGATGATGGCCGTGGTCTTCTTGATGGTCGACAACTTGGACACAGCGGCGGGGTCGGCGGCTTCGACACTGCTCTTCAAGATGGTGCCGTATATTTCTGCTGCGCTCTTCCTGGGCGGCGTCGCGATGGCTCTGTATCTGCGTCGCGCTGACCCGGTCAAGTACGCGACGATCGGCCATGTCGTGTTGGCTGAGGATGCGCATGCGCCCGTGGTTGAGGATGATGATCCATCGATCTCTGGCGTGGATCTCGAAGACATCGTCGAGCGAGAGAACTAGCTGAAATGAATGGTTGCCGCCACCGCCCAAGCTGGGCGGTGGCGGCAATGACTATGTCTCCACTGCGTAGCAGGCGAGCAATGGGAGGTGTTGACTCGCTATCGAGTTCCGTATACGGTGTACGAATGCAGCTAGGTAACGTTCTTGGTTCTGTAACTGCACCGCAGCATGTGGCTGGTTTGGGGTCGCATCGGCTCCTTGTTGTGCAGCGAGTGGGCATCGGCGACGCAACCGAAGACACCTGCGAGGTCGCGGTGGATCTCGTCGGCGCGGGGCCGGGCGACCGGGTCCTACTGGTGACAGGATCGGCCGCGCGTCAAGTGCAAGAGACTCGCACGCTCGCGACCGATCTGGCGATCGTTGCGATCGTCGATTCGATTGACCTGATTGAAGGGATGGCGCCCCGGGTCTTGGTCACCACTCGATCAGCCAGCTGATCCTCGAGTCGAGTTTGCTCGGTTACGGAGATCAGTCGGGAGCCGAGATCCCCAAACCGAGAGCGCCGTTTATTCCGCCAAGGAAAGGACACGTAATGTGTGGAATCGTCGGGTTGCATCTTCGCAACCCTGCGCTTTACCCGATGCTGGGCGAGTTGCTCACTGGCATGCTCTGCGAGATGCAAGACCGGGGTGCGGACTCGGCCGGTGTTGCGGTCTACGGTGATCCCAGGTGGTCGCCGCCGAATCACATGACCGTGTCTTTTCTTCCAGACGCCGCCTCCACACAACTGTCCAGCGGAGTCACCGAAGCCGATGCGGCCGTCAGGCTCAGCGATGCGCTGGGTAGTCGAGTCGACGTCGTTGACGCAGGCCCGACCCTGATCGCGCAGGCTCCGACCGATATCGGCGCAGAAGCGCTGCGCACGGCGATCATGGAGGCCTTCCCAACGGCTCTGATCGCAGGATTCGGCGAGCATGTCGCGGTACTCAAAGGCGTCGGCCATCCGCGCGACCTGGCGGAGGCATACGGGTTGAGTCGTGCCGAAGGGTGGCAGGGCGTAGGGCACACGCGCATGGCCACCGAGTCGGCGATCGACGCCAGCGGTTGCCACCCCTACGCGGTCGGCCCAGATCAATGCATCGTGCACAACGGCTCGTTCCACAACTTCGCGTCGGTTCGTCGAGACCTGAGGGCGAAGGGGATCTGCTTCGCGTCTGAGAACGACACCGAGGTGGGCGCATGGTTCGTGGCTGATCGCCTCGCCGCCGGCTATGACGTGGAGACCGCGCTCAAAGAGCTGCTCACCACATTCGACGGGTTCTACACCCTCTTGGTGAGTAATTCGGACTCGTTCGCCGTTGTGCGGGACGCCATCGCATGCAAGCCCGCGGTTATCGCCGAACATCAGGATTGGGTCGCGATGGCTTCGGAGTATCGCGCTCTGGTGCATCTCCCGGGTATCGAGGATGCCCACATCTACGAGCCCGAGCCCGAAAGGATCTACGCGTGGACACGCTGACCTCGGCATCCGTTCGCGAGATCGACCTCGCGGAGACGACACTCCGAAGCCTCAACAACCTCCTCCAGGAGCGACCGGTCGATGGACTGGAGCCACTGGCTGCGGATGAGTCAGTGGTGGTTCGCAATCCGCGCGGTGCTCATGCGGTCGCGGTCGGTATCGACCAGCCGCGTACCGTGACGATTGATGGGGATGTGGGCTACTACGCGGCGGGAATGAACCAGCGGGCCGATGTGCTCATCGGCGGCAGTGCCGGTGTAGGCGTCGCTGAGAACATGATGAGTGGGTCTGTCCGGGTCAAGGGCAACGCTTCGCAGTCTGCGGGGGCAACTGCCCACGGGGGCTTCTCGTCATCGAGGGTGATGCCGCTGCTCGCTGCGGGATCTCCATGAAGGGTGTCGACATTGTTGTCGGAGGCTCCATCGGTCACATGAGCGGCTTTATGGCGCAGGCTGGTCGGCTTGTGGTGCGTGGCAATGCGGGAGATGCGCTTGGCGATTCGATCTACGAAGCCCGCATCTACGTGCGAGGTGAGGTTGCGTCGTTGGGCGCGGATTGCATCGCCAAGGAGATGCGTCCGGAGCACTTGGCGGAGCTCGAGGGGCTGCTCAAGGCAGCCGGGTTCGGCGACGACGACCCCAGCACATACACCCGTTACGGCTCGGCGAGGCAGTTGTATCACTTCCACGTCGACAACAGCTCAGCGTACTGACAGCGACTCGAGGAGAACTCATGGACGATGACCTGGACCTAGCGCGGCGCGGATTGCGCCGGTCCGCTACCTTCGATCCCGCCACCATTCACGCTATCCAGCGTGCAGCTGAGACCGGCATCTATGACATTCGCGGCGGTGGAGCGAAGAGGCATGTGCCCAGCTTCGATGACCTGCTCTTTCTCGGGGCCTCCATGAGCCGTTACCCGCTCGAGGGTTACCGCGAGCGATGCGGCACGGATGTCACGCTCGGCGCTCGGCATGGCGCCTATCCGTTGCAACTCAGCATTCCCATCACCATCGCGGGGATGAGCTTTGGAGCCTTGTCGGGTAGGGCGAAGGAGGCGCTTGGCCGGGGCGCGGGCGAGGTTGGAACCTCCACCACCACAGGGGACGGCGGCATGACTCCCGAGGAGAGGGGTCAGTCGAAGTTCCTCGTCTACCAGTATCTGCCGTCCCGCTACGGCATGAACCCCGATGATCTTCGGAAGGCGGACGCCATCGAGGTAGTCCTGGGCCAAGGCGCCAAGCCCGGAGGCGGTGGGATGCTCCTGGGCCAGAAGATCTCCGAGCGTGTCGCGGGTATGCGAACCCTGCCGCAAGGCATTGACCAGCGCAGCGCTTGTCGCCACCCGGATTGGACTGGTGCCGATGACCTCACGATCAAGATCGGTGAGCTGCGTGAATTGACGGGTTGGGAGAAGCCGATCTATGTGAAGGTGGGTGCCTGCCGGACGTACTACGACGTGAAGCTTGCAGTGAACGCAGGTGCTGATGTGGTCGTGGTTGACGGAATGCAAGGNGGCACGGCCGCCAGCCAGGATGTTTTCATCGAGCATGTGGGTATCCCGACGCTAGCTGCCGTTCCACAAGCGGTCCAGGCACTTCAAGAGCTCGGGCTTCACCGAAAGGCTGACGGTGTGCAGCTGATCGTGTCGGGAGGAATTCGCAGTGGTGCAGACGTCGCAAAGGCACTGGCACTTGGCGCCGACGCCGTCGCCATCGGCACGGCTGCGATGGTGGCCCTCGGCGACAACGACCCACGCTGGGATGCGGAGTACCGGGAGCTAGGTTCCGCGGCGGGCTACTACGACGATTATCAGGAGGGTCGTGACCCAACCGGCATCTCGACTCAGGACGAGGAATTNGTGGCACGCTTCGACCCCGTTGAGGGCGGGCGTCGGCTCGCCAACTACCTACGAGTTCTGACGATGGAGGCGCAGACAATCGCGCGTGCGTGCGGCAAGTCACATGTGACGCATCTTGAGCCCGAGGATCTGGTCGCGCTGACCGTAGAGGCGTCGGCCATGGCGCGGGTGCCGCTTGCCGGGACGAACTGGATCCCAGGCAGCCCTAGCCAGCTTTGAGACTGGCCGCTGAGACAAGCTTGCGCAGAGTGTTACGTGACAGCATGAGTCCGTTCGAGCCCGGCCTGGATGTGAGCGGTCATCAGTTGACGTGCCGCGTCCGGGTCGGCTTGCTCCAGCGCGTCCAGTAAGACGGTGTGCTCGCACTCGAAACCCTCGTACGGATTGGCGCCGGCAAATTCGCGATACGTGAGTGCGGTGCGACCCCGATTCCAGATGGTGTCGAACATGTCAGTCAGATAAGAGTTCTCAGTGAGTTCTACAACGTAACGGTGGAACAACTGGTTTGCCTCGAAAGACTCGCGAACAGAGTCCGGCCGGTGCGCGGAGAGCTTGTTCAACATGTCGCGCAAGGCCTGCCAGACCTCAGATCCAGAGTCCACGAGCAGACCGGCGGCGAAGCCTTCGACTGCCATTCGAGCTGTGTAGAAATTGTGGATATCACTGTCCGATGATGCGCGCACCAGGTAGCCGCGGCGTCCTCCGGGCTCGACAACGCCTTCTCGGTGCAACCGGAGGAGCGCGTCACGAACCGGCGACCTACTCACACCCATGTCTTCTGCGAGGCGATCCATGACGAGGCGGTCCCCGGATGCCAGGCGCCCGTCCATGAGTGCGTCAAGCAGGTTCTCGTAGACCTCGTTCGCCAGGGCGCTTCTAGTCCTACCGACCGGGGCCAGCGTCGCGCGCTCGCCCTTGCTCAGTTGCGCCATAGTCACTCCTCACTTGTCCATGCTCATCATGTCCTATCAGCTGACGCCGGTGTGCTTTGCCTGGCCATTCGGCGCTCAGAACCGCGTCTGCGATTGGTGGCTTGCAAGCCGGGTGATTGCGGCCTGGATGGTGATCTGGGCGAAACGTCGAGCCAAGGGCTCGGCGTGCACCTTGACCTGATCCGCGGTGGCGGCATACTGCGAGACTCCACGATCGATGCGCTCAACGGTCGTCGGATCCTCTTCCTTGTGATCGCTCCAGCTCGTGAAGCGGCCCACTGACACCTCGGGATGAAACTGAACACCCCAGGCTCGGCGGCCGACCCTGAACGCCTGATGCTTGTACATGTCGGACTCGGCGAGCCACGGAGCCCCAGGTGGGAGAATTCGGATCTCATCGCGGTGCATGCTGGGAAAGATTGATGGCCACACGAGATCTCCGAGCAGCTCGTCATCATGTGCCTCGGGACGAAGTGTGATCGTTGGAGTGCCAACCTCCATTCCCCGTGACCCCAACTCGATAACCCCGCCGCACGCAGCCGCGAGAAGTTGGCTGCCCAAACAGATCCCGAGGGTTGGCGCCTCACTCCGCACTGCGTCAGCGAGCAATATCTGAATATCTAGCAGCCAGGGGTGGGCGCCCTCGTCGTGTACGCCCATATCGCCGCCGAGCACGACAAGACCAGATGTCTGAACATGCTGGGGGATGGCCTGGCCCTCGAACGGTTTGACAGTTTGAACTGTGAGGCCTTCGTCCGCGAACCAATCTTCGAACATGTCGAGAGGGTCATCAGCGTCGGGCTGGATCACAAGCACAGAGGGTGCCTGCGGCGGTGAGTCGACCATCGGATCTTCGACTTTCTAGGACAGCGGCACTTGCTGTGCGGCTCGTTGGACGGACGGATGAGCGATGACTAGCATCTTCACATACCGTATACGTTGACTGTTTGATGGTCCTGTGTGCCTGCTAGGAGGGAGCTGCCGTGCTTGACCCCCGTGTTGTGGTGGTCGGAGGNGGAGTGAACGGCCTGTCCATCGCGCGCGCGATGTCAGAGCGTGGACTCAAGCGAGTCATAGTGCTCGAACGGGACACGTTGGCCAGCGGTGGATCCGGCAAGTCCAGCGGAATCGTGCGCTGTCACTACGGCGTNTCGCTCCTGGCTGCCCTCGCCTGGCGCAGTCTGCCCCTCTTTGAGGAGCTTGCTGATGAAGCAGGCTTTCATCAAGTGGGCTATCTCTTGGCAGTCGGAGCGGGCAACGAGCTATCCCTGCGAGCGAACGTTCAGATGCAGCAAGAGTTGGGCATCGACGTCGAAGAGATAACTGTGGATCACGCCTGCCGTATGTGGCCCTACATTCGGACGGACGACCTCTGCGCAGCCGCCTTCGAGCCGCGTGGAGGCCACGCCGATGCCTCATTGCTGACACAGCATTTCAGCCGGAGGGCCCGGGCTGCTGGGGCGCAGATTCGGCAACAGGCCGCCGTTCGCCGAGTTCTCACCGTGGGTGATCGAGTCGTAGGCGTCGAGATGTCCTCTGGCGAGCGAATCGACGCGGATATCGTGGTGATCGCCGCCGGATGGTGGACCGCTGAGCTGGTTGTCGAGCTAGAGATCGACATTCCGCTCAAGGCTTTTCGAGTCGGCATGATGGTCATGCAGACCGGATGTGAGAGCGGCCGCTTGCCGGTCCTCTCCGACCTCGCCAGCTTGCAATACGCGCGCCCAGAAGGCGATGGTCGAATCGTGATCGGCAACAGCGATCACAGCGACCCGCTCTATGTGGACCCAGACGACTACAGGGATCGCATGACCGAACGGGAACTCGATAGAGCTGCCGGCAAGATCACGCACAGGTTCACAGGCTTCCCCGATGCCTCGGTTTCTCATACCTACGCTGGGTGCTACGACATCACACCGGACTGGAATCCAGTGATTGACCAAGTAGGTATCCACGGGCTCTTCGTAGCCACAGGCTTTAGCGGACATGGCTTCAAGATCAGCCCAGCCGTCGGTGACCTGATGGCCGACCTGGTGCTGGAAGGGGGCAGCCGGGACCCGTCGGTTGTCGCTTCGGACTTTCGGCTGTCGCGATTCGCCGAAGGTAACCTGCTGAGAAGCACGCATCCATACGTCGGAGCAGGGGAGATGCGGTGACGATGGCATCCGAACCAACACCTCTGATGTTGACTGTTGCCAGCTCTTGGGCAAGTCCGTGATGCAACGGGATCAGGACGTCCGGCCATTTCCCATCGCCGTGGATGAGCAGGCGCTGGAGAGCCTGCGTACGAGGCTCGCGCTCACGCGATTTCCCGACCACGGCAACGGGGCAGGATGGAAATACGGCTTCGACTTCGACTACCTGCGCGAGCTCTGCAGATACTGGAAAGACGAGTTCGACTGGCGTGCGATCGAAGACAAACTCAATCGCTTCGACCATTGGTCGAGCGAGATCGACGGTGAAACCGTTCACTTCATTCATCAGAGATCACCCGTGGCTGATGCGATACCACTGCTCATGCTGCACGGATGGCCTAGCAGTATCTACGAGTTCCACAAGGTCATTGAGCCCTTGACGCAACCAGTCGACGTCGGGCCTGCTTTCCATGTCGTGTGCCCTTCATTGCCGGGCTTCGCATGGTCGGGGCCAACCCGGAGCACAGGCTGGGACGTCCGCCGAATGGCCGAGTCCATGCGTATCTTGATGTCACGGCTCGGATACTCGCGGTTCGCGGTCCAAGGTACCGATTGNGGGGCGATTATCGCGACAGAGCTCAGCATCGCCCATCCGGATCTGGTTGTCGGACTCCACTTGAACATGCTGCTCGTACGCCAGCCGGAGGACGGTACGCCTCTTTCGGCATCCGATTTGTCGCTGGTAGAGGCCGACCGAGACTGGCTCGCGGCAGAGATGGCCTACGACGCCGTGCAGTCGACCAAGCCCGACGCGTTGGGCCCGGCACTTCACGACTCGCCGTCTGGATTGGCGGCCTGGATCGTGGACAAGTACCGAAGCTGGAGCGATTGCGACGGAATCGTTGAATCCAGCTTTACGAAGGACGAGCTGTTGGCGACCGTGACCATATTCTGGGTGACTGAGACGATTGTCTCTTCGATGCGCCTCTACTACGACTACGCGAGCATGAAGCCCCGATTCGGCTATGACGGTCTTCGTGTGCAGGCGCCGACTGCTTGTGCGATGTTTCCAGCGGAGATGTATCANCCCCCTCGGAGCTGGGTTGAGAAGCGTTACAACGTCCAGCGGTGGACCGAGATGTCGACGGGTGGTCACTTTCCAGCGCTGGAGGAACCGACTCTCCTAGTGGACGATATCCGGCAATTTTTCTCCGAGATTCGGCAATGCGTGGACTCGTCAAATCACAGGCAACTGGAGGGATGCGACTAGCAAGGAGGACACGATATGACACCCAACGATTACTTCGATCTTGGTCGCTACAGCCGACAAGTCAACACGCAGAGCGAAGAGACGCAGACGTGGTTTGATCGCGGGCTGGTCTGGTCCTACGGGTTCAATCATGAGGAGGCCGCCAATTGCTTCGAACGGGCATTGGCCAGTGATCCTGGGTGCGCCATGGCGCATTGGGGAATCGCCTACTCGCTAGGGCCGAACTACAACAAACCATGGGAGTTCTTCGACGAAGAGGAACTGCAGAGCACTACTGAGCGCATCCACGCTGCCGCCATGCTCGCAATCGAATACACAGAGAGTGACTCGACGGTCGAAGCTGCTCTCTCGCGAGCGCTGTTGGATCGCTATCCGGCGGCCAGCGGACCCAGCGCCGAGGAGCAACCCGTCTGGAACCAGGCGTACGCCGACGCAATGGCCGAGGTGTACCAGAGGTTCCCCGACGACCTCGACGTTGCAGCGCTCTACGCCGACGCGCTGATGAACCTGACTCCCTGGCAGTTGTGGGACCTCGCTACCGGCGAGGCTGCGCCCGAGGCTCGCACTGCGGAGGCCAAAGTTGTCTTGGAGGCAGCTCTTGACCTTCCCGGCGGCCGCGAACACCCGGGTGTCCTGCACTTCTACATCCACCTAATGGAGATGTCACCTACCCCCGAAGCGGCGATGCCGATTGCTGATCTGCTGCGCGGGCTCGTTCCCGATGCTGGTCACCTCGAGCACATGCCAACCCACTTGGACATCCTGTGCGGCGACTACCGACGAGCAATCTCGTCGAACGAGTCGGCCATCCGTGCTGATCAGCGGTTCGTGGAGCGGAACGGACCGTTGAACTTCTACACTCTCTACCGGGCACACGATCATCACTTCCGCGTATACGCGGCTATGTTCGCCGGCCAACTGCAAACTGCCCTTGAGTCCGCCCGCGCACTCGAAGAGGCGATCCCCGAAGCGCTGTTGCGTGTTGAATCGCCTCCAATGGCTGACTGGCTGGAGGGCTTCCTGACGACCCGAGCGCATGTCCTGGTGCGGTTTGGGCGCTGGGACGAGATTCTTCAGTTGCCGCTGCCGGATGANCCCCAACTCTATTGCGTGCTGACAGCAACGATCCGCTACGCGAGNGGTGTAGCTCTGGCCGTGCTCGGACGAGTAGACGAGGCGCGCGAAGAACAACGCGCGTTCCGCGAAGCCGTTGCTGGTGTACCCGATTCCCGGATGCTGTTCAACAACACATGCATCGATATCTTGCATGTGGCCGAGGCGATGCTTGACGGCGAGATCACCTATCGCGTCGGTCAATCGGACGCGGCATTCGCGCTCCTGCGCGAAGCCGTTCGGAGGGATGACAGTCTCCCGTACGACGAGCCGTGGGGTTGGATGCAGCCGACGCGCCATGCGTTGGGCGCACTCCTGTTGGAGCAAGGTCAGATCGATGAGGCCGCCACGGTCTATGCAGCTGACCTAGGACTCGATGCCGCGATGCCGCGGCCCCAGCAGCATCCCGACAACGTCTGGGCACTGCATGGCTATCACGAGTGCTTGGTCCGTCTCGGACGTGACGCGGAAGCTAAGTTGGTTGCAGGTCGTCTTCGGCTCGCCGCCGCGTTTGCCGATGTGCCCATCGTCGCATCGTGCTTCTGCCGTCAGAGTGAGGAAGCCGCTCGAGGCTGCTGTGCGGATGGCTGACTGGCGAATTCGAGGCGAGTAGACCCGGTGGCGCCAGTAGAACGGTGCTATCGTATACCGAATACGAATAGCCATTTGTCGCTCCGCGGGCCGAATGCATGAGGAGGCGCCATGGGCGCTGCAGCTGATACGGACGTCTTCCACGAGGAAGAGAACGCTTCAAGTGTGCCGCCGGCTGAGTACTGTCCCGTCTCGATCGGCGCGAAGTTGATCGGTGATCGTTGGACCCTGCTCATCATCAGGGAGTTGATCGGGGGCGCGCTCGGATTCAACGAGATTCACCGCGGGTTGCCCGGGCTCAATCGGACCATGCTTGCGGAAAGGCTCCGCTATCTCGAACGGTTAGGAGCAGTGCGACGAACGACAGCACGGCCGGGTATGCGGAGTGCCTACCGGCTCACTCCCTCAGGGGCTGACCTGCGGGACGTGATCGTTGCGATCGGCGCGTGGACTGTCCAATGGCACTTCCCCGAACCCGCCGAAGTCGACACGGACGTGCCTTCGTTGCTGTGGCGTATGTACCAGGGGATCCGACGGGACTTGCTGCCGAACGGCCGTATTGTCTTGGAGTTTCGATTCCCGGAGACCGACCCTTCACGCGGCTGGATCCGCATCGACCCCAAAGGCTCGCGGGTCTGCGTCGGGACACCAGAGGGTCGTGCGGACCTCATTGTCGAAGCCGCTCCCCGGGTACTCAGCGAGGTGTGGTTCGGCTTCCGAGACTTCACCGACGCGGTTCGGGAGGGCGCAATCGTCGTTGATGGGCCGGCGAGCCTGACAAGGGAACTTCCCGGCTGGTTTCAGAAGAGCGCCTTCGCGGATATGGTGAAGGCCAAGCGGTCAGGCTAGACCGAGTTCGGCTCGAACCGACCCCACGCGCAGTGCTTGATATGACCGAACGTAGGGCCGGTTCAGGGATCCGGCTACCGTTCCGCTAACGCGGAGTCTTGCTTGTCGGCTCGAAGGCTGGTCCGTGGCCGGGCACGATGAGCGCGGGCTGGAGGGCAAGGACTCGCTCGCGGCTGACGTGGAAGGCCTCGTTGTTGGTTCCGACCGGATCGTCATGGGTCGGAGTGTCCGGGCGCCACCAGAGATGCGTGAACGCAACCAGGCCGTCGGCTGTGTTGACGAGCACGGTGATGTCTTGGTCTGTGTGGCCCGGGGTCTGGATGAGGCGTANCCCGGGAGCAACGTCCACGCCCTCCGCCATGCGCACATGCCACTTGTCGTTCCGATAGATGCCCCAAACGTCATGAGTCTGGGCGTTCTCGAACAGTGCGACGTTGAGTGTGTGATCCGGATGGTGGTGGCTGATGATGACGTCGGTGACCTCGGATGCTGCGAACCCGCGATCACGTAGCGGATCGAGGATCACGCTGCGATTTGGTACGAAGCCGGGGTCATGGATGATTTTCGTGTCGCCGGATCGGAAGAAGGAGACGCTGGAGGCCGCATCGATGGTCTCGCCCATGTCCGGGAACGGCCATGGTGCGTACCCTGCGAACAGGACCCNCCACTCGTCGACGACACCAGTCGGAAGCTCGGAATCGGACATGAGTCCACCTTTCTCGAATGGTCTAGCTCTTGGAGTAGCAGTACCCGAGGTGTCCGAACATTGAGCATCGGGCACACGGGTATGTCCTGATTACAGCGGCCCGTACGAGGTGCCCGATAGTCCCAGATTCGTACCCGGTTGGCGCGGGTCGACCGCTGACTCGAGGCTGATACCGGATGAATCGGCGGATTTCTGCCTCGCGAATGCGTTGATGAGTGCGTATCCATTGACATATTGACTTCTTGGCACTTGACTGGCGACAGTCCCCTATGGATACGTGTCGTCGAAGAGGAGCCCACATGCCGATCGAGCAACCGCATACCGATGCCTTAGCGCGCATTGCCAAGGGCTACGGCTTCGAGATCGCGCCGCCCGATCTGGACATCTACGCGGCCGCGGTCAGCGGATTGCTCCAGTCCTGGGACACCGTTGAACAGCTCTACGTCGACGTCGCGCCCAAAGCCCCGACGCGTACCTGGAACGCCCCGAGCGAGGAGGACAACCCGCTGGGCGCCTGGTACGTCACCTCCGACATCCAAGAGGTCACCGACGGTGTCCTTGCTGGCAAGCGCATCGCGGTCAAGGACAACACCAGCGTTGCGGGGCTACCGATGATGAACGGCTCACGGACCTTGGAAGGGTTCGTACCTGACGAGGATGCCACCGTGATCCGGAGGCTGCTCGAGGCGGGCGCCGTCATCGCGGGCAAGTCCGTGTGCGAGGACCTGTGCTTTTCCGGAGGCTCCCACACCAGCAAGCCCGCGCCCGTCCGCAACCCGTGGAATCCGGCCCGATCCGCAGGCGGCTCATCCAGCGGCAGCGCGGCACTGGTCGCCGTNGGGGAGGTCGACATGGCAGTGGCGTGCGACCAGGGCGGCTCGATCCGAATGCCCGCCGCATGGAGCGGCATCGTGGGTCACAAGCCGACCTTCGGCCTGGTGCCGTACACCGGTGTGTTCCCCATCGAGCAAAGCATCGACCACGTCGGGCCTGTCGCCCGTACGGTTGCCGATGCCGCCCTCATGCTTACCGTCATTGCGGGACCGGACGGCGCTGACCCACGCCAGCCTGAGATCATTGATCCAGTCGACTACCTGCAAGCGCTGGAGAATCCCACCACAGGTATGCGGATCGGGGTTGTCACCGAAGGTTTCGGTCGCGTCAACTCGAATCTAGACAGCGACGCGGTCGTCCGTGCAGCAGTTGACACTCTGTGCACTGCGGGCCTGCAGGCCAAGGAGATCTCCATCCCGTGGCATTTGCATGCCAGCGCGATCTGGGATGTCATCGCCACCGAAGGTGCCACCTGGCAGATGGTCGACGGCAACGCATACGGCATGAACTGGAAAGGCCGCTACGACCCTAAGCTCATCGCGTATTACGGTGCCCAATGGCGCCGCGATGCGACCAAGTTCTCTGAGACGGTCAAGATGGTTGCGCTCGCCGGCCGTTATGCGCTGGAGACGAACTACGGACGCCACTACGCAATGGCGCGGAATCTCGAGGCGGCTCTCACCGAGGCCTATGACGCCGCTTTGGACGTGTACGACGTCTTGGTCATGCCGACGATGCCGATGCTTCCGACGCTGCTTCCGCAAGCAGATGCGTCCCCTGACGAAGTCATCGGTCGTGCCCTGGAAATGATCGGGAACACCTGTCCGTTCGATGTCACCGGGCATCCCGCCTGCACTGTTCCCGCTGGCCAGGTCGATGGCCTTCCCGTAGGCCTGATGATCATCGGCCGTAAGTTCGACGACGCCACCGTGCTTCGTGTTGCCCAGACCTTCGAGACCGCCGTCGGCGGCTTCCCTTCGCCCAACCAGATGAGGAGTAACGCATGAATGGACTGTTCGACCTCGGCGGAGCCGACGGTCTCGGCCCTGTGAACCCGCCCGCAGAGGAAGCGATCTTCCGAGCCGAGTGGGAGAAGTCCGTGTTTGCGATGTTCTCGGCATTGTTCCGCGCCGGCTGGTTCGGCCTCGACTCCTTTCGTCACGGCATCGAGGTGATGGACCCCTCGGTCTATCTCAAGTCGCCCTACTATGAGCACTGGCTGCATACCTACGAGATCAACGGTGCGCGCAACGGCGAGCTCGACATGGATGAGCTCGATCGGCGTACCCAGTACTACCTCGACAACCCGGATGCGCCAATGCCTGCACACGAACCCAACCAAGAGCTCCTTGACTTCGCCAACGCGATCGTGCCGGCCGGCGTCCCTGCTCAGCGACCCACTGACAACCCGGTCCGGTTCAGTGTCGGCGACGTTGTCACTCTGTCGACGATGGCACCTTTGGGCCACACGCGGCTTGCGCGATACGTGCGCGGCAAGACTGGAACAGTGATCGCCTACCGCGGGTCGTTCATCTACCCGGATGCAGCTGGAAACCTCCGGGGTGAGGACCCGCAGCATGTGTACACGGTCGAGTTTGATGGTGCTGAGCTGTGGGGCGAGTACGCCGAGCCCAATACCACTGTCACATTCGACGTCTGGGATCCCTACATTGAGCACGCGCGTCAGCTGGAAGGAGCAACCGCATGAGCAACATCATCCGCACCCCTGAGGAGATCGCGGCCCGCGTCAAGGCACTCGAGTCCATTCTTATTGAGAAGGGCCTGATGACTACTCAGATGGTCGACCGCCTCGTCGAGATCTACGAGAATGAGGTCGGCCCCCAGCTCGGTGCCCAGGTGATCGCCAAGGCGTGGACCGACCCCGCGTTCAAGGCTCGTCTCCTCGAAGACGCAACAGAGGCGTGCAAAGAGCTTGGCATCAGCGGACTCCAGGGCGAGGACATGGTTGCCTTGGAGGACACCGACGAGGTTCATCACGCTGTCGTCTGCACGTTGTGTTCCTGCTACCCCTGGCCGGTGATGGGGCTTCCGCCCAACTGGTACAAGGAACCGCAGTACCGTTCCCGCATGGTCCGCGAGCCTCGCAAGGTGCTCGCCGACGAGTTCGGATACGAGATCCCTGACACCAAAGAGATCCGGATCTGGGACTCCAGTTCCGAGATGCGGTACTGGGTGCTTCCGCAGCGCCCAGCAGGCACCGACGGCTGGACCGAAGAGCAGCTCGCGGCTCTCGTCACCCGCGACTCCATGATCGGGGTCGGGCCTGTGAAGGCGGCGTCGTGACCGCCGTAACCGACGAGCGCCGCCGCGAAGTCGAAGATCTCGTCTGCGGCTTACCGGGGGANCGAGACGGCGANTCTCTCTTCGACGAGCCCTGGCAGATCCGGGCCTTCGCTCTGGCCGTCGGTGCACACAAAGCCGGCCAGTACGACTGGAGTCGCTTCCAGTCCGCACTCATTGCTTCTATCCAGGAGTGGGAAAAGAAGACCGCTAGTCTCGACGACCCCACCTGGTCGTATTACGAGCACTGGGTCAATGCCCTGGAGGGCGTTCTCGGCGACCTCGGAGCGCTCGAGCCTGAGGCATTGGACGCCAGGACCCGTGAGGTTCTCGCCACCCCACCCAATCGCGACCATCACAAGGCCCACCTCGAGCCGATCGCCGTTGACCCGGCAATTCGGCGCTGACACAAAGGAACCCACATGAACAACGCGACAACCCAGTACGCCGCCACGGTGACCAAGACCAAAGTCCCCGCTTGGGCCTGGGCCTTGGCAGCACTCGCCGTCTTTGCCGTGTACCTGCTCCTGCAGGAGAACGGAACGCTTCTGTCGGCAAGCGCTGCGAATTGGATCCACGAAGTCACCCACGACGGACGTCACGCACTCGGCGTGCCGTGCCACTGACCGCCATGCGGGAAGTCACCTGGGGCCGACGTCTCGGCAACGGCGCGCTCGCCGGACTCGCGGGAGGAGTAGCTTCCGCCGTTATCTTGTGGCTTCTCGTTGAGCCGCAGATCCGCCGAGCGATCGCGATCGAAGATGCCGGTGCGGCAGCCACTGATGCACACGACCACGGTGGCGCGGCCGCCGCACATGACCATGGCGGTGAGGTCGTCACCCGGTTCCAGCAGCAGATCGGGGGCACCGTGACGATCATTATCGTTGCCGTCCTTCTCGGGCTGGTGTTCGCCGTCGTCTACGCGCGAGCTGCGCACCGGCTGCCCGGTAACACCGCGATCGGGCGCTCACTGACGCTCGCAACGCTCGCGTTCCTCGTTATGGGCCTGATGCCGGCACTCGTCATTCCCAGCAATCCGCCAGCGGTCGGAGATCCCGATACGGTCAACCAACGCACGCTCACTTACATTCTGGTGATCCTGCTCAGCGTTCTTGCTGTCGGGCTGACATTCGCGGTGGAGAAGCTTGCCCTTCGCAAGGGGCTGGCAACCGAATGGCGCTGGCTCGTTACAGCTGCCTCTGCTGTCGTCCTGGCGACCATCGTGCTTGTGGTGACGCCGCACCTCGCCCAACCCATCCCCGCGGAGGTGCCAACAGATCTGATCTGGAAGTTCCGGGTCGGGTCCCTCGCCCAACTGGCCGCCATGTGGGCCGCGATCGGTCTCGGCCACGGCATCTTGACCTACCGATTCATGCGACATCCGGTAGTTGCTGCCCAAACGGCCTTCGCCTGAAAGTAGCCGTCGTGCGACAGCCCGCCGCGACGGATCAAGACCAATGCACGGTCACGATCTGTCGCGGCTGCTGTTGTGGTGACCCGGGCCGGTATCCCACCATCGACCACTTCGCGCTTTTGGCTGACCTGCGCCGACAGATCGATGGGAAAGCCAACATGCGCGTTACCGACTGTCTTCTCAAATGCGAGGACGCGAACGTCGTGGTGGTCTCGCCGTCCCCAAGGCAACGCGCTGCAGGGACGGCGCCAGTGTGGTTGGCGCGTCTTCTCTAACGAAGACAACACCGAGATCGCCCAGTGGCTACGAGCCGGTGGCCCCGGGAAGAGCCCGGTCCCGGTGGCGTTTCGCGAACGGCTCACCGCTCCGTTCAGGCGCGCCGATCAGCGAGGCGGACGCATTGACGGCTATCCCGACTGACTAAGAACTTGTTCCACGGCGGCCAAACGGCCGTCGTGCGTTCTTGCGACGTACATTGGCTGACGAACTCCCCGCCAGGATGCCTCTACGCGGCCTCGCGGGCCGTCGAACGCCACCCCGTCGCGTAGCTGCCGCCCGATCGCGCCTGGGTCCAACTCGCCGCACTCCGCTGCTGCGCGAGCAGCTAGGTGGAGGGACTCGTACACGCACTCACTCAGGCTCGACAGTGGTGGGGCTCCAGCACCGAACCGCTCGCGATACTGCGACAAGAATGCCAGGTTCTCCGCCGACTCCAGTGCCTGGAAGTAGGAGAACACCGTCCACAGGCCCGCGCTTGCCTCGGGGCCGATGTACTCGTGAGTCGACTCATCCAACACGAACGACACAGTCTGTACGCGCTGCGCGAGTCCAGCTGCGTGCATCTGTTGCTCAAAGGCAACCTCGTCGGCTCCGACGAAGGTGGAGACGACCAGCTCTGCACCGGTCCGATCGATCGATTCGATGACGCTAGTGAAGTTCGTCGTGCCCATCGGCAAATACTGTTCGTCCCCCACCAGCCCTCCCGCAGCCTCAATGACCCGTCGAGCGGCACCCATCATGGTGCGCGGCCAGCAGTAGTCGCTGCCGGCAAGATAGAAGTGCGCCCCGCCAGTAGCCTGCATCAACGTGGGGATTGCCGCTGACGCTTGAGCCATGGGACGTTCCCCGAGCCGGAACACCTCATCGCTCTTGGCGCCGCCTTCGTTCATCAGCGTGTGCAGCAACAAGACCCCATAGCGTCGCGCCACCGGCAGCAGGGCCTCAAAGGTAGCAGAGGTGACATTGGCGAGCACCACGCCACAGCCTGCCTTCGCCAACCGCACCAGCTCCGCGGCGCCGAGACCAGGATGGGTGCCATCATCTCCATGGACGAGCTCAAGGTGGCGACCAAGAATGCCACCGTCGGCGTTGACCTCATCAACGGCCATCCGGGCCATGTTCAGCGTAGCAACGGAAAACACGCTGGCAGGCCCGCTGGCGCTGGACAGCAGGCCTATTCGCCATGTCAGCTCGGGATGAGCCGGCGGTGCCGCAGGGACCACGAACCTGGTCGCCCACGTCACTAAATCTTCTGCGACCCTGCCGATGACTCGGACTGCGCACTGTCCGTGCCCAGCAGGACGAACCTTGATCGTGATGGTGCCACGCCAGGGCAGCTCGTGGGCGATGACGACCAAGTGGGGACACTCCACCGTGATGACGCGGCCGAGGATCTCGACTCGTTGACCGCCGAGGCTCGACGGGAGCTCCACCGGAACGCTGATGGGAACCCCGGGTTGGAGATTGCGGCCCAACGGGATCCGCCACCGGGGCAGACCCCACCNTGCGATCAGATCGAACGCCTCGGCGACAGTGCAAGGAAGAGTGACTTGATCGGTGATGACGACCTCGCCCATCGCAATGCCTCTCAGGCTGACACGGAACTGGGCTCGATGCCCTCAGCGCCAGAGTCGTCGGTCTCAGCGACGAGCAAGTCAGTAAGCGCCGACCGATACACAGACGCGACGAAGTCGACGACAGCCGACGCAGGGGTTGGATCGATACTGTAATAGCGGTAGCGGCCGGCTCGGCGTTCGGTGACGACCCCGCCAACCGCAGCACGCGCAAATGACTTGAGATGGCGGTACGTCCGACAGATTCCACACGGTCCGCCAACTCGTTGACCGACATCTCGCCTTCGGACAGGACGAGAAGAATCTCCCGCCGCGTTGGATCGCCAAAGGCATCGAGCACGGCTGAACCCTCGACGCTACTAGTCACGTCCGGCCTTCCCAGTCTCATCACTGCTATCTGCAGAACATGTCACCACCTCGTGACATGACGAACTATACCTTGCCACATCATGTGCCATTGTGTCAGTGTATGTTGACATGTTGACTGCGCATGGATTCATCGGGGAGTCCATGCCCAGCTGCTGGCGAACGTCACGAAAGGGCAAGACGTGGAGTCCTACGACACCCGAGACCATCAGCTGCCGTTGCTGGAGGAAACCATCGGCGCCAACTTCGAGCGGACAGTCAAGACGTTTGGAGAGCGCGAAGCCCTTGTGGAGGCAGTCAGCGGCCGACGATGGACCTGGAGCGAACTGAACACCGCAGTGGACGAAGTCGCTCGCGGCATGCTCGCGATGGGGATCGAACGGGGTGACCGCGTTGGGATCTGGGCACCCAACTGCGGCGAGTGGATCATGGTCCAAATCGCGACGGCCAAGATCGGCGCGATCCTGGTCACGATCAATCCCGCTTANCAGCGCCCCGAGTTCCGCTACGCGGTCAACAAGAGCGGTGTGCGCCTGCTGATAGCCGCGACCGGCTTCAAGTCCAGCGACTATCAAGCGACGGTCAGTCAAGTCAGCGGAGAATGCCCAAGCCTGGAACGCAGCGTCTTCATCGGCACCGATGACTGGTCCGCCCTCATCGAGGGTGGCAGAGGATTGCCCACCTCCCTGGTGGCGGCCCGCATGGCAGTCGCTGCCCCCGACGACGCAATCAACATCCAATACACCAGCGGCACTACCGGCGCCCCCAAAGGCGCCACCCTGAACCACCGCAACATTCTAAACAACGGGTACTTCACCACGGAGTTGATCAGACTCACCGAAGACGACCGGCTCTGCATCCCGGTGCCGTTCTACCACTGCTTCGGGATGGTTCTAGGCACTCTCGGGTGCATCACGCACGGAACCGCGATGATCATTCCCGGGCCCGGGTTCGATGCCGATGCGACGTTGCGCACCATCGAGACCGAACGCTGCACCGGTGTTTATGGAGTCCCCACCATGTTCATCGCAATGCTCAACGACCCCGGCTTCGACAACTTCGATCTCACATCGCTCCGCACCGGCATCATGGCCGGTTCCCTNTGCCCCGTTGAGGTAATGAAACGCTGCATCGAGGATATGCACATGAGCGAGATCTCCATCGCCTACGGCATGACCGAGACCGCACCGATCAGCTGCCAGACGCTTGCCGACGATGATCTCGAACGCCGCACCGGAACGATCGGCCGGGTGCATCCACACGTCGAGATCAAGATTGCGGACCCCAAAACCGGAAAGCCCGTCCCGCGAGGCCAAGCAGGCGAGTTCTGCACCCGCGGCTACTCCATCATGATCGGCTACTGGGAAGACCCGGCGAAGACCGAGGAAGCCATCGACAAGGACGGCTGGATGCATACTGGCGACCTTGCCGTCATGCGCGAAGACGGATACTGCCAGATCGTCGGTCGGCTCAAGGACATGGTGATCCGAGGCGGAGAGAACATCTATCCACGCGAGATCGAAGAGTTCTTCTACACCCATCCCGACGTCCAAGACGTGCAGGTGGTCGGAGTCCCCGACGACAGGTTCGGCGAAGAGCTATGCGCCTGGATCAAGATGCGACCGGGTGCTGCCCCGCTTGATGCCGACGCCCTCAAGGTATTCGCGGCCGGCAAGTTGGCGCACTACAAGGTGCCGCGTTACGTCATGGTGGTTGACGCATTTCCCATGACCGTGACCGGAAAAATCCGCAAAGTTGAGATGCGTGAACGCAGCATTGCTCAACTTCATCTCAACTGAAGCCGAGCACAAGCCCAGTTCGGACCTAGCCCCCAGGAGAATTCTGTGACCAGCGACCCTGCCGTCCTGACCACGCTCATCGACGGAGTTGCTCACATCGAGCTCAACCGCCCCCAGGCGTACAACGCCGCCGACACCGCCGCCTGCGCAGCGCTTGCGGACGCCGTAACTGCAGCACAAGCAGACGAGCAAGCCAAAGTCATCCTGCTCACCGGACGTGGCAGGGCCTTCTGCGCTGGAGGCGACGTCAAAGCCATGGCAGACGCTCAAGAACCGGCCCACATGATCTACGAGCTCGCCGAAGCATCCCATCGGGCAGTCCGAGCGATGAGCGCACTGACCAAGCCCCTCATCGCGGCAGTCCACGGCAGCGCAGCCGGAGCGGGCCTAGGGTATGTGTGCGCTGCGGACATCGTCCTCGCGGGCGAATCCACGAAGTTCCTGACCGCCTTCATCGCGATCGGTGTCAGTCCCGACAGCGGCGTCTCCTGGCACCTTTCGCGCATCATTGGCCATCACCGAGCCCTCGAAATGATGCTCCTCAACAGAGTCCTCACCGCTTCTGAAGCGCACGACTGGGGACTTGTAACCTCCGTGTACCCAGATGATGCCGTCCAGGACACGGGCCTGGAACTGGCCAAACGACTTGCCGCAGGGCCCTTCGATGCACTCGGCAAGACGCGTCGGCTCGCCCACGAGTCTTTCAAGCGAACTCTGGATGACCATCTCGACGCGGAACGAGACAGCATCACCAGTCTCATCGAGGGCGACGCTGCGCAACAACTGATCGCAAAGTTTGCCGGCCGCTGAGCAACTCTCCCCGCAAACTCATACATAGCTGAAAGGCACTACAGCAATGACCGACATCACTCGGGTCGGCGTCGTCGGCTGCGGCCTGATGGGCTCAGGCATCGCCGAAGTCTGCGCACTCGCCAGCAAGAATGTCCTCGTTGTCGAGACAACCCAAGATGCGGCAGATGCTGGGTTGCAGCGACTTCGGGCGTCTCTCACCCGTGCTCACGCCAAAGGCAAGATCGAGTCCGTGGACCAGCCGCTCTCACACATCCAAGTCGTCACCGACCTGGAGGCGCTCGCAGACCGGGACCTTGTCATCGAAGCAATCGTCGAAGCCGAGGACGTCAAGACCGAGTTGTTTGGTTCCCTCGACCGTATTGTGACAAGCCCCGACGCCATCCTGGCTTCCAACACCTCATCCATCCCGATCATGAAGCTTGCGGTGGCCACCAGTCGTCCCACGCAGGTGCTCGGTATCCACTTCTTCAACCCCGTACCCGTCCTCTCCCTCGTCGAGCTCGTTCCATCGCTGATGACGGCTCCCGAAACAACCAAGAAAGCCCGCAACTTCGTTCGACATGACCTCGGCAAGCACCCGATCGATTGTCAGGACCGAGCCGGATTCGTCGTCAACGCGTTGCTTATCCCGTTCATCCTGTCTGCCATTCGGATGCTCGAGTCAGGGTTCGCCACTGCCGCGGATATCGATGAAGGGCTAGTGCGCGGCGCGGCACATCCACAGGGCCCACTAGCGCTGGCCGACCTCATCGGGCTCGACACCACGAAGGCTGTCGCCGAATCTTTGTACCAAGAGTTCAAGGAGCCGCTCTACGCAGCTCCGCCGCTGCTCGCCCGTATGGTCGAGGCTGGACTCTTGGGACGAAAGACGGGACGTGGCTTCTACACATACTGAGGTTGCATCGTGAACCAATGTCCTCATGCTCGGTCGAGTCAGGCTCCAACGGGCATTACAAGAAATTCAACTGGGATCGACTCGCGGGCCACGCTCGCTGTCGACGCGGTTGCTGCGTTGGCGGCGAGATGACCGATCAACGGTGCGAACTTCGCTCCATGGCTCGAGCACGGGGAGAGCACCGTCATCCGATCATGCCTATCGAGGATGAAGTCTTCTGTTGGAGTCATCGTGAACAGGCAAGTTGACCCGGCATAAGGCTCAGGTATGAGCCCTGGAAGGCGACGCTTGACGTACTCGACTAAACGATCTCGCTTGACTGGATCGACGATACCGTCTTGGCGCTCCCCACTTCCGATCGGTTTCCCGCCGAACTGTTCAGCGAGTTTTAAGCCCCGATAACCGGAATCCCGTCCCCCTGGAAGCCCATAGGAGCGCATCATATGGGACTTCTCAATCAGGGCCGGCCAGACATCGCTCGGGTTTTGGTAGGGGAAATGAAAAGCCTGCTCCTGAGTAACCGTCAGTTTCGGAAAGGCTCCGACCACACGGGCCGGCAGGTCGAGCTTGGGCAGTAGGCTAGGAAGCCAGCCTCCGGCAGCCACGATGACGTTAGAAGCGGAGAACGACCCTCGTGGACCGTGGACGAGATATCCCGTCGATCGTTGCTGGACTGAGTCGACCGGCCAATGGGTGAGGATCCGGGCACCGCTAGCGACCGCAAGTCGCACCATGGCACTGACAGCGACTTCGGAATCGATGACGCCTGCGGCCGCGTGCCATAGAACAGGGCCATCGAATTGAATACCGGGGAAGCGTTCTTGAGCCTGTCCTGCATCGAGTACTTCGTGGTCGATCTCAATCGCGTCGAGTACGCGTGCCAACGTGTCGAGTTCGCGAAGCTCCCCGAAGTCGACTGCACCTGACGGAGTGATCAGGGTCTGGCCTGCTGTCCGCTCTAGCTCATCCCACCAGTTGCGTGCTTCTCGGACCATCTCGGCGTAGGTGCGGTTTGCGTAGCCGTATCGAAAGATGCGAGCGGATCCGTGTGAGCTGCCGGCACGATCAGCTGGGACTCCCCGCTCGAGTATGGCGACGTCATGGCCAGCCGTGGCAAGCTGCCACGCTGTCGCAGCTCCAGCAAGTCCGGCGCCGATAACGACGAACTCGGCATGAGCGGGTTTGCCAGCGGGAGTGTGCTTCAATCGATTTGCTGATCCCACGGGTTTAGTTACGAAACTACGAAAAGAGATCCGCCAACAGGAAAACGATTGGCGAACACGCCAGGCTCGCGGTAGCTGAACGGCGCTTCGTCTGGGATCGGCTCCGGATTCGGGTCCGGCTCCGGATTGTTGCCGTGCGAGATTTCGACCAACCGAGGATACATCTTCCCGAGATCGACGGTCTTACCCTTGAAGGTGAATGGGGCACTAGAGATCAAGCTGTAGCTCACCCTGGTGTCGAAGACCCCGGCGCGAGGGTTGATCTGGAAGTACTCTTCGGCCTGGTAGGTCGCAACAAGCTCGCCGCTGGTGAACGCTTGTCGATCGTCAAAGTGCCGAGATCCGTCAGGGGCCGGGTCGAAGTAGATTCGCATCCGGGTCTCGAGTGAGGATCGCCCGTAGACATGGCCCACAAAATCGTCGCCCTCGTCGGTGACGAAACCCTCCAAGGTGATTCCGCTTCTTACGGCGACTAAATGTGCGCTTTGGGCGCCGCGTCCGAGTCGCTCAACGAGCGCCGAGTCGAAGAGTGACACGTCGGGGCCGAACACGGCGCCGTCCTGGTCGGCAAGGGCGAAGATGACGAAGCGACCCTCGAAGCGTGCGCCGTCGACCACGCCCGGCGGGTGCTCCTCGAGTCGTCCTCGACCACCGAACTGCATCACGAGACGTCCGATTGAATCCATGTGACAAGTCTGACCGGGATGGGTAGGGAAAGCGCTAGTACAGAATCAGGACTCGCCCCTGGCTGGTCCTAGAAGGCGGAGAAGCAGTGACAAGCAGGATCGATCCGCAATGCTCTTGAAAGATCACCACTCGGCCTAGTTTCGAGCGTTACGAGTTCACCGACTTGGCGGGGTCGAACGCAACCTCGCGACCGTCGACGGAGTAGGGCAATCCGCGCTTTCAAAGCGTCTGCGGATCGGGATTCGAGGAATAGCTTTGCACGCTCCTGTAGCGTATACGGTACACGAATTTGGTTCGTCGAGAGTCGGGGTTGTTTGGTCTTGCGAGAGCGGCGAAGCCTAGAGAGACCCGGCGAATGAGGAGGGGTTGTGTCCGAATATTCGCATGCCGCTGTGAGAATCATCGAGCGGCCCGCTGACGATCTTGAGTCGGTGTTCGGTCTTCGTCGGTCGACCTCTAATCGGCATCCTGACCTGGTCTCCTCGGCTCCAAAAGACGGGGGGAGGCTCATCAGCGTCGGACGTACGAACGTCATGCGATGCTGCGGGCGATCGTTCACAGCATTTCGCATGAGGCCGACCTACGCTCCGTTTTGGCCGATGTGATCGACCTGTGCTCGAGAATGACGGGATGTCGTGGTTCTCTGATCTATCTGTGGGACGACCAGAGGGAAGAGTTGATCGTCCGGGCCGCGACGGACGCTTTCGCTTTCGCCGAGGGAAGTATCCGTTTGAGGTTAGGACAAGGCTTGACCGGTTGGTCGGCCATGACGCGACAACCGGGCATGATCGCGGCGAATCCCAGGACAGATCCGCGCTTCCTGGCGATTCCTGAACTCGACGACGATGCCTACCAAAGCTGCCTTACGATTCCCTTGATCGCACGTTGCGGACGGTTGGTGGGGGTGATCACCCTGCAATCGGACGTCGCGGAGGCATTTGACGACGAGGCCGTCGAGCAGTTGCTAGCGATCTCGACGCTGGTTGCCGATGCGGTGCGGCTGGTCGAGCTGGATCGCCAAGTGAGTGAGCGCGACGAGTCTCTACGCCGTCTCGCTGAAGCCGCTGCTGTGAATGAGGCCGGCATCTCGAACGAGCATCGGTTGTTTACCCTCGCACGTATCGGGCGCGAGCTGTTGAACTGCGAACTGGGTGCCATCATTCTTTTTGACGAGGATCGTTCGACCTTGAGGGTTGCAGCGTGGTGTACCGAGGAGCCGGTGACCGTTCAGAACCATGCCATTCCCCTTGACCCCGAGTGGTCTCGGTACTTATATGGTCCGCCTTCGGCCTATCGAGTCACGGGCAGCAGCCCCTTCCGGTCCTTAGTCGGTGGGGTAGCGCGATACACCACCTGCTATGTCAGCCCAATCCTTGANGGGAGGCGTCCGATCGGGCTCATGTGCGGATTCACTCATCGACTGGTCCCGCTTCGCGAAGCACATGCCCGAGACCTCCTGACCCTGGCCCATATCTCGGCGCCGTGGGTAGCCGAGGCGCACCTGCAGCAGGACGGTCGAAGTAAGAAGTCTGCCCACGATCTGTTCGAGCTGCTCCGCAGCGGTGAGGCAGAGAGCGCGTCGGTGCGGCAAGCGGCGCGGGAACTGGGCTTGCGGCTGACCGAGCCCTGCGTTGTGCTCGAGTGCGTGGGAACCGCGGGCGCCGCTCACACGGCGACATTGGAAGGATTGCGCGAGTCGCTGCATAAGATGTTTCCGAATGCCCCGGTTGATGTCACCGCCAATTCCCTCGTCGCACTCCTTCCGTATCGCAGTGCTGCAGACGGCGGGACCTTGGAGCGAATCGCGGCGGTGGCCGGTCGCGGAGATAGCAAGCAACGGCTCGGTATCGGCTGTTCGGAGCCTGGCTATGTGCTCGGCGACTATCCCGATCGCATTCAGCAGGCCACAGTGGCAGCCAATATCGCGCTTCACTCACGCCCAGCGGGAGAGCTGGTCGACTACCGACATCTGGGTGTGGATCGTTTTCTATGGTCGGTTGCCATTCAGCCACCACCCCCGAGTCAGTCATCGCTTATCGAGAGCCTCGTGCGCTACGACCGGGAGCGAGGCACTGAGCTACTGTCGACGCTGGAGACCTACCTGTCATCCGGGGCCAGCCTTCACCGGACGGCTGCCGAACTCTTCTTGCACCGGAACACGTTGAGAAAGAGGTTGGATCGGATCTCGGAGCTGACGGGCCTCTGCCTGGATGACGATCCGGCTGAGTGGTTTCCGACTCTGCTCGCGATTCGCGTGCACAGACTGCGCGAGAGCATTCGCTGAGATCCGCCCTACCCCCAGCGAACGCCGTTGTGCGGGACGCACACGAGGCGCCAGAGCTGGTGTGGCTGAAGCACACTGCCACGCGGAATGGGGCCACCTTACTGTTCCAAGTGTGGCGCAACGTGCCTCGCGCGTCTTGTCGCCTGTCGGGTTCTCGACCATGAAACGGAGCGAATATGAAGCAATCTCGCGCTTGCCTATTGGCTATCTTGCCACTAGTTGTCACCGTCGCGGCGTGCGGCGGATCTAGTGAAAGTGCGAACGATGGCGACGACCCTATCGTCGTCGGAAGTCTCTTGGACGAAACCGGGCCTCTCAACATCTACGGCGAGTCGATGGCAGACGCCACTGCGCTCGCCATCAAATCCATCAATGCAAATGGCGGTGTCCTCGGCCGGCAACTTGAGCTGAAGGCCTACGACACGCAGTCCGACGTGGCAAAGTACACGCAGTACGCGAACACCGTCACCGCCAACGACAAGGCGAGTGTTGTGGTAGGCGGGATCGTCAGCGCGTCGCGCGAGGCTATCCGGCCAGTGCTGCGCCGTGCCAACACTCTGTACTTCTACCCCGAGATGTACGAGGGCGGTGTATGTGACAAGAACACGTTCATCACCGGAGCATCGACCTCACAAGAGCTCGAGCCGCTGATCCCCTATGCCGTTGAGAAGTACGGCAAGACTCTCTACACGGTCGCGGCCGACTACAACTACGGGCAGATCTCGGCTGACTGGGTGGACAAGTACGCAGCAGACGCTGACGCTGACGTGGTTGGGAAGAAGTTCGTGTCACTGGACAGCTCGGACTTCGGAGCCATCATCAGTGACATCCAGAAGAAGCAGCCCGATGTTGTCGTATCTCTGCTCGTTGGTGCCAACCACCTGGCCTTCTACCGGGCATTCGCAGCAGCCGGCATGGCCGACAAGACCACGATCGTCTCGCCTGTCTTCGGGGTGGGAAGCGAGCACGTTGTGCTGGATCCCGAAGCAACTAAGGGAATCATTGCGGCGTTGCCATATGTGGAATCGCTTGACAACCCGGTTAACGTCGCTTTCCTGAAGGCTTGGAAGGACGAGTACGGAGCGAAGGCCCAGCCCGTCACTGACTCCACTATCTACGTGTGGAACGCCTGGCATCTGTGGGCAGCCGGAGTTGAGAAGGCCGGATCTCTGGACTACGACAAGGTGATGGAGGCGCTTGAGAGCGGGGTGAGCTTCGACTCGCCGAGTGGGATGGTGTCGATCGATCCCGGCTCACACCACACCGTCCAGAACGTGCACATCACCGTCGGTAACTCGTCCCACGGATTCGACGTCCTCGACCAGATTCCCCAGGCTCCGCCTGCCTTCGAGCAGTCGGTATGCAATCTTGTCGACGAGCCGGACACCGACGAACAGTTCCTGCCCTGACCCAAGCAGATGCTTCGGCGCCCGCCCCGGAATCCGGGGCGGGCGTCTTTGCGTACGAGCGATGACATGGAAGCGGTCGAGCTGCTCCAGCGGGTCCCGAGCCCCGTCTCGTGTGCGGGCCGCACAACGCTCTGTCCGGTTGAGTGTGTCCTCTGCCCACTGTGCACCGGACTGGACAAACCTAGGCTGACAGGCACCGACGTGGCACGGGGAGCGCGATACCGACAGCGCACCCCGTGTAGGTGCGTCGCGACGCAGTAGCTGTGGAACCGACCGAGGGCCACGGCACTATGAGTCCCCTTGACTTCTCGAACAGGTGGTGGGCGTGTGGCCGGTGACCAGCTACTGAACCTGGTGGTGATCGTGATGGTGAGCGTCTCGGTGCTCGTCATCGTCTCCATAGGGCTCGCGGTTGTCTTCGGGATGATGGGAGTCATCAACCTCGCTCACGGTGAGTTCCTCATGTTGGGGGCGTTCGGGACGATCTTGGCCTCCCGAGCAGGACTTAGCTTGTGGCTGGCCATGATCGTGGCGCCATTGTTGGTGGGAGTCTTGGGGTTGGTCATCGAGACGCTGCTCATACGACATCTGTACGGCAGGTTGGACGCCACGATGCTGGCGACGTGNGGGCTTAGTCTGATCCTGGTCCAAGCCACCGTGCTGATCTTCGGCGCTTCGACGCAGGGAGTGCCGACACCCCTGGGGACGTGGAGGTTCGGACAGTACGCAACGTCTGAGTACAACCTGGTCTTGATCGCCATGGCGATTGTCGTCCTTGTGAGCGTCTATCTGATATTCACCAGAACGCGCTACGGCACGATCGCCCGCGCTGTCACCCAGAACCCGGAAATGGCTGCCGCGCTGGGAGTAAATTCGGCGCACGTCAATCGCGTGACATTCGCGTTCGGGTCTGCATTGGCAGGCCTGGGCGGCGCTCTCCTGGCGCCACTCATCGGGGTCGTTCCCAGCATGGGACAGGCTTATGTCGCTCGGGCCTTCATGACGGTCGTCGTGGGCGGGAGTGACGTTGTTCTCGGGACGGCTATGGCAAGCGGCCTTCTGGGCTCCGTGGACTCTCTAGTGTCGAACCTGACTCAACCCTTTATCGGGTCGGTGGCACTTCTCCTGACCGCGATCATCGTGGTCAGGATCCTTCCTGCGGGCTTGACTGGTCGGCTGCGAGGCCGCGCATGAGCTGCTTGCAGCAGTTGCGAGAGACGATGACGCGCCAGGCTGGTGTCGTCGCTGCGGTCCTTTTCGGCGCCTTAGTCGTGCTCCTTGTGCCAGAGGCTTCCGCGCAGTCCTACTCCCTCTACGTCATCTACGGCATCCTCACGTTGAGCTTGGTGATGGTCTGGGGATGGGGTGGGATTTTCAGCTTCGGGCAGACCGCCTTCTTTGGACTCGGGGCATACGCATACGGCGTGATTGGGATTAACCTCGGCCCGTCGGACTGGACCGGACTCGTATCGCTGCTTGGTGCTGCGGTCTGTGGTGCTGTTGTCGCCTGTGGCATTGGCTACTTCATGTTCTACGGCAACGTGAGCGGCGTGTACGTCGCCATCATCACCCTTGCCTTCACCTTGGTCCTGCTCACGGCTACGTCAAGTATGGCCGACCCGTCCTACCGGATAGGGGACGCCGTTATTGGCGGCTACAACGGCATGCTCGGGATCCCGGGGATGTCGATTCCGGGCTTGGGGTACCTCGATACTCACGCTTTCTTCGTGTTCTGCGTCGTCGTGGCACTCGTCGTGGCGCTGCTCCTGCGATGGATCCGTCACTCGACGTTCGGCAAGATCGTTCTAGCGACGACGGACAACGAGACCCGTGCTCAGCTTCTCGGGTTCGATGTTCGTGCCTACAAGCTCGTGACGTTCATGATCGGTGGCTCGGTAGCGGGTATCGCGGGTGCGCTATTCGCGGCATGGGCATTGTTCATCAGTCCGGTGGTCTTCGGCCTTTCACAGGCCGCGCTCCTCATGATCTGGGCGCTCGTCGGTGGGCGTGACTCGATCGTCGGCGCCTTCCTGGGTGTCTTCGTGGTGCAGAGGATCAGTGACTACTTGGGCGAAGGAGGTGGATCGTACACGCCTATCGTGCTGGGGGCNCTTCTGATCGCGGCAGTGCTTCTCTTCCCCGCTGGCGTTGTCCCGACGGCGAGGAGGTGGCTGTCCGCCCTCATACCGGGAAAGTGGCTTCCGAAGTCGTCGGCGAGCAGCCGAGGCCGTCAGCCTACGACGGTGGAGGCGAACGCGGCACCCATCGAGATCCAGCACAGCCATGCAGACCGGACCCTTCGGACCGAGGATCTAGGCAAGTCCTTTGGCGGCGTGAAGGCTCTACGAAATGTCTCAGTCGAGTGTCCGCGCCGTGGGGTCCTATGCCTGATCGGGGCCAATGGTGCCGGCAAGAGCACCTTCTTCAACCTCTTGGCGGGGCGGTTGGTCGCCACCCAGGGGTCGGTGTTCCTTGGGGATGAGGACATCACCCGTCTGAGGCCTGACCAGCGGGCCAAGCGTGGACTGGGGATCAAGCTTCAGGTGCCGAGCGTATTCCCATCGCTCTCGATCTGGGAGAATGTCTGGCTGGCCTCCTATTCGCTACTTCGGCAACGTTCGTCCGCTGACGAACAGGCCTCCGCAGTGTTGCAGAAGCTGAGCTTCGACGACTCGCTGGATATCGATGCGCCGGCCTCAGACCTGCCTCATGGTGCCGTGCAGTGGCTCGAGATTGCAATGGTCTATGCAGCGGGTTCAGCCGTGATCTTGCTCGATGAGCCGACTGCGGGAATGGGGCACGACGACACCTACCGGACTGTGGATCTCATCAGGGAACTAGCACAGCACGCCACCGTGGTGGTGGTGGAACACGATATGGACTTCGTGCGCACCCTGGACTCCCCAGTGGTGATGTTCCACGAAGGCACCGTCTTCCGCAGCGGGTCGATGGCCGAACTCCAGGCCGACGAGGTCGTGCTGGACGTGTACATGGGCCGGGGGTGACAGCATGATCCTCAGCATCAAGGCGCTGCACGGCGGCTACGGCTCCACGAGCGTGCTTCACGGCCTGGATCTTGACATTGGCGTCGGCGAGCGACGGGCGATCATCGGCCGAAACGGTGCCGGCAAGACGACACTGCTCAAGGCGATCATGGGAATTGTTCCCGTGCGCGAAGGCGTGATTACTTTCGATGGTTCCGACTTGACGCGGATGCGGACACATGGTCGTGCGCGGCTTGGCATCGGCTACGTGCCACAAGGCCGACAGATCTTCCCGCGGCTGTCGGTCCTTGAGAATCTGCGTGTCGGCGGAGTGGGGAGCGGGTCGCCGGACTGGAAGTCGACGCTTGACGAGGTGATGGATGAGTTTCCCATGTTGGCGGAGAAGGCTAATGCCTTAGGCGGGAGCCTGAGCGGCGGACAGCAGCAACTCCTTGCGCTCGGTCGCGCCCTCATGCTCAAGCCGAAGTTGCTTCTCCTCGATGAACCCACGGAGGGAATTCAGCCTTCCATCCGCGACCAGATCGTCGGGCATGTCAACAGCATCTGCCAGAAATCCGGCATGGCCGTAGTGGTTGTCGAGCAGAATCTGGACTTCGCGTCGGCGATCGCAGATACGGGCAGCATCATCGTTCGCGGACGTGTTGTCGCTGAGCTGCCAACTGCGGAGATCGTCAACGACCGTGCGTTGCAGCACAAGTTCCTGGGTGTGTGACCTGGAGGCGGCTAGACGTGCGCAAGAGCGCAGGGACAAGGAAGTCGGAGCATCCCTTGAGATGCCGGATTGGTAGTTCAACTCACCTGAGGAGAGGCATGTACGAAATCCCGCAGGACAAAGAAACACAAGAGGAGATGCTGGCAACGGTCCGCTCCAGTGTGGAGCAACTTCGTGGGGTCGCCGGGTTCTCGGTCGTCGACACGGAGGCTCCGGGCAGCGCGATCGAACCCCACGGCGGCATCCAGGAGGATGTGCGCCTGGACAAGGTGCTGATCCGGATGCGGGCTTCGTCCCTCGACGCCTACGGCGGCAAGCTGATCATCGCCTGCACCAAGCCGGAACAAGAGTGGCGCATCGCGCGGCTCTCGTCAGTGCGCGGTAAGGCAGTCACCTTTGTCGATGACCGGGTCTTCGGTGACGAGCAAGACGCGCAGGCAGAGATCTTCCGCATGCGACTCGAGGAGTTCCCGGCAGAGGACGGGATGCCTGAAAACTTCCACCAGGGCTATAAGCGCCCGGGTGCCGACAACTGGGGGCCAGTGTGAGCACGACAAGTGACTGGATGCGGCTGACAGCGTACGCCGACAAGTGGACGGTGCAGCAGGGTGACGAGGTCAGCTTCCACGTCAACTGCGCCGGGACGCGCGAGTACCGGGCAGAGTTGGTGCGCCTCGTACATGGTGACACCAACCCGCTAGGCCCGGGAGTCAAGGAACCTCGCGTGGAGTCTGCAGTCGATGGCACCTACGAGGGGCGTGCACAGGCCATCCATTCGGGTTCGTATGCGCTGGTGCCTGATACCGGTGCCCTCCGGCCCGAAAGCCTGACGTTGCAATGCTGGATCTGGCCGACCATGCCCACCAAGGTCGAGGGGTACTGGAAGCCGGGACCGCAGGCGATCATGGCGAAATGGAGCGACGGCCGGGGCTACGGACTGTTCCTCGAGGAGGACGGCCATGTCTCCTTGCGGATCAACGACCAGATCGTCAAGTCGGAGTTCCCGGTGCGGGACAGAGCTTGGCACTTCATTGCGGCGACGTACGATGCCGAAAGTGGCGCTGCCACCCTGTATCACGAGCCGCAGATTCACTATGCGCTGGATCCGGTGTCGCAGCCCGTCGTGCGCTTCATAGGCGAAGCGATCAAGCANCGACAAGATCCCTTTTCGCTCGCAGCCAGCGTTGAGCGGCCAGACATGGGCGTGCGTGGCGTCAGCCACCAACCCATGGGCTGGATTATGGGCGATCACTACAACGGCAAGATTGACTCTTCGCGCGTCTGTAACCGAGCGCTTTCCCGTCTTGAGATCGAACAGATGAAGCTCGGTGGCGCCGCGGGCATGGACGAAGGTCGTTCCCTTGGACCCAGCGGTGCACTTGGTGCCGCGTTGATCGCTGCTTGGGATTTCTCGGTCGACATCTCCGGCTGCCGAATCGTGGATCAGGGCCCTTACCGTCTCGATGGTGAGTTGGTGGGCCTNCCTGCTCGCGGGATGACCGGATACAACTGGAGTGGGCGAGAGACCGACTGGCGACGCGCTCCCGGTGAGTACGGCGCCATCCACTTCCACGACGACGACGTCGACGATGCGCGTTGGGATGTCGATTTCGTCCTGGAAGTGCCGCTTGATCTACCGAGTGCGGTCTACGCGATGAAGCTCACTACGGACGAAGACGACGAGTACTACGTGCCGTTCTTCGTCCGGCCTCCGGTTGGTCAGTTCAACGCCAAGATCGCGGTCATCATGTCCACCACGGACTACATGGCGTATGCAAATGAGCACCTGGGGACGAATGCTGGCGCGGCCGAGCTGCTCTTCTACCGCACGCCGATCATGCAGCTTCCTAACCTGTTCCTTTCGGAGCACCGCGAGTACGGGAACTCGCAGTACGACGTCCATGGGGATCTCAGCGGTGTCCATATGTCTTCGCGGCTTCGGCCAGTGCTGAACTTCCAACCGAAGTACGACAGCTGGCTCACGCAGGCGCCTTGGCAGTTCAATGCGGACCTGCATCTGATCGACTGGCTCGTTGAGATGGGCTACGAGTTCGACGTCATCACCGATGAGGACATCAGTTACGACGGCTTGTCGCGGATCGAGGGATACAACGTGCTCGTCACGGGATCCCACCCCGAGCACAAGGACAGCCACTACCTCGATGCCATCCACGCGTACAAGGAGCGTGGCGGGCGGTTCATGTACATGGGTGCTGACGGTTTCTACTGGAGGCAAACGTTCCATCCGTCGTACGCGCGCGGCGCGATCACCGAGATCAGGCGCTGCGAGTCCGGTATCCGCCCGTGGCATGCGGACCCAGGGGAGTACCACCATCAAAGCGATGGACAACTTGGCGGAATGTGGCGGTTCGTCGGTCGACAGTTGCACTCGGTCGCAGGTACCGGGATGGCTGCGCAGGGTTTCGACATCTCGACTTACTACAAGCGCACTATCGAGAGCAAGGATCCGCGGGTGAACTGGGCCTTCGAAGGGGTGGACTTCGACGAGCGGCTGGGCGACTTCGGTCTGGTAGGAGGAGGTGCAGCTGGAGCTGAGGTCGACACTGTCGATACCACGCTCGGTTCACCGCCGCACACGCTTCTCGTGGCGACCTCCGCAGGTCTCCACACGGATGCCTATCTACTGGTCACCGAGCTCTTCGGGATTAACGCTGCCGGGCTGAACGGTACCCAGCACCCACGCGTTCGCGCAGATATGGCCTACCACGAGACGCCGAATGGCGGAGCGGTTTTCGCTTTCAGTTCCATCGCGTACTGTGGCGCGCTCTCTCACAACGGCTACGACAACAATATCTCGCGGATCACCGGCAACGTTTTGAACCGCTTCATGCAGGATGGCCCCTTGCCAGGGTCTGAGGCTCTCGAGGTGGTAGCGCGAGGACGGCTGGACTCCGACCCAGACCTGAACTACCAGGGAACAGTCGGAGACTGACAGTGAGCCTTGGCCAAAATGTGCGTCAGAGCCACGGGGTGACTACGCCCGTGGTTCTGACGCGGCGGCGTCCCCGGCACCGCCGGAGTGTTGCGGCCGGGCGACTGGACGGATCGCTGGCTGTGTGTGGGGTTCGTGGACCAGTTGCGTCGGGTCGGCGATGTCCTTCCAGCCTCGTTGGGGCTGCACGCGATCCATGTGAAGCGGGACGACGACGGCCTGCACGCAGCCTTCAATGCAAAGCCGTTCGGTGGCTGCATGTCTATTCCGCTCCAGTGCGCTGGCGCCAAGAGGATTCGTTGTCCGAACATGGCGTGCGCCTTTAGCGAGGATCCGGGCGTTTTGGATGCGGATACCGATCCATCGGGGCGCTGNCGCCGTCAGTTCGTGGGCGACCATCCGAGCCGACTCGTGTCCATCCCCCTCACGCTGGTAGGNCCCCTGATATTCGTCTACGTCGGCTTCTCAGATCCTTCGCCGTTCGCCGCGCACTCGAACCAGATCGTGGAGGCTCTGTCGGGTGCGGACTCCGCAGTACGGATATCCGAGCAGGAGGTCGCTGTGCATTGGGAAACCGGTACGCGGAGCGTTGCCGACAAGCTCGGCGCAGAGCTACGGCTGATGAAGGCCAACCTCGTCGTGGGTCTGATGGCAGAAGTCACAGTCGCAGCACTCTTCAGGCCGCTGGGTCCTCAGCGGTGCTCGGTCCTCAGCGCCGTCCTCCGGACATCTGATCTCATGTCCGGTGCGCCGGATGGCCAGGTAGCAGAGTGGAGGCGCCTTGTTAGTTCGACAGACGCCGCCTAGCACGTCGGTCGGGCCGACGCGGGTTCCGGACCACATTGTTGACCTCGCCTGCGCGCAAGCATTGACCGTCGTGCCCGTCCCGGAGGTCGTGCTCGAGCTGTGGTCGGACAACGGGGAATGCTCCCCGCGCGCTTCGGAAGCTCGGAGCACGACAGGGATTCGCGTTGCACAGTGGACTACCCGATCGTACCGCTGTTCCCGTGGAGAACGATTCCGGCGAGGATGTCGACGATGTGACGCGAGGGCACATAGAGGAGGGCTTGTCGCCGCTGATGTCGTGATGGGCATGCTTCCGTGGCGATGGGCGGCACGACCACTGATGCTTCGGACCGATGACGTTGATATCGAACTCATTGATGACCCGGCATGTGCCGAGCTTGTTCGGGCCTGTTGGTTGATGCCGTCGACCGGCGTCGCGGTGGTGATTGCCGGCCCGGGCTTCGTTGCGCGCCGCAGTCCGCACTCTGTTGCGGCCAACCTTCCGCTGCTGGGTATTCGCCTGTTGGCCGCCCGGCCACTCGATCGCGGGGCCTTTCGCCCGGCATCGGGCCGGGGAAGAATCATGCTTGTCTTTGGACGTACGTGATGACTCTGTGGATCGATCGCATTCTCGGTCATGCGGACCTCCCCGAGATGAGTGCACGGCTGGATAACATCCTCGCCTCGGGGGACGTATCGAGCGCGCGCAGATCGCAATCAGTGACGTCTCCCGTCATCGGCTCCGAGTTGTCACCGATGCGGGCACTGAATGCGTGGTGGCACTACCTCGTGGCGTGCATCTTTCGGATGGCGCCGTGCTGTCGATCGAAGATGATCGCGCGGTGGTGGTGCGCGTCGAGGCACGGGAGTGGCTTCGTATCCAGGCCCATGACGTTTCAGCCGCGTTGAGACTCGGACACCTGGCTGGACATCTGCACTGGCGCGTTCGTTTCCAGGATCAGGAGTTGTGGGTTGGTCGTGACGATCTCGGAGCCGACTACCTCGCTCGGTTGTCGACGCTACTGGAGGATGGCGCAATTACCATCCTAGATGGCGGCTGTACGTGATCGGGTTAGCGGCCGAGACCGCCCTGACAATGCTCCAGCACGCGGACAGCACCTTTCCTTCGGGAGGATTCGCCTTCTCCGCCGGGATCGAGGGACTAGTGGCCGACGGCAAGGTCGGGCAAGACGATCTTGCCGCGCTGGTCTCGGGCTGGCTGCGCTGGCGGTGGGCACCGTTCGAGCAAGTCTTCGTCTGTCGAGCGGCGTCGTTTCTCGGCGACGTGGACGCACTCGCGTGCGTCGACGCGGAGCTGGAGGCCATGTTGTGGGCGCCGGCTGAACGTCACGGCTCCGCGTGTGCTGGTGCGGCTCTGCTCGCTTCACACTTGAGAATGGGTACGCCCGGAGCCACGGAGCTGGACGTGGCCGTCAAGGGCAAACTGCTCATCGGACACCGCGTAGTCCTCGAGGGTGCGCTGTGGGCAAACACGGGTTTGGGCAGGACCGAGATACGGCTGGTCTCGGCGTACACCTACGTCAGCACCCTGAGTTCGGCCGCCGTGCGACTCGGCATTTGCAGCGCGATCGCGCAGCAGCGTCTCTTGGCTGACCTAGTCCCGACCATGGCCAGGTTGGCGTCCGAACCGCTGGGGACGACCAGGAACCGAGGTCTTTTAGCCCGCTCTCCGAGATCGCGCTGATGCGCGTTCCGGCTCGGGACAGAGGACTGTTTATGACATGACCCAGGAATAGGAAAGTGATGCAATCATGAACCTCACACCCACTGAGTCCGAACGCCTCACCGTGTTCGCTGCCGCCGAGTTCGCCCGACGTAACCGAGCCGCTGGCGTACCTCTCAGCCATCCGGAAGCGGTTGCTCTGCTCGCGGACGAGATGATGTTCGCCGCTCGCCGCGACCTCTCCTACGAAGAGATCGTCGACATGGCGTGCCGGCTATTGACGCACGAAGATGTGGCGCCTGGCGTTCCTGCGATGATCCCGTGGCTGAGTCTTGAGGCTTCATTCGCCGAAGGAACCAAAGTTCTCGTGGTTTTCCAGCCGATCACGGCGGCCCCCGGCGAGATTGTTCCCGGCGAGGTCATCCCGGCCGATAGTGACATCGCGATCAACGCCGATCGACCGGTTGTGGAGCTCGAGGTTCTCAACACGGGCGACCGGGATATCCAGGTGCGCAGTCACGCGCATTTCTTCGAGGTAAATCGTGCTCTCGAGTTCGAGAGATCTCGCGCATTCGGCCTGCATCTCGACACACCTTCCGGAGTTGGTGCGCGGTTCGAACCAGGGATCGTCAAGACAGTTCGACTGGTGCCTTTCGGAGGCAACAGGCGGCTGTCCGGATTCGGAGGGCTGACGAATGGGCCACTCGACGATCCGGGTATCCGTGACGCTGCATTGGCCCTCGCCCACGCCCGCGGATACCGCGGCGCCTGACCTAAGGAGCTCACTATGATCAGCCTGCCACGAGTGGACTACATCGCGGCCCATGGGCCGACGACCGGTGACATGATTCGCCTTGGCGATACCTCCTTGCTCGCGGAGATCGAGCATGACTTCACCGTTCATGGTGACGAGTTGAGCACCGGCGCGGGAAAGAACATGAGGGATGGCGAGGGTTATCGACCGGCTGGCACTTATGCCTCTGGTGCCCTCGATATGTGTATCCAGAACGCCACTATTATCGATGCGCTCGTGGGCATCGTGAAAGCGGACATCGGTATCCGCGACGGTCGCATCGTCGGTATCGGCAAGGCCGGAAACCCAGACATCATGGAGGGCGTGAGCTCTGACCTCGTCTGTGGGCCGAATACGACGATGGTCCACGGTGAGCCGTATATTGCGACGGCGGGAGGGATCGAAGGACACGCTCACTTTTTGTCGCCCCAGCAGGCGGAGCACGCCCTCGCTGGTGGTTGCACGACCATGATCGGGATGTCGTCCGGCCCGAACTTTGACGTCACGACTGCCGGACCGAACACAGTCGGGAACCTCATCCGCGGCGCTGATGAGTACTGTCTGAACTTCGGATTCCTCGGGCATGGCGGGTCGGATCCGGCGGCGGTGGAGGAGTCGGTGGCCGGCGGAGCTCTCGGCGTCAAAATCCACGAGGACTTCGGTGCCAGCCCGGCGGTGATAGACGGATCATTGGTAGCGGCGGACCGCAATGACTTTGCTGTTCACCTCCACACCGACACGATCAACGAGTTCGGCTACTGCGAGGACACTTTGCGCGCGGTCGACGGGCGTGTCATCCACATGTATCACGTCGAGGGTGCAGGTGGAGGTCACTCACCGGACCTGTTGGTCGTGAACTCACACCCGAACGTGATTCCGTCCTCAACCAATCCCACCAATCCCTTCACTCCGCTGGCACTGGAGGANGGGGTGCCGATGACCATGCTCGCCCACATCATGAACTTCAACCTTCCTGAGGATGTGGCTTTCGCGGAGGCGCGAATCCGTCCGCAGAGCATGGCTGCGGAGGATCTCTTGCATGACATGGGTGCGATCTCGATTTTCGCTACGGACAGTCAGGGCATGGGCAGACTGGCAGAGAACGCCGCGAAATGCTGGCAACTCGCGCATGTGATGAAGAATCGGGTTGGCCGGCTTCCAGAGGAAACCACCGCGAACGCTGACAACGAGCGCATCAAGCGTTACATCGCGAAGCTCACCGTTAACCCTGCTCGTGCTGTCGGCATCGACCAACATGTGGGTTCGTTGCTGCCCGGACGGATGGCTGACGTTGTGTTGTGGCCGCGTGCGTCCTTCGGCGCCAAGCCATGGATGGTTATCAAGTCGGGATTCATCGCGTGGGCGGCTATGGGGGATGGCAATGGATCCACCATCAACTCCGAGCCGCTCGTGCAACGCCCCATGTGGGGTGGAATCGGGAGTGCCAAGCACCACCTGGGCGTGACGTTCGTGTCGAAGCTGGCGATCGAATCCGACGCACACCGTCGGTTAGGAGTCGCCAAGAGGTTCGTTCAGATTGACGGGGTGCGCAGTCTGTCAAAGACCGACATGGTCAATAACTCGGCGATGCCGCACATCGAGGTCGACCCGCAGACATTTCGGGTGTACGCCGATGGTCGCCTGCTTGCCTGTGAGCCTGCGACCGATGTGCCNCTTCATCGCGCCCACCTACTGCGGTGACGGGGCACCAGGCGTCGGCGGGCGCAGCACGAGTAGGCATTGGTGGACCTGTCGGATCCGGCAAGACCTCGCTGGTAGAGCGGCTCATCCCCGCGCTGTCTACGTCGGGGTTCGAGGTGGCCGTCATCACCAACGACCTCGTCACCCGTGAAGACGCAGAGCGGGTAGCGCGAAGTGGGCTGATCGCCCCTGAAAGGGTGCGTGCTGTCGAGGCTGGAGCATGTCCTCACACCGTCATCCGTGAGGACCCGACTCTCAACATCGTGGCTGCCGAGGACCTGGAACGCAGGTTCCCTGGTCTGGACATCGTGCTGATCGAGTCGGGTGGTGACAATCTCGCTTCGACATTCTCCCTCGATCTCGTCGACTACTGGATGTTCGTCATTGATGTGGCTGGCGGCGACGATATCCCTCGCAAGCGAGGACCGGGTGTCGTTCGAGCCGACCTTCTTGTCGTGAACAAGACCGATCTGGCGCCGTACGTTGGGGTGGATCTGCCTCGTATGCTCGCTGACGCACACGAGGTGAGAGAGGGCAGGCCGGTTGCTGCCATCGACTGCAGGGCAGGTTCGCGAATCGAGGACGTGGTGGAGGTACTCCGCATGGAGGTCCTGTTCCGATGATCTGGTCGCCCCGGGAACTCGGAGGGAAAGCCTGGACGCCTCAGCTCAAGCTCGTTCTGGCTCGCGGGGATGACGGAGTGACGCGGATCGAACGCCGCCGGAGTCGCTACCCCTACGTGGTACTACGGCCGTTTTGGTTCGGCGACCGGCCCGACGGCATGGCCACCGTCATCCTCCAGTCGGGATCGGGCGGCTTGTACGCGGGCGAGCAGCTCGGCCAGCACTTCGTGGTGGGTCCAGACGCGGCGGCTCAGGTCACCACCCAGGCAGCAACGGTGGTGCACTCGTCCGAGGACATGGGCACCACACAAGTGCGCACAATGGTAGATCTCGGGCTTGGTGCGCACTTCGAATACATCGCTGATCCGCTGATCCTCTTTCCGGGAGCATCGCTTCAGCAAGTGGTGGACGCGCGACTCAGGCCAGACTCGATCTTTGTCCTCGCTGAAGGAACGCTGCGTCACGATCCAGGTCCCGGGGACCGGCCCTTGCCCACCTTGCGAGTCGTGTCACCATCCGAGGGCAGGATGGAGAGGTGTTGGCTCGAGACTCGACCAGCATCGCTGGCGAGGGCTTCGACGGGTCGCTCTCCTGCGCCGCAGGTCGGTGGTCCGGAACGGGGCTCGTGCTCGCTGCTGCTCCAGGCCGGGTCAGTGAGCACGACATTTGGAGTTCGGCATTGAACGAGACCCTGGCGTCGCTCGGGCCGGTATGGACTAGTCGAGTTTACGCCGCGTGCGCGCTCCTTCCGAATGCCGCGGGCATTGCCTGTCGCATCGTGGCCCAGGACGGGCAGGCTTTGCGGGCCGCCCTCGATGCCTCCTGGCGCTGCCTCCGGCAGGTGATCACGGGGACAGCGGCTCCACGACCAAGGAAGTGAGCCGCTGCGTTTCAACGTAAGTCGCTCCTATCTCGGCCACGCTCGCAGTTCCAAGGCAAATTTCAGTGAGCCCTTTTCAAAGATTCGCATACCGTGTACGGTGTGCGAACTAATGGCGTCTGATCGCTAGGAGACTGAAATCCCCATGGCACAGAAGCGTGACTACATCATCCATAACGCAGTCGTCCGCACAGTCGACACTGCGGACAGTGTCCATAGCGCAGTGCTCATGCGTGAGGGCAAGATCTTCATGACGGGCTCCGACAACGAGGTCATCGCTGGGGCGAACCCGGATGCCGAACTCTTTGACGCGGGGGACGCGCAGTTGTGCCGGGGTTCATCGATCCGCACCAACACCCGAGCGTGGCTGCCTTCTCGCGAGACTCCGCCGACTGCTCGACGCCGCCGCTCACCACGCTCGATGAAGTGTTGGCGGCGATCGAAAAGCATTGCGCGAACGTGCCAGGGTGTCGGATGGTCAGATAACCGACAAGATAGGGTCGCGACAGCCGAGGCGAAGCCTGCATTCGTATCGCTCGCGAAGAGCAATCAAGGCAGGATCGCGACCTGAAAAGAGGGGATAGATGCCGAAACACATGGGCCGGATTCGCCGTGACAAGGTATCGCAGCAGATTTTCGATGACCTGAAGACGAGAATCCTCTCCGGCGAATTCGCGCCNGGGGAACGCCTGCCGTCGGAGACAGCTCTAACGGAGTGGTACGGCGTTAGCCGGGCTTCGGTTCGCGCTGCCCTGCAGAAGCTGGACACGCTCGGTCAGGTTGAGACTCGCGTGGGCGAAGGCACATTCGTGCACGATGACGGACTTGCCAGGCTGATGACCGAGGTCGGAGCTGTGGTGGCCCATGAATCGATGACGCCTTTTATTGCCGAGCTTCGTGAGGCGGTCGAAGGCAAGGCCGCCGATCTTGCGACAGAACGCGCATCCGACGAGGACCTTAAGGAATTTCTTCTCCTTGCCAACAGACTGGTGGAGCTAGGTGCAACAGGAGATTTGGAGGAATTCCTTGCCGCTGACTACGAGTTCCACCTCACGCTCTGCAGACTGAGCAAGAACACCCTGTTCGAGATGGTCTGGCTCAGCATCGGAGACCTCTTCAAGATGTCAATTCGCGCCAACCTTGAAGAAACTGAGCGCCACCACGCCGTTGACGCTTTGACGGCGACTGCTGTCAAGCACCAGAGTTTTGCTCAAGCCCTAGTCGACCGAGATCGCTCCGCCGCGGTACGTGAAGTCGGGCTGATCGTCAATACGACCCGTCTCCTCAAGGACGAGCAAGACTGATTCGTTCGCGAAACTCGGCACTGGTCCTGATCTAGTACCAGTTGTTGACCTCGAAATCGTCTCGCTCCTACGGTGGTTGTCGGACAGCCGACAGGTGGGAGCTTTGGTGAAGATCACGACCGTGGACATCGTGCAAGTCGAGTCGCCGGATCCCGGTGACTACGGCATCCCCTGGAACCCAACGGTGATCCGCATCAACACAGACGAGGGTCTTTACGGGGTTGGAGAGATCGGCCTGCCAATGGGCCATGCACGGCACGGTCAGGTAGGTCTCGCGAGGGACTACGCGTCCCTTCTTATCGGCATGGATCCGTCCCAGATAACGGCGATCTGGGAAAAGCTCTATCGGCGCACCTTCTGGGCGCTGGGTGGGGGAATGCTCACTTTCGGCGTCATCAGCGCCATCGACATTGCGCTTTGGGACCTCAAAGGCAAGGCTCTGGGCGTTCCTGTCTATCAACTTCTCGGGGGCAAGACGAACAACCAGTTGCGCGCCTATGCGTCACAGATTCAGTTTGGGTGGGGGCCCGAGATGGGGAACCTCGTGCACCCCGATGAATACGCGGACATCGCCAAGGTCGCAGTCGCTGAAGGTTTCGACTGTTTGAAGGTGAATCCGATCGGGTTCGATTCCGAAGGGCGGTGGATGACCTGGAACGCTCACGGATTTCTCACCAACAAACAGCTTACGTTGACGGTTGAGCGAATTGCATCCATCCGAAGCGCGGTCGGTGAAGACGTCGATATTATCGTCGAGCTCCATGCGCACACCGACGCGAACACAGCCGTGCAGCTGGGCCGCGAACTGGAAGAGTTCCGGATCCTCTACTACGAAGAGGCGACTGGGCCGCTCAACTGGAAGGCGATGCGCAAGATCGCCAAGAAAGTGAACATTCCGATTGCTACGGGCGAGCGACTCTTCACCCGGTTCGGATTCCGTCCCTACATCGAGAACCAGATCGTCGACATTGTCCAGCCCGACTTGGGTAGCTGCGGAGGTTTCACCGAAACCCGCAAAGTCTGCGAGATGGCCTCTACTTATGACATCGGCGTTCAACTGCATTTGATCGGCAGCCCACTCTCCACCGCCGCGGCGCTGCAGATGGAAGCAGTTCTTCCTAACTTCGTTATTCATGAACACAACAACACGAGTTTGCTTCCGGAGAACATTGCTCTTTGTACCTATGACTACCAGCCTGTTGATGGAAAGTTCTCGGTTCCAGAGTTGCCGGGAATTGGTCAAGACCTGACAGAGGAGGCGTATCGCCGCGCCGACATCGTGACCGTCAGCTGACGGCACGCCAGTATCTGAGACCGGTCTTGCCGGCCGGTCGATCCAGCGGAGGAGTGACAGGACATGAAGTACTTGATCGTCGGCGGNGGAGCCATCGGCTCAGTTCTTGCCTGCTATATGACAAAAGCTGGAAAGGATGTCACGCTGCTTACGCGAGGTCAGCAGCTGGAGGCTATACGCGCCAACGGTGGTCTATATCTTCACTTCGCTCCGGATGACGTGACCGACCTGATCCCCGTTAAGGCCGTCGCAGAGGCAGAGTACGACGAATCTCCGGACGTCGTGATTGTAACGGTGAAGGCGTACTCGCTCGACTCTATCTACCCGGTGCTGGATCGTGTATCTCGGCCAGACACGGTGATCCTTCCGCTCATCAATGCCCTTGATATCGGGTCCGAAATCGCCGAGGGAATGGAAAGCCCGGCCATCGTTGCGCAAGGCGAGGCCTATGTCGCCTGCGAACTCGTCGAGCCTGGAAAATGCAAACACAAGCTGGACTTCTTTCGAATTGTACTCGGGCCACGAAGAGGAAGTCCGATGTTCGAAGATGCTCCAAGTATCCAAAAGGACCTTGTCGACTGCGGATGCACTGCGGAGATCAACGAGGACATGCTTCAAGCAGCCTTGATGAAGTTCGCACGGGTCTCGGCGCTGTCAGGAGCGATGGTCTATTATCGCCAGCCTGTCGGTGAGATCATCACGGATCCGGATAAGACCAAGTTCCTTGTTTCCCTCTGTCAGGAGCTCATTGATATCGCGAACACAGCAGGCTCAGGGTTCCCGGAGGACTTCGACGCCATCGCCGATCTCATGGACATCAGCAGGAGTATTGATCCGAACTACCGCACCTCACTGATGTACGACTTCGAGTCGGACTCAAGGATCGAGTCCAAGACCATGTTTGACGACCCGTACCGACTCGGCCGGGAGCTGGGGTTGCCCATGGAGTCATACGGCAAAGTCGCGGCTCTCTTCAAGAGCTGATAGTCCTCTCAGGACCAACCAGGAGTCATGCTCATCCAGTTTCGCCTATCGCCGCAAATTCGGAATGAAGTTCATACATAAGTAACGCCCCGGTAGCTCGGAGCCCCAGGGTCCGTTGATAACTAGGAACGGAGTATTAAATGAAAGGCAAGAATCTTGCGCTAGTGATGACCGCCGGAATGGTCATGGCTGTCGTGTCCGCCTGCGGGAATGGAGGTTCTTCAGACGCTACTACGGACGCTTCTTCGGAGTATGTGTGCTCAAACCCCAATGCCGACACGATGACGGACATCTCCATCACCGGTATGCCGATCCTCAGTAACTCCGTCCTTTTTGCGGGTGCCGATGAGGGGATCTTCGAGAAGCACGGTCTCAAGCCCAAGTTCGAGATGGTCGCCTCGCCTGCGGCTAGTGTCTCCTCCCTTGCTGGCGGAAACTCGGACTTCGCATGGGTAACGACAATCAACCTCCTACAAGCGATTGAGCAGGGACAGAAGATTCGTGCCGTCGCGCCCCACGCAGGCGTGGAGCCGGGCTTCTACGACAAAATGGCTGCTGGCGAAGCGGGCTATGAGCGGGGTATCAACGCGCTCTTGGTGCCGGATGGCAGTGATATCAAGGAACCAGCCGACCTTGCAGGTAAGAATGTCGCGGTGGCCGACCCCGCGTTCTCTCAGGTGCTGGCATCGAGCTTCATCGATATGCACGGCGGGAACTCGCAGGACGTGAACTTTGTCATCATGGCGCCGGCCGATGCATATGCAGCCTTGCTGGCTAACAAGGTCGACGCCGCTCACAGCATTGAGCCGTTCACTATGTCTTACGAGGACGATGGGCTTCGTAACCTGGGCTGGCTCGAGGTTGAGAACTTCAAAGAAGGTGCCCTGATGTCGTTCATGGTCGCGAGTGAGGACTATGTTGCCGGGAACGCTGACACTGTGGAGAGGCTCCGTTGCGCGATGGCTGAGGTCACCGAGTTCGGGAACACCCATCATGACGAGTTGCGCGCTGTGACGGCCCGAGAGCAAAAGACGGAGCCGGATGCGTTCGATAACTCGCTGGTCCCGTACTTCTTCACCTCTCTTGAGAACGGAAACCTCGACCAGGTGCAGAACCTTATGGTGAAGTACGGTCTGCTCAAGGCAGCGCTCCCCATGGAGGACTTCCTGACGCCGAATGTCATGAAGGACGCTTCGGAGTAACTCGTGGTAACGGAAACCTCGGCTTCTTCTTCGGAGGCAGAGCGTATGAAGGCACCGAGTCAAGCGAACAGCAAGAGTTCGGGTTCCAGGGGGTCAACATGGCCCCCTGGCCCGCGGGCTCGGCGGTTTCGCGCTCTGGCTGGCCGCATGGCAACTCTTCACAACGTGGGGACCGCTGGCGGACACGTGGTATTCCGACCGCGCTCGGGACCGTCGACCGGGCTGTGGGACTCGTGGGTGATCCTGACTTCTGGGCGGCTGTGGGCACGACCTTCAGGGACGTCCTGATCGCCATGGTGATCGTCATCATCGTCGGGATCTGTGTCGGAGTCGCCATGGGCCTGTGGAACGTTGTCGACTGGCTGCTGGAACCGACCTCGCAGTTCCTTCGTCCGATTCCGGCGATTGTTCTCCTCCCGCTGGTTCTGCTGATCTATGGTCCGACGAGTCAATTGGCGATTGCGTTGGCGGTCCTGGGTGGTATCTGGCCAGTCTTGATCCATGCTCAGATCGGTGTTCGCTCGGTGGATCCGGTGGCAATTGACACAGGAAGGGCGATGGGCTTGCCGTGGCGTATGCGGCAGACCGCGATCGTTCTCCCCAGTGCAATGCCCTCCTTCGCAACGGGAATCCGGATCGCCTCCAGCCTGACCTTGATGCTCACTATCGGAGCCGGTGTCTTGGGAGGATCGCCAGGTTTAGGTCGGGCGATCATGTTGGCGCAGCAGACGGGCGACGCGGAAGCGGTTTTCGCCATCCTGCTGGGCCGGGGTGCTGGGAGTTGTACTGAACGGCGTCCTGACCGGGGTCGAGAAGCGATTGTCGCGAGGACGCAGGGAGGCGGATTCATGAGTCGGACTCTGCGAATTGTGCTCGGGGCCGCACCACCTGTCGTCGTCCTGGTCGGCTACGCTCTGTGGGCTCAGGGTGCCTCGAATGCATACTTTCCGCCCCTTGGCGACATCGTCCAGCGATTTCGAGAGCTTTGGCTCTCGGAGGGATTCCTCACCCATGTGGTCCCAAGTTTGAAGAACCTAGTGCTTGGATTCGCGATCGCCGTTGCTTCAGGTCTGCTGGTCGGAGTCGCGCTGGGGCTTAGTCGTACCACCCGCGAGATGTTCGTGCCGTTGTTGAACTTCGGCCGATCCCTCCCGCCGATCATGCTAATTCCGCCGCTTGTCCTCGTGCTAGGGGTCGGCGACGCGTCCAAGATCGCCATCATCGCCTTCGGCGCAGCGTTCCCAGTGTGCCTAGCGAGTATCGACGGAGTCCGAAGAACCGACCCGGCACAGCTCGACATGGCGCGATCGATCGGGCTCAGCCCCTTAGAGACAGTGCGCCATATCCATCTTCCGTCAGCTTCACCGACGATCTTCGGAGGAGTGCAGGTCTCCTTGCAGGTGGCGTTCGTCCTCATGATCGCTAGTGAGATGCTTGCCGCTTTTCGCGGCCTCGGCTACATCACGATGCAGGCTCAGCTCATGTTTGACGCTCGAACGATGTGGGCCGGGACCATTCTCTTGGCGATTCTCGGATTCCTCACGAATGCCCTGTTCGCAATGGTTCGACGGAGTGCATTGTCCTGGCATTCGGGTATGACTCGAGCCCTTTCCGATTAGGAGACTCTGATGAACGGTCAACAACGCGAGCACCGCTTAGCGGCAGATCGCCTTTCGAAAAGCTATATCGCGGGCACGGCTGTCCTTGAGGACATCGACTTTCGCGTTTACAGCGGCGAGTTCTTCTCGATCGTCGGCCCGTCAGGAGCGGGGAAGACGACGCTGCTGCGCTGCCTTACGGGCCTGATGCAGCCGTCATCAGGATCCGTAATCCTCGATGGTGAGGCATTGACTCAGCCAAGTCGCAAGATATCTGTTGTTTTCCAGGAGTACACGAGGTCGTTGCTTCCCTGGAAGACAATCGGTAAGAACGTAGCACTGCCTCTCAAAGCGCGAGGGGTCGGAAAGCAAGAGATCACCACGCGGGTCAATTCTGCGCTCGAAAGCGTCGGTCTTGCCGGTACTTCAACGCAGTANCCCTGGCAACTCTCGGGCGGAATGCAGCAGCGGGTCGCGATTGCCAGGGCTTTGGTGACCGAGCCCGAGGTGCTGGTCATGGATGAACCATTCGCATCAGTGGATGCGCAGACCAGGCTCGAACTCGAGGATCTAGTGCGCAGGCTTCAACGCGAGTCGCAGGTCACGGTGATCCTCGTGACACACGATATCGATGAGGCCGTCTACCTCTCTGACCGCATCCTGGTCCTATCCCGGAACCCCGCGAAGGTAGTCAAGCTGATTGAGGTACCGCTTGGCGATGAGCGCGACCAGATCACCACGCGTGAACGGCCAGAGTTCGGCGAGCTGCGCGGAGAGATCCTGGAGATGATCCGGATGATCCAAGAGAAGGCTCGCGCGGCATAGAGGGCGCGGCGACCAGATGGCCTGATCTGAATGTCAGCTGATAGATACCAGAGTAAGGAGACGAAAATGTTCATGGTTCGTATGGAAACTAACTTCCCACCAGACATGGATCCGGATTTCAAGGCAGACTTACTGGCGCGAGAAAAGGCCTACGGGCAGAAGCTCCAAGAGTCGGGAAAGATGAAGTATCTCTGGCGGATCGTCGGACCCCGGCTGGCGAACGTTGGCATCTATGACATGTCGAACGAAGAACTGCAGGAGTGGCTAGCCGGCCTTCCGATGCGTCCATGGCTCGAGGCGACGGTGGTTCCGATTGCAGCCCACCCTTCGGCACTCAAAGCTTACTGATGAGCTAGGGCGGAGATGGACCACCATGGGTAGTCGCAGGCCTGCAGCATGGAGGGGCTTCCTCAGGCGACTGTGCGGATCGTCGAGAGCAACAACCGCCGAGCCGATGCTTCGGCCGCGCAGCCGTTCGGCCGACGAGATTCTCGCGCGGCTGCAGAAGTGGTCTGGTTTCTGACGGTCAGCTCCGTCGTCGGCCCCGTTGTTCGTGACCCGTGCAAGACCGAATTCTTACGGCAATCGGTCGATGCGAGAGCGACAAGGCGAATCCTCATGCTGTTCAGATCGAGGGTAAGAGACGAAGCCCCTCTTGAATGGCGATCGACGCAGCACTCGTCCGGCTGGATACTCCGAGCTTCCCCATAATATTCTCGGTGTGGTGGGCGCAGGTGCGTTCCGAGACTCCGAGTTGCCGCGCAATCGCCGCATTGTGGAGGCCTTGGCTGACAAGCGTAAGAACTTNCATTTCTCGGGGAGTGAGACCATAGGGAGGGCTGCNTGCCTTTGCTTCGACGATCACCCCGACCGCAATAGGTATTAGACGCAGCTGCCACCATTGCGAGTAACTGTAGTGTCGAAAGACAGTATGCGTAGATCCCGCTGAAGTGCGCCAAGCAGCAATGCGTGTCGACACTCTCGGATCATCCATGAGCACTGACGGGATTCTCCGGCATGGAAGTTGAAAGACCTGCCCGTGGAAGTTAATTGCGGCTGCCGCTTCCTCGTCACCGATATGGGACGGATCAGTTAGGAGCTGTTCCAGCTTCCGGCTGATATCCGTTGCTGTGGCAACTAGTGATGCAGCTTTCCGCAGGGCAGTCATGCTCGCCGCGCTGGGAAACGTGACGTCGATGGTTCCGATGTGCAGATCGCCGGTGTAGCGACCGTCAGGTGTCGTGAGGCGGACGCTTGCTCCTCCGAAGATCCCGGACGGCTTGAAGACTCCCACCGCCGAAGGGCTTTGGGAATAGTCTCCAGTGATTTCACGCCAGCAGATTGCCTTCATAGATGGGGTTTCTATGAGCGTGCGGTAGCCGAAATCATCCTCAAGGAATCTGGGTGAGTTGAGGTAGTCAATGACCTGGATCTCGAATCCTGTAGAACACAAGGTGGTGTGAATGTGCGAGATCGGGTTATAGGCGGTGAGGGCCACCCNCGTGGTGGGTAGGTAGTCGGTCACGACCTCAATGACGTCAGCGGCGAGGCGGCTCATGGAAGTCGATCCATGCGCGGCCGCGACGAGATCCAGCGTCATTCGTGATGCTTTGGACACCGTGACCTCCGAGCAACATCGACTAGGTGCTACGGAGATCGAGTCCACATGGTCCTGTCCGCGTGTACCAGTACTGGATCTGGACTAGCGATTCCTCCTCCTCCGCGGTGCCTGATGGGCTATATCGCCCATTGTGACGACGAGACAGCACTCGATTGACTTGCAATCAGAACGGGCATCCGCGGTGCCGCGGATCTCACGAAGGGAATACAGATGCACAACACGAGTATGCAGAAGGCGAACTTCGAGACTGGTTATGAACTCGTGGAGTTTGGCCGCATCGTCAAGCGAGTTGTCAAACTCGACAGCGTTGAGGCCACTCTCGTCCGGTTTGGCGTCGGAGCCAGCGTGGAGGAAGACGCCGTCGCTCCGGGCCTTCTAGGCGAGTTCAATGCCTGTCCGCTGCCACATGTGGCTTACATCATCGAAGGTGCCATCCGAATTCGTCAGACGGACGGAAGTGAGGACGTGTTTCGAGCTGGCGACATCATGATGCTGCCGCCACATCACGACGCTTGGACCGTCGGAGATGAGGACTGCCTGTTCGTTGAGTTCTCTCGCGGGTCAGTGGACTACTACGGTGCTCCTGAGCTCGCGCATTGAGTGAAAGGGCCGGTTGCACTCTCTCCCTGCTGCTGAGCGAGAAGTGTTGATGGCTAGCGCTTCTCCGGGGTCGAAGCAGGCTTCGCTTCCGTCGAACGTCAGAAGTGGGTAGTCAGCGACGACAGAGATTTCCACCTTCACCTGTTGCTTTGTCACCGGTCGCTGAAGCGCTTGGTCGCCATCGAGTTGAAGATCGGCGAGTTCTAACGGGCAGGGGTGCCCGCGTCCGTCACGCTCAGGGCGGTGCGGACACTCACCCATGCGAGAGCCGTCTCGGCAGCCTCGACCTATCGTTGATCTCGTGCGTATCGTCTCCCTGCTGCCGTCAACCACCGAGATTCTGTTTGGTATCGGCGCGGGCGAAGACGTGGTGGGCGTGACCTTCGAGTGCGACTTCCCGCTAGAGGCGCGTACTCGCCAGATCGTGTCCACCTCGGCTATGCCGCAGGGGCTCAGCCCTCGCGAGATCGACGATTTCGTCGGTGCGGCTTTGCGCCGCGGCGATGACCTCTACCACCTCCAGGCCGATGCACTGATCGGGCTCGATGCCGATCTCGTCGTGACTCAAGATCTCTGTGCGGTTTGCGCGGTGGATGTCTCGGTGGTGGACGATGCGCTGTCCTACCTCGGTTGCCGGGCTGACGTGGTGACGGTCGATCCCTACACGGTCGGTGAGGTGCTCGACTCGGTGCTCATGCTCGGCGACCGCACTGGCCACCCGACCGAGGCCGCCGCTTTGGTGGACAGCTTGCATGCTCGCCTGGACTCGGTGAGGCAGGCGGTAGCTGACCGGTCGCGCCCGCGGGTATTGGTGCTGGAGTGGACCGATCCTCCTTATGCGCCGGGCCACTGGATTCCCGAGATGGTCGAGATCGCGGGCGGTATCCCGGTTCTGGGCGAGACNGGGGAGAAGTCGTTCCGCATCACCTGGGATCAGGTAAGTGCTACCGAGCCGGACCTGGTGGTCTGCGCGCCGTGCGGTTATCCGCTCGACGTAGCTTGTGAGCTCGCAGTGTCGGTCGCAGACCGGTTTCCCGGGGTGCCGGTATGGGGAGTGGACGCGAATGCCTCCTTTGCCCGGCCGGGTCCGCGGATCGTCGACGGTGTGGAGGCGCTGGCCGCGATCTTTCATCCGGCAGCGGTTGGCGATCCTACGGACGTCTCAGCGCGTCTCGTTCCTACTCCGCAGCCGGGTTTCGCTCCTGGGTGAGTTTCAATGCCGTGGGTCAGTGGACTACTACGGCGCCTCTGAGCCCGCGTATTGAGTGAAGGGCTGTGGCACGGTCACTGCGGGTCGCGTCGCGATCGATAGGGCAGTTTCGGCTGCTAAAGTTCCGCTAGTTTGTCGACAGAGTCGCGCAGTGCGTCCTCGCCGGCACGGACGTAGTGGTTGAGGACGGTGGTGAGTTTGTCGCCGAGGTACTGGGCGACGACCTCCCATGATTCGCCGAGTTCTTCGTGGAACCACTTGGTGGCGGCGTGGTGACGCAGATTGCGGTAGAAAATCGTCTTGGGCCATGCGTTCTCTGGGTCGTTCTTATCGACCCAACGGCGGATGCGATGCCAGCGGTCGTTGTGCAGTTCCGGCCGGGCAGGAAGCCCAGTTACGGTGTCAATGAACAGCCACTGCTCATCCTCGGGCGGGATGGGATAGTTCCACCACGCGAGATTGCTGTCGGCCTCGCGGGCCGCGAGACGGGTCCGTCGCTGTCGTTCCTCCTCTTGAGCATTCGTGACCTGCTGCAAAGAGGCGCCAGGTGGCAAGCCGAGGAGCTCTTTGGCTCGAGGCAGGAGCTCGTTGTGCATGAGGGATCGGGGGAGGGGAACTTCGTGAATGACGTGGTTCTTGACGGGCCCGCGAAAACCATCCGAGTGCCGTGGAGTCGTCCAGCTGCCGTTGACATGGACGAAGCCGCGGTCGAAGAAGACATCGATGGGCCGGAGCGCATTCTGTTCGCCTAGACGTAGCCCGCCGTAACCGGCGACGCGGATCTTGGTGCCGAACAATGGCAGGCGAACCAATTGCTCGTCCGTTCCTTGTGGTCCGCACAACTTGTCTGCCGCCGCAGCCATGGCATTGACCTGCCTGGTCTCGGGTCGCAAACGGGNGTCGACGTACTGACTGCTGGCGCCCTGTAGCTTCGTGCCGCGGCCGAGCTCCAAGCCGTCGAGGGGGTCGATGCTCCGGTCGAGCCAGTCGAGTCGCCATGCCAGCTTGCGCATGGCGGCCATGGCGCCGCGTAGATCCTCGCGGCCCCGTGTGGAGTGAACAGTCTTCGAGGCGTGTTCCATAACCAGATAGCTGTGGTCGGTCCGCCACTTGGAGACTGGGATGTCGCCGATGGTGGGCAGGATGTGTGCGTTGAGCCTGGACTCACGACCTTCGATCGTGCGAGGGGCTTTGCCGCGCTTCTTGCTGTCCTCTATGTATTTCTCGCCAAGCGCTTGGATTGTTCGGGTGGCGCGAACCTTGGTGCTGGCAGGAGTCGCTTGCTCGGTGTCCAGCGCAGCCTCTGCTTGCGCGAAGATCTTGCGCGCTTCGTCTTCGGTGTCGGCGCGCCTGAGTACGCGCTTCCACGGCTCACCCTCACCGGCCGGCGCCTTGAAGTACACCTGGTAGCTGCGGCCGCCAGGGGGCGGCGCGTACAGGCGGACGCGCCACGGCTGCCGGGCGCCGCCGAGTCTGCGTAGTTTCCNCTGGGCGAGCAGGGTGGACTTCTTGCGAGTTGCCATTGGACCTCCTCCTAGGCTTGGAACACGGTGGATGTGCAGGGCTCCGGCGGGTGCCGGAAAACCCAGTTTGCATCACGATGGTGCATCATGAGTAATCAAATGATACATCCATCACTGGGAAGGAGTCATGGTGATGTCTAGCCGGCTAGCGAGTTCAACGAGTCCATATCTACAACAACATGCAGGTCAACCCGTAGATTGGTGGGAATGGGGACCCGAGCCATTCGCCGAGGCCAAGCGCCGTGATGCACCAATCTTGCTCAGTGTCGGGTATGCCGCCTGTCACTGGTGCCACGTCATGGCTCATGAGTCGTTCGAGGACCCGGTGACCGGGTCGTACCTCAATGCCAANTTTGTCAGCATCAAGGTGGATCGCGAGGAGCGGCCTGATGTGGACGCGCTCTACATGAACGCGACCCAGGCGATGACCGGTCAGGGTGGTTGGCCGATGACGGTTGTGCTCACACCTGATGGGACGCCGTTCTTCGCCGGCACTTACTTTCCGGACAAGCCGCGGGGCGGGCAGCCGTCCTTCCGGCAGATCATGAGCGCGCTGGCCGATGCATGGACGAATCGGCGTGAGGAAGTTCTAGCGGTCGCCCAAGACATCAAGGGACATCTGTCGGTGTCGATGAGTTTCGACAACCCGCAGCCGATCGGTGCAGAGGTGCTGGCGGGCGCAGTCGCGAAGCTGGCGGCCGAGTATGACCCGGAAAACCCCGGCTTTGGAGGTGCGCCCAAGTTCCCGCCGTCGATGACGCTGGAGTTCCTGCTACGGCACAGCGCCAGGACAAGGACCGCCGCTGCTGCTGATATGGCCGAGACGATCCTTGACGCGATGGCGCGTGGCGGGATCTATGACCAGCTGGCCGGTGGGTTTGCCCGTTACTCGGTCGACCGCGGTTGGGTGGTGCCGCANTTTGAGAAGATGTTGTACGACAACGCACTCCTGCTGGGCGTGTACGCGCACTGGACCCGGCAGGCCAGCACTCCTCAGAAGCAAAACCTGGCCGAGCGGATAACCCGGGAGACAGCCGATTTCCTGCTAGCCGAGCTGGCCACCCCGGAAGGCGGTTTCGCCAGCGCGCTGGATGCCGACTCCGAGGGCGTTGAGGGAAGNTTCTACGTCTGGACCCCCGAGCAGTTCACCGCTGTACTCGGCGACAACGCGAGTTGGGCTGCCGACTTGTTCGCGGTAACCCCGACCGGGACCTTCGAACACGGCCAATCCACCCTGCAGCTCCTGAGCGACCCAGAAGGCCCCGATGACGTGCAGCGATGGGTTCGGGTGCGCAGCCAGCTCCTGGCGACGCGATCCCGCAGAGTGCGCCCGGCTCGTGACGACAAGATCGTGGCCGCCTGGAACGGCCTTGCGATCAGAGCATTGGCTGAAGCCGGCGTGCTGTTGCATGAGCCTCGATACCTCGAGGCGGCTACCCGAGCTGCCCACCTGCTCTGGGACGTCCACGTCGTCGACCAGACCCTGCGCCGGGTCAGCCGCGACGGAATTGTCGGCAAGCACGCCGGGGTATTGGAGGACTACGGTGCGGTCGCGGCGGGCCTGTCGGCTTTGGCGCAGGGCACAGGGGACGGGCTGTGGCTGGAGCGCGCGGGCTTGCTACTGGGCTGGGCACTGGAGCGCTTCGATGCCGAGGACGGCGGCTTCTACGACACCGCTTCGGATGCCGAGCAACTGCTGGCTCGACCACGCGACCCATCCGACAACGCCAGCCCCAGCGGAGCTTCGGCGATCACCGAGGCACTCATCACGTATGCGGCGCTCACCGGCGCCAGCAGCTACCGCGATCGGGCCGAGGCAGCTCTGCGCAACGTCCATGCCCTTGCCGACAAGGCTCCCCGATTTGCGGGCTGGTGGCTGACTGCTGCCGAGGCCGCATTGGCAGGCCCGGTAGAGATCGCGGTGGTCGGCGACGACGCGGAGTTGGCGGATGCCGCGCGTCGGGTCACCAGCCCAGGGGCCGTGGTGGTGGTCAATGCGACCGGAGTGCCGCTGATGGAGGGACGTGAACTGCTCGAGGGCCGCAGTGCTGCGTACGTATGCCGCCAGATGGTGTGTCAGCGTCCGGTCACCACCGTCGAGGCGTTGGCAGAGCTGGTTGCCCACAAAGAGAAACCGCCCAGAGAAGACGATTAGCGCAGCGAGTACGTCGCCATCGAGACACCGACGTAGTGCACAGCAAACGCGGCGATAGTGAAGGTGTGGAACACCTCGTGGAAACCGAACCAGCGCGGGAACGGATTGGGGCGCTTGAGTCCGTACACCACGCCCCCGAGGGTGTAGAGCACTCCACCGACGATCATCAACACCAGCACGGCAGCACCGCCGCNCGCGGCGAACTGGTTGAGGAAACCCACTGCTGCCCAGCCCAGTCCGATATAGATCGGGGTGTAGAGCCAACGCGGTGCGTACGGCAAGAAGATGCGGAACGTCATTCCCAGCAAGGCTCCGCCCCAGACGATCGCAAGCAGTGTTATCCGGGCCGAGCCGTCGAGTAGCACGATCGTGAACGGCGTGTAGGAGCCCGCGATCAGTAAAAAGATATTGGCGTGGTCGAAACGCTGCAGGAAAGCCCAGGTACGTGGCCCCCAGGTTCCCCGGTGATAGACGGCCGAGACACCGAACAGCAGCAACGCACTGGTCATGTAGACGGCCGATCCAGTCTTGGTCGCTGCGGTGGGGGACAGGCACACCAACACGATGCAGGCCGCCAGGACCAACGGCACGCTCCCAGCGTGCAGCCAGCCACGTAGCCGTGGCTTGATGTCGGTCAGGGAATGCAGCACGGGACAACCGTACCGACTAACTCAATACCGGCGCATACCTAATGTCCGGCCCAAATGCTCCAGTCAGGCAGAGTCAATGGCCAGTTATTGTCGAGGCAATGCGCAACAGTGGCCCACCTCCTTGGCTACCCTCGGAGGGTGACGTTCGAGGGAGCCCTGAAGAGGTCGGTCAAGCAGATGCTCTATCCGGTCTACGAGGGCCGGATCATCAAGTACCTCCCTCGCGACAAGCTGCCCAAACACGTCGGGGTGATGCTCGATGGCAACCGACGCTGGGCCAAGCAGGTCGGTGCCGACACCGCGACCGGTCACCGGGCCGGCGCCGCCAACATCTCCCCGTTCCTGCAGTGGTGCGAAGAGCTCGGGATCGAGGTCGTGACGCTGTGGCTGCTGTCCACCGACAACCTGAACCGGCCCGAGACCGAGCTCGTTCCGCTGCTGCGCATCATCGAGGACGTCGTCACCGAGCTCGCTGAGACCGGCAAGTACCGGATCAACCCGGTCGGAGCACTCGACCTGTTGCCCGAGAGCACCGCGAACGCGCTCAAGCAGGCCGCTGAGTCCAGCAAGGACGCGACAGGGGTCCTGGTCAACATCGCAGTCGGCTACGGCGGGCGGCGCGAGATCGCCGACGCCGTACGAGCGCTCCTGCTCGAGGAGGCGGCCCAAGGCCGCTCCTTGGAGGAGCTGGCCGAGCTGATCGATCCCGAGCACATCGCCGCGCACCTCTACACCAAAGGCCAGCCCGACCCCGATCTGGTGATCCGGACATCNGGGGAGCAGCGTCTNGGGGGCTTTCTGTTGTGGCAGTCCGCGCACAGTGAGTTCTACTTCTGCGAGGCGTACTGGCCCGACTTCCGGCGGGTGGACTTCCTTCGCGCTNNGCGCGCCTACACCGAGCGCGAGCGCCGCCTCGGCCGCTGACACCCACCCAGCGCCCAGCGTTGCGAAGTCAGCCCCAAAACGACACAAGAGGTTGTGCCAATAGCAGGCTTCGCCCTATCCGTACAGCCTCTAACCGTTAACCAATCGCTTCCGCGTGTCGCCCCAGAACCACGGGCATCGCGTCCTACCGTCGAAGGCAGGAGTCCGGCGGGGAAGCCGGACTTCGTCGGGAGGCCCGTTCGTGACATGTCACGACCTACAGCAGCACAAGTTCGGGGATCTGCACTCGGATCTTCGGGCCCGGTCCCGGTCCGCAACGACAAGGACCGGGCGCTGAGTGCGCGTGTCGGTCACGAGGAGCTAGTCGTGGCAACTCACGTTGTGCCAACCTCCACCCAGGGTGCCGCTGAGGCATTCCGGCGTACCTACGTGCTCGACACCTCTGTTCTCCTTGCCGATCCTGGTGCGCTGGGGAGGTTCGAGGAGCACGAGGTCGTCCTGCCCGTGGTGGTGATCACGGAGCTGGAAGGCAAACGACACCATCCCGAACTCGGCTACTTCGCCCGCTCGGCGCTGCGGACCCTTGACGAGTTGCGAGTCCGATCCGGGCGGTTGGACCGGCCCGTCCCGATCAACGACGCAGGCGGCACGCTCCGGGTCGAGCTCAACCACACCGACCCGATGGCGCTTCCCAGTGGCTTCCGGCTCGGGGACAACGACACCCGGATCCTCGCGGTTGCCCGCAATCTGGCCGACGAGGGTGCTGCGGTCACCTTGGTGAGCAAGGACCTGCCACTGCGGATCAAAGCCTCGGCGGTAGGTCTGGACGCCGAGGAGTATCTCGCCGAGCTCGCGCCTGAATCCGGATGGACCGGGATCGCCGAGCTCGACGTCGAGGCCGCGGACTTGGACGACCTGTACGACCAGGGTGTCGTGGAGCTGGAAGCAGCGCGTGAGTTTCCCACCCACACTGGTCTGGTACTCCTCTCCGACCGTGGCAGCGCGCTGGGCAGGGTACGTCCCGACAAGCAGGTGCAGTTGGTACGCGGGGATCGCGACGCCTTCGGAATCCACGGCCGATCAGCCGAGCAACGCATCGCATTGGACTTCCTGCTCGATCCTGAGATCGGGATCGTGTCTCTGGGTGGCCGCGCCGGCACCGGTAAGTCCGCGATGGCGCTGTGCGCGGGCCTAGAGGCCGTGATGGAGCGCAGGCAGCACAAGAAGGTGGTCGTCTTCCGGCCGCTCTATCCGGTCGGCGGCCAAGAACTCGGATACCTGCCCGGCAGCGAGAACGAGAAGATGACGCCATGGGGCCAGGCCGTGTTCGACACCCTGGGCGCACTCACCTCNCCGGATGTCATCGATGAGGTGCTCGACCGCGGGATGTTGGAGGTGCTTCCTCTCACCCACATCCGTGGCCGCTCGCTCCACGACGCCTTCGTGATCGTCGACGAGGCCCAGTCCCTGGAGCGCAACGTGCTGCTCACCGTGCTATCGCGGATGGGTGCGAACTCCAAGGTCGTGCTCACCCATGACATCGCACAGCGCGACAATCTCCGCGTCGGCCGCCATGACGGCGTGGTCGCCGTGGTGGAGCGGCTCAAGGGGCATCCCTTGTTCGCGCACATCACGCTGACTCGCTCCGAGCGGTCGCCGATTGCGGCATTGGTGACGGAGATGTTGGAGAGCGTCATCGTGTGAACCCGCCCACACCGGGCGTGTCCAACCGGGCATGGGTCGGGGTGAGACGAGCGGTCAGCCAGCCGCGGGAGGCCCGCTGACTTGCCCTCGCCCCGACCCATCAGGGATGCGTCATCTGGTCGAGGTCGAGCGCCTCGTCCAGTTCCTGCTCGGTGATCGAGCCCTCTTCCAGGTAGCCCAGCTCCACCACAGCCTCGCGGATCGTCATTCCCTCACTGATCGCGTGTTTGGCGATTTTGGCGGCCGCCTCGTAACCGAGGTACCGGTTCAGCGGAGTGACCACCGACGGGGACGAGGCAGCCAGCAGTTGCAGGCGTTCGGTGTTGGCAGTGATGCCGTCGATGCAACGNNCGGCCAGTAGCCGGCTCGCATTCGCCAACAGTCGCACCGATTCCAGCAGGTTCTTGGCGATCACCGGGAGCATCACGTTGAGCTCGAAGTTTCCGCTGGCACCCGCGTAGGTGATAGTCGCGTCGTTGCCGATCACTTGGGCGCACACCATCAAGGTGGCTTCGGGAATCACCGGATTGACCTTGCCCGGCATGATGCTGGATCCGGGCTGTAGATCGGGCAGGTTGATCTCACCGAGCCCGGTGCGCGGACCTGAGGCCATCCAGCGCAAGTCGTTGCATACCTTGGTCAGCGACACCGCGAGCACCCGCAACTGGCCGGACAGCTCCACCAATCCGTCTCGTGCGCCTTGGGCCTCGAAGTGGTTGCGCGCCTCGACCAGAGGAAGTCCGGTACGGGCGGAAAGTTCGGCGATCACCTTGGCTGAGAAACCCGAGGGAGTGTTGATCCCGGTGCCGACCGCGGTTCCACCCAGCGGTAGCTCCATCACCCGGGGCAATGTGGCGTGGACGCGCTCGATGCCCAGACGCACAGCAGCGGCATATCCGCCGAACTCCTGGCCGAGCATGACCGGGGTCGCATCCATCAGATGAGTGCGACCGGCCTTGACCGTGTCTGCGAACTCGACGGCTTTCGTCTCCAGCGAGGTCGCCAACAGTTCGAGAGCAGGCAGCAGATCGTGAGTCAGCGACAACGCTGCGGCAACATGAATCGAGGTCGGGAAGACGTCGTTGCTGGACTGGCTGGCATTGACGTGGTCGTTGGGGTGTACCTCGACCCCGTGCTGCGCCGCGAGCGAGGCGATCACCTCGTTGGCGTTCATGTTGCTGGAGGTCCCCGAGCCGGTCTGGAATACATCGACCGGGAATGCGTCTAGATTCCTACCGGCGGCGATCTCCTCGGCAGCGCGCTCTATTGCCGCTGCTTGCTCGTCGGTCAGGATGCCGAGCTCGTTGTTGATCCGGGCCGCCGCTGCCTTGACCAAGGCCAAGGCTCGGATGTGATCGGCTTCCAACCCCGTCCCGCTGACCGGAAAGTTCTCGATCGCCCGTTGGGTCTGCGCTCGCCAGAGCGCGTNTGCGGGGACTTGGACCTCACCCATCGAGTCACGCTCGACCCGGAACTCACCGAGAGATTTGTCGTTGCTCACACAACGAACNNCTATCTCCGGGGCAATGCCTCCCGGGCAATGTCTAGCTGACCGACAGATNNACAGCAGGTACTGCTCCTCGCGGTTGTTGAGCACGACCGGGTGGGAGATCTCGCGGCAGTTGCCGAATACCGTCGACATCGTCTCCGCGAGCGCGGGAGCCGGCGCAGCTGACCAGATCACCAGCGCGCCACCGGGAGCCAGCACGTCGTGGGCGGCCGACAGCGCCGATTCCGTGTAGACCGCGCTGTTGTGCTCGTACACGAGGTTGCCCGGGCCGTTGTCGACATCCAGCAAGATCAGATCGAGGCTCTGCGGTGGCGTCTCCCGCAGTGCCTCGATGACGTCGGCGTTGACCACGATCAACCGACCGTCAGCCAGATAGCTCGGCCCGTGTGGGACGGTGCCGTCGCGGAACCAGCCGATCAGTGCTTCCTCGATCTCGACGACCTGGACCTGCTGCACGTGNNGGTCGGCGAGCACCTCGTGGGCAGTGAAACCCAACCCGAGCCCACCCACCAGCACGCGACGGGGGCGGTCGGTCTGTCGCAGCGCCACCTTTGCCAACTCGATCTCGGAGCTGACCTCGGCGGTGTCCATCACGAAGACGCCGTTCACGCGAAGCTCGAGGATGGCCCCATCGCCACGCAGTACCACTTCGCCGCGCTCGGACGTCGCGCGAGCGAGGACCTCGTACACGAATGGCTCTACTCGGCCGAACGGACCCTGATCCCCGACAGCGGCACCGTGACCGCGCCGCCGGGATCGGTGAAGAAGTCGTTGCCCTTGTCATCGACCACGATGAACGCGGGGAAGTCCTCGACCTCGATCTTCCAGACCGCCTCCATACCCAGCTCGGGGTATTCGATGACTTCTTGGCTCTTGATGCAGTCCTGAGCAAGCCGTGCGGCCGGTCCGCCGATGGAGCCGAGATAGAAGCCGCCATGGGTGCCGCAGGCCTCGGTGACCACCTTGGAGCGGTTGCCCTTGGCGAGCATCACCATCGAGCCGCCGGCTGCCTGGAACTGCTCGACATAGGAGTCCATCCTGCCGGCGGTAGTCGGGCCGAACGAACCGGACGCCATGCCCTCGGGGGTCTTGGCCGGGCCGGCGTAGTAGACGGGATGGTTGCGCAGATAGTCCGGCATCGCTTCGCCGGCGTCCAGACGCTCCTTGATCTTGGCGTGGGCGATGTCGCGGGCCACCACCAGCGGGCCGGTCAGCGACAGCCGGGTCTTGACCGGGTACTTCGACAGCTCGGCGCGGATCTCGTCCATCGGTCGGTTGAGGTCGATCTTGACGACCTCGCCACCGGAGATGTCGTCAGCGACGCCGGCATCGGGCATGTAGTGTGCCGGGTCGTGTTCGAGCTGCTCGAGGAACACACCCTCGGCAGTGATCTTGGCCAGCGCTTGCCGGTCGGCCGAACAGGACACCGCAATCGCTACCGGGCAGGAGGCGCCGTGCCGCGGCAGGCGTACCACTCGGACGTCGTGGCAGAAGTACTTGCCACCGAACTGGGCGCCGATCCCGAACGACTGGGTCAGCTTGAAGACCTCTTCCTCCAGCTCGAGATCCCTGAAGCCGTGAGCCGACATCGACCCGCTGGTGGGGAGATTGTCGAGGTAGTGCGCCGAGGCGTACTTCGCGGTCTTGAGTGCGAACTCCGCGCTGGTGCCGCCGATCACGATCGCCAGGTGGTACGGCGGGCAGGCTGCGGTGCCCAGGGAGCGGATCTTCTCGTCGAGGAAGGACAGCATCCGGGTCGGGTTCAATACCGCCTTGGTCTCTTGGAAGAGGAAGGACTTGTTGGCCGATCCGCCACCCTTGGCCATGAACAAGAACTTGTACGCGGGTGCTCCGGAGGAGGGCGTGGTGTAGAGCTCGATCTGGGCGGGCAGGTTGTTGCCGGTGTTCTTCTCCTCCCACATCGTCAGGGGCGCGAGCTGGGAGTAGCGCAGGTTGAGCTTGGTGTAGGCGTCGTAGACCCNCTTGCTGATCCACTCGGCATCATCGGCGCCGGTCAGCACGCCCTCGGACTTCTTGCCCATCACGATCGCGGTGCCGGTGTCCTGACACATCGGGAGCACGCCGCCGGCGGAGATGTTGACGTTCTTCAGCAGGTCCAGCGCTACGAAGCGGTCGTTACCCGACGCCTCGGGGTCATCGATGATGCGCCGCAACTGCGCCAGATGGGCCGGGCGCAGATAGTGCGCGATGTCGTGCATCGCTTCCGCGCTCAGCAGTTGCAGCGCTTGAGGGTCTACCTGGAGGAAGGTCCGGCCACTGGCTTCAAAGGTGCTGACACCTTCGGTGGTGATCAACCTGTAGGNGGTGTCGTCTTTGCCGGTAGGCAACAGGTCGGAGTACTCGAAGTCAGGTTCGGCAGGCACGCGTACATGCTCCTCGTCAAAGCGGCGTCAGGCGTCCCTAGGGTATCGGCTGCCGTTCAGGTTGGCGGGCCTGGTTCTTGGGCGCGTAGACCACCAGCGAATGGAAGACGAAACGGGCGACGAAGGCGACCAGGAGGGTGATCGCAGCCGCGAGGATGCTGGAGATATGCCAGGTCTCGACCAGCAACGCCAGGATCGGGATCCGGATCGCCGCCTCGGCATTGTTGAACGCGAAGGACTTGGCGAAGCGGGAGCCGGTGCCCGATGCCTGCCCGACCATGTCTTGGAACACGAAGCGTTCCTGGAGCAGGAAGTTCCCGATGATCGTGATCTCAGCGGCCACGATCGCGGCGACGACATACTGCACGCCGAGCTCGGTCAGGCCCCACATGATCGCGAGATTCGCGATCGCACCCAAGCCGCCGATCACGGCGAACAGCGACATCTTGCCGAAGCGCAGCGCCGCGAGCTGGGTGAGGAAATGGATCCCCTGCCTCAAGGATGCCTTGGACTCACCGGCGTAGCGGTCGGCGAAGTGGAACGGGACTTCGGCAACCCGAAGATTCTTGCGGGCCAAGATCTCCAACAAGATCTTGAAGCCCCGGGGTTTGAGGCCCTCCAGATCGATCGCGGTCCGGTCCAGCGCGAAGAAACCTGTCATCGGATCGGTGACCTCGCGGAGCTTGATCGGGAACATCGCGCGGGTGACGAGGGTGGACGCCTTGGAGACGAAGACCCGGGTACGGTCCGCAAGTCCGGCTGCGGTGCCCCCGCCGGCGTAGCGCGAGGCGACGACCAGATCGACGTCGCGGCGGTCGAGGCGCTCGATGAGCTCCGGCAGTTTCTCCGGTGGGTGCTGGAGGTCTCCGTCCATGATCACGCAGGTGTCGGCTGTGGCCGCAACCAGGCCTTCCACGACCGCGCCGCCCAGCCCGCCGACCGGGTCATCGCGATGGATCAGCCGCACAGGTAAGGCGCTGGTAGCCGCGACATCGCGGATCACCTCGGNGGTGTTGTCGGTGCTGTCGTCGACGAAGAGGATCTCTGCTTGTCGATCGATGAGAGTGTCGCGCACCCGGCGAACCAGTTCCGCGACATTGGGTGCTTCGTTGAACGTCGGAACGATGATCGTGACGTCCAACAGGCTCCTCCGAGTGCCGCCGCGGGCTCATGGGGGTTGCCGCGGGTGACTCTAGGATAGGCGCGCTTGCGCGCCGCCGTGCATACGTCTGCAAAACAGCTGCAACAGTGACGGTCAAGTGCCGACGGTGAGGTTCTCGCCGCTCTCGGGGTCGAACAGGTGGATCTTGCTGGTATCGACCACGAACTCGGCGTCGTCGCCCTCCTTGATCTGGCTGGCCGAGGAGAGCGAGGCCACGATCTGGCTGCGCAACTGCTCCGCATCCAGGTCGCGGGCCAGGTGGGTCAGTTTCTCGGCCACCTCCGGGCTGGGCGTGTAAGGGATATAGGCGTACGCCTCGTGCCCGAGCCATTCGGTGACATCGACATGTGCGGTGAATGGTGATCCGTGGGGATGTTCGCCGACCGAGGCGTCCTCGAAGTACTCGGGTCGGATCCCGGCGATGAGCACCCGTTGTCCCACCTCGGTAAGCAGGTCGGCCTTTGCCTGTGGGATCTCCATCCGCCCGATCGGCAGGGTCACCGTCGTTCCCTCGACGGTTGCCGGCAGGAAGTTCATCGGTGGGGAGCCGATGAACCCGGCGACGAACAGGTTGACCGGTTGCTCGTACAGCTCGCGAGGGGTGCCTAGCTGCTGCAGTTCTCCCCGCCTCAGCACGGCGACGCGATCCCCGAGCGTCATCGCCTCGGTCTGGTCGTGGGTCACATACACGGTCGTGATTCCCAACCGCTGCTGTAGGCGGGAGATCTCGGTGCGCATCTGGCCGCGCAGTTTCGCGTCGAGGTTGGACAACGGCTCGTCGAACAAGAACGCNNGGGTGTCGCGCACAATCGCCCGGCCCATGGCAACCCGTTGGCGCTGGCCACCTGAGAGGTTGCCGGGCTTGCGGTCCAGATGTTCGTCGAGCTCGAGTGTCTTGCTGGCCTCGCGCACTTTTGCGTCGATCTCGGCCTTGGTGTGGGTCTTGTCCAGGCGCAGCGGGAACGCGATGTTCTCGTACACCGTCAGGTGCGGGTAAAGCGCGTAGTTCTGGAAGACCATCGCGAGGTTGCGGTCGCGAGGCGCCAGATCGTTGACTCGTTTGCCGTCGATGATCATGTCACCGCTAGTGATGTCCTCCAGGCCGACGATCATTCGCAGCAGGGTCGACTTCCCGCAGCCGGACGGGCCGACCAGGATCATGAACTCCCCGTCTGCGACGTCGATGCTCACATTGTTGACGGCAGGAAAGCCGTCGGCGTACTTCTTGACGATGTTCTTCATCTCGATGGAGGCCATCAGATGGTCACCCCTTCACTGCGCCGGAGGTCAGGCCGGCAACGATCCGGCGTTGGAACAGCAAGACGATGATGATGACTGGGATGGTCACCACCACGGACGCCGTCGCAAGTTGCGAGTACGGCGGGTTGAACTGATCACTGCCCACGAAGAACGACAGCTGTGCCGGCACGGTTCGCGCGGAAGTGGTCGAGGTCAGAGATATCGCGAGGACGAACTCGTTCCAGGCGAAGAAGAAGGTCAAGATCGCGGCGGTGAAAACGCCGGNGGCTGCTAGCGGGACGATAACTTTGCGGAAGGCCTGCCACGAGGTCGCTCCGTCCACCTGTGCGGCCTGCTCCATCTCCCACGGAATCTCCCGGAAGAACGCCGACAGGGTCCAGATCGCCAGCGGCAGCGTGAAGGACATGTACGGGATGATCAGGCCCGGCCAGGTGTTGAACAGGTGCAGCGCGCGCCACAGATCGAACAACGGTCCGATCAAAGACACCACCGGGAACATCGCGATGGCCAGCGCGATGGACAAGACCAATCGCTTGCCGCGAAACTCCAAGCGTGCGATGGCGTAAGCCGCCAGCGTTGCCACGGCCACCGACAACACGGTGGTGATCAAGGAGATTCCGAACGAGTTCAACAACGCCCGGAGGAAGTCGTCGTTGTCGACGATGTCCTTGTAGTTCTGCCAGGTGAAGTCCTTGGGAAGGAACTGCGGACTACCGGTCGTCACTTCGGCAACGGGCTTGAACGAGAGCGAGAGGATCCAGGCAACCGGGAGCAGGCACCAGATGAGGATCACGACAAAGCCGAGCCAGTGACCCGGTCCCATGCGCTGACGCATCTCAGGCCTCCCCTCGCGCTGCCGCCAGATCGACCCGGAACAGCTTCACGATCAGGAACGCAAGGAGCAGGACCGAGAGGAACAACAGCACAGACAGCGCCGATCCGAGTCCGAGCTGGAACTGCTCGATCACCTGTCGATAGGTCAGGAACGACACCGACTCGGTGTTCTGGGCTCCTCTGGTCATCACGAAGATGTTGTCGAAGATCCGGAAGGCATCCAGAGCTCGGAAGAGCACGGCGACCATGATCGCTGCGCGCATATTGGGCAAGATCACGCGAGTCAGGCGCTGCCACCAGGTCGCCCCGTCGACCTTCGCGGCCTCCAGCATGTCTTCGGAGATCTGCGAGAGCCCGGCCAACAGCAGCAGCGACATGAACGGCGTGGTCTTCCAGATCTCGGAGACCATGATCGCGAACATGGCGTGCCAATGGTCGCCGAACCAGTTGGTGTCCGAAGAGATCCACGGGAGCCAGGAGAACCAGGAGTTCACGAAACCGTTGTTGAGGCTGAACGCGAACTGCCAGGCGAATGCCGAGACCACTGTGATGATCCCGTACGGGATCAGGATGGAGGTGCGGATCACGCCGCGAGCGAAGATGATCCGGTGCATCACCATCGCGAACGCGAACCCGATCACCAGTTCGACCGCGACGGTGACCAGCATGATCAGCACGGTGTTCCACATGTCACGCCAAAAGAGGCTGTCGGTCAGGACCGTCGCGTAGTTACCCAACCCCACGAAGCTCTTGTCGTCGGGTGTGGTCAGCCGGTACTGGAACAGTGATAGATAAAGCGCCTGGATCATCGGGTACGCCGTGACGACGAGCATGACCACAACGGCGGGGAGCACGAGCTTGCGACCCAGGGCGTTCTCGGCTTTGGCGCGATCGCTTACTTTGGGCGGCCGATCGAGGTGTGCAGCAGGTGCGGTTGCGGCGCTCACAGCAGAGTCCTTCCTTGCAAAACCTCACCGATGAAGTCGGCTGATTTCGCCGGAGTCCGGTCGGTGACCGAGTTGGGCGGATGCCAGGTGCTCTGCAGCGCACTGCTGATGTCGCTCCAGTACGCCGAGACGGGCCGCGGGCCAGCAGCGTCGATGCTGTTGCGGAAAAGCTCGAGCAGATCCTCGGGGTAGGCCTGTTTGAGTTCGGCGTCGTCGTAGGCGGTCGCGCTCGCGGGCATGTTGCCGGTTTCGAGAGCGTAGGTGACCTGATTTTCCACCGAGGTGATGCAACTCAGCGCTGTCAGGGCGTCTTCGACGTCGTCGGAGTTGGCGTTGACGCCGATATTGATCCCGCCCAGCGGAGGCCGTGACTCCTTGCCCTCCTCGGTTTGCGGGTAGCGGGTCCAGCCCAAGTCGTCGAAAGTTGCGTCGTCGCCTCTGTAGTTGGCGTAGATGAAAGTCCAGTTGACCTGGAATGCTCCACGATCGCCGGCGAACGGCCCGAGCACCGTGCCCTCGTTGGAGACCGACAGGTCGCGTTGCGCGGCAGGGGAGTGAGCGAGTTTGCTGATCACCCCGGCAGCTGCTTGACCGGCCGGGGAGTCGATGTCGATGCTGGCATCGACGCCTGCCTCGTTGTCGCTGATGATGGCGCCCCCGGCGCCCTGGATCAGCGCATTGATCCAGACCGAGTAGCCCTCGTACTTGTTGGCTTGGACCCCGACGGTTCCGTTGTTCTCGGCAGCCGCCTCGATGATCTGGTCCCACGTCACCGGCCGGCTCATATCAAGCCCGGCTTTCTCCGCAAAGGACTTGCGATACCAGAGCAACTGGGTGTTGGCCCATAAGGGCGCAACCACCAGTCGGTCATCCCAGGTTGCGCCCTCCAGAGCCCCTGCGAGGGCATCTGCGCTCAGGTCCGAGGCCTGATCCTCAGAGATCGGAGCTAGGAAGTTGGCGGCCGAGAACTCGCCGGTGAACACCGGGTCCAGACTCATCAAGTCGATCGAGGGATCCTTGGCGGCAAGCCGGCGAGCAAGCTGGATCCGTTGCTGCGATCCGTCGCCAGGCAGAGTCTGGGTCTGGATCCGGTAGTCATCGGTGCTGCAGCGCTCCGCGATGCCTGCCTGACCGAAGCTGCCTTGGAAGTCAGCCGGTGGAGCCGGATCGGGGTTGATGTACCAGGTGAGCACCGGGACGTCGGTATCGGTGCCACATGCGGTCAGCAGGCCTCCCAGGAGAGCGAAGGGGAGTCCCAGGGCCGCCAGCCTCGCTGCCCAGGATGATGCGCCACTGCCTGAACCAGAACGATCCATAGCACCTCCCGGAAGTGTGAGGAAGTCGCAGGTTTCACCCGCGGGCTGCCCTCAATGACTCCATTCGGCACTGGGGTACCCCGATATGGACTTCTCAATCCCCACGGAGTAGCGAAGTGGCAGAACCGTTTAGCGTGGGAAAGGTGAGTATGCGCGTGGATCGGGTGGGATGGCCTCGATGAAGGTCGGCCGCAAAGCCCGGTGGATAGGCCCGGGTCGGGTGAACCTGATCGGGGAGCACACCGACTACAACGCCGGTTTGGCGCTGCCGTTCGCCATCGAGCAGGGCTGTGTTGCCGAGGTCTCGATCCGGTCAGCTGATTTCGCTGCGGTGTCGGCGCAATTCGGTGAGGTGGTCGTCTCGTTCGAGGAGGCAGAGAGACTGCCGAGCTATGCGGGACCTACCTGGGTGAGGTACGCGCTCGGCCCGGTATGGGCACTGCGCCAGGCAGGTATCGATATCCCGCCATTGCAGGTGCGAACCGACAGCGGCGTACCCATCGGTGCCGGACTGTCTTCCTCGGCTGCCGTGATCTGCGCGGTGACCACCGCGATTGTCGACCTGGTGGACGCAGCCGTGGACAATGACGCGCTCCTGGCCGTCACCAGAGCTGTCGAGAACGAGGTGGTCGGTGCTCCGACCGGCGGACTCGACCAGTGGGCGTCATTGCGCTGCCGGCCGGGAGCAGCATTGTTGTGTGACTTCTCCGATGGGAGCAGCCGGCAGGTCCGGTTCGATCCGGTGGCCGCTGGGCTCGCTGTTCTTGTCGTTGATACCAAGGCGCCGCACCGTCACGCCGACGGCGAGTACGCCCAGCGTCGAGCCGGTTGTGAGCGGGCGGCAGTGCAGCTCGGCATCCCCAGCCTGCGTGAGGTTCGAGACCTCGACTCCGCGCTGGAGGCGCTCGGCGACGCGGAGTTACGGCGGTACGTGCGCCATGTGGTCACCGAGAACGCCCGAGTCGAGCGAGTCGTCGATCTGTTGGAGGACGGTCGGGTCGGTGACATCGGCCCACTGTTGAGCGCTTCCCATGCCTCGCTGCGCGATGAATACCGCGTGACCGTCCCGCAGCTGGATATGGCGGTTGCCGTTCTTGAGGAGACGGGTGCGCTGGGCGCCCGGATGACAGGCGGAGGCTTCGGAGGTTGCGTGATCGCGCTGGTCCCTGCCTCTGATGTCGATCATGCGGTCGAGGCGGTGATGCGCGTGTTCGCCCGAGAGGGATTCACCGCGCCTGGCACCTTCGTCGTCCAGCCCTCCGCCGGAGCGCGCCGCCTCCTTGACTAGGTGAACGCGCAGTTCAGCCGGCGCGGTCGGCGATACCGCGTACTGCCTTGACGAAGGTTCCGTACAGAGCCGGCGGCAGATCGTGCCCCATCCCCTTGATCACCAGCAGCTCGGAGCCAGGGACTGCCAGCGCGGTGGCTCGTCCTCCGCTGACGTGGACCATCCGGTCCCGATCGCCGTGGATCACCAAAGTGGGGATGGTGAGCTTCCTCAGATCCTCGGTACGGTCACGTTGGGTGAGGATGGCCAGCATCTGGCGCATCACACCGGCCGGGTTGGTGCCTCGTACCCAGGTGTCGCGTCCGCGCTCTCGAATCAGCTCGGGTGGGATCGGATAGCCAGGCGAGCCGATCTTTTGCCAGAACGCCAGATTGCTCTCGATGTAGGCCTGCTCGGTGGTGGGGTTCGGCTGTAGCAAAGCCGACATCAACTTCGGATCCACCCAGCCGACGGTTCGCCTACCCACCGTCGACATGACCGATGTCAGAGATCGCACGCGCTCCGAATCAGCGATCGCCATCGTCTGCGCGATCATTCCGCCCATCGAGATACCGAGGATGTGAGCACGCTCCACACGAAGATGATCGAGCAGCCCGAAGCCGTCCTTGGCGAGGTCGCTCATCCGGTAGGGAGTCTTGACCGGGCGGCCGGCGAACGCTTTGACCAGATCGGCACGATTGACCTGGGCCTGTTTGAAGCGAGTGGATCGGCCGATATCGCGGTTGTCGTACCGGATTACGTAGAAACCGGCTCGGGCGAGCATCTCGCACAACTCATCGTCCCACCAGATCATCGGTCCGCTGAGGCCCATGACGAGCAGCAGTGGCTCGCCGCTCGGGTCGCCGAAGGTCTGGTAACACAGGGTAACGCCGTTACCCAGGTCCGCGAGGAGCTCGGGGAGACGGCGACTGCGCGCGATTTGTGTTCTGTCATTTCTCGAAATCGACGGAGGCGTAGGACTTGAGCTTATGCAGCTTGTGGTCGCTGTGGATGTTGCGGATCGTGCCGCTGCGCGAGCGCATCACCAGCGAGTGGGTCGAGCAGCCGCCGCGGATGTAGCGGACTCCTTGCATCAGCTCGCCGTCGGTGATTCCGGTGGCGACGAAGAACACATCGTTTCCTGTCACCAGATCATCGGTGGCGAGCACATGATCGGGGTCCAGGTTGTGGCCCGCATCCAGCGCGCGTTGGCGCTCGTCGTCGTCCTTGGGCCACAGCCGACCCTGAATCACGCCGTCCATGCACTTCATCGCGCATGCGGCGATGATGCCCTCGGGTGTGCCGCCGATACCCAACAGCAGGTCGACACCTGTCCCGGCGCGGGCCGCCATGATCGCTCCGGCGACATCTCCGTCGGAGATGAACTTGATACGCGCGCCGGTGGCCCGGATCTCTTCGACGAGATCGGCATGGCGGGGTCGGTCCAGCACCACGACCGTGACATCGGCCGGCCGGACGCCCTTCGCCTTGGCCACATTGCGGATGTTCTCCGCGACCGGGTACCGGATATCGACCGCATCGGCCGCTTCAGGCCCGGTGACGAGCTTCTCCATGTAGAACACCGCTGATGGGTCATACATCGACCCGCGCGGAGCAACCGCCATCACCGAGATTGCGTTCGACATCGCCTTGGCAGTCAGCGTGGTCCCGTCGATCGGGTCGACCGCGACATCGGTTGCGGGACCGGTCCCGTCACCGACCTCCTCGCCGTTGTAGAGCATCGGAGCGTTGTCCTNTTCGCCCTCACCGATCACGACGACTCCCTGCATCCCCACGGTGGAGATGAGCGCACGCATTGCGTTGACGGCGACACCGTCTGCGCCGTTCTTGTCGCCGCGGCCCACCCAGCGACCGGCTGCCATTGCCCCGGCCTCGGTAACCCGGACGAGCTCGAGAGCCAGGTTGCGGTCGGGTGCCTGATGTGCCGCGGCCAGCGGATCAGAGATGTCGGTCACTAGGGCACCATCCTTTCGATGGATGTCCGATGGGCGTTCGTTGAAGGGACTCGGTGGGGGCCGAGGTGACGGCTAGCGTCGGTCGCCCCCTGAGGGCCTGCATGACACCGCTGCCCTCGGTCCTCCCGGAGTCGCAGACCGGCATCAGGGAGACGCGCCGCAGAGCGCCAGTTAGTGACCGTCCGGTAGCCGATTCCGGGGCCTTACCGGGTCGTCGCTGCCAACCTGAGGAGTTCTGTTGTCTGAGGAAACNCCCGAAGTCGTCTACGTCGGCCTGGACTGGGCCGCTGTCGTTCATGCTGTGTGCGTGATGTCCGCGGCCGGGAAAGTGGTGGGCCAGTTCATGATCGAACACACTGCCGACGGCATCGCGACGCTGATCCACCGGCTCGCCAAGCATGGTGATCCCGAACTCGTGCAGGTCGGGATCGAGCGCCCCAACGGGCGCCTGGTCGACCTGCTGCTCGAGGCCGGACACCCGGTCATCCCGGTCTCGCCGAACGCGATCAAGACCTGGCGTGAGGGCGAGGTCGTCTCTGGAGCGAAGTCTGATACCGGCGATGCGATGGTGATCGCGGAGTACCTGCGGTTGCGTCACCACCGACTGGCCCCGGTCCAGCCCTACAGCAGCGAGACCAAGGCGCTGCGCACGGTGGTCCGCACCCGCGACGACATCGTCGAGATGCGCGTGGCCGCCACCAACCAGCTCAGCGCATTGCTCGACGACTTCTGGCCAGGCGCCAAGGCGGTCTTCGCCGACGTGGAGTCCCCGATCAGCCTGGCGTTCCTGCGCCGCTACCCCACCGCCGTGGCAGCTGCCCACCTCGGCCAGAAGCGCATGGCGGCGTTCCTGACCAAGCACGGCTACTCCGGCCGCCGTCCCGCTAGCGTCCTGCTCGCACGACTCCGCCGCGCGCCCGCTGGCAGCAAAGACCCGGTCCTGACCGAGGCCGTCCACGATGCCGTTCTCGCGCTGGTCACCGTGCTCGAAGCGCTCAACACCGCCGGGAAGAACCTCGACCGGTCCGTGGTCGCCCACCTCGGGGAGCACCCGGACGCCGAGATCTTCACGTCGCTGCCAAGGTCGGGTCAGATCAACGCCGCCCAGGTACTCGCCGAGTGGGGCGATTCCCGCGCAGCCTACGACGGACCCGACGCCGTCGCCGCCCTCGCCGGCGTCACCCCAGTCACCAAAGCCTCCGGCAAACAACACGCCGTGCACTTCCGCTGGGCCTGCAACAAGCGCTTCCGCAAGGCCATCACGACCCTCGCCGACAACAGCCGGCACGAGAGTCCCTGGGCTGCGCACGTCTACGCCCAAGCGCGAGCCCGAGGACACGATCATCCCCACGCAGTCCGCATCCTTGCCCGTGCCTGGATCCGTGTCATCTACCGCTGCTGGCACACCAGTCAGCCCTACGACACCACCCACCACGGCGGAGCACAAAGACTGCCGATCCCGGCCTGAGGTTGACTCAGGAAGTGTCATGCGATCCCCACCCCCGACAACATGGACACGAACGGAGTGAGGCCCCGGTGACAGACACAGGGAGGGCGCTGAGCATGGCCAAGACGGTACGGTCATGAGTGGACCCTATCGGGAGCGGGCAGGCGGCGGCGCGCTGACAGACGATCACGGACGTGCCAGAGTTCGGGGACTCAGGGGCTTTGGGAAGATGGGCCGTGTGAGTGGACAGGCCGGCGGATCTCCCGGGCGCTATCAGAGATCGTTCGGCGGCATGGTCGGGGCGATGGTCGTACTGGCGGCGGTCGTCCTCGCGTTCGTGGCCTACCGGGCAGTCAACCGCAGTGATGTGGCCGATCCGGTGCGGTCGATCGCCTTCGCCGAGGACCTGCCCTTCTATCGGAGCAAGGCGACATTTCCGCTGCTCGCGCCCAGCTCTCTACCGGACGGTTGGCGCGCCACCAGCGCGCGGTTCAACGTGACTGAGCCGCAGACCTGGCACCTCGGCGTACTGACCGACAAAGACCGCTACCTGGGCCTGGAGCAAGCCCACGAGTCGGTCCGGACGATGGTTGCCTCCTTCGTGGACAAAGAAGCCACTCAAGGCCCGGATGTGGTCGTCAACGGGGTCACCTGGCAGTCGTTCTCCGATTCCGGTGGCGACCATGCCCTGGTACGCCAGGAAGGCGAGGTGACCACGTTGGTGGTCGGTTCAGGGTCAGCCCAGCAGATCCGGGACTACGTGGGGATGCTCGAAGACGGCTCCTAGAGGTAGCGCAACCTCGCAATCCTCAGCTCTCGTCGGCGCCCTGGGCTCGCGCGAGTTGCTCCTGGGCGCCCTCGAGTTTGGCCTGGCAGATCTTGGCCAGCTCCTCGCCTCGCTGCCACAGGGCAAGTGACTCCTCCAGGGGCGCGCCGCCCTGCTCGAGAGCGCGCACGATCGCGATGAGTTCATCGCGGGCTTCCTCATAGCTCAGGTCGCTGACGTTCACATCGTGATCTTTGCCTGCTGGCTCAGCCATCGCTCTTCCCATTCACCAGTTCTACGTCTGCTCGTGACTCGATCCGCTCGACAGTGACATCGAGCGACCCCTCGGCAAGCACCACGCTCGCCTTTGCTCCCACCCCCAGCTGCCGGGCCTCGGTGACGACTCCTCCGCTCGGCGTCTGGACCACGGCGTACCCTCGGCGCAGCGTCGCCTGCGGTGACAGCGCCCGGACTCGGGCAAGCCGATGATCGATATCGTCGGCAGCCCGGTCGATGCGTTGCCGGACCGCATTCCTGGCCCGCTGGAGAACCTCGCGGTTGTGCTCCATCAGCGCCGCGAGCTCACCGCCGGGATCAGCGAGTACAGGACGGTCCCGCAGATCGGCAAGCTGTCGTGACTCCCGGTCCAGCATCGCTTGCAACGCGCCGCGGACCCGGTCTCGGGCTTGCTCGACCTGGGCCCGTTCCTGGGCGACGTCGGGCACGATCAGTTTGGCGGCATCGGTCGGGGTGCTGGCGCGCGCATCGGCGACCAGGTCGAGCAGAGGAGTGTCCGGTTCGTGCCCGATCGCCGAGACGATGGGGGTGCGGCAAGCCGCGACCTCGCGGATCAAGGTCTCATCGGAGAACGGCAACAGATCCTCGACGGATCCGCCACCGCGTGCCACCACGATCACGTCCACTTCTGGATCCCGGTCAAGAGTGCGGAGTTGCTCGACCACCTCCCGAACTGCATTGGTGCCTTGCATCGCGGCGTAGCCGACGACGAAGCGTGCTTGCGGCCAGCGGCGACGGGTGTTTTGCAGGACATCCCGCTCGGCGGCGGAATTGTGCGCCGTGATCAGTCCGATGGCGTGTGGCAGGAAGGGAAGCGTGTGCTTGAGAGCACGGTCGAACAAGCCTTCTGCGGCAAGGAGCTGCCGGCGCTGCTCGATGCGCGCCAACAAGTCACCCAGCCCGACAGTGCGGATCTCGGTGACCGCGAGGCTGAGGGTGCCGCGGTTGGCGTAGTAGCGCGGTTTGCCGAGCACGACGACGCTGGCTCCCTCGATCAGCGGGGGATTGAGGGAGTCGAAGAGCTGGCGTGGCGCGGTCAGGGTCACCGAGACATCGGCAACCGAATCTCGCAGAGTGAGGAACACGGTGGCCATGCCTTGGCGTCGACTCAGTTGGGCGATCTGGCCCTCCACCCAGACGGTGCCGAGACGGTCGATGTAGCCGGAGATGAGGTTGGCGATCGTGCGTACGGGCGCCGGGTTCTCAGCGCTCGTCTGCAGGGCCATGTACGCACCCTAGCCTTGAGGAGTCGGTAGGCAGCCGGCTTGTCTGCGAGCGGCGCGGGCGCCTCTAGACTTAGGCCTATGACAGTGCTGAACTGGCCATGCTCAACCGCCTCCTTCCGGGCCTCGCTGCGCTCGTGTCCTCGGGAGGGGATCGCATGACCTTCGACCTCGGCATGCCGCCTGTCCTCACCGCCGATGAGGCCGCGCGCGCGGTGTTGCTGGCGGCNCCCCGCGGCTACTGCGCCGGCGTGGATCGAGCGGTCATCACAGTGGAGAAGGCCCTGGACCTCTACGGCTCACCTGTCTACGTCCGCAAGCAGATCGTGCACAACAAACATGTCGTGGCGAACCTGGAATCGAGNGGCGCGATCTTCGTGGAGGAGCTCCACGAAGTACCGACCGGAGCGACCGTCGTTTTCTCTGCCCACGGTGTCTCGCCGGCAGTTCACGCCGACGCCTCCGAACGCGGCCTGAAGACCATCGATGCGACTTGTCCGCTGGTGACCAAGGTGCATCACGAGGCGCGGCGGTTCGCAGCCGAGGATTACGACATCTTGCTGATCGGGCACGCCGGTCACGAGGAGGTCGAGGGGACAGCAGGAGAGGCGCCCGAGCACATCCAGCTCGTCGAGACTCCCGACGACGTCGCCGGAGTCGTCGTCCGGGACCCGGCCAAGGTTGCCTGGCTGTCGCAGACCACGCTGTCGGTGGACGAGACCATGGCAGTGGTGGCCGCCTTGCGGGCGCGATTCCCGCAGCTGGTGGATCCGCCCTCGGACGACATCTGCTACGCCACCCAGAACCGGCAGCACGCGATCAAGGAGATCTCGACCGCGGCCGACCTGGTGATCGTGGTGGGCTCGGGTAACTCCTCGAACTCTGTGCGCCTGGTCGAGGTCGCGCTCGAGGCCGGTGCCAAGGCGGCGTATCGAGTGGACGACGCCTCGGAGATCCACGAGTCCTGGCTCGACGGTGTCTCGACGGTCAGCGTGACCTCGGGCGCCTCGGTTCCCGAAGATCTGGTCGAGGGTGTTCTCGATTTCCTCCATCAGCGGGGCTTCCCCGGCGCGAAGGCTGTGCACACCGCCGAGGAGTCGTTGATCTTCGCGCTGCCNCCCGAGCTGCGCAAGGACTTGCGCACCGCTGCCAAGGCATAGCGTGCTACTAGCCAAAGCGCCTCTGTCAGGGCGCCCGTCGGGTACCGGAAATGGCACCGTGCCCAGCAGGTCCAGCCCGGCGTCACGATCCGCGGCGGTCGGCTGCTCCGCGGTGCGGTGAAGTGCTGCTGCCGCGAGTCCGCGAGCCCCTATTCCCGAACTAGGAACGGCGCAGGCTGCCGTTGTGGCGAAGCGCTATCTGGCGCAGCCCCAGCACGACCAGAGCGAGAAGATAGCCGACCGCCAGAGCAGTGACATGTGTCGCCAGTCCGGCGATAACGGCCTGGACGAAGCGGTCGTCGGGATCGGTGACCAGACCCCGGTCCATACCAGCTATCAGGATCATCACACCGGCCATCATCAGCGGTGGCAGCACTCCGACGACGAAGAACTCTCGTGGAGCGACGGCGAGCGCGGCACCGACGCATGCCAGGACGAACACCACGTCGTAGAGCAGCCCGAGCTCGTGCCGGATCAGTCCGTCGAGGGCGAGCGCCATGAGCACCGCGGTGCATGCCAGGGCGACGACCAGCCGAGCAGGGGTGCGCCCCTGCTCCCACAGCGTGCGGTGAGTCGCCACACCATCACGGTAAGCGTCAGCCGGCTTGGGTTCCGGGCTCGTCATCGGCGTGTCCTTTACGCACGTTCGGCACGATCTCGGGTCGCGCCGGGGTGGCGGCTTCCAGGAGCTCGGGAGCAGATAGTGCCCGAGGCGCGTCGACGACAACCCGAGGTGATTCGAGTGTTTGGTNCGTCAGGGAGAGCTCGGAGAGCTTGCGGGATGACACCAACACCCGGGACTCCAGTGACCCGACGGCGGCGTTGTATGCGCTGATCGTCGAGGTCAGGCTTCGACCGAGCCGATCGAGATGAGCGCTCATCGTGCCGATCCGCTCGTACAGCTCACGACCGAGCTGATGGATCTCGCGGGCTTGCTCGTTGACGGTCTCTTGAGTCCAGGCGTACGCCACTGTGCGTAGTAGCGCGATCAACGTGCTGGGCGTCGCGAGGATCACCCGCTTGCCCGCTGCGTCGTCCAGAAGCGTCGGGTCGGCCTCCAAAGCGGCACCGAGGAACGAATCACCCGGCACGAACAACACCACGAACTCCGGTGTCGCCGGCAGCGAGCGCCAGTAGGCCTTGTCTGCCAAAGCGTCCACATGCGTACGAAGCTGGCGCGCATGTCGAGCCAGATGGTCCTGACGGATCCGGTCTTCATGCGCACCGGTTGCGTCGAGGAAGGCATCAAGTGGGACCTTCGCATCGACCACAACCTGCTTGCCGCCGGCCAGTCGCACCACCAAGTCAGGACGCAGGATGCCGTCGGCGGCGCGGATCGTCTGCTGCTCGGTGAAATCGCAGCGGTTCACCAACCCGGCGAGCTCGACCGCTCGGCGCAGGTGCAACTCACCCCACCGGCCGCGCACCTGCGGTTTGCGCAGCGCGGTCGCCAGGCTCGCGGTCTCCAGTCGTAGCGACTCCGCCGCACGCCGAACATCGAGCACCTGCTCGCCGAGTTGTGCCTGCCAGCTCACGCGCTGATGCTCCAGATCGCGCAACTGATCCTGCAAGCGGTCCAGCCCCTCTTTGACCACGGCCCGCTCTGTCGCAGACTCCAGCGCGGCGGGGTTGTCGGCAGCCCGGGCATGCAGTCGACCGGCGAACCAGCCACCGATCAGACCGACTGCCACCAGTAGGAACGCGAACAAGATCTCCATGTCTCCGAGCCTGGGCCATACCTCCGACACATTGGTCGCGGATGTAGCTCGCTCGTGCTGGCACCAACCTAGACAACCGGCAACTCCAGGCCTCAACGTTCTATCGGGCTCAAATTCCGCGAGAGTTGCCAGTCGGCTGGGTAACGGCTCGGTCTGACAAGTCCACTACTACGGGCGCGTGGTCGCTGGCGCCCTTCCCGGCCCGCTCGTCGCGGTCGATGAAGGCACCGGTGACCCGGTCGCACAGGCCGGCGGAGCCGAGGATGAAGTCGATGCGCATGCCGCGATTGCGCTCGAACCTCTGCCGGTAGTAGTCCCAATAGGTATACGAATCGGCTTCGGGCGCGTGCGGACGTACGACGTCGACATAGCCAGCATCGATGAAAGCCTGGAACGCCGCCCGCTCCGCCGGTGTCACATGGGTGCTGTTGGCGAACTGCTTGATGTCGAAGACATCGTCGTCGGTAGGGGCGATGTTCCAGTCGCCCACCAGCGCCGTCGGGACGCCGGCCCACTCCCGGGCCGCAGCCTCCAGCGCCGCCAGCCACTGGAGCTTGTAGACCAGGTGCGGGTCGTCGGGCTTGCGGCCGTTGGGAACGTACAGCGACCAGACGCGTANCCCGCCACAGGTCGCGCCGAGTGCGCGAGCTTCGGCCTTCTCGTTCCAGACGGGCATACCTGTGAAACCGACCTGGACGTCATCCAGCCCGACTCGGGACACGATCGCCACGCCGTTCCACTGGTCGTACCCGACGCTGGCCACCTCGTACCCGAGCGTCGCCAACCCCATCACGGGCCACTGGTCGTCGCGGGCCTTGGTCTCCTGCAACGCGAGCACATCGATGTCATGGCGTTGCAGAAAGGCCTCGACCCGATCGATGCGGGAGCGGACGGAGTTCACGTTCCAGGTGGCGATACGCACCCCAGACCATAGCCGTGGAGATAGGGGACGCGCGGCAGCGTCCCGTACGCCCGTAGGATTGCGGCCCGTGGCACTCACTATCGGCATCGTCGGGCTCCCCAACGCAGGCAAGTCGACGCTCTTCAATGCTCTGACCAAGAACGACGTGCTCGCGGCCAACTACCCGTTCGCGACGATCGAGCCCAACGTCGGCGTAGTCGGGGTGCCCGACGAGCGGCTGGCGAAGCTGGCCGAGATCTTCGGCTCCGAGCGGATCCTGCCCGCCACCGTGCAGTTCGTCGACATCGCCGGCATCGTCCGAGGGGCCTCCGAGGGTGAGGGCCTGGGCAACAAGTTCCTTTCCCACATCCGCGAGTCCGACGCGATCTGCCAGGTCACCCGGGTGTTCCGAGACGAGGACGTGACCCACGTCGACGGCGAGGTCAACCCGGCCTCCGATATCTCCACGATCCAGACCGAGCTGATCCTGGCCGACCTGCAGACGGTCGAGAAGGCCATTCCCCGGCTGGAAAAAGAGGCCCGCGGGAAGAAGGAGCTGACCGCCAACCTGGAGGCGGCCAAGGCAGCGCAGGAAGCGCTGGAGGCTGGTACGCCGATCATCGCCACCGATATCGACCGCTCGCTGATCCGTGAGCTGATGCTGCTGACCGCCAAGCCGTACCTGTTCGTCTTCAACTGCGACTCCGACGAGCTCGAAGACGACGAGCTCAAGCAGCGCATGCGCGACCTGGTGGCGCCGGCCGAGGCGATCTTCCTGGATGCCAAGTTCGAATCCGAGCTCATCGAGCTCGACGAGGACGAGGCGGTCGAGTTCCTCGCCGAGGCGGGTGTAACCGAACCAGGTCTGGAGGTCCTGGCCCGAGTCGGCTTCGACACCCTGGGCCTACAGACCTATCTGACCGCCGGTCCCAAGGAAGCCCGCGCCTGGACTATTCGCAAGGGCGCGACCGCGCCCGAAGCCGCCGGGGTCATCCACACGGACTTCCAGAAGGGCTTCATCAAAGCCGAGATCGTCTCGTTCGAGGATCTGGTCGCCGCCGGTTCGATGCTCAAAGCCAAGGAAGCCGGCAAAGTCCGGATGGAGGGCAAGGACTACGTCATGGCAGATGGCGACGTGGTCGAGTTCCGGCACAGTTAGGCATGGGATCTGACTGGTAGTCTGTTCCCATGGAAGCCACGATCGACTCCGGCGGACGGATCCTCTTGCCCAAGAGCATCAGGGACTCGTTGGGGCTGGCGCCCGGCTCGACGGTCGACGTCTCGCCGTACGGCAGTGGTGTCCAGATCACACCCGGGGCCGCACTGCGCGGCTGGTGCGGGACTCGGATGGCCGCCTGGTCGCTGAGGCGACGACAGTGGTGACCGATGACGTGATGTTCGCGCTGATCGATGCGGGCCGGCGTTGACGTTCCCCGTCGACTTCGTGATCGACACGAGCGTGGCCGTTCCTCTGCTTGTCACTTCCCACGAAGCCCATGGCCTCGTCACATCGTGGGCCAGNGGCCGTCGTCTCGCGCTCTGTGGGCACGCGCTCCCGGAAACCTACTCGGTGCTGACTCGCCTTCCCGGTGACGCGAGGGTGAATCCGGCGGACGCAGTGTTGCTGATCGACGAGAACTTCGCTCAGCATGCCGTCCTGCCGACACGGCTGGCTGGGGAGGCCCACCGCGAGTTGGCGCGTCTCGGCGTGTCTGGCGGAGCCGTGTACGACGGGTTGATCGCGCTCGCTGCTCGCGAGCGAGAAGTTCGGCTCGCGACCCGAGACGCGCGGGCTCGATCGACTTATGAGGCAATCGGCGTGAGCGTCGAGCAAATCGTGCAGCGGCCCGCCTCATGAGCGGTGACATGGTGGAGTTCCGTCACGGAAGAGTGTGAAAGATGGCGACATGGACGGTGCGCGCGGAGCTGCCTGTGGACGTCGCGCAGATCCACGCCCTGACAGCCGCTGCCTTCCCGACGGACGAGGAGGCGCAACTCGTCGACGCGCTCCGCGGCAGTGGGGCCTGGATCGACGGATTGTCGATCGTGGCCGAGGAGTCTGCCGGTACGCTGCTCGGCCATGCCCTGCTGACGCGCTGTCATGTGGACGAGGTGCCTGCGTTGTGCCTGGCTCCCTGCTCCGTGCTACCGGCCTCCCAACGGATGGGGGTGGGGGCNTCCGTGATTCGGGCAGCCCTGGATGCCGCACGGGTCCAGGGCGAGGCCTTCGTGGTCGTGCTGGGTCACCCCGCGTACTACCCACGTTTCGGCTTCCGGCGTGCCTCCGAGGCGAACATCAGCCTCGGCATCGACGTGCCCGATGAAGCCCTGATGGCGATGACGCTGGACGGTTCCCGGTCGCTTCCCGCGGGTGTGGTGCGCTACGCCGAGGCGTTCGGGATCGGAGGCTGATCGATCGTCGTCCCGGAGGACGACGGCGATGTGGTCGAGTTTTGCTTCAATGTGTAGTTTCTGGCGTGCTGAACTGGTGTGCCCGTGCCCTTGTTGCAGATCCGCACGGCTAGACGAGCCGCCTGGTTCGTATGAGATTTGTGATGTGTGCCATGCGAGGCTGAGGTTTTGGACTTGGGCTGGCGGATGATCTGTATGGGTCGCCCGCCTAGGTGATATCGCGATATCATCTAGGCGGAGGTGGTTGCCATGACGAACGTTTTGGTCCGCGGACTCAGTGACGAGGCTGTTGCCCGCATTGACCGGACTGCTGAAGAGCTGGGCCTATCGCGCAATGAATACCTGCGTCGTCAGCTGGAGGGTTGGGCCCCGTCCAGCGGTGAAGGTCACTGAAGAGAGCTGGAAGAGGTCGGCGGAGATTCTTGCCGACCTCGCCGACCCGGACGTCATCGCCGACGCATGGCGGTGACGGGCTGGCTCATCGACAAGTCTGCGTATGTACGGATGCAGTTGGGGCAGGCATCGGACTCTGGCCTGTGGAACTCGAGAATTGAGCGCGGGCTCGTGCGGGTCTCGACGATCACAAGGCTTGAGATCGGATTCTCAGTACGCACCGGGGAGGACGGGCGGATGATCCTGGCAGTACCNCCATTGTCGCTGATGCCGCTCGAACGACTAACGCCCTCGATGGAAGATCGGGCATGGGAGGTGCAAATGCTTCTTGCGGATCGTGGGCAGCATCGGGCGCCGTCCATTCCGGACCTCATGATTGCGGCGACGGCGGAGAAAGCTGGCTTGACGGTGCTCGCAGTGGATAAGGACTTCGACCTGATAGCCGAGGTCACCGGGCAGCCCGTGGAGACGCTCGCGCTGCGTTGACCTCCAGGGCCTCAATTGCCGGGGGAGGTGCGCCAGATACCGATCGGGTCCATTAATACAGTACGGATCAGGTCAGCGGAGTCCACGCTGGGAAATCTATTCGCTGGGCGGTGCGTAGCCGACCGAGTTTCGGCGCGTTTGCCCATCCGCGAGTGCCACACGACCGGTGACCAGAAGCCAGTTCGCATCCCAGTTCAGATCGCGAGATCCCTCGGAGGCGGCGGCTTGGGGAACTCGTAGGACTCGACGATCAGAGCAAAGAGGTCCCGTCCACGCCTTCGAGTCGCACGCGGCAAAGTTTGGCAGACCGCGACTGGAGTGCCGCAGGGCGCCGAGGCCGTCGCCACTCAGTCGAGCTTGTGTACGACAGGCGGTATCCAAGTGCCGTCCAGAACCGCTTGGTCGGGCCAGTAGGCGCGAAGATAGAGCGAGAAGGCGCCCTGTGGTGCCGGGAGCCAGTTGGACTCGTGCTCCCCTCCCGGCGACTTGGCTCCCACGTACACAGTGAGCGAGCCGTCCGCGCTGTAGGTCAGCGTGGTGTTCTTGGTGCCGAGTGAATACCGCTCCAGTGGGTTGGGCTCGAAGAAGTGAGTCTCGTTGTACAAGGTCAGCGACCAGAAGCCCTGCACGGGCGGTGTCTGGCCCGGGGCGAAGGTCACGGCATAGGAGTTCTCTCCGCGAAGTGGCTGACCTACGCTGTCGAAGTCGGTGTAGAGGTAGGCGGTCTCACTCGGTCGGTTCTCGTACATGTTCGACTTGGCCGTTGCGACACGGCTGAGATAGTCGCTACCCCACTCCGCGTTGTTCTTCCCGACGTTCCAGCCGTTCCCAGTAGGGACACCGTTGTAGCGCCAGGCGAAGAGCGGTGCGATCAGCTCGGCTTCGGCCGCAATCGCGGTCTCGGTCAGAGTCCTCATGATGTGGGGGTCGTCAGCCGCCGCATCGAGCACGCTTCGGATCCACGCATAGAGCGTCTCTTCACCCGGCAGCGGCGGGACGAGGTCCATCACTTCAGGCAGCCGAGTGAAGTACTCCTCTGGTCGTACCCACTTGGTTTCTTCCTTTCCCGCGCCAGCAGCGGCTGGGAACTCGGGCAGTGAGCGCCAGTCGGTGGTCTTGACGGTGCCGTCGAAGTCGCACAAGGGATAGAACATGATCTGGTTCAGTACCGGTTGGATGGCGTCGCGGTCCTCAGCGGTGTCGTTGAGGAACACCCGCGGGGCGCTCGCCGCGAGTTCGGTCGAGCACCGCACCACCGCCGTGACGCCGTCCGGGACCTCGCCGGCCCAGTCCGGGCCGACCATCAGGTAGAACCCGGGCGTGGTTCCGTAGGCCTTGCCGATCTGGGCGAACTGATCGGTGCGAGCGTCGTAGAGCGCGTAGACCCAGAACCGGTCGCCGAAGTCGGGGACCTGGAACACGATCGGATCCTGGCCGAGGGCGTAGTAACCCATCCCGTAGACCACGTCCTGGTTCGGGCAGGTGACGAACCGCTGCTCCGGGCTGATGTAGTCGGTCAGGAACGCGTTCTGTCCCACCGGGGCCACCGGGAGAACGCCCCNCATCAGGCCAGGAGCCGGCGCCTGGGCGAACGCCGCGCGGCGGTTATGGGAGCTGACCAACGGCCAACCCCACACGTAGGCCATGCGTGCGACCATCGCGACGTAGTCGGTGGTCATCGACGTTCCGGGCGCCGGGCCGGGAACCTCAGCGGCACTGCGGGAAGCGGAACCTGGTGGGAAGTAGTCATAGGCCATGTCTTACACCACAGGGCTGATCCTCGTCGCTGGTCTCGATCGACGCGGGTCCGTAACCAAGGGAGGCCGTCAGGGCTTTCGCAGCCAACTCTGTGGGCCGACGAGTTGAACTGGCGGTAGGCCCGCCATTCGACGAGTGGTACCATAATTCTGTACCATTGTGGCGGGTGAGGGATCTCGATCATGTCAATCAGTGCCAGCGAAGCGCGCAAGACGTTGTTCCCGCTCATTGAGCGCATCAACGAAGACCGCGAGGCCGTCGAGATCGTCTCGCGCAAGGGGAACGCGGTGCTGATGCCCGCTGACGAGTACGCAGCCTGGCAGGAGACGGCGTACTTGTTCCGTTCGCCCGCCAATGCCCGCAGGCTTCTCGATGCCTATGAGCGCGCCCGGGCCGGTCAAACCGAAACACACGACCTCGACCGCTCGGACGAGGACGCTTGAGTGCGGCTGGTCTGGGATCCTTCCGCCTGGGAGGACTACAGGCATTGGCAGACTGCGAACCGGCGGGTGCTCAAGCGGATCAACCTGCTCATCGACGCCTGCCTACGCCAGCCGTTCGAGGGCATCGGTAAGCCCGAGCAGCTCAAGTACGGCGCCCAGGGCTCGTGGTCGAGGCGTATCACCGACGAACACAGGCTCGTCTATATCGTTGACGGCGAGGACCTGGTGATTCTCCAAGCTCGCTACCACTACTGAGGCGGCCATGGCCCACCCGCGTGTGAAGATCCGCCGCCTGTTCGAGCTGATCGAACCGATCGCCACCGTCAGTTTCTCCGAAGAGGTGGATCGCGCGTTCTGTGACGTCGGCATGCGCGACTTCTGGGACGGCTATTTCGCCGGCCGGGCGGCACCACTGGGGTTGGCGCCTGCCGAAGTCGTCCACGCCGCGTTCTACAACTTCGCCGAGGGCGAGGTAGCCCGTCACATCCGTGGTGCCTAAAAGTATATCGAATTAGTATATCAACCTAAGGGCCACCAGGTATCCTGATCGCATGAGCGTGACCACCATCAAAGTTGACACCGAGCTGCGTAATCGGATCAGTTCGGCGGCGCGTGAACATGGCCAGACAATTGGTGACTATCTCGATCAGCTGGTGAAGGAGGCTCGCCGGCGCGAGCGTCTGCAAGCGATGGCCGACTCCATGCGTGCGAACCCGCCAGGGCTGGATTATTGGGCCGAGGTCGCGGATGTGGACGCACTCACGGCCGTGCCACGTGTCTGAGTCAGCGGCATCGCCCCGCGTCCGCACCGGCGATGTCTATTGGGTGCGTCCCGATGTAGTGGTCGGACGGGAGCAAACGGGTCGTCGCCCCTTCGTCATCGTCGCGTCTGATGTCTATCTCGANTTGGTGGACACACTTGCCCTTGGGGTGCCGATCAGCACGACCGATCGGGGCTGGCCGAATCACGTTCCTATCGAGGTATCGGGATTGACGGGCTTCGCCATGACGGAGCAACTGCGCACCGTGTCGCGCGAACGTTTCGATGGGTACGTGGGGCGCGTCGACGACACGACATTCACCGCGATTCGGGAGTGGTTGGCCGACTACCTCGGTTTCTGAATCGGCCCGGTCAGCGCGCAGCCAACGGCTCCCGGTCCTCACCTGGGCTGGAGGAGAGGTACACGTCCGCGCTATCGCTGGGGCGGCCAGTCACGGTCAGGGAGTCACCCCAGCCTTGCTTGCCGAGGAACTCGAACGCGCCGCTGTCGCCTGGCGTCCTCGTACTCGAGGACTGCGAGCACGTCCTTGGCTGCCGAGTACGTCGGCACCAGGTGGCAGCTGCCGAGACTGTGGCTTGTCCACGAGGCGCCGCCGTCCTGTGACGTGGCGATCATGTTGTCGCTCTCGAACCGCCCGAACCACACCAGCCCGTTCGCGTCCTGCCACATCGAGTCGTCCGACTCGGCTGCCTCGGGCGGAAGCGGTACGGGATGCGCAGGGGCGACGACTAGTGCTTCCGGCGCGCCACCACCTCGGGCCTGGGGTCGCCGAAACGCTCGAGCGCGCCGATGTAGCGGCCGCCGAACTCGATCCGCGTGATGTCACGGAGTTTCCAGGCTTCAACGAAGTCCACCCAATCGCCGTCGCGGCCGATGAACTGGAGATCCAAACGGTTCTTCCCGATGTGGTGAATCCTGCCGAAGTTCACCCAGTCCCCGTCCCGGCTCTCCAAATGGGCGCCGATGATCTCGTCACGTTGTGAGGCAAGGTCAAGCAACTCGCCGACCGCGGCATCTGGATCGCACTCGAACGAGCCGAGGGGTACGCCGAGTCCTTCGGTGGCTCGCAGGATGTAGGCCTCGTCTGAATGTGTTCTGACCTTGGTGACGAGGTCTAACCGCAGCATCGTCACTGCGTCGAGGTAGGCGCCGTCCAATGTGTGCAGAACAACCCAATCGTGGCTGAGGGCGATGACGAAACCCGATGTCTCATCGCAGGCGAGGCCCCTGCGGGTGACCGTCACTGGTGTCTGGTGATCCCGGGCAGCCGCCAGTCTTGCTCGCGCCTTCTTCCGGGACTTGCTCATTGACTCAGTCTCGCAGAGCGCGCCGGTTCGCATGGGGAGTTCGCCGTACCGCGGGAGTGGTGGGTTTCAGCTAGCCGTCGGGCGTGGCTTTCCGGATTGTGTCGGACCCTCGCGCCAGAATCCGTTTTGAGAGCTTGAGGTCGCAGACAGCGGCCGGCTCTGGAAACAGAGGAGGTGCGGCGGTGCGGATTCTGCATACCAGTGACTGGCACATCGGGCGCACTTTCCATAAGGCTTCGACGCTGGCCGCGTTGGAGACGGTTTTCGACGCCTTGGTGGGGATTGTGAAGGACGAAGAAGTCGAGGTGGTGTTGGCTTCCGGTGACATCTTCGACTCATCGACCCCTTCGGCCGATGCGGTCACCTTGCTCGACAAATTCCTGCTCGGCATCTCCAAGGCTGGGGCGCGAGTGGTGCTGACCAGCGGCAACCATGACTCCCCGGCGCGGCTCGGGGCCAAGTCGGCCTTCGCCCACGCAGCCGGAGTGCATGTGCTGACCGAGGCGGCCGGCATCGTCGACCCGGTCACGATCGGCGACGAGCACGGTGACGTGCACTTCTACGGCATCCCTTATATCGAGCCTGCACACCAGCGTCATGTGTGGACCGAGGTCGCGATGCGATCACAGAAGGATGCGCTGGGTCATGCCCTCAATCTGGTTCGCGCTGACTGGAGAGATCGCGGCGGACGGGCAGTGGTGTTGGCCCATACGTTCGTCCAGGGAGCAGAAGGGGATTCCTGCGACTCCGAGCGCGACATCGTCGGTGGAGTGGACAAGGTGCCGGTCAGCTACTTCACCGACTTCACCTATGCGGCACTCGGTCACATCCACGGACGGGCCACTTTGGCGGAGAACGTCCGCTATTCAGGTGCACCGCTGCACTACTCCTTCAGCGAAGCGAGCAAACCACGCGGTGGTTGGCTCGTCGACCTGGACGCGGATGGAGTCAAGTCCGTCGACTGGGTCGGTCTTCCGGTTCCGCGGCCGTTGTCGGTTCTCGTTGGCACTTTGGACGACCTGCTGACCGAGAAGGCGTATGCCGACAAGGAAGATCACTGGATATGCGCGGTGATCACTGATCGCACACGTCCGATGAACACCCAGAAGCGACTTCAGGAGAGGTTCGGGCACCTGGCCGAGATCAAATTCCGGCCGTCCTACATCCATGAATCAGGAGCCGTCGGCTATGCCGAGAGGATTGCCGGCAAAGGTGACGTGGAGATTGTCGATACCTTCTTGGAAAGCGTTCGCAACGGAGAGGGCGCCACTGCCGCCGAGCTCGAGCTGATCCGTACAGTGATCGGCGCCTATAGCTCGTCGTGAAGATCCACAAGGTCAGGCTCGCGGGCTTCGGTCCCTATCCAGGGACCGAGACCGTCGACTTCGATGCCTTCGCAGACGACGGCCTGTTCGTCATTACCGGTAAGACCGGTGCCGGCAAGACCACGATCCTCGACGCAGTCACCTTCGCCTTGTTCGGTGACGTTCCGCGTTACGGCAACGTCACCGACGACAGCGTGCGCAGCAAGTACCTGGTCGACTCTGTCGACGAGACGCGCGTCGATGTCGAGTTCTCTCAAGGCGAGCTGCGTTACCGCGTCTCGCGAATACCGAGCTACACCAAGCCAGGCAACAAGAATCCCCGAGCCCAATGGGCAGAGATAGCCGAGATCACCGACGATGGCGAGCGGGTCATCGAGAGCCGACAGGTGCGCAAAGTTGCCGAGCGGATAGACGAGATCGTCGGACTCAACGCCGCGCAGTTCAAACAGGTGATCTTGCTGGCCCAAGGCGAGTTCCAAAGGTTCCTGGTTGCTGACAGCCAGACCCGGCGTGAGCTGCTTCGCAAGTTGTTCGACACCGGCCGGTTTCTCGACTACAGCAACGACTTGGACAGCCAGGCCAGGAAGTTGCGCATCGAGCTCGAGCACACGGTCACTACGATCACGGCGCACCTCCATTCGCTGGGCGACGAGATGAACCAGGAGCTGCCGGAAGGTATGGACGGTAGCCAACCGACAACGGTTCTGCAGTGGGCGGAGGAGTTGTCGGCTGCCCAACGAGCCGAGATGACCGAGGCCATCGGCCTCACTGCCAAGGCAAAGAAGGAGCTGGAGGGTGCTCACGCCGCGTTGAGTCATGCCAAGGCCACCTCCGACAACCAATTGCGACGTGACCGGGCCGTGGCGAGGCAGCAGACGTTGGCAGCTCGGGAGCCGGAGATCGCCCAAGCCGTCCAGAAGCTGGAGGCTGCCCAAAGAGCGCACCTCGTCCAGCCCGTAATGGAGAACACTGGTGAAGCAACCGCGGCGTTGGCGGAGTCGAAGCTCGCCCACGCTGCCGCGGTCCAGCGATTCCGCCGACTTCTCCCAGGCCTGGATGCAGACCTTGCGGTAGCCCGATTTCAGGTCAACCGACTGGTCGGAGAAGTGGCGAAGCTGGGCCAGGCAGCAGAGCGCGAGGCGGGGCTCGCAGCCCTGATCCAGGCCGACGAGGCCGCCCGGGCCGCCGTAGAAAGATCACGTGTGGTCCACGCAGCGCACACCACCGAGCTGGGCAAGCTGAAGGACTCGGAACCTGTTCTCGTCTCGCGAATCGGTGCTGCAGTCGAGGCCGCTGACGACTTCGCCGCGGCGGACAAGCTGGCTGGCACGCTTCAAACTCAGCTGGCTGCCGCACAGGCCGCGGAGTCCATCGGCGCCCAGTGGGAGCAGTCGCTCGCTGAGGAATTGAGCGCCAGGAAGATCGCAGACCAGGCCCAGGCCGACGTCACTGCTCTCAAACAGCGGCAGTACGAGGAGTACGCCGGGAAGCTGGCTCAATCACTCGACGACGGTGTCCCCTGCCAGGTCTGTGGCTCGGTCTCCCACCCAGCGCCGGCTGCCCTTGCCGTCGGGCACGTCACCGAAGACGAGGTGGCAGCCGCTGAGATCACCGCTGATGCCGCGCAACAGCAGGTCCGACAAGCCGCTGAGCTGGTCGTTGTGCTGAAGACACGGCTGGAGAGCGAACGCGCCATCGCCCAGGGCCGATCCGTCACCGATCTGGTCGCTCAACTCGACACGGCCACAGCTCGGGTCGCAGCTGCTCGAGCGGCTGGTCTGCGTGTTGAGGAGCTCACCGCCGAGCGGGCGGGCCTTGCCGACCGGATCGCAGCCGAAGTCGATGAGGCCGATCGGGCCAAGGACGCCATGGCCCGAGCTGAAACCCAAGCTGCGGTGACACTGGCCGCCCTTGAAAGCGAAATCGAGCAGATCGCCGAAGCGCGTGGAGAGTTCGAGACGGTTGCCGATCGGTTGGCACGCATGGAATCCGAGCTGAGCGCTTGCGAGAAGTTGGTCGATGCGAGTGCGGATCTGGCATATGCCACCGAACTCGCCGGTCGAGCCCAGGACAAGTTGGCCACTGTGCTGGTGGAGCAGGAGTTCGGCTCGCCGGAGGAAGCCGAAGCGGCGTTCGTGCCACGGGCATTGCGTGAGGAAATGCAATGCCAGGTCGCCGAGCACGAGAGGGACGCAGCGCTTGTGCACCAGACCCTCGCAGATGCGGCGATCAAAGAACTTCCCGGCGATCCGATCGACCTGATCGGTCCCCAAGAGCTGCTACAGCGCGCGGAGGATGCCCATACGCTCGCCGTGCGACATGAGACCGAGCTGTCCAAAACCCTCGGGAGCATCGAGCGACTTGCAGGCCAGATCAGGTCGGCGCTGGAGGCCGCCGGTGGCATGCAAACCGAATACGACCTCGTTCAGCGCCTTGCCGAGACGATCAAGGGGCAAGGACCCAATACCAAGCGGATGTCGCTGGAGACCTTCGCCCTCGCCGCGGACCTGGAGGAGATCGTTCGGGCCGCAAACGTGCTCTTGGGGAGAATGTCCAACGGTCGCTACGAGTTGCGCTACAGCGACGAGGTGACCAAGGGCATGGGCCAGTCCGGTCTGGCCGTCGAGGTCAACGATGCCTACAACGAGGAGCTTCGCTCGCCACAGTCTCTCTCCGGGGGCGAGAAGTTCCAGGCATCGCTTGCACTGGCGCTGGGCCTGGCCGAAGTGGTCACCAGCCGCAATGGTGGTGCTCGCCTGGACACCCTGTTCATAGACGAGGGCTTCGGCACTTTGGACGAAGAGACCTTGTCCGAGGTTCTCGACACCATCGATGACCTTCGTGAGGGTGGTCGCACAGTTGGGCTGATCAGCCATGTCGGTCACGTCAAGGAGCGCATCCCGAACCACCTCGGTGTCCAGGTGACTGCCGGTGGTTGGTCGACTCTCGTTCACTAGCTAGCGCACTTTCGTATTGTTTGTCCCTTTTGACCGCAAGACTTATCCGACTTTTTACCTTTCGGCTAGTTGCCGGCGCTCCAGGGCGGGCGACGATTGGATACATGCAGCTCACCAGTTTCCACACCTTGCGCACAGCAGTGCAGGACAACGCCGGCGGTCCGTCGCAGGCAGACCTGATGTTGATGAGCGCTGAACTCGAGTTGGTGCTCGAGGCGAGTGGGCTGTTCAGCCAGATCGAGGTAGGCACGACCGACAACCCGGACGCGTTCGTGGTCGCGCTGTGCCAGTACAAGCCGGATCTCGACGAGCACCTAGTGGCCGGCGAGATCGCCAGGGTCTGGGAGCACCGGGTGCGCTACCCCTTCTGGGAGGCGCATTCCTTGATCGTCCACCCAGGGCATGTGGAGTTCGAGGGAGCCACCCGGATCAGCCAGAGCGGTCACTTCTCGACCGTGCATCTGGTCGCGCAGCAGTCGTTGGTGCCCAGTCAGCGCATGCCCCAGCAGACCTGACAAGCCCGACGCTCTACGCTTCCCGGGTGACGACTCCGCTCTCCGAGTTCGATACCGCCCTGACCCTGACGCCTGTTGATTCGACGTCCGCCAGGTCCGGCGGCGGCCCAGCCTTTACGGCCCAGCTGTCGGATCGATGGGCGATCGGGGGTGCGGTCAACGGCGGGTTGCTTCTGGCGTTGCTGGGCAAAGCCGCGAGTCGAGCGGGAGAGCATTCTGCTAGCGGTAGCGTGCATCCGGATCCCCTCGCGATTTCGGCGCATTACCTGTCGGCCAGCGTNCGGGGACCTGCCCGGATCGAAACCGAGATTGTCCGCTCCGGACGGACGACCTCGGTCGTCTCGGTCCATCTGGAGCAGAAGCAGGACGACAAGCCGACCGGTCGAGTGCGAGCGCTGGTGACGACNGGGGATCTGGATGCCCTTGACGGGCCGGAGTTCATCACGCCACCTTGTCCGGAGTTGCCCCCGCCTGATCAGTGTTATGCCACCACCGACACCCCGCAGGGCTTCAAGAGTCCTGGGCCGTTCACAGAGCGCCTGGATGTGCGATTGACTCCCGGCAGCGTTGCCTGGGCGCTCGGTGACTTCTCGGCCCCAGGTACGTTCAACGCGTGGATCCGGTTCCCCGACGGCCGTGAGCCGGACCCGATCTCGCTGCTCCAGATCGTGGACGCGCTGCCGCCGGTCACCTACACCTGGGGCCACTTCGGATGGGCCCCCACGGTGGAGCTCACAGCGTACGTTCGCGCTCGGCCGGCCCCGGGCTGGCTGAGCATGCAGATCAGCACCTCGACCTACGCCAGGGGTTTCCTGGAAGAAGACGTCCAGGTGTGGGACTCCACAGGCGAATTGGTCGCGCAAGCGCGTCAGTTGGCCAGCGCGCCACGATTCACACAGAAGACATAGCGCTNGCAAGGGTGCTCCGATACCGACCACAATGNGTCGGTCGAGGGCCAATGGCAGATGTCTTCGGGTCCAGCCGGTAGCGCACAGGGCGAGATCGTCAGGCTCCCTGGATCGCCCCGCCAGAGGTTGCCGCGCTGTATCCGGTTCCGGCTCTGGGTGATGTAGAACTCCCCGTCGACGCGCACGGCTCCCTGCATCTTCTGCACCCCGCCCAGTTCGAACACCGTCGGCACGGAGATCGCTTCTTGGGCCGGCTCCTGGGCTGCCTCCCAGTCCCGCTGCCGGTCTCCAGAGGATCGGTCTTCAGCAGCCCNGGTGTCACCATCGAAGTCGAAGCTGATCAGCCGGGTTGTCTCACCTTGCTGCCCGTACTCGCCACACACCAGCTCGAAGTCGGTGCCGCTGCGGCTCAGCGAGACGAACGAGTAGCGCATCCGCGGGTGACCTTGGGGAGTCCGAGCCTTGTAGCGGGAACGCAGCGGCAGCACATAGTCCGCTGGGAATCCCAGACCGAGATCCGCGCCCTTGGGAAGCTTGACGATGTCATCGATGTGGAAGGAAAACAGTCCTGCTGCGGTGCCGGCCACATGGATGGACGGACCGCGCCACACGATGCCCCCGGCATGGATGCGCACCGGTTTCAGGTGAGGTTGCCCTTCCTCCCAGAGGGCGTCCACGAGGAGGACATGGCGGTAGCGCACCACTTTCTCCGAGATGTCGAAGAACGTGAGTCGAGACCCATGACTCGCCCGGCCCCACCGTCCCAACTGCTTGGAGTACGAGGAGGTGACCACGATGTGGCGACCGGCATAGGTTTCCTGGTCGCTGTGATCGGCCGAGGTAGTGATGCCTTGAGGCCACCATCGCAGCGTGACGGAGTCCTTGGCGTCCAGGCGGAATCCGGAGTCGACCAAGCGCCCGGGGACCCTTCGTCGGTGTGCTGTGCGATTGAGGTCTTCCAGCAGGCCTGTCAATCCAGACGTGCTGGCAAGAGTGTTGATCGCGGGGACACGCACGGAGTCGCGAGCCAGATGTACGACGTCTGTCACGTCCCCAGTCTCTACCATCGTCAGCATGGGGAGAAAGCGTCGGGGAATCACAGCTGGACTTACAGCCGGACTGCTGGGCGCGCTGTTGGCTGTGCCGGTGCCGGGCGTGAGTGCTGGTGCCAATCCCGGCGTGGATGCCAGTGCGAGTGCAGTTGCCGGCGTCAACGCTCGCAAGGATCCGGTGCTGCCTCGATACGGAACCACCAAGATCGATGTACGCCACTACGCCCTCGACCTGACCTGGGCCCCGGCGACCAAGCGGTTGACGGGCACGGCGAAACTCACCATCAAAGCCCGCCAAGCGTTGACCTCCTTCCCGCTGTCGTTGCATGGGATGTCGGTCAAGGGCGTCACGACTGCCGGGCAGAAGGCCACCTTCACTCGTTCCGGTGACCGGCTCACGATCAAACCCCACCAGCGGATCACCAAGGGCACGGTGTTCACCACCCAGATCTCCTATTCCGGGAAGCCGAAGTACCTGTTCGGAGCCGAGGGGACATCTGAAGGCTGGCTGCCCACNGCCAGGGGAGCAGTCGCGCTCGGAGAGCCGGTGGGTTCGATGACCTGGTTCCCGCTCAACAACACGCCCCGAGACAAGGCGACCTACCTGATCGCCGTGACCGTGCCCGAGCGCCTGACCGCAGTCAGCAACGGCCGACTGATCTCGAACACCACTTCGCCGACAGGTCGCACCTGGCGGTGGAAGATGAACAAGCCGATGGCCGGGTATCTAGCCACGGTTGCCGTCGGCGACTACCGGCGTACCACCATGACCAAGCAGGGAATCCGGTACGACTCCTTCGTTGCCAAAGCAGCCTCACCGAACAAGAAGGCGCTCAAGCTGCTACCCAAGGTGATTGCCCAGCAGCAGAAGTGGTTCGGCCCGCATCCCTTCCGCGACGCCGGAATCCTGGTCGACCTGCCCCGGGTCCGGTATGCGCTGGAGACCCAGACCCGCTCCTTCTTCCCCATGTTCGCCGATGAGATGACCTTGGTGCACGAGGTCGCGCACCAGTGGTACGGCAACTCGGTGACCCCGGCAACTTGGCGTGACATCTGGCTCAACGAAGGGTTCGCCACCTACGCCGAATGGCTGTGGACTGCCAAACACGGTGGCCCTACGCCGGCCAAACAGCTGCGCAAGCACTACAAGACAGTGGCGTGGAGACCGGCGCCACGCGGCATCACGATAACGACGCTGTTCTCCGACCCGGTCTACATCCGTGGCGCGATGACGCTGCAGGTGATCCGGGAGAGGATCGGCCGTCCTGCCTTCTTCAAGGTGCTGCGGGCCTGGGCGAAGCAGAACCAATACGGCACAGTCTCGACCCGTGACTTCAAAGCGCTGGTCGAGCGAATTTCGGGCAAGCAGGTCGACGACATCTTCCGGGATTGGCTCAACACCCCGAAGCGCCCATCGGCCAAGTATGTGAAGTGATACTTCCCGGCCCGGCTGGCGGCTCGACCGTACCCGGCAGCCCCTAGGCTTGCCCATATGGATCAGCGACTCCTCCTCGTACATGCCCATCCTGATGACGAGAGCATCGGTCAAGGCGCCACGATGGCCAAGTACGTTGCCGAAGGGCGCGGTGTCACGCTGGTCACCTGCACTCTGGGAGAAGAGGGTGAGGTGTTGGTGCCCGACCTCGAGCACCTGGCCTCCGACAAGCAGGACACGCTCGGTCTGCAACGGATCGAAGAGCTGACCAGCGCAATGCGAGAGCTCGGGGTCACCGATCATCGATTCCTCGGCGGGCCGGGGCATTTCCGTGACTCCGGTATGCAATGGCACGTCGACGGCCACGCAGCGCCGTTGGACACGGTGCGCGACGACACTTTCTGGAAGGCCGACCTGCTCGAAGCGGCAACCTTGCTGGTCGAGGTCATCCGTGAGGTGCGACCGCAGGTCATGGTGACCTACGACCAGTTCGGCGGGTACGGACACCCGGATCACATTCAGGCCCACCGCGTCGCGATGTACGCAGCTGACTTGGCGGCCGTCCGCTCCTTTCAACCCGATCTCGGTGCGGCATGGGAGATCCAGAAGATCTACTGGGGATGCATGTCGGCCAGTGCGGTGCGCACCGGTGTGCGCGCCTTGCGTGCAGCTGGTGATACAAGCACGTTCGCGGAAATGGATCCGGACGGCCCGCTGTGGCCGATCTTCTTGGAGGACGAGTTGGTGGACGCTTGCGTCGATGCCACTGACTACGTGCAGGAGAAGTTTGCTGCGCTACGTGCCCATGCCACTCAGATCACCACTGACGGCCCGTTTTTCACCATGCATGACATCGTGGGACCTGAGGCATTCGGTCTGGAGTACTTCCGGTTGGTCAGNGGAGGACGCGGCCCGAATGCGACGAACGGGCCGGCCGCTGAGCGTGGCTGGGAAGACGATCTCTTCGCCGGCCTGCAGTAGGCCGTTCGAGTAACGCGGGGACAGGAACAACGTGACAAAGAAAAAGGCCTGGCTGCTGACAGGTGGTGCAGTGGGCTTGCTGGCTGCCCTGTACCTGGGGGTGTATGCCTTCACCGGTGACAAGATCGCCCGCGGCACCACCATCGCAGGGGTCGATGTCGGTGGCATGACCGCCGAGCAGGCTCGAGTGGCGCTGCGAGATCTCGACGAGGCTCAACAGTCACTCACGCTGACTGCCTCCGGTGCGAGCATCACCGTCGCGCCGGTCGAGGCAGGGCTGTCGATCGATGTCGAGGCATCGGTCGACCAAGTCGCGACTGGACGCAGCCTGGACCCGCGCGACCTGTGGTCCTACCTGGCCGGCGGCACCGATGAGCCCGCTCAGGTCACGACCGACGACGAATTGTTGTCCGGCACGATCGGCTCTCTGGCCGATCAGGTGGACGACCCGGGTGTCGAGGCGGGGATCCGTTTCACCAAGCAGGGCAAGGCGATTGCGTCCTACCCCGAGCCCGGCCGCGCAGTCGACGTGCTGGCCGGCAAGGAGTTGCTGGTCGCCGCATACGCCAAGCAGGACGTCGGTTCTGTCCAGGTCCCGGTCGAGATGGTGACGCCCGATATCACCACAGAGGCGGTCGACCAAGCGCTCCAGGACTTCGCCGAACCGGCAATGAGTGCNCCCGTGGTCTTCCGGATCGCTGGTGACCGCGTGAAGTTGGAGCCACGCGCGTACGCGGCCGCCCTCTCGATGCAAGCCGCCGATGATGCGCTCGAGCCGGCGCTGAACAAGAAGGCGCTGCGCAAGGTGGTGGACGAAGCGATGGACGCGGTATCGCTGGATCCCCGGGACGCGACCGTTCAGATCGTCGACGGCAAACCGCAGGTGGTGCCCGGCAAGACCGGGGTTACCTACGATCCCCAAGCGGTCCTCGACGGGTTCCTCGACCTGGTGGCGCGCNNCCCGGGGGATCGGGTGCTGAAAGTGCCCACGAAGATCCGGACCCCCGACTACACCGCTGACCAGGTGCGCGAGCTGGGCATCAAAGAGGTCGTCTCGGAGTTCACCACCGAGTTCCCCTACGCCGAGTACCGCAACATCAACATCGGCCGAGCGGCCGAACTGATCGACGGCACGGTCTTGAAGCCNGGGGAGACCTTCAGCCTCAACCAGACGGTAGGGGAGCGAACTGCTGAGAACGGCTTCACCAAGGGCTTCATCATCAGCAACGGCGTGTTCAAGCAGGACCTCGGTGGCGGAGTCAGTCAGGTGGCCACCACTACCTTCAACGCCGCTTTCTTCGCCGGCCTGAAGGACGTTGAGCACAAGCCGCACTCCTTCTACATCGACCGCTACCCGGTCGGACGGGAAGCGACGGTCGCCTGGCCCACCGTTGATCTGCGGTTCACCAACGACACCCCGTACGGCATCCTCATCCAAGCCTGGCGGACGAACTCGACACCCTCGACCCAGGGCACGATGAATGTGCGGATGTGGTCCACCAAGTACTGGAAAATCGAGGCCACCGAGTCTGCGCGTTACAACTTCACTTCCCCTGCCACGCGGCGCATCGCAGGCCCGGACTGCGAGCCCAATGTCGGCTACGGCGGATTCGACATCGATGTCTACCGTTGGTTCTACAAGCCCGGCTCGGACAAGGTGGTGCGCAAGGAGACGATGCACACGCACTACACCCCGGCGGACACCGTTATCTGCACGGGCTAGGGTCCAAACCCTGCCTCAGTCGTCGAATCATTGGGAGCGCGGCGTGCTCGCCTGGCCCGGGGCGGCACTGGCTTGCCTGCCACGATGTCACTGATTGCGATCGTGACCAGCTCGTGAGGCTCTCGCTCGCCCCCGACTCCTCGAGAAGCCGGTCTGGGCGCCCATCCGGTCGTACAGTGGCGACCGAGTCCGTCCAGCTCTCCAAAGTTCCCAGTACGTCGGTTGCAGCCGGGCCTGCGGTAGTGCTGCTCGCTTCGCGGAGCAGGTAGCGGATGACGACTCGCTGCCCCACGCACTCGGGGCCGAGGAGAGGCCGGGTCGGAGGGGTCATAGGAACAGGATGGCAAACGGGTCCACTGAGTGGGCGGGTCTATCCCCGTCGTCTCAAGCCTGGTATTACGCTGTGCCTGTGGATCGGTTCGACGGTCCCGCTGACGAGGAGGAACATCGGTGACCTACGTCATCGCGCAGCCATGCGTGGATCTCAAGGACCGCGCTTGTGTCGACGAGTGCCCGGTTGATTGCATCTACGAGGGTGCTCGGATGCTCTATATCCACCCCGACGAATGCGTCGACTGTGGTGCTTGTGAGCCTGTGTGCCCAGTGGAAGCCATCTTCTACGAGGACGACGTTCCCGAAGAGTGGCAGGCCTTCAACGGCGCCAACGTCGATTTCTTCAGCGAATTGGGATCACCCGGTGGCGCCGCAAAGCTCGGCCAGACCGACAACGACCCCGACTTCGTCAAGGCGTTGCCGCCGCAAGAGCACGACGAGTGATCAGCGCTAACCGCGCTTACCCGTGTCCTTGAATGACGTCGTGCCNNGTCCTCTTCGATTCCGAGGTGGGCGGCACGTCCGGTATCCGGACGGCTTCCGGATTTCCCCTGGGACAACCTGACGCCCTACTCCGCGCGCCCAGGCNNCCACCCCGAGGGGATCGTCGATCTGAGCGTCGGCACCCCGGTCGACCCGACTCCTGAGATCATCCAGGCAGCGCTGCGCAACGCCGCCGATTCGCCTGGTTACCCACTCACGATCGGACATGCGTCGACGCGACAAGCATGCCTGGACTGGATGGCCGACCGCCTTGGCGTCACCGGGCTCGGTCTGGACGCGGTTCTCCCCGTGATTGGCACCAAAGAGGTCATTGCCAGCCTGCCGACCCATCTCGGCCTGGGCACNGGGGACCTGGTGGTGATCCCGGAGTTGGCCTATCCCACCTACGAGGTCGGCGCTGTGCTGGCCGGCGCGAGCGTGCTTGCCGCGGACTCGCTGACTGCGATTGGCCCGCAGCGCCCAGCGCTACTGTGGCTCAACTCGCCCTCGAATCCGAGTGGGCGGGTCCTGCCCGTCGAGCACCTGCGCAAAGTCGTGCAGTGGTGTCGCGAGCGGGGCGTGTTGCTGGTCAACGACGAGTGCTATGTGGAGTGCTGCTGGGAGGCAGAGCCGGTCAGCGTGCTGCACCCCGATGTATGTGACGGTGACGTGACCGGAATCCTCGCCATCCACTCACTGTCCAAGCGGTCGAACCTGGCTGGGTACCGGTGTGGTTTCGTCGCCGGTGACCCTGCCGTGGTCGGTGAGCTGCTGGCGGTGCGCAAGAACCTCGGCCTGCAGATGCCCGGACCCCAGCAGATTGCGATGGCGGTCGCCTTGGGCGATCAGGAACATGTACGTGCTCAGCACGCCCTGTACGCCGCTCGCCGTGCCGTGCTACGCGAGGCGTTTACGGCAGCGGGATTCCGGATCGACCACTCCGAAGCCTCGCTCTACCTCTGGGCGACCCGCGATCAGGATTGTTGGGACACCGTCGGGCAACTGGCTGACCTCGGCATCCTGGTCGCTCCCGGGTCGTTCTATGGAGCAGCGGGCAACCAGCACGTGCGGGTGGCGTTCACCGCGACGGACGAGCAGGTGAACCAGGCGCATGCCCGGCTCGCCGCAGCCTCTTAGAGCGGGTTCTTAGTACACCAGCGATTCGGCGGCGATTCGAGGTCCTGGCATCGGCATGGCCGAGTCGGAGTAGTCGTCGAAGGTCTCCGATCCCGATTCGGCGTATCCCTCGGTGATCCGCGGCCGCATCGGCGAGGCGGTCATGATCCGCACTGCGGAGATGTTCTCCACCTTGATGATCGCGTGCTGGTGGCCGCCGTCGAGCACGACGCCGTAGCCGTCATTGACCACCACCATGCCGGTCAGCCACTGGCCATCGACCAGCACCTCGACCTCGGTGTGGTTGTCCAAGGCGCGGCTGAGCGCCATGCCCATGGTGTAGATCATCGATGAGTCGTACGACATGATTTCCCCGGAAACTTATTTCATGCCCACCCTCGTGGCCCCCGGCCGGGTGGAATGTCGGATTCATGGTGTCGCATCCAGATTCGATATGCAATGACCGTTAAGCAAAGCTTTTCCGGTCAACCCACATCCACGTGCACGTGGTCACGATGCTCCAGGATCGCCTGGCTCCCGGCCCGGTCAGGAGGGTTGTAGTTGCGCCACCCCTGTTCCGAGGAGCGTCCCGACGTCCAAATCCGGTCGTCGAAGATCACATGCTCGATCTTGAGCCGTTTCGCGTGGGCCACCAGGTACTGGGCCACCGCCCACCCGCGCCGCTTGTTATCGGGATTCACCGGCCGGAAGAACACGTCGACAGCGCGACCCTCGTAGTGTGCGGATCCTTCCATGTGCCCGGTGTTGACACCACCGGGTTCGAAACCGCCTAGCGACTGCTTGCCGAACACTTGCTCCACTGCTTGCCGGACCCGCTCGGCGCGCGGAGTCAGCCCCGAGGCCGTCATCTTCTGGGCGGAGACGTCGGCTCGGTCGACCACACAGGACAGTTTGGCTTCGGAGTTGCCGGTCAGCGCCGACGCCAGGGCGCGGCCATCGGCCGCGTGATCTTCGTACGCCTCGGGGAACCCGGAGCGCTGAACTTCCTGGGCGGCCTCGGTGATGCGCATCTCCTGATAACCGTCGACGCGCTCGAGGGCGTCATAGAAGGCGTTGGCTGCATAGATCGGATCCCTGACCTGCTTGGCGGTCCCCCAGCCCTGTGAGGGGCGCTGCTGGAACAGGCCGAGTGAGTCTCGGTCACCGTGGTCCAGGTTGCGCAACTTGGACTCCTGGTAGGCCGTTGCGAGCGCGATCGATGCAGCGCGAGCGGGTAGACCCCGGGCCACTGCGATGGCGGTGATCGTGGCGGCATGCTCAGCCTGCTCGGTGTCCAGGCTGACGGTCAGGTCGCCGACGGTGACCTCGCAACCCTCGGGGTCCGGCAACGGGCCGGCGCCTGACCAGAAGAGATAGCCGACCGCCCCGAGGACTACGACGGACCCGACGATCGCAACGGCTTTGAACACGAGTGGGTTCCGGTTGGGCAGGAAGGATCAGTCGTTGGCGTGCAGTGCCGCGTTGAGGGCTATGCCCTCGGCCGCCCACGGTGTGGCTTCGATGGACCCGGTCTGGGAATTGCGGCGGAACAGCACGTTGTCGGCACCGGACAGAGTGCTCGCCTTGACCACCTTCGGTTTGTTGTCGATGTCGGGCACGGTCACCTTGGTGCCTGCGGTGACGTAGCATCCGGCCTCGACCACGCAGTCGTTGCCGAGCGAGATGCCGATACCGGAGTTCGCGCCCAGCAGGCACCGCTCGCCGACTCGGATCACCTCCTTGCCGCCACCGGACAAGGTGCCCATGATCGAGGCGCCACCCCCGATGTCGGAGCCATCCCCGACCACGACCCCGGCGCTGATCCGGCCCTCCACCATCGATGCGCCCAAGGTGCCGGCGTTGAAGTTCACAAAGCCCTCGTGCATGACGGTCGTGCCCTCGGCCAGGTGAGCGCCGAGGCGGACCCGGTCGGCATCGGCGATACGGACGCCGCTCGGCACCACGTAGTCGGTCATTCGGGNGAACTTGTCGACCCCGTAGACCGCCACCGGCCCACCGGCGCGCTGCAGCCTGGCCCGGGTCGACTCGAAGTCCGTGACTGGGCACGGGCCCGCCGAGGTCCACACCACGTTCACCAGGAGACCGAAGATGCCGTCCAGGTTGGCGCCGTGCGGCTCGATCAGGCGGTGGCTGAGCAGATGCAGCCGGAGCCACGCGTCATGGGTGTCCGCGGGTGAGGACTGCAGGTCCTCGATCACGACCCGGACCACCGCTCGGGTGACTCCACGTGCCTGATCGCCACCGGCCAGCTCCTCCAACACCGCGGGCACATCCGCATCAGCGGACGGAGCGCCGAGCGCGGGCGAGGGGAACCAGGTATCGAGGACCTCGTCGCCGGGGCCGAAGGTGGCCAGACCGAAGCCCCAGGCCGAACAGGTCGCATTCTCGGTGCTCACCAGAGCAACCTACGTCAGGGGTGGTTGGCCAGGATGATTGGATGGTGCGCATGCCCGACCGACTCGATCTGTCCGCCGACGTGGTCTCCCTCACGCGCGCGCTGATCGACATCGAATCGGTCAGCGGCGACGAGCAGATGATCGCCGACGCCGTCGAGGTGGCATTGCGAGGCCAACCCCATCTCCAGGTGACTCGACACGGCCACACGATCGTGGCGCGGACACAGCTGGGCCGAGCCGACCGGGTGGTGATCGCCGGACACCTCGACACCGTGCCGCTCAACGACAACCTGCCCAGCCGGATCGAGGGCGAAGTCTTGCACGGGTTGGGCTCGTGCGACATGAAGGCAGGCGACGCAGTGGCCCTGAAGCTCGCGACGGTCGCCGAGCCGAACCGTGACATCACTTTCGTGCTCTACGAATGCGAGGAGATCGAAGCCGACCGCAACGGCCTGTTCAAGCTCTCCCAGTCGCATCCGGAGTTGCTCGCCGCGGACTTTGCGATCTTGATGGAGCCGTCCAACGGCGTCGTCGAAGCGGGCTGTCAAGGCACGCTGCGGGCCGACGTCATCACCCGAGGCGAGCGCGCCCACTCCGCGCGCTCGTGGATGGGCAGCAACGCCATCCATGCCGCTGCCCCGATCCTGACCCGGCTGGGCGACTACCAACCTCGCCGGCCGGTCATCGACGAGCTGACCTATCACGAGGGACTCAACGCGGTTTACATCAGCGGTGGTGTCGCCGGCAACGTCGTCCCCGACGAGTGCCGGGTATCGGTCAACCACCGCTTCGCTCCGGATCGCTCGGAAGCCGAGGCGGCGGCATTCGTACGGGAGTTCTTCACTGGTTTCGATATCGAGATCACCGACTCTGCTCCNGGGGCTCTTCCCGGTCTCGATGTCGCCGCCGCGGCGGCTTTTGTGGCTCAGGTCGGCGGAGAGCCACGCCCCAANATCGGCTGGACCGACGTGGCCCGTTTCGCGACCTTGGGAATCCCCGCGGTGAACTTCGGCCCGGGTGATCCGCTTTTCGCGCATCGACAGAACGAGCACGTCCAGATACGGCAGATTGTGGATATCCACGACACACTCACCAGATGGCTGGGAGGAAAACCATGAACGATCGGCCACCGCCGCGCAGCATGACCGAGCGGATCAGCGGCCGGTTGCGGTTGCGTGGGAAGGCGCTCACCACCAGCACCACTGATCAGCGGCTGTTGGACTCCCGTGGCCCTGGCGACTGGGTGCACACCGACCCGTGGCGCGTCATGCGCATCCAAAGCGAGTTCGTCGAGGGCTTCGGTGCGCTCGCCGACCTGGGCTCGGCGGTGTCGGTGTTCGGCTCGGCGCGCACGTCGCCCGACGACCCCGAGTACGCTCGCGCCGAAGAGGTCGGGAGGCTCTTGGTCGACGCAGGCTTCGCGGTGATCACCGGCGGCGGGCCTGGGACCATGGAGGGGGCCAACAAGGGGGCCAAGGAAGCCGGGGGCGTTTCGGTCGGGCTCGGCATCGAGTTGCCGTTCGAACAGGGCCTCAACCCGTACGTCGATCTTGGCGTCAACTTCCGTTACTTCATGGCCCGCAAGACCATGTTCGTCAAGTATGCCCAAGGTTTCATCGTGCTCCCGGGTGGCTTCGGCACGCTGGACGAGCTNTTCGAGGCCGTCACACTGGTGCAGACCCAGAAGGTGACCTCGTTCCCGATCGTGTTGCTTGGCCGGGACTATTGGGGCGGTCTGGTGGAGTGGGTGCGGAGCAGTCTGCTCGCCAACAAGAACATCTCCGAGCCAGACATCGATCTCCTTCAACTGACCGATCACCCTGAGGAAGCGGTCCGGATCATGGTCGAGGCGGTACGTGAGCGGACTTCGAACGCCCCCGGTGGCGGCGTGGCCCATGAGCCCCCATCGGCCCAGGCAGGGGAGCTCGGGAAAGCAATCGAGGGAGCGGCCAAGGGGATAGCGCGGCCAGTGACCCGGGAATGACCTGGCCACTGGCCGGGGAACGGCCGCAAGGTGCCGCGATGATGTGGTTCTTCGCCCTGGTCGTGGTCGCTGTGCTGGGAGCGATTGCCGTGGTGGCCACCGGCCGCTGGGGTGAGCTGGGCCAGGTTTACGACGATCGGCGTGACGCGGTTGCGCCGGGGCAACGGGAACTGAACGCCACCGACCTGCGGCGCGTCCGCTTCACCACCTCGTTGTTGGGCTATCGAGCCAGTGAGGTCGACGCCCTCCTGGATCGCCTCGCTGCCGAACTCGAGGCAGCAAGACCGGCGCAGACGGACGAAGCCTCTCTACCTGGGGCCGACAGCAACTGACAGGGCCGGCTGCTGCGAGAGTGGGGGCGGTTTCCTGGACGAGCTATGAGCTGGACTAGGCGATTGCCGGGTGGGTACGGCATGCTCACTACCGTGAACTCCGAGCTCATCACCTACGTGCTCACCGCGCTCATGGCCCTGGTGGTTGTCCTGACCCGCGTCCGCCTCGGGGAGGCGCCTCGGACGGTGTCTCAGGCGGTGCCGGCGGGGAGCCGGTCGCCTGGTGATTCCCCGGGGCCTGCTCAACGCGCACACGCTTACCGGCGTCGTCGGTGTTCTCACCTGGGTCGGTTTCCTGGTCACCGACAGGTTGATGGTCGGGTGGGCCGGTCTGGCCATCTTGTGGCTCACGGTGATCGCCGGCCTGATGATCCTGATGCGCTGGATGCCTGCCAGGGGCCGGCACTCCTCAGGTCCGGTCGCCGATAGTTGGGGCGAGGGCCCGGGCTTGTCGATCCTGGCGCATGTCGGTGTGCTTGCCGGGGCTGTTGTGTTCACGGTGTTCATGGTGCTGGACAAGCTCGGCTAGTGCCGGTGGCCCTGTTCCTCCCAGGGTCTTCCCCAGCCCGTCCGGGGCTTTCCCGGATCTCCTGAGCTCCCTTGCCGGCAGGCTGCCTGAGGCCGATGTCGCTCCGGTCACGCTGGTAGGCGATAATGGCCTATGGGTTCTCTGTTCAAGGCTGCGGGGAACCAGCCGGCAAGGAAGAGGTGTGCGCATGGCGGCCATGAAGCCGCGGACCGGGGACGGCCCGCTCGAGGTCACCAAGGAAGGACGCGGCATCGTCATGCGCGTCCCGCTCGAGGGTGGTGGCCGACTCGTGGTCGAGTTGAACGCCGACGAGGCCACCGCTTTGGCTGCCGCGCTTGAGGGGTTGTCGGCTGAGCCAGGTGGCTCCACCCGACATCGCACTCGCCGATTCTGCTCTCGGCGAGGTCACGGGAGCTGAGATTGTCGCGCTTCCCGTGCTGCCCGGTGATGGCGCGCTGCTGCTCGGCCCTGGGGCTGAGGCGCTAGCCGAAGAACTTGGCGTCGACCTGTTCACCGTCCTCGATATCCACCGAGCCACAGGTAAACCCGGCGAGGTAACCGAACATGTGGTGCTGGACGCGGCGAACCTGCGCAACACCAGCTTGGTGAAGCTCTTGCTGGTCGGTGTCGGTGATGCCGGCCCCGCCGCTCTTCGCCGGGCAGGCGCAGCGTTGGCCCGGCGCGGCAAGGGCCACGTCACCGCGGCGACCTCCGTACCTGCGGTGGCCGACGATGACGGACTGGCGGCGTTCATCGAGGGCATCGTGTTGGGATCTTTCGGATTCCACCGTCGGTCCACCCCGCCGCCGACATTGCCGCTGGAGCAGGTCGTGCTCACCGACCTCGTCGACACCGGAGTCCGACGCAACGTCGTCGAGCGCGCCATGGCCGTGGCCGGTGCGGCCTGGCTGGCTCGCACTCTCGCATTGGTCCCCTCGAACGAGAAGAACCCGGCTTGGCTGGCGGAGCGGGCAGTCGAACTCGGTGAATCCGCCGGGCTTACCTGCCGGGTGTGGGACGAGGCTGCGCTTGCTGCCGATGGGTTCGGGGGCATCCTCGGAGTCGGCCAGGGCTCTCAGACGCCGCCGAGACTGGTTCGCCTGGACTACAACCCCGCCAAGATACGCCGTAAGACGGGTCGACGAGTTCCGCACATCGTGCTGGTCGGGAAGGGCATCACCTTCGACACAGGTGGCTACTCCCTCAAGCCCGCTGATGCGATGGCCAACATGAAGCGGGACATGACCGGTGCCGGTGTCGTGCTCGCGGTCATGGGTGCGCTGGCGGCCGTCGGCTGCCGAGTCAAAGTGACCGGTCTGCTTCCCTGCGCCGAGAACGCGGTGTCAGGACAAGCTTTGCGCCCCGGTGACGTCATCACCCACTACGGCGGTCGCACTACCGAGGTCACCAATACCGACGCCGAAGGGCGGTTGGTGCTCGCCGATGGATTGGCCTATGCCGCCAAGGAGTTGCGACCGAGCGCGTTGGTGGATATCGCAACGCTGACCGGCGCGATGAAAGTCGCCCTGGGGATGCGGACCGGCGGTTATTTCGCCAATGACGAGGCGCTGGCTGGGCAACTGCGTGCCGCCGGGGAGCAGTCCGGAGAAGCATTGTGGCGAATGCCCTTGGTTTCGGACTACGACGAGCGTTTGACCTCGAAGGTGGCCGATGCCGACAACGCGGCAGGCTCGCCCGGTGCCATCACCGCGGCGTTGTTCCTCCAACACTTCGCCGCTGGTGTGCCGTGGGCGCATCTCGACGTCGCCTCTGTTGGTGATTCCCCGGTGGATGCCTTCGAATGGACCAGTGGCGCGACCGGCTTCGGAGCCAGGGTGCTGTTGGCCTGGCTCGGCTCGGACGACCCGTTGGCCGGGGTCGGCACATCCGGTGCCCTGGAGAAAACACCTGAGAAAGGATGAGATGCATGCGCGCTCTCACCGTCCGCTGGTCGCTGACCGATGCCCCCGATACGGCTGCCCAGGAGCTGCGCAGTTATGTGGAGGACAGCTCGCACGCTCGATTCACCGCGATGCCAGGGCTCGGATTCAAGACCTGGCGAATGCGTCCGGCAGATTGGTTCGAAGGGTGTTATGTCTTCGGCTCCGACTCGGAGCGGGAGGCTTTCCAGACAGAGTTCACAGCAGGTGCCGCACAGTCACCGGTGTCGGTGATCGTGGGCAGTCCACCGGTATTGATCGAGCCGTGTGAGGTTGTCGGGGTAGCCGAGGGAGCAGCTGGTTTCTCGCCTACCCCGAACGGTGAACCCGCAGCTTGACCCTGGTTTGATCGGTGATCAGTCCCAGCAATCAGTTTTGGGATCAGTCTTGGGGACTCCAGACCTTCTTGGCGACCAACAGGCCATCACCTACTGGAAGCAGGAGCGGCAGCAGCGACTCCGACTCGTTGACCTGGCGGCTCAGCTCGCGAATCGCGATGGTGGCGGCATCACGCTGAGCCGGGTCTGCTACCCGGTCGTGCCAAAGCGCGTTGTCGAAGGCCACGATGCCGCCCGGCCGCAGTAGCCGCAACGCCTCGGTCAGATAGTCGGGGTACTCCTCTTTGTCACCGTCGCAGAACACCAGGTCGTAGTGCCCATCGGTCAGACGCGGGAGAACCTCCAGGGCAGCGCCGTTGATCAGACGAGCGCGTTGGTTCGGCACACCGGCCTCGGTGAACGTCTGCCTGGCCAGGCGTTGGTTCTCGGCTTCGGTGTCCACCGAGGTCAGAACACCGTCAGGGCGCATCCCGCGCAACAGCCACACCCNCGAGACACCTGTGCCGGTGCCGATCTCGACCACGGCGCGGGCCTCGATCACCGCGGCGAGGAAGCGCAAGGTGGCGCCGCCACCAGAGCCGATGGAGACTACGCCGACCTCGGTGGCGCGAGCGCGCGCGGCCGCCAAGACATCGTCCTCGGCCACGAACTCCTCGGCATAGACCCAGCTTGCGGGCTTGATGGGACTGGTCATGGTCGGGAGCCTACCGCTTGTCGCGTGGCTCACTCGGGAACACGGCCTGGGCCTGTGCGGGAACACGGTATGCATGCCGTGCGTTGACTCAATGTGATCACCAGTTCCCGTCTCACACCTGAGTCTGAGCAAGTCCTCAGGCAACTCTCAGTCGGGATTCCTAGGGTTTGGGATGTGACTACCGAGCAGACAGTTCCCACCTGGGACGAGATCGTCGAGCAGCACTCAGCGCGCGTCTACCGGCTCGCGTACCGCCTCACCGGCAACCCCCACGACGCCGAGGATCTCACTCAGGAGGTCTTCGTACGAGTGTTCCGGTCGTTGGGCACCTACACCCCCGGCACTTTCGAGGGCTGGCTGCACCGGATCACCACGAACCTGTTCCTCGACGGCGCCCGGCGCAAGGCCAAGATCCGGTTCGACGCTCTCGCCGAGGATGCCGATCAGCGGATCGCAAGCCGTCTGCCATCCCCGGACGCCCACTTCGCCGACCGCCATTTCGAGGACGACATCGAGGCCGCGCTCGCGNNGATCTCCCCGGACTTCCGGGCAGCTGTCGTGTTGTGCGATGTGGAGGGCCTCAGCTACGAGGAGATCGCCGATGTGCTCGGGCTCAAGCTCGGCACCGTCCGCTCGCGTATCCACCGTGGCAGAACCATGCTGCGCAAAGCTCTCGCACACCGCGCTCCGCAGCCAGGACGGGTCCGCTACTCCGGACCGGCGGAGGTGGCGATCTCGACATGATCCGCCGCACCCACCTCGGCGAGGACGTGAGCGCCCTGGTCGACGGCCAATTGCCCTCAGAAAGAGTCGAGCGCGCCTGGGAGCATGTGCTCGCCTGTGCGATGTGCCGAGCTGAGGTCGATCGTGAGGTCGCGCTCAAACAACGGCTTCGCTACTTGGCTGGCGACAAACCGAGCCCGCAGCCTCCGCCGCGGTTGCTCGGGTCGCTGCGTGACATGCCGGTGATGCCGTCGAGGTACGACCCGACCTGGGCCGGCTTGGACGCTTGGCGTGAAGTGGACGCGCTCGAGGAAGCTCACCGCCAGGGCAGGCGCAGTGGCCTGGTGCTGGCCGGGATGGGCTCGGCTGCTGCCATCGGGCTTGCCGCTTTCGGGGTCTTCGGCATGGCTGGAATGGGGGCGCTCCCGCTTCGGTCACACCCCAGGTCGGGAACGTCACGCCGTTCGCAGGCACCGTTGCCGTTGCCGGCGCCGACGGTCATGCGCATGGACGGTTCTTCACAGGCTCCCAGCGTGACCATCTGAGAAAGTCCCAGTAGCTCCTACTGGTTTCCTATGTGAGGCAGAATGCCTAGGTGAGCAACCCGTACGACGAGGAACCGGACGCTGAGTCCCCGGCTGGGTCATTTGAGCCGACACAACAGCTTCCGCCCTATTCGGGCTATGGGGAGCCGGCTTATCAGCATCCCGAGTACGAGCAGTCGACTCCCCAACAATCAGCCGCTGAGCAATCAGCTCCCCAGCCTTCGACCTATGAGCAGCTCTCCTATGGACAGGCTCCTGCGCAATATCCAGTAGAGCCCCAGCCTCCGGAGTATCAGCCGGCGTCGTATCCGCACGCACCTGCTCCCGTGCCCAGCGCGCCCCCGTCTGCACCGAAGGCCGCCGTGCCGGGTTGGCTGTGGCCGCTGGTCGCCGCGACCGCCCTGATCATCGGGGCACTTGGGGAGCGTTGGGTGGCGCGATCGTTGCAGATCGCTCCGTCGATTCCGAGATCAGCAACTCGCCCGACCCAGGTGCTAGCCAGGGTGGCAAAGTCGACCCAGCGCCACTGCCGGCGGGCAACAACGACATCGCCGCGGTGGCGGAGAAACTCCTGCCGAGCACAGTGCAGATCAACGCCGGAGGAGGCGGCGCGGGAGGNGCGACCGGCTCCGGATTCGTGTTCGACAACCAGGGACATGTGATCACCAACAACCACGTGGTTGCCGGTGCTACCGGATCNGGGGAGATCCGGGTGGTCGACTTCGACGGCCGCAGCCATGAGGCCACGATCATCGGCCGAAGCCTGGTCTATGACCTGGCTGTGTTGAAGGTCAAGAAGGCCAAGCGACTCAAGCCTGCCTCGATCGGTTCCTCGGAAGACCTGCGGATCGGTGAGGGCGTCGTGGCCATCGGGTCTCCGCTGGGATTGACCAGTACGGTCACCTCCGGGATCGTGTCGGCTTTGAACCGTCCGGTGACCGCTGGAAGCGACGACGAGTACTCCTTCATCAACGCTATCCAAACCGATGCGGCCATCAACCCCGGTAACTCCGGCGGCCCCTTGGTGAACCTGCGCGGCCAAGTGGTCGGCGTCAACTCCGCGATCGCCACCACTGGNGGAGTGGGTGGCACCGAAGCCGGCAACATCGGTGTCGGGTTCGCGATCCCGATGCGCCAGGTGCGGGTCACCGCTCAGCAGATCCTCCAGACCGGGAAGGCGACCTATCCCGTTATCGGCGCGAACGTGAACAGCCAGCCAGGAGATGGTGGCGCTTACATCTTCGAGGTCCCCGAGGGCACCCCGGCCGACAGGGCCGGGCTGCGGGAAGGCGACGTCGTGGTCGCGGTGAACGGCCACCGGGTCACCGACCAGATCGGGTTGATCGTCGCGATCCGCTCCCACGAGCCCGGTGAAGAGATCACGCTCACCTATGAGCGCCGAGGCACGACTCGTGAGTTGTCGCTGGTCCTGGACGGGCAAACGGAGAGCCCCTAGAGGACGTGCCTTGGGGCCGCCACCGGCAGGCATTCACCTATCTGCGGGCCTCTAAGAGGTTCAGCCCCTATCGGCGGAACCTCTACGTCGCGTCCGGGTCGTACGGCGGGACCTGGCCTTCGGGCAATTGATCGCCCGCCTTGCCACTTGAGTTCGAAGAGGAGGAGGCGGACGAGTCGGTGTCGTCCCATGCCTCCTGGATGTGCTTGCGGATCACTCGCCGTGGGTCGAGGTCGGTGAGCTCGAAGTCGGAATACTCGGGCCCGAGCTCGGTACGGATGTCGTCTCGAGTCTGCTGGGCGAGCTTGCGAACTTGGCGCACCATCTTGCCGGCTTGCCGGGCGAAATCCGGAAGCCTGTCGGGGCCGAAGACGATCAACGCGATCACGAACAGCACCGCGACCTCGGGCAGCCCCACTCCGAACATGGAGAGGAATCTACTCTGCCGGATTGTGCCCCCAACCCCGGCAGCTTATGCGATCAGCCATCTAGGAGTGCGTTGCCGCGCTGCTGTGAGCCTGGCCACCAAGCGGGTGGTCATCTGCTCCGCGGTGCGGGTAGTGCCGCTGCCGCGGATCTGGTGCTCTGGAACCAGTCGCTAGAGCCGACCGGCAGGCGTAAGACCCAGCTGCATACCGGCCAATCCGCGTCCGCGGCCGACCAGTGCCGTGGCGACTCGGGTCAACTCGGCAGCCGAGGCACACGACGGGTTGGTCACCACGATTGGCGCACCGACGTCGCCGCCTTCACGCAACCCGGTCTCAAGTGGGATCTCGCCCAGTACAGGCACCTCGTAGCCGAACCGCTGGGAGAGGGTCGCGGCGACCCGCCGGCCACCGCCGCTGCCGAACACGTCGATCCGATGCTCGGGACCGCAGTGTGGGCAGGCGAGATAGGCCATGTTCTCGATCACGCCGATCACCCGCTGGTGCATCATCGAGGCCATCGTGCCGGCGCGTTCGGCGACTTCGGCGGCAGCCTCCTGCGGTGTGGTCACGACGACGACCTCGGCGTTGGGAAGGTGCTGGCCCAAGGAGATCGCGATGTCACCGGTGCCAGGCGGCAGATCGAGTAGCAGAGCATCCAGGTCACCCCAGAAGACGTCGGCGAGCATCTGGACCAGTGCCCGATCCAGCATCGGGCCTCGCCAGGCAACGACCTGGTCACGGCGCGGCTTGAGCATCCCGATCGAGATCACGCTGACCCCGGACTCGGTGGGCACCGGCATGATCATGTCGCCGACCTGGGTGGGGCGCATGTCGGCCACACCCAGCATCGCCGGCACCGAGTGCCCGTAGATATCGGCATCGACAACGCCCACTTTGAGCCCGGCCTGCGCCATTGCCGTGGCCAGATTGACCGTGACCGAGGATTTGCCGACGCCGCCCTTGCCGGAGGCGATCGCGTACACCTTGGTCAGCGACCCGGGTTGGGCGAACGGGATCTCTTTCTCCGGCTGGCCGCCGCGGAGTTTCTCCTGCAGGCCGGCACGCTGCTCGGCGGTCATCACCGCGAGTTCCACCGAAACGCTCGTCACCCCGGGGACGCCGGACACCGCTGCGGTCACGTCGGTGGTGAGCCGGTCCTTCATCGGACAACCCGCCACTGTGAGGAGGACCTTCACCGCAACCGCGCCGGTTTCGGAGACCTCGACGCCGTCCACCATCCCGATATCGGTGATCGGCCGGCGGATCTCGGNGTCGTTCACGGTTGCGAGGGCAGCGTTGATTGCCTCCAGACTCGGGGTGCTCATGGAGTCAGCCTACGTCGGTGCTAATTGCTGTCCGGGTCGACGTCTTGCTCGGGGTCCACCGCGCGCCGGTCGTCGAGTTCGGTCAGCAGAGTGCGCAGCTCGGAGCGGATGTAGTCACGCGTTGCCACCTCGCCCAAAGCCAGTCGGATGGTGGCCATCTCGCGGGCCAGGAACTCGGTGTCGGCGCGAGCCCGGGCGTTGGCGTGGCGGTCGCTCTCGCCGACCACCCGATCACGGTCCTCCTGGCGATTCTGGGCGAGCAGGATGAGCGGAGCGGCGTAGGAGGCCTGCAGGCTGAGCATGAACGTCAAGAGGATGAACGTGCGGTCATCGAAGTGCCAGCTCTCGGGTGTCAGCAGGTTCCAGCCCACCCAGATCGCGACGAATAACGTCATGTAGATCAGGAACCGCGCGGTGCCCATGAACCGCGCGAACCTCTCGGCGAACCGCCCGAAACGATCCGGATCAGCCGATACCTGAATCAGGCGCCGTCCGGTGTCCTTGGGCTGGTCCAAACGGGCCTGATTACGTTCGGAGCGNNGGAGCGCTCAGCCATCGCTGTCCGCCTTCTCTCGCCAGTTCTCGGGGAGCAAATGATCCAACAAGTCGTCGACGGTCACCGCTCCCACCAATCGACCATCTTCGTCGATCACCGGTGCAGCCACCAGGTTGTAGGTGGCGAGCAGGTGCGCAACCTGCTCCAGGGTGGCATCCGGCTCCAGCTGCCCGACCCCTTCGTCGAGGAGTCCGCCGAGCAAGGTCGAGGGAGGCTCTCGTAGCAGGCGCTGGATATGGGCGACCCCGAGGAAACGCCCAGTCGGTGTCTCCAAGGGGGCCGGGCNAACATAGACGAGCGCGGCCAGGCTGGGGGTCAGTTCCTCTGCCCGAACATGGGCCAACGCCTCCGCCACCGTCGCGCCCGGTGAGAGGATCACCGGCTCGGTGGTCATCATCCCGCCTGCGGTGCGCTCCTCATAGGACAGCAACCGCCGCACATCCTCTGCTTCCTCGGGCTCCATCAGTGCGAGCAGTTGCTCAGCGGTCTCAGGTGGCAGATCGGCGATCAGGTCAGCGGCGTCGTCGGGGACATCTCCTCCAAGACATCGGCAGCTCGCTCGCTGTCGAGCTGGCCGAGGATCTCGACCTGATCCTCCTCCGGGAGCTCTTCCAACACGGTCGCCAAACGNTTCGTCCGACAAGGCTGCGGCGATCTCACCACGTCGCTTTGCGGGTAGCTCGTGCAGCAGATTGGCCAGGTCGGCCGGCTTCAACTCGTGCAGGGCTGACAACAGATGGGCCGCGCCCTGACCGGTTTCGGGCAGATGGAAGCCCTCGATGTCCTCCCAGCGCTCGACGTGGGTCTGCCCTTTACGACCGAACCGCTTGGATCCCTGCTGTAGCGCCACCCGGCTGATCACCCAGTCCCGGTTGCGGATCTGCTCCATCGCGACGTCGTAGACGGTTCCTTCGACACCCGAATCGCGTACCCGCACCTTGCGGTCGAGCATCTCGCCGAAAACCAGGGTCTCCCCGCTGCGTTGTTCGAAGCGACGCATGTTCACCAGGCCGGTGGTGATGATCTGCCCGCTGTCGATATGGGTCACCCGTGTCATCGGCACGAAGATCGATCGTCGACCGAACACCTCCACCACCAGGCCCAGAACCCGAGNGGGTGCGGAGAGTCGCAGCATCACCACGAGGTCGCGAATACGGCCGACTTGGTCGCCGGCCGGATCGAAGACAGCCAACCCAGCGAGCCTTGCGGCGAAGATGTGGCTGCGGAAGGTGTTCACGTCTGGCAAGGGTAGTCGGCAAAATGGGCCTGTGCCGATCAACTCTCCGTTGCTGCGTTACGACGTCGTCGACGTTTTTGCCCGCGCTCCGTTCGCCGGAAACCAGCTGGCCGTCGTACACGAGGCACAGGGGTTGTCCGACGCCCAGCTGCTGGCGATCACCCGGGAGTTCAATTTCTCCGAGGTCACCTTCCCATCGAGAGTGGCTCCCGGGAGTTATCAGGTGCGGATCTTCACCCCTGGGGANGAGATCGCATTCGCCGGGCATCCGACGCTGGGCACTGCGTGGGTGCTGCGTCAGGCCGGCGCATTGACCGACGAGCACGTCATCCAGGAATGCGGGATCGGGCCGGTGCAGGTGCGCTTCGAGGATTCGCTGACGTCGCTGACGGTGCAATCACGGGATCTGATCCCGACGCCGACCGATGCGCTGGCGGTCATGGTGGCCGACCTCGGGCTGGAGCCCGACGATGTCGTGGGCACCTCATTGCTCGCCGGTGCCGGGCTGACCTTCGCGCATATCCCGGTACGACCCGATGCCGTGGCCCGAGCCTTGATTCCGTCGACACCACTGTCTGCGTACGGGTCCCTGGTCGGGCCGAACGCGCTGGTCCACACTCAGGACGAGCTGGGTGGTATCGACGTGTACGCGGTCACCGGCCGTGGCGACAATGGCGTGGAGGTCCACGCGCGGGTCTTCTGCCCCGGTCTGGCGGTGCCTGAGGACCCGGCTACCGGATCGTCGGCTGCGGGGCTGGGTATGTGTCTGGTGGCCGGCGGAATCCTGCCGCAGGGCGGTGACTACCGGATCAGCCAAGGGACGGAGTTGGGTCGCCCCGCTGAGCTGCGCGGGTCGATAACGGTCGACGGAGCCGGCGAGGCGACGAGGATCTCGGTGGGTGGCCAAGTGCATCAGGTGGCCGGCGGAACCATCCGGATCCCCGCCGATTCCCCTGCTTCGTGAGAAATCCCACCGAGTTGTGGCCTGCCCAGCGAGCATGACCGCGTAATACGCTCCCAGCAGTCGTCGTCACATTCGAAGCAGAGGTAAACCATGTCTGACGTGTTGCGCTCTCGTCGCTCCTGTATGGCCGTCCCCGGCTCCAACACCCGTTTCCTGGAGAAGGCGCAGGGGCTGGCCGCAGACCAGGTGTTCCTCGACATCGAGGACTCCGTTGCGCCGATCGCCAAACCTGAGGCCCGCAAGAACATCGTCGAGGTGCTCAACACCGGCGATTGGGGCAACAAGGTGCGCACCGTGCGGGTCAACGACTGGACGACCCAGTGGACCTACCGCGACGTCATCGAGGTGGTCGAGGGTGCTGGCGCCAACCTGGACTGCATCATGTTGCCGAAGGTCCAAACAGCCGCCCAGATCATCGCGCTGGATACTTTGCTGACTCAGATCGAGACCACGATGGGCTATGAGGTGGGCAGGATCGGGATCGAGGCCCAGATCGAGAACGCCATCGGCCTGATCAATGTCGATGAGATCGCCACTGCCAGCCCGCGTGTGGAGACGATCATCTTCGGCCCCGCGGACTTCATGGCAAGCATCAACATGAAGTCGCTGGTCGTCGGCGAGCAACCTCCCGGGTACGAGGAAGGTGACGCATACCACTACATCTTGATGCGGATCCTGATGGCAGCGCGCGCGTACGACAAGCAGGCGATCGACGGGCCCTACCTGCAGGTGCGCGACACCGATGGGTTCGTCAAGGTCGCTCGTCGCTCGGCTGCCCTGGGTTTCGACGGTAAGTGGACCCTGCACCCCGACCAGGTCGAAGCAGCCAACGAGGTCTACTCACCGCTGCAGTCCGACTACGACCACGCTGAGAACATCTTGGACGCCTACGACTACTTCACCTCCGCAGAAGGCGGCGCCAAGGGTGCTGTGATGCTGGGCGACGAGATGATCGACGAGGCATCTCGCAAGATGGCCATCGTGGTCTCGGCCAAGGGGCGCGCGGCCGGGATGCAGCGTATCGACGTCTGGGCCAAGCCCGAGGCCTGAGTAAACGATGGCCGGCGCCGCCCCTTTCGGGGCACAACGGCTCTTCCTCCACGTCGGCTTGCCCAAGACCGGAACCACCTACCTCCAGTCGGTCCTGGCGAGCAATCGCGAGGTGTTGCGCGAACACGGTTTCGTCTATCCGTTCGTGCGTCCCGAGGCGATGTTCCACGCCGCTGCGGAGTTGCGCAGCGATGANGCAGCGCTGGGGCTGGACCCGGCGGTGACCACCGGAACCTGGCAGGCGCTCCTGGAACGGGCTCGGCAGGCNCGGGGGACCGCGATCATCTCCCACGAGATCCTCGGGGCGGCCACACCCAGCCAGATTGCTCGCGCTCTCGAACTCGCCGGCGATTTCGAGGTGTGCCTGGTGGTGACCGCCCGGGACCTGGCTCGTCAGGTCCCGGCGCACTGGCAAGAAGGAGTCAAGAACGGGCAGAGCTACTCCTTTGCCGAGTTCCGCGCCCAGGTGGCAGTGCACGGCTTGACTGGTCGCGACGACGAGTTCTGGTGTGAGCAGGACCTGATGGACGCGATACGGCGCTGGCGAGAGGGTGCTGATCTTCCGGCCTCGCACGTACATGTGGTGACCTGTCCGCCAGGTGGTGCGGATCCCACGATGCTGTGGGGACGCTTCGCGGCAGCGGTCGGGCTCACAGAAGTACCGCTCGACCTGGGCCGCTCGGGGCGCTCCAACCCTTCGCTGGGACGTACCCAGGTGGCCGTCCTGCGGGGTATCAACCAGGCGCTGGACGATGCGATCGGCTGGCCGGACTATGCCTACGTCGTCAAGCGCGGGTATGCGCANAAGGCACTGGTGGCGCAGTCTCGGGCCGGTGACCGTGCTTTGGCGCCTGCAGATCTGCGATCCGAGCTCGAGCGAATCACCCAGGAGTGGACGGCAGAGATAACAGAGGCCGGGTACGTCGTACACGGTGACCTGGCTGATCTGAGCCCGATGCTCTTCGGCGACGATGATCCTGACGAGGTCGATGCACTCGAGGTGGCCGCGGAGGTGCAGCGCGCTGTGCCGGAGCTGCTCGCCGCGTCCGAGGCTCGCGGGAAACCGCCGAAGAAGCGCTGGTGGCGTCGCACCGACCGCTAGGGCCGGCTCTTGACGCGGGCTTGGACGTACATCAACGGATGGTCGGTGGTGCGTCGCACGAACTCGGACTCGTCGGTGACATGCCGGCCGAACTGCACTGTCGGGCCGCCCATGATCCAGTCGATCCGTGCTGGTTGAGGTGGCTGGCATGGTCCGGGGCCGTGTGTGCCAGTAGAGGAGCGCAGCGGGACCGCGGCGACCACCTGGCAGTAATAGCCGGCCTTGGCATTCATGTCACCGGTGACCACCACATGGTGGCCGGCTGCCAGCGCCTGTCTGACCAAAGAGATCTGCTGCCGCGTCGCGACCGTTCGCCACTTGGCGTTGTCGCCATGGTTGTTGGTCGTGGCGGGGTTGTGGAAGTTCATGAAGAGCACCGATACGCCTGTTGCCCGGTCGCGTAGCAGGACCACTGGCATCGGCATCGGCCTGCCCCGGAAGTAGACGATCGGGTTGGTTACCCCTGCTACCAGCTTCCATTTGGACTTGCGCCACACGATGGAGTTCTGCGAGCCGAGCCGGGGGCCGTCCAGGCCCGGGTAGATTCCGAACTCGCCGGCGGTGTCCAGCAGCGGAGCGACCTGGTTGCGCTGGAGCTCCTGCAGTCCGACCACGTCGAGCTTGCGGTCGGCGATGATCCGGCCGGCATCGGCGGCGCGCTCCGGGCCGGAGCGCATCCCGCGGGCGCCGTTGATCGTATGGCTGCTACCCAGCACGTTGAACGAGCCGACCCGGAAGGAGAGCGCTCGCTCAGCGGTTGTCTGGCTGGTGGGCAGAGTGGGACGCGCGTTTCCGGTCGGAAAGACCGGGATCTTGATCTTCGGCTTCTTGGGCTTCTTGGGGTCCTCCGAATCGGCGCTGGGACTCGGAGTAGGCGCGGTCGGTTCCGGCGTGCCATGAGTCGGGGTGGGCACGGCCAGAAGCGGGGCTGCTCGCCGCGGTCGTGAGTGAGCAGAAAAGCCGACGCACCGACGGTAAGTCCGATCAGCACCGCGACCACGATCAGGTCGACGGGCTTTCTTCTGGGTCTCACTGGAAGTCCAGCCCTGCGAACATAACCCCAGTGTCACCTAGGAGAAGCTGTCGCAACGACGGTCTGTGCTCATCTGCTCTGCGGTGCGGCAGGTTGCGCTGCCGCGACTCGGCGAGCTCCATTTCTAGGTGTCACCAACTCGACCTAGCGGGTCCCGTTGCCGGAGGTGGTTTTGCTGTCGACACGAGCGTCGGCGGTGATCAGTGCTGCGTCGGTCGCCTCGCGAACCGCCTGGTCGCGTACGACGGAGAAGTTGGTGAACGACACCCCGGAGGTGCCGAGGATCTGATCCTTGGTGGCGATCTTGCCCTTGCTGCATGGCGGCTGATCGGGTTTGGCCGCTAGCTTGAGCTGCCGCGAGTCGACCCCGGCGCAGGTGGCCGCCGCTTGGGTCAGCCCGCCGGTGACCAGGACCGGGATGCCCTGCTTGGCGAGCTTCTCGACCATGGCCAGCACCTTCGCGTCCGCCTGGCGCCGCCATGCCGCCGTCTGCTCGGTGGCGCGGCCGACGGGGTTGAAGGTGTTGACGACGTAGACCTCCTCGGAGGTCTCGACATTGCGCAGTTTCACCCAGGGAACCTTGGTGGTCTGCTTGCCCGAGCCGGGAACGGTGAAGGCGCCCGAGTCGCCCGGAACCAGCGCCCAAGTGCTGGTGCGCCAGGCGATCGTGCTGCGGGTGTCGGCTTCCTCGCCGAGGGCACGAGGGTAGCTGTCCCAGTTCTCGGCGGACAGGTTCTTGAAACCGGTGAACTGCGTCGGCGTCAGCTCTTGGAAACCGACCACATCGATGTGGTTGCTCTCCAGTGCTTCGTAAGCCGATCTGATCCGCACGTTCGCAGGTGCCCACGGCCGCATGTCCGCAGCCGGGGTGCCAGGGGAGAGCACCAGGTCTCCCAGGTTGAACTCGGCGGGCTTGGCGATGCTGGCAAGGCTCGCTTCGGCCGAGATCAACTGGTGGTCCGATGCCCGGGAGTCGCCGGTGATCGCGTAGTCGCTGAAGGTGATCTCGTTGCTGCCGAACACCCAGTCGATCCGCACCGGCGCCGCCGGCGCGCACGGTGAGGTGGAGCCACCACCGGCCGAGCGCAGGTCGGTCGCCGCGGTGACAGGGCAGTAGTAGGCGTGTTTCTCGTTCATGTCGCCGGTGACGATCAGCGGCTTGCCAGTGGCGCGGAGGCGCTTGAACAGGCTGATCTCACGCGCCGTGGCCACGTTGCGCCAGTGCTTGTTGTTACCGCGTCGCTTGGTCGTTGCCGGGTTGTGGAAGTTGGCGAAGTACACCTCTTCACCCGATGCCTTGTGCTTGAGCAGGATGTAGGGCATCTGGACGATCTCGCCCTTGAAGTAGGTGATCGGCTCGGTGTGCGCGCTGACGAGCTCCCAGACGCTGGGATTCCAGCCGATCGAGTTGTGTCCCTCCACGTCGCGGAAGCGGCTGTCGGGGTAGAGCGGCCAGCCGGTGGCGGCCTTGTACTTGGCACGCTGGGGGCTCTGCATCTCCTGGAAACCGACCACGTCCAGGTTGCGGGCACGGATGTTGCCGATCGCGTGGTTCATCCGGTTGCTGCCGCCATTGCCTGGCTTGCCGAAGTTCCCGGTGTGGTCCGAGCCCAAGATGTTGTAGCTGCCCACCCGGAAGCTGGAGCTGCTCTCGGTGCGGGAAAGCGACGCCTTGGCGACTTGTAGTGGATCGCCGTTGCCGAAGGGATCGGGCATGGACTCGATGGTCGGCTTCGCTGCGTTCTCGGGTTGGGAATCCCGAGCTGCTGATCCGGTGAAGACGTGCGGGGTCCCGTCGGCGGAGAGCTGGGCTGCGATCGTGGTGCCGTTGATGGTGTCGTTGGGTGACTTCCGGGCGCGCTCGGGCACATTGATGACGTAGAGCTCACGCTGGCTCTTCTTGTGTCGCAGTTTGACGTAGGGCACGGGGACCGCGGTCTTGCCGAGCATGACTCGCTTGGTGTCGGCTCCTACCCGGCGCCAAACATCGGTGCGCCAGGTGACAGCCGCCCGGTACACCTGTGCGCGCGGCTGTTTGATCGGATAGCTCGCCCACTTCGAACCGGCTTTGGTCACCCCGGTGATCTCGGTGCTGGAGAGTCCCTGGACTCCGAAGACATCCAACCCGTGCCGGGTGGCGACCTGGTCGACATACCTGGACTTGGCGGGGAGCTCGACCGGGGTGCGCTTCCTGGCGGGCTTTCCGGCGCCGGGTCGGGTGTCGGCTTTCGACGCCTTCTTTTTCGGGGCGGTGTGGCGGGCGGCCAACACATTGAGGCTACTCACCCGCAACACGTCTTTTGCGGGAATATCACTCGGCGTGGCCTCGGTCTTGAGAGGCCCCGAGACCGACATGGGCGGCTCGTCTGAGCCATTGGCGAGGATGACACCGCCGACACCGAGCAGTGCGATCGTGAGGGCACCCGCCATCACGATCGGCCCGGTTTTCCGCTTGGGCGTTGCCCGGCGTTTGCCAGTGGTCGCCACCGTCCGACGTCTCCTCCTGCGATGCTGCGACCGCTGGAGCCGGACGCGCCCCTGATTCTATCGGCTTTATCAAGGTTTGGTAACGGGAAGTGAGACACCCGTTGAGGGGTACCGACTAATGCCCGACTACTGCGCGGGGTCCTCCAGCGGAGCGACGTAGAAGTCGGTCAGTAGCGGACTGAACCGGGAGGCACGCTGAGCCAGGGCACTGCTCAACAAGGTCGGGTTCGCCACGGTGGTGCCGTTGGTCGCGAGCACCGATACCGGCCCCTGATCGCGCGCCGGAGCGCAGGTCTTACCAGCGAGCGGACCGGCCGGTCCGCCGATCGGCCCGGTCAGGGGCAGCGATTTCATCAGCGTGCAAGGAGCCGAGCCGGGGTTCTTGGTGTCTCCGGAGCCGAGGACCACCCAGACCGGGATGCCGGAAGCGGCCAGCTGGGAGATCAACGCCTCGCCGGCGGCCAGGGCGGCTTTGCGGGCGCTCTGCTGACTGACGGTGGCGTTGGCGGTGACGGTGTCGGCCGGGTTCTGCAAGTTGACCAGGTACACCTGCCGACCGGTGGCGCGGTGCTGGAGCAGGACGTACGCGCGGGACTTGGCGACTCCGTTGCGATGCGGGATGTTGGTCTTGTTCCCCTTGACCAGTTTCCATGCCCCAGTGCGCCAGCCGATGGTGACCGAGGTCAGCGCAGCGTCTTCTGAGTTCTTCGGATAGGTTGCCCAGCCGGTCAGGTGACCCTTCACCGCGGCGTACTGGTCGCGGTCCATGCCGCGGAAGGCCACCAGGTCGCTGCCGACTCCGGGGAGGAGCTCGGAGACAGGTTTGGGTCGTTGGTCCTTCTTGCCGCCGCTCAGGTCGATGCTGGTCAAGCGGCTGCGGATCGGGTAGGGGAGGGTCGGCGCGATGGCCGCGTCGGCGTAGATCAGCGGGTGGTCGGTGGTCTTGCTGATCAGCTTGGTGCGTTTGTCGGCATAACCGGAGAAGGTGATGTCGTAGGAACCGTAGATCCAGTCGATCCGCGGCTTGGGCGGCAACACGCAGGGGCCGTTGCCTCGGGAGCCGCCGTTGGCAGCCGCCATCATCGCCCCAGATGTCATCGCGCAGAAGTGCGGCGCCTTGTCGTTCATGTCGCCGGTAATGATCAGTGCGGTGCCGTCGGCGGTGAGTTGGTTGGCGAGCCCGACCTGCAGCTGAGTGGCCTTGGCGCGCCATTGCGCATGGTTGCCGCGTCGTTTGTTCGTGGCCGGGTTGTGGAAGTTGGCGAACCAGACTTGCTCACCGGATCTCTTGTTCTGCAAGAGCACGTAGGGCATCTTCCACAGTTCACCCTTGAAGTACGGGATGAGGATCGTGTTCTTGCTGATCAGCTCCCAATCGGCGGTACGCCAGCCGATCGAGTTCTGGGCGTACTTGCCGGGCATCTCGTCGCCCGGGTACAGAGCCCAGGACTTGCCCATCAGCTTCTTGAACACGGTTCGTTGCTTGTCCTGGAACTCCTGGAATCCCACGACGTCGAGTTTGTTGTTCCGGATCACCTGCACGGCCCATTCGGTGCGCTGGGGTGACTTCGCCCACCCCTTTCGCTCCGGTTTCTTGCCGTCGGTGTGGTTGGCTCCCAACAGGTTGAACGTCGCTACCCGGAAGGTGGACAGCCGCGGTGGGGTAAAGGTCGCCGTAGCGGCGACCGGCTTGGTCAAGCTGGCGTTACGGGACTCGACATTGTTGATCGTGCCGACGGATGAGAACGCGATATCGCGNNGGTCCCGTACCACTGATCCTGGCGCAGCCCCTGGGGACGTACACAGGGCTTGTTGTTCTGGGGGCCCGCGTTGCCACCCTGGGAGTTCTTCAGGGCCAAGGCAGCCACGACCGAGCAGTAGTAGGAGCCTGGGGCCGTCGGAGTGTTCACGCCTACCGCGTACAGCACCGGGATTCCGCGACCGAGCAGAGTGCCCAACCGGGAGAGGTCATGCGTTGTGGCCCGGTTGCGCCAAGTGGTCTGGTCCTTTCCGTTGTCCGCGGGGTGATCGGCGTTGAGCATCGCGATGAGCTTGCCCGTCTTGGTGTTACGCAGCACCACCCACGGACGGCGGATGGTCGCGCCACCTGCCTTGACCGTGGACATCAGGCCGCCCTCGGCCAGTGCCCAGCGATCGGTACGCCACGCGATCGATGCGGTGCCCGCAGGGGCGCCGCTGGTGCTCAGGCCAGGGAACATCCCGTACTGCTGGCCGACAGCAGCCTTGAAAGCAGAGGCTTGACCGGAGCGCAATCCCTGAAAGGCCACGATGTCGCTTCCTTGCGCCTGGATCACGCGCTGTGCGGCCGCGATCCGGGCGGCGGGTTGCGAGCCGGCCACGTCCAGCGTCAGCAGCCGCATCGTCGTCGGAAGCGTCGGGTTCTCAGCGGACAGCTCAGCCTGCTCCTCGTCGCGGTCCGGGCCGAGGTCGGGCAGCAGAACTACGACCAGGGCCAGCGCGGAGAGTAGGCAGAAGCCAGTGATGAGCGTCGCGTGGAGCCAGCTGCGACGTGTTGCCATGGGAGGTCACTCCTGGAGTCCGGGGAAGTGTGGCCGTTGGGACCAGCGGGACTGATGTGATCAATGGGAAAATACCAGGGATTGCTCGCCGGGTCAGCCAAACGTGCATTCCTCACGCTCGACCCTCTTGTCATCAGGCCGGCTACGGTCGGCTCCGGGGCGCTGTGTGGAAAACCCCACAACGATCAACCCTTACCTCCGCGCTCTACTCATAGGTAGCGTGCTCGCGGTAGCCGAACTGTTGTGGAGGAATGCTCGATGGGCCGTCTGTGTGAGACCGAGAACCTGACCGAGGAACAGAGCGAGATCCTCAAGCTCGTCCGTCAGTTCGTCGATGAGCAGATTCTGCCGGTGGCCACGGAGTTGGAGCACGCCGGCGCGTACCCGACCGAGATCGTGGAGGGGATGAAAGAGCTCGGCATTTTCGGGCTGACCATCCCCGAGGAGTACGGCGGTCTCGGTGAGTCGCTGCTGACCTATGCATTGGTGGTGGAGGAGATCGCCCGGGGCTGGATGAGCGTGTCNGGGGTGATCAACACCCACTTCATCGTGGCTTACCTGTTGATGCAGCACGGCACCGAGGAGCAGAAGCGGAAGTACCTGCCCAAGATGGCGACCGGAGAGATTCGTGGTGCTTTCTCCATGTCGGAGCCAGCGCTGGGGTCAGATGTCTCCGCAGTCTCCACGAAAGCGACCAAGCAGCCTGATGGTTCGTACTCCATCACAGGTCAGAAGATGTGGCTGACCAACGGCGCCACTTCGACCTTGGTCGCGCTGCTGGTCAAGACCGATGAGCAAGCCGATTCGGTGTACAAGAACATGACCACGTTCTTGGTGGAGAAGGAGCCTGGCTTCGGTCAGACTGCCCAAGGCGTGACGGTGCCGGGCAAGCTCGACAAGATGGGCTATAAGGGCGTCGAGACGACCGAGCTCATCCTCGAGAATCATCAGATCAACGCCAGCCAGATCCTCGGCGGAGAGCCCGGCAAGGGTTTCTTCCAGATGATGGATGGCGTCGAGGTCGGCCGGGTCAACGTCGCGGCGCGGGCATGTGGCCTGGCCTGGCGTGGATTCGAGCTCGGCATCGCCTATGCCCAGCAGCGCAAGACCTTCGGCAAGCCGATCGCCGAACATCAGGCGGTGCTGTTCCGGTTAGCGGAGATGGCGACCAAGGTGGAGACGATTCACGCGATGATGGTGCGGGCCGCTCGCCTGAAAGACACCGGAAAGCGAATGGATGTCGAGGCCGGTATGGCCAAGATGCTGGCTTCTGAGTACGCCAACGAGGTGGTTGAGGATTCTTTCCGAATCCACGGTGGCTATGGCTATTCCAAGGAGTACGAGATCGAGCGGCTGATGCGCGAGGTCAAGTTCATGCTCATCGGCGAGGGCACCTCTGACATCCAGAAGATGATCATCGGCCGCAGCCTCCTCAAGGATTACAAGCTCCCCTCCTGACGCCCATGTCTGGTCCTATCGAAGAAGCCACGGCCTCGCCGGGGTGTCTTTTCGTCCACGCGGGGTTGCCCAAGACGGGCACCACCTATCTGCAAAGCATCCTGTTCGGTTCCCAACCGCTTTTGGCAGAGCAAGGGCTGCAGCTGATNCCCGGACACCCGTGGGGTGCCTTCCGGCTGATGTTGCGGGTGCGGAACAAGGTGCGGGAGTTCGATCCGGCAGAAGCGGCTGTCGCGCTCGGCCACTTCGAGTCAGCAATGCGCGCCAGCACCGCGGAGCGAATCCTGTTCACCGAGGAATCGTTGGCCCGCGCTCGGCCTGGTCAGATCGAGCAGCTTCTCCAGCATGCGGGTGGTCGAGAGGTCCATCTGGTCGTGACCTACCGCGACATCGCTCGACAACTGCCTTCTGCTTGGCAGCAACAGGTCAAGGCGGGCGGCGCGATCGGCTTTGCCGACTACCTCGCCCGGGCGCGGTCCGACGGACCCGGGTCGAGCCAGGGTTTCTGGAGCGCCCAGGATCTCGTCGCCGTCCTCAACCGCTGGGGCCGGTTCGTACCGCCTGAGCGCACCCACGTCCTGGTACTGGGCCGGGGAACTCACACGGATCTCCTCGACCAGTTCTGCGGTGTGGTGGGCGTCGACTCCGAGAGTTTGAACCCGGGTCTCGCACGGCCCAACGCCTCGGTAGGCCGGGTCCAAACCGAACTGCTGGCTATGGTCAATGCCCGGCTTCCCACCGAGACGCGCCGTCGTGATGTCTGNGGGAAGATCGGCAAGCGCCAGTTCGCCGAGGGCATGCTCGCCCGGCAGCAGGGTGAGCCGGCCAGACTTACCACGGCCGATCGGGAGTGGTGTGAGCAGGTTGCCACCAGTGTGCGCGCCAAACTCGAGTCGGCGCCCTACCACCTCGTCGGGGATCTCGACGACGTGTTGCCGCGTCACGATGCCTTCACCGATCGAACCGAGCCCGAGTCGTCCGAGTTGCTGGAGGCAGCCGTTGCGGGGCTGGCTGCCCTCTTGGAANNCGAGAGGCTCGACGTCTTCGCCGCAAAGCGTCGGCTTCCCCACCTGCTGCATCGAGGCCGGAGTCGTCGTCTGCAGCACCTCAACGGCGAGGGTGGACAAGACGATGGGCGAAGAGAACGATGCGCTGAACCCGAGGGAGCGAACGAGGCTCTGATCGGTACGGATCAATACGTATTTCATGTCAACCCAACAGACAAGGTGAGTTTGATGCAGTTCGGTCGTAGTTATGAGGAGTTCGAGGTCGGCGCTACCTACAAGCACTGGCCGGGCAAGACCGTCACCGAGTACGACGATCATCTGTTCTGTCTGCTCACCATGAATCACCATCCACTGCACATGGATGCCCACTACGCGGAGGAGACCACCCAGTTCGGCAAGAACGTAGTGGTGGGCAACTACGTCTATTCCCTGCTGCTGGGCATGTCGGTCCCCGACATCAGTGGCAAGGCGATCGCGAACCTGGAGATCGAATCGCTGCGTCACGTCGCGCCGACGTTCCACGGTGACACCCTCTACGGCGAGACGACCGTGTTGGACAAATGGGAGTCCAGCTCCAAGGACGATCGAGGAGTTGTCTACGTCGAGACCATCGGCTACAACCAGGACGGCAAGGTGGTGTGCATCTTCCGCCGCAAGGTGATGGTGCCCAAGGACAACTACCTCGCGGCCCGCGGTGGCGAGCAGCCGGCGCGTCCGGTTCCGCACCCGGATGAGAGATCCCGCGGATAGGGCGAAGCCTGCTGCGCGTCGCCCCACGGGCGCCCCGCTGCGTTGTCGATCGGTCACCGGGCTATCCAGCCCGGCTCTCTCCTCCGCCTTGCGGTCCATCCCGTGGTTGCGTCGCTCGCGACGGCAGCCCCTATCCGCGGCATCTCGAACTGGCCAGGCAGTCAAAGCTGAGGCCGGGCGGGGCGTTTCTTGGTCATCCTCTTGACCGAGGTCGGTTCGCCCGGCACGGTGTCGGAATGAATCTCCTGGCGGGGTGTCCGCGCTGCTCCGCGCCGATCGCTGTCGGGCACGAGGGTGACTACGCCTGCCGAGTCCATGGCCGAGTGACGCCCTTGTGGCGAGCGGCGGGTGGCGGCTACGACGAGTTCGTCGAGCACCTGCGCTACTCGGCCGGTCTCCCCACCTGGTTACCCTGGCCGCTCCCCGGCGGCTGGGCGGTCAGCGACTTCGGGACAGTGATAGGAACGAGTGGCCCCCAAGCGTGTTTCGCGACATGCGCCGGGAGCAACGACCGCGACGGTGTCGTGGAAGTCAGTATCCTCACCGAGGAGCCAGGCACTGGTTTGGGCGCACGGTGTGCGGGTTTGGCTCACATCGACCCGGGGAGCCAAGTGGGATCCAGCCCACCGCATGCCAAGCTCGAGGTCGAGGGGATGAACACGGCGTTATGGGCGATCTCGACCAGCGACGCCGACACCTCGTTCGATCGGATGGTCTTCGTAGGTGAGGCGCAGGGGCGTTGGCTCTGGGTGGTGTTGCGCCCGGCCTCGGCTGCTCTGCTGCTTGCCGAACTCGGATCGTTGACCGACGTCTCGCGATTGGGGCCTACGCTGGTGGACTTGCCCTTCAACGANCACACCCCGGCCTGGTGAGCGGCTCCGATGCGCATTGACCTGCACACCCACAGTGATCGCTCCGACGGAACAGACTCACCGACCGCGCTGATAGCCGCAGCAGCTGTTGCCAGGCTCGACGTCGTCGCGATCACCGACCACGACTCGTTCGCAGGCTGGGAGGAGGCAGTCGCCGCGGGCCGGACCTACGGAGTCGAGGTGATTGGCGGGGTGGAGATTTCCACCATTCATGCCGGGGCGAGCGTCCATCTGCTCGGTTATCTCCCTGATCCAGACTACGCGCCACTGCGAGCTGAGCTCGAGCGCATCCTGGAGGGTCGCAACCAGCGCATGCCTGANGTGGTCGCAAGGCTGAACGAGCTCGGCATCGCGATCACCGAGGAAGATGTGGTCGCCGTCTCCGGCGATGCCATGGCCAGCGGCCGACCCCATATCGCCGATGCGTTGGTCCGGCTCGGGGTGGTCCGTGACCGCGACGAGGCCTTCAGCGAGCTCCTCAGCACCGGTGGCCCCGCCTACATNCCCCGGTACAGCACCCCGTTGGATCAGGCGATCGCGTTGGTGGCAGCCGCCGGCGGGGTGAGCGTGATCGCCCATCCGTGGGGCAGGTACGGCGCGACGAGCCTCGACAGCGAAACTCTGGCGGCCCTGACCCGACTCGGCCTGACCGGGATCGAGGTGGACCACCAGGACCACAGCCCGCAAGCTCGCGCGGAGCTACGCGAACTTGCGCGCAGCCTGGACCTGGTAGTCACCGGGAGCAGCGACTATCACGGCACCGGAAAGAAGGGCCACGATCTGGGTTGCAATACGACCGCCCCGGCGGAGTTCGATCGTCTCCTGGCAGCAGCCGAGGACGCGGCCGAGGCGGTCGGGCGTACTGTGCCGGAGTTCGGGCAGAATAAGGAGCGATGACCACCACCGTCGCGATCGCGAACCAGAAGGGCGGCGTCGCCAAGACGACCACCGTCGCGTCGGTCGGTGCTGCTCTGGCGGAGTCCGGGAGTCGGGTGCTGCTGGTGGACCTGGACCCACAGGCCTGCCTGACCTTCTCGCTGGGCATTGATCCGGAGGACCTCGAGCTCTCGGTGCACCACGTCCTGACCAAAGGCCTGGACTCGGCTGAGGTGATTGTCGAAACCGATGACGGGGTCGACCTGCTGCCGGCCACCATCGAACTTGCTCGCGCGGAGGCCGACCTGCTCACTCGAACCGGACGTGAGTTCGTCCTCAGGTCGGCGCTGGACGACCTGGCGGGCTACGACTGGATCCTGCTGGACTGTCCGCCCTCGCTGGGCGTGCTCACCGTCGCGGCCCTCACCGCAGCCGATGCGGTGATCATCCCGCTGCAATGCGAGACACTGTCGCATCGAGGTGTCGGTCAGCTACTCGACACCGTGCACGACGTGCGCCGCTTCACCAACAAGGGCCTGCAGGTATGGGGCGTGCTTCCGACGATGTACGACGGTCGTACCACCCATGCCCGCGCCGTGCTGGACGACATCGCCCAGACCTACGAGCTCGACGTCGTGCAACCGCCGATCCCCAAGACGATCCGCTTCGCGGAGGCCCCGGCCGTGGGGCGCTCCATCCTCGCGACATCGCGCCGGCATCGGGGCGCCGAGGCTTATCGCGGGGTTGCGGGCTGGCTGACCGAAAGAGCGGCCCACGTAGGGGTAGGTCATGGCTGAGCATCGGCGGGGACGCTCGATACCCGGGGACCGTTCCTCGGCTCGTGACCGGCGTCATCACCAGTCTCACTACCAGGGTCGGCGGGTTGCCGACCGGCCGCGTCCCAGATACGGGCGCATCGTCGCTTTCACCGGCGCGTTCCTGGTGACGGTCGTGGCGATCGCTGCGGGTGCCGGACTGTTGCCCAGCGGTCCCGCGGCGACTGCGCAGGATGGNGGTTCCCCAGATTCCCCGGCCCAGACACTGGAGCAGTCGGAGAGTGATCCTTTGGTTGCGACCTCGATGCTGAGTGCCGCGGTCACACCGACAAAGGCATCCGGAGTCCTGGAAGCGGTCCCGGAAACGGCTATAGACGCGGAAGCGGCACCGCTGGATTCGGGTGCGGGCCGAAGGGTCGTCTTCGACCAGTCCCAGCAACGGGTGTGGCTGGTCGATGCCGATGAGCAGGTCGAGCGCAGCTATCCGGTCTCGGGCAGTGTGCTGGACAACCTCGAGCCAGGCAGCTACAACGTCTACTCCAAGTCCCGTTGGGCCACCGGAATCAACGACAGCGGCGTGATGGAGTACTTCGTACGCTTCACTCGCGGTGCCAACGCCGCAATCGGCTTTCACACCATCCCGACCAAGAACGGCGTGCCCTTGCAGACCAAGAAGCAGTTGGGCACGCCGTTATCGCACGGCTGTATCCGTCAGGACATGGCTGACGCGATCGCGCTGTGGGAGTTCGCCCCGATCGGGACCTCTGTCGTCGTTATTGCGTAGCGGATTGCTCGCCGTTGGCGATCGGCTTGCCACCTCGAGACCGCGTACGGTTGCGGTTGCGCCTGCGAGCAGGCCGCTCCGAGCCCTCCAGGTTCGATCCTCTGGAGTCAGATCCCTTGGCCGATTCCTGGTTGCCTGCGGTGCTGGTGCCCTTGGCGCTTCTGCCGCTGCCACCCCTGTTGCCTGATCTTCTGCGGCCTGAGTCCTTGCCGTCCGATCTGGCAGGTGTTTCCCTCGGCGCGGCCTCGGCGAGCCGGCCCTTGGTGCCCGGCTCGATACCTTGGTCGTGGAAGAGGTGCTCTGAGGTGGAGTAGGTCTCCTGGGGCTCGTCGAACGGCAGTCCCAGAGTCTTGTTGATCACCTTCCAGCGGGTGACGTCGGCCCAGTCGACGAAAGTGATCGCAGTGCCGGTGGCCCCGGCGCGGCCGGTGCGGCCGATCCGGTGCACGTAGGTGGCGTCGTCTTCCGGGCAGGAGTAGTTGATGACGTGGGTGACGTCTTGCACGTCGATGCCGCGTGCAGCCACATCGGTTGCGACCAACACCCGCACCTTGCCCTCGCGGAATCGCTTGAGCGCCTTCTCCCGGGCTGTCTGGGCCATGTCGCCGTGCAGTGGGGAAGCAGGGAAACCGCGCTCGATCAGGTCGTCGGCNNGACGTTGGGCAGCCCGCTTGGTCTTGGTGAACACGATCGTCAAGCCGGAATTCTCGGCCTGCAGGACGCGACCGATGATCTCGGGCTTGTCCAGGTCGTGCACCTGGTAGATGAACTGCGCGGTGGTCGGCACCGTCGACTCGTCACCCGCGGACTCCGCCCGGATATTGACCGGATGCCGCATATGGGTACGAGCAAGAGACACGATCGCGCCCGGCATAGTCGCCGAGAACAACATGGTCTGTCGGGTCTCAGGGGTTTTGGACAAGATCGTCTCGACGTCGGGAAGGAACCCGAGGTCCAGCATCTCGTCGGCTTCGTCCAGCACCAGGCACTTGACGTGCGAAAGGTCCAGAGATTTGCGGTTGGCCAGGTCGATGAGTCGCCCAGGGGTGCCGACGACCACGTCGACACCGGAGGTGAGCGCATCCAACTGCGGCTCATAGGGCACGCCGCCGTAGACGGTCAGGATCCGCAAGCCCCGGTCCTGCGAGGCGAGCTCGAGATCGCCGGCGACCTGGAGCGCGAGCTCACGGGTGGGCGCGACGACCAGGGCCTGGGGCTTTCCGGGAGCGGCCAGGTCGCCGTAGTCGGAGTCGTGCGGAGCGACCGAACGCTGCAGCAGCGGAATGCCGAACGCGAGTGTCTTGCCGGTGCCGGTACGGGCCTGGCCGATCAGGTCGGTGCCGATCAGGGCAACCGAGAGGGTCATCTCTTGGATCGGGAACGGAGTGGTGATGCCGCCGCGCTCGAGGGCGTCAGCGATCTCGGGGAGCACCCCGAGTTCTCGGAACGTGGTCAGGGTTTNTGCCTGTCTATCGATAATGTCTGAACTGATCCTATCGGGTTGGTTGCTGGAGGTGGGCGACCGTGGGGCGACGCGCGGGGTCGTACCCTCTAGGCATGGAATCCGGTGCCGAACCCCAGGAGCCGATCGAGGGGCCGATCGACGAGGTGGCCTCGGTTGCTTTGGCTGATCCCGGTTATGTCGCCGCGGCGATCGACTTCCTTGGAGTGATCGCCTATGGCGAGATCTCGGCCTTCGACCGACTGGCCGAAGACGCCAGGCTCGCCCCGAACCTGGCGGACAAGGCGGCTCTTGCCGGTATGGCGGCAAGCGAGTTCCAGCACTTCCGGCGGATGTGCGCGCGATTGACGGAGTTGGGCGCCGACCCGATGGAGGCGATGCAGCCTTTCGTGGCGGTTCTCGATGCCTTCCATGAGCGGACCGCCCCCGCCGACTGGTACGAATCCTTGGTCAAGGCCTACGTNGGGGAGGGCCTGGTCGCGGACTTCTACCGGGAGATTGCGGCCTTTCTCGACATCGAAACGCGCACGTTGATCATCGACAGCCTTGGAGACACCGGCCAGGCCTCTTTCGCCGTGGAGCGGATCCGCGACGGCATCGCTGCCGATCCGAGNGTTGGGGGTCGGCTGGCGCTGTTCGGCCGGCGACTGATGGGTGAGGCGCTGACCCAGGCGCAACGAGTCGCTGCCGACCGTGACGCGCTGACCGCGCTGATGACCGGAGAAGTCGATCGCCCAGGGATGGACCTGGCCGCCATCGGCCGGCTGTTCACCCGGCTCGCCGAGAACCACACCGCCAGGATGGATGCCCTCGGCCTCGCCTCGTAGCCGTTACTGCTCGTCGTTGACCTTGACGCCGCTGAGTTACTTGGTGCCGACGAGTCCGAGACCGGAAGTGCCGTCGGGGAGGTAATCGTGAGCTGGTCGTACTCGATGGTGAAGGTGGGGTTGCTCTGCAGCACTCCCAAGACCGCCGATTCGACTTGCTCAGAGGCGCCTTTGCACGCCATCTTCGTCGTTGCCAACGGGGAGACGGTGAGTTTGTCGCCCTCGACGGTGACGGTGCCCCGGCCGGTGTTGCAGCCGGTGCGAACGAAGATGTTGCCGTCCTCGATGGTTATCCCCGGTTTGCCCTGCTCGGGCACCGAGCTGGCGGCGTCGTTTTGGATCAGCGTGTGCAAGGTCCACTTCGTTCCTTCCAAGGGAAGGGTCTCGCGGACGCTGCTCTCGTCGGCCAGACGCATAGTCACGCCATCCTTGGCCAGGGTGAGCTCATCACCGGACAACTCCACAGCCGGTCTGCCGGTGAGGAAGTCGCTCAGCCAAAGGTCTTGATCCATCAGATCCTGCTCACACCCCATCTGGGTGGAGGCCATGTCCCCGACCACGAGATCATCGTCGGCGACCGAGTAGTCGCCGCCCATCCCGTTGCAGCCGCCGTTGGCCCTGATCCGGCCGTCCTCGAACTCCAGCCGGACAGTCGATCCGGCGACGAGGTCGTGTCCGTCGAGCTCGGTACTGAGGAACACGCGACCGTCCAGGTTCGCCGGCGCGGGCGAGGTGACGTCGCTGTCCTTCCCGCAGGCACTCGAGGCGAGTCCGAGGGCAGCCAGGACGGCCACCAGATAGAGGAGTTTGCTGCTGATCATGTGCCTATCCTGCCCACCAGCCCCGCGATCCGAACCCGCCACCGAACTCGGCGCGGAAGTCACCGGGGTCACTCGTCGCTGTGTAATCTCCGAAACCCGAACGGTACCCGCTGGAACGGCCACTCAGGTAGCTATCGACCACCGCGACGCCCAGGTCCTCCAGCTCGGNGGCGACCACGCGCCCGTCGGCGCGCCGTGCCATCGAGTCGACGAACCGGGCCAGTCCTGGATCCTCTCCGAGCCGGAAGAACGTCACCTGTGCACCCAGGCGTGCGACGTCGTCCAAGGCACGCACGGTGTTCGCCAGCGTCAGCGGATGCGGTGGGTAATCGAAGAACACCCGGCCGCCCATCTCCAGGTGCGAGGTGGGCTCACCGTCGGTGACGATCAACAGCACCGGCTGCGCGCCCGGGTGCTTGCGGAAGTGCCGATGCGCCAGCAGCAACCCATGGTGCAGGTTGGTGCCCTTGTCGTACAGGGGCTCCGCGCCGGTGAGCTGCTCGATCTGCATCACCTCGGCATGGCGCCCGAAGGCGATCAGCTGCAAGGCATCACCGCGAAACCGCGTCTGCACCAACGTGTGCAGCGCGAGCGCGGTGCGCTTCATCGGCACCCAGCGGCCGTCCATCGCCATCGAGAAGGAGGTGTCGACCAGGAGCGCCACAACGGCCTGGGTACGGGCTTCGGTCTCGTTCACCTCGATATCGCGCAGGTCCAGTCGCACTCCGGCTGCCGGATAGCTGCCCTCGGAGACTGTGCGCAGCACGGTGTTGGTGATGGTGCGCGTGACGTTCCAGGGTTCGGTGTCGCCGTATTGCCACTCTCGGGAGGCGCCCGAGAGCTCGCCGGCGGCACCGGCTTGGCGCACATCGCGACTTCCCTGTCTGCCTGACATGCGCTCCGCGACATCGCGGAGCAATGTCTTGCCGAGTTGCCGGATCGCTTTCGGGGACAGTTTGAGATTGCCGTCGTTACCTGGTTTGACGTATCCGATGTCGCGCAGTGCCCGCTCGATCTCACGCAACCGCTGAGCGTCGACCGCGGCCCAGTCGCCCAGNNCGCGCGCCAGCTTGTCCAGGTCGATGTCGTCCAGCGAGGCGCCGGAGTAGGACTGCGATAACTGCTCGGACAGCGCGTCGAGGTCTGCAAGGTCCTGCATCAGACCGGTCCCGTCACCGAGCCCGAGGCCCTCGCCGCCTCCGAACTCCTCCGATGATCCCCAGTCCTGGTCGGGTCGCAACGACCGCAGGTTGTCGTCCAACTGGGCCAAGGACTGCATCAGCTCGGGGCTTCCGAATGCCTGGGTAGCCAGCTCGTCGAGCTCGGCGCGCTGTTCGGGTGACATCGAGTTGCGCAGCCGCTGAGCGGCGGCGGCCCGCTGCGCCAACGAGTCGAGCAACTCGTCGATGTTGCGCGGTTGCTCGGGGAAGAAGTCCCCGTGCTTGTCCATGAACTGTTCGAACTGCTCGGGAGTGTCGGTCCCGTTGCGGTGCGCCTCCAGGAGCTTGTTGAGGTCGCCGAGCATCTCGTTGACCGCGGCTCGATCGGCGTCATCGGCGTTCTCCAGAGCCTGCTTCATCCCGGCGAACCGCTGGTCGAGCAATTCTCGCCCGAGCAGGTCTTTGATCTGCTCGTAGTCGGCGCGAGCCTGGGAGCTGCGCCACTGGTAGGACGCCAACTCGGACACTGCGGCTGCAGTGCTGGGGGAGAGCTGAGCCAACTGCATCTCGGCGAACCGGGCACCGTCGTCCAGATCGCGGGCCAGCTGCTTGCGTTCCTCCAGCACAGCGTGATCGAGCAGGTCGCGCACCTCGGCGAGGGTGCCGTCGAGGTTGTGTCGGCCGGTGAGCTCTCTGCGTTTGCGGGCGATTCGCGCAGCCAACTCGTCCAGCCCCGCCTGGTCTCGTCCACCGCGACGGAGGAACTCGCGCATCGCCCGCTCGGGCGAGTAGCCGGCCATCACATCCTCGCCGATGGCATCCAGCGCCTCGGAGAGATCCACGGGTGGCGCGAGTGGATCGGGGCCGCCCGCGTACCGACGGTACAGACTCATCCGTACACCGTTTGCCCGNNGGGCCACTTTCCTTGGCGATCCGCTGGGCCAGGTAGAGACCCTCCAGCGCTAGCTCGATTGCCGAAGCGCNNGGGAACCGTCACTGCTGGCCCCGAGTCGCTGGGTGAGTCGGTCGTACAGATCGGACTCACCCAGCACCGGCAATGCCGCCAGGAAATCACGCGCGGTCACTGTGTCGCCGGTCGTCACCAAGGCTCCGGACTCGAAGGCATCCACGAGCAGCGCGAGGTCGAGGCCGCCGAGTCGTTGCCGCGCGGTCTCGGCGGTGGCACGTCGCAACAGGTGCTCGAGAATCTCGCGCTCACGGCCGTCCTCGCCGGACTCGAACTCGATCTTCCCGCCGAGGACGTCGACCGCCGTCTCCAGGTCGACGATCCGTGCAACGGCCTCGGGCTCACCGGAGACGGTCGCCCGGCGCAGCGCGGCCGCGGCAATCGTCTCGGCGCCGGCAATCGAGAACCGGGCCGAAACTCCCGACCGCTGGTCGACCGCACGTGAGCCGCGCAGCTCGCGGGTGAAGCGCGCCAGGATCTCGATGAGGTACGCCGGGACCTCGGCAACCAGATCGGCCTCCTGGGTGATGACGGCTACCTCGGCTTCGAGCTCGACCGGGTAGTGGGTGCGGATCTCGGCCCCGAACCTGTCTTTGAGCGGGGTGATGATCCGTCCCCGGTTGGTGTAGTCCTCCGGGTTGGCCGTGGCCATGACGAGCACGTCCAGTGGCAACCGCAGCACATAGCCGCGGATCTGGACGTCGCGTTCCTCCATCACGTTCAGCATCGCAACCTGGATCCGCTCGGCCAGATCGGGGATCTCGTTGACTGCGACGATGCCGCGGTGTGAGCGCGGGATGAGACCGAAGTGGATGGTCTCGGGGTCGCCCAGTGATCGTCCTTGCGCCACCTTCATCGGATCCACATCGCCGATCAGATCGGCGACACTGGTGTCGGGGGTGGCGAGTTTCTCGGCGTACCGATCCTCGCGATGCCGCCAGGCGACCGGAAGCTCGTCACCGAGCTCGTCGGCTCGGCGCTTGGAAGCAGCGGTGATCGGCTCGTAGGGGTGTTCGCCCAGTTCGGCGCCTGCGATCACCGGAGTCCACTCGTCGAGCAGACCCACCATCGTGCGCAGGATGCGGGTCTTACCCTGCCCGCGCTCGCCGAGCAGCACGATGTCGTGGCCGGCGATCAGCGCGCGTTCGAGTTGCGGGACAACGGTGTCCTCCAGCCCGTGCAGCCCCGGCCACGGATCGCTGCCTTCGGCCAGAGCGGTGAGCAGGTTGTCACGGACCTCCTCACGCAAGGTCTTCTGTCTATGCCCGCTGGCGCGCAGCTCACCCAGGGTCTGAATGGTCGGCGCGGTCGGTATCGGATTCACGAGTCCACGCTAGTGGGTGCCGGCAAGCCTGCGCCCGACACCCAATCCCACCAGCCTGCTTGTCGTAGGTCGATCCGGAAACCGCCACTGGGGCGTACCAGCAGGGGAGTGCCTTCGAAGCGGTACGCGCCCACCGCTTCCTCGTCGTGGGATGGGGGCAGTGTGCCGTCGGCTCTGACCACACGCCACCAGGGCACCGCAGCGCCATGGGTACGCATTACCGCACCGACCTGTCGCGGTCCACCGACGCCGAGCACGTCGGCGATGGCGCCATAGGTGGTCACTCGCCCTGGCGGCACCTGCTCCACCAGGGCGAGAACCGCTTCAACGTAGTCGTCGTGGTCGTGAACCACGGTGGGCGGATGAACTTAGTACGACGGTTGCGACGGGTCGATCTGGTTGACCCAGGCGACAACGCCACCGCCCACATGGACGGCATCGGCGAAGCCGGCGCCCTTGACGATGGCCAGGGTCTCGGCCGAGCGCACACCGGTCTTGCAGTGCATGACGATCTGCTTCTGGTCACCGCCCAGCTCGCGCAGCTGATCGAAGGCGGCGCCGTTGAGGAAGTCTCCCTTGGGGATCAGCACGGCGCCGGGGATCTGGTTGATCTCGTACTCGTTCGGCTCGCGCACGTCGACCAGCACGAAGTCGCGCTGCCCGTTGTCGCGCTCCTTGAGCATGTGCTCCAGCTGCTGCACCGAGATCGTGGCATCGGCAGCCGCGTCGGCCGCCTCCTCCGAGATCGCTCCGCAGAAGGTGTCGTAGTCGATCAGCGAGGTGACGGTGGGGTTCTCGCCGCACAACGCACAGTTGGGGTCCTTGCGGACCTTGAGCTTGCGGTACTCCATCTCCAGCGCGTCGTAGATCATCAGCTTGCCGACCAGCGGCTCGCCGATACCGGTGAGCAGCTTGATGGCTTCGTTGACCTGGATCGAGCCGATGCTCGCGCACAGCACGCCGAGCACGCCGCCCTCGGCGCAGGAGGGAACCATGCCGGGAGGGGGTGGCTCGGGGTAGAGGCAGCGGTAGCACGGAGCCTGTTCAGCGACGGGTGCAGCAGCTGTCTCGGCCCACTTCGCCACCTTGGGGGCGAAGACGCTGGCCTGGCCGTCGAAGCGGTAGATGGAGCCCCATACGTAGGGGATCCCCAAGAAGTAGGCGGCGTCGTTGACCATGTAGCGCGTCGCGAAGTTGTCGGTGCCGTCGACGATCAGGTCGTAGCCGGCGAAGATCTCCATGACGTTGTCGTTGTCGAGTCGCTCGTTGTGCACGATCACGTTGACCAACGGATTGGTCTCGGCGATCGTCTCCCGGGCGGAGATCGCCTTCGGCTTGCCGATGTCGCTTTGCCCGTGGATGACTTGGCGTTGCAGGTTCGACTCGTCGACCTCGTCGAACTCGACGATGCCGAGAGTGCCTACGCCGGCCGCAGCCAGGTAGAGCAGCGCCGGGCTACCGAGGCCACCGGCTCCGATGACCAGGACCTTGGCATTCTTGAGTCGCTTCTGGCCGGTCATCCCGACATCGGGGATGATCAGGTGGCGGCTATAGCGGCGCACCTCGTCGATAGTGAGTTCCGGTGCGGGCTCCACCAGTGCGGGAAAGGACACGGCTGCTCCTTGTGAGTCAATCTCGGCAACGCGATAACACCGCGCGTAGCTCTATTGTTCCCTGGCCGGCGCTGTCGAGTGCTGTCCGGTCTCAGCATGCGGCCGGCTGTGAGCAGCCTGCGTGGCTGAGGAGCTGACCTAAGCGGCAGCGACAGGGGAGGCGTACACCACGGTGTTGGACAGGTACTCGGTGCCGTTCCACTCCGAGCAGGTGATCAGCACCAACCGGCCGGCAACCCCCGAGTCGAAGATTTCCGATGCCTGGTCGGCGAGCTCCTGCTTGGTGAGATCGCGCACCTGTCGTACGTCGTACTCCAACTGGCCCTCGGTGGTGCCGACATAGACCTGGTCGCCGACCTGCAGCGTCTTCAATTTATCGAGCGCGCCACCCCGGTATGCACGGTGTGCCCGGTGATCACGGCGCTGCCGGTCCGGGCGCCCGGCTCTGCGCCATCGCGCCACCAGCCGAGTGTGCGTGGGTCGGCCGGTGGCACCAGGATGCCATCGGTGGCGTCGATCCCGTAGACGGGGACCGTGATCCCCAGGTCGGGGATCTTCACCTGGACCGGCTCGCCCTGAACGTGCGAGGCGTCGTACCAGTTGGTGGACAGCCGTACTCGCGGTTCGATGATTCGGGAGCAGGCAGTCTCGCCCCGTCCAGTTGCTTACCGTCTGCTTGCTCATCGGTGGGCACTGTCGCGGCGGTGGCGGGATCGGATGGCGAAAGTGCCCCGGACAGCGCAATGGCGCCCGAGATGAGCAGGGCGACACCGGCGGCCATGAGGCCGAACAGAGCACAGGCGCGTACCCGGCTGTTGCGACGGGTACGCGCCTGCTCAGACATCTCAGACGTTGCCTTGGGCCGTGGAGGCCTCACTGGTGCCAGGGCCAAGGCTCAGCCGTTTCAGAACTCGCGCGATCCACGGGGTCGAGTCACCATCACCAGACCGAAGGCGGCTACCAAGGCGGCGAAGCCTGCGATCGTCATGACCAGACCGAGAGTCGAGCGGGAGTCGTCGACGGCATTGCCGGCCAGGCCGGCGTCGACAGCGGTCGGCAGCGCCTTGGTGGGGCTGGTGGGATCGCCGGGAGCCGACGTCTCGCTAGGGGCGACCGTTCCGGTCGGGTTGGTCTCGCTGGGCGACTCCGACGGAGTTTCCGAAGGCGATTCGCTCGGGGACTCCGAGGGTGACTCGCTCGGGGACTCCGAGGGTGACTCGCTCGGGGACTCCGAGGGTGACTCGCTCGGGGACTCCGATGGCGACTCACTCGGAGATTCGGAGGAGTCTCGCTTGGCGTGGCAGGGGAGGACGGCTCCTCTGTCGGCGTCTCGCTGGGAGACTCACTGGGAGTCTCTGATGGCGACTCGCTGGGAGTCTCCGATGGGCTTTCGGTCGGGGACTCGGTCGGAGATTCGCTGGGCTCGTCGGTCGGCTCCTCGCTAGGAGACTCGGTCGGGCTCTTGAGGGCTTCCCTGCGGGGCAACCGACGTTGTCTGAGTGCCGCTCTCGGCCGAGGCGCCGCCGGCAGACATCAAAATGAGCCCACCCGAAAGCGCTGCCGCCCCGAGTATGCCGACAAGACCCACAGCGGCATGCCGCTTCTTTGCTTTCACTTCTCCCACCCCAACAGATATCTAGAGTGGCCGAACATCTCGAAGTTCTAGGGCCGAGAAACGGAATACGGCGCCCCCTGGACGCTGTGGTGATGCCCCCGGCCGACGTCGGAGACGTTGACCAAAATTGTCTTTCCCCACGCACCATTGTGCAGAAGGTGCAGTCATATGGCAACTACCCATGTGGGTCCTTTGCCTACACGAGTCGCAAATCGGTCCTGATCGGGCACGGTCAGGGATGAATGTCGTACGGATACGGACGGTTGGCTCGACCCCCGGCCCGTCACCACGGGCGCCACACTGGCGAGTAGGCTCACGCCGTGAGCGACGCGCATTCCGAGTACGACATCCGCCCCGATGATCGTCCCAGGGGCGGACGTCTGCCGCGCACTGCTCGACGGGCTCAACTGCTCGACTCCGCACGCAAGGTGTTTGTGGCCCAGGGCTACCACGCAGCCGCGATGGATGACATCGCCGAGCGCGCTGGTGTCTCNAAGCCCGTGCTGTACCAGCACTTCCCCGGCAAGCTCGAGCTCTACCTGGGGCTGTTGGAGCAGTCGTGTGACGACATCATCGCCAACTGCGACGCCGCGTTGAGCTCCACTCAGGACAACCTGGCCCGGGTGAACGCTGCGATGCGCGCCTTCTACGACTACGTCGCCGCCGAGGACGGTGCCTTCCGGCTGGTGTTCGAGTCCGACCTGACCAGCGAGCCCGCGGTGCGCGCCCAGGTCGAGCGAGTCACTCAGGAATGCGCCAAGGCGATTGCNCCCCTGATCCGCGACGACGCGGGCCTTCCTGAGGAGGAGGCACACCTGCTGGCGGTGTCGCTGGTGGGGATGGCCCAGGTCTCGGCGCGCTACTGGGTGGATACCGAGAGCAACCTCGATCTGCGCACCGCCGCTGACCTCGTCGCCGGACTGGCGTGGCGCGGTATCGGTGGGTTCCCACTCACCGATCAGGACCAATGACCGACCCAATGACCGTTCCGGCCGCCCGGCTATCCTCGGCCTGGAGAGGTTGACGCGCGCTGACAAGTCGACGCGTGTTCTCGCGTTTTGTGAGCCCTATTCACCAGATCGACAGTGAGGCACCGCGTGGAAATCAAGATCGGCGTCCAGTACGCAGCACGGGAGATCGTCATCGACTCTCCCCTGGAGAGCGCCGAGGCACGGGAGCAGGTCGAGGCTGCCCTGTCGGGCGACAGCAGCGTGTTGAGCCTGACCGATACCAAGGGCAAGGTCGTCGTCGTGCCCACCGACAAGCTCACCTATGTCGAGATCGGCAGCCCCGCCCAGGGGCAGGTCGGCTTCCGTTCCTGACCCTCCGGACCGGACCAGTGTCCGGCTAGGGAGGGGCTGGGTTGTGCCGGCGTCGTCTGATCTGATGCTCAGGTGACCCGTTATCGCCTCGACCTGGCCGGCCAGGTCGTCGTGCCTCCTGGGCTCGATGCGCATCAAAGAAGCGTCGTCGAGCATCCCGGTGGGCCCTTGTTGGTATTGGCCGGTCCCGGCACCGGCAAGACCACCACGATGGTCGAGGCGATCACCCACCTGGTCGTCGAGCGTCAGGTGGACCCGGCGCGGATCCTGGCGCTCACCTTCAGCCGGTCTGCCGCCGACCAGCTTCGGGAGCGAGTTACCCGGCGATTNGATCGGACGCTGGGCACTGCGTTGTCCTCGACCTTCCACTCGTTCGGCTATTCCCTACTGCGTGCCTATTCGGATCAGGATCGCTCGGCCGAACCTCTGCGACTACTCAGCGCCGCCCAACAGGATGTGGTGCTGCGGGAGTTGTTGAGCAACGCCCCGGAGTCGGTCAGGTGGCCTGAGCATCTCGCCGCCGCCGTGGGCACCCGCGGTTTCGTGACCGAAGTGCATGCGGTGCTGGCCCGGGCCCGGGAGCGGGGACTGGATGCGGCGCGCCTGAAACAGATCGGTGAGCGGGAAGGCCGAGCCGAATGGGTAGCTGCTGGGGAGTTCCTCGACCAGTACCTCACCACGCTCGACTACACCAGCTCGATCGACTACGCGAACCTGGTCGTCGAGGCGGTCAACATCGCCCGGCATCCGCGAGTGCAGCCGGAGTTAAGGAGCCGTTACACACACGTCTTCGTCGACGAGTATCAAGACACCGACCCCAGCCAAGTCGCGCTGCTGCGCGCATTGGCCGGTGACGGTGGCAANTTGGTGGTCGTCGGTGACCCTGATCAATCCATCTACGCATTCCGTGGGGCAGACGTACGCGGAATCCTCGACTTCCCGGACACCTTCCGTACAGCTGGAGGCGAGCCTGCGCCGGTGATCGCGCTGGGCACGACCAGGAGGTTCGGATCCCGGCTGCTGCGAGCCTCCCGCTCGATCGCGGCCGCGCTTCCGCGCAGCGGCCATATACCGCGCGAGGCCTGGGAGACGTTCCGGCAACCATCGACGCCGGCCACCGATCCCGGCCAGGTCAGCGTCACCACCTACGACACCGTGCGAGCCGAGACCGAGCACATCGCCGACGAGCTCCGTCGCGCCCACCTCGAGGACGGCCTGGACTGGCACCAGATGGCGGTGCTGGTGCGTTCGGGCAGACAGACGATTCCGTCCCTGCGCCGAGCGCTCCTCGCTTGCGGCGTGCCGGTCGAAGTGGCCGCCGATGAGACTCCGCTGGTCCGCGAGCCGGCGGTGCTCCCATTGCTCGCGGGTTTGCGCGCAGTGGTCGACCCGGCCGAGGCCGACACCGAGGCATTGCTGTTGTCCCCCTGGGCGGCNATGGATGCCGCCGAGCTCAGGGTGCTGGCCCGGCAACTGCGGCGCGCCGACAGTGGTATCGGGGATGGTGGACAGCGCCGCCCCTCTGCTGTTCTGGTGCGGGAGTTGCTCACCGATTCTGGGCTCCTGGACCATCTTCAGGGCGCAGTTGCGCGCAAAGCCAAGGCGTTGGTGGGCTTGATCACCACCACCCGAACCGCGATCGAGCAGGGCGCGACTGCCGAAGAGGCACTATGGGAGCTGTGGTCGGGCACGGGCTGGCCACAGCGGCTACGGCGCACCGCAGTCGGCGCGGGAGCTGGATCGATCGCGGCCCACCGCGATCTGGATGCGATCTGCGCACTCTTCGACCAGGCTGCCAAGACAGAAGAGCAACGCGGCCACACCTCGGTGCAGAGCTTNTTGGAAACCCTGCAGGCACAGGAGATTCCCGCCGACACCTTGGCGGACAAGGGTGTTCGTCGGACAGCGGTGCGATTGCTGACTGCGCACCGCTCCAAGGGGTTGGAATGGGATTTCGTGGTGGTCACGCATGTCCAGGACGGGCAGTGGCCGGACTTGCGCCGCCGGGCGACCCTGTTGCATGCCGACGAGCTCGGGTCGGACGGCATCGTCCCGCCGGTTACCGCGAGAGAGCTGCTGGCCGAGGAGCGCCGGCTCTTCTACGTCGCGATCACCCGGGCACGCTCCCGGGTACTGATCACTGCGGTGAAGTCCGCCGAGGACGACGGGGAGCAGCCCTCGCGGTTCCTGGACGCACTCGAGGTCCCGGGCCAGCATCGGGCGGGGCGCCCGCGCCGCCCCTTGTCCTTGCACGGCATCGTGGCAGAGCTGCGACGTACGGTCTCCGACCCCGATGCCTCACCGCAGCTGCAACGCGCGGCGGGGCGTCGGCTGGCGAGACTGATGACGCTGCATGACGACTACGGGCCACTCGTGCCAGCCGCAGATCCGGCCACCTGGTGNGGGACCAGGGACCGGACGCGCTCCCCGGTGCCGGTCCGCTCGCTCGATGAGCCCGTCACTTTCTCGGCCAGCACTTTGGAGACGATGCTGACCTGCCCGGCCAAGTGGTTCCTGGAGCGTGAAGCCGGCGGCGCGACTGCCACCAGCGCCGCTCAGGGTTTTGGCATGGTGTTGCATGCGCTCGCCGATCGGATCGCCAAGGACGAGCTCGATCCGGGAGCCGACCTGATGACCTATGTCGATCAGGTGTGGCCGCAGTTGTCGTTCCGTACCCCGTGGTCCAGTCGGCGAGAGCGTGAGGAGGCGCGCCTTGCCCTGCAGCGGTTCGTCGCCTGGCACCGAGGCAACTCGGACCGATCGGTGGTGGGCACCGAGGTGCAACTGGCCGCCGAGGTCAGCCTGCCCGACGGCGAGCGGGTGAGGCTGTCCGGTTTCGCCGATCGGATCGAGGTCGACGGCAACGGTGAGGTGGTCGTGATCGATCTCAAGACCGGCAAGTACCCGCCGAACAACGATGCCGTTCGGGAGCATCCGCAGTTGGGTCTTTACCAGTTGGCTGTCGCCGCTGGAGCCGCCGATGAGCTACTGGGACGAGCAGCGGCCCCAGCCGGCGCTGAGCTTGTTCACGTGCGCCTCGGCAATGCACAGCCCAGGGTGCAGACCCAAGAGCCGCAACAGCCCGATGCCGAGGGGCTGCGCCCGATCGAACGGCAGTTGATGCAGGCCAATGCCATCGTGAGGACCGAGGAGTTCCGCGCGGTCGCCGGCGGCCACTGCGACTTCTGCTCCTTTCGGGCGCTGTGCCCAGCGCAGCAAGGCGGGAACGTGCTCTCATGAATCTCCGTACCCCCGCCGAGCTGCAGAGTTACATGCGGGCCGACTATCCGCTCTCACCGGAGCAGTTCGAGGCCGTCACCGCGCCTTTGGCGCCGGCTGTGATCATCGCCGGCGCCGGATCCGGCAAGACCACGTTGATGGCGGCCCGGGTCGCCTGGCTGATCGGTACCGGGCAAGTCCGGGCCGAGCAGGTGCTCGGACTGACCTTCACCAACAAAGCCGCAGGCGAGCTTTCGAGCAGGATCCGCAAGGTATTGCGTGATACGGGTGTCTTGCCCGGCCCCGGCGTCACTCACCCATCCGACGCCACGGGGTTCATCGGGCTCATCGAGCCGACCGTGGCCACTTACAACGCCTATGCCGGCTCGCTGTTGATCGAGCAAGGGCTCCGTATCGGGCACGAGCCCGACACCCGCGTGATCGCTGACGCCTCGCGCTACCAACTTGCCGCTCGCGCTGTCGCGGGCTATCGAGGCCGGATCGAGTTGCTCAGCGATTCACCGCGACACGTCATCGGCTGGATCCTCGCGCTCGACTCCCAACTCGGCGAGCATCTGCGCAGCCCTGCCGAGCTTCGTGATTTCGATCGGACTCTGCGGGCGCAGGTCGAGGTCGAGCTCACAACAGCCAGAGCCAAATCTGACCTGAAGAGGATGCTCGAGGCTATCGACAAGCGCGCCGAGTTGCTCGGCCTTGTCGAGGCATATCGGGAGATCAAGCACGCCGGCGGCCTGATGGAGTTCTCCGACCAGATCGAGCGCAGCGCTCAGTTGGCCGAAGAGCACCCGGAGGTAGGGGCGACAGAGCGGGAAAAGTATCGCGTGGTGCTGCTGGACGAGTACCAAGACACCTCGGTGGCCCAGGCGCGCTTCCTGCGTGCTCTGTTCGGTGGCGGTCACCCGGTGATGGCTGTCGGCGACCCGAACCAGGCGATCTACGGGTGGCGGGGTGCGTCGGTGTCGAACATCCTGCGTTTCGGTGAGGATTTTCCGAACCCCGACGGATCGACCGCGGTCCCGGTGTACTCCCTGACCGTGAACCGACGATCCGATCGGCGCATCCTCGAGGTCGCCAACATGATCGCGGAACCGTTGAACGCCACCACCGAAGGGGCAGTGCGGTTGCAGGCCCCTGAGGATGCAGCCGACGGGGAGATCGAGGTTGCCGTTCACCTCACCTATGACGACGAGTTGGCGGCGCTGCCGGACCGGATCCGCCGCGCGCACGCCGGGATTGCGCGGAACTGGGGTGAGATCGCGGTGCTCACTCGTGACAACGGCCATGCCGCCGACGTCTTCCATGCGCTCACTTTGGCCGGCATTCCGGTCGAGATCGTGGGCCTGAAAGGACTTCTGGAGCTCCCCGAGGTCTCCGAGGTGGTCGCCACGCTCTCGCTGTTGCACGACCTCACCGACAACGCCGCGCTCCTCACGTTGCTTGCCGGGCCGCGCTGGGCGATCGGCCCACGTGACCTGGCCCTGTTGGGCAAACGAGCCAGTCATCTTGCGGGCGGCCGAGGTCGGCGTCCCTCGGTGCAGCAGAGCCTGGAAGAGCAACTCGCCGAGGCATCGGCGGGAGTCGACCCCAGCGATGTCGCCTCTCTCAGCGACGCACTCGAGGACCCCGGCGAGGCGGACTACTCACCCCAGGCTCGTACCCGGTTCACGCTGTTGGCCGAGGAGTTACGCACGTTGCGCCGATATGCGGCCGAGCCCTTGCTCGATCTCGTCCGTCGGATCATCGACACCACTGGCATCGATATCGAGCTTGCATCCTCGAACAGCCCGGCTGCAGGCGCTCGGCGGGACAACCTGGACCTTTTCGTCAGCGCCGTCGCGGAGTTCCAGGCGATCGATGGCGCAGTCACCCTGGCCGCATTGCTCTCCTGGTTGGAGGCCGAGGACGAGTTCGGCAGTGGTTTGGACGTCGCCACCCCCACCGAGTCCGACTCGGTGAAGTTGCTCACGGTGCATCGGGCCAAGGGGCTCGAGTACGACGCGGTGTTCCTGGTCGGAGCGGCTCGCGAGAAGTTCCCCTCCAANGATCCCCGCAGTCGTTGGGTAACAGGTCAGGCGGTGCTGCCCAACCCGCTGCGAGGCGATGCCCGCGATCTCCCGACGCTCGCAGAGATCTCCAAGCAGGGGATCACCACCTTCATCGAGGACTGCAGAACCCACGACCTGGCTGAGGAGTGCCGGCTTGCCTATGTGGCGATCACCAGGCCACGGCGGCTGTTGGAGGTCTCGTCCTATGTCTGGGCTTCTGGGCGCAAGGGCGCGCTGGGGCCTTCNCCTTACCAGGAGAAGATCCGCGAGGCCATCGCCGGATGGGGTGCTGTGCCGCTGTCCTGGCACGACGTCCCCGACAAGGATGAGCTCAATCCGGTGCTGGACCAGCAACGCACTGCGGCTTGGCCGACCGAGGTCGTGACTGCCGAGGTCACCCGGCGCCGTGCCGCAGCCGAGTTGGTCCGTGCCGCCGTCCCGTCCGTCAGCGACCTCGACGCAACCGCGGATGACTGCGATCTAGCTGAACTTGCCCTGCTGGCGGAGTGGGACGCCGAGATCGAACGACTCGTCGAGGAAGTGCGCGCCCGGCGAGCCGAGGAGATCTCGGTTCGGCTTCCCGCCACCCTGTCGGCCACAACCGTGGCCGGTTTACGCGACGACCCCGACGGCCTAGCCGAGGCGCTGTCCCGCCCGACGCCGCGACGTCCCTCCCCGGCTGCCCGCTTCGGCACGCGGTTCCACGCATTCATCGAAGAGCACTTCAAGGCCGCCCTCGACGACGCCTTGCTCGACCCTGATGAACTCCCGGGTCGCGCTGATGTGGGGATCACGGGCGACGACGAACTCCGAGAGCTGCGTGATCGGTTCCTCGTGAGTCGGTTCGCCGAGCTCACCCCGATCGCGATCGAGCCGGCGTTCTCCCTCATGCTGGCCGGGCAGATGATCCGCGGCCGTATCGATGCGATCTTTCCTGATCCCGACCACCCCGATGGTGTGCTGGTCATCGACTGGAAGACCAACCGGCAACAAAGTGCCGATCCGGTGCAACTCGCGATCTACCGACTTGCCTGGGCCGAATTGCGTGGGCTCGATCCGGAGTCGGTGCGAGCTGCTTTCTACTACCTACGCGACGACGCCCTGGTGGTGCCTGAGAACCTGCCGGGGCGGGCTGAGCTGGAGGCGATGCTCGCCCCTGAGGGCATAGGCTCGTAGCCCCTCGTAGTCTCTGTTTGTGCCTGACATTGCCTTTCCCGTGCCCGGATCCGTCGACATCGCGCTGTCCATGCACAGTCACGACCGGGCCGGGGGCCGGCGCACCGATGCGGCTTGGCTCGAGGAGGTCTGGGCCGACCCGGCAACCCGGGTAGTCGTACTCGCGTCGGGCCGCTTCCCGTTGAATGACGACTCTCAGGTGCGCTGGATCTCCCCGGAACAGGCGCCCGACGGTGACCGGTTGTTCCTAGGCCTGGTCGACGGTGTGCCGTACTTCGCGGTCGAAGCCGGTGAGGATGCCATCGACACCACCCGAACTTGGGAAGGGCTCCGCAAGGTCGGCCAGCTGCTGTCGGCCCAGGACGCAGGATTGCTGATCCATGCGATCGCCTTGGCCGAATGGCATCAGGCCCATCGGCACTGTCCCCGCTGCGGTGGCGCGCTGATCCAGACCGACGCCGGGCACGCGATGCGCTGCGCCCAGTGCGACCGGCAGCACTTCCCGCGCACCGACCCAGCCGTGATCATGCTGGTCACCGACGGCGACCGGGCGCTGCTAGGACGCAACCAGGCATGGCCGCCAGGACGGTTCTCCACTCTTGCCGGCTTCGTCGATCCCGGCGAGTCACTGGAGCAAGCAGTGGCTCGAGAGGTGCTCGAGGAGGTCGGTGTCGAGGTCGCCGACGTCACCTACTTCGGCAACCAGCCCTGGCCCTTCCCCGCCAGCTTGATGGTGGGTTTCTTCGCGCGAGCGGTCGGAGGTGAGATCGATGTCGATGGCGCCGAGATCTCCGAAGCGCGCTGGTTCACCCGCGAGGAGCTTCGCGCCCAAGCAGAAGACGGCACCATCAAGCTNCCCTCGGGGATCTCGATCAGTCGCGCCCTGATCGAGGCGTGGTACGGCGCCGAGTTGCCCGGAGAATGGTGACCGGGAATGGTGAGTTGCCGCGCATTGCTCGCAGGTCGTGAGAGTCTGGCACGGTGAATTCGCCGATCGCTTCTCCCTCCTCTAGCTCGCGGGTCATTCCCAGGATCGCGATGGTGCTGCTAGTCGGTGCCGCGTTGACGATCACCATGGCAGGCGTGCGGGCCGCGTCTGGGATCATCTCGATGGTCTTCTTGGCGTTGATCCTGACGATCACCGTGCACCCGGTGCGGGCATGGCTGCGCAGGAAGGGCGTACCGTCGATCGTCACCTCCGTCATCATGCTCGTCGCGGTGTACCTGATCTTGATCGTCGTGATCTTGATGCTGGTGGTCTCCATCGGCCGGCTGGCTACGCTGTTGCCCACCTACACNCCCCAGATACAGGACTACATCGACCGGGTCGGTGAGTGGCTCGCCGAGCAGGGAGTCGGCCAGCAACAAGTCGACGCCGTGATCGACTCCTTCGACGTCGGCAGCCTGGTTGGGATCGCCACTGATGTGCTCAGCACCTCGTTGGGGATCGCCTCGGACACCTTCTTCCTCGCGGTGCTGCTGTTGTTCATGGCGTTCGACACCACCAAGACCACCCAAGCGCTCGCCATGCTTCGCGAGCACCGGCCGGACTTCGTCGACGGGCTTCGCGCTTTCGCGATCGGCACCCGCAGCTACATGGCCGTCTCAGCCGGTTTCGGTGCGATCGTCGCGATCATCGACGCAGCCTTGCTGATGGTGATGGGTGTCCCGGGCGCCTTCGTGTGGGGCGTGCTGGCTTTCGTCACGAACTTCATCCCGAACATCGGCTTCGTCATCGGCGTTGTGCCTCCTGCCCTGATCGGGTTGCTGGAGGGCGGTCCCGGTTTGATGATCGGGGTGATCGTGATGTATTCCGTGGTGAACTTCGTGATCCAGTCGGTGATCCAGCCGCGCATTGTCGGGGACCGAGTAGGTCTGTCAGCGACAGTGACATTCCTCTCGTTGGTGTTCTGGGCTTTCATCCTGGGCCCGATGGGCGCGTTGCTGGCCGTGCCTGCGACCTTGCTATGCCGCGGATTGCTCATCGATGCCGATCCGGCATCGCGCTGGGTCCTTCCGCTGGTCTCCGGTAAGGCCCAGACTCCCGAGGAGATCGAAGCCGGGTACCAAGCCTGACCGTTGCCCTTCGAGGTCCGGAGATCCCGATACGCGACCCGTGGTCGCACTCGATCAGTCAAGTCGCCGAGTGCCCGCAGTGCTTGAAGTGGGCGACGTATCGAGACCGGCTACTGAAGTGCTGAGGTCAGCCGCATCACGTTGTCCACGTACCGCTTGCCTGCTGAGCGGGTACTCCATTCGGCCAACGTGAGCCGGCGGCTGACCGCGCGGTAGTGATCCTCGACCTCGCGCATCCGGCTGGTCACCTCGGTGCCGAGCATCAGCATCGAGATCTCGAAGTTGAGTGCGAACGATCGCATGTCCATGTTGCTGGACCCGATGACCGCAACCTCGTCATCGACGGTGAAGTGCTTGCTGTGCAAGATGTAGGGCGCAGGGTAGAGGTAGATCTTCACCCCGGCTTCCAGCAGTGCGCGGTAGTAGGACGCCTGGGCGTGGCCGACCATGAACTGATCGGAGAGCTCGCTGACGAACAACTCGATGTCGATGCCACGCTGCGCCGCGTTCGTCACCGCGTAGAGCAAGGACTCGTCCGGTACGAAGTAGGGGCTGGTCAGTGAGATCCGCTCGGTCGCCGAATACAACAGACTGGTGAACATCCGCAGGTTGTTCTCCGCCACGATGCCGGGGCCGCTGGGCACTAGCTGGCATGCGACGTCGCTGACGAGGTCGTCATGCGGCTTCGGCGCAGGCACCGCCGGCACCATGTCGGCCTGGCTTTCGGCTTCGGTGTGCCAGTCGGCGGCGAAGACCGCGTTCAGAGCGGCGACCACCGGGCCCTCCAGGCGCACCATGAGCTCGACCCACTCGCGACCCAGCTTGTGGTTCTTGGGTTTGTTGTAGCCGGGTTCGGTGAGATTCTGCGATCCGGTGAACCCCACGACTCCGTCCACGACCAATAGTTTGCGATGGTTGCGTAGGTCCGGGCGGCGGAATCGTCCCCTCAACGGCTGGATCGGTAACATCGGGTGCCACTCGATCTGGGTGGCCCTCAGCTTCCCCAGTAGGTTCTGATAGCCGGGGATCCTCCGGGAGCCGAGGTGGTCGAACAACAACCTGACCTTCACTCCTCGCTGCGCCGCATCTGCCAGTGCCCGCATCACGACGTCGGTCACCTCGTCCCAGGCCAGGATGTAGAACTCCACATGCACGAACTTCTCCGCCTTGGCGACTTCGTCTGCCATTGCCTGGAAAGACCCTTGGTAGTCCTCGATGAACGCGACGTTGTTCGACTCCTGTAGGGNGAGCGCTCCCAGCCGGTGGTTGAGCTCGATCACCGTGCCCAGCAGGGGGCTGTGTGCCTGGGCGTCGTAGTCGGTCATCAGTCGGGTGCGGTCGCTGATCACCTCGAACGCCGCCTTCTGGCGAGCGTCGCGCCGCTTGCCGATGTGGGCGTGACCGAAGAACAAGAAGATGGTGAACCCGATGATCGGCTCGATCAGGATCAGCAACAGCCACGCCATCCCCACCTGCGGCTTGCGGCCTCCCGGGATCACGCCAAGGGCAAGCAGTCGTAACCCGATCTCCACCACGAGCAGGACCGACCCGAGAAGCGGCCAGGAAATCAGCGACATGGCGGGAGACTAGCTGCCGCGACGGTGGCCGCTGGTCTGCAGCATCGCTACCAGCACCTCGTGCAAGACATCGGCGCCCTCGATGTCGTCGGGGAGCAGTTGGGAAAACTCCGAGGGAGCCAGCAGAACCGCGGAGTCCTGCCAGCCGCCCAGCCCGCCGTGGGCGCCGACCAGGTGCTCGAACGCGGCGACGTCGTCGGTGATCTCGTCCACCGCGCTGTTGATGTAGACATCAGGCGCCTCAGCCATCAGGACGGCTCTGCGAAGCAGTCGGGGTGCTCGCTCGCCGAACTTTGTCAGTGGGTCGGTGCCGGTGATCTCGCCGGTGTCGAGGTTGTGCCGTCCGTTCGCGCCGATAGCCCAGGGCGTGCCCACCTGGTTGATGACGGCTATGAAACCGATCCCGGGATGTTCGGCCAGGCCGGGGATCAACCTCGGCCAACGCCGGTCGAGCTCCTCCAGAGTGAGCCGCTGGGCCTCCGGAAGGTAGAGGAGCCCGAGGTTTCCCGACCCCAGTACGACCGGGCCCTCGGTGTCGTCGTATTCGGCGTACTCCTCTTGCACGCGTTTGTCGGTGCGATGGGCGATCGCTCCGGTAATGCCACCGGGACCGATGTCGGCGGCGATCGCCTCGGCGCGCCCCCAACCCTCCACCGAGGCGTCCAGAGTGGTCACCTCGAGTTCCATGAGCCGCCCGCACAGGTCGCCGAGGTCCTCGCCGTGTCGGTCCTCGAACGACTCGCCCTGGCTTTGGCCGTGATCGGAGAGGGCTACCAGGTGGTAGCGACGCGGCGCGGCGGCGGCGAGCTTTTCTAGCGCGCCGAGGGTCTTGTCCAGGCCGTCGAGCGCGGTCAATGACTCAGGCCGGAACATCCCGGCGTGATGGGCGATCTCGTCGTAGTCGACGTAGTTCACATAGATCGCCTTGGTGCCCTGGCGCAGCTCCTCGGCGACGATGGCGGTGTTCAGGTCGCACAATAAGCCGTTGGTGACTGCGCGGAGCCCGGCGAACGACCAGTTTCGGTGCATCCGCGGCACCAGGTTGCGGCGGACCTGTCGCCGGGCTTGCCAGCGCTCGCGGAACAACTCGGCGGCAGAGCGGGTGAGACTGCGTGCGAATCCCGAGGGCGTGAGGAGGAACCAGGCGAATGCGCGCCTGGTCTGGGTGGAGCCGCGGCCGAGCTCGACCGCGCTCATCGTCATCAGGGCCCGGTCGGCGTCGCCGGTGAACAGGTTCGATACCGAGACCCCGCCTCCCGCCAACAACCCGTCCCCGGTCGAGGCGCGTTGCTCGATGATCCGGGCGTCTGCCGGCCGGTTGGCCACCAGGACCCGGCCGAGCTCACGGTCGTACCAGCGGAATGCCGGCACCCGATCCACCGTGCCATGCAGGATGCCGAGCTGGCTGGCGGGCGTGGTGCAGGGAAGTTGCGGGATCCATTCCCGCAGTACATGGGTGTCACTGGTCAGCCAGCGTCGGATCGTGGGCACTGCACCGGACTGCACCGCCCACTGCATCACCGGGTAGGGAACCCCGTCGAGTTGCACGAAGATGACGCCGTCGATGTCTGGGTCGTCGATACCGGCGACACGCTTGCCGCGGTGCATCAGGGAGGTCACCAGACCGTCGTCGGTCCCGGCGGTGAGCAGGTAGCTGATTACGGTCCCGGCGAAGGCCGAGATCCACGCCGCCGCGAGTGTCGTGCCGCGGGTAGAGGTGATGCCGGGCACTATGTGGATTGCCAGATACATGATGATCGCCTGGCCGAGCAGCGTGACGAGGATAACGGCGATCCAACCGATCCGAGCCGAGACTTCGACCAGTACCGGACGTAGGAAGAAACCGAGTACGCCTGCGATGCCCGCTACCCAGACGTACTGCCAACCGGTGTTCGCGGTCAGGCCGTCCAAGAAGGCCGAGGTCAGCATCAAGGCCAGCGATGCCGCAGCCCAGGAGAGCACCAGGCGGAGCAGATCACTGACATGCAGCTGAAGTCTCATGGCGCTAAATATCGCAGGGTCTTTTGGTAAGGGGTAGCCGACCCGGTAGTCAAGACCTGTAGTCGAGAATTGTGTCGTGAGTGGCACGTAGGGTTTGCCCCGAACCTCGATCCCACCTAGATCTCTGAGATCTCCAAGACTGAAGGCCTCTTTCGATGACCCCCGATGATCTCTTGGCGGGGCTCGACCCCGAGCAGCGGGAGGTCGCGTCCGCGTTGCACGGGCCGGTGCGGGTGCTTGCCGGCGCGGGCACCGGCAAGACCAGGGCGATCACGCACCGCATCGGTTACGGCGTTGCCTGTGGTGTGTACGACCCGCACAAGCTGCTGGCCGTTACCTTCACCACCCGGGCCGCCGGCGAGATGCGGCACCGGCTGCGGGGCCTGGGCGCAGGNGGTGTGCAGGCCCGTACGTTCCACTCTGCAGCGCTGCGCCAGGTGCGCTACTTCTGGTCTCAGGTCTACGGCGGAGAGCCGCCCGAGCTGATGGCCTCCAAGCTGCCGATCCTCGGTCCGGCGGCCAAACGCAACCAGGTCGACACCGACCCGGCCACGCTGCGCGACCTGGCCGGGGAGATCGAGTGGGCCAAGGTCTCCAACGTCCGTCCCGACGAGTACGAGCACATTGCGCGGCAGCGTGACCGAGACGTGCCTGGCGGTGATCCCAAACAGATCGCGCATGTGTTCGCGACCTATGAGGAGCTCAAACGTGAGGCTCGCCGCATGGACATGGAGGACGTGCTGTTGTGCTGCGCGGCCCTGCTGGTCGACGACGAGCGGGTCGCAGCCCAGGTCCGGCGGCAATATCAACACTTCGTCGTCGACGAGTTTCAGGACGTCAGCCCGATCCAGCAGGCGTTGCTGGATTTGTGGCTCGGCGGCCGCGANCACCTATGCGTGGTGGGTGACCCGGCGCAGACGATCTACTCGTTCGCCGGAGCCAGTGCCAACTACTTGCGAGAGTTCACCCGGCGCTACCCGCAAGCCACCAGCGTCGAGCTGGTTCGCAANTACCGCTCCACCCCGCAGATCGTCGAGGCCGCCAACAAATTGATGTCCGCAGGGGCCTCAGGAGCAGTGCGTTTGTTGTCCCAGCAGGAGCCCGGCATGCAGGTGCGCTATGCCGAACTGCCCGATGAGGTGGCCGAAGCCGATTTCGTCGCTGAACAGATCTCCGCGCTAGCCNNGCGGCAGGGGCCGCTGGCGGGAGTCGCGGTGCTGCTGCGGATCAACGCCCAGTCGGCGAACTACGAGGAGGCATTGGCTGATCGCGGTATCGCGTTCGTGGTGCGCGGTACTGAGCGGTTCTTCGACCGAGCCGAGGTGCGACAGGCGATCACTCTGCTGCGCGGCAGCGCCCGGGCCGGCGAGGGAGCCCCAAGAGCAGCGCCTGGAAGCGCCGCTGAGGGAGTGACCGTCCATCTGCCCGACCTGGTCGTCGCGGTGCTCTCCGGGATGGGCTGGAGTGAGGATCCTCCTGACGGCCGCGGCAACGCCCGTGATCGGTGGGAGTCGCTGCGCGCGATCGTCGACCTCGCGGCGGCGTTCGGGGAGCAGCATGCCGGCGAACCCGATGGAGATGACAGGTTGACGGCCTTCGTCGCAGACCTGGACCGCCGGATCGCCGAGCAACATGCCCCGATCGCCGATGCCGTCACGGTGACCACGATGCACGGAGCCAAGGGTTTGGAGTGGGACCACGTATTCGTGATCGGGGTCAACGACAAGACGATCCCGATCGTCTATGCCAAGACCGCTGAGGCGGTCGAGGAAGAGCGCCGGCTTCTCTACGTCGCGTTGACCCGGGCCCGGCGCACCCTGACGGTGTCATGGTCACAAGCCCGCAATCCCGGTGGTGCGGCGAACCGCCAGCCCAGCCGCTTCCTCAGCGGGCTGCGACCGGTGGGCGCTGAGCTGACAAAGAAGCGCAAGCCCAAATCAGCCAAGTCTGCCGAGGTTGTTCTGGACGAGGGCGATGCGGTGTTGTACGAGGCGCTTCGGACATGGCGACTGCGGACTGCCGAGGAGATCAGCAAGCCGGCATTCGTGGTCCTGATCAACACCTCGATGCAGCAGATCGCGATCCGTAAGCCGACCGATCGCCGTTCGCTGCTGGCTATCCCGGGAATCGGCCAGGCCAAGTGGGATCAGTACGGCGAGGAGATCCTCGAGGTGGTGGCCGACCATCTCGCGACGAGAGCGTCATAGGCTCGATCGAGCATTCGCTGAGAAATTCTGAATTAAATAGTTTGCAGGCCCACAAGGCCAGGAGTACGGTGGTTGCCGTTCGGCTTCTGGTCGACGCCTGTCCAAGAAAACCGCGCATAGTGACCCTGGCAAGGTCCGCGCCCGATGACTGAAGGAGGTGCACACATGATCACCAAGATCTCGACCCAGACGTACACGGCTTCTGTTGCTGTCGCCTGCACGCGCCCTCCCGATGGGTGCAATTGCTGGTCGCACACGTGACGGAATCACCGTTGCCGCCCGTGCGGGTACCTCTGCCTGGAGTTCGCCCGACTGAGTTATCGCCTCAGTCGGCGCCTTCAGGCCGCGGAACCCGAAACCGGGATCCGCGGCTTTTTCGTTTGCCGGCCCGTTTACGGCTCGCTCGTGAGGGCACGCAACTGCAGGACAAGACAAAGCGTTACTTCAAACCAACCAGGAGGACGAGATGACTGCCAGCGTCCTGGACGCCCGCCAGGTGCAAACAGGTCCAGCCCAGGTCTATACGGCACAGGCTGGTGCGGCCGAGGCTGATCTGGAGAGGGAGCTTCCGTGCCGAGCCAACGATGCGGAGTTGTTCTTCGCAGAGAGCCCGGCCGACGTCGAGTACGCCAAACAACTGTGCGTGAGCTGCCCGGTGCGCGCCGCGTGCCTGGCCGGCGCTCTGGAGCGCCGTGAGCCCTGGGGCGTCTGGGGTGGGGAGCTCTTCTTGCANGGGGTGGTGATCCCCTGCAAGCGACCGAGGGGTCGCCCTCGCAAGCACCCCGTTGCCGCGTAGCGACGGGCATGCAAGTGATCCAGCAACTCGACGCGCTCGGTGAGAGGAAACACCAACCCATGAAGACCACTGACAGGAACAAAGTGATGATGAATTTGATGATTTATGAAGATTTGGCTCGGTCCCAGATGGCCGAGCGCCTGGGAGAGGCGCGTGAGTTGCGGCGTCAGCGTGAGCTGGTTGCCGCGCAGCGAGTATCGCGTCGAGCGGAGAAAGCCGCCCACCGCGCCCGCCTCGCTCTGGCCCGCTCATAAGGAGTGGCTGACAACTGCAACAAAGAACGACTCACGATGGGCACGCGGCCGAGGACCGGTCGCGTGCCCATCGGTGATTTCTCTGCCGGCATGGACTCGTTACTACGGATGCCGCAGGCTCGCTACAAGGTCGCCACAAGTGCGCGTCAAGTCTCGCCCAAGTTGCTCCCTCGATGCTCCTCGTAACCCCGGCGATCGCCGTCGGGCGATACCGAATCAAGGAGCACGTCATGTCACCTGTTGTCGTCCTCGAGCGCGGAGCAGCGCTCGCTGCTGCCTGTCCGGAACTGGTCGCCCTGCCGGGAGAGGCTCGCTACGAGGAACTGCGGGTCCCCTGGAATGTGGCCGTCGACCAGCGGCCTGCCGCAATCGCCCATCCCACTTGCGCTGCCGAGGTCGTACGAATCGTGCGGGCCGCAGCCGAGGCCGGTTTCCGGGTCGCTCCGCAGGCGACCGGCCACAACGCCGGTCCGCTGGCTGCGCAGGGTCTGTCCGATGTGGTCATCGTCAACCTGTCGGCGATGCGTGATGTCCTGGTCGACCCGATGGAGCAGACCGCCCAGGTGGCGGGAGGCGCGTGGTGGTCGGACGTGGTGGAGCAGGCCGGCATCCACGGTCTGACCGCGCTGCACGGTTCATCTCCTGACGTGGGCGTTGCCGGTTACACCTTGGGCGGTGGCATCGGGTGGTACGCGCGTAAGCACGGCATGGCCTGCCACACGATCATCGCTGCCGAGGTCGTACTGCCCGACGGCGAACTGGTGCGAGTCGATGAGCACAACAACCCCGAGTTGCTCTGGGTGCTACGAGGCGCCGGCGGCAATGTGGGGATCGTCACCGAGCTGACCTTGAGGCTTTTCCCGATCGAGACCGCCTATGCGGGCATGCTGCTGTGGGACCTCGATCGGGCGCCTGAGGTGCTCCACGCTTGGGCGCGTTGGGCGGCAGGCGCTCCCGAGGAGGTCACCACGTCCTTCCGAGTGATGCGGTTCCCGCCCATCGACGAGGTTCCCGAGCCGCTGCGCGGACGCCAGGTCGTCATGATCGACGGCGCAGTTGACGCCACCGACGAGCGCGCCGAGGAGATACTCGCTCCGTTGCGGGCACTCGATCCTGAGCTGGACATGTTCGCTCGGGTTCCGGCAACGGCGGTCATGCGTATCCACGGGGACCCGGAGACACCGACACCGACCGTCTCGGAGACCACGATGCTGGCGGAGCTCGACGAGGCGGCGATCGATGCCTTCTTGTCCCAGGTGGGTCCTGGCGCGTCTACCTCGTTGTTGATGGCAGAGTTGCGGCAACTGGGCGGAGCGCTTGCTCGCCGGGCCGATGGTGCGCTTCCCAAGCTTGACGGTGCCTTCTTGGCATTCGGTCTTGCAATCGCGCCACTGCCGGAGCTGGCTGTGACGGGAGCAACCGATGCCAGGCGTTTGACGCGGGCGTTGGAGCCTTGGTCGTGTCCTCGGCAGTACCTCAACTTCTGCGAGGGACCGATAGATGCCGATGCCGCGTTCAGTCCCGAGTCGCGTGCCCGGATCGCCGCAATCCGACGCGCGGTGGANCCCCACGCTCGCCTGGTCGCCAATCATGCTGTCGCGTCGAGGCCCGCGGGGGCTTGGTCATGACCGCCGTGCTGGAGGCCCAGCTGTGCCACGGCGCATCGTCACCGGTGCCCGAGTCGCTACTTGTGGTGGTGGCTCACCCTGACGACGAGGCGTTCGGCTGTGGCTCGGTGCTGGCACGCGCAGCTCGGATGGGTATGCGGACGGCTGTCCTGTGTGCCACTCGGGGCGAACTGGGTGAGCCGGCACCGGGTAGCGGTATCGTCCGCGCCGACCTTGGTCGCGTTCGTGAGGCGGAGCTGCGTGCCGGCTGCGGATTGCTCGGCGTGGACCGTGTCGATCTTCTCGATTTCACCGATTCCGGGGTGAGTGGAGACCCGGTGCCGGGCTCGCTGGCGAATGCGGACCCGGTGCACGTGCAGGAGCTGGTCGCCGCTCATATCGACGAGCTCCGTCCCGATGTGGTGGTCACCCTCGATGCGAGTGACGGCCACCGTGACCACGCGATCATGCGCGATGCCATGCTCGCCGCTACGACGAGCGTGGATGGGCATCAGCCCGATGGCGCCTATCTGTTCTGTCTGGCGCGATCCCTGATGACTCGATTCACCGGGAGCCAGGAGTACGGCACTCCCGACGAGCTGATCACCAGCGAGGTCGACGTGAGTGACCTGCTCGATGTGCGTTGGCGTGCGATCCGGGCGCACGCCTCCCAGGTACCGCCGTTCGATGCGATGCCGCCTGACCTGCAATACGGGTTCCTCGCCACCGACCGGCTACGCCGTGTCATACCTGAGGGTGTTGTAGGCCGAGACCTGGATCTGGCTTGGCTCTACTGAGCCGCCGACAACAAGATCAACAACAAACCAGTAGCAAGAGAGAAGACTGATGATGACTAGGTGTATTCGCCGCAACAGGTCGAAGGCCCGGCTCCGCGCGGTGGTGGTTGCTGTGGGGATCGCGCTTGCCGCGTTGCTTGTGCCTGCTGCGGCAGGTGCGGCTGGACCTTGGGTGGACGGCAAGGCCGACCAGGACACCATCGAGAACTGCCTGACTGGAAAGCCGGCGGTAGGAGTGATGGGTGGGATCGCTTGGCGCTCCCAGGCAGACCATGTGCCGTACGTNGGGGAGACCTTCACTTTGCGAGCCACCGCTTCGCTGGTCGGGATGCCGTGTTCGGGGCAGGTCGCGATGTTGGCGNNGGAATTCTTGGCGCCATTGGATGTGGTCTATGGCGACGAGAACAAACATCCGGTGCGGTGNGGGATCCGGCAGCTTGGTGAACCGGAGAACTTGCGGACTGGGGGCCTGGCCTACCACCCGGGTTCAAACGGAGGAGTGTTGTTACTGCGGGAGGGCGACCAACCATTCATCTTGAAGCGCGGCGACGTGTTGGAGATCGAGGTTCCGGTCGTCGCTCAGCGGGTGTTGAAAGGCAAAGCGACTCGGGAGCCGGAGTGTCTGGATCGTCGCAACGGAGTCGCGCCATGCCCGGTGGGAGAGAGTGGCGACCACTTCCAGGTCGCCTTCCGAGTCGGTGGACATGGGGGCGACAAGACCTACGTGACNCCCTACGTGGGCCTGTTCGCGCAAGCCAAGAAAACCGCTGCGAGGACCAAGGTCAACTTGGGTACGACGTTCAAGGCATTCGCCAAGAAGAAAGGGACCGCCAAGATAGTGATCAAGCCCGCCCGCCTAGGCGCCGGCCCGGCGACCGGCAAGGTTGTGATCGGCAAAGGCGGCAAAGTACTGGCTACCGCGATGCTGAAGAAGTCCCACCATGGGGTGATCACATTGCGGTTGCCGAAGCTGAAGAANGGAAAACACACCCTAACCGTTACCTACCAGGGCTCGGCAACTCACACCAAAGCATCACTGAAACGCACTATCCGAGTCGGCTGATTCGTCGAGATGGCTTCGGGTCGGATACCTCATCGACACTCGATCGATAGGGGATCGCGCGGAGGGCGCCTGTCTATCCGTGCGATCCCTGGAGAGAAGGGACCATGTCTGAACACGTCGCGCTCGTCACTGGTGGAGCATCGGGAATCGGTGCCGGAATCGTACGAGCGCTGGTCGAGGCTGGTTGGGACCTACGGGTAGCAGACGCACAGCCAGGCACCGCGAAGGCGGCCACCTCGCTCGGTGCTGTCGGCCACGTGGTCGACGTCCGAGATGACGAGGCCATCACAGCTTGGGTGAACCGCTATCCCGAGGCGACCGCACTGGTGACCTCGGCCGGGGTCTGTGCTGGTCAGTCACTCCTGCAGTCGACCGACGCCGACTGGCACTCGGTTCTCGACGTCAACCTGATGGGATCGGTGCGGGCGTTGCGTGCCTTCGCTCGCAACCGGGTCGCTGCGGGCGGTGGTGGGGCGGTGGTGCTGATCGGCTCCAACAACGCTTTCTGGCCTGCTCGGACACTGGGTCCCTATTGCGCCTCGAAGGCCGCAGTGATGATGCTCGGCCGCGTTGCCGCCTCCGAGCTCGGCGAGCATCAGATCCGGGTAAACGTCGTTGCACCGGGCGAGACCGATACGCCGATGACTCGCGCGGCGCTGGCCGACCCCGGTGAGCTGGCGGAGATCAGCCGACGCACACCGTTGGGTCGGGTCGGCACTCCTGCCGACATCGGCTCCGCGGTCGCACTCCTGCTGGACCCGGGCGCGGCATGGATCACCGGACAGCTCATCTCGGTCGATGGCGGGATCAGTTTGCGTGGTGAGTCCGACTTGAATCCTGTACATCAGTCGGTGCCCCTAGAGGTTGCGCAATTTCCAGGCAGTGGTCCGGGCGCCTTCCCTAGGTGACCTCTTCCAGGTCCGGGGAGCGAAGGCGGGGATGGTATCGGCCAGGATCTGCCGGAAGCCGAGGTCGGACTCGAGCTGGCACAGCACCCCGATCGCGCCGACGAAGGTGCGATGGATCAGCAGGTACGACGGGGGCATGTTGAGCCGGAACATCAGACTCGAGCCGTCCTTGCGGGNGTCCTGGAGTCGCTCGGCCTGGGCGCGCATGAACTTACGGCTGAAATGGTAGGTGGGTGTGCGCGCAGGATCGAGGAACGGGCCCAGATAGGCCGCGAGGTCCTCTCGGGACACGGTGATGCCAGGCCGGATGAAGCCCACTTCGGTCAACAACGGGGTGGCGGCATCGTAGTCATCGGCCAGTGCGAGGGTGAGCAACTGTCCGATGTAGTCCGGAAGGCCGCTGTCGGGAAGTCGCCCGACGGCGCCGAAGTCAAGCACTCCGAGTCGATGTGGCCGCTTTCCCCGCCCTGGCAGGAGTCGGAAGTTGCCGGGATGCGGGTCGGCATGCAGCAGCCCGGTACGGGCGGGGGAGCCGAAGATCCATCGGGCGAAGAGCTCGCCATAGCGGTCCCGCTCGGCCTGGGTGCCATCGGCGATCACCTGGGCCAGTGAAGCAGGACTGTCCAGCCACTCGGTCACCAGGACCCGCTCGGTCCCGGCCACCACCTGCGGCACCACGTAGTCCGGATCATCGGCATACACCTCGGCATACCTGCGTTGTGCCTCGGCTTCCAGGCGATAATCCAGCTCCTCCAGCACCCGGTGCTGGAGTTCCTCGATCAGCGGCTTGGCGTCGATACCCGGCAGGAACCCGCCGAGAGTGCGGGCAAGCCGGGAGAGCTGTTTGAGGTCGGAACGCATCGCCTCATCGGCGCCGGGGTATTGAACTTTGATCGCGACCTCGCGCCCGTCCGACCATACGCCGCGATGGACTTGTCCGATCGAAGCAGATGCGGCTGGGGTTTCCCGCAGCTCGATGATCCGGGTGTTCCATCGAGGACCGAGCTCGGCGGCCAAGACGTGTTTGATGGTCTCGATAGTCATCGNGGGAGCCGAGTCCTGCAGTTTGGTGAGGTGTGCTCGATAAGGCTTGGCCAGCTCCTCGGGCAGGGCACCTTCCATGATCGACAACGCCTGGCCGAACTTCATCGCGCCACCCTTGAGCTCGCCCAAGGTCTTGAACAACTGCTCGGCGGTGCGGATCTGCACTTCGGCCAACACCGCCTCGGCAGGCGCTCCGCCCATGCGCTTGGCGGTGCCCAGCGCTTTGCGGCCGGCGAACCCCAACGGCAGGGAGGCCAGCTTGGCCGTGCGCGTCACGGCGTTGCGGGGCAGGTCGGTCACTGCTCCATTGTCCACCCACAGCCACAGGCCGGGTGCTGCGACCAACTCGTCGTTGCCAAATCGCGTAGCCAGGCATCGATCCGTATCGTGGCCGACCAGGTTGAGGGCCGTCGCCGGCAGATAAAGGAGGTCGCGTCCCGGACTGCCCAGGCGCAAGCGAGTTGCGCGAGCACCGGGTCGATTGTCTCGGCGCTACCGTCTCCGCGATCTCGGGCCGAGAACCGGGCGTACTGCTCGACCAGGAGTGGCCAGGACGTGTCTCGGTCCGTCTGCGCGGCATCGATGCACCGCAGGCAGGCGGTCTGCCCAGGAACCACGAACGGTCCGACCAGAGCCGAGCCTTCGATGAACCGGGTGACGACATGTGGGGTTCCCCGCGACATGAGGTCGTCGATCAACAGGCGCTGTGGCTCACCGGCTCCGATCAAGAGCTGAACGTCGACGGCCTTGCCCCGGGTCGCGTGCCCGGCGGTCTCGGCCAGATGCTGAGCGGTTGCCGCCAGGCCGGCCCGGCCGGCCCGAACCCGGTAGCTGCGATCCGGCCACGAGTGGCAGGAGCGGGGGATCGGAGGAGGGAGGTCGCGGCGAACCTTCCGGGGTCGGTGCGAACGTGCTCGCTGTCGGGCAGCAACACCGCGTGCCGTCGGTCGTACCCGATCTGGAGGCGGCCGTCTGCGCGGCGCAACACGGGAACACCAGGAGCCAGGCGTCGAGGCTGCTGGTATCTCATGCCGAGCCAGGCTGCCGCAGTGCCCGTCATGAGGCAAACGGCTATCCACAGCACTGGGACAGCACACTGGGGCCGGACCGTGGTGGTCCGACCCCAGCGATGGTCTGTTTCGGGAGTCCCCGACCGGCCTTCTCAGGCTTTGCCGAGAATCCGGTTGAGGTTCGTGCCGCAGACCGGGCAGACGGCCTTGGCCATCCGGGTGCCCTTGTCGTTGACCCGCACCTCGCCATCTGCGGTGCGCTTCTCCTTGCACTTCACGCAGTAGAACTCGCCGCTCCAGGTCTCCGCCATGACGGCCTCCTTGCAATCATCTTGAATGGTCGTCCGGGCGGGGACGAAGGGAAGTCCCGCCTGGGGCCGAGAGTCCTCCGGCCGTCTGTGACCCTACGCCAGTGCACGCTCAGACTCACGGACCTACCCCCGCCACGCCGGTGATTTCACGCTCACGGATGTGATTTTTGCCCGGTTTTGTCTGATTAGCCGAAAAGTAGAGAGGTTGAGGGCGTGCCATGACGTCGCTCGACAACCCAGTACCCTCCCCAGCTATGGACAGACACATCGAGCGCGCCTTGCTGGTCGAGCGTCCCCGCGACGGGGTCGTGCTGCTCACCCTCAACGATCCGGATCGTCGCAATGTCATGGGCGACCAGATGACCGAGCAATGGGCCGCCGCCATCACCGAGATCGCCGCAGATCCGTCAGTGCGCTGTGTGGTCTACACAGGTGCGGGCAGTGCGTTCTGCTCCGGCGGCAATCCCGCCTGGGTCGCCGGCGAGCCCGAGGCGAGCGTGGGTGCCCTGCGCTCCCGGATGCTGCCTTTCTACCGGCAGTGGCTCTCGATCAGGGCGCTGGAGATCCCCACCATCGCCGCTGTCAACGGGTGGGCGGTGGGCGCGGGACTGTGTCTGGCCGCGGCAGCAGATATCCGCTACGGCTCACAGAGCGCCAAACTGTCCGCGCCCTTCGTCAAACTCGGGATGCACGCCGGCATGGCGGCGACGTATCTGCTCCCCAACTTGATCGGTCCGGCCGCTGCCCGCGATCTGCTGCTCACCGGGCGCGCTGTCGATGCCGAGGAGGCGCTTCGGCTCGGTCTGCTCTCTCGGGTGCTGCCCGAGGAGACCTTTCTGGGTGACGTACTCGATACTGCGGCCGAGATCGCTGCTACCGCACCACTGCCCAGCAAGTTGACCAAGGTCGCATTGCGCGACGGAGGTCATGGCGACTTCGAGACCGCGGTGCAGTGGGAAGCTCTGGCGCAGCCGATCACCTTGGCGACCGAGGACCTCCAGGAGGGGGTACGTGCGGCGAGAGAGAAGCGCGCCCCCGANTTCACCGGCCGCTGAGCGCTCTTATGAGCACCCTCCGATGGGCACGTAGGTGAGGCCCAGGGCCGGTCTGATCGATGCTTGCCTTCCCTTGCGAACACCGGGCCCGGTCCCAGGCCTCATCTGGACCCGAACCTAAAACCCGGTGCGATTCCCGGTCAACTCCGGCCGCGACGCTTGTCCCCAGTCCTGTGGATGAGATTGTGGACAACGTGTGGAGCACGCCGGGAGAGCTTGTGGAGGAGGCTGTGGGAAACGCCGACTTTGCTGTGTATTTCCGCTCCCCGCTCGAGGGGCCGACACGCCTGTTAAGCAGCAACGACAGTTATCCCCTGGTTGTGGACCGAGATTGGGGATGGCAGATCCATAGCCGATCCCACAGGCTGAGACTGTCGAGACACTCCCACGATGTCTCGCGGGACATCCGCAAGACATCTGCAGGAACATCTACGGGACATCCCTGGGCGAAGGAGGCATGTTGAAGTGGCAGCCCAACACGACCCAGCCGAAGCCGTCGCCGCTCTGCGCCGGATCGCGTTCCTCCTGGAGCGCCGACTGGGCGATTCGTACAAGATCAAGGCTTTCCGCGGGGCAGCGGCGACTTTGCTGGCCACCGACCCCGAGGTTGTGCTCGCCCATGCTTCGACCGGCACGCTGACCAAACTCGACAAGGTCGGCAAAGCGACCGCCACAGTGATCGAGCAAGCATTGGCCGCAGAGTCGATCGACTATCTAGCCGGGCTGGAGCCGACTGCAGGGCCGCTGGCCGAGCCAGGCTCCACGCTGAGCGCATTGCGCGGTGACCTGCACTCGCATTCGGACTGGTCCGACGGCGGCTCGCCGATCCAGGAGATGGTCTTCACCGCGATGGAGTTAGGTCGGGAATATCTCGCGCTCACCGACCATTCGCCGCGGCTGCGGGTGGCTAACGGGTTGTCGGCCAAACGACTCATTCAGCAGTTGGAGGTCGTCGACGCGGTCAATGCACACCTGGGAGACGCGTTTCGTCTTCTGCGGGGGATCGAGGTCGACATTCTCGACGACGGCAGCCTCGATCAAGATGACGCGTTACTGGGGCAGCTCGATGTGCGCGTGGCCAGCGTTCACTCCAAGTTGGCCATGGAAGCCCCGGCGATGACGCGCCGGATGATCGGCGCAGTGCGCAACCCGCGAACCAACGTGCTCGGCCATGTCACCGGCCGGTTGATCAAGGGAGATCGCGGTACCCGCGGTCAGAGCTCCTTCGATGCAGCCGCAGTGTTCGAGGCGTGCGCCGAAAACGATGTCGCAGTCGAGATCAACAGCCGCCCGGAACGTACCGATCCTCCCGACGACCTCCTGCAGCTGGCCATCGACACCGGTTGCCTGTTCTCGATCGACTCCGACGCGCATGCGCCGGGCCAACTCGACTTCTTGGCCTACGGCGCCGCGCGCGCAGACCAGCTGGGCGTGGATCCTGAGCGGATCGTCAATACCTGGCCGCTGGACCGTTTGCTGGACTGGGCCGGCCGACGTCCTTGAAGCCTGCGCCAAGCAGATTCTGTCGGCCCAGCCCGGTAGTTTCTCCCCTGTGACCACCAGTGCTACTAGCGGGGCTGAGATCGAGGTGCGGCGCAGCCGGCGGCGCACTCGTACGGTGTCCGCCTACCGTGAGGGCGGCAAAGTCGTTGTGCTGATTCCCGCCCGGATGTCTCGCGCCGAGGAGGCCACCTGGGTCAAGGCCATGGTGGAGAAGTTGGAGCGCTCCGAGCGTCGCCGCCGACCGACCGACGAGGCGCTGATGGCCAGGGCCGCCGATCTCTCAGCTGGCTATCTCGACGGCCTGGCTCAACCCGAGACGGTCCGCTGGGTCGCCAACCAGAACTCCCGCTGGGGCTCGTGTACGCCGGCAGACAGCGCCATTCGGCTTTCGACGCGGCTGCAGGGGATGCCGGGCTGGGTGATCGACTACGTGTTGTTGCACGAGCTCGCGCATCTGTTGGAGGCCGGCCATACCAAGCGATTCTGGGCTTTGGTCGATCGCTATCCCAAGGCCGAGCGCGCCAAGGGATTCCTCGAGGGCGCGGCGTATTCAGGCCTGGTGGGAGACAGTGGCCAAGGCGGCATCGATCAGGGCTGAGATCGACTCGTCCCCAGGTACGTCGTTGATTGGCCACCAGCGCACGTCCAGGGACTCCGGGCTTACTTGGGGGCTCGACTGGAGGCGCACATCAGCTGGAGCCAGAGCCAGGAATCGCACGTCGAGATGATGAGTGTCTGGTCCTGCCGCGCAGAACGGCACCGCGTGCTCGTCCAGGTGGATCGGGAGCGGCAACAACCTCAGATGCTCCAGGCCCGATTCTTCGAGAGCTTCCCGGAGAGCGGCCCCGGAGAGCGTCTGATCCTCGGGCTCGCAATGGCCACCGAATTGGAACCACTGTCGTGCCTTGGCATGCAGTGTCAACAACACCTGGCTGTGGTCGGCCGAGAGCACCAACGTCGAGGCGGTGATGTGATCAGGTCCGCAGGTTCGAGACAGACCATCGGGATGCCGGATCAGGTGGGTCAAGAACCTCTCCCGCAAGGCGCTGGCAGGCATTGCGGTCAACGTGGCAACCGCGTCTGCATGCAGACTCACGTGTCGGTGTCTGTCTCGGCGTCCGGGTCTTGGTCGGGTTGGCCCGGTGGCAGTCCCTCGTCGAGCAACGCCGCCAGTGCGGCGTCGAAGTCGTCGGGAAGCGCATCCAAGGTTTCGTCGGAGCGCAATCCGAAGCCGAGCGGGTCATCCAGGTCGGCGCTGGCGGGCAGCAAGTCCGGATGCGCCCAGACGGCATCTCGGGCAGCGGCGCCCTCCCGGGAACGCAACGAGCCCCACAGGGTGGAGGCGTCCCGCAACCGGCGTGGCCGCAGCTCGAGTCCGACCAGTGCGGCGAAGGTGTCCTCGGCGGGTCCGCCCGCCGCGCGACGGCGGCGTACCAGTTCTTGGAGCTTGCCGGCGTTGGGCATCCGCTGCTCGCTGGCTCGACCGACCACTTCATCGACCCAGCCCTCCACCAACGCCAACAGCGTCTCCAGCCGCTCCAGGGCAGCAGCCTGGGCGGNGGTCTTCTCCGGTTCGAAGAGCCCACCTTCCAGCGCCTCCTGCATGGCGGCCGGGTTCGTCGGGTCGATGTCGCCGATGGCGTTCTCGATGCGGGAGACGTCGATAGTGGTGCCCCGGCCGTAGTCCTCTACCGCCGTGACCAGATGCGAAGCCAGCCAGGGGACGTGCGCGAACAAGCGCTGATGGGCTGCTTCTCGTAAAGCCAGATAGAGCAGCACGTCATCGGCGGGCACATCCAGGCCCTCGGTCCACGCGGCCACATTGGCCGGTAGGAGAACGGCTCGGCCCTNTGNGCCTAGCGGCAGCCCGACATCGGTGCCGGTGAGCACCTCACCGGCCAACCCTGCGAGGGCTTGCCCGACCTGGGAACCGAACATCGCACCACCTGCCTGACCGAGGAACCCCATCAGCGGGCCTGCCATGGCAGCAGCCTCCTGAGGTAGCGCCTTGCCCATCGCGGCGACGACGTGTTCGGCGACCGGCTCGACCAGCTTCTGCCACACCGGCTGGGTCTGCTCGATCCACTCGGCGCGGCTCCATGCGACCGTGGTCTGAACGCCGGAGGGAANGTCGGTGACTTCGTCGAGCCACACATCGGCCAAACGCACAGCCTCGGCAACCCGACTCTGGTCGGTACTGCTCGGGCTCGGGTCCGGGCTGGCGGCGCTGGTACGGCGGGCAATGTCGCGAGCCAGGTTCCAGTTCACCGCGCCCTCGTGCGGTTGCATCATCGCCTGCATCTGACCCATCAACATCGACAGATCGGGAAGCTGACCTCCGGCGAGCGGGCCGCCGGGGCCGGAGAGCTGGGCAAAGAATTGCTCGAAGGGCGTGCCGCCGAACGGGTTCTGCGGTTGCTCAGCGGGGTCATCAGTCATACCCCAACGGTACCGGCGACCGGCAACAACAGCTCTCGTCTGCTCGCCGCTTAGACTGCCGGAATGCAACCCGTTGTGCGCCTGACTGCCTTACGCGACCAGCCATTGGACGTCGCCGAGGTGATCGACGCCGTTTCCGACGATGCAGCGGGCGGGGTGAATGTCTTCATCGGCAAGGTGCGCGATCACGATCACGGTAAGTCGGTCACGCGGCTGGAGTACGAAGCGCACCCCACCGCACAGGCCGAGTTGGAGCGGGTGGCGGCCGGTGTCGCCGAGAAATACGACGTGCGCGCGATCGCCGCGGTCCATCGGGTGGGGAACCTGGAGCTGGGCGACCTGGCGGTGGTGATCGCTGTCGCAGCTGCGCACCGGGGCGAGGCGTACGAGGCCAGCCGTGCCCTGATCGACGAGCTCAAGGCGACGGTGCCGATCTGGAAGCACCAGCACTTCACCGACGGCAGCGACGAATGGGTCGGAGCCTGTTGAGGAACAGGATTCGGCGCCGGACCGGGAGGACCTGAGCATGGAGATCTGGATCAATCCGTCGTGCTCGAAGTGCCGCGCGGCCAAAGCCGATCTTGATGCAGCCGGGGTGGCCTACACCGAGCGGCGTTACCTCGACGATCCGCCCAGCCCCGCTGAGCTCACCGAGGTGCTCGCCCGACTCGGCTTGGAGCCCTGGGATATCGCCCGTCCGGCCGAGAGCCGGGAAGCCGGCATCACCCATCCGAAGGACGCCGAGCACCGCGAGGACTGGATCCGGTCGCTGAGCGGGAATCCCCGGGCAATCCAGCGCCCGATCATCACCGCCGACGACGGGTCGGCGTACGTGGCTCGCGACCCTGAGACTGTCAGGCAGGCCATCGATCGAGGCTGACACGCGGTCCCCGCGACCCTCGTCGCAGGGCTGGCGCTACTAGGCTGAACTGCATGGCGATCCTGCTTTGGCTCCTCCCTGCCGCTGTGGTGACTTTGCTGGCGATGGCATGGGTGTCGTGGGCAGGTCGCACGCGGCCCGAGCCACTGCCGGTGAGTTCTGACGAGGACGCTCGCGAGCGGATCGCGCGGGCATTGGCGCGTGAGAACCCGGCGATTGGGCGAGTGGTCCCGGCGCAACGCGCCGAGCCGAGCTCCGGCGTGGTGGTGCGGCCCTCCGCTCCCGGCCCGAGTAAGAGCGCCCGCCGGATTGGGTCGGGGTTTGGCCAAAGTGAGAAGGTAGCTCTCGTGAACCGTCGCAGCGCCGCCCTGGTGACGGCGTTCGTCTTGTTCCTCGCCTGCGCGGGCATGATCGCGATCGCCGGCGTTCCTTACATCCGTTACCAGCCAGGTCCGACCGTGAATGTGCTCGGGGAGCGGGACGGCGAGCCGATCGTCACTATCGAAGGCGCGCGCCGGTACCCGACCGACGGACAGCTTCGGATGACCACAGTGAGCTCGACCCGGCCGGATGCGACGCTGGGTCTGGTTCCGGCCCTGCTGGCATGGGTCAATCCCAGCGATACGTTGTATCCGTTCAAGGCGATCTACCCCGATCCGACCAGCAACGAGCAGGAGGTCGAGAAGTCTCACCAGGAGATGGTGGATTCACAGGACCATGCGGTCGCGGCGGCGTTTCTGCAGCTGGGGTACGACGTGACCAGCCCCCAGGTCAGCGACGTCAGCGCGGACGGTCCCTCCAACGGCATCCTCGAACCCGGCGACATCATCGACAAGGTCGACGGCAAGGTGGTCAGCATCCGTGAAGACGTCGCCCGACTGGTGTCCTCGCATGAGCCCGGCAGTATCGCGCGCCTGGCGATCCAGCGTGACAAGAAGACCAAGGTCGTCAAGATCGAGACCGTCGCCAATCCGCAGGACCCCGAGCGCGCGATGATCGGCGTCACCATGGAGCCGGGAAACCAGTTCGACTTCCCGTTCGAAGTGCAGGTGAACATCCCCGACTCGATCGGCGGCCCGAGCGCGGGCCTGATCTTCGCGCTGTCGATCTACGACACGCTCACCAAAGGNGATTTGACCGGTGGTCTCGACATCGCCGGCACCGGCACCACCGATTCCGAGGGGAACATCGGGCCGATCGGNGGGATCAGGCAGAAGATCTGGGCGTCTCAGGATGCCGGCGCCAAGCTTTTCCTGGTGCCGCCGGGCAACTGCGCCGAGGCGCTCGATACCGAACTCGACACCGATATCAGGTTGGCGCGCGCCGATACCGTCGCGTCGGCCATCGACTCGATCAACAAGTTCGTCGCCGATCCCGGGGCTGAGTTGCCGACTTGTCCCCGTGACACGGGGAGTGCGCCATGACCGTGCTGGATTGGTCGTGCTCAGCGCCCTCCTTGCGGGCCTCGCTTTGCTGGTGTCCTCAGAAGGGGATCGCATGACGGCCTTGGATTGGTCATGCTCAGCGCCCTCCTTGCGGGCCTCGCTTTGCTCGTGTCCTCAGAAGGGGATCGCATGACCGAGTGGGGAGGGCCGGATTCCACTGCGTCACCGCCCGTGGACGAAAAGCTCAAGGCTGCGGTGTTGGAGCTGGAGGCGCACGCGGCGGGACTCGGCTGGGACCAACCGGCCCGGTTGTATGCCTTGGTGGACACCGCCGCGCTGATTGCCGCTGAGCCGGAGTTGGCCGAGCAGATGGGGATCGCGCCGGATCAGGATTCGTTCACCGCGGTCGAGCAGGAGAGCTTGCCCGAGGCTTCCTTGGAGGAGACGCTGCTGGGAATCTCCTGGCCGGACGACGTCGACGGCTGTGCCGCGGTGCTGGAGCGGGTGGTGCTTCCTCCTGAGATCGAAGACCAGATTCCCGGCGATGACGCCGAGGCCGCAGCGTTCGCAGCAGCACATCCGGACCGGCACGAGGTGCGCATCGTGGCGGCCGTCACCCGTGCCGGTGGACGGCATTGCGCGATGCGGGTTCGCACTCACGACGACCCGTTTGCCGTACTCGACGGTCCGGACCTTGTACCCACTCTTCTAGAGTTGTTGGCAACCACCCTGATTCTGGACCCCTGAAAACACCCCGAAACGATCGGTAGGCAATGAGCTTCTTCGACGACGAACCTGCTCGCCCCCAGTCAACTGCCCCGCGTGTGACGAACCCTCGCACTCGTGCTCTGATCATCACCGCGGTCATCCTCGTGGTGCTGTTCTTCTTGTTGACAGCGCTCACCGGGGTGCTGACCGACCGGATGTGGTTCAACAGCGTCGGGTACGGCGAGGTGTTCGGGAAGCTGCTCGGCACCAAGGTGATGCTCTTCGTGGTCTTCGGGACCTTGTTCGGCGGGTTCGTGTTCGCCAACATCTTTGCCGCGTACCGGACTCGGCCGGTGTTCCGCCCGGCATCGAGCGAGCAGGTCAGCCTGGACCGTTACCGCGAGGTGGTCGAGCCGCTGCGCAAGTGGATCGCGATCGGGCTGTCGGCGCTGCTCGGTCTCTTCTCCGGTACGGCTGCGGCNGGGGAGTGGCGCACTTATCTGATGTGGCGCAATGCCAAGAGTTTCGGCACCAAGGACCCGTACTTCGACAAGGACATGGGGTTCTTCGTCTTCCAGCTGCCCTGGTTCCACTACGTGGTCAACGTGGCACTGACCGCGACCGTACTGGGGTTGGTCGCCGCCGCGATCGTGCACTACCTGTTCGGTGGCATCCGACTACAGGTACGCGGTGACAAGCTGTCCGGTGCTGCCCAGGTGCAGTTGTCGGTGCTACTCGGCCTGTTCGTGCTGTTCAAGGCGGTCGACTACTGGCTGGATCGGTTCGACCTGACCATCGACGAGGGCCGCAAGTTCACCGGCATCAACTACACCGCCTTCCATGCGCAACTGCCCGCCAAGAACATCTTGATGTTCATCGCGTTGATCTGCGCTGTGCTGTTCTTCGCCAACATCTTCCGGCGCACCTGGCTGCTGCCCGGTGTCGGTCTCGGGCTCCTGGTGTTGTCGGCGATCCTGCTCGGTGTGGTCTGGCCCGGGATCGTGTGGCAGTTCCAGGTCAAGCCCTCCGAACCCGACAAGGAAGCGCCGTTCCTCGAGCACAACATCAAGGCGACCAGGGACGCCTACGGGATCGCCGATGCCGAAGAGCAACCCTTCGCAGCCCGGATCGACATCACCGAGGTCAACCGTGCAGCCGATGCCGCCTCACTGCCGGGCATTCGCCTGATCGACCCGAAGCTGGTCAACCAGACCTTCGAGCAACTCCAGCAGGTGCGCGGCTACTACAAGGTCGCCGACGTGTTGGACGTCGACAGGTACGAGGTCGACGGACGCTCGCGCGACATCGTGCTCGGGGCGCGCGAGATGGAACTCAACGGCCTGCCGGCCGAGCAGCGCAACTGGGCCAATGACCACACCGTCTACACTCACGGCTTCGGCATCATCGCCGCCTACGGCAACAACCGGCCCGCAGACGACCGCGAGGTGCAGATCAACACCGATGAGCCGTTCTGGGCCGAGAAGGGGCTGCCGTCCACCGGTGTGCTGTCCGACCTGGCCGACGGTGAGTACGAGCAGCGCATCTACTTCGGGGAGAAGAGCCCTTCGTACTCGATCGTCGGCAAGGCACCTGGTGGCCGCGACATCGAGCTGGACGTGCCGCAAGAAGGCGGTAATCCTGTCACCAACACCTACTCCGGTGAGGACGGGGTCAAGGTCGGCAACCTGTTCCACAAGCTGCTTTACGCGATCAAGTTCAGCGAGCCCAACATCGTGCTGTCGGGCCGGGTGCACGAGAACTCCAAGATCATCTACGAGCGCAACCCGCGCGAGCGCCTCGAGAAGGTCGCGCCCTGGCTGTCGGTCGACAACGACCCCTACCCGGCCGTGGTGGACGGGCGAGTGGTCTGGATCCTCGACGGATACACGATGACCGACCGCTACCCGAACTCCCAGCGCGAGTCGCTGCAGGACATGACCCGTGACACGCTCTCGCCGACCACTTCGTTCGTGACCCTTCCGACCGACCAGATCAACTACGCCCGTAACTCGGTCAAGGCCACGGTCGACGCCTACGACGGCACGGTCACGCTTTACGAGTGGGACAAGGACCCGATCCTGGAGGCCTGGGAGTCGGTGTTCCCCGACATGGTCAAGCCGAAGTCGGAGATCAGCCCCGAGCTGCTCAAACATATGCGCTACCCCGAGGACCTGTTCAAGGTGCAACGCAGCATCTTGGCGCAGTACCACGTCACCGAGCCGCAGACGTTCTACCAGGGCACCGATCGCTGGGAGGTGCCGCCGGACCCAGCCGATGCCACCGAGCTGAAGAACCTGCCGCCCTACCGGCTCTCGATCCAGATGCCGCAGAACGAGGCCGGGGACGTTCCCGACGAGCCGAGGTTCTCGCTCACCTCGGTGTTCGTGCCCTACAACCGCAAGAACCTGCAGGCGTTCATCGCGGTCGACTCCGATGCGGCCAGCCCCGATTACGGCAAGATCCGGATGTTGACCTTGCAGGACAACAACCAGGTGCCGGGGCCTTCGCAGATCTCCAACAAGTTCGCCGGTGACTCCGCGATCCAGAGCACACTGCAGCCACTGAAGCTCAACCAACGGATCCTCAATGGCAACCTGCTCACTATCCCGGTCGGCGGCGGGCTGCTGTACGTACAGCCGGTGTACGCCCAACAGACAGGTGGGGCTGCGTCGTACCCGATCCTGAACTACGTGCTGGCTACCTTCGGTGACCAGGCCGGCATCGGTCGCACGCTGTCGGAGGCTTTGGCCAACATTCGCGCTGAGAGTGGCGAAGACACGGAGCCGGACCCGGATGGTTCAGGTGAGCCTGATCCTGATGGCACAGGGGAGCCTGGTGGCTCGGGCGGCGAAACACCGGAGACGGTACTGGAACTGCTCAACCAGATCGAGACGAAGCAGGCCGAGGCCGAGGCCGCGCTCAAGCAAGGCGACCTGGTCAAGTACGCCCAGTTGCAGGAGGAAATCACCACGTTGATCCAGCAGGCGGTGGCGGCCGCCCGCGGCTAGGCTCCAATAGGACCGCCTAGCTGCGGGGCAGTGGCAGACGATCGCACCGCGGCGCAGGTGAGTGCTTGGGACCGTCACGACGGGCCGTAGGTGTTGGGCGGGCTTTCTGCGCTAGCCAAAGCACCCCAGCGGGGCGCGTGGCTGCAGATAGGATCGCCTAGTGGCGGCAGCGGCAGACGATCGCACCGCGGCGCAGGTGAGTGCTTGGGACCGTCACGACGGGCCGTAGGTGTTGGGCGGGCTTTCTGCGCTAGTCAAAGCGCCCCAGCGGGGCGCGTGGCTAGTGCAAGAACGTGAAAAGCGGGCTGTCGTAGGGGATCGGGTCGATCACCAGGTTGCTGGTCTGCATTCGCTCCAGCAATGCGGGCAGGCCGTCGGCATGATCGAGGTCGATGCCGATCAGCGCCGGCCCGGTCTCGCGGTTGGACTTCTTGACGTACTCGAAGACCACGATGTCCTCGCCATCGGACAAGACCTCGTCGAGGAAACCGCGCAGCGCGCCAGGCTCCTGCGGGAACGACACCAAGAAGTAGTGCCGTAAGCCCTGGTGGACCAAGGCCCGCTCCAAGACGTCGGCGTACCGGGAGACATCGTTGTTGCCGCCGCTGATGATGCAAGCAACCCGTCCCAAGTCCGACACTTGGGGAAGCGCAGTGCTGGCAAGCGCGCCGGCCGGCTCCGCGATGATGCCGTCGACCTGATAGAGCTCCAGCATCTCGGCGCACACCGCGCCCACCTCGACGCTGATGACCTCGTCCACGAGGTCGCGGACAANGGGATAGGTCAGACTGCCGGCGGTGGCGACCGAGGCTCCGTCGACGAAGGTGTCGAGCGATTCCAGGGTCACCGGGCCTCCGGCGGTCANGGAGGCTTGCATACTTGCCGCGCCTGCGGGCTCCACGCCGATGATTCGCGTGTCCGGCCAGGCGGCGTGGGCCCAGGTAGCGATGCCCGAGACGAGGCCGCCTCCGCCGATCGGCACGACCAGAGCGTCCAGCTGGTCGACCTGGTGGGTGATCTCGTACCCGACCGTGCCCTGGCCGATGATGGTGCGCTCGTCGTCGAACGGATGGATATAGGTGGCGCCGGATTCCTCGGCTGTGGCATGTGCCGCTGCCGATGCTTCGTCGTAGGTGCGTCCGATCAGGGTTAGCTCGACCCACGAGCCGCCGAGTGCCAGGATCCGGTCGCGCTTTTGCCGGGGCGTGTTGGTGGGAACGAAGATGCGGCCTTTTGCGCCCAGGCGTGCGCAGCTGATCGCGATTCCTTGGGCGTGGTTGCCGGCGCTGGCAGCCACGACGCCCACTGCCAACTCGTCGGGGGCCAGCGATGACATCGTGTGATAGGCGCCGCGCACCTTGTAGGACCGGCCGAGCTGCAGGTCCTCGCGCTTGAGGAACACATCGGCGCCGTGGGTCTCGGAGAGACGTTCGGATCGCTCCAGCGGGGTGGTTCGGGCGATAGTCCGCGTGGCCGCGGCTTGGATGGCTTCAGGTGTTACCGACACGCCATGAGTCTGCCGGATCCCCTGCGTGTCCCCTGCCTCACCCCGGAGGAAGTTCGTCTCGATGTCTACCGAGCCGGTACCCCGAGGCGTCTGTCTTTGAGCCTTAGGATGAGCCGCACCCTGAACGACGAGTCGGAGGAGGTCCCTTGAGCGTCACATTCGGTGGTGTGAGGCAGATCGCGTATCTCGTGGATGACATTGAAGCGGCAATGGACCACTGGGTTCGCCGCGTCGGTGTCGGGCCGTTCTACTACCTTGCCCGGGTCCAGCCAACCGACCTGACTTACATGGGAGCGCTCAGCGATCCGATTCTCAGCTTCGGACTTGCCCACAGTGGAACCGTCCAGATCGAACTCGTGCAGCAGCACAACGAGGCGCTCTCGGTGTTCTTCGACCCGGTAAGCCCTGTGCCTATGGGGCAGCACCACTTGGCTTTCTGGACGCGAACGTTCGATGCCGATATGGAGGCGCATCTGTCCCGCGGCCACAGTGTCGTGCAGGAACTGGGTACGGAAGGTGCGCGCAATGCCTTCCTGGCAAGAGATCCGGGCAGCGATCTGCTGTTGGAGATATCCGAGGTTTCAGGGGCGAAGGGCGACTTCTTCGACTTGGTCGCCCGAGCATGCAACTCGTGGGACGGCGCCAAACCAATCAGACGGGTGAGCGCCATGCGGCCCGACGCGATCGAGGAGGATAAGTAGGCGGCTACCGGTTTAGCCATGGCGTTGCGGTGGGAGTTCTAGCGGAGTTCTACTGGGGAAGAGGCTGCATCAGCCGGAACTGGTTGCCAGACGGGTCGCGGAAACCGCAATCGATGCCGTAGGGGCGCTGCTCCGGCTTCTCGACCATCTCGACGCCGGCGGCTGCGAGCCGGTCGTATTCGGCATAGACGTCGTCGGTGACCAGGAAGATACCGCCATGGAATCCGGATGCCATCGCGGTGGTGATGAGCTCGGACTGCTCTGCAGAGACCATCGGTGGCCCGGGCACAGCCAGCAGTGAGATCTCGAAGTCAGGTTGGTCCTTGGGTCCGACGGTGACCCAGCGGAAGTTGCCCATCTCGGGGATCGTCCAATCGGCGCGGATCTCGAAGCCGACCTTGTTCGTCCAGAAGTCGACCGCGACGTCCTGGTCGTGGACCCACAGCCCGGAGGCGGCAATCGTGATGCTCATGATGAAGCTCCTCGGTTCGATGAATCGGATGCCTCCGACGCTAGGTCAGGTGGCGGTGCCGGGTCTTCTCGAAAACTGCGCAATGCCGGTCGGCCCGCGCGTCGCACCACGCAGCTGGGCAAACTGAACACCCGCGGGGCAGCATAGGCAGCGCGATACTTCGTCGGCGTCAGGCCGAACATGCGCTTGAAGCTGGTGGTGAAGCTACCCACTGACGTCAGCCCGACCTCCGTACACACGTCCGTCACGTTGTGATCGGTGTTCCGTAGAAGTGCGGTTGCTCGCTCCAACCTGCGGGTCAGCAGGTATCCGTGCGGGGTCACGCCGAACAGGTCGCGAAACGCTCGAGCGAAGTGAGCTTGGCTCAAACCCGCCGCGGCGGCCATGTCGGCCACCCCGATCGGTTCGGTGTACGAACGGTCGGCCAGATCTCGGCCGGCGAGAAGATGCCGCTCGATCGGCAGACTGACCATACGGTCAGTCTCGCATTCGGTCCGCGTCCGCCCCGATGTCTACCTGTGGGCCTACCTTGCGCTGTCCAAGGCAGGCTCCCGGCCAGGTTGAGTGGTCTTTGCCGTTGGGGCTGGCGCCTCCTCGGCGAGGCCGACCCGTTGGTGCAGCGCCCGCAACGGAGCCGGTGCCCACCATGCGACCTCGCCGAGCAGTCGGAGTGAGGCCGGCAGCAGCACGCCTCGGATCAGAGTCGCGTCGATGAGGATCGCCAAACCAGCGCCTAGCCCGAAGAACTTCATGAAGCTGATGTCGCTGAGAACAAAGGCGAAGAAACTGATCGCGATTAGTGCCGCCGCGGTGCTCACGATGCGACCGGTGTGGGCCAAGCCGGCTACGACCGCCTCGACAGGCGCGAGTCCGGCCCGACGCATCTCGGTGATACGGCCCAGCACGAACACCTCGTAGTCCATCGATAGCCCGAAGGTGATGACGAACAGCAGCACGAACATGCTGACGTCCATCGGCATCGGTGTGACACCGAGCAGGCCGGCGAGGTGGCCCTCCTGGAAGATCCATACCATCGCGCCGATGGTGGCGCCGAGACCGATAGCGTTGAGCACCAGGGCTCGCANGGGCTGCACCACGCTGCCGGTGAACAGGAACAGCAGCACCACCGTGGCACCGATCAACCATGCCAGTGCGAGCGGCAACCGATCGGAGATGGCATCGAGGGAGTCCATCAGCTCGGCAGCCGATCCGCCTACCAGCGCTTCGGTGCCTGCTGGTTCGGGAACGGCGCGTACCGCGCGCACCTGATCGCGGGCTTCGGGCGAGAACCGCTCGAGCTGGGTAACGACGATCAGTTGCTCGGCACTGTCGGCTTGCAGGACCGGGCCGGCCGCCGCGCCGGTCGATGTCCCATGGGTGAAGCTGCCGATACGGGTGTCGACCCGGTCGACATCTGTTACCTGGGACAGCGCCGCGGCATAGCCGGCGAGCTCGCCATCGGCCAGGCGCACGTTCGTCAACACCCTGATCGGGCTGGTGGAGTCACTGCCGAAATCGGACCTCAGCAGATCGCCGACCTGACGACTGCTGGCCGAGGTCGGCAGCACTCGCTCATCCGGTGTGCCGAAGCTGATGCTGATCAATGGTGTGGCCATCGCGAGCAGCACGACCACCACCGGCAGCGCCACGATCGGGCGAGCGGTTACCAGGCGCGCCACTCGGGTCCACAACGGTGCGGCACCGCCACGCAGACCACGCACTCCCGGTACCCGGAGCGCGTCGATGCGATGGCCGAGAAGAGTGATGGCAGCAGGCATGAGCACGATGCCGACAAAGGCGGTCACCACCATGACTCCGATGCCGGCATAGGCGGCCGAGCGCAGGAAGTAGAGCGGGAAGACCAGCATCGAGGCCACCGCGACCGCGACGGTAGTGGCGCTGAAGAAGATGGTGCGACCTGCGGTCTCCACGGCGCGTACGACGGCGTCCGTGTGGCTGCGTCCCGCCGCCTTCTCCTCGCGGACCCGGGCCAGCATCAGTAGCCCGTAGTCCACGGCGAGCCCCAGCCCCAACGCGGTGGTGACGTTGAGTGCGTAGACCGAGACATCGGTCAGCGAGCCCAGCACTGACAGCTCGGCGAAGGTGCCGACGATCGCGAACCCACCCACGGCGACCGTGAGCAGAGCCGCCACCACGTTGCCGAAGGCGAGTACCAACAGGGCCAGGATGAGGGGGATGGCGATCGCTTCGGCCAACGCCAGGTCGTGACCCAGCTGCTCGCTGACCTGCCCGAACACGGCCTCCTGGCCACCGGCTCGCACGATCAATCCGTCCTCGCCGTCGCTGCTGTAACGATCGATCACCTCCATGGGGTCCACGTCATCGGCGATGCCGGCGGTGATCAGTGCAGAGCGCTCATCGGAGGACACCATGCCAGCCCCCGGCGCATCCAGATAGGAGACGACGTCGACAAGATCGGAGTCGGCTTTCATCTGCTCGCTCAGAGCCTGGGCCTGGTCGGCGACGGCTGCTTCGGTGACCGTCCCCTCAATGGCGCTGAGTGCAAAGACGAGGTCGTCGGAGCCACCGAAGCTGTCGTTGAGCACGGCCAGGGCACGGCTGCTCTCCGAGGACGGGTCGTCGAAGCCCTGGTCCTGCAGCTTGCCGAAGGCGGAGGTCGCCAGGAAAGCCGCGGCGATGAGCACGAGCAGTCCGAGCGCGAGCACGCGGCGGGGATGAGCGGTGGCGAGAGTGCCGATTCGGTGAAACATGCAAGCCTCCTGAGCCGGGCCGTCGCGATTTCGCGGGAGCCAAAATGTGTACGTGCGTAAACTTTGCTGGCGTTAACTTTCGCTCAGATGTGTGCAGGTGTCAACATGTAGAGGTGAATGATGTGGATGTGAACGCCGACCGGAAAGACCGCCCGTACCACCACGGCGACCTGCGCAATGCACTGGTCCAAGCCGCTGCCGACCTGGCCGAGGCCGGCGGACCCGAGGCCGTCACCCTCCGCGCCGCCGCGCGTGCGGTCGGTGTGACACCCACCGCCGCCTACCGGCATTTCTCCGGACAGGCCGAGTTGCTGCACGCCGCCAAGCACGAGGCGCTGGACCGGATGACGGCGACCACCGGAGAGCTGATCCAGCCACCGGCGCCTGATGCCGAACCCACCGAGGTGGCGATCGGCCGGCTGCAGGCCGCCGGCCGTGGCTACCTAACCTTCGCTCTCAGCGAGCCGGGCCTGTTTCGCACCGCGTTCTGTCGCGGTGGCGAGGACCAACTCGACACCGATCCCGAGGAGGACCCGGAGCTGGCGCTGATGGAGGCGCCGCCGTACGCCTATCTGGCCGGGGTACTCGACGAGCTCGTCGAGGTCGGCTGGCTGGACCCCGCCCATCGGCCCGGAGCCGAGATCGGCGCCTGGGCAAGCGTGCACGGTCTGGCGATGCTGCTGCTGGACGGGCCGTGTCAGCACCTGACCGGGGACGCGAAGGACAAGCTGATCCAGGCCACGCTCGACCTGGTTGCCCGCGGCTACGCGACCGGTCCGAAGGCGACGATCTGAAGTCTGGTCTGGAAGGACTGGGATCGGGCGCTATCGGGCCGTGGCGCCACGTAGAAGTCGACTCGGGTGATTAGTCCATTGCGGAAGGTGAAGAGAGCATTGAACGCGAAACCGGAATGGCCCACTGACTTCTACCACCTAGCAATGGTGTCAGCACAATGAGCAGCGACCGAGTCACCGTGGTCGGAGCCGTGATCCTCGAAGGTGGGCGGGTGTTGGCTGCTCGTCGTGTTCGCCCCGCCGACCTTGCAGGCTTCTGGGAGTTCCCCGGAGGCAAGGTCGAGGCCGGTGAGGAGCCACAAGTCGCGCTCGTGCGGGAGATCCTCGAAGAACTCGACGTCGACATCGCCGTCGGCGACGAGATCCTTGGGGAGAACGGGCCCTGGCCGATTTCGGAGAAGTATGGACTCCGGCTGTTCCGAACGATTGTCGCGGGCGGGGTGCCTAAGCCGGTTTCCGACCACGACGAGCTGCGCTGGCTTGACCCGTCGGAACTGGACGTCGTCGACTGGCTGCCGTCGGACCGTGCCGCGCTCGATGCCGTGCGACGGGCCGTCCAGGACACCTGAGATGTGACCACTCTGCGCCCAGGCCTTTATTTCCTCCTAAGCCCTACCTGTCTCTGCCCCGGGTCTTCCGCTCGTCCATGATTTCGCCTTCGCCGGTCAGTCAGCTCCACTAGGGTTGAACTGTGGGACACAAGGAGCCGATGTCGATCGCCTCTGCGCTGAGACAGATCCAAGAGCACAAGCTGATTTTGCCGGCCATCCAGCGCGAGTACGTCTGGAAGCCGTCCCAGGTGGTGCGGGTCTTCGATTCGGTCATGCGGGGCTACCCGGTTGGCAGTTTCCTCTCATGGAAGGTGCTGCCGGAGACGATCAGCAGGTTCAAGTTCTACGGTTTCATGAAGGACTACAGCGCCTTTGACAACCGACACAACCCGGTCATCGACATCCCTACCGACCGCGAGGTCGTGGCCGTGCTCGACGGCCAGCAGAGGCTCACGTCTCTCAACATCGGGCTTCGAGGCGCCTACGCCTACAAGATCCACGGTGGCTGGTCGAACAAGGCGTCGTCCTATCCGGAGCGGCGGCTGTATCTCAACCTCCTCGGTGAGGCTCCGGAGAATGAACTCGGCTTGAAGTACCACTTCCAGTTTCTTACCAAGGACGACTTCGATGTGGCCGCGGACGACGAGACCAAGACGTGGTTTCCGGTGTCTGAGATCTTCGATTCGGCTGAACCTGCAGCGATGATGCAGATTCCGGCGAAGTACGGCGTCGGCAACGACGAGACCGCCGTTGCGCTGGTGGCGAAGCTCTGGCAAGAGATTCACCACAACGCGAGCCTTCACTTTTACGAGGAGGATGTGCAGGACATCGAGCGCGTCCTCGACATCTTCGTCCGAGTCAACTCGGGCGGCACCGTTCTCTCCTACAGCGACCTACTCCTCTCGATCGCAACCGCGCAGTGGAAGGGCGATGCCCGTGCCGCCGTTCACAGTCTCGTGGACTCACTCAACCAGACGGGCATGGGCTTCAACTTCTCCCGAGACACCATCTTGAAGTCCGGCCTCGTCCTTGCCGACGTCAGCGACATCGGCTTCAAGGTCAAGAACTTCACCACGACCAACATGTCCAAGCTCGAAGCCGACTGGGATTCGATGAGCACTTCGCTCCATGTGGCAGTCGGGTTGCTCAGCGACTTCGGCCTCTCCGGCGGAGCTCTCACGGCAGACAGCGTCCTCATCCCGGTGGCGTACTACGTTCACTATCGGAAGCTGGGGCACTCCTACCGCGAGTCGCCCGGTACACGCGAGGACCGTGAAGCACTCCGATCATGGGTGCTGCGGTCGCTCATTGTGCGTGGAGTCTGGGGCTCGGGTCTGGACACGTTGCTTCGCGACCTGCGGGAGATTATCAAGGCCCAGGGATCGTCTTCGTTCCCGCTCGCAGCATTCGAGAAGGCGATGGCCCTGCGAGGCAAGTCGCTCGTTGTTACGGATGCTCTGATCGAAGACATCCTCAGCCTGGAGTATGGCAAGGCTCGTACTTTCGCTGTCCTCGCCATGCTGTTCCCGCACGTAGACACGCGCAATGTCTTCCATGTCGACCATGTTTTCCCGGCGGCTCGGTTCGACAAGAAGGAACTGGCAGCCCTGAAGGCCGAAGACGGCACCGCTAAGTTCACGGCCGAGCAGATTGCAGAACTCATCGCGCTAAGAGACACCTTGCCGAACCTGGAACTACTACCGGGCTTGGAGAACATTGGTAAGTCCGACAAGGCACCCGATGACTGGCTCGCAGTTGAATACCCGTTGCAGGACGACCGGAGCGCGTTTCTCGCACGCAATGCGCTGCCCCCGACGTTGCCGCACTCCATCGATGAGTTCGCGGCGCTCTACGAGCAGCGCAGGGAACTTCTCGTCGCTCGCATCAAGGACAAGCTCAAGACCCAGGCACCCGAGCCAGCGACATCGAGCGAGGGGTTGTCGGAGATCGCGCTCGACGAAGCGCTCGCTGAGGGCGACGACGAAGACTGAACGGGTCGAGAGGGTCGGGGTGACGGCCATCCACCACTAGCTGGCAAGGGATCAGGGACCCTCCTGGTCAGGGGTTTTGGGAAGTCTGGTAAGTTCTACCTGCAACCGACGCGGGTGGAGCAGCTCGGTAGCTCGCTGGGCTCATAACCCAGAGGTCGTTGGTTCAAATCCAACCCCGCTACGAATATGCCCAGTTCACAGGCAGTTTTCTCGCCTCACTAGAGGAGAGAAAACATGAAGGACTCGGCGCAAACTCGGCGCGATGGATCATCGTGCCGAGTTTTTCGTTTCCCGCCAAGGCCGAGGGGGCGTACTNNCGATCGCCCTCGTCGGGGCTCGGGTTGCCTCGCGCACCTGAGTTGCATGAGCGATTCCATTCACCCCGTGACCGGCTTGGAGCCGGTGCTGACGACGTCTGAGCTGGCCGCACATCTGGGCGTTCCCGTACAGACCATCCATGACCTGCGCCATTCGGGCCGCGGGCCTCGCGGCTTCCGTGTCGGACGGGAACTGCGATACCGCCTCTCGTCGATCCAGACCTGGCTCACCCAACTAGAGGAGTCCGATCCTTCCGACCACGACGAAGCCTCGGCGCCGCCTGTCGAGATCGTGGGAAGGGGTGCCTGATGAGCACTGGACGCACTCGCCTTGAGATCGGGACCTATGGCGACATCAGTACCACGCGCACGGCAGCAGGCACGGTCCGGGCCGAGGCCCGCTTCCGTGATTGGGACGGCGAGGTTCGCAAGGTCACTGCCACCGGGAGCACGGTCAAGACCGCTAAGCAGGCGCTTCGCCAGAAGCTGGTGCGCCGCAACACTGCGACTGGTCTCGGCACGGTGCTTACCCCGGAAAGCACCGTCGCTCAGCTCGCTGCTGCCTGGTTGGAGGACGTGGAGGTGCGGACCGACCTCGCGCCGGGCACGAAGGACCTCTACGCCCGCGAGGTCAGGAGCTTGATCCTTCCGCACCTGAAGAGCCTGCGGCTGCGTGAGGCGACTGTTGGACGTGTGGATCAGTTCATCAAGCGACAGGCGACAGTGTCCTACGCGCACGCCAAGCACAGCCGGCGGATGCTGTCGATGCTGTTCAACTTCGCCCTCCGGCACGACGCGGTTCACCACAACCCCGTGGCCGGAGCGAGCCGGCTCAAGTCGCCGAACAGGAAGCCTCAGTCGCTGACCTACCACCAGATCGAGCAAGTCCGCCGAGCGGCTGCGACCTGGCGGACGGGCAAGTCGGTCAGCGGACCGCGGCCCGATGGGCAGGTCCGCGACGTCATCGAAGTCCTGCTCGGAACGAGTGACAGGATCGGTGAGGCGCTGGCATTGCGCAAGTGCGACATCGACGATAGTCGGCTGGCCGAGGAGCTGCCGATGCTTGTCACGGTCGCAGGAACGCTGGTGGTCATCAAGGGCAAGGGTGTCTATCGGCAAGATCATCCCAAGACGTCGAACTCGCGGCGCACGCTGGAGGTTCCTGAGTTCACTGCCGAGGTCATCCGCCGCAGGTTGCAGGTGATCGAAGACAAGGGCCTGCCGGACGATCACCTGCTGTTCTTCACCCGCAACGACACGCCTCTGTCGCCGAACAACGTCCGACGGACTCTACGCAAGATGTTGAAGGACGCAGGACTGACCGACTTCAAGGTCACGCCGCACTCCTTTCGGCGCACGTCCGGTACGACGATTGCGCGTGCGACCGACGCCAAGACGGCGGCCGAGGTGATGGGAAACACCGAGGAGATCGCCGAACGGCACTACATCGAGCCGGAGCAGCCAAAGCCGAACCCGGCCCCGGCGATCCACTTGAAGTCTCTTGCCCCCGGTGCGAGTACCGGAGTTGAGCAGACGACGTGCGAGGAAGGAGACGCCGCCTGACAGCCGAGCTGGACCTCGGTGGAAGCCCTGATATCCAGGCCCCACATCGCACTGGTGTGGGGCCTGGCGCTGTCTAGAGGCCAAGACGAGGACCATCATGCTGCTGGGCCGGCGCGCGGTCCTCTTGTACCGCTCCATCACGCGGTGGTGCTACGCGGCGGAGTTCGGGGAGGCGCTCGCGGACCATCTCCGGCGTGACGGCCGAAGAGGGCCTAGGCGCCCTGTCCTGGTCTTCCTCCTGCATGGCAGCGAGCGCCGATTCGACCATCGTGAGCTGCTTCTCAGCCTCATCGAGCGCCGAGCCGTGCTTGAAGGGCTGGCCGATGCGTTGGGTGGCGTCCGTCTTGGCTCGCTCGGCCTTGTCGAGGTCTTCGCGCGCGTGAGTGAGCAGTGTCGGGATGGCAGAGACACGGTTCTCCATGCGCTGAACGAGTCCGACGCCGCCGGCGAGGAACTCACGCTGGCTGAGGGTGAAGGACGACCGAGGCACTCCCGCCAGGCTGGTGGTCACGTTGAGAATGCCCAAGCCGGGGCTCGTCTTGAGCTCGATATCGAAGCCGCTGATGCTGCCGATGACGCCGTACTCCTGGCCGCGGTAGACCGGCATCCACTGGAGCCTGTTGGCCTGCATCCAGCGTTCGAGCGCGTGGGCAGCATCGGCACGTGAGGTGTAGCGGCTTCCGTCGATGCTGATGTGGAACCGGTCGCCGCTGGTGTCGATCACCCTTGGGAGTGCGCTTTCGAGTGCGGCGATGTCGTGCCGGTGCCTCTCGATCTCCTGATCGGCGCGTCGTTCGGTGTGGATCAGCATGTTCTGGTTGCGCTCGTGGGCTCGCAGGAGGCGTCGCAGCCGGGCAACCTCGCTGGTTAAGGTGGAGTGCTCCAGCAGCAACGGGTTCCCCGAGCTGAGTGCCTTGGCCTCGGCGGCTGAGAGTGCGCCGGGGTCGATCTCGTCGATCTCGCGGGAGTCGATCTTGCCGCGCATGACTTGAGCGATGAAGGTTGCCTTCCGCTCGATCGTCTGCCACATGTAGGCATCGAAGGACCGCTCGGTGACGAACCGGACGATTGCGACTTCCTCGTTCTGGTTGCCCTGCCTAACGACCCTTCCATCGCGCTGGGCGAGGTCGGCGGGGCGCCACGGGCAGTCCATGTGCCACAACGCGACCGCTCTGGCCTGGACGTTGGTTCCGACGCCCATTTTCTCGGTGCTGCCGATCAGGACCGAGATGTGCCCCGCACGGGCTTGGGCGAACATTCGTGCCTTCTCGACATCGTTGCCTGCTTCGTGCATGAAGCGGATGCGTTCAGCGGGGACACCGCGCTCGTTGAGTTGGAGCGCGAGCTCGTCATACGCGTTCCACTTTTCAGGGTTCGGAGTACCGATGTCGCAGAACACCAACTGGAGAGCACCTTTGACCGGCGAGGGCTGCCCGGTCACGGCGTCGAGGTACTCGTTGTCACGCGTGCGCTCCCACACCCGAGCGATGGCGTCAGCGGCTATGTCGACCTTCGTCGGCCCGGAAGGTCGTTCTGGCAGCACCATCCGAATGTCCAGGGCCGCTTTGCGGCCGTCGGTGGAGATGGTGAGCATGTTGTCTTCCTCCGGCCGGACGGCCTTGTTGGCCACGGCCTCTGCGCGTTGCCCGAGGTGTTCGACGAACCGCTCGAGTTCGGCCGTCGGCTCGACCGGCACCGTCGCGGCCGCTCGCTGGCCGTCGTCTCGCTGAGCGAGAGCCGGGATTGGAAGGTCGAGATCGGCTGCCGTCTTCACGTCGGCGAACACGCTCCAGAGCCGGAGCATCTCCGGCACATTCTGGAACTTGGCGAACCTCGTCTTCAATCTGAATGCGCCAGTGGGAGACATCTCCATCTGAGTGACGGTCTGACCGAACGTCGCAGCCCAAGCGTCGAACGAGCCGATCCCCGCCGCATCGAGCAAGTCGGGTCGCAGATAGCGCTGCATCACGTACGCCTCGGTCACGCTGTTGGCGATCGGTGTAGCGGTTGCACCAGTAACGACCCGCTTGCGACCCGAGCCGCGCAGATACTCCAGCTTCATGTGCAAGTCCGAGGCCCGTCTGGAGCCCTCGATCGACGCGTCGCGGATGTTCGACTCGGTGGCGAGGTTCTTGTAGAGATGCAGCTCGTCGACGCACAGGTAGTCGATGCCGGTGTCCTCGAAGCAGACGCCTTCGTCACGGCTGCTGTCGATGCGTTCTTCCAACTTGCTCTCGGTCTGAAGCAGTTTGCGCTGGATGCGCTTGACCGTCATGGCCTGACCCGCTTCGGCGTTCTCCAGCACAGCCCTGAGCTCGGCGACTTGCGCACGCACGTACCCGTCTTCGGTCGCCTGCCTGAGAGGGATCTTTGCGAACGCCGTCTGGGTGAGCACGATTCCGTCCCAATCGTTGGCCGCTGCCTTCGCGACGAACTCGCGTCGCTTGTCAGCCGACAGATCGGCGGACGAGGCGGCGAGCACACGGGCCTGTGGGTAGATCTGGAGCCACTCACGGCTGAACTGCTCCAGCATGTGATTCGGGACCACGATCGCCGGCTTGCTGATGAGGCCCATCCGCCGCATCTCCGAGATGCCCATGATCATCTCGGCGGTCTTGCCGGCGCCGACCTCATGGAACAGGCCCGCCGACGGCTCAGCGATCATTCGGGCGACCGCAGCTCGCTGATGCTGGCGTGGCGTGAACCCCTCGGCCACACCAGGCAGCGTCAAGTAGTTGCCCGCTTCGGTGTAGTCCCTGAGCACGATCGAGTTGAAGCGGCGGTTGTATTCCTCGACCAAGCTCCGGGCGCGCTCGGGTTCCTCCCACACCCACTCCGCGAATCGTTCGGCGAGGGCGTCGGCCTTCTCCTGCGCGGCCGTTGTCTCGACCGCGTTGAGGACCCGCCGCTTTCGGCCCTCGGCATCCTCGTACTCGTCATGCACGAGAACGGCGCGCTGCTCCATCGCGGCCTGGGCAATGTCGGGCGCCGGTCGGCGTACGGTGCCCCACTCGCTGGTCGACAACAGACCACCGCGACCGCCTCGCACCTCCCACATGCCGGGCAGGGNGTTCTCCACCCGCACGTCCTCGGTACGCAGCAGCTCGTTGAGGAACGCTTGGTGGACCTCGGCGCTGATCCATACTGCTCCCAGCTTCGCGGTGATCTCGTCCGCTCCGAGCGTCGGCGGCATGACTGCTTCAAGCGCTTGGACATTTGCCCCGAACGCAGGCTCGTCCTGGGCGGCGGCACGCGCTTGATCGAGCTTGATCCGAACGTCGCCGGACAGGTACTCCGGCGCGTGGATCAGGTTGCGAGTATCAGGGTCGGTGAACACGAGCCCCGTGAGTGCTTCGTGTGCTTGGTCTTCCTCCAAGCCGAGAAGGTCAGCGATCATCGGGAGGTTGATCCCGCCGGTCTTGTCCAGGCTGACGGCTATCGCATCCGCCGGAGTGTCCACGCCCTGCACGTCATGGCGAGGGGCAACCACCCGGTGGGTCATGATCGCAGCGGGAGTTGCCGCCTGCTCCACGTCGTCGAACTGTTCCAGCGCGAGCACCAGTGCCCCGAACGGGTCGGTGCGCAGCAGCCGGATAGCAGTCGGCACGATGCGGGCGTAGGTGTCCTCCCCGTTCTCGTCCATACGGCCCGTACGACGCAGTGTGAACCGGTTGATCGGTCCCCACCGCCCGACGTACTTCCGATAGCCACGTCCGAGATTCGCCCGTGCGGCCGTGATTTCCTCAGTGTCTTCGGCGGTCGCGGACTCCAGCGTCAGCAGTCGACTGGCTTGGTCGCGCAGCTCCAGGAGAGCACGGAGTTCGCTGGCCGCGTTCTTGGGTACCTTGACCGGCTCCAGCAGGCCCTCGCTGACTGTGGCAAAGGTGCCCTCGCGCTGGGCAACGAGGCTGCCGTCCCATTGGTCGGGAGGGGCGACCTCCCCAGAGATGGTGATGCTTCGGTCCGCGGGTGCTGAGCTCATGGTCAGGCCGTCACGGCGTGCCACCCATACGATCTGGTCGAGGGCCTGCTCCAGGTCTGACTCCAGACTGTCGAGGTTCCCGTCGACGCGCAGCATCGGAGCCCCGAAAGTGCCGGTGCCTGCCCCGATCTCGCCGAGAACGTGTTCGGGGTGGGCGTCGAAGTAGGAGTTGATCTTGACCTCGTGACCGTCGAGTTGGATCGGGACGACGTTCTCCCACTCCATGAGCTGGGGCTTCTCGCCGGGAAGGCGGCGCCGGAACAGCAAGAGGTCGGTCAGCACGGTTGTCCCGGCCGCACGCTGATGCGCGCCGTTGGGAAGGCGCACCGCGCCGAGGAGGTCGGCCAACTCCGACATCGCACGGCGAGCGCCAGGATTCTGCGAGTCCATCGTGTAGTGGCTGGTGAGGACAGCGACGAGGCCGCCAGGCCGCGTCAGCGCGAGCGACTTGATAATGAAGTGGTTGTGCATACTGTGCCGTCCCGCACCGTGGCCGGCATTGTGCACGGGGTCGTGGAGCTTCACGTCGCTGAACGGCACGTTGCCGATTGCCGCGTCAAAGGTGGCGGCACGGATACGTGTATCGGCGAACGACTCGGTACGCACCTGCGCGTGCGGGTATAGCGCCTGACTGATCGCCGCCGTCAATGGGTCCAGTTCCACACCGGTCACCTCGGCGCCGTCAGGAGCCATGCCGATGAACGTCCCGGCGCCGCTCCCCGGCTCCAGCACTCTGCCGGACGTGAATCCAAGCGAGCCCAGAGCCCGCCACATCTGACGGACGATGAGAGGGTCGGTGTAGTGCGCATTCAGGGTCGTGCGCTCGGCAGCGATCCACTCCTCTGGGCTCAGCAACACCACCAACTCAGCCCGTTCGGAGTTCCATGCTGACTTGGAGCCGTCGAACACCTCCGAGACTGCGCCCCAGCTCGACCATCGCCCCAGGACACGCTGCTCCTCGGCGGTCGCGGAGCGCTGTCCCGATTCCAACCGTCGCAAGAGCCGGATCGCCTCGACGTTGGCTGCATAGCGCGCCTTCGCACCAGACGGCGCGAGATCGTCCTGGTTGGCGGGGACGAACCGCGTCGGCGACGGGTCTAGCGGACTTCGCGCAAGAACCGGATCGTGGCGGCTTCGGCCATTGCTGGCTGGTTCTCCGCCAAGAACTTCCTCGGAATCTCCGCCTCCACCAAAGAGGTCAAGAACTGCGGGCTCAGCGCCCACTCCGTGGCCTTGTCCTCCAGTTCGGCCGTGGAGGGCATCAGGTCCGGGCAGTCCTGAATCCGTTCCGCCCAGGAGATCAGCGCCTCCTCCGAGGGACGGGTCTGCTCCCACTCCTCGCGTGCTTCGGCCAAGGTCAGCTCCGGCTGCGGCATCCACGCCAACTGTGCCATCACGACCTCCTCCGCTGCTCGGATCGCTGACTGAAGTCGAGCGACCTTCTCCATGTAAGTCTCTCTCGCCCGGTCCGGTCCCGCCAGCAGGCGCGCCAGATCGCTCACTTGACTCTGGATCTGCGCTCCCAGGTCCGTGAAGAACTCGGTCGGGTCCGGCAGCTCCGCGGTCCGGTTCGGCGCCCACCGTTGCCAGTGATCCATCGCCAGTCGTCCGTACCGATTCATCGCCTGTCGCCTCACCCTCAAGGTCCACCGTCTCCGTGTCGTCGCCCCACAGGTCGAGGGTCAGTTGCCCCTCGACCTCGTACTTCGACCGTCCACGAGCCATCGAGTCCACCTGCCGTCTCCAGTCCTGACGGACACCGCCGTCGACCTGTCGTCGTCGGACAGGTAGGCCGGCCGTCCCGTAGAGCAGGTGGCGGGATGGTTCAGTCGGGTACTCGCATCGAGGTCGCGCTGGTACGGGGTCTCCGACTCCGTGGGGGATTCGCTCGCCATACGGCTTCTGCTCGCTACGCCGGTTGCAGTGGCGCGAGAGGTTTGTCGGGACCAATCCGACGCTGGACGTGTTGTCGGCGTGGCGGGTCGCGGCGCGGTGCTCCCTGGTCTCCTGCGTCCAGGCCGTACATCAGGGAGTGTCCTGGTCGTGTGCTTCTTCGAGCATGTCGAGGACAAGCTCGACCTGAAGCGACTCGACTCCGTGGGCGAGGAGTTCGGTGATCGCTGACCGTGCGATCGCGTATAGGACGTCGCGGTCATCGGTCAGGCCGGCCATGTCCAGTGGAGGGCTGTCGTCGCCGTGGATCGCGTCCAGGTGGAGCAGGACCCGCTCGTAGGCCACCGAGGCGTCGAAGATCGTGGTCTGGTCCGCGAGGGCCGCGATGTAGGCCCGCGCCTCGGCCAGCAGGTGGTGGGCGTGGGTGAGCATCGTCATTCGCGTCCTCTCTGGGTGTTTGCGCCCTGGTGAAGCGCATTTCCTTCCACCTTCACGTCCTCCTCCGGGACGACGGCCCGTGGAGCACTCACTGGTCGTCGACGGCGACCCGGAACCGGTCCTCGATCTGGCGGCGCGCCGCCAGATCTTCGTTCACAAACTCGGCGAAGTCCTCGTCCCGGTTCTCGATCACCCGCTCAGTGGCCAGTGCCGGCACGCTCTCGCCGGGCCAGGTGGTCTGCCGGGTTGGACGGTCGTGGTCGAGCCGCGTGCCCGAGGTGGCGACCCACTCACGAAGGCGGTTGCGAGCCTCGGCGAAGTCCCGGTGCCAGACAAGCGGCGACGAGGCCGAGGCTTCCGGGTCGTAGCAGGCCAACCAGTGCAGGTGCAGGGCCGACAACTCCCAGATCAACTCGTCATGCCGGTGCCAGAACGGGGCACTACCGCAGGCGGTAGCCCGTAGGTTCGTCGTAGCCAATCGACCCAGCTGTTCAGGTCCAGCCATTCCGGCTGAGCCTCCTCGGCGGTGAGGAGGTTCCAGTTGACAGGACGCACTTGCTCACCCGGCGGAGCGTCGTCATCGGGCGACGGGCTCTCGTACGGCTTTCCTTGGCTGAAGCGCGATTCACTCATCGCTAGGGGCCGTGACCTCAGAGCCCGACAGCCCGGCCTGTCGGCTGCGCGGATCGGTCCTGCTCGGCAGGCTCGGCACGGCGGACCTGGGGACGGTCGACGCTGTAGCGAGTGCGTGCGGTGTCGTGTCCGATCCGTCGGGCAACGAACTCCTCTCGGGGAACGGACTTCCCGTTGCGCTCGACCTCGTACTCGTGGATGTAGCCCGATGCCACGAAGTTGTCGCCCCGGCGGAACCTGGCGACGGCGCGCTCGGCGCTTGCTCCGTATAGCACGAGATCGTGATAGCTCGGCTCCAGGGGCGTGAACCGGCCGTCGAGCTCCCTGCGGGAGTGCTCGACTCCGATGCGCATGTAGCAGCGTGCGACGTCATCACGGGTGGCCGTCAGCTGAGGATCGGACGCGACGAACCCGGCCAGGCTCATCTGAGTGGGGATGCTCATTGGGGTGCTCTCCCTGCGGTTGGCGCGGCCTCCGGGATGGTGGCTGCTTTCAGCAACCAGGTGCGCCGCCCCCTCCGCCCAAGGGGCTACCGGCGGCGCAGGGAATCCTCGACGATGAGCCTCTCGCTGCGGATCGCCGCGGCGTCCTGCCTGCGGGTCCACGCGCGCAGATCGGTGACCAGCGGCGGCGCCGAACGCAACAACACCAGGCCGGTTCCGAAGGGCAGTGTCCGAATGGTCTCCGGTGGCATGACCGGAACTCGTCGGGTCGAGCGTTGGAGCGACCGAGAGCCGTAGTCGCCCACCGAGATGGTGTCGGTGTGCTCATCGCGCTCGCCGATCAGAGCTGACAGGTCTTGCAAGTCGCGCGCGGCCGCGGTTCCGCCGAGAATGACCTTCACGATCGAGGCATCCCAGATCGCGCCAGCCGCGTGGTCGCCCCACTTGTCCCGCGCCTGGGACAGTGACTGGAGCACCGGCATCGTCGTGATCCCGGTGCCGCCACCTTCGGCCATCAAGACCGGTAGCGACGGAAGTGGTGACAGGTTGCCGATCTCGTCGAGGGCCAACAGCAAGGGCGGATCGAGGCGGGCGCCGGGCGATCCCGCGGCCAGATGGCGCGCGGTCTCAACCAGGTCTTCGATGAACGCCGCCACGAGCGACCAAGACGCACCAGCACCCGCCCCGGTTGCGAGAAGGTAGAGCGTCCCGTTGGAAGTAAGGAACTCAGTGGGGTCGAAGTCCTCGCCCGACCGAGGCGTCACGGAGTCGAGGACCCGCGGGTCAGCCAGGCACGACAGCGCGAGCGAGACGCCCATCCAGATCGAGTCGCGGGTGCGCGGGTCGGCGTGGATCATCGACTCCAACGAGTCGGCCCAGCCGGTCGCCGCCTTCGGGTGGCTGGACAGGATCGCCACCGCGTCAGCCGCAGCCGACGGGGAAAGGGTCCAGCCGAACAGTTCGCGAGGAGTGCGCTGATCCAGTGCGGCGGCGTGCAGCAGGGCCTGCAAGGCGGTTCGCGTTTTGCCCTCCCAGAAGCCGCCGGATTCCACGCCACCGGACGACAAACCCGTGGCCGACGCCAGGCCAGTGGCCCGGATCATCGCCGTCAGGGGCTCCTCGCACCCTCGTACCGGCGACCAGCGCAGCCCGGCAGGCAGCCCTTCCGCCAGATGCTGTGGGTCGAACACAGCAACAGGTCCCTTGCGTCTGCGCGCGGTGAGGGTGGCCGCGATGTTGTCCGGTCTGGTCGCGGTGGTGACGACGGCCCCGGGCGCGTCGAGGACTGCATTGATCACGACGTGCAGTCCCTTCCCGGATCGTGGCGGACCCAACAGGAGCATGGAATCCTCTACCGACGCCCATACGTTCTTGCCGCGAGCTTCGCCGAGCAGGTATCCGACGTCGCGAGCCGCTGGTTTGGTCAGCGACGGCCTCAGCATCGCCGCTCGCTTCAACAGCGCCTTCTCCGAGGCCACCAAGACCACATCGCGGCTGGTGGCGATGCCGGCGAGTCGATGGGNGTCACGTGCCGTCTTATGCCGCGCCCCGTTCCAGAACCTCCATCCAGCACACGCTGCGCAGGCCAAGGTGCCTACCATCACGGCCAGTGTGGGCCAATAGGCCCAGCCTGAGAGGTCTCGCGTGCCCAACGCGCGTCCAGGCGCGGCGAGGTCGGTGAGCACACCGAACCCACCGGCGATGCCAGAGGTAGGCGCTGCTGCTCCGGTCACAGCAGCGGCGACGACTCCGGCCAACCACAGCAGTGCCGCCACTGCGGCGACGGCGGCGACCATGATGAGGGCGAGGTTGACCAATTCGTCGTCAACGCCACGGCCACGCGGGTTCACACTCTCCCCCGCTCAGCGCGATCGCTCCTGACGAGCAGCCCACCAGAACAACCATTCCGGGCCGACCGTCCAACAGAGATGCCGGGAGTCGCAGTTGTGCGCTTCCGTCAGGGCCGGCGTGTTGGTGGGCCACAACCACCGCGACGGCGACCTCTTCGTCAGGGTCGAACCCACCACCGGCAACTTGTAGCCGTGTGCCGCCGTTGCTGCCGACGGTGGCAGTCGGCACGGGCGCGCTTCGAGATATGTCCGTCTGTGGGCGTCTAGGTACCACGACCTCGGTGAACACCGTGCCGTCGGCTTCACGGACCTCGACTCGCACCGGGGTACCGAGTCTCTCGGTCACCTCGCCGAGCAGGCCACCGACCCCTGCCCTTCCTGTGCCGAGCGCGGGCGAAACCTCGTAGGGCTGGCCCGCCAATGATGCGACCAGGGCACCTTCATCGGAGATCGTGACCACCAGGTGCGGAAGCACCACGGGAACCGGGGCGCTGTCCGTAGAGGACGCTCCTAGGGTGCCTTCTTCCACTTCACAGTGCCACCGCCTCGGGGCGCGAGGGCTCGTTCGTGCGATCCTTCATCTGGGGTTCGGCGGTGCCGCTTCGGTGACCAGCAGCCAGTGCCTCACGGTCCAAGCCGGGTGGGTCGCCGTCGCTCACCTGATCGGTCCCCAGGGCGTCGAGGATCTCCACCGATGCCTTGCGGACTCGTTCAGCGGTCTCCTTCACCACATCGACCGGCGACTTGTCGCGAACGCTGGATGCCCAAGTCGAGACGTAGGGAACCGTGTAGTCGCTCGTATCCAGGTCGTGCGCAGCTCCGATCATCAAAGCGACGCTCTCGGCTTCGACCTCGGCGATGCCGCGATGCATTGCGGCATCGGTGTTGTCAGGGCCGTGGAGCATGACGTGCCCCAGCTCGTGCGCGAGTGTCTTCACCTGCGCGGCCGGGTCCATGTCCGTGCGGACCGAGACGGTGTGAGTCAGATAGTCGGTCACCCCGTTCGCCCCGCCGATGGACGGCGCGTCAGGTACGCGGGTCAGCGTGAAGCCGCGCATCTGAACCTGCGCGGCGAGCCCGTCCCACAACCCCGCGGGTGCCTCACCGCGCAGCAGTTGCGGTGTCGGGCGCTCGGGAACAGCGTCTCCCTCGGTGAGACTGACATCCCACACATACGTCGGCCGGACACCCACGACCTTGCGCCGCACGACTTCCCCAGATTCGGGCTTCTCGTATCGGCCCAGCCGACGCCACGAGTCCGGGTCGCTCGGACTGAAGGACGCGAACCGTGCGCGAACCGGGGCGTAGATCTGGTAGCCGCCGGGTTTCGGCGAATGGCCGAGGGACTTCCACGCCTTGTAGCCGGCGACGTAGGTGGGGTACGGCTCCGGGACTCGACCCTCGACATATGCCTTGGCGTGCTGGGCGTAGATCAGCATGGTGTTGTTGAATGACCTGGCCCGGAACCTCGCGGCGAACTCGAGGGCTCGCTTCCAGTCCTCGCCCGAGACGAGACCACTGACAGCCTCGGCCAACTGCTGATGCAGTGCCTCCAGCTTGGCGTCCTGCTCAGCCCGGCTCAGTCTCTTCCCGGCCACCACGCCACCTCCGTCGTATTGGTCTGCGACGGTGAGGTGTGCAGGCGATCCCCGCTCGTGCCGGTCGGGTGGGAGCGCCGGTCATGTGAAGCACACTCCGCTCTCACAATCCAAGGCGAGGGCTACGTCATCGAACAGTGCGCCTTGTCCGGCGTCGATCTGACGCTGGGCGTCGGATCGAAGATCGACGTCGCGCAGTGGGATGCGCGCGCTGTGAAGGAACATCTGTCCGGCGAACGGCTTGCCTCCGCGAGCGTTGAAAGCACCGCCTTCGCGGACGTGCTCGTCGAGGCGACACGCTCGCTCCCAGAGGTCGGGATGTTGGGTCTTGAGTGCGGCCCAGCGACCCCACTCGACCAGCCTCCGTGCCCTTTCGCGCTGAGCTCTAGGCGGTGACCGTGGTGCTGGTGCGGGCGGCGCGCAGGCCGTTGAGGATGACGATGACCTCGGCGATCTCGTGGACCAGGACGACCGCGGCCAGGCCGAGGACACCCACCAGAGCCAGGGGCAGCAGCACGACGATGATCAGCAGCGACAAGATGATGTTCTGGTTGATGATGCGCCGTCCCCGGCGGGCGTGGTCGAACGCACGCGGGATCAGGCGCAGGTCGTGACCGGTGAAAGCGACGTCGGCGGACTCGATCGCAGCGTCTGAGCCGGTCGCGCCCATCGCGATACCGATATCTGCGGCAGCCAAAGCGGGGGCGTCGTTGATGCCGTCCCCGATCATCGCGGCGGGAGACGTCCGGGTGAGCTCGGCGATCGCGGCGGCCTTGTCCTCGGGACGCAGTTCGGCGCGCACGTCGCCGATGCCGGCCTGGGCGGCGAGGGCGTGGGCGGTGCGGGCGTTGTCGCCTGTGAGCATGGTCACCCCGACGCCCTGACTCGTGAGGGTGCGGATCACCTCGGGCACCTCGGGCCGCAGTTCGTCGCGCACCCCGATCGCACCGACCGGCTCCTCGTCGCGATGCACGATCACCACGGTCATGCCCTCGCCCTCCAGGCTGGCGACCTGATCTGCCAGCGTGCCGGGGTCGAGCCAGCGTGGGCTGCCGACGGTGAGCGTGGCGCCCTTGATGACGCCTTGGATGCCGTGCCCGGCCAGCTCGGTCACGTCTGAGGCTGCGGGAGCGTCCGGCGCAGCCGCCGTGATCGCCGCTGCCAGCGGGTGAGTGCTGTGCTGCTCCAGTGCGGCCGCCCAACCCAGCACCCCTCCCGTGTNCGTCCCCTCGGTGGTCAGGACCGCGGTGACGGTGGGCTGGTTGCGGGTCAGGGTTCCGGTCTTGTCGAGGGCGACATGACGCACGCCACCGAAGCGCTCGAAGATCGCGCCGGACTTGATCACCACCCCGAACTTGCTCGCCGCGCCGATCGCCGCGACGACCGTGATTGGCACCGAGATCGCCAACGCGCACGGTGACGCGGCCACCAGCACCACCAGCGCGCGGGTGATCCACAGCTCCGGGTCCCCGAACAGCGACCCGATCACCGCGACCAGCACAGCGAGGATCACCACGCCGGGCACCAACGGCCGCGCGATCCGGTCCGCGAGCCTGGCACGGTCGCCCTTCTCGGCCTGGGCCTGCTCGACCAGCTCCACGATCGTGGTCAGCGAGTTGTCGGTTCCGGCAGCGGTCGCCTCGACCTCCAACGTTCCCGCGGTGTTGATCGCACCGGCCGAGACCGCATCGCCGGGATCGACCTCGACCGGGATCGACTCTCCCGTGATCGCGGAGGTGTCCAGGCTGCTGCGCCCCGAGCGCACGATCCCATCAGTCGCGATCCGCTCACCCGGGCGCACCAGCATCACCTGACCGACCGCGAGGTCCTTGGCGGCGATCTGCGTCGAAACCCCATTGGTGAGCACGGTCGCGGTCTCCGGGACCAGCTTCAGCAACGCCCGCAGCCCACTCCGGGCGCGGTCCATCGCCTTGTCCTCCAGCGCCTCCGCGATGGAGTACAGGAACGCCAGCGCCGCGGCCTCCTCGACATACCCGAGAATCACCGCGCCGATCGCGCTGATCGTCATCAACAGACTGATGCCCAACTTGCCCTGGGACAGCTTCCGGATCGCACCGGGAGCGAACGTCGAAGCACCCAGCAGCAGGCCGACCCAGAACAGCACCAACGCCGGCGTCTCCGCCCCCGACCACTCACAGATCAGGCCCGCGAAGAACGCGGCACCCGAGANAACCGGCACCAGGACCTCCCGATCCCGCCACCACGGCCCATCGTCGTCGTCATCGTCGAGGTCGAGCTGGTTGACCTGCGACCCCGTCACCGCGCTCACGCATCAGCCTCGCTCTCGCAGCAACCCCGAACCGAGCAAGCCGGGTCGATGCACGCTGCCTTCTCATCCACCGCAAGAGTGACCTCGACCAGTGCATTCAACGCCGCAGCCAGATGCGGGTCCGCGATCTCATACCGTGTTTGCCGGCCCTCGGGCTCGGCCACCACGATCCCGCAATCCCGCAGACACGTCAGATGGTTCGACACGTTCGAGCGCGTCAACTCCAACTCCCGCGACAGCACCGCCGGATAGCTCGGCCCGTCCAGCAACCTCATCAAGATCCGCGACCGCGTCGGATCAGCCATCGCCCGACCCAACCGGTTCATCACGTCCAAACGCGAAGCTATAGTCAGCATATGCTGACTATACAGCCACTGCTGACATAAACGATAGACGGTCCCCGCACCAGCGAACGAACTCGGAGGTCTACTACCCTGAACCGAGACCTACGACTGTGAGTTCCCGCCCGAATCACCTTCAGAATTCTTGAACTCACGGGAGATTCAGCGCATCCGGGCGGTGGTGTCGAACAACTCCAGCTCGGCGGGATGGAGCTGGTGCTGGCAGACGAAGGAGCGATCCTTGATCCGCCACAGCCCCTGGCCAGTTCCGAAGGTGGGCAAGAGTTGCCGCTCGGTGCCGGTAAGCCCGAGGGCATCCGCGGTCGCGCCAAGCTGATCGGATTCCTGCCTGTAGACGATCCTGGTCTCTGCGTTGGCCAGTAGGGAGCCCGCTAGGGCACGCATCGCCGAGCCTTGATCGCCAACGGTGTCGAGATCGGTGAGCTTGTGGAAGATGAGCATGTTTGCGATGCCGTAGTGGCGCGCCAACCTCCAGTGCGCGTCCATGCGGCGCAGCAACGAGGGGTGCGACATCAGCCTCCACGCCTCGTCGTACACGACCCACCGCTGCCCACCGGCTGGATCGAGCAGAGCCGACTCCATCCAGGCCGAGGCACACGTCATTAGCACGCTAATGAGCGTCGCGTTCTCGGTGACCCGAGACAGGTCCAGGCTGATCATTGGCAGCGTCGGGTCGAACCGCACTGTGCTGGGACCGTCGAAGAGTCCAGCGAGGTCGCCACCTACGAGGCGTCGCAATGCGTGGCCGACGAGTCGGCCGTCCTCTGCCAACCGACCGTCGCCGTCGTCGGTCGTCCCGGGTCTGAGCAGCCGATCCACCACCATCGGCAGCAACGGAACGTCGGCATCCCGCACGGCACCCGCTAGGGCGACGTCGATCGCGGTGTGCTCCAGCGNGGTGAGCCGCCGATCGAGCACCGTCTCGGTCAAGGCGCCAATCAGGTCCCGCCTCCGCGCGGTGACCTGAGCGATCCACTCCACGTCGTCGAGCCCTCCCGGCCGATAGCCCTCATCGAGAGGGTTGAGCCGAGCAGGCATTCCGTGACCGAGCTCGATGGCTTTCCCACCCACAGCGCGCGCGACAGCCGAGTGCTCTCCTTTGGGATCGCCCGGCACGTATACCCTGCGGCCGAAGGGGATAGAGCGGGTGTAGAGCGACTTCGCCAGCGAGGACTTGCCCGATCCCACAATGCCGGCCAGCACGACGTTCGGCGCTGTGATCAGACCCTTTCGATACAAGACCCACGGGTCGTAGACGAACGAGGCGCCTGAGTAGAGGTCTTGGCCGACGAATACCCCGTCTGAACCGAGCCCGCCTTCCGCGACGAACGGGTACGCGCCGCCCCAGGTTGCGGACGTGTCCTGATGTCGTGGTAGCCGCAGGCGCCCCGAAGTCCGCAGCGCGGCAGGTCCGGGCTCACCCGAGCGCGGCAGACTCACCATCGCGCGCCGCTCAGCTGCCAACTCGGCGGCCTTGGCCTTGGCGACGGACCTCTGCGTCTCGCGGTCCGCCTGTACCAGGGACTTGGCGGCATCCCGTCGAGCCCGTCTGTCGCGTCGCCGTTCCCGCCGCGGGGCAACGAGGACCGCGCTGTGAAGACGCCCTTCTCCCTGGTCGATCACAGTCCGAGTCCTTGGTCAAGCGTCCGTGCTGTCGCCTGAGAGGGCTCGGGAGGAGTACGCAGGCCGTACGTGATATGCCCTTCGGCTTCGTGTGCACGGTCGATCGACTCGGCCACCTGCCGGAGGATTTCGCCCGCGCGATGCAGCTCCCATGCCATCTGGTAGGCGGCGGCTCGCTCGGCCCGCGTCTCTCCAGCCACCCATCTGGCCGAGCGTGACGGGCCGTCGTGGACGGAGGCGATCTGGTGCAGCGACTGGCTCAGTGAAGAAGTCGCTGAGGACAGCGATCCGAGGATCTCGTAGATCTGGCGCGGGTCGTGGATCGTTCTGCTCGCGTGGGCAAGCCCGCGGATCGCTTGCTGCGCCGCCCGAGCATCCGCACCGGGATCATTGAACGTCGCCATGCTGGGCCTCCTGTCTCGACGAAGTGGCGTCTTGAGACGTAGGTGCACGACGGGGCCAGCCCCGAAACCTGTTGGGGTCACACGCTCCGGCATAGCGGCAGCGCGGCGACAGCGAACGCTTGGGCTTGTTGACCCCACAGTCGCCGTGTCTCGCAGGACGCCTGGATGGCTGCCTGCTCGATCGCGGCGACGGCCTGTTCCAGCTCGTCAGGGCTGGGGGCGCTGACCGTGATGAGGCCGGTGGCGCGGAGCACGCCGTGGCCGGCAGTGAGGTCCGCCTCCTGGCGCAGCACGTCGTGATACTCGGCGTCCTGCTGGGCGTCCTCGACCTGTCCCATCCTCTGTCTCTGCGAAGCATCAGAGATGTGTTCAGTCTTGCGCTTGCGGAGGTCGCGCGTGGCCTGGTCGGCACGCATGGGTGTGTAGAGCAGCGTGAATGTCCGTCGTATGCCGGAGGAGAGCAAGATCGAGGAGAGGAAGCCCGGGTAGACCAGGGACCTGGGCCACTCGCTGATCCACAGCACACAGTGATGCGCGGAGTCGCTGCGTAGGTTGCTCCAGGTCTCGGTGACTGCCACAGGTCCGGCGATGGCGAGGTCACGGCCGAGTTCACCGTTGCGTTCCAGAGTTGCGGCGATCTGGGGGTCGTAGGCCGACCGCAGGATGATCGCGAGCTCGCCGGGCTCCAGCCACGATGACGGTGAGAGGTCGGCTGCTCGCAGTGCGGCGGTGATCGTGGTCATCTCTTGACGCAGCACCGCGGCGGCCCCGCGCATACCGCCGCCGGCGGCGCGGATCGCGCGCCCTGCGGTCTTTATATGCAGCGAGATCGAAACAGTGCTGGCGTGGCGCTCTCCTGCGGGGCCGGCTCGTTCGATCAGCTCGCCGTAGGTAGTCGCCGCCCAGGTGTCGTCCCGCTTCCCGTGTTGCTGCCACCACTCGGCCAGACCCTTGCCTGAGTCGGGCAGTGTGCGTTCCATCACCTGTACGGCCGCGATGCGCCCTGACCGGCAGGCGGTTGCCAGCACACGGGACCAGCTGGTGACCCGCCTCTCCTGCTCGATGGGATCGAGCAGGATGAACGCCGGATGCGACACTGACACGAGTGCGGTCAGTGTCGCGCGGTGGGGGTCGTGGACCATCACGGCGCCGGTTTCAGCGTCGACCCACTGCCGCAGACTGGCTGCATCTCCAGGTAGCGCGAGGATGCCCGCGGGCCGTGGCTTGACGATTCGTCGGCGATAGATGAGCTGCCCACCAGTGGAGCGCCACGCCCAACGGGCGAGGATCGGAAGCCACTCCACGAGTTTGCGCCCACCAAAGCTCACCCAAGCTAGGACTGTGCACAGCAGGAGAATCGGGGACGTGTAGGCGAGGATGATCCCGCCTCCGAGGTACAGCGAGAACACCAGCACGACGGCGCCGATACCCGCCACAACCAGCTGAGCACCCGACAATCCGAGGAGAACGCCGCGACGGCTGAGACGCGAGAACTTCACCGCGGTCAGGTCGTCATCGCGGCTGGATGTTGCTCTCATCGTTTCGTGCCTCGCGCGCGAGCCGACGGCGGAGTGGGATCAGCGACCTGCGGCACCACAGGCGCGGGTGGCGGCGGACTTCCAGCACTCTGAGAGGCCCCATCGGCATGACCGGAGGCATTGGCGCCGACGGATGCGCCGATGCGCGGCCCGGCGACAGCGGCCTCTTTGGCAGCCACAGCCCCGGCAGCCACACCACCGGCTGCGGCCGAGCCACCTGCCGATGAGGCGCCACCGGACGCCGCACCGCCGCTACCCGAGGGACCAGGCGCTGCCGCTGGTTTCGGGGCGGCGGGGCGCCTCCGCCGCTAGAAGCTCCATTGCCAGCACCACCATCGAGGACCTTCTTCGGTTCCGCGCCGCCTTGTCGTGTTGTGGGGATGGGGAGTGGTCGGTTGAGCGCAGCTTTCGCCTCCTGCTCGGCGCTCATGGAGTGATACATGTCGAAGCCCATGAACGAGATCGCCTTGTATGCCATGTAGGGAGCGAAGGCGGCGATAAGCATCAAGACCACACCGGCGATCGGTTCGCTGACGGATTGCAGATCGGCGTCGATTGGTGCGGAGACCTGGGCGGTGGCCAGGAGGAAGATGACTACCACGACGATCTTGGACACGATCAACGCGATGACAAACGCGGCCCACTTGCTTACCCAGCCGCGGGTGTGATCCCAGGTAGCACCTGCTAGGGCGATCGGTGCGAACACAATCGCTATCAGGAGCAGGGCCTTGCGGATGAGCAGACTGATCCAGACGATCACCGCCGCGCCTATGGCAAGACCTGCTATGAAGATCGTCACGATAGCACCGGCACCCGGCGCGGCGATGTTGAGTGTGGCCAGTCCACCAGCGAGTAGGGCGATCCGGTCGCCCATCTCGTTCATGTTGGTGCCCGCCGCGCGGACGATGCCGATGCAGATCTGATCGGTGATCTCCAGCGCCGCTGCCAGCAGCGCGAGTACGACGAATGAACCGAGGATCGACTTGGCGAGGCCGAGCAGGGCTCTGGACAGGGCCGCGGGTTCTCGGCGAATCACGCCGCCGATCACCTGCAACATGAAGAAGCCGACCATGATGACAGCCGCAACGCCGAACAGGATGTTGTAGACCCGCACGTACTGCGCGCTGGTGACGTCGACCATCGTGGTCGAGTCGAAGACCTTCCACATCGACTCGAACATCCACGCCGCAGCTGAGCCCATCGCTTGGGCAAGCCAGTCGAACGGAGCGGCTACGAGGCTTGCGGCGGCATCGCCTGCCGCATCGCAGACCTTGGAGATTACGGGAACATCGCAGACGTCGACCATCGGGCAGCCCTTTCTGAGTGCCCGGCTCAGACGGCCTGGCCGACGTTCCAGAAGAAGTTGACCAGCGCCACGCTGGCGCCGGTAATGATGGCGGCACCGAGGGCGATGAGGACGCCGATCTTCCCGCGCCCCGCCAAGTGTGGGTTGCTGCTGTTGGCGCCGAGCGCCCAGACGATCGCGGACACGATGAGAGCGAGCACGGCCAGGATGAGGCCGACTGTCATCGACGCGCCGACGATCCTGCGAAGTTGGCCGATGCCGGGCAGCCCATTGGAGTTCGGTGAGATGTCGATCTGGGCGGGAAGGACTGCGGCAATGGGGTCGATGAGGTCGAGCACGATGGTTCTCCTGTTCAGCGATGGGTGGTCCGCTGGTCAGGTGCTCTGGATTTCCCGTGAGTCGACCTCAGTCGCCGAGGCCCATGCCGCTCGGTGCTGAAGAGGCGTGGCGGGTACCTGGTTGGCGATGGGTTTGGCGGCGCCGTACTGACTTGGGTGGTGCGACCTTGCGGTCGGGATCGACCGCGGTGTGGGAGATGTCGTAGCCGGCCCACGGCGAGCGACCGGGAACATGGCGATGGCCTACGCCGCGACGCTCGGTGATGATGGGAGCGCCGGGGAACTGCATGTCCTCGGGGTAGTGCTCCTCGACCCACGCACGCACCTGTCGTGTGATCCTCATGTTGGAATCCACAACGGGGATGCTGATCGGAACAATCGGGAGATCGCGCCAACCGGGGATGGCGTGGTCGTGCCACGACTCCGCGGCACCGTTCTCACTGTCGCCGACCGCGTGCCACCCGCACGGTTCGCAGACAGACTGGTAGAGCAGATCACCAATACAGGCGCATTCCGCGTGTCGGTGCTCGTCGGCCAGGCAGCGCAGGTCGGCGGTGAACATGTCGAACCCGTGATCGCCGACCGGAATGCCTCCAGGCACCGCGATGGCGCGGTGCCACATCTTGCTCAGGGCGTACGCACCGANGGACCCCTGGTGCAGGAACTTCCAATGAGCCCACGCTGCATCAAGGTCGTCGGGTGAAAAGTAGTCGACGGTGAAGTGCAGCGGAGCGCCGGTCCACGGTGGTGCCGCCTCGACCTGGGCGGCATGGATCATGCCTTCGATATCGAAGGCGAGCTGTCCATCGACGTCGCGGGCATCTCTCACAATGTTGCCCCGAGATCCAACAGCCAGTTCGTCCACGCGAGTGCGGCGCCGGTCAGGACTGCCCCGCAGACCGCGACGAACAGACCAGTCTTGGCCTTCGAGGCTGACTGCCAGCTCCCTGACGAGGAAGCGATCGCCCACGTCGCAGCACACACGATCACCATGAGTGCCGAGACGATCAACCCGTAGGTGAGTAGGGCACCGACCATCGCGCGAAGGGTGCCCGAACCTCCGAGCGCGCCGAAGTCCGGCCCTACCCGGTGCATTACGGCAGCGACGCTCATGACCGCCCCCGGGGGCGTACGGGTGGCTCCAGATGGATCAGTCGACGGATTGGCACACGAGTGAGGTGCGCTCGTCTGACCACCACTGGGTGCACATGGCTGTTGCGCTAGTTACCGAAGACTGCCTCGGTCCCCCGTTGGTGAACGGCCCGCACGGTCGACCCAGATTCTCCCTGTTCCCGAACGGTCTAGCGGCTGGTGGCAGTTTCGGCACCGGAGGTTGCCGATGGACTCCCCGAGGGCTCATTCGGGGCCAGCTGCGGGGTTGTCGTTCTCGGCAGCATCGGAGAGTGGGTCCTTCTGCTGCGGCGGCTGGCGAACCTCTGAGTCGGACTTGGGCTGACGCATCACGCCCTTCGGGCCGAACATCATCCAGGTCACGACGATGAACCCGACGACCATGAGGGCCAACATCGCTGTCCAGATCCAGAAAATCGTCATCGCGTTAGCCTTCATCAACCGCAGAACTGCGGAGCCCGGCGCGGACGATAAGCATGAGCAGGCCCATAGCGACCAGGAAGAACGCTAGGAGGGTCAGCACCGAGACTGTCATCGACGACTCACTGCGAGTGGCGGGGGCGGCTCGGATGCGGAGGGCGCGGGTCCTGCATCGGTTTGCTGGAGCCCCGCCGCAGAGGTTGACGCGGGGGATCGGTGGTCGCCTGAGCTCCGGTTCCTGATACCCAGATGGTGACCACGAGCGCCAAGATGGCCGCAACTCCCATCACGCGGGGCGCGGGCGGCCGCCGTAGCGGAGAGTCTGGGTGAGTCATCACAGGCAGGCTACTGGTGGTCACCAAGGGGCTCCGCGCACCGCGCGGTTCCCTTCGGCAGCTGGGCATAGCGGGTCACTGCGGCGACGGCTGATCGCCGAGATTATGCCTCGACAGTGAAATGAACATGGTCGTAGTGACCTCCGGTCACATCGGTGGGGTCATACANTCNCCCGCCGTTGTAAGGTCGCCAACCCTCGGAGACGCGGGCGACGCTCCAAATCTTGCCTTGCCAGATGACGTACTCCACGCCAAGTTCGCGTGCGTTGGCTTTGAGCCAGTTGGCGACGTTCCAGCCGAACTCGAGCGCCGGCCCCTTGGCGGCTTGCCCGATGGAGTTGCCGAAGGTCCCGTCGCAGGCTCTACCGAGCGGGTGCTCGGACCTCGTGGCGGGTCGCGGGGACCAGCAGTGCCACGATGATGCGGGGAACCGACCGCGAACTTGGGCAAGGACGTGCGCGGTACGTGCAGTGATACTTCCGTTGCTGGTCGGATCGTCCACCATGCCGGCTGGGTTCGGACCGTCGAACGGGTCGGCTGGGCCGTCGTTCGACGAGCCGCAGCCGGACCCGACGCCACTCCCCGGGTCAACCTGGAGTGCCCCTTGGTTCGCCAGCCACAGTTCTGGGTCCACGGGCGGCGCCGACGCTCCGCCGGGGCGCACCTCGAACTGGAGGTGGGCTCCAGTGCTGTACCCAGAGGAGCCGACCTCGGCGATCTGGTCACCCGCCCTGACCTGATTGCCCCTAGCGACGTGGATGCCACTGGCGTACATGTGGGCATAGCCGGTCGCAACGATGCGTCCACCCACTTGGTGCTCAATGAGGATGAGGTTGCCGTATCCAGCGGCAGGGCCGGCAAAGGCAACGCGGCCGTCGGCGGCTGCAAGGATCGGTGTCCCGGCGGGGGCCGCGAGGTCCACGCCCGTATGCAGCGAGTAGACCCNCGTGACGGGATGCTTCCGCATTCCGAAACCGCTGGTTCGCACCCAGGTTCCGTCTGGGAGTGGGAACACCACGCGGCTGGTCTCTGGCATCACTGCGTCGCCTGCTGGCGGGCGATTCTCGATGCCCAATCCGGTGCCCATTGGGAGGCACGAGGCCTGGGCGGCCGGATTCATCAGCACCGCGAGTCCTAGCAGGATCGTTGACGGTCCCATCAGGGTGACCGTCAGTGCGGTTGCAACGGCGAGACCGGCTTTGTTCATCGTGCCTGCTCCCCGAGTTCAGTCCAGTGGCTCGTCGAGCCGAGACAGTCGTAGGAGATGGCACTCTGGGTAGGTGGGGCCGCAGACCATGAACACCGTGAAGGTGACTTCATGGGCGCTCGTCACAGGCTGGCCTTCCCAGACACCCGCACGGTGGCGGGTTCCAGTGACGGTGATCGCCGTTGTCCCGACTGCCAACCCGTCCGGGCCTGCCTCGGCCAGCGCCTGCGTCCAGAGTGTTGGCACTTCGACGGAGTCGACGTCGATCCACTGCCGGGTCGAGTACGAGCGCAACAGGCGCCATGCTTCGTCCGTCGGCAGGTAGTTCTTGATATCGGCAACGAGACCGGGAGCAGATTCCCCGCTGGGATCACCGACGGCGGCCAATCGCTCCACGTGCGCGGCCAACTGGACACTATTCGTGGTGGTCCAGTCGAACAGGCCGCCCGCCACGATCCGGGCGAACTCCTCGGGCTGGGTAGTCGACTCCAGCGATGGCAGACCATCCGTCGCGATCCCACCGGGAACCTGGTCGGGGACTCCCCTGGAGTGAGCCGGGCTCAACATGACTGGCTGGCCGGAGTCACCGGAGCTGCGAAACGAGAGGGCTGCGTAGGTGAAGGCGGCAGTCAGGGTTACGACGATGGCAACCCCCACGCCGATGAGTCGGCGAACGGGGAGCCCATCTGGGGCGCCATTGAACATAGGGGCTCCTCGGCAGATCGAGTGGTGGGATGCGCCTGGTAGGTGCGACCACCCGCCCCAGGAACTAGCCGGTCCCGGTCGGTGCGCAGAGTGACTCGCGGGCCGCTCGCGCGGCTTCAGCGAACTCGCCGGTCTCGCGCACGACTCGCTCCCAGCGTTCCCACTCCGCATCGCTGAGTCCGGCGGCGATCTCGGCGGGGTCGTAGTGAGCCGTCCAGCCGTCCAGGTCGCCCCATGTCAGGACGAAGGACCGCAGGCTGCGCATGGTTGGTGTCGAGGACTGGACATGCGAGCTCGCCGATGCCTTGCGACGCTTGCGTGCGTTGTTGACGCGCTCCAGAGCCTCGGCTGCCAGCTTCTCCAACTCGGCGGCGCCTGCTCGGGCCTTAAGGTCCGCTGCGATGCCGATTGCTGTTTGGACGCGCTGGTAGGCAGGGTTGACCGGACCGCCGGCTTCGATCTGATCCAACTCGACGGCCACCATCTGCCGCAGGGACTCGGGTTGATCCGGGTCGTCCGCGATCTGCTGGAGTCGGCTGACCTGTTCCAGCCGTGAGTACGACGCCGTTCCAGTGACCGTGCGCGCAGCCTGAGCGCGGGTGTCTCCGCGAGGCGCGCCCAACGGGTCCGCCGAATCGGCCGACCCGTTGCTTGTCGGTTGGTCCGAGTTCTGTGACGGCTCCGCTGATTCGGCGGAGCCGTTCCATCTCGGCTGGTAGGCAGTCGAGAACTGGTGGGCGGCCTCGCGGCGGGCTGCGTCCTCGGCCATCACCTTCTTCAACTCGCGGTAGAGCGCGGCGGCCTCCAGTTGGGTGTACGGCTTGTGGAGCGCGTTCTCGTCTTGTTGGGCCAGCAGTCCATTGAGCCGGTCGGAGATCCCGGAGCGCACCCAGACCTTGCAACTGCGCCAGTCCAGTTGCTGAATCGCCAACAGCCGTCGCCAACCGCACACCAAGACTCCCTCCGGGGTCACGGTGATGGGTTGCAGCAGCCCTACCTTGCGGATGGACTCAGCCAACGCGTCGATGTCGCCGAAGTCCTTGCGGTGGCGCGCTCCGACGATGATGGAGTCGATGCTGCGCTCTAGCTCGATGTGGCCGTTCTCAGAAGGCATGGTCACTCCCGGTCATCGCGGGCGCCGCGTCGCTGATGGCCTTCACCAAGGTGTCGTCGGTGAGTAGCTCTGCGGGTTGGTGTCCGACCAGCAGGCGCAGCAGGACGCCACGACCCGCGGTGGTGTGCGCGTGGTCAGGGCTGGGGTTGCCGAGCACGATTCGCAGCATCGCGGCCCACGAGCGCCTGTCCAGATCGAGCAGTGCGAGGGCGTGGCGGTCGCGGCGTAGCACCTCGTGCGCGCTGGACCGCGAGCCGGACTCGATGAGCCGGCAGCAGATGTAGTCGATTCCCGCCCGCGCAGTCTCCGAGGGCCACCCCAGGAGTGTGAACAGGCCGGTGGCCTGATCGGCCGCTTCCCACGCGCCAGTAGGGGCAGCATCCGCTTCGTCGGCTCGATCGTCGAAGAGCTCGTGGGTCGCCTCGACTCGGAAGGCGGGGTGGTAGTCGTAGAGCGGGTTGTCGCGGTCACTGAACCGCTCGGCGTCGTGGTTCGCCGAGACGTGTGGGCGACGAGCCTGATGAGTTGAGCACAGCAGCCCGTTGGCGCGCTCCTCGGCGATCATCGTGATCTGGACAGCACGCGTCACCACTGCCCACGGGTCGTCGGCCTCGCGGGCGGCCCGCGTGCGCATGACGTCGAAGGCCGCCCAGGCGGCGTCCCCGGACTCCAGGCCATGCTTGCGGGCCAACGCACCGTACTTGTCCACTGCGTAGCGCATCAGCTCGGCGGCCTCTGGATCGTCGCTCCAGCCTGCGGCTCCTGCGCCGTGCAGCCGCTGCAACACCGCGCGCAATCCCTCGGCGTCTGCGAAGGACGGACGGGTTGCCGCCGCGCCGCTCACAGCCGCACTCCTCGATCGCTCATCGTGGGTGCGGCAGGGTCAGGGCGACCGATCGCGTTGCGAGTGATCCGCCTGCGTACCCGCCACGCGGCCTGTGCGGGCGTTCGACGGGCGCGTCGTGCCAGTTCGGCCTCTAGGTCCACCCCGCGACGCAGCAACGGCGATCCCAGCGTCGTGGGCAGTTCCGAGGACGAACCCATGCCAGCGTGCGCTTGCCGCCGGCCTCGGCTTCCGGCGCTGCGTTCTGGGGGAATCGGCCCTGCGCGAAGGATCGCGGTGGACTGACATCGCCGAGATGTCGGTCGACTCAGATTCGCGTTGGCGCCGGTATGCCTCGTCAGCGGCCGGTTCGACCCGGCGCTTGTAGAGGTCGGTTGTGTTCATGGCAGTTCCCCTATCGGTGTGGGAGCGGGAGGATTGGCCGTGAGCCAGCGACCGACGGTCGACGGATGGACGCCAAGCTCGCGGGCAATGGCTCGGTTCGTCATCCCGTCGCCGCGCAGTCGCTGGGCTTCTGTGCGGGGTCGAGCGCNTGGCTCGTCGCCCAGCTCGCTGGGGTCGGGGTCCGCGTGATCTGAGACCGGCCCCTCGTCCGTTCGGCGTGTGAGCTGAACGGTGAGATGTGTGATGGCGAGCAGCACGATCGGCGGAACCGACGCGACGCCACCGGCGACGAGTCGGGGCACGTCGCTCTCGGCGGCGATCAGTGCGTGTGAGGTGTTCGCGGCGACGGAGACTGCCGCTCCAGCTGCCAGCAGAAGCCAGGGGTACCACGTCGCTCCTGGCCGGGGATCGGATGAGAGCGCGACGACCGCAACGGTGGCGACCACGATGATGCCGTCAACGATGAGCGGCCAGGCCCACGCCTGTCCCGGCGCGATGCCCGAGCGGCGGGCCAGATCGGCCAGTGCTGTGAACGACAGCCAGAAGGCCGCTCCCGCGATCAGCACGGTGCCGGTGACAGCGGTCGCTGCCACTGGACCAGGTTGCTTCGCGTTCATGGTCCCGTCACCTCGATCGGCGCGGAACCCGCCGTCGGCGTGCGCTGGAGCGACGCAGACGTGGTGCGATAGGCCGACCGGATCGTCGTCTCGACCTCGCGATCGGTCAGGCCGGTTGAACGCGCCGCCTCGCCGAGCAGGGTGCGGGTGACGTCGATCGAATGGCCGTCCTCGACCATCCGGCAAGCAGCCCAGAACAGCCCTTGGTTGCGGGCGCCTTCTTGGCGCGACGCAACCCATGCTGCTAGCCGGTCGGGTCGCGAGCCGGCTGCTGTGGCTGCCGACGGCGCTGGCACGACCGGCATCGGCTGCGGGGGCTGCAAGAACTGGCGCAGTGCGCCGGTGTCGATGGGAGTAGGTCGGCCGGAAGTGATCGAGACAACGCGGTACTCACTGACATCCCCGCCGGGCAGCCTGACTCGGGAGGGCGGGACGATGACGTAGCCACCGTCCCCGCGGCAGTCGATGTGCCGTTGGGGCACTTGCCAGCAGCGTTGAGTTGTGCCGGGTGCCGAGGGGAAGCACGCATGGAGACCGCCCGATGGCGTGCGCACCAGCCATGCCCAGCCGTCAACCAGCCCGGCAGAACGGGCCTGTTCGAAGGCGTCGAATCCGTTGCCGGAGGGATGGACGTCGACGTCGATCACCACGATCCCGGACGGCGCACCTGTGGGCATACCGATGTTCGCCTCGGGCCAGCGCCGCCACCATCGGGCAACCTGCGAGACGTCGGTCGAAGCGGCGAGGAACCCGCGCTTGATGAGCGGCTCTTTGGCTTGGCGGATGCAGGGAAACACCGGTACGTCTGCCCGTGCCAGAACGTGCGCGGCGGCAGCCAGATCGGGCGCCTCGGCAAGACTGGCGAGCAGTTCCGGGGACCAAGCCGGCAGCAACTGCGTCGAGCTGTTCATGCCAGCGACGCTGGGCGCCGAGCGTTACCCGATGGGTTCCCCTACGTGCGTTCCCCCTTGGGGAACGGTGCGACATGAGCGCGTTTGCGCAGGTCAAGGGGCGTTCCCCGAAATCTCAGGAGACGCCGCTCCGGCGCTTGCGTTCTCCGCTCCGCGGCTTGTTCCATCCTCGTTTCGCGGTGATCTCCTGCGCACGTTCGGGCAGGTCGACTGGCCCCAGGCCGTCGTCGCTGCGGTTGAAGACCTCGGTGTCGAGGAGCTGCTCGGCGAGTTCTTCATGGCCTTCTGCCGAGGCCACTGCCACCAGATCGAGTCGAGTGATCTCATCGAAGGGGGCGGCATGATGCGCGGTCTCGACGGCCGACCGCGCCAGCGGTAGGTCCGCTTCTGCCAGAGCGTGAGTCGTCACGATGTGCGCGACGTCAACGATGGCGCAGGTAAGGATGTGGTCGAGGCGGTCACCGTCGAGGAGCCAAACCCAGCCACCGGGCCGCAGCTGGTCGAACGGTTGGCCTGTGACCAGCCGTAGCGCGGCCGCAAGGTCGGTGATGCCTTCCGCTCCACGCGCTTGACCGCGTGCTCGTAGCCGGCGGAACAGGTCGGCGTCGAGCAGCACGTCGTCGACCTGGTAGAGATGCCCGCCTCGCTGCTGAGCGGCGCGGGATTCGCCCGCCGCCGGGAGATGGGCTGCGCCGGTGCGGGNGTTGGTACCGAGCCAGGAGCGCACCGCGTTCACGTCTACTCGTGCGCGTGGTGGGGTGATGTTGAGGGCATCGGCGATCTGGTTCGACGTCACGCCATCGGGGTGCAGGGCGAGGTATGCCAGCAGTTCGGTGTAGAACGGCTTGCGCTTGGCTACCGTCTTGGCGTCGCCGTATGCTCGGCCGCGTACCGGACCGAGAACATTGACGCGCGGCAGCGGGCACTGTGGGTCGAACCAGCACGCCACATCCTGATCGAGGTTGGGGTCGTTCTCCTCCACCAGGACCCGCGTTCGTTCGGGGANCGCCGGGGCCAGCAGTTCAACGTCATCGTTCGTTGTCGCTGTGACTTCGGCATAGTCGCTAGTCGATCGTGGGAGCAGCGACGCTGATCCGGCTGCGGTCGTCGGACGCTGCTCGACCAACTCGGCGCGGAGGGCTCCCGCCTTGTCGACCAGACCTTCGCGACCGTCGGCTGAGACTTCGACAGGCACGAGCTCGACCTGGGCTTCGCGGGTCACCTCGACGATCGCGGCGCAGGAGACAGCCTCGGCCTCGGACAACCCGGCTGCCTCTAGAGCAACGCCGAGGCGAGGGATGTTGAGTTCGCCGGCGTCGTCCACCTCGACCACGAGTGCGTCTGGCCCGCTATCACCACCCAGCGTGACCACGGTGAGGCCACGGCTGCGATGGGTCTCGGTGGCAAGCGTGAACGCGCGGGAAGCGCCTCTACTCGAGTGGGCGCGCCCGAGCAGCAGGGCGCGCTGGCGTTCCGGCTCAAGTGTCGGAGCGACTGGCCGGCCAAGGTCTGCCGCGAGCCTGTCGAGAACGTCCGTGTCTTCGTGATGGTGCAGTCGTACCGGGTCGAGGTCGACGAGGTTGGCGGTCAGCCCGAAGGTGTCGATGTCGACCTCGGCGGACCACGGGTTTAGCGCCAGCTCGGCGGCAAGATGCCGCAGAAGGTCCTCGCCCCGGTCGGGATCGCCGGTGACTGAGACGTGAGCGAAGTTTCCTAGATGGAGGAGCCAGAGGGTGCCATCGTTGTGCCGACCGACGGTGGTGAGCAGCGGGTATGGCGCTGGCCGGTCATTCTGCACCTCTGCCACGTCTGAGTGGAGTGGCACGGAGCGGACGAGTTCGGTGCCTGTCCACGGTTCAGGAAGCTGGGTGCCTTCACTGCCCGGCGTCAGGTGGAGCGTGGCCCGATCCTCCGCCAGTTCGACTGCGACCAAGCCGGGCATCTTGCCGGTGGCGGTGATAGCACGTAGGTGCCGGTCGAGCTGGTCAATGCTTCCTCTGACCGCTGGCCCATTCGCACGGGCGGACTTCTCCGCTGCGGCGAGCGTGCCCGGCGGCGGAGTTATGACATGCCCAGGTCGTCGATGGCGGAGTTGGGTGCGCTGGTGACGGCGAATCGCCGCTAGGAGCCCAGCGGCGAGGATCATTCCCGCACCAGAAAGCCCGGGAAGGAGCCATCCTGGTATGCCGTCGGCCTCGGCGGCGTCGTTCTCGTCTGAGCCGCGATCTGTGCTGGGTGGAGGGTCCGTTGAAGCCTCTGGATCGCGTTGCTCTGGCTCTACCGGCTCGGGCTCGGCACCGTCGTCGGGCAACGACGGTGGGGCGCCCTCGTGCTCGGCCGGGATCTCTGCCTCGGGTGCCCGCTCCTGACCGGGGATCGTGAGAATCCAGCCTGGTTTGATGAGGTTGGGATCTGTGAGTCTGTCGCCGTCAGGCTGGATGATGTCCTTGGACGCCTCGAATATCTCCTTGAACCTGCTAGCGTCGCCGAGCTTGTCGGCGGCGATCGTGGATAGCCACTCGCCCTGGCTGACGATATGCACCGAGTCGGTCGGCGAAAGGTAACGGAGTCCCTCGACCGGGATGCGGATGACAGTGCCGGGATGGATGAAGCCGGGATCGTCTCCGAGCACGTCGCGGTTCAGTTGATGTAGCTCGTTGAACCTCTTCCCGTCGCCGAGAAACCGCTCTGCGATCTTCCATAGGCTGTCGCCCCGCCGGACCGTGTAGTCGAAGGTGGCTTCCGGGTCGCTGGCGGCTGTGGGCTCCGAAGAAGGCTCGACGGATGTTTCGGGCTCGGCATCGGTCTGTATGAGTGTCGGGGTCGACTCGGAGGCTGGTGCGGAGTGAGCTGGCGGCGGCGCGAACACGGGTGTGACCGTCGGTGCGACCGCGAACAGGAGTGCGGCTACGGCGACCAGCCGGCCAGCGAAGTGCTGCGGTAGACCGAGGCCGGGGAGGCGCGGTGCGGGGACACCGCGTACGACCGCAATGACTTCGAGGATGAAGAGGATCGTCATCACCGCCCAGGCGATCCAAGCCACGACTCCGATCACGAGCAGGGCGAGAGTTCCGTCGTCGGGGCTGGTGAGCAGGTTGCGCAAGGCGCCCAGGCTCTCCTGCCAGGGTGTCGCGCCGATGGCAAGGAGCAGGGCTGGCGTGCCTAGGACTAACAGCAGGATCAGGAGACTGGCTCCGAGCCCCGCGAGACGGCTATGTGGCCTCATCGTTCATTCCCCCGAGACTACGGATGAGCCGTGCGGAGGCGTCGGCCGTGACGGTGAGGTCGCCGACGCCGATGGAGCCCAGGAACTTCGGGCTGTAGGTGTCAGTGACATCCACGACGATCGTGTCGCCTCCTGTGATCTTGACGGTTCCTACGACGCCGGCGGCAGAGAGGTACTGCTGGGCCGCAGCGCGTGCGGCAGCGGTGTCGATGCTGACGTAGCGTCCCTCGATCGCGGGCGCCGCCTGCACCTGTTGCGCTCCGGTCCTGGCGGCTTCGGCTGCGATGTTGTCGGCGCGCTGCTTCGCGTGGACTTGGCCGCCGAGATCGACGGCGAGCCCGACCAGCACCATCATCACGAAACTGGCAGTGACCATCCAGATCGAAATGGAGCCGCGCTCATCTCGGCGGTCGGAAAGGCGCCTCATCCTCGCTCCCTCCAGGTGTCGATCGGACTGGTCATGGTCGCCTCAATGACGCGGCTGCCAGGAACGCCGGGCACCGACAGATCGGATAGATCGAGCCGGCACCGGACTGTCACAGAGACGACGGCGGCCTCGCCGACAGTGCGGGTGAACTGGCTAGCGTCAACGGAGACGTCGATGTCGACGCAGTGGACGCCTTGGTTGGACAAGCTGGTGGTCGCGGCTCCTCTGGCGGCGCTGCGGGCAGAGCTGGCAGTGCGCTCGATCGAGGCTGCGCGCGCAGATTCGGCAGCGGCTGACTCAACGGACTGATGGGTTGTGGCGGTCCGGCCACCAAAGATGATGAGCCCGACGAAGAGCACGAACGCAGGTACGGCGATCACAGCCTCGATCGAGGCAGACCCACGCTCGTCGCGTCGATACTGGATCACGGCGCGGTCAGCCTCTCGACGGGTACTGACGCAGTCTGACGGACAGTTGGCGACCAGCCAGGGATCACGCTGAGGCTGTGACCCTGGACGACGACCGTTGCCGTCGTCGCTGAGCGCGTGGTGGTCACCGCGGCTCCGGGCAGTACGTCGTCGCCGCCAGCGTCCTCGATGAATCCCTGGGCCGCCTGGATGCCGTCTACTTCCTGACCGTGCTCGCCTCCGGCGGCGCGAGCTCCCTCCTGTGCCGCGGCGATCGCGACCGATCTCGCGTGGTAGAACAGCGCCGCCTGCATTCCGAGGAACATCACGGCGAAGAGGGCGGGCAGCAGGATCAGGAGCTCGATGGACACCGAGCCCCGTTCGTCCCGCCCCCTGCGGCTACTTGATGTTGCCGGCCTGGCTCTCCACATATGCCTTCACCGCAGCGACGACGATGCCGACGATCACGATGACCGCGACGGCCCACAGCACGTGTTCGGTCGTTACCGAGCCGTGTTCGTCTCGGCGCCGTAGCCGCATCTGTAGTGCGAGTGTGAGCGCAATGAGCGCCCCGATCAGTCGATTCATGAGTTAGGTCCCTTCCTGTGGGTTGTCTGTCAGGTGTTGCTGAACATCCGTAGCAGCGACGGCGCGACGAGTAGTGCCATGAAGATCACGCCGAGTAGCGAGCCGGGGATCGTCATGCGTTCGCCCACAGCGTTGGCCTCAGCGATCTCGTCGTTGAGCATCGCCGTGCGCATGGCGGCTGAGCGGGCGCGGAGGTTGGTGTAGACGGAGACTCCTTCCTCGCCGGAAAGCCGCATGATGTCGGCGAAGTCATCAAGCTCGGGTAGGCCCAGCTCGTCAGCCAAGGTGTGCAGGGCTTCCCACGGTGGGAGTCCTGACCAACGCGAGCGGGTCAGCTCCTCGGACAGACGTGTGAATACCCATGAGTCACCGACCTCGGCCGCTGATTCCATCGCTTGTCGCACGCCGGAGCCGTTGTTGCGCTCCAGCGCGACGAGATCGATGTAGGCACCGAGAGCCCTGGCGAACTCGAGCCGAGCCTTCTTGGCGTCGTCGATGGCGTTGTAGTTCGGGAGGAAGAACATGATGACCGCCATGCCGAGCGATGCGATCGACGGAACTGCCACGGGAATCCNCAACCCGATCAGGCCGAAGAAGAACGCCAGCAACGGCGGAATGACGAGACCGAGGAGGCCGAAGGCGAGCTTGTCGCCGTAGAACCGAGCCAGCGGAATGCGCAGTAGCGCCAGCTCGCGTGTCGGCGTACGCACCCACAACGACGACGGGAGCACCCTGATCGCCCACACGCCGATGCGCTCCTTGCCCGTGGATGCTGTTGTGGAAGTCGGGCCGCTGGGGCGGCCGCGCGCGGGCGTGAGTCGCCTGAGCGCATCCGCGAGGTCTGGCTCAGTAGGCAACAGGCGAACCGTTAGCAGGACGATCCCGAGGGCCATAAGCCCGCCAGCGGAAAGGGCGAGTTGGAGCCCCGTGGTCATGCTGCACCGCCGGTTGCTGGCGCAAGGAATCTGGGCAGGTCGCGTCCGACCGCCATCCGCTTCATCCAGATCAGCGTTGCGACGTATGCGGTCAGAAGAGTGACGAGTACGACCTGGCCGAGCGGGCTTCGGTACGGAGCGACGTACGTCCCCGACAAGGCGAGGATCACCAGGACTCCGGCGCTGATGAGAGTGACCCAGCGCGCTGTTGCCCGTGGCTTGGCGCGGTCGGCCTCGACCTGTCGTCGAGCGCGGACGTCTGCTGCGACGGACTCCGCGAGTCCTTCGAGCACACTGGCGAGCCCCGCTCCCCGTCGACGAGCACCAAGGATCAGGTTGGCCGCGATCAGGTCGCCTGTGGAGTCATCCAACTCGTCTGCGAACGCTCTCAGCGCGTCCTCGGTGACCCACCGAGCACGCAACCGGGCAACTAGCCGGGTCACCTCGGCTGAGATCGGGGCCGGAGTGGAACGCAGCGTGGCGACCAGCGCCTGCTCCAGGCCCACACCGACAGTGAGCACGCCCGAGAGGGAGCGGGTCCATTCCTCCATCGCCTCAAGCCGTTCGATCCTGGCCGCAGCCGACCCCGATGACAGCAGCATCGGGAGTCCGACCGCGGCCACGGGTACTGCGACGATGGCCAGAGTCCACCCTGTCGCGAGCCAGGCCACAACCCCACCGGCGAGACTGCCAAGCAGGAGCAGGCGGGTGCGGCGGTCGAGGTCTTGGAGTGGGCGCGTCCGTCGGGATGGAGCGCGCCTCGGTGGAGTGCTGGTCGACCGCAGCCCCGTGACAATGCCGATGATGCCAGCGACGATCAGAGCGCCGGCTAGGGCAGGAATGAGGGCAATCACGGCTGCGCCTGCTGCATGAGAAAGCGGGAGAGGTCGAAGCCATACGAGGCCAGAGACTGGTACTCGTCGGGAAGGACGGCAGGCACCGCAGTGCCGTCCCGATCGGGCGCGAAGACGTGTGTGGTTGCGTAGCCGTTCTCGCGTTCGCCTGGAGCCAGGGCGATGATCTCGGCAACCCGACGCCGCCGGTGTGACACGCCGCCGACCGTGTTGGTACGCAAGTCGAGCTGGACGATCAGGTCGATCGTGGCAGCGAGCTTGCTCGTGGCCAGGTCGTGCGTGACATGAGGACCGGCCTCCATTGCGCAGGTCACGAGCTTGCGGACCGCGGCGATGGCATCGGAGGCGTGTGTGGTGGAGATGGAGCCGGTACCGCTCTCCATCGCCTTGATCATCGCCCAGATCTCCTTGCCTCTGACTTCGCCGACGATCTGCCGGGAGAGGTTGAAGCGGAACGAGTCGACCAGCGCCTCGTCTAGGCTGAACTCGCCGGCCTGTCGACCGTCCGAGCCACGCTCGCCAGACCCCGGACGGGCTTCCCAAGCGTGAACGATCCTGTGCCGATTGAGTTCGTGGAGATGGAGTTCGTACTCGCTCTCGAAGGTGCCGATCGCCTCGGATGGGTCGATCTCGGCGCACAGCGCCCGCACGAGCGTGGTCTTGCCCGCTCCTTGGCTCCCCGCTACAACGATGCTCTTGCGCGCTCGTACCGCCGCCCGCAGGAAGGAGGCTGCCACGGNGGTGAGCATCTCTCGCTCCACGAGCTCATCGAGGGTGACCTCCATGAGCCGGTGTCGGCGGATCACAACGGACGGCCGCGGCGTGACCCACGCGGCTGCTGCGAGACGAGAGCCGCCATCGAGGCGCAGATGCAGGCTCGGCTGAGCCTCGGAGAACCCGCGTGCGTTCACCTCACTGCGGGAGGCAAGGAAGACGAGAAAGTCGATCAACTCCTCATCGGAGTCGGCCACGGCAGGACCGTCCACGAGCGAGCCGTCGATCAGTTCGAGCACCACCGTGTCGTAGCCGGAGATGATGATGTTCTCGACTCGGTCGTCGTCGACAAGCGGTTGCAGCCGCCCGAGTCGGAAGAGGGAATCGAAGACAGCGCGGGCGAGAGCGCTCTGCTGGTCGATTGGCATCGCCGTGCTGCCCGCGTTCACCCGCTCGGCGACGGTGGTCTCAATGAGGTCGAGAACGATCGAGCGGCCCAGCTCCTCCTGTGCCGCCTTATCGAGCCGAGCCCTGTCAGCAGCCACAGCCTGACTGAGTTGCTCGGACGCCTGGGCGCGGAGTTGGGCGACGAGCGACCAGTCGACGGCTGACGCGACGGCCGCGCGCGCGGCCGAGCCGTTGGGCAGCGTTGCGGGGCGACGTGATGAGGCAGCCGGTCCATCGATTCCCGACGGAACCTGTTGAGCGAACAGAGGCAGCACAGACAGATCGTGTGGCTGGTCACCGACGCCGTTGCTGGTCATGGAAGTGCTCCTTCCAGGAGCTCGCCGCGCCGCCGCGATACTGCCGCGTGGATCGCAGCGATCGCTGCCTGAAGGCTCCTTGCCAGAGGGCCGGTGTCGAATCGCTTGGGGAGCGGTGACCCGCGATGGAATACGGCGGCTGACTCTGGGTCGTCTGCGAGACTCGCCGTCACCGGCATATTGAGGACGCCCGACACTTCGCGGGCGCCGTAAGGCTGCCTCTCGCCCACGACCACAATCCCTGCTTGCTGCCAGCCGAAAGTGCCCCGATGCGCCGACTCCGCCCATGAACGCACGGCGGATAGCGCGGGCAAACTTGTGCGGGTCAGGAGCAGCGTCAGATCGGCGTTGGCTAGAAGGGGCTCAGGCGACCCAACGAGACCGAGGCGGCCAGCATCAACGATGACGTCCTGGCCGGTGGACTCCAGCTCGGCCAGCTCGACCGCCAGCGGCTGCCACAGGTCTCGGAGTGCGGAGGCTTGAGCGTGTGAGCGGGTACCCGCGACGAAGGAGACCTCGGTTCCGTCGATCCGTTGGGAGACCTCCGCAAGCACATCGTGAACGTTGCTTGTCGTCAGCGCCAGGTCGATCAGTCCAGCTACGTACTCACGTGTGCCGCGGAAGTAGCCCGCGAGGAGTCCTGAACCACCCGTGGGATCTGCTTCGACCAGCAAGACCGGGCGAGGCCACAGCAACGACAGCCCGAGCGCCGTCGTTGTGACTCCCGGTGAGCCGGCCGCTGAGGTTAGGGCGATGACAGCCATCAGCGATCCCGCGAGTCCAGGACGAGGGCGACGTTGCCCGTGGCTGCGCGTGCGGCCAGAACCGCGGCATCGGCGTGGGGGACCAGCAGGTCCACAATCATCTGTCCGGTCTCCTCGGAGACGTAGACTCCGGCGATCTCGGCATCGCTGAACGTTGGCACGCCGGAGGCGAGTTCTTCGCCCTGACCGGGCGTCACCACGACGCGGACACGGTCGCCTGTCTGTAGGTCGAGCCCCGGTGCCTGCGCAGGGCTGAGCGCGACGCCGACGATGGAGTTGGTCCCTGCTGGCACGACCGCCGAGGTGAGCGTGTCCGGGGTGAGCATGGCGCCCTCCGCCACATCAACTGCCGCACGCTGGCCTACGACCTCATCAAGCTGGCTGGCCGCGACTGGTCGAAGCGCAGGGTCGGCACTGACCCTGACACGGGCAAGGTCGCCGGCCTCGATGACCTGACCGCGCTCGATGGCGTTCCGAGCGACGAGCACCTCTTGGGTGTTCGTCGTCGCGGTCCATGCCCAGGCCGCAAGTAGTGCGCCGAGGCAGACCGCCAGCAGACCCGCGGCAAGCACGGCCGGCCTTCGTCGGAGCTTGGGCGGAGGCGCAAGCTGATTGGCGGCGGGACTCGACTCGTCGTCGAGCGTCCTGTCGTCTTGGATGGCTGTCTTGCTCATACCCCGCTGCCTCCTCTGCCCGGCTACTGCACGAGCACCTGCGCTTCCCCGACCGCGATCTGCACTGAGCGGGAGAGCCCGTTCAGCCGGATGGTCCCCGTCTGTCCCGCACCCGCCCAGGTGATGATCCAGTCCGATGTCGCCGTCACGGTGAACTTGTCACCTGGCCTCGATGAGCTGGACTTGGTGTAGACGTGGCCGCAGTCAGGTGACTTCTTGTTCTGGTACGCCGCCCTGTACGGCGTTCCGGCTGATGCGCAGGTGACCTTCGTGCCATCACCCATGTCCCAGCTGATCCTGTGTAGCCGAGCGGTCGCGCTCACGGTGATACCGCCTGCCGCCGCCGACTCGGTGATTGGGCCGACCGAGTGGCGGTCTGGGTTCGTCGCCCACATCCACACAGGCATACCGACGATCCCAATGCTGCCCTCGCCGGGAGCTGGTGTGATGCCGATGTCGATCGCCCGAAGGTCCATCTGCTCGATCGCGATCTGTGCGACCTCGCGCGGCGTTGGACCAGCGCCGGAGTCGGNGGGCGGGTCCTGTGACCAAATGTGGATCAGGAGATGCACCTGCGGTTGGTAACACTGGTAGACGGCGCCATCACCGGGTTCATGGCCCTGCCAACTTGGATCGCCCGCCGGAGGCTGAGGGTCAAGGAGTCGGACATAGCAGTTCCATGAGTTGGACCAGTAGCCATACTCGCTGGTGCACGGTACTGGTCCCGGTGGCGGGTCGGAGATGCCCTGCTTGGTCCCGTCCCAATAGCAGGCTTTGCCCGTGCCTGTGTCCTTTGGGCCGTCGTCGTCGTTCTCGGCGGGATCGCTGGGAGTCGCAGGCACCTCGACCCAGATCAGGCACTTGCCTGTCGCAGGGTCGGTCTGGCTGCACACGGTGTCAGCGTTGGCTGGATAGGCGCTGAACACCACCAGGCCCCCGCTCAGGATCGTGACCGCGAGCACCGCGGTCAGGACGCGGCGCACGGCTCCTTCTCCAGATCCGCGCCGCCTGACACTCGCCACCCATCTTCGGGCGCTGCGTCCCACTTGTCGTTGGTGACCGTGTAGCGAGTCCAACCAACCTCTTTACGCTCGGACGCCACGGCAGAGTCGCCCTCTGCATCAACGATGTCCACGTCACTCACGTCCCAACACACGTCGATGAGCGCGGTCGCCGGGTTGTCGAGGCTGACTGACTCCACCTTCAACTCGATGATCTGCGTGTCCCCAACCTGGTGGAGTCCGTCGTCGCGCTGGCTCTTGAGCAGGTTCTGCTGAGCGGTGAGTTGGGTACTCGATGCCACCGTGTCCAGCTCACTCGGCGGAACGGAGGAGTCTTGCCGGACCAGATCGACCGTCGCGAAGTAGGTCCGCAGAACGGCAGATGCGGCCTCGGATGCCGCCTCGCTCTCGGTTGGCGGGCTGCTCTGGGTAGGGCTCGGCGAGGGGGCCGCCTGTGTGGGCGACTCAGTTGGACTCGTACCGTCCTCGGAGCATCCGGCCAACGCCACCGACGCAAGAACAGTCGCTGCCGCCAATCGGCCGACTGACCATGAGCGCTTCACCCGATCACCTACCCTCCCGGCCACGCGAGCCAGTTGAGGACAAGGTGCGCCGGAGGTGCCGGAATCGTTTCTCGCCGCAGCGCACCTGGAGCGCGGTAGCGCCAGCCTCCGCGACATGTCCTAAGTGCCCGACCATTCCGTCCGACCCCTACGTTCCGCGTAGCCTGCGCCTCAGCGAGACGTAGCCGAGCGCAACTCCCAATCCGGCGATGATCGACCCCAAGGTGGCCAGGGTGCCGTCCTCCGATACGGCGCTTCCGCCTAGCCAACCCAAGCCCCTGAACGTCAAGAGAGCGCCGCTGACGATCAGCACGAGGGCAGCGGCTAGTCCGATCACCTTCACCTTCATCGCGTCACCCCGTCTCGCCGCGAGCCCTTGCTACTAGCATCCATAGTAGACATTGCTGGCCGTCCGCGGGAGAGGGACAAGGCTACGATTGGGCTTCGTAGGAAGGGAGGCGCTGTGCGAGGACTAGGTCCGCTCGAAGCGGCCGTCATGCAGCACCTGTGGGCTGCGGGCGAACCGCAGCCTGTCCGCACCGTTCATGAGCAGCTTGCGGCAGGTCGCAAGATCGCTTACACGACCGTGATGACCGTGATGGACAATCTCCATCGCAAAGGTCTGCTCGATCGCCTTCGTGAGGGTCGCGCGTACCTCTACTCCCCGAAGCAATCGCGCGAGGAATACACGGCTGTGCTCCTCGGTGATGTGCTTGCGGAGGGCGGTGACAGGCAAGGCGTCCTGATGCACTTCGTCGACGGGCTTGACGAAGACGGCTTGGAGTCATTGCGCCAGGTGCTGAAGACGCCTGGCCGACGTGGCCAAGGTGGCGCATGATTGGCGCGCTCGCTCTCCTTCTCCTTGCCTTCGTGCTCATGTGCGCGGGCCAGAGTTGGCTGCCCCGTGCTCGATGGCCCCAGCGCGCNCCCCGGCTCGCGATCGCGGTCTGGCAGACGCTAGCCGGCTCGGTGATTGCGTCGCTCGCTCTAGCCTGCCTGGCGCTGACAATCCCTGGGCTGTCCGCTGCGTCCACACTTGGCGAAGTGCTCCGTGCGTGCGTCGTCGAGATCAGCCGTCAGTATTCGACTCCGGGCGGTGCGCTGATGAGCACGTTGGTACTCGTTGCGCTCGTCGTCCTGATGGGAAGAGTTTCCGTGGCGCTCTGGCGACAAAGGCGGGAGAGCGCGAGGTCGCGGGCGGATCATGTCGCCCGCCTGTCGATCGTGTCCGAGCAGTCTGACGACGGCGTGTTCGTCCTGGACCACCCGAGCGCCTTGGTCTACTGCGTGCCCGGCAGAGGGCACGGCCACCCGGGCGATGTGGTCGTGATGACCCGAACGGCTCGTGAGGCACTGACCGACGAGCAGCTGGAGCTTGTCCTGAGCCATGAGCGGGCACACCTGCGGTCACGGCACGGCAAACTCGTTGAGCGGTCCCGGGCGTTAGCGAGCGCGCTTCCGTTCCTTCCGTTCTTCCGCGTCGCACATGAACAGATTGCCGAGTTGGCGGAGATGCACGCCGACGATGCCGTCGAGCCGGATCACCGCCGGGCGCTTGCCGACGCGTTGTATCGGCTATCCGTAGCGAATCGTGGCGGCACGCTGCCTTCAGGCACACTTGGCGCGGCCGGACCTTCCGTGGTCGTTCGCGCTCGTAGGCTCTTGCTCCCGCGCGAGCCCTTGAAGCACACCGTGGTAGCCGTGATCGCCGCCATGATCGTCGGCATCGCAACGGCGCCCCTGGCGCTGGCCTTCCTCCCCGCGGGGACGGGCATTTCACACGACTGCTGTGTCGTCGGCGTGGAACAAACAGCCGCCGAGGAGATCCCGGCGCCTGTTCGGATCGCCGGCCTGCGCGTCCGCCTCTAGCCCTTACGGGCGAAGCTTCGCCCAAACCCGAGTTGCTACTATCCATCTTAGTAGATGGAGCGCCGGGGCTCCGCGACTTGGAGTCAAGGGGTTCCTGTTGGCAGCGAAGAAGGGCCGTCCTACAGAGACGCGTGCTGCGCGTCGCCGCGAGAAGTTGGCCGAGATCCAGCGCCAGCAGAAGCGGAAAGAGCGTCTCCGCAACGCCCTGACCGGTGGCGCAGTGGCTGCGGCGGTGATCGCGATCATTGTCCCTGCGATCATCGTGTCCCAGCGATCACGTGCCGAGTCCGACCGCGCGTCGACGGCGTTGGCGAGCGACGTACAGACCTACACGGTGACCGCAGGTCACGAGATAGGCGAACTCGAGTACGAGCAGACGCCCCCTGCGGGTGGAAACCACAATCCGGTCTGGCTGAACTGCGGCATCTACGACGTGCCAGTCCCTAGCGAGAATGCTGTGCATTCGATGGAGCATGGCGCTGCCTGGGTCACGTATCGCCCTGATCTGGCTGCAAGCGAGGTCGACGAGCTCCGAGCAGCGATGCCGAGCTCGTACGCGATCTTGTCGCCCTTCCCTGACCTACCTTCGCCTGTCGTCGCCTCCGCGTGGGGCCGCCAGCTGATGCTCGACGGCGCCGATGACCCCGACTTGAGGCGTTTCTTCGGGAGTACGTGCAAGGGTCTCAAGCGCCTGAGCCCGGAGCGTCCTGTAGCGGCGGCTCGGACGGCAGCCTCCCGCTCGACTTGTCCGGCGGGATGGTGCAGCGGTGATCGCCGGGGACCCTGCCGGCCCGCCGCGCCCCCGGGCGGCGAACGGATGAGTTGAACGAGTACGCGGCGGCAAGCGAGCGAAGGGCGAGAGATGCGGCATACGACGTGCCGATCTTGCGTCGGCGCTCGGCGCGAGTGATCGCTTGGGTGTCAGCTGCCGTCGTTGTCAGCGTCCTGCTGATGGCGGTCGGCTACGTGGTGAGGGGTGGGAGCGTGGATACGCCCGCCACCGAGAGCGCCGAAGCCGGGTTCGCCCGGGACATGCAGATTCACCATGCCCAGGCGGTCGAGATGGCCCTGACGATTCGAGACAAGACCTCAGACCCCGAGCTCAGGGCCGTTGCGTACGACATCATCACGACACAGCAGCACCAGATCGGCCAGATGTACGCCTGGCTCAACCAGTGGGGCCTGCCGCAGTCGTCGAGCGAGCCGGCGATGCTCTGGATGGCTGACGCAGGGAGCGGCCACGACATGCTGCTCCCCGATGGACGAATGCCTGGGATGGCCTCTTCGGCTGACCTGAGCCGGCTCTCTCGGCTCGAAGGCGTAGCGGCAGAGGTGCTCTTCCTGCAACTCATGATCACCCATCACCAAGCGGGCATCGACATGGCACAGGCCCTACTCAGTCGCTCCGACCGCCCCGAAGTCACGCGACTTGCCGAAGCGATCGAGAAGTCACAGGCACTCGAGATCACGGCAATGGAGAACATGCTCGCGACGCGCGGCGCCCCGGCGCCTTCGCCGGGCACCGACGACACCGACGACATGGGGGACATGCCTGGCATGGACCACTCCTCTTCTGAAGGCCCTTGAGAGGCGAGCAAGTGCGACTGAACCTTCTTCTTGCCTGTGCTGCCGCAAGCATCATGGCTGGCGGCCTTGTCGCGGGATCGGCAGCGCCGGCAAGTGCACACACAGACCTGGTGTCTTCCACTCCAGCGGCAGATGAGACGCGGTCGGAACCACCGCGAACCGTCTCGCTGACCTTCAGTGACAAGATGTCGAGCGACTTCGCAACGGTTGCGCTGTCGGTGGGTGACCAGGACCAGGACCCACTGACCCTCAGCACGACGACCGAGGGGCAGAGGATCGTGGCGGCGGTCCCGGCCGACGAGCTGCCTCCGGCAGCACGCGGAACAGTGGAGCCGGTCGTCTGGAGAATCACCTATCGCGTCGTCTCCGCCGACGGGCACCCTGTGACGGGCGAGTTCAGCTTCCGAGCACCGCTTCCCGCGGTCGAGAAACCGGAACCAACCGCTGCTCCCACGACATCGGCGCCGTCAGAGTCCGCAGCGCCGGTCCCGCAGTCAGGCTCACCCGACCTGACATCCGAGCCCGGCCAGCAGGGGGAGAACCGCGGTACTCAGTGGTGGGTCGCGCTGCTCGGTGTTGGACTGATGACCGCGATCGGCGCAGGCATCGTCGCCACCCTTGTGGGCCAGCGTAGGCGGGGGCGCGTGCGTGATGACTAGCCTCCGGTCGGCGCGGCCCACGTTCGTGGTCGCAGGCGCCGGGCTCATTGTCCCCACGGTAGCTGTTCTTCTCCTAGCAGCCCGCGGCGACCTGAGTCCGGCGCCACAACTCGGAATCCCGGCCCCGGAGTTCCTGACGCGCTGGGGCCTCCCGCGGCGCGGGGTGTACGAGACTTCGCCGCGGCGGTCACCGTCGGTGCCTTGGTGCTTCTGAGCACCGGCCTCTCCGCCCGAACTCGAACCACCCCCTGGCGTCGTGGCAGCGCGTGGAGTCGGATCGCGGGGATCGCCGCCGCATCCGCTTGGGTTTGGACCGTCGCGGCGATCGTGACCCTTGTCCTGACCTACGCCGACATCTCGGGGCTGTCGCTGGCCGACGCCAATCTCTGGAGGACCCTGTCGTTCTTCGCCACCGACTTCGAGGTGGGCCAGTACCTGAGTGTCAGCGCCTTGATCGCCTTCCTCGTAGCTAGCGGGACAGCCATCATGCGGAGCACCGCGGGTGCTGGCGTCCTTGCCGTGCTCGGGCTTGCCGGCCTTTGGCCCATCGCGCTCAACGGTCATGCAGGGGGCTCGCTGAACCACGACATCGCCGTCAACTCCCAGGCGATCCACCTGTTCGGCATCAGTGTCTGGGTCGGTGGTCTCGTGGTCCTGGTGGCCAGCTCGCGCGTGTTGCAGGACGACCTCTCGGCCGTCGTCCGCCGGTACTCCAACATCGCACTGTGGTGTTTCGTCGCCGTCGCATTGTCCGGTCTGGTCGGCTCNTGGCTCCGCCTCGGTTCGTGGTCTTCCCTAGCATCTGGCTACGGGGCGATCCTTGCCGCCAAGATTCTCGCCCTGGTGCTGCTGGGTGGTGCTGGGGTACTGCACCGGCGTCGGTATATCGCGCAGCTTCAACAGGATCGTGACGGGGCGTTCGGGCGACTCGCCGCCGGCGAGATCATAGTGATGGCTGTGGCGATGGGCCTTGGCGTCGCGCTTGGCCGAATCGCGCCGCCACTCGCTGCCCCGGAGGGCGAGCTCACTGTGAGCGAGTCGCTGCTCCACTTCGCCCTCCCGGGTCCTCTCGATTGGCCGGGATGGATCACAGCATGGCGGGTAGACACACTGTGGGCACCTATCGCGGTAGTCGCCGTCGGATGGTACATCGCGGCGGCAGTGAAGCTTCGGCGCCGCGGAGACTCATGGTCGCTCGGCCGAACCACCGCATGGGTCTTTGGCTGGCTGCTGTTCACGTGGGCTACGAGCGGCGCGCCTGGCGTGTACGGCAAGGCACTGTTCAGTATGCACATGGTCCAGCACATGACGATCGCCACGGCAGTGCCGACCTTTCTTGTCCTTGGTGCGCCCGTAACCCTCCTGCTACGCAGTACGCCCGCGCGCAAGGACGGTTCGTACGGCCCCCGCGAGTGGACCCTCCGTGTGATCCACTCTCCCTACGTCGCCATCGTCGGATACCCGATTGTCGCGGCTGGAATGTTCATCGTCAGCCTGGCCGCCTTCTACTACGGCGGGATGTTCGAGTGGTCGATGCGCTCGCACACCGCTCACCAGCTGATGGTCGCCCATTTCCTCATCGCCGGGTATCTCTTCGCCAGCAGCGTCGTAGGCGTCGACCCTGGTCAGTTCAGACCGCCGTATCCCATGCGGATGGTCCTCATCATGGTGGTGTTCGCCTACCACGCCTTCTTCTCTGTGAGCCTCATGGCCAGCACGACGATCCTGGCGGGGACNTGGTTCGGGCTCGTCAACCCACCGTGGGCCGCTTCACTGGCCGACGACCAGTACCTGGGAGCGTCGATGGGGTGGGCTCTGGGCGACTATCCCTTGGGGATCATGGCCGGGGCGCTGATCTGGCAGTGGGTCCGTGCCGATCACGCCGAGCAGCGCCGCTTCGATCGGAAGGCCGCGCGCGACGGCGATGCTGAGCTGGCCGACTACAACGCCTACCTACGCAGTATCGCGGAGCACCGCTCCCGTGAGCGTGGCCCTGACTCGGCAACAAGCACTCCGGGATACGGGGCGCCATCACGACGGCTCTGAGTTCTCGGGCGAGTCCTCATTCTCGAGGGCCTCGACAACGGGTGCCGTGGCGGCCGCATCCTGTTCCTGGGCAGCCCTGGCGATGCCATCAGGAACACGACTGTCGGCTAGCCAGTAGACGATCGCGCTGATTCCGCCGGCCAGCACAGCGGGAATGCCGACGAACACCGCGATGATCTGCCACCAACTCACCCTGACTCCTCCGACGTGCGCACCACAATCAGCTCCCCGGCGTCGCGCCGGTGAACTCCCAATGCCACGGTTCCGGTCGAGAGCCCGATCGACGTGCCCAGCCAGGGTTGGTCCAACCCACCTTCTCTGCGTTCACGCTCAGCCATTCATACTCGCGGGTGCCGAACGACTGGACCCCGCCGCACAAATCGACAGCGACGCCCCAGCCGTGATTGCTAGTGCCAGGCCGAGCGGCCAGCCCCGGTTTCGACGCGTACAGGCGCTGCTGCGACGCGAGACTCCGATAGGCGTCAGTAAGGCACGGGGGCTCGCCGAACTCGCGCTCGTACCTCGCCGCCAGTCTCCACCACGCTCGCGCGGCATCACCCCTCAGATGAAATCCACCCTCGGGCAGCTCACACAGGTTCGCGTCCGCAATCTGCCCGTTCGCACCGGTCGGCCCCTGCGCCTCAGTCCGACAGGATCGCAACCAGGCTGGCAGTCGCTCTCGCTGAGGTGTTGGCCTTTCCGAGGCAGCCTGCTCCCGGACAGCCGATTCCTGGGGTGTCTGCTCCTCAGTTGGACGGCGCGCTCCGCTGCGGCTCACCTGGCCGCCCAATCGACGATCAACCTCCGTGGGCGCAACCTCATCCGCGACGGACGCCCTCGGGGCTGCCGCAGCGGTTGCCTCATCGGATGCTTGCGAGGTGCCATCTTTGGCCCACGCGAATGGGAAAGCGACCACTAGCGCGGTCACGACGCTTGCGCCGACCAGCGTCCGTCGAGCACCTGCCGGGGTCTTGACGGCTCGGTGCCGGCCTGCTGCAACCGGCGGCGGCTTCTCCGCACGCCGCTTGGGGACGTACGGCCCCGGCCGCGAACGCCGAGTCGCTCGGCGAGGCGACCGCGAACTCGCCAAGACAGACTCCAATCCAACGTCCCCCGGTCGCGCTCGTCCGGGACCGTCCACCTACTATATGGATTAGTAGGAGCGAGTACGAATCCGCCCTCGCCAGGCGGTAACCACGACAGGAGGCAGCGCCACGATGCCCGGGTCCAGTCCGACGTCAACCGCAGCCCTCGACGGTGTGGACCGTGAGGGACTCAGGCGGCGCCGAGCCGCAATGGCCTTCCGGGCGACCGCCGCCATCGAGGCTGCGACCTGGGCAGGGCTACTGGTAGGCATGGCGTTCAAGTACGTGCTCGCCGAGAACGACATAGGCGTGAGGGTATTCGGCCCGATTCATGGGGTCGCTTTCATCGCCTACGTGCTCGCCACTGTGCATGTCTTCCGCGTCCTCGGGTGGAGTAGGCGGCTGCTCGCGGTCGGTCTCGTCTGTAGTGTCCCGCCGGCTGCGACCTGGATCTTCGAGCGGTCCATCAGTCGCCGCGGGTACCTCGCGTAGGCGACGCCGATCGACGAGGGCCGCCTCCCTACTATCTGAGATAGTAGAAAGCCTCATGTGTGTAGAGCGCATGACCGATGGGTCAGGCACCACAAGCAGGAGGATCTCTCGCCATGACGAGTGTCACCAACGCGTCCGCATCGCCGTCCGACGCGCCCCGAAAAGCGCGAAGAGGAAGCTGTTGATCGTCGCCCTCGTGGGTGTGCTGCTGGCTGCGATGGGAATCGGCGGATTCCTCCAGACGAACTCTGGACCCAAGGACCCCGAGCCAGGCGAAGTTCTGGCATTGGAGCCCGTTCAACTCAACCTGGCCGGCGGTAGCTATCTCAGGGTCGGCATCGCGCTCCAACTCACTGCCGTGGCCGAGGAGCCGGAAGGTAGCAGGGCTCTCGATGCGACGATCGCTAAGTTCTCGGGACTGCCCCTCTCGGAGGTCAATGACCCCGTACGACGATGCGAACTGAAGAAGGAACTGGAGGAGGAGCTGATCGAGCTCTACGAGGGTGACGTCATGGGGATGTACCTTGTGGACTTCGTGACTCAGTAGCTAGCCCGTGGCACGTCCGTAGAGGACGTAGACCTACCAGTTCACCTCGTCGCACTGCTTGATGGGAGAAGTCTCGGTCTGCAATGTGGCGTGCTCGATCTTGTGTCGAGTCGCCAAGATGCCTTGGGCGCTGACGAGCACTTCCTGCGGAGTCGCGTCGTCGGCGACGACCAGGTGTGCGGTCGCAACGTTCATTCCCGACGTAAGAGTCCAGATGTGAAGATCATGCACATCGCTCACACCGGGAACGCCTTCAAGGTCGGCCACAACCTGATCGAGCGAGACTCCATCGGGGACATGCTGGCCGAGGACGGCCAAGACCTGACGACCGAGGATCACCGCGCGGACAGCGACGAACAATCCGATCGCCAACGCAACCGCGGTGTCCCACGCGGGTTGGCCGGTCGCGGCGATCAGCAGCCCGGCCGCGATGACCCCGACGCTACCGGCCGCATCCGCCACGACCTCGTAGTAGGCGCCCTTGACATTCAGGGACTCCTTCGACCCAGCGCGCAGGAGGACCATCGAGATGATGTTGACGAGGAGTCCGAGAGCGCCCACGACCAGCATCGTCCCGGTCTGAACTTCGACATCGCCGCCAATGCGGCTGATGGCCTCGACCACGACATAGACAGCAACACCCAGCATGATCAGCACCGTCAGCCCGGACGCGAACACCTCCGCGCGGTACGAGCCGTAGGTCCGTCGGCCCGTCGTGTCCGGTCGTGTAGCGATCCGTGTCGCGACGAGGGCGGCACCCAGCGCGACGACATCGGCGGACATATGCCCGGCGTCCGAGATCAGCGCGAGTGACCCCGACAGGATGCCGAAGACCAGCTCGACGAGCATGAAGCTGAAGACCATAACGAAGGTGACGGCAAGCCGCCATCGGTAGCGTCCGCCGACGTGCCCCGCGGCCGCGCCGTGGCCATGTCCATGTCCGGCGCCCATCAGTAGTGCTCCTTTTCGGCAGTCCCGGCGCCGCAGGCGTCGGGGTCAGTTACTAGTACGACCTCATGGAGGTCGCCGAGCGCGTGCGCCAAACGGCGGTCAGCAAGTTCGTAGCGAACTCGCCGTCCTTCGGGGACGGCCACGACCAGGCCGCAGCCGCGCAAGCACGCAAGGTGATTCGACATCGACTGGCGCGTGACTCCGAGCGCGTCTGCGAGATCGGCAGGGTAGCCCGCCTGCTCCCGCAAGTTCATGAGAATGCGCGCCCGTGTCGGGTCAGAGAGGGCGTGCCCGAATCTGGCGAGTGCATCGAGCGCCGGGGCAGTCGCGGTAGCCATAGCCGTGATGGTACATCTTTCGATGGATTCAGCAAATCGTGTATCAATAGTCATTACCTTGGTCCGCCTATCTACTATGAACCATCGTAGATGGTGAGGTCCGCCCCGAGCAGCCGCCGAATAGAGAGGAGCACCGATGGGTCTCCGTAGCGACGTGGCTGTGGTGGTCGTCGGCGCGGGCCAAGCTGGCCTTGCGACTGCGTACGAACTGATGCGCGGCGGGCTTCGGCCGCAGGAAGACTTCGTGTTGGTCGACGCGCGCGATCCCGACACTCTGGCGTGGCGACAACGCTGGGACTCTCTGCGCCTGTTCACGCCAGCGTGGTACTCCCATCTGCCCGGCGTGCCCATGCCGGGCGACCCCAACCGACATCCGCTGGCGCACGAGGTCGGCGAATACCTCGATGCGTACCGCGAAAGTCTTGGCGTGCAACCCCGCTGGGGCGTGCGAGCGCTCGGGGTCACCGTCGAGCCGCAGGGGCTAGTGCTGCGGACGACCGGAGAGGATATCCGGGCCTCCGCCATCATTGCCGCGACCGGCCCGTTCAGTCTGCCGAGCTATCCCCTCTTCGCTGAGAGCGTGGTGGTTGCAGGAGCCACGCTCCACAGCGACCAGTACCGCCGCCCATCCCAGATGCCGGGAGGCCCGGTGCTGGTTGTCGGCTCAGGCAACACCGGGCTCCAGATCGCCCGCGAGCTTGCGGCCACCCACTGCGTCTCGATAGCGCGCGGGAGTCGTCAACTGCGGCTGCCTCAGCGATTCCTCGGTCTCGACATCTTCAGGTGGTTGAAGCTGACCGGAGCCCTGACAGTCCCCGCGACCTCGTTGCTGGGTAGGCGTATGTCGAGAACGGAGACAATCATCGGGTCGGGCCTGGGTTCACTAGCTGCCAGCGGAGTCCATGTCCTTCCGAGGGCAGTCGGCGCAAGCGGAGACGTTGTCTCCTTCGAGGGCGGTGAAGAGCGACACTTCGACTCGATCATCTGGGCAACCGGGTATCGGACCGGATACGAATGGCTCCCTCGTCAGGCTCTAGCCGATCGTACGGCACTCCGGGACGGCGGAACGGCTGTCGACGGGATCTACCTGATCGGAGCACCGTGGATGCGCAACCGCGCCTCAGCGCTAATCGGGGGCGTGGGCGCCGACGCCGAGAGAGTTGTCGCAGCCGTGAGGCGGCAGCTCGGCGATGCCGGAAAGATCGGGTCTGCCCGGTGAGCGACGCGTGGCGACCGGAGGCGCAGGTCAACTACTATTTGTCATAGTAGTCAGTCTTGAGCCAGCCGGGAGGCACTAGTTGAAGAAGACACTGGCGGGTTGCGTTGCTGTGGCGCTTGTCTTTGCGGCGACTGCATGTGGTGGGGGTGAGTCTGGCGAGAGTTCTTCGGAGGCTCCCCAGCATCGACCGCCAGTCCATCGACGACCCCAACGTCGACGGACAGCCCAACGACCACGGCGAGCCCTGGGCCAACGTCCGAGGCGCCCACATCTTTCGCTGGGCCAGCGGTCGAGGTAACCATCAGTGGCGACGAGGTGACCCCGAAGGGGGACCGGATCGACGCGAAGGTGGGCGAACCAGTGACCTTCATCGTCCAGTCGGACCGAGCCGGTGGTCTTCACGTCCACTCGAGCCCGGAGCAGACTCCAGAGTTCGTCAAGGGAATGTCGATCCTGGAGGTTGTCATCGACCGGCCAGGGCTGGTGGAGGTCGAGGAACATGAGTCTGGGGCGCTGATCGTCCAACTCGAAGTGCGCTGATGCTGGTCCCGATGCACGGCGTCGGAGGGGCGCAAGACCTTCCGATCCCGGCCAGCTTTGCGATCGCAGGCGCCGGTGCGGCGCTGGTGATCTCGTTCGGCGTCCTGGCCGTCGCCTGGCGACAGCCGCGCTTCGCGGGCGCCACTGCCGGTACGCCCTTGCCTGCCGCGTTGGCCAAGGTGATCCAGGGACGAGGGTTGGGCCTCGTCGCACGGCTGCTCGGACTGGCATTCTTCGCCTATCTGGCGTGGATCACGATCTGGGGACCTGATCTTGTCGTCAACCCGGTCTTCGGAATCGTCTACGTCTTGCTGTGGGTCGGCTTGGTCCCTGCGTCCCTGCTGCTGGGACCAGTGTGGAAGACGATGAGCCCACTGCGGACGATCTACGCCGCGATCGAGAAGGCCGCGGGTCCACATGGTCGCAATGGCCTCTACGAGCTCCCCGACCGCGTGGGCTACTGGCCGGCGGCCTTCGGCTTGTTCGCCTTCGTCTGGCTGGAGCTGGTGCACGACCGTGCCACCTACATCGGCTCAGTCCAACTCTTTCTCGCGCTCTACCTCGTCTACGTGCTGCTCGGCGCGGTCTTCTTCGGTGAGAAGTGGTTCGCACGTGCCGACCCTTTCGAGGTCTACTCGACCCTGATCGCGCAGCTCTCGCCGATCGGACGCCGGTCAGACGGTCGGCTTGCGTGGCAGTCGCCGCTGCACCATCTCGACGCGTTCAACCCGAGTCCGAGCCGAGTGGCCGTGATCGCTGTCTTGCTCGGGTCGACCGCCTACGACAGTTTCAGCCGATCCAGCCACTGGGTGAGACTCAGCCAAGCCGTCCCGATGGACTACACACTGCTTGGAACGCTCACCCTGCTGGCCTTCTGCGCCTTCGTAGGAGTGACGTTCTCCGCGGGTGCGATGCTCACCCCAACGCCGAAGGGGATTCGTCGAGCCCAGCTTCCTGCGCTGTTCGCGCACTCGGTGGTCCCGATCATCGTCGGCTACGTCATTGCCCACTACCTCACCCTGCTCGCGGAGTACGGACAACAGGTGCTCATCTACATGAGCGACCCTATGGTCAACGGCTCGAACCTGTTCGGTACGGCAGAGTGGGAGGTCAACTACTTCCTCTCCCGCGAACCTGCGACGGTCGCGCTGATCAAGGTGTTGGCCGTCCTTGGAGGCCACGTGCTGGGTGTCGTGGCCGCCCACGATCGAGCAGTCCGGCTTCTCCCGAGGGAGCATCGAATCTCGGGTCAGCTCGGGCTGCTCGTAGTCATGGTCACCTACACGGTCGGCGGCCTGTTCCTCCTGTTCAGCGGGTAGCGCGGCCGGAGGTTGCAGCCACCCTGCCCCGCGGGCGGCAAGGTCACAGACTACTATCGACGTTAGTAGTTCCTAGCAGACGGGCAGCCATGAAACTCCAGACAAAGGTGTCTCTGCTGATCGCGGGCATATTCGCAGTCGTGTTGGGCTGGCTCCTGGCCGCCGCCGGACGCGACGATGAGCCGGACGCCCCGCCTGGCTCCTCAGCGGCCAATGAACGGATCGTGCGTGAAGACAGTCACGTCCTGGGCGAGGAAGGGTCCAGCGAGGTAGTGCTGGTGGAGTTCCTTGACTTCGAGTGCGAAGGGTGTCGTGCCGCCTATCCGATCGTGGAGGGACTACGCGAGGAGTATGCCGGTCAGGTGACCTTCGTGGCCCGATACTTCCCGCTGCCCGGCCACTTCAACGCAGAGCGTGCCGCCCGGGCGGTGGAGTCTGCGGCGCGCCAAGGTGAGTTCGAGGCGATGTACCAGCGCATGTTCGAGACGCAAGCGCAGTGGGGTGAGCAGCAGACGCCGGCCGATGATCTCTTCCGGCAGTATGCCGTGGACCTCGGTCTCGACATGGAGCAATACGACAGCGACTACGCCTCCAAGGAGGTCGCGGACCGGGTTCAACGGGATGTCGACGACGGCCTCGCGCTGGGGGTACAGGGAACGCCGACGTTCTTCTTGAACGGCGAGCGATTCGAGCCGTCCTCCGTTCAGGACTTCAACACCGCGATCGACGCCGCCCTCGCCGAGTGAGCCATGCTTAGTCCCGGCCGTCAGGCGATGCAGGATCGCGCCTTGGCGTGGCTCCTGCTCATCGCCGGAATAGTCGGGTTCATCGCCTCGTTCGTGCTCGTCGTCGAGAAGCTCGCTCTACTGGCCGACGACGGCTATGTGCCCTCGTGCAGCTTGAACCCGGTCCTCAACTGTGGCTCGATCATGCGCACCGAGCAGGCGGAGGTCTTCGGGTTCCCCAANCCCCTGATCGGTGTTGCCGGATTCCCCGTCCTAGCCACCACGGGAGCCGTCCTGCTTGCAGGCGTACGACCGCAACGTTGGTTCTGGCTCGGTCTCCAACTCGGGGTGACATTCGGCATCGCGTTCGTCGGTTGGCTGGTCTTCCAGAGTCTGTACCGCATCGGGGCGCTCTGCCCCTACTGCATGGTGGTGTGGGCTGTCGTGATCCCGGTCTTCTGGTACGTCTCGCTGCGCAATGCATCCACGGCGGTGCTAGGCAAGCGTGTGGCCGACAGCGCCGTGGTCAAGGTCCTCCGAGAATGGCAGGCCGTCGTCCTCACCGCGGTCGTGGTGACCCTGCTCGGTCTGATCGCCCAGCGATTCTGGCTCTACTGGACGACCCTGATATGAGGGGCGGCCTGTGATCGAGTTGCAAGACACGGTTCTCTCCGGCTCGCTCCTGCTCGCGGCGTTCGTCGCGGTGGTCGCTGGGCTGGTCTCCTTCTTCTCCCCGTGCTCACTTCCCCTCGTTCCGGGCTACCTGTCCTACGTGGCCGGAGTGTCGGGCCAAGAGTCCGCCATCGCGCGGGAGCTCAGTGGCGGCGCCGTGGCCGGACGTAGCCGCACACTCTTGGGCGCCGGCCTGTTCGTCCTCGGGTTCGCGGCAGTCTTCACCAGCTACGGTGCGCTNTTTGGGGCGCTCGGCTCCCAGCTTGTCCGGCACCAGGATCTGATCATTCGCGTCTCGGGCGTCCTGACCATATTCCTCGGGCTCGTCTTCGCGATGTCGGGCAGTCTGGTCCCCATCCTCGGGCGCACAATCCGCCTTGGCTACCAGCCCCGGATCGGCCTGGCCGGTGCACCGATGCTGGGCGTCGTCTTCGGAGTCGGCTGGACGCCCTGCATCGGCCCCACCCTGGCCGCCGTCCTCGCGCTGTCAACCAGCTCTGCGACCGCCGGCCGCGGTGCGACGCTGGCGTTCGCCTACAGCCTCGGTCTCGGCATCCCGTTCCTCTTGGCCGCCCTCTCGGTCAGCAAGGCGATGCGGCGCCTGGCGTGGGCACGTAGCAACGCCCGAACGGTCAGCCGTGTCGGCGGAGCCCTCCTAGTGGCCCTCGGCGTCCTCCAGGTCTCCGGCGCCTGGACGCAGATCATGTCCGCTCTGCAGAACCTCATCAACACCTGGCAGACCCCGATCTAGGAAGCGGCAACACATGACCGAGACCCCTCCCCAGCGCTCACGACGCCGCACTCGCGGCGGCTTGGCCGTCGTGCTCATAGTTGCCCTCATCGGCCTCGTCGGATGGTGGATTGCCGGCCAGTCCGAAGGCGAGACAAGCGCTCGCGCCGATGGGGAATCGGTGATCGAGGAGTTCGAGCCGCCTGAGCGAGTTCGCGCCAAGCCGTTCCAAGCAAAGATGCTCAGCGGCTCCAGCATCGATACCCAAGACCTCCTCGGGCAGGTCGTCGTTTACAACGTCTGGGGATCATGGTGCGTCCCGTGCGCGACAGAGGCACCGGCGCTCGTCGAGAACGCGAACGACTTCGCCGACGATGCCGCCTTCGTCGGCATCAACGTCCGCGACAACGACGCAGCCGCGAGGGCATTCGAGGAGGAGTACGACGTCCCCTACGACAGTGTGGTCACCCAGGACTCCGCCACAGCCATGCTGTCGTTCCAAGGTGCGTTAGCCGCAGCTGCGGTACCCACCACTCTGATTGTCGATCGTGAGGGACGGGTAGCGGCCCGCGTGCTTGGGCCGGTGACCGCGACAACTTTGCGAGCCCTGATCTCCACGGTCCTTGCGGAGTCGGATGAGTCTCAGTGAACAGCCCGGGAAGCACCGTCGGAGCAAGGCGCCCCACGCCGTTGGATCGTCCAGCTCGTCGCGGCGACGGTGACCGTCGCCGCCGCGGTCGCGATCGGGACAGGGATGCAGCGGTCCTCCTCGGATCGGCTGCCAGAAGGTTCTTCGGCTCATCTCCCAGGGTCGCCTCCGTCGGCCTCCGCGCCAACGACACCTTCATCGCCGACCGCCAGTCCGACCGAAGGTAGGAGCAACGATGCTCTGTCTCGCCCTGGACCTCCTCGTGAGAGCGAGCCATCAAGCGAGGAGCGTGTCGTGATCCCGGAGTCGGGTCCAGGTACCTTTCGGAGCGCAGACGGAGGCAGCTCGCACAGCCATTCCCCGCGCGCATCCGAACTGACCTACACCGTCGAGGTCGAGGCGGGCCTGCCGTACGCCCCAGCGGAGACGGCCGTCACGATCGAAGCGATTCTCGATGACGAGCGTGGGTGGAGCTCTGCGGCCGGTCGCTCCCTCCACAGGGTTGCTACCGGGAGCGACATTCGTGTCCTGCTCGCTACTCCGAGTACAACCGACGAGCTGTGCGCACCGTTGCAGACAAGAGGCCGAGTGTCGTGCCGGAACGGTGATCTCGTCGTCCTCAATGCCCGACGGTGGGCGTTCGGCACCGATGACTATCGCGGAAGACTCCCGCAGTACCGGACCTACTTGGTCAATCACGAAGTCGGTCATGCACTTGGCTACGGACACGTACGTTGCCCCGGCGATGGAGAGCCGGCTCCAGTGATGCAGCAGCAGACCTACGGACTCGACGGGTGTCGACGCAACGCCTGGCCCAGCGTGAGCCGGTAGCACCGATGAGTGACCACGAGATGGGGCAGGCAGCGCCACCGGCTCCCGGCCGGGGTGTTCTCACTCTCGTCTTGCTCTCGGTGGTCGCGGGTGCACTTGCGGCGCTGGCCTTCGAGCCGGTCGGCATCGGATGGCTCGCCCCTCTCGCGATGGCGCTGATCTGGGCGAGTCTTCAGCGAGGATCGCACCGATCGGCTTCGTTTCTTGGGCTCTGCTTCGGAGCGACCTTCTCGGCGATCCTGCTGTGGTGGCTGGTCGAGTCTGTCGGATGGGTGGCCTGGATCGCGCTCTGCGCCGCGGTCACCGCGATCCTGACAGCCGCGGCGGTGGGCCTGCGAGCGGTGGGCAGGGTGCCTTTGGCTCCGCTGTGGGGAGCCGCGGTGTGGGTCAGCGTGGAGGCGCTGCGCGCCAGCTGGCCTCTGGGTGGGATGCCCTGGGGGCAGTTGGGGTTCGCGGCAGTGGACACTCCCTGGAAGTCGCTGCTGCCCTACGCCGGCGTATCCGGGACCGGCTTTCTGACTGCCCTCGCGGGATTCGCGCTGGCCGAGCTCTACACCAGACGCACGGCGATCGAGATCACCTTGGCTTCAGTCCCCGTGCTCGCCGTCGGCGCTACGGCAGTCTCGCCCTACCAGGTTTCGATCGACGGCACCACGGTCGTGGGCGCTGTCCAAGGAGGGGTACCCGGAGACGGCACCGATCTGGTGGCGCATCATCGGCAGGTCACCCGCAACCACCTCGAAGCAACCGTCGAGCTCGCCGCCCGTCTTCGCGCCGAAGGCGGCGAACTGTCGCTGCTGATCTGGCCGGAGAACGCCACCGCGGTGGACCCGATCCGCGACACCACGGCGCGAGAGAGCATCCAGCGCGCAGCCGCCGCGATCGACGCTCCAGTCTTGGTCGGTGGAATCGTTGACGGCCCCGACGAACTGTCGGCGTACAACCGAGGAATCCTCTGGCTGCCCGATGGCTCCCGGGCAGGCACCTACACCAAGACGCACCTGGTGCCCTTCGGCGAATACATCCCGTGGCGATCGGTCGTCGGGACCTGGTTCGCGCGTTTCGAGCAGATCCCGCGGGACATGTTGCCAGGGCGCGGGGAGGGTCCCATCGACGTCGACGGCATCCTCGTAGCCGATGCGATCTGCTTCGACGTCGCCTACGAGGACGTACTAGCGGACCAAGTGCGCCGCGGCGCGAGTCTCGCGGTAGTTCAGACCAGCAATGCGACCTTCTTCGGAACCTCACAGCCAGAGCAGCAGTTCGAGATCACTCGTGCTCGCGCAGCCGAGCTCGCCCGGACGATCGTGGTGGCGTCGACCAACGGCGTGTCTGGCGTCGTCGACGCCGACGGCTCGGTCCGAGAACGCGCCCCGACCGGGATCACGGCCACTCTGGTAGCGGAGGTCGAACTCCGCTCCGGCCTCACGCCCGCGGTGCGCTTCCAAGCGGCGCGGTCCGCGGCAACCTTCGGCGCAGCCTCGCTCGGTCTACTGGCAACTGGCCTTCGCTGGATGCGACAGCGGAGAAGGATGCGTCCCGCGACTCTCTCAAACCCCGCGTAGGAGTGCAGCCCTCCGACCCACATGTTGACGCCGATGAAGTTGAAGAGGAATGCCGCGTACCCCAACAGGCTGAACCACGCGGCCCGAACTCCTCGCCAGCCGGCGGTTGACTGCGCGTGGAGGTAGGCGGCGTAGAAGACCCACGTGATGAACGCCCAAGTCTCCTTGGGGTCCCATCCCCAATACCGGCCCCAGGCAGCCTCGGCCCACACAGCGCCAGCAATCACCGCGAAAGTCCAGACGGGGAACGCGAAAACGATCATCCCGTACGACAGTCGTTCGAGTGTCTCGGACCGCAGTCCTTCCGAGTTGGTGACTCCGCGTCGTCGCTCCCGGCGTCTCTCGATCAGGAACCCGCCGGACGCTACGGCGGCGACAGTGAAGGCTCCGCCAGCCACGATCGCGGCGCCGACGTGAATCGCAAGCCAGTAGGAGTTCAGGACGGGGATGAGGGCGTCGACAGAGGTGTAGAGCACCGTGACGGCGCAACCCAGAACGACCAGCACGACGCCGACGACCCAGACGCCGAGGCTCTCGACTCGGTAAAGACGCAGCGCAAGCAAGTAGGCGCCAACGATGGCTGCCGCACCCACGATCGCGAACTCGTACATGTTGCCCCACGGCGCGCGTTCGGCAGCCAGCCCACGTGCCACGACACCGGCAACGTTGAATGTGAAGCCAAGCGCCACCAGTGCGCCCGCGATGCGCACGAGCCGCCCAGACGCGGGAACATACTGAGGCTCTGGCTGCAAGCCCAGACCATCCCCGACCTGGAGCACCGGTTGTCCAGTGGAGGCCGCACTCAGCGCCCGGGTTCGGGCGCCGAAGCGTCGGTCGATCACGGTTCTTGAGAGGCTCACGGCATAGAGGACGAAGGCCACGGCGTAGACGGCGATCGACGCGCCCACCAGATCATCGGACAAGGCTGCAAGTGTCACACTGAACTCCTGATTCTCGTTGAGCCCAGCGCCGCCAGTTCGCGCATGAGCTCATCTGCATGGTCACCGGATACGGTCCGGCGCGTGAGCGAACGGCAAGCCATGTCGACGACAATGCCCGTGCCGGAGTCAGAGAGACGGAGCCAGAGGCGCCGCCTTCGTATGACCAGGGACATCGTGAGACCCACCATCAGCAAGATCGACGCGACAAGGGAGATCTCCTTGCCGGGGTCGAAGGCAATCTGAAAGTTCGCGAAGCGCGCCACGCCATCGAACGTGATGCTCCCGGCCCCGTCCGGAAGGCGCATGGTGTCGCCGATCCGAAGACTCTGGCGCCCGATCTCCTCGAGGTCGTCTTTCTGGAGGGCGAACACGGACTGCGGTGGTCCCGAGCCCATCCCCAGATCGCCTGAGTAGGCAACCAAGTCGAGGCGGGGCTCCAACAGACCCGGAAACTGCGAAATCGTGCCCGTAGCGTCGAAAGCGGTCGGCAGCAGCAGACCCTCGAACCCGAGCTGGGCCGGTTGGGCGTTCGGTGCCTTGATCACGCCGTCGCTGGTCAGTGACATGTCGAGGGGAAGGAACACTGCCGCACCCGAGAACACCACCTCGCCCCGTCCATCCCGGACGGTGACCTGCGGTGCGTATCCGTGCCCGCTGACGAAGAGCTTGGTCCCCTCCATGTCGAGCGGTTCGTTTGGCTTGATGGTGGCGGTGGCCGGCTCTGCGTCATCGCGTGAGTAGGTGACCATCGCATCGAACCTCCGCGGTTCACCAGCTCGTGGTCCCAGCAGAGCGAACTCTGTTTCAAAGCGGTCCAAGGTCACCGAGAAGGGAGTCAGGCCGGCGATATCCGTGAGTGCCGCCGGGGTGAACTCGTCGTACGAGGAGCGGACGTTGGTGAACGTCTCGCCCTCCACCAAGGCAGCGCGGCCCTCGAAGCCGTACAGCTTCCCGGTGGCGATCCCCACCAGGAGGACCAGGAGGGAGAGGTGGAACACCAGGTTTCCGAGCTCGCGCGAGTATCCCTTCTCGGCCCACACCTCCCGCTCCGTTGTCACGACCCGGTAGCGGCGGCTACGCAAGACTGACTCGGCCCGAGCGATGATCTCTCCCGGTGATCCGTCAACCGTGAGCTGACGGTGATGCTCCATACGCTCCAGCCGACGAGGCGCTGCTGGCGGAGCAGCCCGCAGTTCGCGCCACAGACGCGCGGATCGCGGCAGGACGCAACCCGTCATCGACACCAGCAACAGAACGTAGATGGCGGCGAACCACGGCGAGGAGTAGACGTTGAACAGGCTCAGGCGATCCAGCCACGGGGCCAGTCCGGGATGCTCTTGGTAGAACATCGGTACCGCGTTCGGATCGGTGGCGACGTTCCGCTGCGGAAGGAGCGAGCCGGGGATAGCCGCGATCGCGAGCAACGCGAGCAACGTCACTGCCGTCCGCATCGACGTAAGAGTGCGCCACGCCCAACGCCCCCAGCCCCAGCCATGAACGGGCGGACTCGGAGGAGGGGTGTCCACAGCCATCGTCTCGCTCCGCCCTCGGGGTGCCGCCTTCGTGAGATTCTACTATTGGACATAGTAGACAGCCGATCCGCCTCCCTTTCGGCCCTCGGCGTGAGTGCCGCCGGCCGCCATGACAAGGGACAGCCAAGTTCCGCGGCCATCCAAGCTCGATTCGCGGACCGGTGTCAGGTCGGGGCGTCTTCGTAGTCCGGGGCGGCCCCGCCCTGTTCCGACACGCCGGGCGAGGCAGCGTGTTGAACCCGAGTCTACTAAGAGTCATAGTAGATCGCCTGTCCCCGAGATAGGGGTGGGCGTCTGGCTTCCCCGTCTCAGGCGTCCACCCCGTTCGGAGTCGATCCGGTCGTGACCCCGCCTCGTCTTGCGTGGGATGTCACCCGGACCTTGCTCTCCACGGCGTGTTCCAAGACCTTGGCCTCGAACGCCAGCCGGACGTGCAGCGCGGACTCCCAGGCCGTACCCATCACGGTCGTCACGGTCCCTTGATTCACCCCCGCAAACGTCTGGCAGATCGAGGGGGTTCAGTGCGCACCTGAGTCTCGTGACGGTTTCGATGCGGGTGATGAGCGCCGGCGACGGCTACGAGTATCTGCTGCGCTCGGTCGTGGCCGGAGACGGGAACCGCTCGCTCTCGACGCCGCTCACGAGGTACTACGAGGAAGCAGGAACCCCTCCCGGCTACTGGCTCGGGAGCGGGGTTCACGCCTTCGGTGACGGCAAGCTCAGCCCCGGTACGACGGTCGGCGAAGATCAGCTCGCGCTGCTGCTTGGGCAGGGACGCGACCCGATCACCGGCGACCAGTTGGGCCGGGCGTTCCCCGAGTACCAGTCGGTTGCTGACCGGATCGCGTCCCGCGTGGCGGAGCTCGATTCCGGGCTGAGTGGCGAGGAACACGAGGTCGAGGTGGCCCGGATCGAGGCGGAGGAGTCCGAGAAGGGCAAGAACCGGGCGGTCGCTGGCTACGACTTCACCTTCTCGGTGCCCAAGTCAGTCTCGGTCCTTTGGGGCGTCGCCGACGCGGCCACCCAGGAGATGCTGGTCGAGGCGCATCACGCGGCAGTCGCGGAGGTGGTCGCGTTTCTGGAGCGCGAGGTTGCTGCCACTCGCGCGGGTGTTGCCGGCCGCGACGGCGCGGTCGCGCAGGTCGACGTGGCCGGTATCGCGGCCACGGCGTATGACCATTGGGACTCCCGATGCGCCGATCCGCAGCTGCACACCCACGTTGTCATCAGCAACAAGGTGAAGACCCTGCTCGACGGCAAGTGGCGCAGTTTGGACAGCCGCCCGATGCACGCATCAGTGGTTGCTCTGTCGGAGCACTACAACGCTGTGCTGGCCGACCGGCTTACCGGCACGTTCGGCATCGGTTGGGAGCAGCGCGCTCGTGGCGAGGATCGCAANCCCTCTTGGGAGATCGTCGGAGTTCCTGACCGGCTCGTCACCGAGTTCTCCTCCCGAGGCCGCGCCATCGAGATTGAGAAGGAACGCCGCATCGCCGAGTACGCCGTCCGCTACGGACGGCAACCCTCACGCACGACCATCATCAAGCTCCGTGCTCAGGCCACGCTCGCTACTCGGCCCGAGAAGCACGTCCGCTCGCTTGCAGACCTGACTGAGGAATGGCGCAACCGGGCCGCCCCGTTGCTGGACGAGGACCCGACGCAATGGGCACGCAACCTCACCACTGGCCCGCCAGCTCAGGTGTTGCGAGCCGACGACGTGCCNCTCGACCTGATCGGGGATGTCGGAGTACGTGTGGTGTCCCGAGTCAGCGAGAAGCGCGCAACTTGGCGGCATTGGAACCTCTGGGCAGAAGCAGCCCGGCAGACGATGGGCTGGCGGTTCGCCACCGTGGAGGACCGCGAGGCCATCACCGCCATGATCGTCGACGCCGCCGAAGGTTGCTCCGTGGCGCTCACTCCGGGCGAGTTCGCGCTCAGCCCTGCTGAGTTCTGCCGCGAGGATGGCACGAGCGTCTTTCGGCCACGCCACTCCGTCGTCTACTCATCCTTGGAGACGTTGGCTGCCGAGGATCGGCTGCTTTCCGGCGCCGAGGATCGCGTTGGCCCCGTGGTGCCGGCTCGGGTCGTGCTAGCGGTCGCGAGCCGCACAGTTCACGGACACAGTCTGACTGACCAGCAGGTCGCAGCCTTGGCTGCGATCATGACCTCTGGCCGGCGGATCGACCTGCTGGTCGGACCTGCCGGTGCCGGCAAGACCACCGCCATGCGTGCGCTGCGCAACGCATGGATCATCGAGCACGGCACCAACAGTGTCGTCGGCCTGGCTCCTTCCGCCGCAGCAGCACAGGTGCTTGCCGACGACATTGGCATCGCGTGTGAGAACACCGCCAAGTGGCTCCACGAGTACGACCGAGAACGAGCCGGATTCACCAAGGACCAGCTCGTCATCGTGGACGAGGCCAGCCTGGCCAGCACTCACTCGCTCGATCGTCTGGCAGCCATCGCCGCCGAGGCCGGAGCCAAGCTATTGCTGGTCGGCGATTGGGCGCAGTTGCAGTCAGTGGACGCAGGAGGCGCGTTCGCTCTGCTGGCTGCCGCTCGTGACGACACNCCCGAGTTGCGGGATATCCATCGCTTCACGAACGCCTGGGAGAAAACGGCTTCCCTTGAGTTGCGCGACGGAAGGGTCGAAGCAATCGGCGCCTACGCGCGTCACGATCGGCTTCGTGAGGGCGCCAGTGACGACATGATCGACGCTGCCTATCTGGCGTGGCGTGCCGATTCTCGCGCCGGTCTGGCGAGCGTACTCGTCACCGAATCCAGCGCCGCCGTGTCCGCACTCAATGCCCGCGCTCGCGCCGAGCGCATCCTCGACGGAGATACTGCCGCGACCCGCGAGGCCGTCTTGGCCGAAGGCGCCCGAGCCTCCGTCGGCGATCTCGTCATTACTCGACAGAACGAGCGTCGGCTGCGTTCCCTACGAGGNGGCTGGGTCCGCAACGGTGACCGATGGAAGGTCACCGATGTTCGACCGGACGGTACGCTCGTCGTACGGCGTCAAGGGCACCGATGGGCAGCCACCGTCGCGCTCCCGCCGAGGTACGCCGCCGAGCACGTTGACCTTGGCTATGCCATCACCGCGCACCGTGCCCAAGGGATCACCGTCGATACTGCCCACGTCGTCGTCTCTGCCACCACGACCCGTGAGAACCTCTATGTCTCCATGACCCGCGGCCGCAACTCCAACATCGCGTACGTCGCGCTCGACAGGCCCGACGACAGCCACGCCGCACCTCACCCCGACGACGTGAACGCCCGCACCGTCCTCTACGGAGTCCTCCAGCACACCGGCGTCGAACTGTCTGCGCATCAGACGATTGACGCCGAGCAGGAGGCTTGGACTTCGATCGCGCAGCTCGCCGCCGAGTACGAGACCATCGCCGCCAGTGCGCAACGCCACCGCTGGACACTCCTTCTACGAGACAGCGGCCTCAGCCAAGAACAGGCCGATGCAGTGGCTGGCTCGGATGCCTTCGGTCCACTCACCGCTGCGCTTCGGCGAGCTGAAGCAATCGGTCACTACGTCGACCTACTCCTCCCACGCTTGGTGGCCCGTCGATCTCTCGACGGCGCCGTCGACCTTGCCGCCGTACTCCAGCACCGGGTCGAGACCACCGCGAAGCAGCCGCCCGGCGGACGCCGCCGCAAGGCGCCAGCCTTGATCGCTGGTCTCATTCCCGAAGCACAGGGCGACATGACACTCGAGATGCGTGCGGCGCTCGATGAGCGCCGGGACCTCATCGAGAGCCGTGCCCTCCAACTCGCCGAGGAGGCGGTCAACCAACAGGCAGCCTGGCTGCGCAAGCTCGGNTCACCCCCGACCGGAGCCCGCGAGCGGCGTCGCTGGCTTCGCCATGTAGCCACGGTTGCTGCCTATCGGGACCGCTACCGCATCACGGCCAACTCGCTACTCGGAGCGCAGTCTCAGACTGAGGCGCAACGCAACGACGCCGGCCGAGCCCGGATTGCTGCCGCGCGTGCGGCCCAGATCGCGCGCAGCCGTACGACGGATGCCCAGCTGGACGTCGCCCACACCATCGGTCAATAGCAGCAGCTCATGGCCTGCCGAACATTGTCGGGAGTGTGGTCTATCGTTGGTCACGAGGCAGCCTTCACGCGGCGCCGTCGCTCACAGGCGACGGCATTGACCCTCCGAAGTCGGGATGGTCCTTCAAGGTTCCTGCTGCCGGACCCAAGGAGAGGACTGTCCAATGATCCGACTGTTCATGACCCTCGTCATCCGAGTTCGCTGGTTTCTGCGGTGCTACGCCCCGAGCAACATCATCCTTGATTGGCTCCGCACCCGGCGCGGCCTCAAGTGGGGCGTACCAGCAGCCCTCGGGCTCGTCCCCACGTACCTCTACGCTGCCAGCTTCACCAGCGCGCTCATCGAAGGCGGTGCTCCCGGCTGGCTCAACCTTGTCGTCCTGATCTTCATCTGGGACGCGCTCAAGTTCGCCGTCATGGCCCCGCTCAGTCTGCTACTGCTGGCCCGGGCGAGGCTCGCTGAGCGGGCGCTCGCCGGCACGTCGCGATCGGTCCCGATGGGCTACGAGCCCGGACGAGGTGTCGGCCCCTGGACCACCTGGACGTAAGCCGGGAACGAGTTCGAGCGTGGCGCCTGCGGGTCTATGAGGCGCCCTCAAGCGGATCGTGGGGATACCGTTCGCATCCTCCCAATCCCACAGCGCTCGTGCGAACCCGGACCTGAGCGGATCGCCGCTCCGTGAGTGCTGGCGTAGCCAGCGCCGAGCGGCGTCGGCGCCCTTAGTCAGGCAGATAGTGCGCCCTTGCTCGTAGCCGTTGAAATACAGCGTCTCTGCGCGCCGAGGATCATCAGACATGGAGCCAGTCGAACATATGTTCGATCCCTGGGTCAAGGCGCGCCCCACCATGAGGCTCCCTTACAGGCCCATGCCAGGTGGCTCAAGCCGGTTCCGCGGCGTCTCGCGATCTTGGCCAGAAGGCCCAGGTCGGCTTCCTCGCGCACCCCGATGGGACTGATCTGCTGCTGGTGATTGTTGGCGTCGGCCGCCTCTGTAGCGGCCTGGTTGTTCTGTGAGTCCGACCGTCTCGGCAACGGCGCGCGCTACTTGCATCAGACTCGCGGGCTCGGCGGTCGACCAGAGCTCGTAGAGCGCCCGCTGGCGGGTGCGACTGTCCAGTCCTGCTGGGCTGACGACGGCCGACGCAGTTCGAGATGGCGACCAAGGGGATGGTCCTACGACGAGTCGGTGCTCCTCGGTGTCCATCAGCGAATGCGCGGCGTACATGCCCTCGATGAGATTGAAGTGAGCCTCCGACGCGCGGCCTTCGTAGATGGGCGGCCCGAAGGGCTCGTCGGGATGTGGAACGCTGATCTCGCCGTCGGTTCTCGATAGCAGTGCACGCACATGGCCGAGGTGGTGATCGGCCAATAGGCGATCGTTGATCTGCTGTTCGACTCTGGCCGCCACGTGGCGCACCATCTCGATCACTAGCAGGTCCGAGAAGGCCAAGTCGTCGGTCAGGGTTGTCATGCCATATGGGTGCGCATGAGCCCCCAGGCTGCGCATCCGAGGTGTCGAGACTGCGCTCAGTGGCAGAACTGGCCTACCTGCTGGCGCCGCCATGCTCTCCGTAGTGGCGATCGACGAAGCCGAGCGGCGTGTCGTTAGTATCACGCTTTCGTTACACTAATGCCATGACGAATAGGCCGTTGGCGAGGAAGGAGCTGTGGGACATCGCGACCACACAGCACGGCTTCGTGACAGCCCAGCAAGCCACGGACATGGGCGTTGGCAAGCACGCGCTACAGATGCTCGTCCACCGGGGCACGCTGGAACGTGCGGCTCACGGGGTCTACCGCTTTCCGCAATACCCTGTCGGCGAGCACGACAACCTCATGCTCGCGGTGCTCTGGACGAGAGTGCCCGAGGCGGCGCTGTCGCACGAGACCGCGCTGGACGCCTACGGCATCAGCGACGTCAATCCCAACCGCATCCATCTGACGGTGGGCAAACGCCGTCGCTTCCGTCGCGCGGGCGGGGACGAGTACGTCGTCCACTACGAGGATCTCGCTCCAACGCAGATCGGGTGGTGGCAGGAGATTCCGACAGTCACGCCGGTGACCGCGATCGCTCAGTGCCTCGCGTACGGCACCCCGACCTACCTGCTCCGCCAGGCGATCGAGCGTGGCCATACGCAGGGCTACATCAAGACGGACGACCGTGACGCGCTGGCCGAGGCGTTGGAGGCGCGCCATGACTGACAAGCATGTCGACTCTCGGCTGGCCGCGCTGTTGCGCACTCTGAAGCCGAAGTCGAAGCAGCCGGTCTCCGCCAAGGTCCTGAACACCTGGATCGCTCAAGCAGAAGGCAAGCTGGGCGAGGAGGCGAGGGGCGGTCGGCTGGGTTGGCTGGTCGCGTCGTCGGTGGCGATCGCCGCGGTGCAGCGCGCCATCGACGCCGAGGGTCGAGCGTTGTTCCTGCTCAAGGGCGGCACTCTCCTCCAGCACCGCCTCAACCTCACCGCCCGTACCACCAAGGACGTCGACGGACTCATCCGCGGTGATCTTGACGCCTTCCTGCTTGCCCTTGAAGACGTCCTCGACGAGCCGTGGGGACCGCTCACGCTTCGGCGTGGCGAGGTCGAAGTCGTCAACGTGCCGACGAAGGTCATCAAGCCACGCCGTTTCGACATCATCCTCGATATGCGAGGCGTCACCTGGCGCCGCATCCAGTTCGAGGTCTCACCGGACGAGGCCGGCATCGGGGACGAACACGAAACCATCACGTCGCCGCCGCTCAGTGGCTTCGGCCTGCCTGACCCGGACGCATTGGTTGGCATCGCCATGCGGTTTCAGATCGCCCAGAAGCTGCACGCCGTCTCTGACCCGCACGAGCCGCCGGGCTCGATCAACGACCGTGCCCGCGATGTCGTCGACCTGCTCCTGCTCCGCGACCTAGCGGCTATGACCGGCGCTCCAACGCTGGCCGAGGTCCGCGAGGCCGGTGTAGCTCTGTTTGAGGCCCGTGCCGCCGAGGCGGCAGAGTTGGATCGACCCACAAGGGCTTGGCCGCCGGCCGTCACAGCACACAGCCACTGGCGCGACGACTACCTCCGAGCAGCGTCTTCGGGTGGGATCGGCCTGACCCTCGGAGAAGCGGTGGCCGAGGTGAACACCTGGATTGCTAGGGTGGCGGAGTCGTGACCGCGAAGGGCTGCCGTAGCGGTCACCGCCGGTCCTTAGCGGCACGTCTGACGCCCAGGTGAGACTTGATAGGTCGGCGAAATATCGGCGCACAGCCGTCCCGAGCCAGGTCGAGCCGGGTCGAGACGTCGGGTATAGTTGGTCAGGCGAACAGCAAGCCAAAGCGAGAAAACTCGACCTGACCTGAATGTTCGTAGCAGTTTGGAACAACCGACGCGGGTGGAGCAGCTCGGTAGCTCGCTGGGCTCATAACCCAGAGGTCGCAGGTTCAAATCCTGCCCCCGCTACGATTTCAGGCTCGGTTCCCGCTGGGAACCGAGCCTGAAAGCTTTCCAGACTTGACTCGGTCATCACATAGTCATCACTTACTCGTTCAGCAGGTGTGCTCGGCGTCCCGTTCGGGGTGCTGGCATGGAGCGTCTTGGGACGTTTCGGAGCGGGGCGGTTGGCCCGGCGCACCTGTCTGGCATGAAGACCACACTGCAACCGGCCGGCGGCCTTGTCCCGCTGATGAGTATCGAGGACCTTGCCGACTTTCTCGGCGTGCCCGTCGCGACGATCTACGACTGGCGCGTGGACGGCAGNGGTCCGTGCGGCGTCCGTGTGGGACGCCATGTGAAGTTCACCCAAGCCGACGTGCTGGCCTGGATCGACGCCCAGCGCGAGGTCCGTCCCGGCCGGCCACGCGAGGGGCGGTGATCTGAGATGGCGCGCCCACGCACTGAAGTCGGCACCTTCGGTCAGTTCACCTACATCACCGCCCACAACGGCAAGGTCAAGGCCCGGGTGAGGTTTCGAGACGACGACGGGCAGCTCCGGCTTGTCCAGGCCACGGCAGATACCCGCACTGGTGCTGAGCGGGCGTTGAAGAAGAAGCTGACCCGCCGGGACAACTTCTCGGCTGGGAGCCGTGACCTGTCGGCCGACAGCACCTTCGGTCGGCTCGTGGAGGTCTGGCTCGCCGACCTCGATCTGACCGGAAGGCTCGCGGTGAGCACGCGGGGCTTGTATGAGCGGAACATGCGGCAGCTCGTGATGCCTGCGTTCGAGCATCTGCTGTTGCGGGAGATCACGGTGCGCAAGGTTGACCAGTTCATCAAGGCGCTCGCGGCGAACAAGTCCTACAGCACAGCGAAGCAGGCTCGCACCGTGCTGAGTCTCGCGCTGGGGCTGGCGGTCAGGTACGACGCCTTGCGGGAGAACCCGGTGCGCAGCATTGCGGTGCTGCACAAGTCGCCGTCACAGGCGATGGCACTCACGTCCGCCCAAGTGGACGCAATCAGAGCTGCCGTCCGGGGTTGGCGACGCGGTACGGGCTTGTCGGGGCCGAAGCCCGATGGCCAGTTGGAGCAGATCATCGAGGTCATGCTCGGTACTTCCGGTCGCATCGGGGAAGTGCTGGCGATCCGCAAGTGCGACGTGGACGTCACCGTGACCCCGGCACGGGTGCGCATCTGCGGCACGATCATCTCTCCTGCCGGGAAGCCGACCTACCGGCAGGCTCACCCGAAGACGGAGAAGTCGACCCGCGTCGTATCGGTGCCGAGCTTCGCCGCCGAGGCAATCCGTGTCCGGCTTGCAGCGGTGTCCGACGAGCCGGACGAGCACCTGCTGTTCTTCAGCCGCAACCACACGCCCTTGACTACGAACAACGTGCGCCGACGCCTCCGGACCATCCTGGAGGAGGCCGGCATCGAAGGCGTCACGCCCCATGCGTTCCGGCGCACCGTGGCCACGGTCCTGGATCGGGCCAGCGGTGCCGACCTCGCAGCCGACATGCTGGGCCACACGTCGTCGAAGATCACCAAGCAGCACTACATCGAACCCGACGAGACCGTGAACCCCGTGACAGCCGAGATCCTGGAAGCCCTCGCCCCGAAGGCGAGCCCGGGCAGTCCGACAGCCGGTAGTCAGTAGACCGGGGTGTCAGTGATGACTGCCGAGATGACCGCTCGCAGGGGCTCAGTATCGTCCTCGGTCCGGGCGACGTGGCAGGCCGAGTGGAGATCGGCCATTTCGATGGCGGTCCAATCAAGCCCGTGGCTAGACTCGGCGAGAAGTTGTGCGAAGTACTCCCGCTGGGTCCTGCCATTGCCTTCCCTGAACGGGTGCGCGAAGTTCAGGTAGTCGTAGAGGTAGGCGACCTCGCCGACCAGCGCGTCGCCGGACAGCGAGCGCAGGAGGTTGCTCTCGGCGATACGGCTGACGACGTGAAGGACCGGGCGGTCGATCTCCAGCGGTGGGATGAAGGAGTTGTCGTCGCCGTCGCCTTTGGCGATACCGACTGTGCGCAGGTCGCCTGCCCACTCGTAGACGTCTTGGAAGAGGTGGTGGTGCAACTTCCGCAGATGGGTGAGGTCGTAGGTCCGCTGTACCAGCTCCGGCTGGGAGCGCAACTCGGCCACTCTGGCCTCGACGAGGTCGTTCTCGGCGACTCGGAGTTCATCGACGGCGGTGGCCCCGATCTTGTTGCGGAGCACGATCGAGTCGGGTGCGATCAGGTAGCCGATCCAGCGGGCTTCGTGGTCACCGACCTCCCATGGTCGAGGATCACTCACGCGAGACCGTAGCGAGCCCGCACCCGCTGGCCCAGCTGCTCGACGTCGATCTCGCCCCGAACGTAGGCGTCTTGGTCGGCCCTGGTGGCGTCGCTGCTGCGGGAACCCTCGAGCTCGGAGGAGCGGCGGGCGTCAGCGATTGCGCGCTGACGGCGCTCAGCGTCGGACGTGGTTTCGACAGTCATGGTGAACCTCCTTGCTGAGGGCAAGTCTACCGGCGAGGGCGACGAATCGGCTTCCCGAGGTCCGTCGCTCTGGTGCAGTCATGCCGCACTCCTCAGGATCGCCAAGGCGCTGTGGGTGGTGCGACGGTCAGGCATCGAGATCTGCTTGGCGAGTGCGTGCTCGCCGAGTGACTCCAAGAGTGCCCGTAGTCGTGCCCTCACCTTGCCCGGCTCGGTCTGCGAGCTGCGCGCCAGATGGGCGGCACGCAGCTGCCCGCTGCGGATCAGCTCACGGAACCGCTCCCACGCCTCACCCGGAGGCACCTCGACTGTGCGCTCCCACTGGTCGAGGGCTTCGAGCAACGCCACCTCGGACCCCGTCGGGCCAGGTGAAGGACACGACGATGATCGTCGACTTCGTCAACGTCCCGGAGGCGATTCAGGAGGACTTCGAGCCATACTTCACCGGCGCGTTCCTGGAGACGGCCACCGACCCGAACCTCGTCCACGACATTGCCACCAAGCTCGACACCTCCGGCGTGTACGAGACAGCAGATATCGACGGGGTGGTCGATGCATGGGTGAAGGGCAAGGGCAACCAAGCCCTCGACTCGGCATTCGCGCCGACGCTGACCCGGTTCCACACGCGGCAGGCGAACGCCGTCGCTGCGGACGATAAGACTGAGCTGGATGCGCTCGCGATCTTCACCAAGGACCTCGGAAGCTTCGTCCGTGTCTACGACTTCATGAGCCAGATCGTCGACTACGGCAGTGCGGACTTGGAGAAGCGATCCATCTTCTACCGGCTGCTGTCCAAGCGGCTGCACGACCGCACCGACGCAGACGACATCGACCTCTCCAGCTTGTCGCTCGTAGCGGTGCGCCAGATCGACAAGGGCCAGACCGACCTCGGCCTCGGCGAGAAGGTTGGCCTCAAGGGCATGACCGAGGCGGGGTCCGCTGAGAAGAAGGACCCGAAAATGGTCGCCCTTCAGGAGGTCATCGAAAGGCTGAACGACCTGTTCGGCACCGAGGAGTTCACCCAATCGCAGCCAGAGTCGTTCGTCCGCGCACTGATCGACCGGATGCTGGAGAACGAAGGTTTGGTTCAGCAGGCCCGCGTGAACAGCATCAAGCAGTTCGCCGAGAGCCCCGACTTCGACGAAGCCGTCGTCGACGCGGTCGCCGACAACCAGACCGCCCACAAGGTGATCGCCGACTACTTCTGGTCCGACGCCCCCGGCCGCCCCACCCTGATCCTCGCCCTCGCCAAGGCCTTCCACGAACTCGCCGCCGAGGTCGCCTGAGTCAAGGTGCCAAACACTTCATTTTCTGGCAAAAAGAGCGCAATGTGTCTGCGTGTTGGTATCACATAGTGCGCGACTCCAGTAGCCTGATCCTATGAATCAAGCGCAGGAGGCCGCTGCCGAGGCCCTCGACCAGTTCAANGCAGATTGTTGTCTCGTCGGGCTCCGACAAGGTCCTGCGGCGCTCGTGCGCGACGTTTGGGCGCAGAACCTGGATCGCTACGAGCCCGATGAGCTTGGCGACACTCCGAAGGCGCTTGGCATCCAGTGCTCGGAAAACCTACGGAGNTTGGCTGTTCGCCGGAGCGTGGGTGATGAGCGCGAGGCAACCGAGGATCACTGGACCGTTCCCGGCCTCATGGTCAGCACGCCGCGCAGCGTGCTGACCATGAGGCTCGATGAGCGACGGATCGTTCCGATGAAGGTCCCCATGTCGCATGGTCGCGTTCCTCGGTACGACCGCTTCCGTGATTGGGAGTACGAGAGCGACGTGCGAAACGAGATGGCAAAGCGCAACTCGGCTGCGCTGGGTGGTTTCAACACCGCCAACCTCGGCCAGCCGATGCTGCTGACCGAGACGTACGACCTGCTTGCCCTACGCGACTACATGTTGCTCTGGGCCGGCGACCCCGACAGCGCTCTCACTGCCGGATACCTTGCCATCCCTGCGAAGGGGCCTGCGCCGTTCGTCGCGACTACCCAGCTTTGGTGGGATGACACTGACGTGGCACCCCGCGGTGCTCGCCGTGCGCCCGATGGGCCGAACTTCGACGAGAAGGGAACCGCCATTCCGGCCATCACCCTCAAGCCTCGCCCTGCGATCGAGGGTCAGGCGTGAGCCGGGCTGTTCGCCCGCCAGCTGCCTCCACCGACTTCGACGGGACGCGGCTTGCAGTAGCACGGAGGCTCAGGGGCATGTCCAAGGCGACGCTCGCCCGGGAGGTTGGCGTGACACCTACGGCTATTGCTCAGTACGAGAAGGGTGGGAGGCCGACTCAAGCAGTGCTTGCCAGTCTGTGTCTTGCCCTCGGGCTTCCGCGAGAGTTCTTCGGCGCAGGCCGGCCATTGACATTGCTTCCCGCGTCCGCTGCCCACTTCCGCTCGTTGCGCTCCACCAGCGCGACTGCTCGTGAGCAGGCACTTGCATACGGCGAACTCTGCCTTGAACTCGTCAGCCTGATCGGCGAGTACGTCGAGCTTCCGGCAGTGGTCCTGCCTGACATCGACGTTCCTGATGACATCGAGGACAGCGACATCGTCGGCGCGGTGCGAGCGGTGAAGAAGCTGTGGGGAGTTGGAACAGGGCCGGTGCCGTCGGTCGTGCAACTCCTGGAAGCAAACGGCGTGATTGCCATGCGACTTCCCGAGGGGACCGACCCTCGTGTCGATGCGTTCTCGACGTATGCAGGGGACCGCCCACTGGTGTTTCTGAGCTCCAATGTCGAGGACCGAGCACGAGGCCGATTCGAGGCAGCCCACGAACTTGGGCATCTTCTGTTGCATCCTGACACGGAGCCGGGGTCGAAGATCGTGGAGAACCAGGCACATTCGTTTGCCGCCGAGTTCCTCATGCCGCGTGACGAAATCATCGACCAGTTGCCTCGTCGGATCGACTGGCCACGGCTGCACGACCTGAAGCGCCACTGGGGTGTCAGCCTCAAGGCACTCGTGTACCGGGCCAAGACGCTCAACGTCATGTCGGATGCGTCCTATCGACGTGCCAACCAGCAACTCTCTATGTGGGGCCTTCCCGAGCCTGGCCCGCTAGGCCGCGCCGAGTCGCCGACCCTGCTCGGCATGGCTCGCGACCTGATGATCAAGAGCGGCATCGACTTCGACTCGGTACTCGCCTCTGGCCGTATCGCGACCGAGGTGACCGAGCAGGTCATCCAGGCTGCCAGCGAGGACCGTCCTCGACTAGCGATTGGCAACTGAGAGAGCGATAGAGGAGTAGGTGCCATGACCGAAGCTGCTGAGGGAGTTGAGCCGGCGGCCAACAAGGCCCCGACAACTAGCGTCTTGGGTGCCTTCGCTTCAACCTGGCAGTCGTTTTCGCCGGACCCTGCGGACGATGACGCTGCCAAGGTCGCGCGCGAGAAGGCCGAAGCTAGCTTGCGTGACGAACTAGGACTCATCGTCAACGCGGAGAACTTGGTCGTGCTGGCGGGTTCAGGTGTCTCGTTCAGTGTCGGTCTCACCACGCAAACAGGTCCCGACTCGCCAAGAGCCCCGGGCATGTCAGAGCTCTGGGCTGCGGTCACAGCACTCGACTCGTATACGGCTGCGGTGGCAAAGATCCGCGAGGAGACCGTGGCAACTCGCAACCTGGAGCTCGTGCTTTCCGAAGCCGTCTCTCGCTTGGCCCTCGGCGATGACGCCGACCTGTCTGCCTTCGTCAGTGCCGCTGAGACCGAGGTGTGGGAACGTTGCAACTTCGTTGGTGACCACTCGGACCTGACGACGCACGAGCTCTTCTTGCGCAAGGTAGCGCGCAGATCGACACGATTGCAGCGCACCCAGGTCTTCACCACCAACTACGACCTAGCGATTGAGACCGCTGCGCGTCGGGCGCGGTTCAGCGTGATCGACGGCTTCGGCTACGGTGGCCGCGACTTTGATGGCGGTTCGTTCGACCTTGATTTCGTGCGGCGCCGCCCGCAGGAACAACTTGCTCTGGAACCGAGTGTCTTCCACCTTCTCAAACTGCATGGGTCTGTGGACTGGGATGGCACCGGGAACGCCGTGCAGAAGGTGAGTGGGCGACCGGAGGCGCCCGTGCTGATCTACCCGTCGGTCGCGAAGTACCGACTCTCGTATCAGCAGCCGTACTTGGAGTTCATGTCCCGATTCCAGATTGCCTTGCGACAGCCCGATGTCGGCCTGATCGTCGCCGGGTTCGGCTTCAACGACGAGCACCTCGTTGCTCCGATCGAGGCAGCGATCCGGAGCAACATCGGTCTCCGGGCCATTGTGGTGACACCGGATGCTCGTGACGCAGGGCGCTCAGGCACGCTCGCGTGGATTGAGGACCTCATTACCCGTGGGGACCGTCGACTGACTCTGCTCGACGGCACCTTCGGCGAGCTCGTTCGCCATCTGCCCGATGTGCCGCAGATGGAAGAGCGCGATGCTCACAGTGACAGGGTTGCCCAGCGTCGGCCGAGCGAAGTCCGCTGATGAAGCTCCATCCCTTCACGCCCGAGCGACAAGTCGGCGTGGTGTATCAGATTGAAGGTTCGTTCGCGGACGTCACCTTCATCGCCGCCACCCGACTGCCGAAGTCCCACTTCGGCGAGTACCTCGGCAGGGGCGAGGTCGGCGAGTTCGTGGTCATCGACGTCGGCGGGAGCGCGGCGTTCGGACGTCTGCTTCGGGTCGGCACAACAACGACGAACGTCGACACTTTGAGCCAGAGCGAGCGGCGCATACCGGCGGAAGGTCGCATCCAGTTGCTCTCCACGCTCCACCTGGATGGCTCTTCGACTCGCGGAATCGTGAAGTATCCGAAGGTCGGGGACCCCGTCTATGCCGCGAGTGCAGAGTCGATACTTGCTGTACTCGGCGCTGCCGACGGTCCGAACCAACTCACACTCGGGCGGCTTTCTATGGACGAGTCCGTCGAGGTCTCCGTTCCACTGTCACGGTTGTTTGGTCGCCACCTCGCCATTGTTGGTGCGACCGGCTCGGGCAAGAGTTGGACGCTGGGCCACTTGGCAGAGAGCGTTGCGGGACTGTCGGGGAAGCTGATTCTGATTGATGCGACCGGCGAGTTTCAGACTCTGGGCTCGCGGGCAAAGCACCTCGCGTTGGGATCGCTGGACGATGAGCCGGCCGGCACGAAACTCGTGGGAATCCCTCACCACATGATGCGTGAGTCCGACCGCAACGCCTTCCTGAACCCGTCTGGCGGTGTCCAACTACCGAAGCTCCGAGAAGCGGTGCGGTCCCTGAGGCTTGCAGATGCGATTGCTGCCGACCCGTCACCCAATCCTCAGCATGCCCCAATCCGGCACGCGAGCGGGCAAGTCGTGAAAATGAACGGTTCGATTGCCACGTACCAAGGAGCCGTCGCGAAGTATGTGAGCCAAGTCGAGAAAGCCCATGCGCCGTTCAACTTCCGCCTGCTCGCCTCCCAAGTGCAGAACGAGTGCATCTACGCCAACGGGACGGGGCAGAACGTTGGCAACTTCGGTGGGTCGAATCTGAGCGAACTCGGGTACGTCAGTTCTCTTATCAGCCGAATCAACGACCTCCTGCAGATCACCGAGGTCATGGATGTCATCGACCCCCAATCGGGGACCGGGAACGCCATAGACGAGATTGACGCTTGGCTTCGGGACTCGAGCTCTCATGTCCTACGTATTTCGCTGCGGAACCTCACGTTCACGAACCACCTTCGCGAGATCGTCGTGAACATCCTTGGGCAGACGTTGCTTTCGTGGGCACGGGCGGGCAAGTTCCGTCAGTTCCCCGTTGTGACCGCATTGGATGAGGCGCACCAGTTCTTCGACGTGACCGTCGGCGATGAGTTTGCAAGCACCAGACTCAACGCGTTCGACTCGATCGCTAAGGAGGGTCGCAAGTACGGACTCACCGTTTGTGTCGCAACCCAACGCCCCGGCGACCTTCCGGCGGGCGTACTCAGCCAAGTCGGCATGACTATTGTTCATCGACTCGCCGACGGTCGAGACCGACAACGGGTTGAGCAAGCAGCGGCAGAGATCGACCACTCAGCAACACGGCTGTTGCCCGGACTCGTACCCGGCGAGGCGATCCTCATGGGCGTCGACTTTCCGGTGCCGGTCAGTGTTCGGATCACCCGTCCCATCGCGCCGCCAGCGTCGGACGGACCCCAGTACACCAACTGGGGCGCACAGGCGCCGTGAGCCGCCGGATCGCTCGTCGACACTTGAGCAGATAGCAGACGCCAACTGCTCAAGTTGCGGTATGATAGTGGCTATGAGGAACGCACTGCGAGTGGACCCGGCGGCGATGTCGCCGAGCACTTGGGACGAGATCAAGGACTACATCGCTGCCGCCGAGGCGGCCGGTGAGGTCGTTGAGATCACCTCGCGCACCGAGTTGCTCACCCCGGCGCAGGCGGCTGCGCGGCTCGGTGTCTCGCGCGCCACCATCGCGCGCCGCATCGAGTCCGGTGACATTCACGCGATCAAGGTGGGTTCTCATCACAAGATCCCGCTGCGCGAGTTCGAGCGGTTCCGTGATGAGCGCGCGGCCAGACTGATTCGCGCGACCAGCGAGGAGATCGAAGCCGACCTGTATGGCGCGTAGCACCCGCACGATCTTCCTTGACGCCAACGTCCTGGCCGCTCCTGTTACTCGAACTCTGCTGTTGGTCGGCATCGAAGCCGTTGACGTCATCGCGACGTGGAGCCAGAACGCCGAGGATGAGGCCAACCGCCACATGCGTCCGCGTGCTATGTCGGTCACCGAGTTCCGCACCACCATCTGGGAGAACGATCTCTCGCCGACGGGCAAGCGACCGAGCAAGTACAAGGCCACCAAGGATGCCGACCGGCAGATCCTCGCTGATGCGGTTGCGGCCAACGCGGCGTTCATCATCACGACCGATGTCGATGACTTCGGCGAAGCTGATCTCGTGACCGAGAAGATCGCGGCGGTCAACCCTGACCTGTTCATGGCGACGCGCTTCACGGAGACGGCGTATCGGCGTGCGCTGACCCAGTTGGTCGAGAGCCTGAACAATCCACCCAAGACGATCGCGCAGATGCACGCCCTGATCGGTCGCAAACACCCGCGCCTCCACGAGTGGTTCGCGCACCGCTACCCGGAAGCGGTTCCGGAGGCGATGGAGACGGAGCCGCGCGTCCTGTACCGGGGAGGGCGCTGCATCATCTGCGCACGCTCCGTCACGCGCCCCGAGCGCCTCACCCTCGGTTGCCATCCCGCATGCCTGACCACGGCGTGACATGTTGATCCTTCGGGCGACCAAGAAACTGCGGGACAAGGTTTGCGGCGTCCCTGCTGGGCCGGACGATGCTTCAACGACTGTGCTGGGCGACTGGTACGCCAACCTGCTGGCTTGGCGGCGTCCGCACGTCATCCTCGTGAACGCGCGGACCCTCGTCCCCGTCATCACGCCGTTGGCTCCCGCGAGGAGCCTCGCCGAGCGGCTTCCGGACGTCATCGCTGACGCGCTCGTCGCACTCGGGGTGGCGCAGAGCGTCGTGGACGCCGAGCGCGAGCACCCGCGGGAGGTGCGGATCGGGCCGACCGTCGACAGGTCGGTGGTTGGTTCGATGAACGACTTCATTTTCCTTGCCGGCAACCGTCGCGACGACGCGGGCGGTCTCGACGCCCTCGACCTCGGGGAGTTGTCGAAGCGTCTCGCGCATGTCCCGTGCGGCCCGCTCTACAAGTCCCACACCTTCCCGGACGCCGAGTTGCACGCCTTCCTCGCTAGCCTCGCCGACGGTGGGGAAGCTCAGCCGGAGACTTGATAGGTCGGCGCGAAGACGTCCCGAGACATTTCGAGAGGTCATCAGAAAGTCATCAGAAACGATGGGCAACGACTCCGGGATGATCCGATAGACTGATGACCGTCCGATGGAGAATCTCCAGTCCAGCCCGAGGTTTTCCAGTGGGACCCGAAGTTTGAGGTAGCTGAATCAGGCCCTCCGATCTCTCCCAGAGGTCGCAGGTTCAAATCCTGCCCCCGCTACTGGGAAAGTCCCGGAAACTCAAGGGTTTCCGGGACTTTCGCTTTGGAGGCGAATGTGTCTACCCCATCTTTGTCAACCGCGCTCAGCTCGCGGTCATCGGATACGAGACCGGCTCGTCAGCCTCGGCGAATGAGCATCGCGAACGCCTGACCGTGGCCTCTGAATCGAACCCGGTCGTACTCCGAGCGGAGTACGACGAAGTGTCTGCCTGGGCCGGACGATTCGGCCAGGACGGCTTGGCAATGTGATCGCCATGACTTCTGAATTAAGGGCGCCCGACCGCGCTGATGCAGTCAGCAGACCGAATAGACCACGGACCAAGATCGTGCTGCCGTGGCTCATGCTGGCTGTGTGGATCGGGCTGGTGGTGGGCAGTTTCTCACTGGCCGGCAAGCTCGACTCGGTGACTCGCGATAACCAGGCCGACTATCTGCCGGCCAGTGCGCAATCGACCAAGGTGCTCCAAGCCGAGGCCGGTCTGCCCGGAGGTGAGGATGGCCTGCTCGTGGTCGTGTACGAACGAGCCGGTGGCATCCAACCAGGTGATCGGGAGGCGGCCGTACGCGGTTACACCGAGCTGGCGGAGCGATTCGGCAACGACACTGACGCACCNCCGGAGATCGTCGAGTCCGACGATGGCACGGCCCTGATGTTCGGGCTACCGCTCGACCGCGAGTGGGTCGCCGATGAGGCCGAGGTTGTCTCGATTGCCGATGCACGGGACCTTCTTGCCGACCGGCCGGACGGCCTGAATGCCTATGTCACCGGCCCGTCAGCGATCGGGGCCGACATGGACGAGGTCTTCGATAGCGTCGACGCGAAGTTGATGCTCGCGACCGCTCTCGTGGTGGCGCTTCTGCTGATCCTGACGTACCGCAGTCCGCTGCTGTGGCTGGTCCCGCTCGCCTCGGTCGGGGCTGCGGCGATCATGTCGATGGGTGCCGTGTACGCACTCACCCAGGTCTTTGACTTCACGATCACGAGCATGAGCTCGGCACTGATGATCGTCCTGGTCTTCGGTGCGGGCACCGACTACGCCTTGCTTCTGGTGTCTCGCTACCGCGAGGAGTTGCACCACCACGAGCGGCCGATCGACGCGATGCTGGCGGCGCTGCGTCGGGCCGCCCCCGCCATCGCCGCTTCGGCGGGGACGGTAGCAGCCGGCCTGTTGTGCCTGTTGGCCGCGGATCTCAACAGCACCAGTGGTCTCGGCCCAGTGGGTGCAGCGGGCATCGGGGCCGCATTGCTGGTCATGCTGACGCTCCTCCCGGCCCTGCTGGTGGTGCTCGGGCGACGGGTCTTCTGGCCGTTCGTGCCGCGACTCGGGGTTGAGACCCATGCATCTGATTCTCGGTGGGCTCGGCTCGGCGAGCTGGTCGATCGCCGGCGCGTCGTCAGTTGGGCCGTGCCGCTGGTGGTCCTGGGCGCTCTGACGCTGGGCTTGGTGGGCGCCAGCGGCTCGCTTCCGCAGCTGGACCAGTTCGCCCGTTCCACCCCGGACTCGGTGATCGGAGCGAAGACGATCGACGAGCGCTTCCCCGGTCAAGGTGGTCAGCCGGTCAGGGTGATGAGTCGGCCGGACCAAAGCAGTGACGTCCTGGCCGCTGTCGAAAGTACGCCNGGGGTTGCCAGCGCCGAGATTCGCCGGGCCAGCGACGACTGGGTGGAGATCGTGGCGATCCCGGTCGACTCGCCAGAAAGCGCGGGCGAGACGGCAACGATCAAGCGGCTGCGGGCACACCTGCATGAGGTTGCTGGTGAGGCCGCGCTGGTCGGCGGGCCGAGTGCCGAACTGCTGGACACGGACAAGACCAACATGAGCGACCGCAATCGGGTGATGCCGCTGATCCTGCTGGTGGTGCTCGTCATCCTCGGGCTACTGCTGCGGGCGATCGTGGCTCCGCTGGTGTTGGTCGCCACCGTCGTGGTGTCGTTCTTCGGAGCCCTCGGACTATGCAACCTGTTGTTCGACCACGTGCTCGGTTTCGCCGGCTGGGAGTCGTCGGTGCCCCTGATCGGGTTCCTCTTCCTGGTCGCGCTCGGTGTCGACTACAACATCTTCTTGATGAACCGGGTACGTGAGGAAGCTGCCCGGCACGGGACCGTTGATGGCACGAAGCGTGGCCTCGCGGTGACCGGTGGTGTGATCACCTCGGCCGGTGTCGTACTGGCGGCGACGTTCGCAGTGCTCGCCACGCTGCCGCTCGTCATGCTCATCCAGATTGGGATACTGGTGGCCGTCGGCGTGCTCATCGACACCTTGCTGGTGCGTTCCATCGTGGTTCCTGCACTGACGATGTCGCTGGGTTCGCGGATCTGGTGGCCCAGCAAGCTTTGGCGTGCGGAAGAGGAGCGTGTCGATGATTCTGTCCATGCCACTGGGTGAACGATGACGGCGCTCCGTCCGTCAGTAGCCGATTGGCTGCTGACGGCGGGATCGTTCGTGCTCGGCGTCGTCGTCGCGGTGACGCTTGATTCGGTCGACATGGACCACGAGCGAAGCGTGGATCTGTTGGCGATCGCGCTGCTGGGCGCGATGTCGGTGCCGGTGCTGGCCCGCCGGTGCTGGCCGATCCTCGCCCTTCTCGCGGTCCTCGCCGTCTCTACGCCGTACCACCTCCTCGACTATCCCCATGAGGCCACAATGCCAGCCTCACTGGTGGCGGCGTTCACGGCGGCGCGCTACAGCGAAGCGCCAGGGCGGGCCGTCGCTGCCCTGGTGGCGGCGACCGCGGTGATCGTGCCACTCGGCTCCTACGAGGCGCCGGGGGCACCTGGCGATGCTCTCCTCGGAGCCGGCTGGGTGTTCATGGCCTTCTTTGCTGGGTTGGCGGTCCGCTTCCATCAGGACTGGAAGGCCGCCGTCACCGCGCGGCTCGAGCAGGAGCGTGCCGACGAGGTCGAACGGCGGATCGCCGAGGAGCGGGTCCTGATCGCTGCCGAGCTGCACGACGTCCTGGCGCACGGCCTCGCGGTCGCGAACGTCCAGGCGTCCGTCGCCGCGCACCTGATCGACAAGCTGCCGACGCCAGGNGATGCGTCGCTGCAAGAACTGTCCAGCACGCTGCACAACCTGTCGGACACCAGCCGGGCCACGCTCTATGAACTGCGTGCCGTTCTGGACGTGCTGCATGGTGGCGACGCCGAGCCAACCGCACCAGCTCCCCACCTTGGCGAACTGCAGCGCCTAGTAGAGATGGCGGAGGCGGCTGATGTCCGGGTCGATCTGGAGGCTGACGGGCTTCCGGACGAGTTGCCGTCGACGGTGTCCGTCATGGCCTACCGGATCATCCAGGAGTCGCTCACCAATGTCATTCGACACTCGACGGCCAAGCACGCGACTGTCCGCCTCGGCCAGGACGGCCACCAGTTGCGGATCGCGGTCGTCGATCCCGGGCCTGCGCGACCGGACCCGGCCGTAACACCGGCCGGGTTCGGGATCCCCGGGATGGCAGGGCGGGCGCAGGCCGTCGGCGGCGAACTGTCCGCCGGGCCGGGAGAGTCCGGAGGATTCGAGGTATCGGCCAGCCTGCCGCTGCCGGAGATCTGGCGGGTGCCGTCGTGATCCGGGTCCTGCTTGCCGACGACCAGGCCCTAGTGCGCGGCGCGTTCGCGATGCTGGTCAACTCCGCTGACGACATGGAGGTTGTCGGTGAGGCCGCCACTGGCGACGAGGCGGTGACGGCCACGCGGGATCTGCGGCCCGACGTCGTCTTGATGGACATCAGGATGCCGAGCACCGACGGCATCGACGCGACCCGGCAGATCGTCGATGACGATGGATCGAGCGGCAGCAAGGTGTTGATCCTGACCACGTTCGAGACAGACATCAACGTGTTGCGCGGCCTTCGCGCGGGGGCGTGTGGATTCCTGCCCAAGGACACCCGTCCGGGCGTGCTGCTGGACGCCATCCGCACCGTCGCGGCGGGAGAGGCGCTGCTGTCGCCCGGTGCGACGAGGGCGGTCATCACTCGTGCGCTGAGTCGCCCGGACGCGCCTGCGCCCGAGCGGCTGGCCAGCCTGACAGTGCGCGAACGTGAGGTGTTGCGGCTTGTTGCCGCGGGTCGAAGCAACCAGGAGATCGCCGACGATCTGGTCGTCAGTCCGCTGACCGCCAAGACGCACGTGGCACGCATCCTCGCGAAGTTGGGCGCTCGCGATCGAGTCCATCTCGTGATCGCCGCGTACGAAGCCGGGCTCCGCTAACACAACGCATGCATTGACCCGCCCGAGCGAATCGGACGAATCATCGTTGCACCGCTCGCCAAGCTGCCGCCTGTCAGCGAGTTTGGCGATGCGCCATCACTGGTTCGACCCTCCGGTGAATAGAGGACTGTCAACGAGTGCCGGACAACCGTGATGTCCCGATCCGGTTAGTCGTCGTACCGACACGGGCGGTACGCACGACCCGGCAGAATGGCACCACGTCAGCAAGCCCGTTGTCGTACCAAAACTAGGCAACCCGAGCGTTGCCGGGACGTTCGGAACCATCGTCTCAAGGTCCGGACCTTCTTTGCTTCGGGTGGGGTTACCTCGAGGTTGAGTTCGCCTCTCAGCTCTTCGAGCACGGCTAGATAGTGCGCGATACAACAAGCAGGACTTGTCGGGAGCGATGAGACGCGCGTTAACGCATGTCTCACGTCGGCCCGTTCACAGTAGGTCTGTCCAGTGCACGCCGCGAGGAGGACTTCATGGACAGGTGGCTGCTGGTCAAAGATGGGAATGTGCTCGATGCGACGGGCGCCGCGATGCAGGAGAGGACGAACCTGCTCGTCCGCAATGACCGGATCACGGCAATCGGCGAGGGCGCGGACGAGAGTGCCGTGCCGCGGGGCGAGGAACTGAGCGTCGTCGATGCCGCCGGTAAGACGGTCATGCCGGGTTTGATCGACGCGCATTGCCATATGACCTACGGTGAGGCGCTGTCTGAAGAGGAGATCGATCTTTACACCAGCGTGGAGTTGCGGACGTTGAAGGCGGCCTTCAACGCGCAGAAGGTCTTGCGCGCCGGCGTTACCGGGATCTCGCAGCCTGGAGGTAGCTACTACATCGGCGTTGGTCTGCGTGAGGCCATCGCAGAGGGCATCGTGCAGGGTCCCCGAATGACAACCGCAGGCCGTTACATCACCACCAGCAACGGGCTGACCGACTGGTATCCCGATTCCGTCGGTGTTCCGGAGGGATCCATTGGATTCCTCGCCAACACGGTGTCCGAAATGATCAGCGAGATCCGGCACCAGGCCAANAACGGGGTCGATCTCATCAAGCTCGCCGACAGCCCGTTCGGGGACTATCAGGCGTTCACCAACGACGAGCTCAAGCAGATGACTGACCTTGCGCACCAGCTCGGGAAGAAGGTCACCATTCATGCCCGCGGTTCAGCTGAGGTCGGCGCTGCGACCGATGCCGGGATCGACTGGATCATGCACGGCAACCGGATGACCGACGATGTGATCGAGAGTCTCGCCGAGAGTGGCACGCCCTTGATTCCGACGTTGCTGTTGCTGGGGAACATCTCCGACTGGGGCAATCGGGTCGGGACTGGGATGGAGCTACGCGACGGAATGTCGCGAGCCCTGGAATACACCGCCGACTCCTTGCACCGCGCACGGGAGGCGGGTGTGGTGTTCGCGATGGGGACTGACGCCGGATTCGCCGTCACGGCATACGGCGAGTGGCACGCCCGAGAACTTGAGCTCCTCATGACCTACGCCGGCCTGACCCCGATGGAGGCTATCCAGGCTGGGACCCGCAACGCCGCAGTCACCCTGAACCTCGCTGACGAGGTTGGCACGCTCGAGGTCGGTCGTCTCGCCGACATCATCGTGGTCGATGGCGATCCTCTGCGCCACATTGGGGTCTTGCAGGACAAGAAGCGTATCGGCGTCGTGATCCAAGGTGGGAAGGTCATCGAGTTCGATGAGGATGCACTGGCCCGCAGGTGGCCGCACCACCGTGGTCTCGGCTATTCGACGAGGGACCTGACATACGACTTCATCTACGGTGACGAGGACCCGAACAGTCCAGCGGCGCCGACCCCTGAGTTCGAGCCGGACGAGGCGATGGATCTTGCGCGAACGATCGCGCGTCGTGAGCAACTCGACCGATGACCTGACTCCCTCGCCTGACTATTTCTGCTGGCCAGGTGAGACAGCACTTGGACCTTGGATCTTTCGAGAGGACATCAATGAACCGCCAGGAGCACAAGATTCCCGGGCTGCCCGAGCCCATCAGTCACTACACCGACGTGGTGACCTACGGAGGACTCGCCTATCTGTCGGGCTTCATCGCTCTTGACGCGCAGGGGCGGGTGGTCGGCGGCGATGATGCCGCAGCACAGACCCGGTTCGTATTGCATCAGATCGGGGCGGCACTGTCAGCGGTCGGCAGCTCACCGGAGCATGTGCTGCGGATGAACGTTTACCTCACTGACATCGCCGACCGAGCCAGTATCAATCCTCCGCGTCAGGAGTTCTTCGGCGAGACGCGTCCAGCCAGCACACTCGTCGAGGTGGCTGCGCTTGTGGTGCCGCAATGCCGTGTCGAGATCGAAGTGGTGGCCGCGGTCCCAGAGCAAGGTGCGGGAATCAGGGCATGAGGCTCACGTCCTCGAGCGGCCGAGCGCAGTTGTGCAGTGCGGATGTACTGATCGACATAGCCGAGGCGAGCGATGGCAGGTTCCCATCATCGATGAATGAGCTTCTCGTACGTGCGGACGAACTGCGCGACTGGGCACAGCGCTACCCGGAAGCTGACAAGGACTTGCTATCCATCGANTCCCCCGTGCCCGAGCCGCGACAGATCTTTGCCATTGGTCTCAACTATCGGGCGCACGCAGAGGAAACCGGGATCGATATCCCGAACCAACCCATGGTCTTCACCAANATCGCCAGCGCCCTAGTTGGCGGACGCTGTGAGGTCGAGCTGCCGGCAGGTGACGTCGACTGGGAGGCTGAGCTGGTCGTGGTCGTGGGCCGGGGTGGACGCCGGATCTCCGAAGGTGACGCCTGGTCACATCTCGCCGGAGTGATGGTCGGCCAAGATCTTTCCGAGCGCCGGTCGCAGATGAGCGGTGCTTCNCCCCAGTTCAGCCTCGCCAAGTCACACGCCGGATTTGCTCCGACTGGACCTGCAGTCGTGAGTGTGGATGAACTCGCCGATCCAGACGACATCCTTCTGCGTTGTGAGCTGGATGGGGAGGTCGTCCAGGAGTCATCAACCTCCGACCTGATCTTCAGTGTGCCCGAGTTGGTGGCGCGACTATCCCGCGTAGTCGAGCTTCTGCCCGGTGACCTGATCTTCACTGGCACCCCTCCNGGTGTCGGGATGGGCCGCGATCCCCAGCGTTTCCTGCGTCCCGGACAGACCCTGGTGACTTCCGCGAAGCAAGTCGGCACTATCACCCAGAAACTTCTTTGACCGCCTGATACCTCCTCCTCCGAAAGTCAGACCGCCTATGTCGTTGACCGTCGAGTACATCGAGAACTCAGGGCTTCGGACCAGGGTCCTCCGAGCCGAAGGCCACCGCCAGCATGTCGTTTTCCTTCACGGCATCGGGGCACGAGGGGAGCGCTGGCGTGATGCCGCGGAGGGTTGCGTGGAGGCCGGTCATCCGGCTCTGGCACTCGACTTCCCGGGGCACGGCGGCTCCACCAAGGGTGACGGGCCCGACTACAACTCACCGGGTTTCGCCCGCGCAGTCGCCGCTGTACTCGATGAGTGCGGCGTCGCTGAAGCCTGCGTTGTGGGGACGTCGCTGGGTGGACACGTGGCGGCATTGCTGGCGTTGGCCCGTCCGGACCTCGTGGAGCGTCTGGTGTTGGTCGGTCCGTTGGGATTCGTGCCGTTGGGTGACCAGGCATCAGCGACGATGGCGCAGGCAGTGGTGGACACCGGGCGTGCCGGTATCGAGGCGAAGCTGCGCCGTCTGGTGTACGACGACGCCCGACTGGTTACCCCGGATTGGTCGATGCCGAGTTCTCGATCAACAACTCGCCAGGGGCATCCGACGCGCTGCGTCAACTAGCTGGGTACCTCCGTCACGATCTCGACCGCGATCTTGTGGGTTCAGCGCTCCGCGAGGGGCGAGCCTCGATGCCCTGCCTGCTGATCTGGGGTGCAGAGGATGATCTAGTGCCGGTCGCGCTCCATGAAGAGGTGCTCGCTCGTCTTCCGGAGCCCACCGTCTACTGCGAGATCGAGAAGGCGGCGCATGCTCCTTACTTGGAGCGGACCGAGGTCTTTGTCAATGTGCTCGCGCAGTTCCTGGCGGACCGTCCGGAGGACCGCTGACTCAACGATGACTTCCGCCCGATACCGAGGCATCCGCCTGAGCAAGCCCGGCGGGCTACAGTAAGCAGTGGACACCGCTGCGATGAGGGAGCGGAGGTCGACATCATCGAGACCGCAGACATCCGAGTGGTGCGCAACAAGGTCGAGCCGCCCGTACTCGAGGAATCCGCTGTCGCCCGTCCGCGGGTGAGCCTGCTGATCTCAGCCGTTCTGGAGACCCATCGCGTGGTTGCCGTGACTGCTACGGCAGGCGCCGGTAAGACCACCGCCATCAGGCAAGCGCTTGATGGCGAGAGTCGGCCGTACTCGTGGCTTTCGCTCGGCGAGAGTGAGAGCAGCTCCGGACGGTTACTCGTGCATCTGGCAGCGGCCTTGGAGAAGACAGGCGAGGGTTATTCGGATATCACTCAAACCTCGCTTCGGGTCGGCGTTCCCCATGTGGAGGTAGCCGAGCTGCTCGCCGACCACCTCCCCGATCGGGGGCAGGTGGTGGTCATCGACAACGCCGAGGTGTTGTTGTCCCGTCCCGGNGCACTCGATGTCATCTCCGCCTTCATCCGGACCGCGCCACGTTCGTGTCGCTTCGTACTCGCCAGTCGGGTGAAACTGCCGTTGCATCTCAACTCTCCTGGGGCGCCGTTGCGTGTCGGGTGGATCGATGAGTCCGACCTTGCCTTCTCCGTCGCTGAGGCCGAGGCTGCGCTGCGATTGATCGGTGCCGCCGAGGTCGATGCCGTGACGGCGGTCCGGCTCACTGGCGGATGGGTGGCGGGAGTCTTGTTCGAGGCCTGGCGGGCCGAGGAGCATGTGACCGGCTGGGGCGGAGAGACCGATCCCCTTCACGGTTACCTTGCCACCGAAGTGCTGGGCCGTCTCGAGGAGCGCGAGCGCGAGCTTCTGGTGCTTACCTCTGTCCTCGATGAGGTGACTCCCGAGGGCGCTCGTGAGCTGGGCATCCCCGAGGCGACTGCGACAATCGAGCAGCTGCGACGTACACGTATTCCCGTAGCTTGGGTCGGCACTCACGCCTTCCGCTGTCATCCGCGTTTCGGTGAGTTTCTGGTGCAGCTGCTCGAGCGTCGTCCTGATGACGTCCGGCATCGGGTACGCCTCTCTCGCGCTCGCTCGCTCGCTCGGGCAGGACGCTGGGAGGATGCGGTTGACGACTTCGTCGCTGCCGGGGCATTCGAGGAGGCGGCTGAGGCCGCCGAGCGCAGCATCGCCTCTGTCTTGCTCCGTTCGGACTTCGACCTGGCCGAACGATGGCTTCGCGTGCTGGGGGCTGGNGGAGATGAATCGACGGAGTTCGTCAAAGCCGAGCTACTTCTCGCACTCGGCCGGGAGGAATACGCACTTGGATCGGCTGCCTGCGACCGTCTCCTATCCACCGAGGCCGGACGTAGGCTGGTCGCGTCTGATCCGGATTTGACCTCGTTGTGTGTGTGGTTCTACCTGCACCGGGGACGCGCGGCTGCGATCGAAGAGGTGCTGCAGCTCGGTGGGGACGGGCCATCCGTCGATGTTGTCCGCTATGCCCTGTGCTTGGTGGAGGACAGTGCCCGGGTGACGACACCTCCAGCGATTGGTGGCAGCGTGTTCGATGCCCTCCTATTGAGAAGCTATTTCGACCTCGGACGGCTGGGCCTGTTGCTGCGTGAGGACTACCTCAATCCCTGGGCGGCTCACGCGGCCGCGCCTTGGCGTGCAGGTGCGCTCCTGGCATCGGGCCGAACCGTCGAGTGTCAGGCACTTGTCCGCGAGCTCAGCCACAGTGGACGAGCCGGCGCTTGGCTCTCTGAAGTGGTCGAACCGCAGCTGATGGCTACGACCGGAGATATCGAGGGTGGACTGGCGAGAATCGCCTCCGGGCGACGACGCACGGTCGAGTCCGGATCGGTCTACCGGCAGATCGCCAGCCTGCTCACCGAGGCGACCATTCGGCTGCGCTACCAGGAGGGTGTCGGCCAGGTTCCTCACTTGCTCCATCTGGTGTCTGGCCATGAGGCGACACGTACCTTCGCTTGGTTCCGCGAGCAGTACGACATGCTGCAGGGTCTGCAGCTGCTCATGGAGGGCCACAGCGGCAGCGCAGCTGCTTCCGTGCTCGGGCGGACGGTCGATTCCATGGAACGTGGTGGTCGTGTTCTCCACCTTCCGGCAGCGGCGGTGTACCTTGCGGAAGCTCTATGGCGTGCTGATGATCCCGAAGGCGCCGACGAAGCAGCCTCCCGTGCGTTGGCCGCGTCGGCTCGCCAGGGGACCTATCACAGCATGCTCCAGGCATTGACGCTGTTTCCTGAAGTTCTCTCTCGTCGCCTGGATTCCGAGCCGGACGGTGAGACGGAGTGGCGCCGTATCGGCCGCAGCCTGGCCGCGTCGGCAACCACTGAGCCCGGCTACGCCGGAACCACTATCGTGCTGGAGCAGTTCGGCCGGCTCGGAGTCGACTTCGACGGGACTCCGGTGTCACTCGGCCTCCGCCGAGCCTATGAATTAGTCGCACTGCTCGCAGAGGCAGGCCCGGAAGGTATGGCCCGTGAACGGGTCCTGGGCCAACTGTTCGATGAAGGCAATGAACGCTCCAGCGCCACCTATCTTCGACAAACTACGCTGCGGATCCGGCAAGCGATCCCCGGTCTCCTGACATCCACCGATGGCGTCCTGGGACTGAGCGCCGCCTTCACCGTATCTTCGGAATATGTCGAGCTGACCGCGCTTCAGCGCGAGGCGGGGAGCTCGCGCGAGTTGCGACGAGTCGACACCCTGCGCAAAGCACTGGCAGTGATTGATCGCGGTGAGTTCATGCCGGGATGTCGGTCGCGCTGGGTCATCGAACGCCGGTACGCGCTCCAGCGTTTGTCCAATGATCTGCGCGCCGACGCGGCTGACGCGGCTTTCGCCACCGGCCAGCTCTCTCTTGCGGCTCAATGGGCCGAGGCAGTTTTGGCCGCCGATCCCTACCGCGAGCTGATGTGGCAGACACGGATGCGGGTAGCAGGCGCGCTTGGAGACGGCGATGCGGTGATCAGGATCTTCCGAGAGTGCGAGGCGACCTTGGGCGCTATCGGCGCCCAACCTTCGCGCACCACTCTTACCTTGTGTGAGAACCTCCGGCGCTGACAGGTCTTGTCGGGTGGCTCCCGATTCCGGGTTTAACGCCCCAGTCACGCCTCAACTCTAGATTTTTCACATGACGCAGATCACGTCGTCCGTCTCCTTGATTTTTGTCTCGGGTTTTGGTCACTAGGTCGTCCCCAGCGCGCTGGAGGACAGGCCAACAGGAGTTCGTTTCGTCGATCAAACCCGTCATGGCTATCTGCCCGACCGAAGGAGTTGCCAGATGAAGCTCACGTTCCGTACCAGCGCTGCGCTAGGAGCCGCGCTCTTGGCATTGACTGCTGCCGGCTGTGGCGGTTCCGACGCCGGCACGCATACCGAGGGCGAACTGGAGGTCATGCTCTCCTACAAGAAGTCCATCGCCTGGCTGCCTCTCCTGGTTGCCGAAGAGAGAGGGTACTTCGATGAGGAGGGCGTGAAGATCAGCCTGGAGGCCACGAGCGGTTCCGGCTTCGTCACACAGCAAGTCCTCGCCGACAACGTCATAGTGGGCTGGGCTGGGGCTCCAGATGTCGCTGTGGCCTACTCACGGGACTCGGATATCCGTTCGCCTATGTGCAACCTGACGAGCAACATCTTCCGCATTGTCGTGCCTCAGGACTCTGACATCGAGGAGGTTGCGGACCTCAAGGGCAAGACATTGGGCATCGCCGAGGCAGGCGGTGGTGAGGAGCCCATCGTCAACGCGTCGTTGAAGGACGCCGGTTTGGAGCGCGACGTCGATGTCGCGATACTTCCGATCGGTGACGCGGGGCCGGCATCGCTGAACGCCATCCTGGACGGGAAAGTGGATGCGTACGCTGGTAGCTATCCTGACATCTCGACGCTGACAGCCGACGGCCGTCTGGTCACCCGGGACATCACGCCCTCGGCCTATGACGCGATCCCTGGCGACTGCCTGGTCACCACGAAAGACCACTTGGCCGACGAGGGAACCCGCAAGGACATCCTGGGGATGGCGCGTGCCTGGGCCAGGGGCGCCGTGTTTGCCGCTGCGCATCCTGATGAGGCACTGGAGATCGCCTGCAGGCAGGTGCCACAGGAATGCGAAGACATGGACTTCGCGCGGCAGTACCTCGAGGACACGATCGCGCTCTTCGGTGATATCGATGGAGCCGTCTACGGCGCCGTACCGCTCGACGCATGGGAGACGACCATCGCCGTTCTCCGTGACTCGGGCGCGATTGGAAGTGACGTCAATGCCGAGGATCTAGGCGCCGGTGAGGACATCCGCGCTTTCGTGGAGGAGTACTCCGACTTCGATGCCGCAGCGCTCCGGGCTGGCGAGTGATTGCCGGATGGTGCCAGATCAGCAGACTCTGTGCGATCCGATCATTCAGGCCCGCGGGCTTACGAAGAGTTACGCGACCGCAGATGGCGGTCAGGTCCATGCGCTTACCGGTGTCGAACTGGATATCGTGCCCGGCGAGTTCGTGTCCTTCCTAGGGCCGAGTGGGTGCGGGAAATCGACTCTGTTGCACATCGTGGCTGGGCTGGTGCCTCCGACAGCCGGCAGCGTGGAGGTCGCGGGCACCCCGGCTCATAGCGGACGAGCGGATCTGGCGATCATGTTGCAGTCGCCGGTGCTGTTCCCCTGGCGCACCGTGCTGCAGAACATCTTGTTGCCGGTGGAGATCCTGCGGCTCGACGAGCGCGCTGCCAGGGGTCGCGCCGAGGAACTTCTCGCACTGACTCACCTGTCGGAGTTCACGAATAAGAATGTGTGGGAGTTGTCCGGCGGGATGCGCCAGAGGGTGAGCCTGATCCGGGCCTTGGTAACGGATCCGCCGCTGCTCTTGATGGATGAGCCATTCTCCGCACTCGACGAGTTCACCCGCGAACGTCTCAACGTCGAACTGGCCGATATGCACGACGTGCGAGGACGAACCAGCCTGTTCGTCACTCACAACATCGCCGAGGCGGTCTTCCTGTCCGATCGCATCATCTGCATGAAGCCCCGACCGGGGAGNATCGTCGACGACATCAAGGTTGCACTACCCAGGCCCCGGACACGAGAGATGATCGGGTCCCCGGCCTCGCTCGAGATCCAGAACCAAGTGCGCNNGACGCGATCGCGCAATACCTGTGAGTTGAGGCGAGAAATGATCGAAGGCTCCAACCGGAGGACTCCGCTTCTCCTGCGCATACTGCTGCCCAGTGCACTCTCCGTGGCCTTCCTTGTCCTATGGGAGATCGCGCACCGGGTGGGCATGGTCAACGAGATCATCGTTCCCGCGCCGACCGAGGTGGGGTCCGAGCTGGTCGGAATGCTCGGTGAGCGCTACTTCTGGTCTGCGGCCTACGTCACGATGACCGAGACTCTTGTGGGATTCGCCATCGGCGTGGTCCTCGCCTGGATCCTCGGAACCCTCTTGGGCATGTTCGAAGTATTCCGGATTGCCACCTACCCTCTGATCGTCGGATTTCAGATCACTCCACGGGTGGCACTCGCGCCGCTCTTCCTGACCTGGTTCGGATTCGGCTTGACCTCGAAGATCGTGATGGCGGCGACCATCTGCTTCTTCCCTGTACTGCTGAACGTCATGGTCGGCATGTCGACCGTTGATTCCGATGCCCGTACTCTGATGCGCTCGCTCGGTGCCGGCCGCTGGGAGGAGTACAAGAAGCTGATCCTGCCCAGTTCGCTGCCACTGATCTTCGCGGGGATCAAGAACGCGATCACCTTGGCGCTCATCGGCGCGATTGTTGCCGAGTTCGTCGGAGCCTCCAAGGGCATGGGTGTCCTGATNCAAGTCGCTGAACTTTCAGCTCAACGTTGCCGGGGCTTTGCCGTCATTGTCGCGCTGATGGCCTTTGGGCTCCTGCTCTACGGCCTTGTCGAACTGATCGAAGCGCGCATTGTCACGTGGCGCCGACACGCTTGACGAGCACGCCGGGTGATCGCTAACGCGGCCTTAACCGTCGAGTCGACAGCATCAGACCACGAGAAATCGCGGGTCCCTGGAACTGAAAGAAGCGTATGCGCGATGAATGAACTCAAGGTAGCAGTGGTTGGAGCCGGCATCTCCGGACTGACAGCGGCGCTGGCCCTGCACCGAGGAGGTGTCCGAGTGACGGTCTACGAGCAGGCCTCTGCGCTGGTCGAGATCGGAGCAGGACTCTCGGTATTCGCGAACGGCTGGCGCGTGCTGGACAACCTCGGTGTCGCCGACCACATCAAGCCGCTCGGAGCGCGACCTCATGAGTTGATCTTCCGCAGCTGGGACCGAGGAGAGCGGATACATTCCGAGCCAATGGCTCTCGGAGGTAGGTACGAACGTGAGTTCGGCCAGCCATATATCGGTGTCCTGCGTTCCCACGTCCAGCGAGCACTCGTCGAGCAACTGCCAGCTGAAGCCATCCGGCTTGACCATTGCCTGGTCGACTTTGCCGAAGAGGGATCCCAAGTGCGGCTGGACTGGGCGGACGGGACTTCCAGCTGGGCAGACCTGGTCATCGCGGCCGATGGAGCGCGCTCGGCGACACGCACCAAGTTGTTCGGCGCATCCGAGCGGTACTCGGGGACCAGTGGATTTCGCGGCATCGTGCCGGCCGCCGAGGTCCCTTCACTCCAGGATCCCGAGAACCTCCAGTTCTGGGTCGGTCCCGATGCGCATCTCCTCCACTTCCCGATCGTGCCGGAGGCGGACCTGGTGACTTTCCTGGCCGTCTCCGAATCGCCGCGCCGTTGGCCACGTCGAGACACCTGGCGCATCGCATGCACCCAGGAGGAGGCACTCGAGCCCTTTGTCGGCTGGCACCCCGCAGTCCGCGAGATGGTCGATGCCGCCAGCCACAGCGAACGGTGGGCGCTGTTTTCTGTGGCCCCGCTGGACTCATGGTCGCGGGGGCGTGTCGCACTCCTCGGTGACTCAGCGCACGGGATGCTGCCTCATCACGGGCAAGGCGCCAACCAGGGTATCGAGGACGCCTACCTGCTGGCAGCGCTTCTCAGCTCCGATCGCGGAGCGGCCGATCCGCTGTGGGCCGTGAACGAGTACGAAGCCCACCGCAAACCACACACGGCACAAGTTCAGGCGGCCTCCTGGGTGGCGAACAGGTTCCTGCATGTGCCGGACACCGACGCCCAACGGGATTCGGCGTTGAAGACCGTGGCGGAGCACTACAGCTGGATCCACCAGCATGACGTGTGCCGAGAAGCGGAATTGGCCTCGAACTGACTGGTTAATCTGCTGTTCGCGCTCCGGGCAGCCCTTGTTGAGGGCGGCTAGGGCGGGATGAGCAGCCGCCCGGTTTGGATTCTGGGTGGCCCGATGTGGGAGACTTCCTTACGGCCTCACCTGCGGGTGGGGCCGTGCGGATGTAGCTCAATGGTAGAGCCTCAGTCTTCCAAACTGATTACGCGGGTTCGATTCCCGTCATCCGCTCCAAGGAGGCACCTGGTGCCGCCTTGGCGGGGCGTAGCGTAGTGGCTAGCGCGCCTGCTTTGGGAGCAGGAGATCGCAGGTTCGAGTCCTGTCGCCCCGACGCCNNTAGAGCACCACCAGCTGGCAGTTCGTGATGCTGTCAGCACATCCAATGCAGTCCCAAGCAAGGAGAAAGACCTGTGAAGAGCGCCGTCGAGACTCTGAGCCCGACCAGGGCCAAGCTCACCGTCGAGGTGCCCTTCGAGGAGCTCAAGCCGAGCCTCGACAAGGCCTACAAGAAGATCGCCAACCAGGTCAGTGTCCCGGGTTTCCGCAAGGGCAAGGTGCCGGCCGCGATCATCGATCGTCAGTTCGGCCGCGGCGCCGCCCTGGACGAGGCCATCAACGACGCTCTTCCCGGGTTCTACATCGAGGCACTGCAGAGCAACGACCTGCAGCCATTGGCCCAGCCCGAGATCGAAGTCACCAAGCTCGAGGATGGTGAGCTGCTCGAGTTCACCGCCGAGGTCGACGTGCGTCCCTCCATCGAGGTGCCCGAGTACCAGGGCATAGCTGTCGAGGTCGAGGACTTCCCCGTCACCGACGAGGATGTCGACGAGCAGATCGAGGCTTTGCGTAGCCGGTTCGGCAAGCTCAACGACGTCGACCGAGCCGCCGCCGACGGTGACTTCGTGGTCCTCGACCTCAAGGCCACCAAGGATGGTGAGGTGGTTGAGGGCGCCGAGGTCACCGGGATGAGCTACCAGGTCGGTCGCGGCGGCATGGTCGACGGTCTCGACGAGGCACTGGCAGGTATGTCCGCCGGAGAAGAGAAGACCTTCTCCTCCCAGCTGGTCGGTGGCGACTTGGTCGGTGAGGACGTCGAGATCGCGGTGGCCGTCACCGGAGTCAAGGAGCAGGAGCTCCCTGAGCTCGACGACGATTTCGCCCAGCTGGCTTCGGAGTTCGACACTGTCGCGGAGCTCACCGACGATGTACGCGAGCGCCTGGGCAACGGCAAGCGCCTGGAGCAAGCGGCCGCAGCGCGCGATGCCGTTCTCGAGAAGCTGCTGGACTCGGTGGAGATCCCGCTCCCCGAGGCGGTCGTGGCTCAAGAGCTCACCGCTCGGCGTAGCAACGTCGAGCAGCAACTGATGTACGCGGGCATGACGATGGAGCAGTACCTCGACCAGGAGGAGCAGACCATCGACGAGTTCGAGGCCGACCTGGAGAAGCGGGTGAGTGACGCCGTCGCCGCCCAGTTCCTGCTGGACGAGATCGCCAAGAGCGAGGAGATCAGCGTCGAGCAGAACGAGCTCACCCAGGAGATGTTGCGCCGCGCGCAGCAGTCNGGGGAGAACCCCAACGACTTCATCAAGCACATGATGGACCACAACCACATTCCCGAGATCGTGGCTGACATCGTGCGCGGCAAGGCGCTGGCCAAGATCGTGGAATCGGCTACCGTGACCGATGCCTCCGGCAACGTCATCGACCTGGTGAACCTGCGTCCCGATGGCACGATCGCCGACCCTGAGCAAGAGGCCGCGGCTGCTGAGCCGGACGAGGCAGCCGAGGAGCCGGCCGAAGACTAGGAGCCCGGTCAGAGAGTCCACCAGGGCGTACGCCCGTGGCGAACACGGCGTAAACACCCGTGGATGTGCCGGGGTTGGCGGCTAGGGTCGGTNCCCGTGAACCAGACCCACACCGATCAGATGAACCCCGAGATGAACGGGGGCGGGCTTCCCTCCTACGGTCTCGACGACAACGTCTATCAACGGCTCCTGCGTGAGCGCATCGTGTTCCTCGGCTCCGAGGTCCGCGACCAGAACGCCAACGCGATCTGTGCGCAGATGCTGTTGCTCAACGCCGAGGACCCTGAAGCCGACATCTTCCTCTACATCAACTCACCCGGTGGTTCGGTGGATGCCGGCATGGCGATCTACGACACCATGAACTACATCTCCAACGATGTCGCCACCGTCGGGATGGGCCTGGCGGCATCGATGGGCCAGTTCCTGCTCTGCGCCGGGGCCAAGGGCAAGCGCTACGCACTGCCGCACGCGCGCATCATGATGCACCAGCCATCTGGTGGCATGGGCGGCTCAGCCTCCGACATCAAGATTCAGGCCCAGCAGTCGCTGCACATCAAGAAGGTGCTGTTCGAGCTGATCAGCCAGCACACCGGCCAGCCGCTGGAGAACGTCGAGCGCGACGCCGACCGCGACCGCTGGTTCACCGCTGAGCAGGCACTGGAATACGGCTTCATCGACAAGGTCGTGAGTTCTGCCGGCCAGGTGGCCGANGCATGGCCGACCGGCAGCAAAGGGACAGGACTGAGCATGAACTACTACATCCCACAGTGGGAAGAGCGCACTTCGTACGGTTTCCGCCGCATCGATCCGTACGCAAAACTTTTCGAGGACCGCATCATCTTCCTCGGCACCCCGATCAGCGACGACATTGCCAACGCGGTGATGGCCCAGCTGCTGTGCCTGGAATCGATGGACCCTGACCGCGACATCCAGATCTATATCAACTCACCCGGTGGCTCCTTCACCGCGCTGACCGCGATCTACGACACGATGCGGTTCGTCAAGCCCGACGTGCAGACCGTGTGCCTCGGGCAGGCAGCTTCCGCGGCGGCGATCCTGTTGGCCGCCGGCGCACCCGGCAAGCGCCTTGCGCTGCCCAACAGCCGGATCCTGATCCATCAGCCCTACACCGAGGGTACTTACGGGCAGAGCTCTGACATCGAGATCCAGGCCAACGAGATCCTGCGGATGCGCGAATTGCTGGAGAAGATGATCGCCGAGCACACCGGCAAGTCGGTCGAGGAGGTCAGCAGCGATATCGAGCGTGACAAGATCCTGACGGCTGACGCGGCCGTCGAGTACGGACTCATCGACGCCATCCTGGAGTCGCGTAAAGGGGCGTTGGCGCTCACCTGATCGCCGAGGCCCGACCAATGCCCGACCAATGCCTTGGGGCCGATCCGTCGTCGTGTCCTGACCCAAAGCTGGGCATGAGCGGGTAGGTTTCTACCAATTACAGATCCTGCTACCACCGGTCTAGCGGAGCCTGACGGCGCTGTTCGGCCACGATTCGTGAGGAGACGTCGCCTGTGGCACGCATCGGTGACGGAGGCGACCTGCTGAAGTGCTCGTTCTGCGGTAAGAGCCAGAAGCAGGTCAAGAAGCTGATTGCCGGTCCCGGCGTCTACATCTGCGACGAGTGCATCGATCTGTGCAACGAGATCATCGAGGAGGAGCTCTCCGAAGGCGCCGAGGTCGGCTTGGAGGAGCTGCCCAAGCCCAAGGAGATCTTCGAGTTCCTCAACTCCTACGTCGTCGGCCAGGAGACTGCGAAGAAGTCCCTCGCGGTCGCGGTCTACAACCACTACAAGCGGGTTCAGGCCGGGCTCGGCGCGCCCAGCCACCGGCACCGCTCCGAAGACACCGTGGAGTTGGCCAAGTCCAACATCTTGGTGATCGGCCCGACCGGCTGTGGCAAGACCTACCTTGCCCAGACCCTGGCCCGGATGCTCAACGTCCCCTTCGCGATCGCCGACGCCACCGCACTGACCGAGGCCGGTTACGTCGGCGAGGACGTCGAGAACATCCTGCTCAAGCTGATCCAGGCGGCCGACTACGACGTCAAGAAGGCCGAAACCGGGATCATCTACATCGATGAGATCGACAAGGTCGCTCGCAAGGCAGAGAACCCGTCGATCACTCGCGATGTTTCCGGTGAGGGCGTGCAGCAGGCGTTGCTGAAGATCCTGGAAGGCACCACTGCTTCGGTCCCGCCGCAAGGCGGCCGCAAGCACCCGCATCAAGAGTTCATCCAGATCGACACCACGAACATCTTGTTCATCGTCGGCGGAGCATTCGCCGGGCTCGAGCACATCGTCGAGCAGCGGATCGGCAAGAAGACCCTTGGCTTCGGTGCGAAGCTGCCGACCAAGGAGGAGCGCGATCTGGACAGGATCTTCTCNGAGGTCATGCCTGAGGACCTGTTGAAGTTCGGTCTGATCCCCGAGTTCATCGGCCGGTTGCCTGTGATCGCCACCGTCGACAAACTCAGCCGCGAGGCATTGGTGCAGATCCTCACCGAGCCGCGCAATGCCCTGGTCAAGCAGTACCAGAAGCTCTTCGAGCTCGACGGCGTCGAGTTGGAGTTCACCGAGGACGCGGTGGACGCGGTCGCCGACCTGGCCATGGTGCGCGGCACCGGCGCCCGTGGTTTGCGTGCCATCATCGAAGAGGTCCTGTTGCACGTGATGTACGACGTTCCCTCGCGTGAGGACATCGCCAAGGTCGTCGTCACCGATGAGGTCGTCCGCGACAACGTCAACCCGACCCTGGTTCCCCGAGCTCCGGAGAAAAAGAAGAAGTCCGCCTGACCGGCGATGATGAATAGCCGGCAAGCTGATCGAAGATCAGATTCTGCCGGCCAACTCCGACCTGTGTGTACTCCAGTGATGCAGATTGGTCGGTTCAGGGCTGTTGAACCAGCCAAGATGCATCACTCGGTGGCTAGGCCGGCGAATCTGCGGGTGGGATCAGGTCGGCCTCGACCGTGATCTCAGCCGAGTCGGTGGGTTCGAAGACCAACTCCCCGATGATCTTGCCGGCGGCGCGCAGATCCTCGGTGGCGATCTGTGTCAGCGCCAGCTGATCGGCCGGGCCGCGCACGACGGCGCGGCTCACCTCGGTACGCATCGACACCTTGGCTTGAGACTTCGCGCCACGGATGCCGGACAGGGCTGCGGCGATAGCAGGCAGCGCGGCTGCCTCACCGACGAGTCCGGTGAACTCAAGAGTCGACGGCCAGGTAGCACGGTGCACCGAGCCCTCCTGCCACCACGACCAAACCTCTTCGGTCACGTACGGCAAGAACGGCGCGAGCAGCCGTAGGTGAGCGCGGATCGCGATCGCCAATGCGGCCTTGGCCGATGTCGCGGCCTGTTCCCCGCGAGCGCCGTGGCCGCGCTCTTTGACCAGCTCGATGTAATCGTCGCAGAACTCCCAGAAGTTCTTCTCCGCCACCTCGAGGGCCGTGGTGTAGTCGAAGGCCTCGAAAGCCGTGGTCGCGCGGGCCACTGTGTCGGCCAGCCCGGAGAGCATCGCTTTGTCCACCGGCTCGGTCACCAACGTGAGATCGGTGTCGGCCGCGCCGATGCCGAGTGCGAACTTCGAGGCGTTCAGCACCTTCATCGCCAGTCGGCGACCGACCTTCATCTGGGTCTCGTCGAACGGGGAGTCCACTCCTGGCCGAGCCATTGCCGCTCGCCAGCGGACCGCATCGGCGCCGTACTTGTGCAGGATCTCGTCGGGAACGACCACGTTGCCCTTGGACTTGCTCATCTTCTTGCGGTCGGGGTCCACCACGAAACCGGAGATCGCGGCGTTCGACCACGGCACCATGCCGTTCTCGAAGTGTGCGCGCACCACCGAGGAGAACAACCAGGTACGGATGATCTCGTGCGCCTGCGGGCGCATATCCATCGGGAAGGTGGCGGCAAACAGCTCCGGATCGCGTTCCCAACCGCACACGATCTGTGGAGTGAGAGAGGAGGTGGCCCAGGTGTCCATCACGTCGGGGTCTCCGATGAAACCGCCGGGCTTGCCACGCTGATCGTCGTCGTACCCTCGTGGTGCTTGAGATGACGGATCGATGGGAAGTTCGGCTTCGGCGGGCATCAGCGGATGGGCGTAGTCGGGCTCGCCCTCGGCGTCCAACGGGTACCAAACCGGGAACGGGATCCCGAAGAAGCGCTGCCGGGAGATCAGCCAGTCTCCGTTCAGGCCGCCCACCCAGTTGTCGTAGCGATGTCGCATGTGGTCCGGTACCCAGTTGATCTCCGCGCCCCGGGCAATCAGCTCATCGCGAAGGGTCGCGTCACGACCGCCGTTGCGGATGTACCACTGCCGGGTTGACACGATCTCGAGTGGCTTGTCGCCCTTCTCGTAGAAGTTGGCCATCCGGGTGGTTGAACTGGGTTCGCCGTCGAGGTCACCGGAGGCGCGCAACATGCCGACGATCGCCTCGCGGGCGCTGAAGGTGGTCTTGCCGGCGAGTTCTGCGTACGCCCGGGCGGCCTTGGTCGACGACAGCCATTCCGGTGTCTCACGCAACAGCCGGCCGTCGCGTCCAACGACCGTGCGCACCGGAAGCTGCAACTCGCGCCACCAGGTCACGTCAGTCAGGTCGCCGAACGTGCAGCACATCGCGATACCAGCGCCCTTGTCGGGCTCGGCAGCCACATGAGCGAGCACCGGCACCTGCACACCGAACACCGGTGAGGTCACCGTGGTGCCGAACAGGTGCTGATAGCGCTCGTCGTCGGGGTGGGCGATCAAGGCCACCACTGCGGGGATCAGCTCCGGGCGGGTGGTCTCGATCCAAACCAGGTTGTCCGGGGCGGACTCTTGGGGTTTCCCGGTGCCGTGATCAGGACCGCGGTGGAAACAGACCCGGTGGTAGGCGCCCGGATACTCGCGCGCCTCCAGCTCGGCCTGGGCCACCGCCGTCTGGAAGGTCACGTCCCACAGTGTCGGCGCCTCTTGCAGGTAGGCCTCCCCACGGGCGAAGTTGCGCAGGAATGCCCGCTGCGAGGCGACTCGTGAGTCGGCACCGATCGTGGTGTAGGTCTGATCCCAGTCGACCGAGAGCCCTAGATGCCGCCAGAGCTTCTCGAACGCCTTCTCGTCTTCGACCACGAGCTCGGAGCAAAGGTCGATGAAGTTCTGCCGACTGATCGGGATCTGGCGTTTCGGATCGGGTTTGGCCAGGGGCTCGAAGTTCGGGTCGTACGGCAGGGACGGGTCGCAGCGCACTCCGAAGTAGTTCTGGACGCGGCGCTCGGTCGGCAGGCCGTTGTCGTCCCAACCCATCGGGTAGAAGACCTCTTTGCCCGCCATTCGTTGGTAGCGGGCGACCAGGTCGGTGTGGGTGTAGGAGAAGACGTGCCCCACATGCAGCGACCCGGATACGGTCGGCGGCGGGGTATCGATCGAGAAGACCTCGGCTCGCGACCGGCCGCGAGTAAAGGCATAGGTTCCGTGCTCACGCCAGGCTTGCGACCACTTCTCCTCCAGGCCCTCCAGCGCAGGCTTGTCGGGTACGACGANCGCCGGCTGCGAGGGCGTCGTCGCGGACATGCCGGTGCTCTCAGATGCGCTGGTCATGCCCGGAATCCTACGGAAGCCGCACTGGCTCCCGCGAATCGGTCAACGTCGGTTGATCCCGCGAAGTCGCTTCCGCTGTTTGGGGTCGAGCATCGCGTATCCAGCGGCCGGGATGCCCAGCACGATCAGCAGGATGCCCCACCACGGAACTCCTATCAGGCCGAGCACCACTGCGACGGCGAGCAGCCCGAGAGCGAGTTTGACCACTGGTGACATGGAGTCCTCCTGGTGAGAGGTGGTGGGCGCGACAGGTCCGGTGCGACAAGTCTGGCGAACAGTGTGCGACCAACCTATGCCCGTACACTCAGTGGCGCCATGTGTGCTGCTCTCTCACCTCACGATCTCGCCTTCGCTGATGTCGAGGCGGCGTTGCTGTCACGGTGGCCGGAGACGAAGCTCGAACCGAGCCTGGACCGGATCCGGGACCTGGTCGGCCTGCTGGGCGACCCGCAGTCGACCTACCCGTCGATCCATCTGACCGGCACCAACGGCAAGACCAGCACCAGCCGGATGATCGACGCCTTGTTGGCGGCCCGGGACTTGCGCACCGGTCGCTTCACCAGCCCGCATGTCGAGTCGATGACCGAACGGATCAGCATCGACGGTGAGCCGATGTCACCCGAGGCGTTCGTGTCGACCTATCTGGAGGTCGCTCCTTACGCAGCGATGGTCGATGCCGCCAGCGAGCACCCGGTGTCGTTCTTCGAATTCGTGGTGGCGATGGCTTATGCGGCGTTTGCGGATGCTCCGGTCGATGCCGCCGTCGTGGAGGTCGGGATGGGTGGCTCCTGGGATGCCACCAACGTGATCGATGCTCACGTCGCAGTGATCGCCCCGATCGCGGTCGACCATGCCAAGTATCTCGGGGATACCCCTGAAGAGATCGCCATCGAGAAGTCCGGGATCATCAAGCCCGGTGCAACCGTCGTGGTCGCTGCCCAGGCCGAGGAGGTCATGCGGGTCATCGCCGAGCGCGCTACCGAAGTCGGTGCCACGCTGGTAGTGGAAGGCATCGACTTCGGAGTCACCTCGCGGCTACCGGCGGTCGGTGGTCAGGTGATCGGCCTGCGTGGATTGCGCGGCTCCTACGAAGAGCTGTTCCTCCCGTTGTACGGCGCGCATCAAGCCCACAATGCGGCGCTGGCGCTGGCTGCGGTTGAGGCCTTCGCCGGCGACGACGCCCTAGCCGATGACTTGGTACGAGAAGCGTTCACGCGCGTCACCTCGCCCGCTCGACTCGAGGTGATCCGCCGTGGTCCGACGATCGTGCTGGACGCCGCGCACAATCCGCACGGCGCAGAAGCCGCTGTCGAGGCGATCCGCGACTCCTTCGCCTTCGATCCGCTGATCGGAGTGGTCGGGGTGATGGCCGACAAGGACGTCGAGGGACTGCTGGCCGAGCTGGAACCCGTGCTGGCCGAGGTGGTATGCACCCAGAACTCGACCAACAGATCGATGCCGGCTGCCGACCTGGGGATTCTGGCTGGGGAGGTCTTCGGCGAGCATCGGGTGCGTGTGGTCGAGCGACTAGACAACGCGATCGCCGAGGCGGTCACCCTGGCCGAGACAGGTGGCGCCACCGGCGAGTCACTGGGATCCGGNGGAGTATTGGTGATCGGCTCGGTCGTGACGGCCGGGGAGGCGCGCGTTCTGCTGCGAGGAGGATCAGCCCGATGAGATCGATGCAGCGATCGTTGTGCGCGGGGATCTTGAGCTTGGAAGCGGTAGTGCTGGGCTTGACCACCCCGGTGATGATCAGCGTCTCGGATGTGCGCTGGCAGATCGCCACCGTGATCGGTGTCGGCCTGCTGGTGCTCTGCTTGCTGGTAGCGGGCATGTTGCGCGCCCGCTGGGCTTACCTGGTGGGTTGGGGCATTCAGATCGCAGCCCTCGCGCTTGGTTTCGTGATCCCGACGATGTTCGCGCTCGGCGCGGTCTTCCTGGCGCTGTGGTGGGCGGCCTACTCGGTGGGCGCCAAAGTGGATGCTGATCGCGCCCAGCAGATCGCCGCCTATGAGGCCCGTGAGCAGGCAAGCAGCGACAGCCATGACAAACGCGGTGGCGCCGACCCTGACGACACAGCACCGGGCCAGTAGCTCGGCCTTGCGAGAGCGGCGGATGCAGGTGCCCGTAGGGTGACTGTCATGTCTCAGCGCACCTTTGTCCTGTTGAAGCCCGATGCCGTACGCCGTGGTCTGGTCGGAGAGATCCTCTCCCGGTACGAGGCCAAGGGATTGTCCCTGGTCGCGCTGGAACTGCAGCACATCGACGCAGCCAAGGCCGATCTGCACTACGAGGAGCACGTCGAGCGGGACTTCTATCCGCCACTGCGCGATTTCGTCACCTCCGGTCCGGTGATCGCCGCAGTTCTCGAGGGTGATGAGGCTATCGAGGTGGTCCGGGCCATCAACGGTGCGACCGACGGTCGCAAAGCCGCGCCCGGCACGATCCGCGGCGACCTGAGTCTGTCCAACCGCGAGAACCTGGTCCACGGCTCCGACTCCGAGGAGTCCGCCGTCCGCGAGATCGACCTCTGGTTCCCCGCGCTCTGAGCTAGCTGAGCCATGCGCGCTGTTGACCCGGCAGCTCGAGTCGTCCTCCATGTCGGCCCGATGAAGTCGGGTACGACCTACCTTCAGGCTCTGCTGCGGAGCAACCGCGCGCTGTTGGCCGAAGCAGGGGTCTTCGCCTCGGTCTCGGCCCACGGTTCGACACCCGGGCTTCTCGACCTGCGCGACCGATCGACCCACACCGATCGGTCCGACGCCCTCGTCACCCGGATACACAACCATCGCGGAGCCTCGGTCCTCTCCCATGAGTTCCTGTCCTGGGCCACCGCCGAGCAGGCGGCTGCTGTTGTGGCTGCGCTTCGCGTACCCGTCCAGGTGGTCTTCACCGTGCGCGATGCCCGTACCCTCGCCTCGTCGATGTGGCAGACCGCGGCGCGCAACCTCCCCATCGAGCCGTGGCCGGACTTCGCGCGGGAACTGGTTTCAGGGCCATCTCCGGCGCGCCGATTCTTCCGACGGCGACACGGCTTGGCGAGCATGCTGCGCGTCTGGGCGCGCGCCGTCGGTGAGNNCCGTGTCGCGGTGGTGACGGTGCCGCCGCGCACGACAGATGAGCTGGAGTTGTGGCATCGCTTCGCGTTCGCCGGAGCACTCGGTGANTCCCGAGGGGTTGACCCTCCGGGGCTGCGCAACGAGTCACTCGGCTATCCCTCGGCAGAATGGTGCGCCAGGCCGTGCATCAGCTCGGCGGGGTCGAGGGACGCCGACGCCACTTGGTCCGGCAGGTGCTATGTCGCGAGATCNTTGTCGGCGCGCGCGGCCCAGGAGCCGCCGGTGCCGATTGACTCCAGCGTCGTCGCCTTCGGAGCGCGCTGGAACGCCGGGACTCGCAGGGCGATCCGTGAGTTGGGGGTGCCGGTGGTCGGCGATGTCGCCGGTGACCTGGGCACAGAGCCCGATCCCGATCTTGTGACCGGGCCTCTCGAGTTGCCCGATCCCGTCCAAGTCGAGGCTGCCCGGAAGTACGCGCTGGAACGGCTCACCGGGACCGATGGCATGGAACCCGTGCTTGCCGCGCTTGCCGAACTGGGCCGCGCTGGTCGCTGAGTTCCGGCTCGGCATATGCGTGTCTGCCGGGTTTCGTCTGATTTGACGCCTAACCTCGTAGGGACCTGTGTGACTCAAGTGGCTATTTGTGTCTAGTGCGTGCTGTGAGGGGGCGTGGCCGGAGTGGCGAATAACCTGGTCGGGCGCGACCTCGCCGTCGACCTGGGCACGGCCAACACGCTGGTGTACGTCCGGGGGCGCGGGGTCGTCCTGGACGAGCCCAGCGTCGTCTCGATGAACGCCACCACCGGCCAGATCCTTGCCGTCGGCCAGGAGGCCAAGCGCATGCTGGGTCGCACTCCGGAAAACATCACCACGGTGCGTCCGCTGCGCGACGGCGTCATCGCGGACTTCGAGGCCGCCGAGCAGATGCTGCGCTACTTCATCCTGCAGGTCCATCGCCGACGGTTCTTCGCCAAGCCGCGGCTGGTGATCTGCGTTCCCTCGGGCATCACCGCAGTCGAGCAGCGGGCGGTCAAAGAGGCGGGTTACTCCGCCGGCGCCCGCCGGGTCTACCTGATCGAGGAGCCGATGGCGGCCGCGATCGGCGCCGAGCTTCCGGTACATGCCGCTTTCGGCAACATGGTCGTCGACATCGGTGGCGGTACTACCGAAGTCGCGGTGATCTCACTNGGGGGCGTCGTCACCAGCCTCTCGACGCGGACCGCGGGCGACGACCTCGACCAGGCGCTCATCTCCTGGCTGAAGAAGGAACACGCCTTGATCGTCGGCGACCGCACCGCCGAGCAACTCAAGACCACGCTTGGCTCTGCGTTTCCCGCGACTGACGAGCCCGAAGCAGAGGTACGCGGCCGCGACATGATCTCCGGCCTACCGCGCACGGTCGTGGTCTCCACCGCAGAGGTGCGGCAGGCCATGGAGGAGCCGGTCAACATGATCGTCGATGCCGTCCGCGCCACCCTCGATCAGACCCCACCGGAGTTGGCCGGCGACATCATGGATCGCGGCCTGGTCCTTACCGGTGGTGGAGCGCTCCTGGCCGGGATCGATGCCCGAATCCGCGACGAGACCGGCATCCCCGTCCACGTCGCCGGCGATCCGCTGCACTCGGTGGCCCGAGGAGCCGGCAAGTGTGTGGAGGAATTCGAGGCATTGCAGCAGATCCTGGTCTCTGACCGGCGCCGGCGGTAAATCCGTGAACCTTCAGGAGCAGAACTCTCATCAGCGCACCGATCACGGCCACCGCACCCGGCGGCTGCTGGTCGTGCTGCTGCTGGCGTGCGCGACCTTGATCACCGTCGATGTCGGGGCTGGGCAAGACTCTCCGCTGGATCGGGTCCGTGGGCTGGTGGGCGATGGCGTGGGCCCGATCGAATCGGCCGTCTCGACGGTGACCGATCCGATCGCTGGCATTCCGGAGGCGATGCGCACCAACCGGAGTCTGCGAAGTGACGTCGCGCGACTCCAAGCCGCCAACGATGACCTGGAGAACAGGCTTGCCGGATCCGACCAGGACGCCGCCGAACAACGGCAGTTGCGTGGCCTGGTGCGTGCCAGCGGCAACACCGGGTACGCGCTGCAGCCCGCTCGGGTGATCGCGATCGGTCCCGCGCAGTCCTTCTCCCGCGCAGTCACCATCGACCGCGGCCGCCGCCACGGGGTGCGTCCCGACATGACCGTGCTCGAGCAAGCAGGCCTGGTCGGCCGGGTGCTACGCGCGGACGAGACCACAGCCACGGTGCTGCTGATCACCGATGCCCGTTCTGTCGTGGGCGGTCGGCTTGGAGCCGACCTCGAGATCGGCTTCCTACGCGGTGACGGAGACCTGTCCGGTGCCGGGCGACTGGATTTGGAGCTCGTCGACGCGACCGCCACCCCGACACAGGGAGACCTGGTGACGACCTGGGGAAGCAAGGACGGCGCGCCGTACGTCCCTGGAATCAGGATCGGCACGATCGAATCGGTGCTCACCTCACCGCGGGACTCCACGACCCGAGCCGTCGTGCGCCCAGCAGTGGACTTCTCTTCTCTCGACATCGTCGCCGTTGTCGTGGCTCCGGGCACCCCGGGGCAATCGTCCCTGACGTCAAGCAACCGAACAGCTCGAAGGACAGCCCGAAGAACAGCACAGGTGGTCAGTGATGACGTTGTTGCGCGGACTCGGGTATCTGGCTCTACTGGTGATCGCCTTCGTGGTGCAGGTGACCTTCTTCTCGGCCTTCACCGTGCAGGGGATCGGCCCCAACCTCGTCCTGTTGGTGGTGGTGTCGGCTGGGTTGGCCCGAGGTCCCGAGCTCGCAATGGGGTTGGGGTTCACAGGTGGCCTGCTGTTGGACCTCGCGCCCCCAGCGGATCATGTGGCGGGACGCTGGGCGTTGTGCTTGGTGGTGGTGGGTTTCCTCATCGGCCGGTTACGGGCCCGGGCCCAAGGTGCCACACCGATCGAGGTCATAGCAGTAGTGGCAGTGGCCAGCTTCGTCGCCTCCAGCTTGTTCGTCTTCACCGGCTTCGTTCTGGGCGACACCGCCTGGTCGGCCAACGCCGCGCTGCGGGTCATCCTGATCGGGCTGGCCTATGACTGCGCAGTGGCACCGTTCCTGATGCCTTTGTTAGGCAAAGCCGAGGAGCGGTTGTCGCCACCTCAAGTGGGGTTGGCGTGACGGTGCTGATCGGCTCAGGTCGGCAAAATCGGGGCTTGGCGCGGCTGGTGGTGGTGCAGGTCCTGATCCTGGCCTTGTTCGCGACTCTGTTCGCCCGGTTGTGGTATCTGCAGGTCTACTCCGGTGCCGGCTACCAGGCCAAGGCTGCCTCGCAGTCGGTGCGCGAGATCGTGCAGCAGCCGGCCCGCGGCCTGATCGTGGACGATATGGGACGGCCGCTGGCCGCCAACCGCACTGCCTGGGTGGTGGCGGTCGACCGCACCATGCTGCGCAAGCTCGACACGCACGACCAGCAGCAGGTGCTCCGCCGGGTCGCCAGGGAAACAGGCCAGCCCTATCGAGTGGTGCATGCCCGCACCTTGCTATGCGGTGAGGACGGTGCCAAGAAGCGGACCTGTTGGAACGGATCGCCCTTCCAGCCCGTGCCGATCGCCGAGGACGTCGAGCAACGCACCGCGGTCAGGATCCAGGAGCAGAGCGAGCGGTTCCCCGCAATCGTTGTGCAGTCCCAGAGCCTGCGGGCTTATCCGTCGCCGTACGGGATCAACGCAGCACACCTGCTGGGCTATCTCAGCCCGATCACCGAAGACGAGCTGACGGCAGCGAAGAAGGACGACGACGCCACCGTGCACGGATCCTCGGTAGTGGGTCGCTCCGGCCTGGAGCGCGCGTACGACAAGTACCTACGGGGAGTCCCGGGGTACGAGAAGGTCACTGTCGACTCGATGGGCCGCGTGCTNGGGGAGTCCGGCTATATCGCAGGCGAACCCGGCAACACGTTGGTCACGTCGCTGGATGCAAAAGTCCAGTCGGTCGTGGAGCGACAGCTCACCTCGACGATCCGCACGGCTCGTGAGACTTACGACAAGGTCACGCACAAGAACTATGTCGCCGATCAGGGCGCCATCGTGGTGCTGGACGCCCGTAACTCCGATGTGATCGCGATGGCTAGCTACCCGACCTACGACCCCGGCCTGTGGGTGGGCGGTATCAGCGCCAAGCAACTCGACCATCTCTACTCCAAGGAGGCCGGCACACCGCTGCTGTCTCGGGCCACCCAAGGGACGTTTGCTCCCGGCTCGACCTGGAAACCGATCATGACCGCCGGCGCATTGGAGAACGGCTTCGGGCAGGACACTCGCTTGACCTGCTCCTCAGGTCTGCAGGTCGGCAACAGGTGGTTCAAGAACTACGAGTCCGCCGCGTACGGATCGATCGACTTCGCCAAGGCGCTGCAGCTGTCGTGCGACACCTTCTTCTACCGGGTCGGGTTGTCGTACTGGCAGAAGTACGGCAGTGATCCCGCCAATCTCAAGGCCAAGGATCCATTGGTGGACACGGCCAAGATGTTCGGCTTCGGCAAGTCGACCGGAGTCGACCTGCCCGGTGAGNNAGCGGGCCGGATCGCGGACCGGCAGTGGAAGCAGGACTACTACGAGGCCAACAAGGACTACTACTGCGATCTGGCGAAGAACCCCAAAGACGCATCGGAGTGGATGAAGCTGTTCGCCCACGAGTTCTGCCTGGAGGGCAACCTCTATCGAGCCGGCGACGCGGTGAACTACTCCATCGGCCAGGGCGACACCGTGGTGACGCCGCTGCAACTCGCCCGCGCCTACTCCGCGATCGCCAACGGCGGCACGCTCTACCACCCCCGTGTGGCCAAAGCGATCGTGGACGACCAGGGCAAAGTCATCAAGCAGTTCGATCCCAAGATCCAGGCCAAGCTGAAGGTGTCCGGTTCCAACCTGCGCTATCTCGACGACGCGCTGCTGGGCACGGCTCGGACCGGCACGATCGCCTGGCGCTTCGCCGGCTTCCCGCTCGATCAGGTGCAGGTGCGTGCCAAGACCGGATCTGCTGAGGTGCAGGGCAAGCAGTCCACCTCCTGGGTCGCGGCCTACACAAAGGACTACGTGGTGGTGATGATGGTCAGCCAGGCCGGCACCGGCTCGGGGACCTCGGGCCCAGCAGTCCGCAAGATCTTCGAGGCGTTGTACGGCATCGAAGGCGACCAGGTGCGCAAGACCCAATCGGCGATCCCGGGTCTCACGCCGCCGGCCAAGCTTCCGGTGTTCGCCGAGGACGGGTCGATCCTGCCGCCGCGGCTACCCGCCGCTAACAAGGCTGACAAGACCGGCAAGGGAGACGGCTGATGGCTGTGCTCACTCCACGCTCGGCGTCTTCCGCCGAGCAGATGCTAAGCAGGCCAAGCAATCCGGGCAACCCGAGCAGATGCTCCGGCTCCGGGCGATCTCCGCGCCCTTGGCTCGTGGTCCGCGCGCCGACTGGATTCTGATGGCGGTCACCGCGGCGTTGCTCGTGCTGGGCACGGTGCTGGTCTGGTCGGCCACCCGCGACAACGCGGCCCTGGTCGGCGACGATCCCAATGCGTTCTTGAAGAGGCAACTGGTCAATATCGCGATCGGCCTGACGCTCGCCTTCCTGGTTGCCGCAACCGACTACCGCTGGGTGCGGATCCTGGCCCCGGGAATCTATGTCGCATCCGTGGTTGGCCTGGCCCTGGTGCTCGTCATGGGCAGCACGATCAACGGCTCGCGCTCCTGGATCCTGGTCGGACCGCTCTCCATCCAGCCCTCGGAGTTCGCCAAGCTCGCCGTCATCGCCGGGATGGCGCTGATCGTGGCCGAGCGTGCCGAGACAAGGCAGGGCAGGGTCACCGATCTCGACGTCACGATGATGCTCGCCGTCGCCGCGCTACCGGCGGCGCTGATCATGCTGCAACCCGACCTCGGCACCATGCTGGTTCTGTCGGCCACGGTCTTCGGGGTGGTCGCGGTGTCGGGCGCACCTCGGCGCTGGCTCGTCGGACTCGTCGTCGCCGCAGTGCTGGGAGCCGTTGCGGTCGTCCAGCTGGGGTTGCTCAAGGCCTACCAGCTGGACAGGTTCCTGGCCTTCACCAATCCGGCGCTGGATCCGCGTGGTGCCGGCTACAACACCGAGCAGGCTCGGATCGCCATCGGCAATGGCGGTGTCTGGGGCCAGGGCTTGTTCTCCGGGTCGCAGACGACCTCGGGTTTCGTTCCCGAGCAGCAGACCGACTTCGTGTTCACGGTTGCCGGTGAGGAACTCGGCCTGGTCGGCGCCGGCATCCTGATCGTGCTACTGGCGGTGTTGTTGTGGCGCACGCTGGTGATCGCTCGTAACGCGCCCGACCTGTTCGGTCGAGTCGCAGCCGCCGGAATCGCCTGCTGGCTGGGTTTCCAGGCGTTCCAGAACATCGGGATGTGCCTGGGCATCATGCCGGTCACAGGTGTGCCGTTGCCACTGGTGTCCTACGGAGGATCCTCGATGTTCGCCACTTTGATGGCGATCGGGCTGCTGCTGAACATCCAGCTGCGCACCGACGTGTCTGCCCTGGGTTTGAGACGCCGCTTCACTGGTCGCTGAGCTCGTAAAGGTCGGTCGGCTCGTGCGACCCGGATTAGTGGTCATGTACGACAAGGCCGCCTCGTGAAATCATGTCGACTGCGACCACTTTTCTTGTCGAGCCGGACATTTGTTCCCAGGCTGGGTTGTGCATAGCTTGTTGATTTGCCGTTAGGCAGTGTGACCACATCTGGCCAGAGTGGTGGCTCATGGAGCCCCGATGACACCAATCCGAGGGAGAGTGCGCCGTGCTGGCTGGAGGCGAGTAGGCCATGGTTTACATCGCCCAGGCGATCCGGGATCGGATTCGCAGCTCGGGGATCTTGCGTCGTGGATGACCGTATTGCCGGACGGTGCCAAGTTCACGCACCTGACTGCAGCCAGGTTGTATGGGCTCTGGTTGCCGCCGATCCCGGTCGATCTGCCGGTGTTCGTGTCGTTGCCACGAGGAGCCAACCGAGTACGCCGACCCGAGATCCAGGCCTTTCGCGTCGACCCTGTGGGTCATCGCGATCGATCCGCNGGAGTCCCCGTCGTCGGCCCGGAGGAACTGCTGCTGTCGTGCGCGCGTGACCTGGGCGTACTCGATCTCGTCGTGTTGGGGGACTGCCTGCTCCACCGAGGGTGGACGGATCTCGATCGACTCACTGCCGCGGCGGCGCGACATCGGGCCGGAGCACCGGTTCTGCGCTCCGCGCTGGCGTGGATGTCGCGGAGTGCTGAATCGCCCTGGGAGTCGTTGCTGCGAGTGCAGCATCGCGCGGCGGGCCTCCAGGTCGTTCCCCAGCATGTCGTACGGGATGCGCAGGATCGCTTCGTCGCCCGCGGCGACCTGTGGCTGCCCGGCACCCGGATGCTGCACGAGTACGACGGTGCCGGACATCGCGATCGGGCCACGCACGTGCGGGACCTCGACCGTGACCGGCGACTCCTCGCGGCAGGCTGGGCGCGGCGGGCGTATACCGCGCGGGAGGTAATGCGCTGCCCAGGAGAGATCATCCAGGCGGCNATGCGTCTCCTCGGCTGTCCCTTCGATCCGTCGATGTTGCAGCCCTGGCGTCAGCTGCTCGGCGAATCGCTGTTCTCCGGCCAGCCTCGGCTGGCTCGGTACATCCGCGGCTGACCAGTGGACGCCGCGGAATGCTGGTCACATACGACATGATCTTCGGCGGCAGACCTGCCATATGTGACCGATTTTCTCCGCTAGGGCCGCTGCGCTCTAGAATCAGGTTTTCCCGTCCCGCAATCCCCGAGGTCCTGACATGTCCGCGCCCGAGTCGGTATTCCCGCTGTTGGAGCCGCTGCTGCCGACTGTGCAGAAGCCGATCCAGTATGTCGGCGGTGAGCTCAACTCGGTGAACAAGCCTTGGGATGACCCGGCTTTTGCTGAGGGCGCCGAGATGGTGCGCTGGGCGCTGATGTATCCCGACGCGTACGAGGTGGGCCTTCCCAACCAAGGCGTGCAGATTCTCTACGAGATCCTCAACGAGCGAGCAGGCACGCTGGCTGAGCGGACCTACGCGGTGTGGCCCGACATGGAGAAGGTGATGCGGGAGCACACGATTCCGCAGTTCACCGTCGACTCACATCGTCCGGTGCGAGCCTTCGATGTGTTCGGGTTGTCGTTCTCCACCGAACTCGGTTACACCAACATGCTCACCGCGATCGACCTGGCCGGCATCCCGCTACACGCGAGTGATCGCGGCGCCGAGGACCCGATCGTGATTGCCGGCGGACACGCCGCCTTCAATCCCGAGCCGATCTCCGACTTCATCGACGCGGCGGTGCTGGGTGACGGCGAGGAGGTCGTGCTCGCGATCACCGAGGTGATTCGGGAGTGGAAGCAGGAAGGCTGTCCGGGCGGCGACGGCCGTACTCCTCGCGATGAGCTGCTCTATCGCCTTGCGGTCAGTGGCGGTGTGTACGTGCCCCGGTTCTACGACGTCACCTACACCCAGGACGGTCGGATTCACCAGGTCGTGCCCAACCAGGTCGGGGTGCCCCGGCGGGTCGCCAAGCACACGTTGATGGACCTGGACCAATGGCCCTATCCGCGCAATCCGCTGGTGCCGCTGGCCGAAACCGTGCACGAACGGTACTCGGTGGAGATCTTCCGAGGCTGTACGCGCGGTTGCCGGTTTTGTCAGGCCGGCATGATCACCCGTCCGGTGCGTGAGCGGTCCATCACCACGATCGGTGAGATGGTCGAGAACGGAATCCGCAAGTCCGGCTTCGAGGAGGTCGGCCTGCTGTCGCTCTCCAGCGCGGACCACTCCGAGATCGGCGAGGTTGCCAAAGGCCTGGCTGACAGGTACGACGGCAGCAACGTGTCGCTGTCGCTGCCGAGCACCCGGGTGGATGCCTTCAACATCACCCTGGCCAACGAATTCAGCCGCAACGGCCGCCGTTCCGGCCTGACGTTTGCCCCTGAGGGCGGCTCGGAGCGGATGCGCAAGGTGATCAACAAGATGGTCACTGAGGAGGATCTGATTCGTACCGTCGCTGCCGCGTACTCCAACGGCTGGCGCCAGGTGAAGCTCTACTTCATGTGCGGGTTGCCGACCGAGGCCGACGAGGACGTGCTCGGGATCGCCGACCTGGCCAAGAAGGTGATCGCCAAGGGTCGCGAGGTCTCCGGCCACAATGACATCCGGTGTACGGTCTCGATCGGTGGATTCGTGCCCAAAGCGCACACGCCGTTCCAATGGGCCGCCCAGCTCGACTGGCAGACGACAGATGCCCGCCTGCAGAAGCTGCGCGACGACGTGCGGTCCGATCGGCGCTTCGGTCGGGCCATCGGCTTCCGGTACCACGACGGACGCCCTGGCATCATCGAGGGACTGCTCTCTCGTGGCGACCGCCGTGTCGGCCGGGTGATCGAGTCGGTCTGGCGCGACGGCGGCCGCTTCGACGGGTGGAGTGAGCACTTCTCCTACGACCGCTGGGCCGAGTGCGCCGAGAGCGCGCTGGCCGACGAGCCGGTCGATCTGGACTGGTACACCATCCGAGAGAGGGACTACGACGAGGTGCTGCCCTGGGATCATCTGGATTCCGGGCTGGATCGCGACTGGCTCTGGGAGGACTGGCAAGACGCTCTGCGGGCAGGTGAGGACATGGACGCCCCCGAAGTCGAGGACTGCCGCTGGAACGCTTGCTACGACTGCGGGGTCTGCCCCGANATCGGGACAGAGATCCAGATCGGCCCGACCGGCCAGACGTTGTTGCCCCTGACTGTGGTCAGCCAGTGAGTTGCCGGCAATGAGTCGTCAGCCACCCGAGCAGCAGGCGCCGCCGGTGATGCGACTGCGGTTGCGGTACGCCAAGCGTGGGCGTCTCCGCTTCACCAGCCACCGGGACTTCTCCCGGGCTTTCGAACGAGCGCTGGTGCGCGCCAGGATCCCGATGGCGTACTCCTCGGGTTTCAACCCGCATCCGCGGATCTCCTATGCCGGAGCGGCGCCCACTGGTGCTGCCAGCGAGGCCGAGTACGTCGAGATCGGACTACGTGAGGTCGTCGATCCTGCCGATGTGCTGACTCGCATCGACCAGGCGCTCCCGCCCGGGCTGGACGTGCTTACCGTCGTACTCGCCGAGAAGGGCGCCTTGGCCGACCGATTGGAGGCAAGCCACTGGCGCATCATGCTGCCTGAGGTCGACCCTGGGTTGGTCGGGAAGGCGGTCGATGCGTTCCTGGTCGCTGATGAGGTGTTGGTCGAGCGGATGACCAAACGGGGCTTGCGTGAGTTCGACTGCCGGGCTGCTGTCGTCAGCCTGGCTGTGATCGACGACGATGACAACATCGGGGATGCCCGCTCCACCGACACAGCCGCGGTCGCTCGCCCTGATGAGGTACGAGCCCGATCGTGTGCGATACTTGATCTGGTCCTGCGGCACGGCACCCCGGCCGTGAGACCCGACGACATCTTGGTCGGACTTCAGCAACGAGTGGAGTTCCCTCGCAGCGCGGCTGCTCTTTTTCAGCGGCTGGCGCAGGGCTTCCTGGACCCGAAGACCGGCACGGTGGGTGACCCACTGGTCTCCGACCGCGACGCGGAGTGATCCGCTGACCGCGGTCGGCCCTGGCGGCCAGCCCGACGATTGATGTCGCCGCAACCGCAAGCTTTCGCCCGCAGGCACTCAACCGAGCGGGCGACCGACACGGGTCCTCTACCCGAGGGCGCGGCAAGGAGAGCATCGTGCTCGACGACGAGTTATCGAACGACCAACCGACCAACGCAGCAGCCCCCAGGGACTAGCTGAAGGATCGGATCAGGTGGAGGCTCAACTTCCAGCGGAACCCGCGGCCAAGAAGACTGCCAAGAAAGCTACCCGGCAGCCGGCCAAGAAGGCCGCGGCGAAGAAAGCGGCTGCCAAGACCACCACCCGAGCGGTGAAGAAGACCACCAAGAAAGCGGCTGCTGCCGAGCCTCCGGCAACTGAAGCTGAGGCGGCTGAGGTTCCGGTAACTGACCCGGGTGCCACGACGACGGAGCCCAACCCGGCTCCGGCGAAGAAGACCACGCGCAGGACCACCAAAAAGGCAGCGACCTTCAAGGCTGCCGAGACGTCTTCCGATGGTGTCGATGACAACGTCGATGTCACGGACGACGCCTCTCCCCGACAGATGCTGCCGCGGGCCCAGCATCGGCTACTGCCGCGGTACCGCTGTTCCAGGCGCCGGCTCCGGCGAAGAAGACCGCCAAGCGCGCGACTAAGAAGACCCAAACCGCACGGAAGCGGACCGAGGTCGCCGAGGTCACCGAGGCTGAGACTGGGAGGCCCGAAGAGGCCACCGACGTTGCGGATGACGCCGACGTCACGACCCCGGACGCCGTCACAGCCGGGACCGAGGAAACCGAGCAGGCAGCCGGGGAAGAGCCAGGGCAGGGCCCTGAGCAGGACCTCACCCAGGAAGACAGCGAAGACGAACTCGGTGACGGTGTGCCACGTCGCCGTCGTCGTCGTGGCGGTCGCCGTCGTCGTAAGTCCGCCGGTGATGCCGAGACGAGCGAGGACGAGTCGACCGAGGCAGGAGCCGAGTCAGCTGCCCCCGGTCGAGACAGCGACACAGGCGAAAATGCGGCCGATGGCGAGGGTTCGTCCACCACTCGTCGCCGTCGTCGTCGTCGCCGCGCGGGTGAGGAAGGCGACGGCTCACCGGACGATCCTGCCAACACGGTCGTCAGGGTGCGCGCACCGCGTTCGGCCGAGGACGAGATCGCGGGATTCACCGGCTCGACCCGGCTGGAGGCCAAGAAGCAGCGTCGCCGCGAGGGTCGCGAGGCCGGTCGTCGGCGCGCGCCGATCATCTCCGAGGCGGAGTTCCTGGCACGTCGCGAGGCTGTCGACCGGGTGATGGTGATCCGTCAGCACGAGGACCTGAGCCAGATCGCGGTGCTCGAGGACAAGGTCCTGGTCGAGCACTACGTTTCCCGCGAGACCCAGACCTCCCTGATCGGCAACGTGTACCTGGGCAGGGTCCAAAACGTGCTGCCGTCGATGGAGGCGGCCTTCATCGACATCGGCAAGGGCCGCAACGCGGTTCTGTACGCCGGCGAGGTTAACTGGGACGCGTTCGGCGCCAAGGACGGCTCCCAGCGCAAGATCGAGTCGGTGCTCAAGTCCGGCCAGACCGTCCTGGTTCAGGTGACCAAGGACCCCATCGGCCACAAGGGCGCTCGGCTTACCAGCCAGATCAGTCTCCCGGGCCGGTTCCTGGTTTACGTCCCTGACGGCACCACCAGCGGCATCTCCCGCAAGTTGCCCGACACAGAGCGCAACCGCCTCAAGACACTGCTGAAGCAGATCGTTCCCGAAAGCGCGGGCGTGATCGTACGCACCGCCGCCGAGGGTGCTGCCGAGGAGGAGCTGACCCGCGATGTCGAGCAGCTCAAGGCCCGCTGGGAGGACATAGAGAAGAAGGTCGCCGGCGGTAATGCGCCGCAGCTGCTCTACGGAGAGCCCGACCTGACCCTCAAGGTCGTTCGCGACCTGTTCACCGAGGACTTCTCCAAGCTGGTCATCTCCGGCAACGACGCATGGGAGACCGTCAGCCAGTATGTCCAGCACGTTGCCCCCGACTTGGCCGACAGGTTGGAGAAACACGAGGGCGGCGACGCTTTCTCGGCGTACCGGATCCACGAGCAGATCGCCAAAGGCCTGGACCGCAAGGTATGGCTGCCTTCGGGCGGCTCGCTGATCATCGACCGCACCGAGGCGATGACGGTGGTCGACGTCAACACCGGCAAGTTCACCGGCTCGGGTGGCAACCTCGAGGAGACCGTCACCAAGAACAACCTGGAGGCGGCCGAGGAGATCGTGCGACAGCTTCGGCTGCGCGACATCGGCGGCATCATCGTCGTCGACTTCATCGACATGGTGCTGGAGAGCAACCGCGACCTGGTGTTACGCCGGCTAGTGGAGTGCCTGGGTCGGGACCGCACTCGGCACCAGGTTGCCGAGGTGACCTCGCTCGGTCTGGTGCAGATGACCCGCAAGCGCATCGGTACCGGGTTGCTGGAGGCGTTCAGTCACACCTGCGAGCACTGCCAAGGACGTGGCGTGATCGTCTCCCACGAGCCGGTCGAGGCCAAGAAGAAGAGCGATGAGAGCGAGCCACGTCGTTCCCGCAGACGTGGACGGGGTAAGTCCGAGGACAGCCCGGCTCCGACGCCTCCTCGGCCGCCGTCGCCTGCAGACATTGCGGCTATGGCCCGACCCGAACCGCCGAAGTCCGACGATGCCGACCTCGACACCGCAGATCTGGATGGAGTCGCTGTCGACACGGTGGCTGAGATGGCGGCCGAGCCACTGCTGGACTTCCCGTCAGGCGCTGAGGACGACTCAGAAACTCCAGACGTGGTTCCTGCGCCGGAAGTGGTTTCCGAGCTCGACGCAGAGTCTGTTGTCGAGCCCGTTCCAGGGTCTGGCGTCGATGAGCCGCTGGCCGAGGGGACCGGGGACGTGGATGCCACTACTGACGAGCAATCGGCAGAGCCGGCGGTGTCAGCAGCCCCGACCATCGTCACCTCGGTACGCCGTTTCGGTGCCCGCCGAGCGGCCGGCCCGCCTGCGGCGCCCGAGATCGCCACACTGCCCGGGTTGATCCTGGACGAGGAGACTCCGGCACCGCTCGACCTGACCGACGGCGTACCGGATCAGCCCGAGAACGAAAATGAACTCCACGAGGGCAGCGTCGAGGATCCCGACGCCGGCGCAGCTGCGCACGTCCCGATCAAGCGCAAGGGAACCCGGAAGCGCTGAAGTCAGCGCTGTTGAGAGGGGCCAGTGATGGACCGCACCGACTTCCTGGATGTCGATGGTCTTCTTGCCGAGGAGGAGCGCGCCATCGGCGCGACCGTGCGTGACTTCGCGCAGGCCGAACTCGCTCCACACGCGGCGCAGTGGTACGAGCAGGGGTCCATCCCGGCGACGGAGTTGGCCCGGAGTTTCGGCAAGTTGGGCCTGCTGGGGATGCATCTGGAGGGTTATGGCTGCCAAGGCACCAGCGCCACCGCCTACGGTGTCGCCTGTCGGGAGTTGGAGGCAGTCGACTCCGGTTTGCGCAGCTTCGTCTCGGTGCAGGGATCACTGGCGATGTTCGCGATCCATCGGTGGGGCACCGAGGAGCATCGCACCCAGTGGCTGCCGCCGATGGCCAAGGGTGAGGCCATCGGTTGCTTCGGCCTGACCGAGCCGGAAGCGGGGAGCGACCCGGGCTCGATGCGGACCTCGGCCCGGCGCGACGGAGCCGATTGGGTACTCAACGGTTCGAAGATGTGGATCACCAATGGCACCGTCGCCGATGTCGCCATCGTGTGGGCGCAGACCGATGACGGCATCAGCGGCTTCGTGGTGCCGACCGACACACCGGGCTTCGAGGCATTCGAGATCAAACGCAAGCTCTCGTTGCGCGCCTCACTCACCGCTGAGCTGGTATTGCGCGATGTCCGGCTGCCCGGCTCGGCGATACTTCCCGACGTACGCGGTCTCAAAGGTCCGTTGTCCTGCCTCAACGAGGCGCGCTACGGGATCCTCTGGGGTGCTGTCGGCGCTGCTCGAGCCTGCTTCGAGGAGGCGCTGGACTACAGCCTTGCTCGAACCCAATCTGGCAAGCCGCTCGCCTCGTTCCAGTTGACCCAACGCAAACTCACCGACATGTCGATCGCGGTGACCAACGCCAGCCTGACCGCGGTACAGCTGGGTCACCTCAAGGATGCCGGCTCGATCACCTCGGAGCAGGTGAGTCACGGCAAGCTCGCCAACGTCCGCGTCGCCCTCGAGGTGGCCCGTACGGCTCGCGGNATGCTCGGAGCCGCCGGGATCACCTTGGATCACGTGGCGATGAGACATATGGCCAACCTGGAGACGGTATCGACGTACGAGGGCACTGAGGAGATGCACGCCCTCAGCATCGGTCGAGCGCTCACCGGCATCGCCGCCTTCCGCTAACGCGGCCGGCACTCGTGTATAGAGACCGCGTTTTGACCGGGAGCGATGCGATCCGTAGACTTGACCCTTGGTGTGCGTGAGCGCATCCGTTAGGTACGCCCGACAATTCCTTGGTCGAATCCACTGGTAGGACCGCGTCTCGCGGCCCGTTCAGAGGCCAGCGCAATCAATGCGAGTGTCGAGCACGCCCAGGCCTGTACGAACGAGTGAGAGTGAGTCCGCGGTGTACGCGATCGTGCGCAGTGGCGCGACCCAGCAGAAGGTCGCGGTCGGCGACGTCATCGAGATCGACAAGGTTGCGACCGAGGTCGGTGAGTCGGTGACCCTCCCGGTGGTGCTCCTCGTCGACGGTGACAACGTCACCTCCGCGGCGGACGACCTCGCGAAGGCCTCGGTGACCGTCGAGGTGCTCGGGGCGATCAAGGGTCCCAAGATCACGATCTTGAAGTACAAGAACAAGACCGGCTACCGCAAGCGCCAGGGCCACCGTCAGAAGTACACCCAGGTCAAGGTCACCGCGATCACGGCCTGAGCCGCTCGTACTGACATACACACCCACCACTGATTCCGCCGAGAAGGACGAAACGATGGCACACAAGAAGGGCGCAGCCTCGACCAAGAACGGTCGCGACTCCAATTCACAGCGCCTGGGCGTCAAGCGCTACGGGGCCAGCTGGTCAACGCGGGCGAGATCATCGTGCGCCAGCGTGGCACCCACTTCCACCCCGGCGCAGGCGTCGGTCGTGGTGGCGACGACACCCTGTTCGCGCTGGTGGCCGGCAACGTCGAGTTCGGCACCAAGCGTGGCCGTCGCGTTGTCAACGTCGTCCCGGCCGCTGAGTGACAGCGGACCCGAACAGACTGCAGACAAGCCTGCGAGGGGCGTTCCGCTGGTGACAGCGGGGCGCCCTTCCTGCATTTTCCGCACATCCGACAAATCTGACCAGCACCGACGCTGACCAGCACTGATAGGAGTACGCCGTGGCCGTGCCCACGTTCGTCGACCAGGTGAGACTGCATGTCACCGCTGGTCGCGGCGGCAACGGTGTCGCCTCGGTGCACCGGGAGAAGTTCAAGCCGCTCGGTGGTCCCGACGGCGGCAACGGAGGTCCCGGCGGATCGGTGATTCTGCGGGTGGACCCCGATGTCACCACCTTGGTCGACTACCACCTCGGACCCGACCGCAAAGCCGAGCATGGCGGGCATGGAGCGGGCAGCCATCGCAACGGCGCCCATGGTCGCGACCTGGTGCTGCCGGTCCCCGACGGCACGGTGGTGTCGACCTCGGACGGCGAACTCCTTGCCGACCTCGTCGGCTACGGCACCGAGCTGGTGGTGGCCCAAGGAGGTCGCGGTGGGCTCGGTAATGCGGCCCTGGCCAGTTCCAAGCGCAAGGCGCCTGGTTTCGCGTTGCTNGGGGAGCCCGGAGACGATCGCGAGATCCTGCTGGAGCTCAAGGTTGTCGCCGACATCGGGCTGGTCGGCTTCCCCAGTGCCGGCAAGTCGTCGCTGATCGCCTCCATCAGCCGGGCGCGACCCAAGATCGCCGACTACCCGTTCACCACCTTGGTGCCCAACCTCGGTGTGGTCACCGCAGGCGACACCACCTTCACCGTCGCCGACGTCCCTGGACTGATCGAGGGTGCGGCCGAGGGACGTGGGCTCGGTCACGACTTCCTACGCCACATCGAGCGCTGTGCCGCCTTGGTCCACGTCATCGATATGGCCACCATGGAGCCGGGCCGCAACCCGATCGACGACCTCGACGTGATCGAGGCCGAGTTGAGCCGATACGGCGGGCTGGAGGATCGACCCCGGCTGATCGCGCTGAACAAGATAGACGTGCCGGACGGGCGGGAGCTGGTCGACCTGACGCTGGAGGAGTTCGACGCCCGTGGGTTGAAGGTCTTCCCGATCAGCGCCGCCAGTCACGAGGGACTACGCGCGCTCACCTTCGCGATGGCCGAGCTGGTGGCCGGCAACCGACGTAACCGGCCGGTGGCCGAGGCCAAACGAATCGTGCTCCGCCCCGCATCGGTCGCAGGCGTACCCGACTTCGCGATCGAGCGGGTCACCGACCCGGCAACCGCTACCCAGGCGGGCTGGCGGGTCCGTGGTGAGAAGCCGGAACGCTGGGTCAGGCAGACCGACTTCTCCAACGACGAAGCGGTCGGCTTCCTTGCCGACAGGTTGAACCGGCTCGGTGTCGAGGACCAGCTGCTGGAACTCGGCGCGATCGAAGGCGATGCCGTCATCATCGGATCCGACGACAACGCGGTTGTCTTCGACTTCAAGCCGATGGTCGATGCCGGCGCCACGGTGCTGGCGAGTAGGCGCGGTGAGGATCAGCGGTTCAACCAGGAGCGTCCCGCGGCCTCTCGGAGGCGAGCGATCAACGAGGCCTTCGAGATCCGGGGCGAGCATGAGGCGCGGGCTGACGTGGCGCGGAGACTGGCGATGGGGAGGGCGTGGAGATCGACGAGCTTNCGCGCGACAGGCGGCGAGGAGGACCCGTGGGGTTGGTCCGAGAGCGACCCCGGAAATACTGTCGGAGACACGGCCCGGGACGCTGCCGAAGATACCGAGAGTGACACCGATGCCGAGCAATGAGCTGAGAGCTGCTGTGGGTCAGGCGTCACGGATCGTGGTCAAGATCGGCTCTTCGTCGCTGACCAAAGGCGGTGGTGTCGACGAGGAGCAGGTCGTCGCCTTGGTGGCCACGCTTGCCGAGGTCCGCAAGCGTGGCGTGGAGATCGTCCTGGTCTCCTCTGGCGCCATCGCCGCGGGCCTGAGTCCGCTCGGTCTGAAACGGCGTCCGTCCGACCTGGCTACCCAGCAGGCAGCTGCTTCTGTCGGCCAGGGCCTGCTGGTGCACCGCTACACCGCCGAGTTCGAGCGGCACGGAATCGGNGTAGGCCAGGTGCTGTTGACCGTGGACGACGTCACCCGCCGCAGCCACTACCGCAACNNGTACCGCACCTTCGCCAAGCTACTCGAGCTCGGCGTGCTGCCGATCGTCAACGAGAACGACACCGTGGCGACCTCGGAGATCCGGTTCGGTGACAACGACCGGCTTGCCGCCTTGGTCGCGCATCTGGTCCATGCCGACCTGCTGCTGTTGCTCACCGATGTCGACGGACTCTATGACGGCCCGCCGAGTCGGTCCGGTGCGGTGCTCATCACCGATGTGAGTGACGAGGGTGCTCTCGACGGAATCGACATCGGCTCTCGCGGGTCCGCAATCGGGACGGGCGGGATGATCACCAAAGTCGAAGCCGCCGCCATCGCCACAGGGGCCGGAATCCCAGTGGTGCTCACCAGCGCCGACCGCGCCACCGAAGCCCTGTCCGGAGCCGCAGCCGGCACCCTGTTCCATCCCACCGGGCGCCGGCGTCCGACCCGGCTGTTGTGGCTCGCGCACGCGACTGATCCCCAGGGCAAGGTCCACTTGGACGCTGGAGCGGTGCGCGCGGTCGTCCAGCGCAAGGCGTCTCTTCTGGCTGCCGGGATCACCGGGGTCACGGGAAAGTTCGCGGCCGGTGATCCTGTCGACCTAGTGGACGAGGAAGGGCATGTGGTCGCCCGCGGCCTGGTCAACTATGACGCCGCAGAGCTACCCGAACTAGCGGGTCGGTCGACCCGTGACCTGGTCGCAGCGCTCGGATCCTCCTACGAACGAGAAGTAGTCCACCGCGACGACCTGGTCCTCCTTCGCCGCAGACGCCGATAGTCGGCGTTCACGGTGGCATCGAACGTCGGTCGTCGCTCTCCTACGGGCAAATCCTTGAAAAGGACAAATTTCTATTTGCATGCCCGTGTGGTGCCTTCTGGGCACACTGGTGGGGTGCACACTGGAGGGAGTGCACACCTGCAGCAGGTGGAGAACCTGTGCCATCTGGGCTACAACTCGGTACGCGGGTGGGGACGAAAGGCGAGGTGCGTGTCGAAGCTCGAACAGGACGTCGTACGCCTTTGGCATGTCACGTTGACGGTCTCCGGGCAGGCCGTCGAGCCGCTTCTGGTTCGCGGCGCGCTGCAGCGACTCAGCGATGAACGACCGTTCCTGCACTCACTGCGGTTCGCCGCTGATCGCGCCGAGATCCAGTACTGGGAAGAGGCCGAGAGCCTCATCGATGCCGCCTCGCTCGCACTGCGGGTGTGGACCGAGCATCGAGACTCGGCCGGACTCCCTCAGTGGGAGATCGTCGGCCTCGAGGTTCTGGAGCGCCACATCTTCCAAGGCCGTCGCCGCGAGGTCGTCATGATCGACCTGCACGACGTCACGCCCGTCCCGTTCTGACCGGCGACCCGCCGACAGAGCCACCGGACTAGGCTGGGCCGGTGACAACCCCGCAAACCCAGGTTGCCGAGCTCGCTGACCGAGCTCGTGTAGCCGCAACGACTCTGGCGCTGGCCACTCGCGCAGCCAAGGATGCGGCACTGCATGCGATGGCTGATGCGCTGCTGGCCCGGGCCGATGTCATCCTTGAGGCCAATGCTGCCGACTGTGCGGCCGCTGAGGCCGGTGGCACCCAAGCGCACCTGATCGACCGGCTGCGGCTCACCCCCGAGCGTCTGCAAGGCATGGCCGACGGGTTGCGCGAGGTCGCGGGCCTGGCCGACCCGGTNGGGGAGGTGTTGCGTGGCTCGAACCTGGAGAACGGGTTGGAGCTGCGCCAGATCCGNGTGCCGTTCGGTGTCGTCGGAATCATCTACGAGGCTCGTCCCAACGTCACCGCCGATGCGGCCGGTATCTGTCTCAAGAGCGGTAACGCGGTGCTGTTGCGCGGTTCGTCGAGCGCATTGCGATCCAACACCATGATCACCGACGTGCTACGCGCTGCCTTGGCCGCGCAGGGCCTTCCCGAGGACTGCGTCCANTTGGTGCCNGGGGAGGACCGTGACTCTGCCAAGGCGCTGATGCAGGCGCGCGGACTTGTCGATGTGCTCATCCCGCGGGGAGGGGCCGGCCTGATCCAGACAGTGGTCACCGAGTCGTCCGTGCCGGTGATCGAGACAGGTGTCGGCAACTGCCACGTCTACGTCGACGCCGCAGCCGACCTCGACATGGCCGAGCGCATCGTCCTCAACTCCAAGACACACCGTTGCTCGGTCTGCAACTCCGCCGAGTCGCTTCTGGTACATGCGGCAGTGGCCGAGGAGTTCGTACCCCGCATCACCAAAGCGCTCCAGGCAGCCGGGGTCACCGTGCACGGGGGCCANGGATTCGCCGGCCAGCAAGATGTGGTCACCGCGACCGAGGACGATTTCGCGGCCGAGTACCTCACACTCGACATGTCCGCTGCGGTGGTGCCTGATTTGGAGGCGGCCATCGCCCATATCCGCAAGTACTCCAGCGGTCACACCGAGGCCATCGTCACCCGCGATCTAGAGGCGGCCCGGCACTTCACCGCGGCGGTCGACTCCGCGGCGGTGATGGTCAATGCCAGCACCCGTTTCACCGATGGCGGTGAGTTCGGGTTCGGCGCCGAGATCGGGATCTCCACCCAGAAGCTGCACGCCCGCGGACCGATGGGTTTGCCGGAGATGACCTCGACCAAGTACATCGTGACCGGCAATGGACACACACGCTGACCCGGCCACGCTCGACGTCTGGAGCGACCCGGACGCCGAGCGGATCGGCACCTCGGCAACCTGGATCACGTTCGCGCGCACCATCATCGCGGTCGGGCTTGCGGTCGCTGCCGCGTACGAGGGCTCCCGCGATCTGCTGATCGCCTCGCTGGCCGTGTACTGGGTCGGTGACATGCTCGACGGGTACGTCGCCCGGGTGCGTGGCTGCGAGACACGCACGGGTGCCTCCCTGGACATCCTGTGCGACCGGTTCTGCTGCGCGGCCTTCTATGTGGGCCTGATGTGGTTCGACCCGGGTCTGGCGCCGGCGATCATCATCTATCTGGCCGAGTTCATGGTGATCGACTGCTTCTTGTCGTTGGCGTTCCTGGCCTGGCCGGTGCGCAGCCCGAACTACTTCTTCGTGATCGATCGCAAGATCTGGCTGTGGAACTGGTCCAAGCCCGCCAAGGCGGTCAACAGCTCTCTCTTTGCGGTGTTGTTGCTGGTCACCGGCTGGACCTGGTTGGGGGTGGTGATCGCCTCGGCACTGATGGCTCTCAAGATCGTCTCGTTGATCCGGATGGTCGGCCTTGGCATCCCGATCCCGGCTCGCACCGGCGCGGCAACGACGCCGAGTTCCTAACCCGGCTCCGGGCTTAGCGCACAGAAGCGGTGCCTTAAGATGCTGCCCATGCTGTTGAATGCCATCGCGCAGGCCGCTGAGACTGCTACTGAGACCGCTGCTCACGAAGAAGGTGGCGCCAACCCGTGGCTGATCGGCGCCGTTGTCTTCGTGTTCCTGATGGTCCTGCTGATCGGTGTTGTCGCCTTCGGTGGCGGACGCGACCACTCCTGACCCTGTGGGGGCCGAGCAGCCCGACCAGGCCCAGCCGCGCCGTCGCCTCGGCGTCATGGGCGGCACGTTCGACCCCATTCACAACGGTCACCTGGTGGCGGCCAGCGAAGTGCAGTCGTGGTTCGACCTCGATGAGGTCGTGTTCGTGCCCACAGGTCAGCCCTACCAGAAGTCAGGCCGTGGCGTCTCCGATGCCGAGCATCGTTATCTGATGACCGTGATCGCCACTGCGTCCAACCCGCGCTTTACCGTCTCGCGGGTCGACATCGACCGCGACGGGCCGACGTACACGATCGACACGCTGCGCGACCTNGCCACCCAGCACCCGCAGGCTGATCTCTACTTCATCACCGGCGCCGACGCGTTGGGCGACATCCTGGGTTGGCGGGACCCACACAAGTTGTTCGAGTACGCCCACTTCGTCGGCTGTACCCGCCCCGGTTACCCGATGGACTCGAGCATTCTGGACGGGATGCCCGCCGATCGGGTCACGATCGTGGAGATCCCCGCGCTGGCGATCTCGTCCACCTCGTGCCGGGAACGCACCGCAGCCGGGGAGCCGGTCTGGTACCTGGTGCCTGACGGTGTGGTGCAGTACATCGCCAAGCACCGCCTTTATGCTGCCGCGTCTGCNAGATCGGGAGACTTCGTGACCGCCACTGATCGGGCATTGGAGCTTGTGCGGGTTGCCGCACAGGCCGCCTCGGACAAACAGGCCGAGAACATCATTGCCTTCGACGTCTCCGAGCAGCTCGCCATCACCGACGCCTTCCTGCTCTGCTCAGCCGGCAATGACCGCCAGGTCAAGGCGATCGTGGATGCCATCGAGGACAAGCTCCGTGAGGTCGACGCGAAACCGCTGCGCCGTGAGGGTGAGCGCGACGGACGGTGGGTGCTGTTGGACTACGCCGACATCGTCGTGCACGTCCAACACGAAGAAGAGCGCGCCTTCTACGCGCTGGAGCGGCTCTGGAGAGACTGCCCGATCATCAAACTCCCCGAGACCATCGGCTCTGCCGAGAAAGCGCCCAAGGCAGCTGACTGAGCAGCCCGCGGATGGTCCAGTGCCGCCTAGTGGTGTCTGCAGGTTGGTCGGATGCCGCGTAGCGGTGTATCGAGACCCTCAGCTCATGCTTCGCGCGGTGGCAGCGAGGAGTTGGTCGAGCAGATTGCCAAGGTCGACAGTGCGCCGTTCGAGCGGGGTGAAGCCCTCATCGCCGAACTCGGCGAAGGTCGAGAGCGCAACCTGCCCGCGTACGTCGACCATCTGGAAGTTCACCACGATCTGCCGCCATTGCTCGACCGCGCGTACGCCGGCATCGGCCCCGTAGGACACGAAACCGACTTTCTTGCCGAGCCACTCCGGGCCGAGAGTGTCGATCGCATTCTTGAAAGCGCCTGGGACGCCGTGGTTGTACTCGGGCGTGACGAAGATGAACCCGTCGCATGCGTCGATCGCTGCACTCCATCGGCGTGCCCCTTCGGAGTCGTACTGCCGGTTCGCTTGCGACGGCAGCGTCGCAGCGGTCAGCAGCGGAACGTCGTACTCCTTGAGATCGACGATCTCGAACTCCGCATCATCGCGTCCAGCCACCTGCGCTTTGACCCAGTCGCCGACCATCCGGCCCCTGCGGCCCTCTCGGATCGAACCCACCACGATCCCGATCTTCATCCGCGCTCCTTCGTTCTCAACTCAGACTGTCCCCTCAGACACTACGAGCCGAGCCCGATTTCTCATCCTGGGGACCGGGCCGCTAGGATTCCCTGGTTGCCCGGTGCGATTCGTCCAGGCAATGGGGCTGTGGCGCAGCTGGTAGCGCACCTGCATGGCATGCAGGGGGTCAGGGGTTCGAGTCCCCTCAGCTCCACCGAGTAAAACCGCAGGTCGGATAGGGTTTTCGCCCGATTCTCTGACGGGCTCGACTGTGGCACGCTCTGGGCCTCGTGCCCAAAGCGCGCCGTTAACAGCGCGCCCGACCTGTAGGGAAGCCATCCACGTCAACCGCTCGCAATCGAGCACCGCAACACCTCTAAAACTGACGGAGATGGTTGACACAACACCCGCGGGGTTGTCGCGGGTGTTGTTTGTGTTCAGGCTCCATACACACTTTTGGGCCAGGTCCACGGGGTCGAGCGGGGTGTGCCTCGAGCACGCATGAGCGGCCGTCGCGCTGAATCTGCCTCAGCAGTCTCCGGCAGTCGCGACAGTGGATGGCAGTCTTGTCGAGAGTGCTCGATGCCGCCGCGAGCGCGTGCTCGATTCGTACTGCCACCTCGGTATCGAGTCTCATGGCGAGGGTATGCATCAGGTGAGCAAGGACCAGTTGAGCGCACAACTGTGGGGTGGGGTTGCGGGGCACCGACACATCCAGTGCCGATGTGAGGTCGAGGGGCTCCTCGCGGATTCGCAGCACCGCGTGGGCACCCATGTCCCTCAGGCATGCGGTCTTCCTGAGGTCGGTCTCTAGTCGGTCCTTGTGCCAGTAGTGGCCGTCGTATTCGACCGCGAGGATGAGCGCGTCGCGCAGTTGCGGCTCCGAGGAGAGCCTGAAGATCATGTCGGCTCTCCTGCGTAGGTCCATGGGAAGCGGCACATCGTGAGAGCCGTTCCCGAGGACGAAGTCGAGGATGTCGAAGATGCCGCGCTCAAGACCGGAGGTGCCATCGGCGGTATCGCCTCGGCAGAATCCCTCCGAGCAGATGGCGGTGTACCTCCCGCGGCGCAGGACGGTCGACCCTGGGTGTCTCATTCCTGCAAGTTAGCTGGGACGACCGACACTTCTGCGCTTCTGCCAAGACGGCTGCTCCCGTGTGGGCGGGCGAGGCGTGGTCGAAGTCGACGATGGTCTTGTCGCACCGTCGGCGACATGGGTCTGTTGACTTTGGTCATCGTGACAGCTCTGAGCGACGCGGAGGCTTCAGTAGGTGTCGAACAGGACGTCCACGGATGACGCACCTCGTAACGAGGCGACGTGTTCAGTTTCGGCCTGGAGCGGCTTCTTGTCTCGATCGCGTAGGGAGTCGAACGTCTTGATCGTGATAGTCAAGTTGCGCCTGCTTTTGCGTGATCTCCAGATGCCAGCGATCTCGCCGTCCACGAGGACCGTGCCGGGGTCACCGACCGACTTCCACACCTCTCGCTGATACCGCTTGTCCACCATCGTCTCGCGGTCGCGCAACTGCGTGTAAGGGTCGTGGGGTGGAAGCAGACGCACTCCCTTTGGTATCGGCAGCGACCGCAGCGCATCCAGATCGTCTGTGAGAATCCACGTCTTGCGGCCGAAGTCAACCTGGGTCATCTCGTCTTCAAGCAGACTCCACCAAGAACCGGCATCACCGGCACGAACCCCGAGCCACGCGGCGAAGTCGGCGCGCGTGGAGGGGCCGTAACAGCGCAGGTAACGGCGGAGCAACTCTGCGCGGGCTGTCTTCGGGTCGGTTCCCGGAAGCGGGATTCCGAGCCACTCATCGACCAGCACGAATGGCGCTTTGTTTCCGTCACGCGGAGCGAAGCACACCACACCCTGCAAGGTCAGGATGCGGAGACAGAAATGCACGACGGCTTCACCGAGCGGCTGCCCGACGGCGTAGGGACCCTCGCGCTCCCAGATGTTGCGTTGTCTCTTCGACAGCGTGCCGGCGATCCGCTCAGCGAGCTCCGCGCCGAGTTCATCAATGGCGAGCCGGCGCCCTCCGAGCACATCGCCGATCTCAATGCGGGTCAACTCGACGGCATCGGTCACACTGAGGTCGAGTTGATCCACCGCAGGCCCTACCCCTCNGATGAAGTGCCGCATCACCTCCTCGGTCGGAGGAAGGACGCCCGTGGTGAAAACGGGCGCATCAGCGGTCGGGAAGAAGAACGGAGCTCCCCGCATACACCAGCTCTGCAACAGGCTCTTGTCCTCGGCAACCGCATGGTCCACTCGGCCCTGAGTGAGGTTCCGCACCCGCGCGTGGAGGGCCAACAGCGCCGATCCGGGTGGGCTGTTCTGGACACCACAAATCCCGGCCACATCGAGCAGGCCACGCTCCCTCGAGCGTTCGGAGAGATGCTGGGCATGGAGACGGAACGCGATCACCTCGCCTCTCGAAACCGTCACCACCATCACTTCAAGGTAGCCCAGAGCGTCGGGCCCGATGACTATCGAAACGCTGAGCCGCGGGCCTGCGCACCGACCGCAAGAACGCCGGCCAACTCCACCTCGACCGGGTCGAGGCGGAACTGCGCTGGCGTTGACCAGCGGCGTGTTAGCTGAGGTGGCGTACGAAGAACTCGGCCGCGCCCTGACCTGCGAAGGAAGGGACGCCGGTATGACCACCAAGGTTGGCCTCCAGCGTCTTCTCCTTGGACCCAAAGGTGTCGTAAAGGTCGAGGGCTGCCTGCCTGTCGTTGAACTCGTCGTCCCATTGCAATAGGACGTGGATCGGAATCTCGATCTTGCGAGCCTGTACAAGGATGGCGCGTGGGATGAAGCTCCCGGCGAATAGGACAGCGGCAACGATACGAGGTTCGACGGCGGCCAGGCGGACACCGATGGAGATCACGCCGCCCGAGTAGCCGACTGGTCCGCCAACCTCGGGCAAGGCGAGTAGCGCGTCGAGCACCTCTTGCCATTCGAGGATCGACAGGTCTACCAGCGGCAGGACGAGTCGGTCGATGATGTCGTCACTGACTCGCTCGCCGGCCTGGATCGCGTTGCGTAGGTCGTTGCGGGCTTCTTCCAGTGCGGGCACCCGGGGACGGTCACCGCTACCGGGTAGTTCGATGCTGGCCGCAGCGAATCCGTCAGCAACGGATCGGCGTGCTCGTCCCAGTAACCGGGNGTACATCGCCTGGATGCCGCCGGGGTGTCCTATCAGGACGAGGGGAAGTGACTCGGATGGGTTCTCGGGAGTCCAGAGGACGCCGGGAATTTCGCCGAGGGTGAAGTGACGTTCGAGGATGCCGGCGTCGAGGAGCTGTTCAGAGGTGAAGTGCATGGCCGTGCCTTTCGGGAATGCCGTGGTCGGCGCTCCCGGACGACCTATCGCCCGACCGTGACTCCGTAGAGGAGCGCCCATGTCGAAGTGTTCACGGGTACCACCTCCTCAAGTCGTCGTACGGCCACAGCAAAGCTATCAGCGCCTCTTGGGATTCCGTACGGCGAGAACCCTGCAGATCCTTTGCCGAACCCCGATAGAGATTGACGACGCTGGCCAGCGTCAGAAGGTTCACTAGAACTCACCGTGTCGGCGCAGTCGCCACGGCCGCCCCTCCGGGTCATGGAGGTAACGATAGGCCGGTATTGCGAGGGCTCGGCGAGGCAGCGAGAGCGAGGGCAGCGGCAGAGGCCGCAGCCGACCAGGTGGGCGAGGGCCACACCGGCCGCCGCGATGCCATTGCTCGAGTGCGCCCGCTGTTTCGGCAAACACCGCGAACATTTTGCCGGGATCGAGGCAGTCGGTCATCGCCTCGTTCAAGAGTTCGTCGTCGGGCTCCTCGGCGGCCGGATCGGGATCGATGCGATCCAGGTGCTCTGCTGCCAGCATCAGGCGCAGCCGGCGCGAGTAGCCCTGGCCTTGCGGGGCACCGAGGTCCATGACAGCCGCTGAGAGCTCGGAGTCGTTGGTCCAGGATCGGCGGCAGAAGTTGTCCGAGCCGATGGTGGCCCACAGGTCGTCTATGACACAGACCTTGGCGTGCACGTACACCGGAGTGCTCGCGTGATTCTCCAACGCATAGATCGCAACTCGGCCGGGTGCCGTTGCCAGCACTCGCTCGATCGCCTGTATCCGGCCCAGCGACTGGGGGTCGCGGGAGAACCAGCCTTCTTGGTCCGGCACGCGGGNGAGCACCGCGATCAGGTGTAGACCAGGGTTCTCCTCGAGGGCCTCCACCAGTTGGGTGGTCGTCTCGCGGCCCCACAAGAACTGGTCTTCTAGGTAGATCAGCGAGCGAGCCTGACTCAGTGCTTTCAGATAGCCACGAGCCACCGACCGCTCTCCGTGCGGCGCGAAGTCGTAGGACCAGCCGATGCCAAGCGCCGGATAGGTGCGCAACAGTTGGACTGCGTGGTCGTGGCCGGTCACAGGTGGCGGTGGTGGATGTTGCGGCGGCAAGGGCCGTCGAGGTTTGTCCAAGCCGCGGATGGTGTCCTGGGCCCGCCGGATCGGATTGCGAGTACGCGGTCCCGAATCGTCCCAGCGCTCGCGAAAGACGGTCTCGACGTCGTAGACGGCCGGGCCGGTCAGTTCCAGCTGCACGTCGTGCCAGGGAGGAGTAGGGCCGTACTCCGAGGCCAGCTCCTCGGCTTGAGGATCTCCGAGGTGGCGAGCGTCGTCGCGGCGCCCGTGGCACAGGTCGATGCCACCGACGAAGGCCACGTCACGTACGGGTTGGTCCGCATGTCTGATCACGACGAATTTCTGATGGTGTGCCCCAGCTGAGCGAACTCGCATGTCGAGCTGGATGTCGGCGCCCCGCTCCTGCAGCAACTCGCCGAGACGGTGGTGGGACTCGGTGGAATAGCCGAGCAACCGGCTGTGTGAGCGCCAAACCAGCGCGCGTACGTCGACCCCACGGTCGAGCGCTCTGCCAAGGACCTCGACCAACTCGCTGCCAGCAACGCCGGTGAGCAGCTCGTCCGCATCACCCTGCCAATCCGTGAACAGGATCAGGTCCCCACGGCCTGTCGCCTCGATGCGCTCGTGGAGTGCGGCGAAGTAGGTCGACCCATGGATCAGCGGGCGCGCCTGGTTGCCCGTCGACCACGCGAGGCCCGGATGCGCATCGTCCAGTCGTGTTGCGGTGTTGCCGCGGTCCTCAGGCGACAGGAACCAGCGGGTCACCCCGACCTTCCCCGGACTATCCATTCGAGCTCGTCGGCCTCCTCGCGTCTAGAGCCCGAGAGTACGCCCAAGCCAGGTTATCCGCGGGTCGGCGCGGTGTCTTCGAGCAACGCGCGAATCCCGGCGAGGACACGGCGCGCGGCGTCGTACGCCTCGTCACCGAACTCGTCTCGGAAGCGTCGGTCCTGCTCTTGGATATGAGCGATGCCCGCCGCCGCGACTCGTTGCCCGTACTCGGTGAAACGCACGATCTTGGCTCGGCGGTCATCGGGGTCGGGAACCATCTCCAGTAGACCGAGGCGAACCATGTCGCGGATCGATTCCCCCATGGACTGACGAGTCACTCCGGCGCGTGCGGCCATATCCACTGCTCGTGCGCCCTTTGCCGGCAAGGTGGCGAATACGGCGTTGTGGGCCGGCTGGATCTCACCGAACCCGGAGCGATGGGAGTTTGCGAGCATGTCGCTGCGCAAGGCCCGCGTGGCTTTCTCCGCGAGTGCGATGAATGGAACCGCTGCCGGCAGAGGGTTCTCAACTTCTGGCATCTGGGGAGCCTTTCACTATTCGACAGGCTTCCTTACGATATCAAGGAGTGCGACGAGCGGAGGAGGAGAAGGATGAATGGGCGCTCCCTGCTGGGCCAGGCCGACGTCTCGGAAGAAACGCTCGCAGCGATGGTCGCCGATCTGCTCGGTCATGACATTGTCGAGCTGCTCGAATCGACCGCCGAGCTCGTGGACTACGACGTTGGTTCGCTGACTACGGCCGGACGCTATTGGGTCAGTGGTGTCGCTCGCACTCCAGTAGGGAAGGAGCGATATCGGCTNTTCGTCAAGCACGTCCAGGCTGTGAGTCGCTCTCCATTCTTCGCGCACCTTCCGGCGCAGATGCGGGACTCCGTCGCCAGCTCGTTTCCTTGGCGGATCGAAGCAGCGGTCTATCGCTCCGACCTGGCCCAGCGTCTCCCTGAGGGCTTGTCGATGCCTCGGGCGGTGGGGGTCTTTGACCTGGATCCCGAGTCGGTTGTCATCTGGATCGAGGCCGTTCGGGGCCGGGCCGCGAACTGGAGTCCGGAGCAATACGAGCGCGCGGCCTACCTTCTTGGGCGGCTGTCCGCCAACCCCGAAGTCCGCGAGCTGAGCGATGTCGGGAAGTTCGCCTGGGACGTCATGAGCTACGTGAGCGGGCGGCTCCTGCTCGATGTCATCCCGGGCCTCGAGAGGGCGGAGACATGGCGGCAACCGCAGATAGTGGCGGAATTCGGTGAGGATCTGCGCGATCGGATGCGCGTAGCGGGCGGTCTCGTCGAGGCGTACGGGCGTGAGCTGCTGGCAATGCCGCACCTGGTCTCCCATGGAGACGCCAGCCCTAACAACCTGCTCCCGGGGATGGGCCANGGCGAGATCGTGCTCCTCGATTTCGCGCTCTGGTTGTCCAAGCCGATCGGCTTCGATCTGGGTCAGTTGATCGCAGGCGAGGTGCAACTAGGACGGTTGCCTGCGATGTCTCTGGAGACACTCGACGAGCGCTGCGTCGTGGCGTACTCGCAAGGGTTGGCCGACGAGGGCCTCGACATCGACCTCGACCTGGTCCGCCGTTCCCATGCCCTGCAGCTGTTTCTCTTCAGCGGGGTCTCGGCTTTGCCCGACCAGGAGATGTTCACCGAGCAGGTCGCCGCGAGGGCGCTCCTGGCGCGGCACAGTCTCGATCTCTTGGATCGGACAGGTTAGGCCCGACTCTGCGGGACAGTGCCTGAGTCACTCCACGCCGAGGCCGACCTCGGTCGACTTGATCAGTACGACCACGTCTTTGCCCTGGGTCAGCTCCAGATCCTCGGCGGCCTCGCGGGTGATCGAAGAGGTGAGAACCTCGCCTCCGGGCAGGGCAACTTTGACCACGGCCATCGCCTCGCCGGTCGTCACCGATACCACCTTGCCGGCCAACTGGTTTCTCGTCGAAAGCTTCATTCTCACCACTCCCTGGATCGCTTGACTCGACAGTAGCGGGGAGACGGGGTTTGTGGCACTCCGGGGACAGCTGTCGGATCTCAGGCGAATGCCGATCCCGGTGGAACCGCTTGACCCGACGCAGGGTGTTCTCATCGGTGTGGTGCATCTCCGCACCGGTTGCGGCCAGGCGAAGTAGTAGGTCGGAGGTGTAGCTGAAGGTCTCGTCATCGATGATCGTGAACGTGCTGGTGAAGTCCCGGATCTCAGCACGCTCCATGAGGTAGCGATTCTGCAGGATGCCGTACGACGGGTCGCCGGGTTTGGCGTCGAAGCGCAACGCCCGGTCGTGAGGCTTCGCGTCACTGCCTGCGAGGATCGCGATGCCCCGGCCGAAGACGACATTGCGCAGGACCTGCCCGTTGTCCTTGTCCCACAGCAGGAACCCGATCTCGTCGTGGAAGGGATCCATGCCCTCCTCGCCGTGACGCCAGGCGGTCATGGAGTAGTTGAGGCCCCACAACGTCTGCCGGCCGTTCTCCTGGATCGGGATCGGCTTGAAGGTGGCCGTTTCGAAGTACGAAGTCTTACTCGTCTCATCGTCCTGGTTGTGATACGAGAGATCGACTCCGACGTCGCCTTCCCAGACTCCGACCAGTGGGGTCAACGGTCCAAGTTTCCGTGGGCCCTGAATGACGGTGCCGATGTAGGCATTGTCGGTGGCTACCGATGTGCTCATGCTCGCCTTCCTCGAATGGGTTGGCGGCTCTCTGAGCACCCAACCCGAAACTTGAACTGGTCAAGTTCACTGTCCCGCAAAGACTTGCATAAAGCAAGACTTGTTGAGAGCAATCCTATAGACTGGTGGAGCTGCCGCGTTCTACAAGGGGAATGGGGAGTACGCGTTTCCGAGTGTGGTGTCGGCGAGCAGAACATGTAGTCGGTCCAGTGCGGTAGCGCAAGCGGCTCTCTCGGCGGGTTGAAGCCGGTCGAGTACTCGGCGTAGGTCGCGCCGACGGTTGTTGCTCACCTGGTTGACCACACGTCGGCCTGCGTCGGTCAACTCCAGAGTGACAACACTACGGTTCGCGGGCTCTGCCCCGCGGACAAGATGGCCCGAAGCGTGCAGCCGGTCAGCGAGCCGGGTCACCGAGGATCCCGCCACGCTCAGAGCCTGTGCGCACTGAGTCGAGGTCGAGCGTCCCTGCTCATGCAGCACCAGGAGAAGACGAAACTGGGGGAGGGATACCTCGAGCTGCTCGACGCTGCGTAGAGCCAAACCGACCAGATCCCGAGTAGCGGTCTCGAAAGCCGCCAACTCCGCCGCTGTCGTCTTTGTCGCCCGTGCATCTCCCACGACGCGATTCTCCCACGGGCGAGGTGAGCACTTGTGGCAATGCCATGGAGGAATCTGGTACATAGCTGGCCCATTCATTGCCAGCGGAATCTCATCGAACACACAGCATCCAGCTAGGTTGCCCCGCCAGTTTGATGACGCCCGCTCACTTCAGGGAGTCGATGACCCCTCGCGCACCTTGAGGTGAGCGGCCCAACATGCGTAGCGAGGAGCCGATCAGATGAGCAACCAGGACACGACCAGCGTCCTGCCCAGTTCCACGTACTCAGACGAGACGGACCTGGACGGCGACCAGCCGCGACGATCCCGGAAGCTTGGCCGGAACACCGTCATCAACGGCATCATCGTTGTCGCGGTCCTGGTGGTTCTGGGATTGATCGTGGCGGTTCTTCGCGGTGACGACGACCGGGCCACCACAACGGCTCAGACGTCGACGGTCTCGACCGGCGATGTGACCGCGACGGTCTCGGCAAACGGCAATATCGCCGCCGCGAGCACGGTCAACGTCAACTTCCAGGGCAATGGTGGCGTGGTGACCAGCATCCTGGTCAAGCCCGGGGAGAGGGTCCGTAAAGGCGAAGTGCTCGCTCGAGTCGATTCGGCATCCGCCGAACAGGGCCTGGCCAGCGCGCGCGTCCAGTTGGAGTCGGCGAAGGCCAGTTACGCAGCCACGGTCGCCGGACAGACCTCGGCGGAGCAACAGCGGGACCAAACCAGCGTTGACCAGGCCCGAGTGTCGGTGAACAGCGCCGAGGCCAGCTTGCGGTCCGCCCGCCAGAGCCAGACGCTGACCCGGCAACAGCAGAACGCGGCCGTTGACCGAGCCGAGACCACGCTGGAAAATGCGCGCGCGGATCTGCAGACCGCCCGCAACGCTTACCAGGCGGACAAGACTGCCGAGAACAAGGCGGCGGTCCAGGCCGCTGAGGCCGTGGTCTCCTCAGCTCGTACGACTCTGGCCCTAGCCAAGGAGTCGCGCGAGTCGGCGCTGCTACAGGCGCGTCAGCAGGTCACCTCGGCCGAGTATCAACTCAAGTCCGCGCGTGCATCGCTCAGGTCGACGCAGGCGTCGGTCGCGGTCAATAGCCAAGGGGCAACTGCCAGCACGCGAGCGCAGGCCCAAGCCCAAGTGGACAGTGCCCAGATAGCCGTGGACGAAGCCCAGGTGACATTGGACCAGACGAAATTGCGCGCGCCGGTCGCGGGCAAGGTTGCCCAAGTCAACGGCACGGTGGGTCAGTCATCGAGCTCCTCGGGGTCGTCGGGCGGCTCCAGCACCGACAGCGGTAGCTCCACCACCGATACGTCCGGATTCGTGGTTCTCACCGCGGCCAACGCGCTTCAGGTGACTGCCGATGTCGCTGAGGCCGACATTGCCGACGTGCAGGTCGGGCAGTCGGCCACGATCACGATGTCAGCCAGCGGTAAGGAGATCGAGGGAACTGTCACTCTGGTCGATGCGGTCGAGACTGTCACGAACAACGTCGTCGAGTACGGCGTCACAGTGACCTTGAACGACGTCAAGGGCATCAAGCTCGGCCAGAGCACCCAGGTCGTGATCACTACAGGCTCCAAGCAGAACGTGCTGCGCGTCTCCAGTAGTGCGCTGACCACCATCGGAGAGCGCACCACCGCGACTGTGCAGCAAGCAGATGGAACGACTAACACGGTTGAGGTGACCAAGGGCCTGGAAGGTGATGGGTTCACCGAGATTCTGGGTGGCCTCTCCGATGGTGACACCGTGGTGTTGCCCGAGCAGTCCGACTCCGGGAGTGGCGGCTTCACCTTCCCCGGTGGCGGTGGGCTCGGCGGAGGCTTCGGTGGCGGGGGACGCCCGTGACCAGCCAGGTGACTGCGAACATGACTGGGAACATGACTGGGAACATGACTGGGCACATGGCTGGGCACATGAGGGGCGCCGGCATCGAGGTCCGGTCATCGAGCTGAACGCGCTGCACAAGATCTATGGCCACGGCGATACCGAGGTCCGGGCTCTGGATGGCGTCGATCTCGTGGTGGAGCACGGTGACTACGTCGCGATCATGGGTGCTTCCGGCTCCGGCAAGTCGACCCTGATGAACATCATCGGTTGCCTCGATGTCGGCACCTCTGGCCGTTACTTGCTGGATGGGATCGATGTGCGACGGCTCGACGAGCGACGCCTGTCGTTGGTGCGCAACCGCAAGATCGGCTTCATTTTCCAAAGCTTCAATCTGATCTCGCGTACGACCGCGCAAAGCAACGTCGAGTTGCCACTTGCGTACGCCGGGGTCAAGTCTGCCGAGCGCGCAGCCCGTGCTGCCGCGGCGCTGGAACGTGTTGGGTTGGCTCAGCGCGCCAACCACGTGCCCTCGGAGCTATCTGGTGGCCAGCAGCAACGTGTTGCCGTTGCGCGCGCCATCGTCACCGAGCCGGTCTTGCTACTGGCCGATGAGCCCACTGGGGCGCTCGATAGCCATAGCACCGCGGACGTGCTGGCGCTGTTCGACGAGCTTGCCGCCGGCGGTCGCACCGTCGTGGTGATCACTCACGAGGACGAAGTCGCTCATCATGCCAAACGGATCATCCGGATGGGCGATGGGCGGGTCCTCTCCGATATCCGCCAGGTCGAGTTGCACGAGCCTCCACCNGAGGTGGCAGGGCGCGCGTATCGATGGTGAGCACCGGGCCGGAGTGCATGCCTGATGAACGTCAAAGAGATCAATCGCTTCGCCTGGCGAGGTGTTACGGCAAACAAGACCCGCTCGGCGCTGACCACGCTCGGCATCCTGATCGGTGTTGCTGCGGTCATCATCCTGGTTGCCGTTGGCACCGGCTCCAGCAAGGCAGTGGCCGATTCGATCAACTCCCTGGGCAGCAACACGCTCACGGTCACGGCCAGCTCCGGTGGCGGGGGCGGGTTCGGCGGCGGTGGATTCGGTGGCGGGTTCCCTGGAGGCGGTGGATTCCCCGGTGGCGGCGGTGGTACCACCAGCCAGAATGCCACCTCGACTCGTGCGGCCGAAATCACTCTGGAGGACGCCGAGGCGATCGCTACCAGCGACGAGGCACCCCACGTCCTCGGTGTCGCGCCGGTCGTGAGCGCATCGTCGGTGACCGCCACCCTCAACGGTGCCTCCCACGACGTGAACACCTTCACCGGCTCCACCGCTACCTACTTGTTGATCGACAACACCACCGTCCGGTATGGCCACGGCTTCACCGACGACGACTACACGTCTCGCCGGCGGGTGGCTCTGGTCGGGCAGACAGTCGCCGAGGAGCTGGTCGGCACCGATGTCAGCAGCATCGTCGGTCAGATGGTGTCGTTCAACGGCTTCCAGTTCGAGGTGCTCGGGGTGCTCAGCGAGAAGGGCAGCACCGGACCGCAGGACTCCGACGACCGGGTCATCGCCCCACTGACCGCGGTTCAAGACACCTTGTCAGGCTATGGAGCGCTGAACTCGATCTCGGTCAAAGCAACCTCTGCCGCCGACGTGAGTACCGCCCAGAGCGAGATCGAGATGATCTTGGACGCCCGGCACGGCACAGATGCCGGTGACCGTGATTTCAGTGTCTCCAGCGCCTCCTCGATCCTGGAGGCAGCGACATCCTCCAACGACACCTTCACGGTGCTGCTGGGCGCGGTCGCGGCGATCAGCCTGCTGGTGGGCGGCATCGGCGTCATGAACATCATGTTGGTGACGGTCACCGAGCGCACCCGCGAGATCGGCATCCGCAAGGCCATCGGCGCGAGCAAGGCCGACATCGTGGGCCAGTTCCTCGCCGAAGCGGTGCTGCTGTCCCTGTTCGGGGGACTCGTGGGAGTCGTCATCGGCCTGATCGGGTCCCAGTTCAAGATCGTGGGAGTCCAGCCAGTGGTGGCTCCGTACTCAGTGTTCCTCGCCTTCGGCGTGGCCATCCTGATCGGCCTCTTCTTCGGCCTCTACCCAGCCAACCGCGCGGCTTCGCTGCGCCCGATCGAAGCCTTGCGCTACGAGTAAGGACGTACCTGTGACCCAGACGATCGATGATGCGTTGCTGGACGAGGAGTGGCTAGCTGCTCCGGTTAAGCGCTCGCGCCTGCGGATGATCCTGGCGGGCTTGCTGGCGGCATCCCTGTGTTTCCTCGGTGGCGCGCTGGTGCAAAAGCACTACGGCGCCGGTTCCGCCNNGGAGGTGCTGCGGGTGGGCTCCCGGCTGGATTCCCGGGTGGGGGAGCGGCGGATTCCCGGGTGGGGCGCGTTCCCCGGAGGCGACCCAGGAACAGGAACAGGCACAGATACGGGCACCGGAACCGGCAGCTCCTCGGCCCCTTCTGGCGGCACGGGCGACGTCGGCGATGACAGCACGGCGGTCATCGGAAAAGTGGTTGAGGTCAACGGCGACACCTGGGTCGTGGAGGACCTTGGCGGCAAGCGCCACACCATCAAGCTCGCCGATGACACCGACGTCATCCGCGAAGAGAAACTCCAGCCCGCAGACGTGAAAACGGGCGACACCGTCAACATCACCGGAAAAACCGACGACGGCGGCGTGAGCGCCGACAAGGTCATCGTGCGATGAACCATCGAAAGGAAACAGCAGTGAAGATCATCCGTTCCACCATCGGCGCAGCGGCCCTCGTCGCGGTATTCGCCCTCACCGGGTGCGGATCGGGCTCCGACGCCAGCTCGCCCGCTGACTCGGGCTCAAGCCCACAGGGCAATTCTGGCCGTCCTGGGGGTTCGACCAGGAGCAGATCGAGAAGATCCAGACCTGCTTGGAGGCGGCCGGTTTGGAGGATGCTTTCCCCACCGACCGGCCCACTGACGGCATGGGCGAGCCACCATCCGGCTTCGACCCCGACAACCCGCCCAGTGATCTACCCAGTGATTTGCCCAGCGACTTCCCCAGCGGTGGCCCAGGTGGGGGCGGAGGCGGCGGGCTCGGCGCGCTCCAGGATCCCGAGGTCCAAGAGGCACTCGAAGCCTGTGGCATCGAGCTGCCCTCACCCGGTCAGGGCTCGGACAACTCGAACTAGGAGAATCCGGGTTGCTGGGACGGACCACTCTTCACGCCGGAGAGCGTCGACCGTAGGTTGGTGAGCGGAAGGAGGTCTGATGACCACCAAGTCGCCGCCGGTGCAGGTACGCCGTATCTACGATGACCCGACCCCGGAAGATGGGCAGCGGGTGCTGGTGGACCGGCTCTGGCCGCGGGGGATCAGCAAGGAACGGGCCGATCTCGACGAGTGGTGCAAGCAGATAGCGCCATCGACAGAGCTACGGCAGTGGTACGGCCACGACCCGGACAAGTATCAGGAGTTCGCGCGTCGTTACCGAGAGGANTTGAGGCAAGGAGAACAGGCTACGGCCTACCTTGATCTCAAGGCATGGGCTGCCCGAGGACCGCTGACCTTGCTGACTGCCTCCAAGCGCAGCGATATCAGCGAAGCGACAGTTCTGGCCGACCTACTCAATGGGCAGTGAGGTCAGAAGCGGGGCGGAGAACTCCTTTGGTCGCGTTCCTAGGCCGGCGCCTCGATGAGGACGGCAGTTTTCAGCGTACCCACCAGGGCTGGCGCGTTCCCGGTCCTCCAGACCTTCTCGTGCAGGAAATCCAGGAACGCGCGTGCGAGTTCGGGAGTGGCGAACTCGAGGTCGATGACGATCTGATGCAGGTCATTTTCTAGGAGTCGGATGCGGTGGGTGGTGACGCCTGCCTGGGCTCGGGCGTTGCCGAAACGGTCGAAGGCTGCCTTCCATGTCGGGTAGTCGGTGATGGCGTGTTCGATGTGCAGGGTTGCAGTCATGACTCCAGGTTTCCGCGCGTGAACCGGTCCGCACATCCCAAGTAGTTGGGGTTCTGAGGAGGTCGATTTTTCCCTACGCTTGCCGGGTGTTCCGTGACACCTTTGTGGCGGGCCTGCATCGCTCGCTGGCTATTTCCGAGGACGATCGGAACCTACGACGTGCAGCCGTAGAGCAGATTCGTCGCAGTATTCCTTTCGGCGCGTTCGCATGGTTGTTGACTGATCCGGAGACGACTGTCGGTAATGCGCCGCTTGCTGAGGTGCCGTGCCTAGACCAGCTGTCACGGCTGGTGGCGCTTCGCTACACCTCAGCACGTCGGTGGACCTCGGTAGCTCCTGGGGTGCCGCACCGTCCGGTGGTGCCTAGCTCGGAGCTGGCGCAGTTCCTGGCTGGTTTTGGGAAGTATGACGTTGTATCGCTTGCGTTCGCGGACAGGTTCGGTTGGTGGGGCTTCCTCGATCTGTGGCGGGAAGGCGGCGAGTTTCGCGCTGAGGAGATGGAGCTTCTCGGCGCCCTCGCTGAGCCAGTCACAGCAGCGCTTCGCATGTCACGTGCCGCCATGTTCGTCCCGTCTGATTGCGTGCGGGAGCGAGGGTCGGATCCGGTAGTGCTCCTGCTTGACCGTGACCTAGCTGTACGCCGGCAGACTCTGGGAGCTGAAGTCGCGCTTCGGGCGCTGCTGCCGACGGAGGAGAGCCGGCGCCCGATCCCAGCAGCGGCGTACAACGTCGCCGCCCAACTGCTCGCTGTGCAAGCAGGTATTGACGCCCATCTGCCGCTGTCGCGGACGGTTGTGGCACCTGGCGAGTGGATCTCTGTGCAGGCTGCTTGGCTGGATGAGGACATCGCGGTGACGATCGGGCCTGTTGAGCAGCGAGAGCGGTGGCTGCTGTTCTGTCGGGCGCATGGACTGAGTGATCGCGAAACCGATGTCGTCGTTCACCTCGCGGAGGGCGACGATACTCGGGCCCTGGCCGCTCGGCTTCACCTCTCTGAGCACACGATCCAAGATCACTTGAAGGCGACGTTCGCAAAGACCGGAGTGCGAAGCCGCCGCGAACTTCTGGCGTTGGCCAGGGGCGGGTGAGTCTCGGGAGACAACGGCACAGTGGCCGGCCTGGCTTGGGTTGGCTGAGCTCAGGTATCAGTTCTGCCCGTCGAGTGTGGGGTGAATTTGAGTCCGACGACAGCCGCGATGATCCCGACCAGGAAGATCAGCTTCCCGACAGATGCGCTCTCGGTGTCGAAGATCATGGCGTAGCCAACGGTCAGGCCCGCGCCCACGCCCACCCAGACCGCGTATGCGGTGCCGATCGGGATGTGCTTGACCGCCCAAGCCAGACCACCCATGCTGCAGGCCAGCGCGAGAAAGAACACGACTGTGGAAACCGGCTCGGTGAGTCCCTCGGAGTTGCCCAGCGCTGTTGCCCAGACGGCCTCGAACACCGCACTGGTGAGCAAGATGAGCCAGGGCATCCTCAACCCACCGCCTTCAACCCGATAACCGAGCCGATCAACAGGCACAGCAGCAGAATGCGCGCGACTGTTGGTTGCTCTTGCCTGGTCGCGAAACCCCAGAGCACGGTCAACGCTGTGCCGATGCCGACCCACACCGCATAAGCAGTTCCGGTAGGCAGATCTCTCATAGCCCAAGCCAAGCCGGCCATGCTCAACGTCAAAGAGACCAAGAACAGCACAGTGGGCTTGATCTTCGCCAGGCCCTCGGACGCTGACAATGCAGCTGCCCAGACGGCTTCCAGCATTCCCGAGGCGATCAGCACGACCCATGCCATGACGACTCCTAATGAGTCAGTCTTGTCGTGGTACGGGTACTGCTCCCTCGTCCGCGAGCCCTATCGCCGGGCTCTGCAGGCAGCTTAGCAAGACTGGCTCCAGCAAGACTGGCTTGGAGCGAAACCTCAGATCACGCCAAGAGCGAGCATGGCATCGGCGACCTGGATAAAACCGGCGATGTTGGCGCCGGCGACGTAGTTGCCCGGGGCGCCGTACTCGTCGGCCGTCTCCAAGCAGCGATCGTGGATGCCGCGCATGATGTGACCGAGGCGCTCCTCGGTGTAGTCGAACGACCACGAGTCACGCGAGGCGTTCTGCTGCATCTCCAAGGCGCTGGTGGCAACGCCGCCGGCATTGGCTGCCTTACCGGGAGCGAAGGTGATTCCGGCGCTGCTGAACAGCTTGATGGCCTCAGGCGTACTCGGCATGTTGGCGCCCTCGGCCACGATCGAGCAGCCGTTACGGGCCAGGGTGGCGGCATCGGTGCCGTTGAGCTCGTTCTGCGTCGCACAAGGGATCGCGATATCGCAGGGCACGTCCCATACGGATTTGCCCTCGACGTAGCCGGCAGCGCCAGCGCGGGCGTCGACGTACTCCGAGATGCGGCCGCGGCGCACTTCCTTGATCTCCTTGAGCAGGTCGAGGTCGATGCCCTTCTCGTCGACGATGTAGCCACCGGAGTCCGAGCAGGCGACCACGGTGCCGCCGAGTTGTTCGACTTTCTCGATGGCGTAGATCGCCACGTTCCCCGAGCCCGAGACCACGACGCGCTTGCTGTCGAAGGAGTCGGCGCGCGCTTTGAGGATCTCGTCGGTGAAGAACACCACCCCGTAGCCGGTCGCCTCGGTGCGTACCTGCGAACCGCCCCAGGTGGTGCCCTTGCCGGTGAGGACGCCGGACTCGTACCGGTTGGTGATCCGCTTGTACTGGCCGAACAGGTAGCCGATCTCCCGACCGCCAACGCCGGTGTCGCCGGCGGGCACGTCGGTGTACTCGCCGATGTGGCGGTAGAGCTCGGTCATGAAGGCCTGGCAGAACCGCATCACCTCACCTTCGGAACGGCCTTTGGGCTCGAAGTCCGAGCCGCCCTTGCCGCCGCCGATCGGCAAGCCTGTCANGGAATTCTTGAAGATCTGCTCGAAGCCGAGGAACTTCACGATGCCGAGGTAGACGCTGGGGTGAAACCGCAGACCGCCCTTGAACGGACCAAGCGCGGAGTTGAACTCCACTCGGAAGCCGCGATTGAGTTGCACCACGCCGTGGTCGTCGACCCAGGGGACCCGAAAGATGATCTGCCGCTCGGGTTCGCACAACCGCCGGATAACTGCCGAGTCGGTGTACTGCGGGTGCTTGGCGACCACCGGACCCAGGCTGTCCAGTACCTCATGAACCGCTTGATGGAACTCGGTCTCACCGGGATTGCGACGTAGCACCTCGTCGTAGATCTCGCCCAGGCTCTCGTGCAGGATCGCCACGTTCAGCACCTCATGTTTCGTGCAGGTAACAGGATTGGCCAGCGTTCAGCCTGCCCTACGGTGAGTTTCGAGAGACCAGTGGGTCGGTGCCCAGCATTTTGTTACACTAATTTCCGTGGAAAAGAGTGGCACTGAAACTGCGCTCGACCCGGTTGTCGAACCCGGTCACGGACCGCTGTCGGGTCGGAGCTATTCGCCCGCTCGACTTTCGCGATCACGCTCGACGGTGCTCGAGATGGTACGCGCGCAGGCCGAGCCGGTGACCCTTGCCGCATTGGTGTCATTGTCCGGCCTGCATGCAAACACTCTTCGTGAGCACCTGGATGGCTTGAGCCGGATGGGACTTGTCGAGCGGCACTCGGCCAAACCCCGTGGACGTGGCCGCCCGGCCGCGCTCTATCAGGCGACGGACAACGACCTCGAGCCGATGCCGGAGTACGCCGGTCTGGCTGCTGCCCTTGCCGCAACGATCCACCGCACCAGTAGCGCGCCTTCCGACGATGCCGCCGATGCCGGGCTGGAATGGGGACGCGACCTTGCTCGCGCTCGTGGGGCGGCGCCGTCGCGAAGTGAGGTGGTAGCCCGCCGAGAAGTGGTGGCGCTGTTGGAGGAACTCGGATTCGCACCGCGCACGGACTCTCGTGTCAGCACAGTGCGGCTCACTCGTTGCCCCCTGCTCGAGGCAGCCTATCGGTACCCCGAGATCGTCTGCGCCGTGCATCGAGGGCTCACCCAGGGAGCGCTCGCAGCTTACGGCGGAGATCCCGACAACGTCGAGCTCATCCCCTTTGCCGAACCGGGTGCGTGTCTGCTGCACCTGACCGCCGATTCAGCCGGCTGAGCCGATGAGTTCTGCCACTTCGCCGCTCACGCGGTCGTCTTCGGGACGGCCGGCGCTGTTGCGCCTGGTCCTCCTGCTGCCTGCTGGTGTTGCGCTGCTCGCGGGCCTGGATGCAGCCGCGATGTTGCTCGACGTGCCGGCCCCGATCCGCCTCGACCGACTTCCTGACGTGCACGGTGTGCTGATGGTGCTGGGCTTCGTCGGCACCCTGATCGCGTTGGAGCGCGCGGTCGCCCTCGGGCACCGACTCGGCTACCTGGCCCCCGGGCTGCTGGGATTGGGCGGGCTCTTCCTGATCTCGCCGGCGCCGATCGAGATCGGTCAGGCACTACTGGTGGCGGGCGCGGTTGCGCTCATCGGCGTGTACTTACCGTTGTGGCGGCGCCAGCGTGACGAGGCGGTACTCGTCCAGATCATCGGCGCTGCGGCGGGGTTGGGGGCGGCGATGCTGTGGCTCGGCGGTGTCGCGGTGCCGGAACTGCTCGGTTGGCTGGCGTCCTTCGTCATCCTCACTATCGCGGGCGAGCGGCTCGAGTTGGCCCGGCTGGCGATGGGTCCACGCGCCGGCACGATCATGGTTGCGTTGTCGCACTGTCTGCTCGCGGCGCTGGTGGCGACGTTGTTGTGGCCTGAGATTGGGACCGTTCTGCTCGGGTTGGTCGTGCTGGGGATGACCGGCTGGCTGGCCCAGCACGATATTGCCCGAGCCACGATTCGCCAGAGCGGCTTCCCGCGCTACGCCGCGGGCTGCATGCTCGCCGGGTACGCCTGGCTCGCGATTGCGGGAGGCATCTGGCTGCTCGGCGGGCCGGTCGCCGACGGAGTCAGGTACGACGCGGTTGTGCATGCGGTGTTCCTCGGGTTCACGTTCTCGATGATCATGGCGCATGCGCCGGTGATCCTGCCCGCGGTGTTGCGCCGCCCTCTGCCCTATCACCCCGCCCTGATCGGGCCGGTTGTGCTGCTGCACGGCTCTCTGGTGCTGCGGCTGTGGGCCGGGGACGGGTTGGGAAGCCAGGACGCCTGGGTCACCGGGGAGTGCTGAACATCCTGGCAGCGCTCAGCTTCATCGCCGTCGCGGCCTGGGCGGCAACTCGCCCCGTCCCGGCCCGGGAGACTGCGGCCGATACGACCCGGGGACTGGGCAGGTGGCTGAGTGATGAGTCCCACGATGCTTCCGGTGACCGACGTATCGGCCAAGCCGACGCGCTCAGGTTTCTGGCCGTTGCGCGACCTCCCCGTGGTCGGATGGATGTTGGCCACGATCGTGGTGTCCTTCGCGCATCCGATCCTGCCGGCACCGCGGTGGCTGATGATTCACCTGCTGTTGCTGGGCGCGATCACCCACTCGATCGTGGTCTGGAGTCGCTTCTTCACCGTCACCTTGCTGCATGCGCTCGAAGGCGAGCACGATCGCCGAGATCAGTCCATGCGGCTGCTGTTGCTCAACGGCGGCGTTCTCGCCGTCGTGATCGGGGTGCCGACCGAGATCTGGCTGTTGGTCATCACAGGTGCGGTCGCGGCATCGATCGCGGTGCTGTGGCACGGCTGGACGATCGCGCGGTTGATTCGGGCGACCCTGCCGTCCCGGTTCCGGGCGATCACTCGCTTCTACGTGGCAGCCGCCTGCCTGCTTCCTGTCGGCGCAACCCTGGGGTCATCNCTGGCTCGTGGTCTGGCCGATCCCTGGCACACCCGGTTGATGGTCGCGCACGCGGCGATCAACCTGCTCGGCTGGGTCGGACTGACCGTCACCGGAACCCTGGTGACGCTGTGGCCGACGATGCTCAGGACCAGGATCGCCGAGGGAGCCGAGCGCGCCTCGGCTCGCGCCTTGCCGGTACTCGCGCTTGCCGTCGTCGGCACTGCGACAGCTGCGATCCTCGGGTCGCGATCCGGAGTGGCGGTCGGCCTGGTCGCCTACATCGGTGGTTTGGCCCTGACCGCGCCGGCTTTCGTCGACGCGGCCCGGCGCAAGCCGCCGGTCACCTTCCCGGCTTGGTCGGTGCTGGCCGGAATCGGTTGGCTCCTGGGCTGTCTTGCCGTGTTGGCGGTCGGGATCGGGGCGGCGCAGAGCTGGGCGGAGGTGAGCGAGAGGTTCGGCTGGCTCACCCCTTACCTGGCGGCCGGTTTTGCCGCCCAAGTGCTGCTAGGCGCGCTTTCCTACCTCATGCCGGTAGCGCTTGGTGGCGGCGCTCGGCCCACCCGCGCTGCCAATGCGGCTTTCGATAGCGGCGGACCATTTCGGGTGGCGGCCGTCAATGCGGGACTGCTGGTCTGTGTGCTCCCGGTCCCCAGTGTGGTGCGGGTGTTGGCCTCGATGCTGGTCCTCGGCGCGATGGTGTCGTGGCTGCCGTTGATGATCTTGGCCATTCGGGCTTCGCGGCGAACCAAACGTGAGATCGCCCGCACCATCGGCGAGGCCCCTATCGGTCCCGATGGCACCAGTCAGGTCCGTCCCGATCCCGCACCGCATGGACAGCCTGCTCGTCCTCGGGGCCAAGCCGCGGGTCTGGCGACGACAGGGCTGGTGGCGGTGGCTCTCGTGGTCGCGCTCGGTGTTGCCTACGATCCTGCAGCGGTCGGTGCCGGTGCTACCTCGGCAGCGGCGGGCATCGCTGCCACCGGGGAGGTCACGACCGTCGAAGTCACGGCGCGCGACATGCGCTACCACCCCGCGAGCATCACAGTTCCAGCCGGCAATCGACTCGTCATCGAGTTCACCAACTCCGACGAGGGTGAGGTGCACGACCTCGTGCTGGACAGCGGTGATCGCACCGGGCGGTTGTCTCCTGGGCAGAGCGCCCGACTCGATGTTGGTGTCGTCGGGCGAGGTATCGACGGCTGGTGCTCGGTCTTCGGCCACCGGCAGATGGGCATGGTGCTGGCCATCGTCGTCGAAGGTGGAACCGGAGGCTTGACCGAGGGTGGTGGCGATAGTGACACCGACACGGGCCACGATCATGGGGACCACGCGCACGGTCCGTCCGCAGGGTCGTCCGGGTCGGATTCTGGGCACACTTCCTCCGACAATGGTGAGGCGCCCTCGGCTGCGGACGGGCTCGATTTCATGGCCGCGCCGCCCGATGGTTTCCAGGCGTACCACCCGCTGTTGCCGCCGCTGCCTTCTCAGGGAGATTCCCGGATCCATCGGCACACGTTCACCGTCGGTGAAGTGGAGCGCGAGGTGGCGCCCGGAGTCACCCAGAAGCTTTGGACCTACAACGGCACTGCGCCTGGCCCCACCTTGCACGGACGGGTCGGGGACACCTTCGAGATCACGCTGGTCAACGACGGCACGATCGGCCACTCGATCGACTTCCATGCCGGAGCGCTAGCACCTGACGGCCCGATGCGAACGATCGCGCCCGGGGAATCCCTGGTCTACCGGTTCAAGGCCNNACGTGCCGGGATCTGGATGTACCACTGCTCGACGATGCCAATGGCTGCCCATATCGCCAACGGGCTCTTCGGCGCAGTGATCATCGAGCCACCCGATCTGCCAGAGGTCGACCGCAGTTACGTGATGGTGCAGTCCGAGCTGTATCTCGGTGAGCAGGGCGGCGAGGTCGACTTCGACAAGCTGTATGCGGAGCGGCCCGACGCAGTGGTGTTCAACGGGTATGTCAACCAGTACGACCACCAGCCGTTGGCGGCCAAAGTGGGTGAGCGGATCCGGGTCTGGGTGCTCGACGTCGGGCCGAACCGGCCGTCGTCGTTCCATGTGATCGGGGCCCAGTTCGACACCACCTTCGCTGAGGGAGCCTATCTGCTCGACCCCACCCAGCCGCGAGCCCGGGCAACTCAGGGCGGCGCGCAGGCATTGGGACTCCAAGCAGCGCAAGGCGGCTTCGTAGAGCTCAGCTTCCCTGAAGCGGGGACGTACCCGTTCGTCTCCCATCTGATGGTCGACGCCGAACGTGGTGCCCACGGCAAGTTCCGGGTAACTGACTAGCACCCAGCGGACTAGGCGCCTAGCGGGCCGCCGCCCGGTTCGACGGCGCGAAGGATCTCGACTGGATCTCCGGCGCGGATCGTGGCTCCGGNGGAGTCGGGAATCAGGTTGACTCCGAACCAGATGCCGGAGCCGAACTTACGCAACCGAGCCAGGGTGCGCGTGGGCTCGTGTCCGCGCGCGATATCGCCGGTTCCGTGATCGGGTTCTAGTGTGGTCATCACGCAGCGAGCGCAGCCCTTGACAGCTCGGAAGGTGGCTTCGCCGATCCGGATAAGTCGCCAGTCGTCCTCGGCCCAGGCGGTCCCGCCATCGATGACGATGCTGGGCCGGAAACGATGCATGGGTACGGCTGCCTGGCCGCGACCAGGGTCCGGGTGCTTGGCCGAGGGACTGACCGGCTGAGTGGTAATCGCCTGGTTCAGGGCAGCCAGCGAAGCAGTGGTGGTGGCCAGCAGAGGGTAGCCGTCGGCGAAGCTCACGCGATCGGTGGGTTCGGAGAACTCCGGGCTGGTCGGTCGCCGAGTCGGATCGTCGAGATGGACCAGCCGGACCGGCCGATGCAGGAGCTCGGTCAACCAGTCGGCGGCCGCGGCAGAGGCGACTGCGGCAGTGAGGTGGGAACTCCAGGCCTGTACCGGTGTCTGGGAGGCAGGATCCGGTATGGCGACCTCGAGTGCGTCCGCACCGGNGGCTTCCAGTCTCAGCCCGCCAGGAGTGATGGTCGGGCCTACCGTGAGAAGGCTGTGATCGGTGCGCGCGGTCACCTGCAGCCCGTCCTGGTCGACCACCATCCAGCGGCGATCTCCAGCCAACCNCCAGGGCTCGACCGTCGCGGTGTCGAGGACCTCACCGCGGCACGACTTGACTGGATAGCGATGGATCGAAGCCAGGGTCAACCTCACTGCGTCATCATCCCCCACTTCGCCATGACGTTCCCGAGTGATCGCGGCACTATCCGCGTATCTATAGTTAGGTTTGCCTAACCAATAGGAGTACGATTACGTATCGTGCTCGCCAACTATTTGATCGGTCTGCGTGAGGGGCTCGAGGCCGCATTGGTCGTCGGCATCCTGGTGGCTTATCTGGTCAAGACCGATCGTCGCGAGTTGCTTCCTCGGGTCTGGCTCGGTGTCGGTCTCGCGGTCGCGGTCTCCCTCGGTTTCGGGTTCGCCCTCTACTTCGGCCCTCGTGGGTTGACCTTCGAAGCGCAAGAGGCGATCGGTGGTTTGTTGTCGATCGTGGCGGTCGGGCTGGTCACCTGGATGATCTTCTGGATGGCCCGCACCGCCCGCTCGCTCAGCGGTGAGCTGCGCGGCCAACTCGACGCGGCCGCCGAAGGCAGTTGGTGGGGAATCGTGTTGGTAGCGATCCTCGCAGTCGGTCGCGAGGGTCTGGAAACCGCATTGTTCTTGTGGTCGGCGACCGAGGCGGTCTCCCGCGACACCAACTCCACCTGGGAACCGCTCCTGGGTGCCGCGTTGGGCATCGCCACCGCGATCTGTTTGGGCTATCTGCTCTACCGCGGTGCCATCTCGATCAACTTGAGCAAGTTCTTCACCTGGACCGGCGCCTTCTTGATTCTGGTTGCCGGCGGCGTGCTGTCCTACGGCGTGCACGACCTGCAAGAGGCCGGCATCCTGCCCGGCTTGCACAATCTCGCCTGGGACGTCTCCGACACCATCGACCCATCGACCTGGTACGCGACGCTGCTCAAGGGAATCTTCAACTTCTCCCCACAGACCACCGTGCTGGAAGCGGTCGTCTGGGTGCTCTACGTCGTACCTGTGATGGTGCTGTTCATCCGAGCCGTGCGCCGACAGCACACACCCGAACCTGACGCCACTCAACCGGTCAACACCTGACCCCGTCCCAGGAAGTCGAATATGCGAAAGCCGCTCGTTGCCGCCTTGCTCGTCACCACGCCGTTGATTGCGGCTTGTGCCGACAACAATGCCTCCACCGACGCCGACGATCCTCGCGCGATCACCGTCACCTCCACCGACGACAAGTGCGAGTTGTCCGCGGTCGAGGCGCCGGCAGGCACGCTCACCTTCAACGTGACCAACGAGGGGTCCAAGGTCACCGAGTTCTATCTGCTCGGCTCCGACGGCCTGCGGATCCTCGGAGAAGTCGAGAACATCGGCCCCCAGCTCTCCCGTCAGCTTGTCGTCAACGCACCTGANGGGTCGTTCTACACGGCCTGCAAGCCAGGTATGAAGGGCGACGGTATTCGTGCCGGTTTCGCCGTGACCGCTTCCTCGGACCAGCCGGCCGTCAACGCCGACACTCAAGAACTGATCGATCAGGCACTGGTGAACTACAAGGCCTACGTCAAGGACCAGGCCGACCAGCTCGTGACCAAGACCGAGGAATTCGTCGCGCTCTACGTTGCCGGTAAGGATGACGAGGCCCGCGAGCTCTATCCGGTGGCACGGATGCACTGGGAGCGGATCGAAACCGTCGCGGAATCCTTTGGTGATCTCGACCCGATGATGGATGCCCGCGAGGCCGACCTGGAGCCCGGTCAGGAATGGACCGGCTGGCACCGGATCGAGAAGGACCTGTGGCCACCGGCCAAGGGCTACAAGGCCCTGACGTCCGAGCAGCGCAAGTTCTACGCTGACGATCTGATGGCCAACACCAACACCCTCAACGAGCGGATCCAAGAGCTCACCCTCACCGTGGACCAGATTGCCAATGGTTCGATCGGCCTGCTCGAAGAGGTAGCTGCGGGCAAGGTGACCGGTGAAGAGGAGTTCTGGTCACACACCGACCTGTGGGACTTCCAGGCCAACGTCGACGGCGCCCGGGTCGCGTTCGAGGGTGTGCAGCCGATCGTGGAGGCGAAGGATGCCGCACTCGCCGAGACGCTGAGCGGCAAGTTCGCCGAGCTGCAGACGCTGCTCGACTCACACAAGACCTCGACCGGTTTCACCCTGTACGACGAGCTCAGCAAGGACGAGGTGCAGGCACTGTCGAACGCGGTGAACGCGCTGTCCGAGCCGTTGTCGAAGCTGACCGCGGTGGTGCTGTCCTGATCGAACCCAGCTCCGACGGCCCTGGCCGACCCGTTGGCCCCACCGACCCTGGCCCCGCTCGCGGACTGAGTCGGCGGGGACTGGTCGGCGGGGCCGCGGCCGTCGCAGGGCTGGCCGCCTCGTCCTTCGCGGTCGGGCGGGCCACAGCCGGCCAGGACGACGCATCGGACCTGGCCGGCTCGTACGCCTTCCACGGCGAACACCAAGCCGGCATCCTCACCCCCGTCCAGGACCGGCTGCACTTCGCGGCCTTTGACGTCACCACCAGCTCACGTGAGGAGTTGGTAGGCCTGCTCAAGGCGTGGACTGCCGCCGCTGAGCGGCTCACCCGCGGGGAAGGAGCAGGAGAGATCGGGCCTACCCAAGGTGCCGCCAACCTGCCGCCGGACGACACCGGGGAGGCGATCGGGCTACCGGCCAGTGGGTTGACTCTCACCTTCGGCTTCGGGCCGACGTTGTTTCGTGACGCCGACGGCAAGGATCGCTTCGGGTTGGTCGACCGACAGCCAAAAGCGCTGCGGACTCTCCCGCACTTTCCGGCGGACATGTTGGACCCGGAGATCTCNCGGGGTGACCTATGTGTGCAGGCATGTGCCCATGATCCGCAGGTCGCGGTGCATGCGATTCGCAATCTTGCCCGGATCGGCTTTGGCACCGTGGCGGTGCGCTGGTCGCAGCTCGGCTTCGGGCGTACGTCCTCGACCTCGACCTCTCAGGACACGCCCCGCAACCTCTTCGGGTTCAAGGACGGTACGGCCAACATCAAGGCTGAGCAGAGCAGCGATGTCATCGATCACGTCTGGGTGAGCGCGGCCGATGACCCAGGTTCGGACTGGCTGGTCGGTGGCTCCTACCTCGTTGCCCGCCGGTTCAACATGCGCATCGAAGTCTGGGACCGGCAGAGCCTTGCGGCTCAGGAGGAGTTCGTCGGGCGTACCAAGGATTCGGGTGCCCCGTTGTCCGGCGGAGATGAGTTCACCGAACCCGACTTCGCGATGCCGGGACGGGCGGGACCGGTCATCCCCGACACCGCTCACGTACGTGTCGTCCATCCCGACTTCCACAATGGTGCCCGGATGCTGCGCCGCGGTTACAACTTCGTCGACGGTTCCGATTCGCTCGGTGGTCTGAATGCGGGTCTGTTCTTCATCGCGTTCGTTCGGGACCCGGACACCGGCTTCATTCCCATCCANAATGCGATGGCCAAGACCGATGCGTTGATGGAGTACCTCAAGGTCACCGGGTCTGCGCTTTTCGCGATACCGCCTGGGATCGGCGCAGGTGAGTACGTCGGGCAGCTGCTGTTCGAAGAGGCCTAGTAGGGCCTAGGCCGGCCGGTGGGCCCTGGGTAGTTGATCTTCCAGGTATTGCGGGCGCGCCACGATGAGGTTGGCGGCTGCCAGGCCGACTGCCACGAGCATCAGCAGCAGTAGTGCGGCCGTCCAGTTCCCGTGGCTGTGTCCGAGCAGTCCGACCAGGAACGGTCCGGGCGCGGCGATCAGGTACCCGACCGATTGGGTGAAGCCCGACAGGGCGGCGGTTCCAGCTGCGGTACGGGTGCGCAGCGCTATCTGAGTGAGGATCAAGGGGAACGTGGACAGCCCCACACCCAGCAGGATCGACCATAGGTAGGGCATTCGCGTCGGTGCGAGGATGAGGCCCGTATAGGCCACCAAAGAAAACGCGATCAGTGTCAGGGCCAGCGCGGAATGATGATCGGCCCATCGTCCGGCCAGCCATGGGATCACCAGACTGGTGGGGATGCCCACTGCTGCCAGGACCGTGAGCAGTACCGATGCCTCGCCTGCGCTGAGCCCAGCGTCGCGATATATCTGCGCGAGCCAGCCGAAAGCGGAGTAGGCCGCGGCTGCCTGTAACCCGAATGCCAAGCCCATCGCCCAGCCCAGTCGGGTGCGCGCCACTTCGGCCAAGGTCACCGTCCGGGTGGATTGCTGCAGTGCCTGATCGTGACGTAGCAGCGCAAGCCAGGNGATGGCCGCCACCAGCGCGGTTGCGGCCCAGATTCCCAGACCCACCCGCCAGCTGCCGGTGGCTTCGCTGATCGGCACGGTGGTCAACGCCGCTACCGCGCTACCTATGGCGAGCATCGTCGTATAGACCGAGGTGATCAGCGCGATGCGGTGGGGAANATGTTGTTTGACCAATGAGGGCAGCAGCACGTTCGAGGTTGCCATTCCGGCCAGCGCGAGCAATGACAGCAAGAGGAACAACTGCGGGTTGTCGATGAAGGGACGCAAACCCAGGCCGAGAACGACTGCGACCAAGGCGAGGAGCGTGGTGTGGTGGGTGCCTAACTTCGCCGCGATCTGTGGAGTCAGGCCACCGAATATGGCGAACGCCAGCACCGGGAGGCTGGTGAGGATTCCGGCCGAGACCCCGGACATGTGCAGGTCATTGGTGATCTCGTCCACCACCGGGCCGATCGAGACCGCTGCTGGGCGCAGGTTGAACGACAGCACGATGATTCCGATGAACACCAGTGCCTTTTCCAGGTGGGTGTCCTGATGGATAGGTGCAGGCACATCCGAGTGAGCAGCCGGAGGGACGGTTTGCCGGCTGTCGTGCGAATCAGGTTGTTGGGTTCCGGTGTCTGGCTCGGTCGCGGGAGGTGGCTCCGGGGTGGTCCGGCCGGTCACCCGGTGAAGGCGGCGGGCGCGTCGGGCATGGCCCCCAGGATCTGGCGGGCCTGCTCGATGTGTTTGTGCTCGACCAGGATCTCGTAGCGCGTGGCGATCACCGCGCTGATCGAGGTGAAGTCGCGCCGACCACCGCTGAAGGCGTACCCGATCAGCGCCCAGACCAGTCCGAAGACTGCGCCGAATGCGGCGGTCGACAACATCACCGACCACATCTTCTCGTCGGTGAACAACGCGAAGATGAGTCCCACGAACAGACCCAGCCAGATGCCCGACACGATGCCGGCCATGGCGACCTTGCCCCAGGTGAGCCGTCCGGTGATGCGCTCGACCTGCTTGAGGTCGGTGCCCACGATCTGACAGTTCTGCACCGGGAACGCCTTGTCGGAGAGGTGGTCCATCACCTTCTGCGCCTGCTCGTACTTTTCGTAGACAGCGAGCGACATCGGGTAGTTCAGCGACAGGTGCGGGCTCAACGGTGCGCTGGCAGCGGGAGAACTCATAGCCGTCACCCTACTCTTCGGTCGATCTCAGGCTCGGCCTAGTTGCCGGAGTGCTGTGATGCCGCTTGTCGGGCACTCCAGCCGCTGCTCACCATCGCATCGACGTCATGGCGCATCCGCCAGCCGAGATCGCGGGCTGCCAGTTCTCCGGTGGCCACGATCCGGGCCGGATCGCCGGGGCGCCGGGGCCCGACCTCGGGTGCGAAATCGATGCCGGTGACCCGAGCCATCGCCTCCATGATCTGACGCACCGATAGGCCCGTTCCGCTGCCCAGGTTGTAGACCGGCTCGAGCTTCCGACCGGCTTGGAGCGCCTTGGCGGCCTCGACGTGGGCTAGCGCGATGTCTTGCACATGGACGTAGTCACGCACACAGGTCCCGTCCTCGGTGTCGTAGTCATCGCCGTAGATGCGAGNGGTTCGGCCCTCCAGGAGGGCCTCGAACACCAGCGGGAAGAGATTATGCGGGCTGGAGTCGTAGATCTCGTCAGTTCCCGAGCCGACGACGTTGAAGTAACGCAGCGCGGTATGGCGAAGTCCGGATACCGCCGCCTGATCGCGCAGCAGCCACTCGCCGATCAGCTTGGACTCACCATAGGGTGACTCGGGCAGGGTCGGGTTCTGCTCGGTCACCAATGCAGTGTCAGGCGTGCCGAAAGTGGCCGCGCTGGAGGAGAACACCATCTGGTCGACGCCGCTTTTCTCCATGGCCCGCAACAGGTAGATCATCGCGGTGACATTCTGCTCGTAGGTGTGCAACGGCCGTTGCACCGAGACGCCCGCATACTTGAATCCGGCCAGGTGGACGACCCCGGTCACGGCGTACTCCTGGCAGGTCTGGGCAAGCAGATCCTCGTCGAGCAGTGTTCCCTGGACGAATGTGGCACCGGCGGGTGCGAAACCGCGATGGCCGCTCGACAGGTCATCGAAGACGACCACGTCGAGCCCGTCGGCCGCGAACGCGCGCGCGACGTGTGCTCCGATGTAGCCGGCGCCGCCGGTCACCATCCAGGTCATGCGATCCCCTCCTGAGGACACGAGCGTAGTGAGGCCCGGAGAGAGGGTGTTGAGCATGGCCAGTTCAGTGTGGTCATGCGATCCCCTCCTGAGGACACGAGCGTAGTGAGGCGGTTGAGCCTACGACACGCACAGCCGTAGACCGGTACCTATCCGAGTTACTTATTTGGCACACTATGAGCAGTAGTTAATACGGGGGATGAAAAATGAGCATTGATGTGATACCCGTTGCCGCCTTGGTGCGGCGCCCGGCAATGGCAGTGCGTCGGCGGGTAGTCCAGGCTTGGCAGGACGAAGGTCTTGCCGGTTTGCTCCCAGGACACCTCAGTGTTTTCACGATGGAGAGCCCCGAGGGGTCCGGCCGGGCAAGCTTGCCGGCCGGGTGGACTTCTCCAAGCAGGCGATGAACCACTTACTCGGCCAACTCGAATCGCTGGGCTATCTCTACCGCGAGCCCGACCCGACCGATGGACGCACCAAGGTGGTCCGGTTGACCGATCGGGGGCGGCGCGCTCAAGAGATCGTCTTCAAGGTCGCCCGCGACCTGGATGACGAGCTGCGCGAGCACCTCGGTGAGGCCAGTCACGAGGCGCTGCGGCGTTGCCTGCTGCACTTCGACGGGTTCCTGCGTGACCATCCGCTGCGGGCGGCGCGCTCGCGGGTAAGCATCGAAAGTGGCGGGTCCACCGACTGGTAACGCCTCCGTTAGGCTTTGGCCCGTGGAGCGGGAGACCTACGACATTGTGGCCACCCAGGATAAGTGGCGGTCGGTATGGGACGAGCTCGACCTTTTCCGAGCAGCCGATGACGGGACCCGTGAGCGCCGTTACGCGCTGACGATGTTTCCCTACCCCAGCGGTGACTTGCACATGGGTCACGCCGAGGTGATGGCGCTGCACGACGTGATCGCGCGCTACTGGTGGCAGCGTGGCTACGATGTGATGAACCCGATCGGGTGGGACTCGTTCGGTCTGCCGGCGGAGAACGCGGCGATCCGCAACAACGAGAACCCCGCGGTCTACACCTACGCCAACATCGAGACCCAGGCGGAGTCGTTCCGTCGTTACGCGATCTCCTTCGACTGGTCGCGTCGCTTGCACACCTCGGACCCGGAGTACTACCACTGGACTCAGTGGCTGTTCCTGAAGTTCCGCGAGCGCGGCCTGGCCTATCGCAAGTACAGCCCGGTCAACTGGTGTCCCAACGATCAGACCGTGCTGGCCAACGAGCAGGTTGTCGGCGGGATGTGTGAGCGGTGCGGCGCCGAGGTCACCAAGCGGGAACTGTCCCAGTGGTACTTCAAGGTCACCGAGTACGCCCAGAGGTTGTTGGACGACATGGCGGCGCTGGAGGGCAGCTGGCCCGACCGGGTGCTGGCGATGCAGCGCAACTGGATCGGCAGGTCCGAGGGTGCGCATGTGGATTTCGTGATCACCGGCGCGGATCAGAAACCAGATCGTCCCGAGTCGGTGACGGTTTTCACCACCCGTCCTGACACCTTGTTCGGCGCGACCTTCTTCGTGGTCGCTGCCGATGCCAAGCTGGCTGATCACCTGGTCAGCGACGAGCAGCGGCCGGCCTTCGAGGCCTACCTCACCGAGGTGCGCAAGGCCTCCGACATCGATCGGCTGGCTACCGACCGTCCCAAGACAGGTGTCTTCTTGGGTGCGTACGCGGTCAATCCGGTCAACGGCGCGCAACTGCCGGTGTATGCCGCCGACTACGTGCTGGCCGATTACGGCACCGGAGCGATCATGGCCGTGCCCGCTCAGGACCAGCGTGACTACGACTTCGCCCAGGCATTCGGCCTCGACATCGTGCGGACCGTACAGCCACCGGCAGACTGGGAGGAGGCGTACACCGGCAACGGGCCGGCGATCAATTCCGCCAACGACGAGGTGTCGCTCAACGGCCTGGACGTCGACCAGGCCAAGAACCGCATCATCGAATGGCTGGAGCGCAAGAGCGCCGGGCGAGGCACCGTCAACTTCCGGTTGCGCGACTGGCTGCTGTCACGGCAGCGGTTCTGGGGTGCGCCGATCCCGATCGTGCACTGCGAGACCTGTGGTGAGGTTCCCGTGCCGGAGGACCACCTGCCGGTCGAGCTGCCGGACCTGCGTGGCGCCGATCTCAAACCCAAGGGCACCTCCCCGCTGGCAGCGGCCGAAGACTGGGTCAACGTGGACTGCCCCCAATGCGGGCGGGCCGCCCTGCGGGACTCCGACACGATGGACACTTTCGTGGACTCGTCGTGGTATTTCCTGCGCTATTGCTCACCGAACTACTCCGAGGGGCCTTTCGACGTCGAGGCGGTGCGCCGGTGGATGCCCGCCGAACAGTACGTCGGTGGTGTGGAGCACGCGATCCTGCATCTGCTGTACAGCCGGTTCTTCACCAAGGTTCTGCACGACATGGGCCTGATCGACTTTGTCGAGCCATTCACGGCCTTGCTGAATCAGGGGCAGGTCATCAACGGCGGCAAGGCAATGAGCAAGTCGCTGGGCAATGGCGTCAATCTCGGCGAGATGTTGGACCAGTATGGTGTGGACGCGATCCGGCTCACGATGGTGTTCGCCGGGCCACCCGAGGACGACATCGACTGGGCTGATGTATCGCCAGGCGGGTCACTGAAGTTCTTGCAGCGGGCCTGGCGACTGTCCGGTGATGTGACCTCGGCCCCGGGCGCGGATGTCGCCGAAGGTGACCTCAAGCTCCGCAAGGCAACCCACCGCACTGTCCACGAAGCTGCCCAACTTATCGAGTCGCACCGGTTCAACGTGTTGGTTGCCAAGATCATGGAATTGGTCAACACCACCCGCAAGGCGATCGACTCCGGTTGCGGCGCGGGCGATACGGCGGTCCGAGAGGCGACCGAGACAGTGGCGGTGCTGTTGTCGCTGGTAGCGCCCTACACCGCTGAGGAGATGTGGGCTCGGCTGGGACATCCGCCGAGCGTCGCCAAAGCTGGCTGGCCGGCGGTCGATGAGTCGCTTTTGGTCGAGGATGAGGTGACGGCGATCGTCCAGGTACAGGGCAAGCTCCGCGCCAAACTCCAAGTTCCGCCCGACATCTCCGCCGCTGACCTGGAGGCCGCGGCGTTGGCCGACGAGGCGATCGTCCGTGCTTTGGAGGGCAAGACCGTGCGCAAGGTGATCGTGCGCGAGCCCACTCTGGTCAACGTGGTTGCCGGGTAGTCTGCCCGCATGGCAGAGCCTTTCGGCGCTGACGCACCTATAGCGATCGTCACGGACTCCACGGCGGGACTCTCGCCTGGTGAGGTCGAGACGCACGGCCTCTACGTGGTCCCGTTACAGGTGGTGGTGGCCAACGCCTGCTACGAGGAGGGCGTCGACGAGGAGGCATCTCCTGCCGCGGTTGCCGCGGCGCTGAGNGAGTGGGCGCCGGTTTCGACTTCGCGCCCGAGCCCGGCTCGGGTGCTGCAGGAGTACCAGCGGGCTGCCGATGCCGGTGCCCGGCACGTCATCTCGCTGCACATGTCGGCTGCGATGAGCGCGACGTATGAGTCGGCAGTGTTGGCTGCTCGGGAGTCACCGGTGCCGGTCACCGTCATCGATGCCCAGCAGGTGGGCCGGGCTGTCGGCTTCGCGGTCTTGCGTGCGGCCCAAGCCGCGGCTGCCGGAGACGACGTGGCCAGCGTCGCGCAGCAGGCGCGATCCATGGCTGCAGCGAGCGCCACGCTGATCTATGTCGACACACTGGAATACCTGCGGCGCGGCGGCAGGGTTGGCGCCGCCCAGGCGCTGATCGGCGGCGCCTTGGCCGTCAAGCCGTTACTGAAGCTGGTCGAGGGAAAGATCAGCAACATCGACAAAGTTCGCACCTCGGGACGCGCTCTGGCTCGGCTGGCCGAGCTTGCCGCGGTCGAATGCGAGGGCGAGGGACCGATCCAGATTGCGGTCGCGCACCTGGCCAACGAGGACCGCGCGCAGAAACTGGCTGCCACTTTGGCGGAGCGACTAGCCGATCGACTGGAGGATCGGGAGGTCGAGGTGTACGAGGTCGGTGCAGTCATCGGAGCCCACACCGGCCCAGGCCTGATCGGCGTCGCTATCGCGCCCGCGAACGGTTGAGCGTTCTCATGCGAAGCATAAAAAAGGGATACGGGGCTGCGGCAGCGGCAGGTACCGCACCGCGGAGCAGGTGACAGGTGCGGACGTAGGCTGGTTGCTCGAATGACCGTCCGCTGAGGGTTCTCATGCTGCAGCATGAGAACCCTCTCATTCAAGTCTCATATTCATCCCATCTGCTAACGGAAGGCTGCTACGCGTGAAGTGGTGGATGTTGCTGGCTGCCGGAGCGTTCGTGGCGCCCTCGACCGCATATGTCGCGGGCACACTCGTATCCAGCGCCGAGGCGCCTGCGCCGCGCCAGATGATCGTGCTCGAGACTCCCAACTCGACTCCGACCCCACGGAGACTGCAAAGGTCAGGCCGGCCAAGGACAAACCCACTTCGACCCCCACGTCGTCGGCCCCGGCCCCCCATCGGGGCCGGCGACGGGGACTACCCCGCGTTGCGAGGACCGGCGCACACAGAAGTGGGATGACGACGACGATCGTTATGACCGCGACGATGATGACGACGACGACGATGATCGCGAGGTCGTGCCCTGCTTCCAAGACGCCGATGATCGTCACGGACGCGACGACGATGACGATGATGACGACGACGATGATCGGGGGCGCCGTGGCGGACGCGGTCACCACCATGGAGATGGCCGTGGAGACGGGCGGGGCCACGACCGAGGCGATCGAGATGACCGAAACGGTCACGACTGGGACGATGGTCGAGATGACGACGACGGAGGCGAGCACGAAGACGACGACTGAGTCGTCTTCCCGCTGGGGAGGGCTGCGCCCTCGTTCTCCGTACGTTCCCGCATCACCGTTGCGGTCTCACTTCTCACTGCACTTGCCTTGGCTGGATCGGGACTCCTGGTCTACCTGCTCGCGCGCGCCGACATCGATCGCCGGGTGCCTCACCAGGCCGACAGCGTGCTGACCGAGTTCGCCGCTTTTCAGGCGAACTCGAAGTCCTCGACCATGCAGGACTTGATCGAAGACTTCTTGTCCACCGAGGTGGCGTTGCCCTCGGAGTTGATGGTGGGCTTCTGGGATGGCCGGTCGCAGAAACAGTCGGCTTCCGACGGTGAGCGGCGCTCTCTCACCGTGACACCGGAGTTCGAGTCGGCGGTGGCTGATCGTCTCGACGGCGGCGGCAGCACCACNCTTGGACACCCAATGGGGGCCGGTGTATGTCGAAGTGCAGCCGGTCTCCGACGCCACGGGGACGGCGCATTCGTCGTCGCGCACTTCATCTCCGACGAGCGAGAACCGCTCAACCGACTGATGCGCACCTACTCCGTTGCGGCGCTGCTCGCTTTGGGCCTGGTCACCGCAGTTGCGGCGTGGCAGGCAGGACGGTTGCTGCGACCGGTGCGCACATTGCGTGAGACCGCTGCCGAGATCGAGGCAGGCGATCTGGATCGTCGCATTCCGGTCAGCGGCAATGACGACATCACCGAGCTGACCCAAACCTTCAATACGATGCTGGACCGGTTGCAGTCGGCGTTCACTGCTCAGCAGGCGTTCCTCGATGATGCCGGGCACGAGTTGCGGACGCCGCTGACGGTGCTGCGCGGTCATATCGAGCTGGTCGATCCCGCTGATTCCGACGATGTCGAGCGCACCCGGGACCTGCTACTCGACGAGGTCGACCGAATGTCCCGGCTCGTCGATGATCTCATCGTGCTCGCGAAGGCCCGCCGTCCGGACTTCGTCGCGCCGGCTGAATGTGAGATCGGCGAGTTGTTGGATTCGGTGGTGACCAAAGCGTCCGCGCTGGGGAGNCGAGACTGGCGTATCGACCAGCGGGCAACGGGCCCGGTGTGGGTGGATGCTCAACGGGTGACCCAGGCGCTGTTGCAAATGGCCGACAACGCGATCAAGCACACCGAGCGTGGTGGGTTGATTGCTTTCGGCTCCGATCTCGATGCGGGCGTGTTGCGGTTGTGGGTCCGTGATGACGGACCGGGTGTGCCCGACTCCTACAAGGACGAGATCTTCGAGCGTTTCGAGCGCGGAACGGACACTGCTGATCTCGATGGCTTCGGGTTGGGACTCTCGATCGTGGTGGCCATCGCTGCCGGGCACCATGGCGCGGTCTCGGTCCACGACAACGAGCCCACCGGTGCGCTGTTCGTGATCGAGCTACCCACNCGATGCGCGCCCACTCCCGGAGCGAATCCCGGAAGCCAGGTCGAGGACCTCCACGCGATCCAAGACCAGAGAACCATGGCCCGCATCCTGATCGTCGAGGACGAACCACGGATCGCCTCCTTCATAGCGAAGGGCTTGGGCTCGGACGGATTCACCACCACCGTGGCCACCGACGGCATTTTCGGTCTCGACCTCGCCTCCAGTGGTGACTTCGACCTGATGGTGCTCGACATCGGGCTCCCCGGGATCGACGGTTTCGAGTTACTCAAACGATTGCGGGCGACTGGGAGCACCATGCCGGTGATTGTGTTGACTGCGCGTGACTCCGTAGGCGATACCGTGACCGCGCTCGAAGGCGGCGCGGATGACTACATGCCCAAGCCCTTCCGGTTCGCCGAGCTTCAGGCCCGGGTCCGGCTACGGCTCCGACAGGCTCCCGAACTTTTCCCGGCGCGCGAGGACGTATTGGAGATCGGCGGAGTGCGTCTGGATCTGCGCGCGCGGACGGTGATGCGGGTCGACGGGGAGGGCTCTCGGGAGGTGGAGCTCTCGGCGCGGGAGTTCAAGATGACCGAGATCTTCATGCTGAATGCGGGACTGGTCATGTCTCGCGAGCAGCTGCTCTCCCATGTGTGNGGGTACGACTTCGACCCGGGTTCCAACGTCGTTGATGTGTACGTCGGATACCTGCGCAAGAAGCTCGGGGCCAAACAGATCAGCACCGTGCGTGGAATGGGCTACCGCTTTGAGACGGGGAGGTCTGAAGCGGACCGATGCCGCCGGGAGCTGTCGCCCGATCCATAGTGAGTCCGGTCCACAGTGAATCTTGTCCACAGCGGTTGATCCAGGGACTGCTGAGGCAAGTGGCCTGCTGGCTAGCTTCACCGGTATGACCGAGCCTGATCTCCACCCGGCGCCTCCGAACCTTCCTGATGACGGGCTTGCCCGGTTGCGCGCAGCCATTGCGGCCTCGGTTGCTGCAGGCAGCACAACTTCGCGATCAACAGCCCCGCTTGCCTGCACGGAGCCTGCGCCGGGCCGGCATGCCGCCGACCGGCTGGTTCGATCGCGGCGCTTGCGTGGTTGGTTTCTCGACAGGGTGCCGGCGCCGTTACAAGGCCGGCTCGCGCTCGCGCCCTCTACTTTCGCGGTGCTCGTCATCACGATCGCGCTGGGACTTGCTGTCTCGGCGTGGTGGGCNGTTGCAGGCTCAGCGGCCGGTGTCGGTGGTGCCGACCTCGAGTGGTCCGGTATCGACCGAGGCAGAGCAAGCCGATGGGCAGATCGAGGTATCGGTCGGGGAGCCCAGTGTGGTTACTTCGTCACCGATGACGCCGACAACATCGGCAACGACGGCAGGACGGGANNGGCTACAGGTGCCGCGGGAACCGTCACCGTCGACGTCGTCGGTGACGTCCGCAAACCCGGGATCGCAGTGCTGCCGACGGGATCACGGGTGATCGACGCGATCCGGGCGGCAGGTGGGCTGACCCGCAAGGCGAATCGCGCTGCGATCAACATGGCAGCACCGTTGCGGGATGGTCAGCAGGTGCTGGTAGGGGACCGCAACGCGACCCCGTCGGCAGCGGCGCCCCGATCGGGGACGAGATGTTGCCAACCNGGCCCGGATGGCGCAATCTTGGTGAACCTCAATACCGCCGATTCGCGAGCGCTCGACTCGCTGCCGGGAGTCGGTCCGGTAACGGCGGCTGCGATCTTGTCGTGGCGGGATTCCCATGGCGGTTTCACCTCCGTCGATCAACTCCTGAGTGTCGACGGGATCGGNGAGGTCACGCTCGCCAGGCTGAGACCGCTCGTGACTTTGTGACTTCACGAAACGAGGGTCACCTCACCTTGAACCGCAGCTTCCCGCGGGGGACACGGGCGAGCATCGGGCCGAGGGTGTCACTGACCTCGGCCGGTGTTGGGCGGGCGCTGGGTTCGCGGGCAAGACAAGTGAGGACGATTTTCGCCAGATCCGCCGGTATTTGCTCGGGTAGCGGGCGTGGGTCGTCGATGACCTGGGGGAGCAACTCGGCAGCCTCGACATCGTTGCTGGTGTAGTCCGCAGGCGGGTCCTGGAAGGGACGCTCTCCGCTGATCGCTTTGAACAAGACCGCACCGATCGCCCAGACGTCACTCGCGGGCTCGGGCCGGCCCCGTGCTTGCTCGGGGGCGAGATACCCGTCGGTGCCGACGACATACCCGAGGTTCTCGGCCTGCTCGACCCTGCGAGCCACCGAGAGGTCGATGAGTTTGGCAGGAGCTCCCATGATGATATTGCTGGGTTTGACATCCAAATGGACGACTCCGAGACCGTGCAGGTAGTGCAGTGCGGCGGCAACCTCGATACCCAAGGGAAGAAACTGGTGCGCCTCCAGCGGGCCGTGCCGTCGGATCAGCGAGGACAGCCGAGGGCCGTCGAGTTGTTCCAGGACGATATGCGGGCGATCACCCTCATCGACCGCCCGCAGCATCCGCACCACCGCCGGGTGGCGGGTCTGCTCCAGTAGCTCCGCTTCCCGGCGCAGGCCACGCAATGTGCTGCGCGAGGCAACCTGATCGGGTCGGACCAGCTTGACCACGACAGGGGAGTAGGTCACCTCGTCGAAGGCGAGCACCGCCTCGTAAGCCGAACCACNCCCGAGTTTGCGTAGGAACGTCAACTCGGGGGTGATCGCCTCGCCTTCGGCCAGGCCCCAGGAAACCTGTTCGGTCACGGGCGCTTGCCGGCCGGGTGTCGTTCTTCGAACGGTCATTGGTGTGGTTGGCCGACCAGTCGCGCTTCAGTTTCCCTCCGTCGCGGGTCCAGTCGCGGGTCTTGTCGCCACGGCTACGGTCACGATCTCTCGTAACTGCAGTGACGTTGCTGCGGGTGTTGTCGTTGGAGACCTTGGAGTTGCGGCTGTGCTTGGTGAACTTGGAGTGTTTGGAGTTTTTGGACTGCCTGGTCTTGGTGTTCTTGGTCCTGGTGTTCTTCGAGTTCGTGTCGTCATCATCGTCGTCGGCCACGAGCACCAGGTCATCGGCGAGGTCATCACGCTTGAGATAGGCCTGGTCCGTTCCCGATCGATCCGCGACGTTCTCAGCAGTGAGCGTGCCGGTGGCGGGCAGCGCGAACAAGGTCAAGCCGATCAGGCCGGTGAGGCCGAGAAGGGGAAGTCTCCACATGGCAGTCATCCTTTCGGTGCATTTGTAAGTCTGCTCCGCCCAGCATGTTGGGGAACCGTAAAGCCATCATGAGGACAGCGTGAGAACCCGCTCATCCAAGGCCCTTGGTGGACCAGCCAAGGCGTCGTCCACAACGTGGTCTTCCACAAGCAATGGCAATGCGCCGCGCCCGATGCCCGGTGGATTCCTAGCCTGCAACTCATGGGTGCGATTGGGGATTTCCGTCTGCTGGTACCGGCGCTTGCGGGATATGCAGGCGCCTTGGCCGGCGCCAGTGGCGTGCCGCTGGGGCTGATCCTGCTCGGTGCCGGCGCGTTGGGAGTGGGTGGGCTCGGTGTGGTCAGGGGCGCGGCAGGCTGATCCCATGGGCCGCGACGCTGGCAATGGCCGCTGCGGGTCTGGCCGGCTCGATGCATCTGAGGGATATCCACGATTCTGTTGTCACTCGGTTGGCGAACCAACAACGATTCGTCCATGTGGCTCTTCGGGTTACTGGTGATCCCCGCGTGCGCGAGGGAAAGTTCGGGCGCTATGTCGTCGTCCGGGCCAGGATCACCGTGTCCGGGATCGGGCCCAGCGCCGAGCCCAGTGACGAGCCTGGGGAGCGGTCGACTGCAGCGCCCGTCTTGGTCATCGCGCCGGAGTCTTGGCGCTCAGTGCAACTCGGTTCTCGGCTGGAGGTTTCAGGGCGGTTGAAGCCGGCTGACTCTCCGGAGTTGGCCGCGGTGCTGACCGTCCAGATCCAGCCACAGCACCAACGGGGGCCTCCGAGGCTGTTTCGCGTGGCCGATCGGTTGCGTGCCTCGATCGTCGCGGCAACGGCGGGGGCGCCCAGCCCGGGTGGAGTGTTGGTGCCTGGCTTGGTGGTGGGCGATGACTCACGACTGCCCGAACAGGTCATCAGTGACTTCCGTATGGTCGGGATGACCCATCTCACCGCGGTGTCTGGCACCAACCTCACCCTCGTCGTGGGTTTCCTCCTGGCGATCGCGCGCAGTTGCGGTATCCGCGGACGAGCCCTGATCGGGTTGGGTGCGCTNGGGGTGGTCGGGTTCGTGCTGTTGGCGCGTCCCGAGCCCAGTGTGCTTCGGGCCGCGGTGATGGGCTCGGTCGGGCTGCTCTCCCTTGCGGCTGGTCCCGGGGTTCGCTCGGCGCGAACGCTGGGGATTGCCGTCTTGTTGTTGGTTCTGGTTGATCCGTTCTTGACTCGTGCGCCCGGCTTTGTGCTGTCGGTGTTGGCGACCGCCGGAATCGTGTTTCTGGCTCCGGTGATCCGCGATGCGCTGAGCGGGTGGTGCCCCGATTGNGTGGCTGAGGCGATCGCTGTGCCGCTGGCTGCGCAGCTGGCATGCACTCCGGTGGTCGCCGCTATCGGCGGCGGCGTCAGTTTGGTCGCCGTCGTGGCGAACCTGGCTGCCGCTCCGCTTGTCGGACCAGCGACGATCCTTGGACTGGCTGCCGGAATGACGCGGCTGGGCCTAACCCCGGTCGGGGACCTGATCGGTTGGTTGGCTGGACTAGTCGCCCAATGTCTCGTCGTCATCGCCGATAGNGGTGCCGAGCTTCCGGGAGCACTGATTCCCTGNGCCGCAGGGGTGTTGCCGATCCTCGCGCTGACGCTGCTCTGTTGTGTGGCAGCAATCGCGGTGCCGTTGCTGGCAGCTCGCCCACTGTTCGCGATCGGTGCCTGCTTGCTGATGTTTCTCGCGTTGCTGGTGCGCGTACCTACTCCGGGTTGGCCACCGCCGGGCTGGATTGCGGTGCAGTGCGCCGTCGGCCAAGGCGACAGCCTGGTCCTTCGGACCGGGCCGAACACAGCCGTGTTGGTGGATACCGGCCCGGCACCAGACCTCGTCGATCGATGTCTGTCTCGGTTGGGAGTCGATCGCCTTGCGTTGATCATCCTGACTCACTTCCACGCCGACCATGTCGATGGACTGTCCGGCGCGCTTGGTGGCCGTGAAGTGAAACAGGTGTGGATCAGCCCCCTGGCCGAACCGGCGGATCGCGCCGATGCGGTCGCAGACCTGCTGCCTGAAGTCAGCGTCCGTGCTCCGATGGCAGGNGAAACCCATCAGGTCGGCGAAGTGGAGCTCCAGGTGCTCGCGCCGATCGGCGGTACGCCAAGCGCCGGTGTCACTGCCGTCGAGAGCAGCGGGGAGGGCTCAGGCCCCAATAACGCCAGCCTGGTAGTGCTCGCGGTGACCCAGGGGACGCGACTGTTGCTGACCGGGGACATCGAGCCCGAGGCGCAGCAACACTTGGCGCGCGTCTACCCGGGTCTGGGAGTCGATGTTCTCAAGGTGCCGCATCACGGCAGTCGCAACCAGGACGCGGAGTGGATTGTCGGCCTTGGAGCTCGGTTGGCGCTGATCGGCGTGGGAAGCGACAACGACTACGGGCACCCGGCTCCGCAGACCCAGGACTTGCTGCGACGTGCGGGAATGACGGTGGCTCGTACCGATCAAGACGGCGATATCGCAGTCGTGGTGCGCGACCAGAAGTTGGGCGTGGTCACCCTGGGCTGAGCAGGCTGAGCTTGATCGGGCTGAGTCTGATTCTGACTGGCCTCTATGGCATCGTGGTCGACGATGACAGCGACCTCTCCCACTCCGCTCGGCCGTGTGCTGTTGGTGACCGGCCCCGAGGAGTTCCTACGTGAACGCGAACTGGTGCGGCTACGGGCCGCCGTGCTCGCGATGGATCCGGAGGCTGAGGTCTCGACGCTGACAGGTGACCAGCTCTCCGCTGCCGAGCTCGCTGAGGCATCGGCGCCCTCGCTTTTCTCCAGCACCCGGTTCCTTGCCGTCCAGGAGTTGGAGAATACCCCGAGGCAGCCTTCGAGGCGCTGCTGGAGTTCGTCACGACCCCACCACCGGACGTCGGTGCGGTCTTGCTGCACTCAGGCGGTCAGAAGGGCAGTGGACTTCTCACCAAGCTTCGTAAGGCAGGCGTCGAGGAGGTCAAGGTCGCCAAAGCCAACGAGCGGTCGTGCGCCGAGTTCGCGACCAAGGAGGCACGGGCCTGTGGTGGCGCCATCGACCCCGAGGCGGCCCATCATCTGGTGGAGGCCATCGGTGTGGACCTGCGCGGGATCGCCGCCGCCGTAAGTCAACTGGTCAGCGACTTTCCCAAGCAGCGGATCTCCACCGAGTTGGTCGGGCGGTACTTCGCCGGTCGTGCTGACGTGAAGAGCTACAAGATTGCCGACTACGCCCTGAACGGTCAGAGGGAGCGGGCGTTGGAGGAACTGCGCTGGGCGCTGGAGATCGGGGTGGCGAGCGTGGTGATCACCGGCTCGTTCGCCTCCAGTCTGCGCACTCTTGCTCGTACCAAGGTGGGCGACACAGCCGGAATGCCGGACTGGAAGCTGCGCGGTGTCCGGCAACAGGCCCGGGGCTGGCAGGACGGTGGAATCGCTCGTGCGGTCCAGGCAGTCGCCGCTGCCGACGCCGATGTGAAGGGCGCGGGGTCAGACCCGGCCTACGCGCTGGAGCGGATGGTGTTGACCATTTGTGACCTGCGCAGCCGCTGACTCATACCGCAACCTCCAGCCGGCACCGAAATGAAAACCAGCGCCGGCCCCGAGGGACTGGCGCTGATGGATTGGCGCTAGAAGTGCGGTGGGCTGCTCAGAGAGCGGCGACCCGCTTGGAGATGGCCGATTTGCGGTTCGCGGCCTGGTTCTTGTGGATCACACCAGCCGAGGCAGCCTTGTCGAGCTTGCGGTTCGCGACGGCGGCGAGTTCCTTGGCCTTCTCCGCGTCACCGGCGTCAGCGGCCTCACGGAACGAGCGGATAGCCGTCTTCAGGGACGACTTCACCGACTTGTTGCGCTCGTGCGCCTTCTCGTTCTGCAGGTTGCGCTTGATCTGCGACTTGATGTTCGCCATAGGGGCAAGCCTCATTTGCGTTCGTACGGGTGGTGATCAGGTCTAAGACGGGCCGTCCGGGACGACACACGCAAGGAACAACTTTACGGCACTGTCCGGATGCGGCCAAATCGCCGGTCGCCTGAGTGATTGCCCGGGAGACGCGGGATCCAGAGGAGGCGATTTCGCAGACTAATCGCGGGCGGGGAGAATGGGCACACCATGGCACCCACCACTCGAGTCACCGCGCCACAACCAGGTCACACCGATCCGGCGATCATCCGCAATTTCTGCATCATCGCCCACATCGATCACGGCAAGTCCACGCTGGCCGACCGGATGCTGCAAAAGACCGAGGTCGTCGACCCCCGCGCGATGCGTGCTCAGTACCTGGACCGGATGGATATCGAGCGCGAGCGCGGCATCACCATCAAGTCCCAGGCCGTCCGGATGCCTTGGACCGTGCCGGAGGGCAACGCCGCGGGGGCGGCACCTGGGGTGTACGTCCTCAACATGATCGACACCCCCGGCCACGTCGACTTCACCTACGAGGTATCACGCTCGCTGGAGGCGTGTGAAGCGGCGGTCCTGCTGGTCGATGCAGCTCAGGGGATCGAGGCTCAGACGCTGGCCAATCTCTACCTCGCGCTCGGCGCCGATTTGCACGTCATTCCGGTGCTGAACAAGATCGACCTCCCCAGCGCCGAGCCTGAGAAGTACGCTGCCGAGCTCGCCCACATCATTGGCTGTGATCCGAGTGAGGTTCTCAAGGTCAGCGCCAAGACTGGTGCCGGAGTTGAGGAACTGCTCAACGAGATCGTCGCCCAGACCCCACCCCCGGTGGGGATCGCGGATGCGCCGGCGCGCGCATTGATCTTCGACTCGGTCTACGACACCTATCGCGGTGTGGTCACCTACGTACGGGTCGTGGACGGCAAACTTTCCCACCGCGACAAGATCAAGATGATGTCGACCGGCGCTGTCCACGAGATGCTCGAGGTCGGGGTGATCAGCCCTGAGCCGGTCAAAGCTGGAGAGATCGGCGTCGGCGAGGTCGGTTACCTGATCACCGGGGTGAAAGAAGTACGCCAGTCCCGCGTCGGCGACACCGTCACCACCAACCAAGGGCCTGCCACCGAGCCACTGGGCGGTTACAAGCACCCCAATCCCATGGTGTTCGCGGGTCTCTACCCGATCGACGGCGACGACTATCCTGCGCTGCGAGAGGCGCTGGACAAGCTCCAGCTCAACGACGCGGCGCTGACGTACGAGCCGGAGACGTCCGGTGCCTTGGGTTTCGGGTTCCGCTGCGGCTTCCTGGGTCTCTTGCACATGGAGATCGTGCGTGAGCGGCTGGAGCGCGAGTTCAACCTGTCGCTGATCTCGACCACCCCGAACGTGGTCTACGACATCACGATGGATGACGGCACCGAGCTGGTCGTGACCAACCCGAGCGAGTTCCCCACCGGCAAGATCGCCGAGGTCCGTGAGCCGATCGTGCGCGCCACGGTCCTGACGCCCAAGGACTACATCGGCACGATCATGGAGCTGTGCCAGAACAAGCGTGGCACTTTGCTCGGCATGGACTATCTGTCCGAGGACCGGGTGGAGATGCGTTACACATTGCCGCTGGCCGAGATCGTCTTCGACTTCTTCGACGCTCTCAAGAGCCGCACCAANGGGTACGCCTCGCTCGACTACGAGCCCACCGGCGAGCAGACCGCCGACCTGGTCAAGGTCGACATTCTTCTTCACGGCGACACCGTCGATGCGTTCAGTGCGATCGTGCACAAGGACGCTGCCTACGGCTACGGCGTGGCGTTGGCCGGCAAGCTCAAGGAACTGATTCCTCGCCAGCAGTTCGAGGTGCCGATCCAGGCCGCAATCGGCTCCCGAGTGATCGCCCGCGAGACAATCCGCGCGATCCGCAAGGACGTGCTCGCCAAGTGCTACGGCGGTGACATCACCCGTAAGCGCAAACTGCTGGAGAAGCAGAAGGAGGGCAAGAAGCGGATGAAGATGGTGGGCCGGGTCGAGGTCCCTCAAGAGGCCTTTATCGCTGCGCTGAGCACAGGCGACCGAGCGCGAGAGGAGCGCTGAGCTTTGCTCGGGTGTTCCCGAGCCGAGGGAGTCCTGTTGACGAGCGAGGCGAGGAACACGGCGACCGAGCGCGAGAGGAGCGCTGAGCTTTGCTCGGGCGTTCCCGAGCCGAGGGAATCCTGTTGACGAGTGAAGCGAGAAACACGAGTGATGCCAGCGCTCGGGAGAAGTAACCACCACGAGTGTTAGATTGCGGTGTCCGTCAATCGGCGGACGACCAACTCACCTCGTGGTGTGGGGCCAAGTCCGGCGCTGACCCGCAACCGTAGGTCCTTGGCCCAGCATTCACTGAGTCAAGGACGAGCCGGAACACCTACCCGCGAGATGACCGATCCACGCTGTCGCGGAACGCAGGGTGGGCGATCAGGCGCAACTCTCGAGCCTCAACCGCCTTCCTGCCAGCAGCGGGAAGGAAAGCAATGTTGCAGCGCACGCGCCGAGCGGCGGCCGCCGGCATAGTCGCAGTTACCGGTCTGGCCCTGGGGTTAGGCGCACTCGTCCCAGCTCAAGCCGCCGAGCCGAACCCGTACGCCCTTTCCGGGGCTCGATGGCTCAGCGAGCAGTTGACCGACGGAGTGGTCCACAACCCGAACTGGGGCGGGTTCGACGACTACGGACTCACCTTGGACGTGTTCTTCGCCTTGGACGGTGTCGGAGCTCGGCCGAAGGCGGCAGCCAAGGCTTTGGAAACTGTCATCGACAATCAGGACCTCTACACGCGATACACCGCCTACCCGTACGACCCGGACGACGACGGTCCGCTGACCGCCTGTCCTGCCGAGGCCTCAGAGGTGCTCTCGGCCGCCCAGGTCGCCAAGCTCGCCACCGCAGTCCAGGTAGCCGAGGCGGACCCGACCGATGTCGACGGCGTCGACCTCATCGCCGACCTCGCCTCGACCATCAGCGCGTCTGGTCGCTCCTCGGACGTGCTCGACCCTGCTGATGCCTGCTACGACTACTCCAACGCCATCGGCCAGGGGTACGCCGTCAGCGCGCTTCAGGTCGCCGGACATGCCAAGGCCGCCGACGCCTTGAGCTACCTGCTGCTGCAGCAGTGCGCCAACGGCGCGTTCCGGCAGATCGAAGCCGACACCCAGTGCGTCACCGGAGGCGATGTCGACACCACCGCGCTTGTCGCGTTGCAACTTCTGCGCGCGAAGACCGACGGTGGGCTGGCCGGTGTGGATGCCGCAATCAACAAGGCGGCCATGTACCTCGTCGGTGCCCAGCGGGCAGATGGGTCGTTCNNGGGGTCGATCGCCGCGAGCAATGCCAACTCGACAGGTATCGCCGCCGGAGCTCTGCTCGCACTGGGCAAACCCGGCACCGCGGCAAACGCAGCCGCGTGGCTGCTCGGGCTCCAGGTGCGTGACGATGCCGCGGAGAACACCAAGCTCGCCAAGGAATTAGGGGCGATCGCCTTCACCAAGGCCGCGCTGAAAGCCGGATACGGCAACGGGGTCACCGACGCAACACAGGACGAGTGGCGCCGCGCCACCACTCAAGCGGTGCTGGGCATCAACGCCTTGGCGCCTGCCAAGAAGCTCACCCTGAACGCCCCTAACGGCAAGCTCAAGGCGGGTAAGAAAGTCAAGGTCACCGGCACCGGCCTGCTGGCAGGCGAGCGCTGGACCCTCTACCTCAAGGGCAAGAAGGTTGCGAGCGGTGTCGCGAATGCCAAGGGCGGCTTCACTGCTCAGATGAAGGTTCCGAAGGCCAAGAAGGTCGTGACCACGGCCGCAGTGAAGGTGACCGGCTCGCGCGTCAACCGGGCAGGCGCCGACACGATCAAGATCGCCAAGAAGGCGCCGGCCAAGGCCGGGGCCAAGAAGGCGAAGAACAAGAAGTGAGGCTGACAAAGCCGATGCCGGCTGCTCTCGCCGCGGTGTTGATCGCCGCGGCGGGGGTGGCGGGTGTGCAGGCTCCCGCTCAGGCAGCCGTCTGTGCGCCCGGTACCGGAAACACGGTGGTGGTGGACTTCGGCGCGCTCGGCGGAGGCAAACCGACCGCGTGCGTCGGCGATGTCGGTGGCAAGAATGCCTGGGATGTCGTCGAGGCGGCGGGCTTCGACCTCGAGGGAACCCAACGGTTCCCCAACTTCGTGTGCCGCGTCGCCGGGAAGCCTGCGGGTGACCCGTGTCAGAACACCCCCGAATGATGCGTACTGGGGATTGTTCTGGTCCAAGGGCGATGGCAACTGGATCTATGCCAGCCAAGGCGCGGCGAGCCTTGAAGTGCCCAAGGGGGCTGGATCGGGTTTGCCTGGCAGGACGGCGGCGAACGTGACCTACCCGGTGTCACTCCTGGAAGCGCACCCGAGCCGACCAAGTCGCCCACGGCCAAACCGAGCAAGTCTCCGACAGCCAAGCCCAGTGTCAAGCCAAGCGACAAACCCACGACCCCCGCTGCCACGAGTTCGACTTCACCCTCCGCGCAAGCAACCGAAACCAGCGCTCCGACCACGGATGCCTCGGCAGCTGCCACTGAGGTTGTCACTGAGTCGCCGTCGGGCAGTCCCGATGAGCAACCGACCAGCACAGCTGAGCCGTCAGCTGGGGAACCTGCTGACCTCACCGACGCAGCCCCCACCGCTGCAGGTCAGTCGGAGGCCGATGGCAGAAACCCGACCGGTTGGGTGGCGCCGATCCTGGTGGCCGCGCTCCTCGTCGCGGCGGGTGTGCTTCTGATACGTCGCCGGATGTCCCAGAACCAGGCGGGAAGCACCGGAGGCAACTGACATGCTCGCCCGCGACCTGCATCCTGCCGCCTGGTGGATCTGGGCGCTAGGGCTCGCCGCCGCGGCCTCGCGCACCACCAATCCGTGGTTGCTGGCGATGATCTTGTTGGTCGCGTGCATCACCGTGCTGGCCCGCCGGACCGATGCGCCGTGGGCGCTCGGTTTTCGCTACTACCTGATGCTGGGAGCATTCGTCATCGCGCTGCGGGTGGTCTTCCGGATCATCTTCGGCGGAGCCTACGGCGAGACGGTGCTGTTGGATCTGCCCGAGATCGGTTTACCCGACTGGGCTGCAGGCATCACCCTGCTTGGACCTCTGACGCTGGAATCGCTCCTGGCCGGCTTCTACGACGGCCTGCGGTTGGCGACGATCCTAATTTGTGTCGGTGCCGCCAATGCGCTGGCCAATCCCAAGCGGCTGCTCGCCGCCATGCCGGCAGCGCTGTACGAGGTGGGCACAGCAGTCGTCGTCGCGCTGTCGATGTTCCCGCAACTGGTGGAGTCCCTGCAACGGGTGCGCCGCGCCCGGCGACTCCGTGGTGAGCCGAAGGGCAAGATCCATGCGCTGCGCCGCATCGTCGTCCCGGTGATGGAAGACGCGCTGGAGCGATCGATAGTGCTGGCGGCGAGCATGGACACCCGTGGTTACGGGCGTTCCGGTGTCTCGACCACCCGACAGCGGGCCCTCACCGGTGCCCTGCTCATCACCGGTTTGATCGGTCTGGCCGTCGGTAGCTATGCGGTACTCGACTCTATGGCTCCGCGCTACCTGGCTACTCCGATGCTCGTGTTCGGCGTCGTGCTGGCCGGAGTCGGGATGGTCGTGGCGGGTAGGCGCGTGCAACGCACCCGTTATCGGCCCGACCCGTGGCGATTGCCGGAGACGATCACCGCTGCCTCAGGTGTCCTCGCCGCGGTCCTGATGTACCTGGCCGCGACCAGGACTCCCTTTGTTGCGCTGCCACCGGTTGACGCCTGGCCGCAAGTCACACTGCTGGCCACTGCTGCCGCTCTGGTAGGACTGATCGCGGCCGTCGTGTCACCTGCCACCCCGATGTCCCAGGAAAAGCACTTCAGCGAGCTGCCGGTCGAGCACGAGGTGGCGCTGTGATCGAGTGGCGCGATGTCTCGTTCTGCTACGTCTCCCGGACGGCCCCGCGACTCTGCACGGCGTCACCCTCGCCCTGGACGAATCCGAGCTCGCCTTGGTCGCAGGCCGTACCGGGTCGGGCAAATCCACTTTGCTGGGAACGATCAACGGGCTGGTGCCGCGGTTCACTGGCGGCCATCTGCGTGGCGAGGTGCTCATCGACGGAGTCTCGATCATCGGCCGGCCACCGCGTGAGCTGGCCGACCTGGTNNCGGCTACGTCGGGCAGGACCCGCTTGCCGGTTTCGTCACCGACACCGTCGAGGAGGAACTCGCCTATGGCATGGAGCAGTTGGGATATGCCCCCGAACTNATGCGCCGCCGGGTCGAGGAAACCCTTGATCTCCTAGGGATCGCAGACTTGCGCCGCCGGCCTCTGCGGCATCTTTCGGGCGGCCAGCAACAGCGGGTCGCGATCGGATCGGTGCTGACCACCCACCCCCGGGTGCTTGTGCTCGACGAGCCCACTTCCGCCCTCGACCCGACCGCAGCCGAAGAGGTGCTCGGGATCCTTGCTCGCCTGGTCGATGACGTGGGTTTGACGGTGGTGCTGGCCGAGCACCGGATGGAAAGGGTGATCCCGTTCGCCGACCGGTTGGTGCTCGTCGAGGCCGCCCGGGTGCGATCAGGCGTCCCCGCTGACCTGCTGACGGACTCACCTGTCGCGCCACCCCTGATCGAGTTGGGTCGGCTCGCGGGCTGGCGGCCCCTGCCGTTGTCGGTACGTGGCGCCCGCAAGCTGCGCGGCACCTTGGATCTGCCGGAACCGGCACCAGCAGCCCAAGCGTCCCGGGCGTCTGGCCCGCAAACGACGAGGCGAGAACTCCTGACCTGTGATCGTGTCGTCGTCAAACATGGCAACACCGTCGCTGTTCGGCACGCCAGCATTGGCGTCCGCTCAGGTGAGGTCGCAGCGGTGATGGGTCGCAACGGCTCNGGGAAGTCCTCCTTGCTATGGACCATCCAAGGCGCCNNGGTCGACGCGAGTGGGCATGTGCTGGTCGACGGCACCGACCCATCCCAAGTCAGCCCCCAAGAGGCTCGCAGTTTGGTTGGACTGGTTCCGCAGACCGCCGGTGATCTGCTCTACCTGGAGACGGTGGACCAAGAGTGCGCGGTCGCCGACCAACAGGCTGGTGCCGCGCCGGGAATCTGTCGAGGTCTGCTCGACAGCCTCGCTCCGGGCGTACCCGGCGGATCGCATCCGCGAGACCTCTCGGAGGGGCAGCGACTGTCGTTGGCTCTGGCGATCGTGCTCACTGCGGCGCCCCGGGTCGTCCTCCTCGATGAGCCCACCCGTGGTCTGGACTACGCCGCCAAGGCGCAGTTGGCCGCGATCGTTCGGCGCCTTGCCGCCGGAGAGGCCGGTGATATCGATGGGGGCGGACGCGCCGTCATCATCGCCAGTCACGACGTGGAGTTCGTGGCCCAGGTCGCCGATTCGGTCGTGGTACTGGCTGGNGGAGAGGTGGTGTCGGCAGGCGCGGCTGCTGAGGTGATCGCCGAGTCACCCGCGTTCGCNCCCCAGGTGTCCAAGGTGCTCGGGCCCGGCTGGCTCACCGTCGCGCAGGTGGAGAAGGCCATGACCGCAGTCGTAGGGGTCGAGCGTGAGGACGCCCGCGATGATCGCGCTTCGTCCTCGGTCGGCCATCACCTTGGCGATCGCGTCCGCCCTGGGATTGATGCTGTTCATCTGGCCTCTGCTGTTGCGGGTGCCCGAGGGCACCGAGAACGTCAGCCCGCCGTTCGTATTCCTGGTCCTGCTACCTGTGGTGGTCCTGGTCGTGCTGATCGACATCTCCGAGGGCGGCATCGATGCCAAAGCGTTGGCGATGCTNGGGGTGCTCACCGCGATCAACGGTGCGCTGCGCAGCCTCGGGGCGGGGATCGCGGGTATCGAATTGGTGTTNTTCCTGCTGATCCTTGCCGGGCGGGTCTTCGGGCCGGCGTTCGGATTCGCGTTGGGGTGCACCTCGCTGCTCGCCTCGGCCCTGTTGACCGCTGGTGTCGGGCCGTGGCTGCCGTACCAGATGCTGTGCTCGGCTTGGATCGGAATGGGCGCCGGCCTTTTACCGCGGCGACCAACTGGAAAGGCTGAGATCGCGATGCTCGTGGGCTATGGGATCTTCTGCGCGTACGCCTTCGGGATCTTGATGAACTTGCAGGGTTGGCCCTACCTACTCGGCATCGAGGTCGTCGGTCACGAGGGTTCGCTCTCTTATGTTGCCGGAGCACCCGTGTTGGAGAATCTGCATCGATTCCTGATCTACACCTTGCTGACCTCCACCGGCGGCTGGGATACCGGCCGGGCCATCACCAATACGCTCGCGCTCCTGGTATTGGGACCGGCGATCCTGGCGACCTTGAGGCGCGCTGCGCGCCGCGCCAGTACTGGACCACCGATCGAGGTTGGGGCAAAGATCGGGCCGAATCGAAGACTGTTTCGCGCTGACCCTCCCTACTGACGGGTAGGTGATGGTTGAATCTGTCTCGGAGAGCACATCGGCTGGAGGAGACCCGTGACCGACATCAAGCACGACACCGCCGTCATTGACCAGCGACCCGCCACCATGGCGCGTCAGTTCTTCGATCGAGTAGCCAAGAGCGGAGACCGCGAGGCCTACCGCTATCCAGTNGGGGATACCTGGCAGTCGCTCACCTGGAACCAGACCGCCCAAAAGGTGACGAGTTTGGCCGCCGGCCTCCTCGCCTTGGGTGTGGCCCCACAGCAGCGGGTCGCGATCGCGGCATCGACCAGATACGAATGGATCCTGGCCGACCTGGCGATCTTGTCCGCGGGTGCGGCCACCACGACCGTCTATCCCTCGACGATGTCTGATGACGTCGCCTACATCCTGGCCGACTCCGAGAGCCGGGTGGTGTTCGCCGAGGACGATACTCAGATTGCCAAGCTCGTCGAGCACAGGTCCGAGCTGCCGCACCTGAGCAAGATCGTCACCTTCGACGGTACTCCCGACGGGGACTGGGTGATCAGCTTGGCTGATCTGGAAAAGCTCGGTGACGATCTGCTCGCCACGACCCCGGATGCGGTGGAGAAGGTGGTTGCGGCAACCCAAGCCGATGACCTGGCGACCCTCATCTACACCTCGGGTACCACCGGACGACCCAAGGGCGTACGGCTGCGGCACTCGTCGTGGACCTATGAAGGCGCCGCGATCGAGTCGCTGGGGATTCTGTCCGAGGACGACCTGCAGTTCCTCTGGCTGCCGCTGGCGCATAGCTTCGGCAAAGTGCTGCTTTCGGCCCAGTTCGCCTGCGGGTTCGCCACCGCTGTCGACGGCCGGATCGACAAGATCATCGACAACCTCGCGGTCGTCAAACCGACCTTCATGGGCGCTGCCCCGCGTATCTTCGAAAAGGCCTATGCCCGCATCCAGAGCATGCAGGAGCAAGAGGGCGGGCCGAAGAAGAAGATCTTCGACACTGCCTTTGCCGTCGGGACCAAGGTCGCCAAGCTCAAGCGCGACGGCAAGAAGGTGCCTGCCCACTTGGGGATGCTCAACGGCCTGTACGACAAGCTGGTCTTCCACAAGGTACGCGAGCGGTTCGGTGGCCGGGTGCGGTTCTTCATCTCGGGTTCTGCCGCCCTCAACCGTGAGATCGCCGAATGGTTCGACGTGGCCGGTATCCAGATCCTCGAGGGCTACGGCCTCACCGAGACCTCCGCCGGCACCTTCGTCAACCGCCCCGCGACCAACCAGTTCGGCACGGTCGGNACCCCCGTGCCCGGTACCGAGGTCCGGATCGCTCAGGACGGTGAAGTCCTGGTCAAAGGCCCTGGCGTGATGGACGGCTACCACAACCTCCCTGAGGCCACGGCCGAGACCATCGTGGATGGTTGGTTGTACACCGGCGACATCGGTGAGCTCACGCCCGAGGGCAACCTGCGGATCACCGACCGCAAGAAGGACCTGTTCAAGACCTCAGGAGGCAAGTACATCGCCCCCAGCCAGATCGAGTCCCGGTTCAAGGCGATCAACACCTTCGTCGGCAACATCGTCGTTATCGGTGCCGAGCGCAACTACTGCAGCGCGCTGATCACCTTCGATCCCGATCTCCTCGCCGCCCACGCGGCAGCGGTCGGGCTGGAGGGCAAGAGCTATGCGGAGTTGGTCAACGCTCCAGAGATCAAGACTCAGGTCGAGGCCGACATCGAGGAGTTGAACAGCGACCTCAACCGCTGGGAGACCATCAAGAAGTTCGTCATCCTCGATCAGGATCTGACCATCGAATCCGGCGAGCTCACCCCGTCGATGAAGGTCAAGCGCAAGGTGGTCGAGGAGAACAACAAGACCGCGATCGACGAGCTCTACCAGTAGTAGTCCTACTACTCACTTGGTTCCTGTCAGTCCTGCAGCAGGAGCCGCCGGAGGCGCCATGGGATCGAACGCAGCTGTTCTCCGCGGCTGACGGAACTTGGCACGCCGGGCGGCCATCAGTTCGATCAGGCGCGGGTCGGGGAATGCCACGTAGTACATCAATGGGTGCATCGCCTACTCCTGACGCCGCGTGGCGGTCATGACCAGGAACTCCCAGGGCATGACTCCGTCATCGAGGAACCTGTCACCAAGCGCCGCCATGTCGGCATCGAGACCGGCGATCTTCTGAGGATTGTCCGAGTTGTAGCGGTACGCCGCGATCGTGGGACCGTAGTGAGCTTTGAAGAACTCGCGGAACTCTGTGCCCGAGGCGAAGGCGTCCACATTCAGCACTTGCTGGTGTGCGACCATCACGTCCACCCGATCGCCAAACAAGGTGCGCACATGCTCAACATCTCCCCACAGCGGTGCGGNGGATGCTCCTGNGGGAGGTGGTGGTGCATACGGCTTCATCGCTGCGAACAGTTGACCGATGAATCCGGGCGGCGTCCAACTGAGGACTCCGATCGTTCCGCCGGGTCGGCACACGCGCACCAGTTCGTCCGCGGCCAGTTGGTGGTGCGGAGCGAACATGACGCCGATGCTGGACATGACGACGTCGAAGGCGGCATCGCCGAACGGCAGGTTTTCGGCGTCCGCGGTCTGCCAGGTCAACCTCGTGCCCTCGGTTTCGGCTGCCGCACGGCCGACGGCGATAAGTTCGGGAGTCAAGTCGGTCGCGGTGACCTCGGCTCCGCGCCGGGCCGCGGCAATGGCCGCCGTCCCGGTGCCCGCAGCAACGTCCAGCACGCGCTGTTCGGCGTGGATGTCCAGCGTGTCGACGAGGCCTCCGCCGAGGCTGTGGACCACCTCGTTGACGACCGTGGGGTAGCTCCCGCTGGCCCACATCGCCGCGTGTGTCTGCTTCAGCGCACGGTCCTCGGGTGTTGCGGTGATGTGTTGCGTGGTGAGTGAGGTCATCGGTTTCTCCTGTCTTGATTGATGACTTCACGCTAGGAACGAAGCACCCCGATGCATCGGCGCCGACGCGCAAATCGGCACGAGCGATTGAGGGCAAGTGGCGGTCAACGCAGGCGTCACGATTCGGACAACAGGCGAGCGACCGCGGCGGTCCGAGCCGTCCGGCCGCTGAGGCTCAGTTTCGCGTACGCGTTCTGCAGGTGGCGTTCGACGGTCCGCACGGAGAGAGACAACTCGGTGGCGATGGCGTCGTTGTCGTGGCCCGCAGCGGCCAGCCGGAGGATGTCCAGTTCGCGCGGGGACACCAGATCGGCAACCTGAGCGGCGTCGCGATTCGGTGCCGGCCGGTCCGGGGCGANGAAGCGCGTGACCTCGTCGACGAGGACCGGCCAGGCCGGCTCATCGGCGAGGACGATGTGGTTGTAGCTGTCCAGCGCGACCAGGCGGGCACCGCGAATGCTGGCCGCGAGATCTCGCGCGTGGTGGAACTGGTTCATCTGGTCGCCTCGGCTGTGCACCACCAGTGTCGGTAGGTCGAGGTCGGACAGGCGCCAGGTCGAGTCCGTATAGCGGCGCGCCGCACGAGCGGCAACTGCGGTCTCGGCGTCGCACGCATGCTGCTGCAGATCGTCGATCCACCGCATCTGTTCCTCAGTGCCGCCGGGAATCATCAGGCTGCTGAACACCCTGCGGAACTCCGACGTAGGGCGTGCCCAGCCGGCCTTGATCAGCGCCTCGAAGGCCGTCAGCATCTCGAGTTCCTCAGGAGTCGCTCCGGCCTGCATCCCGGAGTAACTGCCGTAGAAGAGCAGCCGGGTCAGCCGTTCGGGATGCCGGGCGGCGTACTCGATCGCCACGGGCCCACCCTGTGCCATAGCCATGAGCGCGAACCGGTCGAATCCGGCATCGTCCGCGACTGCTTCCAGGTCGGAGGTGCGGGCGTCGAGGCCATGGTCGTCGACGTCGCGATCGGAGAGCCCGTGCCCGCGCTCGTCGTAGCGAACGATCGTCGCCACCTTGCCGAGGTCGATCAAGAAGTGCCGCCACACCGGGCTTTCCCAATCGAACTGCAGATGACTGAGCCAGCAGGAGTCAACCAGTAGCGGTGGTCCGGAGCCATGCACGGCATAGGCAATGCGTACGCCGTCGGACGAGCGGGCAAAGCGGATGTCTTGAACGCCATCTGCCGCCTGCGTGCCCACATCTGCATTCTGGCAGCCCGGGTCGGGGTCGCTCTACCGTCAGCCACTCCACACGGTGACCCAGCGTTGGTCCTGCGGCATGAGCGCGTCTCGAACCAGCGTCGAAGGTCGCAAGTTCCGTGCCGTGCGTCGCTGCGAGGTCGACCAGATGGAGGTCCGTCACCTGCCGTGGTCCCATGAGGACACGAGTGTCGATCTCGGGTGTCGCGAGAGATGCCGAGTCTGCCAAGAATCCCCAGCCAGGAACGGCCCGTATCGCCCTGAGATGCCCGAGCAGTGCCACAATTGCGGGGTGCCCAGCCAGCTCCCTGACGGTGATCCCGCACCGGCCGATGGCCGGCTCCCGGCTGTCGCGCTGGAGTCGTTGGGCAGCCGCGCTTTTGGGATGTACGTACATGTGCCGTTCTGTGCGACGCGCTGCGGCTACTGCGACTTCAACACCTATACCGCTCCCGAGTTGGGCCTGGTGGCCGACACGGCCGCGGCGTCCTACGCCGACCAGATCCTCACCGAGCTCGCTTTGGCTCGCCGAGTGCTCGGTGGCCCGGTAGAGGTCGACACGGTCTTCTTCGGTGGNGGAACTCCGACGTTGCTGCCTCCGGAGGATCTGGTGCGCATCCTGGACGGCATCGACACCCACCTTGGGCTGGCAGTCGGCGTGGAGGTCACCACCGAGGCCAACCCCGACTCGGTCAACGCCAGTGATCTGCAACGGCTGCGTGACGGCGGGTTCACCCGGATCTCGTTCGGGATGCAATCCGCGGTGTCGCATGTGCTGCGGGTGTTGGACCGCACTCATGACCCCGACCGGATTCCTCAGGTGGTCGAGTGGGCGCGCTGCGCCGGTTTCGAGCAGCTCAGCCTCGACCTGATCTACGGCACCCCGGGTGAGACTCTCCAGGACTGGCGCACTTCGCTCGATGCCGCCCTGGCCTGCGCACCCGACCATCTGTCGGCGTACGCGCTGATCGTGGAGGACGGCACTGCGCTTGCCCGCCAGGTGCGTCAGGGACTGCTGCCCGCACCCGACGATGACGACCTGGCCGACAAGTACCTGCTGGCCGATGAACTGCTCGCGGCGGCCGGTATGGGCTGGTACGAGGTCTCCAACTGGGCGACCGGTCCGGATCAGTGGTGCCGGCACAATCTGGGTTACTGGCGCGGCGACAACTGGTGGGGCGCCGGCCCCGGCGCGCACTCCCACGTGNNGGGAGTGCGCTGGTGGAACGTCAAACACCCCAACGCCTACGCCGACAGAATCGCCGCCGGGCAGTCACCCGCCCTCGCCCGGGAGACCTTGGACGAGGCGACCCAGCGGCTCGAACGCNNGCTGCTGGAAACGAGGCTGGTGGAGGGACTCCCACGGGATGTACTCGATGCCGGCGGGCGAGCTGCCCTGCCAGCGTTGGAACAACAAAATTTAGTGCAGGCGCCAGCCGATCGGGTGGTGCTCACCACAGGTGGCCGACTCCTCGCCGATGCAGTGGTGCGCGATCTGCTGGCCTAGAGGCGAGATCTCCTAGTCGGTCACGAAGTCGATGAGCTGCTCGACGCGGCCTAAGAGCTCGGGTTCGAGATCGGCGTAGGAGCCGACCTTGCCCAAGATGTGCTTCCAAGCCCGGGCGATGTCGGCCTGGTCACGGTGCGGCCAGCCCCAGGCTTGGCAGACGCCCTTCTTCCACTCCAGGTTGCGGGNGATGGTTGGCCAGACGGTCTTGCCGAGCCGATCGGGCTTGACGGCCTGCCAAATATCGATGAACGGGTGGCCCACGATCAGCACATGTTTCCCGTGCGGACCGCGACACACCGCCTCGGCGATCCGGCTCTCCTTGGAGCCGGCCACTAGATGATCGACGAGCACGCCGACCCTACGTTCAGGGCCAGGTCCGAACTCCGCCAACTGTGCGCCGAGGTCATCGACACCGTCGAGGTACTCCACCACCACTCCCTCGATGCGCAGGTCGTCACCCCAGACCTTCTCCACCAACTCGGCGTCGTGCCGACCCTCGACGAAGATCCGGCTGGCGCGGGCCACCCGAGCCTTGGCGCCGGTCACCGCAACCGAGCCACTCGCGGTCCGGGTCGGCCGGTGTAGACCTTGCCGAGCCGGGGCGCGCAGGATCACCGGGCGGCCCTCCAGCAGGAAGCCGGGGCCGAGCTCGAACGTCTTCTGTCTGCCTTTGCGGTCCTCCAGGATCACCGTGCGCAGATCGCGCTCCACCCGGACGATCTCCCCGCACCAGTCGGTGGACACCTCTTCGACGACCAGGCCGAGCTCGGCGTCGATCTCGACCGCGCGGCCGTTCTTGGGCGCGCGCCAGTCGGTGGCCAGGACATCGGAGCCGTAGCGATCAACAGACACCAGCCGACCGTATGCATCTCAGCGACCAAAGCCAGGGAGCGACACTTGGGTAGGCGCCGATCGCGATATATCTTCGAGCGCAGGCTGCCTGTTGACAGGCACCGGAGTGAGCCCGGAATGAGCAGGAGCAACTGATGGTGCGCTGGAGTAACGGCGAGTTGCGCATCGGTGACGCCGAGCGCGAGACGGCGATTGCGTCGTTGGGTGAGCACTTTGCATTGGGCCGGCTGACCCGGGACGAGTACGACGAGCGCGCGGCCCTTGCCTTCGGGGCGCGTACGAATCGAGAGATTACCTCGTTATTCCGTGATCTGCCCACGCTGCCACCCAAGACGTACGCGAGTTTGCCGCAGTCGGGAAACCAGCGCAGGGACGTGTTGAAACAGTTGCCGATCTGGCCGTTCGTGGCAGTGGTAGCGGTGGCGATGATCGCCTTCGGCGCGCCTTGGTGGGGCTGGCTGGTACTCGGTTGGCTGTGGCTGGCAGGTGGCCTGGTCCGGCTGGTCCGCAGCCTTCAAGCGCGGGCGCAAGCCACGCTGCAGCACCGGTTCAACGGCGCGACCTTCTACAGCAACGGCAACTGGCGGGCCGAACGCGGCAGGTGGGAGTAGCCGCGAGCCACCGCATCGGCGAGAGACTCAGGGTCGTAAGGCCACTGGCCGGCCTGCAACGCATCCTCTGCACGCACACCTCGCCCGGCCAGCTCGCGGATCGTCTCTGCGACGACACCCAACTGTGCGCGCTGATCGCCGACGAACTCTTGACCGACCACCGCGCCGTGACCCGGCACGATCGCCGTCCGTGGGCCGATCAAATCGGCCAGCAGGTCAAGGGTGGTGGGCCATTCCAGCGGGAAGCTGTCGGGGCCGTAGGACGNGGGAGCGCCATGCTCCACCAGGTCACCGAGGAACATCACATCGGCATCGCCCACGCGTACGACCACATCCCCGCCGGTGTGCCCGCGGCCAGGGTGCAGCAACTCGACCAGGCGATCGCCCAGGTCGATCACCCCGACCGAGGAGAACGCGCGATCCGGCACGGCGACCCGGCTGCCCCTGGGCAGGTCCGGGGTATCGGCTTGCGCGGAGATCGGGTTGTCCCGCAGCGCCTGGATGTCTGCGATAGCCGTCTCGTGCGCATAGGTCGGCACACCCTGATCGGCGAACACGGCATTGCCCAGCACATGGTCCCAATGTGCGTGGGTATTGACCACGGCATACGCCTGGTCGGGATGGTCACCCAGCAGTTGAGGTGTCAAGTGGGCGATCAGCGCACGTATGGCCGGCCCGGACCACAGGGTGTCCACGAACACCAAGCCGCGTTCGCCGCCGATGATCCCGACGTTGACATCGAGGTACCGGTGCCGAGCTACCCACACCCGGTCGCCGACCTCGTGGATCGTCACCTCGAAATCTGTTGCGATGGCGGCACTGTCCGGACGCTGCATACTGACGACCCTAGTAGGATTGGCACTCGGATGGTACGAGTGCCAGCGCGTTGGGTGAGGGCGATGGAGGGCCGATGAGCGAAGATCGCAAGCTCTCGGTGCTGCGTGCCATCGTCGAGGACTACGTCGCCACCCAGGAACCAGTCGGTTCCAAAGCTCTGGTCGAGCGGCACTCGCTCGGTGTCTCGCCGGCAACCGTGCGCAACGACATGGCTGCCTTGGAGGACGAGGGCCTAATCGTGCAGCCGCACACCAGCGCTGGGCGGGTTCCTACCGACAAGGGCTACCGGTTGTTCGTGGATCGGCTCAGTCAGCTCAAGCCGTTGTCGTCTGCGGAGAAGCGGGCGATTACCAGCCTGTTGGAGGGCGCCGTCGACCTCGACGACGTGGTGCAACGCAGCGTGCGACTGCTGGCCCAGTTCACCCGTCAGGTCGCGATCGTGCAGTACCCGGTGTTGTCACGCTCGTCGGTGCGTCACATCGAGTTGGTCAGTCTGTCGGGCACCCGGATCTTGTTGGTGCTCATTCTTTCCACCGGCCGGGTCGAACAGCGCATCGTGGAGCTGCCTGTCGATGTCTCCGATGACCAGTTGGCCACGCTGCGGCAACGCCTCAACGCGGCTGCGGTCGGGCAGCGGCTCGTGGATGCGGCCGAGCAGCTCTCTTCGCTCCCCGACGAGTTCGAACCTAGCGAGCGGGTGCCGGTTTCCCTGGTGGTGGCCTCNCTGGTGTCCTCGATCAGCGATCACCGCTCCGATGAGCGGGTCGTGGTAGGCGGCACCGCCAACCTCACCCGGTTCGGTGACGGGTACGCCGCCAACATCCAGCCCCTGCTGGAGGCGCTGGAGGAACACGTCGTGCTCTTGAAGCTTCTCGGCGAGGTAGCCAGCCCCTCCACGGTGACGGTGCGGATCGGCGCCGAAGTGCCGCACGAGTTGCTCGGATCCACCTCCGTGGTGGCCAGCAGCTACGGGCCGGCCGACCAGGCCTTCGGCGCGCTCGGGGTGGTCGGCCCGACTCGGATGGACTATCCCGGCACGATGGCCAGCGTCGCGGCGATCGCGCGCTACCTGTCCCGGATTCTCGATGAAGGATGATCGTTACGTGAGCCAAGACCTGTACGCGACCCTGGGCGTGAGCCGGGATGCGGATGCCGATGCCATCAAGAAGGCGTACCGCAAGCTTGCGCGCACCCTGCACCCGGACGTGAACCCCGACCCCGCAGCGCAGGAGCAGTTCAAAGAGGTTACCCGCGCCTACGAGGTGCTCAGTGACCCCGACAAGAGGCGCACCTACGACATGGGCGGTGACCCGTTCGGCGGCGGCGGGTTCGGTGGTGCGGGTAGTGGGTTCTCCTTCACCGACATCATGGACGCGTTCTTCGGTGGTGGCGCGGCCCAGAACCAGGGACGTGGCCCACGTCCCCGGGTCCGACGCGGGCAAGACGCGATGATCCACCTCGACATCGAATTGGCTGAGGCGGCCTTCGGTGTGAACCGCGAGCTCAAGGTCGACACCGCTGTGCTGTGCAACGTGTGCACCGGAAGTGGGTGCGCTCCCGGAACACGGCCGGTCACCTGCGAGACCTGCGGCGGGCGGGGCGAGGTCGTAGCGACCCAGCGCTCGTTCCTCGGCGAGATCCGGACGCTGCGGCCCTGTGCCGCCTGCCGGGGCTTCGGCACCATCATCCCCGAGCCTTGCCGCGAGTGCGCCGGCGATGGCCGGGTCCGCTCACGTCGCGCATTGACCGTGAAGATCCCGCCCGGAGTCGACGAGGGCACCCGAATCCAGTTGACCGAGCAGGGCGAGGTCGGCCCCGGCGGCGGCCCGGCCGGCGACTTGTATGTCGAACTCGGGGTCAAACGGCATCCGATATTCACCCGCTCGGGACGCGATCTGCACACCTCGATCACGCTTCCGATGACCGCGGCCGCGCTCGGCACCAGCATGACGCTGCCCACCCTGGAGGCAGACCTGCGCAACGCGGAGGGTGAGCCACGAGACGACGTCGCGGCGACCGTGCCACTCGACATTCAGCCCGGCACACAGTCGGGCACCACCGTCACCGTTCCCGGTATGGGCGTGCCCACCCTCCGTGGCGGCGCCCGCGGTGATCTGCGGGTCGAGGTGGTCGTGGAGACCCCGACCAGATTGGATGATCAGCAGGAGGGCTTGCTGCGGGAACTGGCCAAGCTGCGCGAAGAAGAATCACCTCAGGCAAGCTTCGGGAATGAGCACAAGGGAATGTTCGGTCGGCTTNNCGCGATGCCTTCGGGCCCCGCTGATCGCGCTGAGCAATTGGGAGTGGTGGAGTATCCGATGAGTCTTGCCACGTTCATCCACGACGGCGCAGCGTCCTTCGAGGCCGGTCAGACCGTCACCCTCGACGGCGACGAGGGGCACCACGCCGCGGCAGTACGTCGAATCCGAGTCGGTGAACAGATCGCGTTGACCGACGGCCGCGGCACCACCGCCGTCATCACCGTCGTCGCTGTCAGCAAAGCAGAGCTGCGCGGAGAAGTCGACCAGGTACGCACCCAGCCTGCTGAAGCGCCCCGGGTGACTGTCATCCAGGCGATCCCCAAGGGAGACCGAGGCGAGCTCGCGGTAGAGATGCTCACCGAGGTCGGCGTCGATGTGATCGTGCCCTGGTCGGCTGCCCGCTCGGTGGCGGTCTGGAAAGGTGAGCGCGCTGCCAAGTCCCTGGGCAAATGGCGCGCTACGGCCCGGGAGGCTGCAAAACAGGCCAGACGCTCGTGGTTTCCCGAGATCACCGAGGTCGCCGACACCGACCAGGTCGCCACTCTGCTGGCGGGCGCGGGGGTACGCGTTGTGCTGCACGAGGCTGCCTCGGGGCCATTGGCCGACATCCCGATCCCGGGTCGAGCCGAGATCGTGATCGTGGTCGGTCCTGAAGGCGGTATCTCCGAGGAGGAACTCGCAGCCTTTGCGGCAGTCGGCGCTGAGCCCATGCGGATGGGGAGTTCTGTGTTGCGCTCCTCCACCGCNGGGGTCGCTGCCGCAGCGGCTCTGCTGTCGCGTACGCCGCGATGGCGGTGAGCAAACCCCAGCGGTCTCGATACACCGCTTCGCGGCACTCGACCATCCTTGCGGTGGTCCTGGTCGACGTGGTGCTCATCGTCGCCTTTGCTGCGATCGGCCGCCGTTCGCACGATGAGGGTCTGACTCTGACGGGCATCGCCGAGACCGCCTGGCCGTTTCTGGCCGGGCTGGCCGTGGGTCATCTGCTGGTACGTGGCTCGCGGTCCGTGCGAGCGGGGACCGTCGTATGGCTTGCCACGGTCGTCCTCGGCATGGTGCTGCGCCGCATCTCGGGCGAGGGCACCGCGCCGTCCTTCGTGGTCGTTGCCACCCTGGTCACCGGGGCATTGTTGCTGGGTTGGCGGGTCCTTGCAGCAGTACGACCTCGCTGACCGGGGCGATCAGCGGCGCGTGGCTACTGCACCGTGATGTTGCGGCTGTCGGCATCCGGGCCGGGGCCTTCACCGCCGCTGGGGTCGTCCTCGGTGACCACCAGGGTGTAGTCGCCGGGTGGGACGTCGGGGAACTCGAACGAGTACGGCGAGCGCTTCATCCCCTCGGCGGCGGTAGTAAAGCCCTCTTCCACGACTGTGGTGCCCTGCAGCACCTGCCATCTGACCGTCGCCTCGAAGGTGATGGCCACGCCCTCTACCGTGCTCCCGACGCTGACGGTGTCACCCTCCAACGGGGTGTTGATCCAGACGTTGGCCAGGTCCTTCAGGTCGTTGCCTGCTTTGACCGGCCCGTTCAGCTTGATCCCGAGCAGACGGGTAGCTGGATCGCTGTTGACCAGGAACAACACGGGTGTCCGGCCTGCCTCGGTGGCGCCCTGGGCGGTGCGCACCAGCGCCTGGACCGCCAGCCGAGCATCGACTGCGTCCAGCCCGGCAGGTGCTGAGGCCAGCGAGTCCGCGTCGTCCGCGGTGAGATCGACGGTGATCACCGAGTCGTCGGCCTCGACGCTTGCCGCACTCACGTCCAGGTCGGTCCAGGGGCTGGAGTAGTCCGGGTCGGACGGACCGGTGAGCGCGGCTTCGACCGCCGCCACCGGTTGGGTGCCTTCGACTCGCTGGAACTCACGGAACAGGCGGGTGCCTCGGGGTTTCGCCCAAGAAGTACGCCGCCACCAGGGTCAGTGGCTCTTCGGTCGGTGCTGGAGTCTCGTCCGGGGTGGGGGTCGGTGACGGGGTGACGGTCGGTGTCGGGGTGCTGGAGGATCCAGCCGGTTGTGAGTCGTCCCCGCTGAGCAGCTGTACGACTCCCACGGTCACGAGAACCGCGACGACGGCAGCCACTGCAGCCCAGATCCACGAACGACCAGCACTCACGGTGCCACCCCTGACATCTCATGCGCGCGAACCCATACTTCGCGAGCTGTTGGTAACGAGTACACACCCCTGGTTAGCCTTCCTGTGTGACCGACTGCCTGTTCTGCTCCTTCGTGTCGGGGGCGATCACCCCCGACATCGTCTGCGAGACNCCCACCACGCTTGCCTTCCGCGACATCAACCCCCAAGCCCCCACGCACGTGCTGATCGTGCCCAAAGCGCACTACGCCACCGCCGCGGAGCTGGCCGTTGCCGAGCCGACCGTGATGGCCGACGTGATCTCCACCGCTGCAGCCGTGGCCGCCGACGAGGGCCTCGATAACGGGTATCGCTTGGTGCTCAACACCGGCGCCGATGCCGGTCAGAGCGTGTTCCACGTGCACTGCCACTTGTTGGGCGGCAGGTATTTGGAGTGGCCGCCCGGATAGGTCTGGCTACGATGGGTCTTGACCGATCCACCGACCGCAAAACTCGCGTTCACCTCCAGGAGGCCGGCCCAGCGCCGTCTATGAGTTACGACGACTACCCCTCAGATACCGTCGCCGAGCCGGCGAGACATACCGTCACCGTCCCGGCGAGCATCAATATGGTGACGCTGCTCGGTCCGGGCGATGAGCATCTCGCGATCATCGAGCGCTCCTTCAAGGCCGACGTCCACGTACGCGGCAACCAGATCACCTTGAGCGGTGAGCCCGCAGAGGTGGCGTTGGCCGAGCGGCTCCTGGACGAGCTGGTCACGATCGCGCGTACCGGCCAAGGCCTCTCTCCGGAGACCGTCGAGCGGGCGATCGGCATGCTCCGCGTCGAGACCAACGAGCGCCCTGCCGATGTGCTCTCGCTCAATATCTTGAGCAACCGCGGGCGCACCATCCGACCCAAGACGCTCAACCAGAAGAAGTACGTCGACGCCATCGACAAGAGCACCATCGTGTTCGGCATCGGCCCTGCCGGCACCGGCAAGACCTACCTTGCGATGGCCAAGGCCGTCCAGGCACTGCAGAGCAAGCAGGTCACTCGGATCATCCTGACCCGGCCCGCGGTCGAGGCAGGAGAGCGGCTCGGCTTCCTACCCGGCACGCTGAGCGAGAAGATCGACCCCTATCTGCGCCCGCTGTACGACGCACTGCACGACATGCTTGACCCCGAGACGATCCCCAAGCTGTTGGCCGCCGGGACCATTGAGGTCGCGCCATTGGCGTATATGCGGGGACGAACCCTCAACGACGCCTTCATCATCCTCGACGAGGCCCAGAACACCTCCCCGGAGCAGATGAAGATGTTCCTGACCCGGCTCGGGTTCGGGTCCAAGATCGTGGTCACCGGAGACATCACCCAGGTCGATCTTCCCGGCGGTGTGCAAAGCGGGCTTCGCGTGGTCGAGGGCATTCTGACCGGGATCAAAGACGTGTCTTTCAACCGGCTCACCAGCCACGACGTAGTGCGCCACAAGCTTGTCGGCCGCATCGTCGCCGCCTATGACGAGTACGAGGCNCGCCAAGACCGACACCCTGGGACCGCGCCGGAGCCCGTCGTGACGATCGAAGTTCTCAACGAGTCCGGCGAGGAGGCCGACGAGCGCAGACTCGCGAGTCTGGCGCGGTTCGCGCTCGATCGCCTCCGGGTCCACCCTCAGGCCGAGCTATGCATCAAGATCGTCGACGAAGCAACGATCGCCGAGCTGAACGAGCAGTGGATGGGCAAACAAGGCCCCACCGATGTGCTGGCTTTCCCGATGGACGAGCTGCGCCCCGGTCTGGTCAACGAGGAGCCCGAGGAGGGCATCCTGGGCGATCTGGTGCTGTGCGCCGTAGTCGCCGACCGACAGGCGACCGAGGCCCGCGCCAAGGGTCAGACCGGCTACACCACCGAGGCGGAGACCGAGATGCTCACTGTGCACGGCATCTTGCACCTTTTGGGGTACGACCACGCCGAGCCTGAGGAGCATGCCGAGATGTTCGGGCTGCAGACCAGGCTGTTGGCCGAGTGGGCCGCCGTCCGATCCGGTGATTCGGTCGAGTAGCCCGATGGTCACCCACGATATTTGGATGCTGATCGCCGCGGCAGCGCTGGTGATTCTGGCAGGGTTGTCCAGCGCGATCGAGGCGGCACTCGCGTCCTTCTCCCGCGCTCGGGCCGAGGAGTTGCAGGCACAAGGCCTCTCCGGGGCGCAGAGATTGCTCGCGATCACCGAGGACCCACCGCGCTACCTCAACACTGCGCTGTTCGCGCGGATGCTGTGTGAGATCACCGCGATCGTCTTGGTGGCCGAGGTGTTCCTCGGCACTCCTGAGGCGGTCTTCGAGAATCGTTGGGTCGGCGTGGCTGCCACGGTGGCCATCATGTTGATCGTCTCGTTCGTGTTCGTCGGTGTCGGCCCGCGCACGGTTGGGCGTCAGCATCCGCAACGGATCGCGTTGCTGGGTGCTCGGCCGCTTTACCTGATCACCCGGGTGCTGGGGCCGCTGCCGCAACTGCTGATCATCGTCGGCAACGCGATCACGCCCGGGCGCGGCTTCACCGAGGGACCGTTCGCTTCCGAGGCTGAACTACGAGAGCTGGTCGACCTGGCCGAGGCCAGCAAGGTCATCGAGTCCGGCGAGCGTGAGATGATCCACTCCGTCTTCGAGCTCGGCGACACCATGGTGCGCGAGGTGATGGTGCCCCGCACCGAGGTCGTGTTCATCGAGCGTTACAAGACATTGCGGCAGGCGATGTCGCTGGCGCTGCGCAGCGGTTACTCCCGGATCCCGGTGGCNGGGGAGAACATCGACGACATCGTCGGGTTCGCCTACCTCAAAGACATCACCAAGCGCGTCTTCGACAAGCACGACGCCGAGCAGACCGAGAAGGTCGACTCGGTGATGCGGCCGGTTCTCTACGTCCCCGACTCCAAGCCGGTCGACGAGCTGCTGCGTGAGATGCAAGCCGAGCGCAAGCACGTCGCAGTCGTTGTCGACGAGTACGGCGGCACTGCGGGCCTGGTCACGATCGAGGACATCTTGGAGGAGATCGTCGGTGAGATCACCGACGAGTACGACGTCGCCGAGGCCGATGTGCAGCATCTGTCCAACGGGGTACTGCGAGTCCCGTCGCGGTTCTCGGTCGATGACCTGGAAGAGCTCACCGGAGTCGCGGTCGTCGACGACGACGTCGACACGGTCGGAGGATTCATCGCCAAGCACCTGGGCCGGGTCCCGATCGCCGGCTCGACAGTGGAGTTCTCCGGTCTGCGTTTCGAGGCCGAGGCTCCGGTGGGCCGGCGCAACCGGATCGGCACCGTATTGATCGAACGACTCGAATCCGATGCCGACACCGACGACCTGCCCGAGGCTTCCGAGACTCCCGCCTGAGCCGGATCGCCCACATGGTGGGTCACCACGCTGGATACTCTGTCAGGCATGCCGATCGAGTTGACCGACCCCGACGACGCCAAGCTCGTCACGCTGGCGCGCGCCACTCGAGCACGGACCGGGGCCGGCTCCGGCGCGTGCATGCGCGACACCAACGGCCGGACGTATGCCGGGGCCACCGTGGCGCTGTCCACGCTGCGGATCACCGCCCTCGATGTCGCGTTGGCGATGGCGATCTCCAGCGGCGCCACTGGAATCGAGGCGGCTGCAGTGCTCGGCCGAGATGATGACCCGGAAGCCGACATGGGCTTGGATGCGCTGCGTGAGTTCGCCGGCCCCGGTGTGGTGGTCTATCGCGCCGAGCTCGACGGCACGGTCACCGAGGCAGTCCGCACCTAGCCAGGGTTGGGCAGGTACCGCCAAGACCCGCAGGCTGTAGGTTGGGGTTCATGAGTACGACGCTTGGCTGGGAGGCTCACAACGACGCGGTTCAGCGGCTCCGGGACTCCTACGCGGCCATTCCGCGAGGCGCAACCGTGCGTCTGGCCAAACAAACCTCGAACCTGTTCCGCCCGCGGGCGGAGACCGATATTCCGGGGTTGGATGTGTCCGAGCTGAGTGGGGTCATCGCGATCGATCCGGCGGCACAAACGGCCGATGTGCAGGGCATGTGTACTTATGAGGATCTCGTCGACGTCACGTTGGCGCACAACCTGATCCCGAAGGTCGTCCCGCAGTTACGGACGATCACCCTCGGAGGCGCGGTCACCGGGCTGGGGATCGAGTCCACCTCGTTCCGCAACGGGCTGCCGCACGAGTCGGTGCTCGAGATGGATGTGCTCACCGGGACCGGTGAGGTCATCACCACGGTCCCCGAAGAGGACCTCTTNCGACGCGTCCCCAACTCCTACGGGTCACTCGGTTACGCCACTCGCATCCGGATCGAGCTCGAGCCGGTTCAGCCGTACGTCGCGTTGCGGCATATCCGGTTCGACGACATGGATGCGGTCATCAAGGCGATCTCGCTGATCACCGAGCAACGGGAGTGGGAGGGCACCCGCGTGGACGGTCTGGACGGAACGGCGTTCAGCCCGAACGAGATCTACCTGACGCTGGCCACCTGGACCTCGCAACGCCGGCCGACCTCGGACTACACCGGCCCGCAGCCGTACTTCGCCTCCGTCCGGGAGCTGGAGGCCGACCACCTGACGATGTATGACTACTTGTGGCGCTGGGACACCGACTGGTTTTGGTGCAGCGGCGCGTTCGGGTTGCACAATCCCCGGATCCGCAGGCTCTGGCCGCGACGCTACCGACGCAGCGACGTCTATCACAAGCTCGTCGGGCTGGATCAGCGTCGTGGGTTCAGCCGCTGGAGGGACAAGCGCAAGGGCCTGCCCGAGCGCGAGCGAGTCATCCAAGACATCGAAGTTCCCGTCGAGCGGATCGGTGACTTCCTCACCTGGTTCGACGAGGCGATCAAGATGCGCCCGGTGTGGCTGTGCCCGTTGCGGCTCACCGGCGACAAGACCTGGCCGTCCTATCCGCTGCATACCCACACCACCTACGTCAATGCCGGTTTTTGGGGACGGTGTTCNATCGAGCCCGGCGCCAAGGACGGTGACAAGAACCGNCGCGATCGAGGCGAAGGTGACCGAACTCGGGGGACACAAATNCCTCTACTCCGCCGCCTATTACGATCAGGCGACTTTCGATTCTTTGTACGGCACCGCAAACCTCGCGGTGATCAAGAACAAGTACGACCCGGACAACCGATTGACCGGCCTGTACGAGAAAGCGGTGAGAAACCGATGACGATGACGATCGGCGATGCCCTCTCCCGGCTGATTCCCGACCTTCCCTATCGCTTCGAGGCCTACGACGGCAGCTCAGCCGGGCCTGAGGGCGGTGACTTCAAGCTCGTCTTGAAGAACGAGCGCGGACTGCGCTACTTGCTGACCGCACCTGGGGATCTCGGCCTGGCGCGGGCGTACGTGATGGGTGATCTCGAGCTCGAGGGCGTACATCCCGGCGACCCGTACTCGGCGTTGACCCATGTCAAGGACCACACCCATTTCGCGATGCCGAACCCGGTGGAAATCGCGAAGATCGTTTCCGGCTTGGGCTTCAAGAACCTTATGCCGCCTCCGGCTCCAGTCCAGGAGCACATGCCGCGCTGGCGCCGGATGGTCGAAGGGGCATTGCACTCCCGCAAACGTGACGCGGAGGTGATCCACCACCACTACGACGTCTCCAACCGGTTCTACGAGATGGTGCTCGGCCCCTCGATGACCTACACCTGCGCGTGCTACCCGACAGCTGAGGCGACGTTGGAGGAAGCCCAAGCCAACAAATACGACCTGGTGTGCCGCAAGCTCGGACTCGAGCCAGGGATGCGGTTGCTGGATATCGGCAGTGGCTGGGGTGGCATGGTGCGCCACGCCGCCAAGCACTACGGCGTCAAAGCGATCGGGGTGACCTTGTCGCAGGAGCAGGCGTTGTGGGCCGAGGCCGAGATCAAGCGGCAGGATCTGGACAACGTTGCCGAGGTGCGCTTCGGCGACTATCGCGACATCGCCGAGGTCGGGTTCGACGCGGTCAGCTCGATCGGACTCACCGAACACATCGGCGTCAAGAACTACCCGTCGTACTTCTCCTTCATCAAGTCCAAGCTGGTGCCCGGTGGGCGGGTCCTCAACCACTGCATCACCCGCTACACCAACAAGGACGTCGCTACCGGCTCCTTCATCGACCGATACGTCTTCCCCGACGGCGAGCTCACTGGGTCGGGCAGGATCATCACCGAGATGCAAGAGGTAGGGATCGAAGTCCGGCACGAGGAGAATCTTCGTGAGCACTATGCGATGACGTGCGCGGCGTGGAACAAGAACCTGGTCGACAACTGGGACGAGTGCGTTGCCGAAGTGGGCGAAGGCACTGCCAAGGTGTGGGGCCTCTACCTTGCAGGGTCGCGGATCGGTTTCGAATGGAACGAGATCCAGCTCCACCAGGTGCTCGGGGTCGTGCCACACGCGGACGGCAACGCCAACTTCCCGCTGCGCCCGACCTGGCTCTCCTGAGCCTGCGGTCCTTACGCGCATACCTTGATGGCAGACCAACCGCATCGCAGCGGCTTCGCCTGTTTCGTCGGGCGGCCGAACGCCGGCAAGTCGACGCTGACCAACGCGATTGTCGGCACCAAGGTCGCCATCACCTCATCGCGCCCGCAGACCACGCGCACAGTGGTGCGTGGCATCGTGCATCGGCCGGACGCTCAACTTGTCTTGGTCGACACCCCGGGCCTCCACCGCCCGCGCACGCTGCTGGGAGAGCGACTCAACGACTTGGTGACCGCCACCTGGGCTGAGGTCGATGTTGTCGCTGTCTGTTTCCCGGCCGATCAGCGCACCGGGCCTGGTGACAGATTCCTGGTCACCGAACTCGCCAAAGTGCGTAAGACCATCAAGTTCGCCGTTGCGACCAAGACCGATCTGGTATCGGCCGAGCGTTTGGCCCAGCATCTGGTCGATATCGCCGAGCTGGGCCGGCAGACCGACACCGAGTGGGCTGAGATTGTGCCTGTCTCCGCTGTTGCGGGCGATCAGGTCGGTCTGTTGACCGACCTGCTGATCGACCGGCTCCCCGAGGGGCCGGCGCTCTATCCCGAGGGAGAGCTGACCGACTCNCCCGAGGAGACCATCGTCGCCGAGCTGATCCGGGAGGCGGCCCTGGAAGGCGTACGTGACGAGTTGCCGCACTCCATTGCGGTGGTCGTGGAGGAGATGGGTTTGCGGGAGGGCCGGCCCGCCGACAAGCCGTTACTGGATATCCACGCGAATCTGTTCGTGGAGCGGTCTTCTCAGAAGGGGATCGTGATCGGCCACAAGGGCTCTCGGTTGCGCGATGTCGGTCAGCAGGCCCGTCGCGGTATCGAGGCAATGCTCGGCACCCCGGTCTACCTCGACCTACACGTCAAGATCGCCAAGGACTGGCAGCGAGACCCCAAGCAGCTACGCCGGCTGGGGTTCTAGACCGAGCCTCCCGCAATTGAGAAGAAAACATAACAAAACGGGTGTAAACGATAGAATACGGGGATGCGGAGGGGGAAACCACGAGCAGGGGCTCAGGCCCGGTGGGCGGCATGGCTGGCGCTGGCAGGCCTGGCCTGTGCCGGTTCTCTTGTCGCCTCACCCGCATCCGCCGCCGACGGCGACGACTGGACGGCCGAGCCGATCAAGAGCCTCGGCCTGGGTGTGGGGACGGTTACCTCGCTGAGTTGGCGGCGATAGGAGACACTGTCTTCTTCAACGCTACGGATGGACTCCCCGGTGGCGAGCTGTGGAAGTCCGACGGCACCACCGCCGGAACCCAGTTGGTGTGGGGCCAGGACCCCGAAGGCTCTCCGTATCCGTACGGCCTGTCGGTTGTCAACGACACCTTGTACTTCATCACCGGTAACGTGCCGGAAACCCGCCAGTTCTGGGAGTCCGACGGGACTGCCGACGGGACCCGGATGGTCAAGGTGAGGGACAAAGAGTGGCTGGACCCTCCCACGGCACTGACCGTAGTAGGTGATCGGCTGTTCTTCTTCGCCACCAACACCCAAGAGGGCGGGTTGTGGGTCTCGGACGGATCGATTTCCGAGTCGGTCAAGATCGCCGATGTTGGTTGGGACGTCGGGCAGGAACTGGTTGTCATGGGTGATCGGTTGTTCTTCACCCAGGGAGACAAAGAGCTGTGGACTTCTGATGGCACGACCGCGGGCACGGTTATGGTCACTGATGTCGACCTTGACCTCGATGACCACCTCTGGTGGTTGAAGTACTCGCACAACTTGACTGTCGTGGGTGACCGCCTGTTCTTCGTCGCCGACGACGGCGTGCATGGTTCCGATTGTGGACCTCCGATGGCACGGCCGAGGGCACGCTGATGGTCAAGGACATCTACCCCGACAGCCTTGAATGGCCTCGAGATGAACCGCCCAAGTACCTGGCCGCTATGGGTGATCGGCTGTTCTTCGCAGCCGATGACGGCGTGCATGGTCACGAGTTGTGGACTTCCGATGGCACGGCCGAGGGCACGGTGATGGTCAAGGACATCCACCCTGACGGCTCGGATTCGTCGTCCCCGAAGGGTCTCACCGCAGTGGGTAATCGCCTGTTCTTCACTGCTGATGACGGTGTGCATGGTGATGAGTTGTGGGTCTCTGATGGCACCGAGCAGGGCACGGCGATGGTCAAGGACATCCGGCCCGGCAGCGCCGACGGAGGGCTGGCTCTCCGGTTGTCATGGGCGAGCTGCTCTTCTTCATCTCCAACGACGGAGTGCATGATGTTGAGCCGTGGATCTCCGACGGCACAGCCGAGGGCACCGTGATGGTCGCGGACATCAACCCTTCCGGTAGCAGCTTCATGGGCCCGTACCCAATGCCACTTGCGCTCGTGGTGGCTGGGGACTCCGTGTATTTCACCGCCGACGACGGGGAACACGGCTTGGAGCTGTGGCGGGTATCGCGGCCGGAACCTGTACCGCCCGTAGACCTCGAGCCCAGCAACAAGTTCACCTTGCCGGCTTCGGGGAAGGCGAACCTCAAGCAGGCCACGCTGTCGCTGTCCTTGAAGCTGCCAGGCCCGGGCCGGGTCAAGCTCAGTCCGGTCGAACCGGGGCGCCTGAAGGCCGTCTCGAAGGTTGTCGGGGCCAATGGCAAGGTCACGGTCAAGCTGAAGGCGACAAAGGCTACGAAGGCCAAACTGCGCAAGCAACTCCGGGTCCAGCAGAAACGGGTGGCTTCTGTACGGGTCAGGGTGAAGGTCACCTACACACCCGACGGCGGCCTCCCGCGGACCCAGACCAAGACGTACGTGATCAAACTCAAGAAGCCCGCCCGCTGAAGACGGTGATTCTCACTTCTTGGTCTGCGCCCAGCAGATGGATCTCCGGTTGCCGGCCTCCCACTCGCCCTCGCCGAACCAGGTAAAACCGAAGTCGTAGTCGGCCACCGGATAGCCGAGGTAGGCGCCGACTTGGTCGGAGCAGAAGGCGCGGGTTTTCGCCTCTACCTCCTTGTCGCCGGGATACTTGTCATCGGCGCGACCCAGAACCACGGTTGCGACTGCGCGCCAGTTGTGCTTTTCCGCGCAAGGTAGGCGCACCGCGGTGTCCACGTCCGCGCCTTTGGCGCACACCATCCATCGGTCGTCGGGACGACCGAGCAGCACGCCCTCGACAGTCGTGGGCAGCGGGGCGAACCCATCGGATTGCTCGCCACCGCCTACGACGTCACACCGCAGCCACCGAGCGCCGTCCTTCCAACCGCGCTCGGAGGGGCGGTACCACGCCCAGGTCAGGGTCGAGCGCATCACCAGGCTGTCATCTCCGCCGACGAACTCGGTGAACACCGGCTGACACTTCTCGAATGCCTGTGCGCCGAGCACCTGTTCGTCGATGGTGTCGCGGTCGGCATCGTCGGAGAAGGTACCGACGAAGAAGGTCTCCGCGGTGTGTTGCTGACCGCACGGCACTGTCGGGGTGTCGTTCACCGTGGTCTTGAGATCCTCGGGAGTCAGTACCCGGCACTCCCCGACGGCCGGCGGAGTAATCGAGTCCGACGGCTGCTTCTCCTCGCCACAGCCGGCCAGAGCGAGTACGCCGAGCAGCGTCATAGCCAAGGCAGGAGCGAGCGGGTTCACAATCGGTGAGCCTATCCGGCCCTTGGAAGGACTCGTTCAGTCGAGCAGTGTGGCGGCCACGGTCGCCCCGAGTTCGTAGGCAGCCTCGGTGCTCGCGTTGTCGAGGTCCCCTAGAACCTCCAGAACGGGAGCGACCTGACGCCAGCTCAGCGCGCCGACGATTGCTTGCACCGAACGGGTCGCACCGGTCAGGTCGTACCTGCCGTGGACATACAAGCCGTAGGGCCGCTTGCCGGTCCGGCTCGCTGACTCACCGGCCGCTCCGCTGGGATCCAGACTGCCACCCACCTGTAGGAAGGTGGAATCGAAGAAGTGCTTGAGTGCGCCGCTCATATAACCGAAGTTGGCGCTGGTGCCGAGCACGTACCCATCGGCTGCGAGCACGTCCTGCGCCCTTGCCTCGAGCGCGGGGCGCACAACCACCTCGATGCCCGCCAATGCGGGATCACTTGCTCCCGCCACCACCGCGTCTGTGAGTGCCCGCAAAGAACTGGTCGGGGAGTGGTGTACGACTAACAGGCGCCGGTGGATCATGCCTCATGCTGACATCCCAGCCCAGTTCTCTGGCAACTCAGCGCGGGCAAGGCTGGATTGGCACGTTGCCGGGGATAGTTGCCAGAGAACCGGGTGGCCTGGTGCGGCAAGCCCGGGTGCCTGTTAGGCTTGCCGCATCATGTTGCGCAGCCTCCTCCTTCGCTGCCGCAGCGAGGTCTCGCCTAACTGAGCCGGACCCCCTCGCTGCGGAGACTCTGCGTTGCCGCCGGCCCTGACGACCTTCAGTCATAGCCACAGTTACAGCGAGGAAACCCATGAACGAGCAGAACCCCCAACAGCCCAGCGGAATGCCGTATCAGCGGTACGTCCCCTTCATTCCCATCAATCTGACCGACCGCACCTGGCCGGGCAAGAGCATCGAGAAGGCGCCCCGCTGGTGCGCGGTCGACCTGCGAGACGGCAACCAGGCGCTGATCGACCCGATGTCACCGGCCCGTAAGAAGAAGATGTTCGAGTTGCTGGTGCAAATGGGTTACAAGGAGATCGAGGTCGGTTTCCCCAGCGCCAGCCAGACCGACTTCGACTTCGTGCGGATGCTGATCGAGGAGAACCTGATCCCCGACGACGTCGTCATCCAAGTGTTGACCCAGGCCCGCGAGGAGTTGATCGAGCGGACGTATGAGTCCCTGCGCGGCGCCAAGCAGGCGATCGTTCACCTGTACAACTCCACCTCGACCCTGCAGCGCGAGGTGGTATTCGGCTTGGACATGGATGGCATCGAGGACATCGCCGTTCAAGGTGCGCGCATGTGCAAGAAGTACGAAGAATCCATTCCGGAAACCACCGTGTACTACGAGTACTCGCCCGAGTCCTACACCGGCACAGAACTGGAGTTCGCCGTGCGAGTGTGCAACTCGGTGCTGGACGTGTTCGAACCGAGTGCCGACAAGCCGGTGATCATCAACCTGCCGGCCACCGTCGAGATGGCGATGCCGAATGTGTATGCCGACTCCATCGAGTGGATGGACCGGAACCTGAATCACCGTGAGCACGTGGTGCTGTCGCTGCACCCGCACAACGATCGCGGCACCGCGGTAGCCGCCGCCGAGCTGGGCTATATGGCCGGCGCCGACCGGATCGAGGGCTGCTTGTTCGGCAATGGAGAGCGCACCGGCAACGTGTGTCTGGTGACGTTGGGGCTCAACCTGTTCACCCAGGGCATCGATCCGCAAATCGACTTCAACCCCGACGGTGGGGGCATCGACGAGATCCGTCGCACGGTCGAATACTGCAACCAGTTGCCGGTGGCCGAACGCCACCCTTACGGCGGTGACTTGGTCTACACCGCCTTCTCCGGCTCCCATCAGGACGCGATCAAGAAGGGTTTCGAGGCGCTGGAGCGCGCTGCCGCATCAGCCGGCGTAGCTGTCGACGACTATCCGTGGGCGGTGCCCTATCTGCCGATCGATCCCAAGGACGTCGGTCGCAGCTACGAGGCAGTGATCCGGGTCAACAGTCAGTCCGGCAAGGGCGGCGTGGCCTATGTGATGAAGGCCGAGCGGAAACTGGATCTGCCACGCCGGCTGCAGATCGAGTTCTCCCGAGCGATCCAGGCGCACACCGACGACGTCGGTGGTGAGATCAGCGGCGACGAGATCTGGGACGCATTCCGGGCCGAGTACTTGGACCGTGAGGCGCCGCTGAAGCTGAATTCGGTGCACACCTCTGCCGCTGCCGGTGAGAAGGATGCGTTGACAGTACGCATCTACGAGAGCGGCCAGGAGCACACATTGGAGGGCTCGGGCAACGGGCCGATCGCGGCGTTCGTGGACGCGTTGGGCCGGATCGGCTATGACGTGCGGGTTCTGGACTATTCCGAGCACGCGCTCTCCTCCGGCGGTGACGCGATCGCTGCCGCGTACGTCGAGTGCGCGGTCGGGGAGAAGGTGCTGTGGGGNGTCGGTTTGGACGCCAACATCGTCACCGCGTCCCTCAAAGCGGTGATCAGCGCCATCAACCGCGCCTGAGATCGCTCTGCCGAGGATTCGCCCGTGATCTTGCTGCGTCGAACAGACGCAGTCTCATCAGAATTGCGGGCGAATCGAGGCGGACCTCCCGGACCGCGGTGCCGGCGGTGGAAGGATGGGCGGGTGCCGCTCTACCGTGACGAGGCGATCGTCTTGCGCACCCAGAAGCTGGGTGAGGCAGACCGCATCGTCACTCTGCTGACTCGCCGCAACGGGCGGGTGCGAGCAGTGGCACGGGGAGTGCGCCGCACCAGCTCGAAGTTCGGGTCTCGGCTCGAACCCTTCACCCACGTCGACTTGCAGATCGCCGAAGGGCGAACCCTGGACGTGATCACGCAGGCCGAGACGCTCGAACCGTTCGGAGCCCAGATCGGGCACGACTACGAGCGTTACACCGCCGGCACCGCAATGCTCGAGACCGCTGAGCGGTTGGTGGTCGAGGACAAAGAACCCGCGCTGCAACAGTTCCTGTTGCTGGTGGGGGCACTGCGAGCAATGTGCCATCAGGATCGGCCCGCGAGTCAAGTGCTGGACGCCTTCTTGTTGCGGTCCCTGTCGGTAGCCGGGTATGCGCCCACGTTCGAGGCATGTGCGCGCTGCGGGGTGGAAGGCCCGCACCTGGCTTTCCACGTCGGTGCCGGCGGGATGCTGTGCGGTGACTGCCGACTACCGGGATCAGCGCGGCCGGCCAACGAGACCGTGCAACTGATGGGCGCGCTGCTGAGTGGCGACTGGGATGCCGTCGAGATGACCGAGCCGCGGCACCGCAAGGAAGCTACGACTCTGGTGGCGGCTTACCTGTCTTGGCACCTGGAACGCGGCTTGAAGTCACTGGCGCTGGTCGAGCGCTAGTGCCGCCCACATCAGGTGGGAGATGGGCGGCCCCCGTTGGCAACCGAGGAGATGTTGAACCTTTCCAGCAGTCGCGCGAACTCCTCGATGTCGGCTTCTGGCCAGTCGGCGATGGTGGCGGCCAATCGCACTCGTCGCATCTCGCGGGTGCGATGTAGCACTTCGCGACCCTCCTCGGTGAGGTCCAGCAACGAGGCGCGGCGGTCGATCGGATCGGTGGTGCGTTGCGCCAGGTCGGCGCTCTCCAGTGCCTGAACCTGCCGAGTGATAGTGGAGGGATCCAACCCGAACGCTTGCGCCAGCGACCCCAGCCGTTGCGGCCCCTCGTCTGCCAGGCGGCACATGATGCCGTAGGAGGAGCGATCCAGATCGACCTCGCCGGCGACGGTGCTGACGTGAATGCTCTGGCCACGGCGCAAAAGGATCGTCAACTGCTGCTCAAGATAGCCGGAAACAGTCATGTCGGATCTCCCGGAGTCGGCGCATTCGCGTCGGTGTCGTGGTTAGTCTAGGCGGTGGTCTTGCGGTCCGCGGGACTGAATCTATCCCAGCGACGAGAGGAGCCCGGTGACCCGATCGCGATCCAGGCGGTCGATGCACGTCGACCGCCTCGCGCTCCGGCAACCGACCCCGCACCCCAGCGGCGCCCGTCCGCCCGAGATTCCGCCCGAGCTGATACCACGTCACGTCGCGATCGTGATGGACGGCAACGGCCGCTGGGCCAAGGAGCGCGGGCTGCCCCGGACAGCAGGACATGAGCGAGGCGAGCATGCCCTCTTCGACGTGGTCGAGGGTGCGATCGAGATGGGGGTCAAGGCAATCTCGGCTTACGCTTTCTCCACCGAGAACTGGTCCCGCTCACCTGAAGAGGTCCGGTTCCTGATGGGCTTCAACCGCGACGTGATCCGCAGGCGTCGTGACGAGATGCACGAGCTCGGCGTACGTGTGCGCTGGGCCGGGCGGGCCCCGCGGCTGTGGCGCTCGGTGATCAAAGAGCTGCAGATCGCCGAGGAGCTGACCAAGGACAATGACGTCTTCACGCTGACGATGTGTGTCAACTACGGNGGTCGTGCTGAGATCACCGATGCCGCGCGTGCGCTGGCCCATGACGTTGCCGCCGGCAAGGTTCGCCCCAGGGGAGTCACCGAGGAGTTGCTCACCCGGTATCTGTACGTCCCGGAGTGGTCTGATGCCGACCTGGTGTGGCGCACCTCCGGGGAGCAGCGCCTGTCGAACTTCATGACCTGGCAATCGGCCTACGCGGAGTTCGTGTTCAGCGACGTGTTGTGGCCTGATGTGGACCGTCGGCATCTGTGGGCCGCGATCGACGAGTACGCCCGCCGTGACCGCCGCTACGGAGGAGCCGAGAAATGAGGGTCCAGCAGTGATCGTCGTGACCCGCTTCCGGATCCCATCAGCCGAGGCCGACGAGTTCCGCGTTGGGCTGGAGGCCGCCCATGCCTTGCTCGCCGGTCAGCGCGGATACGTGAGCGGGTCGATCGGACGCAACGTCGACGACCCGGAGCTCTGGTGCTGCAGACCCGCTGGGAGGGGCCAGGCGCGTATCGGCGAGGACTGGGGTCCTACGAGGTCAAGACCCGGGCTTGGCAACTGCTGGGCCGGGCACTCGACGAGCCCACCGCGTACGAGGTGGTCGAGCCCGGTGGCTCGCTCAACCAAGCCGAGGCACGGGAAATCCTATAGGAGCCGGGCCGATACCCTTGTCGGCGTCTAGCCTTTGCCGACAGCCAGTCGGCACACCAGAACACCAGGGAGCACCGCCGTGGCCGCCAAGCCGTCCTCGACCGTCGACAATGTCGTCTCACTCGCCAAGCGGCGCGGATTCGTCTATCCCTGTGGTGAGATCTACGGCGGCACCCGCTCAGCTTGGGACTACGGCCCGCTGGGCGTCGAGTTGAAAGAGAACATCAAGCGGCAGTGGTGGCGCTCGATGGTGCAATCCCGCGACGACATCGTGGGCTTGGACTCCTCGGTGATCCTGCCGCGCCAAGCCTGGGAGGCATCGGGCCACGTCGCCACCTTCACCGACCCGCTGACCGAGTGCCAGTCGTGTCACAAGCGATTCCGCGCCGATCATCTCCAAGAGCAGGCGTTCGAGAAAGCAGTGAAGAAGGGGACCGACTGGCTCACCCCCGACGACGTCGACCTGGCGACGATCGCCTGCCCGAACTGCGGCACACGAGGCGCTTGGACCGAGCCGCGCCAGTTCTCAGGTCTGCTCAAGACCTACCTAGGTGTCATCGAGGACGAGTCCGGTCTGCACTATCTGCGTCCTGAGACCGCACAGGGCATCTTCCTCAACTTCGCCAATGTGGTGACCAGCTCCCGCAAGAAGCCGCCGTTCGGTATCGCCCAGATCGGCAAGTCCTTCCGCAACGAGATCACCCCGGGCAATTTCATCTTCCGCACGCGCGAGTTCGAGCAGATGGAGATGGAGTTCTTCGTGGTGCCCGGCACCGACGAGGAATGGCACCAGTACTGGATCGATGAGCGCACTCGGTGGTACACCGACCTCGGCATCAAGGCCGACAACCTGCGGCACTACGAGCACCCCAAGGAGAAATTGTCCCACTACTCCAAGCGGACCGTGGACATCGAATACAGGTTCGACTTCGCCGGGTCGGAGTGGGGTGAGCTCGAGGGCATCGCCAATCGCACTGACTTCGACCTGAGCACCCACGCCGAGCACTCCGGCAAAGACCTGTCCTACTTCGACCAGGCCGCCGATACCCGCTATGTTCCCTATGTCATCGAGCCGGCTGCCGGTCTGTCCCGCAGCTTGATGACCTTCCTGGTCGACGCCTACGACGAAGACGAGGCTCCCAACACGAAGGGCGGCGTCGACAAGCGCCTGGTGTTGCGGCTGGACCCACGGCTCGCGCCGGTTAAAGCCGCGGTGCTGCCGCTGTCACGCAATGCCGACCTCACCCCCAAGGCGAAGGACCTGGCGGCGCAACTGCGGCAGCACTGGAACGTGGAGTTCGACGATGCCGGCGCGATCGGCAAGCGCTACCGCCGCCAGGACGAGATCGGCACACCGTTCTGTGTGACCGTCGACTTCGACAGTCTGGAGGACAACGCGGTTACGATCCGATCCCGCGACACCATGGAGCAGACACGAGTCGGCATCGACAACGTCGTCGGGTATCTCGCCGGGAATTCCTTTGGGCTTCTGGGTTGTTGAACAGGATCTCTTCACGCGCTCCGGCACAATAGCCAGGTGACCACCCCCGTCCGTCTTGTGATCGCGACCGCCGTCCTCGGCGTGCTCGTGTCGCTGAGCGCATGCAGTGGCGACGATCCGGAGGGGTCGACCTCGACTCAAGGGCCGACTCAGACGCCGACGACCTCGCAATCCCCGACGCCCTCGGTTGCGGTGCCCGAGGGCGTCGTCTTGACCGATCCGGGTTCGGCGCTGGCATTCGGCGACACCGCGACCGTCGCGTACGCACCGGAAGAGGGCATCTCCACAGTGCTCGCGATCACGGTGGAGGGCTCCCGGCCGGCCAAGCGCCGAGATATCGAGCACGGATTCGTCCTCGACACCGACTACAAGAAGAACGCCAACTATTTCTACGTCGACGTCATGGTCGAGAACCTTGGCACCGGCAAGCTCGGCCGTCGTGACGTTCCGGTCTGGGGTGTCAGTCAGGATGACCATCTGTTACCGCCGGTGCTGTTCGATTCGGCGTTCCCGAAGTGTCCGTCCAAGCGCTTGCCCAAGAACTTCGGCCAGGGCAAGACCTTCCAGACCTGCCTGGTGTTCCCCTCGCCCGATGGCGGGGATCTGGTCGGGGTGCGGTACCAGCAGGCCGAGACGGACCAGCCGATCGACTGGAGCTGAGTAGTGGGAAGCACCCATCAGGTTCCTGCCGTTCACCCGGCGTTGCGCCTGGGGCCGCTCGCCGTGACCACCCCGGTGGTGTTGGCGCCGATGGCCGGTATCACCAATGCCGCCTATCGGCGGCTGTGTCGCGAGCAGGGAGCCGGTCTGTACGTCTGCGAGATGATCACCTCCCGCGGCGTTGTCGAGCGCGATACCACCACGATGTCGATGCTGGTGTTCGACGAGACCGAGGACGTGCGATCGGTCCAGTTGTACGGCACCGATCCGGTCTATATCGCCAAGGCTGCCGAGATCTTGTGCGCCGAATACGGCGTTGCTCACATCGACCTCAACTTCGGCTGCCCGGTGCCCAAGGTCACCCGCAAGGGCGGCGGAGGCGCGCTCCCGTGGAAACGGAGCCTGCTCGGAGCGATTCTCGCAGCGGCGGTCAGTGCAGCCGACCCGTATGGCGTCCCGGTCACGATGAAGACCCGCAAGGGTATCGATGACGAGCACCTCACCTACCTCGATGCCGGCCGGATTGCCGAAGAGTCCGGTTGCGCGGCGATCGCGTTGCATGGTCGTACGGTCAGCCAGGCTTACTCCGGATTCGCCGACTGGGACGCGATCGCCGATCTGGTCTCCCACGTCTCGATCCCGGTGCTGGGCAACGGCGACATCTGGGAGGCCGCCGACGCGATCCGCATGGTCGAGCTAACCGGCGCCGCAGGCGTGGTGGTCGGGCGCGGCTGCCTGGGGCGACCCTGGCTGTTCCGCGACCTCGCCGCAGCGTTCGCGGGTGAGTCTGTCGCGACGCTGCCGAGGTTGGGTGAGGTGACCGCGATGATGCGCCGACATGCGGAGCTGCTATGCCAGCACATGGGCGAGAAGCGCGGCTGCAAGGAGTTCCGCAAGCACGTCTCCTGGTATCTGAAGGGCTTTCGCGCAGGTGGGCCGTTGCGGCACAACCTCGCCTTGGTCTCCACGCTGGCCGATCTCGATGCGCTGCTGGCAGAGCTCGATCCGGATGAGCTGTTCCCGGTGGCCGAGTTGGGCACGCCACGAGGCCGACAGGGGAGTCCGCGCACAGTCGCGCTACCTCAGGGGTGGCTTGATAACCGTGACGATCTTGCTCAGGTTGTGCGTGAGGACGCAGGTGAGACCACGGGTGGCTAGCCGTGGAGATCGAGGCGTCGGTCTTGCCACGGCATGTCGGTTCACCGTCCGATATATCCCGCAGAATCATGTTATGCCTGGTATTGCGTGATGGATGTCATGGGCAATCCGTGACGAGCGGGCCATTCTCCACCCTCGCTCAAGCTGCATCCTCGAAAAGTCGCCTTGGCGATGCGCAGAGCGCGCGCCGGTGACCGTCTCGACTGGGCGGGGACGAGACGGCAACGCCGGCACGGTGAGTAATCGCCGCTGATGGCGCGAGAGATTGCGATCTCTTGGGTGGGGCTTCGCGAGACCGGGGGTTGGCGAGGCCCCGCCTTTGATTTTGTCCGCTCTATGATTCGGGGCATGGTGGGGGAACGAGAGGTCGAAAGGCGTAAGCGAGGCTTCCCTGCCATCTTCGCTAAGGGCGCCATGTCGGCTCCGGTGGCCCTTGCGCTTCCCGGAGTCTGGCTACTGTTCCTGCTGCTCCCGGTCAGTGCCCGTTGGAGTGACCGCGGCGAGGGTGAGGTCCAGATCGGGTATGCCGCGATCGCGGCATTCGCTGTGCTCTATCTGTCCGCCTTCGAGATGCTGCGCCGGGGTCGAGACCGCGAGACCGCCGAGCTATCGATGCGGACCGGGGTCTTTCTCATCTGCGCCATGGTCGTGGCCGATGTGATCATCGTCTCCAGCCTCGGGCAGCGCGCTACCGGGACGGCCATCTATCTCGCTGTCGTCGCGGTGGTGCTGCTCCCGGTGATCTCCGCCGCGGTGCTGATCGTCTCAATGGCGACAGCGCTGCTGGTTGCCTCGTTCGTGGTCGACGGTTGGGACCCGGACTGGGCAACGCCGGCGCTGGTGCTGTGCGCGGGCTTCCTGATGTGGGGCATCCGGCGCATCGTCGAGCGAAACCAAGCTCTGATTACCCAGCGTGAGCAGTCCACGGCCAAGCTCCTGCAACAGGAGCGCAGCCGCTTCGCCCAAGATCTGCACGACATCCTGGGGCACTCGCTGACCGTTATCGCAGTCAAGTCCGAACTCGCCGGCAAACTCATCGACATCGACCTGGATCGGGCCAGGACCGAAGTGCAGGACCTGGAGCGACTCGCGCGCGACGCTCTGGCCGACGTACGCAGGGCAGTGCACGGGTACAAGGATCTCAGCCTGGTGACAGAGATCCCCAAAGCGCGACAGGCCCTGGAGTCCGCGGGTATCGAAGCGCAGCTGCCCCGATTCGTGGCGCATGTGGATCCACATCTGCGCGACCTGTTCGCGTGGACCATGCGTGAGGGCATCACCAACGTGATCCGACACAGTTCGGCCAGCATCTGCACCGTCGAGCTGTACTCCGATCGGATCATCATCGAAGACGACGGAGTCGGCCTGCCCGGTGGTGACACGACGAGGGATCCCAAGCAGGACGAATCCTGGGAGAGGGTCGGCGCCGGACACGGGCTCAGTGGCCTGGTCGAGCGAGCCTCGGCGGTCGGTGCCGAGGTGCGTACCCGTAGCCTGCCCACGGGCGGTTTCATTCTCGAAGTGGTGGGAGGGCCGAAGCCGTGAGCGTGATCCGACTGGTGTTGGCCGATGACCAGGCGTTGGTGCGTGGCGCCCTGGCGGCGCTACTCAATCTCGAGCCCGACCTCGACGTCGTAGCCGAGGTCGGTAGCGGTGACCAAGTGCTGCAAGCCTGCATCGACCATCGCGCCGACGTAGCGGTCCTGGACGTTGAGATGCCGGGCTTGGACGGTATCGAGGCGACCAACCAGATCAAGCGCACTCTCGCTGGAACTCGCGTCCTGATCGTCACCACGTTCGGTCGGCCGGGCTATCTGCGTCGAGCGCTGCAGTCGGGGGCCGACGGCTTCTTGGTCAAGGACACTCCGGCCAAGCAACTGGCCGATGCCGTACGTAGGGTGCACGGCGGACTGCGGGTGGTCGATGCTGCGTTGGTGGCTGACTCCATCGCCACCGGAGAGTCGCCACTGACCGCGCGGGAGACCGACGTGCTGCGAGCCGCGGTCGGTGGAGACACCGTCGCCGCGATCGCGGAGAAGCTCGCGCTCTCGGAAGGAACGGTGCGCAACCACCTGTCTGCCGCGATCGGTAAGACCGGCGCTGCAACGCGGGCCGAGGCTGCGCGGATAGCCACCGATAACGGCTGGCTCTAAGAGCGTGCGCCAATAGATTCCGCCCGCTACGCCCCACGAGGTGGCACCCTGGCTGCGTTGCGGCCGCTCGACAGGCCTCCAGCCTGCCTTCGCAACCCCGCCTTGCCAGAGGCCTCGCGGCGCTCGCAACGGCGTTCCCTACTGGCACACGCTCTAAGTATCGCTATCCGTAAATTCGTCGCAAAACGGCCCGTTTCATAGTGACGCCCGTCACTGTCAGAGGGTCGAAACATGCGAACCTGGTGGGTTCTGTGTTTGACTCCAAGCCTTCCCCTAGTTCGATAACGGACTGATCCGCGCCCGAAAGCCGGTCCCGCTAGGGTCTGGCCACATGTTTGGAGGAGTGCCCGCGTGAGTTCTGCCGGTCGGCACCGCGCCGCGCGTCCAGCGCTGCGTACCCGAGTCCGACGTCTCGCGGCACCTGCCTCGACCGCCACCGCCGTCACCGGCGCCGCCGTGGTCATCGGTATCTCGGCCACAGGTTCGGGGCCTCTTGCCAGCGCACCGGCTTCTGGTGCTGCCGACCTCGGCCGGACGATACCCAGCGCCACTCCGACAGTCGATGCCGGCGCACGTGCGCTGAGCGCATCCCGCACAGCCCCCAGGCTCACCTTGGAGCCCGAAGCCGTCCGCAAAGAATGGGCCACCGCTGACCTCAACGTCTGGGCCAAGGCCAGCGATGAGTCTCGCCAGTTCGGTGAGATCGAGTCGGGCACGCGCGTCGCTGTCACCGGCAAGGTGATCAACGGCTGGGCCGAGATCTTGCTCAAGGGCGAGGTCCGCTACGTCAACGCCGAATACCTGGCTCGGGAGAAGCCTGAGAGCTTCGCTACTACAGCGGGCATCTCGGCTGCCGCCTGCCCCGACGGCTCCAGTATCGAGCGTGGGCTGACAGCCGGCGCAGTGCGCATGTACCGGGCCGTCTGCGCCGCATTCCCCGCCCTGAGCAGTTACGGCGGCTGGGACAACCACGGCGAGCACACCAGCGGCCGCGCAATCGATTTCATGATCACCGACCCTGCTCTCGGCAAGGCAGTCGCCGAGTGGCTACGCGCCCACGCCGCAGAGCTCAACCTTTACAACGTGATCTGGGCCCAGCAGATCTACACCCAGGAGCGTGGTGGCGAGGGCTGGCGCTGGATGTCCAACCGGGGCTCGGCGACCGCCAACCACTACGACCACGTCCACGCCTCGGTCTACTGAAACTAGCTTGTCAGTCGGTCGAGCAACCTGCAGGAAGTACTCGTCAGGCGTTCCCTGCCGCAGACCTACCCGAGGTGGCCAGAATCTGCTGCTCGCGGTGTACCTCGTGAACATGGATTCGAACGCTTCGAATACTCGTCTCCATCAGCAAGATCAACATAATGTTGACAACAGATTGTTGATGCCTGAAGGATGGGTAGATGGACAAGGATCAGGACCTGGCCGCGACAGGTGACCTCGCACGTGCGCGACTCCTGGATGTGGGCGCGAAAGACCTGCCGCCTCGCCCGTGGCAGCACCAGAGTCAGCCCCTNGCTGATCTGGACCTCGTCCGGTACGCCGCCTGGATCGCTCGCATGCCTGATGCCGAACCTGGACTGGTGAGAGCCGGCATAAGTCTGCTCGAATCGGCGCGGGCCGAACTCGACCAGATCGAGGCCGCTCTCTTGTTTGCCGCGCGTGCGGCCGGGATGACTTATCCGGAGCTGGCGGCTGCGCTCGGCTTGCGATCGGCGCAGGCCGCACAGCAACGACTGAGCCGAGTTGCCTCCCGGGTCGAGAGCGGCGCAGGCGCGTGATCACTCTGCGGCCCTTGGCCGCTGCCGACGACCGATGCGGTGGCAAGGCCGCCACGCTTGGCGTCCTGATGCGTCACGGTTACGCCGTGCCACCAGGTTTCGTCGTCACCGATCCGGCCAGCGACCGCTGGAGGTCTGAACTGGCTACGGGGCTCGCCGAGCTCGGACCGGGTCCGTATGCAGTGCGGTCCTCCGCACTCGCCGAGGACGGGACGCACGCATCGTTCGCCGGCCAGTTCCACACCACACTCAATGTCCCCTCAGCAACCGCTGTCATCGGCGCCGTCGCCCAGACAGCAAAATCCGGCAGTTCTGCTTGGGCAACTGCGTACGCGCCGGGTCTCGGGCTCCCTGCCGTGGAGGTCATTCCCGTCCTGGTGCAGCAGATGATCGCGCCGGTCGCGGCAGGCGTGCTGTTCACCAGACACCCGGTCACCGGTGTCGATCAGTGCGTACTCGAGGCGACAAAAGGACTGGCCGATCAACTGGTGAGCGGCAGCGTCACGCCCGAGCGGTGGACGATCCAAGGGGACGCCATCATCGATCACGATCCGGCTCCCGCTGCGGTTCTTTCCCGCCGCGTCGTGCTCGAACTGGTGCTTCTGGGGCGACGACTCGAGGCCCTTCTCGGAGCTCCTCAAGATGTCGAGTGGGCCCTCGCCGACAATCAGGTGTGGATCCTTCAGGCCCGTCCCATCACCGCGCTCGGCAGTACTCCCACTCCTCCGTGCGCAGGACCGAGCGCAGGGCTCAGGGCACCAGTACTGGTCACAGGGACGCCCGGTAGCCCCGGTCGTGGCGTCGGGACGGCGAGTGTCGTCGCCGATCTCGACGACTTTGCCGGGTTCAGTGTTGGCGAGGTTCTGGTGTGCCACGCGACCTCACCCGCGTGGACGCCACTGCTGGCACGAGCCGCCGCCGTTGTCACCGAGACCGGCGGCCTCTTGTCGCACGCCGCGATCGTGGCCCGCGANATCGGAATCCCCGCGGTCATGGCCGCCACGAACGCGATGAGCCTACTGAGCGAACCGAACGTCGTCTCGGTCGACGGAGACCACGGCATCGTCACCGAGATGNNACCAACCGCGAGGACGGCCCATGAGCCACCAAAGCTCCCTGAACTCCTCGCGCTGCACGCCGTGCGTACCTTGGGTTATGCCGACACCGCCCGTGTCGCCGCACGAGTGGGGTTGAGCGAGCACGAGGTACGCGAGAGTCTGCTCGACGCACAGGCCATGGGCTGGATCACGTGGTCGGCCTATGCCGATGAAGGCGGCTGGTCCCTCGCTGAAAGGGGAAGGATTCACGGTGAGCACCTGCTCGCTGCCGAACTCGATGCCACCGGCACCCGCTTGGCCGTCGAAGCCGTCCACCAGGACTTCCTCCCGGTCAATGAAGCCGTCGCACGAGCCTGCAGCCAGTGGCAATTGACCGAGATGGGACTCGGCGAAGAACGTGTGTCAGTCGAGCAAACCATCACCATTCTCCGTGATGCCGCCGACACGTTGGAGTCCCTCCAAGCTCGCCTGAGCCGCCACCTGAATAGGTTCGACGGCTACCACCTCAGATTCAGCACAGCACTCAACCGGGCAACCACCGATCCCGGGTGGGTAACCGGTACGGACAGGGATTCCGCCCATCGCGTCTGGTTCGAACTTCACGAGGACTTGATCGCCAGCCTCGGCATCACGCGCTGACGCCCACACCGACCGCCCTGCTGCCGAAGTTACTCGCACTCCGCGTTGGGGTCTGTATCCACTGGGTCGGCCCGCCGGAACGTCGCGCGCTGTCCCTGATCGCCGTGAAACTCTGCCCGGTCGGGGTTGAGAAAGATCAGACGACCCGAGGTCTGGTTCTCGTCCCAACCGGGTGGCGGGTTGTGATCTCCCAAGGGTGGGTCGGCAAGCCACAGCTGACCTTCGACCGTGACGCTGAGGACGCCACAATGCGACGGTACGGTCACCCGCATCATCCCTGTCCGGACGAGCTCGACGGGCGTCCTGACGGTCTTGCCTTCCGCGCCCTCCCCACCCAGCTGCCACAGCAGGTCGTAGGTGCCGCCGATGCCTGGCTGCAGGCGCTGCACGTTGATCTGCATTGCGAAGTCGAGATGACTCTGTGGCGGGATCGCGTCCGGAGCCTGGTCGCAGTTCAAGTAGCCGGTCTCGACGTGCGGCAGGTACTGCACCCGGTAGTACGGACACGGGGCCAAAGGCACGGGCTCGGAACCGAGGTTTGCGATGCGCACGATGAATTTCAGTGGCTCACCTCGTCGCGCCCGCTCATCGACGATCAGCTGCAAGCTGATCGGTTGTCCGGCGAGGGGTGGTTCGGCGTTTCCCTTCGGCACCGGGTTAGGCCCAGGTGGCGAGGAGAGCCACGGAATCACCGTTGGCGCAGTGTGGCTTGGCAGTACGGCTGGTGACTGGTCGCTGGGCAGCACCTGCGTACCCCGTCGCGGAGCAGCGCGGCCATGGTGAGCGTTCCGGCGACGATAGCCAGTACCGCTGCTGCACCGCCCGCCGCGACAGACCTTCGGTGTCGCCGCTCCCGGGCAGCCCGGCCCTTGATCGCTGCCGGATCCAGATCCGGAGCCTCAGGGACCGCTTGCCGCAGCACGTCTCGTAGCCGCTGTTCACTCATGAGTCCTCCAGGAAGTCCGACTTCCGCAGTGTCTTGAGAGCGCGTGCGGTGTGGCTCTTGACGGTTCCCACGCTGACGCCGAGCGCGTCCGCGGTTTGAACCTCGGTGAGGTCGTCGTAGAAGCGCAGCACGATCACTGCTCGCTGTGCGCGGGNGAGCTCAGCCAAAGCCGACAGGACATCGCGCCGAACCTCTAGGTCGGTCTCCACTGTCCGCGCGTCGGGTATATCGGCCGTTGGCACCTCGCCCGTCCAACGGCGCCGCCGCCAATCCGTATAGGTCGTGATCAGAGCCCGGCGAACGTACCCGTCGACGGAACCACCGGCCGCTATCCGGTCCCAGCGGTGCCAACACTTCACCAACGCCGTCTGCACCAGATCCTCGGCGCGCTGGGCGTCGCCCGTCAGCAGCCACGCGCTGCGCCACAGGGCACGGCCGCGCGTCACGACGTACTCCTCGAACGCCGGCGACACCTCCATGACCACAGCCTCACCCATCCACGACCTCCTGAACGGACAACGAGGCGGGAGTCGTGGATGGTTGTCACCGTGGCCGCCTTGCTGCCTACCTGGCAACCATGAGGTTCTTTTCCGAGCGTTCAATCATCCGACGCCACCGGTAAACCGGGTCCAGGACGGCGCCGCTGTGCGCTGAGCCTGGTTCCTGGAGCGTCAGGCCGGTTACGGTTCAAGTGTGCGTGAACTCGAACCCTCCGCAACGCGGATCTCCGTGTTCATGATCGACGGTCACGACATTGAGCGCTACCCCGATTCTGAAAGCGCTGCGCAAGAGATCGAGGGCTACGACGCGAACGACCTTACCTACCTCGGCGCGGACGGAACGGTCTACGTCGCGACTGTCGAAGGCCCCGAATGGGGATCCGTCACGCTTCGCCCAACCTCGGACAACCGGCTCGACGATTTGGTCCGCCTGCTCCGCGCAGAGGCCGAGCACCGGGGTGTTTCGTTGCCGATCCGGACAACCGACGAGCCCGAAGCGATCTGGGACGTCGTGCTGGTCGCGCAAGGCGAGTTGAGTGCCTAGCGCCGGACTCAGTGTGCGATGGCCCGCTGCGAGTGTGGGTCGAGAGCGTTGCTGAGCAACGCCAGAGTCTCGGGCGCGATTGCGAAATAGGCCCACTTGCCGCGCTGCTCACGAGTCACCAGTCCAGCATCGGCGAGTTGCTTCATGTGATGCGACACCGTGGGTTGGGACAGCCCCACTGGATCGGTCAGATCGCACACGCATGCCTCGCGGTTCGGCTGGGCGGCGATGATCGACAGCAACCGCACTCGCGTCGGGTCACCGAGCGCCTTGAACATCCGCGCCAACCGGATGGCCGCATCCGNGGCCAGCANCCCTGCGGTCACCGCAGAGCAGCAGGCGGCCACATCGGAATCGAGCGGCAGCGGCGTCGTCATGAGCCCAGTCTAGCCAACGTATTGACATCTGTCGATGTATCGAAGATCATCGATATGAACTGATGTATCTCAACTCGAACGGAGCACGCCATGATCGAGAACGCCAGTGAGAGCGTCGGGCTGCGTGAACAGGTCCGTGCCCGCTACGCCGAGGCCGCTATTGCGGTGAAGTCCGGCACCCACAATGCCGACCTGCTGGTCGAGGACGGCTGCTGCGGCAGCTCCTGCTGTGATGGGGCGCCCGCCGAGCGTGACGCCGCCAAGCATCCGGCCGAAGATGCGTGCTGTGACTCGTCGTGCTGCAGCGGCACTGCTGCGGAGCGGAGTTTCGGTTCAGCCCTCTACGACCCGGCCGCGACCGCCGGCCTGCCAACTGAGGCGGTCAAGGCCAGCCTGGGATGTGGAGACCCGACGGCAGTGGCCGAGTTGCACGAAGGAGAGCGAGTCCTGGATCTCGGCTCGGGCGGCGGCATCGACGTACTGCTTTCCGCCAAGAGGGTCGGCGATACCGGCTTCGCCTACGGCGTGGATATGACCGACGAGATGCTGGACCTGGCCCGCGCGAACGCTATCAAGGCGGGCGCGACCAACGTCGAGTTCTTGAAGGGCACCATCGAGGACGTCCCACTGCCGAACGAATCCGTGGACGTGGTGACCTCCAACTGCGTCATCAACCTGTCGGTCGACAAGCCCGCGGTGCTGGCCGAGATGTTCCGGGTGCTGACTCCCGGTGGACGGATCGGTGTGTCCGATGTTGTCGCCGAGGACCAGCTCACCCCGCGNGAGCGGGCCGAGCGCGGTTCTTACGTCGGCTGCATCGCCGGAGCCCTCTCCCAAAGTGAATACCTCGACGGCCTTCTCGCCGCCGGATTCACCGACGTCAGCGTGGAGTTCACTCATCAAGCCGTTGACGGGATGCACTCCGCAGCCATCCGCGCCACCAAGCCCACGACCTGACTGATATGCCGCTACCTGTCGATGCCCATGCGACCACCACCGCGCGAACCATGCCAGCTCGCAGCGAACCGGCGGGCATGGTCATGGCCGAAGCGCTTGGGAGCGGGCTGCTGGTCATGACGATCATCGGCTCGGGCATTGCCGCTGACCGCGCCTTCCCCGCCAGCCCCGGCTTTGCGCTCCTGGTCAACGCCATCGCCACCGGGGCTGCACTTACCGCGCTCATTGCGGCTTTCGGTCACGTCTCGGCGGCGTTCAATCCACTCGTCACGCTCCTAGCTCGTACCCAACGGCACCTCTCAACATGGCAGACGATCGCCGCGGTCGGAGCTCAGCTCGTTGGAGCCGGACTCGGGGTGATCGCCGCGAACGCGATGTTCGCGCTCCCGCCACTTACCCTTGCCAGTACCGACCGTGCCACCGGTGCGACGTCCCTCAGCGAGACGATCGCAACCCTCGGGCTGCTCCTGATCGTCGTCCTGAGCGGTTGCAGCGGTGACCCGATCCGCGTCGGTGTCGCGGTCGGCGGCTACATCACCGCGGCGATGTGGTTCACCAGTTCGACCGCTTTCGCCAACCCGGCCGTCACTCTTGCCAGGATCGGTACTGACACCTTCACCGGCATCGCTCCCGATTCCGCGTCGGTGTTTCTTGCTGCTCAAGTACTCGCGCTGCCGATCGCGTATCTGCTCGTCCGCCTCATCAGGAGCAACCCATGACCGCCGCATCCGTCCCGACCGTGCTGTTCGTCTGCGTCCACAATGCTGGCCGTTCCCAGATGGCCGCAGGCCTCCTCGCCCACCTTGCCGGGGATCGGATCGCGGTGCGTTCCGCCGGGTCCGAACCCGCCGATCAGCTCAACTCGCCTGACACCACGCCGGCACTCACTCGAGGAAGGTCCGTACTCATGTGCATCTGAGGTTCAGATAGTTGATATCAGCGATGCATACCTTGGGCAGCTGGCCCTTGACCTGACGGGATTCTTGCTCCAGTCGGGCTCGATGCTCAGGGCAGGACAGCGACAGCCTCGACCTCGATGAGCAGGTCGGGCTCCCCGAGAGCGGAAACGCCGAGCAGCGTGATGGGACGGACGAAGTCGAAGCCGAGACGCTGGGCGGCCCGCATGGCGCCCTCGCCCAGCTGGGCTACCTTGCCCGGCTCCCAGTCGACGACGTAGACCGTCAACTTGGCGATGTCGGCGAACGATCCGCCGGCGGCGGTGACTGCTGCATGCACGTTGGCGTAGACCTGCTCGGCCTGGGCTGCCAGGTCCCCGGCGCCGACCGGATTTCCGTCCGCGTCGCGGGCCACCTGGCCGGAGATGAAGACGAGCCTGGACCCCTCGGACACCGAGAGCTGTGCGTAGAACTCGGGTTGTGGGAGTGCGGACGGATTGAGCAATTGAACCGGCATGACAGCCTCCTTTGTAAGATAACAACGCTATGTAATAACACTGCTATAGAATAGTCAAGTGGTCCGTCCAGCCCGCCCTGAGGTCCGTGACCTGTTGATCGAGCGAGCAGCAGGGATGCTCGCGCGTCGCGAGACGGTCACGTTGCGCGGACTCGTGGCCGGGACGGGTGTGTCGACCATGGCCGTCTACACCTACTTCGACGGTATGGCGGGCCTGCTCGGCGCGGTTCGCCAGGAGGGGTTCAGCAGGCTGGCCGTTCGGCTATCGGAGCTGTCGGCAACCAACGACCCGGTCAGTGATCTAGCCGAGACGGGCGCGGCCTATGTGGCGTCGGCGCAGGACAACCCCGAGTTGTACGTGCTGATGTTCGACGGATCGCTGCCGCTGCCCGATGCCCAGGCCGCCGATGCGTCGTTGCAGCGGCTCGTCGATGCAGTGCGGCGATCGGTGGAGGCGAAGCGCTTCGATCCGAACGTCGACGCGGTCGTGCTCGCCAACGAGCTATGGATGTTCGGGCATGGGGCATGCATGCTCTTCACGACCGGTGTGCTGGGCTTCGAGCAGGTCGAGCCGGTCGTGATCTCCGGCCTGAGCCGCCTCTACTGCGCTTCCGGCGACGATCCGGAGCAGGCCAGCCGCTCGCTGGCACGAGGCTGGACCCGTGGCCTTGGGCAAGGACGTTGACAACACTGGTGATCTGCCAGCCTCGGTGGAAAGAAATCGCTGAGCCTCCCAACCTTTCGCACCTCGACTTCCGTCAAGGTGGGTGAGGAACAAAGGAGGCAAGGCGTGTCCCGAGACGAGGACTTCGGTGCGTACGTCGCTGGGCGGCGGCCGCATCTCTACCGAAGCGCCTGGCTGCTTTGCGGAGACCCACATCGAGCCGAAGACCTCGTCCAGGAGGCGCTCACCAAGCTCTACCTCGCTTGGCCCCGCGTCTCCCGGGTCGGGAACATCGACGCTTACGTCCGACGGATGCTGGTCAACGGACACATCGACGACATCCGACGACCGTGGCGCCGAGAACGTCCTACGGCAGAGCCGCTGGACGGAGCCGTATCGCCAGGATTGGGCGAGGAGTCCGACGAGCAGCCCGATGAGCTCTGGGTTGCGCTCCGCTCGCTCCCAGCAGGGCAACGCCGCGTGGTGGTCCTGCGTCACTACTGGGGCTTGTCAATCGAAGAGACCGCTGACGACCTCGGCGTCGGCATCGGCACCGTCAAGAGCCAGACCTCAGCCGCACTCGCAGCGCTACGCCGCATTCTCGCCCCCGAGCCAGTCACGACCTCGACAACTACCACCCACGACACCTCAGGAGAACTCTGATGAACGACATCGACGTACTCACCGACCGACTACGCGAACTCGGACAACGAGCGCCGGTTCCCGTGGCAGATCCCCACCTCGACATCCGCCGTGGACGCGTAGCACTACGCCGTCGGCACGCCCGCTCCGCGGTAGGCGTTACGACGGTTTTCGTCGCTGCCGGTGCCGTCGTGACGAGCTTCCCGATCATCGGCGGGTCCGGTGGCGCGGGAGACACCGTGCTCCAACCTGCCGGCGGCCCTTCCACCATGGCGCCGAGCACCACCGCGAGCTCGACACCCACATCGGCCGCGAAAGACCCGTGCACGATCGAGGCTCCCGTGCCCACCCCGACCGACGGGATCTCCTCTCCTGATGAGAACGGTGCGGGCATCGCAATCACAAAGGGTGANCGCCCTCTGGAACCGTTCGAGAACGACCCCGAGGTCATCGCCGCACGGCATGGCTACCAGCAGGCAGCCGTAACGATCCTGGACCCGTCCGGCGCTCACATCGACCTCGACAGCAAGTTCAACCAGATCCACGAAGGAAGCGGAAGCTGGAGCTGGACCTGCGACCCGACGACAGGCCCCCGGCTGACCGGCGCCGGCATCAAGATCGGCTGGGCGAGTGGGAAAGCGCTCGGCATGGTCGAGATCGACGTGACTGTCTCGGATGAGGCAGAGAAACCCGTGCTGAACGAGGGGCGATGGAGCCGCTACCAGGGTCAGCTGCCAGACGGCGTGACCAAGGCCCAGATTGCCGAGTACAGCTACGACGGAGGCGGCCATGCCGTGGTCGTGAAGCGGACCGACGGGCTCACCGTTGCCGTCCTCACGGCTGGAGTATGGGGCAACAACATGCCTCCCGGCTCCCCGCCGGCTACCGACCTCCCGGGTGTCGACAAGCTGTTGACTCTCGCGGCCAGCCCCCGGCTCACCCTCCCCGGACGTTGAGCGGAAACCTTTGAGCCCTCGGTCCTTTTGCTTCGGGGACCGGGGGCGCTGCGGTTAGGCTGGCTGGATGGCTTTCAGGCTGGACAACGTCGGCATCGTCGTTGAGGACCTGGCAGCGGCGATCGAGTTCTTCCTCGAACTTGGCCTCGAACTCGAAGGGCAAGGAATGGTGGAAGAGGAGTGGGCTGGACGAGTCACCGGCCTCGGCGATCAGCATGTCGAGATCGCGATGATGCGCATGCCGGACGGGCACGGCGGCCTCGAANNCTCGCGCTTTCTCGCCCCGCAGGTTGTCGCTGATCACCGAAAAGCCCCGGTGAACGCTTTGGGCTACCTCCGGGTGATGTTCACCGTGGACGATATCGACGAGACGCTAGCCCGGCTCGGCAAGCACGGCGCGCAACTCGTCAGCAAGGAAGTGGTTCAGTACCAGGACGTGTACCGGCTCTGCTATATCCGCGGACCTGAGGGCATTCTCATCGGGCTTGCCGAAGAGCTCCGGTCATAGCAACGATCGATTGGAGGAGAGCGCGGATGTCACTTACCCGGATCCACAACCTGTCCATCTCCCTCGACGGCTTTGCCACTGGTGAGCCGCAGTCCATCGAGGAGCCGTTCGGCCATGCCGGTCAGCGCCTGCATACCTGGATGTTGGAGACCCGGTTCTGGGGCCAGAGGGGAACCGCCGGGGTCGACGACGCCTTCGCTCAACGCCACGGTCAAGGCATCGGCGCCGAGATCATGGGTGCGAACAAGTTCGGGCCGCCTGGCTGGCAGGAGGACCCCCATTGGCAGGGCTGGTGGGGTCCGAACCCGCCGTTCCACTCACCGACCTTCGTGCTCACCCATCGCCCAAGACCTCCGATCGAGATGGAGGGCGGTACCACGTTCCACTTCCTCGACGCCGCCCCAGTAGAGGCGCTCGAAATCGCGCGTGCGGCTGCGGATGGTCAAGACGTTCGCATCGGTGGTGGCGCCACGGTCGTACGCGACTTCTTGGTTGCCGGGCTCGTCGACCTGATGCATCTGGTCCAGGTCCCGATCGTGCTCGGTCGCGGCGTCCGTATCTGGGACGGCCTGGAAACCCTCGAAGAGGCTTACGACATCGAGGCGGTCTCCTCGCCGAGCGGCGTCACTCACCTGACCTTTACGCGAAAGNNGCCGCCTCATGAGCATTGGCCGATCCAGATAGAAGGTTCGGCGTTGTCCCAGAAGACTGCTGTGAGGTGTTCCGGCGGCACAGGAGCAGGACGAATAACTTCCGGGCAGTGGTTAGGGTCGCCCTGATGGAGATTTCTGAGAGTGCCGCCACCGAGGCCGGGTACGACAGCGCTGCGACCGAGCGCTTCGTCGCGGAGTCCCCGAAGTCTTCGGCGCGCTCGCCGTTCGAGCGGGACCGAGCCCGGTTGGTGCACTCGGCGGCGCTGCGCAGGCTGGCCGCCAAGACCCAGGTGGTCGGCCCGGGGACCGACGACTTCGTGCGCAACCGGCTCACCCACACCCTCGAGGTCGCCCAGATTGCTCGCGACTTAGCCAACCGGATTGGCTGTGACACCGATGTCGTCGAGACCGCCGCGCTCGCCCATGACATCGGGCACCCGCCGTTCGGGCACAACGGCGAGCAGGCCCTGAACGAGTTGAGTACGTCGTGTGGCGGCTTCGAGGGCAACGCGCAGACTCTGCGCATCCTGACCCGATTGGAGGCCAAGCGTGCTGGAGCTGGCCTGAACCTGACCCGCGCCACACTGGACGCCGCGACCAAGTATCCCTGGCCGCGCTCGGAGCGCGATCCCCACAAGTTCGGGGTGTACGTCGATGACCTGCCGGTATTCACCTGGCTCCGGGAACGCGCTCCGGCCCGTCGGCGGTGTCTGGAAGCCCAAGTGATGGACCTGTCCGACGACATCGCCTATTCGGTGCACGATCTGGAGGACGGCATCGTCGGCGGGCGCATCGAACTGTCATTGCTGCGTGATTCCGGTGCCCGGCAAGACGTGTGGCAACTCGTGCGCGATTGGTACGACCCCGATCTGACCGACACCCAGCTCGATGAGGCACTGGCTCGCCTTTCCACGCTGCCGTCGTGGCCCACGTACTCCTTCGACGGCTCACGACGGGCGCAGGCGGCGCTGAAGGACCTCACCTCCGACCTGATCGGACGGTTCTGCAGTGCCGCGGAATCGGCAACCCATGCTCGACATGGCGGAGGCCCGCTGGTGCGTTACGCCGCTGATTTGGTCGTGCCCGACGTCACGTTTGCCGAGATCACGGTGTTGAAGGGGATTGCGGCTCACTATGTGATGCGCGCCGACGACCGGCTCCCGATCCTCATCCGGCAGCGCGAGCTGATCACCGAGTTGGTCGCGATGCTGCAGCTGCGCGGTCCGGACGAACTCGAACCCGCTTTCCGCCTGGACTACGACCGAGCCCGGACGGACGCGGCCCAGCTGCGCGTGCTGATCGACCAGGTGGCTTCGCTCACCGATGCGTCGGCAGTCAGCTGGCACCAGCGGTTGCGTTGAGTAACCAGCTGAGCAACTGTTGAGGGCGGCAGCGGGCGAGCGGCATAGACTCGCCGCGTGGCAGGCTTGATCCGTGAAGAGGACATCGCCGCCGTACGCGAAAAGGCGCGGATCGAAGAGGTCATCGAGCAGTACGTCCACCTCAAGCCCGCCGGCGGCGGCGCGTTCAAAGGCCTGTGTCCGTTCCACGACGAGAAGTCGCCGTCGTTTCATGTGCGGCCCGGTAGGGGCTATCACTGCTTTGGATGCGGTGAGGGTGGCGATGTCATCAGCTTTTTGATGAAGCATGACGGCCTGGGCTTCGCCGAGGCAGTGCAGTACTTGGCGGACAAATACGGCGTTGACCTACGTTTCCAGGAAAGCAACGAACCCCAGCGCCCCAACGCAGGCCCAAAGCGGCAGCGGCTGCTTGCTGCCAACCGGGACGCGCAGGCCTACTACGCCGATCTGCTGCAGGGTCCGGATGCCCTGACCGCCCGACAATTNCTGGGTGAGCGCGGCTTCGACAAGCAGGTCGCGCTGGATTTCGGCCTCGGTTTCGCACCGCGAGGCGGCGAGGAGCTGTTCAAACACCTTCGCCAAAAGGGATACACAAGCGCCGAGCTAGTAGCCGCGAACCTCTGCTCGGAAGGCAGAAGCGGGCACTACGACCGCTTCCGCGGTCGCCTGCTCTGGCCGATCCGCGACACCTCCGGTGAGACGATCGGTTTCGGTGCGCGCCGGATCTTCGACGACGACCGCATCGAAGCCAAGTATCTCAACACAGCTGAGACTCCGATCTACAAGAAGAGCCAGGTTCTGTATGGCATCGACTTGGCACGGCGTGAGATCGCGAGTGCCTCACAGGCAGTGATCGTCGAGGGCTACACCGACGTGATGGCCTGCCACCTGGCCGGGGTCAAGACGGCGGTGGCCAGTTGCGGCACCGCATTCGGTGACGAGCATGTGCGGGTGATCCGCCGGTTGCTGGGCGATCATGACGAGTCCCGAGGCGAGGTCATCTTCACCTTCGATGGTGACGAGGCCGGCCAGAAGGCAGCCATGAAGGCATTCGCCGGCGATCAGCAGTTCGTCGCGCAGACCTATGTGGCGGTCGAGGCGTCTGGTCTTGACCCGTGCGACCTGCGTATCCAGAAGGGTGACGAGGCCGTGCGAGANTTGGTGGCGGGCCGGATCCCGCTCTACCGCTTCGTGCTCGGCAATGTGGTGCGCCGTTTCGACCTCGACCGCGCCGACAGCCGGGTTGACGCGCTACGCGAAGCGGCAAAGCTGGTCACCTCAATCCGTGACCGCGCCAAGGTCGAGGCCTTCACTCGCGAGCTGGCGGGCATGGTGGGAGTCGAGATCGACCAGGCTCGCGCCGAGGTGCGCCGCGCCAGCAATCGCAGGACCGATGATGGTGGACGTACTCATCCACAACGGGTTCAAGGTGCTGTTCCCACCTCGCAGACGCGGCCCTCGGAGACTCGGCAAGGTCCGCCGATGCCGAACCCTCGTGACCCACGGTTCGCGCTGGAGCGGGATGTTCTCAAGCTCACCTTCCAGTACCCCGTGGTGATCCTGCCGCTGCTCGGTGAGCTCACCGAGGGCGACTTCACCCACCCCGCTTATGCGAGCCTCTGGCGGTTGGTCGCCAGTCATGGCGCACCTGCGCAAGGGGAGTCGTTCCTCGATGTCACCCGCGATGCCCTGAGCGACGAGGGTGCCTCGACCGAGCTTTCCGGTGTGCTCAACGCGCTCGCGGTTGAGCCACTCCCGCTGGGACGCGAGCCGGATCGCGCCTACGCCAACGCCCATGTGTTCCGGCTACGCGAGGCAACCACCGGACGCGAGATCGCCGATCTCAGATCCAAGCTGCAGCGCACCGATCCGGCCGCCCAGGAGGACTATCAACGCGTGTTCGCCGCATTGGTCTCACTGGAGAACCAACGTCGGGCGTTGCGGGAGCGAGCTCTGGGTGGTGCCCAGTGAGGATGCGGTTTCCAGCTCGTCGCGCGCCGTGTGGGGCGCTTGCCGCTGCGCAGACCGTTGCCGGTGAGCAGTTGCTCGGCACTCGCGACAAGCTGGTGTTGCCGGATCGGACTTTGCGCTGGGAGGACATCCTCACCGCCTCCTGGAACAGCGACGCCGACAAGCTGACCCTGCAGCTGGTTGAACCCGAGGTCATCGAGGTGGAGCTGGTCGATCCCACAGACCTCCTCCAATTGGTGCGCGAACGGGTCACCGCGAGCGTCTTGTTGGCGACCCGGGTGCCCATAGGTGATCTGGGTTTCACATTGATGGTGCGCCGACCGCCAGGGGAGGGCCGATCAGCATGNGTCGTGGAATACGACCGCGGGCTGGACCCTGACGCCCCCGAAGTCGCCTCTGCCGTGTTGGCTGCGCAGGCTCAGGCCCACTATGAGCTGGGTATGTGAGGGGGAGGTGCCAACGGACGTGCGATTGTCGTCGAATCGGCCTCCAAACCGAGCTCAGCAGGAGGAATAGCACGTCCATTGGCATAGTCGACGGGACAACCCCGCGGATTCGCTTCAGTTCGAATCGGTTGCTAACCTATCGGGGCTGCCAGCGATCCCCTGTAGCTCAATTGGCAGAGCTCTCGACTGTTAATCGAGCGGTTGTTGGTTCGAGTCCAACCGGGGAGCAAAGCGAGACCGCCTCTGACGCACCGGATGACCGGTTGGACAGAGGCGGTTTCGGTTTCCTGAGGTTCCGGATCACTGGACAGACAGTGCGCCGGGGCTAGTCATCATCGCCGCCCCAGGTCATGGAGTAGACCTCGAACGAAGTCGCGAACGAGGTGCCCATCGCCGCACCGACCTGGCGGCCGAATCCCTCGAGGAACTCTCGCGGGTCCCAGTTCTCCCAGCCGAGCCCCTCGATATAGGCCTGATGGGCTTTGAGCGACTCGACACCCTTTTCGAAGGTATCGGTGGTGTCGACGGCATGGGCGGCCCCGGGCGAGCCCGCCGCCCAGACCGCTCGAACGCCGCCCCAAGGCTCGAGACCATCGACCAGTTGGTCGGTGAAGACCCAGCGGTTGCCGGCATCGCGTACCCCATCGATCACCGCCCGGCCTACCGCGATGTGGTCTGCCTGGTTGAGTGCCCCGGGGCCGAAGGTGTCGCGGAAATTGCCGGTGATCACGATGTCGGGTCGGTAGGCGCGAACGACTTTCGCGACTGCGGCGCGTAGCTCCAGGTCGTACTCCACGATGCCGTCGGNGAAGCCCAGGAAGTCGACCTGGCTCACGCCGACGATTCGGGCGGACTCGATCTCCTCGGCCTCGCGCAGACGGCGGCACTCATCGGGATGCAGGCTGTCGATGCCGGCCTCTCCGCTGGTCACCATGACGTAGGTGATCTCTTTGCCTTGACCTGTCCAGCGGGCGATTGCGGCCGCGGCCCCGTACTCGATGTCGTCGGGATGCGCCACGATCGCGATTGCGCGCTCCCAGTTCTCGGGAAGCGGCTTGTAGCTGGGGCGTTGTGGGGTTTCGCTCATTCGGCCAGCATGGCAGCCCGTGACGACTCTGGCCAGAGGCCTGGGCGCCCGTTGCTCAGGTGACGACCGGGCCGTCGGTCGAGCCGTCGAATGGCTCGACCGTGAGGGAAGTGAAGAGCGCATGGGCGTGGGCGACCCGCATACCCACCGAGCCGAACGGGTATCGATCATCTCGCGCTGTCACCGTGGCCAAGCCGTCCAGCTGCGCCCGCAACTGGTCCCCGACCGCTTCCGCGACCAGCCGGACGGGACCGTCGTGGTCGACCTGAGTTGCTGCCAGCGGAGTCCAGGAACTGCCGTCGGTGTAGCCGAGGACGAGCCGTCGGTGTTGCTTGATCCATGCTGCGAAGTAGCCGCGCTGCGAATCCACTCCGACTGCTGGCGCCGTGCACCGGAACAGCACTCCGGCCGAGCCATGCCCGTCGACGATGTCGAGGTCGGCGCACAGCCGCACGTCGGTGTAGAGGCCGTCACGCAGCACCAGCTTCTCCCCGCTACGGAATGCGTTGACCGGCTCAGCCGGTACCTTTCCCAGATGCAGCCCGTCGGCGGCCAGCGTCTGGAACTGCTGATGGCCGTAGTAGTCGAANNGTCCTTGCTGATCGGATTCGACTCGGTCCCGTCGAATGACCAGNNATCTCGGGGTGTCCCTGATCTGCTGAGGCGTGCCGCTGACCACCTTCAGAGGCACCCCGGCCGCAACCGGATCTCCCAGAACCGGCAGCCCCTCATCGGAGAAGGAAATCGGTTGCGCATGCAGCACGCGTTTGAAGTTGCGGTCCCGGACGATCTTGCGGTGGTAGACCAACCACATCTGGCTGTCATCGGGAGAGGGTACGAAGGTGCCATGCCCGACCCCGAAGGTGTCAGCCGTGGAAGCAAAGATCGGCTNCGGATTTTTGTGCCAGGACGCCGGATCTACCGGGTCGCTGCCGACGAGCTCCAGTAGGCCGAGCTTGTACGACGGCAGCAGTGCGCTTCCGCAGGAGAAGACCACGAAGGTGCGTCCGTCGCGCTTCAGCACCTGGGGTGCCTCGTTGATCGCGTCCGGCCCGTCGTCGCTGATCCGCTCCCACGGGTAGTCGTAGGGAGTGGTCAGCATGGTGCGTGGAGCAGCGAGCTGGGTAGGAGTCGCCATCGGTGCGATATAGAGATGCTGAACCCGAGCATGGTCTCCGGGCCATCCGGACCACAGGGCGTACCGGGTGCCGTAGTGCTCCAGGACCGTCATGTCGATCGCCCATTCGGGTCGGCCCGCGATATCGCCGGTGTCCAGCGGCCCCGCCAGGGTGTAGCTGCCTTGGGGATCATCGGTGTCGGCGACCAGCACATAGGTGAGGTGATTTGCATTGTCTCCGTCGGAGGCAGCGAAGTAGATGTGCCAGCGGCCGTCGATCTGGATCAGCTCAGGTGCCCACACTTCTCGCGACCATGGACCCGACTCCGGCGCGGTCCACACCACCCGATGCTCGCCGCGACTGTGCAACCGATCCGATCGGCTGACCGAGATGCCTTGATCGGCCACGGTTTGGCACCACAGATAGCTGCTGCCGTCACGGACTACGTACGGGTCGGCGCCCTCGGCGAACGGATTGACGAACCAGCCCTGTTCCAACGGGTGATCAGCCGCGAAACTGCTCCGCAGCGGAGGCAGCGGGTGAGTGCCGCGCTCCAGCCGGCGGCGCCCCAGGCGCACACGGAGCCAGGAGATGGGGTGCGCATGCGCCCATCTTCTCAGTTGCGCATGCTCTCAGTCCCACAGCGCAGGCCGGCCGTGCCGCCGGTGAGGACGGTTCTGGTCAGTCGCGGTCCACGTTCACGACTTCGCCGCTGCTGACGTCCACCGACACATCGATGTCGTCGTCACCGTCGTATATCTCGACCTTCCAGACAACGGTGGTGACCCGATGGCGGTCGAGCTCGACGCCTTTGACCAGCCCGGTGACCTCGCCCGCTGCAGTGGTGATCGCGTCGGCCAACGAGACCGTTGCTCGCTCGAGTCGGAGACGGTCGTCGGCATCGATGCGACCATCCGACTGGGCCTTCTCCACCTTGGTGCCGTCGCGGTTGACTCGGACTTCGGTCACCTCGTTGTCGGCGACAAGGTCGACGTCCCAACCCGACCGGCCCTCCTCGTCGAGCTCGAAAGCGGTGCCGCCGACCTCGGACTCGGCGAGCGTTACCGCGGCGACCGCCCTCTTGGCAGAGTCTTCGGCATCGCCTGAGCTGACGGAGTCATTGCCGCAGGCAGTCAAAGTGAGGGCAAGCAACGAGCCAGCGGCTGCAGCCGGAACTAGTTTAAATGTCATGGGTCGGACCGTAACATCTGTAATTAAGAGGTTGATGAGAGCCGGCCATCGAAACTGGGCGGCGATGGCCCCGGTAGGCTGCCCGGGCGAGGGGCGGTAGCTCAGCCGGTCAGAGCAGAGGACTCATAATCCTTGGGTCGTGGGTTCGAGCCCCACCCGCCCTACAACGCGTTTGTATTGCTTCGGGTGATCTGTCCCGTTTGGTGTTCGGTTGATGTGTCACTCGCCTTCGGGTGATGTGTCGCACCTACTTCGGTTGATTGGTCACACTCCCAAGATGCGGGAGATTTCAGTGACGGAGCAGAGATATCGGGCTGTGTTGGCGGTGATTCAGGACGGTGAGACGGTCAAGGATGTCGCGGCGCGGTTCGGTGTGGATCGCCGGACGATGCATCGCTGGTTGGCCAAGTATGAGGCTGGTGGCCTCGAGGGGTTGGGTGACGGGTCGCATCGGCCCAGGGCGTGTCCTCATCAGATGTCGGCTGAGGTTGAGGTGGCGTTGGCGCAGATGCGGATTGCGCATCCGGGCTGGGGGCCGCGGCGGTTGGCGTTCGAACTGGTGAAGGCGGGTGTCGGTCCGCCGCCGAGTGAATCAGCGGTCTATCGGGCGTTGGTCCGTCTGAATCTGATCGACCCGGCGGCGCGCCGTAAGCGTGACTGGAAGTGGAAACGCTGGGAGCGCGGGATGCCGATGGAGTTGTGGCAGATGGATGTGGTGGGTGGGTTCGTGCTCGCTGATGGCAGGCGGGCTAAGGCGTTGACCGGGGTTGATGACCATTCGCGGTTCTGTGTGAGCGCGTATCTGATGCTGCGGGAGACATCGAAGAACGTATGCGAGGGCTTGGTCCTCGCGCTGCGGAGGTTCGGTGTCCCCGAAGGGATCCTGACTGATAACGGGAAGGTGTTCACGGGTCGGTTCGGCCGGCCTCCGGTGGAGGTGTTGTTCGACCGGGTCTGCCGGGAGAACGGGATCGAGCATTTGTTGACCCAACCCAGGTCGCCGACGACCACGGGGAAGATTGAGCGGTTCCACCGGGCTTTGCGCACCGAGTTCCGCACCGACCGGACGTTCACCGATTTGGCGTCGGCGCAGGCCGAGCTCGATGCGTGGGTCGATGACTACAACCACCGTCGGCCGCATCAAGGGATCGACATGGCGGTCCCTGTGGAGCGGTTCGAACGCCCCGCGGCTGCTCCGGTGTTGGAGTTGCGTATTGCGCCGTCGAGCCGTCCGGCGCCCGAGCGCGGTGACGGTACCTGGGTCGCCCGGCGGGCCAGCCGGGTCGGCGTGGTGTGTGAACTGGCAACAGGTCTGCCTCGGCATGGCCGCGGCCGGAAAGCCCATCGATGTCTGGGTCACCGAGGAAGTGATGCAGTTCTACGACCGCGACACCCTGCTACGCACCGAGAAACGCACCACCGGAGGCGAGGTGAGGAAGAAACGCGCCCAAGTCGACGGCGGGCGCAGTAGTTTGCGAGGACAACGAGTGTGACAAGACTACCGAAGTAGAACCGCGACACATCAACCGAAGGTCTTCAGCCCTACAACGCGTTTTTGGTTTGCCGGCCGGTCAGGCTGAGCAGGTGGGTCTGGACTGGCGCTTCGATGAGCTCGCCGTCGCCATAAGCCCAGTCGATATCGGTGGCGATCAACCGTATGCCTTGTACCGGTTTCCACAGCCGCATCGGGCCGCGCAGCGCGAGTACGCGGTCGGCTGCCGCTGCTGCGGCTTCGGGAGGCATCGGGTGCTCTATCTCTAGTGGCACGCAGATGTCTTGGGTGTGCACCAAGATGTCCAGGAGCGGCTCCAACTCGGTGATGAAAGGCGCTCGCCGACGCGAACCGACGAAACCGCGCAGGGCGGTAGTGATCTGCTGGTGAGTCAGTGGGCTACGCACTGCGGTGTAGCTGATCATCGCGTTGTAGCGGAAGCCGGTCCGCAGGGTCGGCCAGGCGATGTCGCGGAGTCGGGCATGGGCGAACGTCAAGTGTGCGCCGACATCTCGAATGCTCCAGCCTTGGCACAGGCTGGGCTGATCCCATGCAGCGGTGGGAAGCGAGTCCAGGAGGTCGGCCAGCCATGAGCGCTCACTGTCGATGTGTTGCCAAACCAGGTCGCTGTCCATGGCGTGTCGATCGCCCTCTTTGTGATTTAGACAGATTATCTGTCTAATCTGACATGGTGACCATCGACCGTCAAGAGCCGAACCTTGGCGTCTTGTTGTTCGTCGCCTACCGCGAGCTCGAGCAACGAGCACATGACGCGGTCATCGCCGCTGGGGTCACCGATATCACTATGGCTCAGGCCCGAGTCATGGCCAGGATCGGTGCTCATGGCACTCGGGTCTCCGATCTTGCGGTGCAGGCGCGAGTGACCAAGCAGAGCGCTGCCTTCCTGGTCGAGCAACTCGAGAAGGCCGGTTACGTCGAGCGTGTGCCCGACCCCCTGGACGGTCGCGCCCGGTTGGTGCGCCTGACCTCTCAGTCGGATGAAGTCGTTGCTGTTGCCAATGCTGAGGTTGCGCAGGTTCTAGGCGAATGGACTGGCCAGGTCGGCCTCGGTCGTCTCCGACAGGTTCATCAGACTCTTCTCGAGTTGTGCGAGCTCATCGATTGAGTTGGAGCCGACGCTGCCCTGCCTGCGAAACTCTAGTCATGGTGGACCGTCAGATTTCCGTGCTGGGCACGTCGACTGAGCTCATCAGCGTGCCCGTCGATGAGAAAGTCGGCTGGTTCCGACGGAAGTTGGTTTCTCGCGAGTTCACCTACCTGGAGTGGACGATCGACGGTATTCCGCTGCGCCGGGTTGTGGCCTGGCCAAATGGGGAGGTTGCTCAAGATGTCACCCCCATCCAGAACGACTGCGCCACAAGGGACTATGAGGCCGACTACCTCCGCGCCGTCCTCGGACAACCCGTGACACGCGACTGGACGGTGATGCGGGACGGTCGCGTACCGCTGCTTGTGTGCCACATCGATTTCGATCTGAACTGTCGCGCACTGACTGCTGAGATCACCTATAGCGAGGATGTCGTCGAGTGGCGCGACATCGCCTGGCAAGCCGACTACGAGGCGCTGGACCTGGCGGAGCAGGAGCAGGCTGTCGTTACGCTCTGCTTCGACCGTCAGCAGTACGACTCCGTCGTGGGACCTTTGCTTGAAGCTGTCGCTCGGGGCTAGAAGAGTCGGTCGGTGGGGTCGTCTATGCCTCGTAGCGCGTCATAGTCGACCACGACGCAGCGGATGCCGCGGTCTTCGGCAAGCACGCGGGCCTGGGGTTTGATCAGCTGTGCAGCGAAGACGCCTTGGACGGGTGCGAGCAGGGGATCGCGGTTGAGCAGCTCCAGATAACGGGTGAGTTGCTCGACGCCGTCGATCTCGCCGCGGCGTTTGATCTCGACCGCGACAGATGCCCCGTCTGCATCTCGGCACATCAGGTCGACTGGGCCGATCGCGGTTGGGTACTNCCTGCGTACCACGGTCAGGCCTTCGGCCAGGGAACTTGGATGGTCGGCGAGGAGCTCTTGGAGGTGCTTCTCCACCCCATCCTTCTGCAGCCCGGGATCGATGCCGAGGTCGTGGGCGGTGTCACTGATGATCTCCTCGAGCAGAATGCGCAAGGTGTCTTCGTCTTTGCCGCTTGCCGAGCTGGTCACCGTCCATTCGACGACTCCGTCGTCGGTGACGCTTTCGGTCAGCTTGCNAGGAGGCGACATCCAGTTCAGCGGTTTGTAGGAGCCACCGTCGGAGTGCACCAGGACTGAGCCGTCGCTCTTGACCATGATCAGCCGGGTCGCCATCGGGAGGTGGGCAGTGAGTCGACCGGCATAGTCCACCTGGCAGCGAGCGATGACAAGACGCACGGCAGGAATCTACAAGGCGCGAGGCGAGGTGGCGGAGTGAGGTATCTCTCGCCCAATCTGTCATGCGCGCGTGTCATCATGCCGCATGGCTATTGAGCGGGTCGGTGTTGTCGGGTTGGGCACGATGGGCGCGGGGATCGCCGAGGTGATAGCACGCAACGGACTTCAGGTCGTCGGTGTCGAGCTGAATCCCTCGTCCCTGGAGCGCGGACAGCAGCACCTGGAGAACTCCACCGGGCGAGCTGTGTCACGGGGCAAGCTCACCGACGACGAGCAAGCCCAGCTGCTGGGCAGGATCACGTTCACTACGACGTTGGAAGACGTCAAAGACTGCGACCTGGTTATCGAGGCCGTCGTGGAGAAGCTCGAACTTAAGCAGGAGGTATTCCGGGCTCTGGATCAGATCGTGGCGCCTGAGACGATCCTGGCCACCAACACCTCGTCGTTGTCGGTCACCGAGATCTCGACAGCAGCCGCCAAGCCCGGACGCGTCATCGGCATCCACTTCTTCAACCCGGCGCCCGTGCAGCGTTTCCTCGAGGTCATCAAGACTGTGGTGACCGAGCCACAAGTCGTCGAGACGGTGGCGGAGTTCGCCGAGTCCTTGGACAAGGTTCCGGTGGTAGTCGGGGACAAGGCCGGATTCATCGCCAACGCGCTGTTGTTCGGTTACCTCAATCACGCGGTGTCCATGTACGAGACCAAGTACGCCTCGCGTGAGGACATCGATGCCGCGATGCGGCTGGGTTGCGGCTACCCGATGGGTCCGCTTGCCCTGCTCGACCTGATCGGACTCGACACCGCGTACGAGATCCTCGACACGATGTACAAGCAGGGCCGCGATCGCCTGCATGCGCCCTCNCCGATTCTCAAGCAGATGGTCACCGCCGGAATGCTGGGCAGGAAGTCCGGGCGTGGCTTCTACACCTATCAGGCCGTCGACTCCTCTCAGGTCGTCGACGACGAGTTGACTCCGTCGGCAGATGCCGCACCTCAGTTGCGCCGTGATATCAAGCTCGTTGGTGTGGTCGGCACCGGCACCATGGCCTCGGGCATTGTCGAGGTTTTCGCCAAGGCGGGGTACGAGGTCATCTACGTCGGGCGATCCGAGGACAAGGTCGCCGGCGTGTGCGCGGGTATCGAGCGTTCGCTGGACAAGGCGATCCAACGCGGCAAGCTCGAGGAATCTGCGAAGGCGGATGTGCTCGCGCTGTTGCGAGGCACCACCAAGCTCGATGACCTCGCGGAGGTCGACATCGTGGTCGAGGCGATTGCCGAAGACCTCTCCATCAAGACCACGCTGCTGGAGAATCTCGACGAGATCTGCAAGCCGGGCGCGATCCTGGCCACCACCACCTCCTCGCTTCCGGTCATCGCGCTCGCCCGGGCCACCAACCGGCCAGGTGATGTGATCGGCATGCATTTCTTCAACCCTGCTCCTGTGATGAGGCTGGTCGAGGTCGTCAGCACGGTCGCCACCAAGGACGATGTCGCCGAGACCGTCACGGCCTTGTGCGCGAAGGTCGGCAAGCACGCGGTTGCCTGCGGTGACCGCGCCGGGTTCATCGTCAATGCGTTGTTGTTCCCCTACCTCAACGACGCCGTCAAGATGCTCGAGGCCCACTACTCCACCGCCGACGACATCGATACCGCGATGAAGTTCGGTTGCGCGCTGCCGATGGGGCCGTTCGAGTTGCTCGATGTCGTCGGCAACGACGTGTCCTTGGCCATCCAACGCGAGCTGTACCTGGAGTTCCGTGAGCCGGGGTTTGCTCCGGCGCCGTTGCTTGAGCACCTGGTCACCGCCGGATACCTCGGTCGCAAGACCAAGCGCGGCTTCCGCGACTACAGCGACCGCTGATGCTCGGCGCGGGCATAGCGCAAGTTCTTGCCCAAGCGCTGGTGCCGCTGCTAGCAGCAGGATTGCTGGGTACGACGGTGGTGCCGCCGACACCCAACGTCGGCTTCGACTATCAGCTCGGCGGTGTGACCAAACCGGCAGCCGGAGTCAAGATCGTCGTCCGGGACAGAACCGCGAAGCCGGCAAAGGGCTGCTACAACGTGTGCTACCTCAACGCCTTCCAAACTCAGCCCGACGCTTTGGGGTGGTGGCGTAAGAAGCACTTCGGGTTGGTGCTGAAGCGCCGGGGCAAACCCGTTGTCGACGGAGACTGGGGTGAGTGGCTACTGGACACACGCAAGCCCCGCAAACTGGCTGCTGTCGTCAAGTCCTGGATCGATCGGTGTGCCCGCGATGGCTTCGACGCGGTCGAGTTCGACAATCTCGACTCCTGGTCCCGCAGTCATCGGCTGCTCAAACGCAAGCACAACAAGGCATACGCGAAGCTACTCGTCAAACGTGCCCACAAGGCCGGCCTCGCGACGGGACAGAAGAACTGGGCGGGGTTGAAAGGCACTCGGCTCGGGTTCGACTTCGCCATCGCCGAGGAATGCGGTCGCTACCGTGAGTGCGGCCGGTATGTCCGGGAATACGGAACTCGCGTGTACGTGATCGAGTATCGCCGCAAGGACTTCGACAAGACCTGTGACCGCTGGGGTGACCGACTGTCGGTGATCCTGCGTGATCGTGAGCTGAGGTCCCACGGAGTGCACCGAGCCTGCTGATCTGACATAAGGGATAATCTGGACATGGCCACCATTCGCGGTAACTCAGTGCTACCCGCCCGACGCGAGCCGATCACGCTGCACACCGCTGACGGGCTGGAGCTTGTCGGGGAGCTGGCGACGCCCGCCGATTCCGATCCGATCGCGACGATGGTGTGCCTGCACCCGCTGCCCACTCACGGCGGGATGATGGACAGCCACCTCTTCCGCAAGGCCAGCTACCGCCTGCCGGCGCTCGCGAGGATCGCGGTGCTGCGGTTCAACTCCCGGGGAACAAGCTCACTGCAAGGCACCTCTGATGGGTCGTTCGATGCGGGAGTGGGGGAGAGGCACGATGTCGCGGCTGCGATCGAGTACGCGGAGTTCGCCGATCTTCCCCGGGTCTGGCTGGTCGGCTGGTCCTTCGGCACCGACCTGGCGCTGATGTACGGACTGGATCCGTCGGTCGAGGGCGCGGTGTTGCTCAGCCCGCCATTGCGGTTCTCCAAGGAGCAGGACCTCCAGGCGTGGGCGGACTCGGGCAAGCCGCTGAAGGTGATCGTTCCGGAGTTCGACGACTACCTGCGACCGGGGCCGGCTAGAGAGCGCTTCGCGGTTGTGCCCCAGGCCGAAGTCGTCGCGGTCGATGCAGGCAAGCATCTGTGGGTGGGCCATTCCGAGCGCGTACTGGACGAGATCGTCGCCAGAATCGCGCCAGAAGTGCCGGCGCCGCTCCCGCATGAGTGGGACGGACCGATCCAGAAAGCCGACTCCTCGGCGTACGCGGACCTCACCACGGCGGCCTTCAAGGACCTACCGAGGTAGGTCCCGATACGCCGCCCGCCACAGGCGCTGAGGCACTCGACCACCGGATCTGCGATATGCCGCTACGCGGCACTCGACCACCGCTGGGTCTCGATATGCCACTTCGTGGCTACTCGACCAACTTAAGGTGATCGAGTGCGGCCGGAGGCCACGTATCGAGATACCGAACTGTCAGCTCTCCTCGGCAGCGGCTTCCTTCGACTCCTCGGCCACGTCGGGCTCATCGGACTCGTTGAAGCCCGACACGACATCACGCAAGGCGCCCAGCTGGGCCACGATCGCGTCACGGCGCTTGCTGACTCGGGCGACGTCGGCGTTGATGTCGGCCAGCGCCCGCTCGGCTTCGGCTTGCCGGGTCGACAGCAATGAGTCGGCCTGGGTCTGCGCGGCCGATACGATCTGCTCAGCCTCGCGACGGGCTCGGGTGAGCGCGCGGTCGGACTCCTCGGCGGCCTGAGAGCGCTCCAGGTTGGCCGAGTCGATGGCCTCCTTCGCCCGGGCCTCGGCGGCGTTGGCGCGGCCTTCGGCGTCCTCGACCAAGCGCACCGTTTCGGCAGTGGCGGTGGCGTGGTGCTCGGCAGCCTCGCGGGTGAGGCGCTCCTTCTCCACCGCCAGCGCCCGGCGGGCCTCGGCCACTTCGCGGTCGGCCTGGGCTTTGGTCTGCTCCGCCTCGCGCTGGGCTCCGGTGCGGATGGTCTCGACCTCTGCCTTGGCGGCCAGGCGGAGTTGGTCGGCCTCACGTTGCGCCGACGCGCGCAAATCGGCGGCGTCGCTGCGGGCAGCTGTCCGCTCCCGCTCGACCTCACCCATCACGGTGGCACGGTGCTCGTCGAGTTCCTTCAGCTGCACCATGCGCATGTCCTCGGCATCCCGAGTCGCCTGAGCGCGCAGAGCCTCGGATTCGGTCTCGGCCTGTCGCAGGATCTGATCGGCACGAGCCTGCGCAGTGGAGAGCACGTCATCGGCTTGCTCCTCAGCCAAGCGCAACATCTCGCTGGCGCGGCCTCCGAGGCTGGCGAAGGTGGGCTCGGGCTTGGCCTCCACCTGCTCCAAGGCGGCGGTCAGCTGGCCCTCCAGCTCACTGACCCGGTTTTGGGCGGCATTGATGCTGGCCAGCAGGCCGGCTTTTTCCGCGGCCAGGTTCTGAACATGCCGATCGACCAGGGCCGGGTCGTACCCACCCTTGCGCAGGATCGGGAAGTTAGGCGTAGCCGCGACAGTACTGACTGCGCCGGTAGGGCTCGCCTGGGACGCGGCTGCCGGCGTGGCAGCAGGGGCGGAAGGGGGTGCCTGGCGGATGACCTGAGTGGGTTCGGTGGAGTCCGAGGCGTCATCGAATATGGAAAGGCCGGAGCCGTCGCTCATCGCGGGATCCTTTGCTGGGGAGGTGCTGCGTTGGGGGTGCTGTGATTCTTCCACGCCGCTCCAACGCCCCGCAGCCAGACTCGCGATCCTGTTTCGTCCCTTCGAGGCCTTCCGGAGGCTCTTAAAGCCCTCGGAAGGCGTTGATCTGCTCCAAGTGCCGGGCGCGGAACTCCGGTTTGCGCACGCCCAACCNCTCCTCGGGGGCCAGGCAGAGCACACCGACCTTGCCTTGATGAGCATTCTTGTGGACGTCCAGGGCTGCTTGTCCGGTCTGGGCCAGATCGTAGGTCTTGGACAAGGTCGGGTGGATCATGCCCTTGGCGATCAACCGGTTGGCCTCCCAGGACTCGCGGTAGTTGGCGAAGTGGCTGGAGATGATCTTCTTCAGATTCATCCATAGGTAGCGATTGTCGTACTCGTGCATGTAGCCCGTGGTCGAGGCGCAGGTGGTGATCGTGCCGCCCTTGCGAGTGACGAACACCGAGGCGCCGAAGGTGTCTCGGCCCGGGTGTTCGAAGACGATGTCGATGTCCTCCCCGCCGGTCAGCTCGCGGATCTTGGCGCCCAGGCGTTTCCACTCCGCGGGGTTCTGCGCGGTCCCCTCCTCGTTCCAGAACTGGTAGCCCTCCTCCGAGCGGTTGATGATCAGCTCGGCGCCGAGTCTGCGTGCCACGGCGGCCTTCGACTCGTTGGAGACCACGCACACTGGTACCGCGCCACCATTGAGGGCGTACTGGGTTGCGAAACCGCCCAGACCGCCGCTTGCTCCCCAGATCAGCACGTTGTCGCCCTGCTTCATCCCGGCGCCGTTCTTGCTCACCAGTTGCCGGTACGCGGTGGAGTTGACCAAACCTGGGGAGGCGGCCTCCTCCCAGGTGAGATGACCGGGCTTGGGCATCAGCTGGTTGGCTTTGACCAATGCGATCTGAGCCAGACCGCCGAAGTTGGTCTCGAAGCCCCAGATGCGCTGCTCGGGGTCGAGCATGGTGTCGTTGTGGCCGTCAGGGGACTCCAGCTCCACCGACAGGCAGTGCGCGACGACCTCGTCGCCCGGATTCCAGCTGTGCACGCCCAGCCCGGTGGCCAATACGACGCCGGCCAGATCGGAGCCGACGATGTGGTACGGCAGATCGTGGCGTTTGGTCAGCGGCGAGACCTTGCCGTACCGCTTGAGGAAACCGAAGGTCGGCAGCGGCTCGAAGATCGAGGTCCAGACCGTGTTGTAGTTGATCGCGCTGGCCATCACCGCGACCAGAGCCTCGCCGGGGCCGAGTTCTGGCAGCGCCACCTGCTCCAGATGCAGTGACTTGCGCGGATCCTTGTCCGCTGTCGCCACGCCCTCGAACATGCCGACTTCGTCCTCGTGGACGGTGACCGCCTGGTAGGACTCGGGTATGTCGAGTGCGGCGAAGTCAGCACTGGTGACCTCTGCCCCGGCTTCGCGGGCGAGGACGGCGTCGAGGATCTGTTGCACGGAGGCCTCCTGGTGAATCGTGCTGCGTGAACGAAAGCTGTCTGGATGAAGTTGCCGGGATGAAGCTGTCTCTGCTCGAGGTCCCGAGGTGAGTTGTCGGTGAGTCAGTGTGCCGTGTGAGAGCTGGGTTCTACGAGCTCCACCAGGACGCCGCCGGCGTCCCTGGGGTGGATGAAGTTGATCCGGCTGTCGTTGGTGCCGCGGCGGGGAGCGTCGTACAACAGGCGCAAGCCGCGCTCTCGCAGGATCGCCGAAACCTGCTCGATATCGGTGACCCGGTAGGCCATTTGCTGGATCCCCGGGCCGGATCTGTCCAAGAACTTGGCGATCGGGGAATCCTGGTTCAGCGGCGCGAGTAGTTGGATGCACGAGCCGGAGGAGCCGATTCCGACCATTGCCTCGCGCACGCCCTGCTCCTGATTGGTCTCCTCGTGCAACACCTTCATCCCGAACTTCTCGGCGTAGAAGGTCTTGGCCTCGTCCAAGTCGGCGACGGCGATCCCGACGTGGTCGAGAGCGACGAAGAGGTGCTCGGGGATCTGCGGATCGGTGTCAGGCATGTCGCACATGGTCGTACACCAGTCCCCGAGGCGCGAGTGACTGTGACGTGTTAGACATCGCTAACCCCCTCCCGCCCCGGCGCTCCCGCTAGGTACTGTCAAGGGCAACAGGTTCTCTCACGAGTGCGTTCTTCGCTAGTCCGCTACAGGAGGCGTCATGTCCACGTCCGTCATCGTTGCCGGTGCTCGCACCCCCATTGGTCGGTTGCTCGGNGGGTTGAAGAGCCTGTCTGCCGCNCAGATGGGCGGGATTGCGATCAAGGGCGCGCTGGAGAAGGCAGGGGTTGCCCCCGACCAGGTCGATTACCTGATCATGGGCCAAGTCATCCTCGCCGGGTCCGGACAGAACCCGGCGCGAACCGCAGGAATACACGCGGGTCTGCCGATGACTGTCCCCTCGTTGACGATCAACAAGGTGTGCCTGTCGGGACTGAACACGATCGCGACGGCCGACATGCTGGTTCGCGCCGGCAAGGCCGAGATCGTGGTAGCCGGTGGAATGGAGTCCATGACCAACGCGCCGCACTTCCTGCCCAAGTCTCGCGAGGGCTTCAAGTTCGGCGATGTCAGCCTGGTCGACTCGATGGCCTACGACGCCTTGTTCGACCAGTTCACCAAGCAAGCGATGGGCCTGCTTACCGACCAGTGCAACGCGGCCGCACAAAACCTCACTCGGGCAGAGCAGGACGAGTTCGCGGCGCAGTCGCACCAGAAGGCCGCCGAGGCCTGGAAGAACGGCATCTTCGACGACGAGGTCGTCCCGGTCGAGATCCCGCAGCGCCGNGGAGACCCGATCGTGGTCAGTCAGGACGAGGGCGTCCGTGGCGAGACGACTGCGGAATCGCTCGGCAAGCTGCCGCCGGCGTTCGACAAGAACGGCACGATCACGGCCGGCTCCTCCTCCCAGATCTCCGACGGAGCCGCCGCTGTCGTGGTGATGAGCAAGGCCAAGGCCGAAGAGCTCGGGTTGGAATGGCTCGCCGAGATTGGCGCGCACGGCGAGGTCGCCGGCCCCGACTCGACGCTCCAACTGCAGCCGGCTGCCGCCACCGCCAAGGCTTGTGAGAAGGAGGGCATCACACCTGCCGATCTCGACCTGATCGAGTTCAACGAGGCTTTCGCGGCCGTTGGGATCGCCTCGGCCCGCGAGCTCGGCCTGGACGATGCCAAGGTCAACGTCAATGGCGGCGCAATCGCCGTGGGCCACCCGGTGGGTATGTCGGGTACCCGCGTTGTGCTCCACCTGGCGCTGGAGTTGAAACGGCGTGGCGGTGGCATCGGTGCGGCAGCGCTGTGTGGTGGCGGTGGCCAGGGCGATGCCCTGATCGTGCGCGTCCCACGAGCCTGAGCACCGAAACCGTTGTGACATCGGTGCCATGAACGAGGCTCCCCCTCGAACCGGGGCGCCCCGTCGGCCCGGAACATCGGTGCCGGAACTGATCGAACAGGCGCGGACCGGACAACCTGANGCGGTCGCTCGGTTGATCTCGCTGATCGAGGATGCCTCGCCGCTGCTGCGTGAGGTCACGGCGAGTCTGGCTCGCGCTCCCCAGGACCGACCCGGGGACACCGCCGCCGAGGTCGTTGGTGGTGCGCACATCGTGGGGCTGACGGGCGCGCCGGGTGTCGGCAAGTCGACCACGACCTCAGCGATGGTCACTGCGCTGCGACGTGAGGGCAAGCGAGTCGGCGTACTGGCGATCGACCCCTCCTCGCCGTTCTCCGGGGGCGCGCTGCTCGGGGACCGGATCAGGATGGCCGAGCATGACACCGACCCGGGTGTGTTCATGCGCTCGATGGCATCTCGCGGCCATCTGGGTGGTCTGGCCTGGTCGACACCGCAGGCATTGCGAGTGCTCGAGGTCGCCGGGTGCGAGGTGATCCTGGTGGAGACCGTGGGCGTAGGACAGAGCGAAGTCGAGATCGCGTCCCTGGCTGACACCACCGTCGTATTGCTGGCTCCGGGAATGGGTGACGGCATTCAGACGGCCAAGGCCGGCATCTTGGAGATCGGTGACGTGTTCGTCGTCAACAAGGCGGACCGCGAGGGTGCGACCCAGGTTGTCCGCGACCTGCGGGCGATGGTGCGTCTCTCCGGCGCCGCGGAGCATGCAGGCAACGCCGCCGGCCGCAGAGCCGGCTCGGAGACTGATCGCTGGGTCCAACCGGTTCTTCCGGTTTCCGCCCAGGACGGCACAGGTATCGCCGAGCTGGTGGCTGTGCTGGGCCGGCATGAGGAGCACCTGAGGCGAACAGGTGAGTTGCGCGAGCGGCGAGTGCGCCGCGCGCGTGAGGAGATCGAGGCGATCGCGCTGGCATCGTTGCGTGATCGGTGGGGCAAGGTGGGATCGCATTCCCGGCTCGACGCGCTCGCCGAGGGTGTCGTCTCGGGCACCGAGGATCCGTACTCTGCTGCCGATGTGCTGCTCATGGGCGTGTCCGAGCCCTCGTAGGCACCGGAGCCTCCCATTCGGGTGGCTTGCCTAGGCAGGGTTGGGGGACTGGGCCGGTTCGGGTCAGGGTGGACCGCCAGGAAGATCGACCAAGCCTCGCCGTCGGAATCGTCGGGCATGGCCGCGTACTCATTCAGCAACTCGGCGAGCCGGTCCTGTAGTCGTTGCAGATTCTCTGCGTTGAGTTTGACGCCCAGCCGAGTTGTGTCGACCTGCTCGGCGGGCACCAGGCCGGCCTCTTCCAAGAAGGAGTCGATCAGTACCGCGCCCAGAGCAGGCGCCGATAGGGTCCAGGACTTCCCGGTGGCCGAATAAGGGATCTCCCGGGCACCCCNGGTGCCGCGGCGCTCAGGTTGTGCGGCCAAGAAGCCGGTCCGGGTGAGCAGGCGGACGTGATGCAGGATCGTGGCCGGGTCGCGTCCGAGAATCTGAGCGATCTGCTTGTTGGTGTGCGGCTCGGACAGACACACCCGCAAGATGCGCATGCGCAGGGACGAGGCGAGCGCGCGGGCTTCTTCCTCGGTTGCCTCAGTCATAGCCACCACTCGACAATATCTGATTGACATTTCCCAATCAGTTGATTCACAGTCATTGGATGGAGCGAGAATCGGCGTCCGAGGCAGCGACGACCTCGGCAGGCCACAGCTTGTGGCATCACCGGGACTTCCGTCGGCTTTGGATCGGCGACACCATCAGTCAGTTCGGCTCCATGATCAGCATGATCGCGTTGCCACTGGTGGCGATCCTCACCGTCGACGCGAGCACCTTCGAGGTCGGGCTGCTCACGATGTGTGAGTCGCTCGCGTTCTTGTTGGTCGGACTTCCCGCGGGGGCGTGGGTCGATCGGGCTCGGTTCCGTACGGTGCTCATCGTCGCCGACGTCGTCCGCGCTCTCGCTCTGGGCTCGATCCCTCTGGCTGCCTGGCTGGGCGTGCTGACGATGCCGCAGTTGTACGTCGTCGCGCTGACGGTCGGCTGCAATACGGTGTTCTTCGATGTCGCCTACCAGTCCTACCTGCCGGAGTTGGTGGACTCATCGGCGTTGGTGGAGGGCAACTCCAAGCTGCAAGCCAGCCAGTCGGTGGCCCAGATCGCCGCACCTGCACTGGCCGGNGGACTCATCCAGCTGCTGACCGCGCCGTACGCGATGGTGCTCGATGCACTGAGCTTCTTGTGGTCTGCCTCGTGGATCGCGGCCATCAGGAAGCGTGTTCCGAAACCACCGCCCAAGCCGGACCGGCACCTGGGCCGAGAGATCGCCGAGGGTGTGCGGTTCGTGGTCGGCAACCGGTTGCTACGTGCGATCGCGATGTGCACGGGCAGCGCCAACCTGTTCAGCTCGATCGGCGCAGCCGTCTACATGGTGTTGCTGGCGCGGATCCTAGGCCTCTCGCCGGGCGCTATCGGACTGCTGACCGCCACGATGGCGATCGGCGGGCTCCTGGGGTCCTTGTGTGCAGCTGCCTTCGCTCGGGCACTCGGCCAGGGGCCTGCGATCTGGGTGTCGGCAGCGCTGATGGCTCCGGCTGCGTTCGTGACACCCTTCGCGCAGCGAGACTGGACTCTCGGCCTGCTGGCGGCCGCGCAACTGTTCATGTGGGGGATGGTCGTGATCTACAACATCACCCAGGTCAGCTTCCGCCAGGCGCTGACTCCGCCTGAACTGCTGGGCCGGATGAACGCGACGATGCGGTTCTTGGTGTGNGGGACCATGCCCATCGGCGCGCTCCTCGGCGGGATCCTCGGCACCTGGATCGGTGTCCGGGAGACCCTGCTCGTGGCCGCGATCGGCGGCGCTCTCGTGNNGCTGCCGGTGTACTTCTCACCGCTGCGNGGGATGAGAGAGCTCCCGGTCTACGACGGCGCCCCGAGCTGACGGGTCCTGGTCGAGCAGTGCCTGAGTAGATGTCTGGGCAGATGCCGGGACAGGACCCAGGGCGCAGCCGGGTATCGGCCGCCGGTTGAACGCTGGGTGCCATCGGGAAGATATGGCTATGAGCAGTACGCCCTTCTCCCGTCCCGGTGCCGTCGATCTCTCCGCCCTGCAAGCTCCGGTTGGCGGTGCCTCGCCAGGTGGTCACGGCTCCTACGTCCTCGAGGTCGACGAGGCGAACTTCCAGTCGCTGCTCGAGCAATCGATGAGCGCGCCAGTTCTCCTGGTCGTCTTCTCAGCCACGCGGATGCCGGAAAGCCTCGCCTTGGCCGACGAACTCGAGGCATTGGTCAACTCCTACGAGGGCCGCTACCTGCTCGGACGCATCGACATAGACGCCCAGCCCGGCATCGCCCAGGCGATGCAGCTCCAAGCGATCCCGCTGGTGGCGATGGTGCTCCAAGGCAGGCTCCAGCCACTCTTCCAGGAGATCCCACCTGCAGAGGAGATCAAAGCGCTGCTCGACCAGCTCACTCAGCAACTGGCGAGCCAGGGCATGGCCGGCCGGCACCAGCCCCTCTCAGCTGTGGCGACAGCCGAGGACGGGGCTGAGGCCGAGGTCGACCCGCGTTATGCCCCAGCCGAGGACGCGTTGATCGCCGGTGACATCGACGCTGCGATCACCGAGTACGAGAAGCTGATCAGCGCCAATCCCGCCGATGTCGAGGCGGTCATCGGCCTGGGTCGCGCCCAGTTGCTCAAGCGCACCGCCGACGTGGACCTGACAATGGCTCGTGAGGCGGCTGCGGCGGCGCCTGACGATGTGGACGCTCAGATCATGGTCGCCGACCTCGACCTGTTGGGTGGTCACGTCGAGGACGCGTTCAAGCGGTTGGTCGACGTGGTTCGGCGCACCGCCGGTGACGACCGGGACAAGGCGCGGTTGCACTTGATCGAACTCTTCACGGTCATCGGCGACGACCCGCGAGTACTCAAGGCGCGTCAAAACCTCGCGTCTGCACTGTACTAACCGGCGGTCAATCGATAGCAGGTCCGCGCTAGCGCGAAATAGAATCGCGGAACCGCGGCAGCGGTGGTCGACCGCACCGCGGAGCAGGTGGCTACAGGCGCTGTTGAGCTGAGGTGCAAGAGCCGCTGGGCACTGAGCTCACTCGAGGTGTGCTACATGCAATAGAAATCACGGAACCGCGGTAGCGGCAGTCGACCGCACCGCGGAGCAGGTGACTACAGGAGCCGTTGAGCCGAGGTGCAAAGCCTGTTGGGCACTGAGATCGCTTGAGGTATGCCGAAGTGACATATCTGCTTAGCTAACACCCGGCTGACGTCCGCTCTCGGTATAGGGCAGGCCGCTACCGGCCAGGCTTGCCAGCGCGGCCTCGATGCGGCGGGTGGTGAAGTCGGCGGCGCGCTCTCGGATCTGATCGGTCGTGCAGAACTCGACTGTGCGGATCTCGCGTGTCTGGAGCACCGCGGCTTCCAGGATCGAGGGATCGTGTACGCCACCGTCGAAGACCAGGCAGACTGCGTCGTCCCAGCCGCCCCAGGGTGGCAGCCAATCGGTCAGTACCAGCCTGCCTGTGGCCAGGGTGAGCCCGAGTTCCTCCTCGATCTCCCGAGCAACCGCCGAATGCGGGGATTCGCTTACCTCGACGACCCCGCCGGGCAGGTCCCAATCCTGTTTGTAGGTCAGGCCGCACATCAGCACCTTGCCGTCCGGGTCGCGCACCAACATCTGGGCGATGGCGCGTTTACGGGGCAGGAATGAGTTGAGCAGCGAGCGGAAGCCTTTGGATTCCGAGATCGGGCTGTCATGCTCCACCCGGGCGAATAGCACCCGGTCCACCCGCTTGCCACCCGCCTCGGTAACAGCACGCATCACACCCTCGCGATGCATTCCGGACCAGGTGGCGATCCGGATAGCCGCCTGGTCGTCGGGATCGATCAGGGCCTCAACCCGGGACTGCTTGAGATCACCTAGTGCGAGTTCGATGCGATCGCGGATCAATCCGCTTGCGGTTTCGAAGCCCTTGGCCTGCACCTCGTTCGTCCAACTCAACCGAGCCACCCCGTTGCCGGCTGGCTCGAGAGTCACGCCATCGTGGGTGAGGGCTGGATCGTCACGGCGTCGAGCCTAGCCGGAACCAGACGGCCCCTAGCGGTGGCGCGGTGATCGTTGCGCTTGCCGGAAAACCGTGGAAGGAGGGCGAGGGCGTTGTATGGGCGGTCACTGAACCCAGGTTGCCCACTCCGGAGCCGGTGTAGATGCTCGCATCGGTGTTGAGCACTTCCTCCCAGACGCCGGCGATCGGTAATCCCAGCTGGAGGTCGGTGTGGGGTTNTCCGGCGAAGTTGATCACGCATGCGAGCACCGAGTCACCGCTGCGACGCAGGAATGAGTAGAGGTTCTGCGCGCTGTTGTCGGCGTCGATCCAACCGAATCCACTCGGATCGTCGTCGTCTCGCCACAGCGCCGGGGTGTCGCGGTAGAGGCGGTTGAGGTCACCGACCAACCGCAGCAGGCCATGGTGCTCGGGATGGTCCAGCAGCCACCAATCCAGCTCGTGGTCCTCGGCCCACTCGGCATCCTGGCCGAACTCGCTGCCCATGAACAGCAGTTGCTTGCCCGGATACGCCCACTGATAGGCCAGCAGCGCTCGCAGGTTCGCTAGTTGCCGCCATCGGTCACCGGGCATCTTGCGCAGCAGTGATCCTTTGCCGTGCACGACTTCGTCGTGGCTGAACGGCAGCATGAAGTGCTCGGTGTAGGCGTACGTCATTGCGAAGGTCAGCTTGTTGTGGTGATACGAGCGATGCACCGGGTCCTCGCTCAAGTAGTCGAGCGTGTCGTGCATCCAGCCCATGTTCCACTTCAGCCCGAATCCCAGCCCGCCCGAGCTGGTCGGGGCAGTGACCCNCGGCCAAGAGGTGGACTCCTCGGCCACAGTCACGATCCCCGGCACTCGCTTGTAGCAAGTCGCGTTGAGCTCTTGGAGGAACTGCACCGCCTCCAAGTTCTCCCGGCNCCCATGGGCGTTCGGGGTCCACTGGCCGTCCTTGCGGGCATAGTCGAGGTAAAGCATGCTCGCCACCGCGTCGACCCGCAGTCCGTCGGCGTGGAACTCCTCCAGCCAGTACAAGGCGCTTGCCACCAAGAAGTTGCGCACCTCGGCGCGACCGAAGTCGAAGATCAGCGTGCCCCACTCGGGATGCTCGCCGCGGTCACGGTTGGGGTGCTCGTACAAAGGCGTGCCGTCGAACCGGGCGAGCGCGAAATCGTCCTTGGGGAAGTGCGCGGGCACCCAGTCCAGGATCACCCCGATACCGGCCTGATGCAGCCGGTCGATCAGGTAACGCAGATCGTCAGNGGTGCCCCAGCGCGAAGTAGGCGCGAAGTAGGAGGTGACCTGGTAGCCCCAAGACCCTCCGAAAGGATGCTCCATCACCGGCATGAACTCGACGTGGGTGAAGCCTGAGGTGCTCAGATAGCCGACGAGCTCGTCCGCGATCGAGGAGTAGGTGCGTCCCGAGCGCCATGAGCCCAGGTGCATCTCATAGACCGACATCGGCTCGCGGTGGACCTGTCGGCCAGCTCGCCGCTCCAACCATTCCTGATCGCCCCAGCGGTATCCGCTCTGATAGACCACCGAGCCGGTGGAGGGAGGCGTCTCGGTGCAGGTCGCCAGCGGATCGGCTTTCTCGCACCACACTCCATCGGCGCCGAGGATGTCGTACTTGTATCTGGCGCCGGAGCCGACATCGGGAACGAACAGTTCCCAGACGCCGCTGACACCCATCTGCCGCATCGGATGCTCGCGACCGTCCCAGGAATTGAAGTCACCTTTGACGCGCGCGCCTTGGGCATTCGGCGCCCACACCGCGAACGAAACGCCATGGGTAGCGCCGTAGTCGCGCACATGGGCGCCCAGCACGTCCCAGAGCCGCTCGTGCCGGCCCTCGTTGATCAGGTGCAGATCCACCTCGCCGAGTGTCGGCAGATAGCGGTACGCGCAGTCCACGATGTGCCGCACTCCGTCGCCGTAGGTCACTGCCAAGCGATAGTCCGGCACCTGTTTCAGTGGCAGCAACCCGCTCCAGATGCCGTGGCTGTCGTGGGTCAGTTCGTATTCGCCACCCTCGGTCAGGACGACTACCGACTCCGCCAGCGGCTTCAATGCCCGCACCACGATGCCGCCGGGCATGGGATGGGCGCCCAGGATCGCGTGCGGATCCCCGTACCGGCCACCGGCCAGCATCTCGGCGTCGCGGGCAGAGAGTGCGGAGATGACGAAGGTCCTTCCGGAGGCTGGTTGTGCGGTCTTTGGTCAGACTAGACGCCCAAGAGCATCGAGCGGGATGTGCAGCCAGTCAGGACGGTTGCGGGTCTCGTAGACCACCTCGTAGATCGCTTTGTCGAGTTCGAATGCGCGCAGCAGCTGGCGGTCGATATCGTCCGGGTTGCCGGCTACCGCGGCATATCCGGCCAGGAANNCGTCGGTCGCTGCGCTTATCCAGCGAGGGTCCGCGTCCACGCTGGTACCGGCGTAGTCGAAGGAGCGCAACATCCCGGCGACATCTCGCCAGAGAGAGTCGGGGAGCGNGCGCTCGTCCAGTGACTGAGCAGGTTCGCCTTCGAAGTCCACGATCCTCCAGCCGTCGGCGACCAGGAGGCACTGCCCCAAGTGCAGGTCGCCATGCACACGTTGCACCGGCACCTGCGCGATATCGGAAAGGCCTTGGTAGGCCTGGCGGATCGCGTCAGCGAAAGGAGCGAGGACAGGTGTCGCGGCCACTGCTTCGTCCAGGCGCCGCTGGAGGCGGACAGCGATCTGGGCGCCGGGCACGGTGTCGGTAGGGAGTGCCGCGGCCAGTGTCTGGTGCAGGTGGGCGACGACTGTCCCCAAGGCGCGGGCCTCCGCGCTGAACGATCTAGCGAAGGAATCTGGAGAGCGGGCGGCGTCCAGCGCGAGCTCCCAGCCGTCACGTGCGCCGGCCAGCAGCTCTTGGAGCATCGCGAGCTGGGTGCCGTCCCGCTCCAGGACGCCAAGCAGTTTGGCGACGTACGGTGAGCCCGCTTCGGTGAGTGCCTGGTGCAGCTCGACGTCCGGGTTGATGCCGGGACGCACCCGGCGGAATACCTTGAGCAGCCCGATCTCACCTGCGTCGCCGATCCGGATCGAGGTGTTGGACTGCTCGCCGGTCAACAGTGTCACTGGGGTCGCCGGGGAAAGCTCCTGGCCCGTGATCGCTTCACTGAGGGCTAGCACGGCAGCCGGATCATCGGCGGCATCCTCGTTACCACCACCATCGAGGACCTGGAAGGTCACTGGCTCGTCGTCGAGCAGGCAATCCACGAGCAGGATCTGTGCTTGCTCACCGAGCGGAATTGGCCGCACGCCGGTGATCTCCAGCTCGCGTCCGGTTCCCCCGAACCAGCGGGCGGAGGTGATTACCCGGTGCAGATCCAGCGACAAGGCTTCGGCCCAGGTCAGGGGAGCCGGCGGATCGTGAGGATATGCGCAGGCTCCTGATGGGGATCCAGCCGCACATAGTTGGACCCACCCCACTGCCACTCCTGCCCGGTCACCAAGTCGGTCACCATGAACTGCGCGGACCAGTCCAGGCCGAGTGCTGGCAGATCCAGGTGCACGGTTGCCTCGCGGGGATTGTGCGGGTCGGTGGTCAGCACGGCGATCACCGCGTCGGTGACTTCTCCGGTGCGCAGGTCGCGAATCGCCTTGGAAAAGCACACGATCGCATCGTCATCAGTGCGGTGGACCACCAGGTTGCGCAGTTCGTGCAAGGCCGGGTGCTGGTTACGGATCTCGTTGAGCAGGGTGAGGTAGGGGGCAAGCGTGGTGCCTGTTTTGTCATGGGCGGTCCAGTCGCGGGGACGTAGTTGGTACTTCTCCGAATCGAGGTACTCCTCGCTACCGGGTTTGACCGCGACGTGCTCGCACAACTCGAATCCGGCGTACATTCCCCAGCTCGGCGATCCCAGTGCCGCCAAGGTGGCGCGGATCTTGAACGCAGGCGGGCCGCCGTATTGCAGGTACTCGTGCAAGATGTCGGGGGTGTTGACGAAGAAGTTGGGGCGTAGGAAGGGCGCGCTGTAGCCGGCCAGCTCGCGGAGGTACTCCTCGATGCCGTCCTTGTCGTTGCGCCAGGTGAAGTAGGTGTAGCTCTGGTGGAAGCCGATCTTGCCGAGCGTGTGCATCATCGTGGGGCGGGTGAATGCCTCGGACAGGAAGATCACGTCGGGGTCGGTGCCGCGGATCGAGGCCAGCAACCGCTCCCAGAACTGCACCGGCTTGGTGTGCGGGTTGTCGACCCGGAAGATCCGTACGCCTAAAGCCATCCAGTGCCGTACCACCCGCTCGATCTCGGCATAGAGCCCCTCGGGGTCGTTGTCGAAGTTCAGTGGGTAGATGTCCTGGTACTTCTTCGGCGGGTTCTCCGCATAGGCGATGGTGCCGTCGGCCAAGGTCGTGAACCACTCGGGGTGTTCGGTCACCCAGGGATGATCGGGAGCGCATTGCAGTGCGAGGTCCAAGGCGATCTCGAGGCCGAGCTGATGGGCGGCATCGACGAAGTCGGCGAAGTCGCTCTCGGTGCCCAAGTCCGGATGGATCGCGTCATGCCCGCCTGCCGCCGAGCCGATCGCCCAGGGCGAGCCGACATCGCCGGGCCTAGCGTCCAACGTGTTGTTGGGACCTTTGCGGTTGATCTCGCCCACCGGATGGATCGGGGGTAGGTAGACGACATCGAAACCCATCGCACGTACGCCGGGTAACCGCTTGGCGGCAGTCCGAAACGTTCCGCTGACCAGTTGGCCACGCACCACCTTGGCGCCCTCACTGCGGGGGAAGAACTCGTACCACGCCCCGAACAATGCCCGGGGCCGGTCTGCAAACACCGGGAAGGGGCCGGTCCTGGTCACCAGCTCCCGCAGCGGCACCAGCGCCAACACCGCGTCGACCTCCGGCGAGGTGCCAGCCGCGAGCCGTGCTTCAACCGGGCGGGTGATGTCGCGCAATCCCTTGGCAGCATCGGTCAGGCCGGCGCGCTCCATCAGCCGGGCGCCCTCTTCGAGCATCAGCTCCACGTCCAGGCCCGCCGGGACCTTGATCTGGGCAGCATGCCGCCAAGTCGCGACCGGATCGCTCCACGACTCGATCTCGAAGCTCCACGCGCCCTCGAGATCGCACACCACCGTGGCGCCGTACCGGTCGAGCTCCTCGGTGGGGTGCATCCGCCTCAACTCACGGCGTTGACCAGCCGGATCGATCATGATCACTCCGGCCGCTAGCGCATCGTGGCCTTCGCGGATCACCAACGCGGTGACATCGAAGTGCTCGCCCACCGCCGCTTTGGCCGGGTAGCGCCCGTCCTCGACCACGGGAGTGACGTGTAGGACGGGGATGCGGCCGATCATGCGGCAAAGCTATCGCGTCGCTTACCCGGCGGGTTAGTTTCCGTGACCTGCTGGCGAGCCTTTCAAGCGTGCGATTGTGTGCCACATCGCCTATGCGCAGGCACACTCGGATCCTCATCTATTGGGGCATCGTCGCTGTGGTGACTTACGGCGGGTTCATGATCGGGAACGCCACGTTCGACTGCCCGCCAGGCGCCTACGAATGCGACATGGCCGTGCGCAACGCGATGGCAGGCGGAGTGATTGGCTTCGTGGTCGCTGTCGTCGGCTGTGTCATCGCCGAGGTCGTCCGGGTCCGGGAGGCCCGCCGCGGACCCCGAACGCTGGGCAACTAGGCCGTCACGGCGCAGTCTGCGCCGTTGCTAGTTGGAACGATCCAAGAATTGCCCTACCGTCAGTCGCGTGAAAGCGATCCGACGATTCACCGTGCGCACTGTCCTTCCGGCCGCTTTGGAGCCATTGGGTGACCTGGTGTGGAACTTACGCTGGTCCTGGCACCCTGAGACCCAGGCGCTTTTCGAGGCCATCGACCCAGTGCTCTGGCAGGAATCCGGCAACGACCCGATTCGGCTGCTCGGCTCGGTTCCACGTACCCGGCTGGACGAGTTGGCGGCCGATGAGGAATTCCTGTCTCGGCTGCACACTCAAGCGGAGAACCTCGAGCGGTACCTGACCGGCGAGCGCTGGTACCAGCGGCTGTCCGATGAGGTACCGAGTTCGATCGCGTATTTCTCACCGGAGTTCGGGATCACCGCCGTGCTACCGCAATACTCCGGCGGACTCGGCATTCTGGCCGGTGACCACCTCAAGACCGCCTCCGACCTCGGTGTCCCGATCATCGGCGTCGGCTTGCTCTATCGGCACGGTTACTTCCGACAGACCTTCAGCCGCGACGGCTGGCAGTTGGAGAACTACCCGGTCCTGGACCCCGACGGCCTGCCATTGTCGTTGCTGCGCAACTCCGACAACAGCCCGGCCGGTATCGACATCGCGCTGCCCGACGGCGTCAACCTGCATGCCCGTATTTGGGTGGCCCAGATCGGCCGGGTTCCTTTGCTGCTGCTCGACTCCGACGTCGAGACCAACGCCCAGTCCGAGCGTGACATCACCGACCGCCTCTACGGCGGTAACAGCGAGCACCGGCTCCGCCAGGAGATCCTGCTCGGCATCGGCGGGGTCCGGGCCATCCGGCGTTACTGCGAGATCACCGGCACCGCAGCACCCGAGGTCTTCCACACCAACGAGGGTCATGCCGGCTTCTTCGGAGTCGAACGGGTCCGGGAACTGGTCGAGGCCGGCCTGGATCATGACGCCGCTCTGGAGGTCTCCCGCGCCGGCACGGTCTTCACCACGCACACGCCGGTGCCTGCCGGCATCGACCGCTTCCCCAAGACCCTGATCGAGCAGTACCTCGGCCAAGAAGTGCTGGCGTTGGGCAGCGAGGACTTCGAGGGTGGTGACCCCGAGGTCTTCAACATGGCCGTGATGGGCTTCCGTCTGGCGCAACGCGCCAACGGAGTCTCGCAGTTGCACGGTGAGGTGTCCCGGGAGATGTTCGGTGGTCTCTGGCCGATNTTCGATGCACCCGAACGCCCCATCGGCTCGATCACCAACGGCGTCCACGCGCCCACCTGGGTCGCGTCCGAGGTGGTTGACCTTGCCCGAGCACACGGGGCGAACCTGTCCGATGACGACGCGGCTGCGGTGTTCGGCCTGGTCGAACAGGTGCCGGCCGGCGACATCTGGTCGACCAAGCGCGCGCGCGAGAAACTGGTGATCGAGGCACGCCAGCGGTTGCACGCTTCCTGGCTCAAACGAGGTGCAACCAAGGCCGAGCTGGGCTGGATCGACTCGGCTCTGGACCCCGATGTGCTGACGATCGGGTTCGCCCGGCGTGCCGCCTCCTACAAGCGCCTCACGCTGCTGCTCAGCGACCCCGAGCGCCTCAAGTGGCTGCTCAACCACCCTGAGCGCCCGGTGCAGCTGATCATGGCCGGCAGGCGCACCCCGCCGACGACGGCGGCAAGNAAGCTCATCCAGGCGATTGTCGCGCTCGGCGACGACCCCGAGTTGCGGGGCCGGGTGGTCTACCTGCCCAACTACGACATCGCGATGGCCCAGAAGCTCTACCCGGGTTGTGATGTGTGGCTGAACAACCCGCTACGTCCGTACGAGGCCTGTGGTACCTCCGGGATGAAGGCCGCGCTCAACGGCGGGCTCAACCTGTCGATCCTCGATGGCTGGTGGGATGAGTGGTACGACGGCAGCAACGGCTGGGCGATCCCCTCGGCCGATGGAGTCGAGGACGTCGACCGGCGTGACGATCTGGAGGCCGCCGCGCTCTACGACCTGATCGAGACCGAGGTCGCGCCGCGGTTCTACGACCACGATGACGANGGGGTGCCCGGTCGTTGGATCGAGATGGTGCGGCACACCCTGCGCTCTCTTGGCCCCAAAGTGATTGCCGACCGGATGCTGGCCGACTATGTCGAGCAGCTCTACCGGCCTGCGGCTGTGGCCGCTCGCTCGATGAATGGCGATTTCGCCGGTGCCAAGGCGCTGGCGGACTGGAAGAGGCATGTCATCGCGGTATGGCCGCAGGTACGCATCGACCACATCGACTCCACCGGAATCGGCGATGCGCCCGAGGTTGGCGGCGAGCTCACCGTCAACGTCTACGTCTCGCTGGGGGAGCTATCACCTGATGACGTCGCTGTGCAGGTGCTGCACGGCAGGGTCAAACGCGAGGACGACTTGGTCGACCCGGTCATCACGACCTTGGCTCACGTCGAGACCTACGAGGCCGGCCGGCATCGGTACGAGGGCGTCATAGCCTTGGCCGCCGCAGGCCCGTTCGGCTACACCGCTCGGATCGTGCCGCGCAACGAGCGGCTGGCAAGCGAAGCTGAGCTCTCTTTGGTCGCTGTTCCGTAGATGTGGCCGCTTGGTGGCTAGCGCGACCGGAGCAACACCAGTGATCGCCCGGTCAGCGTGATCGTCTCGCCGGCGACCACGGGAGCGCCGATCGCCAGCTCGGGGTCGGTGCTGAGCACCACCTCGCCTTGACTGATCCAGGCATTGTCGGCCAGCTTGATGTCGATCGGCTCGGCCCCGGCGTGCACCCAGAGCACAAAGCTCGCGTCGGTGTGGACCTCGCCCTGTGGCCCGGGGGTACGCAGTGGGTCACCGGAGACGAACATCCCCAATGTCTGTAGGCCTTCCTCGAACCAGCGATCCTCGTTCATTTCGCTGCCGTCGGGGTGCAGCCAGGCAAGGTCCTTGGGTCCGCCCGGGCGGGCAGGGCGCCCATCGAAGAAGTGCCGTTGGCGCAACGTCTCATGGTTGCGCCGCAACTCCAGCGCCTGTCGAGCTTGCGCGTAGAGCTCCAGCCAGGCGTCGTCGGGACGCCAGTCGATCCAGGACAGCTCGTTGTCCTGCACGTAGGNGTTGTTGTTGCCGTATTGGGTGCGCCCACGCTCGTCGCCGGCGGTCAGCATCGGGACGCCGGTGGACAGCAGCGTGGTCAGCAGCAGATTGGCCGCCTGCCGGTGTCGCAACGCGAGCACGGCGGGATCGTCGGTCTCGCCTTCGACTCCGCAATTCCACGAGCGGTTGTCATCGGTGCCGTCATGGCCGTCCTCGCCATTGGTGAGATTGTGCTTGCGCTCGTACGACACCAGGTCACGCAAGGTGAAGCCATCGTGTGCTGTCACGAAGTTGATCGAGGCATAGGGCGAGCGCCCGTCGTTGGCGTACAAGTCGGAGGACCCGGCCAGTCGCGACGCGAGGTCGCGCACCGATGCCCGTCCGCGCCAGAAGTCCCTGACGGTGTCACGGAATCGGTCGTTCCACTCGCAGAACGGTGCCGGGAAGCGGCCCACCTGGTAGCCATCGGNGGATGCATCCCACGGCTCGGCGATCAGCTTCACCTCGCGCAGCACGGGGTCTTGGATGATCGCGGTCAGGAACGCCGAGCGGATCAGATCCGGTTCGCCCTCGGTGCGCGCCAGCGNCCCGGCCAGGTCGAACCGGAAACCGTCGACATGCATCTCGGTCACCCAATAGCGCAGCGAGTCCATCACCAAGCGCAATGCCGGGGATANGGAGGTGTCCACTGTGTTGCCGCAGCCGGTGAGGTCGCGGTAGTTCTCCGGATCGTCGGTCGAGCGGAGGTAGCAGCGATCGTCGAATCCCCGTAGTGACAGCACCGGGCCGTCGAGCCTGCCCTCGGCGGTGTGGTTGTAGACCACGTCGAGGATCACCGCGATCCCGGCGGCGTGGAAGTCCTTGACCATCTGCTTGAACTCGCACACCTGCTGCCCGCGATCGCCCGAGGCATAGCCGGCATGGGGAGCGAAAAACGACAAGGTGTTGTAGCCCCAGTAGTTCGTCATCCCGCGAGCCGCCACCGCCGGCTCGGTAAGGAAGTGATGCACCGGCAGCAACTCGACGGCGGTCACGCCCAGTTCGCGCAGATAGTCGGTGACGACCGGGTGAGCCAGTCCGGCGTACGTTCCGCGCAACTCCTCGGGTATCCGATCATGCAGGGCCGTAAAGCCCTTGACGTGCAGCTCGTAGATCACGGTCTGCGACCAGCGATCCGCGGTTTGAGGCCGATCGCCCCATTCGGAGGTCCAGTCGAAGGTAGGTTCGCCGGCCACGACCACACCACGGGGCCGGTCCGGAAGCTGATCGGTGGTCACCGCCCTGGCATACGGGTCGACCAGGAGGTTCTCCTCGTCGAAACAGAGCCCGACCTCAGGTTGCCACTGGCCGCCGACGCGGTAGCCGTAGCGGGTGCCGGGTTGGACATGAGGCACCGCGCAATGCCAGACGCCCATGGTGCGCTGGGTGACCGGGATGCGCGTCTCGACGTCCTCGCCATCGAACAGACACAGGGTTACGCTCTGGGCCCGTGGCGCATAGACGGCGAAGTTGGTGGCATCGCAATGCCAGGCAGCGCCGAGCGGCTCGAACCGCCCTGGCCACACGTCGATGGGGACCACTTCGCTCACCAGTCCATTGTTCCGCACCGCCGATCCTGGGTCAGTGGCACGGCACTACAGTCGTTGGGGTTAGGCGCAGCGCAGAGTGAATCAGCACAACAAGGTCGATGGATCGAGTCGACGGGCAGTCGGCGGACAGGGAGAGTGTGATGGGTGAGTTCGTGAAGTTGGAGATCGAGGCGGGCGTCGCGACGCTGCGGTTGGACCGCCCGAAGATGAACGCCCTCGACTTCGCCTTGCAAAGCGAGCTGTTCGACTATGCGCGCCAACTCTCGGTCGATGACGATGTCCGCGCGGTCGTTGTCACCGGCGGGGACCGGGTGTTCGCGGCGGGTGCGGACATCAAGGAGATGAGGGACATGTCGTATCCGGACATGGTCAAGTACTCCGGTCGCCTGGAAGAGGTGTTCAAGGCCATCGCCCAGATTCCCAAGCCGGTAGTGGCCGCGGTCAACGGCTTTGCGCTCGGCGGCGGATGTGAGTTGACGTTGTGCGCAGACGTGCGCATCGCCGGCGAGGATGCCACCTTCGGTCAGCCCGAGATCCTGCTGGGCATCATCCCCGGAGCCGGCGGCACGCAGCGGCTCACCCGCCTGATCGGCCCGAGCAAAGCCAAGGACCTGATCTTCACCGGCCGCTTCGTCAAGGCCGATGAGGCGCTGGCGATCGGACTGGTGGACAAGGTCGTCCCAGCGGATCAGGCGTACGCCGAGGCAGTGCGTTGGGCGAGCCAATTCAGCAACGCCGCCGCGCTCGCGCTTCGCGCCGCCAAGGAGTCGATCAACCGNGGGATCGAGGTCGACCTCGATACCGGCCTGGAGATCGAGCGTCAGCAGTTCGCCGCCCTGTTCGCGACCGAGGATCGTGTGATTGGCATGGACTCCTTCGTCGAGAACGGCCCCGGCAAGGCTGCTTTCGTCGGGCGGTAATGCGTGTGACAGGGGCCACCCATGGCCGATGTTCCGGATCGGGCATGACCGCAGGTACCCTTCGATCCATCCGAACACACAGGAGGGCCCTGACGGGCCGATCTGGTTATGAACATTGTCGTTTGCGTTAAGCATGTGCCCGACGCCACTGGTGATCGGCGTTTCGAGGCCGATAACACCGTCGACCGGGTTGGTGTCGATGGGCTGTTGTCCGAATTGGACGAGTACGCGGTTGAGCAGGCTTTGCAGCTCAAGGAGAAGCTGGACGACGACACTGAGGTGACTGTCGTCTCGGTCGGGCCGGACAACGCGACCGACGCCATCCGCAAGGCCTTGCAGATGGGTGCCGACAAGGGTGTCCACGTGACCGATGACGCGATCGCGGGTTCTGACGCCCTGGCGACCTCGCTGGTGCTGGCTGAGGCGATCAAAAGNCTTCCCCACGATCTGGTCGTATGCGGGATGGCATCGACCGATGCCGGTATGAGCGTGGTTCCGGTGATGCTGGCCGAGCGGCTCGGGCTCCCCGGCGTGACCTTCGGCTCGGAGGTCAATCTCGAGGGGGACAAGGTCACTATCCGCCGGGATGGTGACGTCGCCACCGAGACGATCGAGGGACGNCTGCCCCTGGTGCTCTCGGTGACCGATCAGTCGGGTGAGGCCCGCTACCCGTCGTTCAAAGGCATCATGGCCGCCAAGAAGAAGCCGGTCGAGACGTTCGCGTTGGCCGATCTCGGGATCAGTCCCGACCAGGTCGGTCTCTCGGCTGCCTGGACCGCGGTCGAGTCCACGCAGGCCCGTCCCCCCGCACCGCTGGTGAGATCGTCAAGGACGAGGACGGCTCGGGCGCTGCAGCACTGGTCGAGTTCTTGGCCACCAAGAAGTTCATCTGAGATGTGCTGCTAGAGGCCGGTAGAAGGAAAGAGATAACCCATGAGTGAAGTTCTGGTGCTGGTCGACCACGTCGACGGTGCTGTCCGCAAGACCACCAACGAGCTTTTGACGATTGCGCGTCGTCTCGGTGAGCCCTCGGCGGTCTTCATCGGTTCGCTGTCCGACGAGGCGGCTGCGGCGCTGAAGTCATACGGTGCCGACAAGATCTATGCCGTCGACGATGCCGACATCGCCGACTACCTCGTTGCGCCCAAGGCCGAGGTTCTCGCTCAGCTCGTGGGCTCGGCTGCTCCAGCTGCCGTGCTGGTTACCGCGTCGGCAGAGGGCAAGGAGATCGCCGGACGGCTGGCGGTCAAGACCGACTCGGGTGTGATCACCGACGCCGTGGACGTCCAGGCTGACGGTGGCGCTCCCGTGACCACTCAGAGCGTGTTCGCCGGCAGCTACACGGTGCAGGCCAAGGTCACCAAGGGCACGCCGATCATCGCGGTCAAGCCCAACGCTGCCGCTCCCGAGCAGGTCGAGGGTGCGGGTGCGGTGGAGAACTTGGTTGTGACGATCTCCGATGCCGCCAAGACCGTCCGGATCACCAACACCGAGCCGCGCAAGGCCTCGGGGCGCCCGGAGCTCACCGAGGCCGCGATCGTGGTCTCCGGAGGCCGGGGGACCGGCGGCAACTTCGAGCCGGTCGAGGCGTTGGCCGATGCGCTCGGAGCAGCGGTNGGGGCCTCCCGCGCCGCAGTCGACTCCGGNTGGTACCCACACACGTTCCAGGTCGGACAAACCGGCAAGGTCGTCTCGCCACAGCTGTATGTCGCCAACGGAATCTCCGGCGCGATCCAGCACCGGGCCGGCATGCAGACCTCCAAGACCATCGTTGCGGTCAACAAGGACGAGGAGGCGCCCATCTTCGAGCTCGTCGACTTCGGTGTCGTCGGCGACCTGCACACCGTGCTCCCCGCAGTCACCACCGAGGTGAGCGCCCGCAAGGGCTGATCACCACGCAGGTGTCCAGGCGGGGACGGCTGTGGCAGCGCTGGTGCTGGCTGCCACGCTCGGCCCAGCCCTGTTGTTGACGATCCTGCGGATCACCACCCCGGACTTCTCCTGGGCGGTGATGCTCACCGGGTTCGCGCCGTACGCCGTTATCCCGTATGCGATAGCGGCGCTGGTGCTGCTCGGCGTACTTCTCCGGAGCCGTCGGGGTAGTGGCCGTGCCGTCTGGGCAGTGGCGCTTGCGATGGTCAGCACCTTGTTGCTCACGCATCTGTGGTGGGCACGCGAGCCGTACGTCTCGGCAGCGCATGCGGCGAACTCCGATGCGGTCACGGTGATGACCGCCAATCTGCTGATGGGGCGCGCCGATCCGGGCACGGTCATGGCCGCTGTGCGCAAGCACGGCGTCGACGTACTGGTGCTGCAAGAGATCGATACCCAGGCGCTCGACGGTTTGCGGAGCGCCGGTCTGAGGAAGGTCTTTCCCTACCGCGCAGGCCGCAGCGGCGCGCAGTCCGTGGGCACGATGACCTTTTCGCGGTACCCATTGATCGATGAGCACCCGATCGACATCCCGCTCGGGGACACCAAGCCACGNGTGCGGGTGCCTGGCCGGCCGTTCACGCTGGTCGCGGTCCATCCGGTCCGGCCGCATCTGCGGCATGCCGGGCAGTGGCTCGCCGATCACACCACCATCTTGCGCGCGGTGACCGCGATCTCCGGGCCGGTGGTCCTGGCAGGAGACCTGAACGCCACCCGCGACCACGAGCCCATCCGCGACTTGCAAGACGCCGGGCTGACCGATTCTGTTGTGTCGGCCCGTGCCGGCTTTCAACCCACCTGGCCCAGCGGAGACACCTGGGCTGTCGGTGGGATCCACCCGCCCGCCTTACTCCAGATCGACCATGTGATGGTTTCCGTGCAATGGTCGGCCAGCTCCAGTCTCACTGTGCCGATCCTCGGCTCCGATCATCGCGCTGTCGTAGCCACACTGATCCCACGCTGACCCCCGGCGTACCCTGGTGGGTGCTATGTGCCCGCACTCCGCTGATCTTGTGACGCCGTCGGGCAGCGCCGAGTTGGGTGCTGCTCCTGATGCCGTCTCGGCTCCCGCCACTGGTGCCGTCTATCTGGACCATGCAGCGACGACGCCGATGCTCCCCGAGGCTCGCGCGGCGCTGGTGGAGGAATTGCAGCACACCGGGAATGCCTCGTCGTTGCACGCCGCCGGGCGCCGGGCGCGGCGGGTGGTTGAGGAATCCCGCGAGACGATCGCAAGAGCACTCGGTGCCCGGCCCGGTGAGGTGCTGTTCACCTCAGGTGGCACCGAAGCCGACAACCTCGCCCTCAAGGGCATTTATTGGTCCCGAAGCACGGCCGACCCGCGACGTCGCCGGATCCTGTCCTCGGCGATCGAGCATCACGCCGTGCTCGACCCACTGGACTGGCTCGGCACCGAGGCAGGCGCCGAAGTGGAACTGCTGCCGGCGACCAGCTGCGGGCAGGTCGACCTCGACTCGTTACGGCGCGCGATCGAGCGCGACCCGGAATCGGTGGCGTTGGTCTCCATCATGTGGGCCAACAACGAGGTCGGCACGTTGCAGCCGATCGACGAGATCGTGGAGATCGCCCATGCGCACCAGATCCCGGTGCACACCGATGCGGTACAGGCGGTCGGCCAGGTTCCGCTCGATTTCGCCGCCTCCGGCGTAGACGCGCTGACCTTCACCTCCCACAAGCTCGGTGGCCCCTATGGCGTGGGCGCGTTGATCGCCCGTCGTGATCTGGGCATCACCCCGCTCCTGCACGGAGGTGGTCAAGAGCGTGACGTGCGCTCCGGCACTATCGACGTGCCGGCGATCGCGGCGTTCGCGGTCGCGGTCGAATCAGCGGTCAAACAGCAGCACGATCACGCAGTGCGCGTCTCTGCACTACGCGACGATCTGGTCGCCAGGCTGCGCGAGATCGTTCCCGATGCGGTGCTCAACGGCGATGAATCGTGCTCGCTGACTGCTCGGTTGCCGGGTAACGCGCACCTGATCTTCCCTGGTTGCGAGGGTGATTCGCTGCTGATGCTGTTGGACGCCAAGGGGATCGAGTGCTCGACCGGCTCGGCCTGCTCGGCCGGGGTCGCCCAGCCCTCACATGTANNTTGCTTGCCATGGGGGCAAGCCCCAGGCGGCGCGCTCGTCGCTGCGTTTCAGCCTCGGGCACACGACTACTCCGGCCGATGTCGATGCGCTGATCGAGGTCATCGGGCCGATCGTCGAACGCGCGAAGGCGGCCGGTCTGTCATGAGGGTCATCGCTGCCATGTCCGGCGGCGTCGACTCGGCTGTCGCGGCGGCTCGGGCTGTCGATGCAGGTCACGACGTCACCGGGATCCACCTTGCCCTCTCGCGCAACCCGCAGTCCTATCGCACCGGCGCGCGTGGCTGCTGCACGATCGAGGACAGCAACGATGCCCGTCGCGCCGCCGACCAGATCGGCATTCCGTTCTACGTCTGGGACCTCTCGGATCGCTTCCACGACGAGGTGGTCGAGGACTTCAAGAGCGAGTACCTCGCCGGTCGTACNCCCAACCCCTGCTTACGGTGCAACGAGAAGATCAAGTTCGCCGCGGTGCTCGACCGGGCCCTCGCGCTCGGTTACGACGCCGTTGCCACCGGCCACTACGCGACGCTGCGTACGGCATCCGACGGCCACATCGAGCTACATCGAGCCATCGACCACGGGAAGGATCAGTCCTACGTCCTAGGTGTGCTTACCCAAGACCAATTACGCCACTCGCTCTTCCCGCTAGGTGACTCCCGCAAGTCCGAGGTGCGCGCGGAGGCTGAGCAGCGCGGTATCCAAGTTGCGAAGAAACCCGACTCCCATGACATCTGCTTCATCGCGGACGGGGATACCGCCGGCTGGCTACGGGAGAAGATCGGCACCGACGCCGACTCCGGTGTGATCGTCGACCAGGGTGGCGAGATTCTGGGTACCCACCAGGGCGCCTACGGTTTCACGATCGGGCAGCGCAAAGGGCTACGGATCGGCACACCGGCAGCCGACGGCAAGCCCCGCTACGTACTCGAGATCGAACCGGTCACCGGCACCGTGACAGTGGGTCCACGAGCGGCGCTGAGTATCGACCGGATCGAGGGAATCAACCCGCGTTGGTGTGGTCAGGCACCCGGCGTCGATTCAAAGGCAGTATCGAATGGCGCCGCCGATCAGAAGGACTACACCGTCCAGTTGCAGGCCCACGGGGCTGAGCACCGTGCCCACGTCACTGTTGTGGGTAAGCGAATCAGCATCGTGTTGCTCGACCCCGCATCAGGCATAGCGCCAGGGCAATCAGCGGTGATCTACGACGGGACCCGAGTAGTCGGCTCCTGCACGATCGATGTCACCGAGCGCGCGGTCGCATGAGCCGAGTGAGCTCGAGGGCCACCGGTGTCGGCTCGCTGCCTGGTACCGATGCCCGCGAATACACCGAAGCCGTCGCGATGGTGCTCGGAGAGCTCACGTTGCCGCATATCCCCGAGCTACCTGGCCGCGGCGCACCCGCGTCAATGATCGGCAGGACGTTGGCAATAGTGGTGGATCTTGGCGCGGACCTGCAACCGGGCGGGTGGCGGTTGACCGGTTCCGGGCTCAGGAGTGGTGGCATTGATCAGCGTCGTGCCGCCTCGCTCCTGGCCCAGGATCTGGACGACCTGGAGGAGCAGGCCCAAGGTTTCAGCGGCCCGTTCAAACTCCAGATCACTGGACCTTGGACGCTGGCCGCGACAGTGGAGCGTCCCCGTGGTGACAAGATCTTGGCCGACCACGGAGCTCGCCGCGAACTGGCCCAGGGTTGGCTGCCGGCGTTNGCCGACCACATCGCGGATGTACGTCGGAGACTTCCGGAGGCCGAGCTGTTGGTGCAGGTCGACGAACCGGCGCTCCCGGCCGTGCTGGCAGGTTCGGTGCCCACGGCTTCCGGGTTCGGTCGGCATCGGTCCGTTGACGCTCAAGGCGCGGCACCAGCGCTTGAGGAGCTGGCCGAGGCTGTCCACGGGGAGGGCGCGAAAGTCATCGCGCACTGCTGCGCCCGCGATATTCCCTACGACCTGCTGGCCCGGACCGGATACGACGGGGTCGGTGTGGACCTGGACCAGGTAGATGCACCGGGATACGACGCCCTGGCGGGCCTGCTCGAGCACGGTTCTTTGGTGCACTTGGGTGTCATAGGGACGGGGTCCGGCACGGTCCCTACTCCGGCTCAGGTGGCAAACCGCGTGGAGCGGTTCCTGGACGTACTAGGGCTGGAGCCTTGCGAAAATCTGGTGTTGACATCCGCCTGCGGTCTGGCCGGTAGCGATCAGCAGACCGCCCGCGCCATCATCGATGTCCTCGCAAAGGCAGCTCGCTCCCTCTCCTGACGGAGCTAGGCCGGGTTTACCTGGGCAAGCCCAGCTGTGGCGGCGGGAATGATGACGGTGTCGATGATCCGCATGACAATCTCGTCGTCGACAGGTTCACCCAGGACGAACTTGCGATGAAGCAGAATCCCGCCCAGCGCCGGAGCCAGGATCGACAGATCCAGGTTGGGCGGGATCTCACCGCGGGCCGCAGCTCGTTCATACATCCGCCGGGTCGTCTCGACCTTGGGGGCGATGAAGCGAGTGCGAAACTCGGCGGCAAACTCCGGGTCGGACTGCAGCGCGGACATCACCGCGGCGAGCATCAGGCTTCCGCGGTCGATGTTGAAGGCCGCCTGGTGGCTTCCGCAGAAGGTAGCCATCAGGTCACCACGCAAGCTGCCGGTGTCGACATCGGGGAAATCCGGGGTGCTCTTGGCCCGGCTCACCGCGTCGACCACCAAGACCTGCTTGGAGGTCCAGCGCCGGTACAGCGTGGCTTTGCTGGCCCGGGCGCGTTTGGCTACGGCATCCATGGTGAGTCGCTCGTACCCGTGCGAGAGCAGCAGATCGACGGTCGCATCCAGGATCTCGTTCTCCCGGTCGCCCTCGACTCGTGGCCTTCCGGCATCACCTGTTGCGTTCTTGGGCCGTCGTATCACTGCTTTCACCCACTGTTTTCCACTGGTCATTTTCGATGAAACGACCTGGTTTCGTCGAAACGGTAGCCGATGCTCCAGTGTGGGCCAAGCCGGTTGGGTCGACTGATAGTCACCTCGTCGAGCGATACCAGTGAGAATGGGGTCCATGAGCCAGCCACCGCACTCCGATTCCGCGCCCGAGATCACGTCCGTGGCCGACGGACCGGCTTCGGTGCAGGCGCGTGATGAACACGCAGAGCTGGCAGAGCGGATCGATGAGGCCCGATTCCGTTACTACGTCTCGGATGCGCCGACCCTGTCGGATGCCGAGTACGACCGGCTGATGCGGCGCCTGGAGGAGTTGGAGAAGCAGTGGCCGGGACTGGTCACCTCCGACTCGCCCACCCAGAGCGTCGGCGGCGCTGTGTCCACCCAGTTCACCGCGGTCGATCATCTCGAGCCGCTGATGAGCCTGGACAACGCGTTCAGCATGGAGGAGGTGGATGCCTGGGCGGCCCGCATCACGCGCGATGGACTGGAGCCGGAGTTCCTGTGTGAGCTCAAGGTGGACGGACTGGCGATCAACCTGCTCTACGAGAACGGCCGGCTGGTTCGCGCCGCCACCCGCGGAGACGGGCGCACCGGCGAGGACGTCACTCCCAACGTGCGTACGATCAAGAACATCCCGCATCGACTCACCGCCTCCGAACGCTTCCCGGTACCGGCACGGGTGGAGGTGCGCGGTGAGATCTTCCTCTCGGTCGCCGCGTTCGAGAAGCTCAACCAGTCACTGCTCGATGCCGGCAAACCNCCGTTCGCCAATCCCCGCAACTCCGCGGCCGGATCGCTGCGGCAGAAGGACCCGCGCATCACCGCCACCCGTGAGCTGGCGATGGTCTGCCACGGGATCGGTGCTCGCGAGGGCTTCGAGGTCCAGCGACAATCCGAGGCGTACGAGGCACTCGCGGCCTGNGGGTTGCCGACCAGTGAGCGCGTCCGCGTCTTCGCCGACCTGGACGAGGTCAAGGAGTACATCGACTACTACGGTGAACACCGTCACGACGTGAACGAGCACGAGATCGACGGCGTTGTGGTCAAAGTCGATCAAGTCGCCATGCAACGAAGCCTCGGCAGCACCTCCCGGGCTCCCCGCTGGGCGATCGCCTACAAGTACCCGCCCGAGCAGGTCAACACCAAGCTCTTGGAGATCCTGGTCAATACCGGCCGCACCGGCCGGGTGACGCCATTCGGGCGGATGGTGCCCACCGTTGTGGCCGGGTCCACGGTCGAGATGGCCACGCTGCACAACGCCCACGAGGTCAAGCGCAAGGACGTGCGACCCGGCGACACCGTGATCCTGCGCAAGGCCGGCGATGTGATTCCCGAGATCCTCGGGCCGGTTCTCGACCTGCGTCCAGAAGGGCTGCCCGAGTGGGTCATGCCGACGCAGTGCCCGTCGTGCGGCACCGCCCTCGTGCAGCAAAAGGAGGGTGACGCTGACCTGCGCTGCCCCAACCACCAATACTGTCCGGCTCAGGTGCGCGAGCGGGTCTTCCACGTCGCCGGCCGTGGCGCGTTCGACATCGAGGGTCTCGGGTACGAGGCGGCGGTTGCGTTACTGGATGCCGGAGTGATCGCCGACGAGGGCGACATCTTCGACCTCGCCGAGGACAAGCTCCGCCGGACCGAGCTGTTCACCCGAGCGCCCAAGAAGGACGAGGAAGGGCCACAGCTCTCGGCCAACGGAGCCAAGCTCCTGGCGAATCTCGAAGCTGCCAAGAAGCAACCGTTGTGGCGGGCCTTGGTCGCGCTCTCGATCCGGCATGTCGGTCCCACGGCAGCCCGGGCGCTCGCCACCGAGTTCGGCTCGGTGGAGGCGATCGCGGCAGCCACCCAGGACGAGTTGGCTCAGACCGAGGGCGTGGGCGGCACCATTGCCGAGGCGGTCATCGCCTGGTTCGCACAGGACTGGCATCGCGCGATCGTGGAGAAGTGGGCGGCAGCTGGTGTGCGGCTGGCAGACCAACGGGATGAGTCCACTCCGCGCACTCTGGAGGGACTCTCGATCGTGGTCACCGGCAGCTTGGCCAACTTCAGCCGCGATTCCGCCAAAGAAGCGATCCTGGCCCGCGGTGGCAAAGCAGCCGGGTCGGTGTCGAAGAGCACCGCCTTCGTCGTGGTCGGTGACTCACCCGGTTCCAAGGCCGACAAGGCCGCCCAGCTCAAGATCCCCGTGCTCGATGAGGACGGGTTCGTCGTGCTTTTGGAGCAAGGCCCCGAGGCTGCCTCGGCGCTCGCCGTCGATGACTGAGCAGGCCGAGCGTTCCGGGACCGCAGGCGGTCCCCGAGAAGGCCTGCGATGAAGCCGACCGTGGTCGTCGGTGCGGGGATCGTGGGGCTGGCCGCAGCCCGGGCGTTACAACGCCGCGACCCCGACCGCCCCATCATCGTGGTGGACAAGGAAGCCGATATCGCGGCGCATCAGACCGGGCACAACTCGGGCGTGATCCACTCCGGGCTCTACTACCGGCCGGGCTCCTTGAAGGCCCGGCTCGCCGTCAGTGGCGCTGCTCAGTTGAAGGAGTACTGCCAGGCTCGCGGCCTCGGTTACGACGTGCCGGGAAAACTGGTGGTCGCCGTCGACGAGCGGGAGGTAGGGCAACTCCAGCGACTGGAGGCCATCGGCCTGGCCAACGGGGTGGCTGCCCGCCGCCCCACAGCCGACGAAGTCACTGAGCGGGAACCGCATGTGCGAGTGCGTGCCGCCCTCGAAGTGCCCAGCACCGGCCGGGCCGACTATCCGGGCATCGCCCGATCACTGGCCGAGGAGATCGTCGCCGATGGCGGGCAGATCCTGACCGGTATCCGGGTGGAGTCGATCCAGACCAATGCCAGTACCGCCCGGGTTCTGATCGGCAGTGACGGCATCGAGGCCGAGCGAGTCGCGGTATGCGCCGGACTGCACAGCGATCGCCTGGCCCGCGCCAGCGGGCTCGAGCCTGAGGTGCGGATCCTGCCGTTCCGCGGCGAGTACAGCGAGCTAACTCCCGAGCGCGCCCACTTGGTCAACGGGCTGGTATACCCGGTCCCCGACCCTGACCTGCCCTTTCTGGGCGTGCACCTGACCAAGGGATTGGACGGTGTGGTCCATCTCGGCCCCAACGCTGTACCGGCTCTGGCCCGGGAAGGCTACACCTGGTCGCAGATCGCGGCCCGGGACCTGTGGGAATCGGTGTCGTACCCGGGCGCTTGGCGGCTCGGCCGACGTTACGCCCGCACCGGACTACGCGAGCTGACTCGATCGCTGCGGGGGCAGGCACTCGTCCGAGAGGCGCAGCGAATGCTGCCCGAGCTGACCCAGGCCGACGTTCGTCGTTCCGGCTCCGGAGTGCGTGCCCAGGCGGTCACCCGGGATGGGCGATTGGTCGACGACTTCCTCTTCGCGCGAGACCGGCGCACGCTGCACGTCTTGAACGCGCCGTCGCCCGCGGCCACCGCATGCCTGCCAATCGGGAGNCACATCGCCAGAGAGCTCATCGCGAGGTAGCCGGACGTGCCGGCCCGGCCAGGCGGCGCCACACCTAGGATTGCCGTCATGCCACACCCCACCGACGAATCCCCGGCCGGGATCTCCCGCGACGATGTCGCGCACCTGGCCGACCTGGCCCGCATCGATCTGTCCGACGCAGAGCTGGACCACCTGGCGCCCCAGTTGGCGGTGATCGTCGACGCCATTGCTTCCATCAACGAGCTCGCCACCGACGACGTACCGCCGACTTCCCACGCACTCGGTCTGACCAACGTCTTCCGCGACGACGTCGTCCGCCCCAGCCTGACCCAGAACGAGGCGCTGTCGGGCGCCCCCTTGGTCGAGGACGGCCGGTTCAGCGTCCCGCGGATCCTCGGGGAGGACGCATGACTGGATCGCACGACCCGACGCGGCTGTCCGCTGCCGGTCTGGGCAACCTGCTCGCCGACGGCGACACCACGAGCGTGGAGATCACCACCGCATTCCTGGACCGCATCGCGGCCGTCGACGAGGCCGTACACGCCTACCTGCACACTGACCCTGAAGCCGCGCTAGCAGCTGCCCGGGCCTCGGATGAGCGGCGCGACAAGGGAGCGGCCCTCGGTCCGCTTGACGGGGTTCCGATCGCGGTCAAGGACGTGTTGGCCACGGTGGGAATGCCGACCACCTGCGGGTCGAAGATCCTCCAGGGCTGGGTGCCTCCCTACGACGCGACCGTGGTGTCCCGGCTCAAAGTCGCAGGCCTGCCAATCCTCGGCAAGACCAACATGGACGAGTTCGCAATGGGCTCCTCCACCGAGCACTCCGCTTACGGTCCAACCCACAATCCCTGGGATCTCGAGCGCATTCCCGGAGGTTCGGGTGGTGGCTCGGCGGCGGCCGTTGCGGCGTACGAGGCGCCCTGGGCGATCGGCACCGACACAGGCGGCTCGATCCGCCAGCCCGGTGCGGTCACCGGCACCGTCGGGGTGAAACCGACCTACGGCGGCGTCAGCCGGTACGGTCTGGTCGCCCTGGCCAATTCCCTGGATCAAGCCGGCCCCGTCACCCGCACCGTGCTCGATTCGGCGTTGCTGCACGAGATCATCGGGGGCTACGACCCGCTGGACTCCACCTCGATCCCCGCCCCGGCCACGGGGCTGGCTCAGGCCGCGATCGCCGGCGCCGAAGGTGACCTGACCGGTGTTCGGGTAGGTGTCATCGCCGAGTTGGGAGGCGATGGCTACCAAGCCGGCGTACGCGCCCGGTTCGAGGAATCGCTGCAGCAGTTGACCGATGCCGGTGCGGAGCTGGTGGAGGTCTCATGCCCGAGCTTCGGTCATGCCCTGGCCGCCTACTACCTGATCCTGCCGAGCGAGGCGTCCAGCAACCTCGCGAAGTTCGACGCGATGCGCTACGGGTTGCGGGTCTACCCCGAAGGTGATGCGCCCAGCGCCGAGGAGGTCATGCGCGCCACTCGGGATGCCGGCTTCGGCGACGAGGTCAAACGCCGCATCATCTTGGGTACGTTCGCGCTCTCCAGCGGTTACTACGACGCTTATTACGGGCAGGCGCAGAAGGTGCGNCACTCTGATCAGCCGTGACTTCGATGCCGCGTTTGCCCAATGCGACGTGCTCGTCTCACCAACCGCCCCGACCACGGCATTCAGACTGGGAGAGAAGCTCGACGACCCCGTTGCGATGTACCTCAACGATGTCGCCACCATCCCGGCCAACCTGGCCGGCGTACCTGCGATGTCGTTGCCCAGTGGCCTGGCCGAGGAGGATGGCTTGCCCACCGGGTTCCAGATCATCGCCCCCGCCCAGGCCGACGACCGTCTCTACCGGGTAGGTGCCGCGCTGGAGGCGCGGCTCCTGGCCGCTTGGGGTGGGCCGCTGGTGCCACCTGCGCTCGATGAGAAGGAGGTGCGGGCATGAGCCGAATCTCGTTTGAACAAGCCATGGAGCAGTTCGACCCGGTCCTCGGCCTGGAGGTCCATGTCGAACTCAACACCGCGAGCAAGATGTTCTGCGGCTGTGCGACCGTGTTCGGCGCCGAACCCAACACCCAGGTGTGCCCGGTTTGCCTGGGCTTGCCCGGCGCGATGCCGGTGGTCAACGGGAAAGCCGTCGAGTCAGCGATCCGGATCGGCCTGGCGCTGAACTGCTCGATTGCGCAGTGGTGCCGGTTCGCCAGGAAGAACTACTTCTACCCGGACATGCCGAAGAACTTCCAGACCTCCCAGTACGACGAGCCCATCGCCTACGACGGCTGGACCGAGGTCGAGATCGACGATGGGGATGGCGGGGTCGAGCGGTACCGCATCGAGATCGAGCGTGCCCATATGGAGGAGGACACCGGCAAGTCGCTGCACGTCGGTGGCTCCACCGGCCGGATTCACGGCGCCGACTACTCACTGGTCGACTACAACCGCGCGGGTATCCCGCTGATCGAGATCGTCACCAAGCCGATCACCGGCACGGGCGCCAAGGCGCCCGAGGTGGCCCGCGCCTATGTCGCGCACCTGCGTGAGCTGCTGCTCGGCCTGGGCGTCAGCGACGTTCGCATGGAGCAGGGATCATTGCGCTGCGACGTGAACTTGTCGCTGCGGCCCACCCCGGATTCACCGCTGGGCACCCGGAGCGAGACCAAGAACGTCAACTCGCTGCGTTCGGTCGAGCGAGCCGTACGCTTCGAGGCCGCCCGGCATGCCGAGGTGCTGCTCGGCGGTGGCCGGGTCGTCCAGGAGACCCGGCATTTCCACGAGGACACNCGGGAGACGACCTCGGGACGCTCCAAGGAGGAGGCAGAGGACTACCGCTACTTCCCCGAGCCCGACCTGGTGCCGGTGGCGCCGTCGCGCGAGTGGGTCGAGGAGCTGCAGGCATCACTGCCCGAGCCGCCGCGGGAGCGCAGGACCAGGCTGCAAACCGAGTGGGGCTTCTCCGATCTGGAGATGCGCGACACCATCGGCGCAGGAGCACTCGACCTGGTGGCCGCCACAATCGGTGCCGGGGCAGCACCCCAGGCCGCCCGGAAATGGTGGTTGTCGGAGCTGGCCCGGCGAGCCAAGGAGGAGGACGTCGAGATCGGCGCCCTGCCGATCACTCCTGAGGCTGTCGCCCGGATCCAGGCGCTGGTCGAGGAGGGGGCGATCAACGACAAACTCGCCCGTCAGGTCTTCGACGGGGTGCTGGCAGGNGAGGGCACACCCGACGAGGTCGTCGCCGCCCGCGGGCTCGCGGTGGTTTCCGACGACGGCGCGCTGTCCGAAGCAGTCGATCGGGCCATCGCCGCCAACCCGGATGTGGCCGACAAGGTCCGCGACGGCAAGGTCGCGGCGGCCGGTGCTCTGATCGGCTCGGTGATGAAGGACATGAAGGGCCAGGCCGACGCCGCCCGAGTGCGCGAACTGATCTTAGAGAAATTGGCCTGAGAAGGTGACGTGAGCCGACCCCGCGCGGGCCGGTTAGCGCTGCAGCTTGACCAACAGGATCTTGTCGTCTCCGTCGCGTGGATCACCGCGGCTGTCGCGGTTGCTGGTCGTCACCCAGAGGTCGCCTTCGGGGTGACCGCGATGGTGCGCATTCGGCCGTACTCGCCGATGAAGAAGTCCTTGGGTTTGTAGACGCCCTCGTCGTCGACGCATGACCGCCACAGCCGCTCGCCGCGCAATGCCCCCAGCCACAGGCAGCCTTGGGCGAACGCCAGGCCTGAGGGTGAGGCCTCGTGAGTCTCCCATTGGGTCCACGGGTCGGTGAAGCCGGCCTTCTTAGCGGTCTGCCCACCTTTGCCTTCGAACTCGGGCCAGCCGTAGTTGTTGCCGGGTTCGATCAAGTTGAGCTCGTCGAAGGTGTTCTGGCCAATCTGGAGGCCCAGAGCCGGCCATAGTCGTCGAACGCCAGGCCCTGGACGTTGCGGTGGCCCAACGACCACACCGGGGAATCGGGATCGGGGTTGCCGGGTGCCGGCTCACCTTCAGGGGTGATCCGCAGGATCTTACCGGCCGGCGAATCGGGATCTTGAGCGAACTCGGCCTCACCGGCATCGCCGGTGGAGACGAGCAGGTTGCCGTCCTCGTCGAACAACAACCGGCCCCCGTCGTGAATGGCGGCGCTCGGGATGCCGGTCAGCACCGGCGTGATCGTGCCGATCTCTCCACCTGAGTAGGTGAAGCGCACCACCCGGTTGTCGCTGCCAGTCGTGACATAGGCATAAACCTGTTTGTCCGGCGCGTATGCCGGGGAGGCAGCCAGACCCAACAGCCCGCCTTCGCCGCGAGGCGCCGCAACATCAATGCGACCGACTTCGCGCTGGGTGCCCGATGGGGCGATCGCCACGACTCTGGTGCTGTCGCGCTCGCCGACCAGAGCGGTGCCGTTCGGGAGGAAAGTGATTCCCCAGGGCACTTCCAGGTCGCGGGCAACCACGCGGTCGACGACTGGGACGGTCGTGTTCGGCTCAGGGTTTCCGGGCTCTGACTGCTCGATTCCGGAGACGACGGCTCTGTTGGAGTGGGTTCGGGAGCAGTCGGCGTGGCTGCAGCGTCGTTCGGGTCCTCACCCGAACAGCCGACCAGTAGAACCATGGCGGCGGCGAATCCGGCGAGCCTGATCATTCCCCGAACTTACCCGGCAGCCGAGCGACGGGATGTCCGTGACGTCAGGCGAGCTGAGCGTCACGCAACACCCGGACCTCACGCCGAGCGGCTGCTGCCGCGACGAATCGATCCACCTCATCGCGCTCCATGCGACCTTGGGTCAAGGCTGTGGCAGCGAGCAGGGCATTGCGGCGGGCAACTTGTTGGGAAGCGACCGGCCAAGACAGGAGATGGTCGACGAGCGTTCGTGCGAGCATTGCGGACTCCCGGATTGATGGGCTCGTTGCTTGTAAACCTAGGTGCTCAGAACGTCGCCGGGGTCAACGTGTTGTGACGATTGTGTGAACCCTGGGCCGCGCAGATGCTCGCTATCGGCGTACGCTCGGGGCATGTCTGACGAGCCCGATATCAAGCCCCGTTCCCGCGACGTGACCGATGGCCTGGAGAAGGCCGCTGCGCGCGGGATGCTGCGTGCGGTGGGCATGGGGGATGAGGATTTCGCCAAGCCGCAGATCGGCGTCGCGTCGTCGTGGAACGAGATCACACCCTGCAACTTGTCGTTGGATCGGCTCGCGAAGGCGGTCAAGAACGGTGTGCATGCAGCAGGTGGTTATCCGCTGGAGTTCGGGACGATCTCGGTATCGGACGGCATCTCGATGGGGCACGAGGGGATGCATTTCTCGCTGGTGTCGCGCGAGGTGATCGCTGACTCGGTGGAGACCGTGATGATGGCCGAGCGACTGGACGGGTCGGTGTTGCTGGCCGGCTGCGACAAGTCGCTACCGGGCATGTTGATGGCCGCTGCCCGCCTCGATCTGTCCTCGGTTTTCCTGTACGCCGGCTCGACGATGCCTGGTCAGGTCGATGGCAAGGACGTCACGATCATCGACGCGTTCGAGGCCGTCGGGGCCTGCCTTGCCGGGCGGATCTCACGGGACCAAGTGGACCGGATCGAGCGAGCCATCTGCCCCGGTGAGGGCGCCTGTGGCGGGATGTACACCGCGAACACGATGGCCAGTGTCGCGGAGGCGATCGGGATGTCGTTGCCGGGATCGGCAGCCCCACCTGCGGTCGATCGGCGGCGCGATGGGTACGCCCACAAGTCCGGTGAGGCCGTCGTGGAGTTGCTCCGNCAGGGGATCACCGCTCGGCAGATCATGACCAAGGAGGCCTTCGAGAACGCGATCACCGTGGTGATGGCGCTGGGCGGATCGACCAACGCGGTCCTGCATCTGCTGGCGATCGCGAGAGAGGCCGAGGTCGACCTGACCTTGGAGGACTTCTCCCGGATCGGCGCCAAGGTGCCGCACCTGGGTGACCTGAAGCCGTTCGGTCGCTACGTGATGAATGACGTGGACAAGATCGGTGGCATCCCCGTGGTGATGAAGGCGCTGCTGGATGCCGGCCTGCTCCACGGCGACACCCTGACGGTCACCGGCAAGACGATGGCGGAGAACCTTGCCGAGATCGCGCCGCCCGACGTGGACGGCAACATCATCCGGGAGCTGTCGGAACCGATCCACAAGACCGGCGGTATCACGATTTTGCATGGGTCGCTGGCGCCGGAGGGCGCGGTGGTGAAATCAGCCGGCTTCGACGACGAGGTGTTCACCGGTCCGGCGAGGGTCTTCGACGGCGAGCGGGCCGCGATGGACGCGTTGGAGGCCGGCCAGATCCAGCACGGCGACGTAGTGGTGATTCGCTACGAAGGCCCCAAGGGCGGTCCGGGGATGCGCGAAATGCTGGCCATCACCGGGGCGATCAAGGGCGCCGGTTTGGGCAAGGACGTCTTGCTGATCACCGATGGCCGGTTTTCCGGCGGCACCACCGGGCTGTGCGTGGGCCACATCGCCCCTGAGGCCGTCGATGGCGGGCCGATCGCGTTCCTGCGTGATGGCGACCCGATCCTGCTCGATGTGGCCAACGGCCGCCTCGAGGTCACCATCGACGAGGCCGTGCTCGCCGCCCGTAAGGATGGGTGGACCCCCAATGCGCCCAAGTACACCAAGGGTGTGCTCGGCAAGTACGCCAAAGTCGTGCAGTCCGCTGCCCACGGCGCGGTCTGTGGCTGAGTCCGACAGATCTTGCGCTGCATGAGATGACTGTTACCGACGATCGCCGGTTCTGGCTGTCAGCGGTGGCGACGGTCGTCGTCGGGCTGATGGTGGCCAGCATGGTTGCCTTCGCGACAACCCCGGTGCGTCTCCCAGCGAAAACCCTGGCGCCGGCTCAGTCTCCGCCCAGCCGGCGGTGATAGCGCCGCTGTTGGTACCGGCGTCGGCGAGCACGGGGAGTCCGCGGTCGGGCGCGCTCCGGGGCGGGCGAAGCTGCCGTTCGGAGAGGGTCCGATCTTCGCCGATCGCAGAGTGGTCGCCTACTACGGCACCGCGGGCACGGGCGCGCTCGGGGTGCTCGGCGAGCGCCGGCCCGATGTGATCACCAAGAAACTGCGGAAGGCGGCAGCGCCTTTTGCCAGCAAGGGCATCGACGTACAGATCGCCTACGAGCTGATCGTGACCATCGCCGATGCCTCACCGGGCCAGGACGGCGACTACAGCCACGACATCGATCGCGCTGCCGTGCGTCGTTACATCGAGGCGGCGCATCGCAACAAGGCGTTGTTGATCCTGGATCTCCAGCCGGGCCGGAGCAACTTTCTCAAGGTCGCCAAGCGGTGGGCCTGGGCGCTGAAGGACCCTTATGTCGGGCTGGCTCTGGACCCGGAGTGGCGGATGGGCCCTCACCAGGTTCCCGGCCGGGTGATCGGCTCGGTCTCAGCGCGGGAGGTCAACCAGGTTTCGAAGTGGCTGGTGAACCTGCAGCACAAACACAATCTGCCCGAGAAGATCTTCATGCTGCATACCTTCCGGACCTCGATGCTCCCCGGCGTGGCGAGAATCAAGAAACGATCAGGACTCGCGATGGTCCAGCATGTCGACGGCTTCGGCACCCCAGCCAGAAACTAGCCACCTATCATGCGGTGGCCCACCCCAAGACCTTTCGGATGGGCTTCAAGCTGTTCTACGACGAGGACATCCAGCGGATGTCGGCTGCCCGGGTCAAGAAGATCCGCCCTCACGTCAAGTTCGTCAGCTTCCAATAGCTGCTCAATGAAGTAGACCCGTCACATGATGGGACCGTTGTCTTGCGATATGGGACACGTGAGACACTGGCTTGACGAGGAGCGCCCGAGAAGGGACCGTGGTCCCATGCGTTTGACGTTTCTCGTAGTACGCACGCGGCGCGCCAGCTGATCCGATCAGCCAGCGCGTCACCCCTCGTTTGCCCACCGGGCCGAGGGGTTTGTTGGGATCGGTCCGAACAAGACAGGAAGAAAGATGAGCGAGCAGGTCACTGGGGCCCAGAGTCTGGTCCGGTCGCTGGAGGCGGCCGGCGTAGAGACCATTTTCGGTATCCCAGGTGGCGCGATCCTTCCCGCCTACGACCCTCTGTACGACAGCCGGATCCGTCACATCCTGGTCCGGCACGAGCAGGGCGCCGGGCATGCTGCACAGGGGTATGCGGCCGCGACCGGCAAAGTCGGTGTCTGCATGGCCACCTCCGGGCCGGGAGCGACCAACCTGGTGACCCCGATCGCCGACGCCAACATGGATTCCGTGCCGATGGTCGCGGTGACAGGTCAGGTTCCCACCGCCGCGATCGGAAGTGATGCCTTCCAGGAGGCTGACATTCGCGGTATCACGATGCCGATCACCAAGCACAACTTCCTGGTCACCGATCCCGCCGAGATCCCTCGTACCGTCGCCGAGGCCTTCTATATTGCTTCCACCGGCCGCCCAGGTCCGGTGCTGGTCGACGTCGCCAAGGACGCGATGCAGACCACCACCACCTTCGAGTGGCCGGCCGAGATCAACCTGGCCGGTTACCGGCCGGTGACCCGGCCGCACGCCAAGCAGGTGCGCGAGGCGGCTCGCCTCATCACCGAGTCTCGCAAGCCCGTCCTGTATGTCGGCGGCGGCGTGATCCGTGCCGGCGCCTCGGCAGAACTGCGCGTGCTGGCTGAGCGGACCGGGATTCCGGTGATCACCACGCTGATGGCGCGTGGCGCCTTCCCCGACAGCCACCCGCAGCACCTGGGCATGCCGGGAATGCACGGCACCGTGGCTGCGGTCGCCGCATTGCAGAAGTCCGACCTGATTATCAGCCTCGGGGCGCGCTTCGACGATCGTGTGACCGGTGCCCTGGATTCGTTCGCACCGGGGGCCAAGGTGATCCACGCCGACATCGACCCGGCCGAGATCGGCAAGAACCGATTCGCGGACGTCCCGATTGTCGGCGACTGTCGCGACGTCATCGCCGATCTGGTGGTGGCGCTCGAAGCCGAAGCGGCCCAGGGTCGCGAGGGCGACTACGAGGGCTGGGTGAGGTTCCTGGCCGGGATCAAGGCCCGCTACCCGCTCGGGTACGACAACCCGGCGGACGGATCGCTGGCCCCGCAATACGTCCTGGAGCGGCTCGGCAAGATTGCCGGCCCCGAAGCGATCTACTGTGCCGGAGTTGGCCAGCACCAGATGTGGGCCACACACTTCATCGGCTACGAGAACCCGCGCACCTGGATCAACTCCGGCGGACTGGGCACGATGGGTTTCTGCGTCCCTGCGGCGATGGGCGCCAAGGTTGGCCGGCCTGATGCCACCGTCTGGGCGATCGACGGTGATGGTTGCTTCCAGATGACCAACCAGGAGTTGGCCACCTGCACCTTGGAGGGTATTCCGATCAAGGTGGCGATCATCAACAACGAGTCACTGGGCATGGTCCGGCAATGGCAGACGCTGTTCTACAACGAGCGTTATAGCAACACGGATCTCCAATCCAAGAGGGTCCCGGACTTCGTCAAGCTCGCGGACGCCTACGGCTGTGTCGGACTCTCGTGCGAGTCGGCCGACGAGGTGGATGCCACGATCGACAAGGCGATGGAGATCAACGACGTGCCCGTGGTGATCGATTTCCGGGTACACCGCGATGCGATGGTGTGGCCGATGGTGGCCGCCGGCACCAGCAACGACGAGATCAAGTACGCCCGCGATCTGGCGCCCAAGTTCGAGGAGGACGAGCTATGACGAGCGCGAGGAACCGAGGTACCGCAGTGCGAGTCGAAAGGGAGCACAGATGAGTAAGCACACGCTCTCCGTTCTTGTCGAGAACAAGCCAGGCGTCCTCGCCCGGGTCGCCAGCCTTTTCAGTCGCCGTGGTTACAACATCGACAGCTTGGCGGTCGGGCCGACCGAGCATCCTGAGATATCTCGGATGACCATCGTGGTCGCCGTCGAGGGACTGCCGCTGGAGCAGGTCACCAAGCAGCTCAACAAGCTCGTGGAGGTGATCAAGATCGTCGAGCTCGACGGCGCTTCTTCGGTCAACCGCGAGCTCATCTTGGTCAAGGTGCGCGCCGACGCGGCCACGCGCGGGCAGGTCCTCGACGTGGTGCAGCTCTTCAAGGCCAAGGTGGTCGATGTCGCTCCTGACGCGCTCACGATTCAGCTGACCGGCAACTCCGACAAGCTCGAGGACTTCATGAAAGTGATCGAGCCGTTCGGAGTGCGTGAGCTGGTGCAGTCGGGCATGGTGGCTATCGGCCGTGGCTCACGCTCGATCACCGACCGTACGCTCAAGCCTGTCCCCGTCGCCGTGACGGCCAACTGACCCATAAACTCCAACCGAGAATCAACCAGAAAGAGAGCCCCCGTGGCAGAGATGTTCTATGACGACACAGCCGACCTGTCGGTGATCCAGGGCCGCACCGTTGCGGTGTTGGGTTATGGCAGCCAGGGCCACGCCCACTCGTTGTCGTTGCGTGACTCCGGTGTCGACGTTCGTGTCGGTCTGCCCGAGGGATCCAAGAGCCGTGCCAAGGCCGAAGCCGAGGGCTTGCGGGTGCTGACTCCCGCCGAGGCTGCCGCCGAGGCCGACCTGATCATGATCCTCGCTCCCGACCACGTGCAGCGGACTCTCTACGCCGAGTCGGTTGCGCCGAACCTCCAGGAGGGCGACGCGCTCTTCTTCGGGCACGGCTTCAACATCCGCTTCGGGTACATCACCCCGCCCGAAGGTGTCGATGTGTGCATGGTCGCCCCGAAGGGCCCCGGGCACCTGGTGCGTCGTGAGTTCAGCGAGGGTCGCGGTGTCCCGGTTCTGGTGGCGGTCGAGAAGGACGCGACCGGCAAGGCTTGGGATCTGGCTCTGTCCTATGCCAAGGCCATTGGTGGTCTGCGCGCCGGCGGTATCAAGACCACCTTCACCGAGGAGTGCGAGACCGACCTGTTCGGTGAGCAGGCGGTGCTCTGCGGTGGCGCCTCGCAGCTCGTGCAGTACGGCTTCGAGACGCTCATCGAAGCCGGCTACCAGCCTGAAGTGGCCTACTTCGAGTGTTTGCACGAGCTGAAGCTGATCGTCGACCTCATGTACGAAGGCGGCATCGCCAAGCAGCGCTGGTCGGTCTCCGACACTGCCGAGTACGGTGACTACGTCTCCGGNCCCCGGGTCATCGATCCCAGCGTCAAGGAGAACATGCAGGCGATCCTGGCCGATATCAAGAACGGCTCCTTCGCCAAGCGCTTCATCGACGACCAGGACGCCGGCGCGCCGGAGTTCAAGGCCCTGCGCGCCAAGGGTGAGCAGCACCCGATCGAGGCCACCGGCCGCGAGCTGCGCAAGCTGATGAGCTGGGTCAAGAGCGCTGACGACTACACCGAGGGTACTGCGGCCCGCTGAGGAGTGAGCCGAAGGCGAGCCCCGCAAGCAGGCCACCAAAGGGTATAGCCGCGCTGAGGAGCGGTCAGTTGACGATGACGGTGAAGCGTCCGAGCTCGAGAGGTTCGCTGTCCACGTCGATCGTGAGTACGACAGTGCTGCGGCCGGGCGCGGTGGCGATCCAGGAGTGCGGGTAGTTCGGGCCATCGCGCCAGTCGTCGACGGCCAGCCCTCNGCCGGTCACCTCGCCGGCCAAGGTCCGGGCTCGTTTGCCGTGCGCGTACGACCAGACGCGCTCGCCGACCTTGAGACGTACGACGAGCTCTCCGGACCGTACGGCTTCCTCGGTGATCTCCCCGCAACGTCGGGGTCGGCGCTCACCCCGACCGACAGTTCGTCNGCCAGGCCCCTCCGGCTCGGCGGTGACCGTAATCGTGATGGTCGACCCAGGCTCGACGACCGTGCCGGGAAGCGGCGAGGTGCTCAGGACGTGGCCAGGCGTGGCGGGCCACATCTTCTTCGTCTCGACCTCGACGGCGAAACCACGCTCCTGGAGCAGCCGGGTGTACGCCTCTTGCGACTTCTCCTGAGCCTCCGCGGCGATACCGGAGTAGTCCGGCACACCCACTAGTCCAGTGAGCACATGAACCCGCGACAAGATCGCCTCGACCTTTTCCGCGCTGGTGCTCGACTCGACTCGTACCCAGACTCCCTCGTCGGGGAACCGGAGCACAGCGGTACACAGGACGCCGTTCGGCGNCTCCCGGAGGTTGGTCCGTTCCTCGCACGTCGTGCTCTGCTGCTTAGCCTCCACCCCGTCGATCACGACCGTGGAGTCCGGTTCGAAGCCCCACGCCTCACCTTCGCCCAACTCGACGCTCTCGACGCCCGCGGGCCGGGGTATCAAACAGGTGTTGATGCCTCCCTGCCAGACCACGACGGTGTCGCGTCGCGGGGTGCCGCAGTGGGTCCTGTTCATCCNCCACTTCTCGGGCACCGCCACCGCGATGCTCCCGATCCCCGCCCAGCGCATACCGTCTGGCGGCAGGTCCGGCCTCGGTTTGTCGTCGGCCGGATCCGCTGTTGCCGGAGGTTCCCCGCGATCCGGTGAGAGGACCATCGCCGTACCACCTGCCAGCGCCACCGCGACCCCGGCGCTCGCGAGCGCACCGACCCAGCGTCGGCGCCGGCGGCGTCGTACCGCTCCGGCGTGCAGCGCGTCCAATGGCGCGGGCGAGACCCGTACGCCATCGCCGCCTCGCTCCAGCAACTCGGTCAGTTGGTGCTCGTTCATCGCGATCCTCGCAGTTCACGCAGGTTGGGGTCCTCGGACAGCGCGCGCAGCGCACGCGCGAGTCGGCTCTTGACGGTTCCGGGTGGTACGCCCAGCGCTGTGGCTGTCTGCTGTTCGCTCAGGTGTGCGTAGTAGCGCAGCACCACGACGTGCCGTTGGTCAGCGGTGAGGTGCTGCAGTGCGCGTACGACTGCATCGGTGTCGTCCACGCGAGCCGACTCATCCGCGGTGACTTCGTCGGGAAACGTCTCGGTAGGCCGCTCGTGGGTCCAGCGACGGCGCCGCGACGAGGTGAAGGTGTTGATGAGCACGCGGTGGACGTACGCATCGACGTCGTCAGCGCGGACGACCTTGACCCAGTTGCGTAGACACTTCTCCAGTGCTGTCTGCACGATGTCCTCGGCCTCTGGAGGCGTCGCGCCGAGTAGTACGGCCGAACGCACCAGTCGCGCCCACCGCGTTGCGACGTACTGGCTGAAGTCGTCCACGCTCACCGGCTCTCGTCAGGGATAACACCCATGAGACGCGCCAGGGCTTCTGAACGGTTCCCTATCGTTCCCGCCTCGCAGGTGTGCCGCGAGTGGGTGCCGTCAGCTCTCGGGTGTCTGAAACTCCACGCGAGGGAAGTAGGTGCGGTAGCGGCTCGCGTCCCGAGTGAGCAGGCGATAGCCGGTGACGGCCGCATGCGCGCCGATGTAGAAGTCCGGCAATGTACTGGTCCGGTACCGCCGCGCTTGCGGCACTCTGGCCGGCAGCGCTCTCCGTCAGGCTCGGCAGAGAACTTCGCCGTGCAGGAGTGAGAACCAGCCGTCCTGAGCCTGAGTCCATTGCCGCCATCCTCGTGCGATCTGCTCAAGGTCGGCGGGGGTGGCTGCATTTTCTGCGACAAGTTGCTCGGCCAGCGCTGACTCGATGATGCGGTCAGCCCACATCCCGCCCCAGTAGGCGCGGTCCTCGGGCGTTGCGAAGCACCAGGTGCTCGAGGTTGCCTCGGTCTGCTCGAAGCCGGCCTGCTGGGCCCACGACAGCAGCCGGCGGCCCGCATCGGGCTCGCCGCCGTTGCGGCGAGCAGCGAGCTCGTACAGTCGTAACCACTCGTCCAGCTCGGGTAGCTGCGGCCACCAGGTGAATGCCGCATAGTCACTGTCGCGCACGGCAACCAACCCACCGGGCTTGGTCACTCGGCGCATCTCCCGCAGCGCCTGCACCGGATCAGCCACATGCTGTAGCACCTGGTGGGCGTGGGCGACATCGAAGCTGTTGTCAGGAAACGAGAGTCGGTGGACATCCTCGATCGAGAAGTCCACGTTGGTCAGCCCGCGCTCCCGCGCAACCGCTTGCGACAGCCCGAGTTCGGCTTCTCCGATCTCGGTGGCCGTGACCCGCGCGACATGTGCGGCGAGGTCGGCAGTGATGGTGCCCGGCCCGGCGCCGACATCGAGCAACGTCATCTCTGTCTTCAGGTGGGNGAGCAGATAGGCGGCGGAGTTCTCAGCTGTGCGCCAGCGATGCGAGCGCAGCACGGACTCATGATGGCCATGGGTATAGGAAGACACTTCCCCACACTATGTCTACGCACAGAGCGGACCCCGGGTCGTCCCGGGGTCCGCCGTGGAGTCTGTTGATCAGAATGCGTCTTCGATGGTGATCTCAGTCCAGCCTGGTTTGAAGTCGTCTCCAGAAAGACAGGTTGCAGTGGCGACCGCCCCGGGATTGACATCGGAGGTTGTGCAGGTAGCTGTGCCGAGGATCTCGGTGCCTTTGAGGATCGTCACCGTGAACATGCCCTGATCCACTGAATCGCTGGTGTTCTTGACTCGGGTGATCACGTCGAAAGAGTTGAGGAACTCCTCGTTCTTCACCTGGATCTTGCCGATGACCTGCCAGTTGCCCCAGGTGATCGGACCTTTGCCCTTGGAGGAGTTATCGGGCTCGCTGGCAGGCTTGTCGGGTTCGGGTTCGGGTTCGGGTTCGGGTTCGGGTTCGGCCTCGTCGGAGTCATCATCGTCCGTCGATGCGCTGTCGTTGTCCGTCTGGCTACCACTGGTCGGCGGGTTCTGGTCCTCGGCTTGCGTGCCCTTGTCGTCGCCCCCGCTCGAGGCAATGGCTCCGATGATGATGATCGCGAGCAGGCCGCCGCCGAGGATCCAGCGCTTCTTCTTGTACCAGGGGCGCGATGCCTTGGCGTACGCCTTCGCGGCCTTCGCGGCTGCCTGGGGGTCTCCGGGCGGAGGCGTCCAGGCGGACGGGGGACAGGTGCTTGGTCGGACATGACAGGCCCTTTCGATGGGGGAATCGCGGGGTTCGAGTTCCCCCGGGTCAGCACCGCAGCGTAATCTATAAATGGTCATCTCAAGATGATTTCTCGGCCTAGTGGTCCGTTTGGCGTTGGGAAGCCTCCAACTGGCCGAGGAGCCCGGCAAGCGCTCCGGAGACGGCGCTTGCTGTTTCGACGGTGAGCAGAAGTGCGACGGTGCCGGTCTCGGCGTCCTCCAGGCGCACCCAAGTATGGGGATCCTCCACGTGCTGGGTCGCCCACACCACCAACTGGGTGGGAACTGCCTTGCGGCGCGGCTGTGGCCCACGCTCGCCTCGCACTCCGGCGATCTCGACGGCTGCGCTCTGATGTACGCGGTCCTCGGGATGGTCGCGCTCCAGATGTTCTCGGCGACACCAGGTTGGGCAGGACTCTGCCTGCCATGGTGGTTGGTGGTTATCTCGATAGGCCAAGGGTTGCCTCCCAGTGGTCCTGCAACGACTCGGTCAGGCTAGGAACTGCCTCCGACACGCAGGCCGACTCCTTGCTCGGTTGTCCACAAGTGAGGACCTGTGGGCAAGCTGTCACTAGATTCCCATTTATAGATGGGCATCTTAGAGAACCGGGCTGGGCAGTCTTGAGTGCGTGGCGAAACGAACCAGCGCACCTACGTGGGATGACTTCGCGCGCCAACTCGGTCTCAACCTGTTGCGGGCTCGGCAGCGTGCTGGACTCAGCCAAGAGCGATTGGCGCATATGGCTGGAATCGCTTCCTACACGTACCAGAAGTTCGAAAAGGGTGAGGCCCGTCCCGGCTCCCCGATGAATCCACGGCTGACGACACTCCTCGCCCTGTGCCAGGCGCTGGATGTTTCCGTGGCCGAGCTCTTGCCGGATCGTGTGCCCGACCTCACTCACGGGCGCTGAACATCTGAACTCAGGAGTCCAGCGCGGGAAGAATCCTGGCCGGGCCAGTGTTGACGCGGTCATGCGCATAGAGATCTGGTCCGACGTCGTCTGTCCGTGGTGTTACATAGGAAAGCGCCGACTCGAGTCGGCGTTGGCCGAGTTTCCTCATCGTGACGAGGTGGAGGTCGTGTACCGCTCGTTCGAACTCGACCCGAGCGCGCCTCAGGTGGGGCACGAGTCGATCAGGGAGGCCCTGGCCAACAAGTACGGGATGGGCGAGGAACAAACCCAGCAGATGATGGAGCGCGTCTCGCAGACTGCGGCCGCCGAGGGATTGCGGTTCGCCTACGAGGATGCGATGCATACCAAGACGATCGATGCCCATCGGCTGCTGCACCTGGCTGCCGAGAACGGTCTTCAAGCGGAGCTGAAGGAAGCACTGCTCGCGGCGTACTTCACCCGCGGTGAGTCGATGGGCGATCCCGATGTACTCCGTAAGACTGCGGCCGATGTCGGTCTGGACCCCGCCCGAGTCGAAGAGGTGCTCAGCGGCCAGGAATATGCTGAGGCGGTCCAGGCGGATATCGCGCAAGCCCGTGCGTACGGCGCCAACGGAGTGCCGTTCTTCGTCGTGGACCAGAAGTACGGCGTCTCCGGTGCACAGCCGAAAGAAGTGTTCGCCCAGCTGCTCGATCAGGCCTGGGCCGACTCTCACCCCGTCTTGACGACAGTGGGCGACGTAGGCGAAGCGGACTCCTGCGGTATTGGTGGCTGTTAGGTCGGCAGTATCGTCGGATAGGTTCAGATGCGTTGCTCTGCCGCATCCGCATACTCACCAAAGGAATGCCCGACGATGACCCATCACCCCGAGACCCTGGCTGTTCACGCCGGCCAGGAGCAGGCCGACCCGGCCACCAACGCCCGCGCCGTGCCGATCTACCAGACCACCTCCTACGTCTTCAACGACACCGAGCACGCAGCCAACCTTTTCGCGCTCGCCGAGCCGGGCAACATCTACACCCGGATCATGAACCCGACTCAGTCGGTGTTCGAGGACCGGATGACCCAGCTCGAAGGCGGTGTGGGCGCACTGGCGACTGCATCCGGTTCGAGCGCGGTCACCTACGCGGTGCTGAACCTGGCCCGCGCCGGGGAGAACATCGTGGCTCTGTCCACGCTGTACGGNGGAACCTACGCCCTCTTCGCGCACACGCTTCCCCAGTTCGGTGTCGAGGTCCGCTTCGTCGACCCCGACAAGCCCGAGGATCTAGCTCGCCATGTCGATGCCAACACCAAGCTGGTGTTCGCCGAGACGGTCGGGAACCCCAAGATCAACGTCGTCGACATCCGTGCCTGGGCCGACGCCGCTCACGCGCTGGGACTTCCNCTGATCGTCGACAACACCGCGCCCACGCCTTATCTCGCCCGTGTCTTCGACCATGGCGCCGATGTGGCAGTGCACGCGGCGACCAAGTACATCGGCGGCCATGGCACCTCGATCGGCGGCATCATCGTCGACTCGGGGAACTTCGACTGGGTGGCGCACTCCGAGCGGTTCCCGAACCTGACCCAACCTGACGGCGCCTATCACGGCGTGGTGTGGAGCGAAGTGGTCGGGAATCTCGCCTACATCATTCGGGCTCGGACCGTACTGTTGCGCAACACTGGTGCCGCCGTTGCGCCGCTGAACTCCTGGCTGTTCCTGCAAGGCCTGGAGACACTGCACCTGCGGATGGAGCGGCACAGCACCAATGCCTTGGCGGTTGCGGAGTATCTCCGCGATCACGATGCCGTCTCCTGGGTCAACTACCCGGGTTTGGAGGGCGATGCCTCCAAGGCGATCGCCGACCGCATCTTCACCGGTCACGGTTACGGCGGATTGGTGAGCTTCGGTGTCAAGTCGGGCCGCGAGGGTGGCAAGCGATTCATCGAGTCGCTGGGTCTCTTCAGTCATCTCGCCAACATCGGTGACACCAAGTCGCTGGCGATCCACAACGCCACCACCACGCACTCGCAGCTCAGCCCCGAGGAGTTGGACGCCGCCGGCGTGCCTGAGGACATGGTGCGGCTGTCCATCGGGATCGAGCACATCGACGACATCGTTGCCGACCTCGAGCAGGCACTGAACGCCACCACGTGAGCCAGAGCATCGTCCAGCGGGTTGTCCTGTTCGACCAGGACGACCCGCTGGTGCTCACCAGCGGTGCGGTCCTTCCCCATGTCGAGGTCGCCTACACCACCACGGGCACGCTGTCACCACAGCGCGACAACGCGGTCTTCATCTGCCACGCCCTGACCGGCGACGCCGAGGTCGGCAAGTGGTGGTCCTCGTTGGTCGGACCGGGTAAGCCGATCGACACCGATCGCTTTTTCGTGATCTGCCCGAACCTGCTCGGCGGTTGCCAGGGCACCACCGGTCCGATGAGCATCAACCCGGAGACCGGGGAGTCCTACGGTCTGGACTTCCCGCTCTTGCACATGTCCGACTTCGTCAGCGTGCATCGCGCTCTGACCCGTCACCTGGGCGTGGAGCGGCTCTACGCGGCAGTCGGGGGATCGCTCGGCGGGATGCAGATTCTGCAATGGGCGCACGATGCTCCAGGCGATTTCGACCATGCGGTGCTCGTCGCCGCCACCTCCCGACTGACCGCGCAGAACATCGCATTCTCCGCGGTGGCGCGCGAGGCGATCATGCGGGACCCGGAGTTCCACGACGGTCGGTACGCGGGCAGTGGTCCCGGCCCGCGGCTGGGGTTGGCGATCGCCCGGATGATGGCCCACATCACCTATGTCTCCGATGAGGCCCTGGAGGAGAAGTTCGGTCGCCGACTACAAGAGACCGGTGAGGAGGCGACTCCATCAGCCGACGCGATGGGTATGGGGATCGCGTTCGCGGTGGAGTCCTATCTGGACCATCAGGGCCGCGCGTTCCTGGATCGTTTCGATGCGCTGTCCTATCTCTACTTGTCGCGGGTCATGGACTACTTCGATCCGTTCGCCGACCAACAGGCGGCTGCGCAGATCGCTTCTGCTGGAACGCGATTCCTGGTGATCTCCTTCGACACCGACTGGCGTTTCGACACCCGCCAGTCGCAGCGAATCGTCCGTACTCTGAGTGATGCCGGCGCCGCGGTGACCTTTCGGGAGATCCGATCGCCCTGGGGCCACGACTCCTTCCTCCTCGATGTGCCGCAGTACCAGGAGACGGTCGCGGCCTTCCTCTCGCCCGTTCGGCCGCAGGTGGACGCGCGCCCCGAGCTCGAGCTCATCGAGAACCTGATACCGGCCGGCTCCGCCGTGCTCGACCTCGGCTGCGGCGATGGATCGCTGCTTGCCCGTTTGGCGATCCGCGGTGGGTCCGGCAGTGGCGTCGAGATCGATCCCGACTCGTTCTTGGCAGCGGTTCAGCGTGGCATCGATGTGCTCGGCGAGGACATCGCCGTCGTGTTGCCGACCCTGCCCGACGACAGCTATGACACAGTCGTGGTCTCGCAGACGCTCCAAGCCACCCAGCGTCCCGAAGAGGTCCTACGGGAGGCCGGCAGGGTAGGGCGGCAGGTTGTCGTCTCGGTGCCGAATTTCGGCCACTGGCGCCATCGCCGCGATTTGCTGATTCGCGGGCGGATGCCCGTCGACCAGAGCCTGCCCTACACCTGGTTCGAGACGCCCAACGTGCACCTGTCCACCTTGCGCGATCTCGAGGAGTTGTTCGCCCAACTCGGGCTTCGGATCGACCGGCGGGTCCTGCTCGACCGCTCCGGTCGCGAGCTCCGCGGAACATCGGGCGCGAATGTGCGAGCCGCATCCGCTATCTATGTTCTCGCTGCAGGCGATTGAACCCGGTTCCACGTCCGACAGGTGCCACAGGTAGCGGATCGGCGGCGGACTGGGTGGCACCATCAGTACATGCCAACTCCATGGACATCGTCTCCAGCGCGCGCTGAACGGCTTCGCGTCGGGCGGGACAGTCGTACTCGGGTGTCACGTCGCTCACTCGCGCGATTGGAGACTCAGGGCCGGCGCCCGCTGGGCATCCTGGAACGGCAGAACGCGACGCGGGTGCCCGAACTGGTTCCCCTGCGTACCGAGCGCATGTCTGCCAGCCCGTTCGCGTTCTATCGCGGAACTGCCGCTCTCATGGCCGCCGACCTCGCTCGTGGTCCGAGCTCGCAGATCCTGGTCGCATCGTGCGGAGACGCGCATGTGGCCAACTTCGGGCTGTATGCATCCCCGCAACGCACCCTTGTCTTCGACCTGAACGACTTCGACGAGGCTGCATGGGCGCCCTGGGAGTGGGATCTGAAGAGGCTGGTGACCAGCATCGTGGTCGCCGGTCAGGCCACCGTTCGAGACGACCGAGTGATCCGCGAAGCCGCCCGGGCCGCTATCGGCAGCTACCTCGGCTCGCTGACCGCCTACCTGGAGCGCAGCCCGCTGGCCCGCTATTTCGAGCACTTCACTGTCGAGGGCGGACCACCACCGCGGGACCGGCAATCCCGCAAGGTCATCGAGACGGTCAGCCGAGCCGCCCAAAAACGCACGGGCGAGCGCGCAGCGCGCAAGCTGACCGAGGCAGACGGGCAAGGTCGGCTTCGCTTCGCCGAGACACCACCGACCATGACCCACCTGACAGTCGACCTTGCGGCCCTTCAGGAGAAGGCGCTGACCGACTACCTGGCGACGACCAGCGTCGACATCCGCATGCTGCTGGAGCACTACACCCTTTCCGACACGGTCCGGCGGGTGGTGGGTGTCGGCAGCGTGGGAACCCGGTGCTACCTGTCGGTCCTGCAGGACGGCGACGGCAATGCGCTCCTGTTGCAGACCAAGGAGGCAGGCCCCAGCGTCCTGGTCGAGTACGGCGGCTGCAAGCAGCCTGAGCGGGTCGCCGAGCAGTTGCGGTCCGATGGCGATGGCGCCCGGGTAGTGGCGTTGCAGCGCATCCTGCAGGGCGTCTCCGACCCGTTCCTGGGATTCATGCGGGGAACGAGCAACGACTTCTACGTCCGGCAGTTTCGCGACATGAAGGGCGGCGTCGAGATGGAGAATCTCGACGACGGACCATTCGAGTCCTATGCGCGCCTCTGCGGCACGACCCTGGCGCGGGCGCACAGCCAGTCGCCAGAAGCCGGGATCGTGGTCGGCTACATCGGCAAAGGAGGCCCGGTCACCGATGCGATCTTGGAGTGGTGCTACGCCTATGCGGCGCTCTCTCGTGCCGATTACGACGCCTTCATCGCCGCTCAGCCGGATGTGAGCAAGCACGCTTGAGTCCGACCGGGTGACTGGTGCCGACGCGCTGTAGGCGTTGGGTAGAGTTGGTACTTGGGCACGGCGTAGTGCACCCTCCCTGATAACCACCCGTCCGAGGACATGATGACCAAGCCCGTCGTACTCATCGCAGAAGAGCTCAGCCCCGCCACCGTCGAGGCGCTTGGCCCCGATTTCGAGATCCGCAACTGTAACGGCGCCGATCGCGCCGAGCTGTTGTCCGCGATCACCGACGTGGACGCGATCCTGGTCCGTTCCGCCACCAAGGTCGATGCCGAGGCGCTTGCCGCCGCCAAGAAGCTGAAGGTCGTCGCTCGCGCCGGCGTCGGCCTGGACAACGTGGATGTCAAGGCCGCGACCCAGGTCGGCGTGATGGTGGTCAACGCGCCCACCTCCAACATCGTCTCTGCTGCCGAGCTCGCCGTGGCGCTGATGCTGGCCGCGGCGCGACACATCTCCCCGGCCCATGCGGCGCTGAAGAACGGCGAGTGGAAGCGCAGCAAGTACACCGGCATCGAGTTGTACGAGAAGACCGTCGGCATCGTCGGCCTGGGACGGATCGGTGTGCTGGTGGCGCAGCGGCTGTCGGCGTTCGGGATGAACGTCATCGCCTACGACCCCTATGTCCAGGCCGGCCGCGCTGCGCAGATGGGCGTGCGCCTGGTCGGCCTCGACGAGCTTCTCCAGCAGGCCGACTTCATGTCGGTGCACCTGCCCAAGACACCGGAGACAGTTGGACTGATCGGCGAGGACCAACTTGCCAAGGTCAAGCCCTCGCTGGTGCTGGTCAATGCTGCTCGCGGTGGCATCGTGGACGAGCAGGCGTTGTACAACGCGATCAAAGAGGGCCGGATCGCAGCTGCAGGTCTCGACGTGTTCGCGACCGAGCCCTGCACCGACAGTCCGCTGTTCGAGTTCGAGAACGTGGTGGCCACTCCACACCTGGGCGCCTCGACCGATGAGGCTCAGGAGAAGGCCGGCATCGCCGTTGCCAAGTCCGTCCGGCTCGCGTTGTCGGGTGAGCTCGTGCCCGATGCCGTCAACGTGCAGGGTGGTGTGATCGCCGAGGATGTGCGTCCCGGCATCCCGCTGACCGAGAAGCTCGGCCGGATCTTCACCGCGCTAGCAGGCGAGGTGGCCCAAGCGCTCGACGTCGAGGTCCGCGGTGAGATCACCGGGTACGACGTCAAGGTGCTCGAACTCGCCGCTCTCAAGGGAGTCTTCGCCGATGTGGTCGAAGAGCAGGTGTCCTACGTCAACGCGCCGATCCTCGCCGCCGAGCGCGGTCTGGCCGTGCGGCTGGTCACCGACTCCGAAAGCCCCGATCACCGCAACCTGATCACTTTGCGCGGCACCCGCGCCGATGGCAGCCAGGTGTCGGTCTCCGGGACCCTGATCGGGATCGGCCAGCGTGAGCGACTGGTCGAGGTGGACGGCTACCTGGTCGACATCGACCCCACCGAGCACCTGGCGTTCTTCAGCTACGAGGACCGGCCCGGCATGGTCGGCATCGTCGGCCAGATCTTGGGTGATGCGCAGATCAACATCGCCGGGATGCAGGTCGCCCGCGACGAGAAGGGCGGCGCCGCTCTGGTCGGGCTGTCGGTCGATACTGCGATCCCGGCTGGCGTGCTGGAAGAGATCAGTGCCGCCATCAACGCGCTTTCAGTGCGTGCCGTCGACCTGGTGGATTAAGAGATTACGAGGCGCGCTGTCAGGCACGGCGGGTGATGCTGACCTCGACGAACATGGCCGAGGTCTCCGCGCCCGAGTAGATCCCCGACAGCGGCGCAACGTCGTTGTAGTCGCGGCCGGTCCCGACCAGGACGTAATGCTCGTCGGGGGTCTGCAGGTTCGTGGGATCGAAACCGACCCAGGTACCGTCCCACCATTCGACCCAGGCATGTGACTCGCCGGTGACCGCTTCGCCGATAGCGGCCTCTGTTGACGGGTGCAGATACCCCGATACATAGCGAGCCGGGACTCCGGCCAACCGCAGTCCGCCGATCACCAGGTGAGCAAGGTCCTGGCACACTCCCGAGCGCGCTTGCCATACCTCGACGGCGTTGCTGTGCACCTGAGTGCTGGAGGTGTCATAGGCGACCTGGTCGTGCACGAGGTCGGTGACGGCGCGGGCATAACGGGCGGGTGTGTCCGACTGCTCGCGTACGCGGCTGAGCAGGTCGGACAGCATGGGTCCCGGGTGCACCCTCTCGCCGAGATCGAGATACTCGCACAAGCGATCTGTGGTGCCGGGTTCTCTCAACTGCTCCCACGACAAGCCTGTCGGCTGTTGGGGATNCCGGGTGATCTGTACCAGCGAGCTGGACCTGACCAACAACTCGGCATGGGCTTCGGAGACCTCGAACGCCGTCACCATGGTTCCCCAATAGTCCACATATCTGAGCGCGTACGGGCTCGGGGTCACGTCCAACCGGGTGCTGATCACCAACTGCTCAGGTGTCGCAGCGGGAGTCATCCTGACTTCGTTGAAGGATGCGACCGCTTTGCCCTCGTACTTGTAGCCGGTGGTGTGGTCGATTTGAAGCTGGATCACTGGTTTCCCCTGCCCAGCTCAATGCCTCGGCGGTGCGGAAGTAGCGGGAGGCGATCGCATCGGTCGCCTCCGAGCAGGTCCGCTGCAGGTCTTCCATCTCCTCGGGCAACTTCGCCAAGATGTCAGTGAGCGGCCGGTACTCCAGGCCCGCGCGTGCCCGGCCCAACAGCCGCTGCGCCTCGTCGCCGAACCCGACCCGCTGGCCGCGGGATTCCAGATCCTCCAACGACTGCTCGGCCGTGTTCAGCGCCGCGACGATCGAGCGTGGGAACAATCGGTCGAGCAGTAGGAATTCTGCTGCTTCGATGTCGTCCTCGACGCCGCGATAGGTGCGCAAGAAGGCCTCATGGGCGCTGCAGGCGCGTAGTGCGGTCTGCCATCCAGAAGCAGGGCCGCCGGCCAACGTGGTGGTGGTCAGCAGGCGTGCGGTCATATCGACCCGTTCGATGCTGCGGCCGAGCACCAGGAAGTGCCAACCCTCGTCGCGGCTCATCGTGGAATCCGCGATTCCCGCTATGACTGCTGAGCGCTCCCGTACCCAGAAGAATGCTGCGTCCGANNGCGCATCCCGCGCACGTCCGCTGGGGATCGCCCGCCAGGTGCGATTGATCGCCGACCACATCTCGGTCGACAGGGTCTCGCGAGCGCGCCGGGCGCTTTCGCGGGCCGCGTTCAGCGTGGACACGATCGAGGCTTCCGCGCCGGCGTCGTAGACCATCAACCGCATCAACTCACGTTGATCCAGCGGTCCGTCGTACTCGACGCCCATGATGCCCAGCAGCAGGCGGCACGAGGCTTCCTCTTCCACGAACGGGTCCTCGACCAGTAACTGGTTCTGAACCTCCAGGATCCGCGCTGTGACATCGGCCCGCTCGACGTAGCGGCCGATCCAGAACAGTGATTCGGCGATCCGGCTCAGCATCGCCTGGCGCCTTTCGCCGCTGTCGTCGAGATTCCTACCAGGCGCTGCTGTTGTTGCTGCTCTTCTTGAGCCTGTTGCTGTTGCCGGTGGCTACTGGCCGATCCCGGCNNCCCGGATCAAGTGGGGAGCCAGGTCCGGATCGGAGCTGGGGCTGGACAGCGACGAAGGCTCGGGTACGCGCAGCTGGGGAACGACAGGCGCAGGNNCGGCGGCCCCACGTCGGTCGGACACGATCCAGGTGTCCTTGGAGCCGCCACCGCGGCTGCTGTTGACGATCAGTTCGCCCTCAGGGAGCGCGACCCTGGTGAGACCGCCAGGCAGCACCCACACATCGTTGCCATCGTTGACCGCGAAAGGCCGCAGGTCGACGTGTCGGGGGCGAACCGAGGCGTCGATCAGGGTGGGACAGGTCGACAGCGAGATCACCGGCTGGGCTACCCAGGCGCGTGGGTCGGACAGCACCTTGGCGCGGAGCTCATCCAGCTCCTCCGAGGATGCCCGTGGCCCGATCACGATTCCCTTACCGCCTGAGCCATCGACAGGTTTGAGCACGAGCTCGTCGAGCCGGTCCAGGACCTCCTCGCGAGCCTCGGGATCGCCCAGTCGCCAGGTGTCGACGTTCTTCAACACGGGTTCCTCGCCCAGGTAGTAGCGGATCAGATCCGGGACGTAGCTGTAGAGCAGCTTGTCGTCGGCGACGCCGTTGCCGACCGCGTTGGCGATCGTGACGTGCCCCGCCCGCGCCGCGTTGATCAGTCCGGGCACGCCGAGCATCGAGTCGGCCCGGAACTGCACCGGGTCGAGGAACTCGTCGTCCACACGCCGGTAGATCACATGGACCGGCTGCAGGCCGTTGGTCGTGCGCATCGAGACGTGGCCGCCTCTGCACACCAGGTCGCGACCCTCCACCAACTCGATGCCCATCGACCGCGCCAGCAACGTGTGCTCGAAATAGGCGGAGTTGTAGACGCCGGGTGTCAGGACGACCACTGTCGGGTCGGCCACCCCTGCTGGGGCCGCCGCTCTCAGCGCGGCCAGGAGCCGACTCGGGTAGGCGGTCACCGGTTCGATCGAAAAGTCACCGAACGCCTCGGGCAGCGCGCTGCTCATGGCGCGTCGGTTGGTGATGACGTAGGACACCCCGGACGGAACGCGGACGTTGTCCTCCAACACCCGGAAGGCACCGTCGGCATCACGGATCAGGTCGATGCCGGCTACATGTACTCGGACTCCATTCGGCGGCGCGAATCCGGCGACGACCCGGTGGTAGTGCGGGCTGGTGACGACCACCGAGCGGGGAATGACTCCATCGAGGAGCACTTGTGCCTTGGCATAGATGTCGTCCAGGAAGCGCTCCAAGGCGAGCACGCGTTGTCGTACACCTGCTTCGACCACCTGCCATCGCTCGGCGTCGATGAGCCGAGGCACGACGTCGAGAGGGAACGGACGCTCCTCACCACCGACCCCGAAGGTGATGCCCTGCTCGAGATAGCTGGCTGCCAGCGATTCCGCACGTGCGAGGATCTCCTCGGTGGGCATCTTGGCGAACGCGGCGAACACCGGCTCGTACTCAGGCCGGACGTCGCCGGCCTGGTCGAACATCTCGTCGTAGGTGGTACCCGCAGTGCCCCCGTATCCGCTGAACACATCCGCCATAAGGCACACTAAGCCCACCAAGTAACAGAATTGTTTCCTTCAGCAGGTCAATTTTTCGGGCCGTCCTCTGGACGTTCCCGAGAGTTCTTCCGGCCTCAACGTCGAGTGGCTATGAGCACGCTGGTATCGGGAGCGACCATGACCTCGACTGCGGTAAATCGCTTGTCGGTGAGCCATTCCTCACGCAAGACATCGACACGCCCGTCCTGCAGTGGTGGCCACGACTCGCACGGAGTGAAGTCGTCGAGCACCACGATCCCGCCTGGCTCGATCAGGTCCACGACAGTCTCCGGTCCACTTTGTTGTGGATCACGCGCATCGAGGAACAGCAAGGAGAACGGTCCGCGGTCGAGCAGGGTCGACCAGTCGGCTGCCTCGACTTCGACCTGAGGATCGTCGGCGAAGATTTCGGCTGCGGCGCTGGCAAGCTTGCTGTCGAGCTCAGCGGTCAGCAACCGAGTGTGGTCGCGGGCGCCGCTGCGCAGCCAGGCGGTGCCGACTCCGGTCCCGGTGCCGAACTCCGCCATCGTCCCTTCCCGAGTCGCTGCGAGTGTGGCCAGAAGCCGGCCGGTCTCATTGCGGCAGAACGACACATAGCCGTGTCGGCGGGACACATCGAATGCCCGTGACACGACAGTGGGGAGTTCAAGCGGCGCGCTCATGGGTTCGAGTGTCCCTGCCTCCGGGTGCGGCTGCCGAGGCGGGGTCCGGAAAGTGAGATCGCGTCTCATCTATCAAGAAACGCGGTAGAGGGGGTGAACCCGTCATGATCCGACCCGTACACTGGATCACATCATGCAGAACCTGATCGTCGTATCCATCCGATGCCGTAGCGAGGCCATTCTCTAGGCCCCCTCGCTGCGGAGTTTCTGCGTTCTCGGCCTGGATCTCCGCGGCGGCACTCAGGTTCACCCGTTTTGCTCATCACGATGGCTAGCCCGATTCGGGTGTATCGCAGCCGAGCCGCGGATCTCTTCGGCAACCAATAGCCATCGAACAGCCGCATTCGATGAACGGAGACCGTGATGTACCAGCACACCTACGACCAAACCTATGAGCAGTATCTCGATCCGAGTACGGCCTCGGAGTTCTTCTGGGGACCGGCCCACCACCGGGAACCCGTGACCGGGCTCGCCGGCGCGACGCTCGGGCGGGATCGCGGCGATGAGCGGACTCCTACCGATGAGCGTCCTGATGACAACTGAGACTGGTTCCGGATCGCCCGAGGCGCTCCATTAGGTTTCTACCCATGACACAGACGTTTCAGCTTGCCGTGATTCCCGGCGACGGCATCGGCCGTGAAGTGACCACCGAGGCCCTCAAAGTGCTCGCAGAAGCAGTCGGCTCCGAGGCGAAGTTCGACACCACTGCCTACGACCTGGGCGCCGAGCGTTATCTGGCAACCGGCGAGGTGCTTCCCGACGCGGTGCTGGCCGAGATCCGTAGCCAGGATGCGATCCTGCTCGGCGCAGTCGGCGGCAAACCCGGTGACCCGAACCTCCCGCCCGGCATCCTCGAGCGCGGGCTGTTGCTGCGGTTGCGCTTCGAGCTCGACCACTATGTCAACCTGCGGCCCTCCCGGATCTACCCCGGTGTCAGTTCCCCGCTGGCTGATCCGGGCGAAGTCGACTTCGTCGTCGTGCGTGAGGGCACCGAAGGCCCTTACACGGGCAATGGCGGAGCGTTACGAGTCGGCACCCCGGCTGAGATCGCGACCGAGGTGAGCGTCAACACCGCATTCGGGGTCGAGCGGGTCGTCCGCGACGCCTTCGCCCGCGCGGCCAAGAGGCCACGTAAGCGGCTCACGTTGGTCCACAAGACCAACGTGCTGGTCAACGCCGGCGCAGTCTGGTCCCGCCTGGTCAACGAGGTCGCCACCGAGTACCCCGACGTCACGGTCGACTACCTGCACATCGACGCCGCCACGATCTTCATGACCACAGACCCGTCCCGCTTCGACGTGATCGTCACCGACAACCTGTTCGGTGACATCATCACCGACCTCGCCGCTGCGATCACAGGTGGTATCGGCCTGGCCGCCAGCGGCAACGTCAATCCCGATCGCACCTCTCCGAGCATGTTCGAGCCGGTGCACGGCTCAGCACCCGATATCGCCGGCCAGCAGAAGGCCGATCCGACCGCGGCGATCCTCTCGACCGCGTTGATGCTGGAACACCTCGGGCTCGACGAGGCCGCCCAACGTGTCGAGGACGCGGTGCTGGCCGACTTGTCCGAGCGCGCCTCGCTGGCAGACGGCGCTGCCCGTCGCACCGCTGAGGTGGGCGACGCGATCGCCACCCGAGTAGCTGGTTGAGACCTGCCGCAAACCCTCTTCGATAGGTACCGTGAACCCGTGAATACTGTGAACAACTTGGATATCGCAGTCTCGCTCCGCCCTGACCTGACGCCGGACCAGGACCTCGCCCAGGTACTGGCCGATCCAGGTTTCGGCATCAACTTCACCGATCACATGCTCACGGTCGAGTGGACCCCAGAGCAGGGCTGGCATGACGCGCGTATCGGGGCGTACGGGCCGNNATCTCTCGACCCGGCCACAGCAGTACTGCACTACGCCCAAGAGACCTTCGAGGGGCTCAAGGCCTATCGCCACCAGGACGGCTCGATCTGGACCTTCCGTCCCGAGGCAAACGGCCAGCGGCTTGCCCGCTCCAGCCACCGGCTTGCGCTTCCGGAACTTCCAGTCGCCGACTTCGTGGCGACAGTCGACGCCCTGGTCACGACCGACGCTCGCTGGGTGCCCGGTCACGAGGGTGAGAAGAGCCTGTACATACGCCCGTTCATGTTTGCCTCGGAGAAATTCCTNGGGGTGCGGCCCGCCAAGCACGTCACCTACATGGTGATCGCCTCACCTGCCGGGGCCTACTTCGCCAAGGGCCTGAAGCCGGTCAGCATCATGGTCAGTGAGAACTTCACCCGCGCCGCTGTCGGCGGCATGGGCGCGGCCAAGACCGGCGGCAACTATGCCGCATCGCTGGCACCCCAGCAGGAGGCGATCGACAAGGGCTTCGACCAGGTGGTGTTCCTCGACGCGATCGAGCACAAGTATGTCGAGGAACTTGGTGGGATGAACCTCTACTTCGTCTACGACGACGGCCACATCGCCACCCCGGAGCTCACCGGCACGATCCTGGAGGGCATCACCCGTAGCTCGATCCTGGCGTTGGCCTCGTCGCTGGGGCACAAGATCGAGGAGCGACGCATCTCCATCGACGACTGGCGCGAGGGGGTCTCGTCGGGGCGTATCACCGAGGTCTTCGCGTGCGGGACTGCCGCGGTCGTCACCCCGGTGGGCACTTTGGCCTGGCGCGACGGTGAGGTTGGCAATGGGGATGCCATCGGACCGGTGACCCAGGCTGTGCGGCAGGCCCTGGTCGACATCCAGTACGGCCGTGCCGAGGATACCTTCGGCTGGATGCACAGAGTTTGTTGAGATGGGTTTGCTGAGATTGGTTTTGCTGAGACAGCAGTGCCGAAGCGGACCGCCGACCTTTGAACTGACCTGAATGGATCACCGTGACTCAGCCTGACAGCTTCCACGTCTACGACACCACGCTGCGAGACGGCGCCCAGCAGGAGGGACTCAACCTGTCGGTCGCCGACAAACTGGTGATCGCGCGTCAGATCGACGGGTTGGGTGTCGGCTTCATCGAGGGTGGCTGGCCGGGCGCCAACCCCAAGGACACCGAGTTCTTCGCTCGGGCTCGTACGGAACTCGACCTCAAGCACGCCAAGCTCGCTGCGTTCGGGGCGACTCGGCGCGCTGGTATGAAGGCGGCCGATGACCCGTTGACCGCCGCATTGCGCGACAGCGGCGCCGAGGTGGTGACGCTGGTCGCCAAGTCACACGACCGGCATGTGGAGCTGGCGTTGCGTACCACGCTGGAGGAGAACCTCGCGATGATCGCGGACACGGTCTCCCACCTGCGTGCCGAGGGCCAGCGGGTGTTCTTGGATGCCGAGCACTTCTTCGACGGCTACCGCGACAACCGCGCCTATGCGCTCGAAGTGCTGCGCACCGCCTACGAGGCAGGCGCCGACGTGATCGCGTTGTGCGACACCAATGGCGGCATGGTGCCTGGCTGGATCGGTGACGTGGTCAACGACGTCGTGGAATCCACCGGTGTGCGCGTGGGGATCCACTGTCACAACGACACCGGCTGCGCGGTCGCCAACACGCTGGCTGCCGTGGACGCCGGGGCAACTCATGTGCAGGGCACGTTGAACGGCTACGGAGAGCGCACCGGCAACGCCGACCTGGTGTCGGTGATCGCCAATCTGGAGCTCAAGCTGGACAACGCGGTGCTGCCCAGCGGCACCCTGCGTGAGGCTACCCGGATCGCCCACGCCGTCGCCGAGGTCACCAACGTCCCGCCGTCCTCACGGCAGCCGTACGTCGGAGTCAGCGCGTTCGCGCACAAGGCCGGCCTGCATGCCTCGGCCATCAAGGTTGACCCGAATCTCTACCAGCACATGGACCCGGCCCTGGTCGGCAACGACATGCGGCTGCTCGTCTCCGACATGGCCGGCCGGGCCTCGATCGAACTCAAGGGCGCCGAGCTCGGTTTTGATCTATCCGAAGACAAAGAGCTCGTCACCAGGATCACCAACCGGGTCAAGGAGTTGGAATCCCGCGGCTACACCTTCGAAGCCGCTGACGCCTCCTTCGAACTGCTGCTCGTCGAAGAGGTGAGCGGTGTCCGCCCGACCTTCTTCGAGGTCGAGTCCTGGCGGGTGATCACCGACTCGCGACCTGACGACGAGGCGCTCTCGGAGGCCACGATCAAGCTTCGTGCCGGCGATGCCCGCATCGTGATGACAGGGGAGGGCAACGGCCCTGTCAATGCCATGGATCACGCGCTGCGCCAAGCGATCGGCCAGGCCTATCCCGAGGTCGCCAAGTTCGAGCTGATCGACTACAAGGTGCGCATCGTCGACCAAGGGCACGGTACCGACGCGATCACCCGGGTCCTCATCGAGACCACCGACGGCGCCTCCTCCTGGGTGACGGTCGGAGTCGGCCACAACGTCATCGAGGCGTCCTGGGGTGCGCTGGTGGACGGCATGACCTTCGGCCTGCGCCGGCACGGTCAAGAACCGCTCTGATCCCCGCATGGACGACATAACCGATGTGCCGGGAGTCCGAGTAGGGCACTGGACCGACGAGGTCGGCCTAACTGGCTGCACGGTGGCGCTTTTCAGGCCCGAGGGCGCGGTGGCCGGGGTGGATGTGCGCGGTGCGGCACCAGGCACTCGGGAGACCGATCTGCTCGACCCGACCCGCACTGTCGAGCGCGTTCACGCCATCGTGCTCTCGGGTGGTTCCGCCTTCGGCCTGGCTGCCGCGGACGGAGTCATGGGCTACCTGGCTGAGCAGGAGATCGGCTTCGATGCTGGGCCGGCGCGGGTTCCGATCGTGCCCGCGGCGGTCATCTTCGACCTGGCCGTCGGCGACCCGAAAGCGTATCCCGCTGGGGATGCAGGCCGGCATGCCTGTATCGATGCCGAACCCGGATCGCCTTGTGGCAACGGTCGTTTCGGTGCAGGTACTGGTGCCACTGTGGGCAAACTGCTCGGCCCGCAAGCCGCCGCCCCCGGCGGTATCGGCACCGCATCGCGGCAACTCCCTGGTGGAGGAGTAGTCGGCGCGCTCGCCGTGGTCAATGCGGTTGGCGACATAGTGGATGCCGACGGATCGGTGCTCGCCGGGCCGGGCGCNACTGGACTTGTTCACCCCGCCAACCCCGGCACCAACACAACCCTGGTCCTGGTCGCCACCGATGTCGCTTTGAGCAAAGCTCGGGCCGCCCGGCTCGCCACCGTTAGCCAGGACGGATTGGCCCACGCGATCCGCCCGGTTCACACCAGCTTCGACGGCGATACGGTCTTCGTGGTCTCCACCGGCACTGCCGTGCAGGATGCCCTCACCCTGGAGATCGCCGCAGTCGATGTCGTCGCCCGCGCCATTCGCAACGCTGTGGCCTGATCTGCCGGTTCGACCGGCAACTTGGCTGATTTGGGTGCGATTCCAGGCCGTTTAGCGTGAGTTGCCGGTCGAATAGGCGTCAAGCAACTGGTCGCAGGTGTCGATGAGGTGCTGGCGTAGAGGCGTGGCCTGCTCCATGAAGTCACGTTGGTGCTCGGCGTAGGCGCGCTTGCCGTCGGCGGTCTCGATCGGGATCGGCTCGTACCCGAGCGCTGACAGGTCGTAAGGGGAGGCTCGCATGTCGACGGCGCGGACATCACGGGCGAGCTCGAAGCAGTCCGCGATCAAGTCGGAGGACACCAGCGGCGAGAGCCTGAAGGCATGTTTGTAAAGATCCATCGCTCCGTGTAGACAGCCCGGTTGCTCGAACGCGGGACGATCGTCACGGCCAGGCTGCAGCGTATTGAGGGTGACAGCGGGCTCGGTGAAGAACCGGAAGGCGTCGAAGTGGCTGCAGGCGATGCGGTGTGACTCCACCACGGTGTCGGTGCCTTGGTGGCCCAGCCGCAGCGGCCACCCCACATGCCGGACTTCCTCCGGGCCGGTGCGGTAGACCATCGCCCATTCGTGGAGGCCGAAACAGCTCAGGTTGGGAGAGCGCCCAGCGGTTGCCACCAGTAGCGTCCGGATGATTCGCACCAAGCCAAGCTGGCTCTCCAAGTGCTGGCGGGTCACCCGAGCCGGTTCGCCGCTGTACCCTTTGAGCCCGGCGTACTCATCCCCGGCCTCGAGCGCGTACCCGAAACCTGGATGCCAACGCCGCAGCGCCGAGGGTCGGTAGGAGTAGTAGTCGAACAAGAAGTCCTCGGCCGGGTGTTTCTCCTGCTTCCGCCGACGCTCCAGGTGCGGCTGCACCCAGGCGTCGACGCGGGCTTCGTGCGCGCGGGCACGGGTGCTCCAGTCGTCGAAGGCAAGGGTGGGCACGGCGGAAATCCTAGCGAGCGGCCAAGGTAAGGGTCTTTGAGGTGATCCGGGAGAATGGGCGCGCTATGACAAACCCCAATACGCAGCGGCGCTCGGTCCGGGTGATCGCCTTGATCCTGGTCGCGATGCTCGTGGTCGGTCTGGGCGGGGCCCTGCTCGCCAATGCTCTGTCCAACGACAACTCCGCCCAGGCGGACAGCCCATCGACCGACCACGCGCCGGTGGTGCCCGACTCGACCGCGAGCACCACACCCAGTCCAGACCTCGACGCGGCCGTGAGCATCGCGGTCCGCTACACAGAGGCCGTGCGCGAGCACAATGCGGGAGCGATCTGGGATATTGGCAGCGCAGAGGTCCGCGAGACCGAGCGGGAGACTTTCATCGAGGGCTACTCCTTCACCGGAGTGACCGATGCGCGGGTCAGCGGGGTAGGTGAAGTCGGCTGGGATTCCAGCGGACAACGCATGGCCATCGTGCCCGTTATCGTGACTGTCGCGGGCGCACCGCAGATCGGCCGAATCCTGGTCGTCAAGGAGAACGGGGAGTGGCGCTTCTACGACGCCGTCTCCTTCGAGCAGACCCCGCGCTCACCCAGGAACGTCCGAAACAGCAGTGACCGCTTCATCCGTGCAAGGTCGCCGGTAGGCTCACGTCGTGCGAATTGCCAGGTTCAGTGTGGGTGAGGATCCCCAGTTCGGAGTGGTCGAGGGCGAACTCGACGAGTACGGTGAACTCGACCCCGACTCCGAGATAGTCGTCCTTGCCGGCGATCCCTTGTACGCCGGGATCACCCCACTNCAGGCCCGCCTCAAGCTGGGTGATGTCCGGCTGCTGGCACCGGTGCTGCCCCGCAGCAAAGTCGTGGCGATCGGTCGCAACTACGCCGCCCACGCGGCTGAGATGGACTCCGATGTTCCCGACGAGCCGCTGATGTTCCTCAAGCCCAACACCAGCGTGATCGGCAACGGGGACCCGATCTTCTANCCCCGACAGTCAAGCGAAGTGCACTACGAGGGCGAACTGGCCGTCGTCATCGGGCGGATCTGCCGCGATGTCCCAGCGGAGCATTACCGCGATGTCGTCTTCGGCTACACGGTGGCCAACGATGTCACCGCCCGCGACCTGCAACGCAAGGACGTGCAGTTCACCCGGGCCAAGGGGTTCGACTCCTTCTGCCCGCTCGGTCCGTGGATCGAGACCGAAGTGGAGCCCGAGTCGCTCACGGTCGAAACCCGGCTCAACGGCGACCTCATGCAACAAGGCACCACCTACGACATGATCTTCGACGTCCCGACGCTGATCGCCCACATCAGCTCGGTGATGACGTTGCTGCCCGGCGATGTCATCCTTACCGGCACTCCCGACGGTGTCGGCCCCATGGAAGTCGGTGACGAGGTCGACGTGACCATCACCGGCATCGGAACCCTGACCAACAAGGTGGTTGCGCGTGACTGACGCTGTCCGAGTCCGGTTCTGCCCATCCCCGACCGGCTCTCCACACGTCGGACTGGCGCGGACGGCGTTGTTCAACTGGGCATTTGCGCGCCACCACAACGGCACCTTCGTGTTCCGGATCGAGGACACCGACGCATCGCGGGACTCCGAGGAGTCCTACGACACGATCCTGGAGGTCTTGCGCTGGCTGGGCTTCGACTGGGACGAGGGGCCCGAGATCGGCGGCCCCCACGCGCCCTACCGCCAGAGCCGGCGGATGGACATCTACGCCGACGTCGCCGCCAAACTGCTGTCCGCCGGCAAAGCGTACGAGTGCTTCTGCACCACCGAGGAACTCGACGAGCGCAATCAGCGCGCCAAGGACGAGAACCGCACCCCTGGCTACGACGGCCACTGCCGCGACCTCGACCCCGGTCGCCGCGCCGAGTTGCTGGGGCAGGGCCGGCGGCCGGTGATCCGGTTCCGGATGCCCGATCACGCGATCACCTTCGAGGACCTGGTGCGTGGCGAGATCACCTTCCAGCCCGAGCATGTGCCCGACTATGTGCTGGTACGTGGTAACGGACACCCGCTCTACACGCTGGTCAACCCGGTCGATGACGCACTGATGGAGATCACTCACGTCCTGCGTGGCGAGGATTTGCTGTCCAGCACCCCGCGTCAGATCGCGCTGTACGACGCGCTCGCCCAGATCGGTGTCGGCAACGGCACTACGCCGCAGTTCGGGCACCTGCCGTACGTGATGGGCCAGGGCAACAAGAAGCTCTCCAAACGCGACCCCGAATCCAACCTGCTCACCTACCGCGACCGCGGGTTCCTGCCCGAGGGTCTGCTGAACTACCTGGCGTTGCTGGGCTGGGCAATCGCTGATGACCGCGACGTGTTCACCATGGAGGAGATGGTCGCCGCCTTCGACATCTCCCGGGTCAATCCCAATCCGGCGCGATTCGACCTGAAGAAGGCCGAGGCGATCAACGCCAGCCATGTCCGCACGCTAGGAACCGACGAGCTCGCTCGGCGAATGATTCCCTTCCTGCAAAGGGCCGGGTTCCTCCCCGAGTCACCGACCCAGGCGCAGCTCGACCTGCTGGCCAAAGCCACGCCGCTGGTGCAAGAGCGGATGACCACGATCNNGACGAGCGTGCCGATGCTCGGGTTCTTGTTCGCCGACAAGGTCGACCGTGACCCGACCGACACCGAGAAGCTGTTGGCGAACGAGGAGGGGCAGAAGATCGTCGCGTCGGCCCGTGAAGCGCTGGCGGGTCTGACCGAGTGGACCACGCCCGCGATCGAGGAAGCCCTACGGAGCAAGCTCATCGACGAGCTCGAGCTCAAACCGCGCAACGCCTTTGGTCCGGTTCGGGTCGCGGTGACCGGTCGCCGGATCTCCCCACCGCTGTTCGAGTCGCTGGAGCTGCTCGGCCGAGATGCCTCGCTGGTCCGGCTGGCCGAAGCTCAGGCCGTATCGTGACCGAGCCACCCAGCTATCCCGAACCGGGGTCAGCGCCTGCTTATCCGCCCCCGGCGTACCCACCTCAGACCTACCCGGCCCCGGCGAATGTCCCCGCCTATCCGCCTCCCAGCTCGCCCCCGGTATACCCAGCGGTCGGACATCCCGGCCAGCCGCACCCAGCCAGCTACGGGTACCCGGCCTATGTCGCGCCCGCACCCAAGCCCGCGTTCCCGCATGATCGCCCCCGGCCGTACCACCAGATGTTGCGCACCTGGACGTACGCGCCCTGGAAGTCCGTGGTCGGCATCGTGGTGCTGCTGGGCGGCTTTCTGATCGCGGTGCCGATCCTGGCGCTGCCGGTGCTGTTCATCGCGGTGGCGTTCCAGTCCGGTGACTATCTGGACAACATCACCGATGCGGCAACCTTGGAACGGGTCACACCGGCCGCGATGCTCTACCTGAACGCGACCCTGGGTGGCGCGATTCTGCTGACCTGGTTGATCATCCGGCTCCTGCACGGGATGCGACCGCGTTGGCTGTCATCGGTGGTCCCGAAGCTGCGCTGGAACTTCCTCTACGCCTGTCTAGGTGTGTCAGTGGCCGCACTGGCTATCGCGATGATCGTGGGGGCGCTGTTGCCTTCATCCAGTGCAGATGCCGAGCTCGGAGAGCTCAACACCCTCACTGCCAGCTACGCCATGGTCGCGCTGGTCATCTTGTTGACCACGCCGTTCCAGGCAGCNGGGGAGGAGTACGTCTTCCGTGGCTATCTGCTGATGGCGGTCGGGTCGTTCATCGAGAAGCCGTGGGGGCGTTGGTTCACGATCCTGCTCACCGCGTTCATCTTTGCCTGCGCGCACCTGCAGTTCGACGGGCCGGTGTTCTTCGACCGGTTCGGGTTCGGGGTCGTCGCTGCCTGGCTGACGATCCGCACCGGCGGCCTGGAGGCTGCCATCGCGCTGCATGTCTTGAACAACTACCTCGCCTTCGGTATCGCGCTCGCCTTCGGCGACATTGCCGAGAGCATCTCCGACCCCTCAGCGAGCTGGTGGAACATCCTGGTCACACTTGCCCAGGTGGTCTCGTATGCGTTGCTGGTCTCCTGGGTGGCCAAGAAGATGAAGCTGCGCAATACCACCAGCCCGCCGGTTCCCGCGGGCTAGGACGGCTCCTCGTGGTTGGCTGCAGTCACTTCCACACCAGATGCTCGGCAACCTCGTGGACCGCTATCGGGTTGACGCCCATCACGGTGGCGAAGACGTCGCCGTGGAGTTCACTGGCATAAGTGTCGGTGGCTTTGTCCGGGTCGTGCAGGTAGTCGTCACGGACTGCGGCCGAACGCACCGTCACCGTCACGATGTCGGTGCCGTTGGTGCACCCGAACCTGTCGTCAGCAGGCGGGTCGCACTTCCAGCCGGGGGCCTTCACNNGGTCACCGGGAGATCCTGTGGAGGCAGCGGAGTCGTCGGAGGACACGAGTCCCAGTCATCAACGTGGATGAGCGTGGGTTGATGATCGCCCTCGACGCGGTCGCTGCGTGGAGTGTCTGTGGGCAGTGCTTCCGCAGGCATCCGTCCGGCCTGAACCTGGACGCGGCTTTGGTGTAGCTGGCTGAGGCAGTCCGCAGGATCCTGGACCGGATCTTCGCTTGTGTCATCGGGGTTGGCAGCGAATCCTCCGGCAACCGGAGCAGGGGAGGGAGCCGGCCAGAGCTGAACNACCGACCAGCACCGCTGCTGCGGAACCGGCCAGCACGGTCGAGCCGACCGCCACGCGACGGCGTCGGATCAGCCGGTTGCCGGCCTTGCGGGCAACAGCTACATGGTGGGTGAGATCGGGCTGCACCTCGAGCGCGCGCTCACGCAAGAGCATGCTGAGGTGGCTGCCGCCATCGTCGTCGAAGTCGGTCATCGTGGTGTCCTTTCAGGGTCTTCCAACAAAGGGCGGAGCTTCTGCAGTGCCCGACGGGAGCGGGTGCGTACGACGTCCTCGCTGACCCNCAGATCCCGTGCCGTGTCGGTGACGCTGCGGTCCTCCCAATAGCGGAGGACGACGATGGCACGGTCGAGCGGTGACAACGTCGCCAGGGCGTCGAGCACGTCGGCGCGTTCTCCGTAATCGGAATCGACGCCGGGCCGGTCGTCGACCCAGTCGATCGGCTGCTCGGTGTTGCGACGCAGCCGGCGGTGCGAGATGTAGGTGTTCAACAGTGTCCTGCGGGCGTAGGCAACCGGGTCATCGGCCCGATGCCAGGAGACGTACACCTTCGCGTACGTCGCTTGAGTGAGATCCTGCGCCAGGTGATGATCACCAGTGAGCAGGAATGCGGCACGCTCCAGCTGCACACCGATCGCATGCACGAACTCGGTGAACTCGTTGTCCTTAGCTGCCCTCACGACAAATACGACGCCTCCAGACGGTGACTATGTGACACTCGTTTGGCTATCTAGTGTGGACACCCGGTTTTCGCTAGCCCGTTCTGCGGGTAGCTCGTCAGCTCACCACGGTCTCGCCTAGCCAGCCGCCCTTGCTGAATCCGGGCAGGAGCGCAAACTCGGCCGAGCCCACTGCTGTGGTCCATTCGTTGAGCGCATCCTCGATGTCCAGCATCCGCTGGATGGGCACGAACTGGTCGGCCAGGTTGGCCTGGAAGCTTTGGAAGATCAGACCACTCTCGGCGCGTCTGCCTCGTATTTCTACATAGTTTGCGCCGCGCCGGAAGATGCGCCGGTCGCCGTTCATCGTGGGGTGAGAGCGCCGAGCATGGGCATCGGCGGCGATGACCAGCCGGTCCTCCTGCTTGGCGTCCAGATCGAGATCGTCCAACTCCTCGCCCCCGGTCAGAGGTGCACCGGTGTCTAGATCGCGGCCCACCGACTGCTCCTGCTCGTCACGGGTGAGGTCCTCCCAAGTCGCCATATTCATCCGGATCCGCCGCAACGCCACGGTGGTGCCGCCGGCCCAGCGGCCGTCGCTGATCCAGACTGTGTCTCCGAACAGATCGGTGCCCACTTGCGGATTCCCCGAGCCGTCGACCTGACCGAACAGGTTGCGGCCGGTGATCGGTGCGCCTTGCGCATCGATGCTGTTCCAGGTGCCCGACTGACGCCACCGGGGCCGAGCGAACGGCGCGGCATCGCGGGTCAGCCGACGTGCTGTGTGCGCTGCGGTCGTACCTTCGCGGGCTCCGATGATCAGCAACAGGTCGCCACCCGACCACGCCGGCTGCAGCTTGTCGTGGTCCATCGGAGNGATCCTGCTGAAGCCCTCAGGGCCCTCCAGCATCCCTCCGGGAGCCGCGAGACCCGGCCCAAGACCCACTGTCACCGTCAGACCGGCGGCGGCATCAGCCAGCCAAGGAGCAGGGTCGCCGAGCGCGCCGCGACCGGCCGTCAACGACTCGATGCTTCCCGTCCAGGCCCGCAGCAGACGGGCAAGCCCGTCCTTGTCGAGATCGGGCCGGACGTCGAAGGCGAGGAACTCCTGGACCTCGGCAGGGGCGAGTTCGATCGCCACCTGGTGTGCTCCGTACGGCTCGTTGAGCGCGGGTGCGGAAGTGTCTTGAATGTTGTCACCTTGATCGCGCTCGCTGGTGTCGTCGGGTGCGTCGAGCAACGAGTACGCGCCGGTCCCGGCTGCGACACCTGCCGCCGCTGTCGCGGCGTAGGAGAGCACCCGGCGACGTGATACCTGCTCGGTCACGAGTCTTCGTCGTCGTGACTGTGCTCGCCGGTGCCGGGCTCGTGGTAGTGGCCTTCCTCCTCGGTGAACTCCTTGACCGGCGCGTGTACCGTCTGCTCGGTGCCGTCGGAGAAGGTCAGGGTGAAGGTGACCTCGTCACCGGGCGCGAGATCGGTGTTCAGGCCCATCATCATGACGTGGTAGCCACCAGGAGCCAGTTCCTTGCCGCGGCCGGCAGTGATCGTGATGCCCTCCTCGACCTGCTGCATCATTTCCTTGCCGTCGACCTTGACCATCTCGTGCAGCTCGGTCATATCGGCGACATCCGCGGTGGCTCCGGTCAGCGCGATGTCGGTGGAGCCCTCGTTGTAGAGCACCATGAACGCGGCGGTCATCGTCGGATCCGTTGAGCCTGCCGTCGCGCGCACCCAAGCATCCTCGACCGTGATCGACGGGCCGTCAGCCGGGGTGGCGTCGGAGTCCGCCGGCTGGAGACCGGGGTCGTCGTTGCCGCCGCATCCGGCGAGGACTGCTACAGCAACAAGCGCAAGCGCCAAGGCGCGCACGTACCTCATCGTTCTCCTTGAACTCGCGGGTGGTACCGACGAGTCTGCCCGACTGGGGCAAGGTAACCGCCAGTGGGGGAGCGTGAACTCACCGCCTACCCTTGGCACTATGAGTCAGAGCGATGCTCCTCCCAAGGGCTCGACTCGGACACTCCTGCGATTCCTCGCCATCGGTGTCGTCGCCGCAGGAGTCATCTACCTCGCGCTTTGGAGTTTGTCGGCGCTGACCGGTGCGTCGCCGTTCGGTTTCGGGCCGTCGCAGGCGCCGATCCTCGCGGTCTACGGCGATCCGGGGTCGAACAAGCTCGTGGTGGACGTCGGCACTTGTCGCCAGGATCCTCAGGTCACGGCCTCCGAGTCGGCGACCGAGATCCGGTTGAGCAGCAACGAGAAGCGCGTGGATGACGGGTTGGACTGTGGAGATAGCGCCAGCGTGGTGCTCAAGGAACCGCTCGGCAACCGGGCCGTGATCGACGAGGCGACCGATCAATTGCTCGAAGTACGTCCGGCTGGCTGAGAACACTTGGAGATCCCGCCGATAGGGCGAAGCCTGCTGCGCGCCGCCCCACGAGTTCACCGGCGTTCTCGCGCTGTGCTTTTTCAGGCACCGGGCTATCCAGCCCGGCTCCCTCCTCCGCCTTGCGGTCCATCCCATGGCTGCGCCGCTCGCGACGGCAGCCCCTATCGGCGGAATCTCTTATCAGCTTGGAACCGATCGCCACCTCTGGCCGGTCGATGAGATGAGTGGTTCGGTAGATGGGATGCGGATGGAGTTCAGCGAGTACGTTGCGGCGCGGCGGCCGGCACTGGTGCGCACGGTCGTGCTGCTCGGCTGCCCGCAACCCGACGCCGAGGATGTCGTGCAGACGGCGTTGACCAAGTGCTTGCGGCACTGGCGCCGGGTGCAGCGCGCCGACCGTCCGGAGGCGTACGTGCATCGGGTGCTGGTCAACACTTTGGCCGATGCCCGTAAACGCCGCTGGAACGGCGAGTTGCCGACCCAGACGCTGCCCGATGCCGGCCATGAAGCCGATGTGACGACCGGCATCGCAGTCCGACAGGCCCTGGCAGCGATGGACAGCGGTCAGCGCGAGGTCTTGGTGCTGCGCTACTACGCCGACCTATCCGAGCGGGAGATCGCCGATCTGCTGGGCATCGCCCCCGGCACGGTGAAGAGCCGCGCATCGCGCGGCCTGGCCACCTTGTCCGCGAACCTGACGAACCTGAGGAGTCCCGATGTCTCTTGAGCACCCTGACGAGCGATCGCGCGAGCAATGGGCACGTGACCTGTTGGCCGAAGCAGGCGACACGATCACGGTCACGCCAGCTGCCCCACCTGTAGCTCCGCCGCCTCGGAGCTGGATCTACCCGGCAGTCGTCGCCGCGGTGGTGGCCGGCCTCGTTGCGGGCTCGGCGCTGTGGTGGAACAGCATCCACGGCAGCGGGCCAATGTTCGGGCCGATAACGGGCCCGGCATCGCCACCATCGGTCACCCCTCACCATCCCCTACCGAGACCGCTACTACTGCGCCCGCGCTCAGGACGGTCCCGAACGTCCTTGGCCTGGTCGAGGACGAGGCAGTGGCCAGGATCTCTGAGGTCGGGTACCGGGTCGAGACGACTTACGAAGGCGACGGAGTGGAGTGCGACCGACAACTTGTCATCGTGCTGCAGGACCCGCCCTCAGGAAACACGGTGGAGGAGGGGAGCACTGTGCATCTGACTTCATGGTGCGTCGGTGATCGTGTCGCCCAATCGATCTCGGTGGCATCGCGATTCGCCACGGCCGCACACACTGGGCGGCTGGGCATGCTCTCGATCGACACGCCGGTACGTCTCTACCTCGGCGGGCAGTACATCACTGACCTGCAACCCGAGAAGGCCACCACCTGGAAGGCATGGAACGTCTGCGGCGCCGAGTCCTACGCCGGCAGGGTCTGTCCGTTCAACCCGCTGCAGCTGATCAAGGGTGCTCGGGATATCGACGGTGTCGATCAGCCGGAGCGCATCACCACCGCGACACCGAGCCACTCCTGCGCCCACTGGCCAGGTACGCCGGCGGAACTCGAGGCATACCGCACCATCAGCCTCGAGGTTGGTGAGGGCTGCACCTCGTGGGGTGCGGTCACCCTCTACCTCAACGACGTCGGCCAGATCGTCGCGGTCGACCAGATCCTCGCCGAGCCCTAAACTTGTTTATTGGCGCTAAGACATGCAAATGGCGCTATGCCAAGCATTCAGGTCAAGGACGTTCCCAACGAGACTCACGCAGTACTGCGGCGTCGGGCCGCTGCGGCCAATCAGTCGCTCCAGGAGTACCTGCTAAGTCGGTTGATCAGTGATGCAAGCCGCCCCACGGTCGATGAAGTGCTCGATCGTGCCAGTCAACGAACGGGTGGCGTAGTTCCGCTCAAGGTATCCGCCAAGGCAGTGCGCGGCGACCGTGATCGTCGTTGACGCGAGCGTCCTGGCGACGGCTTTGAGCGATGACGGCGCTGATGGCTATCGTGTTCGGGAGCGACTTCGAGGTGAGGACCTGATCGCACCCGAGTTGGTCGATCTGGAGGTGCTGTCTGTCCTGCGCGGCCTGGTGCTGTCCGGAGACCTGGATCATCGCCGGGCAGACCAGGCACGAAGCGATCTAGTAGACCTNCCCCTAGAGCGGGTATCGCACGCTCGCTTGCTTCCCCGCTGCTGGGAACTCAAGAACAACCTGACCGTTTACGACGCAAGCTATGTCGCCCTTGCCGAAGCCCTCCCAATGCCACTGCTGACCGCTGACGCACGTTTGGCAGGAGCCCCCGGCCCGCGGTGCCGAATCGAGCTCATCTCCTGAGTCCCTCATCGAGGCAAAGCATTGGGGGCAGAGTCCCGAGAGGCTATGCCAAGGAGAGAAAGAGCTTCTCCAGCTTCTTGGCATCGATGCTGTCGATTCCGCCGTCGGTGACGCAGTGCTGGAGGCCGGTGGCGACCAAGGCATAGCCACCGCGGTTGATGGCTTTGTTGACGGCGGCGAGCTGGGTCAGGGCGTCCTCGCATTCCGCGCCGTCTTCGAGCATGCGGATCACCGAGGCGAGGTGGCCGTTGGCGCGCTTGAGGCGAGTGATGATGGCCTTGATCTCGTCAGGATCGAGTTGCACTGCTGACTCCTTCTGCGGCTGCCAGGCTGTCCAGCATCTTGCTCAGCCGCTGGCGCGCATCTGCGGCGACTCCGGCTATTGCTTCGGCGTCGCTGAAGGAGACCATGGCCTCGGGATCGAAGACCTCGACCTTGGTCGCGGTGTCGCTGGTGGCGCTGACCACCACGTTGCACGGCAGCATCGCGGCGATCCGGGGATCGGCTTGGAGCGCCGCGTAGGCGAGTGGGGGCCGGCAAGCGCCCAGGATGACTCTGGGCGGCGTCTCGACGCCGAGCTTGGCGCGGAGCGTGGCTTGCAAATCGATCTCGGTCAGCACGCCGAATCCGGCGTCACCGAGTAGGGCACGCACCTGCTCGACGGTGGCTTCGTACGGTGCGTCGACGGTGGCACTCAAAGTGAACTCGGTCATGGGTTTCTCCTCCTGTTTGCTCTCGACTATACATCCCCCAGGGGATATGCTACCGTCCTCTCGATCCCCTGGGGGTTATCGACCGAGAGGAGAAATTAAGGTGACGATGCGACTTGAGAGCGACCCGGGGTTGGCGGCGACGTTCCGGCCAGGTCCGTTGGGGCGTTTGGGGATGTGGGTCACTCGCCGTCCTCGGCTGGTGACGGTCACCTGGGTGCTTCTCGTGGTGGGCTTGGGCATCTTCGCCCCGGCGGTGGAGAAGAACCTGTCAGGCGCCGGATGGCAGGCAAGTGGGTCGGACTCGGTCGCGGTACGGGAATTGGCTCAGGAGCATTTCGGTGGTAACGCCAGCCATGCGATCCAGGTGGTGATTCATGACTCCGAGGGGTCACTGACGCAAGGGGACGGTCCGGCTGTCATCGCTCAGGTCACCGAGTTACTCGAAGCCGAGGATCGGATCGCCGAGGTTGTCGCGCCTATGCCTGGCATGACGCTCAGCCAGGACGGCCGTACCGCAATCGTGCTTGCCGGTGCCGGGGTCGACACCAACGAGATGGTGCGCGTCGCCACCGACATCAAGGAGGACCTGGCCCACCTCTCGACCGGAAGCGTCCAGGTCAACCCGACCGGGTCGTCGCTGTTGTGGTCGGACTTCAACGAGGCCAACCTCGAGGCGATGCTGAAGTCCGAGATGGTCTCCTGGCCGGTGACGCTGGCTATCCTGGTTCTCGCTTTCGGCGCCCTCGTCGCGGCGGGTCTACCGCTGCTGCTGACGCTCGCCGGGCTGGTCGCTTCGGCGGGCTCGCTGGTCCTGATCAACGAGCTGATGCCGGTCTCCATCTGGGCGATGAACTTCGCGATGATGTTCGCGCTTGCCCTCGGGATCGACTATGCGCTGTTCATTGTGGTGCGGTATCGCGCCGCCCGGATGGGGTCACACGAATCCAAGACGCAGGCGATCGCCGAAACGATGGACACTGCCGGCAAAGCCGTGTTGCTGTCCGGCATCACCGTGCTGGTGTCCCTGTCGGCGGTGATGCTGGTGCCCTCGCCCGCGTTCCGGTCGATGGCCGGCGGGATCATGCTGTCGGTGGTGTTCGTGCTTGCGGCAACCCTGACCCTGCTCCCGCTGGTGCTGTTCAAGCTCGACCATCGCATCAACAAATTCTCCTTGCCCTGGGTACACCAGGGTGAGCACCGCTCGGTCCGGTTCCAAGCCTGGGGTGAGCGACTGTGGCGCAGGCCGTTCTTGTACGGCACGGGCGCGTTGGTGGTGCTGGTCGCATTGGCGCTACCTGCCATCGGGCTGAACACCGCGATGCCCTCGATCAAAGTGTTGCCCGAGGAGGCGAGCGCCAGGATCGGGTACGACGTCGTCAAGGACGCATTCGGTGACGGCGCGCCCGGCATGCTGCAAGTCATCAGCGACACCACTCAGGCCGAGGCGACCGCTGAGGTGTTGTCGGCCGATCCTGGGTTGGTCGCGGTCATGCCGCCGATGGAGTCGGTAGCCGGGCTCAGCCTGATCCAGGCGATGCCCGCAGTCGACCCGTCAGACCCCGAGTTGTCGGTGACGGTGGACCGGTTGCGGGAGACCTTGCCCGACTCGGCAATGGTCGGCGGCGCGGCGGTGGAGAACCTGGATCTCAAATCCCAACTTGACGCATCCACGCCGCTGGTGATCGGCGTGGTGCTCGTACTCGGATTTCTGTTGCTCCTGGTAGCGCTGCAGGCACCGCTGATCGCGCTGCTCGGCACCCTGGCCAGCCTGCTCTCCACGGCGGCTGCATTCGGCGTGGCCAGACTGATCTTCCAAGACGGACATGGTGCGGGACTGCTCGGTTTCGAACCGCAAGGCTTCCTCGATGCATGGGCGCCGGTGTTCTTCTTCGCGATGATCTTCGCCATCGCCATGGACTACACCGTGTTCCTGCTCGCCTCGGCCAAGGAGCACTGGGAGAAGTCCGGTGATCCCCGCGAGGCGATGGTCGGGGCTGTCGCGCACTCCGGCCGGGTGATCTTCGCAGCCGGGGCCGTCATGGTCGCGGTGTTCTTCACCTTCGCACTGTCAGGCCCACTGCCGCCCAAGGAGATGGGGGTCATCCTCGGCATCGCTGTGCTGCTCGATGCTTTCCTCGTTCGCCTCGTGCTCCTGCCCGTGCTGCTCCGCCTTACCGGTGCGGCCGCGTGGGCCTGCCCCGAATGGCTACGTCGCATACTCCCACCCATCACGTTCTCCCATGGCTGAGTGGGGACGACACGGGATCCGATGTCGAACCGGCTAGGTGGGATGTTCAAACCCGGGTGAGCTCAGCCTCGTCGGGTTCGTCATCGCGGTAGTGGTCAGCGAGGTGGGGCCGGTGCAGGTTCTCACCTTCGATGTCGACGTTGGGGAGGATCTTGTCGAGCCAGGTCGGGAGCCACCAGGCCTTCTCCTTCATCAGGTACATCAACGCTGGGATGAGCAGCATGCGGACGATGAAGGCATCGAAGATCACCGCTGCGGCCAAGGCAAAGCCCATGGACTGGATAATCGGGTCCGGCATGAGGATGAAGCCTGCGAAGACCGAGGTCATGATCAACGCTGCGGCGGTGACGACGCGGGCGCTGTTGCGGAACCCGTCGACAACAGACTCGCGGAACGTCGCGCCGTGGACGTGGGCTTCCCGGATACGGGTAACCAGGAAGACCTGGTAGTCCATCGCCAAGCCGAACACGATCCCGATGAGGAAGATCGGCATAAAGCTGATGATGGGCTGCTCGGGGAACCAGCCGAAGGTGCCGTTCTGGAAGATCGCCACGGTTGCCCCCAAGGTGGCCAGCACCGAGAGCAGGAACCCGAGGGTCGCGGTGAGTGGGATCAGGATGGAACGGAACACCAGGATCAACAGCAAGAAGGCCAGGCCGATCACGATCGCGAGATAAACCGGCAGGGCACCGGCGAGTTTGGCGGAGATGTCGGTTTGGATGGCCGTGATGCCGGTAACGCCCAAGCGAACACCGGTATCGGCCTCGATCGCGGCCTCACCGGTTCGGAGGGCATCGAGAAGGTTCTCGGTCTTCTCGTCTTCAGGCCCGTAGGTGGGCTGGATGAGCACCATGGCGCCGTTGTCGTTGAAAGACGCGAGCATGGCATTGTCCACATCATCTTGTTCGGCAGCCCAGGCGGTGACTTGTTGGAAGGCGAGCTGCTGGGCTGCGGGATCGGTGATGTCGCGAGCGTCGACGACGACCACCATCGGCGCGAGCCGACCCGGGCCGAATGCCTCGGTAACCAGATCGGCGGCCTTGCGCTGGGAAGTCTCGGTCGAGGCAGTGCTGTCCGACGGCAGCGCAAGATGCAGATCCTTCAACGGCACCGCCAGCGCACCGAGAACGACCACGACGAGCAGTGCCCAGGCGACAGGCGCCTTACCCACGAAACGCGCCCAACGTACGCCGTTGTTGAGGATGCGGCCGCTGGCTTCGCGCTTGGGGATGTACCGGCGGAATGTGCCGCCGAACGCCTTGGACTTCAGCATGCCCAGCAGTGCCGGAAGCAGGGTAAGCGCGACCAGTACGGCCACAGTCACCGTGCCGGCTGCGCCCAGGCCCATGGCGGTCAGGAACGGGATGCCGACGACCGTCAGCGCGACCAGCGCGATGATCACGGTCAGACCGGCGAACACCACGGCCGACCCGGCGGTGCCGACCGCGACGCCCATGGCTTCTTGACGGTCATCGGTATGGTCGAGCTCGCCTCGGAACCGGGCCAGAATGAACAGGGCATAGTCGATGCCGACCGCCAATCCGAGCATCGAGGCCAAAGCGGTGGTCGAGGACGGTACGTCGAGGACCGCGGTCAGCGCGGTGATGCCCGTGATACCCAGCCCGACACCCAGGCCCGCGGTCAGGATCGGCATACCGGCCGCGACCAGGGACCCGAAGGTCAATGCCAAGATCACCAGGGCCAAAGCGATACCGATCAACTCCGCCGCGGCGCCTTCGTTGCCGTACTGCTCCATGCCCGAGCCGAAGACCTCGACCGTCAGGCCCGCCTCGCGCGCGGTGTCCATCGCGGCCAGCACCTCGTCCTGCATCTCGGTGGTCACATCGGTGACTTCCGGTACATCGAATGCGAACCCGATAGTGCCGACTCGACCATCCGACGACAGCGGCGTGCCGACCGCAAGCTGAGCCTGCGCTGCAGCTAGGGCTGCTTCGCGGTCGAATGGCTTATTTGCGGTCTTGGCTGCCTGTTCAGCTTCGTCGACACCAGCGAGGACAGCTTGCTCCATGCCCGCGGCAGTCTCCAGCGGGCCCACAAGATCATCAGGAACTCGCTCCAGCGCCCTCAGATCCGCAACCAACGTCGCGACCGCGGTGGCGTACGGGTCTTCGGACAGTTTGCTTCCCTCCGGTGCCGCGACCACGATCGTGGCAGTCGCCGCGTCCACGGCTTGAGCTTGCGGGAACAGCTCCTGTTGGAGGTCGGCAGCCTCGACCGACTCGATGCCCGGCATCGTGAACTGGTCCGACATCGGCTTGGACAAGCTGGTAGCGATCCCACCGATAGCCACCAGGGCGACCAGCCAGCCCAGCAAGAACAGCGGCCAGCGTCGGTATGCGGTCTTGCCGAGGCGATAGAGGACAGAAGCCATGGTGATTCCTTCGTGGGTGCAGGTTGGAATAAGAGCTAGGTCAGTTGAAGAGAGTCGCTGCGTTGTCGAAAGCGCGTAAGAAGTGGTCCGCCACATGGATCGAGGAGTCAGCCATGAACTCGTCCATAGCGATGTGGAAGAGACACAAGGTGATGCTTGCGATCACCCGGGCGGCGAAGACGTCGATCGCCTTTGCCTCCCGCTCGATGATTGCATCGGTGAGGATGTCGACAATCCTTTCGAGGCGCTCGTACACAGCTTTGGCCAGCCGGGGTTCGTTACGTAGAAGCCGACGGAACCGGGCGATCTCCTGCGCATCGGTCTCGTGCAGGCGCAACACGTTGGCGCCCGCGAGACGAATGTCGGCCACGAGATCACCTGTCGGCCCGCCCAGCCGGAAAGTGGTGAACGGCTCAGGCTCGGCTGGTATATCGGCGCCCAGTACCGCGTCGATCTTGCTCGGAACATAGTTGAACAGTGTCCGCCGCGAGACGCCGACCGCTTCGGCCAGCTCGTCCATCGTGAACCCATCCAGTCCGTGTTCGTCGGCGAGAACCTGAGCACAGCGAACGATCTCGCGATGCGTCTGCTCCCGCCGCTGACTGGACCGAGGTACTTTTGCACTCTCAATCATTAAGTGCATAGTATGCACTTTAGGTATGAGAGTGCAAACTCAACTCCTTTGTTTGCTGGCCCGGGTATGCCATTGGACGTGCGATTCCTCGATATCAGAGGCTTCTAGCACCCTGCTCGGCCACAATCGCACGTCGAATGGCATGTGCCGCCAGATCATCGCGGTCGATCGGATCATCGCCGAGCCATAGCTCCCCATTACTCGTCGTTCGGGACGGGATCGCGAAGCACGAGTACGACGACCACGAGCACGAGGACGAGTGCGGTCAGTGTCACCGGGATGGGCATGACCGGGTCGAGCAGTACCAAGGCCGCTGCCGCCGGCACGACGGTGTTGACGACCGAGTCCGCACAGTTGCGGATCGCGACGAACCAGATGCCGAGCAGGAACACCGCGACCGGGATGCTCACCGAGAACGCCGCGGCGGTGTCGCTCAGCTCACTGTGATGTGTGAGCGTCGCGATCTCGACCTCGATGCCGGCCGACAGGGCGCCGGCTGCGGCAAAGATGAAGTAGTGCGTGTAGCCGTAGCGCAGTGATGCACCCAGCGAGCCGATCGCTTCGTGGTGGTGCGGCCAGAAGTAGATCCACCACAGCGCGGCTGTCACGACCAACGCCAGCACGGCTATCGAGATCAGTGGCCCCAGAGCCTCGTCGTCGTGCAGGGCTTCAATGACAGCGTTCGCTGAGGCGAGCAGACTCTCGCCCAGCAGGATCAGCGTGAACAGTCCGTAGCGCTCGGTGATGTGGTGTGGGTGCCACGGCGTCGTGCCGGATTGCTCGGCGATCACCGGAATACCGACCTCGACCGCGATCAGCACGACCAGCCCGACGGTTGTGACCCAGCCGTCGGTGAGCAGCCAGGCCAGCCACAGCACCTGTACGCCGGCGATGCCGAGCGCGTAGGTCATCGTCGTGCGCCGCATCGCACCGGCACCGCGTGAGGCCCGCAGCCATTGCGCGACCATCGCGACGCGCATCACCACATAGCCGTAGACGACCACGTCGAACTCGCTGTCGTTGAACGCGGGCTCGACACCGGCCGCCAAGATCAACACCCCGGCCATCTGCACGATCGTCAGCACCCGGTAGAGCCAGTCGTCGGTATCGAACGACGTCGCGAACCAGGTGAAGTTCATCCAGGCCCACCAGATGCCGAAGAACACCACGGCGTACGACCGGAGTCCGTCGAGCACATGACCTTCGGTCAGCGCATGGTGCAGTGACACCGCGGAGATACTGACGGCAACGACGAACACCAGATCGAAGAACAGTTCCAGGGAGCTGGCCACCCGTCCAGGCTCATGTTCGTCGCGCGGACGCATCGGGATCAGGCGGGCCCTCCCGCGCGGCGGTGTGGCAGAGGCATTCATGGGATCAGACCCTATGTAATTCGGTCCTGTCCACGTCCGCAGCTGACGTGTCTGATCGCCTCGACGTGGCCTAGGTACGCCGATGGACGTGCGATTCCTCGATATCAAGGGCTCTGGCACCCTGTTTGGCCACAATTGCACGTCCAATGGGATATGCCATCTGGGCCTGCGTCCAACTTGTACCCCCGACCGGATTCGAACCGGCGCTACCGCCTTGAGAGGGCGGCGTGCTAGGCCGCTACACAACGGGGGCTTGATCGAACGGAACTCTAGCAATGCCTAGTATTTCCATCCAAATCGCTGGGGTACTAGGACTCGAACCTAGACTAACTGGACCAGAACCAGTCGGGCTGCCATACCCCATACCCCATGGGATTCGGCCTCTTGCGAAGCCCGGATGAGGATACCCGCTGGTCACAGGCGTACCAAATCCACGGGCGGTCTACAGGCAACGTGCGTGACCAGGCAGGGGTCACTTGGCTCGCTTGGGTTTGACGATCACGGTCCTGGCAGGTCCGGGGCGACCGTCAGGCGTGATGGTCACCACGGTCACCGTGAGCTTCTTGTCCCAGCGCACGCCGTCGAGGACGAACTTCTTGGCCTTCGGGCCCAACGTCTTCTTGACCCGGGTACCTGCGCTGCCACGCACCTGAATTTCGGTGCGGGCGTTGCCGGCGGGTGGCACAAAGGTCACCTGTAGCTTCGAGCCGGTCTTGCGGGCCTTGAGCTTGGTGACGGCGGCCGGCTTAACCCGGGCCGGGGCCCGGTACGTCCCGAGCCGGATCGTCCGCTGGTCGAGACCTTCCGCTTGCACCACGGCGTACACGGTCCGGGCGCGAGCGGCATCGCGACGCGGGGTGAACGTGAAGGTTCCGGAGCGCTTCTTGGTGGTGCCCAGGATGCGGGTGCCGAACTTGCCGGTCTCGCGGAACTGGATCGACTGGCCGCTGGTCAAGTTCTTCGTGGAGTAACTGATCTGGGCGTACGCCGGCTTGGCGGGTTTGGCCGGTTTCCCGGGCTTCTTCGCCGGCTTCTTGGGCGTGACCAGCTTGACCTTGCCGCTCACGCTGGCGGGCTTGAAGCCGTGTGAGACCCGGATATCGCTGAACGCCACCGACCCGGCGGCCGGCTCGACGCTGTAGTTGCCCGCTGTGGGTTTGTCGATCATCACCCAGACGGCGTCGGCGCCATCGAAGCCGACCAGGTGGACCCCATCGCCAGACGCACCGGGACCGACCAGGGTCGTACCGTCAGGCGCCTTCACGACCGCGTCCGGCACACCATCCTTGCTTTGCACCAGGATCGTCGCCGTGGGAAGACCGGCGGGAATCGCCACAGCGGTCCCACCAGGGCCAGGTCTTGGGTCACCGCGCGCGGTAGCGGCGGCGGGACCCGGTAGGGGGCAGTGCTGCAGGGCACTTTGATCNNGAGCTGACGACCTCGGCGGTGAGTACGATCGGCGAGGCGAGGACTGCGGGGAGAGGTCATTCCACCGAGTGCCCAGGCCTGCGCTGAACTTCGGCAACACCGGTGGGTCGATCCACGCGCAGGCAGCGAGCCCGATGCTCGAAACTGTGGCATCGGCCCCGGCGCCACCGCAGGCGTGCTCGTCCGGCAACTCGCCATCGGGGTCCTTGGCTGTGCCGCACACCTGCAGGCCCGCGGCGAAGTTCGCCCCATAGCGGCCGTTGCGACCATCCACGAAGCCCGACATGCCGACATTGCCGCTGACCGGCCCCAAGTGCACCGACGAGCCGCCCTTGAAGGTGGCGTACCCCGAGGTGACGAACTCGAACTGAGCTTCCGAGATCCGCACCGCGAACAGCTCGACGTTGCCCTCCAGCCCGAAACGGGCGGGACCGGACTTGGGAAGAGCATGCTGGCCTCCCCGTTGGCCACAACGGGATGGAGCCCTNNGGACCGGTGCACCCGCACCGATCGATGCGCGCGCGGTGATCTTGGTCTGGGGACGAATCGCAAACCCGCCCCCGACGCGGGTCAGGTAGACGAATGGACCGATCGTGACAGGTGGGTTGGGCGAGTAGTTGAAGTCGGCATAGGCGAAGTCTCCGGTCTCGAACCCGACATCGGCCTCGATGCTGCCGCCAACGGGCATGGTGAGCTTGCCGTAACCGGTCCAGGTACCGCCTCGCTCCCAGTCGACCGCCACCTTGTCTACGGTCAAGACCCCGAACGGCACCGGCCCGATCCGGACCTGCAGGCTGTCGAGCACCAGTCCCTTGCCGGTCTGGCCGAGCAGCACCGCTTTGCCGGTGAAGCCGCCGAACTCTGCTGGAAGGGTCAACTCGACCGGGATCCGCACGCCGTCCTTGGTCAGCTCGATTGGGACTGCCGAAGAGACCGGGAAACCGAGCACGTTGACCTTGAAGAGGCTCTTGGGGAACTCGAACAGCCGAGTGCCTGGTTTGACCTGGGACAGGTCGCGGGCGAGTCTGCCTTTGAACAACTCGATCTCGGCGCCGGTGTCACGCAACAGCACGCGGACCTCGCCGATGGTGTCGAGGGTGAGTTTCTCGCCGTCGATGATCAACTGCGATCCGGGAAGCGGAATGATCTCCAAGCCGTTGAGGGTCACCGCGCCACGCGTGATGACCTGGCCTTGGTTCTTGCCGGTTCCCTTCAGGAAGCAGCCGTCGACGGTCTTGACGTCGAAGGACCCGAACTTCACCTGCCTGCAGTCGATGTTGCCGCCACCGGTGATATCGCCCATGCCCTTCTTGCCGGTGGGCGCAGGATTACCCACCCCGACCGCAGTGAGCGTTCCCTCGCTGGACGCCCCGCCGTCGGTCTTGTGCAGTACGAATCCACCACCGTCGGCTGCCATCGCGAGTTCGATGCTGGTCGGGTTCCCCGTGGTTGCGAGGTCGGGGCCGATCGTGAAGTCAGCGGTATCCGCGGCGCGGGTGGCGTAGCGCAGATGTCGCTGTAGGCCGAACTCCTCGATCCAGGCAAGGTGGAGCCGGCCGGAGGCGTCGGCGAAGATCTCAGGACTCCAGGCTCGGTCGCCCGAAACGGTTGTCGGCGTTCCGGCAGCCGGGACGCCTCCGCCACTGGTGACCTGGCGAACTTGGATTCCGCCCAGGAACCCGGCCTCGAGCCAGCGGCGTTGCGCCAGATAGACGCCGTCTGGCCCGGTGGCCAGCGCGGGTTCGTCGCCGGAGATCGCAGTCGAAGTGGTCCAGTTCGCGGGGTTAGTGACCGGTTCGGTGCCGTTCCATTGACGCAGCCAGATGCTCCAAGGGCCGCCCCCTGAGCCGACACCGGAATTCGCCATCGCCGCGATGAGACTTCCGTTGCGTTCGACCAGTCGTTGGTGGTAATCGGCGCCGGAGGTGGTGTTGANGGAAGCGCTGGACGGGTCGTAGATGCCGGAGCGGAAACTGGTCACGCAGGTGCTTCCAGTGCCCTCGCAGAACGGATCCTGGCCCAAGTTCACCACCAGCGGATCGTCTTCTGGCCCGACTACCGTCAGCTCGCCAAGCCGGTGCCGGCCGAGAATCTCGGCCTCGCTCCAGGTGTTGCCGCCGTTGTTGGAGACCCATCCGACAACGGTGTTGCTGGAGGCGCCGTCCGGCTTGACGCCGATCGTCGGATAGCGGAACGACAATACGAGTAGCTGCTCGCCAACCCGGATGATCTTAGGTCCGAGGTTGTCGACGTTGTACTGCGGGCCGTCGCCGGCGCCGTAGACCTTGTCCCACGTCAACTCACGCTTGATCTGACAGGAATTCGCCGCGCGTTTGAGCCGGCAGTAGACAGCGACATCAGCTCCGTCGCCACGACCTTCGTTCCACACGATGTGCGCGGTGCCGGCCTCATCGACATAGGAGTTCGGGTAGACGCCAGCTTTGGTGAGGGTCACCCTTGGGAGCGTGATTGCCTTCGACTTAGGTGGCTTGGTGATTCCCTTGTAGGAGGGCGGGTCGCGATAGACCGGAGGAGTGGCGCGAGCGGCTTCCCCGGGGAGGGCTGTGGCGGAGCTACCGCAATCTGGTCGGTTACCGGTTGATCGGCTTCTGCCTGCATCGCGAGCGCAATCGGTGCTATCAGCGCAGCAGCCGATGCGAATGCCGCGAGCTGAACGCGCCCGCCAGTGATCCACCCCATGAGTTCACTATCGGTGCCTGCTCGCGACCCGCCTAGACATTTGTTCCCGGCTGTCTAGCGCAGGGCCATCGGAACAAGAGCGAAGTGGTGTGTCGAGATGCTAGAAAAGTTGATGGCGGATTTCCGCTAGCTATCGGTCATGCGTCCAGCAAGACTGGGGTCATGGACATCACCGACCGGACGGCCTGCTACCGCGCAGTGCAAAGCCGTGATCGCCGGTTCGACGGAGTGTTCTACACCGCGGTCCGCACCACCGGTATCTACTGCCGGCCGAGCTGTTCAGCGGTTACTCCGAAGCTTCGCAACGTCAGCTTCCATCCGACCGCTGCCGCCGCGCAGCTGGCCGGTTTCCGGGCCTGTCGGCGCTGCCGTCCGGATGCGACTCCCGGCTCACCGGAGTGGGATGTGGTCGCCGACGTGGCCGGCCGCGCTATGCGGTTGATCTCGGACGGTGTGGTGGAGCGCGACGGAGTCGANGGGTTGGCGAGCCGCCTTGGCTACTCCAGCCGCCATCTGGTTCGCCTGCTCACCGACAACCTCGGCGCCGGGCCTCTTGCGCTGGCCAGGGCACGCCGAGCGCAGACGGCGCGGATCTTGATCGAATCGACTCCGATGGCGCTGACTGAGGTTGCATTCGCCTCCGGCTTCGCCAGCGTGCGCCAGTTCAACGACACGATCCGCGAGGTATATGCCGCCAGCCCGACCGAGTTGCGCAGCCGGAATCGCGCGGAAGGTGCCAGTGACGGCAGCGTCCGGGTGCGTCTTGCGGTGCGGGCACCGTTCGATGGCCTGGGCCTGCTGGACTTCCTGCGGGTTCGGGCAGTTCGCGGTGTCGAGCTCGTCGACGGTGCTGAGTATTCGCGCACCTTGCGGTTGCCCCGAGGCCACGGCACCGCGACGCTGTCGCTGGGGAGTGGAAGTCCNAATCCAGGTGTGTCGTATGTGCCTTGCCGCCTTGTGCTCAGCGACTTGCGCGATCTTCCGGCAGCCGTGGAGCGTTGTCGACGGTTGATCGATGCTGATTGCGATCCGGTGGCGGTGGACCGCGTACTTGGCAAACACCAGCTGTTGGCCGACTCGGTGGCCGCGAACCCCGGTTTGCGTGTGCCCGGAACCGTCGACGGAGACGAGATAGCGGTACGAGCAGTACTCGGCCAGCAGGTCAGCGTCGCAGGAGCAACCACTACGGCAGCCAAGCTGGTGGCACGGTACGGCGAGCCCGTCGATTTCGCGATCGAGGGACTGACCCACCTGTTTCCCAGTGCAGTCGCGGTTGCGGAGATCGATCCCACCGAGCTACCGATACCCCGGGCCAGGGCAAACGCCTTGGTCGGGCTCTGCCAGGCGCTGCGAGACGGTGAAATCGCACTGGACCGCAGCCTGGACCGGGCCGAGGTGCGGCGGCGACTTGTGGCACTACCGGGTATCGGCGGATGGACCGCTGACTACATCGCACTGCGCGCGCTCGGAGACCCGGATGTGTTCCTGCCGACCGACCTCGGCGCGCGTCGGGCGCTTCCCGGAGAGGTAGACCTCGCGATGCTCGTCGAGCAGTGGCGACCCTGGAGCTCTTACGCTCTGATGCACCTATGGAGGATGGGTTAGATGTGGACCTTGATGGACTCACCTGTCGGCGAACTGCGCATCGTCGCTCGGAACGGCGCTATCACAGCGATCGACTTCCTCGGCGGCTTCTCCGAGCACGATGTCGAGCAGTCTTCAACCGCCGTAGCCACAGCTCGCGCCGGCCGTCCGACGGGAGAGCGGGCCGATGCCGAGCCGGTGCTGAGGGCCGCCGTCGAGCAGCTCACCGCGTACTTCGCAGGGGATCGCACCGAGTTCGATCTTCCGGTCGCCCCGGAGGGAACGCCGTTCCAGCAACGGGTGTGGAACGAGCTGCAAACGATCGGGTACGGCCAGTCCGCCAGTTATGGAGAGATTGCCGGAAGGCTGGGCATGACCGGCCATGGCGCTCGCGCCGTCGGTCTGGCCAACGGACGCAACCCGATCCCGATCGTGATCCCCTGTCACCGCGTCGTCGGCGCGGATGGCTCGCTGACCGGCTACGCCGGTGGCATCGAGCGCAAGCAACTCCTGCTCGATCTCGAGGCCGACTCGCTGTTCTGACATCAGCTGACGAGGCGCTTGATGGTGGAGAAGTCCCCGGCATCTCCCACCAGCACCTCACTGCTGCGCCCGTCGATGCTGAGCGGTACCTCTCCGGCAACGGTGACACGGCGTACCTCACGCCGCTGCTCGTCGAAGTCGGCCACCGCGTAGTGCTGGGTGGCGCGGTTGTCCCACACCGCGACATCACCCTCGCGCCAGGTCCAGCGGTAGGTGTTCTCCAGCTTGGTGACCCGGTTCTGCAACAGCTGGAACACTGCCGCAGACTCGGCGCTGTTCAGACCGACGAAGTGCTTCACGAAGTGGCCGAGCAGCAGGGTACGCTCGCCGGTCTCCGGGTGCACGCGGACCACGGGGTGCTTGGTCTCATACCGCTCGCTGGCGAACTGCTCACGGCTGAAGACCTGGTCGGCGTCGGGCCGGTCGGTGACGGTCTCGCTGGTCGCTGCGTAGTCGTACTCGTTGGTGTGCACTGCCCACAGCGTGTCGACCAGCGCACGCAGCGNACTCGGGTAGGCACTGGCGGTGTTGGCCCAGACGGTGGTCCCGCCGTATGGCGGAATGACGACGCCCCGTAGCACGCTGAACGCCGGGATACGGTCGACGAAGGTGACGTCGGTGTGCCAGCTGTTGGCAGCCATTCCCTTGGTGGCGTTGAGGCTCAGCACCTTGGCGCTACCAGTATTGACCGTCGGGTGGGCAGCGGTGGTCTCGCCAAGTAGCTCGGCGAAAGCGATCTGGCCGGCGTCGTCGAGCTCGTGCTGGTCGCGGAAGAACACGACCTTGTGTTCGATGATCGCGTTGCGGATGACTCGCGCCGTGTCGCTGGTCAGCTCGCCACCGAGGCGGACTCCTTCGACGACGGCACCCAGGCGCCCACCAACCTTGGTCACCGAGAGCCCGGTATCGGGGTTCTGTGACGTCTGTGCTGCCGGTGCCGGTTGCGAAGTGGTGCTGCGGGGAAATCGATGCTGGTGGTCATGGTGGTATTCCTTTGCTTCGTCGAGTGATCGGGAGGGCTGGGCTGTAGGCGAGGTGGTGTCCCGCGGCCGCCCAGGGGCATTGCGGTAGTGAGGTTGCCGAGTCAGTGGCTGGTGAGGACGGAGCGGAGCTCTTCGGCGCGGGTGGGCTCGACCGCGTCATCCCCGGTCGCGATCGTTACCCCGGCGATCTCGCCGGAATAGTGGAACCCGTCTCCGCGGGAGTAGCGATCACTGACCGGCGTGCCCCAGTCGTAGCCGACGTCGAGGCCTTCGATCAACGAGAACGAGAACGGCACGGTACGTTCCAACCGCCCCCGGCCGGCGATCTCCTGGTCGATGAGCAGAGTGATGTCGCCGCCCTTGCCGAGACCACCGCCGTCGTAGCCGAACAGCACCTGCACTTGGTGTGCACCGCGTTCCACCCGTGCTTGGGACCTGATGTGAGTCCGCTCGATGCCCAAGTAGTTGTGGACGTAGGTGAGCTGACCGTCGTCGAGGAATATCGCCCAGCCGCCGAACTGTCCACCCTGGGCGATCAGCACACCAGAGCTGGTGTCACTGTCGGCGACGAGCTGCGCAGTGACGCTGAAGGACTTGTTCTTGACGTTGGGCACAACGTCCTCGTGTAAGCGTGTCGCGCCCGCTCTGAGGGTCATCGACGCAGGTGCCAGCTTGCGGCCGCTCAGCTCGGGTACGAGTCGCTCCAGGAAACGGTCGTCCAAGGGAAGCACGTGGTACTTCTCGGCTTCGGACAGGAACAACTGTTGGAGTGCCGCCAGCCGTTCTGGATGTTGACCGGCGACGTCGTAGGCCTGGGTCCAGTCGGTGGTGGTGTCGTAGAGCTCCCAGACGTCCTGGTCGAAGCTGGGCAACTCGATCTGCCCGACGGTCCATGGGGTGCGGTGCTTGGTCACCGCTGTCCAGCCCTCGTGGTAGATCCCGCGATTGCCGTGCATCTCGAAGTACTGGGTGGTGTGCCGTTCCGGCGCGTTCGGCTGGTTCAGGCTGTAGAGGAACGAGACTCCTTCGATCGGGTCCTGGGTGATGCCGTCGANCGCGCTTGGGCTGGGGAGTCCGGCGGCCTCCAGGATCGTCGGTGTGACGTCGATGACGTGGTGCCACTGGTGCCTGACCTCGCCGCGGGCCTCGATACCCGCGGGCCAGTGCACGACCAGGCCGTTGCGGGTGCCGCCGAAGTGGGAGGCGACCTGCTTGGCCCACTGGTAGGGCGTATCCATGGCCAACGCCCAGCCGACGGGATAGTGCACCGCGGTGCTCGGGCCGCCGATCTGGTCGAGCTGGGTCAAGATCCGCTCGGTGGTGTCGGGAAGGCCGTTGAGCCGCAGCAGCTCGTTGAGCGTGCCCTCGATACCACCCTCCGCGGAGGCGCCGTTGTCGCCGAGGATGTAGAAGATCAAAGTATTGTCGAGCTCACCCAGCTCACGGATCTCCTCGACCAAGCGGCCGACCTGGGCGTCGGTGTGCTCGGCAGATTGGGCGTAGGCCTCCATCAGCCGCTCAGCTACTAGCTTCTCGTCATTGTCGAGCTCTTCCCAGCGGGGCGCGCCTTCCGCCCATGGCGCGAGTACGGCCTCAGGTGGCACGATGCCCAATTCCTTCTGGCGTGCCAAGGTGAGCTCGCGCTGTTTGTCCCAACCATGAGCGAACTCGCCGCGGTACTTCGTCCGGTGCGATCGCGGGACCTGGAAGGGTGCATGCGTTGCCCCGAACGGCAGGTAGCAGAACCAGGGCCGGTCTGCGTCGAAGGCGCGGACGCCGCGAATCCAGGCGCTGGCCTTGTCGACGATGTCGGAGGAGAAGTGGTAACCCCNCTCCTCTGTCGCCGGCGGGTCCACATAGGTCGTGCCGTCGATCAGGTTCGGTGTGAACTGGTCGGTCTCTCCGCCGATGAAGCCGTAGAAGCGCTCGAATCCCTCGTTGGTGGGCCAGTGCGTGAACGGACCCGCGGGTGAAAACTCCTCATGGGNGGTCTGGTGCATCTTGCCGAACGCACCGGTGGCATACCCGTTGAGGTTGAGGGTCCGGGCAAGCGTGGCTTTGCTGGGGGAGCGGTAGGCGTCGTACCCGTCACCGGGAACGGCCAGGTTGGTGACTGTCCCCATTGCGACGCTGTGATGGTTGCGGCCGCTCAGCAATGCGGTGCGGGTCGGGGAGCACAGCGCGGTGGTGTGAAAGCGCGAGTACCGCAGCCCGCCGGCGGCCAGTTCGTCTGCGACCGGCATCCGGCATGGTCCGCCGAAGGCCGAGGACGCGCCGAAGCCCATGTCGTCGAGAAGCACCACCAAGACGTTGGGCGCTTTGGCCGGTGCTGCTGCCGAGCGGTCGGCTGCGAGGTCCTCACGGTTCACGTTGTCTCCTTCGAGTGCGGGTATTGGGGTCGGCACAGCGTGACCAATCGGGGCCGAGACTCCCAAGTCTTTGTGTCTGGGTGGGAGAAACATGGCGCAAATCCGGTGTCGGGTTTTGCGCCGGCTGCCACAGCGGATACCTTACGTGTATAAAGTCTAGTGAGTTACTCATATAACTCAGAATCGGAACAGGAAAAGATCAGGGAGCTGTGAGGTCATGATGCTTGTGCTGGCGCTGGGCCGCTTCGGTGATCCGAAGAGCCGTGTGCTGACCCACATCCGTCGTCACGGCGCGACCAGCCGAGAGGAGCTGGTGCGGCTGACCGGTTTGTCGTCCTCGTCGGTCGCGCGGACCGTGACGGCGCTGCTGGACGGTGGTCTCGTGCGGGAACGACCGGACCTGATCCCCGACACTGCGATCGGGCGCCCGAGCTATCCTGTCGAGCTGGATACCGGCAATCACGTCACTCTCGGCTGCCATGTGGGACGACGGACGACCACTGTCAGCCTGGGTGATATCTCGGGCCGAGTCGTGGCCCGCCGATCGTTCCGACTCCCCAGGCTCGTTCGGGATCTGCGTCGGACACGGTCGAGGTCTTCGTCGGCCAGATCGCGCGCGCGCACCACCCTGCTCACCGGGAATCCGGCCCGGGCGGTGATCGGGGCCGGCCTGGTGGCTCCCTGGGGTGATATCGAGTACGACGAGCAGGCCCTGGGAGCGGCACTCGAGCGCCGCCTCGGATTCCCGGTCGAATCCTGGGAGTTGGTCCCGGCCATCGCCGCCGCGGAATATCTGGCGCGCTCCGAAGACCTTCCCGGCTCCACCATGTACCTCTACTCCCGTAACACGGTCGCCTTTGTGATGGCCAACCAGCGTCCGGCCGGCACCGAGATCGCTCGGGTCGGAAGACTCTCCCACTTCCCGATCGGTGGAGTCGACGTGTGCCGCTGTGGTCAGACGGGTTGCCTGGAAAACGCCGTCAGCGACGAGGCGGTAGCGGCTAAGGCGGCCTCTGCCGGAGTGATCGGCACGCCGGACATCGAGCTGGTTCACCGTGCCGCTGCCCGCGGTGACCAGGTAGCGCACCGGCTGTTGTGCGCTCGTGCCGCTGCTCTTGGCCGGGTGGCCGCCGTGGTCAGGGACATCACCAACCCAGACCGGGTAGTGCTGTGCGGTCAGGGCCTGACCGGCTATGGCCCGGCTCTGGAGGTCACCCGCGCACACTTTGCCGCCCACACCGCAACCGCCCGCGAGATCGGTATCTCGTTCACCAGGTTCGCCGGCGACATCCAATCGATCGCTGCCACCACCGTCGCACTGTGTCCGGTCTACGACAGCCCGACATCGGTGTTGGCCAGTGAGGGCGGGGACCGGCTCACTGGCTGACGACTACGCCCCGCACGTCATTCACCAACACCCGTCCAACGCTATGGACCAACACACCGCAGTCACATTGTCCGCTGTTGCCAACTCAGAGACGAAGACAGGAAACCCATGCGCACCCATCAGTCCACCTCCCGCTCCAGGAGCCCTCGCAAGAGGGTCCGCACCTGGCAGGCAAGACTCCTATCACTCGGCGCGGTCGCGCTCGCAGCTGCCGTGTTCGCCAGTGGCTGCAGCTCGGCGGTCAACGAGAAGGCCGCCCCTGGCAGCGGCGATCCCCAGACCGGAGGTGTGCTGCAAGTCGGCACGCTCGTCGACCTGAATCCGCCGGCTATCTTCACCAATTCAACGACACCATCAACACGCTGATCGGGGCGGTGTACGACTCACTGGTCGACGTTCCTATCGACAGCGTCGAGCCGACACCGAGCCTGGCCACCGATTGGAAACTCGGCGACGACGGTCTGTCGTTGACCCTGAACCTGCGAGACGACGTGAAATTCCACTCGGGGCGGGACTTCACCTCCGAAGATGTCGCATTCAGCATCAAGACCTGGGCCGACCCCAAGTGGACCGTCCAGTTCCAACGCACCGCTGCGGCGATCACCGACTTCGATACGACCGATCCGCACACCGTCGTCCTGAAGTTCGACCACAAGCTCAGCAATGTCTTCGACCTGCTCGACGTGTTGCCGATCATCGACTCGGAAACCTTCGACGGCCTTGGCGAGGGCAAGGCCTACGTCGGAACCGGCCCATTCACGTTCGAGTCGTGGACCCCTCAATCCGAGCTGACCTTCGCCAAGAATGCCGACTACTGGGGCAACGAGCCCAAGCTGGACGGCATCGAGGTGCATATCGTTCCGGACGCGCAGTCCCTCACCTCGCAGCTGAGGACCGGCCAGCTCGACCTGGCCATCGGGGTGAGCAACCGCGATGTGGACACCTTGGTGAAGACCGGGGACTTCACCGACACGGCCTACGAGGGCTCGGAACGCCAGTACTACGTCGGCACGAACGTCACCAACCCGGCGCTGAAGGATGTCAGAGTCCGCCAGGCGATCGCCTATGCGCTGGACCGTGAGCGGATCGTGGCCGATGTTTTCCAAGGCAACGGCTACCCGATCGTGGCTCCGTGGCCGAAGTATTCGCCCGCCTACGACGAGGACATCAACCAGAAGTACTCCCGCGATGTGGACAAGGGCAAAGCACTCGTCGAGGAAGTGGGCAACATTCCCACCCTTTCGCTGGAGTACTCGACCGGAAGCCCGACGTACGAGGCCATCGCGCAGATCGTGCAGGCCAACCTGGCCGACATCGGCATCAAGGTGGACCTGGTTCCCAACGAGCACCCCACCCACATCGACCGGCTGATCAACGGCAAGTACACCGCGTTGTGGATCCTTGATCACGCTTACGCGCAGTGGACTCCCTCCACCTTGGCCGTGACCGCATATCCGTTCAACGCCGACAAGAACAGCTCCAACTTCGTCGACGCAAAGTACAAGAAGGACGCCAACGCGGCCTGGGAGGTTGCCGACGGCACCAGTCCGGAGGCCGTCGAGGCCTACCGCAAGGTCACCGAGGACCTGGTGGAGAACCTGTTCCTGATCGAGTCCAACGTCACCTGGATCCGCATCCCGGTCTCCACCGGCGTGCACGACCTCGCGTGGACCAAACGCAGCGAGCTCGTGCTCACCGATACCTGGCTGGACGACTGATCCGATGACCAGTTACCTCCTGCGGCGCGTCCCTTCGGCGATCCTGGTGCTGCTGTTCGCCTCGATGGCGATCTTCGCGGTGATCCGGCTCGTCCCCGGTGATCCTGCCACCATCCTTGCCGGCCAGGACGCGTCGCCGGAGGCTCTGGCATCGATTCGCGCAGATCTCGGGCTCGACCAGCCGGTCCTCACCCAGTACCTCACCTGGCTGGCCGGCATGATCCGCCTGGACCCGGGCAAGTCCTACATGATCGGCGGTGACATCGGAGGCCTGGTACGAGCCGGCCTGCTCAACACGGTGGTGCTGACCGCTACTGCACTGTTGTTCGCCGTGGTGCTGGCGGGGCTGGCCGCGATCGGGTCGGTTCTGGCCAACCGTCGCTGGCTCGACTCGGTCCTCGCTGGAGCCAACACCCTCGCGGTGGCGCTGCCGACGTTCGTGACCGGTGTGCTGTTCGTCGTGGTGTTCGCGGTGATCCTGCCCATCCTGCCAGCGGGCGGCACGCCACCGGATGGCTTCTTCAGCAGACCCGGCATTGCGTTTCAGTATCTGGTACTACCGGCGTTGTGCCTGGCACTTCCCTCGGCCGCGGCACTGGCTCGATTCCTCACCGCGTCCTTGCAGACGGAGCTGGGCAAGCCGTATGTCACCACCGCGCAGGCGCTGGGGATCCGGCGTCGCCGGATCGTGCTCACCCAGGCACTGCCCAATGCTCTCCCAGCCACGGTGACGGTGCTCGGTCTCCAGGTCGGAGCCTTGCTCGGCGGTGCTGTCCTGGTGGAGGCGATCTTCGCCTGGCCTGGCCTCGGCCTGCTCATCGAGCGAGCCATCTCCGACCGTGACTACCCACTGGTGCAGGCCTTGTTGTTGCTGTCGGTACTGGTGTTCGTCGTCACCCAGTTGCTGACAGACATCGTCAATGCCGTTCTCGATCCCCGGATACGCCTCGGAGGTGCCTCGTGAGTACCGGTATCGACGCGTCGTCCTCGGCGGCCGGACGGCCTACCGGCGGCCTGGCGGCCGATCCACCGCGGCGGTGGCCGGCCTTCCTGCGCGCTCCGGGCGGAGCGGCAGGCGCGACGATGATCCTGATTGTGGTGTTGCTGGGTGTGTTCGCACCTCTGCTGGCGCCTTACGGTCCCGCTGAGCAGATACCGAACGCAAACCTGCTGCCGCCCAGCAGTGCGCACTGGCTGGGCACCGATGAGGTCAACAGGGATATTTTCTCCCGGCTGCTGTTCGGGATCCGGGTCGATCTGATGGTGGTGTTCATCGCGGTACCTTTCGGAGCCCTGATCGGGACAGTCATCGGGCTGGTCTCCACGATGTATGCATTCGCCGACGTGATCGCGCAGCGCGTTTTCGACGTGATCCTGGCATTCCCGGTGCTGATTCTCGCGATCGGCGTCACCGCTGCCGCCGGTCCCGGGGTGACCACGATCATCGCGGTCATCGTGCTCGCCGAGATCCCGGTCTTCGGGCGTCTTGCCCGCACTTCGCTGCTGACGGTGCGGGCAATGCCGTATGTGGAATCGTCCCAGGTCATCGGCGCCGGGAACACCTGGCTGTTGCGTAAGCATCTGCTCCCGAACTCGCTGGAGCCGCTGGTCGTGCAGTTCGGCGTTTCGATGTCGATCGCGGTGTTCATCGAGGGTGCCATGAGTTTCCTCGGCCTGGGTGTGCGCCCGCCGCAGCCCTCGCTGGGCTCGTTGACCCGGGACGGGATCCGCAACGTCTGGGAGAGCCCGGCCTTCGTCGTGGGGCCGTTGATCATCGTCACCCTGCTCGTCTTGGGATTCCTCCTCGTCAGCCAAGCCATCTCGGCTACCCGCCGCGTTTGACCCACCTCGATCTCAGAAAGGCAATCATGACAACGCAACTTGCCAGCAGGTCCGCAGATCTGCTCCTGGCTGTCGAGCACCTGCAGATCAACTTCGCCCAGCCACGACCCGCGGTCAACGACATCAACCTGAGGATCGAGCGCGGCGAGATCCTCGCGCTGGTGGGGGAGTCCGGCTCCGGGAAGTCCATGACGGCCCGGGCGATCCTGGGTCTGCTTCCACCGGGGGCGCAAGCGACCGGATCGATACGACTGAGCGGGGAGGAGATTCTGGGTGTCGAGGAATCCAGGTTGGCCGGGATCCGTGGCAGCCGTATCGGGATGGTCTTCCAGGAGCCCCAGACGGCGCTGAACCCGGTACGTACCATCGGTTGGCAGTTGCGGGAGGCCATCCGGGCACACAGGCCGGCCTCCAAGCATCACGCGCGCGAACGCGCGATCGGGTTGCTCCGCCAAGTCGAGATTCCCGAACCGGAGAAGCGACTTCGCTACTATCCACATCAGCTCTCCGGCGGGCAGAAGCAACGTGTCGTGCTCGCGCTGGCGCTGGCCAACGAACCGGATCTGCTACTCGCCGACGAGCCCACCACGGCACTGGACGTGACGGTGCAGGCCGAGATCATAGCGCTGCTGCGCCGCCTCAACGAGCGAACCGGAACCAGTGTCGTACTGATTACCCACAATCTGGGTGTTGTTGCCGAGATCGCCGATCGCGTCGTTGTCCTGAAGTTGGGCGACGTTGTCGAAGAGGCCCACGTGCATACGTTGTTCGCCGACCCGCAGCACCCTTACACGCGCCAGTTGTTGGCTGCGGTCCCAGCTCTGCCGCGGTCACCGACCACGACAGACCCGCTCGCGGCGCCCGCCCCCAGGAACGCCGGCTTGCGGAATGTCGGTACCCGTAGGGCTGGCGCTGACAATGCCGGCGCCTCGGTGCTGGAGCTGGACGACGTCACCTTGATCTACCGGGGCCGCCGAGGCTCTGCGGACTTCACCGCCGTCAGCGCTGTCAGCCTGTCGGTGTCGGCCGGGGAGGTACTCGGCCTGGTNGGGGAGTCCGGGTCTGGCAAGACGACGCTCGGGCGGGCCTCTGCCGGGCTGTTGAAGGCGGCGTCGGGCTCGATTCGGGTGACAGGTATCGACCTCGCGCATGCTTCGGCGCGTGAGCTACGCAGCGTACGCAGAGAGCTTGCGCTGGTACCGCAGGACCCGGCGGCCTCGCTGGACCCGAGGATGTCGATAGCGCAGAGCATCAGCGAGCCCCTGGACGTGCACCGGGTCGGTTCGGCCTCGAGCCGACGCCGGCGGGTTGCCGAGTTGCTGGAGGCAGTCCAGCTACCGGATGAATTCGCGACGCGACGACCACACGAGCTGTCCGGTGGCCAACGCCAGCGGGTGGCCTTGGCGCGGGCATTGGTGTTGCGGCCCCGGTTGCTGGTTGCAGACGAGCCGACCAGCGCGCTGGACGTCTCCATCCAGGCCGATGTCCTGGAGTTGTTCGCCAAGCTGCAGAAGGAGTTCGGCTTTGCGTGTGTCTTCATCAGCCACGACCTTGCCGTGGTGCACCAGGTCTCGGATCGGGTGGCGGTGCTGCGTGCTGGTGAACTGGTGGAAATCGGCCAAGTCGACGAGGTCTTCGCTGCACCCGGTCACGAGTACACCAGGCGGCTCCTGGACGCGGTTCCGGTGCCTGACCCGTCCAGGCGCAGCAAGGGCCGACGTCGCGCGCTGGCCTCGTAGGCCGACGACGTGCGCATTGGTGGCCTACTCAGCCGCGCGACGCAGTGCCTCGGAGAGCCGCTCTGCGGCGGCGAGCACGGCAGGGGCGTGCATACGTCCAGGTTGGCGGGAGAGTCGCTCGAGTGGTCCAGAGACCGATACTGCGGCGATGATCTTGCCGCTGGGGGAACGTACTGGCGCCGACACCGAGGCAACGCCTGCTTCACGCTCGCCCACCGATTGCGCCCAACCACGCCGACGGATCCCGGCCAGGGCGGCTGCGGAGAAGGCCGCGGTTTGCAGGCCACGGTGCATCCGATCGGGGTCCTCCCAGGCGAGCAGGATTTGGGCCGCCGAGCCGGCGCGCATGGTTATCTGCGAGCCGACCGGAATGGTGTCGCGTAGCCCGGACGGTCGCTCGGCTGCGGCCACACATACTCGGTAATCGCCCTGTCGACGCCACAATTGCGCGGACTCGCCGGTGATGTCGCGCAACCGGGCCAGAACCGGGCCGGCTGCGGCAAGGAGTCGATCTTCGCCGGCGGCGGCCGAGAGCTCGGCGAGACGAGGCCCCAGGATGAACCGCCCCTGCATGTCGCGTGCAACCAGGCGGTGGTGCTCGAGTGCGACAGCGAGTCGATGCGCGGTGGGTCGAGCCAAACCCGTGGCGGCGACCAACCCGGCTAGCGTGGCCGGACCGGATTCGAGTGCGGTCAGAACCAACGCCGCTTTGTCGAGAACGCCGACTCCGCTAGAGTTGTCCATATACCGATAATGCCGTCTCAGCATCTGAAACGCAAGTGCAAGACGGAACGGGCGGTGCGGATATGTCCGCCCCGTCGTTCACAGACTGACGAGTTGTGAGATTAGGAGCAAGGTCATGGGCAAGACCCTGGCGGAAAAAGTGTGGGACGAGCACGTCGTACGAAGTGCCGAGGGAGAGCCTGACCTGCTCTTCATCGACCTGCACCTCATCCATGAGGTCACCTCACCGCAGGCCTTCGACGGACTGCGCATCGCCGGTCGTCAGGTCCGCCGCCCCGATCTGACGCTTGCGACCGAGGACCACAACGTCCCGACCATCGACTGGGACAAGCCGATCGCCGACCCGGTGTCGCGTACCCAGGTCGAAACCTTGCGCAAGAACGCTGCCGAGTTCGGCGTTCGCCTGCACCCACTTGGCGATGTCGAGCAGGGAATCGTGCACGTGGTGGGACCGCAGCTGGGTCTTACCCAGCCAGGCATGACGATCGTGTGCGGTGACTCGCACACCTCGACCCATGGTGCATTCGGCTCGATCGCCTTCGGCATCGGCACTTCCGAGGTCGAGCACGTACTTGCCACCCAGACCCTGCCCCAGGCCAAGCCGAAGATGATGGCTGTCACCGTGAACGGGTCGCTGCCTGCCGGGGTGACCGCCAAGGACCTGATCCTCGACATCATCAGTCGCACCGGAACCGGCGGTGGCCAGGGCTACATCGTGGAGTACCGCGGCTCGGCCATCGAGGAACTCTCGATGGAATCGCGGATGACCATCTGCAACATGTCCATCGAGTGGGGCGCCAAGGCCGGTCTGATCGCACCTGACCAGACCACCTTCGACTACATCAAGGACAAGCCGGAAGCACCTCAGGGTGCTGACTGGGACGCGGCTGTCGCGCACTGGAAGACCTTGGTCACCGACCCCGACGCGGTTTTCGACCAAGAGATCGTGATCGATGCTGCTGGGCTCTCCCCGTTCGTCACCTGGGGAACCAACCCTGGTCAGGGAGTTCCCCTGGCTGCCACAGTGCCCTCGCCCGAGGACTTCGAGGACGAGACCGACAAGACGGCAGCCGCCAAAGCTCTTGAGTACATGGGCCTGACCGCAGGCCAGCCGATGCGCGAGGTCAAGGTCGATACCGTCTTCGTGGGTTCGTGCACCAACGGCAGGATCGAGGATCTACGTCTGGCAGCTGAAGTCGTCAAGGGCCGCAAGGTCGCAGAGGGCACACGCTTGCTGGTGGTTCCGGGCTCGGTGCGGGTGCGTATGCAGGCTGAAGCCGAGGGCCTGCACGAGGTGTTCCTGGCTGCGGGAGCCGAGTGGCGTGGCGCCGGGTGCTCGATGTGCCTGGGCATGAACCCCGATCAGCTCGCGCCGCAGGAGCGCAGCGCCTCGACCTCCAATCGCAACTTCGAAGGCCGACAAGGTAAGGGCGGACGCACGCACCTGGTGTCGGTCCCGGTCGCTGCGGCTACCGCCGTCAGTGGCCACCTCGCCAGTCCTGCGGACCTCGTTCCGTTGGCCTGATCGCGCCGGACATCAACTGAGCTTGAAGAAAGGACTTCCCTTATGGACAAGATCACTCGTCACATCGGCACCGGACTTCCCTGCGTCGCAGCAACGTCGACACCGATCAGATCATCCCTGCCGTCTACCTCAAGCGGGTTACCCGCACCGGGTTCGAAGACGGGCTTTTCGCTGCATGGCGGGGCGACCCGGAGTTCGTCATCAACAGGCCCGAGTACCAAGGGGCCACCGTGCTGGTAGCCGGACCGGACTTCGGCACCGGCTCCTCGCGTGAGCACGCCGTGTGGGCGTTGATGGACTACGGCTTCAAGGTGGTGATCTCCAGCCGGTTCGCCGACATCTTCCGAGGGAACTCCGGTAAGGCCGGGCTGCTCGCAGCGCAGGTGACCCAGGATGTCGTCGAACAGTTGTGGAAGTTGATCGAGGCGGACCCGACCACCGAGATCGTGGTCGACTTGGAGGAGCGCACTATCCAGGCCGAGTCGTTGACTGCGCCGTTCCAGATCGACGACTACACCCGCTACCGGCTGCTCAACGGCCTGGACGACATCGGTATCACCCTTGGCTACGAGGCAGATATCGCAGCCTTCGAGGCTGCTCGCCCGGGATGGAAGCCGGCCACGCTTTGACCTTTGTCGGCGAGGTTTTGACCTTTGGTTGAGCCGAATCCGGGTACCTCGAAGTAGCCCTCAGGCGGTTTCTGGATCATCGGGGCTCGGTGAACCCCTTACGACACAAGAGAAATACCTGCGTCGGTCGTTGTGGCAGGGGCTACCAGCGCTTAGCGTTTCAGCATGAGTGGACGGGCATACCCGGCTCGCACTCGTCCTCGACACAGTGCCGGGGACACACCACGAAAGGGAATTCAGTGAACAAGAGCCAGCTGATCGATGCGCTTGCGGCCCGTTACGAGGGTAACCGCAAGGCTGCGCAGCACGCACTCGAGTCGGTGCTCGACACCATCACCCGAGAGGTCGCCAAGGGCGAGAAGGTTGCGATCACCGGATTCGGTTCCTTCGAGAAGCGTGTGCGCGAGGCCCGCTGGGTTCGTAACCCGCGGACCGGTGACCGCATCAAGGCCAAGAAGACCGCAATCCCCAAGTTCACCGCCGGAGCGGAATTGAAGGCAGTGGTGTCAGGAGCCAAGAAGCTTCCGAAGCTCACCTTGCCTGCTGTTAAGAAGGCAGCTCCTGCCAAGGCTCCGGCCAAGAAGGCCGCACCTGCCAAGACCGCCGCCAAGAAGACGGTTGCCAAGAAGGCTCCGGCCAAGAAGGCCGCACCCGCCAAGACCGCCGCCAAGAAGACCGTTGCCAAGAAGGCTCCCGCCAAGAAGACAACAGCCAAGAAGACGGTTGCGAAGAAGGCTCCGGCCAAGAAGGCAGCTAAGAAGTAACCAGGAAGTAGTTGGCAAAGCCAAAGCAGTGCTTATGAGGGGTCGGTCGCAGGGCCGGCCCCTCGCTGCTGTGTACAAGAGATTCCGCGTCAGGGCTGAACCAGTTGATGGATAGCGCATACCTGGGCGGTACGCGTGCCCAAACCTAGGCCGGCGGCGACTGCCAGCTCTGAGGTTGTGTCCACGTCGCGTCGCAGGCCAGGGAGATCCGGCCGGAGCTCAACGGCTCCGAGGCTCAAATGCGCGGACCGCGACCCCGCGCCGAACCGTGGTGTGAACTCCGCCACGGAGTGGGCGACCAACAAGGTCGTTCCTACGGCGTCTGCGTCGGCGACGAACGCCAACCGGTAGGACGCTGCCAGCAAGAGCGCCTCGTCCAGCTCCGTAGATCGAAGTGCCGGCAGGTCGGCCAGCAGTGCCGCGATCCTCAACTCGGGGCGCTGACGTGTGATCTCGGCTGCACCCAGTCGCAGCGCCTCATTCAGGTCGCTCGCCACGCCGTCGGGAATCGCCTGTACGCCAAGCGCGCGTAGTTCAGCAGCGATCGTCGCATCGTCGGTCACCACCAAGACGGTCTCGACCAGACTGCATGCACGTGCAGCGGCAATCGTGTCGAAGGCAAAGGCGGTCACCAACTGTTGGCGCACCGCGTCGCTCAACCCCGCGATGCGGGTTTTGGCTCGGGCCGNGGGTTTGACCGGAATGACCAGGCCGACCTTGCCGACGGCATCGGTCGGCTTGCGATCATGGTGTTGTGGCGTGGTCATCGCCCCGATCCTGTCAAGTAACAGACTTGACTACGCCGACCGGGTCGCGATGAGCCGATTCGACATTGCGGCGATAGTCTCATCAGGAGCTCGCTCGGGCGGGCAATGAGAAGGAGCAGGTGTTGAGCAATCCACTGGCCAAGCCGAGAAAGCTGTGTGAGCGGCGCAATTGGGCTTGGACTACAGCGGTGGTGATCCTGAAGCCTGTGCTGCTCGCGTTCACCCGGCCCGAGTGGATCGATGGTGACAAGATTCCGGCGAAGGGCGGTTGTGTCCTGGCCGCCAATCACGTGTCCCACCTCGACCCACTCACCTACGCCCACCTGATCCATGACCACGGCCGACTGCCACGGTTCTTGGCCAAGCAGGTTCTCTTTGGACTCTTCTTCGTCGGTTCGATCCTGCGTGCCACCGGTCAGATCCCTGTTGCCCGCCAGACCAGTAGCGCAGCGCACGTTCAGGCGGCGGTCGCTGCCGTCGAGTCCGGTCGGGCGGTCTTCTTCTACCCGGAGGGCACCCTGACCCGCGATCCCGGATTGTGGCCGATGGTCGGCAAGACCGGTGCCGCGCGCGTGGCACTCGAATCGGGAGCACCGCTGATTCCGATGGCGCAGTGGGGACAACAGGAGCTGCTCTACCCCTACGCCAANAAGCCGGCGCTGCTACCTCCCAAGACGATCCGCACCAAGGTCGGTGATCCGGTAGACCTCGATGACCTCCGTGAGAAGCCCCTCACCAACGAAGTACTACACGAGGCGACGGATCGTCTGATGGCGGCGATCACGACTTTGTTGGAGGATCTGCGGGAAGGGACCGCGCCGGTCAAGCGGTACAACCCACGCGAGCACGGTGTCGCCCTCACCGGCAACCCGAATCTCGATCGCAACGGCCGGCGCCGGAAGAAGGAGTCTTGATGGCACGTATCGCGACGTTCGGATCAGGTTCGTGGGGAACGGCGTTCTCGCTGGTGGTGGCGGACGCCGGCCACGAGGTGACGATGTGGGCTCGTCGTGCCGAGTTATGCGAGGCGATCAACACCAAACGCGAGAACACCGACTACTTGCCCGGTATCGAGTTGCCCTCTTCGATCCGAGCCACCACGGACCCCTATCGAGCCGCGAGCACCGCGGAACTGGTGGTGCTGGCTGTTCCGTCGCAGACCCTGCGTGCCAACCTGGTCGAATGGTCCGATGCGATCGAGCCGGAGGCGGTGATGCTGTCGCTGATGAAGGGTGTCGAGCTGGGCACCCTGAAGCGGATGAGCGAGGTTATCGCGGAGGTAACCGGCGCGAGTCCTGATCGAATCGCTGTGCTCTCCGGCCCTAACCTGGCCAAGGAGATCGCCAACAGGGAACCCGCCGCGAGCGTCGTTGCCTGCGCCGACGAAGCAGTTGCGGCGCGTATTCGCGACATGATCCACGGCCCGGCGTTCCGGCCCTACTCCACCAACGACGTGGTGGGCTGCGAGCTCGGCGGTGCGTATAAGAATGTCATCGCGTTGGCTGTCGGGATGGCAGTGGGCTTGGGTTTTGGCGATAACGCGACCGCATCGGTGATCACTCGTGGCCTTGCCGAGACAGCTCGTCTTGCCATCAAGCTCGGCGCCGACCCGATGACGCTGATGGGTTTGGCCGGCCTCGGAGATCTCGTCGCCACTTGTTCGTCCCCGTTGTCCCGGAACAGAAGCTTCGGGGAGAAGCTCGGTCAGGGAATGACGGTCGAAGAGGTCACCGCCAGCACGCGACAGGTCGCCGAGGGCGTCAAGTCGTGTACGTCGCTGTTGGCTCTCGCGGAGAAGAACGGGATCTCCGCGCCGCTGTTGAGCGCCGTCAACGCAGTGGTCGCCGGTGAGCTCAGCGCCCGGAACCTGATGGGCGTTCTGTTGTCTCGCGAGGTCAAGGACGAGCGCCTCTAGGTCGCCGGCGAGCTCAGGGCAAGAAACCACTCCCGATCAGCCGCCAACTGCCGCAGCGGTGTCCAGGGCACTCTCCAGATCTGCCCACAGGTCACCCGCGTCCTCGATCCCCACAGCCAGCCGCACCAGACCCTCAGGAATCGTCAACGTTTCTACCGGCCAACGCCGGCGCCGCTCCAGCGTCGACTCGACTCCACCCAGACTCGTCGCGTGGGCCCAGATCCGTGTGCTGGTCGTGACCGCCTCGGCAATGCTCGCCCCACCGCGGATCACGATCGAGATGATCGCGCCGAAACCGGGGTAACGGACCTCCTCGACGAGGGGATGAGTCGATAGATGTTCCACCAGCTGCCGGGCGTTGTCCTCGGCTCGGTCGAGACGGACATGCAGGGTACGCAGGCCCCGCAGAGCCAGCCAGGTCTCGAACGGACCGGCGATCGCGCCGTAGAGGTCGCGACGCTCCTTCAGCGCCGTCCAGATCTCGTCGGCGCGCGTGATCACAGCGCCGAGCTGTACGTCGGAGTGCCCGGCGATGAACTTGGTCGCCGAGTGCACCACGATGTCGGCTCCCAGCTCCAGCGGACGTTGGCGTAGCGGGGTGGCGAAAGTGTTGTCGATCGCGACAATCGCCCCAGCTGCGCGGGCTGCCGGGATCACGACAGGGAGATCGACGATCTCCAGCGCAGGATTGGTGGGGGACTCGAGCAGAACCAGATCGGCGCCTTGACAAGCTGCTATCACGCTCGCGGTGTCGGTGACATCGACCAGACGGGCGCTCAGGCGGCCACGGGCCTCCAGATCGGCAAGTTGCATCAGCGAACCCGAATAAGCGTGTCGGGGCGCGACCACGACACCGCCGGCCTTCACCAGGTTGAGCACCGCATCGACGGCCGCCAGCCCCGAGCCGTAGGTCAGGCAACGGCCGGTTTCGAGTTCGCCCAACGCCTGCTCGAACGCGGTCCAGGTGGGGTTGCCGTAGCGCCCGTACTCCATCACCCCGGTTGCAAGGTAGGTGGCTGCCATCGTGATCGGTGGGTTCAACGGCTGGTCGGGTGCTCGCTCGGGACGGCCGACAGTGACCGCGATCGTGGCAGGGTGCAACTCCGATGGCTCCATAATCGAACTCTAGAACGCGGGGTCTCAGCGGCTTCGGGCACCTGTGTTCCAGGCTTACTCGCTAACGCAGGCCGAGGTTGCGGCGCAGCGCGAGTTGGAGCAGCCGATCGATCAGGGCGGCGTACCCGATCCCGGACTCTTCCCACATCCGCGGGAACATCGAGGAGGNGGTGAAGCCGGGCATGGTGTTGATCTCGTTGACCACAACGGTCTCGTCGTCGATCACGAAGAAGTCGACTCTGGCCAAGCCTTCGCAACCGAGTACCTGGAACGCCCGCACGGACAGGGATCTGACTTTCGCGGCCACCTGATCGTCCAACTTCGCCGGAACGGTGATAGTGGCTCCACCGTCGAGGTACTTGGCGCTGAAGTCGTAGAACTCATGGGCTTGGTCGACCGCGATCTCGGCCACGACCGATGCTTCGGGNNGATCGTTGCCCAGCCCGTCGAGAATGCCGCACTCCACCTCGCGGACGACGCCGGATGCGCCGGCCTCGACGATCACCTTGGGGTCGTATTCCAGTGCCAGCTCTACCGCTGCGGGAAGATCCTCAGGGCGGCTCACCCTGGCTATCCCGATGCTGGAGCCGCCGCGGCACGGTTTGACGAAGACCGGGTAGCGCAAGGAGGCGACCGACTCCGCGCAAGCGCTGGGATCGCGGCGCCAGTCTGCTGCGGTGAAAACGGTGTAGGGCAGCACGGGCAACCCGGAGGCACGCAGGACCAACTTCATGTAGTGCTTGTCCATCCCCACTGCTGAGGACAAAACGCCGGCACCGACGTACCGCACGCCGACCATCTCCAGCAGGCCCTGGATAGTGCCGTCCTCACCCCAGGGGCCGTGCAAGAGCGGGAATACCACATCCACTTTGCCGAGCTCCCGAGGTACCGCGCCGGCTTCGTGGGCCACCAGTGTCCCCGCCGATCCGGTGTTGGCCATCGTCACCGGGGTCGCTTCGGCATCGACCTGGGGAANGCGGGTGACCGGGGTGATCGCCAACCGCTCGGGGTCATCGGTCTCCAACACCCAGTGACCCTCGGGAGTGATGCCGACCGGGATCACGTCGTAGCGATCACGGTCGATGGCGCGAAGCACGCTGCCCGCGGTGACACACGAGATCGCGTGCTCGCTGGAACGCCCGCCGAACACGACCGCGACCCGAGGCTTGGCCGAGACGTGAGTCTCAGCCTGTCGTGCCCCTTGGTCGTCTGCGCTCATGGTGCTCCCGACCCTACGACACCGGTCAGCCGATATGCCCAGGGCACAGGGGCTTCTCCGCGGGATCTCTTACCCGGATTCACACACAGGGTTTGTCGGACCGCGTCTGAGATTTGATCGCGTTGGAGAGATCGACCAACTCCGCGTCCGGAGGACGATGAGCGGGTGGGATCGTGAGTTCCACCTGGGGTGTGCGACCCACGGTGGTTGCAACCAGAGTGGCCTCGGCGTCGGCGATCTGGTTGTCGGGCACGAACCAATCGACGCCGTTGATGCGCTGACAACTCGACAGCGGACCGAACTCGACGGGCTCGGTGACGCCGCAGCGGATGATCACCGCTGGGTCTCCGTAGGCGGCGACGTAGCGGCTCTTGACCTCACGTCGATCGTGATCGCCCAAGGTGTCGGGCAGGCCTGAGATCAGGGTCTGGCAAGCCTCGGCGTCTGCCACGGCCGGATTCGGCTCGTCGATGTGGAGTGATCGGCCGCAGCCGGCCAATGCGAGTGCTAACGCGCACCATACGACAGCACCCACCATCAGATGTGGGCGCTGCCAGAGGCTGGACGACTTCACGGGGTGCTGGGTCCGCCGGGCCCACGAGCTGTGGTCGATCAGGCACCCGTCAGAAATGCACGACAGGGCAGGTCAGCGTCCGGGTGATGCCCGGCACACTCTGCACCTTGGCCAGGACCAGTTTGCCGAGTTCGTCGACATTACGGGCTTCGGCGCGCACGATCACGTCATAGGGGCCGGTCACGTCCTCGGCGCGCGTTACGCCGTTCACCTCGGCGATCGCGGCGGCGACCTCGGCCGCCTTGCCGACGTCGGTCTGGATCAAGATGTAGGCCTGCACCACCATGTCGTGCTCCTTTGCTCGGTTACCTTCGCTGGTTTCACGGCTGGTCTGCTCCTCACCCGTTCCCGTTGTGCCCGTTTGCTTTTGATCGCAGACGAGGACAGGGTGTGGTCGAGGTGCTTAGAACCGGGTTCAACCTACCCCGGTATGGGTGAAGGGACGAATCTCACCGGTGCTACCTGTTGAATACCCCTATGACGCAGTTGCCGAAGCTCGAGCCGGGTACGACAGTGGGGCAGCTTGGNGAGTTCGGGCTTCTCCCGTACGTTCTGGAGCGCCTTTCCGAGCCTGCTTCTGGGTCCCTATCCGGAGCCGCGCCAGGGCCAGTATCAGGGCCGGTAGTCGGGCCGGGCGACGATGCGGCCGTGCTCGACATCGATGGAAGAGTCGTGGTCTCCACCGACCTGCTTGTCGAGGGTAAGCACTTTCGCACCGACTGGTCCGAGGCGGTCGACATCGGGCACAAAGCGGCTGCGCAGAACCTGGCCGACATCTGCGCCATGGGGGCCTGCCCGACCGCGCTGACGGTCGGCCTCGGGTTGCCGGCAGACACCCATGTCGCCTGGGTGTTGGACCTGGCAAGCGGCCTTGCCGAGGAGTGCACGCCCCTGGGGGTGACAGTCGTTGGTGGAGACCTCACTGCGAGCGGTCAGATCGTGGTCGCGGTGACCGCTCTGGGAACCCTGGCCGGGCCACCTGTGACACGGACCGGAGCGGCGCCGGGCGACATTGTCGCCCTGGCCGGCCGCCAGGGCTGGGCAGCTGCCGGGCTGGCCGTCCTCGGCCGGGGTTTCCGGTCGCCTCGGGCCGTCGTAGAGGCCCACCGACGCCCCAACCCGCCGTACGCAGCCGGAACCGAAGCGTATGCCTTGGGTGCCACCGCGATGATCGATGTCTCCGACGGCCTGGTCGCCGACGTCGGCCATATCGCTCGTGGCTCCGGCGTCGTGATCGACCTGGACAGCGCGGTTTTGGAGGTTCCTGAGCCGTTGAAGGCGGTGGCGGCGGCCACCGGTGTCGACCCACTGACCTTCATTCTCGGCGGAGGAGAGGACCATTGCCTGGTCGCGACCTTCCCGGCCGACACCGCGCTGCCCGATTCCTGGCGTCGGATCGGGACCGTTCTGGTGGGAGCTGGGGTGACGGTGGATGGCGTGGCCTACGACGGGCCTGTCGGCCACCAACATTTCTAGGAATGTCTCTGCCAGGGTGAGGGTTCAGGCCCCGGCATGCCGGTGTGCCGGGCAGGTCCCGCTCGACACGACGGCCTGCGGTGGTCGTTTGCTCCGCGGTGCGGTCGGCTGCGCTGCCGCGATTGCGTGGCTTATAATGACAAGAGCCGCGGCCCCTAGGGCTCGCGGCTGATGTCGGATGAATCAGATCAGCGAGTGACCTTGCCGGCCTTGAGGCAGCCGGTGCACACGTTGAGGCGCTTCGGCGTACCGTTGACCGTGGCGCGAACGCGCTGGATGTTGGGGTTGAAGCGACGCTTCGTAATCTTGCGCGACCACGGCCGGTTGTTCCCGAAGCCGGGGCCCTTGGCGCAGATGTCACAGACGGCAGCCACCGTGAGCTCCTGGAGGTGATGAGGTTTCGTCGAGAGTGCAGGTCGCCGGGAACGAGCAAGCTCNGCTCAGGCAACCGCACCAGGGTAGCCGATCACTCGGGCCGGATGCCAATCGCCTGGGCAGGCCCAGCTGGGCGACTGTCCGCTGACCGACGACAGTGTCGTGCTNTCAGGGGTGTCGCCACCTCCGACTAACCTGAGCCGCGTGAGCTACGACACCTCCGTGCTGGCCGCGGAGCACATTCTCGCGCTGTCGGCGCAGATTTCCCGGGCGCTGGGTGAGGCGCGCGAGGAGATCGATGCGCTCAACGTCTTCCCGGTCCCCGATAGCGACACAGGAACGAATCTGGCGCTCACCTTCGACGAGGCTCATGACGTACTCACGCACTTCTACCGGGATTCGCCCGGGGCGACGGTCTCCGAGGCTGCGGCGGTCTACCGCCGGGCGCTGTTGATGGCGGCTCGCGGGAACTCCGGGGTGATCATGTCGCAGTTGTGCGGCGCGATGCTCCGCAAGCTGGACGAGCCGCCGGGGAGTCGNCTTCCTTCGGCATTCGCCTCTGCCATGGTCGCTGCCACCGATGCCGCCTACGCCGCGGTCGGAGACCCCAAAGAAGGCACCATCTTGAGCGTGGCTCGGGCCGCCTCCCTCGCGGCGACCGAGGCGGCTGCCCAGGAACGGGCCCGGATCTGGATGGTGGTGCGCGCCGCGGCTGCTGCCGCGCGCGAGGCACTGGAGGCCACNCCCGACCAGATGGAACTCCTGCGTGCTGCAGGGGTGGTCGATGCCGGTGGCCGGGGTCTGGTGGTGCTGCTGGAGGCGATCGAGACCATCTTGACCGGCCGCGTCCCTGTTCCGCGGAGTGTCAGGCGGCCGGTGCCGGCCAGGGTCGAGCTGCCGACCGGCGACCTGGTCGACGGCGGACCGGCGTACGAGGTGATGTACCTCCTGGACGCCGAGGATGCGGCCATCCCCGCACTGCGGGCGGCTCTGATGCCACTGGGTGACAGCCTCGTCGTGGTGGGCGGTGAGGGGCTATGGAACGTCCATGTTCATGTCGACGACGTCGGCGCCGCGATCGAAGCCGGGTTGGAAGCCGGGCGTCCGCACCGGATCCGGGTGACCCACTTCGCTGAACAGATCGCCGGGCGTCAGCCGCAGCCACGCGCCGGGCGTGCTGTGGTCGAGGTCGCTTTCGGCGAAGGGCTGGCTGCGACGTTCCGAGAGGCCGGCGCGACGGTGGTGATGGCCGGTCCTGAGCAGCGTCCGTCGAGTCGGGAGCTCTACGAGGCGATGCTGGCCACCGGCGCGGCCGAGGTCATCGTGGTGCCCAACGCTCGTGACATCGCCGACGCTGCCGATGCGGCAGCTCGGCGGGCGGGCGAAGTCGACGACGTCCGGGTTGCGGTCGTGCCGTCGTACTCTCAGGTCCAAGGCTTGGCTGCGCTTGCGGTGCACGACCCGGGCAGGAACTTCGACACCGACCTGATCGAGATGACTGCGGCGGGTAGCCATGCCCGGTCGGGCGCCGTCACGATCGCCGAGACCCAGGCGATGACGATGGCAGGGCCGTGCGAGGTCGGCGACGTGCTNGGGGTTGTCGAAGGTGACTTCGCCATTGTCGGCAGCGATCTGTTCGTCGTCGCCCAAGAGGTCTTGGACAAGATGCTCGGCGGTGGTGGTGAACTGGTGACGATCGTGGCAGGTGAGGGTGGCGCGGCGCTGAGCGATCGCATCGTCACCCACGTAACCGACACCTATGCACATGTCGATGTGGTCGCCTACGACGGCGGCCAACAGCGCTACCCGTTGCTTATAGGCGTCGAGTGAACTGTAAGGGTTGTCGATGAGCACCTCGGCCGGTGGCGCGGTCCGCCTGNGAAACCCCGTTGCGCTCAGTGGCAGGCGGCAAGACAGCCCAAGTCATCGCAAGCGCTTTCGGATACGAGACCGTGGGCGACCTGCTCGGCCACTATCCACGCGCGTACGTCGATCGCGAGCAGGTCAGCACGGTGGAGGACTTCGTCGAGGGTGAGGTCGTCACGCTGATCGCTACCTCGCGGGGGTCTCGAACCCATACCTACACCGACCGACGCACCAACAGACTCGGATACCGCACCGAGGTCCAGGCCGAGGTGCAGGGCAGCCGCTTCGTGATGACCTACTTCGCCAAGAACCAGGGGTCNGCCCGCTGGCACGAGGCCAACTTCGCGGCCGGCAAAAAGGTGATGGTGGCAGGCAAGGCGCAATGGAACACTTTCAAGCAGACCTGGGAGCTGATCAACCCGCACACCACCGAGAAGGACATCGACAAGTTATTCGAGCGCAGTCGGCTCTGCCCGATCTATCGCAGCACCGCGAAGCTGACCTCGTGGACCATCGACGACACGATCTCGTTGCTGCTTCCCGGCCTGGGCGAGCTTGTGGAATCGTTACCGCCTCAGGTGCGTCAGGAGCGTGACCTGATCGATCGGGGAACCGCGCTGCAGTGGATCCACGCCCCCGACGACTGGAGCCAGGTAGGCGCCGCGCGCAAGCGCTTGAAGTTCGACGAGGCGATCATCACCCAGGCGCTCCTGGCCAGGCGCCGCCACGAGTTGTCCTCGGTGCGCACCTCACCCCGCCCTGGAAGCGGAGGCCTCCTGGAGGCTTTCGACCAGCGACTCCCGTTCGCCCTGACCAAGGGCCAACTGGAGGTGAGCGATCAGATCCTGGCCGACCTCGCCCGCGAGCATCCGATGCACCGACTCCTGCAAGGCGATGTGGGCTCCGGCAAAACAGTGGTTGCGTTGCGCGCCATGTTGCGGGTGGTGGATTCCGGAGGGCAGGCGGCATTGTTGGCACCGACGGACGTGTTGGCCCAACAACATCTGCGGTCGGTGACAACGATGCTCGGTGACCTGGCAGGAGCTGGCATGCTCGGTAGCGCCGAGGACGCCACCGGTGTCACCCTGCTCACCGGTTCGATGAGTGCGTCGGCACGCCGGGAGGCGCTGGCCGCGATCCGGGACCGCACCGCCGGGATCGTGATCGGCACCCACGCCCTACTGGAGGAGACCGTCCAGTTCGGTGACCTCGGCCTGGTGGTCATCGACGAGCAGCACCGCTTCGGAGTCGAACAGCGGGCCGCCTTGTCGAGCCGGTCCGAGGCTCCGCCCCATGTCCTGGTGATGACCGCGACGCCGATCCCACGCACAGTCGCGATGACCGTGTTCGGTGACTTGGAGACCTCCACCTTGTCAGAGCTTCCCGCCGGACGCGGGCCGATCCAGACCAGCGTTGTCCCGTTGCGAGACCAGCCCGCGTGGGCCGAGCGGATCTGGTCACGGGCCAAGGAGGAGGTCGGTCGCGGCCGTCAGGTGTACGTAGTGTGTCCGCGGATCGCCGCAGGTGACNNTCAGCCGATGATTCGGGGAGGTCCGGGCGACCTCGAAGACACGAGCACCGTAGCGGTGGCCGCCGTCGAGGACTGGGGCGCTCGTCTGAGCGCGGACCTGGCTCCGCTGCAGGTCGGCATCCTGCACGGGCGCTTGCCGATTGAGGCCAAGGACCAGGTGATGCGGGCTTTCGCCGCGGGCGATCTGGATGTCCTGGTGTCCACCACCGTCATCGAAGTCGGCATCGACGTGCCCAACGCGACGATGATGGTGATCCTCGACGCCGACAGGTTCGGGGTGTCCCAGCTGCACCAGTTGCGGGGTCGGATCGGCCGNGGGAACCTGCCGGGGCTCTGTCTTCTGGTCACCAATACCGATGCCGAATCGCCGTCGCGGGCGCGTCTGGACGCCGTGGCGGCAACCACCGACGGATTCGAGCTCTCCCTTCTGGACCTGCGGCAACGCCGCGAGGGCGACCTGCTCGGCACCGCCCAATCGGGCCGCTCGTCGACCATGTTGCTCTCGGTGCTGCACGACGAGGACATCATCACCGACGCCCGAGAGCTGGCTGACCAGCTCATCACCGAAGANCCCTCCCTGGCGTCCTATTCACAACTCGCCGCCGAGATCGCGAGGCTCGAGGCTGACAGCCGTGCCGACTTTCTGGAGAAGGCCTGAGCATGACCCGGATTACCTGAGCATGACACGGATAATCAGTGGCACGGCCGGGGGCAGGAGGCTGCGCACCCCACCCGGAGACCTCACCCGACCCACTTCCGACCGAGTCCGCGAGGCCCTGTTCTCGGCGCTGACTTCCGAGTTCGGATCGCTCAGTGGGTTGCGGTTCCTGGACCTGTTCGCCGGATCGGGCGCAGTCGGCCTGGAGGCGCTGTCGCGGGGAGCGGCCGCGGTGACGCTGGTCGACAGCGATCGACGCGCTGCTGCGACGGCGGCAGAGAACGCCCGCATGTTGGGCTTCGCCCAGGCCCGGGTGCTGCAACGGCCGGTCGCTGCGGTTCTCGCCTCAACGCCGGCAGCAGCAGGATCGCTGGTCGATGTCGAGGTGGCTTCCGGAGCCTACGACATTGCGTTCCTCGATCCGCCCTACGCGCTAGCAGACGATGAACTGCACGAATTGCTCGAGGCGTTGGTGGAGAGAGGATGGCTGTCGCCGGGCGCCCTGGTGGTGGTCGAGCGCTCCAAGCGGTCCAAGGCTCCCGATTGGCCGGAAGGGATAGTTCTNGATACGCGAGCGAATTACGGCGAGACCACACTTTGGTACGGTCGCGCCGTCGCCGACCCAGGTCGGACACAGCCAGGAAACGGCCTAACATCGGGTGACTGATGCTGACGAGAGGAGCCACCGTGCGACGAGCTGCCTGCCCGGGGTCGTTCGACCCTGTGACCAATGGCCACTTGGACATCATCGGCCGGGCAAGCACCCTGTTCGACGAGGTCGTGGTGGCTGTCGGCGTCAACAAGTCCAAGAACAGGCTGTTTACCGCCCAAGAGCGCATGGAGATGCTTCGCGAGGTCTGCGCGCCCTTCCCCAATGTCCACGTCGACGGGTTCTCCGGGTTGCTGACCGACTTCTGCCGGGAACGTGACGTGATCGCGATCGTCAAGGGTTTGCGCGCGGTAAGCGATTTCGATTACGAGTTGCAGATGGCCCAGATGAACTCTTCCCTCTCNGGGGTCGAGACCGTGTTCGTGCCCACCTCCCCGGAGTACTCCTTCCTCGCCTCCAGCCTGGTCAAAGAGGTGGCCGCATTCGGCGGAGACGTCAGTGGTCTCGTACCCTCGTCCGTGCTGGATCGCCTGGTGCCGCGGCTGGCCGAGCAGCGCGCGGCCGGAGACTAGCTGTCAGGCGATCGGGCTGGTAGGGCAGTAGGAAAGGTGTGAAGTGGACGTACGCGAGCAGTTCGCAGCTATTCGCGGGCTCATCGAGTCGGCGCGCTCGATGCCGATGTCGGCATCCGCGGTGGTCAATCGAGCCGAGCTGATCGGAATGCTCGACGACCTGCGGGACTCGATGGAGGCAGCGCTGCGAGAGTCCAGCGCCGTGGTCGCCGACCGCGACGGCGTGGTCGACAGTGCCCGCGAGCAGGCCGAGCTGATCGTGCGGGACGCCGAGCGCCAGCGTGATCAGTTGGTGTCCGACACCGATGTCTTCCGGTTGGCCCGGCACCAAGCCCAGGACCTNTTGGAGAAGACCCAGGCCGAGTGCGATGCGCTGCGAGCCGAGACCGATGAGTACGTCGACGGCCGGCTGGCGAACTTCGAGATCAGCCTGGAACGCACTTTGGAGTCGGTCAAGCGTGGTCGTGACCGATTGTCAGGCAGTGTCTTGGCGTCGTTGACGCCCGAGGAGGCCGACAAGATCGTGCTTCCCGAGCACCTCGAGGACTGAGGCGGTCTCAGTTCCCTGCCTCTTGCTGCTTGCCTTGGATCTGGTTGGGCCTGACCGCGTTTGGTGGGGAAACGCAGGTCGGGCTACGATTGCCTGTGGCTTTGGCGGCTTGCGGATGCCCGGTTCGGGTGTCTTAGGCCGGCAAGGCTTGTGAACCACCAGATCTGTCCAAGCAACGCTAGGTAGTGACTTCGTGCGTCTCGACCCGAGAGCGCCGCTCGTGCTCGACACCCGCGAGCTCGGCCGCCGCCCGGGGTCCCAGCGCATGACGATGCTGACTGTGCCTGCGCCGGCAGATCTGGGCATCGAGGTTCTCCAGGTCCCTGAAGGATCGCCGATCGAGTTGGAATTGCGACTCGAAGCGGTGATGGANGGNGTCCTGGTGACCGGCTCGGCCTCGGCCGAGTTGGTCGGGGAGTGCGCTCGGTGCTTGGAGGAGCTCCACGACACCACTGTGGCGCGCTTCCAGGATCTGTTCGTCTACGAGGAGAAGGCGGCTACCGAGGCCGATGTCTCCGACTCCGACGAGGAGGTCCGGCGACTCGAGGGCGACCTGCTCGACCTGGAGCCGCTGCTGCGGGATTCGGTAGTGCTCGCACTGCCGTTCCAGCCGCTGTGCCGGGACGACTGTCCGGGACTGTGCGTCGAGTGTGGCGCGCGCCTGGCAGACGATCCCGACCACCAGCACGACGAGGCGATCGANCCCCGGTGGGCCGCGCTTCAAGGGCTGACAACGAGTACCACCGACAGCCGGGAGACCGGCGCCGAACAGGAGTAGAGAAGTGGCAGTTCCGAAGCGGAAGATGTCGCGCAGCAACACGCGTCACCGTCGTTCGCAGTGGAAGGCCGCCGTGCCGTCCCTGGTTACGTGCGCCAACCCTGCCTGTGGTGCTCAGCACCTGCCCCACCGTGCGTGTGGCACCTGCGGTCAGTACGGTTCGCGCTCCGACCGTCGTCAGGTGCTCTGACCCCGGCGAAGCGGTCGAAGCGGTCCTGTTCGTGAGCGACGACTACGCCGATCTGCGCGCCGCGCTCGGCAATCCCACGCTGGATGCCGAGCAGTTGACCCGTGCGCTGACCCACCGCTCGTACGCTTACGAGAACGGTGGCTTGCCCACCAACGAGCGACTGGAGTTCCTCGGTGACTCGGTCCTGGGTGTGGTGGTCACCGAGACCCTGTTCCGCGCCCATCCCGATCTCTCCGAGGGTCGCCTCGCCAAGTTGCGGGCTGCGGTGGTCAATGCGCGCGCCTTGGCCGAAGTGGGTCGCGCTATCGGGCTGGGCGAGTACGTCATGCTGGGCCGCGGTGAGGAATCCACAGGCGGCCGCGACAAGGCTTCGATCCTGTCCGACACCGTCGAGGCCGTCATCGGGGCGGTCTACCTGTCTGGTGGCTTCGAGAACGCCTGCCAGGTCGTGCACCTGTTGTTCGACCCGCTGATGGAGACCGCTGCCGGACTCGGTGCCGGACTGGACTGGAAGACCTCCTTGCAGGAACTCGCCGCCGAGCACAGCCTCGGCGTACCCGAGTACGTGATCGAGGATGACGGACCCGACCATGCGAAGGTGTTCACCGCCCAGGTCCAGGTCGGGGAGACCGCTACGGCCGTGGCACCGGGCGCTCCAAGAAGGAAGCCGAGCAGCAGGCGGCCGAGACCGCGTACCGCGACATCGTCGCCCGACTCGGCGGTGGCACCCTGGTGCCGGCCGAGTCCGACGGCTGACTCGCTAACCCCTNNCAGCGATAACGCGCAAGCCGTGCCCGAGCTTCCCGAGGTCGAGGTGGTCCGCCGCGGGCTGCAGCACCACGTCGTGGGCCGGTCCATCGAGGTAGTCGAGGTACTGCACGAGCGGCCCCTGCGCAGACATCTGGCCGGTCCGGTGGACTTCGCTGATCGGCTCACCGGGCGGATCATCGATGCGGTGCATAGGCGCGGTAAGTACTTCTGGCTGGCGCTGGACGACGGAAACGCATTGCTCGGACACCTCGGGATGAGCGGGCAGATGCTGGTGCAGCCCCGTGAAACTCCGGCTGAACGGCATCTTCGGGTCCGGTTCGAGCTGTCGGAAGGTCCAGATTGCGAGCGCCACCCTGTCGAACTGCGCTACGTCGATCAGCGCATGTTCGGTGGACTGCTGGTCTCCACAGGTGGCGCCGACTTGCCCGCGGAGATCACCCATATTGCCCGTGATCCACTCGACCCGGAGTTCGACGACGACGAGTTCTCTCGTCGAGTCCGCGCCAAGAAGTCCGGAATCAAACGCATTCTGCTCGACCAGTCCACGATTGCCGGCGTCGGCAATATCTACGCTGACGAGGCGCTCTGGCTGACCGGCGTCCACGGCGACCGGGCCGGCGAGAAACTCACCCGTGTTCAGGTGCGCGCTCTCCTGGATAGCGTCCGCGCGGTCATGAGAGCGGCCCTGGAACAGGGCGGCACCTCTTTCGACAGCCTCTATGTCAACGTCAACGGCGAAAGCGGCTACTTCGATCGCTCCCTGAACGCCTATGGTCGCGAAGGTAAACCCTGCTCACGCTGCGGAACCCCGATCAGCCGGATCGTCTTCATGAACCGCTCGTCGTTCTTCTGTCCCCGCTGCCAGCGGAAACGCTGATCACCGAGCGTCATGCCGATACTGCGTGGCCAGCTTGTGAGCGCGGTTGCTCCGTTGCCATGAGTCCAGCACGAATGTGGCTGGGGGCGACGGTGTAGGCCAGCGCCCGAGCGAGGTGCGAGATCGGGGCGAGGTCATCGAAGGTTGGTGGCATCGTCGAAGATCAGGTCGCGTGCGAACTCGGAGTTGGCGTGGTTCTCGTAGCCTTCTTGCCGCTCATAGGGGTGATCCGGGTCAGTCGGGTAGCAATGCCGGCTTCCGCGTCGATCCCGAAGATGCCACGCGCGCCGCCGTTGACGCTGCTGAGGTAGGTCGAAGTCCCGGCAGGGCCAGGGAACCAGATGAATTCGCTGCCGCCCCAATCGACGTTGTGAAGCACGGTCCGAGTGGTGAGGTCGATGAGTGCGTGCCGGTAGATCGACTTTTGCTTGTCGACCAAGGCCGTGATCCACAGGCGCCGGCCATCGAACAGATCCACCCCTGTGCCGGTGGGGAAGCCATCGGGAAGCAGGCAGCGGTGCTCGTCAATCGCGTTTGCGTCGTGGTCGTAGATCGTGTAGCTCAGTCGCGGACCGGTCTGTTTGGTGATCCGGTCGAAAACCACGACCTCGCCGTCGTCGGTGATCTGCACGGTCTTCTTTCTCGGGGTCACCGAGAGTGTGGCCAGTCGCTTCCCGGACCGGTCGAAGAGGTGGATACCCGTCTTGGCGATGTCGGAGAGCACCAGGTATTTGCTGTTGCTCGACCACTGGGACGACCAAGCGAAGCGGCTGGTCAGTAGACGGCGCATCTTCCCGGTCTTGAAGTCGACCAACTGGTTCCATCCCCGCGCGTGAGTCACCCACCGCGACCCATCCGGAGAGAGGGCACCCCGCGGTTCTGCAAGTAGTCGGTTGATAGCTGTACGCCGAGATCGGAGGCCGTCAAGCTTCGCCAACGGCCGTCGACTCCCAGGAACATCAGGGGTGTGGTGTTGAGCGGTTCATGTGCGCCGGGCTCACCCCAGAACACGATCATCCGTACCCGGCCCGGCAGGTTCTCGAACAGTGGTGAGGCGTTCTGGATCGTCGTCGCTGCCGGCGCGAAGGACCGGGGAGTGTCGAGGTGCGCAACACGTTGTCTGTGGAAATCCCGGCCCAGGGGCGAAGCCCTACGTCCAGCGCGGGTTCGGCAGTCGGTTCGCCGCATGAGGTTAGGGGACAGGCGATGTGGTGGTCCTCGGCGATCCGGGAGCTTCGGATTCGGAGACCTTGGGGCTTCGCCACCCCAGCAGCCGGTCGTGACGAGGAGGAGACACGAGATTACGGCAGCAACCGAGAACCGACCCGAGGTCGGACCACTCCCGCTAGGAGCGGATTGCCCGAGTGGCAGTCGACTCACTCCAGGATCGTAGCGAGTGGCCCGCCGCGTTGACCCTGCCCGACGAACGTGAGATTCTTGGAGACGGATCAAACACTCCCACCCTCTCCGGCGGCACCCGCCAGGTAATGGCGCACCAGGGTGAGTGCCAGTGCACCGGTCCCACAACCACACCAGTTCCACGAGCATTCGGACCACAGGTCTTAGACGGAGGAAACCCCATGGCCAAGGCGCTCCTCGGATACTCGACCGGACTCGACCAGCGGGTCACACACCAACTCAGCGCGGAGAACCGCCAACTTCGTCAGCGCGTCGAGGATCTCGAGGCGCTGGTGCTGCGGCTCCGCGCAGAGAACGACGTGCTCGCAGCTGCCGGCGAAGCCAAGCTGCTGACTCTCGACGAGGATCTCCAACTCGCCTAGCGACCGACTGCCGTCGACCTCAGGCGGGCTGGACGTCGAGAACGACTTCGAACTCCAAAAGATTGGCGCCCTGAGCCACCGGGGCTCCGTGTTCACCAGCGTGAGCGGCCCGGGCATCACCGTCGCGCCAGGCCTCGTACGCGGCGTCATCGACCCAGTGAGTGACGACGAAGTAGCGACTCTCCCCGGCGACCGGACGCAAGAGCTGGAAACCGAGGAATCCCGCAGCGTTCTCCACCACACCGGCCCGCGCCGCGAAGCGGCGCTCCAACTCAGGCCCAGCTTGGGCGGGAACGTTCAGGGCGTTGATCTTCACGACTGCCATGACTCGATGCTACCGATCCCGACTTACTGTCTCAGGCACGCCTGCGCCGAACCGGCCCGCCGGACGGGTAGGCTTGCTGCCGCTGCTCCTTCCCCGCGGCGCTACTGCTCCAACTGGCTGGGCCTGTGCTCGGATCGCCTCGCCACCGCCACACCGTGAGGGGAGACCTCCGCCTTGTATCTCAAGAGCCTGACCCTCCGTGGGTTCAAGTCTTTTGCGTCCGCCACCACACTCCAACTCGAGCCGGGGATCACCTGCATCGTCGGTCCCAACGGCTCNGGGAAATCCAATGTCGTCGACGCGCTGGCCTGGGTGATGGGCGAGCAGGGCGCCAAGTCCCTGCGCGGCGGCAAGATGGAGGACGTCATTTTCGCCGGAACCGCGGGCCGGGCGCCCTTGGGCCGGGCCGAGGTCTCGCTGACCATCGACAACACCGACGGCGCGCTGCCGATCGAGTACTCCGAAGTCACGATCAGCCGCACCATGTTCCGCAACGGCGGCTCCGAATACGCCATCAATGGACAGGCCTGCCGGCTGCTGGACGTTCAAGAGCTGCTGTCCGACTCCGGCATCGGACGTGAGATGCACGTCATCGTCGGACAGGGACAGCTCGACTCGATCTTGCATGCCACTCCTGAGGATCGGCGCGGTTTCATCGAGGAGGCCGCCGGTGTGCTCAAACACCGCAAGCGCAAGGAGAAGGCGCTGCGGAAGCTGGACTCCACCGACGGCAACCTCACCCGGTTGTCCGATCTGCTCACCGAGATCCGCCGCCAGCTCAAGCCACTGAGCCGGCAGGCTGAGGTCGCCCGCAAGGCCGCTGTCGTCCAAGCAGATGCCCGCGATGCGCGTGCCCGGCTACTCGCTGACGACCTGGTGACATTGCGCATCTCGTTGGAGCAAGAACTCGCAGACGAGACCATGCTGTTGCAACGCCGAGCCGAGGTCGAGAAGGTGTTGGAGGAAGCGCGGGCGACCGAGACGACGCTGGAGGCAGCGCTACGCGAGGACCTGCCCGCTCTGGCTCGGGCGCAAGAGACCTGGTACGCGCTCTCGGGTCTGCGAGAGCGGCTCAAGGGCACCGCCGGCTTGGCTGCGGAGCGGATCCGCAACGCCTCGGCGATGGAGCCGATCCCCGAGGGTCGTGACCCCGACGAGCTCGAGGCACAGGCGGCAGAGGTAGTGACCACCGAGCAGGCCATAGCGGCGGAGATCGCGGTCAACCGGACCGCGTTGGAAACGGCTGTCCTCGCCAAGCAACACGCCGAGGGTGCCCATGCCGAGGAGGAGACCCGCGTCGCCGGGCTGCAGCGCGCCGCGGCCGACCGACGGGAGGGCCTGGCCCGCCTGCATGGCCAGGTCAACGCGCTGCGGAGCAGGGCCGCCGCGGCCGACGACGAGATCGGCCGGTTGACCATCGCCCGGCAGGATGCGCTGACCCGGGCCACTCGAGCCACCCAGGACTTCACTGCATTGGAGACTCGGGTGGCAGGGCTCGATGCGGGCGAAGAGGGACTGGACGCCGAACACGAGGCCGCTTCCTCCGCCCTGGTCGATCTGGACGAGCGATTGACCAAGACCCGTGACGAGGCACTCCAGGCCGATCGGGAGCGCAGCGCGCTGGCGGCTCGCAAGGAGGCACTTGAGCTTGGGTTGTCTCGCAAGGACGGAGCAGGCGCCTTGTTGGCCGCGGCCGAGCCAGTCTCCGGGCTGCTCGGCTCGATCGCGGCCCTGCTGCAGGTCCGCCCCGGATACCAAGCGGCCGTTGCCGCGGCGTTGGGCAATGCCGCTGATGCTGTCGCCTTCGCCGATGTGGACGACGCGGTCGACGCGATTGCCCATCTGCGTGAGCAGGATCTGGGACGCGCGGGGATGTTGCTCGGCAATGCCAGTGTGGACGACGTGTCCTGGCCCGGGTTGCCTGCCTGGGCGACTTATGCCACCGACGTGGTCGACTGCCCTCCTGAGCTGCGCGCCGGGCTGTCCCGCCTGCTGTTCAAAGTGGCGGTGGTCGATGATGTGGCCGCAGCTCGGAGCCTGGTGGCCGACCTGCCTGACGTGACCGCGGTGACCCGGGATGGCGACCTGGTCGGCTCCCACTTCGTGTCCGGTGGCTCCTCGGCTCAGCCTTCTCTGCTGGAAGTCCAGGCAGCGGTCGACGAGGCAAGCGTCCAGCTGACCGATGTGCAGCACCAGTGCGAGCGGCTGGCCTTCGAGATGTCTCGGTTGGAGGAGGAGCGGCAACAGGCCCAGCATCGTGTCGATGTGGCGCTGGCCAAACTTCACGAATCCGATGCGACCCTGGCCGCGGTTGCCGAGGAACTCGCCCAGTACGGCTCTCTGACCCGTTCCGCCAAGGCTGAGGCCGAACGCGTCGAGAAGGCTATCGTCGAGGCCCGCGAAGCCAGAGAGCGAGACATCGCGGGCTTGGCCGAGCTGGAGGTCCGGTTGGCTGCGGCCGCCGAGGTCAGCGAGGAGGAGCCTGACACAACGCTGCGTGAGGAACTGGCTGAGGCGGCCCGCGCTGCTCGGCAGCATGAGATGGAGTCCCGGCTGGCTTTGCGCACCGCCGAGGAGCGAGCGCGGGCATTGCAGGGCCGCGCCGATTCCCTGATCCGGGCCGCGCAATCCGAGCGGGAAGCCCGGGCAGCAGCAATCGCTCGGCGGGAGCGGACCCTGCGCGAGGGCGAGGTCGCCCAGGCGGTGACCGCCGGGGTGGGTCATGTCCTGGTGGTGCTGGAGAGCTCGATCGAGCAGGCAGCCGGTGCTCGGGTGCAGGTCGAGCAGTCACGCCGTGGCCGTGAGGAGCAGCTGGTTGCCGTCCGCGCCACCATGCGCGATTTGGCCAAGGAACTGGACGAACTCGTTGCAGGAGTGCACCGCGACGAGATGGCCCGTACCCAACAGCGCATGCGTATCGAGCAACTCGAAGAGCGGGCGATGGAGGAGCTCGGGCTGGTGGGCGACGTCCTGGTGGCCGAGTACGGTCCCGACCAGCTTGTGCCGCCTTCGCTTCCCGAGCCGGGTGAAGAGCCGGCTCAGGCGGCTGACGANGGGGAGCCGACAGCCGGTCTCGCGGCCGAGCCGAGGCCGTACGACCGAGAAGAGCAGACCAAACGGCTGCGCCAAGCCGAGCGTCAACTGACCATGCTGGGCAAAGTGAACCCGCTGGCCTTGGAGGAATTCTCCGCGATGGAGGAACGGCACAAGTTCCTCACCGAGCAGGTCGAGGACCTCAGACGGACTCGACGTGACCTGCTCGACATCGTCAAGGAGGTCGACGAGCGGGTGGAGCAGGTCTTCACTCAAGCCTGGGAAGACGTCAAGGTCGCTTTCGAGTCGGCGTTCACTCGGCTGTTCCCCGGAGGCGAGGGGCGGCTGGTGCTCACCGATCCCTCCGACATGCTCACCACCGGGATCGAGGTCGAGGCCCGGCCGCCCGGCAAGAAGGTCAAGCGACTCTCCCTGCTGTCCGGTGGCGAACGCTCGCTGGTTGCAGTGGCGTTCCTGGTCGCGTTGTTCAAGGCCAGGCCCTCGCCGTTCTACATCCTCGATGAGGTCGAGGCGGCCTTGGACGACACCAACCTGGGCAGGTTGTTGGAGATCTATGAGGAGTTGCGGGAGAACTCTCAGCTGCTGGTGATCACCCATCAGAAGCGCACGATGGAGATCGGCGACGCCCTCTACGGCGTCACGATGCGCGGAGACGGGGTCTCCGCAGTCATCTCCCAGCGTCTCCGCGAGCCCGAGACAGTCTGACGGGCTCAGCGGGCGCCGCACCGGAGGGTACCGAATCCAGCGATGAGCTTGGTTGCTGTGTCAGGCTGGGAACCTTCCTGTCGCGCCCTCGTCCTGATCTCGGAGAATGCCTTGTTGATGATCGGTCTGCTGCTGTTCGCCATCGTGCTGCTGGCTTTGCTGGTGTTGGTCTACACGGCCTATCCGGGACGGGGCCAGCAGGTTCCCAAGGCAGCATGGATCGGCGCCGCGATGGTGCAGGTGCGTGACCGGCTACCGACCTTGGATCGCACCACCGAACGGTCGCACCACACGCAGGAGTGATTCACCGGGCTTCCTGGGCGTCTCTCAACCGCTTTGATAGCCCCGTGGTTGGATGTTCTGCGTGCCTGAGTTGATCATCCTTATCGCTGTCCTTGCCCTTGTCGTCATCGGGGCGGGCCTACTGTTCCTCAATCGGGCCGGCCGCCGGCGTTCACCGGGCGCAACCGCTCCCGCCGAGCAAGATCGTGGCGTCCGCGAGACCGCGACCGGGTCGGTTGCCGAGGCGGAGCCGAAGGTCGGCGAGGATGCCGAANNCCCCCGGGACACCCCGACTCGGGTGATCGAGGACTCGGCGCTTCCGACGATCGAGCGACCCGAGTCCTCGGCCTCCCGGCTCGTCCGGCTCCGGCAGCGGCTGGCGCGATCCCAAGGCGCTCTGGGTCGTGGACTGCTGGCGTTATTGTCGCGTGACCGCCTCGATGAGGACACCTGGGAGGACATCGAGGACACTCTCATCACCGCCGACATCGGAGTCGCGCCGACCCAGCAGCTCGTAGGCAGGCTCCGGGAGCGTTTGCGAGTCGAGGGTGGCGAGGCTGCGCCGGTGCGCGAGGTGTTGCGTGAGGAGCTGCTCGCCCTGGTCGACCCCAGCCTGGACCGGAGCCTGGCGGTGAACCGCTCCGGTGATCAACCCGCCGTGGTGCTGGTCGTCGGGGTCAACGGCACTGGGAAGACCACCACGGTCGGGAAACTTTCCCGGGTACTGGTGGCAGAGGACAAGAAGGTCGTGCTCGGGGCGGCCGATACCTTCCGTGCCGCAGCGGCGGAGCAACTGAGCACTTGGGGAGAGCGTGTCGGAGTCCCCGTCGTGCGTGGCCCTGAGGGCGCAGATCCCGCATCGGTGGCCTTCGACGCGGTCCGCACCGGGGTCGAGGACGGTGCGGACGTTGTCCTGGTGGACACCGCGGGACGGCTGCAGAACAAAGCCGGGTTGATGGACGAACTGGGCAAGGTCAAGCGGGTCGTGGAGAAGGCCGCCCAGGTCAGCGAGGTGCTGCTCGTCCTGGACGCGACCACCGGCCAGAACGGTATGACCCAGGCCCGGGTGTTCAGTGAGGTCGTCGACGTCACCGGCATCGTATTGACCAAGCTGGACGGATCGGCCAAGGGCGGCATCGTGGTGGCGGTGCAACGCGAGCTCGGAGTCCCGGTCAAGCTCGTCGGACTGGGCGAGGGACCCGACGACCTGGCGCCGTTCGATCCCGAGACCTTTGTTGCGGCTCTCCTCGGCGACGAGGCCACGTAGGCTAGCCGGGTCTGCCGCTCTCTCCATTTACGTTCACCGCTTACCGACACTGAATTCGATACCGACGAAGGCTCATCACCGTGTTCGCCACCCTCTCCGATCGCCTCGCCGACACCTTCAAGTCCCTGCGGGGCAAAGGCCGGCTGTCCGAGGCGGATATCGACGCCACCGCCCGCGAGATCCGGATCGCCCTGCTGGAGGCGGACGTCGCTCTGCCCGTGGTCAAGGACTTCGTAGCCGCGATCAAAGAGCGAGCCCGTGGTGAGGAGGTCAGCCAGGCGCTCAACCCCGCGCAACAGGTCATCAAGATCGTGCACGAGGAGCTCGTCACGATCCTGGGCGGTGAGACCCGCCGAGTTCGATTGGCCAAGACGCCGCCTACTGTGATCATGCTTGCCGGTCTGCAAGGCGCTGGTAAGACCACTCTCGCAGCCAAGCTCGCACTCTGGTTCAAGGGGCAGGGCAACAGTCCGATGCTGATCGCGGCGGACCTGCAACGTCCCAACGCGGTCAACCAACTCCAGGTCAACGGCGAGCGCGCCGGTGTGGCCGTGTTCGCCCCAGAACCCGGTAACGGCGTGGGTGATCCGGTTGCGGTGGCGCGAGCCGGTGTCGAGGAGGCCCGCCGCACCCTGCACGACATCGTCATCGTCGACACCGCCGGCCGATTGGGTGTCGATACCGAGCTGATGCAACAGGCCGCCGACATCCGGGATGCGGTCACGCCTGACGAGATCCTGTTCGTCGTCGACGCGATGATCGGTCAGGACGCGGTGACCACCGCTCAGGCCTTCCTCGACGGCGTCGGGTACGACGGGGTCGTCCTGACCAAGCTCGACGGCGATGCCCGCGGTGGTGCCGCGCTGTCGATCCGGGGCATCACCGGCAAACCGATCATGTTCGCCTCGGCAGGAGAGAAGCTCACCGACTTCGATGTCTTCCACCCGGATCGGATGGCCTCGCGCATCCTCGACATGGGTGACATGCTCACCCTGATCGAGCAGGCGGAGAAGGCATTCGACGCCGACCAGGCCGCCAAGGCGGCAGCCAAGCTCACCGGCCAAGGTGGCGAGTTTACGCTCACCGACTTCCTGGAGCAGATGCAGGCGATCCGCAAGATGGGGTCGCTGACCAAGATCATGGGCATGCTGCCTGGGATGAGCCAGTTCCGTGACCAGCTCGCCGACTTCGACGAGCGGGAGATCGACCGGGTCCAGGCGATCATCTACTCGATGACCCCCGCGGAGCGGGAGAACCCCAAGATCATCGACGGATCCCGGCGGTCCCGGATAGCCAAGGGCTCGGGCGTCACGGTCGGTGACGTGAACCAGCTGGTCGACAGGTTCTTCCAGGCTCGCAACATGATGGAGTCGATGGCCAAGGGTGGTGGCGGAATGCCCGGGGCACCCGGCGGGGCATTCGGCAAGCGGGCTCGGGCCAGGCAGGCACCCCAGGCCAAGCAGAGCAAGGGAAAGCGCAGGTCCGGCAACCCCGCCAAGCGTGCGGCCGAGGCTGCCCGGGCGAACGAGCCCAAGCCGGTCGCGGCCAACCCGTTCGGCAACCCCGAGTCGGCCGAGAGCTTCAACCCCGAGGATCTGCAATTGCCACCGGGCTTCGACAAGTTCTTGAAGTGAGCAGGCACCGATGACGCTGCGTTTCCGAGGAGTGGTGCTCCCCGAGGGTGAGCCGCGCGACCTGTACGTCAGCGATGGCGTCCTGGTCGAGCCGGTGGCCGGGGCCGAACTCGTCGCCGAGGGCTACATCGTGCCCGGCTTGGTGGATGCTCACTGCCATATCGGATTGGACGAGGACGACGCTACCGACGTTGCCACCGCAGAGGCCGACATCATCGCGGATCGCGACGGGGGCGCACTGCTCATCCGGGACTGTGGCTCGGCCCTGGACACCCGTTGGGTGCACGATCGCGACGACCTTCCTCGGCTTATCCGCGCCGGACGGCATATCGCGAGATCCCGGCGCTATATCCGCAACTATGCCGACGAAGTGGAGCCGGCGGACCTGGTCGACGCGGTCACTCGTGAGGCGCGACGTGGGGACGGGTGGGTCAAACTCGTCGGAGANTTGATTTCCCGTGAGGAGGGTGACCTCACACCGAGCTTTCCGGCGGACTCGTTTGCGGCTGCTATCGAGGCAGCCCATGCCAACGGGGCCAAGGTGACCGCGCATTGTTTCGGGCCTGAGGTACTACCCGGACTGATCGAGGCCGGGATTGACTGCATCGAGCATGGCACCGGGCTGAACCCCGAACTCGCCGCGGTGATGGCTGAGCGCGGCATCGCTTTGGTTCCGACGGTGATGCAAACCGAGAAGTTCCCCGAATATGCGGCAGCCGGCAAAGAACGCTTCCCGGCATACTCGGGCCGGATGACCGACCTGTTCGCGCGCCGTCGCGAGACTCTGATGACGGCCTACGAAGCCGGTGTCGCGATGTACGCGGGCTCTGACGGCGGTGGGATCAGCAGACACGGCAACCTGGTCGGGGAGATAGTCGCGATGGCCGAGATCGGCCTCCCGGTCGGGTACGCCCTGGGCGCAGCTTCGTGGCGGGCCCGCGAGTGGCTGGGTTGGAACCCAAGCCTGAGCCTGGGCACCGCAGCCGATTTCGTCGTCTACGATCGCAATCCGCTGCAGGATCTGAGCGTGTTGTTCGAACCGCGTTGCATCGTCCTGCGCGGGCAGCCGGTGCGAGGTTGAGTCAACCGATTTCTCACCCGGCCGACCCGTCTGGCAGAATGATCGGCTGAGTACTGGCAGTGCGGACCCTCTCATCCGCGCAACCAGGCCCACCGAACCGACCGGCCGGTCCCCACCTGGTCCGCAAGGTTCATCCACACCATATTCCCAAGGAGACACCACACCCGTGGCCGTCAAGATTCGTCTCAAGCGCATGGGCAAGATCCGTGCGCCGTACTATCGCATCGTTGTCGCCGACTCCCGCACCAAGCGCGATGGCCGCGTGATCGAGGAGATCGGCAAGTACCACCCCAAGGAAGAGCCCTCGCTGATCGAGGTCGAATCCGAGCGGGCGCAGTACTGGCTCGGTGTCGGCGCTCAGCCGACCGAGGCCGTCGCCGCGATCCTCAAGATCACCGGTGACTGGCAGAAATTCAAGGGCATCGAGGGCGCTGAGGGCACCCTCAAGGTCAAGCAGGTCGGCAAGACCAAGCAGGAGATCTTCAACGAGATTCTCAAGGAGGTCGGCAGCGAGCCGAAGGCCGAGGCCGTCACCAAGAAGGCTGCTGCNCAAGAAGACCGAGAAGGCTGACGAGCCCGCCGCTGCTGAGGTAGCCCCGGAAGTAGCCGCAGAGCAGGTTGCTGTGGCCGAGGAAGCTGTGGTTGCCGAGGAGACGGCAGCTGCGGAGACCGCCGTCGAGGAGGCTGCAACCGAGGCTGCGGCAACCGAGGGCGAGGCCTGAGCAGCATGTTGGCCGACGCGCTGGAGCACCTGGTACGCGGCATCGTGCGTAACCCCGACGACGTCACCGTGCGCGACAAGCAGCTGCGCCGNGGGTCGATCCTCGAGGTGCGGGTGCACCCCGACGACCTGGGCAAGGTGATCGGCCGCAACGGTCGCACCGCAACCGCGATCCGCACCGTCGTCGGAGCACTCGGTGGCAAGGGCGGAGCCCGGATCGATTTCGTCGATGTCGACCGGCGCCGCTGATCACCAGATATACAAACGCCAGATATACAAACGGGTGGGCAGGATCAATATGGTCCTGCCCACCCGTTTTCTTTCCGGAGGTTGCCGGAGAAGTGCGCTGTGAAGGTAGCCCAGTGAGAAGGTGGCCCGGTGAGTAACGAACCGCTGATGGTCGTGGTGGGCCGGATTGGCAAGGCCCACGGCATCAAGGGTGAGCTGTCGGTCGAACCGCGCACCGACGAGCCCGATCGCCGGTTCCAGCTCGGCGTCTGTTTGGAGGCCACCCGGCCTAACGGGACCGGCACCCGCACCCTGACCGTGTCATCGCTGCGTTGGCATCAACAGCGGCTGCTCATCGGTTTCGAGGAGATCCCGGACCGCACCGCTGCCGAGGAAGCTCGCGGACTGCTCCTCAGCACCCAGATCGACCCGACAGACTCACCCGATGACCCCGAGGAGTACTACGACCACCAGTTGATCGGACTTGCGGCCCACACCACTGATGGCAGAGAGATTGGTGAGGTTACCGACGTGATTCACACCAGTGGCCAGGACTTGTTGGCCATCCGCACCGGCAGCGCAACCAGCGGGGCCACCGAGAACATGGATCGTGAGGTGCTCGTGCCGTTCGTGACCGCGCTCGTGCCCGCCGTGGACCTGGCTGCCGGCCGTCTCGAGATCGCCGACCGCCCCGGATTGCTGACACCGCTGGAGGAGGACTAGCGCCGATGCGCATCGACGTCGTCACGATCTTCCCTGACTACTTACGTCCCCTCGAATTGTCGTTGCCGGGTAAGGCACGAGGAAGTGGCGTACTCGATCTCGCTGTCCACGATCTGAGGAACTGGACCCACGACCGGCACCGCACTGTCGACGACACACCGTACGGGGGTGGTGCGGGCATGGTCATGAAGCCCGAGCCCTGNGGGGAGGCGCTCGACGAGCTGGCGGCCCCACGGACCTGTGTGGTGATTCCGACNCCCAGTGGAGAGGTACTCGATCAGGCGCTTGCGACCGAGCTCGCCGCCGAGCAACACCTGCTCATCGGGTGCGGGCGTTATGAAGGCATCGACCAGCGCGTGATCGATCATGCGGGGGTCGCCCGTGTCCGGGAGATCTCGATCGGGGACTACGTGCTCAACGGCGGCGAGGTCGCGGCGCTGGTGATCATCGAGGCTGTGGCGCGCCTACTGCCGGGATTCATGGGGAATCCAGAGTCACTGGCCGAAGAGTCCCACGGGGAGTCCGGTTTGCTGGAGTACCCGGTATACACCAAGCCCGTCTCGTGGCGCGGGTACGAAGTGCCTGCTGTGCTGTTGTCNGGGGATCACGGAGCTATCGCAACATGGCGCCATGATCAGGCCGTTCGACGCACCGTGGCGCGGCGACCGGACCTCGCAGGACCGGCCAGGCTCGGCATCGGGTCCAACGGCTCGGGAGGCGAACTCGAGATCGTGTCCGCAGTGCCCGCTGACGCTGGGGAGATCCTCACCTTGCAACGCGCTTGTTGGGTGCAGGAGGCGCTCAGCAACGACATGCTCGATATACCGGCGCTGCTGGAGTCCCTCGACGACGTCCGTGCCAGCCTGCGTCACTGGAGCACCTACGTGGTCCGTACCGGGAACCCGAANGGTCGCTTGGTGGCCGGCGTGCGAGGGCGCCTCGAGGGCGCGACCTGGAAGATCGGGCGGCTCATGGTCGCCCCGGATCTCCAGGGCCAGGGGTTGGGCCGGGCGCTGTTGGAGCACATCATGGCCGTTGCTCCCGGGCAGGCGACGTCGTACGCGCTCCTGACCGGTGCTCGCAGTCCGAGGAATCTGCGAATGTACAAGAAAGCCGGCTTTCGCTTGCGTAGTCCCTCGGAATCCGACCCGGGGCTGGTAACGCTTACTCGCCCTCGCTGACTTTGCCCCCGTGCGACCAAATGTTGCACAACGAGGGGAGTCGTTACAGACACGAAACACGCCGAGCCGCTGCCCGTAACCGGTCGCCCTTTGGATCTTGGAAGCAGGGGATGGCAATGGGGCGGCTCCTGGCGCAGTGTTTTCGACCCTTGATGGAGAGGGATATATGTCTACCGATCTCGCATGGCAGTTGCTGTGTGCCGCCTTGGTGTTGTTCATGACGCCAGGCTTGGCGTTCTTCTACGGCGGTTTGGTCAAGTCCAAGTCCGTTGTGTCCATGATGATGTTGAGCTTCGGCTCGCTTGGCCTGATCTCGGTGCTGTGGGTGCTCTACGGCTACAACATGGGCCTTATCTCCGATGTCAACCAGCTCGTTGCCAACCCGTTCTCCGACTTCGGTCTGACCGAACTGATGACCGGCGTTGGTGACGGTGAGGCCGCCAACGTCTTCGGCAGCGTCGCATTCGGTGCGACCTTCGCGATCATCACCGTCGCGCTGATCTCCGGTGCCATCGCCGACCGGGCCCGGTTCTGGCCCTGGATGCTGTTCGCCGGCATCTGGGCGACTCTGGTCTACTTCCCGGCNCAGGCCTGGGTATGGGCCTTTGACGACAACGGTCCGCTGGGCTGGATCCTCAACAAGGGCGTGCTGGACTGGGCCGGCGGCACCATCGTCCACCAGGCGGCGGGAGCTGCCGCGTTGGCCTTGGCACTCGTGCTCGGCAAGCGCAAGGTCGGTTTCTCCAAGGAGGAAAGCGCTCCGCACAACGTCCCGCTGGTGCTGATCGGCGCGGCGATCCTGTGGTTCGGTTGGTTCGGCTTCAACACAGGTGTCTACGGCTCCGACGAGGGCCAGACCAGCCTGATCTTCCTCAACACGATGGTTACCCCGGCTGCGGCGATGCTCGGCTGGATCATCGTGGAGAAGTTCAAGGACGGGAAATCCACCGCGGTCGGCGCTGCCTCGGGCGTCGTGGCCGGCTTGGTCGCGATCACCCCGGCCTGCGCTCACCTGTCGCCGGTGTGGGCGATCATCCTCGGCTTGGTCGCCGGCGCGATCTGCGCTTTCGCGATCGACCTGAAGTTCAAGCTGGGCTACGACGACAGCCTCGACGTGGTGGGCATCCACCTGGTCGCCGGTTTCATCGGCTGTGCCTACATCGGGCTGTTCGCAACCGTCGGTGGCGAGGGCTGGCTCCAAGGTGGCGAGTTCTCCTTCTTGTTCTGGCAGGTCGCATCCTCGGTCATCGTGATCGCCTGGGCGTTCATCGTGGCCTATGTGGCCGGCACGCTGATCGACAAGACGATCGGCTTCCGCGCCAAGGAAGAAGAGGAGATCGCCGGTATCGACCTGATCCTGCACGGTGAGGGCTACGCCCTGGACTGATCAGCGGAATTGCCAAGGCGGCGACTCGCTTCCTGGATGCGGCTGCTCAAGGACTCCAACTCGGTGAGGATGTCACCGGCCAACCAGACCGGTGACCGCCGAGTCCGGGGAGTCCGACNCAGCACCCGGCTCTCGACCAGGATCGCGATCGCCGCCTTGGCTTGTGTTGCGGGGATCCGCAGCCGCTGCTGGACCAGGCCGGAGTTGATCACCGGCTCTTCGGTGAGCAACTCCATCAGCCGGTACGGCGGGCTGCCGGGATTGGCGCCGACTCGGTCCCGCCATTCCTCGTGGACGTGCGTGATCGCATCGACAGCTTGCCAGGATTCGATCGTTGCCAAAGTGGTCGAACGGGCCAGCAGCGTGATGATCGGGGCCGCGGCGCCGACTCGGTAAGCATTCAGGGCGGCGAAGTAACGATCCCGATGCGCGACCAGCGCCGAGGCGATCGGGACGGTGAGATGGCGAGCTGCTCGACGACGACGCAGGATCGCATGGATCAAAGCCCGGCCGATCCGGCCATTGCCATCGATGAACGGGTGGATCGACTCGAACTGGGCGTGTGCGATGGCGGCCTGGGTCAATGCGGGTAGGTCATCGCGGTTCGCGAAGGTGAACAGGTCCTCCAGATAACCCGGCACCAACTCCGGTGGAGGCGGGACCCACAAGGCGTTGCGGGGTGAGTAGTCGCTACCTCCGATCCAGTTCTGCACGGTGCGGAAACGCCCGGCGCGCTCCTGCTCTTCTGGCTGGTAGCGGAAGAGTTCGCGGTGGGCCTGCAGCACAGCCTCGGGCGTGATCCTCCGGCTGGTGGTGGCTGCCTCGATCATCTGGATCAGAGCCGACGTCGCGGCGGCCATCGAGCGAGCCGAGGCGCTGCCACCCTCCCCGATGAGAGCTCGGCCGTAGTCCGCCAGGTCCGCATCGATGTCCTCGATCTTGGAGGAATCGATCGCCTCGGCACGCAACTGGAGGTGGCTGAGAGCCTTCAAGGTGCGACCGTGCACCAGGTCCAAGTGACCCAACCCGCCCGCGCTGGAGGTCACCATCGTGGTGAGCTCGCGTTGTGCGGGATAGTCCAGCTCGGCGATATAGGGCGGAAGATTGACCTCCACCTCACGCAGGATGCGGTCCGCTCGGGCTCNCCGGGTGATGCGCTGCCGGTAGGGCCGCACCTCTTGGACGTGGGTCGGCCAGTCGGGGCCGGGCGTCACGGGCACCGGCACATCCTCCCATGTCCTCCCCATTCCCTCCGAGGCCTCCGAGGCCTCCGATTTCGAGCTGGCGCCGCCTTGTGGCAACATTGACCCCTGGTGCTGGCCATCTCTGCCACAGGGAGACGTCGCACAAGCGCCGAGATCTGAGACAACCACCATCCGTGGGTGACCTGTGGCGCCTTCGAGGAGACNACCATGTCGAACGTCATCGACAGCATCGTCGCCGATGCCAAGCGCGACGACATCCCCGAGTTCCGTGCGGGTGACACGCTCAAGGTCCACGTCAAGGTCATCGAGGGTAGCCGCTCTCGTGTCCAGGTGTTCCAGGGCGCCTGCATCCGCCTTCAGGGCTCGGGCATCGGTCGTACCTTCACTGTTCGCAAGGTCTCCTTCGGAGTCGGTGTCGAGCGCACCTTCCCGCTGCACACCCCGGTCATCGACAAGATCGAGGTCGTCACCCGCGGTGACGTTCGCCGGGCAAAGCTCTACTACCTGCGCAACCTTCGTGGTAAAGCCGCCAAGATCAAGGAAAAGCGCGACTTCTGACCCAGGGTCAGGGCGGTCGGGATTTCCGCGGGAGAGCTAGGGTCGGTTCGTGACGTCCTCCTCCGCCCCCTCTGCCGACGCGGAGGAGCAGCCGTCTCCGAGGTCGGCCCAAAAGTCGGCTGAGCCCGCTAAGAAGCAGCTCCCGATCCTGGTCGAGTTGGTCTTGCTACTCGTACTGGCGCTCGGGCTCGCGATCGTCATAAAGGCCTTCGTCGCGCAGGCTTTCTACATCCCCTCGGGGTCTATGCAAGAGACCCTGATGAAAGATGACCGAGTTCTGGTGGAAAAGCTGTCTTATTGGCGTGGCGGGCCTTCCCGCGGTGACGTGGTCGTATTCAAAGACCCCGGTGGCTGGCTGGACGAGAGCCAGTCACGGGCGCCCTCCAACGTCGTGACCAAGGTGATGGAGAAGGTCGGTCTCTATCCGACCGGAGGACACCTGGTGAAGCGGGTGATCGGGATCGGTGGGGACCATGTGGTGTGCTGCGACAAGCAAGGGCGCATCACCGTCAATGACATCCCACTGGACGAAGCCGATTACCTGGCACCTGGAGTCAAACCCTCGGAGAAGAAGTTCGACCGGGTGGTGCCCGACGGATTCTTGTGGGTGATNGGGGACAACCGCGCCCACTCGGCTGACAGTCGTTACCACGAGGGCGATCCGGGAGGCGGCTTCGTGCCTGAGTCGACCGTGGTCGGCAAGGTATTCACGGTCGTCTGGCCGCTCGGCCACGCGACCTTGCTGCACCGGCCCGACACCTTCGACAGGATCGACGACGCAACTGGCGCCAGGACGAAGTAGGCCTGGGATGGCAGGTGCGAGGAAGCCGACGCTGAGGTACGAGCGCAGCTTGCTGCGCGACGGCATCACTCATCTCGCGTGCGCCGACGAAGTCGGCCGCGGCGCATTGTGCGGTCCGGTCACGGTCGGCATGGTCGTGATCACCATCACTACCAAGACCGCGCCCCAAGGTGTGCGCGACTCCAAGCTGCTCACCCATCAGGCGCGTACCCGGCTGGTGCCCAAAGTGCGACGATGGGCAACCGCGCACAGCGTCGGGCACGCCTCACACGCCGAGATCGACGAATACGGCGTCATCGCCGCACTGCGTTTGGCCGGCCACCGAGCGCTCGGCGGTCTCGGTGTCGCGCCGGATCTGGTGCTCCTGGACGGCAACCACGACTACCTGACCCCACCGGAGCAACTGGCGCTGTTCGCCGAGGTTCCCGGATCACCGGAGGCTCTGCCACCGGTCGTTACCGCGATCAAAGCGGACCTGAAGTGTGCCGCGGTCGCGGCGGCCAGCATCTTGGCCAAGACCGCTCGCGACGCGATCATGGTGGAACTCGCCGACTCTCATCCGGAGTACGGGTGGAGCCACAACAANGGGTACGCCTCACCCGACCACGTCGAGGCGCTGCAACGGTGGGGGCCGACGCCGTACCACCGGGTGTCCTGGAGCCTGCCAGGGATCGGTGTCGAATCCTCGGCGATCGACGTGTCGGGGCAGCCTCGGCATGCGGCTGCGGCGACAATGTCGGAGATGGAGGAGCCTGCTGCCGATGACGGGCACCCCCAATGTCGAATGGGCTGCTGGATGCGATGGAGGTGTCGAGGTGAGCGCTGAAGATCTCGAGAAGTACGAAGCCGAGATGGAGCTGCACCTGTATCGCGAGTATCGCGACGTGGTCGGGATCTTCAAGTACGTCGTCGAAACCGATCGCCGCTTCTATCTCTGCAATCAGGTCGATGTGAAAGCACGCACCGAGGCGGGCGATGTGTTCTTCGAGGTCTCGATGACCGACGCCTGGGTATGGGACATGTACCGTCCGGCGCGGTTCGCCAAGAATGTCAAGGTCTTGACCTTCAAAGACGTCAACGTCGAGGAGCTCACGCCCTCCGATATCGAGCTCCCCAAGACCTGAGCATTCGTAGATTCGGCTCCACAATCTGGGTTGCCCACAAGGCCCGCAGGATCTCGCTTCTGCGAGCCCCGTGATCCAGCACCCTCGGGTGCATGGAATCTCTCCCGGCAAACTCCCCGAGCGTCCGCTCGGCCTCACCGACACCTTGCGGCGCAACCGACTCGGCGCATACGGGGAGGCCATCGCAGCGAGCTATCTCACCCGTGAGGCGGGAATGCTCGTGTTGGAGCGCAACTGGCGCTGCTCTCACGGTGAGCTCGACCTGGTGTTGCGCGACGGGCGCGTGCTGGTGGCGTGCGAGGTCAAGACCAGAGCCGGTCTGTCCAAAGGCGCGCCGCTGGAGGCGGTGACTCCGGCCAAGCTCGAGCGGATCAAGATCTTGATCGAGACCTGGCGAGGCCAGCACGGCATCGGTGCGCGTGAGCTGCGCATCGACCTCGTCGGAGTGCTGCTCAGCCATGGCGCCATCACCCGGATCGACCATGTCCGAGGTGTCGGGTGAGTCATGCGACCAGCCATTGCCTCGCCCTCCAAGGAGTGCGAGGACACATCGTCGATGTGCAGGCCGACCTGTCGATCGGCGCGGTCAATACCTCGATGCTCGGTCGAGCCGACCTCTCCATTCGAGAAGCGCTGGACCGGTGCCGAGCAGCAGTCAGCAACGCCGGGTACGAGTGGCCCTCGACCAAGCGGGTCACGATCTTGTTGTCCCCGGCCAACCTGAGGAAGAGCGGGCCGCACTACGACCTTGCGATCGCCGCAGCGATACTGGCGGCTCAAGGCAAGTTCGACAAAGAGCAACTGGCTGGGACGGCCCTGCTGGGCGAGCTGATGCTCGACGGCGCACTGCGGGCCGTTCCAGGGGTCCTACCCATGGTGCTCGCCGCGGCCGCAGCCGGCCTGCATCGAGCGATCGTGCCCGACGTCCAGGTCGCCGAGGCCGAGCTGGTCGAGGACATCGAGGTGATCGGGCTGCGGTCACTGGCCCAAGTAGTCGCCTGGTTCAACGATGAGCCGCTCCCGGATGCACGCCCGGTTCCGTCGATGGGATCGGTCGCTGGGCTGACCTGGCGCGGTGAGGGCCGCACCGCCGAGCTCGATCTGGCAGATGTGCGAGGGATGGCCGATACGCGATATGCGCTCGAAGTAGCGGCGGCGGGTGGTCACCATCTGGCGCTGTGTGGTCCCAAAGGAGCGGGGAAGACCACGCTCGCTGAACGCGTGCCGGGATTACTACCCGACCTCACCCTCGCGGAAGCCTTGGAGTTGAGCTCGATCCACTCACTGGCCGACAACCTGGTGCCAGGCGCGCCAATCGCTCGTCGGCCACCATTCCGGGCACCGCACCANCCCGCGACCCGAGCCAGCGTCATTGGTGGCGGCGCCGGTCGGACTCGGCCCGGTGAGATCAGCCAAGCTCTGCACGGCTGTTTGTTCCTCGACGAGTTTCCACTTTTCGCCTCCGACATCATCGAGGCACTGCGCGAGCCCCTGGAGAGCGGGGAGGTCACGCTCGCAAGGGGCGAGGAGACCGCGACCTATCCGGCGCGCGCGATGTATGTCCTGGCTTACAACCCGTGCCCGTGCGGCGAATACCGCGCCGACACTCGCGACCACCGGTGCGTATGCACCGAATCGCAACGCCGGCGCTATCGCAGCAGGCTGTCGGGGCCGATCAACGACCGCATCGACATCCTGCGTCAGATCGAGCCAGTGCGGCCGCATGAGCTCCTCGACCCCTGCGCGATCCCCGAGCCCAGCGCAGCGGTTCGCGCCCGGGTTGTCCAGGCACGGATGCGACAGGCCGCTCGCTACGCCGATACAGGCTGGCGGCTCAACACCGACGTTCCCGGCCCGCGACTACGGGANGGTCTGCCCCTCGACGTCGAGGGCATGGCATTGCTGGAGGAACTGCTGGCCCGTGGCCGGCTCACTTTCCGGGGCAGTACCCGGGTGCATCGAGTCGCGATGACCATCGCTGATCTGGACGGTCTGGAGAAACCAGGGCGAGCCGAGGTCGAAGTCGCCTACCAACTCCGCACCGGTGAGCCGTTGGAGCTGCGCCGCGTCCAGCAAAGAGTCGTCTCGTGACCGCACCCGTTGATGACGAACGGCTAGCTCGGATCGCGTTGGCCCACGCGGGGAGTTGGGCAATGCCCGGCTGGCCCGGTTGGTGGCCGAACTCGGAGCGAATGAGTTGCTCACCCGGTTGCGAGAAGAGCGGACTCTGGCCGAGGAGGTCTCGCCGATCGCGGTGAAGCTGCGCGGCGCTCAACCGGAACGAGTTCTCGAATCAGCGCAGCGGAGAGGTCTCCGGTTCGTGATCCCCGGGGATGCCGAATGGCCCACCGGATTCGATGGTCTCGCCCATGCCGAGGATGCCGGAAGGCACGGTGGGCCACCGTTGGGTATCTGGGTTCGTGGCAATGGAAGGCTGGAGACACTGACGGTCAACGCAGTGGCCGTGGTGGGTTCCCGCTCGGCCACCACCTACGGAGCGGGTCTGGCTGGTCAGATCGGCTACGGGTTGGCGAGTACCGGAACCACGGTTGTCTCCGGCGCCGCCTTCGGGATCGACCAAGCAGCGCACAACGGAGCGTTAGCTGCCCGTGGCCCGACACTGGCGGTACTGGCCTGTGGCGTGGATCGCCCTTATCCAGTGGCGCATACGCAACTGTTGGAGCGGATCTGCGCCGAGGGGGCGGTGATCTCCGAGCAGCTCCCCGGCAGCCATCCGACTCGCGTCAAGTTCTTGACTCGTAATCGAATGATCGCCGCACTCGGCGCCGGCACGGTCGTGGTCGAGGCCGCACTGCGCAGCGGAGCCTTGTCCACGGCGAACTGGGCCACTCGGCTCAATCGCGTGCTGATGGGGGTGCCGGGTCCGGTGACCAGTGCGGCATCTGGGGAGTGCACGAGCTGATTCGCGGCGGTCGGGCGATGCTCGTCATCGATGCAGCGCAGGTACGTGAGCTTGTCTCACCCGCGGGTCCCTCGGCGCTGTCCCATCCGCGAGCCCCGGAGCGCCCGGCCGATGGCCTGACCGAATCCGAGTTGCGGATGCTCGATGCGCTGCCGGTGTCGCGGCATGTGACGCCGGGTCACCTCGCGAGTCAAGTCAACCTCGTCGAAGCTGAGGCACGCAGGGCCTTGCGTTCACTGGCGCGCCGGGGTCTGGCCGAGGAACGCGCGGGCCTGTGGCGGTTCAGTCCTCAGCGCCTCGCCTCCCACGATCGCCGGTGAATATTGTCTAGCCTGGATCGGTGACCAGCGAATCCGCGACCGACGGGACCGCTACCGCTGATCCTGAGTCGCTGCCAGAGGCATTCGCTGTCACGCTTGCGGATTTCGAGCGCCATCTGGTGTTGGAGCGCAACCTGACCGACCACAGCGTCCGTGCCTATCGTGGAGATATCGAGTCACTCCTGCTGCACGTCGCGCGACTAGGGCGCTCATCGTTGGATGAGATCGACTTACGCGCTATGCGCAGTTGGCTTGCGAATCAACAGACCCGCGGCCGGGCGCGTACCACGATTGCTCGCCGAGCCACCGCCGCCCGAGTGTTCACCGCCTGGGCACACCGCACCGGGCGCTGCGCTACCGACCAAGGAGCCTTGCTGAGCTCTCCCAAGGCCTACCGCACGCTGCCTTCAGCGCTACGGCAGGACGAGGCGGCCCAGCTGATCGACGCGGCTATGGAGAAGGCGGCGGACGGTAGCGCGATTGGCGCCCGTGACCTGGCGATCCTCGAGCTGCTGTACGCGACCGGGGTGCGCGTCGGGGAGCTGTGCGGCATCGATGTCGACGACCTGGATCGGGAGCGGCGGGTCGTGCGTGTGTTCGGTAAAGGCCGTAAGGAACGCGTGGTCCCGTTCGGTCTCCCCGCTGAGCGCGCAGTGGACGCNGGGCTCGACCGTCGACCTGAGATCGCAGTCGAAGGCTCCGGTCCTGCGCTGTTCCTCGGGGTTCGTGGTCGGCGAATCGATCCCCGGGCGGTCCGCACCTTGGTGCATGCGCGCCTGGCGGAGGTGCCCGGGGCACCCGACCTCGGGCCGCACGGGTTGCGGCACACGGCCGCGACCCACCTGCTCGAGGGCGGCGCCGACCTGCGCGCGGTGCAGGAGATCCTGGGCCACACCTCTTTGGCAACTACCCAGATCTACACCCACATCACCACCGATCGACTCAGGCAGGCCTACCGACAAGCCCACCCACGAGCTTGATCAACAACGCTGCCCCGATCGACACCACTTCAGCTACCTGAGCTGTTGACGGGGTCGGCAACCATCCAGCCGACGGGTCGGCGGCGTTCGCCGCAGGCGGTCGGCCAGTGAGCCGAACCGGCCGGGCTGTACAGACCGTTGACGGGGAGCAGCCGCACCGGGCGTCGGCCGCACCCCAGCAAGGTCATCGGGTCGAGGTAGGTCTGCTCTCCCTCGATCAGACCCCAATGCAGGCAGACCCGGGGTAGGCAATGGCCTTGGAATGTGGTCAGCGTGCCGATCTGCTGCCCGCGATCAACCATTCGTCCCTTGGTCACGACAGCCAGCACCGGCTCATAGGTAGTACGGCGACTCCCGTGGGAGACCACCACGACAGGTTTGCCGGCTATCTTCCCGACGAAAGTCACTGTGCCGGCCAGAGCAGCCAGCACGGCCTGACCCGGTCGCCCGGCCAGATCGACACCGCGATGACCTGAGCCCCAGCGATGCTCGGGAGGAGAGAACCCTGAACGACCCTGTGATCAGGACCGACCGGCCACACTCCCTGGCTCGCGGAGGCCGGGAGTGCAGCTGCAAACACCATGAGGGGAGCGAGGATGAGCGCGAGCGTGGTTGAGATAGCAGTCCGGGAGAGTGAGGCCATGCCCCAGCGTTGCCCAGTCCGGATCAATGGCGAGTCGGGGAGGCATACGGCTGTGCACAAGCCCGGCTGTGGATGCGATTTCCCGCAGGCCACGGCCGTGCCATAGACTGTTTGACGGCAATCCGCGTGCGGGTTGTACTTCGCGCGTTCGTCAACCACCAGCTTCAAGCACTTCAGAAGCGATGGTGGGCAGCGGCTCCGGTCCGGGTCTGACCCGGTGAGTCACTTGCCGAGCGCCAGGGTGGGCCACGACCCCGTGGTCCGCGACAACCGGATAGGCCCCGAGTCGGGTCCGGGCGATTGCCCGTGCTCGAGCAAGGTCGCAACAGAAAGAGTCGAAGGCAATGGCCGTCGTCACTATGCGCCAGCTCCTGGAGAGCGGCGTCCACTTCGGGCACCAGACCCGCCGGTGGAACCCGAAGATGAAGCGCTTCATCATGACCGAGCGCAACGGGATCTACATCATCGACCTGCAGCAGTCGCTGGCCTACATCGACCGCGCCTACGCGTTCATCAAGGACACCGTCTCCAAGGGCGGCACCGTGATGTTCGTCGGCACCAAGAAGCAGGCCCAGGAGGCCATCGCCGAGCAGGCGACCCGAGTCGGGATGCCGTACGTCAACCAGCGCTGGCTGGGTGGCATGCTCACCAACTTCCAGACCGTGCACCTGCGGATCAACCGCCTCAAGGAGCTCGACGAGGTCAACTTCGACGACGTCGCCGGATCCGGTCGCACCAAGAAGGAACTGCTCGGTATGAAGCGCGAGCGGGACAAGCTCGACAAGACCCTGGGCGGCATCCGCGAGATGACCCGCACNCCCAGCGCGGTGTGGGTGGTCGACACCAAGAAAGAGCACCTGGCGGTCGAGGAGGCACGCAAACTACGCATCCCGATCATCGGCATCCTCGACACCAACTGCGACCCCGACGAGGTCGACTTCCCGATCCCGGGCAACGACGACGCCATCCGCGCCGTCGGGCTGCTCACCCGGGTGGTTGCCGACGCTGTCGCCGAGGGCCTGATGGCTCGCTCCGGTGTCAAGACCGAGCAGGCCGCTACCGGCCAGGAACTCGGTAGCGAAGAGCCGATGGCCGAGTGGGAGCGCGAGCTGCTGGAGACCAGCAACGACGCTGCCCCCGCAGCGCCTGCTGAGGCCGCCGACGCGCCAGTTGCCGAAGAGCCTGCTGCCGAGGAGCCGGCCGCTGAGGCGCCTGCTGCCGAGGCTGCATCGGCCGACGAGGCAACCGACGCCTCCGCCTGACGTACCCCGACTTATACCCAGACACCACAGAGGAACACCATGGCAATTTCTGCTGCCGATGTGAAGAAGCTCCGCGACGTCACCGCCGCGGGCATGATGGACGCCAAGAAGGCGCTGGAGGAGGCTGACGGCGACTTCGAGAAGGCTGTCGAGATCCTGCGGGTCAAGGGCGTCGCCAAGGCCGAGAAGCGCGCCGGAGAGCGTGAGGCGACCGCCGGACTCGTCGCCTCTTCCGGCGGGGCACTGGTCCAGATCAACAGTGAGACCGACTTCGTGGCCAAGAACGAGGACTTCATCGCCGCTGCCCAGCAGATCGCGGAAGCTGCTGACGCGGCGAAGCCGGCCGACCTCGATGCGCTCAAGGCCCTTCGGTTGGACGGCAGCACCGTTGGTGAGGTCGTCGAAGGACTCGCGGTCAAGATCGGCGAGAAGATCGAGCTCGGCGCCGTCGCCGCGTTCGACGGAGCGACCACGGTCTACCTGCACCGGCGTGCTGCCGACCTGCCGCCGGCTATCGGCGTCCTGGTGGAGTACGAAGGTGACGCCGAGGCGGCTCGGGCCGTGGCCCAGCAGGCCGCGGCTATGAAGGCGCAGTACCTGACTCGTGAGGAGGTCCCCACCGACATCGTCGAGCGGGAGCGTCGTCTGGCCGAGGAGAAGTCCCGCGAGGAGGGCAAGCCCGAGGCTGCTCTGCCCAAGATCGTCGAGGGCCGAGTCAACGCTTTCTTCAAAGATGTCGTGTTGCTGGAGCAGGAGTCGGTGTTCGAGGCCAAGAAGACCGTTCAGCAGGTGCTCGATGCCGCCGGTACCCAGGTGAAGCGGTTCGCGCGCCTCGAAGTCGGAGCCTGACCACGTCCCCGAACCAGGGCGTACGACAGTAAGGTTCATCCAGACGCAGAACAGAAGGAGGCCGGTCCATGCAGCGCAACAGCAATGCGGGACCGGCCTTCTGCTTTGGAGATCCCGCGGAGCCGGGAGAAAGTGAGATGCATCGGTGATGGCGTACAACCGGGTCCTTCTCAAACTCTCCGGTGAGGTCTTCGGTGGCGGAGGGATCGGAGTCGACCCCGATGTCGTCAACGCGATCGCGGCTGAGATCGCCGATGTGGTGCGCTCCGGTGTCCAGGTCGCGGTGGTGGTCGGCGGTGGCAACTTCTTCCGAGGCGCCGAGCTGCATCAGCGCGGCATGGACCGCTCTCGCGCCGACTACATGGGCATGCTCGGCACCGTGATGAACTGCCTGGCACTGCAGGACTTCCTGGAGAAGAAGGAAGTAGAGACTCGCGTCCAGACCGCCATCACGATGGGCCAGGTCGCCGAACCCTACATCCCGCGCCGGGCGATCCGGCACCTGGAGAAGGGGCGCGTGGTGATCTTCGGCGCTGGCGCCGGTATGCCGTACTTCTCCACCGACACTGTGGCCGCCCAACGCGCCTTGGAGGTCGGCGCCGATGTCATCTTGATGGGTAAGCAAGGTGTCGACGGGGTCTACGACTCCGATCCGCACAAGTTCCCCGATGCCACGAAGTTCGATGTGCTCACCTATGACGAGTTCTTGGCCCGCGACCTCAAGGTCGCCGATGCCACCTCGGTGAGCATGTGCCGCGACAACGACATCGACATGATCGTCTTCAACCTCTCGGTTGCCGGCAACATTGCCCGGGTAGTGACAGGTGAGAAGATCGGTACGACGGTCACGCGGGACGCGGATACGTGAAGTTCGCCCACCGCTGGTGGGCATGGCGAAGGAGCAGTTCCGGTGATCAACGAGACCTTGAACGACGCTGAGCAGAAGATGGGCAAGTGCGTCGAGGTGACCCGCGAGGAGTTCGCGGCGATCCGCACCGGGCGCGCGCATCCGCAGATGTTCTCCAAGCTGACTGCTGACTACTACGGCACTCCGACCCCGCTGCAGCAGCTCGCGTCGTTCACGGTGCCTGAGGCGCGCGTCATCATCATCGCGCCCTATGACCAGTCGGCGATGGGCGCAATCGAGAAGGCCATCCGCGAGTCCGACCTCGGCGTCAACCCGACCGATGACGGCAAGACCATCCGTGTCGTGCTTCCCGAGCTCACCGAAGAGCGCCGCAAGGAGTACATCAAGCTCGCCAAGAGCAAAGCCGAGGAGGGTCGCGTCTCGGTGCGCAATGTGCGTCGGCACGCCAAGCAGGGCCTGGACAAACTCGAGAAGGACGGCGAGGTCGGCAAGGACGATGTCACCGGCGCGGAGAAGCGCCTGGACGGCATCACCAAAAAGCATGTCGACACGATCGATGAACTGCTCAAACACAAGGAAGCGGAGTTGATGGAGGTCTGACAGACACCTCCACACCTCCCTTTCGAGTACATGAGCACCCCGAGCCCCCGGTGGACTCTGCCCCGCATCCGGCGCCGGCCCAGTCTCGCGCCGGTCGGAACCTACCTGCTGCTATCGGTTCCGCGGTCGTCCTGATCGGCGCCGTGCTGCTGTCCTTGCTGTTCGCCAAGATCGCGTTCGTGGGGATCGTTGCGCTCGCCGTCGTTGTCGCGGTGTGGGAGCTCGGCCGGGGCCTGTCCCACAAGGACATCGAGATCGCGCGCGAGCCGGTGACGCTCGGCGGCATCGTGATGGTCGTAGTCGCCTACTTCTGGGGTGCGCCCGCGCTGGTCACCGCGACCGCGGTTACCGCCCTGGTCACCATGTTGTGGCTGTTGCGCAGGGGAGTCGACGGGTACGTCCGCAATGCCTCCGCGTCGATTTTCACCCTGATCTATATTCCGTTCCTGGGCTCCTTCGTCGCATTGCTGCTCGCCGAAGGCGGCAGGACAGGTGGGGGTTTGAACAACCCAGGGGTACAGGCGATCGTCGCGTTCATCGGTGTCACCATCGCCTCCGACATCGGTGGGTACGTAGCGGGAGTGCTGTTCGGCAAGCACAAGATGGCCCCGGTGATCTCCCCGAAGAAGTCCTGGGAGGGTTTTGCCGGCTCGGCGCTGTTCTGCGTGCTGGCCGGCTGGGCGTTGGTCGTCTACCTGCTCGATGCGGACTGGTGGGTGGGAATCTGCCTGGGCCTCATCGCCGTTGTGATGGCGACGCTGGGGGACCTGTGTGAGTCCGTGGTCAAACGTGACCTGGGAGTCAAGGACATGTCACAGATCATCCCGGGTCACGGTGGCCTGATGGATCGACTCGACTCACTGCTCGCGACCGTCGCGCCGATCTGGCTGCTGCTGCACTATCTGGTGTTTACATGAGTGGAGCAAAAATCTTCCACTGGTTTTCGACGAGCCACGCGGCCGTCGTAGGCCACCGCGGCACTTGGCCGACCTCGACGCTGCCGGCCGCAAAGAGCTGCTGACGGAGTTGGGGCTACCGGGCTTTCGGGCCAAACAGTTGTCGAACCACTACTTCGCTCGCCTGGTCGACGACCCATCCGAGATGACCGACCTGCCGTCGGCTGAGCGCGACCGGCTGGTGGCCGGCCTGCTGCCCGAGCTCATGACCCCGCTGCGCGCCATGCAGACCGATGACGGCCAGACCGTCAAGACCTTGTGGAAGCTCTTCGACGGGGCGCTGGTGGAGTCGGTGCTGATGCGCTATCCCGAGCGGGTCACGATGTGCGTCTCCAGCCAGGCCGGCTGCGGGATGGCCTGCCCGTTCTGCGCAACCGGCCAAGGCGGCTTGCAACGCAACATGTCCACCGCTGAGATCGTCGAGCAGGTGTTGGCCGGCGCTCGGGCACTTCACCGCGGTGAGGTCGCCGGTGGGCCGGGCAGGGTGTCCAACGTGGTGTTCATGGGAATGGGTGAGCCACTGGCCAATTACAACGCGGTGATCGGCGCCGTGCGCAGGCTTACCGATCCTCAACCCGACGGCTTGGGCATGTCGGCCCGTGGTATCACGGTCTCGACCGTGGGACTCGTACCGCGCATCAAACAGCTGGCGACCGAGGGGATCCCGGTAACGCTCGCGTTGTCGCTGCACGCCCCCGACGACGAGCTGCGCGATGATCTGGTCCCGATCAACAACCGCTGGAAGGTACACGAAGCCGTCGAAGCTGCTTGGGAGTACGCCCGGACGACCAAGCGCCGGGTCTCCATCGAGTACGCATTGATCAAGGACGTCAACGACCAAGCCTGGCGAGCCGACCTGCTCGGGGATGTGCTGTCGTCGTACGGGGACTGGGGCTGGGTACACGTCAACCTGATTCCGCTGAACCCGATTGAGAACTCCAAATGGACGGCCTCGCGTCCCCAGGACGAGCGCGAGTTCGTACGCCGCCTGATCGCCAAGGGCATCCCCACCACTGTGCGGGACACTAGGGGCCGGGAGATCGACGCGGCGTGCGGGCAGCTGGCGGCGCAGGGGTAGAAAACCCGGAGCTCTGGCAACTCGGCCGGGAGCAGGCCCGAATCGGTCAGTCTCGGGCAGAGTTGCCAGTGGACTGGGTTGTTTGTTCACTATCGAGTAGCGTCGACCCATGACATTCCTCATGCTTCCCCGCCGGCTTCTCGCTGTGGCCGGTGTCTCGGCACTCCTGTTGACCGCGGCCTGTGGTTCTGACGAGCCCGCCGATGGTTCCGCTTCCCCCACGGCGCCGACCGACTCCACCGCGGACCCTTCTGAGACGCCCACCTCTGAGCAGCCAACGGAGACCCCGGCTGAGACCCCGACCGAGACAGAGCCACCTGCGACCGGGGTGACGCACGCCGATCCGGCGGCGCGTGCCGCTCAGGGCGCCCTGGTGGCCGTGCCCGGCGCGGTCATATCGGTAGACCATGAGCGCGGCAACGTCTGGTCGGTTCTGGTCCGCACCACCGATGGCGCCGGCACCGAGGTCTATGTCGATGCCACAGACGGAGCGATCCAGCGGCAGCGCAACGAGCCGCTACCTCGGGTGGCTCGATCAGCGGCGCCGAGTTTCACTGCGGTGGAGGCGATCGATGTGGCGCTCGGTGCTCTACCCAACGGCGAGGTGCGTGAACTCGACCTCGGCCGCGAGCGCGGCGTCGTGGTCTGGGAGATCGAGGTGCGAGCGGGAGGCATCACCGAGTTCTATATCGATGCCTCTCCAACGGCGCCATCGTCAAACAAGAGATGGATAACTAGCGCAGCTCGGCTACTGCCGGCTGATCTTTCTCATTCGCCGAGCGATAGAAGCGTAAAGCGGCCCCCGGACTGATGTCGGGGGCCGCTTTACGTGTTGCTAGGTCAGTGCGTTGAGGCGTCCTCGTGAGAGGACCCGCCCTCGAGCTCGTGCAGTTCGTGCTCGGCGTGAGCGCGAGCTTCCTCGAGCTCCTCGCGGGTGGGCTTTTGCACGTTGTAGCCGAACCAGGACTTGCTCATCTTGGCGCGGAGCTTCTGCATCCGGATGCCGCGGCGAGCAACCCCGTTCTCGTCGACCTCGGCGGGTGGCTCCAGGACCTCGTCACGCTCACGAGCGGTGAGCGTATAGGTCTCGGACTCCGAGATCGGCAAGTGCTTCTCGGCGTAGGCGCCATCGGNGGAGCGCACGATGATGCCGGTCTCGTACCCGTGCAGGAGTTTCTCCCGGTCCTGGCGTTGCAGCGACAGACACCACCGCTTCGTGACGATGAAGGCGATCGGCGGGAAGATGAAGATCGCCGCTCGCATGAAGTAGGTGATGTTGTTGATGCTGACGTGGAACATCGTGCCGAGGATGTCGTTGCCGCCGGCTGCCCACAGCAGACCGTAGAGCGTCATCATCGCCACCAGGAACGCCGTGCGGTTCGGTGCGTTGCGCGGCCGCTGAAGCAGGTGGTGCTCCCGTTTGTCGCCGGTGATCCACTGCTCGATGAACGGGTAGAAGAGCACGATGCCGAACATTATCAGCGGCAGGATCTGACCGGGAATGATCACGTTCCACGGGATCGTGATACCCCAGATATGAGTCTCCCAGCCGGGCATGATGCGCATCAGGCCTTCGGCGACACCCATGTACCAGTCGGGCTGGGAGCCCGCTGTCACCTCAGCCGGGTTGTACGGACCGTAGCGCCACACCGGGTTGATCGACATCAAGCCACCCATCAGGGCGGTGACACCGAAGACGATGAAGAAGAAGCCGCCGGCCTTGGCAGCGTAGACCGGCACCATCGGGTAGCCGACCACGTTGTCGTTGGTGCGACCAGGACCAGGCCACTGAGTGTGCTTCTGATAGACGAGCAGGACCATGTGGGCCCCGATCAACGCCAGGATCAATCCCGGAATCAGCAGGATATGGATCGCGTACAGGCGCGGGATGATCGCATCTCCGGGGAACTCCCCGCCGAAGAGGAAGAACGACATGTAGCTGCCGACGATCGGGGTCGCCTTGACCAGACCGTCAGCGATCCGCAAACCCGTGCCCGACAACAGGTCGTCAGGCAGCGAGTAACCTGTGAAGCCCTCCAAGATGCCGAGCAGCAACAGCGTGCCGCCGATCATCCAGTTGAGCTCGCGCGGCTTGCGGAACGCGCCGGTGAAGAACACCCGCATCATGTGCACGAACATCGCGCCCACGAACAGCATGGCCGCCCAGTGGTGCATCTGCCGCATCAGCAGACCACCGCGCACATCGAAGGAGATGTCCAGCGTGGAGGCGTACGCCTCGGACATGTGCAAGCCGCGGAGTTGAGCGTACGAGCCGTCGTAGATGATCTCACTCATGCTGGGCTTGAACCACAGCGTCAAGAAGACACCGGTCAGCAGCAGCACGACGAAGCTCCACAAGGCGATCTCACCGAGCATGAACGACCAGTGCTCGGGGAAGACCTTGCGGATCTGCTTCTTGGACATGGTGGCCAGGCCGACGCGATCGTCGACCCAGCCTGCAGCGGCCCCCGCCTTGGAGGGCTTGTTGACCTTTGCGGCCTGCTTCTCGCTCATGTCTTAGCCCCGTTCCCAGAAGCTCGGCCCGACAGGCTCGGTGAAGTCGCTCTGCGCGATCAGGTAACCCTCGGAGTCCACGGTGATCGGCAACTGCGGCAGGTGCCGACCGGCCGGCCCGAAGACCACCTTGCCGTTGTCGGACAGGTCGAACGTCGACTGGTGGCAGGGGCACAGCAGGTGATGGTTCTGCTGCTCCATCAGTGAGATCGGGCAACCGACGTGGGTACAGATCTTGGAGTAGACCAGGACGCCGTTCCAGCCCCAGTCCTCGCGGCCCTCCCAGGGCGTAATGTCCTCGGGACGCATCTTGACCACGATGACTGCCGCTTTGTTCTTCTCGCTCAGCAGCTCGGAGCCCTCGATGGGCTCGTGGTCGTACCGCTCGGGGTCGAAGAAGACCTCGGGCTCGGCGTTGATCAACTCGCCGATCTCCAGCCTGGAGGGCTGGATCGGCTCACCGGAGACATCCTTGACCACGCGCATACCCTCGTCCCACACCGTGTGGTAGAGCTTGTCGCCCGGCAGCGGGCCGAGGTCGCGGAGCATGACGACTGCGGGGATGGCGAGCATGCCGCTGGCGCCGAGCAGCGAGTAGAGCACCATGGGCCGGCGCCCGATCCCGGACTCCTCCAGGCCCTGCTTGAGCATCTCGACGACCTCTGCGCGGTCCTCGTCGCTGGAGGCGATCGCATGCCGCTGCTCGACGATCTCGTGGTCACCCATCAGCTTGCGGGCCCACAAGATGATCCCGATACCGATCGAGAGCAACGCCAAACCCATGCATAGGCCGAGGAAGATATTGGAGGCGCCCAATCCCAAGAAGGTGTCTGGATTCTCACCGCCGATGTCGAAGGTGAAGTAGGCGACGCAGAACAAGACGGCAAACAGGCTGGAGAGCCCGAACAGCGTCGTGACCTGGCGTTCGGCCCGCCGCTCCTTCTTCGGATCGGCGTCGGTCGGCCGGGGAGNATGCTCGGGCATACCCGGATCGGCCACGGGATCGGCGACCGGTGCCACACCGTTCTCGGCCTGGTGAGGTGTCAGGGTCTCATCGCTCATGCCGAGGTCCCCTTCTTCTTCGTCGTGCGCGCGCTGTGTGCGGCGATCCAGATGCCGAACCCGACGCACCCGCCGATACCGAGGACCCAGGCGAACATGCCTTCGGACACCGGGCCGAGGGAGCCCAGGTTGAAGCCACCGAACCGGGGTTNCTCCTCGATGCTGGTGAGGTAGGCGATGACCTCGCGCTTCTCGGTGGCGGAGAGGTTCTCGTTGGAGAACACCGGCATCGCCTGCGGACCGATCTGCATCGCCTCGTAGATGTGCCGCGGCTCGACTCCGGTCAGTGGCGGAGCGAACTTGCCGCCGGAGAGAGCGCCACCACCACCGGCGAAGTTGTGGCAGGCGGTGCAGTTGGTACGGAAGAACTCGCCACCGCGGACGATGGCCTCTTCACGCTCGTCCTCCGGGATCGTGTTGGGGTCGTACTGTTCGGCGGTCGGAATCTCCGGGCCGGGACCTGTAGAGGCGATGTAGGCGGCAAGCTGACTGATCTCCTCGTCGGTGAAGACGACAGGCTTGCGTACCGCCTGGGCCCCGGGCTGGGCCATCGGCATCCGGCCGGTGCCGACCTGGAAGTCGACCGACGCAGCGCCCACGCCGACCAACGGGGGCCCTTCTGGGTTCCCCGGGTNGGTCTTGATGCCCTCGGCGTTCAGGCCGTGACAACTCGCACAACTGACCAAGAACAGCTTGCGGCCGGCTTCGACCTGGTTGGTGGCGGCTTCGGAATCCTCTGCCTGGGCGGGCGAAACCAGTGAATACAGGCCGCCGGCCAACAGAAGCCCGAGCAGCACCACGACCAGCCCCGCGAGCGGGCTGCGCCGTTTGGCGGAGAGCCTGGCGGAAAGGTGTCGCACGAAGAACCTCGTCATTCGTCGTTCGAGAGTGGCTAGGGACGCAGTGCTACTGGAGCAGATAGATCGTGGCGAACAGGCCGATCCACACGACGTCGACGAAGTGCCAGTAGTACGACACGACGATCGCGGTGACCGCTTGCTCGTGAGTGAAGCGCCTGGCCACATAGGTGCGACCCAGGACGAAGAGGAAAGCGATGAGACCACCGATCACATGCAGACCGTGGAAACCGGTGGTGAGGAAGAAGACCGAGCCATAGCCGGATGAGGCCATCGTGACACCGTGGTGGACGAGCTCGACGTACTCGATGGCCTGGCCGGCGACGAAGATCGCGCCCATGACGTAGGTGAGGATGAACCACTCACGCAGACCCCACTTGCGGAAGTCGAAGAGGCCTGCCGCCCGGCCGACCTGGCCGCGCTCGGCGGCGAAAACACCCATCTGGCAGGTGAACGACGACAGCACCAGGATCGTGGTGTTGACCGCCGCAAAGGGCACGTTGAGCTTCGCGGTCTCCTGTGCCCACAAGTCGGGCACCTGTGAACGGATGGTGAAGTACGCCGCGAACAGGGCCGCGAAGAACATCAGCTCCGAGGAGAGCCACACGATAGTGCCGACGCTGACCATGTTCGGACGGTCGTGCCGTCCGCTCAATCGAGACGCCGGGATCACAGATGTAGTCGCCACGGGCCTCATTATGTCGGTAACCGACCGCAACGGCACCCCGACCCCTGGGTTTGGCCAAGATGTTGCTTGTGTCGCTCGTGTGGGGGCGAATAAACCCGGGATCGGTAACGACAATGGGTTCGCGCGATGACGGAGGGACAGTGCTGGAACGCGGTGCCGGAGGCGCAACTGTTCGCTGTTCGGCCGGCCACTAGCCTGGGAGAGTGTTCCTCACCGTGCCCGGTTCCGGGTCCGCACTGATAGCTCTGGTAGCCCCGGCAACGGATGCCGGCTCTGGGTTGCCGTCGTTCAGCGCGAGCGCGATCTGGACCGAATGNGGGCTGGCGCCGTTCCCGACGATCCTGACGGTGTGGGGAGTCGGGTTCTACCTGTTCGGGGTCTGGACGCTGCGATCCCGCGGGGACTCCTGGGCCTGGGGGCGTACCACCGCCTGGGTCGTCGGTTGGCTGATCTTCTACTTCGCCACCAGCTCCGGAATGGCTGCCTATGACACCACTTTGCTGAGCGTGCATATGGCCCAGCACATGCTGCTGTCGATGCTGGTGCCGCTCGCGCTCGCGCTGGGAGCTCCGGTCACTTTGGCCCTGCGTACTTTTCCGCCGTCGCCACGCCGCTGGTTGCTGGCGGTACTGCACTCGCGAGTGGCAAAGGTGCTGAGTTTCCCGCCGCTGGCGTTCGGTCTGTACGTGCTGAGCCCGTGGGCGCTCTATTTCTCGGGTTGGTACGAAGCCTCGCTGCGGTCGACCTATGTGCACGAGATGATGCACGTCCACCTGGTGCTGGTCGGCGCCCTGTTCTTCTGGCCGATCGTCGGGGTGGATCCATTGCCCGGGAAGGTCGCCTACCCGTTCCGGATGCTGATGTTGGTGATGACGCTGCCCTTCCACNNGTTCCTCGGGGTCACGATCATGGGCCAGGAGGACCTGCTGGGCGGGGACTGGTACCCCAGCTTGTCCGAGCCGTGGCTGCCCGACCCGGCCGAGGACCAGCACGTCGCCGGTGGGCTGCTGTGGGCCTCCGGTGATGCGGTCGGCTTGGTGTTGTTCGGAGTGCTGTTCGCCCAGTGGGTGCGTGCCTCCATGAGGGAGGCCAAACGCGAGGACCGGCGCCTGGATTTACTCGAGGCCCGCACTACCAAGGAGCAGCAGGGTCGGTAGGATTCGGACCGTGAAGCATGACACCAGCGCAAGCCCTGAGCCCGTCCGGATCCTCGTTTACAGCAGCAACGAGGCCACCCGCGAGGAGATCATGCTCGCGCTCGGCAAGCGCCCGCACCCGGACCTTCCGGCCATCGAGTATGTCGAGGTGGCCACCGAGCCGGTCGTCCTGCAGCATCTGGACAGTGGCTCGATCGATCTGGCGATCCTTGACGGCGAGGCTGTCCCCGCTGGTGGTATGGGGATCGCCAAGCAGATCAAGGACGAGATCTTCAACGCGCCGCCGGTGCTGGTGCTGACCGGGCGCCCCCAGGACGCTTGGCTCGCGACCTGGTCGCGCGCCGAGGCTGCCGTACCGCATCCGATCGACCCGTTCCAGCTCGCCGAGACCGTGACTGAGCTGCTTCGCTCCCGCGTTCCCGCTATCGGCTGATGGCGCACAGCTGGCCCGAGATTCTCGGCGCCCTGACCTCCCGAGTGGATCTGAGTTCCGAGCAGGCGGCATGGGCGATGGAGCAGATCCTGTCGGGGCAGGCCTCCGAGTCCCAGATCGCCGGGTTCGCAGTCGCACTGCGCACCAANGGGGAGTCGCTCGACGAGCTCGAGGGACTGGTCATCGCGATGTACGACAATGCGGTCGAGCTCACCATGGAGGGCCGCCTGCTCGACGTCGTGGGCACCGGCGGTGACCGGTCCATGTCGGTCAACATCTCCACGATGGCCGCGATCGTCGCAGCAGGCGCGGGTGCTCTCGTGGTCAAACATGGCAATCGCTCGGCCTCGTCAAAGGCCGGCGCCGCTGATGTCTTGGAGGTCCTCGGCGTGCGCCTGGACCTTTCCGCGGAGCGCGTCAAGCAAGTCGGACACGACGCCGGCATCACCTTCTGCTTCGCCCCTGCTTTCCACCCGGCGCTGCGACACGCCGCGGTGCCACGTCGTGAGCTCGGCGTCGGGACCACCTTCAACTTCCTGGGGCCGCTGGCCCACCCGGCCCGTCCCGCGGCGCAGGCGATCGGCTGCGCGGACAGGAGTATGGCCCCGCTGATGGCCGGGGTATTCGCTCGACGGGGTGTCGACGCCTGGGTGTTCCGNGGAGACGACGGGTTGGATGAGCTGACTACGACCACGACCTCATCGGTTTGGGCGGTNCAGCGGGGAGAGATCGCCGAGTTCACTTTGGACCCTGCCGATCTCGGCATCGCCCGGAGTGCGGCCGAGGATCTGCGCGGTGGTGACGCCGCAAACAACGCCCAGGTTGTGCGGGAGGTCATCGCCGGCGCCGCAGGCCCGATCCGTGACGCCGTGGTGCTCAACGCCGGAGCCGCCTTGGCCATCCATGCCGGTGGATCAGGGAGNCCGTTGGCCAGGCTCGAGGCGGGTATCGCCCAAGCGGTCGAGGCCATCGACTCCGGTGCCGCCCGAGCGACACTGGATCGCTGGGTCGCTGCTACCCAGGCCTGAGGCCCTCCGATGCCGGCTTCTCAGGTGCTGGATCTCACTTCTTGGTGGTGAAACTCCACGAGGTTGCGGTCAGGTTCAGTCCGGACCTGTCCCGGATCGAGGATGACAGCTTCACGGTGTACTTGGTGTTCTTCTTCAGTGTCGGCGTCGGGTTCACCGTGGCTTTGGTCTTCGCCGCATTCAGGGTGACTTTGACCTTGACAGGTGTGGCCGAGCCCTTGCGGTACAGCTTGACCGTCCCCTTGGTGACGTTGCTGACAGGTTCGCTGAAGGTGATCACGATGTTGGCCGTGCGCTTGACCTTCGTGGCGTTCTTGGCGGGCTTGGTGGTCGTCACCTTCGGCGCCGTGCCGTCCACGCTGAACTCCAACCACGGCGAGGTGCCAAGACCGGCTCCGCCGGCGTCTATCGCGGTCACCCGCCAGGTGTAGACACCGTCCGTCAGGTTCCGGGTCAGCGCGACCGACTGGCCGACGGTGGTGACCGAGGAGGCGCTGCCGGCGCTCTTGAGCCGGTACTCGAGCTTGTACTTCGCCGCTCCCTGTACGGCTTCCCAGGCGAAGAAGGAGTCATTGCCGGGGACGAGTGTTCCGGGGCTGGGAGCGACCTGATTCGGAGCGAGCCCGACCGAGTAGAAGCGACCGGTCTGCGACCAGTTGCCTGGCAGGTTCTTGGCGTCGATGCGCTGGACCCGCCACACGTACGGGGTGGCCGAGGCGGGGATCGGTTTGTTGTGCGCGTAGGCGATCTGCTTGGTGGTCACCGAGAAGACCCGGTTCGCCGGGGAGAACGTCAGGTCGTTGTTGCGGTACAACTCGACCTTGTAGTTCCTGGCGTACAGAGTGGGGCTCCAACGGAAAGTGGTGTTTCCGGACAACTGCTCGTCCGCGACCGGCGAGACCAGCTCGACTACCGGGCTGGACTTCACCACGGAGCCGGTGTCACTCCACGCCAGCCCGTTCCTCGCGTCGTCGATCGCCTGCACTCGCCAATACAGCTGGCCTTCGGGGTAGGTCCGATCGAACGGTGTGTACCTGGTCTGGTCGACTGTTTTGTCATCGACCAGTGAAGTGAAGTCCGACTTGGTCGAGACCTGGATCCGGTACTGCCGGGCAGCTTGTTGTGAGGACTCACCTGTCGGGGCGTACACGCTATCGGTGTTGGTGGCCAGATAGTCGCGCCACTCGAAGCGGATGTCGTCGGGGCGTGATGCCCCGTTCGCCGGGCTCAGTAGCTCGGGCTTGGGCGACACCTTGCGGAAAGCATGTTTGGCGATGTTGAACGTGGAGACCGGGTCGGTTCCGCAACGCGCCAGCGTCTTGCAGGCGCGAACGTACCAGTAGTACGCCGTTCCCGCGCTGTTGTCGGGAAGCTGCGAGGGGTTCGCGATCTTGGTGGGAATCCACCGGGTGTTCGTGGTGACCGGGATGCTCAACGGGGTGGAGGCACTGCCGAAGACCATGTTGGTCAGGCTCCGGTCCTCGGCCAGGTAGACCATGTAGGCGCCGGCTTCAGGCACCGGGTCCCAATCCAGGACCGGGGTCGAGGGCACATCGACGCATTGAGCGGGAGTGGGGTCGCTCAGGGAGAGCGAGCAGGCGGCATCGGCGTCCAACGAGGTGCCGGTCAGCGCGATTCGCAAGCCGGTCGGGGCCGGAAGATCCTTGATGGCGAAGGTGGCGATCGGGCTGGCACCGATGAGCTCGTCATTGTCGTTGTAGGCCTCAACCTGCCAGTCGTAGTCGCCGGCGGCGAGGTAGCCCTCGCCGTTGCTGGTCGCGGCCGGGTAGTTGAACGTCGCCCCCAGGATCGTTGGATCTTTGCTGGCAACGTCCCAGAAGTTGCTGTTATGGGTGCCGATTTTGATGCGGTAGTACTCGGCGTCAGGCATCGGCTCCCACGTCAAGTTCGGGAACCGAGCGGTGGCGGGATCGTCCTCGGTCCCTGTCAGCGGAGTGAGCGGTGCGGCACCAGTGGTGGCAGGCTCGCCGTCGACCGAGAACACTCTGGGAGTGAGAGGGAGAGGGGAGTAGTCACCGTTGGCGTTGATTGCCTGCACGGTCCAGGTGAACGGGCTGAAGGAGGGCTTGAGGTTCGGCGTCCAGGACAGGGAGGCGGTGGTCACGCTCATATTGCCGCCACCGGTTCCCTTGACGGTCACCGCATACTTGGCGGCGTTATGGGCGGCGGCCCACCTCAGGGTCGGGACGGCCACGGTGGCTCCGTTGGCCGGTGCAAGCTGTTGGACCCGCGGAGTTTCGTAGATGAATCGCTGGGTAGGCGAGAAGATGCCGAAGACGCCACCGGGACTCTTGGGGTCGTCAACGGCTCGGACACGCCAGTAATGAGTGGCTCCCTGGGCGGGCATACAAGCTTCGATGGGGTTCTTGACGTATGCCGGAGTGAAGGTCGTCGCCGCCGTCTTGCAGGTGCGGTAGGTGTTGGGGGAGAAGTTGGGGTCCGTGCCGAGCTGGAACTCGTAGTAAGACGCGTGATCCACCGGGCTCCACTGGAAGTACAGGTCGTCGCTTGTCGGTGGATTTATCCCGTCGGCCGGATGCAGCAGTTCGGGCGCGGAGTCCCAGACTCGGAACAGGTGGTGGGTTTCGATCGCGTTCCACTCGATGGTCTCGTTGTCCGCGTTGATGGCGCGGACCTTCCAGTAGTACTGGTTGTTGCCGAACGTCGTCGGCGGGGAGTAACGAGTGCTGAAGATAGTGCCCTTGTAGACCGTGGCGGAGGTGTTGTTGAAATCCGGGTCGCTGCTGATCCAGAGTTCGTAGCTGACTGCACCCGGCACCGGGTCCCAGGTGAGTTCGACATCGGTCTGTGGTTCGGTGACCTCGTCCGGCTGAGCGTTCTGCACCTGGCGTAGCGGCCCGATCTGGTAGCTGGAGTCCTCGGAGTTGGCCGTGTGGATCCCAGATCCGAGTTGAGCGCGGACGTGCCAGAAGTAGGTGCCGTCATGGGCCTGATCGGGCACGACAATCGAGGTGGACATCGTGGTGTAGGTCTTCTTGGTCAAGAAGTTCTGGTCGCGGTCGACCTCGACGGTGTAGCTCTGCGCTCCCGGGACCGCCGTCCAACTCAGCACCGGCGGGTCCTCGGGTTGCTGCAGCACAGTGCCGTCGGCGGGGCTGAGGTCCGTGGGACCTGCTACCTGGCTGATCGTGAAGCTGCCCTCGCTCCAACCACTGGATTGGCTGCCGGCTTTGGCGCGCACCTTCCAGAACGCCGGTCCGTCCGGTAGCGCCGTCAGTGGTGTGAAGCGCCGGTTGACTGTAGTAGCCGAGGTCGGGGAGCTGAAGTCGCTGTTGTCGTCGATCAGAACCTCGTAAGTGGCCGCGCCGGCAACACGAGCCCAACTCAACACGGGCGTGTGGGTCGATACTTCGGCGCCGTCGGTGGGCGCGAGTTCACCCGGGCTCGCCAAGCCGGCCGCTTGTGAGGGCGCGGTGGCGCTGAGCGAGCTGACCACGACGACGGCAGCCGCGGCAAGACCGATCAGCCGCCGATGATGCGAAACGGACACTATTCCCCCAATTGGGCAAAATGGACTAATGCCCCATCAGGGTATGCGGTTGAAACGGCGCTGTCTCAAGAACGGCGAGCCGGGCCTGGGCGAGGTCTGCCGTGCGCAGCCCCTTAGTCGAGCCCGATGCTGAACGCGTCTTCCAGGTCGTGGCGNNAGTAGGAGCGGTAGGCGATGTGGGTTTCGGTCTCCAAGATGCCGGGGACTTTGTTCAACTGATCGGCTACCACCACGGCGATGTCGTCGTGTTGCTTGACCCGCACCATCGCGATCAGGTCGATCTGGCCGGTCACCGAGTAGACCTCGCTGACGCCCTCCAGGTCGGCAATGGCGGAGGCAACCTCGGGGATACGCGCGACGTCGGCCTTCACGAACACGATGGCGGTGATCACAAGACCAAACTACCTGCCCCGGCGGGTTGATGCAGATCGCCGTGGTCNNAGTCAAACCTCACCAGTTCCTTGCGGGCCTCCTGGACCGCGTCCTGGGTCGCAAGATGCCGGGTAGCCCCGCCGACGGGGCAGATCCAGTCGCCGTCGATGTGAATCAGACGCGCGCCCTCGGACTCCAGCCAGCGCAGCACCCGCTCGCTCTCCTCGGCACTCGCGGCCGGAGTCGGGTCGCCGGTCAGGGAGTCCTCGATGAGGACCGTCTCCGAGCTTGCCCGCAGTTGGCCGACGTAGGTTTCCGCATCGGCATTCGGCGGGATCACCCCGGCGCCGCAGAGCCTGCCGTACCTGATCACATGCACGGCCCAGCGGCCCTCCTCTCGTCTCGCCGCGACGATCTCGGGGCAACTCGACAACGCACTCAGCCGCTGAGTGCGGGCGCTACCGCGCAGGAAGCTGGCCAATCGATCGCGGATCGAGACCGCCTCCTCGTAGCGCTGAGCAGTCGAGAGTGCCTCCATTCGCTTGGTCATCGACGCGATCACGGGATCAGGGACCTGCAGGGCTTGGCGTAACTGCCGCACCACCGCCGCATAGTCGGTCGGGGTGACGCTCGCATCGCACGGCGACAGGCACTTGCCCATCTCGGCCAGCGCGCACGGAGACACCGACGGTTNGGAGGGAAGCCTCTGGCCGCACTGCCGGATCGGGAATGTCTCGTGCAGCGCTGTCACCGCCCGCTCCGCGGCCTGCTTGGAGCCGAATGGCCCGAGATAGTCGGCGCCGTCGTCGCGAATCCGGTTGACCACCGAGAGCCGTGGCCACGGCTCCACGGTGAGTTTGACGTAACGCACCCGCTCGGGGAAACGGGAGCGGCGGTTGTAGGGCGGCTTGTGCTCGGCGATCAGCCGGAGCTCACGCACCTCTGCCTCCAGTGGGGTGGCACACACGATGCCCGTCACCGAAGCCGCGATCGTCACCATCTCACCGATCCGCGACCGCGTCTCCGAGGCTGTGAAGTAGCTACGGACCCGTTTGCGCAGATCACGGGAGGTCCCGATGTAGAGCACGTTGTCGCATCGGTCCCGGAACAGATAGACCCCGGGCGCATGCGGCAAGCCGACGGCCAGGTGGCGCTTCTTGCGCTGGGCCGAGCTCACTCGGGAGGAGTAGGTCGCGAGCTCCTCGACCGTGGTGACCCCGAGATTGCCGACCCGCGCGATCAGTCCGTGCAGGACATCGACCGTCGCCCGGGCATCATCCAGCGCCCGGTGGTTGGGCGTGGTACCGGCGCCGAAGAGAGTCGCCAGCGAGCCCAGCTTGCAGTTAGGCGCCTCGTCGCGAGTCACCAGGCGCCGAGCCAGAAGGGCAGTGTCGATCACGTCGCAGGCAGGCCATTCCAACGAGAGCTCAGCGCAGAAGTGTTTGAGGAATCCGATGTCGAACGGGGCATTGTGCGCCACCAGAACAGACCCCGCGGCGAAGTCGAGGAAGCTAGGCAGCACCTCGTCGATGCCAGGCGCTGTCGCGACCATCGAGTCGGAGATCCCGGTGAGCACCGAGACGAACGGTGGAATGAGCTGGTGCGGGTTGACCAGGGTCTGGAACTCGCCGAGCACCTCGCCGGCTCGCACCTTGACCGCGCCGATCTCGGTGATCATCGAACCGCCCTGGGCCGAGCCGCCGGTGGTCTCCAGGTCGACGACACAGAAAGTGGTGTCGGCCAGCGGTTGCCCCAGCTCATCGAAGCTGCGCTGCTCCTCCCAGCTGGTTCTCGAGCTCTCTGCCGGCCCCGGGAGCGTGGGAGTGAGCGAGTTCGACGACCTGGCCATGAACCGACCGTAGGCCGAGGGTGCGACAGATCGACTTCGCCACGCGGGCCCCGACCATTCAGCGTCGCCCGATAGGCTGGCGTACGCGCCAGCGCCCTATCGGGACTGGCCGCCGCGACTGCCTCGACCTCGCTCTGGGCCGTACTGGAGGAGCTGACTATGACTGCAGGATTTCCTGACGCATACACCCGATGGCGCTGCGGGGTTGCGGCAACCTGACTCGCTTCGACGTGGTGCGAACAGCACGGACCCGGGAGTATTGGCACTTCGACCTGGCCGGGGAACCGCAGGTGGAGGAGTCGCAGGCCGAGTACGACAACGCCGAGCAGGTGACCTGTCGCTGGTGTGGACGCAGCGATGCGATCGAGCTCGTGTCCCGGGCTGAAGCGGATGCCGCGAGTTCCTGACGACCAGACCGGGTTCGAGAGCTCGGCCAGAGACTCGGCCCGCCACCTGGCCGGGCACTCGGTTGAGGATCTGCCTGCCGCGGTGCGAGCCCGAGCCGGCGTGCTCGCCAGTGCAGCGCTCGGCAAGGTGCCCAGCCATGATGTGCCGCCTTCGTTGCGCCGGGCGGCGACGTTCACCCCGTCGCGTCGGATGAAGATTGCCGCCACGCAGACCGTAGAAGCCTGGGCCGGCGACGAACGATTCCGAGAAGCGTTGATCACCCAACTCAGAGGCAGCCACTCCGATTTGGCGGCTGCGCTCGACGCCGGTGACGCACCGCCCTCGGTCGATGCGGCTGCTTTGGCGTTCCTGTTGGGCAGCGACGGTTCCCAAGAGCTGGCGGATGCCGCGGCCGAGGCCGAATCGGCCGGTCGAGCCGCGGCCGAGGAGGAGCGGGCACGGCGGCGGGTGGAGAAGCTCACAGCCAGGATCGAAGAGCTGACGCATCGTCATCGAGCTGATGTCGCCGCACTCCAGGAGCAACTCACGACAGTCAAGGCCCACAACGCCGACCTGCGTCGCAAACTCGGGCAGGCGCGGGCAGGGGCGCGAGAGGCCGCCGATCGGCTTGTCGCTGCTGCTGATGTGGCGGATCGGCAGGCCGACGAGCAGCTTGCGGCCGAGAAAAGCCGCATCGCCGAGCTCGAAGCCGACAACGACCGGTTGCTCGTCCGGACCGAGCAGGTCGAGCGCGACCTGGCGTTGGCGCGCCGGGCGGCCAAGGCGGGCCGTGACGCCGGCACTTTGCGGGCCAGGCTGCTGCTGGACACGATCGTGGACGCGGCCTCGGGACTGCGCCGTGAGCTCGCCTTGCCGACAGCCGTTGGCCGGCCCGCGGACCTGGTCGAGGCGGATCTCGCCGTGTCGGGGGATCGTGCCTCCTCGGGTCACGGGTCGCTCGCCGTCGACGATCCGGGACTGTTGGATCAGCTCATCCGGCTACCGCGAACGCATCTGATCGTCGATGGTTACAACGTCACCAAGAGCACGTGGATTCAAGCCCCGCTGGACAAGCAGCGTGACCTGTTGTTGGCCGGCCTTGGTCCCTTGGCGGCGCGCAGCGGCGCCGAGATAACGGTCGTCTTCGATGCTGCCGAGGTCAGTGAGCGGCCGTTCGTCCGGGTTCCGCGAGGTGTACGAGTGCTGTTCAGCCCGCTGGGCACGATCGCCGATGACGTGATTCGCGAGCTGGTCGGCGCTGAGCCGACCGGCCGGCCACTGCTGGTGGTGACCAGCGACCGTGCTGTCGTCCGTGACGTGGTGGCCAGTGGCGCGCGGGTGGTCGGCTCCGCCGGCCTGGCCCGGCTGATGGCCCGCAGTTGAACCGGCAAGCCTCGTTTGAGCCCGGCTAAGCCGATGCCACCTCGGGGCATTCGACGGCGCGGACCATGCGCAGGGGCGGCACCAGCCCGCCGTCGGCCAGCGCTGCCAGGGCGCGGGCCTCTTCGGAGTCGAACCTCAACTCAGNGGGAGGGCCCAGCAGCACGGTGACCACGCAGTCGCCACAGGCTGGGCCGCGGGCCACACAGGAATCGCAGTCGATGGTCACACTCATAGCCCTCGTCCTTTTGCTCTCGTTCTGGTTGAGATCCACCCTGAGAGAGGTCCGACACAATGATGGGCAATCCTGTTGGGGCTGGTGTGGGGGATGTGGTTGATGTTACTCATGTGACGAACTTCTGGCGGTCTGGTCCACACCGACCCAGCAAACCCCGGGTGTTCTTTTGCGCAGGCGCTGTGCCCCCGTCTACGGTGGGACCCGGTACTCGTACCAGTCGACAGGAGGCGTCGGCGCGGGTATCAACGCCTAATTCGGTGGTGTGGCCCTCGGGCCGGTCGCTTCCGGAACCGGGGAACCACGTTCCACTGGGGTGAATCGCCAAGGCGCTTTGCGCGTCTCGGTGTAGGGCTTCTTTGCCGGCCCGAACCCGTCAGCTCACCCGGTCGGCGTCACGACAAAGGAGCACGCCCCCACGTGATCGCCCCCGCAAGCGGGTCGCCACCGCCTTGGCGGCCTTGAGCATCGCCGCGCTCGGCGGTTCTGTTCTCGTTGCATCTCCTTCTGCGGCTGAGCCCAGCATCAGCGATGTTCGTGCCAAGGTCGACCGGCTCGACCGGGAGGCCGAAGAGGCTTCCGAGCGGTACAACGAGGCCAAGAGTGAGCTCGCGGCCGCCCAGAAGCGGTTGAGCGCGCTGCAGGCAGATCTGGACCGGGAGCAGGAGTCGTTCGACGAGGTGCGCAGCCGGGTGGCTGCGACGATGGTCGCGCAGTACCAGAGCCATGGCATCTCGACCACGGGACAGGTGCTTTCGGCCGAAGACCCCGACGAGTTCCTCTCGGAGTTGCAGACGGTCGCCTCCTATCACGCCCGACAGGGCGATGTGCTGGCCGAGTTCGCCGTCTCCGCCAAACAGCTCGAGCTCCGCCAGGCCGCCACCCAGCGCGAGCTCGACGCGATCGCCGAGACCGAGAAGCAGTTGGCGGCGGACAAAGAGCAGATCGACGAGAAGGCCGCCGAAGCGCAAAAGTTGCTCGACAAGCTCGAGGCCGAGCAGCGGGAGCGTCTTCTGGCCGCGAGCCGTGGTGGCCCCCGGGTGCCGCTGTCGGACGTTCCGGCCACTGGCCGCGCCAAGATCGCGATCAAGTACGCCCTTGCCCAGGTCGGTGATCGCTACGTCTACGGCGCCACCGGTCCGAGTGCTTTCGACTGCTCGGGCCTGACGATGATGGCTTATGCGCAGGCTGGTATCGGCTTGCCGCACTCGTCCTCGGCGCAGCGAGGATACGGCCGATCGGTCGCGGCCAGTGACCTCAAGCCCGGCGACCTGGTCTTCTACTACAGCCCGATCAGCCATGTAGGTATCTATCTCGGCAACGGCATGATCGTGCATGCCGCCAACCCGCGGGCAGGCGTGCGGGTCTCGCCGTTGTACTCGATGCCCTACGTCGGAGCTGTCCGTCTCACCTGACCGGCAGACGCCCCTAGGGGCCTCTCTCCGTGGCTGAGGATCGGATTCGCTCTCGGCCTCCTCGCGGTTGCTGGAGTCACGGTCTTGGCCTACCAGGCCGGTCGTCGCGACGGACTGGAACGCGCTGCCAAGGTCCCCGCGAGCACGCCGAGCGCACAGGCCGCGGATCCGATGTTGGGCCGGGACAAGCGGGTTGCCGTTCTGTTGACCCAGTTGGTGCGGACGCTGGACGATCCGCGCGGCGAACGCAATGCCGTACGCCTCGCTGTCGGCGCCGGCAAGGACCGGTTGCAGGCGATCGAGAGCAATATCAGGCGTATTGGCATCACCGACCTCCAGTTGCGTTATCTCGGTCCTGCTGAGCTCTCGGATCCCGGCTCGCATACTTCGACAAGCTCTGCGTCTGCCGGTATACCCGGCCAGGCCGACCAGCAGAGTGGGATCTGGGCTGTGCGGACGCGATTGACCTGGCGTGTCGATACCTACGAGCCGGCGCGCAACCGGCTCGAGATCACCTTGCAGATCGCCGACGACGGTAACCGAGCGCGCTTCGCGGGCATCGCGCCCGGAGCAGACGGTCACCGGGTGCCGCTGTGGCTCTTACAGCCGCTGGAGGTCAGACGGGGTGAGCGGACCTTGGTGATGGCCGCCGATTCCGCACGGTTGAGACTGCTGCACAAGCTGGCGACTCGGGCCTTGGGCACAGTGGCACAGGTCTTGCCTGACTGGCAGGGCGCCTTGGTGGTTGCCGAGCCTGCCGCACAGGCATTGCTGGACCAGGCAGTCGGTGCGAGTCCCGGGCAGACCGTCCAGCTTGCCGGCGTGACCACGACAGCCGATGGTTCCGCAGCGCGGGCCGGGCAAGCCCAGGTGCTGCTCAACCCCGAGGTGTTCGGTCGCCTCGGAGCTCGTGCTGCGCAGATCGTGGTGAGTCACGAGGCCACCCATGTGGCCACCGAAGCTGCGGCCTCCCAGGCGCCGCAATGGCTGGTCGAGGGCTTTGCCGACTATGTCGCGCTCCGCGACTCAGAGGCCGACGCGCGGGCATCGGCTCGGCAGTTCCTCAACCAGGTGCGCAGCGGTGGAGTCCCTACCCGGCTGCCACGCGACCGCGACTTCACCGACGGTGACGCGGGTGTGGGCGGCGACTACGANGGAGCATGGCTGGCAACCGAGCTGATCGCCGACACTTACGGCCAGGACAAGTTGGTCGCGTTCTACCAAGCCGCTGATGACGCGGGTGCGGTCCGGGCTGCGTTCACCGACGTGCTGGGTGTCTCCCAAGCCGACTTCGTCCATGCCTGGCGCGACTACGTGACCTCACTGGCTGACGCCGGCTGAATCCGCAGGCTCGGCCGCGAACTCGCGCCAACCATTCGGTGCGTTTCTCGCGTTGGATGGGTGAGACGGCAGGAGTGGGATGGACGAAGCGGGATTCACCGAGTGGGTGGCGGGTGTCGAGCGGCAGCTGCTGCGCTCGGCATACCTGCTGACCGGTGATCTGCACCGCGCCGAGGACCTCGTGCAAGAGGCGCTGGTCAAAGTCGCGCTGCGCTGGTCGCGGCTACGCGATCAGTACCCGACCGCGTACGCGAGGCGCATTCTGGTGCGGGACGCGGCTACTGGTTGGCGGCGTCGCCGAGAGACCCCGGTGGATCAGGTGACCGAGTTCGCCAAGCGTCCGGAGGTTTCCTCCGACGCCGAGGCCGAGTTGATCGTGCGACGGGCTCTTGCTCGGCTCACTCCCGCGCAACGGGCCGTTGTGGTCCTGCGGCACTTCGACGATCTCACCGAGCGTGAGACTGCGGAGATACTCGGCGTCTCTGTCGGCACCGTGAAGAGCCAGAACGCCGCAGCACTCGCGCGTCTCCGCACCGGCGCGCCTGAACTACTCGACCTCGTCGGGAGACAGCTATGAGCAACCAGGACCACTCCCCGGAACAATCGGGCCACCTCACGGGGCTGTTCGCGGTCCTCGACCGGGCGACCGATCGCATCGAACCATCGGTCTCACCCGATGCCTTGCTGGGTGTGATCCGCCGCCGCCAGGTCCGTCGGCGCAACCTCGTAGTCGCCGGGGCTGCTGTCGTGGTCGCGCTGATCGTCACCGGGACGCACCTGATCACCTCTGGTGCCCAGCCTGTCGACCAGCGCATTGACCCCACCGGTCCGTCAACGCCCGTCCCGAGCAGCCAGATGACAGCGCCTACTGACAGGCCCGCCAACGGGGCGACCAATGGCGTCTTCCCGCGCTGGGACCCGTTCACGATCACCGACGAGCCCTGGGCCGACTCGGTGCTCCCACACCAGTTGGATCCGCCCGCGAACCCACCCGATGTCGCCGACGACCCGATGGTCGCAGCTGTCATCGCGGCACCCCTGGAAGGTGGTGACCTGCGCCTGCTGGGGATCGACGGTGGTTGGCGCCGGGTGGACGGAACTGCCGAGGCCGTCACCGGCACGCTGCACGACATGGTGCGACCCTCGCTCGCCGCGGACGGGAAGCTGGTCGCGATGTCGACCGATGCGGGCATCCTGGTCGTGGACGTGACGACAGGCAAGCGGCAGCTGATCGACTGGACCAAGAAACTGGCAGAGCCGCAGGACATGCTGCCCGAGCTGCTATGGCTTCCCGACGGCACAGGAATCGTAGTTCTGCACTGGACCGGACCTTGGTCGGTCGGTCTCGATGGGACGACGACGCAGTTGCCGTACGAGCACGACGAATGGGGATCCAGTGCTGTACTGGCGATCGACCCCGACGGGACTGTGGTCGTCAAGCGCTTCAAGGAGCGGGACCTGGTGCTCTGGCGTGACGGTGAGCAGGTCGGCGGTACCCGGTTCGAGTACTTCGGTGAGCGACCGGCAGCCGGTTTCGGGCGATTCGCGCTCAGCGGTTGGGGAAACGATCTTCCCAAGGACGGTGGCCCGCTGGTGGTCGACCAAAGCACAGGTGAGCTGGTCGCGTATCTGCCGATCAAGGACCCGAACTCCGTTTACACCGACAACGGCCACCTCACGCCGCTGGGGTTCCTCGATGCCGACACCGTGGTGTTGTCGGTCGCCCCGATGGATTTCAAGACGATGGAGATCGGTGAGGAGACCTGGCAGTTGGTGAGCTGGAACTTCGTCACCGGCGAGCTACGCCGGCTGACCAGTGGCGCTATTCCGATGTGGCACCACGCCTCGGTCGCGATCGACGCATTGGGCATGCGTTAGAGCCTGCCGTTGGAGCTTGCCCAGGAGGCTCGGCTAACCTCGCCCGACTAACCTCGTTCGGGTGACCAACCAGCGACTCGCCCGAGGCCCAGCCGCGTTCTTGCTGGTCGGCGCCGCGATCGGTTGGATCGGGTTGGCGTGGTGGCTGGTGCCGTGGGACTGGTTGCCGGGCGGGAAGCTGATCCCGGTAGCGCCCGGGGAGATCTTCACCGCCGAGCAGATCGATGCAGCCGAGAGCTTTGCCAGCACCGTCCGGCCACTGTCGTGGAGCTCGCTGGTGGTCTCGCTGGCGTTGTTGTGCCTGCTCGGCTTNCCGCGTTGGGGCGTGCGACTCTCCGATGCGGTGACACCGCGGGGTGCCCGGTGGCTGCGAGTTCCTTTCACTGTTGCTGCGGTGCTGCTGGTGGACCGGGCGGTCACGCTCCCGTTCTCGCTGCTGGTTCGTGCCGAACGACTCGATCGTGGGCTCACCCGTCAGTCGCTGACCGGCTGGATTCGCGATCAGGCAGTGAGCCTGGGTGTGAGCTGGGTCATCACCACGATCGGGCTGGTTCTGCTGATTTGGCTGGCGCGGCGCTCGCCTCGCTGGTGGTTCGCCTGGGCCGGCGCGGCCGCGGCGGCGCTGACTTTCGCGATCAGCTTCGTCTACCCGGTTGTGGTCGAGCCGCTGTTCAACTCGTTCACCTCGCTGCCGGANGGGTCATTGCGTACCGAGATCCTGGCGCTGGCCGACGAGGAGGGCGTGCCGATCGAGGACGTTCTGGTAGCCGATGCCTCTCGGCGCACCACGACGTTGAACGCCTACGTCTCCGGTTTCGGGCACAGTCGTCGGGTGGTGCTCTACGACAATCTGGTCAATGACCTGCCGGATGACCAGATCGAGTCGGTCGCGGCACACGAACTGGCTCACGCCAAACACAACGACGTGCTGTTGGGCACCGGCCTGGGTGCTCTCGGCGCGGTCGTCGGGGTCTGCGCTCTGGCTCTACTCCTGGATTCGAGGCGAGTACGGGATCGCAGCGACACAGGTGGTGCTGCCGATCCCCGCGTCGTTGCGGTCGTCATCGCGCTGATCGGTATCGGTGGATTGCTGTCGGCCCCGTTGCAGAACGGTGTCAGTCGAGCGATCGAGGCTCGAGCCGACCGCACCGCGTTGCAGGCGACGCAGGATCCCGCCGCGTTCATCGAGTTGCAGCGCTCGCTGGCGGTCTCTTCGCTGTCGGACCCGACTCCACCGGTATGGGCGCACTGGTGGTGNGGGTCGCATCCGACCACATTGCAGCGGATCGGGATGGCGAAAGCGCTGTTCTCATGAATGACCTAGCACGGGGCAGGACGTTGGTGGTTACCAACGACTTCCCACCGCGACGTGGCGGTATCGAAACCTACGTACGCGATTACTGTGCGAGCTTGCCGCCTGACCAGGTGGTCGTCTACACCGCAAGTATGTCCAACGAGAGCACTAGCGATCGGGAGTACGACGCCGAGCAGCCGTTTCGTATCCACCGGGATCCGACCTCGATATTGCTACCCACGCGAGCGGTCTCGCGGCGGGTGCGCAAGGTGTTGGCCGAGGAAGGTTGCACCCGAGTGGTGTTCGGTGCCGCGGCCCCACTCGGTGTGCTGGGTCGCTCACTACGCGGGGAAGGCGTCACCGAGATCGTCGCGATGACCCACGGACATGAAGCCTGGTGGGCACGCTTGCCCGGGACCCGTCAGGCACTACGCCGGATCGCAGCCGACGCCGACGCCATCACGTACGTGAGCTGCTGGAGCCGGGACCGGATCGCNCCTGCGCTACGCCCGGAAGACCGAGCCAAGCTGGTGTACCGGCCTCCGAGCATCGACCGGGCACGGTTCGTGCCAGTTGGNGGTGACCAGGTACGCGCTCGCTGGGGGATAGCCGGCGATGCGCTGGTGGTGGTGTGTGTCGCAAGGCTGGTGCGCCGCAAGGGTCAAGACACCCTGATCCGGATCCTGCCCGAGCTTTTGACCGACTATCCCTCGGCAGTGCTGCTGCTGGTNGGGGACGGGCCGGATCGAACCCGGTTGGAACGAATGGCGCGTAAGCGNGGGTTGGATGACCGCGTGGTATTCACCGGATCCGTCGATCCGAGCCAGGTGCCTGCGCATCTGGATTCCGCCGACGTGTTTGCGATGCCCTGCCGGACCCGCAAGCTCGGTCTGGAGGGGGAGGCGTTCGGGATTGTTTTCCTGGAAGCTGCGGCGATGGGCCTGCCGATCGCCGGGGGCGANAGTGGTGGAGCGGGGAGGCACTACTGGCCGGACATGCCGAAGGCCGGCCCGTGGGACCGGCCTTCGCCTAATTCTGTTTATGGGTGCTGCGTCAGGGGTGCAACTCTTGCCCACCTGTTCCAGTTCCGAACAAGGTGTTCCGAGTAAGTCGCTTGCCATAGTCCCGACCGCGAAGACGATCAACGCGAGAACTGCGGCGATGCCTGCGACTAGCAGAGCGTATTCAACCGCTGAGGCCCCGCGCTCATCGCGCGTATTGTGCGCTTCGATCTCCACGATGCCTCCCAGACTCATGTGGCCGAAATAAGTGTGGCGCCGGGAAACGTATCCCGTTCCCGGCGCCCCACGAGAATCAGAAGGTTCAGCAGTCACCAACGTTGGCGGCGCCGCCGGCGGTGGTCGCCTCGGTCGTGATGCCGGTGCAGGTGTTCTCGAAGGTTCCCTTGACGAAACCACCGAGCGCGAAGACGGCGACAACGATAACGGCCGCGATGGCGGCAACCAGCAGGCCGTACTCCACGGCGGAGGCGCCCTTCTCGTCCTTGCGGTTAACCAGGCGCTTCATGTACTCGAGCATTTGTTTCTCCCAATGATGTGTGGAGGTCCGAAGTGGATCTCGCTGTTGACATCAATGGTTGCCGAGTTTCGAGGGCCGCACATCGGTTTTGCGGAGATTCCTGGTCGGCCATTCGGGCAATTCGGGACATCGCCAAAGTAGTCACTATGGACTACTTTGTCCGTTTCTGATGGGCTACTAGGGCTGTGGCTCACCTGAGAGCAGACCCTGCCGGATCGCGATCATGATGGCTTGAGCGCGGTTGGCTGCACCGAGTTTCTCGTAGATCTTGGAGATATGGGTCTTAGCTGTGGACTCACTGACGAAGAGCTGACGAGCGATCGCGGAGACCCNCAGGCCCTCGGCCAGGAGAGCGAGAACTTCCTTCTCCCGTGGGGAGAGTTGCGGCCCGGACGGTGTCATCTTGCGGCGCATCGCATCCGCCAGGTCTGCCGCGGTGAAGGAGCGCGGTGAGACCGTCGCATGCCGCGCTGCCGCGACGACATCGTCGGCAGGGGCGTCCTTGGCCACGAACGCGGAGGCGCCGGCCTCGAGTGCACCGAAGAGTTGCTCGTCACCGGCATACATGGTCAGCACCACGATGCCGACCTCGTCGTCGGTCTCCCGCAGGGTCTTGACCAGGTCGAGCCCGGTGCCGTCGGGCAGCCGGATGTCGGTGACCACCACCGAGGGCGACAGGCTGCGGGCCTTCTCCAAGCCTTCTCCGACCGAGCCGGCCTCGCCGACCACCTCGAAATCGCTGTGCCGTCCGAAAGCGCGAGCCAGGCCTTGGCGAATCAGGTCATGGTCGTCGACCAGCAGCACGGTGCTCACCTTGGCGTTCATAGCGGAACTGGCTTGCGTCTCGGACATGCTGGGACCTTTGTTCGTGGGCAGATTCAGTGGGCCGGGAGCGGTTGGGCGCCGCCAACTGTCACCGCGACTTTAGTACCTGCCGGCCGTCCGTTGGCCTCCACGCCGCTGATGTCGAGCGTGGCGTTGATCCGATCTGCTCGCTCCCGCATGATCTTCAGCCCGTAGGAATCGTTGCGCGCCGCGCCCAGCCCCGATCCGTCGTCGCGGACCACGATCGAGGCATACGGCGGCTGAATAGCGCAGTCCACCCAGAGGTTGCGGGCCGAGGAATGCTTGCGGGCGTTGGTGATCGCCTCCTGGGCGATCCGCAGCATCTCGGTCTCCACCTCGCTGCGCAGCCGAGTGGGAGACTCGTCCAAGGTCAGGTGCACGGTCATATCGGAGCGAGCGCCGATCGAGCGTACATAGTCCGAGAGCGCGGAGCCGAGGCCTGCCGACGGGCTGATCTCGGAGCGTAGATCGAAGATCGACAGCCGGAGCTCGCTGACCACGCGGGTGATCTCGCTACGCAACCGGGCCAGCCGTTGTCGCTGTGCCTCGTCGGTGGTGGTGGAGGACAGCTCGTCGACGACATATCCGAGCGAGGCGATCTCTTGGGCGACGCCGTCATGGATCTCGCGGGCCAGTCGTTGGCGTTCCTCCATAGTGGCCAGAGACCGAACCTCGTCGAAAGTCAGCGCGGTATCGATCCGCAGCGCATGATCGTCGATCTCACGCATCAATGCATGCATTGCCTTCGGGGTGACGATGCCAGGGCAATCAGCGACCACGATGCCGATCATCCGCGATCCGGCGCGCAGCGGGAGAGCGTAGCGGTGACGCCGGTTCGCTTCACCAACGGTCTGGACCGCATGGGTGGGCTCCATCTCCGCCCAGCAGGCCTCGACCACCGCGCCTTCGGGGGACAACGACTCCTTGGCGCCCAGCCCGCGATAGCCCAGAGGCGCCAGCACGCCTCCCTCGGTGCGGATGAACACCGCAGAGTGGGTATCAGCCAGGTGTTGGTGCACGGTGACCAGCAAGTGCGAGCACATCGACACGGTGTCGAGCCCGCCGGACAGTCGACGTGCGACCGTGCGGAGCTGGCTCAACAGGCGACGAGCCGATTCATAGTTGGCATCGGACTCGACATTGCCGGGGTAGCGCACCTGTCGTGACCAGGCGCCGAGAGCTCCCACGCCGGCCGCGGTGAGCAACCAGGGGGCGACGTCACGGGATTGATCGGAGAGACCGGCAAAGCCTCCGGAGATCAGGAGTTGGCTGCTGACCGCTGCGATCTCGGTGGCGACTACCGCGATCACCGACCAGATGCCGGCGCTGACGCCGGCGATGAAGGCCGGCACCGCCAAGTACGGCAGCAGCAGGAAGCCGTCGGGAAGCGCGAACGCGATCACCAGACTTGCCAGCGCAGCCTCGGTGAGCGCGACCCAGCTCTGGGGCAGTCGTGAAGTGAGATCAGCGGCGGTGGCGGTGGCTGCGATCGCACACAACAGGATCGTCGCCTGCAGGGATTCGACGTTGCGCATCGCCAGGCTGAGGCCGAGCACGGCAGCCAGGCAGAAGATGCGCGCTCCGAGCGCCAGCCTGCCGACGGCCATCGATCTCTACCTCACCTGGGGTCTACATTCCCTTGAACGACTCCATGATGCTAATCGCCGCAGGGCCCAAAACCGCGAGGAACAGGCAGGGAGGATGCAGAAAATCAACGGGATCAGGATCTTGATCGCGACCTTCTGGGCTTGCGCCTCGGCACGCTGNACGTCGCTTGGTGCGGATCTCGCTGGATTGCACACGCAGCACCTGCGCGATCGGGATGCCCAGGGCATCGGCCTGCACCATCGAGGAGACGAAGCCCTTGAGCTCCGGCACGGTGGTGCGATCACCCAAGGCGCGCAGTGCCAGTCCGCGACCCAGGCCGATCTGCATCTCCTGCAGCACCCGGGCGAACTCCTCGGCCAGCGGGCCCTCGGTGTTGCGGGATACCTGGGCCAAAGCGGCGTCGAAACCGAGCCCGGACTCCACCGAGATCGTCAGCAGGTCCAGGGCGTCGGGAAGCGCCCGACGGATCTTCTCGGTGCGGTTGTAGCCGACCTGGTAGAGGTAGAAGTTGGGTGCCATGTAACCGAGCAGAGCGGCTCCCACGCAGACGGCGAGCATTGGCGCCAGGCCCAGTCCGAGCAACACCGAGATGAACAGGCTGAGCACCAACCCCACGGCGAAGCCGATGAACTTCAGCGAGGTCACCCTGTCCACGGTCCAGCCGGCCGGGTTGCCGGCGATCTCCAGCTTGGTGCGCAGCCGGTCGGTGTGATCCGACGGAGTGAACTTCCTGCCCAGGTTGACCATCCGGTCCAGGAACGGACCGAGCACCCGCTCGTTGAAGGACGGTTCGAGCTCCTTCTGCAACTCGGTGGGCGCCGAGGTGAAGGCCTCGATCACCGCCAATGACTTGCTCACCCCGCGAGATTCGCTGGTGAAGACGCCGACCGCGGTCAGCGCCAGGAAGATCGCGCCGAAAATCCCCGCGATCCCGAAGATCAAGATCATCGCTGACATCACACGTCCACCTTCACCAGTTGCTTCATCCAGAGCACACCGCCGGTCTCCAGGATCGCCATCGCGATCAGCATTGCGATGCCGAGCGGGTGGGAGAACATCGGCGCGATATAGGTCGGGTTGGCCATCAGCAGATAGGCCATGAACGCCGGAGGCAGGCCACCGAGGACCCATACCGACAGCCGGCCCTCAGCAGACAGCGTCAGCACCTGGCGATGCAGATACTCGCGCTCCCGGATGGTCTCGGCCACCTTGTTGAGCAACTCGGCCAGGTTGCCACCGACGTCGCGTTGGATCCGGATCGCCATCACGATCCACTCGAAGTCTTTGGAACCCATCCGGTCCGCGATTCCACTCAGCGCGTCCTCGATCTCGACGCCCAGCCGAGTCTCGATCATCGCTCGGCGGAACTCCGCCGCGATCGGCTCGGTGCCCTCACGGACCACAGTGTCGACCGATTGGGCCAACGACAGACCGGCCGAAAGCGACCCGGCCATGAGCTGCAAGGTGTCGGGCAGTTGCTCGCCGAAGGCCTTGACCCGGCGCTTGCGTTTGAAGCCGAGGTAGACCCACGGCCCGATGATGCCGACCAGGAGCGCAGCCAGCATGAAGATCACGTTGCCGGAGCTGAGTAACAGCCCGACCAGGCCGAAACCGATCGCGATGCCGGCGTGCATCAGCAGCCACTCGGCCGGTTTGAGGTGCATACCGGCAGCCTCGAGCCGGGTGCCGAGCTTTGCCTCGAATCCCTTGTTGTTCTGCAACAGGTTCTGTGCCGCCGAGACCGCCTGCTGCGAAAACGAGGGGGCAGCCGNGTTGGCCGTCGCCGTTGCCGGCTGCCGCCATTTCCTGGCGCCCTGGCGGGTGTAAGCCTCGATACTCGCACCGACCGTGTCCTGTTTGGGCCCGCCGAGCCCACCGGCGGCGGTGATTCCCAGGAAGCAGGCTGCCACCGCGGCTGCTATCAGCCCGACCCACATCATCGACTTGCTGACCATCAGCCCGCCGGCCTCGGAGCGCTCCAGGGTCACCGGCGCGCTGGTCTTGGCTGCCGGCGTGGCGTCGATCGCGACGTACGTCGACCCGGAGTACTCCTCGTCCCCGGCGGTGAGCGACACCGCGAGATCGCCCTCGGCTCCGCGCATCGCGTTCGTGGGAGTCGCGGTGATCAACACCTGCTGGGCAAGCGCTGCGGCCTCGTCGGCGAACAGCGCCTCGATCTGTGCCGGCTCGTCGGCGTCCAAGACGTTGCCGCGCCCGGCGGCGGCGATCGTGGAGAGTTTCTCCCGCGCCTTCGGCTTCTGGGCGATCGCGATCACGTCGACCTTGACCGTGTTCGCGCCGTTGGCGGCACTGGCGATCCCGTCGGTTGCCACCGAGATCTCGGTGTCGGTGCTGTCGGCGCCGTCGGAGAGCACCAGCACGCTGCGCGAGCCGTTCTTACCGGTAGCCGCGACGGCTTGCCGCACACCGTCGTACAACCGGGTGCCCAGGCTCAGCGAGAGCTCGTCGATCGCCTTGCCGACCTTCTGGTGGTTGGTGGTCGGGGCAACGACGGGGATGACCTCGCCCGCAAACGTCACCAGCCCTACCCGGAGGTCGTCAGGTGCCATCTCCAAGAACGTGTGGGCTGCTTGCTTGGCTGCCTCGAACCGGTCGCCCTTCATGCTGTTGGACACGTCGACAGCCAGGACTGTGGTCCGGGCGACCTGGCCGGCAGACGCCGGCTCGGCCGTGGCTTCGAGGGTCTCACCGTTGAAGCTGACCGTCGCGGTTCCCAGATCCGGGGTGGCGCCCCCTGGCACGGAGTACAGGATCTGCAGCGCGCCGTCCTTCTCCTGAACGTGGTCGATGCTGCCGTCTGCTGCGTACGCGGGAGCCGTGCCCATTCCTAGGCCCAGCGCTAGAGAGCCAGCAGCGAGCATCCCGGCAGCGATCCGGGTCAGGCGGGTGGACGTGTGGGACATAGGTCAGCCACCGTCCCGGGCGAACAGCATCGGGTCGACATGGACGTTGGCGTGGGCGAGCTTCTCCAGGAACTTCGGCCGGAGCCCGGTGGCTTTGAGCCGACCCAGGTTCCGCCCGTTGTCGTCGAAGCCCATCGAGTGGTCGAAGAGGAAGATGTCCTGCAGGGTGATCACGTCACCCTCCATCCGTTCCACCTCGGTCACGTGGGTGATCCGACGAGAGCCGTCCTTGAGTCGTGCCTGGTGCACGATCAGGTCCACGGCGGAAGCGACCTGCTCTCGAATGGCACGGATCGGCAGGTCCATGCCGGCCATCAACACCATCGTCTCGATACGCGACAAGGTGTCGCGGGGGCCGTTGGAGTGGACGGTACAGATCGAGCCGTCGTGGCCGGTGTTCATCGCCTGCAACATGTCCAGGGCGGCAGAGTCACGGACCTCACCGACGACGATGCGGTCCGGGCGCATACGCAACGAGTTCTTCACCAGGTCGCGGATATGGATCGCGCCCTTGCCCTCGATATTGGCCGGGCGGGACTCCAGGCGCAGCACATGATCCTGATGGAGCTGGAGCTCGGCGGCGTCCTCGATGGTGACGATCCGCTCGTCGCCGGGGATGAAGGACGACAACACGTTCAGCGTGGTCGTCTTACCGGCGCCGGTGCTACCGGAGACGATGATGTTCAAGCGTCCTTTGACGCATGCCGACAGGAAATCTGCGGTGCGCTGGGTGTAGCTGCCGAACGCTACCAGGTCGTCGGAGGTGTAGGGATCGGCGGAGAACTTTCGGATGGTGAGCAGGGAGCCGTCGATCGCCAGTGGCGGGATCACCGCGTTGACACGGGATCCGTCAGGCAGACGCGCGTCCACCATCGGGCTGGACTCGTCCACTCGACGGCCGATGCGCGAGACGATCTTGTCGATCGTGCGCCGCAGGTGCGCCTCGTCGTTGAACCGGCCGTCGACCTGCTGGAGCCGACCCGAGCGCTCGATCCAGATGCTGTCGGGTCCGTTGACCATGACCTCGGTCAGATCCGGGTCGCGCAGAAACGGCTCGATCGGGCCGTAGCCGAGGATGTCGTCGGCGATCTCCTGGGTGATCCGGGTGCGGTCGGCCGGAGTGATCAGCGCGTCGTCGTCGGCCATCGCCTCCTGCAGCGCCCNCCGGACCATCCGCTCCAGTTCGGTCTGGCTCAGGTCCGAGTCGTAGAGCTGCGGGCCGAGCTGGGTCAGCAGCCGGTTGTGCACATTGGCCTTCAGCCCACGGAAGGCGTCGCTCTCGGCGTTGGCTTTGGCTCCGCGCTTGCGCTCGGGACCCGAGGGCAGTGCATCGGTGGTCGGGGTGCTGGCCGCCCGGTCGCGGGAGGCAGCGGCGAGACGATCGGCAAGGCTGCTCATGAGAGACCTTTCTACTTCGCTACTCGGCGCAACAACCCACGCTTGGGTGCCGCAATCCGACGGGGAGCGTGCTCGGCGTGGGAGCCGCCTGGTGCGGGTGCCGGGCTCGCATCGAGGCCGCCGATGGTCCGCGCCAGCGCCTCGACCGAGAGGCTGACCGGATGCCGGGGATTGGACGCCATGATCGGCTCGCCGGAGTTCGTCGCGTTTGCCACCTCGTGCGAGGTCGGGATCGAGGCCTGGATGTGCATGTCCAGGGTGCTCTCCACCTTCTCCGCAGTCAGCCCGACCTTGTCGTCGGCCCGGTTGAGAACCAGCCGGCGCCTGGCCCGCGGGAAGTTCAGCAGGTCCAGGGTCTCGGCCGCGATCTTGACGTTCTTCAGTGTCGGCACGTCCAAGGTCGCCACCAGCAGCAGGTCGTCGGTCTCGTCGAATGCCTGGAGCACGTGCTCGTCGAATGCGGGGGAGGTGTCCACGATGACGAAGTCGAAGTGCCGCTTGAGCACGACCAGGATCTTGGAGATCAACGAGGCGGGGATGGAGTCCTTGGCATCGGGTTGCACCGGGGCCACCAGCGCCGAGATCCCGTTGCGATGCGGGGTCAGGAGCGGTTCCAAGGCGGCGAAGTCCAGGTCCGGTTCCAAGCCGACCGCGTCAGCGATGGTGCGGGCCGGGAACATCTGCAGGGTGATCGCGATATCGCCGAACCCGAGGTCGAGATCGACCAGGCAGACCCGGCGCTCGTGGGCCGAGAGCGCGATACCGAGGTTGACCGCGAGCGTGGTCTTGCCGACCCCGCCCTTGGGAGAGAATACGGTGATCAGCTTGCCCACCGGTCCTTCTGCCGGAGCTGCCGCTCCGGGGCCGCTGAGTGCGCGGTGGACCTGACGGGCGCGCTTGACGGCCTCGCCGAGCGCGGCCAGATCGCGCTCCTCGACCACCTCGCGCATTCCCGATCGCAGTGCCTCCGCGAGCACACTGGTATCCACCCGGCGACGCAACAGGATCACGCTGGTGGCAGGGCGGGTCACCCGCAGCGTATCTGCCAGTGCCGCCGCGGCGTCGATATCGACACCGGGGCCGAGCACCACCGCGAACTCGTCAGGCTTCTCGCTCAGGGTCCGCTTGAGCTCCTCCAGGGTCGCCACGACCTCAGAGCCTGGCCCGGTGACCGAGGTGAAGAGCTCGGCGTTGGTGGCAGCGCCTTCGACAATGATCGGCATCAGGTCACCTGAACAGGGATTGGAGGCTGGCTGGAGGCAGCGGGGTCTTGACTTGCGAGGTCTTGCTGAGCAGGCCATAGGCGAGCTCGCACGACGACGCTGCCTGGATCAGCTTCTGGGCGTCCTCCTGGTTGAGGCTGAGCGTGAACAGTGTCTTGGGCAACTGCTCGGTGGTGGAGGTGCCGCTCTGGTCGGTCACGGTCGTGTTGGTGATCGTGGTTGCGCCGACCGCGATCACCGGGACCTTCGAGAACAGGGTGTAGGTCTTGGAGCCCTCGCTGTCGGTCTCGTCGCAGGTCGCGAACACCGCGACGTCGTTGCCAGGGGAGACGAAGCCCGCGACGCGCCCGGTATCGCTCAGGCTCATCGACACTGCCAGCTCTTTGGGATTGGGCATCGTCAGGCTGGACTGGTCGCCGGGAGAGCCGAACTTCGTGGAGATGATCTGCTCACCCGGGTAGATCGTCGAGAGTGCGACGCTGGAGCCGATGTTGGCGACGCTGTTCATCGCCCCGACCAGCACCTGGGCCTGCGGTACGTCCTCGAGCTTGAGTTTGCCCGAGGCCATCGCGTCCTTTGCGGTCTCACCTGGCTCGATAGCGGCGGTTGCCTTGAGCACCTTGACCGGTGCCTGGCCTTGGATGGCGCGGTTGTCGGCGCCCTTCACGTAGATAAAGACCATTGCGCTTCCCAGCACTGCGATCAGTGCGGCAACGATCAGCAGAATGGTTCTGCGTCCCATGTGATCCTGCATCTCCCTAGGTCGAACCACGGTGGACGCGGCTCCAGCGATGTCGAGCGGGTTGGCTCTCGCATGGCACTGGGCGTGTCCCTGGCAAGTAAAGGGTTCCCCACCAGCGACCGCTATGTCCTGGAAATGTCGGATTTGGGTAAAGAAACTCGCAAACTCAAGCGTCGAACAAGGCGGCGATGTCGCGACGATGCCGACGCAACACGATGTTGCGCTTGAGCTTCAAGCTGGGAGTCAGCTCACCCGACTCCTCGGTCCAGTCCTTGTCGAGGATCACGAACCGCCGGATCGCCTCCGCATGGGAGACGGCCTTGTTGGCGTTGTCGACGGCTGTTTGCACCTCGGCCAGCAAATCGGGATCGCTGGTGTGCCCGGCCAGCGTGGTGGGCTTGCGGTGCTCGCCGGCCCAGAGCGTGAACTGCGCGGGGTCCAGGGTGATCATGGCAGCCAGGAAGGGTTGGCCGTCCCCGACCACCAGGCAGTTGGCGATCAGCGGATGCTCGCGCAGACGATCCTCGAGGGCCCCGGGTGCGACGGGCTTGCCGCTGGTGGTGACGATGATCTCCCGTTTGCGGCCGGTGATCCGCACAAAGCCTTCGGCATCGATCTCGGCCAAATCGCCGGTGTGCAGCCAGCCGTCGTGAACCAGTTCGGCCGTGGCATCCGGCTGTTGCCAATACCCGGTCATCACCTGAGGGCCGCGCAACAGGAGCTCACCGTCATCGGCGATCCGCGCGCTGACGCCAGGCAACGGCCGGCCGACGGTCCCGATCCGATTCGCATCGGGGANGTTGGCGGTCACCGCCGCTGTCGTCTCCGTCAGCCCGTATCCCTCCAGGATGGGGATGCCGGCGCCGTTGTAGAAGTGATGGAGCCGCTCACCCAGCGGAGCCCCGCCACAGATCGCATAGGCGCAGTGGCCTCCGAGCAACTGCCGGAAGCCCTTGAGCGCCAGCCGCTCGGCCAGCAGGTGCTTGCCGCGTAGCACCGCGCTCGGGCCTCCGTCGGCCTGGCTGTAGGCGATGGCGGTCTTGACCGCACGATTGAAGGCGCCACTGCGTCCTGCGACAGCCGCCTGTTGGGAGGCCTCGTTGAAGAGCCGCTCGAACAGGCGCGGCACGCCCAGCAGGAATGTGGGCTGGAACGTGGCCAGGTCGGCGGGAAGGCGGGCGATACCCGAGGAGTGTCCCAGACGGACGCCGTAGCGTACGGCGCCGATCTGAAGGACTCGGGCGAAGACATGCGCGGGNNGAAGCACCAGTAGCGTGGCGGCATCGCGTCGGAAGAGCGCCTCCAGTTCGCTTCCGGCCAGCTCCACTTCGGCCAGCAGGTTGAAGTGGCTGAGCACGCAACCCTTGGGTCGTCCGGTGGTGCCGGAGGTGTAGATGATCGTGGCCGGGTCATCGGCGTCGGCGGCGGTGCGGGCCTGCTCCAAGACCTCGGCGTTGACGTCGCCGCCGAGTGTGGTCAGCACTGCCAGCGCATTGCCGTCGAGCTCCCAGGCGTTGCGCAACTGGGGAGNCTGTTCTCGTAAGCCCTGCACCAGGTTGGTCTGGCGAGGTGATCCCACCACGATCGCCCGAGCCGAGCTGTCATGCAGGATCGCTTCGACCTGTTCCGGCGACGCAGTCTCGAAGATCGGGACGCAGACGGCTCCGGCGTACCAGATCGCGTAGTCGACGACCGTCCACTCCCACCGGGTGCGTGACATCAGCGCGACCCGATCACCAGGAGCGACTCCGGCGGCGATCAGGCCTCGGGCGATGTCACGCACATAGGACAAGAAGTCCGCCGCGCTCAGGTTGTTCCAGGTCGTACCGCTCGGGATCGCCAGGACCGGGTCGCTCGGATGCTCGGTGGCGTTGCGGAGCAGGTGATCGGTGAGAAGTTCCCCGGTCGGCAGATCCACGGTCAGTGGACTGCTGAACTCACGCACGAGGACGATAGTGTCAGATCGTCACCTGAACAGGAAGGCGAGACCATGGCCGAGCAATCCACCTCCTCAGTGGTGATCTCCGCAGACCCCGCGGCGATCATGGCGGTGATCGCCGACTTCGAGGCATATCCGGACTGGGCCTCCGGGGTGAAGCGGACCACCGTCCTCGAACCCGGTGACGGTGCTACGGATGATGGCGGCCGCGCCCGCTCCGTGGAATCCCAGATCGACGCCAAGCCCATCAAAGACACCTACTCCCTCGGCTACACCTGGCACGGGGACTCCTCGGTCGATTGGACGCTGGTCGACGGCGGCATGATGAAGGCGATCGACGGAGAGTACGCCCTGACTCCGCTCGGAGACGGGACGACCGAGGTGCGGTATTCGCTCGCGGTCGAGTTGGCGATCCCGATGATCGGCATGTTGCGCCGCAAGGCCGAGAAAGTGATCATCGAGACGGCCCTGAACGGGCTCAAGAAGCGCGTGGAGTCGCTGGGCGGCCGATGAGGACGATCCTCTTCACGGGCAAAGGGGGCGTCGGCAAGACCACGGCAGCCGCGGGCACCGCGGCATTGTGTGCGGCAGCAGGCAAACGCACCCTGGTGATGTCCACCGATGCCGCACATTCCCTTGCTGATGCCCTGGGGGCCGACGCTGGGGTTGAGCCGAGCTCAGAACCCAAGGCAATCGCGGATCGGCTCTTCGCGCAGCAGGTCGATGCTCAACAGCGATTCGAGGAGTCCTGGTCGCAGATCCAGGGTTATCTGCGCGCCGTGCTGGATACCGCTGGTGTCGACCCTATTGCTGCCGAGGAACTCGCGGTTCTGCCGATGGTGGAAGAGGTGCTCGCACTCCTCGAGCTTCGTGCCCAAGCACGCTCAGGTCAGTGGGACGTGGTGATCCTGGACTGCGCACCGACCGCGGAGACGCTGCGGTTGTTGGCCCTTCCCGAAGCGCTCGGGTGGTATCTGGATCGAGTGCTCCCACTGCGAGGAGCGTTGTTGCGCGCGGTAGGCCCGATGGTCAAGCGAGCCACCGGGATGCCGCTACCGCAGGACGAGTTGTTCGAGGCGGTCGCCACGTTGCAGGCAGAGCTTGCTGAGGTTCGCTCGATCCTGACCGGTCAGCAGGCTACGGTGCGACTGGTGTTGACGCCGGAGACGATGGTAGTGGCTGAGGCGCGACGGGCACTGACCACGCTGTCCCTATTCGGCTATCGGGTCGACGGCGTGATCGCGAACCGGGTCTTTCCCCGCAAAGGCGAGGATCCCTGGCGACAACGCTGGGTCGCGGCACAAGAGGAGGTCCTGGCCGAGGTCGACGACTCGTTCTGCGGGCTGCCGGTGTGGCGCGGCGAGTACCTGGCGACCGAACCTGTCGGAATCGAGGTGTTGGCGGATCTCGCCGAGTCCTTGTACGCAGGTCAGGATCCGGCGGACAACCTCGCCGGTTGGGACCCGCTGCGCATCGAGGCCACCGACTCCGGTGCGAGATTGACATTGGCATTGCCGTTCGTGGCCAAGTCCGATGTCGATCTTGCCCGGCACGGGACCGATCTTGTGGTTACCGTTGGCTCCTACCGCAGATTGCTCGCCCTGCCCGCGGCGCTGGCCGAGTTGGACGTGACTGCGGCGCGCATCGANGAAGGGAGGCTCAGTGTGACATTCGAGCCCGGAGCCGGCCATGGATGAGCCCGACGAGGAAACTGACGCCCGAGCGGGCGGCGATACAGGCCCAGCTGGCGAGGGTCCAGAGATCGGAAGTCTTGTCGAGGAGGCGCTCAAACTTGTCGGCGCCTTGCAGGGCTGGGTAACCGATCTGGCGCGCTCGGTCAACCCTGAGGTCAAGGAACATCTGGCCGACGCGGCTTCCTCGTTGGTGAGTGCGGTCGCGGCGGCGTTGGCCACCCCAGTGTCACCTGCTGGGCCATCTTCTGGGACACCCCCTGGGACCGAGGACCCACCTGTCGAGCGCATCGATCTCGAGGGCGAAGAGTAGGACCTGGACCCAAGGGCCTCGAAAGTCAAATTTTCACAAAGCATACGTTTATGCCCGATTTGCCCCATACGCTGGTCTGCGTTGGTCTATCGAGACTTTGGGGATGGCGGATGGCAGTGTTACGACGACGGCGACGTACCGAGCGGGGTGCGGTGGCGGTTGAGGCCGCCCTGGTCGTGCCGCTTCTCCTCATCGCGGTAATCGGGATCCTGGAGATGTCGATGCTCCTCAAGGACTACCTGGCGGTCACCTCTTCGGTTCGCTCCGGCGCCCGGATCGCCTCGGCATCTGCGGATGCCGGCCCGGGAATCTGTGAAGTTGCCGACGACGCCCCTCCATGCACCCCGGCGAGTTCGCCGATGCTCGCCCAGGTGGCGGCCGACGCGATCCAGCGGGAGGGCTCGGCGATCGACCGGGACACCATCGACTATCTGCTCGTCTACAAGGCGAACGACCAGGGATACCCGGGGGCCAACGGCAACACCACCATGCCGACCTCCTGTGCCGGCATTGCCAACTGCGTTCGATTCCGGTGGCGGCCCGCTATCGACGGATTCCGGTACGCCGAGGGCAGCTGGGACTCCAAGTCCGTCAACGCATGCGTCAACGAGTCCGACAGCCTTGGTGTCTACCTGCATGCCACCCACCCGTTCATCACCAAGATGTTCGGTGCCTCGATGGGCGTCGCCGGTCGGAGCGTGATGCGATTCGAGCCGCTTGCCGACGAGAGATGCAAGCCTGGGCGACCGGCGGCGCACCCATGATGACGACGATCAGGCGCCAGGTGGCGGCCCGCCGAGACGAGCGAGGCGTAGCCGCGATCCTGGTAGTGCTCTTCATCGCGGCGCTGTTCTTCGGGCTGGCCGGAATCACCGTGGATACCGCACGTTGGTACGTCGAGGCGCGCCGGGTGCAGACCGCGGCGGACGCCGCCGCGCTGGCCGGTGTCACCTGGATGCCCCAGGACCTCGGTGAGGCGACCTCGACGGCGCGTACTTTCGCAGCGCGCAACGGTTTCCCCAANTCCGGCACCACCTCGGTCGATGTCACGCGGGGCACTCAGCCGTCCGAGCTTCAGGTGACCGTCAAGAGCACCATCCCCAACGTCTTCGGGCGTCTCTTCGGGGTGCCCGACATCACCATCACGCGCAAGGCGCTGGCCGACTACACCGGCCCGCAACCGATGGGCAGCCCCTGCAACACCTTCGGCAACGAGCCGCCGGGCTTCGGCAGCAGTGATGCGGGACCAGTGGCCAGTCAGCTCACCGTTCCCACCGGGGCGACCTGCCCGCGTACCCCGGACTTCTGGTACACCATCCACGGCCCCGAGGTCTACAAGACCCAGGGCGACCAGTACATGACCCGGGTGTGCCAAGTCGGCGAGTCCGACTGCAACGGAAGCGACAACACCGAGTTCCGGGCCGAGGGCTACTTCCTGCTGATCCGCGTGCAGCCTGCCGCCGTCGGGACCAACATGTCCCTGCAGTTGTACGACCCGGCGTACGTGAACACCGGATCGAACTGCACCAGGCCCACGAGCGTCCCGACCGGAGACCGCAACCCCTGGACCGATTCGACCGATGCTCCGAACAGGTATAAGACAGGTGCCGAGCCGGTAACGATCTCGGGACAGAAAGTGAAGTTCTGTACCGGTGACGACCCCAACGCCAGCTTGCGGCGCGGTAGCAGTGAGGTTGCCACGATCACCTCGTACGCGCTGCGTGGCCCTCCGACGACCTGGTGCCCAGCAACGGTCCCGCGATCGCCNGGATGCACCCGGCAGTGGCCCGGTTACACCACGGTCACCGCCAACAACCTGAGGCGGGATCACAGCTCCTACAACGCCAACCTTGCCCGGGTGTTCCACCAGTGGGTGCCGTTGTGCAGCTTCACGCCGACCAAGGCCGGTGACTACTACCTGCAGGTACGCACCAACGTGGCGATGGGCGGTTCGATCAACGACGCCTGTGGAACAGGCGCAACGCCCGGGGCATGCACCGGCAGCTATCGGCCGGGCAATGCCGCCAATAGCACGGTGATCACCCAGACCGGCGACGATTTCAGCGTCAAGGGCAACGGCGCCAACAGGTTCGCGGCGCGCATTGTCGGCGCTCCCTCGGGCTCGGTCTCGGTCTCGGCGTACGGCCGGATGCCGATCTTCGCCAACTCCGATGCGACCACCACCGTGTTCAACCTGATCCGGGTGCTTCCCGGTGCGGCCGGCAAGGCGATCCGATTCAACTTCTTCGATATCGGTGACGCTGCCGGTGGAAGCGGCGCGACGCTGACGGTGCTCAAGCCGACCGAGTCGTCGATCTCGCTGAGCGGATGCATAGGCACGGGCTACAAGAACATCAACATCCCGACCTGCTCCTTGTCGGGAATCGCCGGACCGTCGGGATGGAACGGTCAAAGCGAGTCGATCTACGTCCCGATCCCACCCAGTTACACCTGTAACTACGACTCACCGGGTGGTTGCTGGTTCCGGGTGCAGGTCTCCTTCCCGTCAGGTAGTGGCGTGACCGACGCGACCACCTGGACCGCCTCGGTGGTCGGGGACCCGGTTCGCCTGATCGAGTAGCCGGGCTGTTCAGGCTAGCTAGCTGAACGCCAAATCACTCAGGAGCGGTAGCCGGGCACCAACTCCACTGCCAGCTGCTCGATGAACAGGCCTGCATCGGTCACGATGCCACGGGCCTGGGACGAGCCGCGGTCGGCCAGCTTGGTCACGGTTGCGGGATTGATGTCCACGCACACCAAGGGCACCGAGGCGGGCAGAATGTTGCCGGTGGCCACCGAGTGCAACATCGTCGCCACCATCAGGCAGAAGCCCACCCCAGGAAGTTCGGCGCGCATTGCGGCCTGGCCGGCGATCACGTCGGTGTAGACCTCCGGAAGCGGTCCGTCGTCACGGACCGAGCCGACCAGCACGAAGGGCTTCTCGCCGCGGACCAAGGCGTGCATGATCCCCGAGGTCAGGACCCCTTGCTCGACGGCTGCCTTGATCGAGCCGGCTTTGCGGATCGTGTTGATCGCGCGGATGTGGTGCTCGTGGCCGTGCTCCACGCCGCGGCCCTGGGCCAGATCGATACCCAGGCTGGTGCCGTACAACGCGGACTCGATGTCGTGGGTCGCCAGCGCGTTGCCGGCGAACAGCACATCGACGTACCCGGCCTCGACCAGGGCGACCATTGCCGGTGCCGCGCCGGTATGCACGACCCCGGGGCCGCCCACCCACAGCACCTTCTGGCCGGCCGCCTTCGCCTCACGCATTCCCTCGGCTACCTGGCGCACCAGCACCGCCTGCGGTTTCTCGCTGGAGACGTCGGACTCCATGAAGCCGAAGCCGCCCTCGCCCTTCTCGACGATCGGCGTCTCCACTTTGATCCCGGATGCGCCAGTGACGATCAGCATCCCGGAGCACACCTCGGCCATCGGAATGGTACGTACCCGGACCTCGGTTCCCGTGCCGGTATCAGAGCTCTCCACCAGAAGGCCGCAGTCCATCTCCGGGTTCTCGACCGTGATCCAACGGCCACCCAACCGCACCCGCGTCACCAGATTGGTGGTGGAGTAGAACCCGTCGGNGAAGACCCCGTCGGCCTCGACAGGCGCAGTCGCCGCCTCGCCCGGGTCGACCTGGTTGACCCCACGGGTCTGCAGTCGCATCAGCAGTCGCTGCAGAGCCTCATCGTCATCGGCCTTGACGGTGATGGTCGCCACCGACGTATCGGTGGTCTCGTGTCCCACCTCGAAGTGGTCGATCACGAAGTCGCCGCCGTACTCGCGAATGTCGTCGAGCACCTGGGAGAAGATGCCGGTGTCGATCAGATGCCCGACCAACTCCACCTGCTCGGTTGCCTGCGTCGCCATCACACCGCCGCCCTGTCTGTAGCTGGCCTGTCTCTGTCTGGGCCTAGATGACGGCGCCGTCGTCGCCGGAGTACGGGTCGTCGTCGCGGCGCATCGTCGAGACCAGGTAGCTGATGCCGACCAGGAACGCCAAGATCATCAGGAGCGTCAACCAGCCGGGAAGGCTGATCCGTAGCATCGCCGAGCCGATCAAGCTCACCGGCATACCGAAAACACCCAGCCAAGCCAGCATTCGTGGCGGTTCGACCTGGGGAGCGGTGGTGGCGGCGGGGGTACATAGTGCTCTGTTTCATGCCAGGTGTCATCGCCTGCTCCAGAGGTTCGGTAGGCACCGTCCGCGTCCTCAGGATCGGGTTCGGGGACGGGCGCATCGGCCCAGCCGCGGTTGCGGAACCGCTCTGCGAGTCCGGCAGGGGAGTCCGGGGTGTCTGTGGTGTCAGCCGACGGCTGATCGAAATCCAGATCGAGGCCCTCGACGATGCGGGAGAACTCGGTGTCCACATCCAACGGCTGGTCGCCGTCGTTGGGATCGTTGCTCGGCGTGCTGGGGACCACCAACTGATCCTCGCACGCCCGTCAACCTCGGCTAGGAGCAACCGTAACCGGACGGCAAATCAGCGGTAGGCTCACTTGCATCGCGGATCGCGTGAGAACGACTGCAGGACTGAGGAGTGGTGGGTTGTTCTACTGGTTCTTGAAGTGGGTCGCGCTGGGGCCGATCCTGCGCGTGGTGTTCCGTCCTCACGCCGAGGGTGTCGAGAACGTGCCCGAGGAGGGCGCGGCGATCCTGGCCAGTAACCATCTCTCGTACGCCGACTGGCTGTTCATGCCCCTGACGCTGCCGCGTCGAGTCAGTTTCGTGGCGAAGGCGGAGTACTTCACCGGCACCGGTCTCAAGGGCTTCTTGCAGCGGCACTTCTTCTCCGGCGCCGGCCAGATCCCGATCGACCGCTCCGGTGCCGATGCCGCTGCAGGTGCGCTGATGTCGGCCAAGAAGGTGTTGGACCGGGGAGAGTTGTTCGGCATCTACCCCGAGGGCACGAGGTCGCACGACGGCAAGCTCTATCGCGGTCGCACCGGTGTGGCCCGGCTCGCGTTGGAGACCAAGGTCCTGGTCGTCCCGGTGGCGGTGGTCGGCACCGATGTGGTGGCGCCGCCGGGCAAGAAGTTCGGGTCGTTCACCCGGCCGATCGTGCGGTTCGGCAAACCCCTGGATTTCTCCCGCTACGAAGGTCTGGAGGACGACCGGTTCATCCTGCGGTCGATCACCGACGAGATCATGTACGAGATCATGCGGCTGTCCGGGCAGGAGTACGTCGACCTGTACGCCCCGCGGGCGAAGGCCTTAGAAAAAGAGGCAAAAGAGAAGGCAGACCAGCTCCAAACGGAGGCTCAGGAGCGCAAGGCGTCCTAGCTCTACATAAAGCTTGCAGAGTTTGCGACAGCGGCACTTATTGCACCGCGGAGCAAATGCCGATTCGCTGACGGTGCGTTGAGGCGAGTCTTGCGCACTGAGGTTGGGGCGGGTTTACCCGACCCAACCCTTGGAGCGCTCGACCGCATCACGCCAGCGGACGTGCCCGGCATCGATCGTTGCCCGATCCGCCCGGCCAGTTGTGGGCTCGAAGCGGCGGTCCAGCCGCCAGGTGTGCCGCAACTCCTCGATCGAGGACCAGACTCCGGAGCCGAGTCCGGCCAGGAAGGCAGCGCCCAGCCCGGTGGTCTCGGTGATCTGAGGTCGCTCCACCGGCACGCCCAACTGGTCGGCTTGCAACTGGCAGAGCAGGTCGTTGGCTGCCGCGCCGCCGTCGACCGCCAGACTGCTCAGGCTCGGCATCATCTCGATCACGTCGCGTACCTCGTAGGCGATCGCCTCCAGGGTTGCCCGCACGATGTGCCCGCGAGTCGTGCCGCGGGTCAGACCGATGATCAATCCGCGTGCATGCGGATCCCAATCCGGTGCCCCGAGTCCGGTCAAGGCCGGCACGAACACCACGCCCTCACTGGAGTCGACAGTCTCGGCGATCGCTTGGGATTCGGCGGCCGAGCCCACGATCTGCAGCCCATCCCGCAACCACTGGATCGCCGCTCCGGTGACGAAGATCGAGCCCTCCAAGGCATAGGTGGTAACCCCGTCGGNGGAGCGCCAAGCGGCGGTCGATAACAGGCCGGCCGTCGACCGCACCGGCTCGGTGCCGGTATTGGTCAAGATGAACGAGCCGGTGCCGTAGGTGCACTTGGTCTGGCCCGGGTCGAAACAGGTCTGCCCGAACAGCGCCGATTGTTGGTCTCCGGCGATACCGGCGATCGGCAGCTCCAGGCCGCAGAAGGCTCTTGGGTCGGTGCGGGCCAGCTCGCCCCAGGAGGGCAGCACCTGCGGCAATGCCTGTTTAGGCACCCCGAACAGCTCGCACAGCTCGTCGCTCCAGTCCCCGGAAGCCAGGTCGAACAACAGTGTGCGAGATGCATTCGACACGTCGGTGATGTGCCACAGTCCGCGAGACATCCGTGCGACCAGATAGGAGTCGATCGTGCCGATCGCGTACCGACCGGAGTCGACCAGTGCCCAGGTGTGTGGCTCGTGCTCGGCCAGCCACATCAGCTTGGTGCCGGAGAAGTACGGGTCCAGGCGTAGCCCGGTGAGCTCGGCGACCCGCTCCTGGTGCCCGGCTTCGCGTAGGCCCAAGCACAAGTCCGCGGTCCGCCGGTCCTGCCACACGATCGCGCGCCGCGGTGAGGCCAGGGTCTCGCGGTCCCACAACGCGATCGTCTCGCGCTGGTTGGTGATTCCGACCGCCTGGAGGTCCGACTTGTCCCCGGTCCAAGCCGCAAGCGCCTGTTTGGTTGCCTCCAAGGTGGCCTGCCAGATCTCCTCGGGCGCGTGCTCGACCCATCCCGGCTGCGGGAAGTGCTGCTGGAACTCCTGGTAGCCCTTGGCGGCGATGGAGCCGGCGGAGGTGACGATCAGCGCGGTCACGCCGGTTGTGCCGGCGTCGATGGAAAGGACGGTCACGCGACCCTCCTGAGGACACGAGCGCAGGGAGGCCTGGAAGGAGGGGCCAGAGCGTGACGAACCAAACACGGACATGGTCTGAACCCTAGGGCCCGCGCCCAACCTCGGCGGCCTGCCTGCTATTGGATCGATCCAGTAATGGCTAGGGTTTCTGTGGGAACTGTGGGTAGACGCGAGCGGAGCGAGCCAAAGGAGTTGGGAAGCCCGCACGTGCTGACTGCACCGCGGCGCTGGTGAGTGGCGCAGTCAGCACGGTTGAGCGGGTCGAGGCCACAGCTTCAATGGGTACCAATACGAGAGGGTCGAGCAATGAAGAAGGAGTTGGGAAGCCCGCACGTGCTGACTGCACCGCGGCGCTGGTGAGTGGCGCAGTCAGCACGGTTGAGCGGGTCGAGGCCACAGCTTCAATGAGTACCAATACGAGAGGGTCGAGCAATGAAGATTGGCGTTCTGACAGGTGGGGGCGATTGTCCTGGGCTCAACGCGGTCATCCGCGCTGTGGTCCGCAAGGGCGTCAAGGAGCATGGGTACGACTTCGTCGGGTTCCTTGACGGCTGGCGGGGGCCGCTGGAGAACCTCACCACCCCACTCGGGATCGACCAGGTCCGCGGCATCCTCCCGCGGGGAGGCACGATCCTGAAGTCTTCGCGCACCAACCCGTTCAAGGTCGACGGNGGAGTCGAGCAGATCAAGGCGAACCTGGCGGCAAGCGGAGTCGACGCGCTTATCGCGATCGGCGGCGAGGACACCCTCGGCGTGGCCACCAAGCTCGCCGAGCTGGACGTCGCCGTCGTCGGCGTACCCAAGACCATCGACAACGACCTGTCCGGCACCGACTTCACTTTCGGCTTCGACACCGCGGTCAACATCGCGATGGAAGCCATCGATCGGTTGCACACCACCGCCGAGTCACACCACCGCGTGCTGGTGGTGGAGGTGATGGGTCGCCACGCCGGCTGGATCGCGCTGCACTCCGGGATCGCCGGTGGCGCGAACATCATCCTCATCCCTGAGCGCCCGTTCGATCTCGATGCCGTGTGCGAGTACGTCGAGCAACGCTTCAAGACCAACTACGCGCCTATCGTCGTGGTCTCCGAAGGTGCCACCCCGGCCGGTGACGACATGACCTTGCAGTCCGATCAGCTCGATGCTTTCGGGCATGTCCGGCTCGGTGGTATCGGCGACCGGCTCGCCAAGGAGATCGAGGCTCGTACAGGTAAGGAAGCACGCGCGGTCGTCCTCGGCCACGTACAGCGCGGCGGCACCCCGACAGCCTTCGACCGTTGGCTGGCCACCCGCTTCGGCCTGCACGCGATCGACGCGGTGGCCGACGGGGATTTCGGCACGATGGTTGCGCTGCGTGGCAAGGACATCGTCCGGGTTCCGCTGTCGGAAGGAACCGCGGAACTCAAGGTGGTCAGCCCCGAAGAGTATGCCGAAGCCCAGGTTTTCTTCGGCTGAGCACCGCCGGGCAAGCCGCGTCGTGGTTGCCCGCGTACCCTTGTGTGGTGAGCATCCCCACCCTGGCTGAGCTGCATGCCCAAGGCGCTGTGCAACAGCCCAATTGGCCCGACCAGGCCGCGCTCGACACTGCGGTGGCGAAACTGCGCAGCGTGCCGCCGTTGGTGTTCGCCGGTGAGTGCGACGAGCTCAAGGACAAACTCGCCCAGGTGACCCGTGGCGAGGCGTTCTTGCTGCAGGGCGGGGATTGTGCCGAGACCTTCGAGCAGGTCACTGCCGACAACGTGCGGGCCAAGCTCCGGGTGCTGCTGCAGATGGCGGTCGTGCTGACGTATGCCGCTTCGGTTCCGGTGGTGAAACTGGGCAGGTTGGCGGGTCAGTACGCCAAGCCTCGTTCGTCTGACACCGAGACCCGCGGTGACATCACCCTGCCGGCGTACCGGGGCGACGCCGTCAACGGCTACGACTTCACCGAGCAGGCGCGGGTGCCGGACCCGCAGCGGCTGGTCGAGGTCTACAACAACTCCGCCGCCACGCTGAACCTGGTGCGTGCGTTCGTGACCGGCGGCTATGCCGACCTGCGCCAGGTGCACACCTGGAACACCGATTTCGTGCGTTCCTCGCCGATAGGCAAGCGGTACGAGAAACTCGCGAGCGAGATCGACCGCGCGTTGACCTTCATGAAAGCGATCGGGGCCGATCCGGGTGAGTTCCATCGCGCCGACTTCCACAGCAGCCATGAGGCGCTGCTGCTGGAGTACGAGCACGCGATGACCCGGATCGACAGCCGCACCGGCGATCCGTACGATGTCTCGGCGCACTTCGTCTGGATCGGAGAGCGCACCCGGCAACTCGACGGCGCCCATGTGGAGCTGCTGAGCCGGATCCGCAACCCGATCGGGGTCAAGCTCGGGCCGACCAGCACCGCCGACGATGCCATTGCGCTGGCGAGCAGGCTCAACCCCGACAACGAGGCCGGTCGGCTCACTTTCATCACTCGGTTCGGCGCCGGCCGCATCCGCGACGGTCTGCCCGACCTGATCGAGAAGGTCGGTGCCGCCGGGCTTCAGGTGGCGTGGGTCTGCGACCCGATGCACGGCAACACGTTCGAGTCCTCGACCGGGTACAAGACCCGTCGGTTCGAGGATGTGATCTCCGAGGTGCGCGGCTTCTTCGATGTCCACCGCGGTTTGGGTAGCTGGCCCGGTGGCCTGCACGTCGAGCTCACCGGCGACAACGTCACCGAGTGCGTCGGCGGTGGCGAGGCGCTGCAGGACACTGACCTCGCGCAGCGCTACGAGAGTGTGTGCGACCCGCGCCTGAACCGGATCCAGTCCCTGGAGTTGGCGTTCCTGGTGGCCGAGATGCTCTCCGAGGTGACCCCGGCCGCGGACCCGGCGTCGTGACCGGGGCTGTAACCAGCCCCGTGATCGAGCCGTGATCGACCTGCGCGCCGACACGGTCACCAGGCCATCGGAGCAGATGCGCGCCGCGATGGCCAAGGCCGAAGTCGGCGACGACGTCTACGGCGAGGACCCGACCGCGAGGCAACTGGAGGAGCGAGTCGCCGAGTTACTGGGCAAACAGGCTGCGTTGTTCACCCCGAGTGGGTCGATGGCCAACATCCTTGCGGTGGCCTCGCTCGTAGGTCACGGCCAGGAAGTGCTCTGCGAGGCGACCTCCCATATCGCCCGCTCCGAGCTCGGCGCGCACGGAGCCGTTATCGGCGTGACGATGCGGACCTGGGTCGGTGGCGCGCTGGATCTAGAAATGATCGAGCAGCTGTTCGCACCCGAGATGAGCCCGTTCCTGGTTGCCACCAAGGCGATCTCGGTGGAGAACACCCACAACTTCAGCGGTGGCACCGTCATCGATCACGCCGACCTGATGACGTTGCGGTCCTTCGCCGATCGGAACCAGGTCGCCGTGCACCTGGACGGCGCGCGATTGTGGAACGCGCACGTCGCCACCGGGATTCCTCTCGCAGACTACGGCGACATCGCCGATGTGATCACCGTCTGCCTCAGCAAGGGTCTTGGCGCCCCGATCGGCTCGCTGGTCGTCGGCTCGAAGGCGACGATCGAAGAAGCCAGGATCCGGCGTAAGCGTTTCGGNGGAGGTATGCGCCAGATCGGGATGCTAGCCGCAGCCGGCCTGTATGCGCTCGACCACAATCTTGAGCGGCTGGCCGAGGACCATGCCAACGCAGCCGTCATCGCAGAGGCGATCGGCGCCCCGAAGCCCGACACCAACATCGTGGTGATGGATGTCCCCGATGCCGCCGCGGCCGTAGCTAAAGCAGCCGAGTTCGGCGTCGCCCTGGTTGCGCTCGGCCCCCGCACTCTGCGGGCAGTCACCCACCTCGACGTCTCAACTGCCGACGCCCGCACCGCTGCTGGGGTATTGGCTCGGGTTTGTGGCTAGCCCGCAACGCTGGCAACTCTGGCCGATCAAAGGTGAATCGGGGTCTTCTCTGCAGAGTTGCCAGAGATTCGGGCCCTGGTCACAACGCGGGTTCTCCCCACCCGGATCACGACCAGCTGGTCGGCGGACACAGGCGGTCGCACCCTTCCCGTATGCATCCGGTGGAGGCGCTGACCCGAGTAGGCGGGATCGCAGATCGCAAGACGCTGCTGCGCGTCACCTCCCGGGCTCGGCTGCGGACCGCGCTCAGCCACGGCCAGATCATCAAGGCCGGGAGCCGTGGCTTCGCGCTCCCGACAGCGCCCGACGCTCTCCGAGCTGCCAGGACTCTCAACGGCATCGTCTCTCATGAGAGCGCTGCGAGTTACCACGGCTGGGGGATCAAACTGGCACCCGACCGGCCCTCGGTGATCGTTCCTCGACACCGAAACCCCACCTCCCGCGCCAGGCAGGGCGTCGAGCTGCGGTTTCGTACGCTGACGCCCGACGACCACGACGGCATCGCCACCGGCCCGCTAAGGACCGTCATCGACTGCGCGCGGGACCTGCCTTTCGATCAGGCACTAGCGGTGGCCGACTCAGCGCTACGAGCCGGAGTCCTGACCACAGACGATCTGATCGAAGCCGCGCTACGGTTGTCTACCAACGGCCGCCGACAAGCGCTGCGCATTGCGGAATCCGCTGACGAACGAGCCGCCAACCCGTTCGAGTCGGTGCTGCGGGCAATCGCCTCGGAGGTGCCAGGCCTGGCCCTGGAACCACAGGTAGTCATTGATGAGCACGGGCTGGTGGTGCGTCCGGATCTGGTCGACCGGACAAGGCGGATCGTCGTGGAGGCCGACTCGTTCGAGTTCCACTCCACCCGCTCGGCTCTTCGCCGGGACATCGAGCGGTACACCAACCTGGTCGCGCGGGGCTGGACGGTGCTGCGGTTCGCATGGGAGCACGCGATGTTCTACCCCGACTACGTACGGGCTTGCCTGGTTGCCGTGGCCACAGGGCCCCGATCTCTGGCAACTCTGCCGGGAAAGCCCCGGTTCGCCTGTGATCGACCAGAGTTGCCAGAGATCTGGGTTTGTTGCTAGCTAATTCGCCCCACCGCAGGTGGAAGCTGCCGGACGGCTTGGGCGAGTGCTCGCAGTTCGGAACCCAGCAGCGCCTGGGGGCCGTCACACAATGCCTGTTCCGGGTTGGGGTGTACGTCGACGATGACGCCGTCGGCACCGACCGCGATCGCTGCCCGCGACAACGGCACCACCAGATCCTTGCGGCCCGCGGCATGGGAGGGGTCCACGATGATCGGCAGGTGGCTCTTGGCCTGCACCACTGGCACTGCGGAGATATCCAGGGTGTTGCGGGTCGAGGGCTCGAAGGTCCGGATGCCGCGCTCGCACAACACCACGTCGAGGTTACCGCGCTGGGCGATGTACTCCGCGGCCATCAGCCATTCTTCGATGGTGGCGGTCATCCCGCGCTTGAGCAACACTGGTTTGCCAGCGTCCCCGACCGCCTGCAGCAGCCCGAAGTTGGCCATGTTGCGGGTGCCGATCTGCAGCATGTCGGCATGCTCGGCCACCACCGGCACGTCGCGTGCGTCCACGACCTCGGTGACGACGGGAAGTCCGGTCACCGTACGGACATCGGCCAGGATCCGCAGACCTTCCTCGCCCAGGCCCTGGAAGGCGTACGGCGAGGTCCGCGGTTTGTACGCGCCACCGCGCATGATCGTGGCACCCGCCGCCTTGGCCATCTCCACAGCCTCCAGCGTCTGCTGGGAGGTCTCGACCGCGCACGGCCCGGCAATGAAGGTGAACGTGTCCGGACCGATGGGGACCCGATGCTCGCCTTGGCCGACCCAGACCGTCGAGCGGTCCGGGTGGTGCTGGCGGCTGACCAGTTTGAAGGGATCGCTGATGCGATGCACGTCGGCAACGCCGGTCATCGTGCGCAGGTTCAGGCCGTGGAACGAGTCGATGTCGCCGACCAGGCCGATGATGGTGCGCACGACACCCTTGCTGACGAAGGCCGAGCCACCGACGGACTCGACCCGCTCGACGACGTGGCTGATGTCCTCCTCGGTGGCATCTGCGGACATGACGACGACCATGCTGCTTCTCTCTTCCCGTGTGATCGATGTGGCCGGCCCCGTGCCCGTGCCGCAGACATGAAGAAACGCCCATGGCATCGAGCCAGGGGCGTTGGTTGCGGCAGACAGACCTAGCGGGCCAGCTGCTCGGGAACCCCGGCAGGTGACCAAACCAATAGGTGAGTTGCTGCATAGTCGCAGCCTAGCCGACGCCTGTCCGAGGGGTGAAACTTGGTCTCAATGAGTGATCAAACCGAAATATGGGTGACTTCGCCTTCGATATGCCGGCGAGGGACGAGCTCCACGATCAGCATGGCGGCCAGTACCATCGCACCTCCGAAGAGCATGCGCTGGGTGAAGTTCTCACCGCCCAGCCATACCGCGAACAGCGCCGCGAAGACCGGCTCCATGCTCATGATGATCGCCGAGCGAGTCGGCGGGAGGTGAGCTTGTGCCCAGGTCTGGCCCAGCATCGAGAGGGCTCCGGCGATCACCGCCATGTAGATCAGCGAGGCCCAATCGGTGCCACGGTCAGGCAGTTCGATGCCTCCCGGAGCAGCGGCGACCACACATACGACGGTGATCGCCGCGAGCTGCAGAATCGCGATTCCCAGCGCGTTGTCCGGCTTGCTCCAGGCGCCGAGGCCGACGATGTGCAGGGCGTACATCATCGCCGAGATGAGTGTGAGGGTCTCGCCGTACCCGATCGAGAAGCCGCTCAGGGTCAGCACGCCCAGTCCGCATACCGCCAACAGCACCGCGCCCCAGGTCGCCCACCCGATTCGGTGCCGCAGGATCAGCGCGGCGAAGACCGGGGTGAACACCACGTACATGCCGGTGATGAACCCCGAGACCGTTGCCGGGGTGTGCGCCAGGCCGAAGGTCTGCAGCAACTGGGCGATCCCGTACAGGACTCCCAGGAGCAGCGCATGGCGGCGGGCGGCTCGATCCAGGCGCGGGATGGCCTTGGGGAAGATCACCACCATGACCAAAGTGGCGATCAGGAACCGCACCGCCAGATAGTCGGGCACGGGAACGCGGGTGACCAGATCTTTGGTCAGGAAGAAGGTCGAACCCCAGGCAGCGGTGACTCCGAGCAGGGCCAGAGTGGCGAGCAGGGCGAGGCGGCGCTCTTTGAAGGCCGTCTTAGAGGCTGGCTCGAAGGTCGGTGACACGAATCAGACCAGGTAGATCGTCACGGTGGTGCCCTTCGGGTACATCTGCCCGGCGCCGGGGTCCTGACGGTGCACGTAGTCCAAGCCGATATAGATCGGCACTGGCTTCTCCACCTTGACCTTGAACCCGGCGTCTCTCAGCATCTGCCTGGCTTCGGCTTCGGACTTGGTGACCACGTTGGGAACTTCGACCAGTGGTGGACCCTGAGAGATCACCAGGTTCACCGTGTCGCCGCGGTACAGGGTTGCGCCCGACCCGGGAGTCTGACTCATGATGCGCCCTTTGGCGATCGTCTCGGAGTAGTCCTGGGAGGTGGTTACGTCCAGACCGAGTTTGTCCAGCTCCGCGGTGACCACGTTTGGCCGGCGGTCGGTGTAGTCACCGATCTTGATCGGCTTGGGGCCTTTGCTCACGGTCAGTATGACGTCGCTATCAGGAGCAAGCGGAAACCCGGCAGCAGGCGTCGAGCGGATCACCAGGCCATCCGCCAACTTCTCGTGATACACCTTGCGCACATCGCCGAGGTCGAGGTTCCTCTTGGCGAGCTTCTCCTGGGCCTCGTCAACGGTCGATCCCCGCAACTTCGGCACTTTGTAGCGCTCCGGGCCTAGGGACACCACGACCTTGACCGTGCCACCTTTGCGGATTCGGTCACCGCCGCTGGGGTTGGTGCTGATCACGGCGTCCTTGTGATCGTCCTCGGAGTAGTCGGTACGGCTGACCTCGAAGCTGAGCCCGGCCTTCTCGATCTCCGCGCGCGCGTCGGCCTCGGACAAGTGGGCGACCTGAGGGACCGAGGTGTAGCGGCCGACGCCGAGATACCAGCCACCCAGAGCAGCGGCAACGGCCAGGATCAGGACCACCGACAACAGCACCGGGCCGCGGCGACTACGGCGGTACTGACGCCCGGGCATGCCCGGAGCCGCTGCTGCTGCCCGCGGGGCCGGTCGAAACCACGGCCTTTCCGCGTTTGGGTCTTCTGGGTTTTTGGGACCCGGTTGGGGAGTCACTGGTGGGGCCGGCGCCCAATCGCTCGAGGGGGCNNGGCCCTGGAGATGACGGAGGGAGGGATGCTCCACGAAGCCGGTAGCAGCCGCGGCAGCCGCCAACGCCGGGCCGGCAAAATCCTCCTCGCCGATCACCGAGGTGTGCTCGCGCCCGTGCTCGGCCGCCAACGCTGCAGGCAGCGTGACCGGGAGTGTGGGGCTCTCGTCGTTGTAGTCGATGCCGGGCTCGGGCTCGATGCTGGCGCGAGGCATGAGGTCCGTGACCAGGTCGGGGTCGTCGACCACTCCGGTGTCCACCGCTGTGCGCACCCGGCGCAGTAACTGCTGCAGCGCCCGGGCATCCGAGGGTCGCTGGTCGCGGTCGCGGGCTGTGGCGCGAGCTACCAGCGCGTCGAGGTAGGCCGGAATCTCGGGAACCAGGGCGGAGGGGGNTGGCACGTCTTCGTGGACATGCTTGTACGCCACCTGGATCGGGGTCTCACCCTCGTGCGGCTTCTTGCCGGTGAGCATCTCGTAGAGGATCACCCCAGCCGCATACACATCGGAGCGGGCATCCGCCTTGCTCTCTGCCACCAGCTCGGGGGCGAGATAGGAGACCGTGCCGATGAGCACGCCGCCGGTGGCAGTGTGCTGGGTCTCGGCGCTGATCGCGCGGGCCAGCCCGAAGTCGGCGACCTTGACCCGCCCGTCGGGGGCCAGCAGCACGTTCTCCGGCTTCACATCCCGATGGATCATCGAGGATGCGTGGGCTGCAGCCAGCGCCCCGAGCACTTGGTCGAGCACTGCCAGAGCCCTGGTGGGTTTCAACGGTGCCTCGGCGCGGATCAGATCACGCAGAGTGTTGCCCGGGATGAACTCCATGACCAGGAACAAGATGCCGTCGTCATCGCCCTGGTCGAATACCGATACCACGCTCGGGTGGGAGAGCCGGGCCGCCGAGCGCGCCTCGCGTACGAATCGTGCGGAGAACTGTTCGTCGTCGCCCATCCCTTGATGCATCACTTTGACTGCGCACAGGCGGTCCAGACGCTCGTCCATGGCTTCGTAAACCGTCGCCATGCCGCCGCGAGCGATTCGGGGACCGATCCGGTATCGACCGTCGAGCACACGACCGATCATCGGGTCGCTGACGGTGCGGTCCACGGATTGTTCCTCACAGTGCTCGGGCCGGGGCCCCGGGAATCGCCCGGCGCAAGAGTGAATTCTAGGTTCTGAGCCAAGATGACCGTGATGGTGGCACTGTTCGGCGTGGCGTATCCGGGTGAGAGGGTAGGTCCGTGAACGACGCTGGACTAGCCGTACTGGATATCGAATGGTGGGATTGGGCGGCCGTTGCCCAGGAGCTGGGCATACCGGTCAGCAAAGTCCGCCAGCTCGTCAAAGAGCACCAACTCGCCCAGGCGGTCCCGATCGCCGGTGCCGGCCCGCGGGTGCCGGCCGACTTCCTGGCCGAGGGTGAGATCGTCAAGGAGTCCCCGGCGTCCTGACCGTGCTGCACGACGGCGGCTACGACGACACCGAGGCGATCGCCTGGTTGTTCAGCCACGATGACACCATCCCGGGCCGCCCGATCGACGCGCTCCGGGAGAACCGTGGCTCGGAGGTCAAACGCCGTGCTCAAGCAATGGCTTTCTGACCTCTGGTCAATTTCACGGCGACTGCCCTAGGGTCGGCAGTAGTAACCCGACGATCCCTATGAGGTGAGTCTTGAGCGGTCTCGCAGCACTTCTCGCCGGGCACAATCCGCCCGATGTCTACCAGTGGCACAGCGCCGCCCATGTCCCCGACGTACAACACGCCGTCGAGCACGCAGGCTGGGCGTTTCGGTACCTCGACGGCTGGACGATCGAAGACAAGCAGTCCTACCTGGCAGCTTTGGCCAAGAGCCTGGACATTCCCGATCCGGGCGGCGACTTCGACGCGATGGCCAACGGTCTTGCCGACGTCGAGCCCAGTGGCCAAGCGGGGATGGTGCTGCTCTGGGACGGCTGGAGCCCACTGGCGCGGCACGACCAAGAGGCCTTCGACACTGCGTTGTCGGCGCTGTTGGGACGCAGTAGCGCNCGAGGAGGCAAGTTCGCGGTGATCTTGCGGGGTGAGGGACCCGAGCTGGATCTACCCGAGCTGCCCCTCAAGCACTAGCGCCTTGCTTCAGAGTCTGCGTTGGGTAGCCGCGTGGGCCAGCTCGACCAGGACGGTACGAGCCTCATCGGTGATGTCGGCGCGTGCCAGTGCCGACAGTGCCTCGGTGGTGAGCGCTTCGATTCGCCGCTCCACCTCGGTAGCGGCGCCGCTGGTCTCGATCACCTCGCGTAGCCGGGCTATCCGGTTCTCATCCATCGGGGTGCCCAAAGACTGGTCCAAGAGCTCCGCATCCGCCGGTTCGGCGCCCTGCAGAGCCAAGGCCACCAGAACCGTGCGTTTGCCTTCGACCAGATCGTCGCCAGCAGGTTTTCCGGTCACCTCGGGATCGCCGAAGACCCCGAGCAGGTCATCACGCAACTGGAACGCCTCACCCAGCGGTACGCCGTACCGGGAAAGCGTGGCAATCACCGGAGCCGATGCGCCGGCCAATGCGGCTCCGATATGCAGCGGTCGCTCCACGGAATACTTGGCGGACTTGTAGCGCACCACCCGCATTGCCTGCTCCAGGTCGCCGGCGCCTCGGGCCTGCACCGAGACGTCCAGGAACTGGCCGGCGATCACCTCGCCCCGGGTGGTGTCGAAGTAGGCCAGTGCGTCCAGCACCCGATCTTGGTGAAAGCCACTGGTACGCAGTAACTCGTCGGCCCATGACAACAACAGATCGCCGAGCAGGATCGCGCTGGCCAGGCCGTACTGTCCGGGGTCGCCACGCCACCCCAGATCCCGATGTCGAGCTTCGAACGCGCGGTGGGCAGACGGCCGCCCGCGGCGGGTGTCGGAGGCGTCCATCAGGTCGTCGTGCACCAGCGCGCTGGCATGCAGCAACTCCAAGGAGGCCGCGGCGCGAAGTAGCGGTTCCATCGAATCGGGTGCGCTGACCGCCCGGTGTCCCCAGTAGCAGAACGCGGCGCGGAAGCGCTTGCCGCCGCGGACCGCCTCGGCCGCCGCGTTGGTCAGCACCGCCGCATCGGGGCCGAGCTCGTGAAGGCGTCCAGCTTGGGTTGCGACGAAGCTCTCCAGCGTCTCGGCGATGCCGGTCCGGAACTCGTCGGGGTCCCAGGAATCGATAGGTGCGCTCACCCAGCGGAGCCTACTGCCCGGGGCAGCCGAGTCAGGAGGTCACCGACCCCGCGGGCTACGGGTCCGGCGGCTGCTGGAGAACCTATTGCCACACTTACACTTGCCAGCATGGCAGCCACAGCGTTCCGGATCCCCGATGCATTCGCGTCAGGGGCTCGTACGTTCTCCTTCGAGTTCTTCCCTCCCAAGGATGCCGAGGGGAGGCGNCTGTTGTGGCGCACGCTCCGCGAGCTCGAGCCGCTGCAGCCCTCCTTCGTCTCGGTCACCTACGGCGCCGGAGGCAGCACCCGGGATCTGACCGTCGCGATCACCGAGCGCATCGCCATCCAGACCTCGATGAGCCCGATGGCCCATTTGACCTGTGTCGGCCACACCCGCGACGAGCTGCGCCGCGTGATCGGCTCGCTCGCTGCCGCAGGCGTGCGCAACGTGTTGGCTCTGCGGGGTGACCCGCCAGGCGGACCGACCGCGCCCTGGGAGCCTGTCGAAGGCGGCCTCAGCTATGCCAGCGAGCTGGTCGCGCTGACCCGTTCCCTGGGTGACTTCGCCGTTGGTGTCGGCGTCTCGCCCAGCGGGCACCGCGCTTCGTTGAGCCTGGAGCACGACGCCCAGGTGCTCAAACAGAAGCAGGACGCCGGAGCCGAGTTCGCGATCACCGACATGTTCTTCGACTCCGATCAGTACTTCGCACTGGTCGAGCGGGCTCGGGCGGCGGGCGTCACGATTCCGTTGGTGCCAGGCATCATGCCGATCACCAATATCGGCCAGATCGAGCGGATGGCCGAGTTCACCGGCGCGCCGGTGCCCGATCAGGTCGTGAAGCGAGTGGTGCGGTTCGAGGGCGACCCCAAGGCGGTACGCGCCGAGGGAATCCTGGTCGCCACCGAGCTCTGTGACCAGCTGCTCGCCGGTGGGGCNCCCGGCCTGCACTTCTTCACCCTCAACCGCTCCAAGGCCACCCGTGAGATCTACCAGGGACTACAGGTGACGGCATGAAACGAACCATCACGACATCCGGCCGGGGCTCGGTGGGCGCGGCCCCGGATTCGCTGCGACTCAACGTGACCGTCGCATCCACCGCGCCCTCGGTCTCGGATGCCCTCGACACGGTCGCAAGCGGAGTCACCGCGCTCGGAGAGGTGGCGCGGGAGTACGTCGGCGCGGACGACATCGCCAGCCACGGCCTCAACGTCTATCCCTCCTACGACCGGGAGGGCTCGCAGAACGGGTACCGCGCCAGCCACAGCCTGATCTTGGCTTGCGACGACCTGGCCAAGGCGGGACAGCTGATCCCCGCTGTCGGCGCTCTGATGGACCTGGTCACCATCGACGGCATGGACCTGGCGGTCTCCGAGCCTGAGCCACTGCAGGCGCAAGCCCGCGCCCGGGCCTTCGCCGATGCGCGCGCCAAAGCTGACGAGCTTGCGGCCCTGGCGGGCGTCACGGTGAGGGGAGTCCGCCACATCGTCGAAGGCGGCGCCATCGCGCCCTCGCCTGTGCGGCAGGCGTTCAAGGCGATGGACTCGATGCCGATCGAGGCCGGCACCCAGGACATCACCGCGGCTCTGACAGTCACCTGGCAGATCGAAAACTGAGGACTCGGTGTCAAGCGGGACCGATCAACTCGCTGACTACCGAGCTCGTCAGAGTCACGAACGCAGCGCTGGGTAACACCGTGGCGTGGGCTCCCGCCAGATATAGCCCCGAGGTCGGTGTGAGCGTGAGAAGCCTGCGTGAGGTCGTCGCCGGTCCACACCAGCGCGCCCCGTACGGCGATCCGCTCTCCATCTGCTGGGTCGGGGAGCGATCGATTCGGGTCACGACCTGAGCACCTACCTCCAGGCCATGTCGAGCAAGTGACTCGAGTACATCTTCTGAATCTGCGGAATGGGTGGTGACCGTCCACGCTGNCGCAGTCCGGGGAGCGCTCCGGTTGGGGTGGATCACCAGGACCGGATCACCAGGCCGCTTGCCATGCAGCACGGTCTCGTGGTTGACGTCAGGTACGGGTCCGCGCAGCCCCAGGTGAGTGACCGGAGGCGGGGGCGCTGCCGGGCCGCTGACCTGTGACTGCACCGCCGGAAACTGGCGCGGGTCGGCCGCGCACACCACCGCATCGGCCCGGACCGTCCCCTCGGTAGTGGTCACACCAGTGGCCCGGCCGTCGGTGACCACGATGTCCAGAGCCCGGGTATCGGTCATGACCGATACTTTTCGCTCCCGCAGCCGCTTCTCCAACAGGCTCGCGAAGGCACCTAGCCCACTGGGCGACGCCGGCACGGTCCAGGCCCCGAAACCCTGCTCGACGTGATGCACCAGTCCCAGCCAGGCGGGCATCTCCCGTGGATCCTGCTGGCTCCGGACCGCGAGGAACTCGGCCATCGCGACCAGGCGCGGATCCCCCAGCCGAGATGCCGATCGACGTAGTGATTCGCGGCGGCGCAGCAGCCGAGCCAGCTCCTTGCCGGCGTGGTCTCGGTGGTAGGCGTGCTCCAGCATCTCGCGCCGAACCACGTCCCATGCGGTCGCGAACGAGTCGGTCCAGGTGAACCAGCGAGTGCCCGTACCTGTTCCGAGCGCTTGCTCGATCGCATCGTGTTGCGCTCCGCGCCCAAAGGCCGGAATGGCCAACCGGGTGCCGTCGGCGAACCGGTGCTCGCGCAGCACATCGAGCTGGGCCAGGTCGAGTTCGCGCGCCAGCGGCCGACCGGACTTCTTGAACAGGTCGCGTAGCGCGCCGGGCAAGGTGGTCCACGAGGATCCTTGATCCCAGGTGAACCCGTCGCGGGTAATCGGGCGCAACGCGCCTCCTATCACCGAGGAGCGCTCCAGCAGGGTGACCTCGTGCCCGAGTTTGGCCAGCCGAGCGGCTGAGGCGGCGCCACCGAGGCCGGCGCCGACGACCACCACACGGGACATGGAGGCGAGCTTAAGGGCTGGTGCGGCCAGGCCTGGGGCTAGGCTGGGCGGCATGACTGGCGACCAGCGCCGGAGCAGGGCTCGCACCGCGGTGGTGTGGGACGGGTTGGCCGCGACCTTGGCGCCGCTGACGAATGCGACGGTGGTGGACGTCGGCGGTGGTACCGGAGGGTTTGCCGTCCGGGTAGCCGAACTGGGGCATCGAGTGACGGTGGTCGACCCGAATCCCGACGCACTGGCGATTCTGGATCGGCGGGCCGAGGAGAGCGGCGTCGCTGACCGAGTGCTGGGTCTACAGGGCGACCTTGCCGGGCTCGGCGACCTGGTGGCGCCCGAGTCGGTCGACGTGGTGCTGTGCCACGGCCTGCTGGAGCTCGTCGATCCTGTTGAGGCGTTGGCTGCGATCCGCACCGTGTTACGTGAGGACGGCTCGCTCAGCTTGCTGGTCAGCCAGTGTCATGCGACGGTGCTGGCCCGAGCGATGGCCGGGCACTTCCAGCAAGCACAGGCCCTGCTCGAGCCGATCGGCGACGTCCGTGACAGTCGCAGGGACATCCCCGATAGCGGCATGGGTAGACGGTTCACCGCTGCGGAGGTCACCGCGTTGTTGGCCGGCTCCGGCTTCGCCGACCCAGTACTGCATGCGGTGCGGGTCTTCGTCGATCTGGTGCCGAGTGCGTTGGTCGACCACGAGCCNGGGGCTGCTGAGGCGTTGGTCGCCCTGGAGCAGGCGGTGGCCGACCGTCCGGAGTATCTCGCGATAGCGACCCAGATCCATGCCTTGGCACGCAAGGCAGGGTAAGTACCTAAGACACACTCAGCGGCGACTCGCTGTAAGCGAATCGCCGCTGAATTTCCCCTGTGTTCCCCTAGAGCCCCCGACTCCGGTTCGTGTGATCACAACTTCGTCTGCGCCTCCGTCAGTACGCTGCGCAGGATCTGCTCCATCTCGTCGAAGTGGGACTGGTCGCAGATCAGCGGTGGAGACAGCTGGATGACCGGGTCGCCGCGGTCGTCGGCGCGACAGTACAGACCGGCCTTGAACAGCGCAGTGGACAAGAAGCCACGTAGTAGCCGCTCGGACTCGTCCTCGTCGAAGGTCTCCTTGGTGGCCTTGTCCTTGACCAATCTGATTCCGTAGAAGTAACCCTCGCCGCGCACATCTCCGACAATCGGCAGGTCCAGCAGTTTCTCCAGAGTCGCCCGGAACCCGTCCTGCTGGTCGAGCACATGCTTGTTGATGCCCTCGTCCTCGAAGATCTCCAGATTCTTCAATGCGACCGCGGCGGCGACCGGGTGGCCGCCGAAGGTGTAGCCATGGGCGAACATCTCGTTGCCACGGACGAACGGCTCGGCGAGCCGATCGCTGGCGATCATCGCGCCCATCGGTGCATAGCCCGAGGTGATGCCCTTGGCGCAGGTGATGATGTCGGGCTGGTAATCGAACCTCTCGGCGCCGAAGTAATGACCCAGTCGCCCGAACGCGCAGATCACTTCGTCGCTGACCAGCAGCACGTCGTACTCGTCGCAGATCTCGCGAACTCGTTGGAAGTAACCGGGCGGGGGAGGGAAGCAGCCGCCGGAGTTCTGCACCGGCTCCAAGAACACAGCGGCCACGGTGTCGGGGCCTTCGTTCTCGATCGCCACCGCGATCTGGTCGGCCGCCCACCGTCCGAACCGCTCCAGGTCGTCGGCGGCACCGGTCTGGAACTGCTCGGGAGCTCGGTAGAAGTTGGTGTTCGGAACCCGGAAGGTCGAAGGCACCAAGGGCTCGAACGGCTGTTTGAGACCAGGTAGACCGGTGATCGACAGCGCGCCCTGGTTGGTGCCGTGATAGGCGATCGTGCGACTGATCACCTTGTGCTTGTACGGCTTGCCCACCAACTTGAAGTAGTTCTTGGCCAGCTTCCAGGCGGACTCCACGGCCTCGCCGCCACCGCCGGTGAAGAAAACCCGGTTCAGGTCGCCGGGAGCATGGGAGGCGACCCGCTCGGCCAGCTCGATCGCGACAGGATGCGCGTAGGACCACAGTGGCATGAAGGCCAGTTCGGCGGCCTGCTTGGCTGCCGCTTCGGCCAGATCGGTGCGGCCGTGCCCGAGTTGGTTGACGAACAAGCCGGCCAGGGCGTCCAGGTAGCGGTTGCCGGCGGAGTCGATGAGGTAGGCGCCCTCGCCCTTGACGATGATCGGGACCGCGCCCTCGTCGTAGGCCGACAACCGGGAGAAATGCAGCCACAGGTGATCGCGAGCAGCGCGATGAAGGTCGGCGTCGTGGTGGTCCGCGGAGGTGGGGTGCGAACTCATTGAGGTCTGCGAACTCTGGGAATTCATGGGGGATGCTGCTCTCCTGATCGGGGTAGTCAGCATTCTCCCTCGCGAGTGCGGTCAAGGCAAGGCCATTTCCGCGAAATCTCACCGGATTTCGTTGTCAATGCTCCTTCTCTGCGATGAATCCGTCTCGAATGAAGCTGAAGCGCAACGGAATTAGTTGTCTGCTCACTCTTCCGGGGTGGCTGCTGGCTGACTAGGCTTGCCAGGCATGACCCAGACCTTCACCAACCTGATCGACGGNGAAGCGGCTCCGGCGGCTTCCGGCGCCACCTACGACGTTTTCGATCCCACCACCGGCGAGGTGTACGCCCAGGCTGCTGCCAGCAACCAGGAGGACGTCGACCGTGCGTACGCCGCTGCGGCGAAAGCGTTCGAGTCCTGGAAGCGGACCACNCCCAAAGACCGCGCCGGGATGTTGTTGAAGATCGCCGATGCAATCGACGCGCGGGCCGAGGAGATTGCGGCAGTCGAGGTCAAGGACACCGGCAAACCGGCGGCGCTCACCTTGGAGGAGGAGTTGCCGCCAAGCTCGGACCACTTCCGGTTCTTCGCCGGCGCTGCCCGGGTGCTGGAGGGCAAGAGCGCCGGGGAGTACCTGGCAGACCACACCTCGTGGATCCGGCGCGAGCCGATCGGCGTTATCGGCCAGGTCACACCGTGGAACTACCCGCTGATGATGATGATCTGGAAGATCGCGCCCGCGCTGGCAGCCGGCAACGCGATCGTTCTCAAACCCAGTGACACCACGCCCGCGTCCTCGCGGCTGCTAGCCGAGCTCTGCGCGGAGTTCCTGCCCCCGGGTGTGCTCAACCTGGTGACGGGCGACCGGGACACCGGACGCGCCCTGATCGCGCACAAGACTCCGCAGATGGTGTCCATTACCGGATCTGTCCGCGCGGGTATGCAGGTAGCCGAGTCTGCCTCCCATGACCTGAAGCGGGTCCACCTCGAACTCGGCGGCAAGGCGCCGGTGATCCTGTTCGACGACGCCGATGTGGAGGTAGCCGCAGAGGCGATCGCGGCGGCCGGCTACTTCAACGCCGGCCAGGACTGCACCGCCGCCACCCGGGTACTGGCCGGCCCAGGGATCCACGCCGACTTCGTCGCCGCGCTCACCGAGCAGGCGCGCAACACCAAGACGGGGAGGCCCGACGACGAGGACATCGTGTACGGGCCGCTCAACAACGTCGATCAACTCGCCCGGGTCAGCGGCATGGTCGACCGGCTTCCCGATCACGCCACCTTGCACACCGGCGGCAAGCGGCAAGGGGAGAAGGGCTACTTCTACGAGCCCACTGTCGTCTCGGGTCTGCGGCAGGACGACGAGCAGATCCAAACCGAGATCTTCGGCCCGGTCATCACCGTGCAGAAGTTCAGTGACGAGGCCGAGGCGCTGGCCTGGGCCAACGGAGTGGAGTACGGGCTGTCCTCGAGCGTCTGGACCGCCGACCACGCCCGCGCTATGCGGATGAGTCGCGATCTCGATTTCGGAGTGGTGTGGATCAACACCCATATCCCGTTCATCTCCGAGATGCCGCACGGTGGTTTCAAGCACAGCGGGTACGGCAAGGATCTGTCGATGTACGGGTTGGAGGACTACACCCGGATCAAGCACGTCATGTCCTATATCGGGGAGTGAACATGAGGATTCTCCTGGTCGGCGCCGGTGGCGTCGGTAGCGCGTTCGCCGGCATCGCCGCTCGCCGCGACTTCTTCGAGGAGATCGTGGTCGCCGACTACGACCTGGCCCGCGCCGAGCAGGCGGCTGCGATCGATCCTCGGTTCAGCGCAACCCGGATCGATGCCTCGGACCAATCGTCGGTGGAAGCGCTGGTGGCCGAGCACCGGATCACCCATGTGATGAACGCGGTCGATCCGGTGTTCAACATGCCGATCTTCAACGGCGCGTTCGCAGCCGGCGCCGACTACCTCGACATGGCGATGTCGTTGTCGAAGCCGCACCCGCAGCGCCCGTACTCCGAATGCGGGGTCAAGCTCGGTGACGAACAGTTCGCCGTCGCAGACCAGTGGGAACAAGCCGGGCGGCTGGCCCTGGTCGGAATCGGGGTGGAGCCGGGCCTCTCCGACGTGTTCGCCCGGTACGCAGCCGACCACCTGTTCTCCGAGATCGACGAGCTCGGCACCCGCGATGGCGCCAACCTGGTCGTCACCGATGCTGACGGCAACGAGATCTTCGCGCCGTCGTTCTCGATGTGGACCACCATCGAGGAATGCCTGAACCCGCCGGTGATCTGGGAGAAGGAGGGTGGTCAGGGCCGTTGGTTCACCACAGCGCCGTTCAGCGAGCCCGAGGTGTTCGACTTCCCCGAGGGCATCGGACCTGTCGAATGCGTCAACGTGGAGCACGAGGAAGTGCTGCTGATGCCACGCTGGATCGACTGCAAACGCGTCACCTTCAAGTACGGCCTCGGCGACGAGTTCATCAACATCCTCAAGGTATTGAACACACTGGGGCTGGACCGCACCGAGAAGGTACGGGTCAAGGGCGTCGAGGTCAGCCCGCGCGATGTCGTCGCAGCCGTGCTTCCCGACCCCGCGACCGTGGGACCGCAGATGAGAGGCAAGACTTGCGCGGGCCTGTTCGTGACGGGCAAGGGCAAGGATGGCCAGCCGCGGCAGACCTACCTCTACCACGTGGTCGACAACGAACAGACCATGGCCGAATACGGCCATCAGTGCGTGGTGTGGCAGACCGCGATCAACCCGGTGATCGCACTCGAGCTGCTGGCTCACGGCACCTGGTCCGGTTCGGGAGTGCTAGGGCCGGAGGCGTTCGACGCGGTGCCGTTCCTCGATCTGCTGAACGAGTACGGCTCTCCTTGGGGCCAGCGGGATTCTTAGGAAAGTACGCGTTAGTCCGTTCCTCAAATATGCTTGCGAGGTTGCGGCAGCGGCACCTGCCGCACCGCGGCGCCACCGTGGGGAAGAGACCGCACGTGGGAGCGGCGAGTGCCCGTGAGCTTGGTTAATCCGTTCTTCAGAACGGATTGACCCACCAGCCCAGTGACTTGGTGGGCCGCTCTGCGGTGCGCAGGTCGGTGCAGGACCAGTGCGGGAAGTCGAAGTTCAGATTGCGCGGAGTGACCCAGGCGATCCGGTAGTTGCGGTAGTTGGCGCCGGTCAACTCGTTGCACTGCTCATGGGCCGCGCTGCGCAGACCGGGAACAAGTGGCGGGGCGAACACCCAGATCAACGTGATGAGCAGCGCGAGGCTGCCGCCCACGAGCCAGGGAATGGTCGCAGGGCGGATGCCACGGTTGCCTACCGCTGACACGCCCATCGGTGCCTCCAATGTTCCGCGCAGATCCGACAGAGATCTCCTCTGTTGAGGTTAGGGGAGAAATGACGGTTTCGTCGGTGATTTGAGAATTGAGAAGAGTGCGCTCTGTGGTTCCAGGTCGGATATCCGGCGCAGTCCAGCACAATGTCTGGGTGAATATGAACGCGCAGTGGGCAGGGGGACGCCGGGACGTGGTCGTGCTCGGGTCGACCGGGTCGATCGGTACCCAGGCCTTGGACGTGATTCGTGCCAACCTCGATCGCTTCCGGGTTGTCGCGCTGACCGCCGGCGGCGGCAACCGAGAGCTCTTCGATGCTCAAGTGGCCGANATCAAGCCCGCCTATAGCGGACTGGGGGAAGAGGCATCGACCCACGCCGCAGGTCTGGAGTGCGACGTCGTGCTCAACGGGATCACTGGAGCCGTCGGGCTGCGACCCACTGTCGCTGCTCTGGAGGCCGGCAACACCTTGGCGCTGGCCAACAAGGAGTCGCTGATCATCGGCGGACCGGTGGTGACTTCTCGCGCCGCGCCCGGACAGATCGTCCCGGTCGACTCCGAGCACAGCGCGCTGGCCCAATGCCTGCGCTCAGGTACTGCCGAGGAGGTACGGCGGCTGGTGCTGACGGCGAGCGGAGGTCCCTTCCGGGGCTGCAGCGCCGCGGAACTGGCCGAAGTGACACCGGAACAGGCTTTGGCGCATCCCACCTGGGCGATGGGCCCGGTGGTGACGATCAACTCCGCGACTTTGGTCAACAAGGGGTTGGAGGTCATCGAGGCGCACCTGCTGTTCGGCATCGACTTCGACCGGATCGACGTCGTGGTTCACCCGACCTCGGTGGTGCATTCGATGGTGGAGTTCATCGACGGCTCCACGATCGCCCAGGCCAGCCCGCCCTCGATGCTCATCCCGATCGCGATGGGCATGGCCTGGCCGTACCGGGTCCCGGAGGCTGCGCCGCCGGTCGACTGGAGCACCGCTCAAACCTGGGAGTTCTTCCCGCTCGACGACGAGGCGTTTCCCGCGGTACGCCTGGCCCGGCGGGCGGGGACAACAGGTGGCACCGCACCCGCGGTCTACAACGCGGCCAACGAGGTATGCGTGGATGCCTTCCTGGCCGGCAGGATGCGGTTCGTCGATATCGTGCCGACGATCGCGGCAGTGTTGGATAAGGACGCGACTGCTACCGCCCTCAGCGTAGGCTCGATCGAGCGATCCCCAACGGTGGAGTTGACGGTTGAGGATGTGCTCGCTGCTGACGCCTGGGCGCGGATCACCACTGCCCAGCTCTTGAGCCAGAAAGGCAACACGTGACCGCACTGGATGGGTCAAGCTCCGGTCCCTCGCTGTGTCTGTCATCGGGGCCTCACTGTGTTGCTGTCCTCAGGAGGGGGTCGCGTGACCGTGCTGAACTGGCCATGCTCAACGCCCTCCCTGCAGGCCTCGCTCCGCTCGTGTCCTCAGGAGGGGAGCGCATGACACTTCCTGAGTCAACCTCAGGCCGCGATCGGCATCCTTTGCGCTCCGCCGTGGTGGGTGGTGTCGTAGGGCTGACTGGTGTGCCAGCAGCGGTAGATGACACGGATCCAGGCACGGGCAAGGATGCGGACTGCGTGGGGATGATCGTGTCCTCGGGCTCGCGCTTGGGCGTAGACGTGCGCAGCCCAGGGACTCTCGTGCCGGCTGTTGTCGGCGAGGGTCGTGATGGCCTTGCGGAAGCGCTTGTTGCAGGCCCAGCGGAAGTGCACGGCGTGTTGTTTGCCGGAGGCTTTGGTGACTGGGGTGACGCCGGCGAGGGCGGCGACGGCGTCGGGTCCGTCGTAGGCTGCGCGGGAATCGCCCCACTCGGCGAGTACCTGGGCGGCGTTGATCTGACCCGACCTTGGCAGCGACGTGAAGATCTCGGCGTCCGGGTGCTCCCCGAGGTGGGCGACCACGGACCGGTCGAGGTTCTTCCCGGCGGTGTTGAGCGCTTCGAGCACGGTGACCAGCGCGAGAACGGCATCGTGGACGGCCTCGGTCAGGACCGGGTCTTTGCTGCCAGCGGGCGCGCGGCGGAGTCGTGCGAGCAGGACGCTAGCGGGACGGCGGCCGGAGTAGCCGTGCTTGGTCAGGAACGCCGCCATGCGCTTCTGGCCGAGGTGGGCAGCTGCCACGGCGGTGGGGTAGCGGCGCAGGAACGCCAGGCTGATCGGGGACTCCACGTCGGCGAAGACCGCCTTGGCGCCTGGCCAGAAGTCGTCGAGCAATGCGCTGAGCTGGTTGGTGGCGGCCACGCGCATCTCGACGATGTCGTCGCGGGTGCGGACCACCGTGCGCAGCGCCTTGGTCTCGCTGCTGTAGGGCTGGACCGGGGCCAGTCGGTGGTGACGCAACCGCAGGTACTCCGCGATCACCATCGCATCGCCGGTATCAGACTTCGCTCCAGAGACGACCTCGCCCTCACGCCAGGTCTTGATCGCGTTCGGCGAGACCGGGATGACCGGGTGTCCGGCCTCGAGCAGCAGGTCGACCAGGCGCCCGTTGGGGCGCTCGATCCCGACCTGCACGAGTTCGGGATCACCATGCTTGGCGAGCCGGTGGATCAGCGTCGCGATGCCGTCGGCAGTGTGTTCGATCATGAACTGGCCCACCACTTTCCCGGCCGCGGACATCACGCACACAGCATGAACGACAGCGGCCCAGTCCAGGCCGACGTAGACGACTTCGGGGTTTCCTCAGACAACAGAACTCCTCAGGTTGGCAGCGACGACCCGGTAAGGCCCCGGAATCGGCTACCGGACGGTCACTAACTGGCGCTCTGCGGCGCGTCTCCCTGATGCCGGTCTGCGACTCCGGGAGGACCGAGGGCAGCGGTGTCATGCAGGCCCTCAGGGGGCGACCGACGCTAGCCGTCACCTCGGCCCCCACCGAGTCCCTTCAACGAACGCCCATCGGACATCCGCAGAAAGGATGGTGCCCTAGTGACCGATAGCTTGCTGTTCCTGCTCGGGGTGGGCATCTTCGTGCTCGCCTTGGTGGTGTCGGTGGCCCTGCACGAACTGGGCCATATGCTCCCCGCCAAGCGGTTCGGTGCCCGNGTCAGCCAGTTCTTCGTCGGTTTCGGCAACACGGTCTGGTCAAGGCGGATCGGNGAGACCGAGTACGGCTTCAAGTCGCTGCCGCTGGGTGGCTTCGTCAAGATCGTCGGAATGCTGCCGCCCGACCCGAAGGGTGACCCGACCGTGCTACGCGGGTCCAGTACGGGGTTCTTCACCCAGCTGATCTCCGACGCCCGGGCTGCCGAGGCCGAGCACGTCCGCCCCGAGGATGCTGATCGCCTCTTCTTCAAGCTGTCGTGGTGGAAGAAGGTCATCGTGATGGCAGCCGGACCGACGGTCAACATCGTGATCGCCTTCCTGCTGTTCTGNGGGGTGTTCGCCACCTTCGGCAATCCCCGCGACAATCAGGCGACGCTGACCGTCGCCGAGGTCTCNCCGTGTGTGGTGCCGTACGAGGAGACCGGACGGGAATGCCGCACCGACGACCCGGTCGCGCCGGCTTACCAGGCCGGGCTACGCACCGGTGACGTGCTGGTCGCCTTCAACGGCACCCGGGCCAGTGATTGGGCGGTGTTCTCCGAGATGGTTCGCGCCAACGGCGACAAGACCGCCGAGATCACCTACCTGCGCGACGGTGTCGAGCAGACCACCGAGACCACCACGATGGTCACGGCTCGTCCGCGCTCGGCCGAGGACTTGTCCCTGGTCAAGGTCGGCTTTCTCGGCATTCAGCCGGTGACCGAGCTCGGTACCGGCGGACCGATCTACACGGCAGTCGAGATGGGCGATATGACCGTGCGAACGCTGCAGGCGATGGTCTCGCTGCCGGTCAAGGTGTGGGGTGTCGCCAAGGCGATCGTGGGAATCGAGGAGCGCGATCCCGANGGGCCGATGAGCATCGTCGGTGGTGGGCGCGCCGCCGGTGAGCTCGTCGCCGAGGAGCGACTGACGGTCACTGACAAGGCTGTCTCGCTGATGCTGCTGATCGCCGGTTTCAATTTCTTCATCGGCATGTTCAACTTCGTGCCGTTGCTGCCTCTGGACGGTGGCCACATCGCGGGAGCGGTTGTGGAAGGCGCCCGCAAGGGTATCGCTCGGGTACGGGGCAAACCCGATCCCGGGTTCATCGATGTCGCCAAGCTGATGCCGCTTGCCTATGTCGGGGCGGCAGCGCTGTTGGTGATGAGCGTGGTGTTGATCGTCGCCGACCTGGTCGTGCCGCTCAGCGTCACCTAGGTCCGGCCGGCTCCGCGGACCTGTTCAGTCGACCGGTTCGAGGCGCCGGCGGCCTTGGCCCGCCGCGATGATCGTCAGCACGAGCAGGGTGAGCATCCCGAGGCCGAGGGCGGGCACGGTGAGGTTGGCCGAGGCCACGTGGAAGGCGTTGTCCTCGAACAGAGCGTCACCGTCGCTGGCGGCGTACCCCTCGTTTACCAGTACCCATCCAACTGCCAGCAGTTCGCCGAGATGACCCAGCAGCGCCAGGGACTGAAGCGCCAGTAGCACCCGCGCGATGATCCGCTGTGACTTTGTTGGCGCCTCACGGATGAAGCGCAGCACGAAGTAGATCGAGGCGATCACGATCGGGATGTAGACGACGTGGAAGCCGAAGTGGAACTGGTTCTGCGCGAGGGTGACCCAGGGCAGTGTCCAAAACGGCAGCCAGGTGGTGAGCCAGACGGGTAGCAGGCGTCGCAGCATGAGTCTCCTTAGGTGACTGTTGGCTGCGAGGTTAGGAATGCCCAGGTCAGCAAGGCATCGGTGGAATCACCTAACTTGCCTCGCGACCCGTCCGGACTCCGTCATCGAGGTGTTGGCCCCGGGCTTGGCCTTGGGCTTGGTGCCAGGCGATGACGGCATGCACGCGGCGGTTGTCCAGTGGTGACTCGGGGAGCGCGAGCTTGGTGAAGACCGAGCGTAGGTGAGCTTCCACGGTCCGCTCGGAGAGCACCAGCCGGGCGGCGATTCCGGAGTTGGAGAGTCCCTCGGCGAGCAGCGCGAGCACTTCGTTCTCCCGCGTGGTCAACGGCTTCAGCCGGCTGGCATAGTCTTCCGGTGGCGCCGCAAGACTCGGAGCAGTGTTCGGCGCAGAGTTCATGGTGATGTCCAGTGCGGGTGCCAGCATGGTCTGGATCACCCAGCCCTCGATCGGACGGCAGGCCAGCATCACCGCGACGGCGGTGGCAGCGGCGGCGAAGGCGCCCAGTGGACCGTCGAGCTCGATCGCCATTGCCACGATGAGCGCGATCAGCGCCGCGATACCGGCCACAAGCCGCTGGCCAGNGCGGGCCAGCGTGGTCGAAGACAGTGAGTACGGGGTGCGCAGCGCGCGTGAGGTTCCGGCCACAACCACCGCCACCGCGGCATACATTCCGGCGAACAATGTCGCGATCGCGGCTTCCTCGTCGGCGCCGGTGGTCACCACGAAGCCGAGCAACCCGCACAGCAGCACCAGCGCCGGCCCGGTCAGTGCCGCAACGGCGACGAGTACCAGCCGNNGCGCCGGGCTTCTCCGCGCATNCGCCCGCGCGGCGCGGGCTGCCACCACCGGGCCGAGCAGCGTGCTGGCCAAGAACAGCTGGTTGACGACCATTGCGACCGCCTGTGCCGGTCGCCAGGACCAGAGCATTTCGAAATCGGCAGGCGTCCAGTCGTCGTTGACCAGAGTCAGCAGCACTGCGTTGAGGAGCGTCAGTGATATCGCTGCCGTAGCGAGCTTGCCGGTCGAGCCGCGACCGACGTACCGGACGGCAAGCAGCGGCAGCAACGACAGCGCCGCGAGTTGGGGTAGATGCCCGATGCCGGCCAGCACCGCGAACAGCCGTGTCGCGGAGCCATGCGGGTCAGCCTCCGCGGTGAGCGCGAGCGCGGCGAACAGGCCGAGATAGGCCAGCGAGGTGAAGATGACCACTGCGACCGCCCGACGCCAGGCGATCCAGCCAGGATCGAGGCGCAGGTAGGTGGCGGTCAGCACTGCCACGCAGCCGAGCATCGCGACGAGCGAGATCGGCGAGGTGCCGAAGTACGACGGCGTGGTCAGCCGGGCGAACACCACCAGCGCTGCGACGCCGAGGGCCGTGGCTCCCACCANCGTACGCGAACGGCAGCCGCTCTCGCTGGATCCCCATAGCCTTGAGTATCACCGTCGAGACCGACGCTGTGCATCTATTCAGGCACCCCAGCGGACATCCTTGGCCGGAGTGATGGGGCCGCGCCGATAACATTCGGGGCATGACCTCGATCTCGCTCGGCATGCCCGAAGCCCCGCCGCCGGTGTTGGCGCCGCGTCGCCCCAGCCGCAAGATCAAGGTCGGCTCGGTCGAGGTCGGTGGCGATGCCCCGATCTCGGTGCAGTCGATGTGCACCACACTGACTGCCGACGTCAACACCACCCTGCAGCAGATCGCCGAGCTCACCGCGGCCGGCTGCGACATCGTCCGGGTGGCCTGCCCCTCCCAGGACGACGCGGACGCTCTACCGGAGATCGCCCGGCACTCTCAGATCCCGGTGATCGCTGACATCCACTTCCAACCCAAGTACGTCTTCGCGGCGATCGAGGCCGGCTGCGCCGCTGTACGCGTCAACCCGGGCAACATCCGCAAGTTCGACGATCAGGTCAAGCAGATCGCGGCGGCGGCCAAAGATCACGGCACCTCGATCCGGATCGGCGTCAACGCCGGTTCGTTGGACCCCAGACTGTTGCAGAAATACGGGAAGGCCACCCCAGAAGCGTTGGTCGAATCCGCCAAATGGGAGGCCAGTCTGTTCGAGGAGCACGATTTCGGTGACTTCAAGATCTCGGTCAAGCACAACGACCCGGTCGTGATGGTGCGCGCCTACGAGCTGCTAGCCGAGGCCGGGGACTGGCCGTTGCACCTGGGTGTCACCGAGGCCGGCCCGGCGTTCCAAGGCACGATCAAGTCGGCGGTTGCCTTCGGAGCCTTGCTGAGTAAGGGGATCGGCGACACGATTCGGGTGTCCTTGTCCGCTCCGCCGGTGGAGGAGGTCAAGGTCGGCCTGCAGATTCTGGAGTCACTGAACCTGCGGCCGAGAAGGCTGGAGATCGTCTCGTGCCCCTCGTGTGGGCGCGCCCAGGTCGATGTCTACACCCTTGCCGAGCAAGTGACCGCAGGCCTGGACGGGCTCGAGGTCCCACTTCGAGTGGCTGTGATGGGTTGTGTGGTCAACGGACCTGGTGAGGCTCGCGAAGCCGACCTNGGGGTGGCTTCGGGCAATGGGAAGGGCCAGATCTTCGTCAAAGGCGAGGTGATCAAGACGGTGCCCGAGTCACAGATCGTGGAGACCCTGATCGAAGAGGCGATGCGGATCGCCGAGGAGATGGAGCCTGTCGAGGGTGCGTCCGCTGCGGTCACCGTCAGCTGAGTTGCCGGGAACCGGCATATTCACGGCGGCGTAGGCTGCCGTTGTGTTGCGCACCCGACCCGGTCTCGCCGTCCTCGGTCCGCGTGACCTGTCCGCCTTCTTGGAACTCACCGCCCGCAACAGCGTGGTGAACCTGTTCGTGGAGGCTCGCGCTCGCGCGACTCAGCTGGAGCCCCGGCGTCTAGCTGGGGAGATGTGGGGCTGGATCGAGGACGGCGAACTCACCTCCGCATGTCACGCAGGCGCAAATCTCGTTCCGATAGAGGCGACCGAACAGGCACTCGATGCCTTCGCGGCCAGGGGAATCCTGCAGGGCAGGCGTTGCGCCACCATCGTCGGTCCGATGGCTCAGACCCTCGGATTGTGGGAGCGGCTCTCGCCCTCATGGTCACCTTCTCGAGCCCGCCGCTGGCACCAGCCCCACCTGGAGCTGGCCGGCCCACCGGCCGTCGTATCCGATCCATACTTGCGTCGAGCCACGCCCGCCGATCTGGATGTGGTCTATCCCGCCAGCGTCGCCATGCACACCGAGGAGCTCGGCGTTTCGCCGGAGAGAGGCGGGGCGACTCGCCAGTATCGGGCCAGGGTGGCGGATCTGATCGAGCGTGGTCTGACCTTCATCAGGCTCGATCAGGGCCGGGTCGTGTTCAAGGCCGATGTCGCCGCCTCGACCCCGAACGCCTGCCAGGTTCANGGGGTGTACGTCGACCCGGCATGCCGCAACCAGGGATTGGCGACAGCCGGGATGGCCGCAGTCGTGGAGATCAGCCGTCACGAGATCGCGCCGATCGTGTCGTTGTACGTCAACGAGCACAACACCGCCGCTCGGCGGGTGTACGAGAAGGTCGGGTTCACCCAGACCGCGGAGTTCGGCACCGTGCTGTTTTGACGCCACGACGCCTAAGCCTCGATCCGTGGACGACTCCGCTGCTGCGCGGCACGGCCACGGATCGAAGCTAAGGCCGCGGTCCGGTGATCCTCGCTACTTCTTCTTCTTAGAGCCTGCTCTTGTCCTGGATGTAGACGGTCTTGGTGACCTTGACCGACTTCCCCCAGCCAGACCGTGATGCGGAAGGACAACGCCTCTCGCCCTTCCTTCACCTGATCGGCCCGGATCGGGATCTTGATCGTCGCCGAGGTTCGGCCCGGCCGGATGAAGGAGTACAAGCTCAGGTTCGTCTTGTGCAGCGGAGTCGTGGCGGCTGTCTTCCGGACGCCGTGCTTGCGGAGCCAGTCACGGGGCAGATCCCCGACTGTCACCTTGGGTCCAGGCACTCCACCTGCCACCGGGCGCAGCTGGATCTCGGCAGCCTGGCTGATCCGCTTGTCCAGCTTGATCACCCACTCGACCGAAGTACCCTCCTTGACCGTCTTCTTGGCCGGGGTGATCTTCACCTTCGGTGTCGGGTCGTCGTCGAGGATGATCAGGCGACCGTTGTACCGATCGGTCATCACCCCTGTTCGTGGGAACGCCGACAGCATCGTCAGCTTGCGATCCGGGCCGTCGATCTTGTCGCCGGAATAGTCCACGATGATCGAGCCCGAGGTCTGCCCGGNGGCGAGATCCAGAGTCAACAGCTGCGGGCTCTCGTATGTCTCGTAGTCCAGCACCCCGACCGCGACGGTGGCTCGCCGAGTCAGCGTGCCGCTGATCGTGAACGGAACCGATGCAGTGACGTTTCGCTTGTTTCCCTCAGGCACAGTGACGTTCCCCAGGCTGATTACCGGCAGGCGCTTGTCGGGGACCGCAGCGAGCTCCTCGGGACTCGAGGCGATATCGAGCACCCAGACCCGCCCGCGGGCGTTCTGACCCACCAACTCGACCTGGCTGATCGCCCCCAGGTCGATGGTGGGGTTGATTCCGGTGGCTGCAGCTGGGTCGACGATCACAGTCTGCGCCCAGCGCTTGCCGAGCCAGTCGGAGACCGGGAGCGCCGGTAACACCGAACCGCCTTCGGGGGTGACCTCTGCGGTGTTTCCGTCGGCGTCGGTCAGCCGCACGTGGAACGAGGCGTCCCCGACGGTCGGGTCGACGATGGTCCGCAGCTCGAGTCGCCGCGGTCCGGACAGGTCGAGAGTGTCGTCGAAGACCAGCCCACCAGCTTGGCCGGGCGCGGTCCAGTACACCTCGAGGTTCTGCCGCTTCGCCAGGAAGTCCTGGTCCGCCGACCAGTGCGGCACGTTCCCGTCGACGTTCTTGGCGCGTCCGCACAGCCCGTGTCGAGCATTGCCCCAGCTGTAGGCGCCTAGACACAGTTGGGTCTGGGCGCCATCGGTAAGGGACAGTCCGCTGTCGATGCCCGGGCGACGCAGCTCACGCCCACCGCCGATCGCGTGGCTGAGCACTTCGGCGTCACCGATCGAGGAGACCGAGACAGCCGAACCGTCGTACATCGGCAGGATTCNCTGCTCGTCGCGGGTGAACAGGTGAACCGCGCCGGAAACGTACGCCGTGCCGACGGCCTGCTGCTCGGTGGNGGAGAGACGATCGGGGTTGGCTTCGCCGCACAGCTTCTTGCGCGGGCCACCCCAGTCGTCCCACGCCGGCGCAGCCGCCAGGCCCGGTGTCCATTCGGTGTTGAAGAAGTTGTGGTTGGCGCCCATCACCAGGATCGAGCTCTTCAGTGAGGTGTCGTCACGGACCAGGTCGCGCGCCGCGTCGGTGAAGATCTGGCCCTGCAGGTCGTACACGTCACCGTCGCAGTACGGCAGTACCGTGACGGTGGGCACGTAGGCCGCGGTCTGGCCGGCAAAGTCGGTCGGCGCGAGCAGCACCTGCCCGGCGATGGTGTACGGGGCGGTCAGAGGAATCTCCAATGCGGCACGGTCAACCCCCTCGCCACCGCGGCTGTGGCCAACCAGAACCACCTGCGACATATCCAGCTCATGGCCGGCGGCCTGCGCGGCCCAATGGTCCAAGTGGCGCTCGACGATCTGGGCGCGGGCGTCAGCGCCCCCGTCGTCCAGCTTCCAGTCCTGGGCGTTGATGCCGTTGACCCGGACGGAGACGGTGAAGTAGCCCTGCGAGGCCAGCGCCTGCTGGATGTAGTCGTACCCGAGGTGGCTGGGAATCTCCTTCAAGGGTGCCTGGCACGGCCATTCCCAACCGTCGTCGTTGTTGTCCGGGTTGTAGCAGTAGGAGTGGCGACCGTGCAGGAACAGCACCACCGGCCGGGGTCCGGTTGCCGCTTCGGCTGTCGGCTCCACGACATGGCCGACCATCTCGATCGGCTGCTTCATGCCCGGAAGCTTGACCGGGTCGAGCTCGTAGTCGCTGGTTCGGATGCCGAACGGGCCTGGCTCGGCGGGATCCTCCGGCAAAACGGTGGTGGTCCGTTTCGGCCGAGACGGGCTCAGGGCCGGGGGCTTGCCGGCTTGACCGTTGCCGTTGACCCGGGCGAGAACGTCGTCACCGCCGACGTTGAGCCGGTCCCCGGACAGCACCACGTCCATGGAGCTGGTGTCGGGCAGCTTGGTCGACCGCACATCGACGTACACGGTCCGACCGTCGCGCTCGATCAGCGNCGACCCCAAAGACTCCCCACCCTTGCGGATCTGGGGCCGGTCGGAGGTGACCGGCAGGCGCTTGGGTGAGCGCCAGGCGATCCGGTAGGTATCGGGACCCAGCAGGGTCACCGTCCAGGTGCCGACCTGGCGCTGGCCGGAGAGCTGCTGCTGAGACTGTGCCTGACCGGCACTGGCCTGAGTGGTCGCCGCGACCAGCAGTGAACCGCCGAGCAGAAAGGCGGTCGCGACGGCGATGGCACCGCGACGGATGGGCCGATTTTTCGACATATGGTCTCCCGAAGTTAACCCAGATGGGTAGGCATCCTTCTAGACGCGCCTGGACGCCGAAAGGTTGCCAACCTGGCCACACTAGTCCTCCGCGTCCGATTTTCGGGTGTGGCTACCGGGTTGTCCGTCGGCTGCCTAAACTGGAGCCATAGATCCATCCTGGCTGGAGGAAACCGTGCCGCTCTCAGAAGAGGAACTGCGTCTGCTGGAGCAGATGGAGCGCGCGTTGGTCGAGGACGACCCGAAGCTCGCTTCCACTCTGCGAGGAACGACCGTTCGCCGGCAGGCGCGACGACGACTCGTGCTTGCGGCGGTTGCCTTCGTGGTCGGCATCATCCTCCTGATGACCGGTGCGGTCGCGTCGGTCACCGTCGTCGGGATCGTCGGATTCGTCGTGATGCTAGGCGCTGCCTATTTGGGTCTGTCTGCATGGAGNGGGCAAAATCAGGCCCCCGACCTCACCGGGGAGACTCTGACCGGCGACCCGGCCCTCAGCCTGATCCACGGCGGCAAGAAGAGCCGCAGNCCCCGTAACCGCGGCCCCAAGAGCCAGGGCTCGATGATGGAGCGCTTCGAAGAGCGCTGGCGCCGCCGTCGTGATCGAGACAACGGCTTCTGATTCCAGCTTTTAGCGCCCCGGCTCGCTGAGCTCCAGGGCACGCTCGCGTGAACTGGTCGGCCGAGCGCCCCGCTGCAGCAACGACACCGGCCAGAACCGTGCCCGCCTGCGCGTCTGCGGCGTGACCCCGATCGTCAGCGCATCGACGATCTGGGTGACATCGTCGCGAACTCCGGCCGGCTCCGGTGTGATGGCTGCGTAGCGGGAGCGCTCCACCAGATTGACCAGCCGGTCCAGCGCTGCCTGAGCAGCTGGGTTCTCTTTGATGACCTGGGCACGGTATTCCTCACCAGCGCCGGGACGGCGGCACAACTGCGATGAGATCGCTGCTGTTGCCTCCCGAGGAGTGGCGTGATCGTCGAACCCGATCCGAAGATCGACGCAGGAGTCCCGCAGTTCTGCCCAGGCTGCCTCGGCGACCTCGTCCGGTGTCCGAGCGGCCGACCAGCGGCGGCGCCGGCCATTGGCGCGCAGCACCGCCGGCAATGCCGCCAGGACCCCGCACAGCACTACCAGACCGAACCCGATGAGAATCCCGGTGGGGATCCCGCCCCCGTCCTCCTCGGTGTTCGCGATCAGCGGGTCCTCCTCGGGAAGGTTCGGGAAGCCGATGCTGAGGGTTGCTGTGTCGGGTCGGCCGACTGGGAAGCGGCGGTCGGTTCCTGTGTCGGCTCGATNCTCCGGCGCGATCACGCCTTCGGTCCATGAGGGCGGCTCAGCTCCGGTGCGGGATCCCGGGGTCGGCTCGAACCGCACCCAGCCCACGTCCTCGAAGAAGAGCTCGGGCCAAGCATGCAGGTCGTGAGCGCTGAAGACGAAGGTGCCTGGTGTCGTACCGGCATCGGGCTTGAGGAAACCGACGGCGATCCGCGCCGGGATGCCGACCTCTCTGGCCATCAGCGCCATTGCGGCGGCGAACTGCTCGCAGTAGCCGGTGCGCGAGGTGCGCAAGAAGTCGTCGAGATCCTCCATGCCGCTTCCTGCTTTGGTCTGGGACAGGTCGTAGCGGAAGTCGGGACCCAACTCGGGGTCGGTGTGCGGACGAGTGAAGAACTCCTGCAGCAACACCGCCTTCTCGGCACGGTTGGCGGCGTCCTCGGTCACTTTCTCGGCCAGCTCTCCTAGCCATTCGGGTACCTCGCCGTCCCCGTCCTCGGATCTGGTGTAGCGATCCATGATCGAGACCGGTGGTGAGCCGGCACTGATCAGATCCTGTGCGGAGGNGGAGATCGTGATCCCGGTGGCGGTGTAGGACAACCCGGCGGTGGTCACGTCGCGCTTGGTGCTGAGGATGTCCATCGTGGAAGAGTCATACCTCCAGTCGCCGGTGACCTCTGCCTGGCTTGCCGGGAACGGAATGGGCAGCCAGCGTGAGCTGAAGCGCGAGGACGCGCTGATTTCGTAGTCGTGCTCGGCGCGCTCGATGGCCGTGCTCAGGCCGACCGGGTCCGNGAGTGCCCCGTTGGCGCGCTGACTTGCCGGGATGTCACGTGGGCTGGGTTTCCNCTCTCCGTCGAACTTGTCCAGTACCCCGATCCGCAGATATGCGGGGTCCGGATCGTCGGTACGCAGGCGCAGCAGCTCGACATCCAGGCCGAGTGAGAGATTGCGGCGTAGGTCCAGGACAGGATTGGTGATCTGCACTTTGTCGTTGCCGCCTTTGCCGATCCCGCCCTGGAACAGCCCGCTGCCCTGGAAGGTCGGGATCAACAGGGGNNAGACCATCGCCAGTGCGGTCGCCGACAATCCGATCCGTCCCGCCGTCGGCCATATTGCCGAGTGGCGATGCTCGCCCCAGCGCCGGCCGGGTCNCAGCTCCTGGCCCCAGAGGCTGTGTGCCTCGCGTTGCTCCAAAGCCAACAGAGCCATGAACAACACCGCGATGACCGGGAAGACCCACCAGTTCGGGTCGTCGCTGAGCATGCTGACCGGCGCGGTGAACATCGCCAGCAAGGGCAGCCCGGCCATCGTGACGCGATTGAAGGCACATGCCAGGATGTCGACGCTCAGTGCGGTCAGGGAACCCAACAGCACCAGGACCGGGGCGAAGTCGGTAACGGTGCGGGGAAGTGGCGCGGCATACTCGCGAGCACGCTCGAGGCCGACTTCGAATGCATCCCGGCCGGCTGCCAGCGAGTCCAAGGTGGGGATCCAGCCGAGCAGGGATGCGTCCGCCGCGAGCCAATGGTTGAGCCACAACAGCAGCGCCAGCGTCTGGAGGCCGACAACCACTGCTGAGGAACACTGCGTGATGCGGCCGGCCGCGCCGACCACGGCCACCACGGCGCAGCTGACTGCAAGTGGCCTGAGGTAGTCACCAGGCCGCTCGGAGAAGCCGGCCCAGGTAGTGAGCACAACATAGGTGAGAGCACCGGCGCAGATGGAAGTGGCGATGACCCTGAGCACATGGGCCCGGATATGGGTCTGGGCTTGAGCCCGGGCAGGAGAGGCAGTGTGACTCACGAGGCCCCCTGCCGGGCTGCGGTGGTCTCGGCCAGCCGTTGCCAGACCTGGGGAAGCGGATCATTCGGCCCGGCCGAGGTGGTCCGAAAGCCCGCGCCGGTCAAGATGGCGATGGTGGGGGACGTGCCCGACCCGTTGCGCTGGATCCGTGCTGGATCTGATTGGGCAGAATCCGGCTGTAGCGCGACCACCGGCCACGTTGCGGTATCGAGGACGACCGCCATGCCGGCAGTGGCAGCATGGCGGACTCTGGTCAGGGCGGATCGATCGCCGGCGGTGAGGGCGCCGAACACTCCGACCACCAGCCCGGGGCTGTTGTCGCCGAGCCAGCGGACATCGAGACGCTGGTTGGGATCCAGCTCGAGTACGGCCAGGGCTTCGAGGATCGTGCCCGTCTCGGCGACCTTGGAGCCCTGGTCGTGCCAGAGCGTTCCGGTGTCGCCCGAGGCGGTGACCAAGCGGACGTGGTAGCCGCGCCGGATCAGATGGGAGGTGATCGAAGCGGCTGCCTCGACCGCGTACTCAANGGAGCTAGCTGCTCCGGCGCCGACATGGGCGCAGTCCCGATTGTCGATGAGTACGGTCGCCCGGGCCTGCCAGGGCTGTTCCTCACGGCGCACCATGAGTTCTCCGCGTTTGGCGCTGCTGCGCCAGTGCACCCGGCGCAGTTCATCGCCCTGGCGGTAGTCGCGCACGGTGACGTCCTCGGCGCTGCCGGAAGCGAAGGCGCGCGGCCGGTTGTCGCCGGCGCCGGTCCACACGCCGTTCAATGTCACTGTTGGCAGGGCGACCACACGCGGGGTGACCACCAGCGTCGAGGTCGAGGTGAACCGGCGGTCCAACTCCACCATCCCGAAGGGATCGGCCAACCGGACGCTCAGCGGACCGATGGTGAATTTGCCGCGCAGGTCCGAGCGTACGGCGTACTCGATCCGACGGTTCCCGCCGGCAGCGCCATCAGGGCTGCCACCCAATCTGTCCACCACGAAGCGGGGGCGGCTGCCCAGTACGTAAGGGAGTTGCTCTTCCAGGAGAAGCTGCCCGGTGGGTGTACCCGTTGCATTGCCGAGGTCGAGCCTGACCTGGGCCAAGGTGGCGACAGTGACCTGAGAAGGCGACAGTGATCGAGTGAGCCGGATGCTGTAACGACCACGACCGACGAAGAATGCCGCTGCCAGCGGAACGAGCAGGAGCAACGCTCCCACCGCGATCAACGGCCCGTAACCCAACACCACGGCGCACAACAGCGTCGCCGTTCCAGCTGCGATGAAAGCGCGGCCACGGTTGGTCAGAGCGGACAGGGCTTCGCGCATGGGCTCAGGCGGGGGCGGTCGGCGGGACGCGGTGGGTCTCGAGAATCTGGCGCAGCGCCATCTCGGGAGTGCGACCGGCGAGCTGGGCCTCGACCGTCGGCAGCAGGCGGTGGCCGAGCACGGTGACCGCCAGCGCGGCGACGTCGTCGGGTAGGACGAAGTCGCGACCTGCCAGGGCTGCTGCCGCTTTGGCCGCGCGAACCAGGTGCAGTGTGGCTCNNGAGGGGATGCGCCCAGGGTCAGATCGGTGGAGCGGCGAGTTGCGGCTGCGATCGCCACTGCGTAACGCTGCACCGGCTCGGAGACGTGGACCGCGCTCACGATCTCGACCATGCGCGCGATGGTGGCTTTGTCGGTTACCGGGCCGAGGTTGTCCAACGGGTTGTGGCTGGCGTGTGAGGTGAGCATCGCGAGCTCGGCAGACTCCACCGGGTAGCCCATCGAGACCCGAGCCATGAACCGGTCACGCTGGGCTTCGGGCAGCGCGTAGGTGCCCTCCATCTCGACCGGGTTCTGGGTCGCGATCACCATGAACGGTGATGCGAGTCGATAGGTGGTGCCGTCGACGGTGACTTGGCGCTCCTCCATGCATTCCAGCAGTGCCGACTGGGTCTTGGNGGAGGCTCGGTTGATCTCGTCGCCGACCACGATGTTGGCGAAGATGCCGCCCGGTCGGAACTCGAACTCGCGGGTGTTCTGGTTGAACACCGAGACGCCGAGGACGTCGGAGGGCAGCAGGTCCGGGGTGAACTGGATGCGTCGCACCGAGCAGTCGATAGTGCGCGCGAGCGCCTTGGACAGCATCGTCTTGCCGACGCCGGGGACGTCCTCGATCAACAAGTGCCCCTCGGCCAGGAGCACGACGAGCGCGGTCCGGACTACCTCGGGTTTGCCCTCGATCACGCGCTCGACGCTTGCCTGGATCTGGTCGGTGACGACTGCCAGCTCGGCAAGGTCCGCGGCGGCGACAGCAGGCGGTCGGGTGCTCGCCGTCGTCAGGGGGACGAATAAGTCACGCTGCTCCCTCTCTCGATTCCGCCCGGCGCGCATCGGGCACAAGACCGGGCACGGACTAGTCAACCGCACTCCTGGTCATGACGGCACCTCACACGAGAATCCGAGCGCACACCGAGTGCGCCCCAAGGCGATGGCGAATCGATGCCAAGTGGTTGACGGTGGGGAAAATGGAGTAAGATGGAGCGAAATGGAGGAAGTGGGGGCGGTAATGGAGCAGATCGGGTCGGAGGTGGAGACGTGTTCTTCGGTCTCTACACGCCCAAGCTCGATGACAAGGGCCGCCTTTTCCTCCCGGCCAAGTACCGCGAGGCGTTCGCGGAGGGAGTCGTGGTGACCAGGGGTCAGGAGCGCTGCCTCTACGTATGGCCGACCGCTGAGTTCGCCCGTCTCACCGAGCGGCTGCGCGACCTTCCCGTGGCCAACAAGGCCGGCCGCGACTACGTCCGCATGCTCTTCTCGGCCGCCTCTGACGAGAAGCCCGACAAGCAAGGCCGAATCACGATCCCGGCCCAGCTGCGCTCGTACGCCTCCCTGGAGCGCGAAATCGTCATCAGCGGCGCTATGAACCGGGTCGAGATCTGGGATGCCGAGGCCTGGAACGCCTACGAGGCCGACCGAGAGCCCGCCTTCTCCGACCTGGAGAACGACGACTTCATTCCACCCATGTAACCGACCAACCGCCACCCGCGGCGATCAAGGCGCGGGGGCCTACCGACTCGGCGGGGCGGAGGAGCGCCTGACACACCTTCCCCGGTGCCAGAACTCCTCCGCCCGCCGCAGAACCGAACAGCACCACAGCAGTACCGCAAGAGCAGAGCAGATCCGACAGAGACAGCAGAGGGTCGAAGCATGAGCGCGTTGCTACCGCAGTCGATGCGGGCCGAGCGACGAGTGCGCCACGAGGTCCGTGACGGCCTCGCGGTCGTCGCCGTCTCTGTGGGTGGCTCGATAGCTGTGGCCGCACTGCTGATGCTCTTGGTCCGGTTGGCCGGCTGAGCATGAGCGCGCAGATCCACGTTCCGGTGCTGTTGGACCGGATCGTCGCGCTCGTCGCGCCGAGTCTGGAACGACCCGGTTCGATCCTGGTCGACGCCACTCTCGGGCTCGGCGGTCACACCGAGGCCGTGCTCGATGCGTTTCCACAAACCCAGGTGATCGGCATCGACCGCGATGTGCACGCTTTGGCGCGGAGCAGAGTCCGGCTGGAGCCCTACGCCGAGCGGGTCACGTTCGCGCACGCGGTCTACGACGAGATCGGGGAGGTATTGGCCGAGCAGGGCCTGAGCAGCGTCGACGGCGTGCTGTTCGACCTCGGGGTGTCCTCGATGCAGCTCGACCGACGCGAGCGCGGCTTCGCCTACGCCGAGGACGCGCCGCTGGACATGCGGATGAACGACACCACCGGTCTGACGGCGGCTGATGTGCTCAACACCTACTCCGCCGCCGACCTGGCCAGGGTCTTGCGCGCCTACGGCGAGGAACGGTACGCCAAGCGCATTGCCGCGTCGATCATCCGAGAGCGGGCCAAGGAGCCGTTCACCAGCAGTAGTCGGCTGGTCGAGCTGATCCGCGATGCCATCCCGGCTCCGGCGCGACGCACAGGCGGACATCCGGCCAAGCGGACGTTCCAAGCGTTGCGGATCGAGGTCAACGACGAGCTCGCCGTGCTGCGGCGGGCACTTCCCGCCGCGATCGCAGCACTGAGCGTGGGAGGCCGGGTGCTGGTCATGAGCTACCACTCTCTGGAGGACCGGATCGCCAAGCAGGTGCTTGCTGCGGCCTCCACTACCNNGAGGTCCCCCGACCTGCCGTTCGTTCCCGAGGGTCACGAGCCCGAGTTACGACTGGTGACTCGGGGCGCGGAGAAGGCATCACCGGCAGAGATCGCGCAAAANCCCCGAGCCGCCTCCGTGCGGTTGCGGGTCGCCGAGCGAGTACGACCCCCAGTGAGCGGAGCAGCAGCATGAGCAGTCCCGCCGGCCTGGCACGCAACTTGCGGGTGCCCCGGTTCGCCGAGCAGGCGGCCGAGCGCGCCCGACTGGTGGTCGTGCCGCGAGTGCGTCGACGTGCGCCGAGGCTCCCGTTCGCGATGTTGGTCGGACTCGTCCTGCTCAGCGGCGTGGTGGGACTGTTGATGTTCAACACCAGCCTGCAGCGCACCTCCTTCGTCATCTCCGAGAGATCCACGCAGGCCGAGGGTCTCCATGCAGAGGTGCAGCAGCTGCGACTGCAGCTGGATGAGCTGCGCGACCCCCAGGCGCTGGGCATCCAAGCGCTGCGGATGGGGATGCGGCCACCGGACGCTCCTGCCTTCGTCCAGCTCGGCCAGGGGATGGTAGCCGGAACCGCCGCGACCTCGACGTGTGTGAACTGCTTCAGGGTCGCGACTCCTGATGCGGCCAAACCCCAACAGCTCAGGCCGGCTCCAGTCATCGTCAGGCCGACCAACTCGGGAGCGGGCAAACCGGCCGGCGCGGACGGCGCGGCAACCCGGGACGGCGGCGGTGCAGGCGGTAAAAAGAACCAGGACCGAAGTTCCGCGACTGCTAACGGCTGAGGGGTAAGTGAGTGAACCAGCGGCACCGACCGGCTGCTCGCCGCTCCCCAGCTGCTCCCCGGGGTCGCTCCGCTGCCGCGGTGCGGGCACGGTCGGATGCGCGGCTGCGGTTCGGGTTCATCATCATCGCGATGATCATCTCGGTGTTCGCGGTGCGGGTAGTGCAATTGCAAGGCGTCGACGCCGCCGGATATGCCGCCAAGGCTCGAGCCGTCGGCGTCCAAAGCGCGGTGCTTCCGGCGGTGCGGGGCAGCATCACCGACCGTAACGGCGTCCCGCTGGCGGAGTCCCTGGACGGAATGATGATCGTCGCCGATCCCACCAAGACCGTCGATGACGCACCCGAGATCGCCACGATCATGGCCGAGCGGCTGGGCATCGACTACTTCACTTTGCTCAAAGGCTTGCGCAACACCGGAAAGGCCGACCGCCCCAACCACTTCCAGTATCTGGCCCGCCGAGTTCCTTCCACGACGGCCACCGCAGTCGTCGAGCAGCTGGCAGACCTCGAGTACAAGGGGATCTATACCCGCACCGACCCGGTGCGTACCTACCCCGCCAAGGACGTGGCTGCCAACCTGATCGGCTTTACCAACGCCGAGGGCGATGCAGGGGAGGGTACGGAGCTGCTGTTCGACAAGCTGCTTCGCGGCAAGGACGGCTCACAGAGCTTCGAGGTCGGGGCCGGGAGCGAGCGGATCCCGCTNGGGGAGAACTCGATCGTGCCCGCGGTCAACGGCAAAGACCTCACCCTCACCATCGATCGTGACGTCCAGTGGTACACCCAGCGAGTGCTGCGCGACGCGGTTCTCAGCTCCGGCGCCAAGTCCGGAGCGGCGATCGCGATGGACACCAAGACCGGCGAGATCCTCAGCCTGGCCGACTATCCCACGTTCGACTCCAACAAACCGACCGATGCGCGCAAACGAGATCTGGGGTCGCGAGCGTTGCGCGATGTGTATGAGCCAGGGTCGGTGCAGAAGGTGCTGACCGCGGCGTCGCTGCTGGACGCTGGGAAGGTCACCCCGCGTACCCGCATCGTGGTGCCGGGAAGCATCAAGTCCAGCGATCGCGAGATCTCCGACTGGTTCGATCACGGCACCCTCCACTACACCTTGACCGGAGTCATCGCCAAGTCGTCCAACATCGGCACGGTTCTTGCCGCCCGCGAGTTCACTCCCCGTCAGCTCTACGGTGCGCTACGTGACTTCGGGCTCGGCAGCCGCACCGATGTCGGGGTGCGGGGCGAATCGGCGGGAGTGTTGGCGAACTGGAGCGGATGGCGTGAGATCAACAAGGACAACATCGCCTTCGGGCAGGGCTTGGCGGTCAATGTCGTGCAGATGGCCGCAGCGGTCAACGCCATCGCCAACGGCGGGATCTATGTCCAACCCAGCCTGATCCAAGGCAAGGCCACTACCAACGACGGAACGGTGGTCGGCTCCGCCGTCGCCGAGACCCATCGGGTGGTCAGTGAGAAGGCGGCCGGGCAGACCGCCCGGATGATGGAGATGGTGCTCGACCCGGAGAAGGGCACAGCACCTGCTGCCGCGATCCCGGGCTACCGGGTTGCGGGCAAGACCGGTACCGCGCAGCAGGTGGGTGGCGACTGCCGCTGTTATGCCCAGGGCACCAAGACAGTCTCCTTCGCCGGCTTCGCTCCCGCAGATGATCCGCGGTTCACGGTCTACGTCGTGGTGCACGCTCCCCAGTCGGGTGGTGGTGGTTCGGTCGGCGGTCCGGCGTTCCGCAAGATCTTGAGTCATCTGCTTGCCAAGTACGCGGTGCCGCCGACCGGTGCCGCCCAGCCTCAGCTCCCCACTACTTGGTGACCGGCCCGAGTACCCTGCCGTCCATGACCATCCGACCGGACGCGCCGGTTCGCACCCCTTTGGTGCGCCTCATCGACTTCCTCCGTGAGGAGCTTGCAGGAGAGCCGATGGAGTGGGTCACCGTTATCGGAGACCCCGACCCGGTGATCGTCACCGGAGCATGTCTGGACTCGCGTCGGGTGCGTCCTGGAGACCTCTACTTCGCTCTTGCCGGCGCGGCCTCGCACGGAGCGCGATTTGCCGGGCAGGCGATCGAGGCAGGCGCGGTTGCCATCCTCACCGATGTCGCTGGATCCGAACTCCTGGCTGAATCGGCGGCCGCCTTGTCGCAGGCGGAGTTTCCTGGCATCCCTGTCGTCGTCGTNGGCGAGCCCCGAGCGATCCTCGGCACGCTTTCCGCCCGGATCTACTCCGACCCCGCAACCGAGCTCGCGATGATCGCGGTCACCGGCACTCAAGGCAAGACCACCACAACCCGGCTGGCCGGCGGGATTCTGGAGGAGTGCGGCATCCCGGCAGGCGTGGTCGGCACGGTCGGCACCAGGATCGCCGGCCGCGAAGTCAAGACCGCCCTGACCACTCCCGAGGCGCCGGATCTACAAGCGATGTTCGCCGCTATGGTCGGCGAGGGAGTTCAGGTCTGCGCGATGGAGGTATCCAGTCACGCACTGGTGTTGGGAAGAGCCGACGGCATCGTCTTCGACGTCGCGGTGTTCACCAATCTCGGACGCGATCATCTCGATTTCCATACCGACACCGAGGACTACTACCAGGCCAAGGCCGGCCTGTTCACACCCGAGCGTTGCCGTCTCGGCGTGGTCAATATCGACGACGAGCACGGGCGTCGGCTGGCAGAGCAGGCAAGAATCCCGATCCGTACCCTCTCGGTCGCGGGACCAGCCGACTGGCAGGCAGTCGCCATCGAGCCCGACAGTGACCACTCCAGCCCAGGATCCAGTTCTGGGTCCAACGCCGGGTCCAGCTTCGAGGTGCTGNNCGGGATCGACGGAGTTTGGGTAGGNACCCGGGTCAAGCTGGCCGGTGAGTTCAACGTCGCCAACGCGCTGGCGGCGATCGCCGCCCTGACCGAGGCGGGATTTCCCGCAGAGCTTGTGGTCCCAGCACTCGCAGCAGCTCCGGGCGTGCCGGGGCGGCTCGAGCGGGTCGAGGCCGGGCAACGGTTCCTTGCTGTCGTGGACTATGCCCACAAACCCGACGCGGTCATGGCTGTGCTGGAGGCGCTGCGCCCCGCACCCGCGCACAGAACCGGCGAGGGCCCAGGCGGATCAACTGGCAGCTCAGCGAGTGATGCAAACGATTCGAGGCAAGGCAGGCTGATCATCGTGCTGGGTGCCGGTGGTGATCGCGACCGCGGCAAACGACCGATCATGGGCGACATCGCCTCACGACTGGCAGACATTGTCATCGTCACCGACGACAACCCACGTAGCGAGGACCCGGCACAGATCCGGGCCGAGATGCTCGCTGGTATGACCGGCGACGCTCAGGTACGCGAGATCGCAGACCGCGCCGAGGCGATCGCTTTCGCGGTCGGACAAGCCCGGCCGATCGACACCGTAGTCATCGCCGGCAAGGGCAACGAAACAGGACAGGAGATCAAGGGCGTGACGTGGCCGTTCGACGATCGCGAGGTGCTCCGGCAGGCGATCCTCGACAGCATCCATGCCCGTGGAGACGGGACGGTGTCGAGGTGATCGGGCTTCGGATCTCCCAGGTTGCAGAGCTGGTCGGAGGCGAGCTCGTCGATATCGATGCCGATGGAGACCCGGTGGTGACCGGCCCGGTGGTGATCGACAGCCGGGATGTGACTGGTGGTGGCCTGTTCGCGGCCTTCGCCGGTGAGCACACCGACGGCCATCTTCATGCCGGTGCCGCGATCGAGGCGGGAGCGGTGGCGGTACTCGGGAGCAGGCGGACCGGGGTGCCGACGATCCTGGTCGGAGATGTTCGCGATGCGTTGGCTGTGCTTGCGACCGAGCACCTGCGCCGTCTGCGCGCCGAGGGTGGTCCCCGAGTGATCGCGCTGACCGGTAGCCAGGGCAAGACCAGCACGAAAGACCTGCTCGGCGCTGTCCTGGCGACCGATGCCCTCACCGTTGCAACCAAAGGCTCGTTCAACAACGAGCTCGGGCTTCCACTCACCGTGCTCCGCGCCGATGCTGCTACGCGGTATCTCGTGCTGGAGATGGGAGCTCGNGGGATCGGGCACATTGCTGAGCTGTGCCGGATCGCCCCACCGGACATCTCCGTCGTACTCAACGTCGGCAAAGCCCATCTCGGNGAGTTCGGCTCCCAGGAGGCCATCGCAACGGCCAAAGGCGAGCTCGTAGAAGCGCTGGGGTCGGACGGCGTTGCCGTCCTGAATGCCGACGATCCGCTCGTACTCGCGATGGGGGATCGCACCGGAGCTCGAGTGCTCACCTTCGGTGAGGGATCAGCTGCCGATCTAGGAGTGCTGGATCTTCGCCTCGATGAGGCCGGTCGGCCATCGTTTCGGCTCGTGGCTCAGTCCGCCGAGGTTGCCGACGCTCGGGCTTCGGTAGCTGCCGACGTCACCTTGCAATTGACAGGAGAGCACCAAGCGCACAACGCGGCGGCCGCCGCTGCCGCTGCCTTGGCAGTCGGAATGGATCTGGACCGGATCGCCACCGTGCTCTGCGGTGTCACCTCCATCTCCCCGTGGCGGATGGAGGTGACCGAGCGCGCTGACGGCGTCACGGTGATCAACGACAGTTACAACGCCAACCCGGACTCCATGCGCGCGGCGCTCAAGGCGCTGGCTGCTATCGGGCGAGCTCGGGGACCGCAAGCGCGCACCATCGCGGTGTTGGGAGAGATGCGTGAGCTGGGCGCGTCCAGCCGGGAAGAGCACGATGGGATTGGCAGACTTGTCGTGCGACTCGACATCCAACAGTTGTTGGTCGTCGGGGAACCTGCCCGCGCGATGCATCTCGGGGCGAGCTTGGAAGGGTCCTGGGGAGAGGAGTCGGTTTTCGTGCCCGACAACGAGGCGGCGCTCGACTGGCTGGAACACAGCCTCCGGCCCGGGGACGTCGTACTCCTCAAGGCGTCGCGAGGCGTCCGGCTCGACCAGATCGCGGCAACGCTCGTGGCAGGTGGCAAGTGAGGGGAATCCTGTTTGCCGGCGGTCTGGCGCTGATCTTCACCTTGCTCGGGACTCGCGTCGCCATCGGCATTCTGGTGCGTCGCGGGTACGGCCAGCTCATCCGCGACGACGGCCCGACCACGCACCACACCAAGCGCGGCACTCCCACCATGGGAGGCAGCGTGATCATCTTGTCGGTGCTGGCCGCCTACTTCGCCGCCAAGCTCATCACCTGGCGTCAGCCGTCGGTCTCCTCGTTGTTGTTGCTGTTCCTCTTCGTCGGACTCGGCCTGGTCGGCTTCCTCGACGACTACATCAAGGTCGCCAAGCAACGCAGCCTGGGACTACGCAGCAAGGCCAAGATGGCCGGCCAAACCGTGGTCGCAATCGTGTTCGCCGTGCTGGCGTTGCAATTCCCCGACGAGCGAGGGGAGACCCCGGCGTCGAAGTCGATCTCGTTCATCCGCGACGTCCCCGGCTGGGAGTTGCCGGCGATCCTCATCGTCTTGCTGATCATCGTGATCATCGCCGGCGCATCCAACGGCGTGAACCTCACCGACGGGCTGGACGGGCTGGCCACCGGTGCCTGCGTGATGGTGTTCGGCGCGTACACCCTGGTCAACATCTGGCAGAACAACCAGTGGTGCGGGCAGGCTGACATCTCCTACGGACAGTGTTACGAGGTGCGCGATCCGCTCGATCTGGCGATGGTGTGCGCCGCGATCACCGGGGCCTGCTTCGGATTCCTATGGTGGAACGCATCTCCGGCCAAGATCTTCATGGGCGACACCGGGTCGCTGGCACTCGGCGGCGCGCTGGCCGGCTTGGCGATCTTCACCCGCACCGAGTTCCTGCTCGTCATCCTGGGAGGCCTGTTCGTCGTCCAGGCCGTGTCGGTGATCCTGCAGGTGGGCTACTTCAAAGCCACCGGCGGCAAGCGGCTGTTCCGGATGGCGCCCTTGCACCATCACTTCGAGCTCAAAGGCTGGGACGAGATCACCGTCGTGATCCGGTTCTGGATCATCACCGGCTTGTGTGTCGCCGCCGGCCTGGGCATCTTCTACGCCCAGTGGGTGGCTGGAACATGACGGCGCTGGATTGGCCATGCTCAACGCCCTCCCTGTGTCTGTCACCGGGGGCCTCACTGTGTTGCTGTCCTCGGGAGGGGGTCGCATGACCACCCTGAATCGGCTCGGCAGGCATGACTCCTGGGAAGGCGTCAGGGCGCTGGTGACCGGAATGGGCGTCTCGGGCTTTGCGGCAGCGGACAATCTCACCCACGTCGGCGCCACTGTGCTGGCGGTCGACGACTCCGATGCCGGTGACCGGAGTGAGAAAGCCACGATCCTGGAGATTCTCGGCGCCGATGTGCGCTTGGGGCCGGGCAGTACCGCCGGCCTTCCCGAGGAGTACGCCTGGGACCAGATCGACGTCGTGGTCACCTCCCCGGGCTGGAAGCCGTCAGCGCCGCTGCTCGCCGCCGCGGCACAACATGGTGTGCCGATCTGGGGTGAGGTCGAGCTCGCATGGCGATTGCGTGACCCGCATCTGGAAGCGCCTTGGCTGGCGGTAACAGGTACCAACGGCAAGACGACCACCGTGCAGATGCTCGACGCGATCTTGCGTACGGCGGGTTTGCGCAGCATCGCATGCGGCAACGTCGGGTTACCGGTCATCGAGGCGATCATGGATCCCGAGCCGTACGACGTCTACGTCGTGGAGCTGTCCAGCTACCAACTCCACTACACCCATAGCATGCGCTGTGAGTCCGCCGCGGTTCTCAACGTCGCCGAGGATCATCTCGACTGGTACCCCGACATGGCGGCCTATGCCGCCGACAAGGGCCGCATCTACGAGGGCGTTCGCACTGCCTGCGTCTACAACGTCGGTGACGAGACGACCGAGTACCTGGTGCGGGAAGCCGACGTGGTCGAGGGCGCCCGAGCGATCGGGTTCACCCTGGGTATGCCGGGTGTCGGCATGGTCGGGCTGGTGGACGACATTCTCGCCGACCGGGCTTTCATCGAGCAACGAGCCCACAATGCCGCGGAGCTGTGCAACGTCGCCGACCTCGCCTCGCCCGCTCCGCACTTCATCGCCAACGCCCTGGCCGCTGCCGCATTGGCCCGATCGCACGGAGTGCCGACCATTGCGGTCCGGGACGGGTTGCGGAGTTTCCAGCCCGACGGTCACCGGATCGCCGATGCCGGTGAGGTCGACGGGGTCCGTTACGTCGACGACAGCAAGGCCACCAATCCCCATGCCGCGCAGTCGTCTCTGTCGGCCTATGAGCCGGTGGTGTGGATCGCTGGTGGCCTGGCCAAAGGCGCGAGCTTCGATTCCTTGGTCAAGTCGGCACGGGACCGCCTGCGCGCGGTGGTGCTGCTCGGACGCGATCGCGGCGTGATCGCGGCGGCACTTGGGCGACACGCCCCGGATGTCCCGGTGATCGAGATAGCTGACGGCGAGACTTCTGTCATGGACCGTGCGGTCCGAGCTGCCGCCGATCTCGCCCATCCGGGCGACACGGTGTTATTGGCTCCGGGGTGCGCATCCATGGACCAGTTTGAGAACTACGGAGCCCGCGGCGACGCGTTCGTTGCAGCGGTCCGGGCGTTGGGGACACCCCGGCTGAACCGGACTGACCCAACGAGGATCTGCCCAGATCCCGCGTGGCTCCAGCGGGTATGGAGGAGATGCTGCGGTGAGTGTGACGGGGACGGTCGCGGAGGCTGTTGACGCCACTGCCTCGACCGTGTCTGCTACCGCCCCGGTGTCCGGTGGATCCGCGTCTTCGACCGCCAAGGCCCGTCCTGGCGCCGGCTGGATCGCCTCGATCCGAGAGCTTCTCGACAAGCCGCTGGCCTCCTACTACCTGCTGGTCGGATCAGCAGGGTTGCTGCTGACCATCGGCCTGGTCATGGTGATGTCCTCCTCGAGCATCTACAGCTACGAGAACTACGGCGGCAACAGCTACTACGTGTTCCTGCGACAGTTCACCTGGGTGGTGCTGGCGCTGCCGTGTGCGTTCATCGCCTCACGGATCCCGCACCGGGTGCTGCGATACCTGGCCTGGCCGGCGTTGATCGTGGCGACGACGTTGCTCGTGCTCACCCAGACCGGTATGGGCCGAGAGGTCAACGGCAACCAGAACTGGCTGTCGCTGGGTCCGCTGTTGATCCAGCCATCGGAGATCGCCAAGCTCGCGGTCGTGTTGTGGTGCGCGGACGTGTATGCCAAGAAACAGCGGCTGGTCGGTGACTGGAAACACGCGCTCGTCCCGGTCGTCCCCGTGATGGGGGCGGTGATCGCGCTGGTGCTGGTCGGACGTGACCTGGGCACCGGGTTGGTGTTGATGGCGATCGTGCTCGGCTTCTTGTGGGTGGTCGGCGCTCCCGGCAAGCTCTTCGTTCTGGCGCTGATGATCATCGGCACAGGTGCCTTCTTCCTGGCTGCCACCGATGCCGAGCGCGCCCAACGGCTGGCCTCGTTCACCGATCCGTTCAAAGATTTCAGCGATGCCGGGTGGCAGGCCGCGCACGGCATCTTCGCGATGTCGACCGGCGGTCTCTTCGGCAAGGGCATCGGTGCATCCCAGCAGAAGTGGGGATCGCTGCCGGCCGCACACACCGACTTCATCTTCGCGGTGCTCGGCGAGGAGCTGGGCATGATCGGCACCTTGTTGGTGCTGGCGCTGTTCTTGACGATGGCCTATGCCGGCCTGCGCGTGGCGATGCGTACTCAGGACCCGTTTGCACGCTTCATGGCCGCAGGTATCACGGTGTGGCTGCTCGCACAGATGATGGTCAACGTGGGTATGGTCTTGGCGCTGCTACCGGTGATCGGCATTCCGTTACCGCTGGTGTCCTACGGTGGATCAGCGTTGCTTCCCTCACTGGTGGCACTCGGATTGCTGATCTCGTTCGCTCGCTCCGAGCCAGGGGCTCGAGCCGCCTTGGCGGCGCGTCGGGGAAGCGCCCGGCAGGGGTCACCGCGAGTGCGGGCGGCAGCCGACGAGACCGGTGACNNGACGCGGAGACAGAACGTGAAGATCCTGATGGCAGGCGGCGGTACCGCCGGCCACACCTCGCCGCTGTTGGCGACCGCCGATGCGTTGCGCCGACTGGAGCCGACGGTGGAGATCATCTGTGTCGGCACAGCTCGCGGATTGGAAACCACTGTGGTGCCGGCGGCCGGCTATCAGTTGGAGTTGATNCCNCCGGTGCCGCTGCCGCGTAAACCCGGAGTCGAGTTGGCCCGAGTGCCCAAGCGGTTGCGCGCCGCGGTGCGTGCCGCCCGGGATCTGATCGACCGAACCCAACCCGACGTGGTGGTCGGATACGGCGGGTACGTCTCGGTGCCGGTCTACCTCGCCGCGCGCAAGCGCAAGGTGCCGATCGTGGTGCACGAACAGAACGCCCTGCCGGGGATCGGGAATCGGCTCGGCGCCCGCTTCGCGACGAAGGTTGCCACCAGTTTTCCCGATACCCCGTTGCCCGAGGCGACCTACCTCGGTCTGCCCATTCGCCGGATGATCTCCACGTTGGATCGCGCCGAGCTGCGGTCCGAAGCCAGGAACAGGTTCGGGCTGGATCCAGAACTGCCGGTGCTCCTGGTCACCGGNGGATCCCAGGGAGCGCGCAAGCTCAATCAGAGTGTGTCGGGTGCCGCGGCGGCTTTCGCCAGAGCAGGGGTGCAGGTCCTGCATGTGGTCGGCCCCAAAGGCGAGGTCCAGGTCGAGCGTGTCGCCGGTGAGCCGCCGTACGTCACCGTTTCCTACGTCGACCGGATGGACCTGGCGTTCGCGGCAGCTGATCTGACCTTGTGCCGGGCAGGTGCCAACTCGGTCACCGAGGCGGCGGCTGTCGGCTTGCCGGCGGTGTTCGTGCCACTGCCCATCGGCAACGGCGAGCAAGCGCTGAATGCCGATCCCGTTGTGGCGGTAGGCGGCGGGTTGCTCGTCGATGATGTGGATCTGACTCCGGAGTGGGTCGCGACCCACGTCATCGGCTTGGCTGTCGACCATGAGCGGTTGCAGGTGATGGGCGCCGCGGCGGCCGCGCTGATTCGGCGCGACGCCGATGAGCGACTCGCGAAACTGGTGCTGGAGGTCGGCGAGTCCGCCGGCCGTACCGGTGGGCAGGTGGGCAGGTGATCGTCCCTGTACCCGACCGTCTGCTGTCCGCGGATTGCCTGGGGCGGGTGCATTTCATCGGGATCGGTGGCGCGGGCCTGTCAGGCATCGCCCGGATCATGCTTGCGCGTGGTATCGCGGTCAGCGGCAGTGACGCGAAGGAGTCCAGCACGCTGGAGGCACTGCGAGCGCTCGGCGCGCGGATTCATGTCGGGCACCGACCGGATCAGGTTCACGACGTCGACACGGTGGTGGTGTCCACCGCGGTGCGGGAGGACAACCCCGAGGTCCTCGAGGCGATGCGGCAGGGTCTGCGGCTGCTGCCGCGCAGCGCCGCGCTCGATGCAGTGATGCAGGGACACAAAGTGATAGCGGTGGCCGGTACTCACGGAAAGACGACGACGACCAGCCTGCTCACGGTCGCCTTACAGCACTGCGGTGCCGACCCGTCGTTCGCCATCGGCGGTGATCTCAACGAATCCGGCTCGAACGCGCACGACGGAAGTGGGGAGATCTTCGTCGCGGAGGCCGATGAGTCCGACGGGGCGTTCTTGGTGTACTCGCCGTACGGGGCCGTGGTCACCAACGTCGAGGCCGATCACCTCGACTCCTACGGCACTGTCGAGGCCTATCAAGCCGCTTTCACTTCCTTCTTGGATCGAATCGACCCCAACGGGTTCCTGATCAGCTGCATCGACGATCCAGGGGCAGCCCAGCTCGCCGACAGCGCTACTCAACGCGGTCTGCGCGTGGTGCGAGTGGGAGAGTCCGATCAGGCCGACCTCCGGTGCACCGAGTTGAGATTGCTCGGTTCCACGTCCCGATTCACCGTGTTCGACCGGGGCCGTCGGCTGGGCGAGGTGACACTGCGGATCCCCGGTCGCCACTACGTTCTGGACGCGGCGGCGGCGTTGGGCGCGGGGCTCGAGCTCGGCTTCGANTTCGCCGACCTCAAGCGCGGGCTCGAGGCCTATACCGGGACCAGGCGGAGGATGGAGTTCAAAGGCGAGGCCGGTGGAGTGCGGGTCTATGACAGCTATGCCCACCACCCGGCCGAGATCCGCGGTGATCTGGAGGCAGCCCGCGCGCTCGCCGGCTCCGGTCGGGTCATAGTCGCCTTCCAGCCCCACCTGGTGTCGCGTACCAAGGCCTTCGGGGTCGAGATGGGCCAGGAACTGGGAGCAGCCGACGAGGTCGTGGTGATGGACGTCTACGTGGCGCGGGAGGACCCCGAGCCAGGGGTCAGTGGTGGGCTGGTCGCGGCCAATGTCCCGCTGCCTGCCTCCCAGGTGGTCTTCGAGCCGTCCTGGTCTCGTGCGCCGGCTGCTCTGGTCGCGCGCGCTATGCCCGGCGACATCGTGCTCACCTTGGGAGCCGGTGATGTCACGCTGGTTGGCCCGGAGGTCTTGGAGCTGCTGGGTGAGCAAACCGAGGAGCGTCCGTGACCAGTTCCCCACCGCCCGGACCGCCGGCAGGCCCACCGCCCGGGTCTCTCGGGCCAGGTTCGGTATTGCCCCAGTCGGCTGCATCGCCGGTTCCGGTAGTGCCGGAGAGCTCGAATGCCGACAAGCGAACTCGTCGCAGGTTTTCCCGGCGCCGTCGGATGCGTCGCCTGTTGTCCTTACGGCCACTGCTGATCGCCGTACTCGTCATCGGACTTGCCTCGGGTGCGGTCTGGCTTGTCTTCTTCTCCGACAAGCTGGCTGTCGAGAAAGTCGAGATCACCGGCAACTCGTTGGTGGGCAGACAGGAGATCCTCAAACGCGCCGAGGTGCCGATGGGGAGCCGCTGGCGCGGGTCGATACGAGTCGGATCGCCGCTCGGTTGCAGGGGATGAAGCAGTTCGCCGCGGTCGAGGTCTCCCGTTGCTGGCCCGACACTTTGTGTGTGTCGGTGCGCGAGCGGGAGGCAGTCGCGGTCGTGGAGACCGAGGGAAGCTGCGCGGGATGGACGAGTCCGGGATCCTGTTTCGCGACTATGACGCCGGCTCTGACCGCCCATCTCTTCCTTTGGTGAAGGTGAGCCCGACGACCTCGATCGATGCGATGCAGCAGGCTGCCCAGGTTGTCATGGCGTTGCCGGCCGGGCTGGTCGGCAGGATCGATCACCTCGATGTCGGTTCGGTCGACCAGATCACGCTGCGCCTGCGGCGCGGTGCCACAGTGGAGTGGGGAGCGCCGAGCAATCGGAGACCAAGGCGACTGTTCTGGCCGAGTTGTTGCGCGCCGAGCCGGATGCGCAGTCCTACAACGTGACGGCTCCCGGAACGCCCACCGTTAGTCGTTGACTCTTCGGGCTGACCGTCGTTGCCGCGGCGTGTCTGCGGCAATCACTGCTCCGGCTGACCTACCGTCATTCGCAGACATCAGGTTGACATAACTATAACCCTCCAGTTGAAGGTTAGAGTTCCGAGCCGACAAACACACTGTAAAACGCACAGAGAACAAGGAGAGGTACTGCCGTGGCTGCACCGCAGAACTACCTGGCCGTCATCAAGGTTGTGGGCATCGGTGGTGGTGGCGTCAACGCCGTCAACCGGATGATCGAGGTCGGGCTCAAAGGCGTGGAGTTCATCGCGATCAACACCGACGCGCAAGCGCTGCTCATGAGTGACGCCGACGTCAAGTTGGACATCGGGCGAGAGCTGACCCGCGGGCTGGGTGCCGGCGCCAACCCGGCGGTCGGCACCAAGGCCGCCGAGGACCACGCCGAGGAGATCGAAGAGGTGCTCAAGGGCGCCGACATGGTCTTCGTCACCGCTGGGGAAGGCGGTGGCACCGGTACCGGTGGCGCTCCGGTCGTTGCGCGGATCGCTCGCTCNCTGGGTGCCTTGACCATCGGCGTAGTGACCCGACCGTTCGCGTTCGAGGGCAAGAAGCGTGCGGGTCAGGCAGAAGACGGCATTTCCTCGTTGCGCGAGGAAGTCGACACCCTGATCGTGATCCCCAACGACAGGCTGCTGTCGATCTCGGATCGCAGCGTCACTGCGCTGGATGCCTTCAAGCAGGCCGACCAGGTGCTGTTGCAGGGCGTTTCCGGCATCACCGACTTGATCACTACGCCGGGCTTGATCAACCTCGACTTCGCGGACGTGAAGTCGGTGATGGAGAACGCCGGCTCCGCCCTGATGGGCATCGGCTCGGCTCGCGGCGAGGACCGTGCTGTCGCTGCTGCCGAGGTGGCGGTCTCCAGCCCGCTGCTGGAGGCATCCATCGACGGCGCCTACGGCGTGCTGCTCTCGATTGCAGGCGGGTCGGATCTCGGACTGTTCGAGATCAACGAGGCAGCGGCGCTCATCGCGGATGCTGTCCACCCCGAGGCCAACATCATCTTCGGTGCGGTGATCGACGACGCGCTGGGCGACGAGGTCCGGGTCACCGTCATCGCGGCAGGTTTCGACGGTGGCGCGCCCAAGCGTCGCAGCGAGGGCAGTGCGTTGCGCCGAGAGGCCGTGCCGCTGACTCAGGCCGACGTCAAGAGCGCAGTCGCCGAGCGCCGCCTCGAGAACGCCGTGAGCTCCCAGGCCAGGCCTGCCGAGGCAGGGACAGTCCCAGCTCCGGCGCCCAAGCCTGCGGTCGAGCAAGTCGCCCATGCCACGGTGGATGCTGCGGTGGCCGATGACGACCTCGACGTGCCTGACTTCCTCAAGGACTAAATGGATTCGAGGCTGGACAGCTCCGCTCGATGTTTACCTTTCGTGAGGTGCGTGGCTGTATCGAAGTTGCCTTCACCGACCGTCATGGCGGTGTGAGCACGGGGAGCTACACCTCGTTGAATCTCGCGCTCGACAGTGCCGATGAACCGGAAGCGGTTGCGGAAAACTTGCGCCGGGTCGCCCAGGAGTTCAACCCCGGTGGGCCTGTCGTCGATATGGAGCAGGTCCACGGTGCTGAGGTGGTTGGGATCGAGGCCGGTGCGACTGGTCAGCGGCCACGATGTGACGCTCTGGTGACCGACCAAGCTGGGGTCGCATTGCTGGCGCGCTCTGCCGATTGCGTGCCGGTGCTGATCGCCGATCCCGAAGCGGGCATCGTGGCAGCCGCGCACAGCGGTCGGCGCGGCACTGTGGCGGGAGTGGTTCCGGCTGCTGTCCGCCGGGTCCGTGAGCTAGGTGGCGGTGATCTGGTCGCATGGGTGGGGCCGCACATCTGTGGTTCCTGCTACGAGGTCTCGGAGTCGGTGCGTGACGAGGTATCCGCAGTGATCCCCCAGGCGTGGGCTGAGACCAGCTGGGGCACGTCCTCTGTTGATCTCGGCGCTGCGGTGACCGAGCAGTTGCGTGCTGACGGCGTCGAGGTCATCGATGCGACCCGCTGCACCCTGACCGATCCCGACCTGTACAGCCACCGGCGCGACGGCGCTGCGGCCGGCCGGCTCGGAGCACTCGTACGGGTGGTCGTATGACGGGCAGGACTGTGCTGAATCGGTCATGCTCAGCCCGCTTCCTGTGTCTGTCACCGGGGGCCTCACTACGTTCGTGTCCATGTTGTCGGGGAGGGGATCGCATGACCAGACGTGAAGAGATTGCTGCTGGCCTGGCGCATACCCGCGAGCGGATCGCTGCAGCCTGTGATGCCGCAGGGCGGGCGCCCGATGAGGTGACCCTGATCGTGGTCACCAAGTTCTTCCCGGTCGACGACGTGCTTGTGCTGCTCGACCTNGGGGAGCGCAACTTCGGTGAGTCCCGCCACCAGGAGGCATCGGCCAAGGTAGCCGAGCTTGCCCGGCTCGAGCCGGAGCATCCTGGCAGGTGGCACTTCATCGGCAACCTGCAAAGCAACAAGGCCGCGGCTGTCGCCGGTTATGCCGATGTCGTGCATTCGGTCGATCGTGCCAAGCTGATCGCGCCGCTGTCCCGGGGCGCGCCGAGACGGCGGCGNCTATCAAGGGATCCGCTTCAGGTGCTCCTGCAGGTCGATCTCGACCCAGCGCCCGTTTCCGCCTCTGACCGATCCCGTGGAGGCGCTGACCCAGCCTCCATTCCAGCCTTGGCCGACAGCGTGATCGCCGCCGAACAGCTCGAGCTCCGCGGCGTGATGGGAGTCGCGCCGCTTGACGAGGACCCGGATCAGGCCTTCGAGCAACTGGCCCGAGTCAGTGCCCAGGTCAGGGCNCGGTATCCCGACGCCACTTGGGTGAGCTCCGGGATGAGCGGCGATCTCGAGGCGGCCATCCGACATGGCGCGACACATGCGCGTGTCGGGTCCGCGATCCTCGGATCAAGGGTTGTGGGCCGGTAATGTCAGGAATGGATCAGACCCCGACCGGGGCCATACATCGAAGGGCGAAGTCATGAGCGGCGCGATGCGCAAGATGGGTGTCTACCTCGGCCTGCTCGAGGACAACGATCGCTACGACGAGTACGACGACTATGACGAGTACGAAAACGAGTACACGAGTCGCACCCCGGTCGCCAAGTCCAGTGCCCAGGCCGAGCCGAAAGGCGCCGGCAAGGGCAAGGGCGGCGCACAGGTGGCCCAACTGTCGGATCGCCGTCGCCCGCAGGTCGTGCCGCAGCAGGTCGAGTTGTCGCGTATCACGACTTTGCATCCCCGCACTTACAACGAAGCGCGCACCATCGGTGAGAACTTCCGTGACGGCATCCCGGTGATCATGAACCTCTCGGAGATGGACGACAACGACGCCAAGCGCCTGGTCGACTTTGCTGCCGGCCTGGTCTTCGCCGTCCACGGCTCCATCGAGCGGGTCACCAGCAAGGTCTTCCTGCTCTCGCCTCCCAATGTCGCGGTCGCCACCGCCGACAAGGAGCGATTGGCCACTGAGGGTTTCTTCAACCAGTCNCTGACCTCCCCGTAAGATCTGCCCGTGGAAACCATCGGCAGCATCATTGCCTTCGTCCTGTGGATCTATATCGGGCTGATGTTGGCGCGCCTGGTGATCGACTGGGTCCAGTTCTTCGCCCGATCCTGGATGCCCCGAGGCGTGGTGCTGATCATCGTGGAGTCGATCTACACCCTCACCGATCCTCCGATCAACTTGGTGCGGCGCTATGTTCCGCCTCTCCGGTTGGGCAGCATCGCCATCGACGTCGCTTTTTGATCGTGCTGATCGGGCTCTACATCCTGCAAGCGCTCAACGCGCTGATCTTCTTCGGATGAGCTGGATCGGGCTATCTGGCCTGGCACGGGTGTGGCGGAAGTGACGAAAGACGCTATCCTTCACTTTGAGGGGTCGGGTCCCCCGACCAGCACGTACAAAATCAGTGCAACCAAGAGCTGATTGCACGCCGGGAAGCAAAGGTGAGGTCATGCCACTGACGCCTGAGGACGTGAGTAACAAGCGCTTTACTCCTGTACGCCTCAAAGAGGGGTACGACATGGGCGAGGTGGACCAGTTCCTCGACGAGGTCGAAGCAGAACTCGGTCGACTCACCCGTGAGAACGACGAGCTCCGCGACAAGCTGAGCGCGGCCCAGACAGGTGGCGCCGAACCCGCCCCGGCCCCGCAGGCCCCGAGCCAGTGGCCGTAGTCGAGGAAGTGGCTGCGCCGCCGGCCCCGGCAGCCGAGACCATCAAGGTCGCGACGGTCGCCGATGCCTCCAGCGCAGCAGCGCGGCTGTTGGAGATCGCCACCAAGAACGCCGACGAGCTGGAGAACACCGCCAAGGACGAGGCCGACAAGATCATCGGCGAGGCCCGCACCAAGGCCGAGCGGCTCGGCGCGGAGTCCAAGGCCAAGGCCGAGTTGCTCGAGTCCGACGCGCGTACCCGGGCGCAGATGCTCGACGCCGAGACCGCCGATCGTCGCCAGCAGATCTTCGGTGACTTGGAGAAGGAGCGTGACAACCTCAACGCCGAGGTCGAGCGGCTGCGGTCCTTCGAGCGGGAGTACCGCTCACGCCTGAAGAGCTACTTCCGTCAGCAGCTGGAGTCGTTGGAGAACAACTCCGAGCAGCCGGTCACCCCGGGTGGACAGCCTGGCGGTTTCGACGACCACGCCCCGAAAAGGCTGAAGTCGATTCTCGGCGAAGAGGCGTAACGCTTAGCCTCGCTAGGCCCGCTGGACGCTGAACTCCAGGCCCAGCTCGCTGTCGGAGAAGATCTGACCTGCGGGCTGGGTCTGCGTCATTTCCACCGCCAGGACCTCGTCGGCGACCGTGTCGCCATGCTCGGCCAGCGCAGCGGCGACCTCGTCGCTGCCGGTCCAGGTCAACCGGATCCGGTCGCTGACATCGAAGCCACTGGTCTTGCGCGCCTCTTGGACCAGGCGTACGACATCGCGGGCAAGACCGGCACGCACCAGCTCCGGCGTGAGAGTCAGATCCAGGGCGACCGTCTCGCCCTGCTCGTTGACCACCGACCAGCCCTCGCGCGGCCGTTCGGTGAGGATCACCTCGTCGGCCAGCACCTCGATCCGGCTGCCGTCCACCTCGACGCCTGCGTTGCCGGAGGCGGCCAGTTCGTCGGCGAGAGCACGCGCGTCGGCAGCAGCGATCGCCGCCGCGACCTGTGGGGTTTGCTTCGCGAACCGCTTGCCCAGAGCCCGGAAGTTGCCCTTGGCCTCGAAGTCGATCAGGTCGCCGGCCTGGGAGAAGGGCTCCACAGCGGCGACGTTGAGCTCGTCGGCAACCTCGCGAAGCAACTCCTCGCTCAATGCAGCGTGCGCGGCCGAGGCCACCAGCACCCGTGCCAGCGGCTGCCGGGTCTTGACCTTCGCCTCGGCGCGGGCTGAGCGACCCAACTCGACCAGGCGGCGCACCAGCCGCATCTGCTCGTTCAGCCGGTCGTCGACCAGCGATGGATCTTGCCGTGGCCAGGCAGCCAGATGCACCGATCGAGGTGCGGTGTGGTCGGTGTCGGCGAACATGTCCTGCCAGACCCGCTCGGTGATGAACGGGGTCAACGGCGCCATCAGCAAAGTGACCAGGCGCAGTGCCTCGTGCAAGGTGGCCAGCGCGCCCGGATCGCCATCCCAGAAACGTCGGCGAGATCTGCGGACGTACCAGTTCGACAGCAGGTCGACGTATCCGGCCAGTTGCCCGCCCGCCCGCTGGGTATCGAAGTTCTCCAACGCGCCGGTGACCTGACCGACCAGACGATGTGCCTCACCGATCACCCACTGATCCATCAGCGGTCGTTCCGCGACTGCGGGCACGGGTGTGCTCGCCGGGTCGAAACCGGCTGTGCGTCCGTACAGCACCTGGAACGACACGGTGTTCCAGTAGGTCAGCAGCACCTTGCGTACGGTCTCCTGGATGGTCGCGTGTCCTACTCGACGAGCCGACCACGGGGAGCCGGCACACGCCATGAACCAACGCACGGCGTCGGCGCCGTGTTCGTCCATCAGCCCGATCGGTTCCAAGATGTTGCCCAGGTGCTTGGACATCTTGCGGCCGTCCTCGGCCAGGATGTGGCCCAGACAGACCACGTTCCTGTACGAGGACCGGTCGAACACCAAGGTGTTGACCGCCATCAGGGTGTAGAACCAGCCTCGGGTCTGGTCGATCGCCTCGCAGATGAAGTCGGCGGGGAACGCATTGGCGAACTGCTCGGCCGAGCTCTCGACGTAGGGATAGCCCCATTGGGCGAACGGCATCGAGCCGCTGTCGAACCAGGCGTCGATCACATCGGGGACTCGGACCGAGGTCTCGCCACAGGTCGGGCAGGCGAAGGTGACGTCGTCGACGTAGGGGCGGTGCGGGTCGAGCCCGGACTGGTCGGTCCCGGTGTACTCCGAGAGCTCGGCCAGTGACTCGACGCAAACCTGATGGTCTTGCTCGCACCGCCAGATCGGCAGGGGAGTACCCCAGTAGCGCCGCCGGGACAGTGCCCAGTCGATGTTGTTGTTCAGCCAGTCGCCGTAACGGCCGTGCTTGATGGTCTCGGGGTACCAGTTGGTCGCCTCGTTCTCGCGCAGCAACTCGGCCTTGCGGGCAGTGGTGCGGATGTACCAGCTGGGCTGGGCGTAGTAGAGCAACGCGGTGTGACAACGCCAGCAGTGCGGGTAGGAGTGCTCGTAGGCCTGATGGCGGAACATCAGGCCGCGCGAGGTCAGGTCGACGACCAGGGCGGCGTCGGCGTCCTTGAAGAACTGACCGCCCACCAGTGGCACCTCGGTGAGGAAATGCCCGTCCGGGCCGACCGGGTTGACCACGGGAAGCCCGTACGCCTTGCACACGGCCATATCCAGCTCACCGAACGCGGGCGCCTGATGTACCAGCCCGGTGCCGTCCTCGGTGGTGACATAGTCCCCGAGTACCACGTAGTGCGGGTGCGGNNGGAAATCCACCAGGTCGAAGGGCCGTTGGTAGGTCCAGCGCTCGAGGTCTCGACCGGCGAACCTCTCGGTCACCCTCCAGCCTTCACCGAGCACCGACTCCCACAGTGGCTCGGCCACCACCAGAGTTTCGACGCCGTCGGTGGCCGCCACATAGGTGACGTCGGGGTGTACCGCGACGGCAGTGTTGGTGACCAGGGTCCACGGCGTGGTCGTCCACACCAGTAGCGAGGCCTGCCCGGCCAGCGGGCCGGAGGTGAGCGGGAGGCGTACGTACACCGATGGGTCGGTGACCGTCTCGTACCNCTGGGCGAGCTCGTGATCCGACAAGCCGGTACCGCAGCGGGGGCAGTACGGCGCGACGCGATAGTCCTCGGTCAACAGACCTTTGTCATAGATCTGCTTGAGCGCCCACCACGCCGACTCGATATAGGCGCTGTCCATCGTCCGGTAAGGATGATCGAGATCGACCCAGTAGCCCATCCGCTCGGTCATCTCGCGAAAGACGTCGACGTTACGCAGCACCGACTCGCGACACCTGGCGTTGAACTCGGCTACCCCGTACGCCTCGATATCGCCTTTGCCGCTGAACCCGAGTTCCTTCTCGACGGCCAGCTCGACCGGGAGCCCGTGGCAGTCCCAGCCGGCCTTGCGGTCGACGTAGTAGCCCTGCATAGTCCGAAACCTCGGAAAGACGTCTTTGAAGACCCGAGCCTCGACATGGTGCGTGCCTGGCATCCCGTTGGCGGTCGGAGGGCCTTCGTAGAAGGTCCAGGCCTTGGCGCCGACGTTGCGGGCCAGCGATTCGGCGAAGGTTCCTTCGTCCTCCCACTTGGTGAGGATCGCGCGCTCGAGCGCGGGGAGGTCGACTTGCGNGGGAACCGGGGTATAGCTGCTCACAGGGTGCTGCCTTCGTCGTTGCCGTCGTGCTGGTCGGAAACGAAGGGACGAGCTTCCGTCGGGGACGGAGATCCGCGGTACCACCCTTCTTGACGCCCGATGTCGTTCGGCTTCGGACGCCCACTCATCGTGTGCCGCAGTCGGTTCTACCCCGGGTGTGGCCCGGCTCCTCCGACAACTCAGGGGTGATCTTCGCCTTGGTCAACACCTCCGGGCTCACACCGTCCCCGGATCGCTCGTGGCTGGACTTGAGGCTACTCGTCCCGTCAATGCCTTGCGGTCGCGATCAAGTCTGCCACATCCGCCTCAGAATCCCGCGTGAGTTTCCTACGGCCCGATGGGCGTGGTGGTTTGTCTCGACAAGGCCCCCGGAATATCCTCGCGGCCATGGCGCGGACCACGAGCAGGCTTGCCGCAGCGGCCAAACGCGTCGCCAGCGTGCCCAAACTCGGTGCTAAGAAGCAGGCTTCGGCCAAGAAGAGCTCCCCGGCGAAGAAAGCGGCGCCTGCCAAGAAGGCAGCGCCCGTAAAGGCTGCGAAGAAGGCTGCGCCGGCCAAGAAAACCGCGCCGGTCAAGAAGGCAGCGCCTGCCAAGAAAACCGCGCCGGTCAAGAAGGCAGCGCCTGCCAAGAAAACCGCGCCGGTCAAGAAGGCAGCGCCTGCCAAGAAGGCCGCACCGGCGAAGACAGCCCAAAAGATAGCCCCGGTAAAGGCAGCATCGAAGAAGGCCACTGCGAAGAAGACCGTGCCTGCCAAAGCCGCAGTGCCCGCAAAAAAGCGGCGCCCGCCAAGAAGGCAGCGCCCGCGAAAGCTGCAACGAAGGCCCCAGCCAAGAAACCCCAGCTAAGAAACCCCGGTCGAGAAGGTCCCGGTCAAGAAAGCCGCACCCGCGAGGAAACTTGCGGTCAAGGCCGACGAGAAGCCTTGGTCGGCCAAAGAGCTCGCCGAGGTCAAGGCCGAGTTGCTTGCCGACCGCGATCGGCTCCGAGGGAGCTCGACCTGGCCGCGGAGGAACTCGCAGATCTGATGCGAGACGCCGGAGACGGCGCCGGCAACGACCAGGCCGACATCGGCTACACGACGTTCGAGCGTGACCATGAGATCAGCCTGGCCAACAACGCCCGGGACATGCTCACCCAGACCGAGCACGCGTTGGCCCGCATCGACGGTGGCAGCTACGGGGTCTGTGAGTCCTGCGGGGAGCCGATCGGCAAGATGCGGTTGATGGCCTTCCCGCGTGCGACACTGTGCCTGACATGCAAGCAGCGCGAGGAGCGTCGCTGACCGATCAGGACGCCGATGACGACGGTGCCACGGGCGTGACATCGGCTGCCCTCGGTGCCGGCTCGCGTCGACCCTTGACGGTCTTCGCCCTGGTGGCGCTGGGCTGTTATCTGCTGGATCTGGCAACCAAGTCGCTGGCGTTGGCCAAGCTGGGCGATGAGCCGGTCGAGATCGTGGGATCGCTCCTCAAACTCAACCTCACCTTCAACCCCGGCGCCGCCTTCAGCACGGGTACCTCTTACACCGTGCTGTTGTCCTGCATCGCGGTCGTAGCAGTGGTGACGGTGCTGTGGTACGCCCGGCGACTGCGCAGCCTGATGTGGGCAGTCGGTCTAGGGGCATTGCTCGGGGAGTGCTGGGCAACCTCACCGACCGGGTGTTCCGTGAGCCCGGCTTCCTGCGCGGGCACGTTGTCGACTTCCTGCAGCTACCGAACTGGCCGGTCTTCAACATCGCCGACATCTGCATCAATGTGGCGGCCGGCATCATCATCCTGCAGGCGCTCCGTGGGGTGGGAGTCGACGGTCGCCGACACTCTGACAAGCCTGCCAAGGCCAATGACCGACACGAGTGACCTACGTCGATGAACACGCCGGCAAGCACCCATCGCACTGTTGCCATACCCGAGGGGTTGGCAGGTGAGCGCCTCGATGCCGCGTTGTCGCGGATCTTCGGGTTCTCCCGCACCCGCGCCGCCGAGCTGATCGGGCAGAGCATGGTCCGGCTGGACGGCCAGCCAGTGATCAAGTCCGAGCGGGTGCTGCCGGGCGCGTTGCTGGAAGTCGAGATCCCGGTCGTGAGCGATCCGCTCGCGGTGGTGCCCGAGATCGCGGAGGGCATCCGGATACTGCACGACGACGATGCGCTCGTCGTGATCGACAAGCCGGTGGGCGTCGCCGTCCACCCGAGCCCGGGATGGAAGGGGCCGACTGTCGTCGGGCACCTGGCCGCGGCGGGTTTCCGGATCGCGACCAGCGGAGCCTCCGAGCGCCAGGGCATCGTGCAACGCCTGGACGTCGGCACCTCGGGCGTGATGGTGATCGCCAAGTCTGAGTTTGCGTACGCCCGGCTCAAGAACGCCTTCCGGCATCGTGAGGTCGACAAGACCTACCACGCCTTGGTCCAAGGGCACCCGGATCCGCTGCGCGGCACGATCGACGCCCCGATCGGCCGCAATCCCAAGTACGACCACCGGTTCGCGGTGCGCGCGGACGGCCGACACAGCATCACCCACTACGACACCCTGGAGGCGCATCGTTTCGCCTCCCTGCTGGAGGTGAGCCTGGAGACCGGCCGCACCCATCAGATCCGGGTGCACATGTCAGCGCTGAAACACCCCTGCGTCGGCGACCTCACCTATGGTGCCGATCCGGTGCTCACCGAGCGCTTGGGACTGATCAGGCAGTGGCTGCACGCGGTTCAGCTCGGTTTCACCCATCCCGAAGAGGACAGCTACGTCAGCTACGAGTCGAGCTACCCCGACGATCTCCAACAGGCGCTCGATACGATCCGGGAGCTGCACTGATCCGGCGATCTTGGTCTCACTGATTTCGTGTCGGTAGATCTGTCGGAGGGTCGGGCTGATCTCGGTGCCGTGGTCGCGTAGTCTGTGGCTCTTCCCTTGGCGCGACCTGGTAGCGGTCGATCCTGAGTTGTTGGTCCGAGTCATTGGCTTGGGTCGTTTGGTTCGGGCGGGGTCCGTGAGGTCCCCGGAAGGAGTCGTTGGCGTTGTCAGGTGGGTCGGCTTCTGGCTCGCGAGATGGTTTCGCGCACCTGCATGTGCACACCGAGTACTCGATGCTCGACGGCGCTTCNCTGCTCGATCCGCTCTTCGAGCGGGTCAATGAGCTGGGCATGTCCGCTATCGCGATGACCGACCACGGCAACCTGCACGGCGCGTACGACTTCTGGTCCAAGGCACGCAAGCACGATGTCAAGCCGATCATCGGCATGGAGGCCTACCTCACTCCGGGGATCAGTAGGTTCGAGAAACGCCGGATCCGATGGGGCAAAGGCGGCCGGAGTGACGGACTGGGCGGCCCAGGAAATGGCGCCGAGGAGGAGGGCGGCAACGACATCGCCGGCGGTGGGGCCTACACCCACATGACGATGCTCTCGGAGACCACCGAGGGTATGCACAACCTGTTCCGGATGTCGTCGCTGGCGTTCTCCGAGGGCTACTACTACAAACCACGCATCGACCGCGACCTGCTGGAGCGGTATGCCAGGGGCCTGATCGTGACCACAGGTTGCCCCTCGGGCGCAGTGCAGACCCGGCTCCGGCTGGGCCAGTACGACGAGGCCCGCCGTGAGGCTGCCGAGCTGCAAGACATCTTCGGTAAGGACAGCGTCTTCCTGGAGCTGATGGACCACGGCATCGGCATTGAGAAGCAGGTCCGCGACGACCTGCTCAAGCTCGGCAAGGAGCTCGGGCTNTCCCCGGTGGCCACCAACGACTCGCACTACAACAAGCCCGAGGACGCCGACGCGCAGGATGCTCTGATCTGCATCGCCTCGGGCAAGCGCATCTCCGACACCAAGCGGCTCAAGTTCGACGGCGAGGGCTACTACATCAAGTCCGCTGCGGAGATGCGGGCCTTGTGGGCCGACCAGTTCGGGATGCCCGAGGCATGTGACAACACCTTGCTGATCGCCGAACGCTGCGAGGTCGAGTTCGTCGAATCCACCGGCGGCTACATGGCTCGCGCCGACGTGCCCGAGAGCATGACCGAAGAGCAGTGGTTCGTCGAGGAGGTCTGGCGGGGTATCAAGGCCCGTTACGGCGACTCCCCGACGGGCGAGGTCGTCGAGCGCACCGAGATGGAGATCGACGTCATCCGCACCAAGGGGTACTGCGGGTACTACCTGGTGGTGGCCGATTTCATCAACTGGGCCAAGGACAACGGCATCCGGGTCGGGCCGGGCCGCGGCTCGGGCGCGGGTTCGATCGCCGCCTACGCGCTGCGCATCACCGATCTCGACCCGATTACGCATGGCTTGGTTTTCGAGCGATTCCTCAACCCCGAGCGACCCTCGATGCCTGACTTCGACATCGACTTCGACGACCGCCGCCGTGACGAGGTGATCGCCTATGTCACCCGGAAGTATGGCGAGGAGCGGGTCGCCCAGATCGCGACCTTCGGCCGGCTCAAAGCCAAGGCAGCGATCAAGGACGCAGCCAGGGTGCTCGACTACGAGTTCTCCCAAGGCGAGCGCATCACCAAGGCCCTGCCCGAGGACGTGATGGGCAAGGGCGTGCCCCTCACGCAGCTGTTCAACCCCGAGCACGACCGCTACAACGACGGCAACGATTTCCGGGCGCTGCACGAGTCCGACCCGGACGTACGGCGTATCTATGACACCGCGCTGGGCCTGGAGGGCCAGATCCGGCAGACCGGCGTGCATGCAGCCGGTGTGATCATGTCCAGCGACCCGCTGATCGACATCGTCCCGATCATGAAGGCCAAGGGCGAGGGCGCGATCATCACCCAGTTCGACTACCCGATGTGCGAGGCGCTCGGGCTGGTCAAGATGGACTTCCTGGGCTTGCGCAACCTCTCGGTGCTCGACGACGCGGTGGCCAACATCGCCGCCAACCAAGGCGTCGACCTGGTGCTGGAGGATCTCGACTTCGATGACTTGGGGGCCTACGAGCTGCTCGGGCGTGGCGACACCCTGGGCGTCTTCCAGCTCGACGGTGGTCCGATGCGGACCCTGCTGCGGCAGATGCAGCCCGATAACTTCGAGGACATCTCAGCTGTCATCGCGTTGTACCGGCCCGGCCCGATGGGCGCCAACAGCCATATCAACTACGCGCTGCGCAAGACCGGCAAACAGCCGATCGACTTCATCGATCCCGAGCTCACCGAGGCGCTGACTCCCATTCTCGGAGGCACCTACGGCCTGATCGTCTACCAAGAGCAGGTCATGGCGATCGCCCAGCAGTTGGCCGGCTACACGCTCGGGCAGGCCGACAATCTGCGCCGAGCGATGGGCAAGAAGAAGCGCGAGGTGCTGGAGAAGGAGTTCGAGGGCTTCCAGGCCGGGATGCTCGAGCGTGGTTTCTCCAAGGGTGCGATCAAGGTTCTGTGGGAGATCCTGGTCCCGTTCGCCGACTACGCCTTCAACAAGGCCCACTCTGCCTCCTACGGGGTGATCTCGTATTGGACCGCCTACCTCAAGGCGCACTACGCGCCCGAGTACATGGCCGCCTTGCTCACTTCGGTCAAGGACGACAAGGACAAGCTCGCGATCTACCTGGGCGAGTGCCGTCGGATGGGCATCGCCGTGCTGCCNCCCGATGTCAACTCCTCGGACGCGAACTTCACCCCGGTCNNGGGGGATATCCGTTTCGGGCTCTCGGCGATCCGCAACGTCGGTGTCAACGTCGTGGCGGGCATCACCGCAGCTCGTGCCGAGCACGGTAACTTCACCGACTTCAACGACTTCATGGACAAGGTGCCGCTCACGGTCTGCAACAAGCGGGTTGTCGACTCGCTTGTCAAAGCTGGGGCGTTCGACTCCTTGGGTCACGGCCGGCGGGCGTTGGTCGCCGTGCACGAGCAAGTGGTCGATCAGTTCGTGGAGACCAAGAAGAACGAGGCGATCGGTCAGGACTCGTTGTTCGGCGAGCTCACCGAGGACGCCGGATTCGGCATGACGGTAGCCGTCCCGGTGATCGACGAGTGGGACAAGACCGTGTTGCTGGGCCATGAGCGCGAGATGCTCGGCCTGTATGTTTCCGACCACCCGCTCTTCGGTCTCGAGCACATCCTGGGAGAGCAAGGGGATGTCACGATCGGCGTGCTCCTGGCTGACGAGGAGCGTCCCGACGGCAGCACCGTGAAGGTCTGCGGCCTGGTTACCTCGGTGCAGCGCAAGATCACCCGGCGAGGGGATCCCTGGGCGATGGTCACCCTGGAAGACCTCGAGGGTGCCCTGGAGGTGCTGCTCTTCCCATCGGCCTACAATCTGGTCAGCACCCTGCTGGTGCCCGACACCGTCTTGACGGTCAAGGGACGGCTGTCGCGGTCCAAGGATGTCCCGGANTTGCACGGCCTGGAGGTCACGGCNCCTGACCTGACCACCGGCGCCGCGCTCGGGCCGGTCGTGATCACGCTGCCCTCGACCCGCTGCACGCCACCGGTGATCGCCCAGCTCAAGGACGTCCTGGGCTCCCACCTCGGGGTTACCGAAGTACGGTTGCGGTTGATGAGCAAGGACAAGACCACCACGATGCGGTTGCCCGACCAGTTGCGGGTCACNCCCTCGCCGCCGTTGTACGCCGACCTCAAGGCGCTGCTCGGCCCGCATTGCCTGAGCGGTTCCTGAGGCTGTGACCGACCTTCCGCCCCCGTTCCCTCTCCAGCCACGCACCGTGCCGATACCGGTGCTAATACTCGGGTCGGTTCCGAGGATTGGCTGGAAGCAACGTTGCGCGATCTGTTGGTCATCGCGGCTGGGTTTGCGGTGGTGGGCGCGGCGGCCGGGGTGATATGGGCGCTGGTGAGCGACCCGCCCCAAGTAACCCGTTACGTCGAAACCATCGGCCAGGACGAGTTGCAGTTGGCTGGCATGTTCGCCATGGACGGCTGGTACGTCGTGGTTGCGGCCATCCCGGCACTGCTGGGTGGGCTGTGGTTCGGGTGGCGTCGCCGCCGGGATCCGGTCGCCACCGTGATCCTGGTGACGCTCGGAGCCTGCTTGGCCGGCCTCGTGATGTTCCTGGTCGGTCAAATGCTCGGGCCCGACGACCCGACCGTGGTGCTCGCCGACGCCGAGGTCGGTGCCACCGCCACGGCGCAGCTCAGCCTCAGCAGCAAGATTTTCGGTCTGGTATGGCCGCTGGGTGCAACTGCAGGGCTTTTCCTTGTGAACTTGCTGACATCTTCGGACGTACCAGACCAAAACCGACCAGAGGATCAGTAGTCTTCAATGCATGTCTGACTTCTCGCCTCCAGGTGACGCCGAGTTCCTGACCGTCGGTTCCCCGGATCCGTCCTCACCGAAGCCCTCCAAGAAGGGTCGTAACGTCGCGATCGGCATCGGCGCGGCTGTCGCTGTCGCGGCGGTAGGAGCTGGAGCATGGGGCTTCTCGAAGCTTTCCGGCGGCGGCCCGGGCGCTGCCCAGGCGCTGCCCGCCTCAGCACTGGCCTACGCGGCGGTCGACCTCGACCCCTCGGCCGGGCAGAAGATCGAGGCCATCAAGACCATCAACAAGTTCCCTGCGCTCAAAGAGGAACTCGGGCTTGATGCGCAGGACGACTTGCGCGAGGAGCTGTTCAAGGCCATCTCCGAGGACTGTGACGGCCTCGACTACGACGATGACGTCGAGCCGTGGCTCGGTGACAAGGCCGGAGTCGCGCTCATCTTGAGCAACGACGAGCCGCAGCCGCTGATCGCCCTGCAGAGCAAGGACGACGACAAGGCAGTGGCCGGCATCGAGAAGCTCTTCGAGATGTGTGACGGAGACGAGGAGTACGGCGTCGCCACCCACGAGGGCTATGTGTTGTTCGCTCCGACCCAGGAGGTCGTCGACGAGGCCGTGTCCGCTGCCGCCAAGGCGCCGCTGGCTGACGACGCGGACTTCAACGCGGCTTTCGACAAGTTGGACGGCCTGGGCATCATGAGCTTCTACGTGGCTGAAGATGCGCCCCGTGAGATCACCAAGTTGATCGAGGGCCAGATGGTGGATGACTTCGCTACCCCGAGCATCGATGAGGGCTTCGAAGAGGGTTCCACGACCTCCAGCTTCGATGAGGACTTCGACAGCGACTTCAGCGACGAGTTCAGTGATGACTTTGGCGATGACTTCGAGTCCGACTTCGACTCGGGCTTCGGCGGTCCTGATTTCGGGATGGCCGGCATGGACGAGCTTCTCGCTCAACTCGACGAGTTCGCCGACGACTTCGGCGGTGCGGCCGGCACTATCCGCTTCGCCGACGGCGGCGTGGATTCGAGGGTGTCGCGACCAGCGACCAGCTCGACGACGGCAACTACTACCCCTGAGCATNNCGGGAACCTGCCCACGGACACGGTCGCAGCCCTTGGCGTCGCGATACCCGACAACTACCTGGAACTCGTCGAGAAGAGCATGGGCGACAACGAGCTCTACCGTGAGGCCGGCGAGGAGTTCACCCGACAGACCGGATTGGATCTCGCCGAGACGATCACCACTATCTTCGGCAAGGGCCTGGTCTTCGCCCTGGACGGGACCACGGACTTCGAGTCGCTTGATTCCGGACCCGACGGCCTCAAGGCCGGGCTGCGTATCGACGGCGACCCCGAGGAGATCAACCGGGTGATCGACACTCTGAAGGGCATCGCAGGGCCTGAGGCGGCGGACATGATCAAGGTCGCCTCCAACGACGACCAGGTCGCGATCGGCTTCAACGACGACTACGTCACCGCGCTGTTGTCGGGCGGCGACCTCGGCAAGGGCAAGGGTTTCAGCTCAGCAGTCCCCAATGCCCAAGACGCCGTGGGTGCGTTCTTCCTCGACTTCGACGCCGCTGACGACTGGGCCTACCGGCTTGCCGGGATGGACGGCGATGACGAGTTCGCCGACAACGTCAAGCCGCTGAACACCGCCGGCTTGAGCGCCTGGGTCAACGGCAGCGACGGCCACGTCCTGTTCAAGCTCACCACCGACTGATCCCGATACCCGACCAACGGTCGCACCCGATCGAGATCAGTTCAGTTGGGGCTCCAGCCGGTGCGAGCTACTTCGGTGGCAGGCAGGGAGGGCAATACCTGCATGGCGCGGATCTCCTCGGCCAGGCGATAGCGCACCAACTCGAGTCGTTGGTAAGCACTGGAGGCCTCCAGTAAGGACTGGCGCTCTCGCAATGACAGCAACGCCGAAGCCGCCAGCGAGTACGACAACAGCTCGGGGTCCTTCGGCATCGTGCCGGCCAGGACCTCGTCACCGCGAAGCTCGGTCAGCAGGTGGCGATAGTCCTCGAACGTCGCCAAGGCCCGCGCTGCCGCGGCCCGCAAGGACTCGTCGGTCAACTCCGGCGGTGGGTCGTCGGTCAGCTCGGCGACTTCGGCCGTCAGGTACGGACCCGAAGCGTCGACGGCGTCGACCCGCATCCGGTGCCGGCCGACCGTCTCGATGTCGAAGCGGCCGTCGTCGTACGGCCTGACCTGGCGCAGCTGCACCGCGCACCCGATCCGGTACATCGAGCGGGCCTCGTGGGCGCCGACCTCGTACCCCTCCCGGATCGCCACTATCCCGAAGAGTCGTCGAGTCGGATCGGGCTGCTCGAGCAGATCGCGCACCAGGGTCCGGTAGCGATCCTCGAAGACGTGCAACGGCGTAGACATCCCCGGGAAAACCACGGTGTTGAGTGGAAAGATCGGCAGCTGGGCCACGGACACCAACCTACGTCGTGTCGAACTAGAATGAACGCCATGATGCGCCGGATCGATGTACGCAGTGACGGCTCTGGCAACGGCACCCCGATGAGCTCATCGACTATCGCGCTGTGGTGCCGCGCGCCGAGATCGACGTGGCGGCCACCTTGGAGGTGGTGCGCCCAATCTGTGAGGACATCCGCCATCGTGGCGTCGAGGCTGTGCTGGAGTACTCGGCCCGGTTCGACGGCGTGACCCAGACCGGCATTGCGGTACCGACGCAGGCCCTCGACGCGGCGCTGGCAGCGTTGGACCCGGAGGTCCTGGCCGGGTTGCGGGAGTCGATCGCCCGACTGCGATCCACCTGTGAATCAGAGCTGGAGAACGACAGCGTCGTCGAGGTCGCACCTGGAGGTCGGGTGACTCAGCGGATGGTTCCGGTGCAGCGCGTCGGGCTCTACGTGCCCGGTGGCGTGGCCCCGCTGGTGTCCAGCGTGATCATGAACGTTGTTCCTGCCCAGGTGGCTGGAGTGCCCAGCATCGCACTGACCAGCAGCCCGCAGGCCGACAACGACGGCCTGCCCCACCCCACGATCCTGGCTGCCTGCGCCCTGCTCGGCATCACCGAGGTGTATGCGGTAGGCGGTGCTCAGGCGATCGCGATGTTCGCCTACGGCGCCGGGCCTTGTCGGCCGGTCGATCTGGTTACCGGCCCCGGCAACATCTACACGGTCTCGGCCAAACGCCTGGTCAAGGGCGTGGTCGGTATCGACGCCGAAGCCGGGCCGACCGAGATCGCCATCCTTGCCGACGACTCCGCCGATCCAGCCTTCGTCGCCGCGGACCTGATCTCCCAGGCCGAGCACGACCCGATGGCTGCCAGTGTGCTGGTCACCGACAGCCTGAGCCTGGCCGACGAGGTCGAGGCAGAGCTCGATAAACAGGTCGCGCTGACCAAGCACGTAGACCGGATCCGCACCGCGCTGACCGGACAGCAGTCCGGGATCGTGCTCGTCGATGACGTGGCCCAGGGCCTCGACGTCGTCAACGCCTATGCGGCCGAGCACCTGGAGATTCACACCCGTGACGCAGCCGAGGTCGCGAACCGGGTCGTCAATGCCGGCGCGGTGTTCGTCGGGCCGTACGCGCCTGTCTCGCTGGGGGACTACTGCGCCGGCTCCAACCATGTGCTGCCCACCGCCGGATGCGCCTGTCACTCCTCGGGATTGTCGGTGCGCGCTTTCACCAAAGCCGTGCACGTCGTCGACTACACCCGGGAGGCTTTGACTCAGGTCGCCGGCCACGTCACCACGCTCGCACATGCCGAGGATCTGCCCGGCCACGCGGCCGCAGTGACGGCTCGCTTCCCTGAGCGAGCCGACGAGGTCAGNCCCGTGACGCTTCCCCTGCGCGAGGAGCTGCGCGGCGTCGAGCCGTACGGAGCCCCTCAGCTGGATGTCCCTGTCCAGCTCAACGTCAACGAGAATCCGTACGGGCCCTCTGCGGACCTCGCCCGAGATGCCGCTGCCGTCGTTCAGGCCGTGACAACCGGTCTCAACCGCTATCCCGACCGAGAGTTCACCGAGCTGCGAGCAGCACTGGCGGCCTATCTCGGTCATGGGATCACCCCGACNCAGGTCTGGGCGGCCAACGGCTCCAACGAGGTGATGTTGCACCTGCTGCAGGCATTCGGNGGACCCGGCCGGGTGGCCGTCTCGTTCGCGCCGACCTACTCGATGTATCCGGAGTACGCACGCGACACCCACACCGGGTGGGTGGTCGGACACCGCGAGTCCGACTTCACCTTGGCGATCGACCACGCGGTGCAGGTGATCGGCCGTGAGCAGCCCTCGGTGGTGATCCTGCCGTCGCCGAACAACCCCACCGGCACCGCGCTGCCTCTGGACGCTGTGGCTGCCGTCTGCGCCGCCGCCGGCCAAGTGCCCGGGGGCTGCGTGGTGGTGATCGACGAGGCGTACGCCGAATTCCGCCGTGAGGGCACGCCCAGCGCGCTGGAACTGCTCGCGACCACCCCCAACCTGGTGGTCACCCGCACCATGAGCAAAGCCTTCGCGTTGGCCGGAGGACGACTCGGCTATCTCGCGGCCGGCACCGAGATCTGCGATGCGCTGCGCGTGGTGCGACTGCCCTACCACCTCTCGGCCGTGACCCAGGCAGTCGCACTGGTGGCGTTGCGGCATGCTGACGAACTGCTCGCCAAGGTGGGGGAGTTGCGTGCCGAGAGGGACCGAACCGTCGACTGGTTGCGGGACCAGGGACAACAGGTAGCCGACAGCGACGCGAACTTCGTGCTTTTCGGAATATTCGATGACCGCCATGCCGTGTGGCAGGGATTATTGGATCGTGGCGTCTTGATCCGGGAGACTGGACCTGCGGGATGGCTCCGGGTGTCGATCGGCACCCCGGAGGAGATGGCGGCCTTCCGGGCCGCACTGACACAAGTGCTGGAGGAGCTGCAATGAGCAGGACCGCGCGCGTCGAGCGCCAGACCAGCGAGTCCAAGATCGTGGTCGAGGTCAACCTGGACGGCACCGGCAGCCACGACATCAGCACCGGCGTGGGCTTCTACGACCACATGCTGACCGCGCTCTCGCGGCACTCGCTGATCGACCTGGTCGTCACCGCTGAGGGCGATCTGCACATCGACGCCCACCACACCGTCGAGGACACGGCCATCGCTTTGGGCCAAGCGCTGCGTGAGGCGCTGGGGGACAAAGCCGGGATCCGGCGCTTCGGCGATGCGACCGTGCCCCTGGACGAAGCGCTGGTACAAGCCGTCGTCGACGTCTCCGGACGGCCCTACTGCGTGCACACCGGTGAGCCAGCAGGCCAAGAGCAGGTGCTGATCGGCGATGCCTACATCGGATCGCTGACCCGGCACGTCTTCGAGACCCTTGCTTTCCACGGCCACCTCGCGCTGCACGTACGGGTGCTGGCCGGGCGCGACCCGCACCACATCGTCGAGACCCAGTTCAAGGCTGTGGCTCGGGCGCTGCGCGACGCGATCGCGCTCGACCCACGCGAGGTTGGCGTGCCCTCCACCAAGGGCACGCTGTCCAGGTGACCGCTTCATGAGTCGAGTAGTCGTCTTCGAGTACGGCTCCGGCAACGTTCGCTCCGCTGTGCGCGCATTGGAGCGTGCCGGCGCCGAGGTGGAGTTGACCGCGAACCGTCGGGCGGCCGAAGAGGCCGACGGCCTGGTGGTGCCCGGAGTCGGCGCATTCCGTGCCTGCGTCGAAGGACTGCGTGCCGCCGGTGGCCCGGAGGTGATCGGACGCAGGCTGGCCGGCGGCCGCCCGGTGCTCGGGATCTGCGTCGGGATGCAGGTGCTGTTCACCCATGGCGTCGAGCACGACATCGACACTCCCGGACTGGATGAATGGCCAGGAGTGGTCGAGCGACTTCAGGCACCGGTCGTGCCTCACATGGGCTGGAACACGGTCTCGGTTCCGGAGGGGTCGGCACTGTTCGACGGAGTCGAGGACGAACGGTTCTACTTCGTGCACTCCTACGGGGTGCGCACCTGGGAGCTGACCACCAACGGGCGGACTCGGGCGCCATTGGTGACCTGGTCCGAGCACGCGGGCGANCAGGTTCGTCGCCGCCGTGGAGAACGGGCCACTGGCCGCCACTCAGTTCCACCCCGAGAAATCCGGGGATGCGGGTGCTCGCCTGCTCAAGAACTGGGTCACTTCGTTGTAAGTGGTGCAAGGTCNCGTAGGGTTGGCGCTATGTCGGACTACCTCGAGCTGCTTCCTGCTGTCGACGTGCAAGGCGGCAAGGCGGTGCAACTCGTACAGGGAATCGCCGGCTCGGAAGACNNCTTCGGTGATCCGCTGGAAGCGGCGCTGAACTGGCAGCGCGCCGGCGCCGAGTGGATCCACCTGGTCGATCTGGATGCCGCCTTCGGCCGNGGGAGCAATCGTGAGCTGCTGGCCGAGATCGTCGGAAAGTTGGACGTCAAGGTCGAGATGAGCGGCGGGATCCGCGACGACGACTCGCTGAAGGCTGCGATGGCTACCGGGTGCCGCAGGGTCAACATCGGCACCGCTGCTCTGGAGCAGCCCGAGTGGTGTGCGCAGGCGATTGCCGACTACGGCGACCGGGTCGCGGTCGGGCTGGATGTGCGGGGACGGACGCTGGCTGCTCGCGGTTGGACCCAGGAGGGCGGTGACCTGTACGAGGTGCTGGCCCGGTTGGATTCCGAGGGCTGCGCTCGTTACGTGGTCACCGACGTCAACAAGGACGGTATGTTGCAAGGCCCCAACCTGGATCTGCTCGCCGCGGTCTGCGCGGCCACCGACCGGCCCGTGGTCGCCTCCGGTGGCATCACCGAGCTCGACGACCTGCGTGCATTGATGCAGATGGTGGATCCCAGCCGTGCCGGTGGCGTAGAGGGAGCGATCATCGGCACCGCGCTGTACGAGGGCCGGTTCACCTTGGAGGAGGGCCTGGCCCTCACCTTGCCATCATGAGGCCATCATGAGTGTGGCGATCCGGGTGATTCCCTGCCTCGACGTGGACGGTGGCCGCGTCGTCAAAGGCATCAACTTCCAGCAGCTGCGCGACGCGGGTGATCCGGTCGAACTCGCCCAGGTCTACGACGCCGAGGGCGCCGACGAGCTGACCTTCCTCGATATCTCCGCCAGCCACGAGGGCCGGGCCACCACCCTGGAGATCGTCTCGCGCACAGCCGAGCAGGTGTTCATCCCACTCACGGTCGGCGGTGGTATCGGCTCGGTGACCGATGTCGACAAGATGCTGCGTGCCGGGGCGGACAAGATCTCGGTCAACACCGCCGCGATCCGGCGCCCAGAGTTGATCGCGGAGATTGCCGACCGTTTCGGCAGTCAGGTGCTGGTGCTGTCGGTCGACGCCCGGCGCGCTACCGGCACCGCCTCCGGCTACGAGGTCACCACCCACGGCGGTCGCCGGTCCACAGGCATCGATGCCATCGAGTGGGCAGCGCGCGGTGCCGAGCTCGGAGCCGGGGAGATCCTGCTCAACTCGATGGATGCCGACGGCACCCGCGACGGCTTCGACCTGGAGATGCTGCGCGAGGTCCGAGCCGTGGTCGACATTCCGGTGATCGCCTCNGGGGGCGCCGGCAAGGCCGAGGACTTCGCCCCCGCAGTGGATGCCGGTGCCGACGCTGTTCTGGCCGCCAGCGTCTTCCACTTCGGCACTCTTCGCATCGGCGACGTCAAACAAGCGCTGGCAGCTGCCGGGCACGCCGTCCGATAGGAACCTGGATCGTTGACCAGCGCGTTGTCGGGACGGGGACGCTCCCGTAGCACCATGCGGGACGGGTTCGCCGTGCTCGGGTACGGGATCCGCACCGAGCCCAAGGTGTTCGCGGTCGCCTGCTTGGGCAGCGTGATCTTCGGCGCGTTGACCGTCGCGGACGCCTGGGTGCTCGGCTGGGCGACCGACCATGTGATCGTCCCGTCCTTTCGCGATGGGCAGGTCAGTTCCACCGGGTCCCTGATCACCGTCGCCGCCTTGTTCATCGGGCTTGCGCTGGTGCGAGCCGCCGGGATCATCGCGCGCCGACTCGGGGCCGGGATCATGCAGTACCGGTTGATGGCTCATGACCGGCGGGCGGTTACTCGCCAATACCTCGACCTGCCGATGTCGTGGCACCAGCAGCATCCGACCGGCCAGCTGTTGTCGGTGGCCAATGCCGACACCGAGGCCGCCTGGGGACCGATCGCGCCGTTGCCGATGGCGATCGGCACCGCTGCGATGATGATCATCGCGATGGCCCAGATGTTGCTCGCCGACCTGGTCATCGGGCTCTTGGCGCTGACCGTGTTCCCGCTCGTGGTGGTCGCCAACATGGTCTACCAACGCATCCAGTCCCCGTTGATGACCCGAGCCCAGATGTTGCGCGCCGAGGTCAGCGAGGTGGCGCACGAGTCCTTCGAGGGCGCCTTGGTCGTCAAGGCGTTGGGCCGTGAGGCCGAGGAGACAGACCGGTTCGCGGTCAAGGTCGATAGGCTGCGTGACGTCAACATCAAGGTCGGTATGATCCGGGCCGCCTTCGATCCGACTCTGGAGGCGCTGCCAGGTCTGACGGTCATGCTGGTGCTGGCTGTGGGCACCTACCGTGTGTTGCACGGGCAGAGCAACGCCGGCGACATCGTGATTATCGCCTTCCTGCTCAGCACGGTCGCCTTCAACATCCGCTCGCTCGGTTGGCTGGTAGGTGACTTCCCGCGCAGCGTCGTCGGATTCGGCCGCGTGCGCGCGGTGCTCGCCGAGCACACCGACATGGCCTACGGCGACCAGTTGCTGCCCGCTGGGCCTACCGGGGCCACGCTCGAGCTGGATGCGGTCGGCTACCGGTACCTGCCCGACCAGCCGGTGCTCGACGATGTCACTTTCACAGTCGCCCCCGGTCGCACGGTGGCCTTGGTCGGCGCCACCGCCTCGGGTAAGACCACGCTGACCAACCTGATCCTGCGACTGGTCGATCCCTCCGGTGGCCTCATCGAGATCGACGACCACGACCTGCGCCAACTCCGCCGCGGAGCGTTGGCCACCCAGGCTGCCTTGGTGCCGCAACAGGCGTTCTTGTTCGACGACACCATTCGCGGCAACGTCACACTCGGCGGGGACTACACCGACGAGCAGGTCTGGGAGGCGCTGCGGATCGCCCAAGCCGACAGGTTCGTGCGGGCCCAACCCGAGGGTCTGGACACCCGCCTCGGGGAACGGGGCACGACCCTGTCGGGGGACAANCGGCAACGGTTGTCCCTGGCCCGGGCACTGGTCCGGGAGCCCCGCCTGCTGGTGCTCGACGACGCCACCTCCGCAGTCGATCCCGAGGTGGAGGCGCGCATCCTGGCAGCCTTGCGGGAGCGCTCCGGTTCGACTGTCGTAGTGGTCGCCTACCGCAAGGCGACGATCGGCCTGGCCGATGAGGTCATCTACCTGGTCGACGGCCGGATCGGCGACCAGGGACCGCACACAGAGCTGGTGGAGCGCAACCCCGGGTATGCCGACTTGGTCAACGCCTACGAGCGCGAACACGAGCACGACACGCCCGCTGATGATGCGGACGAGCCTGTTGATGAGCCCGGAGATAGGCACAGGAATAGGCCCAGGAATAGGCCCAGTGATGGGCAGGTGACCCCATGAGCACCAGTGCGCTGACAAGCGGCGAGGAGGCCTCTGCCTGGCATGTGCTGCGCCGCGGCGTCGAGCTCTCACCGGAGCTCAAAGAGGGCTTCTGGGGAACCCTGGTGTGGGCGATCGTGGGCACCCTGGGCCGAGTTGTGGTCCCGATCGCGGTGCAGCAGACCCTCGATCACGGCCTGGGCACCGGCGAGGGGATCGACACCGGTTTCACCACCCGGATGGCGGGAATCGCGCTGGTGGCGATCGTGGTGACCGCGGCCGCCTCCTACCTGATGACCGCTCGGCTGTTCCGCTCGGCCGAGCGCGGCCTGGCGACCTTGCGGATCAAAGCCTTCCGCCAGGTCCACGACCTGCCCGTGCTCACCCAGAACACCGAGCGCCGCGGTGCCCTGGTCTCGAGGGTCACCAGTGACGTCGACCAGGTCTCGCAGTTTCTGGTCTTCGGCGGCATCATCGCAATCATCAGCGTCGGCCAGGTGCTGGTCGCCACCGTCGTGATGGCCTACTACTCCTGGCAGCTCACAGTGGTGGTGTGGCTGTGCTTCCTGCCGCTGTTCGCCAGCCTGCGCTACTTCCAGCAGCGGCTCTCGGCGGCGTACGCCTATGCCCGGCGCCAGGTCGGCATCATGCTCAGCGCTGTCGCCGAGCCCGTCGTGGGCGCCGCCACGGTCCGCTCGTACGCCGTCGAGGAACGTACCCAAAAGCGCATCGACGATGCCGTCGAGGCCAACATGCGGGCCTCGATCAAGGCCCAGGGCTTCACCGCGTTCTCCTTCTCTCTCGGCGGAATCTCTGCCGGCTTGGCCAATGCCGGTGTCGTGATCGTCGGCGTCCTGATCGGAGTCGACGGGGACCTGACCGCAGGCAAGGTGCTCGCATTCGCGTTCCTGGTCAACCTGTTCGTCGGACCTGTTCAGATGGGCACCCAGGTGCTGACCGACGCTCAGAACGCGTTCGCCGGATGGCGTCGCGTGATCGGCATCCTCGACACCCCGGCAGACGTGGTCGACCCCGGCGCCGACGGTGCGACCCTTCCGACCGGAGCGGTACGGATCGAGTTCGATCAGGTGGGCTTCGCCTACCCACTGTCCACCGGCGAGTCAGGCCCACCTGTGCTGGCGGAAGTGAGCCTCGAAATCGCTCCCAACACCCGGGTCGCGATCGTNGGGGAGACCGGCTCCGGCAAGACCACGCTGGCCAAGCTGCTCACCCGGTTGATGGATCCCACCACGGGAGTGGTGCGCCTGGACGGGGTCGACCTTCGCGCGATCAGCTTCTCCTCCCTGCGCGAGCGGGTTGTCCTGGTCCCCCAGGAGGGCTTCCTTTTCGACGACACTGTGCGCGCCAACGCCCAGTACGGACGGATCGGCGCGACCGACGCCGAGATCGAGCAAGCTGCCGAGGAACTGGGACTCGGCGACTGGCTGGACTCTCTGCCACGCCGGCTGGACACCCGCGTCGGCCAGCGCGGCGAATCGCTTTCGGCAGGGGAGCGACAACTGGTCGCGCTGTTGCGAGCCCACCTGGCCGCCCCCGACCTACTCGTGCTGGACGAGGCCACCAGTGCTGTCGATCCCGCGTTGGAGATGCGCATCGCCCGTGCCCTCGACAGACTCACGACCGGGCGTACCTCGGTCACCATCGCGCACCGGATGAGCACCGCCGAGCGGGCTGATGAGGTGATCGTGGTGGATGCCGGCCGAATCGCTCAACGTGGCAGCCACCGGCAACTGCTCGCCGAGGGTGGCGTGTACGGGCAGATGCATGCCTCCTGGATCGCCCAGCAGGCTTTGTAGCTCTACCGACCCCGGCGATACTGAACGCGTGAACAATCTCGACCCCGCGATTGCTGCGCGGCTGAAGCGCAACCCGGACGGGCTGATTCCTGTGGTGGTGCAGCAGTACGACACAAAGGTGGTGCTGATGGTGGCCTGGATGGACGACGAGGCACTGCATCGCACGCTGGTCACCGGCCGGGCCACCTACTGGAGCAGGTCACGTCAGGAGTACTGGGTCAAGGGCGAGACCTCCGGCAACACCCAGGCGGTGCATGAGGCGCGGTTGGACTGCGACGGCGACACGTTGCTGTTGAAGGTCGACCAGTCCGGCCCGGCATGCCACACCGGGGCGGACACCTGCTTCGACGACGGCCTGCTCGGAACCGAGCGCGATGGCTGACCGCGCCGCTCGCCGCATGTTCTGGAGTGCTGCCTTGACCGGGGTGGCCGGAGCAGCCCTGGCAGCAGTCGGATCCTCGCGGGTCTGGGTGATCGCCTCGGCAACCGTGGCTGATGTCGGGGGCAGCGGCAGTGCCACCGCAGAGGCGGAGGGAAGCCAGGCCGCTCCGCTTGCGCTGGCACTGGGTCTGGTGGCCTTGGCCGCATGGGGCGCGATCCTGGTCACCCGCGGGCAGTCGCGTCGGTTGATCGCAGTGATCGGAGCGCTAGCGGCCCTCGGCTGTGGGATCGCGGCCGTCGCCGGCCGGGAAGATGCGCAACGAATCGCGAACCAGCACCTGCTCGGCAGCGGCACGGACGCGATTTATGAGACCGGATTCTGGTTCTTCGCGACCCTGGCCGGGGCGGTGGTGGCTGCTGTGACCCTGGCCATTGCCGCGCTGCAGGCCCACACCTGGCCGGAGATGTCGGCGCGCTACGACGCACACAAGCCGACCGGCCCCGCAGACCAGGCCAGGGACCCGGCAAGCCAGGACTTGGCAATGGGGGATCCGGCGACTCTCTGGAAGGCCCTGGACGACGGCCGCGACCCGACCGAATAGACTGCACAGGCAACGCCCGCGCCGACGAGGAGAATCGATGTCCGCCCATCACGGCAACACCCCCGCTGCCTGGACCGCAGTTTCGCTCGTGCTGCTCGGCTTCGTGCTCGGTGGCATCGGGCTGGTCGTCAACAGCATGCCGCTGTTCTGGATCGGTGTCGCCCTTGCCCCGATCGGTGGTATCGCCGGTCTGATCATGTCGAAGATGGGGCTGGGCACTGAACCAGCCGGCCACTGACCAGTACGCGATCGGGACCCGTCGCATCGACCGGGTCCGTGGTCCACTCTGGGTCGCCGCCGGAGTAACCGCAGCTACCCTCGCGCTGCATGTGCGTGACCCGCACCAGGACGGTTCCTGGGGCTTCTGTCCGCTGTATGCGGCCACCGGTCTCTATTGCCCAGGATGTGGCGGCCTGCGTGCGGTCAACGATCTGACCCACGGTGACTTGGCGGGTGCCCTGTCCAGCAACCTGCTGGTCGTGCTGGCCGTGCCTATCGTGGTGTGGTTGTGGGTTCGCTGGTTCCGCAGAGCCTGGCAGACACCGCAGCCGCCCGGGCCCCAGCCTCGCGCTCGAACTCGCGAGCTGGTGGGCATCGACGTTCGGTTGCTGGCAGGCACCGTGCTGGTGGTTGCGACAGTGGCCTTCACGCTGCTTCGTAACACCACCTTCGGGGCTTGGCTGGCTCCGTGAGAAAGTAGTCCCATGTCTGTCCTCGACGAGATCATCGAGGGCGTACGCCTCGATCTCGCCGAGCGCGAGGTCGCCGTACCCCTCCAGGATGTGAAGACGGCCGCGCAACGCGCTTGCGATGCCCTGGACCCGATGCCTACCTTCCGGGCGCCGGGAGTCAGCGTGATCGCCGAAGTGAAGCGGTCCAGCCCCAGTAAGGGCGCTTTGGCGGCCATTCCGGATCCCGCGCGTCTGGCCACCGAGTACGCCGCCGGNGGAGCTGCCGCGATCAGCGTGCTCACCGAGCAGCGCCGCTTCGGCGGGTCGCTGCAGGACCTGCGTGCCGTGCGCGCCAACGTGGATGTCCCGGTGCTGCGCAAGGACTTCATCGTCACCTCCTATCAACTCTTTGAGGCTCGGGCAGCCGGCGCCGACATGGCTCTGCTGATCGTGGCTGCGCTGGATCAGAACGAGCTCACCGGTCTCCTGGAGCGTGCCACCAGCATCGGTTTGACCACCCTGGTCGAGGTGCACGACGAGGAAGAGGTCGAACGCGCTCTCGAGGCCGGCGCCGAGCTGATCGGCGTCAATGCCCGCAATCTGAAGACCTTGGAGGTCGACCGCGGCACGTTTGCGCGGGTTCGGCCACTCATCCCCGAGGGCGTTGTCGCGGTCGCCGAGTCGGGCGTGCGCGGTCCCTCCGACGTATTCGAGTACGCCAAGCTGGGTGCTGATGTCGTCCTGGTNGGGGAGACCTTGGTCAAGGGAGACGACCCGCGCAGCGCGGTCACCGACCTGGTGGCGGCCGGTGCCCACCCCGCCACCGCCAAGGCCAAGAAGCACTGAGGAGAAAGGCCCGTCGTGCTCCCAGATCAGGCCGGTCATTACGGCCGCTTCGGTGGGCGTTTCATGCCCGAGGCACTGGTTGCCGCTCTTGACGAGTTGACCGTCGCCTGGACCGAGGCGATGGCGGATCCGACTTTCACCGCCGACTTCGACAAGATGCTGCGGGAGTACGCCGGCACCCCCAGCCTGCTGTACGACGCGCAGCGGCTCAGCGAGATCGCAGGCGCCCGCATCCTGCTCAAACGCGAAGACCTCAACCACACCGGCGCCCACAAGATCCGCAACGTGCTCGGCCAAGCGCTGCTCACCAAGCGGATGGGCAAGACCCGGGTGATCGCCGAGACCGGGGCCGGCCAGCACGGTGTCGCCTCCGCAACCGCAGCCGCGTACCTGGGCCTTGATTGCACCGTCTACATGGGCGAGGTCGATACCCAGCGGCAGGCGCTCAACGTGGCGCGGATGCAGCTGCTCGGATCGAAGGTGGTGCCGGTCAAGTCCGGGAGCCGCACGCTCAAGGACGCCATCAACGAGGCATTGCGTGACTGGGTCAGCACCGTCGACCACACCGCCTACCTGTTCGGCACCGCCGCCGGTCCGCATCCCTTNCCCTCCCTGGTCCGCTCGTTCGTACGCGGCATCGGAGACGAAGCCCGTGCGCAATGTCTGGAGTTGACGGGGCGGCTTCCCGACGCCGTCGCCGCCTGCGTGGGCGGCGGATCGAACTCGATCGGGATTTTCGCCGGTTTCGAAGACGACGCCGAGGTCGCCCTGTACGGATTCGAGCCCGGGGGCGACGGGGTCGAGACCGGTCGGCACGCCGCCACCATCTACTCCGGTGACATCGGGGTGCTGCACGGCGCCCGCACCTATGTGCTGCAGGACGAGGACGGCCAGACCATCGAGTCGCACTCGATCTCGGCCGGGCTGGACTACCCGGGTGTAGGCCCCGAGCATGCTGCGTTGGCTGCCAGCGGTCGCGCCACCTACCTGCCGGTGACCGACGCCGAGGCGATGGACGCGTTCGCGTTGCTGTCGCGCACCGAGGGGATCATCCCCGCGATCGAGTCCGCTCATGCGGTGGCCGGCGCTATGCAGATCGCCAAGGAGCGCCCAGGGCAGACGATCGTCGTGAACCTGTCCGGTCGCGGTGACAAGGACATGGGCACCGCCATCGACTGGTTCGGGCTCGAGGAGGCNCCAGTGAGCGTCCGGGAGGCATTCGAGGCCGCCAAGGCCCAAGGCCGCGCCGCGCTGGTGGGTTACCTGCCGGCCGGTTTTCCCGACTTCGCCGGCGGGATCGATGCGATCAAGGCAATGGTCGACGGTGGTTGTGACGTCATCGAGGTCGGTCTGCCCTACAGCGATCCCGTCATGGACGGGCCCACCATTCAGGCGGCCGCACAACTTGCTCTCGACCAGGGGATCCGCACTCGCGATGTGCTGGCCACGGTGGAGGCCATCGCGGCCACTGGCGTGAAGACCGTCGTGATGACCTACTGGAATCCGGTGGAACGCTACGGTGTGGACCGTTTTGCCGCCGACCTCGCGTCGGCCGGAGGCCAAGGCCTGATCACCCCCGACCTGATTCCCGACGAGGCCGGCGAGTGGATGGCGGCCTCGGATGCGCACGGCTTGGACCGGATCTTCCTGGTCGCGCCCAGTTCCACCGACGAGCGCATCGAGATGACCGTCGGGCACGCCCGCGGTTTCGTGTACGCGACCGCGGTGATGGGTGTCACCGGTGCGCGCGCCACCACCAGCGAGTTGGCAGGCCCGTTGGTAGCGCGTACCCGAGCCTTCACCGACCTGCCCATCGGGGTCGGGCTGGGGGTCTCCAACGGCGCCCAAGCAGCGGAGGTGGCGAGGTACGCCGATGGGGTGATCGTCGGCTCGGCATTCGTGCGAACGCTGCTGGACCACGCCGAGGACCCTAAAGCCGGGCTGGAAGCGGTACGAGCGCTGGCTGCTGACCTTGCCGCCGGAGTCCGTGGCGGTGCGTAGACCCTGGTTCTGCTCCTCCTCATGCTGCCACTGCTCGCGCTGCTGGCCTCCTGCGGTGGTAGCAGCGATGACCCTGACGGGACTGGGGTCAGCGGCCTGAAGGAGAACAACCCGGACGGGCTCAACGGAGCCGCTCTGACCCAGCCCTACACCGTTCCTCAGGTGAAGTTGACCGACACCGCCGGTGAACAGGTCGAGGTGGGCCAACTCCTGGCCGGCGCGGACAAGCCGCTCACCTTGGTCTTCTTCGGCTACACCAAGTGCCCCGACATCTGCCAGGTCGTGATGGCCAATATCGCTGCCGCGATCAACCGACTCGACGACGCCGAGCGGGAGCAGGTCGGGATGCTGCTCGTCACCAGTGATCCCCAGCGCGACGACCCGGAGACGCTACGGACCTACCTCGACCACTTCGATCCGTCCTTCGAGGGACTCACCGGCCCACTGGACGTGATCGAAGAAGTTGCCCACGCACTCGGGGTCGCGATCGAGAAAGGCGACAAACTCCCCAGCGGNGGATATGCCGTCAATCACGGCACCCAGATCATCGGAGTCCAACCCGATGGCACCGGTGTGGTTGTGTGGACCGAGGGCACCAGCAGCCAGTATCTGGCGCAGGACCTGACCACGATCCTGCGTGATGGCCTCCCTCAACAACCCGACTCAGGAGGCGGCAAGTGAGCCCGATGTATCTGCCGGCGATGCTCCCGGCCAGCCTGCCCAGCCCTGGCGACGGGGTCTGGCACCTCGGCCCCCTCCCGGTCCGGGCCTACGCTCTGTGCATCATCGCCGGCGTCATCGCCGCGGTGGTCATCGGCGACCGGCGCTGGGTAGCCCGTGGGGAGAGCGCGGCCAGGTCGGCGATCTTGCTATCTGGGCGGTGCCGTTCGGAATCATCGGTGGCCGGCTCTATCACGTACTGACCGACAGCGGCCTCTATTTCGGCGAGGGGCGGTCTCCGGTCGAGGCGCTCTACATCTGGCAGGGCGGTCTGGGCATCTGGGGGCGATCGCGCTCGGAGCCGTCGGCGCCTACATCTACGTGCGGCGCACCGGCCTGCGGATGCCGCCGATGATGGACGCGGCGGCACCCGGCCTGCTGGTCGCCCAGGCGATCGGACGCTGGGGAAACTGGTTCAACCAGGAACTCTTCGGTAAACCGCTGGATGCCTGGTGGGCACTCGAGATCGATCCGGACAAGCGCCCGGCCGGCTACGAGGAGTACGCCACCTTCCATCCGACGTTCCTGTACGAGTGCATCTGGAACCTTGCCGGTGCAGGGCTGGTGATATGGGCCGATCGCAAGTTCCGGCTCGGATACGGACGTGTCTTCGCGCTGTATGTGATGGTCTACACCGCTGGTCGTGGCTGGATCGAGTACCTGCGGATCGACCCGGTCGAGGCTGATGACGTCTTCGGCCTGCGCCTGAACGTGTGGACCTCGATCGTGCTGTTCGCGATCTCCCTGGCTTACTTCGTCATCGTGGGCCGGATCCGCCCTGGCCGCGAGGAGTCGGTCTGGCGTGACGGGCGTGGATCAGTGCTTGCCGTGGCGCCTGCGGAGCCCGAGGAGTTGCCACAGCCGGCTACCCAGAGCCAGGACCAGAGCCAGGCAGGCGATGGCCCCGACAGTGGCGAGCCCGAGCAATAGCCAGGCGGCTCCGCTGCCCACCCGGCCCTCGTGGCCGAAGTAGATCGCGGCCTTGACCAATCCGTACCAAGCCGCGGCGCCGCCGAGAAAGCCGGCGATCAGACCGGCCAGCACGAGATAGGGGTTGACCGGACGCTGCACCGGTTCGGCGCGCCGCCTCCCGCCACCGGAGCGTTGCTTGCGCTGGTCCCCGTCGGTCATAAGCCCATTGTGCCGGGGGTTGTTGATCCGATAGGCCGGTGAGCACCGACACGCCGACACGCCGTCCAGGTCAGTGGCCTGACAGCCCGAGAAGGCACATGACCTGCGGTTTTCCCCGTACCAGGCGCATGGTCGCGGGGTTTCTGAATTAGTCGGCCGGGTTCTGTTGCACCGGTGGTGTCCCGGGCGTACGGTTACCACTACATCTAGTAGTTACATGGTTGTAGTTCTCCACAGATTGTGGTTGGTCTTCAACAGGTTCCCGCTACTTGTCCCCAGCCATTCCACAGAAGTCGCTTCATGCTCAGAGCCGTCCAAGGAGGTGTCGCGGATGCATTGCCCGTACTGCCGCAACACCGACACCCGGGTCGTGGACAGTCGCGTTGCCGACGACGGCGGCGCGATTCGCCGGCGCCGCACTTGCCAGGCGTGCAACAAGCGGTTCTCCACGGTGGAGCAGATGCAGCTGACCGTGCTCAAGCGCAGCGGGGCGACCGAGCCTTTCGCTCGCGACAAGGCGATCTCCGGCGTCCGCGCGGCTTGTAAGGGCCGTCCGGTCAGCGAGGACGACTTGGCTTGCCTGGGCCAGCAGGTCGAGGAGACCCTGCGCACCGACGGCTGGGCCGAAGTGCCCTCCCACGAGGTCGGTCTGGCAATCCTCGGTCCGTTGCGCGAGCTCGATGAGGTCGCCTACCTCAGGTTTGCCAGTGTCTATCGCGCTTTCGAGTCCGCCAGCGATTTCGAGGAGGAGATCGCTTTGCTGCGTGTGGAGAAGGCCACCGCTCAGCCCGTGCCCACAGGCTGACCACAAACTGCCCGGCACGTAGTGGGAAGCTGCGTGCCGGGCTTCATACCGGGTAACACCTTTCAGTAACCAGGCAATAACCAGGCTCACGCCGACGTTGAAGTATAGGGAGAAGGAGAAAGAGTTGACCGAGATCGCCGAGGGGATCGCCGAAGGGACCGCAGCCGGCGCCCCGAAGCAGCGCGCCGCGCGCAAGACGGGCCTGGTCATCGAGCGTGTGTTCAGCAAGCCCGATGTCCACCCGTACGACGAGATCACCTGGGAGCGTCGCGACGTCGTCCAGACCAACTGGAAGACCGGCGAGACCGTGTTCGAACAGCGCGGTGTCGAGTTCCCCGACTTCTGGTCGGTCAACGCCTCCACGATCGTCACCACCAAGTACTTCCGCGGCGCGGTCGGCACCGAGGCCCGCGAGACCGGCCTGCGTCAGCTGATCGACCGCGTGGTGTCCACCTACACCGCAGCGGGTCGTGAGCACGGATACTTCGCGACCGATGCCGACGCCGAAATCTTCGAGCACGAACTCACCTGGCTGCTGGCCAACCAGTACTTCTCCTTCAACTCACCGGTCTGGTTCAACGTCGGCACCGCCTCTCCCCAGCAGGTATCGGCGTGCTTCATCTTGTCGGTGGACGACTCGATGGACTCGATCCTGAACTGGTACAAGGAAGAGGGCTTCATCTTCAAGGGTGGTTCGGGTGCCGGCCTGAACCTGTCGCGGATCCGCTCTTCCAAGGAGTTGCTGTCCTCCGGTGGGACCGCCTCCGGGCCGGTGTCCTTCATGCGTGGAGCCGATGCCTCGGCCGGGACCATCAAGTCCGGTGGGGCCACCCGTCGTGCGGCCAAGATGGTCGTCTTGGACGTCGACCACCCCGACATCGTGGAGTTCGTCGAGACCAAGGCGCGCGAGGAGGACAAGATTCGCGCGCTGCGCGACGCCGGCTTCGATATGGATCTCGGCGGCAAGGACATCACCTCGGTCCAGTACCAGAACGCCAACAACTCGGTGCGGGTCAGCGACGAGTTCATGCGTGCTGTCGAGGAGGGCAAGGAGTTCGGTCTCCGGGGGCGTAAGACCGGTGAGGTCATCGAGACCGTCGATGCCCGCGAGCTGTTCAAGAAGATCAGCCAGGCCGCCTGGGAGTGCGCCGACCCGGGCCTGCAGTACGACGACACCATCAACGATTGGCACACCAACCCCGAGACCGGCCGGATCACCGCCTCCAACCCGTGCTCGGAGTACATGTCGCTGGACAACTCTTCGTGCAACCTGGCGTCGCTGAACCTGCTGAAGTTCCTCTCCGATGATGACACTTTCGACGCGCCGCTGTTCGCCAAGGCTGTCGAACTGATCATCACCGCGATGGACATCTCGATCTGCTTTGCGGACTTCCCGACTGAGTCGATCGGTAAAACTACGGTGGACTACCGCCAGCTCGGCATCGGCTATGCCAACCTGGGTGCGCTGCTGATGGCGATGGGCCTGGGGTATGACTCCGAAGGTGGCCGGGCAATGGCGGCGACCATCACCTCGCTGATGACCGGCGCCTCCTACAAGCGCTCGGCAGAGCTTGCCGGTGTGGTCGGCCCGTATGCCGGTTATGCCCGCAACGCCGAGGCCCATCAGCGAGTGATGCGCAAGCACCAGGCCGCCAACGACTCGGTCCGTACCCTGTCCGCGACCGATCTGGCAGTGCACAAGCTGGCCACCCAAGCCTGGGCGGACGTCGTCAAGCTCGGTGAGAAGAACGGCTTCCGCAACGCCCAGGCCTCCGTGCTCGCGCCGACCGGCACCATCGGTTTCATGATGGACTGCGACACCACCGGCATCGAGCCGGACTTCTCACTGGTGAAGTTCAAGAAGCTGGTGGGCGGCGGCTCCATGCAGATCGTCAACCAGACGATCCCGCGGGCGCTGAAGAAGCTCGGTTACCTCGACGAGCAGATCGAGGCGATCGTCGAATACATCTCCGAGCACGGCCACGTCATCGATGCCCCTGGTTTACGGACCGAACACTATGAGGTGTTCGACACCGCGATGGGCGCCCGCGCGCTGGCGCCGATGGGACATGTGCGGATGATGGCAGCCTGCCAGCCGTTCCTGTCCGGGGCTATCTCCAAGACCGTGAACCTGCCCGAGTCGGCGACCGTGGAGGAGATCGAAGACGTCTACCTGCAGTCGTGGAAGCTGGGTCTGAAGGCCACAGCCGTCTACCGCGACAACTGCAAGGTGGGACAGCCCCTGGCTGATGCGAAGGCATCCTCAGGTAGCGCGAGCGCCGATGCTGACGCCACTCAGGTGGTCGAGATCGCCAAGCCGTACCGCAAGCGGCTGCCGAAGTCGCGTCCGTCGCGCACTACCTCGTTCACCGTGGGTGGCGCCGAGGGATACATGACCTCGGGAGCCTACGAGGACGGCACGTTGGGTGAGGTGTTCCTCAAGCTCGGCAAGCAGGGTTCGACGCTGGCCGGTGTAATGGGCGCGTTCTCGATCGCGACCTCGATCGGCCTGCAGTACGGCGTGCCACTGGAGACCTATGTTTCCAAGTTCACCAACCTGCGGTTCGACCCGGCGGGTCTGACCGACGATGCCGATGTCCGGATGGCGCAGTCGATCATGGACTACATCTTCCGTCGGCTGGCGCTGGACTACCTGCCGTTCGAGTCCCGCGCGGCGCTCGGCATCTACTCGGCCGACGAGCGCCAGCGGGCCGTTGAAACCGGTTCGTACGAGGAGATCGCCGAGGAGGAGTTCGTCTCCGAGGCCGATAGCCTGCGCAGCGAGCCGCATGAGGAGGCAGCACCAGCGCCCGCGACGACCGACACTGCGGTCCCTGCGGCCGAGGTCGCCCACACCAGCGCCGAGCTGCTCGAGGTGATCACCGGCACCGCGGTCGACAGCCCGCTGTGCTTCACCTGTGGCACCAAGATGCGGCCGGCCGGTTCCTGCTACGTCTGCGAGGGTTGCGGCAGCACGTCCGGCTGTAGCTGATCAGGCGGAGTAGTCGACGCCGTTGATCCTCAGCACCCGCAAGGATGAGGCAGAGGCGTCGACAGCAACCTTGACCGATGTACCGGAAAGCCCGGCCAGCTCCTCGGCTCTCGATTCGACTGCGCCGTCACCGTCGAGGTCAGCCGGGGCCGTCTCTCTCAGGAACGCATTGTTGCCGAGGTCGAGTTGTTCTCCGTCCAGGCACCAGTGCTCTGCGGCTCCGGGGCAGGCGAGGAGTTTGCCGACAAGATCTGGGAGCTCNNTCGGCTGCCGGCTGGCTGGGCTCAGGCTCAGCAGGGATCGGATCGATAGGTTCTGGATCGCTGGGTCCGGGATCACCAGGAGCAGGCTCGCTGGGAGTCGGCTCGGCGGGCTCAGGATCGGTCGGCTCACTGGGCTCGGGCTCAGCCGGTTCGGTCGGCTTTTGGGTGGCTTGCCTGTTGCGAGATTCCTTGTCGGAGGAATCCAGCTCGANNCACCGGACTTGTCCTGCTTCTCGACCAGCGACGACTTGTGCGGCTCGCTTGCGGTCGGGTTGGTGCCGTCCGGATAGCCCACGGTAGGTATGCCGCTAGCGGACAAGACATCGCCGATACTGGCTGCCGTGAGTGGGACCTCGGCGCCGGCGGCGTATCCGGCTGCTGCCGTGGAGACCTTGTCGACATAGGCCTGGGAGTGGTTGTAGCGCAGCAACGCCGCCGTCCGTCCCGCATCGGTGCTGAGGTCGTCGTTTCCCGAGCACAGGTAGACCGCGCTGCCCAGCGCTGCATCGTCGAGGTCGTCAGGGTTGCGCACACCGTCGGCGTCGGCATCGACACCCACCAACTGCCACGTGGACGGCAAGAACTGCATCGGTCCTACTGCTCGATCCCAGACCGGGTCGCCGTCGAGCCGACCGCCGTCGGTGTCGGAGATTCGTGCTACATCGCCCGCTCCGGTCAGAGCGACTCNCCGGATGGCTGGGGTCGAGACACCGTCGGCGTCCAGGGTGGCGCCGCCACTACTCCCGTGCCCCGATTCGACCAAGCCGATGCCGGCCAGCAGCGACCAGTCGAGGCGACAAGCCGGGTCGGTCTCGGCCAGCATCGCGGCAGCGAACTGATACGCGCGCAGTGCTACTGCAGGAATCTCTGCGCCGGAGCTGACACGGGTGAAGACGGCAGGGGCGGCTACCGAGGCCGCCGGCACGCCGACGGTAAGCGGCGCATCCTGGCTAGGTGGATCGAACTCCGGTGTGGTGGCCGGTTGCTCGCTGTCGAGGATTGTCGGGGCTTGGGCGGGCGCGTTGGCCGGGTGCAGCGAAATGTGGCGTTCTGCGCTCCGCCTTGGCCTGCGGACAAAGCCGCGAAGGTGACCAAGGCTGTGACCGCAGCGATCCCAAGGGCCGGCCACGCTCGTGGTAGTCGACTCTGTGGTGCAGTGCTGTTCTGCATTGCAGTGCGGTCGCGATTGGAATAGCTCATTCTTTGCATCCCCCAGTGCCCTTCGATTGTCGCACGGTGACCCAAATATCCCTATAGCCCGAAGTTGTCTTTTGGTGGAGTCAAGGTGTCGTGAACATGTCAATCAGCGAACTCCGGACATGAGAACGTGGACCAGGATCCAGATCTGACAAACAAGAGGCGAGATAGCTGTCCACGGATACATCAGCCAGACAGATCTCAGGGTGGATTCCGGTGTGGATCTCTTGGCGACACTCCGGCGAGGCAACCAGGGTGAAAGCGCCTCCAGGCCTAGTGTGAAACACGTGTGGGGGACGCGCCAGGGTCACGATCATCGACCCTGTTCCGGCAACTCGTTGAGAGAACCTGTAGCGAGAAAGTTCTAAGGCGATGCAGCAACCGGTGCGCGGGGAGCGCATGCGGCTCAGCATTCGGAGGCACATGAGTCTTCGGAGGTTTCGGCGACCGCTCTGTTCCAGCGAGCGCAGGCCGTCGCTGAGGAGCTGAGGTCGCAAGCCGAGCGCGAGGCGCGAGAGTTGACCGAGCTTGCGCTCAGCCGAGACCGTGAGGCCGCGCTTTCTCAACAGGCCGCTCACGATGACCGGGAGGAAGCCGCCCGCGAGTTGCGCCAGGCTGAGCGCCAGTTGGACGCCGCCTCGGCCGAAGCCAGACAACTCGTCGCCGATGCGGCGGAGCAGGCCACAGCCTTGATCCGCAACGCCGAGGACAACGCCCGCGCCATCTTGGCCGAAACACAAGAGCGGGTAACCGCCCGAGAGCTGGAGATCGAACGAGAGGCTGAGCAGGCCACGGCTGCGGCCGACCGTATTCGCACCGAGGCCGAGCAAGCTGCCGAGGAGGTGCGCCGAGCCGCGACCGACTTGCTGGAGACGACGCGGCAGAGGCGATCACGCTGACTCGCGAGGCGCAACTGCAAGGCGAACAGTTCGTGGCGCAGGCGCAAACCGAGGCAGCCGAAGAACTCAACGTCGTTACGGCCCGGGCCGAGCAGATATCTGCTGAGGCAATGGAGTTCCAGCGCTTGACCGAGCTCCGGTCGGCCGCTGTTCAACGAGCAGCGCACGCCCGCGCTGCAAAGCACACCCGGCACGTCCACCGCCAGGTCGGAGATGTCGCCTCCCGGTTGCGGGCCAGGCTCGCCGCGGAGGTGGATCAGGCGGCTGAGGAGGTCCAGGCCGCCACCTTGAATGCTCGACGGCTCACCCAGGACGCCGAAGATCTGGTCACCGAAGCGGAGAGCAGGGCGGCACGGCGGCTCGAGGAAGCCGAGCAAAGCGCGCGGATGTTGCGCGAGGCCGTCGCCGGTGAGGTGATTCGAGCACAACGCGAGGCCGGTGACGCGAGCCGAAGTGCCCGCGAAGAAGCCCTGGCCGAGCTTGCCGAGGCTCGCGCCGAAGCCGAGCGGACCCGCGAGCAGGTCCGGCGAAGCGTCGAGGCGGCGAAAGCCGAGGTCGCCGAACTGGAAAGCTACCGCGACGAGATCACTGCGGAGTTGGGGCAGTTGTCGGGGTGATCCAGGCGCTTGCCGTGCCCACACCGACAGCACCGACGCCGACCACTCCTGCGCCGCTGACCGTCGTGCCGACGCGGGCCTATGCATCGGGTCACCTGTCGGTCGTGCCAGACCCCGAACCGCCCGAGGATCTGGAGATCCCGTCCCCTCGTGATTCGTCGAACCTGAGGGAGCAGCCATGAGTGACGACGATCGTCCGATGTTCCGAGTGGTGCTGCGTGGGTATGAGCCGGCTCAGGTCGAAAGACGCATCGAGGAACTCACCGTCGCTCTGCAGGAAGCCGCCCGTCAGCGCAATGATCTCCTACTCAGACTCGAGCTGACCGAGGGCGAGCTGGCCCGCGCAAGTCAGTACACCCCACCCGAGCCGCTCAGCGCCGAGCCGGCCGGCTTCGATCATCTGGGTGAGCGGGTAGCGATGATCCTCAGCCTTGCCGAAGCCGAAGCCGCTGAGATCCGCGGCCGCGCCGAGGAGGACCTCGCGGCGATGCGCGCCGAGTTGGCCGCCGAGCTCGAGTTGGTGCGCAGTGATGCCGAGCGCCAGGCGGCCGCGACCAAAGCAGCCGCTGATACCGAGGCAGCGCGGTTGCTCACCGAGACCACTCGCAAGGTCGACGAGCTACGTGGCAGCGCCGAGCGCGAGGCGCTCACCAGGCGACACGAGATCCAAGCGCAACTCGAGCACGAGTTCGCCGACGTCAAGCTCAACCTGGAGCAAGCCGAGGCCGCGCTGCTGTCATCTCGCACAGAGGCCGAGGCCACAGTGGCCACTGCCCAGCGCGAGGCAGTCACCTTGCTGGAGAACGCCCATCATGAAGCGGCCACAGTCCTGGGCGAGGCCAGAGCCGCTGCCGCGCAAGCGCGTGCCGACTCCGAGCGCGAAGTGGCCCTGGCGATGCAGCGGCGTGACAGCATCAACCTGCAGTTGGCCAATGTGCGTGAGATGCTCGCGACCCTGTCCGCTTCACCCGCCTCCAACACCGACCGACAAGCCGAGACGGCGCTGACTGCGCCTGCCCCGGAGACGACGACCTGCCGATAGCTGCCTCGCTGGAAGCCCCGGAAGTCCCAGGCCAGGTCCTCCCACACCACGACAGCGGCGCGGCATTGCTCGACTGAGACGCATACACGCCACAGCGCGGATGAACTCCGGCTGAGCGGCAGGTGATGTCACCATGGGGACGTGGAGCTGGGCAGCGTCAACTTCCGGGAGAGTCGATCGGGTGCGGAAGGTTACGACCCCGACGAGGTCGATGCGTTCGTGCTCGAGGTGGTTCAGGCCTTGCGACAGGATCCACCGACGATGGCACCTTGGGAAGTTCGCGACAAGGTCTTCACGATCAGCCGACGTCACCGCCGTTACGACGAGCATGACGTGGACGATTTTCTCGATCTGGCCGAGCGCAGACTCCGTGAGGCTCACGGCCAGGAACTGGACGTACCGGGGCCGGCGGTTCCCGCTCAGCCTGGCCGCCGTTGGTGGTGGCCTTGGGGCTGAGGGTACGCCGGCCCCAGACGCGCTTTGAAGATCTAGCCAAAGTGCCCCTGTCAGGGCGCCCGTCGGGCACCGGAGATGGCACCGTGCCCAGCAGGTCCTGCCCGGCGTCACGATCTGCGGCGGTCGACTGCTCCGCGGTGCAGTGAAGTGCCGCTGCCGCGAGCCCCTATCTCCAAATTAGCTTCCCACTACGCCGCCGTCCTTGCGGCGGATCACCACGGTGGTGGGCCGCGGCCGGCCGTCGGGGTCGAAGTCTGGCCAGTTGCTCACCGTGCGCGGGTCGTCGGTGCTGGGTGCTCCGAACTGCTCGTTCCAGAAGGTGGTCGACTCACCAGGGTGCTGCACGTTGACGAACAACGTCCGCTGGTCAGGCGTCGAATGCACACCGGTGATCTCGCAGCCTCGCGGCCCGACCAGGAACCGCTTGATCTCCAAGGTGTCCGGGTTGGCGACCAGCATCTGATTGTTGCCGATGTTGTCGTACCCGCGGGAGGCCAGATTCTGCGAGCTGTTGGAGATGTCGGTCTGGATCCACACCCGGCCGTCCGGGTCCACCCAGATGCCGTCTGGTGAGCCATAGATGCTGTCCCCGGTCAGACCCTGGGCCTTCTCGTCGTACGCCGGATCACCAGCCAGCGAGAAGATCTCCCAGTCGAAGGACAGCGCAGCGTTGTCGCGGTGCCGCTCCCGCCACTTGAGGATATGACCGTAGGGGTTCGGGTTGCGCTCGCTGTTGACCACCTCGTTGGGCTGGGTCGCTCCCCGGCCCGCGACGGCGTAGCTCGAGCCGTTGGTCAAGGTGAGATAGACGTCCTTGGTGCGCTCGTCCACGTCGATCCATTCGGGCCGATGCAGCGGGGTCGCGCCCACGGCGTCGGCGGCCTCCCGGGTGCGCAGCAGGACGTCGGCCTGGTCGGCGAAGCCACCGGCCACCGAAAGCGGCCCCTTCTTGGCATGTACCAGCGGAAGCCAGGTGCCGGTGCCGTCGACACCGAACCGCGCGACGTACAGGGTGCCCTCGTCCAGCGGGCTGCGACCACGCGCTCGGGCGTAGCGCCACGAGGTTTTACTGACGAACTTGTAGACGTAGTCGAGGTTCTCGTCATCGCCGCTGTAGACGACCGCCCGCCCCTTCTTGGACTCGGTGACCGCGGCGCTCTCGTGCTTGAAGCGCCCCAGCGCGGTGCGCTTGACCGGACGACTGCGCGGATCGTACGGGTCGATCTCGACGATCCAGCCGAACCTGTTCAGCTCGTTGGGGTTGACCGCCAGGTCCCAACGGGNGTCGGCCAGGTGCCAGGAGTAGCCGAAACCTGCCGCGCTCACGCCGTAGCGAGCTTGCTCGGGAGTAGGTGTCCAGCCAGGTTCGGCAGTGCCGAAGTAGCCGTTCCAGTTCTCCTCACACGTCAGGTAGGTCCNCCACGGTGTCGGGCCGCTGCCACGGTTGTTCATCGTGCCCATCGGCTTGTTCCGGCTCCGCAGCGCGGAGTGCCGCACCGACACAGGTCCACTGAATTTCACCGGCGTGCTGCCGGTGATCCGACGGTTGTATCGCGAGCCCACCACATGTTTCCAGGATCCTCCGCGTTCCCGCTTCACCTCCACCACGGTGACGCCGTGGGCCGCCACCGCCTTGGCGACCTTCTCCAGCCCGGCGGCATCGGGGGTGATGGCCGAACCCTGCGCAGCGGTATAGATCTGGTTGGCATCGGTGTACTCGTGGTTCAGTACCAACAGGCCGCGTTCGGAGCCGGCCTTGCCTCGCGCAAGTGGGAAGTAGAAGATGCCGTCGTGGTTGAAGCCGACCTGCTTGGTCTGCTCCGCCGCGGTGTTCGAGCCGTCCTTCTTCCACCTGATGCCGGCGACCAGTGGCGTGCCCCACGGGATCAGCACCTGCGCGGTGTACTCCGGCGGCACCACGAAGGCGTCCTGCGTGCTGGGCGGGACCGGGTNGAACCCGATCTTCGGGCCTTTGCTCGGCTTGCCGTGACCGGGTCCGTGCTTCGGCTGATGCTTCTTACCGTGTGCCGCGGCGGTCTCGGCGCCGGCGATCTGGCTTCCGGCGAAGAAGACCAGCGCAGCGGACGCGGTGCCGCCCTTGACGACCGCACGGCGCGAGTAGCGGGCCGCGACGATGTCGTCCAGGTGCGGGGCGGTAGATGTGTTGGAGCCGACGTTCTCGATGTCGTCGTGGGACATAGCGATACCTCCTCGTCGTGGCGGGCCACGTCCCCACGGGAGCCTCGTCTGGAACCCGGATGGCCGGCCTGGTGCGCTCACGTAAACAGGCGGGATGGTACGGCCGGCGGCGCGCAGGTGAACGCTGGGCGACCGAACTGGCAACCGAACTGGGCAACCGACAGCGGTACCGGGCGAGCCCTAGGAGATCTCGGCGGCCTTCTCGAGTGCCACCAGCTCGTTCTCCACATGCAGCAGTAGCCGTTGGAGGTGCGGAACCGTACGCCGATCACCGGTGAAACCGAAGGCGAGCTGGTCGACGTAGGAGTTACAGGTGATGTTCAAGGCGATGCCGTGGACCGGGACCGACACAGGGTAGGTGCCGTCGAGTTCGGCGCCGTTGAGGTAAAGCCGTCTGCGCGGGCCGGGCACGTTGGAGATCACCACGTTGTACGGGGGACGGGCGATCCCCTGCAACCCGAGCATCGGGGTGAGCACGGTGGGAGTGCTGCCCAGCCCGGCCATCGCCACGATCTGCAGCGGCGTCATCTCGCCCAGAGCGCGCTTCCCCGAGACCATGTCGCGGTGGATCGACTCCAGGCGAGCGGCCGAGTCGTCGAGGTCGGTGCCGAGCTTGACCATGATCGAGCCCACCGCGTTCCCGCCTTCACGGGAGGCGTTCGCGACCTCCTTGGCGCGCAGGCCGACCGGGACCATCGAGACCAGGGAACTGCTCGGCAGCGCGTCCAACTCGGACAGGTAGGCGCGCAATGCGCNCCCGCACATCGCCAATACGACATCGTTGAGGGAAGTACGCGTCGCCTTGCTCACCGCTCGGATCCGCTCGATCGGCCAGTCCTGGGCGGCGAAGCGACGCGCTCCGGTGATGTTCTTGTTCAAGATCGTGCGCGGTGCGTAGAACGAAACCGAGGACGGTTGATTACGCACCCCGCGATTGAGGGTCTTGAGTAGGGCAGAGGNGAGACCGGCTGCCTCTGCGGCGATCGCCAGAGCCGACCGGACGGCATTGGCGGGGAGGTCGGCAAGACNTCGCAGTGGTCGAATCGTCGCTTGCAGTGGTCTTCTGGTCCGAGGTTGGAGTAGAGGCGGCCCAGGGCGGTTCGGTGTGTCCGGNNCAGGATCAGTGCTCAAACTCGCCTGCAGCAGGCGCATCGCGGAGATGCCGTCGACCAGGGAGTGGTGCAGCTTGGTGTAGGTGGCGATACGGCCGTCGGCCAAGCCCTCGATCAGGTAGAACTCCCACAGTGGCCGCTCGAAGGACAACCGGTTCCCGTGCACTCGGCCGATGAAGTCGAGTAGCTCCCGGATCCGGCCGGGCCGGGGAAGTGCCGCATGGCGTACGTGATGCTCGAGGTCGAGCTCGGTGTCCTCGGTCCAGAACCATTGACCAGCAGTAGCCAGCCCACGGGTGGGGCGCTTGCTGAACAGCGGAGTGACTTGCGGCACGTCGAGGAAGCTCTGCATCAACTCTCGGACGTAGTCGGGGCCGGCATCGGGCGGCGGTTTGTAGATCTGCAGACCCCCGACATGCATCGGGGTATTGCGCGAATCGGCCAGCATGAAACCCGTAGCGGTGGGATCCAACGGGACAGCCATAGGCTGATCCTGTCCTGTGACACGGCGTGCAGGCAACCAGGTCTTAGGCCTACAGCAGATCCCGCACTCGAGCGGCGAGCGATTCCTTGACGGCCTCGGTGGTAGCGGCTGTGACCTGGCGATTGAGGTCGGCCTGGTCGTCCAAGTTCGCCAGAATGCTGCGCAGATCCAGGTCGTCGATCGTGCGCAGGAGTATGTCGTCGGTTTTCAACGCGGCGTCGACGGCTCGGTCAGGGATTGCGCGGATAGCCGCTTTCAGCCACGAGTTGAGGTCTGTGGCGTCCAGGGCGTCATCGACCAGATCCGAGGCAGGTGGCAGCGTCTGGTCGTCCTTCATCTGTTGGACGGCATCGCGCAGGCCTGCGCGCAACGCATCGATCTCGGCATCGGTTCGGACCTCGGCCTGCGCGAGCTCGAGAGTGAGCGCCTCCCGGCTGATCTGCAGGCGGCAGGCGGCATTGTCGACGCCGATCAGCACGAGGCGCTCGGTGAGCCCGTCGATGCCGTCCGCCTGCGAGGTGACGACACGTTCAGCGCAGGGATCAGCAGCGCGCATCGGCTCGAAGGAGCCACCACCGTTGGCAACCTGCAGGCCCACCACGCCGACGACAGCCAGGAGCGCGGCGATGGGGAGCCCGATCCAGCGGGGAGCCATGCTGCTCACGCAGCCCACCTCCGACGAGGCGGCGCGATCACGGCTACCAGGGCCAGCAGCGCCAGACCGGCTCCGATGAGGAACGAGTCACGAAATGCCCAGGTGGCGGCTCGCTCCACCTGCTCGTTCAGGTCACGCTCGAGCTGAGCCGCTGCGGGACGTTGCGCGGGATCGAGATCCAAGGTGGCGAATGCGCGATGCAGGTCGGGGACCTGCCCTTGCTGCCCGGACAGCTCCCGGCCGAGAGCCTGGGCAACTGCGATCTTGTCCTGAGGTGGCAGTGGGGCGTCCAGGACCAATGCGGTGATCGCCTCCTGTGCAGGCTCCTGGGCATCCATCAGATCCGCAGTGAACACAGGTGTCAGGATCACCAGGCCTGCGACTACTCCGATATGGCGCGCTGCAATGGTCCACCCTGCATGTTTGACCCGCGGCAGCCGCAGCTGCATTGCCTGGGACGTGAGTTGGTCCAGTGTCAGCCCGAGCCCGAGTCCGACCAAGGCCTGCGGAGCGATGATCCATGCCAGGTCGGCCGAGGGTGGTATCGCGAGTGCCAGCAGGCCGCCCGCGACCAGGAAGCAACCCACTGCGACCTCGACGACGTGAGGTGGTTGCCAGAAGCTCGCCAGTGGACGTGCGGCAAGGGCGGCTATGGGCACGACCGACACCGTCAACGCCGCGGTCGCAGGGGAGCGGCCCCAACCTTGGACGACCAGGAGCACAACCAGGAACAGTGCCGCGGTGAGTGCGGCAGACATCAATGCGAGAGTGATGTTCGCGCGCACGGCTGGTCGATGGTGATCCTGGGGAGAGGTTTCGCCATNTCGTACGCTGAGAGCGGCCGGCACGGCCAAGACCGCGAACGGCACCTGCACCACGAAGATGGACTGCCAGGAGATCGCCTGGGTGAGGATGCCGCCGACGAAAGGCCCGCTGGCGGTTCCGATCACGCCAGCCGTGACCCAGGCGGCAAGCCCTCGACGCTCGCCGTATTCCTCGACCAACAACTCCAGACACCCGACCAAGGCCAGCGCCCCGCCGATTGCCTGAACGCATCGTGCCGCGATCAGCATCTCGATCGAATCGGCGACCGCGCACCATGCCGACGAGCCCGCGAACACCGCGATGCCCAGGGCGGTGAGGATGCGGGGTTGTGCCCTCGCCAGAACCATCGCGGCGGGGACTGCGATCAGACCCAGCACCAGATTGAAGGCGATCAGCACCCACGCGACCTGAGTGACGGTCGCATCCAGGTGAAACAGGATGTCGGGCAGGGCCAGCGTCACTACTGCGGAGTCCGCGAGCACCAGTGCCACGGTGACGACCAGAAGCGGACCCACGGCGCGACGCATGGCGCCCATCTTTGCAGTGGCCGCGCTACCGGCTGGGTTGACGCGCCATCGGCCGGGTTGAGTAGCGTGGCCGGGTGGCCTGCCTGTTCTGCGATATCGCCGCCGGCTCGGTGGAGGCACACCGGGTGTTGCAGACCGAGCAGCTGGTGGCGTTCCTCGACATCCGGCCGGTGTTCAAAGGGCACGTGCTGTTGATGCCTCGTGAGCATGTGGTCACGTTGCCTGATCTGCCCGCCGAGCTACGTGACCCGTTTCTCGCGGCCGGGCAGCAGTTGGCTGCGGCGATGGTGACCGGACTCGGGGCCCAGGGCTCGTTCGTGGCGATGAACAACACCGTCAGTCAGTCGGTCCCGCACCTACACATGCATGTCGTTCCGCGCACCAAGGGCGATGGTCTGCGTGGCTTCTTCTGGCCGCGCACCAAGTACGCCGAGGGTGAGGCAGCCGCGTTCGCCCGGTCTCTGGTCAACGCGCTGAGCCAACCGGGCTAACTATTCGAGGCTAGTACTTACTTGGCTACGAGCTGCTGACCGAGGATGCGGTGGGCCAGCGAGCGCACTCGTCCTCGGCCTCGGCGAGCACCCGGCTCGGAGGACTGGGCCGGCACCCACGCAGCGACCTGCTGGTCGGCCGGTTGGCTCGGCTGGGACGGCATGGTGATAGCTGCCGCCTCTACGAACCAGGCGGGTTTGCCCGGCAAAGGCGGTAGCAGCTCTCGTGTATCCGACAACTGATCATGCATGGCAATCAACCTCTTCCCCAAGGACCCCACGTACAGGACTGCTGGTTCCCCCAGTGTCCACAACCAGTTTGACGTATCTTGTCCGATACGTCCATAGTCTGGCGGACTAGTTCTCGGGTTCGAGCCCGATCTTCATTCTCGGGGCGGAACAGTTCGTACGGTAAAGTGGGACTTCCGCCTGGGCCAATGTTGTCCCTAGTCGTTGATCTGACGAAAACCGCATCAATACGCACCGCCGTATGGTGGTGCGTTCGGGTGCCAAGACGACGGGAGGGTGCCATGCGAGCATTCCCGCCGCCCCAAGGGCTGTACGACGGACTACACGAGCACGACGCCTGCGGTGTCGCTTTCGTGGCGACCTTGACCGGCATCGCCAGTCACGACATCGTCGCCAAGGCGATCGCCGCCTTGCGCAACCTGGAACACCGCGGTGCAGTAGGCGCCGAACCCGACTCCGGAGACGGTGCCGGCATCCTGATCGGCGTTCCCGACCGGTTCTTCCGCGAGGTCGTGGACTTCCCGCTCCCGCCTGCCAAGGCGTACGCGGTCGGCACCGCCTTCCTCTCCGGCGACGCCGAGCAGGTGGCCAAGTCCCAAGCCCGAATCGAGGAGATCGCCGTCGAAGAGGGCCTATCGGTCCTCGGTTGGCGTGAGGTGCCGGTCACCCCGGGCATCTTGGGTGCGACCGCACGCAGTGTGATGCCGACCTTCAGTCAGCTGTTCGTGGCAGTCGGCGGCGGCTCCGAGCGCGGAATGGCTCTGGAGCGGCGGGCCTTCTGCCTGCGCAAGCGCGCCGAACGGGAGATCGAGGTCTACTTCCCGTCACTGTCGAGCCGCACGATCGCCTACAAGGGGATGCTGACCACCGATCAGCTCGACAACTTCTATCCCGATCTGGTCGACGAGCGGGTCGAGTCCGCGATCGGCGTGGTGCACTCGCGCTTCTCCACCAACACCTTCCCGAGTTGGCCGCTGTCGCACCCGTTCCGGTTCATCGCCCACAACGGCGAGATCAACACCGTGATGGGCAACCGCAACTGGATGCGGGCCCGTGAGGCGTTGTTGCGCAGCGACCTCCTCGGCGGTGACCTGGAGCGGCTGTTCCCGATCTGCACGCCCGGCGCCTCGGACTCGGCGTCCTTCGACGAGGTGTTGGAGCTATTGCACATGGGCGGCAGGTCGCTGCCACACGCGGTGCTGATGATGATCCCGGAGGCATGGGAGAACCACACCGAGATGGACGCCAAGCGTAAGGCGTTCTACGAGTTCCACTCGACGTTGATGGAGCCCTGGGACGGGCCGGCGTGCGTGGTGTTCACCGACGGCAACCAGGTCGGCGCGGTCCTGGACCGTAACGGCCTGCGGCCCAGCCGCTACTGGGTCACCGAGGACGGCCTGGTCGTCCTGGCTTCCGAGGTCGGTGTGCTCGACATCGACCAGAAGACTGTCGTCCGCAAGGGCCGCCTGCAGCCGGGCCGGATGTTCCTCATCGACACCGCCGAGCACCGGATCATCGAAGACGACGAGATCAAGGCGGCCTTGGCCTCCGAGCAACCGTACGAGGAATGGCTGCACGCAGGCCTGATCAAGCTCGGCGAGCTTCCGGTCCGCGAGCATGTGGTGCACACTCACGCCTCGGTCACCCGACGCCAGCAGGTCTTCGGCTACACCGAGGAGGACAAGCGGGTCCTGATCGCGCCGATGGCCAAGACGGGTGCCGAGCCGATCGGTTCGATGGGCACCGACACGCCGATCGCCGCGCTGTCGGAGCGCCCGCGGATGCTGTTCGACTATTTCGCCCAGCTGTTCGCCCAGGTCACCAACCCGCCGCTGGATGCCATCCGGGAGGAACTGGTGACCAGCCTCAACGGCTCGATCGGGCCCGAGGCGAACCTGCTGCAACCGACACCGGCATCCTGTCGCCAGGTGGTGCTGCCATTCCCGGTGATCACCAACGACGAGCTCGCCCAGATTCGCCACATCAACCGTGACGGAGACATGCCCGGGTTCGTCACCTACGTGTCTCGTGGCCTCTATCCGGTCTCCGGTGGNGGAGCGGCGCTGGCTCGGCGGTTGGACGAGATGTGTGCGGAGGTTTCCGCGGCGATCGCGGACGGCGCCCACGTCATCGTGCTCTCGGACCGCCACTCGACCGCCGACCTGGCCCCGATCCCGTCTTTGCTGATGATCGGCGCCATCCATCACCACCTGGTGCGAGAGAAGACCCGGACCCACGTCGGGCTGGTCGTCGAGGCCGGTGACGTCCGAGAGGTGCACCATGTGGCATTGCTGATCGGTTACGGCGCGGCAGCGGTGAACCCCTACCTCGCGATGGAGTCGGCCGAGGACCTCGCCAGGGACGGGTACTTCGTCGACGTCGCCCCTGAGAAAGCCGTCGCCAACCTGGTCAAGGCGCTCGGCAAGGGCGTGGTCAAGGTGATGAGCAAGATGGGCGTCTCCACGGTTGCCTCCTACGGCGGCGCGCAGATCTTCGAGGCCGTCGGACTGTCGCAAGAATTCGTTGACAAGTACTTCACCGGCACCACCAGCAAACTAGGCGGGATCGGCATCGACACGGTCGCCGAGGAGGTGGCGCGCCGACACCGGACCGCCTATCCCACCGACGGGTTACCTCCCGCGCACCGTTCGTTGGAGATCGGTGGTGAGTACCAGTGGCGCCGTGAGGGCGAACCGCACCTGTTCGACCCCGAGACGGTTTTTCGGCTCCAGCACTCGACCCGGTCGGGCCGCTACGACATCTTCAAGCAGTACACGACCCGGGTGGACGAGCAGTCCGAGCGGCTGATGACGCTGCGNGGGCTGTTCAGGTTCAAGGACCCGGCCCTGTTGGACCGCCAACCGATCCCGATCGAGGAGGTCGAGCCGGTCTCAGCCATCGTCAAGAGGTTCTCCACCGGCGCGATGTCCTATGGCTCGATCTCNGGGGAGGCACACCAGACCCTCGCGATCGCGATGAACCAGCTGGGTGCCAAGTCCAACACGGGCGAGGGTGGTGAGGACCCCGAGCGCCTGTACGANCCCCGGCGTCGCTCGGCGATCAAGCAGGTCGCTTCCGGGCGTTTCGGGGTCACCTCGGAGTACCTCACCAACTCCGACGATATTCAGATCAAGATGGCCCAGGGCGCCAAGCCGGGCGAGGGCGGCCAGCTCCCCGGCCACAAGGTGTACCCGTGGGTGGCCAAGACCCGGCACAGCACTCCGGGTGTCGGGCTCATCTCACCGCCGCCGCACCACGACATCTACTCCATCGAGGATCTCGCCCAGCTGATCCATGACCTGAAGAACGCGAACCCTTCGGCGCGAGTGCACGTCAAGCTGGTGGCCGAGGTCGGCGTCGGCACGGTCGCTGCGGGAGTCTCCAAGGCCCACGCCGATGTCGTGCTTATCTCCGGTCATGACGGAGGCACCGGCGCTTCACCGCTGACTTCGCTGAAGCACGCGGGCGGTCCGTGGGAGCTCGGCCTGGCCGAGACCCAGCAGACCCTGCTGCTCAACGGCTTGCGTGACCGGATCGTGGTCCAGGCCGATGGGCAACTCAAGACCGGGCGTGACGTGGTGATCGCGGCGCTGCTGGGTGCTGAGGAGTTCGGTTTCGCTACCGCGCCGCTGGTCGTCTCCGGTTGCATCATGATGCGGGTCTGTCATCTCGACACCTGCCCGGTGGGGGTCGCGACCCAGAACCCGGTGCTGCGAGAGCGGTTCTCCGGCAAGCCTGAGTTCGTGGTCAACTTCTTCGAGTTCATCGGCCAAGAGGTGCGCGAGCATCTGGCGATGCTCGGGTTCCGCAGCCTGGAAGAGGCGATCGGTCATGCCGAGGCGCTCGATGTGGAGCGGGCCGTCGACCACTGGAAGGCCGCCGGGTTGGACCTGACACCAATCCTGCATGTGCCGGATCTGCCCGAGGGCACGCCGCTTCGCAACGTCGCGACACAGGACCATGGGCTGGACAAGGCCCTGGATGTCGAGTTGATCGCCTTGGCTGCCGATGCACTGGAAGCCGGCGAGCCGGTCCGCGCCCAGGTTGCGGTCCGCAACGTCAACCGCACCGTCGGGACCATGCTGGGTCACGAGGTCACCAAGCGCTATCGAGGCCAGGGACTGCCTGAGGGCACGATCGACTTCACGCTGACCGGCTCAGCCGGGCAATCGTTCGGCGCGTTCCTCCCGCCCGGTGTCACGCTTCGCCTGGAGGGAGATGCCAACGACTATGTCGGCAAGGGTTTGTCGGGTGGCCGGATCGTGGTCCGTCCCGACCGGGCCGCGGGTTTTGTCGCCGCGGAGCAGATCATTGCCGGCAACACCATCGGATACGGCGCCACCTCGGGTGAGATCTTCCTGCGTGGTCAAGTCGGCGAACGGTTCTGCGTGCGTAACTCAGGGGCCACGGCTGTCGTCGAGGGCGTCGGTGACCACGGTTGCGAGTACATGACAGGTGGCCGGGTCGTCGTTCTCGGCCCGACCGGACGCAACTTCGCGGCCGGGATGTCGGGTGGATACGCCTTCGTGCTCGACCTGATGCCAGGTCGGGTCAACGCCGAGCTGGTCGACCTGAGTCCGGTGCAGGGCAAGGCTGCCGAGGAACTGGANGGGCTGGTGCGCCGGCATCTGGAGGAGACCGGATCCGAGGTTGCTGAGCAGCTCCTTGCTGACTGGCCGGCGTCGGTGGCGAGGTTTACCGAAGTGATGCCGAGCGACTACAAGCGGGTGCTGGAAGCTCGCGAGGAAGCTTTGGAGGAAGGGTTGTCCGAGGAAGAGGCTGCTGCTCGNATTATGGAGGTGCTGCATGGCTGACCCACGTGGTTTCCTGCAACATGGCCGTGAGGTCGCTTTCCGGCGCCCGGTGCCCGAGCGCCTTCGTGACTGGAACGAGGTCTATCCCGGCGGTGCCGGCAAGGCGTTGTTGCCGATCATCACCACCCAGGCGAGCCGGTGCATGGACTGCGGCATCCCGTTCTGCCACCAGGGCTGCCCCTTGGGCAACCTCATCCCCGAGTGGAACGATCTGGTCTGGCGAGATGACTGGGAGGCCGCCTTGGAGCGGCTGCATGCGACCAACAACTTCCCGGAATTCACCGGCCGGCTCTGTCCCGCACCGTGCGAGACAGCGTGCGTGCTGGGGATCAATCAGGACTCGGTGACGATCAAGAACGTCGAGGTTTCGATCATCGACAAGGGTTGGGAGTCCGGTCTGGTGCGCCCGCAGGCGCCGGAGTGGTTGTCAGGCAAGACCGTGGCGGTCATCGGGTCGGGTCCTGCCGGTCTGGCCACCGCCCAGCAGCTGACCCGGGCCGGGCATACGGTTGCTGTCTACGAGCGCTCCGACCGGGTCGGCGGCCTGATGCGCTACGGCATCCCCGAGTTCAAGATGGAGAAGAAGTTCCTGGATCGACGGCTCGGGCAGATGGAGCGTGAGGGAACCGTGTTCCGCACCGGCGTCCATGTGGGCGTCGATGTCACCGGCCCGGAGTTGGTCGATCGCTTCGATGCGGTGGTCTTGACGATCGGCGCCGGTGCTGCCCGCGACCTGCCCATCGGTGGTCGTGAGCTCGGCGGGATCCATCAAGCCATGGAGTTCCTGCCGCAGGCCAACCGGGTCGCCATTGGCGAAGATGTCCAGGGCCAGATCCTGGCCACCGGCAAGAACGTGGTGATCATCGGCGGCGGAGACACCGGCGCAGACTGCTTGGGCACCTCACTGCGGCAGGGGGCTGCCTCGGTCACCCAGCTGGAGATCATGGCGCGTCCGGGCCAGGAGCGGCCCGAGAGTCAGCCGTGGCCCACGTACCCGATGCTGTTCCGGGTCTCCTCAGCACACGAGGAGGGTGGAGACCGGGTGTACTCGGCCTCCACCAAGGAGTTCCTGGGCGACGAGCACGGCAACGTCCGCGCACTTCGGATCGTCGAGGTCGATGCGAGCTTCGCCGAGGTCCCCGGCACCGAGCAGGAGATCCCGGCAGAGTTGGTGCTGTTCGCAATGGGCTTCGTCGGGGTCGAGCAGCCCGGGCTGGTCGAGCAACTCGAGGTCGAACTCGACGAGCGCGGCAACGTCGCCCGTGATCGCGACTATGCCACCAGCGTCGACAACGTCTTCGTGGCAGGTGACGCCGGTCGCGGGCAGTCGCTGATCGTGTGGGCGATCGCGGAGGGCCGCTCTTGCGCTGCAGCAGTCGACAAGTTCCTCACCGGCGGAACGACGCTGCCGGCGCCGATCTTGCCGACCGAGCGCCAGCTGGTGGTTTGAAGCAGGTGTTCTGAGACGCGACCCGGCTCGGAACAGCGAATCTTGGAACGATCCAAGTGATAGGTTCGAGGTCGTGCGCAGAGCCAAAATCGTTTGCACGCTGGGACCCGCCACCGCGACGCCGGCCGGTGTTCGCGCGCTCGTGGACGCCGGGATGGACTGTGCCCGGCTCAACATGAGCCACGGCACCCACGCCGACCACGAGCGGACCTACCAGATGGTGCGCGAAGCAGCGTTCTCCTCAGGTCGAGGGGTCGGAATCCTCGCGGACCTGCAAGGCCCCAAGATCAGGTTGGGGACCTTCGCGACGGGGCCGGTCGAGTTGGCCGAGGGCGCCACCTTCACGATCACCACCCGGCAGGTATCGGGCGACGTCTCGACCTGCTCCACTACCTATCCGGGTCTGGCAGGCGATGTGAAACCCGGTGAGCGGATCCTGATCGACGACGGCAACGTCGTCCTCCAGGCACACGAAGTCACCGGCACCGATGTGGTCTGCACGGTGCTGGTAGGTGGGACCGTCAGCGACCACAAGGGGATCAACCTCCCTGGTGTGACCGTGTCGGTGCCGGCGCTGTCGGTCAAGGACATCGACGATCTACGGTTCGCGCTCGAACTCGGCGTCGATATGATCGCGCTGTCGTTCGTCCGTAGCGCCGCCGATGTCGAGGATGTGCGCCGAATCATGAACGAGGAGGGCAGGCGAGTCCCGGTGATCGCCAAGATCGAGAAGCCGCAGGCGATCGAGAACCTCGATGAGGTGGTCAAGGCATTCGATGCGTTCATGGTCGCCCGCGGCGACCTTGGCGTCGAATGCCCGTTGGAGGACGTGCCCTTCCTGCAGAAGCGAGTGATCGACAAAGCCCGTCGCAACGCCAAGCCCGTGATCGTGGCAACCCAGATGCTGGAGTCGATGATCCATGCCCCGCGCCCGACCCGCGCCGAGGCCTCCGACGTCGCCAACGCCGTACTCGACGGCGCCGATGCGGTGATGCTGTCGGCCGAGACCAGCGTNGGGGAGTACCCGATCGCGACCGTCGAGACGATGGGGCGCATCGTCGCATCGACCGAGGACCATGCGCTGACCGGGATGGCGGCGATCGACTGGCAACCCAAGACCAAAGGCGGTGTGATTGCCAAGGCCGCTGCCGAGGTCGCCGAGCGGGTGGGAGCCAAGTACCTGGTTGCCTTCACTGCCAGCGGTGACTCGGCCAGACGGCTGGCGCGCTACCGCTCGGCCATCCCGATCCTGGCCTTCACCCCTGACCCCGTCGTGCGATCGCAATTGTCGATCTCCTGGGGCGTGGAGACCTTCATCGCGGCCGACGTCGAGCACACCGACGAGATGGTCCGCCAGGTCGACGAGGCGCTGCTCAGGGCCGGCCGGGTCAGGCAAGGAGACCTGGTGGTGATCATCGCGGGAAGCCCTCCCGGGATCCCTGGTTCCACCAACGCTCTACGCATCCACCGGATGGGTGACGCGATCAACGAGGTCGCCCCTGCCTATAGGCGGTTGCGATGATCGAGATCTTCACGCCCACAGAGGTCGAGCGGTTCCGGCCGGCCGGGGCATTCGTCGCCCAGGTGCTGTCGAGATTGCGGGACACCGTCGACGTGGGGACCAACCTGCTCGAGATCGATGCGGTGGCCGCCGAGATGATCCGCGAGCGCGGCGCCACCAGCTGCTACGTCGACTACCACCCATCGTTCGGGGCCTCCCCGTTCGGCAAGGTGATCTGCACCTCGGTCAACGATGCGGTGCTGCACGGATTGCCGTACGACTATCGGCTCCGCGACGGAGACCTGGTGAGCCTGGACTTCGCGGTCAGCGTCGACGGGTTGGTGGCCGACTCCGCGCTCAGCTTCGTGGTCGGCACGCCCGACCCGGCCGATCTCGCCTTGATCGAGACGACGGAACAGGCGCTTGCTGCCGCTATCTCAGTGGCTCGGCCGGGTAACCGGCTTGGTGACATCTCCGCTGCCATCGGCCGAACCGCCCGGGCGCGGGGCTATGCAGTGAACCTCCAGTTCGGCGGCCATGGTGTGGGGCGCACCATGCACGAGGANCCCCATGTCCCCAACGACGGCCGTCCCGGACGAGGGCTACGGCTGGAGCCCGGCTTGGTGATCGCGATCGAGCCCTGGTTGCTGCAGACCACCGACGAGATCTACACCGACCCCGATGGCTGGACGCTGCGCAGTGCCGATGGCAGTCGCGGCGCCCACAGCGAGCACACCGTGGCGATCACTGCCGACGGCCCGCTGGTGCTAACCGCTCGCGAGGTATGACCTCACAAAATGTGCCGGGTGTGGGATTCGAACCCACAAGCCCTTTCGGGCAATGAGGTTTGAGCTCATCGCGTATGCCGTTCCGCCAACCCGGCCAGGTGCAGCGACCACGGTAACCGACCCCGGGGTTCGGAGGGGAATCGGGCTATCTCACGGGAGCCTGGTCCACCGACTTGGCGGTGTCGTTTAAGGTCAGGGGTGGATGTGCCGACCTCGAACCCGGGAGTTTCCGCCCGGCGCGTGGTGATCGCCGAGGACGAGGCGCTGATTCGGCTCGACCTCGCCGAGATGCTGGCCGAAGAGGGGTACGACGTCGTTGGGCAGGCTGCCGACGGCGAGGCAGCGGTGGCCCTGGCGCAGCAGCATCGCCCCGATCTGGTCGTCCTGGACGTGAAGATGCCCAAGCTCGACGGTATTGCAGCGGCCCAGCGCATCGCTGAGCAGCGCATCGCGCCGGTGGTGATCCTGACAGCGTTCAGTCAGCGCGAGCTGGTGGAGCGGGCGCGTGACGCAGGTGCCATGGCGTACTTGGTCAAGCCGTTCACCAAGTCCGACCTGTTGCCGGCGATCGAGATGGCCGTGTTCCGCTTCGGAGAGCTGCAGCAGCTCGAGGCCGAGGTGGCAGATCTCACCGAGCGGCTGGAGACCCGCAAACAGGTCGATCGAGCCAAGGGGCTGCTCCAGCAGCAGCTCGACCTCAGCGAGCAGGAGGCTTTCCGCTGGATCCAGAAAACCGCTATGGATTTGCGCAAGTCGATGCGTGAGGTGGCCGAGGGAGTTGTTGAGCATGGCGTCGGCAACGACTGAGCACCCGATGAGCCAGAGGCTGCTTTGACCCGCTCTCCAATGTTTGTTCGAGACTCGCGCATCGATGATTCCGTAGCGATCGCCGAGATCTGGGGCTACCGCTCCTCCCGCGCGCAGGACCGTGCCGCCGCGAGTTCGGCAACCGAACTTGCCGGCATTATCGAGAGCGCCGAGCAGGCGAGCCATCAGCGGCTGATCGTCGCCGAACTCGACGGTGAGGTGGTCGCCGCCGCTTTCCTGAGCCGGGCAACCGTGGGCCCGTTCCTGGGGAGGACTCGGTCACGATCAGCTACCTGTACGTGCGTCCCGGTTCGGTCCGCCTGGGTGCGGGTCGTGCCCTCGTCGATGCGGCTGTCACCTGGGCAGAGGAATGCGGCGCGGCCACGGTGATGGCGCTGGCCGGTGCAGGCGATCGCGACGCCAACCGGTACTTCGCCCGGCTCGGGTTTGCAGCCGTCGCTACCGTGCGGGCCGCTCCGGTCTCCTTGCTCCGCGCCACGTCCTTCCCGGTGGAGCCGCCGGTTTATGCGCGTACTGGGCGCCGGTCCTCCAGGCTGGCCGGGTCCGTGCTGGCCCAGCGCCGCCGGCAGCGACGGCTCAGCGGGCAGTAGTCGTTAGAGTCGTTCCTCGTGAAGCCGAAACTCCTCTTGCTCGACGGGCACTCGCTGGCTTACCGTGCGTTCTTCGCGCTCCCGGTGGAGAACTTCTCGACCACGACCGGGCAACCGACCAATGCGGTGTACGGGTTCACCTCGATGTTGATCAACGTGTTGCGCGACGAGGAGCCCACTCATATCGCAGTCGCATTCGACAAGTCGCGGGAGACCTTTCGGCTGGCCGAATACAGCGAGTACAAAGCCAAGCGCAACAAGACACCGGAAGAGTTCGCAGGCCAGCTGTCGCTGATCCAGGAAGTCCTCGATGCGCTGCGGATCACCCACCTGGAGCTGGCGGGGTACGAGGCCGACGACATCATCGCCACCTTGGTCACCGAGGCGGTGCGTGAGGGATTCGAGGTGCTCATCCTCACCGGCGATCGCGATTCGCTGCAGTTGGTCAGTGAGCAGTCCACCGTGCTCTACCCGATGCGCGGTGTCTCGGATCTCGCCCGGATGACACCGGAGGCGGTCGAGGCCAAGTACGGCGTGCCCCCGGCCCGCTACCCGGAGCTGGCAGCCCTGGTCGGGGAGGACTCCGACAACCTCCCCGGTGTGCCCGGTGTGGGTCCCAAGACGGCCGCCAAGTGGATCAGCACCTACGACGGCCTGGACAACGTGATCACCTGCGCCGACCAGATCACCGGCAAGGCAGGCGACAACCTGCGTGCTCATCTGGGCAATGTGATCCGCAACCGGCACCTCAATGCGCTGGTTCGCGATCTGGCGTTGGAGGTGGCGCCGACCGACCTGGCGCTGCAGCCCTGGGATCGGGCCGAGATCCACAAGATCTTCGACGGTTTGGAGTTCCGGGTCCTGCGCGACCGGCTTTTCGAGTACCTCTCGGTCGAGGAGGAGGTCGACGAATCCGGCTTCGAGCTGGTCGGAGGCCAACTCGGCTCCGGCGAGCTGGCAGATTGGCTGGAGCAGCACGCTCAGGACGGCCAGCGGGTCGGCCTCCAGGTCCAGGGACGCTGGGGAGCAGGCACCGGCGAGGTGTACGCGGTCGCGCTGGCCACCGAGCAGGAGGCCTGTTATTTCGAGGTCGAGCAGCTCGATCTCAATGACGAAGACAGATGGGCGGCCTGGCTTGCCGATGACCAGTACCCGAAGGTGCTGCACGACTCCAAAGGCCCCATCCTGGCGTTGGCGGCGCGTGGCTGGAGGCTCGCCGGGCCGGCCGCCGATACGGCGCTCTCGGCTTATCTGGCCCGTCCCGACCAGCGTTCCTACGACCTGACGGATCTGACCCTGCGCTACCTCAAACGCGAGTTACGCAGCGCCTCCGACGATGCCGATCAACTCAGCCTGGATGGAGTGGGGGACAGCTCCACCGGCGAGACGCCCATGCTGCAGGCCCGCGCCGCTCTCGATCTCGCTGCCGCGCTCGAGGAGGAGCTCGAGCAGCGAGGAGGCACAGCGCTGCTCAGCGAGGTCGAGCTTCCGCTGGTCGGTCTGCTGGCCAAGCTCGAACAGGTCGGGGTGGCTGTCGACTCCGACCGGCTCGAAAGCCTGGAATCCCAGTTCGGGGACGCGGTCAAGAGGGCCGCGCAGGAGGCGTACGACGCGATCGGTAAGGAGATCAACCTCGGCTCACCCAAGCAGCTGCAGGTAGTGCTGTTCGACGAACTGGACATGCCCAAGACCAAGCGCACCAAGACCGGGTACACCACCGATGCCGATGCGCTGCAAGGGTTGTTCGTCAAGACCGAACACCCGTTCCTGGCGGCCTTGCTGGAGCATCGCGACAAGATCCGGTTGCGTCAGACCGTCGAGGGTCTGTTGAAGACCGTGCAGCCCGACGGCCGCATCCACACCACCTTCAATCAGCTGATCGCCGCCACCGGGCGGCTTTCCTCGACCGAGCCGAACTTGCAGAACATTCCCGTCCGCACCGAGGCCGGTCGTACGATCCGTGAGGCGTTCGTGGTGGGCAGCGGCTACCAGACGCTGATGACCGCCGACTACAGCCAGATCGAGATGCGGATCATGGCCCACTTGTCGGCAGATGTTGGCCTGATCGAGGCGTTCCGCTCAGGCATGGACTTCCACTCGGTCACTGCCTCACGAGTGTTCGGTGTTGCGGCCGACGAAGTGACCGGCGAGATGCGGGCGAAGATCAAGGCGATGAACTACGGCCTGGCCTACGGGCTGTCGGCGTACGGACTCTCCCAGCAACTCGGCATCGAGCCGGCTGAGGCGCGCGGGCTGATGGAGGAGTACTTTCAGACCTTCGGCGGGGTCCGCGACTATCTGGCCGGGATCGTCGACGAGGCTCGTCGCAGCGGGTTCACCGAGACGATCCTGGGTCGTCGTCGCTACCTGCCGGACCTGACCAGCGACAATCGCCAGCGCCGGGAGATGGCCGAACGGATGGCGCTCAACGCGCCGATCCAAGGCTCGGCGGCCGATATCATCAAGGTCGCGATGCTGAAGGTGGATCGGGCCATCGCCGCCGACGGACTCGCTTCGAGGATGCTGCTCCAGGTTCACGACGAGCTGGTCTTCGAGGTCGCCACCGGTGAACTGGAGGCCTTGGAGCAGCTGGTACGCCGGGAGATGGCCGCAGCGGCAAACCTGACGGTTCCACTCGATGTAGGTATCGGTGTGGGGCTGAGTTGGTATGCAGCAGCTCACTAGCCCGTTGACCAGCGCCGGCGACTAGCCCTTACGCCCGCCGGGCCGAGCAAGGACGACAGGTATGCCGGCCAGCGCGATGGCGGCGAGGACCATGATGACCAACTGACGGTTGCCGTCGGCCAGGAGCACCCCTGCCACAGCTAGTGCCACCACGGCGGACCAGAGATAGATCGCTACCTGGACCTGCCGGGATATCTGCCGGTAGACGGCCATCTGCAAGACGGCCAAGGCGGTCCCGGCGAGGGTGAACAGCCAGGCATACTCCGCCAGTTCGCTGTATTCGCCGCCGCCTACGAAGGCAACTGCGAGATCGGGGAACGCCAGACAACCCAGGACCGCGCACAGGCCGAGCGCGGCGACCAACGTGAGCGGCTTGAGCCATGACCGATCGTTGTGGTCGACCGCGTGATCCTGGGCCATCTTCGGGAATGCCGCAATGATCACGAACTGGGGAAGGAACAGGCAGGTCTTGGTCAAGATCGAGCCGGCGGCGTAGATGCCGGCGGTGCGATGATCGAACTGGTTGCGGGCGATGATCACGTCCAGATTGGACAGGACGAAGAACGCAAGCAGGTTGTGTCCGTTGAGCCAGACCTCGCGCAACACACTCTTGTGCGCCACCGGTGTTTCCCGGCTACCGGACGCGCGGGAAACGTGACGGCAGCTCCACCAACCCACGAGAGCCGGGAGCAGGGCGCCGAGGAGGACGCCGGCCATTGCGCCGGTCGCGGTGGGGTTGATCAGAATGCCGCCGATGCCGAAGATCGCCCGGCCGACCCCGATGCATACATAGGTGAGGGCCAACAACCGCCAGCGCTCGGCGCCTTGGAGGATGCCCAGATAGCCGCCGATCATCGTGAGAGGGCCGACTGTCAGAGCCATCAGGGCGCAAGCCACCCAGGAGACGTGCAGGGCGAGAGTGAAGACGGGTACGAGCAGGACCATCACTGTGCCCAGGCCGGCTGCCACGCGAAGGGTACTGACCACGACGTCGCGGGCGACCTCGTCTCGAGTCTGCGACCGATCGTGGCCCGAGGTGGTGGCGATCCTTCGGGCCGCAGTCGCTTGCAGAGCCAAGGCGCCGACATTGGCCACCAGAAGGATGCCGAGGAACGCGCTGACTGCACCGAAGTGCTCAGGTCCGAGCGCATGGGAGGCGAGCAGAGTGAAGGCATAGGCCAGCAAGTTCATGGTCATCATGCCGCCCGCGGTCAGTGAGCCCGCGGTAGCCAGGCCGGTGCCCCGGCTTTGGGCGGGGACGCGCTCGGGAGGCGATGCCATGGCGGTAGTCTGCCTGGGTGGGCGATCCCATGCTGTAATACCTCGATGGCTGCCACGTCACCCGAGGCAGCGGTGGCAGGACCGCCGTCTGCTACGGCCCTCAACAGGTCCGCCCACTTTGCGGTGCTGACGGGCATGCGCGGGTTCGCGGCTCTGGCAGTGGTCTTGATCCACACCTCGGGTCGCACCGACTTCCTCTGGCTGGGAATNCAAGGGTTCGGTCCGATCAGCCTGTTCGTGCTGTCGGGGTTCCTGCTCTACCGGCCTTGGGCGCTGTGGACGCTGCGACAAGGATCTCGGCCGAGCTATCGAGTCTTCGCGATCCGGCGTATCGCGCGGATCTACCCGGCTTATCTCGCGGTCTTCTTCATCGTGCTGATGCTGTACCCGCCGTCGGCGCCGAACGGCCCCGACGGTTGGCTGCGCGCCATCTCNCTCACCGGCATCTTCGCCTCCGACGGGTTACGGCCCGGCTTGGAGCAGACCTGGAGTTTGGGCACCGAGCTGAGTTGGTACCTGGCGCTGCCGCTGCTGGCCCTGATCCCGGTCGTGCTGACGCGAGGCCGCACCCCCAAGCAGGCCTACTGGATAACGATGGGCCTGCTCAGCCTCAGCTATCCGATCGCCTATGGCTGGCAGTTCTGGATAGACGCCAACAACCTCTACCTGCACTACACCTACACGTTCTGGCTACCTGCGTTCCTGCACGTCTTCGCAACCGGTGCGATGGTGTGTCTGACTCTGGAGGCGATCGGCAGCGGGGTCGTGTCGTTGCGCGGATTCCGCAAACTGGTGTCCAACACCTGGGCGATGCCGGTGCTGATCGGGATCGCGCTCGCGGTGAACCTCTCCGAGTTGAGCGGGCCTGATGCGTACGTGCCCGCGACCTATGTCGAGAAGGAGATCCGCTCGGCCAGTGCCTTGCTGATGGCGGTCGGGATCCTGGTCTTCGCGGTGTTCGGCCCAGCCACCGCTTGGATCAACAAGGCGTTGGCCTCTCGGCCGATGCTGGCAGCCGGCCGCTGGTCCTACGGCATCTATCTGTGGCATTTGCCGGTCATCGTCGTGCTGTACAGCGACATCGCGGTGCGGACAGACGTGCTGGGGCTCGTCGTCGCACTGGCGGTGGTGTTGGCGATCACCATCCCGCTCGGCGCGGCCTCCTACGCCTGGGTGGAGAAGCCTGCGATCGACTGGAGCCACCGGCGCTCCCGATCACTGTCGGCTCCTGCTTCGGGCGCCGGCAGCGCTGTCAAGGGGCGTCATGCCGGGTGAGTCCCGTGCGGCCGTCCGGCAGGCGCGGGAGGTCGTAGGCCTGTACGGGGACCCCGATGCGACTTGGGGCATCGCTGCCGAGTTGCGGTTGACTCACTCGCTGGATCCCAGCCGAGTTGCCGAAAGGTTACGAGAGTTGACGGTGTACTACCCGCATCTGGGCCGGCCCGGTCAGGTGCGGGTTGTCCCGGCGGAGCAATGGGCGAAAGCTCGCGTCGAACTCGCTGCCGAGCCGTACGCCGGCGATGGTCCGCTGGTCCGGATCGGACTCGCAACCGACGGCTCCCAGCTGATGGTTGCCGCCCATCACGGAGTCTGCGACGGCCTCGGTCTACTCGCGATCGCCAACCGTCTGGGCGAGCTGGGACTGGTGGTGATGGCGCGCGGCATCGGGGGTAAAGCCGCAGAGGCCCCGTTTTGGCGAGCAAGCGCGCGCAGGGTCACCGAGGCGCTGCTCCGACCACCACCCCGTCTACACGGTTCGACTCGCTTGGCAGATTCGGCGGGCTTGNNAGAGAGGTTGCTCACCGCTGAGCTGCCCGCCCAAGTTGGCGGGACCGCCGCGTTCTGTCTGGCGGTGGCTCAAGTTTTCGCCCAGCCCGATGCATCCGCCCGGCCGGTCAAGGCGCGGCCACCGCTGCTGGTGGTGGGAGCATCTCGCCGTGACACCCAGCCGGAGCCGGACCGGGCGACCGCGTTCTTCCGCTATCCGGTCGACCCTTCGTGGAATCTGGAGCAGACACAGGCCGCTTTGAAGCGGCTGTATCCCGAGCCGGACTTNCCCGAGACCTCTGCCTGGGGGATCGGTCCCGCGGTCACGCGGTTGCTTCGCGGCCGTCTCGGGTCAACCGCTCAAGTGAGTAACCTCGGGGTGATCGCGGGCACTGCCGTGGAATCGGTGGCGATGTTCCCGTCGCTGAATGGCCCTTGGGCGTTGTCCTTCGGCTTGGCGACCACGGAGCTCACTACGACGGTCACTCTGCGCACCCGTACCAGCGAGTTCGACTCCGAGCACGCCGGGCAGTTGCTGAGCAGCGTCAGCGAGCGGTTCGTGGAGATCGCCGCGGGCCGCTGATCTCGACGACCTCTGGGGCGACATCCGATATCAGTACGGGTCGTATACCGAATCGTGGCCGAACAACCTGGCCAGCGGCCGCAGCCGGAGGCGGAGCAGGACCTTGATCCCCACATTGCGGATCCACCACGGCAACTCACCGACGATACGGAGCCGATCGGTTCTGGTAGGCGTGGCTTTGACGAACAGCGCCATGGAGTCCGAGCGCTCGACATAGCGCAGCCGGGAGGAGGACAAGATCTTGGCCAAGACGCCCAGGGTCACCCCGATCGACGAAAACGCGTCATGGACCAGGATCGCTCCTCCATCGGGGAGGTGCTCGGCCCAGCCCAAGTCGTCGGTGAACGTCCAATAGTCGTGCTTGCCATCGATATAGAGCAGATCGATATCACGTGTCCAACTCGGCCGGAGCCGGGTGCTGTAGTCGGCAACCAGCTCGATGCGGTCCTCGACAGCGGCCGCAGCGATATTGGCCTCGAACTCCTCGCGCGTCTTCGACCCACCGAACAGAGAGCCGTCGACGAACGGATCGACACAGATCAGCCGACCCTGGCTCTGCTCCAGGGCCTTGGCCAGCACGATCGAGGAGCGTCCCCGGTGGCTTCCGATCTCCAGCACCGTGGAACCGGCCGGCAGCGCTGAAGCATGGTCGTACAACATCCGGGCCTGTCCCTCTTTGAGCCACCCCGAGACGTCGTGCGCGGCCTCCCAGGCGGCCTCGAAGCCGGTCTGGTCCTGGCCGGGAGTGTCCTCAGGCATCTCGTTATGACCTCGATGATTCGACCGCTGGCGGGATCTTTGCGCTGCGATAGGCTAGCTCAGGCTACTGGGTGAGAGGCGGTTTCGTGACGGCCGTCGACACCACAGCCCCGACAGCCTCCTCGGCCCGTGGTTTCCTCACTCGTGGTTCGGTGTGGACGCGAGTGGGCATCTGGGTCCTGCTGCTGTCCGGTTCGGTGAGCCAGCGCTGGGGCCAGGTCACCTTCGACACCAAGTTCGACCTGTCGATCGACCCGGGTGGATTCCTCGAGCGCACCCTGCATCTGTGGAATCTGCAAGCGACCTACGGTGAGCTGCAGAATCAGGCCTACGGATATCTCTTNCCCCAGGGCGCCTTCTTCCTGGCCGGACAGGAGGTCGGAGTCTCCGATTGGGTTCTGCAGCGGCTGTGGTCAGGTCTGATCCTCGTCGTCGCCTTCGAGGGAGCGACCCGGCTGTTCCGCGCTAACACNCGGGACGCAGCGGGGTGGCGATCCGAATGGTTGCCGATGGTGGCAGGCCTGGCCTTCGCGTTCTCACCCCGATTGCTCGGCCTGTCCGGGGTGCTGACTGCGGAGATCCTCCCGACCGCGGTGCTGCCGTGGGTGGTATTGCCGTTGATCCGGGCGCAGCAAGGCCGCTATCGACCGTGGGTCGGCGCATCCCTCTCCGGGGTCGCCCTGCTTTTCTTCGGTGGAGTGAACGCCGCCGAGAACATCGCCGCCTTGCCGTTGCCGATCATCGTGCTGGCCTTCGGCCTGGGGACCTGGGCCGGTCGCCGGCTCGCCGCCTGGTGGGTGGTGGCGCTGGTGGTCGCGTCCTCGTGGTGGGTGCTGCCACTGCTGGTGCTCGGCAAGTACAGCCCGCCCTTCCTGGACTACATCGAGACCGCCGCGGCAACCACTCGCCCACTGGGCTGGGGCAATGTCGTGCGTGGCGCCGATCACTGGCTCGCCTACATCTGGGTGGGTGGACAGCCCTGGTGGCCGGGTGCCTACGAGCTGGCGACCAGCCCGCTGCTCATCCTGGCGACGGCAGCTGTCGCCGCTGTGAGCCTGCTGGGTCTGTTCCATCGTGGCATGCCCGGCAGAGGCCCGTTCGCCGTCACAGCTCTGCTGGGCATGGCGTTGCTGACGATCGCCCACGCCGGCGCTGTCGGCAGTCCGCTCGCATCTTTTGTGCAGCAGCTCCTCGACGGCGTGCTCTCGCCGTTGCGTAACGTTCACAAGGTCGACCCGCTGGTGCGGTTGCCGCTCGCGCTCGGCTTCGCCCACGCGGTGGGGCTGGTGGTCGCCCGCGCTCGGGTGCCGAGCCAGGCCCGCGCCCGCAGCGCCGGGTACGCGCTGGTGGTCGTCGGCCTGGTGACACTTCTGGTCGCTTCCGCCGCGCCGTTGATCCAGGGGACCCTGCGCAAACCCGGGTGGGGTGCTGTGCCCGGCGCGTGGTTCCAGGCCGCCGATTATCTGGCCGATCGGGCTCAGGGCCGGCGGGTGATCATCTTGCCGGGCGCGGGATTCGGCCAACAAACCTGGGGATGGACGATCGATGAGCCCATTCAGGGGCTGGCCCGCAGCCCGTGGACCGCGCGTACCCAGATCCCGCTCACACCGGGGCAGACGATCAGGTCGATGGACTCGATCGAGGAGCGGATCCAAGACGGCCTGGGCTCCCCGGCCCTGGCTGACTTCCTGGCCCGCAACGGTGTCAGCTACGTCCTGGTCCGGCGGGACCTCGACCTGTTGGCCACCGATGCCCCCACACCGGCGCGGGTCGACCTCGCGCTCTCCCGGAGTCCAGGTCTGACCCGAGTCGCTAGTTTTGGCCTCTCNCACCGAGGGACTGCCCCCGAGATCGACATCTTGCGCGTCGACCGGACAGCAGATCTGGTCGACGCGGTCGCATTGGACTCGGTGAAGACCATCGAGGGTGGCCCCGAGGACGTCCTGACCGCGTTGGAGGCGGGACTGCTGGGACCGGGGAGGCGACGGTGAACTGGGCCGAGGAGAACTGGCCGGAGATCGCCCAGAACNGGGGAGGGCAAGAGTCCTGACATCGTGGCCGACGGGTATCGGCGGCGCGAGCGGCAGTTCGGGCGCCAGGTCGACTCGGTCAGCCAGATCATGGCGGCCGATGAGAAATATCGCACCGAGCGTCCCGCGACCGACTATCCGGGCGTGGAGGGAGCCGAACGCGTGGCCGCCTCGTACGCCCACATCTCGGCGCTGTCGGCGTCCTCGTCGGCCGGGTATGTGGACGTGCTCGGCCCGATCCGCCCGGAGATGGGCCCGTACTCCGCGTTCGACGGCGTGCCGGAGACCTATTGGCGATCAGCCTCGCTGGAGCGTCCGCAAGGCCAATGGCTGCAAGTCGACCTCGATGAGTCGATCCCGATCTCGACGGTCACCGTCATCGCCGCAGTGGACAGGTTCACCGCGACCCCGGCACGGCGGATCCGCGTCGACGCCGGCGGGGAGTCACAAGTCGCCGTCATCGATCCGGCAACGGGCCGTGCCACCGTCACCTTCTCGGGCAGATCGCTTTCCAGCCTGCGGTTCACCGTCACCCGGGTCGCCGGAGACCCCAGCCACGGCGTGGTCGCCATCCGCGAGATCAACATTCCCGGGGTCTCACCCGACCGGGTACTCGACGTGCCCTCGGTGGGAGCCGGCGACAACACGGCATTCGTCTTCCGAGCGCGACCGAACCGCCGCGGCTGTGTAGCCACGGCCTTCGGGCCGAGCTGCGACGCCGACAGTGCCCGTGTCTCGGAGGAGGAGAACCGACTCGCCCGATCGTTCGCCCTGGACACCGGCGGCACCTGGGAGATCTCCGGGCAGGTCGTCGCCCGGCAGACCAGAGGTGCCGCCGAGTTGCTGGCACCGATCGACGGGTCCGCATCCGTGGTCGCGTCTTCGGTGCTGGCCCAGGACCCTGCAGTGGCCGGGCAGTACGCGTTCGACGACGATCCCGTCACTCCCTGGCTGTCCGCGCGGGGTGATCCCAATCCCGAACTCACCTACACCTTCTCCACCGCGCAGACCGTCAGCGGCATCCAGGTCGTTGATGCACTCTCGCCTTCCAACCACGCCACTACCGCGATCATCCGCTCCGGAAACCACGTGCGCGTGGTCGAGCTGAGAGCCGGGAGCATCGCGAGCTTCGAACCGCTGACAGCGCGACAGCTGACCATCCGGTTCCCGATCGAGCGCCTCGCATCTACAGCGGAACGTCCAGCGGGCATACCAGAGCCGATCGAAGCGGTGCGCCCGCTCGGCATCGGCGAGGTCATCCTTCGTGGCGCCGGCTCCCAGACGTACTCGCCCAGACCGGATACCCGCACCGGCGCCGTTTGTGGTTTCGGTCCCGAGCTGCGCATCGACGGGCGCTTGATCAGGACCCGTGTCACCGGATCGGTCAGTGAGGTCACCGGNGGCACGCCATTGCGGTTGGAGCCCTGCGGGCGCGGGACTATCCGGTTGGAGACAGGAACCCACGAGCTGGTCACCCAGTCCACCGACCGTTTTGCGGTGACCGGCTTGACTCTTACCCCGACGATCATCCGGCCCGACAACAGCGAGATCGGTTCGGCTCGGACGACGGATATCGGTGAGTGGACCGCTGTTCGGCGCACGGTCGAGGTGGGACCGGGATCGCGGGCCTTGCTGCGCGTCCCCGAGAACGTCAACGCGGGTTGGCTGGCGGTCCTCGACGGTGAGGAGCTCACGCCGATCCGGATCGACGGCTGGCAACAGGGCTATCTTCTCCCCGCTGGGCCGGGCGGAACGGTCACGATCACCTTCACTCCTGATCAGGGCTACCGGCTGGCTCTGATGATCGGTGCGATTGCCGCTGGTTTGTTGACGTTGCTTGCGGGCCTGGGCTGGGTGCTGGATCTGCGTCATGGTCGGGTCAGTGGCCAAGCCGCCGTGGCCGTGNNACAAGGCCACGGCGCCTCTCGTTCCGCAGGTAGGGGCCCGGTGCTCCAACTCGGCTTGATTGCGTTGGCCTACCTCATCGGCGGTCCGGCGCTCATGGTCGGAGTGATTGCCGGTCTGGGATTGCAGCGACGCGCCAGGATGCGCGCTTGGCTTGGCTTCGGCGCATTGCTGGCGGCAGGGTTGGTCGCGTCCGTGTGGACACACCTGGATTCCACCAAGCAGGTGTTCGTCGTCGCCGACGTACTTGCCGCAATCGGGGTGGGTCTGTTGTCCATGGCTCTGGTGGATCGCGTCGAGGAGGGCCGCCGGTGACAAACTCCCGACCAGGGCTCGCGGCTTGGCGCTCGACGCCCGGCGCGCTGGCGGTGATCGTTATCGCTGGAGCGTTCTTGTGGCGTGCTGTCCTGCTCCTGGACGGCTTCTTCACCCAGGACGACTTCCTGGTGATGACCCGCGCCGATCGGCTCGGCATCGGAAGTGAGCTGTTGGGAGCGCCTTTCGCGGGCCAGCTGTCGCCGTTGGGCAACCTGTTCACCTGGTTCGAGGTCCGTCTCGCGCCGATGAACTGGACCCTGACGGCCTGGGTGAGCCTGACTCTTCAAGTCGTGAGCGCTGTCGTCTGCTGGCAGGTGATCAGCCGATTGCTCGGCGACAGGTGGGCGCGCCTGCCGTTGCTGGTGATCTTCTGCTTGACCCCCTTGACGTTGTGGACCACTCAGCAATGGACGTTGTCGTGGCTCTATCTTTCCGCCACCTTGGCGGCGCTGACCTCGATCTGGGCGTTGTTACGACAAGTACAGGACGACTGGCGGTTCGGGACCCCGGTGGCCCTGGCCGCACTCGCCATCGGCATCGGTTTCGACACTCGCCTGGTGCTCTTCCCGATCGTCTGGCTCGGGGTGTGTTGCTGTCTGAGCGAGGTGGAGGGCCGGCGGTCCCGGATGCGGCGGGTGCTGAGCCGCCGGCGTCCGTTGTGGATCGGGTCGGCCCTGATCGTGGCCGGATACGCCGTTCTCTTCTGGAGGGCTTCGGCGGTATCGCTCACAGCACCACCGAGCGGGGATGCCGCCGGTGAGGCTATCGGCACGTTCTTGCGGCAACTCGGCCCCGGGCTCGTCGGCGGTCCCTGGGTCGCCCAGCAGCCGCTGAGCCTGGTCGAGACCACGCCGTACTGGACCGGTGCGCTGGCGGCCATCGTGGCGCTGCTCGGTCTGGGATTGCTGATCCAAGGCGGCGGNCCGGCGGGTTTGGTGGGGCCTGGCACCCCTGGTTTTGCTCATCGCCGCCACCGCAGTCCTCTTGCTGTTCACCAGCGGGGAACAACGGTCGGGATCATCGGCGCTGTGCCGCGCTCGGCGGCTGCGGTGGTGCCGGGGTTCGTGGTGCTGCTGGCCGCGGTTTGGCCGATGGCCGGCTCACCGGTCGAAGGGCGCGTACTCACTTTCGGCCGGGCTCGCTTCGCCCTCGACCCGGTGCTGGCCGTGGTGCTGTGCGTGGCCCTGCTCGGCTCGACCGCCTACACGTATTGGCAGGTGTATCCAGAGCTACGCAACAGTGACGATCGCGCCTACGTCGACAATGTGCGGCAGGGTCTGGCCGATGATCAGGTCGTGCTCTTGGACGGGCCGACGCCCGANGGGGTCATGAGCGGGCTGTTCGGGGTCGAAGCGCGGGTTTCGACGGTGGTCGGGCTGGTCCCAGAGCAGCCGGTTTTCGACTTGCCCAGTCAGAAACTGCGCGCTGTGGGTTACGACGGTGTGCCGGCGCCGGTACGGCTGACCGATACGGTGTCGATGCAACCTTCGGACGACCCCAAGTGCGGGTACCCGGTCACCGAAAGCACCCGGACGATCGCTTTGACCAGCGCAGTCGGGCCTGGCGATCACATCCTGCGGATCGGCTACTACACCAGCGGAACTGCGCTGGCCTACGTCGACGTGCTCGGCCACCGCACCGTGGTCCCGATCAACCAGGGCTTGAACGCGGTCGACGTAGTGGTGCATCTGGGTGGCTTCGACAGCGTGCAGATCGGGCTCACTCAGCCAGGTGCCACCGTCTGCGTCGCAGATCTGACCGTGGGTGTCGCGGAGCCTTTGTCGCCATGACGTCGTCAACCACCAGTCGTGCCACCGGTGCTCTCACTACAGCGTGGATGGCCCTACTTGCGCTGGTCATCGTGGGTCCGCTGCTGCTCGGCCGCGGATTCGGGTTGCTCAGTGACATGGTGTTCGTTCCGCAGCAGCCGTGGAAGCCGACCTGGCTCGGGCTGGACGGGTCCGTTCCTCGCGCGGTGCCCAGCGATGCGCTGACCTGGTTCGCGACCCAGGTCTTGCCCGGTGACCTCGTCCAGAAAGCCGTCCTGCTGGCAATCGTGGCGTTGGCCGGGCTCGGAGCGGCCAAGCTGGCGCCGGGGACCAGCCCGTTGCCGAAGCTAGCTGCGGGCACCGTCTATGTGTGGAACCCGTACGTGTACGAGCGCTTGGCGATCGGCCACTGGGCGCTGTTGTGTGGGTACGCGGCCCTGCCCTGGGTGGTGGTCGCGGCTGCGCGTCTTCTCAGCAAGTCGTGGTGGGGATACGCCGGGCTCGTGCTGCCGATGGCTGTCGCTGCTTGGACCAGCCCGACCGGCNNGGGGTGATCGCCACAGGGGTGGCTCGCGGTGGTGCTCGGCAGCGGCGGTCGGCGTGCCAATTCAAAGCCTGCGCGGACGGCATCTTCGGTGCTGGCGATCGGCATTGCCTTGAACCTGCCCTGGATTCTCCCCGGCATCGCCGCGACCGCCGATCAACTGCCGGCCGACCCCTTCGGTGTCGAGGCGTTCGCGGCCCGTGCGGACACCCCACTGGGCGTGCTCGGGTCGCTGTTGTCCTTCGGTGGCATCTGGAAGGAGAACGCCGTCCCCCAGGANCGTGACAATCTGCTGATCGCGCTGATCGCCTTGGCCGTGACACTGGCCGGAATCGCAGGGCTCTGGCTAGCTCGCCGGAAGCCGATCACCGGTTCGCTGACGGCGGCCGGGGCGGTGGGGCTCCTGCTGGCGATCGCGCCGGCTACAGCCTGGGGAGCAGAGTTCTTCACCACGATCGTCTCCGAGGTTCCCGGTGGTGGGATGCTGCGCGACTCCCAGAAGTGGCTGGCGCCGTTCGTGCTCGCGATCAGCTACGGAACAGGGGAGTTGGCTCATCGACTGCTGTCGGGGCGGTTGGTTCGCGATCGTGGTCATCAGTGGTTCTGGGCCGTTTCGTTGGTCATTCTCCCGTTGGCGTTGCTACCCGCGCTGGCCTGGGGATGCTCNGGCCGTCTCGAGCCGGTGCGTTATCCCGATGATTGGGAGCAGGTCAGGGCGGCGTTGGAGGCCGAGCAGGTCGGCGACGACCGCGTGCTGGTGTTGCCGTTCGGCCTCTACCGGGCATTCGACTTCAACGACGATCGGGCGGTGCTCGATCCAGCGCCTCGATACTTCCCAGGCATCGTCCTGACCGACGATGCGCTGGTGCTTGAGGCCGGCACGGTCGGCGGCGAGAGCAGGACGGCAGCTCGGATCCGGGAGGCTCTGGCGGCCCCATCGGGGTTGACGTCGGTGATCGAGAACGAGCAGGTCCGTTTCGTCGTGGTGCACGAATCGATCAACCCGAAACGGTCGAGTACAGAACAACTGGAGGTGCCCGGTCGGGTGCTGTTCTCCGGGCCGAATCTGAGCCTTTACGAGGTAGGCCCGGCTGGGCAGGGCGAGGACCGGATCAACGTGGCGGTGATGGTGGCCAGCTTGCTTGTTTTCGGCTCGGCGGGGGTGGTCATCACGGCCTCGGTTGCCCACCGGGTCTATGGCATACTTGCCGACGGGAGTAGCAGCTACTCCGCGGAGGGAGAATGATGCCGAGCCTTATCTCTGGCGTTGTCGGCGCGATCCTCGGAGTTGTGCTTTTCGTCGGCGCTTCTTCTGCCATTACCAGCACCAGCGCGCCCAGCAACCCGGGCAATGACCCGGTCATTCAGTACGACGACTAGCCCGTAGCCCTAGCCGGTCAGCGCATCAGCGATCGCCTTGGTGGTGTTGTCCCAGGTGAACTGAGTGCTCCGATGCTCTGCCTTCAAGCCGAGTTCGTGGCGAAGCGACGCGTCCTCCAACAGTCGCCGGGTGCACTCGATCAAATCGTTCTCATCGGCGGCCAAGAGGCCGGTGACCCCGTCCAGGATGGACTCCTGCACACCGCCGGCTGTTCGGTAGGCGACCGAGGGGACACCCACGAACCCGGCCTCGACGATGGAGAGCCNCCAGCCCTCCTTGATCGAGGGCAGCAGGTGGATCCAGCTGGAGCTGAGCACCTCCAGCTTGACGCGGTCGTCGACGAAGCCGAGGAACTCCACCGAGCCGTCCAGGCCGAGTTGGCCGCACAGCTCGGTCAGCTCGTCGTGCCACCAGCCGGCACCCATGATGCGCATCCGTAGACCAGGGAAGTCGGCGCGCAACGCGGCGGCAGCTCTCAGCGCGTGCTCGACCTGCTTGTGTGGGACCAGGCGGCTGAGGACGGCAATGCTGGGGTAGGCGGTCTTGGTCGCAGGCGTGTAGGCGGGCAACTCCGGAAGCCCGTTGTAGGCGACCGTCACATCGCTGGAACGTACCCCGAGTCCGACGAGTTCTGCGCGAGTCACCTCGCTGACCGCGATGTACCGGTTACCGAGATTGACCCATACCGCGACCTTGGACTCCAAGAACCAGCCAACCTTGGCCAGGACCGGTCCTACCACGGGCCACTGCTCGCGGTGGACGTGGTGCACCAGCACCACCACCCGGGCGCGGGTGAACAGCCGCGCCAAGAAGGGCATCCCGTTGTGCACCTCCAGCACGGCATCGATGCGGTGCCCTCGGCCCAACGGCCCGAATCTGCCGAGCGCGAGGAACAGGGCTGCCCAGAGGTACACCGAGAGGTGTCCGCCGCGGCGCACGTAGCCGACTCCCTGGTGGGTTTCACCGTTGGGCCGCCCTGGGTAGGCGGCGGTGAACACCGTGACCTGGTGGCCCAGCTCGTGGCCTTGGGCCGCCAACCGCTCGGCGACCTGCTGGACATACTTCTCCGAACCACCGTGCTCGGGGTGCCACGGGTCGCGCCAGTTCAAGATGACGATGCGCGACATAGAGGTCCCCGGCCAATCCGATCGACGTGGCGACGAATGCTACTAGACGGTAGCATTTGCGCAGTGTCCATGACGAGGCTCCGAGACGACCTGTTCAGGTCGGTGCGGCTCTTCCGCAGCTTCGTCACCGAGCAGACCGATCCGGTGGGGTTCTACACGCTTCTGGCCGACGACGCGGTAACGCTGATGAGCGAGCATCTGAGTCTGGCGGACAAGCAGGTGGCCGACTTCGGCGGTGGCACCGGCTACTACTCCGAGGCCTTTCGGCGAGCCGGGGCCCGCTCCATCGTCATCGACGCCGGCTTCGACGAGATCGGCTTGCACGGCCGCCGTGCCGATCAGGCGGTAGTGGCTTATGCGGAACGCTCCCCGCTGGCCGATGAGTCGGTGGACATTGCGTTCTCCAGCAATCTCTTGGAGCACGTCGCCGATCTGGCCCATGTCAGCGACCAGATCGCCCGCGTGGTGCGCCCGGGCGGTTACATCGTGTTGTCCTACACCATCTGGCTCGGGCCCTGGGAGGGCACGAGACCTCACCGTGGCACTACCTGGGTGGCCACCGTGCGGCCAAGCGCTATCGGCGCAAACACGGAAAGTCACCGAAGAACGTCTATGGGCAGAGCATGTACGCCGCCTCGGTCGCACATGGGCTGCGCTGGGCGCGCTCACGCACCGACCTGATCCTGGTCGAGAAACGGCCACGGTACCTGCCGCCGTGGACCAGGTTCATCTTGCATATTCCGGTGCTGCGTGAGTTCGTCACCTGGAATCTATGGCTGGTGCTGCGCAAGCCCGATCCAGGCGAGCACTGAAGATAGCGGTACCCGGGAAGAGCGCGCCGCGCTCGGGTCCCCAGCCGCCCCAGACTCGGTCGTGGCCGGGTGGCCATTCCGGCTCGACCAGATCGATCAGGCTGAAGCCGGCGCGGGCCAGCATGCGCACCCAGTCGCCGATGGTCCGATGGTGCTCCACGTAGCGCACCCGGTCCTGCTCATCGACCTCGACATAGGGAGTCCGGTCGAAGTAGGAGTTGGTGACGACCAGGCCCGCCGCGGTTGGGTCATCGGGCATTGCCCACCGAGCCGGATGGGTGATCGAGAAGGCGAAGCGGCCACCGGGACGCAGCACCCGGGCCGCCTCGTCGACAGCGGTCTGCGCCTCGGCGACGAACTGCAAGGCCCCGAAACTGGAGAAGACGATGTCGAAACAGTCCGCGGCGANAGGAAGCGCGCTTCCGGTGGCCAGCACCGTGGGGACGGTGATCCCGGTGGCGTCGTCGAGCCGACGGGCATGCTGGAGCTGCCGGTGGGACACATCGAGCCCGATACTGCGACCGCCCTGACCGCGCACCCAGCGGGCGCACTGCGCGGCCCCGCAGCCCACCTCGAGAACATCGGCTCCCCGAACTACCCCGAGTACTCCCAGGTCGGCCTCGGTATGGCCCTCGGGACCCCAGACGAAGCCGGCATCGGTGAGGAACTCCCCATGGGTGGCCTGATAGGTGTCGGCGTAGGCGTCCCAGTCACGGCGATTGGCAGCGAGGGTGTGGGCTTCGTCAACGGGTACGCGAGCGGGGCGTACGACGGCAGTGTCCGACGAATCGGGCAACGACATGAGCCACACAATACGGCGGCCTGGTCCCGCCAGGCCGCCAGGGATGCCAGAAGGCGCCCACCCGGTTGGGATGGACGCCTTCTGTTGCTCAGTCGGACAAGCCGGCTCTAGTTGCCGGTGAGCTTGTCACGTAGTGCCTGCAACGCCTCGTCGCTGGCCAGTGAGCCCTCGGCTGCCGGTGCGTCGGAGGAGTACGAGGTCGCCTCGCCCGCCTCGGCGTCGGCGGCCTTGGCCTCGGCCTGCTGCTTGACGTGGGCTTCCCAGCGAGCGTGCGCCTCGGCGTACTGCTGCTCCCAGGCAGAGCGCTGGTCCTCGAAGCCGTCGAGCCACTCGCCGGTCTCGGGGTCGAAGCCCTCGGGGTAGATGTNATTGCCCGCATCGTCGTAGGTCGCGGCCATGCCGTACAGCGTCGGGTCGAACTCCTCGACATCGGCTGCGGTGGCGGTCTCGTTGGCCTGCTTCAGCGACAACGAGATCCGACGGCGCTCCAGGTCGATGTCGATGATCTTGACCATGACATCGTCGTTGACCTGGACGACCTGCTCGGGGATCTCCACATGACGCTCGGCCAGCTCGGAGATGTGCACCAGACCCTCGATGCCCTCCTCGACCCGGACAAACGCACCGAAGGGCACCAGCTTGGTGACCTTGCCGGGCACGATCTGGCCGATCTGGTGGGTGCGGGCGAAATGCTGCCAGGGGTCTTCCTGGGTCGCCTTCAGTGACAGCGAGACGCGCTCGCGGTCCATGTCGACATCGAGCACCTCGACGGTGACCTCGTCGCCGACGGTGACGACTTCCGAGGGGTGGTCGATGTGCTTCCAGGACAACTCGGAGACGTGTACCAGGCCGTCGACTCCGCCGAGATCGACGAACGCGCCGAAGTTGACGATCGAGGACACGACGCCCTTGCGGACCTGGCCCTTCTGCAGCTGGGTGAGGAACCCGTGCCGGACTTCGCTCTGGGTCTGCTCCAGCCAGGCGCGACGCGACAGGACCACGTTGTTGCGGTTCTTGTCGAGCTCGATGATCTTGGCCTCGAGCTCCTTGCCGACATACGGCTGCAGGTCGCGCACGCGGCGCATCTCGACCAAGGAGGCGGGCAGGAAGCCACGCAGGCCGATGTCCAGGATCAGGCCGCCCTTGACGACCTCGATGACGGTGCCGGTGACGACGCCGTCCTCTTCCTTGACCTGCTCGATGGTGCCCCAGGCGCGCTCGTACTGGGCGCGCTTCTTGGACAGGATCAGACGGCCTTCCTTGTCCTCCTTCTGCAGGACCAGTGCCTCGACCTTGTCACCGACCTCGACGACCTCGGAGGGGTCGACGTCGTGCTTGATGGAAAGTTCACGGGAGGGGATGACGCCCTCGGTCTTGTAGCCGATGTCGAGGAGCACCTCGTCACGGTCGACCTTGACGATCGTGCCGTCGACGATGTCACCGTCGTTGAAGTACTTGATGGTCTCGTCGACTGCGGCGAGAAAGTCCTCTTCGGACCCGATGTCGTTGACCGCTACCTGCGGGGCATCCGACAAAGTGGAAAAGCTGCTCATAAGGATAGGGATTCCTTGGGTGGATAGTCGTCGTGCGGGCACGCAGGAAGCCCTTGGTTCACTAATGGATTGATTAGCGAGCGAGAGTCTGCTCGGTCCGAGACTCAGGCAGGCGTCATGCGCAACGCTCAGCGTACCGTCGCCCGGCGGGTCCAGTCCAACCGGCGGGTTAGCTGTCGGCCAGGAGGAGGCGCTGCAGCTTGCCGGTGCTGGTGTGTGGCAGAGATTCGCGCAGCGCGTACTCCTTGGGGCGTTTCGCCGGTGACAGCCGCTGCCGGGCGTAGTCGTGGAGTTCGGCCTCGGTGGCCTTGCCCACTACCGCCGCGCACACCCGTTGGCCCCACTCCGNGTCGGGCCGGCCGTATACCGCCACCTCACGAACTCCCGGACAACTGCTGAGCACACCTTCCACCTCGGCCGGGTAGACGTTGACCCCGCCGGTGATGATCAGGTCCTCCCGTCGGCCGTCGAGATAGACATAGCCGCCGGCATCGATGCGGCCCAGATCGCCGACGGTGAACTCATCGGCGCGCCAGGCCGCGGCGGTCTTGTCCGGAGCCCGCCAGTAGCTGAAGCGCGCATGTTCAGGCACCGTGCACCACAGTGTTCCGTCGGGATCGACGCTGAGCGAGCGTCCCGGGCGCGCTCGGCCCACTGTGCCGGGACGCGTCGCCGCTTCCTCACTACGACATGCGGTGAACTGGCCTTCGGTGGAGCCGTAGAACTCCCAGGTCGAGTTGGCCGGGAACAATGCGACGAGTCGCTGCTTGACCTCGGGCGGGCAGGCGGCGCCGGCGTGCGCTACCAGGCGAAAGCAGCTCAGATCCGGTACGCCATGGCGGCTCCAGTGCGCGAACAGGCGTTGCAGATGCGTGGGCACACAGAACATCGTGGTCGGGCGGTCCCGCTCGATGGCCGCGGTGACGGCCGCTGGATCGAATGGCCCCGGTACGACCAGGCTGCCGCCGGCAAGCAGTGTCCCCATTGCGAAACGCAACGGTGCACTGTGATGCATCGGGCTCAACACCAGGTTCACGTCACTGTCGGTGAAACCCCACAGCTGCTGCTCCTCGGTCAGCAGGGCATGTGCGGACGACGGCTCCAGCAGCCCGCTGAACACCCCTTTGGGTGAACCTGTCGTACCGGAGGTCAGATGCATCGGCCGGCCCAAGGGGAGTGCGGGCTCGGGCACGGGCAGGGCAGCCAGCGTCGTCTCGATCGCGGCCTGGTCGGTCAGCACCGCGCAGGGGTCGATATAGGGCAGGAGGCGGTCGCGCTCAGCAGTGGTGAGGTTCGGGTCCATCGGCACCGGGAAGATCCCGCGGGACAGCAGGCTGCTGCACAACCAGGCATAGGGTGCCGAGCCCGTGACCAGCAGCGCGACTCGATCGCCGGGTTGCCAATCCCCGGGCTGCCGGGTTCGTGGGTCGGCGTTCACCGGCTCAGGTTGCCATAGAGTCGACGGGTCAGGTGCCGTGGGTGAGGGGACGAAGCGTGGAGGTGGGGGCGTGAAGGTGGGGCTGACCGGAGGCATCGCCTCGGGCAAGAGCACGGTGAGCAAGATGTTGGCCGACCTTGGCGCTGTCGTCGTCGACTCCGACAAGATCGCGCGTGAGGTCGTTGCCGCCGGTACCCCGGGGCTGGCCGCGGTGATCGAGGAGTTCGGCCAGGAGTTCCTCACCCCGAAGGTGAGCTCGACCGCCCGACGATGGCCGCGCTGGTGTTCTCCGACCCCGAGGCCCGCAAGCGGCTGGAGGCGATCACCCATCCGCTGATCCAGGCGGTCAGCCGAGCTGAGGAAGAGGCGGCGCAAGCGACAGGTGCTCTGGTGATCAATGACATGCCACTGATCGCCGAGATGGGCACCGCCGCGCTCTTCGACGCGGTGATTGTGGTGGATGTCCCCATCGAGGAGGCGGTGCGCCGCATGGTCGCCGATCGCGGCTGGGCCGAGGCGGATGCCCGAGCCCGGATCGCCGCTCAAGCCAGCCGCGAGGAGCGCCGCGCGATCGCCACCTATGTGATCGACAACAGCGGGAGCTACGACCAGTTAGCTCGACAGGTACAGGCCATCTACGACGAGTTGATAGCTGACTAGGGGTCAGCACTCAGGTCTAGGCAAGTTGGCCGGTCACCTGTTCCGCGGTGCGGTCAGTGAAGCTGCCGCGATTCCGCAGATCTTCTTAGGCGGCGATATCGGGATCCGCGGTCGCGCGGAGCTTCTGCAGCGCCTCCCGCTCCAGCTGGCGCACCCGTTCGGCAGAGATGCCGTGCTTGGCGCCGATGTCGGACAGCTTGTGGATCCGGCCGTCGACCAAGCCGTACCGGGAGCGGATGATGTCGGCCGAGCGCTCGTCCAGGCTGTCGACCAGGCGGGCCAGCCGGTCACGGGTCTCGGTGTCGAGGAAGGTCGAGTCAGGACCAGGCGCCTGCTCCTGGGCGATCAGGTCGCCCAGCGAGGTGTCGCCGTCCTCGTCGACAGGGGTGTCCAGGCTGACGTGTTCACGCGCCCAAGTCATCAGGTCCAGTACGCGCTCGATGTCCAGGCCGATCTCCTCGGCGATCTCCTCGGGCTCCGGGTCGCGGCCCAGTTGCCGTTCCAGGTTCCGACGAGCCGCGGAGACCTGGTTGATCTCCTCGACCACATGCACGGGCAGGCGCACGACGCGACCCTGCTGGGCGATGCCACGGGTGATGGCTTGGCGGACCCACCAGGTGGCGTAGGTGGAGAACTTGAATCCCTTGGTGTAGTCGAACTTCTCGACCGCCCGGATCAGGCCGGTGTTGCCCTCCTGGACCAGGTCCAGCATCGGCATCTGCGAGCGGCCGTACTTGCGGGCGATGGAAACCACCAGGCGCAGGTTCGCCTCGATGAACTGGTCGACGGCTCGCTGGCCTTCGGTGACCATCCACTCGAGTTCCTCGACGGTGGCGTACTTGGGCGCGCCGCCCTTCTTGCGGCCGACTCGCCCCTCTGCGAGGAGTTGCTCGGCGAACAGCCCGGCTTCGATCGTCTTGGCGAGCTCGACTTCGGTGATGGCGTCGAGCAGGGGAGTACGCGCGATCTCGTCGAGATACATACCGACACTGTCGCGTCCCTCGGTCTCACGCCGGTGCGTGCGTGCGATAGCCATTGGTAACAGCGCCCCTTTCCTACCTCTACAACGGCCGGCGAGCCGCTGGGATTCCCGGTGGGTACCCGGTTCTGTTAGGTCTGACGCGCCGGAGGGTGGGAAAGTTGCCGATCCGAGCCGGATCTCAGGGAGTTCTTAGGTTCGACTAAGACCGACCTGGTCGAGAATCCAGGCCAATGAGAACGCCCGGTCCTTCCAGGCGTTGTAACGACCGCTGACACCGCCGTGACCGGCCGACATTTCGGTCTTGAGCAGCACATTCGGCTCAATCGCGACTTCACGCAGCCGGGCCACCCATTTGGCAGGCTCCACATAGAGAACCCGGGTGTCGTTCAGCGAGGTCTCCGCGAGGATCGCCGGGTAATGCTTGGCGGTCACGTTCTCGTACGGCGAGTAGGACTTCATGTACGCGTACACGTCGGGGTCGGCCAGCGGGTTGCCCCACTCCTCCCACTCGATGACCGTCAGAGGGAGGGACGGATCCAGGATCGTGGTCAGCGCATCCACGAACGGTACGGCCGCGACGATCCCGGTGAAGGCCTCGGGCGCCATATTGGCCACTGCGCCCATCAGCAGGCCACCGGCACTGCCGCCCTCGGCGATGATTCGGTCGGCGGAGCTGAGTCCGGAATCGGCCAGGTGCTGGGCGCAGGCGATGAAATCGGTGAAGGTATTGCGCTTGCGCAGCAGCTTGCCGTCGTCGTACCAGGACCGGCCCAGCTCGCCACCGCCGCGAATGTGCGCGATCGCAAACCCCATGCCGCGATCCAGCAGCGACAAGCGTGAGATCGAGAACGAGGGGTCCATCGAGGCCTCGTACGAGCCGTACCCGTAAAGCAGGAACGGGGTCGACCCGTCCCGTGGTGCGCCCTTGGGAACGATCACCGAGAGCGGGACCCGGGTGCCGTCCGGTGCGGTTGCCCACTCGCGGAACTGCTCATAGGCGTTGGCGTCGAACGGCCCATGCACCGGATGGTCGAGCACCGGGGTCCGCTTCAGCAACGTCAAGATACGTGTACGGGTGTTGTAGTCGTAGATCGCCGGCGGGGTCGCCAGCGTGGTGTGCCCCACCCGCAGCGTCGGAGCAGCGAACTCCGGGTTACCGCCCAGCCCGACGGTGTAGACCTGCTCGGGGAACTCCATCAGGTAGTCGTCGGTGACACCCTCAGGCCCCAGGTCCAGCACCCGCAGCTGGGTGAGGCCGTCGCTGCGCTGGCTGATCACCAGCTGGTCGGCGAAGGCATCGATGTCCTCCAACCGCACGGCGGGATCATGGGCGATGAAGGGCTCCCACTGTTCGTGGCTGGTCGCATCGATCGGAGCACGCGCGATCTCGAAGTTCAGCGCGTCGTCGTTGTGCAGCACCAGCAGCTGGTCCTGCCCGCCGATCACCGCGTGCTCCACGCCGTACTCGATGCCGTGCCGGCGCGGGGCGACAACCCGGAACTCGCCGGTCGGGTCGTCAGCTTCGACGATGCGGTACTCACTGGTGATCTTCGACCCGACCGCGATCACCAGGAAGCGGTCGCTGCGAGTGCGGCCCACCGAAACCCAATAGCTGTCGTCGGTTTCGTGATGGACCAGCTCGTCGGTTGCCGTGTCGGTGCCCAGCTTGTGCCGCCAGACCTTGTCGGTGCGCCAGGCGTCGTCGACGGTGGTGTAGAAGAGGTGTTCACCCGCCAGGTCCCAGGTTGCGCCGTAGGAGGTTTGCGGGATCTGGTCGCCGAGCATCTCGCCGGTGCGCAGGTCCTTGATCTGCAGCAGGTAACGCTCGTCGCCGGCGGTATCGGTCGAGAACGCCAGCAAGGCGCCGTCCGGACTGACCGAACTGGCGCCGAGAGAGAAGAAGTCGTGGCCTTCGGCGAGTTGGTTGGAGTCGAGCAGGATCTCCTCGCCGTCGACCTCACCGGCTGCGTCCAAGACAGGCGGTGTCCAATCGTCCGGTCCCGCGATCGGGCGTCGGCAGCTGATGCCGTACTGCTTTCCCTCGACGCTGCGGCCGTAGTACCAGTAGTCGCCGAGCCGGGCCGGCACCGACAGGTCGGTCTCCTGGGTGCGGGCCTTGATGTCGTCGAAGAGTGAGTCGATCAGCCCGCCCAGATGCTCGGTGCGGGCTTGGGTGTAGTCGTTCTCGGCTTCCAGGTAGGCGATGGTCTCGGGCGCGTCCTTGTCGCGCAGCCACTCGTAGGCGTCGACAAAGACGTCACCATGATGGACCCGCTCATGCGGGTGCTTGGCTGCAACCGGTGGGGTGGCCCTGGGGTTGGCCCAGGAGTGGGTCCAGGAGTGGGTCCAGAAGTGGGTACTGGTTTCGGGGACGCATCGGCCATGCCGGGAACCCTATGACACCGCGCAGGTACACAATTGCGCTATGGGTACCGGGCGCACAGAGCACACGGGGCGCACTATGGGGCGCACTGTGGATCTGAACGCCGATCTGGGTGAGGAGATCACCGATGACGCCGCGCTGTTGGAAGTGGTGAGCAGCGCGAACCTGGCCTGTGGGTTCCATGCCGGAACGCCCGCGATCATGCGGCAGGTCTGCGAGTTGGCCGCGGTACGCGGAGTGGCGATCGGAGCCCAGGTGTCTTATGCCGACCGGGAGGGTTTCGGCCGCCGCCGCACCGATATCGGCTACGAGTTGCTGCGGGACCAGGTGGCTGAGCAGGTGGGCCTGCTCACCGAGATCGCCACCTCGGCAGGCATCGTCGTCAGCTATGTGAAGCCCCACGGGGCGTTGTACAACCGGGTCGTCGACGATCGCGAGCAGGCCGGGGCCGTCCTGGACGGGTCAGGCCGGTTGCCGGTGCTGAGCCTGCCGGGCTCGGTCATCACCGAGCTTGCCCTGGAGCGGAGGGTCTTCACCGAGGGCTTCCCTGATCGGGGCTATACCGAGACCGGCCGGTTGGTGCCGCGCGACCTTCCCGGCGCGCTGGTGACCGACCCTGGCGAAGTGGTGCGCAACGCCGCGCGTCTGGCGGACATGGTGGACTCGGTCTGCATCCATGGTGATTCACCCGGCGCCGTGCTTACCGCTCGCCGGGTGCGCGCCGGCCTGGATGCGGCGGGGTTCGTCGTCCAGCGGTTCAGTTGAGGAGAGCGCTACCACATGAGAGTGCTGGATGTCGGTGCCGACGCGTTGCTGGTCGAGGTCGACGGTATCGAGGAAGTCACCGCGTTACGCCTGGCGGCCGAGTCGGCCCGGCATGCTGGTGACCTCGTGGCCGGTGAGATCGTTCCAGCCGCCCGTACGGTCCTCTTCGACGGCGCCGGACCCGGCACTCGCGCATGGCTTGCCCGCTGGAGCAGCCGAACCACATCGCCTGTGAGCTCTGCCTCCAGGAACTCTGTGCCGGTCGTTGAGATCCCGGTCCGGTATGACGGGCCGGATCTGGTCGAGACAGCTCGGTTGCTCGGCTGCTCGCCCACGGAGTTGATCACTCGTCACACAGGTACCGATTTCACGGTCGCCTTCTGTGGCTTCGCCCCAGGATTCGCCTATTGCATCGGCTGGGACTTCGATGTGCCCAGATTGGAGACTCCCCGCGTCAGCGTCCCATCGGGGTCGGTGGCGATCGCGGGGAGTTCACCTCGGTCTACCCGCAATCCTCGCCCGGCGGGTGGCGCCTGATCGGCAACACCACGGTGCGGATGTGGGACCAGGACAGGGATTCGCCGGCTCTGCTCGCGCCGGGGACCCGGGTGAGGTTCGTGGAGATATCGATATGAAGACGCGGGCACTGACAGTCCTCGAGGTAGGAGCGCTTGCCACGATCCAGGATCGTGGCCGGATCGGTTACGCCCATCTCGGGGTGCCCCGGGCAGGCGCCGCAGACCCGATCTCGGCGGCAGCGGCGAACCGGCTGGTGGGCAACGGTCCTGATGCGGCGACGGTGGAGCTCCTGTTGGGTGGGGCGCGCATCGCGGCGGGCGAGGCGATGACCATCGCGGTGACCGGTGCAGAGTGCGCGATCACCGTGGACGGCCGCCCGGCGGCCTTCGGCCAGGCATTGTCGCTGCATCCGGGTGCCGAGGTCCGTATCGGGGTTCCGCAACGGGGCTGCGCGTCTACCTTGCGGTCTCCGGAGGAGTGCACGTACCGGAGGTGCTGGGCTCGCGCAGCACCGACACACTGGCCTGGATCGGCCCGCCGCCGGTGCGTGCCGGGCAGGTTCTCCCGGTCGGGCCGGCACTGGGTCGGCCACGTGCCGGCACGGTCGAGCCGGTCGCGATCTCCACAGCCGGGGTGGCTGGGTCCGCCCCAGGGGCTGTCTCGGGGCCAATCGCGAGGATCAGGTACGTCGTCGGCCCACGGGCCGACTGGGTGGCTGACCTACCCCAAGGTGACTACGTCGTCGGAGCCGACTCCAACCGGATCGGCGTCAGGTTGCGCGGAGGAGCCGTGGAAAGGGCACGCTCCGGTGAGCTGGCCAGCGAGCCGATAGTGCTGGGCGCGATCCAGGTGCCTGGGTCAGGGCAGCCGGTGGTGTTCCTCGCCGATCACCCCACCACAGGCGGCTACCCGATCATCGGCGTCGTGCTGCCGACCGACCTCACGATCTGCGCGCAGGTGCGCCCCGGGGACGTACTCCAGCTTTCGCCCCTGACAGTTCGATCCGATCACTCCGGCTCGACCGGCCCACCTGGTTCGAGCTGATCCAGCCGGCGCAGTCCAGGATCGGACTCCGGCAGCGTGCGCACCGGCCCTGGCCCGCTGTCGCGGGTCTCGAACCGTACGGTCACCCGCCCCAGCCCCGACCCCCATACCCAACCCTGGCCGTACTCGGAATGCACCACGTCGATACCAGGCACCCAGTGACGCTGTCGTCCGAACCGGCTGAGATCAGGCTCGGGTGTCTCGGGCTCGGGGTCTTGCTCCTCGCCGAACAGGTCGTCTTGGATCCAGTCGGCCAGCCCGGAGACGCCTACGCCGAGCAGCCGTACTCCGCCGCCGACGTCCATGTCCGCCAGCAGGGCGCGTGCCAGCCGCCCGATGGCGCGAGGATCGTCGGTGGGTGCTGGGAGGGTGGCGCTGCGAGTGTGGGTCTCGAAGTCGTACAGGCGCAGCTTGACGGTCACGGTACGGCCCGACAGGCGGGCTTTGCTCAGCCGAGTCGCGACTTTGCGGACCTGGCGGTCCAACAAGCCGTTCAGCAACACGCGGTCGACCAGATCCACGTCGTAGGTGTCCTCGACGCTGATCGACTTGGTCTCCCGCTCTGCCACCACCGGCCGGTCGTCGATCGCATGGGACAGTGCATGCAGGGCGCTGCCGTGCGCTTGGCCGAGAAGACGGATCAGCTCTTCTGGGGACATAGCCGCCAGATCGCTGACGGTCTTCACCCCGGCCCGGCGCAACCGTTCGGAGGTCGCCGGCCCGACTCCGGGGATCACTGTGACGAGCATCGGGTGCAGGAGGTCGCGCTCGGTTCCGGGCGGGACCACGAAGATCCCGTCGGGCTTGTCCAGGTCGCTGGCGATCTTCGCCAACAGCTTCGAGGACGCGATCCCCACAGAGGCGGTCAGGCCACCGGTCGCCTGGGCAATCGCGGTCTTGATTCCGACGGCGATCCGACGGGCATCCTCGCCGGTCGCCGGCGGCGTGGCGGAGGTGGCCAGATCGACGAACGCCTCGTCGAGCGAAAGAGGCTGCACCAGTTCCGACAACTCCCGCAATAAGGACATCACCGTGGCGCTCGCCTCGCGATAGGCGGAAAACCTCCCGGCCAGGAACGCGGCATGCGGGCAGCGTCTGCGGGCCTCGCTCATCGGCATCGCCGAGCGAACACCATAGGCCCGCGCCTCGTACGAGGCGGTGGCCACTACGCCGCGAGAGCCGATCCCACCTACGATCACCGGCTTGCCGCGCAAGGAGGGCTTGTCCCTTTGTTCGACCGCCGCGAAGAAGGCATCCAGATCCACATGCAGGATCGAGAGCTCGGAGCGCACGCCCTTCATCATGCCCTCCACAGCCGACCCAATTCACAGTCAGCCGGATTCGCGCTGCTGCGTTCTTGTGATCGGCGCCGATGCTCGCTCCCATGACAGCAGCAGCCGAGATCATCCGCATCCGCACCTATGAGGACCTACTCGCCTGGACCTTGACCGCACTGGGCTTTCGCCCCGCACAGTCGGTGGTGATGACAGCGCTGGCCGACCAAGGCCCCTTTCAGGTCCGAGTCGATCTTCCCGACTCGTGCGCCGAAGACGCTTGCGCAGCGGTCGGCGACGAGTTGATCCGAGCGGCGATGGCAAATCATGCCCGTCAGATCGGCCTGCTGTACTACCTCGATCCCCTCGACCGATCGGTTGCTCAGGTTTATGACCAGTTGATCGGCGCCGGCTTTGCTCGCGTGGGATTGCCGGGCTTCTGCTCGCTGGCCGTGGGAGCGGGGAGTACCTCGACCTCACCCAGCCCGGCACAGCTCCGGTGACCTTCGATCTCGGCGCGCACCCGTTGGTCGCCCGAGCTGTCTTCGACGGGCAGGTCACCTTCTCCTCTCGGGCCGGTGTCGTTGCCTCGCTGGCTCCGGTGGACGACCTGATGCGCCGGCGTATGCGCAAGCTCACCGTGGATGCGACCGAGCAGTTCGGTGTCGACCTGGATAGCCTGCGGTCCGGTCAGGGTCGGTCACAGCCACTGCGCGTAGGTGAAGTGCAGTTGGGCCGACACGTCGATTCTTTGATGTGTGCGGCGATCGACAGCGGTCAACCGATGACCGATGTGGATGCCGCCACCACGCTGCTCGGCCTGCAGGCGCCGAAGATCCGCGCCCTGGTTCGGCACCGGATCTGCCGCGTGAATGCGGCTTCCTACGTCACGGTGCTCTCGGACTTGACTCGGCGATCCCCTCGGACAATGACGGCTCCGGTCGCGGGCCTGCTCGCCTTTGCCGCCTGGCTCTCGGGGAACGGAGCGCTCGCCTGGGTGGCAATCGACCGAACCCGGCAAGATGATCCGGCCGAGCCGCTGGCGGCGTGTGTCGCCGAGTTCTTGACCGGGGCTCTCGCCCCGCGCCACTACCGCGACAGGTCCGACCCGGAGCTTTACAGGGAGTTCTATCCGGAGCGCTGACTGCCCTACCCTGGCCAGGTGGGCAAGGATGTCGAGTTCCAGGCGTTCACCGGCGAGGACCGCCGCCGCTACCGGGACAAGATCCGCCAGTGCCTCGACGTGTTCGAGGAGATGCTGAGAGCCGCCCGCTTCGATGCGGACTCGCCGTTGACCGGTTTGGAGATCGAGCTCAATCTGGTCGATGAGCGCGAGCAGCCGCTGCTGCGCAATGCCGAGGTGCTTCAAGCTATCGAGAACCCCGACTTTCAAACCGAGCTCGGCAGGTTCAACATCGAGATCAACGTGCCGCCCCGGTCCCTGGAGGGCGAGGGCGTACTCGCCTTCGAGGAAGGTGTGCGACGCAGTCTCAATCAGGCCGAGGCCAAGGCGAGCGCTATCGGAGCGCACATGGTCATGATCGGAATCCTGCCGACCCTGACCAGAGCACACCTGCGCCGTGACTCCTTGAGCCTCAACCCGCGCTACCAGTTGCTCAGCGACCAGATCCTGCAGGCGAGAGGAGAGGACTTCATCCTCGACATCACGGGGTCGGACATCACCGGCCCTGAGAAAGAACCGGAGAAAGCGGCGGAGAAGACAGGACCCGAACATCTCTTGGTCACCGCCGACTCGATCGCCCCGGAGGCGGCATGCACCTCGACCCAACTGCATACCCAGGTCAGCCCTGAGGCGTTCGCGGCGTACTGGAACGCCTCACAATCGATCGCGGGTATCCAGCTCGCTTTGGCAGCGAACTCGCCGTACCTGTTGGGCAAGGAGTTGTGGCGCGAGACCCGGATCGTGCTGTTCGAGCAAGCAACCGATACCCGCGCCGAGGAGTTGAAGGCACAAGGCGTCAGACCCAGAGTCTGGTTCGGTGAGCGATGGATCACCTCGATCTTCGATCTGTTCGAGGAGAACGTGCGCTACTTCCCCGCGCTGCTCCCGGTTCTGGATTCCGAGAATCCCCGCGAGGTGCTTGCTGCTGGTGGCGTTCCGAGGCTGGAGGAGCTGCGACTGCACAACGGGACCATCTATCGCTGGAACCGCCCGGTCTATGACGTCGTGGACGAAATGCCGCACGTGCGGGTCGAGAACCGGGTCCTGCCCGCAGGCCCGACCGTAGTCGACACGATGGCCAACGCGGCCTTCTACTTCGGCCTGGTCCGGGCGCTGGCGGAACAGGAGCGCCCGGTGTGGTCACAGCTCTCGTTCGCGGCGGCGGAGGAGAACTTCCACGCCGGTGCCCGGCTGGGAACCGAGGCTCAGCAGTACTGGCCCGGTGTCGGGCAGGTGCCGGTCTGTGAGTTGGTGTTGCGACGGCTGCTCCCGTTGGCAGCCGAGGGCCTGGAGTCCTGNGGGGTCTCGGCTGAGCAGATCACCCGGTTGCTCGGCATCATCGAGGGCCGTTGCCTGACCGGGCGTAACGGCGCCGCCTGGCTTGTGAATCGGGTACATCGCTCGGCAGGCGATCGAGAGGTCGTGCTCGCCGAGGTGATGGCTGACTACCGGGTACGGATGCACAGCAACGAACCTGTCCACACCTGGAGCCTGTAGTGCGGCAGGATGGATGTATGGCCATCCAGATCGCCCAGGACCCTGCTGCCGACAAAGTGCTCTCCGAGAACTCGTTCGCCCTGCTTACAGGCATGCTTCTCGATCAACAATTTCCGATGGAAAGAGCGTTCATGGCTCCTGCCAAGGTGCTCGACCGATTCGGCACCTTGGACCCTGCTTCGATCGCGGCAGCCGATCCCGAGCAGTTCAAGGAACTGTGCAGTATCCCGCCGGCAGTGCACCGCTTTCCCGGCTCGATGGCAGCTCGCATCCAGGAACTGGCGCGGATCGTCGCCGACGACTACGCCGGGGATGCGGCTCGGATCTGGAACGAAGCGGTGAGCGGTTCCGACCTGATGAAGCGGATGCAGGCACTGCCCGGCTTCGGCAAGCAGAAGGCGCAGATCTTCGTAGCACTGTTGGCCAAGCAACTCGGAGTGCGACCAGAGGGCTGGGAGAAAGCTGCAGGGGACTACGCCCTGGAGGGCTATCGGTCGGTCGCTGATGTCACTGATGCCGAGTCCCTGGGTCGAGTGCGCGCTTACAAGCAGCAGAAGAAAGCCGAGGCGAAGGCAGCCAAGTAGGGGCTCAGCGGGGGTTTGGCTTGGAATCTGCTCAGGGCGTGCCACAATAGGTCCGCGGCTCTTGACGTGTACGGGCCTTGCCGCGCCCCTCAACCGGTTCTGACGAGAGGTAGTTCGTGTCCTTGAGCACGTCCCAGAAGCGCCCAGCAACCAAAGCAGTGGCCAAGAAGGCTGCCCCTAAGAAGGCCGCCGCCGCGCCGAAGGCGACTGCGAAGAATGCAACTGCGAAGAAGGCGCCGGCCAAAAGGCCGACGAGACCACGGTGAAGGTGGATCTCTCCGAGGAGATCGTGGTTGACGCGGACGGCAAGAAGGTCCTCCCCGATATCCCCGACGCGGAATTCGAAAAGGATCTCGCCACCGACCCGACTCTGCGTGAGGATGAGGAGGCCTCCAAGGAGGAGGACGACGAGTCCAAGGGATTCGTTATCTCGGCAGCCGATGACACTGACGAACCTGTCCAGCAGGTGACGGTTGCCGGTGCGACCGCCGACCCGGTCAAGGACTACCTCAAGCAGATCGGCAAGGTCCCGCTGCTCAACGCCGAGATGGAGGTTGAGCTTGCCAAGCGGATCGAGGCCGGCCTGTTCTCGGAGGAGAAACTCGGCAAGGGCGCCAAGATCTCGGTCAAGACTCTGGAGGAGCTCGAGTGGATCGCCGATGACGGTCGCCGGGCCAAGAACCATCTCCTGGAGGCCAACCTGCGCCTGGTTGTCTCGCTGGCCAAGCGCTACACCGGTCGCGGGATGCTCTTCCTGGATCTCATCCAAGAGGGCAATCTGGGTCTGATCCGCGCAGTGGAGAAGTTCGACTACACCAAGGGCTATAAGTTCTCGACCTACGCCACCTGGTGGATCCGGCAGGCGATCACCCGAGCGATGGCCGACCAGGCCCGCACCATCCGTATCCCGGTGCACATGGTCGAGGTCATCAACAAGCTCGCCCGGGTGCAACGCCAGATGCTGCAGGACTTGGGCCGTGAGCCCACCCCGGAGGAGCTCGCCAAAGAGCTCGACATGACNCCCGAGAAGGTCATCGAGGTGCAGAAGTACGGCCGCGAGCCGATCTCGCTGCATACCCCGCTCGGTGAGGACGGCGACAGCGAGTTCGGTGACCTGATCGAGGACTCCGAGGCGATCGTTCCTGCCGACGCAGTCTCCTTCACGTTGCTGCAGGAGCAGCTGCACGCGGTGCTCGACACGCTGTCCGAGCGTGAGGCCGGCGTGGTCAGCATGCGGTTCGGTCTCACCGACGGCCAGCCCAAGACCTTGGACGAGATCGGCAAGGTCTACGGCGTGACCCGCGAACGGATCCGCCAGATCGAGTCCAAGACGATGAGCAAGCTGCGCCACCCCAGCCGCTCTCAAGTCCTGCGGGACTACCTCGACTGAGCGAGGGCCAGAGCGAACTTGTGTTTGCTCTTGGCGTGAGCGACCGAGAGGTTGACGAGGCGTAGCCGAGGAACACCTGGACTGAGCCGGGGTGACCCACCCGGGTCATTGTGCGACCTCCACCTGCGGCGTTAGCCTGCCCCAGATCCTTGGGGAAGGATCAATGAAGCCAGGGGTGGGGATGAAGCGCTATTTTCGTGGTGCCGTCTGTGCTGTTGCGCTTGCTTTCGTCGTGGTTGGGCTGCCGGTGCTGCCCGGTTTAGTGAGCCAAGCTTCCGCGGAGGGGGCGGACGAGCCGGCCAACGGCAAGTTGCTCGACTTCGGTGAGTCAGGCAAGGCCGCATTGAGGGATCTGGCGGGTGGATCCCAGGAGTTGTCCTTCTGGATCGAAGACGCCGCGCGTTTCTCCCCGGACGGCTCGATGATCGCGACCCCGGACTGGGTGTGCTCGGGCTCCTGCAGCTTTGGGGTCCGGATTTATTCTGCCTCCGGCTCTGTCCAGAACTTGCCGCTCGGCTTCGAGGAGGAGATCCAGGACATCACCTGGTCACCGGATCAAACACGTCTCGCGGTCAGTGTGCCCGCTACCGAAGACGCCTGGGATAGCTACGACATCTGGGTAGTGCCGTTGAACGGGTCACCCGCGCGGCGGGTAGTGGCCAGCACGCCGGCTTTCCAGGTGTTTTCCGGTATTGCCTGGCGGCCCACCTCTGACGAGATAGCAATTGTGGCGACACCGAAGGATGTGGTGACTTGGGGTGGAAACTCGCAGCAGCTCTACCTGGTGAGCGCTTCCGGTGGCTCACCTACTCTTTTCAACTCCCGCTCCTTTGCGATGACTGGGACTGCCGAGAGTTCAGCTACCGCGAGCCGGCCTGGTCACCGGACGGGAGCAAACTCGCGGCGTACGTCTGGATCGAAAACTCGGGTGAGGGCGAGGGTGAGTGGTTCGTCGAGGAGTACCTCGGCCTGGTTTCGCAAGGCCAGACGGAAGCGACCAAGGTTAAGGAGTTCAAGCACATAGAGAACCCCGATGATCTAGATGATTGGGACCACCTAGCAGCCAGATGGCCGGTATGGTCCGCGAACGGTAAAGACATCTTGTTCGCGCAGCAGAAGGACAGCATCCTGACGTCGGCGACTGTTCTTACCCTGCAAGGCGGAGCCGAGACTCCGCTGGAAAAACCCTCGTATCTGGACTGGCAGCCCTGCCCCACCGGCACCTGCGTGCGCTGGGGAGCCCCGGACACGGCTGATCTCAAACTCACAGTGACCGGCTATGACAAGAAGACCCGGGTCGGGAACCGGGACAAGATCACCGCCACAGTCACCAACCTGGGGCCTGACCCGGCTCGCGACGTGTCGGTCAAGGTGGCGACCCCGAAGGGGATGTTCTACACCGAGGTCACGGCGGGGCCGTGGACGTGCGATCTGTCCAAGAAGACAGCGGTGGTCTGCAAGGTCGCGGAGCTGGCCTCTGGCGCGAAGGCTTCCGTCAAGATTGGACTGCTGGCTCTCGACGTACGAGACAAGGCCCAGTTGGTGGTCAGTGCGAGCACGAAGTCCTACGACCCCAAGGCAACCAACAACACGGTGCGGCTGAGCAAGAAACTGCAGCAGCCGCTCGCGCCCAAGAGGCAGACCGGAAAGGTCAAGAACACGAGCGGAAAACTGGTGAGCAGCAGAAAACCGTCGTGCACGGTGTGGACCTACGTGCCGACAGGCGAGGTCTACGACCAGGACTGGTGTACGTGGGTTCAGCACACCAAGGCATCCCTCCAGCTCACCGCGACGAAACTCACCTGCGCCCACAGCGGCGGTGTGAACAACTTGGGGTACACCTCGGGGGTCTTGTGGATCTGGGAGGGCGGCAAGAGCGGTGCCAACCGGCTCAAGCTCCAGGCAAACCGTGAGATCAGGGGCGACTACGGCATCATCAAGCACGATGCCAGGAAAACGTCCTATCAGGGCAGCCTGTTCTCCAACGACAAGGTTCCGCACAAAGCGTGGATGTCCTTCGTATGGGCGCGTGATTCGAAGTTCGCCCAGGACAGGGTCTACGTCGTCAAGGGGAAGTGGACCTGGGCGAAGCAGGCCTGGCGGGATGTGAACTACTCCAAGACGATCATGGAATGCTCGGGCAACTCCCTCGGGGGCTAATGATGCAAAGGTATAGAGGTCAGCCGAGTGCGACCAGGCTGACCGCGGTGGCGCATAGCGCCAGCCCCAAGCCTTGATGGCGTGGATCCTCTCACGGAGGAGAGTTGCCGCGAGCCGATCTCGCTGCACACCCCGCTCGGTGAGGACGGCGACAAGCGAACTTGTTCGCTCTTGGCGTGAGCGACCGAGAGGTTGACGAGGCTTGCTGAGGAACATCTCGACTGAGCGACCAGCGCCTGGGTCATTGTGTGACCTCCACTCCCGGCGTTAGTCTGCGTCCAGGTCCTCGGGTGGGCGCGACGAGGCTGGGGGTTGGGGATGAAGCGTTATTTCCGTGGTGTCGTGGGCGCCGTCGTGCTCGCTTTCCTCGCGGTGGGGTTGCCAGTAATGCCCGGACTCGTCGTCCCATCAGCAGCCGCTGACGACGCGCCGACCAATGGCAAGTTGCTGTACTCCGGCGGGGTGCTGAAGGATCTGGATGGAGCCGACGCCGCCGGAGTCGAACTCGCCTTCCCTACCGCGTCGCCGAGTCGGTTCTCTCCCGACGGCAGCATGATCGCCACGAGGGTCCGGCCCTGCTCGGGCGCAGCCTCGTGTCAGGAGGTGGTTCGTGTCCACGGCCACGACGGATCGCTGATCCAGCCGGCATTCGCCGCGGACAGCATCTGGAACCTCGCTTGGTCCCCGGACCAGAGCGCGGTGGCGGTGGTGGCGGATAGCGGCTCCGAGTCGTACACCATTTGGGTCGTACCGCTGAACGGGGATGCAGCCCGCCCCGTCTTGACCTCCTCGGACGAGTTGAAGTTCGGGTACGACTCGCTCGCTTGGCGTCCCGGGTCGAACCAGATCGCCTTTGTCGGTCATGATGCGCGCTACGACACTGTCGGCTCCAACTTTGACCAGATCTGGACGGTGGATGCCGTGACGGGGGCGATAGGGCTTTGGGCTGCCGATCAATCATGTCTGCACGGCCCAGCTGTATGCAGGGTAGTCAGCTACGAGGCCGATGAAGAGGGTATGAGTTGGTCACCGGACGGGAGTCGGATTGCGGTCTACGTCAGGGAGGCCACCTATCACCGGGTGAACCAAGATCCCGACGAGGACTGGTGGTGGAGCTACGACGGGCCACACGATGAAAAGCACTATCTCGCGACGGTCTCGGCAGGGCAGGTCGCTGGCACGGAGGTGTACAGAATTTCCGCCGGCTGTGACGCCTGCGTCACCGTTGCTGCAAACCGCCCGATCTGGTCGGCGGACGGCGAGGACGTCCTCTTCGCCTTACGGGAATGGACCGACACGGGCAGCAAAGCGGTGACCCAACTTGTCACCCTTGCAGGCGGGGCACTCACGCCGGTCGGTGAGCCCGGATCTCAAGCCTGGGCGTATCAGGACTGGCAGCCCTGTCCTACCGGCACCTGTGTGCGTTGGGGCGACTCGGACACGGCTGATCTCAACCTCACGGTGACGGGCTACGACAAGTCGACTCGGGTAGGGAACCAAGACAAGATCACTGCCACCGTGACCAACCAGGGACCGGACTTGGCGCGAGACGTGGTGGTCAAGGTGGCGACCCCGAAGGGGATGTTCTACACCGACGTCCTCAAGCCTCCCGGCCCATGGAGTTGCGACCAGTCGAAGAAGACTGCTGTGACCTGCAAGGTGGCCGAGCTCGCCCCTGGCGCGAAGGCGTCCTTCAAGGTGGGGCTGCTTGCCCTCGACGTCGATGCCAAGGCACAGCTCGTGGTGCACGCCACTACCAAGTCCTACGACCCGGTCGCCAAGAACGACACGGTCCGGTTGAGTAAGAAGCTCACCAAGCCCATACGGCCCAAGCTCATCAAGGGCAAGGCGCCCAAGGTGAGCGGCGCCTGTTCCTACCCCGTACTCGGGAGTACAAGGACTTCAGTTGGTGCACTTGGCTCCAGGTCAAGGACAAGCCCGGTCTCTGGGTCAAGGCAACCAACCTCACCTGCACCCGAGGCGGAAGCGTGGGCGACGACGGCTATGTCGCGGGGACGCTGTGGATCTGGGAGGGCGGCAAGAGCGGGATCAACAAGCTCAAGGTCAACGCGCGCCGACAGGCTGAGACCTACGGCATCCTCAAGGGCGGTGAGCGCAACAAGTCGGCCTCCAACCCGGCAGCCGGTGCCAAACCGGGGCATTGGCCGGATGACAAGAAGAACCATTTCACCTCGGTCTCCTTCGCCTGGGAGAACGGCGGCTACGACGCCTACAAGGTCACCGGTAACTTCGAGTGGGTGCGCAGAGGCCTCTACAAAAATATCAAGCTCAACCACAAGGTCATCGGGAACTGTTGACCCCACTCAGCCGAGTGCGACCAGGCTGACAGCGGCGGCGCACAGCGCCAGCCCTAGGCCTTGAATCGCATGGATCCTCTCGCGGAGCAGGGTCGCCGCGAGCAGGATCGTCGCTGCCGGGTAGAGCGAGGCGATCACCCCGGAAATGCTGAGATAGCCCCGTTGGGCCGCGAGCAGGAAGAGCAGTGCCCCCATCCCGCCGATCGGCCCGGCGATCAGCGCGAGCCAGCCGACTCGGGATCGGGGCACCCAGTCGGCGCGGATGATCAGCGCCAGCCCAAGTGCGGAGAGCACCGAAGAGCCCTGGGCGAGTGCCAACGGCCACATTCCTGACTCGTCGGGGACTTGGCCGATGGTCGCGAACATCAACCCGAAGCCGAGGCCGGCCAGCAGGCCGTCGACCACCCCTGAATTCGAACTGGCGCTGCCTTCGGCGCCGGTGCTGTCGGATGGTTCGCTCGACACCAGCCAGATCCCAGGTAAACCCACGGCGATGCCGATCCAGGCCAGCAGCGCGGGCCGCTCACCACCGGCCAGCCCGGCGATCACCGGCACCAGTGCCGCGGTGACCGCGCTGATCGGGGCCACCACTGACATCCGTCCCGAACCCAGGCCGCGATACAAGAAGGCGGTGCCGGTACCGCCGCCGACACCGGCCAACCCCGCCCAGGCGAAATCACCGGCAGTCGGGTCACCGGGCATCGCCAACGCGACCAGCGAGGTGAAGATCACCGAGCCGAACTGCCCGGCCACCGCGACCGACCAGGGAGATGCCCGTCGAGACAACACCCCGCCGACGAAGTCGGACAGGCCATAGCAGGCTGCGGCCAAGGTCGCGAAAAGAATGGCCATCAGTCAGGCTGCACAAGAAACACGAGGCCCCGAGCAATCGCCCGGGGCCTCGTCGAGATCAGCTGCTCAGGGTCAGCGTTCGGCATCGGGAGCGATAGCGGGAGTGTCGGACAGCCTGTCGGTCTCGTCGTGGACACTGACCGCCACCGCACGGAGCTTGTCGCCGTGCTCTCGCGCGTGGTGGGCGCAGAACAGCAACTCACCGCCGGAGGAGAGTACGACGCGGAGGTAGGCCTGGGCTCCGCAACGGTCACAACGATCCGTCGCCGTGAGTGCACTGGGTGCCACTGCTGTAGTCACTACAAGCCTGCCTTTCTGTGGGTGCCATGCAGTCAAACGCTTGCCGGGAGCTGGTTGTTCCCGGAGCTGAAGACTGTGTCGACGCCCACATCCAAACACGACCGGCGTGAACCGGTCGGGTTATTCCCTGGTTGAGATCAGCGTGTTGCCGACCCCTGACACACCTAAGAGACGTGCCGAGAAACCTATTGTGACGGAGTTGGCCAAATGACTTCCACGCGGGTCCCAACTGGAGAGACGGGCAACACGCCGTGACTTGCCCGCGGGACTGCGTCGGAACGGGTGCCGCGCCTCGGTAGATTAGGTCGTCGCGACAAACCCACGGATCGGAGGGAAGCATCATCGACCAGGCCTACAACGCACAACACCTGCTGGTACTCGAGGGACTCGAGGCCGTGCGCAAACGCCCGGGGATGTATATCGGCTCCACCGACACCCGTGGCCTCATGCACTGCCTCTGGGAGATCATCGACAACTCCGTCGACGAGGCACTGGTCGGTGTCTGCGACAAGATCGTGGTCACCCTGCACACCGACGGCTCGGCCGAAGTGGCCGACAACGGCCGCGGTATCCCCGTGGACAAGGAACCCAAGACCGGGCTGACCGGTGTCGAGGTGGTCTTCACCAAACTGCATGCGGGTGGAAAGTTCGGAGGCGGCTCGTATGTGGCCACCGGTGGTCTCCACGGTGTCGGCTCCTCGGTGGTCAACGCGCTGTCGGTACGCCTGGACGTCGAGGTCGACCGCTCGCCCGCCACTCAGCACATGTCCTTCCAGCGCGGTGTGCCCGGTGTCTTCGCCGGAGATGGGCCAGACGCCGCCTTCACGCCGGAAAGCGGGCTGCACAAGGGCAAGCGGGTGGCCAAGACCGCGCACGGCACCCGGGTCCGGTTCTGGCCCGACCGCCAGATCTTCACCAAGGACGCGCGCTTCGTCTTCGACGAGTTGGTCACGCGGGCTCGACAGACCTCCTTCATCGTCCCCGGCCTGGAGCTGCTGATCCGCGACCATCGTGGTGAGGAGCCTCTTGAGGAGAGCTTCAAGCACGATGGCGGGATCAGCGAATACTGCGACTTCCTGGCCAACGACGAGCCCGTCACCGATGTCTTCCGGCTCCAAGGGCAAGACTCGTTCACCGAGACCGTTCCAGTGCTGGATGGCGCTGGGCACATGACTCCCCAAGACGTCGAGCGCGATCTGATGGTCGATATCGCCGCGCGGTGGGGGACCGGGTACGAGACAGAAGTGCGGTCCTACGTCAACGTGATCGCCACCCCCAAGGGCGGGACCCATGTCGCGGGCTTCGAAACCGCGATCACCAAAGTCTTCAACGACGTCCTGCGTGACTCCAAGACCCTCAAGGTAGCCGAGCCCGACGTGGTCAAAGACGACGTACTCGAGGGCATGACCGCGGTGGTGACAGTGCGGTTGGCCGAGCCGCAGTTCGAGGGCCAGACCAAGGAGGTGCTGGGCACACCGGCCGCGCGCGGCATCGTACGCAAGGTGGTCACCGCCGAGCTCAAGCGGTTCCTCACCTCCACCAAACGGGCAGAGAAGGCCCAGGCCAAACTGGTGCTGGAGAAAGTCGCCAATGCCTCCCGCACCCGGATCGCTGCTCGGCAGCACCGCGAGACCCAACGCCGCAAGAACGCGTTGGAGTCCTCCTCGTTACCGGCCAAGCTCGCCGACTGTCGTACTCCGGACACCGACCGCTCAGAGCTGTTCATCGTGGAGGGCGACTCGGCACTCGGCACCGCCAAACTTGCTCGGGACTCGGAGTTCCAGGCTTTGTTGCCGATCCGCGGCAAGATCCTCAACGTGCAGAAGGCCTCGGTCGCCGACATGTTGAAGAACGCCGAGTGTGCCGCGATCATCCAGGTTGTGGGAGCCGGCTCGGGCCGCACTTTCGATCTGGAACAGGCGCGCTACGGCCGGATCATCTTCATGGCCGACGCCGACTCCGACGGTGCCCATATCCGCTGCCTGCTCGCGACGCTGTTCTTCAAGTACATGCCCGAGCTCATCACGTCGGGCCGCGTGTACTCGGCGGTTCCTCCGCTGCACCGGATCGAGCTCACCAATCCGAAGAAGGGTATGGACAAGTACGTCTACACCTACTCCGACGTGGAGTTACAGCGCAGGCTCGCGGAGCTGTCCAAGAAGGGGCTGCGCTGGAAGGATCCGGTGCAGCGCTACAAGGGCCTGGGCGAGATGGATGCCGACCAGCTTGCCGAGACCACCATGGACCCACGCCACCGTACGCTGCGCCGGATCACCGCCGATGACGCCGCCGACGCGGCCACCGTGTTCGAGCTGCTGATGGGTAGCGATGTCGCGCCCCGCAAGGAGTTCATCGTGCAGGGAGCCTACGAAGTCGACGCCGAAGCCCTCGACACCTAGGGCGCGCTAGTAGAGCTGGTCGATCAGGCCGGTGTCGACGTCGTAGAGGAATCCGCCGACCTTGACCTGGTCGGGGATCAGCGGGTGGCTGCGGACTCGCTGGACGTCCTCACGTAAGGCCTCGTTCTGGTTGGGGATGACACTGAAGCTCTGCCAACTGGCGTCGGTCCCGGTGCTGTCGCTGACCGCCTGGCGGAGCTCGGCCTCGGTATGGGTCGCCATCGCGCAACGGGTGTGTGGCAAGACCACGATGCGCTGCACATTCAACAGATGCACGCCGAGCACCAGCGCCTCCAGGGCCTGATTGGTGATCCGGCCACCGGGATTGCGGAAGATCTTGGCGTCGCCCGGGGTGATGCCCAGCAACCCCAACGGGTCGATGCGACTGTCCATGCAGGTGACCACGGCGATCCCGGCGTTCGCGACTCCGTCGAAACCGGCGAGCGAGAATGTCTCGGCGTACTTGCGGTTGGCATCCAGCAGATCATCGAAATCGCCCATAGAGCCGAACTTATCGGTTGCGATGCTCAGGCTGGCCGACTGGGTGCGGTCGGCCGCCCGGTCGAGGTGCCGGCGAATACCCATAGCGCTACCAAACCAGCGATCACGCAGGCGGCAGCGGCGCCGAGAAAGACAGTCTCCAGTTGCACCAGACCGGCAGATTGCAGCAGATCGGAGTACTCCGGGCAGCGGCTCTTGCCATCGGGGCAGACCTGCATCGGAGGCGGTACGTCCGCGGAGACCGCGTAGAAGCGGCGTAGCCCGATCGTAGTCAGTGCGCTGATCCCGACCAGCATGCCGACCATCCTGGCGACCACCAATAGTGCACTCGCGACACCGTGCACCTCGTCGACGGTTGCAGCCAGCAGGGCCGCGTTGACCGGCGCCAGCGCCAGTCCGAACCCCAGTCCGCCGACCACCAGCGGGACCGTTGCGACCGGATGCTCCAGCGAGGTCAGCGTCCACTGCGACATCTGAGCGAAGCCGATCGCGGCAAGCGCCATGCCGGCCGCGGTGATCACCCCGGCCGGTAGACGTCGGAGCAGGTAGCCGCCGCCGACGGCGCCGAGCGGGAGTGCCACCAGGAAGCGGACCAGTACCAGCGCGGCTTCCAGCTGAGAATCGGGATACACCGTGATCCGGGCCGCGATCGGGATATCGACCAACGCCGCGATCAACCCGACGCCGATGAGGAAACTCACCACCAGGGCTCCCCAAGCGGCCCGCTCAGCCAAAGCGTCCACAGGCACCAGGGGATGGCTCGCGCGTCGGTTGTGCCACCAGAAGCCGGTGGCCGACACCGCCGAGACGGCAAGGAACCAACCTCCACCGGNGGAGAAGACCTGCACCTCGGGGTCGGCGGTGGCGAACGCCAGGATCACGCCGCCCAATGCCACGCTCAGCAATAGAGCGCCGATCAGATCGCAGTCCCGAGCCAGAGCCACCCAGCGTCCGGGGCGCATCCGCGCCACGGTGAGCAGTACCAGCCCGATAGCGATCAAACCGGCCGTCGACCACCAGCGATTAAGACCTGCGTACGGGACGAACGGTGCTCCCAGCGTGACATCGGTGATGATCCAGTCCGGTTGGATCATCACCGCGGCTACCGCGAGCCCGGCCAGCGCTGCGCACCCGACCAGGATCGGATCCAGGCGAGACGTCCGACGTCGTGAGTCCGGTTCTGCCAAGCTCAAGATCGCCGCGGCCAACACCAGGCCGACCGCGAGATTGATCCAGAAGATCTCCTCCCAGCCCGCAACGGCCAGGACCAAAGCGCCGTACAACGGTCCCAGCACACTGCCGAGCTCCTGGACCGCGCCGACGATCCCTAGCGGCAGACCACGGCGCTGGACCGGGTAGAGATCGGCCACCAGTGCCAGTGTCGCGGGAACCAGACCGCCGCCTCCGATGCCTTGGATGAACCGCCCGGTCACCATCGAGCCCAGATCGTAGGCGGCGGCAGTGATCAACGATCCTGCCGCGAAGACCACCAAGGAGCCGACCAGCACCGGGAGCCTGCCCCGTAGATCGGCGATCCGGCCGATCAGCGGAAGCACTGCTACATAGCCGAGCAGGAAACCCGAGACGACCGGCGCCGCGCGTTGCAGGTCATCGATCGGGATCCCGACCCCCGACATCATGTCCGGTAGCGCCAGCACCACCACATAGGTGTCGGCTGCGGCAAAGCACACTGCGATCGCGGCCAACCAGAGCAATAGCCGCGGGTTCCGAATCATGAGCCTGGAGGCGGTTAGGGCGCGGTGACGGTTTTGACGACGTCGTACTTGTCGATACTGACGTTATAGGTGAGGTCGGGCTCACCCTTGTAGAACGGACCGGTGAGGCTGGCGAGTTTGAGCTTGCCGTCATCGCTGATCGAGAAGGCGGCTTCGAAGTCGGCGCTGGTGTCGGCCGAGGGGATCGTCTTGGCCACGATCTCGCCGGGCAAGATGCCCTGGTAGGTGGTCAGGACGGTTGCACCGTCGCGAGACGCATCGCCCTTGGTCACCTCGGTCGCGCCAATGAGCCAGGAGGAGATCCCGTCATCGGGAGACAGCAACCGAGCCGGGTCGGGCGCGTTGTACTCGGCGGGGTCGATCTCGGCGTAGTCCTTGGTGAACGGCAATACCGCATACACCTTGCCATCGACTGCCCGCACTGCGACGTCGGCCGAGATCCNCGAGAAGACCAGCGAGATGCTGCCCTCGAAGGCCGGCTGGTGGGTACCTACGCCGGTTGCGCTCGTCACCCNCGAGATCGACTTGGGGAGCTCGGNGGTCTTCAGGGTGAACTCGATGCCCGAGGTCTCATCCAGTGCCTGCTTGGCTGCGGTCAGCACCTCGATCGGTGTCTGCCCGGATTCTTTCTCGGCGTCCTTGTCGCCGCTGCAACCGGCCAGCAGGAGCAGAACCGGAGCAACTAGCAGCGCGACCAGCGATGGCCTCATGGAGCGACCCTTTCATGGACCGGCCCGGCAAGGGCAGCTATCGGCTGGGTGCCCGGTACGCCGGACCCGTCCCGACGGCCGTCCGGAGCAGGGAGGTCGATTGGGGCGCCGCTGGCTGCGGCGGCGCGAGCCGGTCCCGGCCCCGCCCAGGCGGTGACCAGGGTGTCCTCGCCCTTGAGGAAGCGGTGACAGCGCACGCCGCCGGTCGCCCGGCCCTTGCCGGGATACTCCTCGAAAGGCGTGACCTTCACCGAGCCCGGCTCGGTGCCCGGAAGAGCTGTGGATGCACCGCTGGAGGTGACCACCACCGCCGTCCGGGTGGGGGCGAGCGCTCCGAAGAAGACCACGCGCTGTCCTGCGGCCAGCCGGATGCCGGCCATACCGCCTCCGGAGCGTCCTTGGGGTCGTACCCCGGAAGCGGGGAAATGTAGAAGCTGGGCATCGGAGGAGATGAAGCAGAGCTCCTCGCCGCCGGTGCGCAACTGCGTCGCCCCCACGACCTGGTCACCGTCCTTGAGCGAGATGACCTCCCAGGAGTCCTTGCTCAACAGCTCGGGATTGACCCGTTTCACCACGCCGTCGCGCGTGCCGAGCACCAGGCCAGGCCCCTCGGTCGTCAAACTGGTCAAGGCCAATGCCGTCTCACCCGGCTCCAAGGACAAGAACTCCGACAGCGGAGCGCCACCCTGCAGGTGCGGGGCCTGGGCGGTGGACGGCAGCGCCGGGAGATCGAGCACATCGAGTTTGACCAGGCGTCCCAGCGAGGTGAGCACGCCTACTTGGCCGCGCGCGGTCGAGGCCGCCGCCGAAACGATCACGTCATGTCGGTTCCGGGTCTGGTCATCGACTGCGACAGAGTCGTCAGCGGTGCGGGCGAGCAGACCCGCCGAGGACAGATACACCAAGCAGGGGTCGTCAGCGACTTCGAGAGGAATCGCAGCGACGGCGGTGCTGTTGGTGCCGGCGGACTCCAGCAGCACGGTACGACGCGGGGTGCCGTAGGCCTTGGCGACCTCGGCGAGCTCGTCGCCGACAACCGATCGCAGCCGAGAGTCGTCGGCCAGGATCGCGTCCAGTTCCTCGATCGCACGGCGCAACTCGTCCTGCTCGGTCTCCAACTCGATCCGGCTGTACTTGGTCAACCGGCGCAGCGGCATGTCCAAGATGTAGGTCGCTTGCAGCTCGCTGAGATCGAAGACCGATATCAGCCGATCCTTGGCCTCGCCGCTGTTCTCGCTGGAGCGGATCAGCTGGATCACCTCGTCGATGTCGAGGATCGCCACCAACAGACCCTCGACCAGGTGCAGACGGTCGGCAGCCTTGCCCCGGCGGAAGGCCGAGCGTCGGCGTACCACCTCGAGCCGGTGATCCAGGAAGACCTCCAGGAGCGGTTTGAGGCCGAGCGTCCGCGGTTGCCCGTCCACCAGCGCCACGTTGTTGATCCCGAAGGAGTCCTCCATCGGGGTGAGCTTGAGCAGCTGCTCGAGAATCGCCTCGGGGTTGAATCCGTTCTTGACCTCGATGACCAGGCGCAGGCCCTTCTCCAGGTCGGTCAGGTCCTTGACGTCGGAGATTCCCTGCAGCTTCTTGGCCTGTACCAGCGACTTGATCCGTTCGATCACCTTCTCCGGCCCGACACCGTAGGGAAGCTCGGTGACGACGATGCCTTTGCGGCGCGGCGTAACGCTCTCGATCCGGGTGGTTGCGCGCATCCGGAACGTTCCCCGGCCGGACTCGTACGCGTCTCGAATGCCGTCCAGGCCGACGATCTTGCCGCCGGTGGGCAGGTCAGGTCCCGNGATGAACCGCATCAGCGCGTCCAGGTCGGCATTCGGGTGTTTGATCAGGTGCCGCAATGCCTGGACCACTTCGATGAGGTTGTGCGGCGCCATGTTGGTCGCCATACCGACCGCGATCCCTGCTGATCCGTTGACCAGGAGGTTGGGGATCGCCGCAGGGAGCACCGTGGGTTCGGTCTCGCGACTGTCGTAGTTGGGGCGGAAGTCGACGGTGTCCTCGTCGATCGACTCGGTCATCACGACGGCGGCATCGGCCATCCGGCACTCGGTGTAGCGCATAGCGGCCGGGCCTGCGTCCGGCGAGCCGAAGTTGCCGTGGCCGTCGATCAGGGGTAGGCGCATCGACCAGGGCTGCACCTGGCGCACCAGCGCGTCGTAGATGGCGCCATCGCCGTGTGGGTGCAGTCGGCCCATCACCTCACCGACGACGCGGGCGCTCTTGACATGACCACGGCTGGGGCGAAGGCCCATATCGCTCATCGTGAACAGGATGCGCCGCTGAACCGGTTTGAGGCCGTCGCGGGCGTCGGGCAGCGCCCGGCTGTAGATCACCGAGTAGGCGTACTCCAAAAAGCTGGACCGCATCTCGTCGCCGACATCGATGTCGACGATGTGTTCTTCGAAGTCTTCGGGCAGGGGAGTGCGAGACGAGCGGCGGGCCATGGGAAACATTGTCGTCCAGGTACCTGGCCGCGCCCTCCTGGGCACGCCGGGCGATAGATTTCGCCCGTGACCCCTAAGAAGCACGCCGAGGAGTATGCCCCGGACTACCCCGGCACTGGGAGGCTGACGTCGTGCTCCGCGACGGTGGCGTGGCGCGCCTACGCCCGATCCTGCCCACCGACGCCGACAGTCTGGTGGAGTTCTACTCCGGAGTCTCCGAGGAGTCTCGCTACCTGCGGTTCTTCGCCCCGATGCCGAGGCTGTCGGACCGTGATCTGCATCGCTTCACCCACGTCGACTACGACCGCCGGGTCGGCCTGCTGCTCACTCTCGGTGATCGGGTCATCGGGATAGGGCAGTACGAGGGACGCCCGCGTGACCAGGACCCACTACCGCGCCCCGGAGAGCCACCGGCGCCGGTCGAGGCGGAGGTGGCCTTCCTCGTCCAAGACGCCCACCAGGGCAGNGGGATCGGGCAACTGCTCCTGGAGCACCTGGCTCAGGCGGCCCGGGAGCGCGGCATCGATCTGTTCACCGCCGAGATACTGTCCGGCAATCAAGCCATGATGGGTGTCTTCCAGGAGGCGGGCTACACCATCGCCCGTGACTTCGAGGACGGCGTGGCCTCCTTGCAGTTCCCGATCGACTCCACCCAGACCTCGCTCGAGGTGACCCAAGCCCGGGAGCATCGCGCCGAGGCGATGTCGATCCAGCGCTTCTTCCGGGCCGAGAGCGTCGCTGTCGTCGGTGCGTCCCGGCGCTCGGACTCCATCGGCCGTACCCTGGTGCGCAATCTGGTGTTGGGCGACTTCCAGGGCCGGGTCTACGCGGTGAACTCGGCCGCGGACGCGGTCGCTGGGATGCCCGCGTATGCCGCGGTCAGCGATATCGAGGGCGACGTCGACATCGCCGTGATCGCGGTGCCGGCCGAGTCGGTGCCCGAGGTCATCCTCGACTGCGCGAACAAAGGCGTGCACGGGATCATCGTGGTGTCGGCCGGATTCGCCGAGACCGGAGACGAGGGGCGCCGACTGCAGCGCCGGTTCGTCGGACTGGCGCGCGGCCACGGACTGCGGGTGGTCGGCCCGAACGCTCTGGGGCTGATCAACACCCAGGTCGGCGTGCAGCTCAACGCCTCGCTCTCGCCGGTGATGCCACCGCGTGGCCGGGCCGGTTTCTTCTGTCAGTCCGGTGCGCTGGGCGTGGCGATCTTGGAAAAGGTCAGCCGTCGCGGGCTGGGCCTGTCGACCTTCGTCTCGGCCGGCAACCGCGCCGACGTCTCCGGCAACGACTTGTTGCAGTACTGGGAGGAGGACAAGGCCACCGAGGTGGTGCTGCTCTACCTGGAGTCGATCGGCAACCCGCGGAAGTTCTCCCGGATAGCGCGCCGGGTCTCCCGGGCGAAGCCGGTGATCGCGGTCAAGTCGGGACGGGCAACCCAAGGTGTTCCGATGGGTCACGCCGTGCGGGAGTCGACGCTCGGGCAAGCTGCGGTCGATGCCATGTTCAAGCAAGCCGGGGTGATCCAGGTGGACACCTTGGACGACATGTTCGACGTGGCCCAGTTACTGGCGCACCAGCCGCTGCCGGCTGGCCGCCGCGTCGCGGTGGTCGGCAACTCCGACGCGATCTCCCTACTCGCCGCCGATGCGGCGACTGGCGTCGGACTCGAGGTGACCGTCAGCGTGGCGCTGGGAGCCGAGGCATCCGCCGACGACTTCGAGCGCGCGTTGGATCAGGCGGTGGACAATCCCGAGGCCGATGCCGTGCTGGTGGTGTACGTNCCCCCGATGCTGTCGCGCAACACCGAGTTCGCAGGTGTGATCGCCTCGGTCGGGGAGCAGTCGGACAAGCCGGTGCTGTCGACTTTCCTCGCTGCCGAGGGTATCCCGGAGTTGCTGCGGGTTCCCGACGTCGCCGGATCGTCGGCAGGCCGGGGTTCGGTGCCGTCCTACCCTTCGCCCGAGGCGGCGGTGCGCGCGCTTGCCCGGGCCTGCGAGTACGCCGACTGGCGCGCCCAACCGATCCAGGAGCCGATACTGCCCGAGCACGTCGATGTNGGCAGNGGGCGCGCGGTGGTGGCCGCGGTGCTCGAGCAGGCGCCCGAAGGGCGCCTCTTGACAGGTGAGGAACTGATCGAGGTGCTCGCTGCCTATGGGATCGAACTGTGGCCACGAGTCCGTGTCGAGACAGAAGAGGAGGCGATCCGAGCCGGGGCCGACCTGGGTTGGGACGTGGTGCTCAAGGCGACAGCCGAGCGGCTCCGGCAGATGCCCGGACTGGCCCATGTCCACGGTGACATCACCACGCCCGAGGAGATGTCACATGCCTGGCATGCGATGTGCTCGGTGATCGAGCACCCGAAGCAGGGAGCCTTCGTCGTGCAGCGCAACGCCCCTGCCGGAGTCGCGGTCTCNATTGGGGGAATCGAGGATCCACTGTTCGGGCCGGTGGTCACCTTCGGCGTCTCCGGTGTGGCGACCGAGTTGCTNGGGGACCGCTCCTACCGGATACCGCCACTGGACGCCGGTGACGCGGCCGCCATGGTGACCGAGATCAAGTCGGCGCCGATGCTTACCGGCTACCGGGGCAGCGAGGCGGTCGCGCTGGGCGCGATCGAGGATCTGCTGACCGGCGTCGCTCAACTCAAGAACGATCTCCCCGAAGTCCGGCAGATAGACCTCTCGCTGGTTCTGGCCGGCCTGGGCGGCTGCACCGTACTCACCGCCGAGGCCCGGGTGGAGCCGACGGTTGCCACTCGCTCCGATCGATTCGTGCGGCGCATGGATACCCAGGCGGGCGATACCAGGGCCGGCTGAGTCGGGTGCATGCCAGACTTGCCGCATGTCAGCCTTGAGCGATCGCTCCGGAGCGCTTCGCGCCACCATTCAGGCAACCGGTTATTACCCGGAAGTCGTCACCGATTCGGTCTTCGCGGCTGTCGCCGGTGAGGACGTCGAGGCCTACCTGGTGCATCACGAGCCCACCATCGACGAACGTGACGAGGTGCGCCGCCATGTCACCGTGTTGGTGCTGACCCCGACTCGTTTGATTCTGGGGCACACCGACGAGCATGCTCCCGACGACCTGCTCCCTGCTCCCTATACCTCCTCCACCAGTGAGGCAGTGATGCTCGCAGGCGTGAAGAACGTCGTGGTCAGCAAGATGATCGCCAACCCCGAGTCCTATGTCGGGCCGAACCCGTTGCGCGTCAACGAGGCGGTCCTGACCGTCGGCTGGGGAGCCGTAGCCCGGCTCGATCTCGAGCCCGCCAGCTGTGGCGACCCGACCTGCGATGCCGATCACGGCTACACCGGGGTGGTGGCCGGCGATGACTTCTCGCTACGGGTCTCGGCAGCAGCAGAGGGACCGGAGGCGGTAGCCGACCTGATCGAGTTCGCCGACGCACTGTCCGCGCGGACGGTGCTCGCGACCACCCGATGACCCAGGCCCTCCGATGACCCAGGCCGACCAGAGCTTTGTGCTTCCCGCCTACGGTCAGCGCTGTCTGAGCGACATCCTTCCGGCGGTGGCGACCGCACTGGGCGTCGACGCGGGATTGCCTCGCACCGAACTCACCTTGCCTGCCGCTTCCGGATACGTCGTGTTCCTCATCGACGGCCTCGGCCTGGAGCTGTTGGATCGCAACCGAGAGCATGCGCCGTATCTGGCCTCNCTGCTCGGTGACCCGTCGTCGGTGACCGGGACTGCGAGTGTGCCCAGCACTACGGCGACTTCCTTGACCTCGTTCGGCACCGCGCTGACTCCGGGCGGACATGGGGTGGTGGGTTATACCTCACGGATTCCGGGAACGGCTGAGTTGCTCAACGCATTGTCGTGGAGCAAGTCGGTCGACCCGGTCCAATGGCAGCCGCACCCGACCGCGTTCACCAAGCTTGCCCAGGCCGGGGTCAGCACTGCGGTGGTCAACAAACGCGAGTTCGAGGGGTCAGGTCTGACGGTGGCCGGAAGCCGCGGGGCCGAGTACATCGGCGTCGACAAGTGGGGCGAGCGCGCAGTCGCGGTCCAAGCTGCTGCCGGGCGAACGCCGTCACTGACCTATACCTACGACGGCGACCTCGACTGGACCGGGCACCGGTACGGCGTGGACTCACCGCAGTGGCGCAGTCAGCTGGGCCAGGTCGATGCCGCTGCTGAATATCTGCGGGAGGTGCTTCCGGCATCGGTACGCCTGGTAGTGGTGGCCGATCATGGCATGGTCGACGCGGACCCGGGCCAGGCCGTCGATGTCGACGAGCTTCCGGAGCTGCGATCCGGAGTGGCGCTCCTAGGAGGCGAGGCGCGTTTCCGGCACCTGTACTGCACAGGTGGCGCAGTCGACGAGGTACGCGCGATCTGGGCCGAGGTGCTGGGGGAGCGGGCTGTGGTCCGCACCCGTGACGAAGCCATGGCCGAGGGCTGGTTCGGCGAGCTCGACGGCACGGTGCGGCCCCGGCTCGGCGACGTGATGGTGGCCTGCCGCGGTCAGGCCACGGTGCTGGAGACCCGGGTCTTTCCCTACGAGGCGCGCATGATCGGTATGCACGGCTCGCTGACCAGCGCCGAGATGCTCATTCCGATACTGGTTGACTAGGTCCGTGGCGGAACTGCACTTCTATACCGGGACGATGGACAGCGGGAAGTCGACACTCGCCCTGCAGACGAACCACAACCACGCATCGCGTGGCCGCTGTGGCCGGATCTTCACCTCGCGTGACCGGGCCGGTGATGCGTTGCTCTCTTCTCGGCTCGGTCTCACCCACGCTGCCATCGAGGTATCGGACGAGTTCGATTTCTGGGGTACGTCGTCGACGAGCTCACCCATGGCGCCCGGATCGACTACCTGATCTGTGACGAGGCGCAGTTCTACACCCCAGGCCAGATCGATCAGCTGGCGCGGGTGACCGACGAGCTGCAACTCGACGTGTTCTGTTTCGGGATCCTCACCGATTTCCGCACCGTGTTGTTTCCCGGTTCGGCACGGCTGGTCGAGCTCGCCGATCAAGTGCGCACCTTGCAGGTCGAGGCGCTGTGCTGGTGCGGAAAGAAGGCCACCCACAACGCCCGCACCGAGAACGGCGAGATGGTCGTCGAAGGTGAGGTGATCGTGGTCGGCGACGTCGATTCCCTGGATGAGCCCGCGCCCGAGGTCGGATACGAAGTGCTGTGCCGCCAGCACCATCGCCGCCGGCTGACCGCCTCGCGGGCCCGGGCGGTCGAGCGCATCGGTGAGCCGCTGCCGTTTCTCGACTAGGCAAACCGGCGCCGCGGTGCGGTCGGGCGTAGCTGCCGCGGTTCGATCATTCTATTTCTAGGCTCCGCCCAGATCACGACGTCGGTAGGCTGCAACCGCGCCGAGGCAGAGCAAACCGGCGATCGCGAGGAGCCCGAGGGCCGGGAGGAGATCGAAGCTCGCGGCCGGTACCGCGGCGAGATGAGTGAACGGGGACAGGTCGAGTAACCAATCAGGGAGGCGAAGTGTTGCGCCGAGGAACATCGCCACGACGCAGAAGGTGAGTGCCGCCCACCCGACCGCCGCCAGTCGCGGGCGCAGCGCATAGGCCAGTCGCGTCAGCGCGCTCAGTACCAGCACGGGTGCGATCAACTGCATCCCTCCGAGCAGGAAGTCACCGGTGCGCGATCCGTCTCCGGTCACCAGCGCGAATCCGACACACAGGCCCACCGCGCCAGCAGCCAGGGTGAGCAGTGATCCGAACACCGTCACGACAACGCCGCCGAGCAGGTAGCCGGTGCGGGACAGGCCGGTTGCCAGTAGCGCCTCGATCCGCTCGCTCGTCTCGTCGGATTTGGGGTGCAGCGCGGAGCCGATCGCGAACGCAGCCGCCAGCAGCCCGGTCAACATCAGCATGGTGGCGTAGAAGCTCGAGGTGATATCACCCGCACCGACAAGGATCTCCTCGCCGAGCCGGCCGTCGCCGAGCAGGTCGGAAGCGCTGTTGCCGATACTGCCGAAACTCAAACCGAGCAACAGCAAGCCGCCGGTCCAGGCGTACACCTGTCCGCGCTGCAGCCTCCACTGGAGTCCGATCGGAGTGCTCAACCAGCTGCGTGCGCGAGCTGGTCCGGGCCGGGTCGCCAGCAGGCCGGCACCGTAGTCGCGGCGCTGGTGCAGGAAAAAGGCCACCATGACATTGATTCCGGTACCGGCCAGGAGCAGCAGCATCGGCCACCATCGGACACCGGAGAACGNCATCGCCTGATACCAGCCGATCGGTGACAGCCAGCTCCAGAACTCCCCGGTGACGTCGCCCACGGCGCGCAGCAGGTAGGCCACGGCGATGAATGCACCCGCGATGCCGTACATGGCCCGTGAGCTCGCAGTGAGCTGGGCTGCCACCAGCGCGGTGCCGGTGAACAGCCAGCCGAGCGCGGTCAGGCCTAGGCCGGCAGCCAGGGAATCGGCAACGGCGAGCCCGTAGCCGATCAGGGAACCTGTGGTCACCAGGCCGACCAACAGGTTGGCCGATGCGACGACGATGATCGCCGAGCCGGTAGGCGCGAACCGACCGACCGGCGCGGCTCGCAGCAGCTCATCACGGCCGGTTTCCTCCTCGGCGCGGGTATGCCGCCCGATCAGGAACATGCTCATCAGCCCGACGCAGATCGCGCCGTAGGCAGCTGCCTGCCAGAACACCTGCCCGCCGGTGGTGTTGAGGGCGCGTGCCGGCCCGGTCATCGCGAGTAGCGCGGGGTTGCCGGCCATGCTTGCGGCAGCCCGGTCGAAGTCGGCTTGGCTCGTGTAGAGCCTGTCCACGCTCCAGCCTTGGGAGACATAGAGCAGGGCGACGCCGATCGGCCACCAGACGAACCACCAGCGGTCACGCCGCCCGAAGAACCGCAGCAGTGGGTTGGCGCCTGTCATGGCCAATCCAGCATGGTCATGCCGAGACCTGATCGCCGTAGTGGCGCAAGAACAGCTCCTCCAGCGTCGNGGGAGTAGCGGTCAGCGAGCGCACCCCAGCGGTGTGCAGGACCCCGAGCACCGCGTCGAGCTCCGCGCTGTCGACGTTCAGTGTCACTCGGTTGTCGGTCACCACCAGATCATGAACCCCCGCGATATCGGTCAGTCCAGGCGCCGGGACAGCGAGCTCGGCGGAAACCGAGGTGCGGGTGAGATGTCGCAACTCGGCCAGTGTGCCGTGCTCGACCCTGCGCCCCTCACGAATGATCGAGACGCGGTCGCACAGCCGCTCGACCTCGGCCAGGATGTGACTCGACAGCAGCACCGAGCCACCTTGCTCCCGGAATGCGCGTACCTGCTCGGTGAAGACCCCCTCCATCAGCGGATCCAGACCTGCGGTCGGCTCGTCGAGCAACAACAACTCCACTCCCGGTGAGGCGAGCGCGGCGATCAGCGCAACCTNTTGACGGTTGCCCTTGGAGTAGGCGCGGGTCTTCTTGGTCGGATCGAGAGCGAAGAGCTCCACCAACTCGGCTCGCCTGGTTTCGTCCAGGCCGCCACGAAGCCGGGAGAGCAGGTCGATCGTCTCGCCTCCGGTGAGAGTGGGCCACAGGTTCACCTCGCCCGGCACGTACGCCAGCCGCCGGTGTAGCGCGGCGGCATCGGACCAGGGATCTCNCCCGAGCAGCGATACCGTTCCGGCGTCGGCTCGCAGCAAACCGAGCAGGACCCGGATCGTGGTGGACTTGCCGGCGCCGTTGGGGCCGAGGAAGCCGTGCACCTCACCGTGGCGCACAGTGAGAGAGAGCCCGTCCAGGGCGCGAAAGGCGCCGAACCTTTTGACCAAACCCTGGATTTGGATAGGTGCGTCCATGGCCTCAACCTATGCCCACGCTATGTCTCGGGTACGTTCGGAACATGTCAGGCCTGATCTCGCCTCGCCGGTTCGCGCCGGTCGTGGTCGCTGTGATCCTGCTCGTCCTGGCCTGTGGCTGTGTTTCGTCGGCCGATACCCCGCACACTGCCCCAAACACTGCTCAGCCCACTGTGGGACACACTGCTCAGCCCACTGTGCAGTACAGCACCAGTCCATCTCCAGGGCAGAAGCAGAAGCCTCTGCCGACGGCCAAACAATGGAAGAAGGACGCTAAGAAGGTGATGCGAGGATCCCGAGCCTGGCTCGGGGACCGAGTGGCAGCCGAGCAGCAGCGTGAACATCCCCGCAAACTCGCAATCAATTCCGACATCGACAACTCCGCGGTGGGCTCGTTCTATCTGAATGGCAAGGCCACACCAGGGGTTTACAAGTTCGCCAAGCGCGCCCACAACCTGGAGGTCGCGCTGTTGTTCAACACCGCCCGGGTCGGCAAGCAACTCAAGAAGGCGCGCGCTGTGCTGCGTGATGCCGGCTATGTCGTCGATGGGATCTGCGGCCGTAAGTCCACCAAGACAGCTCTGGTGAAGGGCAAACAGAACTGCCGAGCACAGTTCGCCGAGCAGGGTTATGTGCTGATCGCCAACGTCGGTAACCGTCCCACCGACTTCCGCGGCGGTGGGTATGAGCGAGCTTTCCGGCTCCCCAACTACGGCATGCGCCTGCACTGACAGGTGACTGCGCAGATGCGGAAGCACACCGGCCTGCTCGCGTTGGGCTGCCTGGTTCTGGTGCCGACTTTGATCTGGACGCCTGGGCTCGAGCACGGCAACGCCGGCGACATCGGGGCCATCAGCACTCCGGAACCTACAGCGAGCCCTGGGAGTCGTCCCTCTCCCTCCGATCCGAGCCCAGAACCGCCGCCACCACCGCAGACCCACACGGTGACGCTGGCATTGACCGGCGACGTGCTGATCCACAACACCGTCTGGGAGGCCGCTGACCGAGCCGCACCGGGTCACGCGATGGATTTCAGACCGATGCTGGCGCCACTACGCCCGGCGTTGTCCGCTGCCGATCTGGCTCTGTGCCATTTGGAGACCCCGCTCGCCGCCCGGGGCGGTCCTTACCAGAGCTACCCGCTCTTCGCTGCGCCACCGGCAGTGCTTCCCGCGTTGCGCTGGACGGGCTATGACGCCTGCTCGACGGCATCGAACCACAGCGTCGACCAGGGGTTCGCCGGGGTCACCAGGACACTCGACCTGCTCGATGCGGCAGGTCTGCCTCATGTCGGCACCGCGCGTACCAGGGCCGAGTCCAAGAAGATCGTCACCTTTGAGGTCAACGGCATCCGGATCGCCTGGCTGTCGGCCACCTACGGCACCAACGGAATGCCGGTCGATGCCGACAAGCCATGGTCAGTCCGTCTGATCGACGTGGACGCGATCAAACAAGAGGCACGCAGGGCCCGGGCGGGCGGTGCCGATGCCGTCATCGTGGCCCTGCACTGGGGAGACGAGTACGCCCACGCCCCCAGTGCTTTCCAGGTCGACGTCGCGCATCGCCTGACCCGGAGCAAAGACATCACGCTGATCTACGGCCATCACGCCCACGTCGTCCAGCCGATCCGCAAAGTCAACGGCACCTGGGTGATCTACGGGTTGGGCAATCTGGTGGCCGGTCAGCGCAACACCGCGCCCGGCGTCAACGACGGCCTGATCGCCCAAGTGAGGTTGAGCCGGACCGGAACCGGTCCGGTCCAGGTGAGCCGGCCCGGCTACCGCCCCACCTACATCGACGAACAGGCAACCAGTCCGGAGGTCAACGGCGGCTTTGTCGTCTACGACATCCGCCGAGCGCTGCGAGATCCGAACCTCGATGCGGGTACTCGCGCCGAGCTGCGTGCCTCACTGGCGCGTACCCGATCGGTGATGGACCAATAGATCCGCTGAACCTCAGTCGTCCAGGCCCTTTTCGTGCAGGACTTCCTCGATGGTTTNCCCGTCGATGCGGAACTGCTTGTAGCTCCACACGATCAGGCCCAACGCGATGATTCCGGAGATGATCAAGAAGAACCCGGTGCCCCAGCCGCCCACCAGCCACCACTTGTCGTCGATCGGCCACCAACTGGGCGCAGCCGGACCGAGACCCCAGACCACCCCAACCGCCATCACACAGAGAGCACCCAGACAGGACAGCGCAATCCGCCACCAGGACTCGACACTCTCGGCAGCCCCGCGATAAGCGCTGCGTTTGACCGGCTCGAGGAGATTCTCGGCCCACTGGTAGTTCAGCGAGTGGACCCACAGTCCAGAGGCGAGCAGTAACAGCCCAGGCCCCGGGAGAACCAGCGCCGCGATACCGGCGACGACGAGCACCCAGCCCAGGATCTCCAGCAGTAGTCGTTTCGTCACGTCAGCAGTGTGGCAGAGCAGGCAGCCTCTTAATCCCGGCCACCTGCTCCGAACATGATCTCGTCCCAACTCGGCATCGAGGCTCGTCNCCTTCCGTTTGGGCCGCTGGCCGGAATCATCAGCGTCGGCTTCGGTGGTGTCTGTAACTTCCTCGATGTCCTCGCTGGACTGCGCCGGCTCGGGAACCAGCTCGCGACGTGGAGCGCGGGGGTGACTTGGGTGGACATCCAATCGTCCGATCCCGGCTGATCCGGCACGACCCGTAGCGCACGGGCGGTCTCGGTGAGATCGGTGGTGCGTGCCGTCGGCGAGCCGGCCGGTTGCTCCCGAACCAACTCGATCGCGTCGACGCCCAACTCGTCGGGTCCCAGATCATCGAGCAGCGTGGGCTCGTCGGACGTTGTTGGTGCGAGGGAAACTTGGACGCCCACCAACAGACGGGAGGCGTCGTCGTCGGGCACGACATAGCGCCCGGCCGCGTCGTAGACGAAGATCGCCTCCTGAGCGGCAGAGCCGGCGCCGTAGCTCGCGGTCAGCGTCCAGCGGCCGTCCTCACGACGCCACGCGCCCCACTCGACCGACGCGGGATCGATGCTGCTGGCGCGCAAGGTGGCGGCGACTGCCTCATTGAGATGACCGAGCGGCTGGCTGGGAGCGGATCCCTCACTGGTGGTGTGCCGGCGCACCGAGGCGCGTTGAGCCTTCTCGGCGACGTGAGCACGCTCGGCGAGCACCGGCAGAGCGAACGGCATGATGCGCTCGATACTGGTTTGCGCCGCAGCGGCGACCGCCTCGGNGGTCTGTCCGGCGCGGATGCGGCTTTGGATGTCACGGGGGCGTAGCGCGCTCTCCATGGATCTCCCCTTCGCAGGGCTTCGGGGATCGGGGCTTGAGGATTTGGGAGTAGGAGTAGGGAGTTCAGAGTTGAGAAACGACCGCAACTGCGGAGTCACCGCGAGCTCATAGGTCGCCCCGCCTGCATCGCGCAGGACCAGGGCACCGGTGTCCTCAGTGAGTCCCTGAAGGGTCAGCCCAGGCTGATCAGGGGCATTGCTGGGGTCGAGGTCGGTCACAGGTGTCTCCAGGTCGTCCGTGTGGCGAGCCTAGCCCAGCACCGGAGCCGGACGGCGGAGCACACACCCGGCGGTTACGAATTGTCGACCCGGTTACCGGGTCGGCCGGCCGGAGTCAGATAGGCCAGAGCCGAGCCGAGGAGGGAAGCCGCCACCGCTGCCCAGTAGGCGGTGTTCGCGCCGTGCTTGTCGATCACCAGACCGGCGATCGCGGCGCCGATCGCGAAACCGGCGGCCAGCGCGGTGACCAGCACGGTTATGCCCTCGGTGAGCCGGACCGACGGTACGATTTCCTCGATCCAGGAGGTGGCGGCGATCATTCCAGGTGAGATTCCCCAGCCGGCGATGAACAGACAAACGCCGAGCAGCACCGGAGAACTGATGAAGGGGAGCGGGAGCATCATCGCGCCCAGCGCGAACAGCGACCAGCGCAGTCGCACCGGGTTGCCGACCCGCCAGTTGATGGTGCCGTACAGCACTCCGGCGATCAGGCTGCCCAGCGCCCAGCAGGCCAGCAGGATACCGGCTAGCGCCTTGTGGCCGTGCTCGTCGGCGAAGGCAGCCGTCGTGACTTCGCCGACGCCGAAGGCAACGCCCAGGAACATCCCCACCAATCCGATCGGGATCAACCTGCTCCACCCGATCGGTGGCTTGTTGTCCAGTATGTGGTCGGCGTGTGGTGGCGGCTCGGTGTCGCGTTGGGCGGTGAACAGCAGGACTCCGATGAAGGCGGCGACAACGGCCGTGGTCAGGCCGGCGTACGGCTGGAGCACCGCGAGCAGGGTCACCAGCGGGGNGCCGATCATCCACACGACCTCGTCGACGACTGCCTCGAACGCGTACGCGGTCTGCAGCAGTTCCCGGTCCTGGGTGATGTAGGCCCATCGGGTGCGGACTGCCCCGCCTACGACAGGAAAGGTCCCACCGCACAGGGCGGCGAAGACGAAGTACCACGCCTGATGCCAACCCTGCCCGACCGCGACCATCAGCAGGACCAACGCGGTCATGGAAATGGCCAGCGCGGGACGCAGGATCTTGGTCTGTCCCAGGCTGTCGAGCAGCCGGGCCTGCAGGATCGCGCACAACGCCTCGGCGATGACCAGCACCGCACTGACGGCGCCGGCAAGTGAGTACGACCCGGTCTCGCCGGAGATCAGGACGACCATGCCGAGGCCGAGCATGGGAATGGGGATACGAGCTATCAGCCCTGCCATCGAGAAACGCAATGCCCCGGGCTGTCCGAGGGCGCGCTGATAGGTCGAGAGCACCGACCGATTCTAGAGAGGACCGTGGCGGTTCGAGTCAGCGGAGTCGGTTCCTATGCTGGGGACATGCCTGACCAGCCACAGAGCGACCCGCGACCCTACGACGCGGTGTTGTTGCTGTCGTTCGGTGGACCGGAGAAACCCGAGGACGTTGTTCCGTTCCTGGAGAACGTCACCCGCGGACGCGGGATNCCCCGGGAGCGACTGGAGGAGGTCGGGCAGCACTACTTTGCTTTCGGCGGCAAGAGCCCGATCAATGACCAGAATCGAGCCTTCCTGGCTGCGATGCGCGAGGACTTCGATGCCCATGGGCTCGACCTGCCGATCTACTGGGGTAACCGCAACTGGGTGCCTTACCTGACCGACACAGTGCGTCAGATGGCCGCCGACGGTGTCCGCCGGGCCGTGTGCTTCGTCACCAGCGCCTACGCGTCCTACTCCGGTTGTCGGCAGTACTTGGAGAATCTGGATGCGGCCGTGGGAGAAGTGGAGCGGGAGCTAGGAGAATTGGGGACCGCGGGTTCTCTTTCGTCCGCGCCCCGGATCGACCGGCTCCGGCATTACTTCAACCATCCCGGGTTCGTCGACGCGATGGTCGACTCGACCTTGGCGGCGCTCGCCGAGCTGCCCGAGGAGGCTCGGACGGCTGCTCGGCTGCTGTTCGTGACCCATTCGATCCCCGAGGCGATGAACCAGGGATCGGGTCCGCACGGCGGCGCCTACCGGCGGCAGCACCTGTCGGTGATGGAGCTGATCAGCGAGCAGGTGCGCAACGAGACCGGTCACCGCTACCCGTGCGAGCTCGTCTACTGCTCGCGGTCGGGTCCGCCCACCCAGCCCTGGCTCGAACCCGATGTCGGTGACCGGATCGGGCAGCTCGCCGAGCAGGGCAACGGTGCCGGGTCGGCTGTGGTCGTGGTCGTCCCGATCGGTTTCGTGTCCGACCACATGGAGGTCTGTTACGACCTGGACACCGAGGCCGCTGCGATCGCGGCCGAGGCGAAGGTGACCTTTGTCCGGGCCGCAACGGCAGGCCTCGACCCTCGCTTCGTCGGGGTGGTGCGGGAGTTGCTGTTGGAGCGAGCCTGTATCGAGCGTGGCGAGGAGGTCGCCAGGCCCGCCGCGGTGAGTGTACTCGGACCGGCTTGGAATATCTGTCCGGCCGGATGCTGCCCCAATCTGCGAGCCAACTAACATTCCCCGCGATAGATCGTGCAATTCGCGTGGAATGATGCATGATTCGCGGGCGTTGTTGTGCCAGGCCAAGATGGGGCCGATAGGGGTAGGGAGAAAGTGAACGAAGATGGCAACTGACTACGATGCGCCTCGTAAGACTGACGAGGAGTCCAGCGAGGAGAGCATCGAGGAACTCAAAGCGCGTCGGCATGACAAGAACTCGGGCAAGGTCGACGAGGACGAGGCCGAGGCGGCGGAGTCTTTCGAGTTGCCCGGCGCCGACCTTTCCGATGTTGCCTTGGAGGTCGAGGTCGTCCCAGAGCAGGACGACGAGTTCACCTGCATGAGTTGCTTCCTGGTGCGGCACCGCAGCCAACTCGCCGACGCGAAGAAGATGATCTGCAAGGACTGCGTCTAAGCCTCGGAAATCTTCTACAGCCCGAGCCCGGTTACTTCGGGCGAGTTCCCTGGGCGAGTGAGCGCTGTTTGCGGGCGTTCAACGCCAGCCGCCGGTAGACCAGGGTGCGGGCCAGTCCCATCACCGCGCCGCTGATCACCGACCACAAGATCACTTCGCGGATGGCTATGTTCGGGTCGGTCGGATCCGTGGGGGCTGCTTGCCCGAGCCGAGCTTCCACGTCATGTTGGCCAGCTTTCTGGCACCCGCGGTGGCGCCGAGGCTGGCGGCGAGAGTGACCGCGTTCGAGACCTTGCCTGGCATATGTGCTCCTAACAACTCTCTTGTGACAACCTTGCACGGCCCATGCGACCGATGCATCCAGCCTAGTTCTGCTTGATCTCGGCTCTGATCGCGGCCGCCAGGCTGTCGGGGCGGCGAGTGTTGATCAACCAGTAAGGCGTGGGGTCGGCCGGGTCCCGCAAGGTGACCTTTACCGAGCGCCGCAGATAGGGCCGGACCACCAAGAACGCGCGCGCATCGGCCCGTACGCCGAGTGTGGCTCGGGTGTCCTCGGGGCTCAGTGCCACTGGATCCGCCAGGAAATCGACCTCGATGTGCGCGCTGCCGGCCCGTAGTCGGCCGTCGGCGACCTCGATCACCGCTGAGCCGTAGCCGAGGAAGACCGCAGCGACGAGCAGAGCCAGTCCGGCGGTGACGGCGAAGGCGACCGAGGCCGGCACCGCCACCAGGAAGGCGAGCAGGACCGAAACCAGGAACATCGTGGCCAGCGCCCACCAACGCAGCGGCACGCTCAAACGCTCGTAGTACGAGCGCTCGCGATGGGTGCCCGCGGAGGGAGCGGGCGGGGGCTGGTGCTCACGCTGCCCGATCCTCCCATGTTGTCTCCGCTCGGTAGGATGCGGTGTGTGGATCCGCTGCGTGTGCTGATCAAGCGCCTCGACCCTGGCGTCCCTCTTCCGGCGTACGCGCACCCCGGTGATGCCGGCGCCGACCTGATGACATGCGTCGATGTCGAGCTGGCTCCCGGCGAGCGGGCACTGGTGCCGACGGGGATCAGCTTGGCCTTTCCGCCCGGCTACGTGGCGCTGGTTCACCCGCGTTCGGGGTTGGCCGCGCGCTTCGGGGTCTCGATCGTGAACGCGCCGGGCACGGTGGATGCGGGCTATCGTGGTGAGGTCAAGGTGTTGCTGATCAACCTCGACCCGAGTGAGTCGGTTGTGTTGCAGCGCGGAGACCGGATAGCCCAGCTTGTCTTCCAGCGGGTCGAGACCGCCGAGTTCACCGAGACCGACGACCTACCCGACTCCGTCCGCGGGGACGGCGGCTACGGTTCCACCGGCGGGTTCACTACCGGACCTGCCACCGCAGTCAAGGANGTAGCCGTGAGATTCGGACGAAAGAGCCCAGTCGACGCCTCGCCCGAGGAGGCAGTCGAGGAGTCGGCAGACAAGCCGTCCGCCCTCGACCAGGGTCTGGTCGAGGGGCCGTACGACTTGGGCGAGATCGACTTCGACGATACCGACCAGAACCGGATCAATCTCGGGTCGCTGATCATCACCGGACGACCCGAGGTCGAGTTGCGACTCCAGGTCGACGAGACCGGAGGGAACGTGGCAGCGGCGCTGCTGGTCACCGAGGACGGGGCCGCTGAGCTCCGGGCGTTCGCCTCGCCTCGAAACGGCTCTATCTGGGAGGACGTGCGCCGCTCGATCGCCGCAGACGCCACTCGACAAGGAGGCACCGCCACCGAGGTGGACGGGCCTTGGGGAACTGAGCTCAAAGTGATGATCATGGGCCGAGACGATCAGGGTCGCGCGCTGACCCAGGAATCGCGGATCGCCGGCATCACCGGCCCGCGGTGGCTGCTTCGGGTCGCCTTCTACGGAGCTCCTGCGGTTTCNCCCGATCCCGCCCACGTCATCGAGCAAGCGGTCCGAGAGGTGATCGTTTCGCGCGGATCGACCGCGATGGCGCCCGGAGAGTTCCTCCCGCTGGTGCTCCCACAGGGTGCCCAGCAGGTGCCGACCGCTGACGACAACTAGAGTTTCGCCATGGCCAGCGTCAGCGAGCGTTTCCGCAGCCGGGTCAGCCGGTGGGCGAGCAGTGAGTCCTACGACGCCCAGGAACTGCGAGACATCAGCGTCAAAGCTGGCTGTTGCCCGATCGATCAGGCCCAGGACCGGCAGTTGGCCGATCTCCAGGGAACCTTGCGCACGGTGACCCTGCGACCCCGCGGGGCGTTCCAGCTCTGGAGGCCGAGCTCTACGACGGTTCCGGCGCGATCACCGTGGTGTGGTTGGGGCGCCGCAGGATCGCGGGCATCAAACCAGGTCAGGCAATCCGAGTGTCGGGTCGGATCGGTATCCACGACGGCCATCGGGTGGTCTTCAACCCGCGCTATGAACTCAGATATTGATCCCAAGGTCGACNACCGAGACCGTCGAGGCCTTCGTACGCCGCCAACTTGCCACCGCGCTGGGCGGCAAGCGCGGCATCGTCGAGGCCGCTCTCCCGACCATCCTGTTCACCGTCATCTACCTGACCACCAAAGAGGTCCGGCTCGCCATCGGAATTTCNGGGGCCGCTGCCCTGCTGTTCTTGGCGGTGCGGTTGGCGCAGCGCTCCCAGGTCCAGTTCGCGTTCAACGCCTTGTTCGGCATCGGGATCGGGTTCTTGTTCGTATGGCTCTCGGCNTCGTGGGGTGGCTCGGCCGACGATCAGACGCTGGCCTACTTCCTGCCGGGGATCCTGTACAACGCGGGCTACTCGGTTGTCATGGTCGGCTCGATCCTGGTCGGCTGGCCGATCATGGGGTTCCTGGTCGGCAGCATCGCGGGTGATCCGACTGCCTGGCACGCCGACCCTCGTGTTGTGCGGCTGTGCCGCAACCTCACCTGGTGCCTGGTCGCGCCATGCGTGATCCGGGTCGCGGTCCAGCTACCGCTCTATCTCTCCGGCAAGGCAGCAGAGGACGCCTCGACTCAGATCGCGGCACTGGGCGTGGCCAAGATCGCGATGGGCTGGCCGCTACAACTGGCGGCCTTCGCCGCGATGGTGTGGCTGGTCAGCCGGCGCAGCGAGCCCGCTACTGCCGAGAAGTAGGCCGGCCCAAGTCAGGCAGGATGCGTGGCGGGGTGAGTGGTGGGGAGAGCAGCGACTCCAGGTCCTGCTCGGACTCCGGGAGCANCACGAACAGCAACTCGTCGCCCACCTCGATCGGCTGCTCGGTGGTGGGGACGTACACCTGGCCGTCACGCAGGATCGACACCAAAGCGCAGTTCTCCGGGAGCGGGATGAGCCCGACCGGTTGGCCGACGAACGGGGAGTCAGCGGGCAACGTCAACTCCACCAGGTTCGCGTTCCCCTGGCGGAACGTGAACAGCCGGACGATGTCGCCGACCACGACCGCCTCCTCGACCAGGGCGCTCATGATTCGCGGCGTGGACACGTTCACGTCGACTCCCCAGGCCTCGGTGAACAACCACTCGTTGTTGGGGTGGTTGACCCGCCCGACCGTGCGGGGCACTGCGAACTCGGTCTTGGCCAACAGTGAGGTCACCAGGTTCGCCTTGTCGTCGCCGGTGGCGGCGATGACGACGTCGCAGGTCTCCAGCCCGGCTTCCTCCAGTGAGGACAGCTCACAGGAATCGGCCAGCAGCCACTCGGCATCCGGTACGCGCTCGGGGCGAATCGAATCGGGCGACTTGTCGATGAGCAGCACCTGGTGCCCGTTCTGGATCAACTCGGTGGCGATCGACCGCCCGACCGCCCCTGCTCCGGTGATGGCAACACGCATCGTGGGTGGCCTCTTCTAATCCTCGGGGCCGCGCTGGTAAGCGGCGATTACTTTGTCTGCCTGCTCTTCGCGCATCACCAGGTGCACGATGTCACCTTCTTGGATCACTGACTCGCGAGTGGGCAGAATGCCCTCCCCGAGCCGGTCGATCCAGGCGATCCGGCAGCCGGTCTGCTCCTGCAGCATCACCGTGCGCTGTCCCACCCAGTTCTCGCTGATCGGCACCGAATCGAGCCGGATCGTTCCCGAAGGATCACGGAAGGTGGGTTCGGCGCCGGCCGGCAGGATCCGACGCAGCACCTGGTCGCTGGTCCACTTGACGGTGGCGACGGTAGGGATACCCAGGCGCTGGTAGACCTCGGCGCGTCCAGGGTCGTAGATCCTGGCCACCACGTTCTGAATCCCGAAGGTCTCCCGGGCCACACGTGCGGCAATGATGTTGGAGTTGTCTCCGCTGGAGACCGCGCAGAATGCGTCGGCTCGCTCGATTCCGGCTTTCTCCAACACATCTTGGTCGAAGCCGATCCCGGTGACCTTGACGCCGTTGAAGCTCGGGCCGAGTCGTCGGAAGGCGTCAGCGTTGGAGTCGATCACCGCCACCGTGTGGCTTCGCTCCTCCAGGCTGCGGGCCAGGGTGCTACCGACACGTCCACACCCCATGATCACAACGTGCACGACCCAAACGCTACACGGGGCAGCCGGTGAGGTTGTCGTGGTCTAACGTTTCTTTTCGTGGGAGTCGGCGACGTATCCAAACGCATCCTGCTGGGTCGAAAGCTCCGCAGCGAGCAACTCGGCGCGACGCTGCTCCCCAAGCGGATCGCTCTACCGGTGTTCGCCAGCGATGCGTTGTCGTCGGTGGCCTATGCCCCCGACGAGATTTTCATCATGCTGTCGCTGGCCGGAGTCTCGGCGTACGCCTACTCCTGGAAGGTCGCTCTCGCGGTGGCCCTGGTGATGTTGACCGTGGTGGCCTCCTACCGCCAGACCGTGCACGCCTATCCGAGCGGGGGCGGTGACTACGAGGTCGCAACCGCCAACCTCGGTCCGACCGCCGGTCTCACCGTCGGGTCCGCGCTCCTGGTCGACTATGTCCTCACGGTGGCTGTGTCGATCTCGTCCGGTGTGCAGAACGCCGCCTCGGCCCTGGGGTTCGTCTCCGGGCACGAGGTCACCTACGCGGTGATCATGGTGCTGCTGCTGATGGCGATGAACCTACGCGGGGTCCGTGAGTCGGGCGCGTTGTTCTCGATTCCGACGTACGGTTTCATGCTCGCGATCTTCGGCATGACGGCCTACGGGCTGCTGCGTGACGTCACCGGAACGCTGCCCCAGGCCGAGAGCGCGTCGTACCAACTCATCGAAGCCCCCGGTTACGAGGGAACGATCACCACGATCGGCCTGGTGTTCCTGCTGGCCCGGGCCTTCTCGTCGGGGTGCGCGGCACTGACAGGTGTGGAGGCGATCTCCAACGGGGTGCCGGCGTTCCGTAAGCCCAAGAGCACCAACGCTGCCAACACGTTGCTGCTGCTCGGCACGCTCTCGATCGCGATGCTGATCTCGATCACCCTGCTGGCCAGGCAGATGGGGGTCAAGCTTGTCGACCCCTCGCACCTGGATCGACTGCGTGGCCCCGACGGGCAGCCGTTGCCCGAGGGCCACGATCAGCATGGCGCGATCGCCCAGTTGGCGCGGGCGATCTTCGACAACTTCGACGCCGGCTTCTACTTCGTGATCGCGATGACCGGAATCATTTTGCTGCTGGCCGCTAACACCGCGTTCAACGGATTCCCGGTGCTCGGCTCGATCCTGGCGCGTGACGGCTATCTACCGCGCCAACTCGCCTCCCGCGGCGACCGGCTGGCCTACAGCAACGGGATCATGATTCTGGCTCTGTTCGCGATCGTCCTGATCGTCGCCTTCGAGGCGGAGGTGACTCGGCTGATCCAGCTCTACATCGTCGGTGTGTTCGTGTCGTTCAACCTGAGTCAACTCGGGATGATCCGGCACTGGAACAGACTGCTGCGCACCGAGACCGATCGGGCCGAGCGGCACCGGATGATCCGGTCGCGGGCGGTGAACACCTTCGGCCTGGCGCTGACCGCAGTGGTGTTCGTCGTGGTCATGTTGACCAAGTTCCTCCAAGGCGCCTGGATCGCGATCTTGGCGATGGGGGTGTTCTTCATGATCATGAAGACCATCCGTCATCACTACGACAAGGTGGCTGACGAGCTGGCCGCGACACAGGCCGACCAGATCCTGCCGACTCGGGTGCATGCGATCGTGCTGGTCTCCAAACTGCACAAGCCGACGATGCGTGCGTTGGCCTACGCGAAGGCCTCACGACCCAACGTGCTCGANGGGGTCATGGTCGCCATCGACGACGAGCAGCGGGACCGGGTTCTCGACGAGTGGGACAANAGGGGGATCGACGTGCCGCTGCGGGTGCTCTACTCGCCCTATCGCGAGGTGATCCGGCCGATCGTGCAGTACGCCGCCGAGATCCGCGACGCCAACCCGCGCGGAGTGGTCGCGGTCTACATCCCGGAGTACGTGGTGGGTCGCTGGTGGGAGCAGGTGCTGCACAACCAGACCGCTCTGCGCTTGAAGGGTCGCCTGCTGTTCACGCCCGGGGTCATGGTCATCTCGGTGCCGTTCCAGCTCGCCTCCTCGCGAGAGGCAGCCAGGCGATTCGAGGCCGAAGGGCCGGCGTACAAGGCCGGCGATATCCGGCGCGGCATCTATGCCCGCGACAACCGCTTCGACGATGACGAGGACCCCATCGCGTGACTCGCAGACCCAAACAGGTCAAGGGTCGCTCGCTGGTNGGGGAGACCTTCGAGGTGGAGGTCGCCTCGATCGCCCACGGTGGGCATTGCGTGGCCCGGCTCGAGGGCCAGGTGGTGTTTATCAGGCACGCGCTGCCCGGTGAGCGAGTGCAGCTCACCGTCACCGAGGGCGGCGACCAGGACCGGTTTCTGCGCGCGGACGCAACCACGATCCTGACCCCTTCGACCGACCGGGTGAGCCCGCCATGTCCGTACGCCGGGCCAGGTCGGTGCGGNGGATGCGATTTCCAGCACGCTTCGTTGCCTGCTCAGCGCAAACTCAAGGGCCAGGTCGTGAGCGAGCAACTACGACGGCTGGCCGGGATCGACCGCGAAGTCGTGGTGGAGGCAATCGGCGGCGATACCGGTCTGGGGTGGCGCACTCGGATGCAGTGGTCGTACGACGCTGAAGGGCGCAAAGGACTGCGCAGGTACCGCTCCCATGACGTCATGCCGATCCAGGACTGTCTTCTGGTCGCCGACGGTGCTCGTGACGGCAATGCCACCGGCTCGGTTGTCGAGCGGGTGCACGACCGCGACTTCACCGTTGCGGCGAACGGCTTCTGGCAAGTGCATCCGGCGGCACCGCAGGTGTTGGTCGATGCGGTGCTGGCTGGCGCCTCGGTGCAGGCCGGCGATGTGGTGGTCGACCTGTACGCCGGGGTTGGGCTGTTCTCGGTATTCCTGGCGAAAGCGACTGGTCCTACTGGCCGGGTCATCGCAGTCGAGGGCGTCGCCTCGGCGACCGCGCATGCGCGCGACAACCTCGCCGACCTGCCCTGGGCCGAGGTGGTGACAGGCGATGTGGGTCGCTACCAGGTTCCGGAGGCGGACGTGGTCGTTCTCGATCCGCCTCGGGACGGAGCACGTCGGCCAGTGGTCGAGTCAGTGGTGGCCGCCAGCCCACGACGGGTGGTCTATGTTGCCTGCGATCCGGCTGCGCTGGCCCGCGATCTGGGCCTGTTTGCGGAGGGTGGCTACGAGCTGGTCGACTTGCGAGCCTTCGACCTGTTCCCGATGACGCATCACGTGGAGTGTGTGGCAATGGTGGCCAAGACCGGCCCTGTGGTGACGTGATTCGGGTGTCACGCCAGCACCTGGCCTGTGGCTCGCTATGGGCTCACTTTGAGACAGCGGCTCTGGAACTCGTGTCTGGTCGTTGCGACGCAGAACGCTTCCAGCCGACAGCCGAGGGGCCATGCCCGCTTTCAGGGAGTCGGGTCGAGTCCATCGATCTGATGGTCAGAAGCCGAGGCGTGTCAGGAGTTCGCGGGGCGTGAGGATCGTGACTCCAAGGTCATGGGCCGCGTGGAGATCGTCGTCGCCGGTCGTGATGGCTTCTGCACGGGCGGTGAGCGCGAGTGCGACGAGGTAGTCGTCCTTCGGGTCGCGGGTGACAGCGGGTGGCTCGGCGATGTCTGCGTGCCATTCACCGAGGCGTCGCATCTGTTCCTCGAACGCTGCGCCGCCTCCCGGCTTGACGTACCTGGCCAACTTGGGCCGACTGAGGACGTCGACGACCTCGTCCACCAGATGCTGGGTCACGACTGGCACGAGGGTGCCCTTGTCGATTAGGCCGAGGATCGGGCCGAGCGCGCCGTTGGGCGTGATGGTGGCGGAGATGAACACGTTGGGGTCGATGACGACCCGGTGCACCTGCGCACTGCTCACACGGTCGTGCGCTCGGCTCGGGCGGCCGCGAGTTCAGCCTTGGCGAGCGCCATCGCGTCGTCCTCGGAGATGTCCTCGCCGGTGCGGTAGGCCGACAGTGTCTCGGCCATGCGCCCGCCGCCGAGTCCGCGGCGAATGGCGGCGGCCAGCACCTCGGCACGGGACTTGCCTGACTCCGCGGCCTGGGCGTCGACCAGTTCAATGAGGTCGTCATCGACGTTGACTGGAAGAACTGTCACCGGGGCACCTCCTGGGGTTGTGTGGTCAGGCTGGTTCCAGTCTACTCGTGAGACGACCCTGCGGTCGTTTGCGACCGCCGACGACCGCGGTCACGAGGGCTCGCTTTGATTCGCAGAGGCCTGCAACCGACACCTTCTATCCGCAACCCCGGAGGGACGATGATGCTGCTGGGGTTGAACCGCGGGTAACGCCCGCTCAGCCGCGTGGTCGAACAGGTGTGAGCTGTTAGCCTTGAAGCGTCCCTCCGGCTCCATGGGCCTTAGAAATGCGGGTGAGCCGGGCGCATTAGCGCAGACCGCCGTCGTGCCGTTCGCCGATGAGACGAGGCGTCACTCCAGCTAGTTGTTTCTATTTGGAGGCGCCATGTGCACCAAATTCCGTACCCCAGCCGTCGGCTCGCGCGGCTTGTCCTCAAGAAGCTGCAAGCATCCGGTAGGTCGGTCCAATCGATCCACCCGTGCTTCGAGAACCACCCCGGTTGTTGGCATATCACCAGAAAAGCTAGGCGCGGCTGGTGACGGTCGCCAGGCGAAGAGCGGTGCCCAGCACCTCGGCACGGGACTTGCCTGACTCCGCAGCCTGGGCGTCGACCAGCTCGATCAGGTCGTCGTCGAGGTTGGCCGGAAGAACTGTCGTCAGGGCGCGTCCTGCTCGGTGATGCCCTGGTCTCATTCGGCCGCGATCTTTTCGCTGACCGATGAGGACGTGGCCGTGCTCGATGCCGTGCGTGACCAGACGCCTGCGGAGCCCCTGGTGCTGCCGTGATCGTCCTGGACACCAATGTTGTTTCCGAGGCGATGCGACCTCAGCCGAATCTGGCTGTCGTGGGTTGGCTCAACGCTCAGGCCGCCGGCTCGATGTTCCTGGTGAGCGTCACACTTGCGGAGTTGCTGTCCGGTATCGGTGCTCTGCCGGCCGCAGCGAGAAGGACACGGCTGGAGAAGGCGCTCGACGGGTTGCCGTCGCAACGCGAAACAACCAGCATTTCGCAGATACCGGTGTTGACCTGATCGACCTCTGGGCGCACGCATGATCAAGAGCGAGCGCAGTCGACGTCTCTGAGGCTGCGACCACAGCCGCACTAAGGGGTTTCCCTTGGTTGGAGGTCCGCGCTATGGCATATCCGCATCGTACGCTTTTTCGGACACTGGCCATCGGCCCTGGAGAGGCAGCCGTGACAGCTCAAAACCGCGAATGGTTCACCTACGACGGCGAAGCCGTGGCACACGAACTCGAATCGGATCCGGTGAACGGGCTGACCGGCGCCGAGGCCGGCATCCGTCTCGCGAGTCACGGACCGAACTCGATCACCGCCGAGCCTTCGCCCTCGACCTGGCAGATCGCGCTGCGTCAGCTGGCTGATCCGATGAACGTGATGCTGGTCGCGGTCGCGGTGATCAGCCTCTTTATCGACCAGGTTTCGGTGGGTCTGCTGGTCGGAGTCCTCGTGATCCTGAACGTCGTCCTCGGTACGCGCCAGGAGAAGAAGGCGCAAGCGTCGGTCGATGCGCTCGCGAGCATGCAGATCCCTCACGCCCGCGTCCTGCGCGACGGGCGCATCTGTGAGGTGCCCGCTCCCGATCTCGTGCCGGGCGACATCGTGCACCTCGAGGCGGGTGACCTGGTTCCGGCAGATGGGCGGATCCTGCGTGCCGCGACTCTCGAGACGCAGGAGTCCTCCCTCACCGGAGAGAGTGCGCCCATCGCGAAGGAGGCCTCGCCCCTGAGTGATCCGGCGACTGCCCTCGGCGACCGCACGAACATGGTGTTCCAGAACACCGACGTCACACGCGGAACCGCGGCTTTCGTGGTGACCGACACCGGCATGAGCACCGAGATGGGACGCATCGCGTCCATGCTTTCCGCCGTCGCGCCGTCGAAGTCACCACTGCAACGCGAGCTGAACGGACTCACCCGCGTGCTCGGGATGATTGCGTGGGGTGCCGTTGCCGTGATCGTCGTCATCGGGCTCTTGCGTGGGCAACCCTTCGGTTCGGTCATGCTGCTGGGGATTTCGATGGCTATCTCGGCGATTCCCACCGGTCTTCCCACGTTCGTGCAAGGCATCCTTTCGTACGGATCGAGCCAGCTTGCCGAGCACAAGGCGATCGTCAAGAACCTCGTTGACGTCGAGACCCTCGGTGCGACGAGCGCCATCAACTCGGACAAGACCGGCACGCTCACGATGAACGAGATGACGGTCTCGTCTCTGTACTTCCGCGGCGAGTGGTTCACAGTCTCGGGCGGAGGCTATGCCAAGACCGGCGAGATCCGTCACGCCGCGGGAAGCCGGGCACCGGACTTCACNCCTCTCGCGTATGGCCTGTGCCTGTGCAGTGACGCGACCGTCTCTGATGCCGGTGTCGTNGGGGACCCGACCGAAGCGGCGCTCGTGGTGCTTGCGGCGAAGATGGGCGTTGATGCGGAANNCTCGCGGCGGCAGTACCCGCGGGTGGCCGAGGTCCCGTTCGATTCCGACTACAAGTTCATGGCGACCTTCCACGATGCGCCCTTGGGCGGGGAGCAGCATCTGCTGGGTCTCGTCAAGGGCGGGCCTGACGTGGTTCTGGAGCGCTGCGCGTATGCGCTGACCCTTGACGGCGCAACCGTGCCGCTCGAGGAACAGCGGGACGTGATCCTCGCCGCGAACCGATCGCTGTCCGAGAAGGGGCTGCGCGTTCTCGCGTACGCGTATCGCGTCCTTGACGGATTACCTCAGACCGTCTCGGCGGAACCGATGGCGGCCGTTGAGGAACTCGTGTTCGTGGGCCTCGTCGGCATCATCGACCCGCTCCGCCCATCCTCGATTGACGCGGTGCGTATCGCACAGGAGGCGGGCATCGAGGTACGTATGATTACGGGCGACCATGCGATTACTGCGTCCGCGATCGGCGAGCAGCTCGGTCTCGGTCCGGGCGCGGCCAGCGGCGCGGACATCCAAGCGATGAGCGACGCCGAACTGGCCGTCGCGTTGCCCAGCCTTCACGTATTCGGTCGTGTCACCCCCGAGGACAAGCTGCGGCTCGCGCGCCTCATGCAGGAGCAGGGCGACATCGTCGCGATGACGGGGGACGCCGTCAACGACGCGGCAGCCCTCAAGCAGGCCGACATCGGTGTCGCCATGGGCTCGGGCAGTGAGGTCACCAAGCAGGCCGCGAACATGATCCTTACCGACGACAACTTCGGCACACTCGTGACCGCCATCCGTCTTGGGCGGGGAATCTACGAGAAGATCCTCGGGTACGTGCGCTTCCAGATGGCGCAACTCTTCTCGCTCGTTCTGGTGTTCCTCGCCGCCAGTATCTTCAACATCAACGGCGGCCAGCCGCTCACGCCCATGATGGTGTTGTACCTGAACTTCTTCATCGTGGTCTTCCCTGTGGTGGTGATCCTCCTCGATCCCGTCCCGGGTGACATCATGTCTCAGCCCCCGCGCGATCCGAAGATGCCGATCGCACGCCGGTCGACCGTCTTCCAGTGGCTGCTCTACGGCGGGCTGATCTTCGTCACCTCGTTCACGCCGCTGCTCATGAGGCCGGACGAGCTGAGCACCACCGAACCGAACGTGCCCGTCACGATGGCGTTCGCGGTGTCGGCGTTCGGCGCGATTTTCGGNGGTCTGACCATGCGCCGTGATCCCGGATCGGGTCTGGTGCCNCCGGTCCTCTCGGCCGTGAAGTGGCTCGTGATCCCGACGGCGCTGACGTTCGCGGCCGTCGAGATCGGCTTCCTGCAACGATGGCTGGGCACGACCAGCCTCGACGGCAACGACTGGCGCATCTGCCTCGGTCTCGGGCTCGTGGTTGCGGTCGTGGTGGAGCTCGACAAGTGGATCCGCCGGAGGAGAGCCGCCATTGCGGGGGCGGCAACCACCCGGCATGCCAGATAAGCCCAGTCCAGCCGCCGCGCCTGTTGCGGTCGCTTGCGACTGTCGGTGTCCGCAATCACGCTCAGGGCCGTGTGTCTTCCCGATGACCCACCACGTCGAATGCGTCGCACTGCTGACCAGGACCGTCCTCAGGGCTGACGCCTGTCGTTGCTCAGTCCGACAGCGGCCGCGCGAACTCGTGCCGGACGAGGTTGTACTTCACCTGGCAGGTGACGCCGTCCGCGGGGCATGGAGTCATCGTGTAATCCCATTCGTACGAGGGGAGATCGGGGAAGGGAGTGGTCGACTCGGGGAGTATCGCGCCGCCCGCGGCAATCATGAATTCCCGCGTACCGGTGTTGAAGCTGTCGCACGGCGAGCCGGTGGCGATTCCGGTTCTCGTGATGGTCACCGGGAAGTTCGTGATCCTCAGTTGTACCGGGTTGTATTGCCAGATGTCGTCGGGATCGCCGGCCCTCCATAGGCTGAGGATGACGGCGGGTTCAGCGGCACCGGGCACCGTGGCCCCGGTCCAGTTCCTCTCGCCATTCGCGGCCCCTTTCTCGGCAATCTGACAGCGGCCGCCGACGCCATCCCCGTCGGTTGTGTAGAAGTTCACCCCGGAGTCGTACTTGGCCGACCAGGTATACGGCTGATAGACCCACCCTCCCAAGAACTTCGCCGCCTCGGGCTTGAGGGTCACCAGGCCCTCGTGGTTCCAGGTGGTGATCTGACATTCGACACACGTCTGGACTGTGCCGACGTGTCTGAACTCGATCGTCCCGGAGTAGCCATAGCATGGACCGCGGAAGAGGGGCAGTGAGGGCCCGATGTCGTTGGGGATGGTCACCGTTGCGTCGGGCAGGAACGGGATGATGACCGTGGCTTCGACCTTGAGGTCGCCTTGCAGGTCGACGTCCAGGCAGCTTGGCCCGCCCTTGCGGTAGTCCGGCTCGCTGACGACGAGCTTGAGCCCGAGGTTGAGGCCCCCTTGGGCGATCGGCGCTCCGAACACGGGGAGCCCGCCGAAGCCCAGTGCTGCAACGAGCCCGACGCGCAACTCTCCGGTTAGTCCGTCGATGTTCGACTTGACGTCGCCGTACGGCTTGAAGGTGGAGTCGCCGCCGGACTCGCCGTCGATGTACCAGAAGGCGGCGTGGGTGTTGGCTCCGCCGGTGACTGAGAAGAGTCCGCCCGCGGCTGCGTCGGCGGTGGTGAACTCGAAGCTCCCTTCGGCGCCGAGGATGAGGCTGACCCCGGTCGTCCCGATGGGGATCGAGATCTTGGGACCCTCCACGGTGCAGCCGACCGACTGGCCTCCCAGGAAGGACACCACCACCTTGATCCGGCCCGTCATCGAGAAGTCGACCGTGCTCCTCCTCAGGCTGACATCGAGATTGGTGTTGCCGTCGTAGGTCACCGCGACATCGATCACTTCCGCGGCGTTGCCGCCGATGTTGCAGGTCACGCCGTGCCCGTCGAGCAGGTTCAGTCCACCGAGAATGCCTCCGCCCGCAGCAGGTTCCGCTGCTTCCCCGGTGCGCCCCGCCACCGCCGCGGTCGAGATGCGGCCCACTGGCACGGCCTCCTGATCGATCCGTGATACGACGCTTCGTAGTCGAGGAATGCGTCGGCAAGGATCGCCTCGGTCACAGTCAGGACCCGGGTGCCGTTCGAGCCGTTGGCGATCGCGGTGACCTTGGCGACCCACGGAACGCTCTTGGCGGGCCGGACGAACACATGGTTACCCACACCGACCGGCCCCGCTGACGCGGTGATGGTCAGCTTCTTCGACGCCGCGTCGAAGCCCGCCACGTCTCCGGGGCCCATGATCCGGGTGCCCGCCTTGGGAACGAACGACAGCTTCTGGTTGCCCAGCTTCGACACGAACCCCGATGAGGTCAGGATCGCTGATCTCTTCGTGCCGGTCACCTTGACCGCCACTTTGCGGGTAGCGGGAACGGCCAGCCAGAGATCGACGCCGGCGCCGGTCGAGACGAAGTCGTGGGCCGGTTTCTTTGCTCGAGGTGGACGGCCATACCTGCACTCGCGCGCCCGCCGGCGCCGCTACCGACAAGCTGGCACCCTGTGCCGCTGAAGGGATGCCGCCCACCCCGTGATCGCCACCTTGCGCACCGCATCGGGCTTCACCGTCGCCAGCGTGGCGTGCTTGGCCACTGCGTTCACCGTGGTCGAGCCCTGTGCCCAGCCCACGACCTGCAGTTTCGCGGTCCCCTTCCCCGACGGCGCCTGCAGGTAGACCTCACCCTTGGCCGACGGCTTGAGGGTTACCAGCAATGCGTCGTTGCCCTTGCCGAACGCGTGGGTCCCTGACGGCGCCGCGCTGCCCACTGCCCAGGCCCGTAGCTTCCCTGCCTTGGAGGCACTCGTGCGTACGGAGACCACGAGCGCGGTGGCATCCGTGGGGACCTCGGCACGCCCCGCCAACTTGACCTTCACCTTGCCCGGGCCGATCTTCGCCGACAGCGCGGAAGCGGGAGCCTCGGGAATCACGAACGGGGCCGTCTTGGGCACGTACCCGACCACCTTGACCGCTACCTGCGGGCTGCCCTTGGATGCCCGGATCTGCACCGCGGTCGACGTGCCGGCTTTCACCAGGGCCAAGTACCTGTCGATATCGGTGGACTTCACGGATCTCTTGGCGTACGACGCCACGACGTACCCCGGTCCCTTCGCCCCGCTGCGCGCACCGAGAGTTCCCCGGTCTGGGTTGCTTTGCGCACGTCGAAGCTCACCAGCAGCGAGCCAACTCCCGCCTGGGGAAGACCGGACCCGGTGACTACCGTCGCCCACGAGCCGGCGGCCTTCTTGAACGACCGCGCCATCTTGGGACGCGACAGGGTCACCACATCCCCGCCCGTGAACGTCGACCGAGTCTCTGACACCGCGGCGGCCACCGGCCGGGTCACCGCCGCGCGCGCCAATCGACCGGACTCGGAGGCCTCTCGCGACTCGGCCGCCTCAATGATTACGACGGGCGAGGCAAGCAAGATCACCAGAAACCCGACCCACCGGATACGACGCATGCTCCCACCCCAGGAACCGCACAGGATGCACACCGCACACTGCGACGTCTTCATGGTCATCCGTGGGCCTTCGACCTGTCAATGCGCCGACTTGACTCACGAAATGCCCGCAAAACACGCTGGGGGTGCTGGCGCAGGTATCTCGGCATCATGTATCTTGATGTCAAGATAAAATGGCTTCACGAGATGAGATTTCTCCAGCCCCGCCGCACCGCGTGATCCGCGCGTGGGCGAGGATGGGAAGGCGACCGGCTTACTGACGAGGAGATGGCGCAAATGGCGAGCGTGGACAGCTTCGGTTCCAAGGCAACACTGACTGTTGGTGAGGGTGCTGACAGCAGGGACTACATGATCTTCAGGTTGGACGCGGTGACAGGTGAGGGACTCGACGTCGCAAGCCTGCCGTACTCGCTCAAGGTGCTGCTGGAGAACCTGTTGCGCACCGAGGACGGCGCCAACATCACCGCCGATGACATCAAGGCGCTGGCCGGCTGGGACGCCGATGCCGAACCCAGCAAGGAGATCCAGTTCACTCCTGCCCGGGTGATCATGCAGGACTTCACCGGCGTTCCCTGTGTCGTCGACCTGGCGACCATGCGCGAGGCGATGGCCGAGCTGGGCGGCGACCCCACCAAGATCAACCCGCTGGCACCCGCCGAGATGGTCATCGACCACTCTGTGATCGCCGATGTCTTCGGCAGCCCCGAGGCCTTCGAGCGCAATGTCGAGATCGAGTACGAGCGCAACCGCGAGCGCTACCAGTTCCTGCGCTGGGGTCAGGGCGCCTTCGACGACTTCAAGGTCGTCCCGCCCGGCACCGGCATCGTGCACCAGGTCAACATCGAGCACCTGGCCCGTACGATCTTCACCCGCGAGGTCGGTGACGAGACGCTGGCCTACCCCGACACCTGCGTGGGCACCGACAGTCACACCACCATGGTCAATGGCATCGGCGTGGTCGGCTGGGGCGTCGGTGGCATCGAAGCCGAGGCCGCCATGCTGGGCCAACCGATCTCGATGCTGATCCCGCGGGTCGTCGGCTTCAAGCTGTACGGCGACCTCCCCGAGGGCTCGACCGCCACCGACCTCGCGTTGACGATCACCGAGATGCTGCGCAAGCACGGCGTGGTCGGCAAGTTCGTGGAGTTCTACGGCTCCGGTGTCGCGGCCCTGCCGCTGGCCAACCGCGCCACGATCGGCAACATGTCCCCGGAGTACGGCTCGACCATCGCTGTCTTCCCGATCGATGCCGAGACCGTGTCCTACCTCAAGCTCACCGGCCGCAGCGACGAGCAGCTCGCGCTGGTGGAGGCCTATGCCAAGGAGCAAGGCCTGTGGCACGACCCTGAGGCTGAACCGCGCTATTCCGAGCGGCTCGAGCTCGACCTCGCCACGGTGGTCCCGTCCCTGGCCGGGCCCAAGCGCCCCCAGGACCGCGTCGAGTTGGCCCATGCCAAGCAGTCCTTCCGTGGCGCGTTGGCCGACTACGTCACCGGCGACGAGCAGGAGCTCGGCGAGTACGACGAGGCGCTGAAGGAGTCCTTCCCGGCCTCGGATGCTCCGGCCTCAGACGCTGATGGNGCAAACCCCGCTCACCTGACCTGCGTCCCAGCCGACGGAGGCAGGCCGAGCAGTCCGATCGAGGTCACGGTGGACGGGCAAACGTTCATCCTCGACCACGGCGCTGTCGCGATCGCTGCCATTACATCGTGCACCAACACCTCCAACCCGTCGGTGATGATCGGTGCCGCGCTGCTGGCGAAGAAGGCGGTGGAAAAGGGTCTACAGCGCAAGCCGTGGGTCAAGACCACGCTGGCGCCCGGCTCCAAGGTGGTCTCGGACTACTACGAGCGCGCCGGCCTGACNCCCTACCTCGACAAGCTCGGGTTCAACCTGGTCGGCTACGGCTGCACCACCTGCATCGGTAACTCGGGCCCGCTGATCCCCGAGGTGTCCGCCGCGGTCAACGAAAAGGACCTCGCGGTGGTCTCGGTGCTGTCGGGTAACCGCAACTTCGAGGGCCGGATCAACCCCGACATCAAGATGAACTACCTGGCCTCCCCGCCGCTGGTCGTCGCTTACGCGCTGGCCGGGTCGATGGATCTCGATCTGTTCAACGACCCGCTGGGCACGGACACCGACGGCAATCCTGTTTATTTGAAGGACATCTGGCCCTCGCCGGCCGAGGTCGAGCAGGTCATCAGCGAGGCGATCTCGGCCGATGCCTTCCGCTCGTATGACGATGTGTTCGCCGGCGACGAGCGCTGGCAGTCGCTCTCGACCCCCGAGGGCAACACCTTCGCCTGGGACGAGGCCTCCACCTACGCCCGCCGGGCGCCCTACTTCGACGGAATGCCCGAGACGCCGGCGCCGGTCACCGACATCGCTGGAGCACGGGTGCTGCTCAAGCTTGGCGACTCGGTCACCACCGACCACATTTCGCCTGCAGGCGCGATCAAGAAGGATTCGCCGGCCGGTATCTATCTGTCCGAGCACGGCGTCCAGCAGCGGGACTTCAACTCCTACGGCTCGCGACGCGGCAACCACGAGGTGATGATCCGGGGCACCTTCGCCAACATCCGACTGCGCAACCAGGTTGCACCTGGGACCGAGGGCGGCTTCACTCGCGACTTCACGCTGTCACAGGACCCGGCATCGGCGCCCGTCGCAACGGTGTACGACGCCTCGGCCAACTACATCGCCCAGGGCATCCCGCTGGTGGTGCTGGCCGGCAAGGAGTACGGTTCCGGGTCGTCTCGCGACTGGGCGGCCAAGGGCACGGCTCTGCTCGGGGTCAAGGCCGTGATCGCGGAATCGTACGAGCGGATCCACCGCTCCAACCTGATCGGCATGGGCGTCATCCCGTTGCAGTTCCTGGCCGGCCAGAACGCCGATTCGTTGGGATTGACCGGTGAGGAGACGTTCTCCATCGAGGGGATCACCGCTCTGAACGACGGCGTCACGCCCAAGACCGTCAAGGTCACCGCCTCAGGCGCGAACGGCGACATCACGTTCGACGCCGTGGTCCGGATCGACACTCCCGGTGAGGCCGACTACTACCGCAACGGCGGGATCATGCAATACGTCCTGCGCAATCTGCTCAAGAGCTAGCGCCAGCGGGCCAGCCACTCGGCGGACTGCTTGCCCAAAGCCATCTGCCAGGTCGGACCGAAGCTGATCCGGCCGATGCCGGCACGACGGTACATCTCCAGGTCGTCCTGGTCGGGCCGGGCGATCGCGTTGACCGGCAGCGGTAGCTCGGCAGTCAGCCGAGCCAGGGTGGCCTCGTCGTGGAAGGCCACCGGGTAGAGGCAGGAGGCCCCGGCCTCGGCGCACAGCCGGAGCCGGGCGACGGCGTCTTCGACACGGGTCTCCTCGGCGCCGTGCTTGCCCTTGAACCAGTCGGTGCGGGCGTTGATCACCACCGGCACACCCGCCGCGTCGGCAGCGGCGCGCAACCCCGCGACGTAAGCCGCATGCTCTTCGGCCGACCTCAGCCGACCGCCCTCGGAATGCACCGTGTCCTCGACATTGAGGCCGACCGCGCCGACGGCGAGCAGGCCGTCGATCACGGCCGTGGGCTCCAGGCCGTAGCCGGCCTCGATGTCGACCGAGACCGGCACCGCGACCGACTCGGTGATCTGGCCGACGCGGGTGGTGAGCTCGTCGAACCTCATCCCCTCTCCGTCAGCGCGACCGATCGAATCGGCCACCGGGTGGCTGCCCACGGTGAGCGCGGCGAAGCCCGCGTCGACGGCGAGATTGGCCGACCAGGCGTCCCACACCGTCGGCAGTACGACAGGATCACCGGGCTGGTGCAACGCAAGGAGGTCGGAAGCGAGCTCGGACAGGGACCGCACAGTCATGCCTCGACACTACTGCGGTCGGCGATCGACGAATACGCAGGTGATCTCCAACCTTTCGGCGGCACTGTGCGTTGATAGGGCATGGACAGCGACGAGGAGTCGTTCCGCGACTGGGTCACAGGTGCGCAACCGGGCCTATTGCGTGTCGCTGTGCTGTTGACCGGTGACTCTCACCGTGCCGAGGATCTGGTTCAAGAGGCGCTGGTCAAGGTGGCGCTGCGCTGGCGCCGGCTGCGTGACGAGCGCCCTTACTCATACGCCACGAAGGTTATGGTCCGCGACAACATCAGTTGGTGGCGGCGACACCGGCGCGAGACCGTGACTGAGGTCGAGCCGATGTTGCAGTCGGCAAACGATCTCGACCGGCTTGGCCAGCGCCAGCTGCTGCGCCAAGCACTGGCCGGCCTCACTCCGCGGCAGCGCGCTGTCCTGGTGCTGCGCTACTACGAGGACCTGAGCGAGAAGCAGGTTGCTGCCCTGATGGGTACCTCGGTGGGCACCGTGAAGAGCCAGACGCACCTGGCGCTGCGTCGGCTACGCGAGAACGCGCCCGAACTCGCCGGACTATTGGAGGACGTGCCCTAATGACCGTACTGGATCGGCCATGCTCAGCGCCCTCCTTGCGGGCCTCGTGTCCTCAGGAGGGGATCGCATGACCGAACAAAAACTAAGAGAGCTCCTGGACGACCTGGTCACCACTGACGAGCCAAAGGTAGATCCGGCCGCAGCTGGCCGCGCTTGGCGAGCGGCCCGGCGTACCCGCCGCACCTATGCCGTAGTTGGCGCGGCCACGGCTTGCGTTGCCCTAGTGGTGGGCGTCGCCGCAGTAACCCGAGACTGGAGCCCGGAGAACGCTCAACCGCCCGTCAGCACTCCAACACTGCCTACCTCAACACCTAGTGCAACTCCCAAGGGTCCCCCAACCTGCTGCCCGTGCGGCCACCGGACACCCACTACGCAGGTGCTCCGGTCTGGTGGGCACCCTCGGCCAAGCAGGACAAGCGACTGCCCTGGCTGGACACGGTGCTGCCGCGGTCGATCGACCTGTCCGCGGGGCTTGCGCCATTCGAGCCGGGTGAACGGGCATTGGCCGTGTTCGGGGTATGGGACGCTGAGACTGCCGAGTACCAGCGCTTCGTGGTTCTCACTCCAGCCGGCGAAACCCGATTGCTCGCTGCTCCTCACATCGAGGACAACCGGGACGAGAGCGGCAACGGAGCAGCACTGTTCCCGGGTAACGGTGGACTGTCGCCCGACGGCTGGCATCTAGCCTTCGCCCAAACCAGCTCGATCGAGCTCTACGACCTGGCAACCGGGAACTGGACAACCATCGACACTCCGGACTGGGTTGCCGAGGGCGCTCGCTGGTTGGACGCTGAGACTCTATTGGTGCCTGGCATGGGGTCGTCCGGATCTACCTTTGGTGTTGACGGACTACCCGTCGAACGGCCGGGAACCTGGGACCAGCAGGCCATCATGCTCAAAGACAAGGACCAACCCTATGGCCCCGGGTGGACGCCCCCGATAGGGGGCGCAGGAGCTGGACGCTCAGGCGGCATTTCTAGCAGGTCCGATCGCGGGCGGTCCGTACTCGAATCCGGAGGGCATCATCGCTCGGGTGGGCGGTGAGTACTCGGTGCTCGCGGTGAGCGTCGACGGCCGCGGGAAGGGCTGCTGCTCGCTTGTCGGCTGGCTCGACGGATGGTCCGACTCGGAAGTCATCGCGTTCGAGACCAACCGTCGGGTGCTCGCCTGGCGAGTCGGCACCCAGATGCTCTACCGCGTCACCGAGTTCACGGGCTTTGCCCCGGACAAGGAGTTCGTCGGGTCATCCTGGGCTTGGCAAACGCTGCGCTGACTAGGCGCAGTGAATAAGCCCGATCTCGTAGTCCTCGGGTGGCGGGATGGGAGTGAGTTCCGTGGTGCCGGTGGATCTAACCCGGAATCGGGTGCCGGTGTCGGAGTACCACAAGTACGCACCCGGATCATCGGGATCGCGTCGGTAGAACCAGTGGCCGTGGGTCTTGATTCGGTGGTGGAACCGGCACAGCCGGGCGAGATTGGCGGTGTTGGTCTGGCCCGGTGGCCCGTCGGAGTCATACGGCGTGATGTGGTCCAGGTCGAACTTGCCGCGGCGCTCGCACCAGGGAAACACACAGTGCTGATCGCGCAGCGCCACCTGGTCGCGGAGCCGGTTGCTGGGTTGGTAGCCGATGGAGGTGACGGTGGCGGCCAGGTCGATCACCGGTGTCACGGTCACCTTGGTGGAGGCCTTACCACACCAGCGCTGCACCGTGTCCTGAACCAGCCCGGGGATCGAATCAGACCTAGCCAGGGAGAGGCCGGGTCGAGATGCAGCACCAGATTCACTGCCACAGACGTTGAGCGGCGACCGGACAGCGCTGTGTCTTCGGGGAATTCGGGCCGTTCGGTGAGGAGCGCTAAGGCATGTTGGGGATTNGGCCAACAGGCCGAGCGCGGTGGCGCGCCGCTGGTCCCGGGAGCGCTCGTCGCCAGCCAGCGCAAGTTGCGCCGCAACCTCGTCGAGCGTCTTGTCGAGGGTCAATCCGTCCAGGGCATCCATGGTGGCCCATAGCCCGATGGTGCCGTTGACCTGTGCGTCGGAGAACAGCACCCGAGTGCACTCCTGCCCGTTCTCATGCCGTTGATCGGCTGCCTCGGGATCGACCGCATCGGTGACCTCGGTGATCACCTGATCCAGGCGGGCCTTTCCTACAGTCGCGGCGATCAGGCAGATCCGGGTGTCCACTTCAGCTGCCGCCCGCTCGGAGAGCACGATCGTGGCCGCGGCGATTCTGCGGGCTCGCCACACCGGCAGCCGGCCGGCTTGCACTCGCGCCCAGCACCGAGGCAGCCGGAATGCCAGCTCTAATGCCTCCGCTGCCAGTGTGTGCGCGGCTGCGGGAGACATCCGCAACGTGGTCGCCAGATCGGCCAGCCAGAACTCACTGACATGCGGGGCACCCGGGCCGGCTAGCGGCAGTACTCCATCCTGGCCGATGTAGTCGATCACCAGGTCGACGTCGTGCTCGGGGTGCAGGTCTTGGTGCAACATCGCCAACTGCACGACCCCTTCCAGCAACCGGACCTCCGCTTGATCGGCGATGCGGCGTTGCTCGCGTACGAATGCCAGGCCCGCAGCCACCTCATCGGTTGGACGCGGCGGAACAACGGGAGCTAGCTCAGCCTCAAGCTCTGCCCACACCTCAGCCGGCACGGTGGCCGACAGGGAGCCCGTCGCCGGTGGCTCAAGGGTGATCGCCATGTTGACACTATAATCGAACATATGTTCGAAAACAAGTGAGTTGGGAAGGAGGTGCAGAGGATTTCGGCTATCCCGGATGCCGCTTTGAGCGTTCCAGTGCGATCGCGTCACGCAGCGACAGGCGCGCGGCCGTGCTACGCGTGTGCCGCCCGACCCCATAGACTGGAAGTTCGGTGCCAGTGGCAGCTAGCGAACAATGACGAGGTACAACGCGGATGGGTCAGCTCGAGTCGATCACAGGTCCTGGCGACCTGCGCGGACTCAGCCCCGAACAACTTGCCGAACTCGCAGGTGAGATCCGGGAGCGGCTGATCACCACCTGCTCTCCGCGAGGCGGGCATCTCGGTCCCAACCTGGGCGTCGTGGAGCTCACGATCGCGTTACACCGCGTCTTCGACTCGCCCATCGACCGCATCGTGTTCGACACCGGCCATCAGGCGTACGTGCACAAGATGCTCACCGGCCGCGCTGACGCCTTCGACACCTTGCGCACCGAGGGTGGCCTGTCGGGTTATCCCAGCCAAGCCGAGTCCGAGCACGACATCGTCGAGAACTCCCACGCCTCCACCGCGCTCTCCTACGCCGACGGCCTTGCCAAGGCGTACGCGCTGCGTGGCGAGGACCGCCATGTCGTGGCCCTCATCGGGGACGGTGCGCTGACCGGCGGGATGGCTTGGGAGGCGCTCAACAACATCGCCGACACCGAGCAGGGCAGCGGCGATCGCAAACTCGTGATGGTCGTCAACGACAACGGCCGCTCCTACACCCCGACCGTCGGTGGCTTGGCCACTGCGCTCACCCATCTACGCACCAANCCCCGCTACGAGCCGATGCTGGATGCGGTCAAGCGCCGGCTCAACGGCCTACCCGGTGTCGGCCCCGCGGTCTACGACGCGCTGCACGCGATGAAGAAGGGCGTCAAGGACGCTCTGGCTCCCCAGGGCCTGTTCGAGGACCTCGGCCTGAAGTACGTCGGGCCGATCGACGGCCACGACCTGGCCGCTGTCGAGGATGCCCTGGCCAGCGCCAAGAGGTTCGGCGGCCCGGTGATCGTGCACGTGCTCACCAAGAAGGGGTACGGCTACCACGCCGCCGAGCAGCACGAGGCCGACCAATTCCACTCACCCGGACCCTTCGACGTCGACACCGGGTTGGAGCGTCCCAAAGCGGCTATCTGGACCGACATCTTCGCCGAGGAGATCCTCGTCCTTGCCCACGAACGCCCAGACCTGATCGGGATCACCGCGGCCATGCTGCACCCGGTTGGCCTGGAGAAATTCGCCGAGCGCTATCCCGAGCGGGTCTTCGACGTCGGCATCGCCGAGCAACACGCCGCCACCTCGGCCGCAGGCATGGCGATGGGCGGCTTGCATCCGGTCGTCGCCGTGTACGCCACCTTCTTGAATCGGGCCTTCGACCAGGTGCTGATGGACGTCGCGCTGCACAAGTGCGGGGTCACCTTCGTGCTCGACCGATCCGGGGTCACCGGGGACGACGGCGCCTCCCACAACGGCATGTGGGACATGTCGATCCTGCAGGTCGTTCCAGGCCTGCGCTTAGCTGCGCCTCGCGACCCTGCTCGCCTGCGCGAGCTCCTGCGCGAAGCGGTCCAGGTCGACGACGCGCCCACCGTCGTACGTTTCCCGAAGGGACCGCCGGCCGCGGAACTCGAGGCGATCGGAACTCACGGNGGCTGCGACATCCTGGTACGTGAAGGCGATCAGGACGTGCTCATGGTTGGTGTCGGAGCAATGGCGATCGTCGCCGTCGATGCCGCCGCGAAACTTGCCGCACACGGCATCGGGGTCACCGTCGTCGACCCGCGTTGGGTCAAGCCGGTCGACCCCGCACTGGTCGAGTTGGCTGCTCAGCACCGCCTGGTGGTGTCGGTGGAGGACAACGGCATCGTCGGAGGCTGTGGCGCGGTGCTGCTGCAGACACTGGCCGATCACGAGGTGCGTACGCCGGTGCGCTTGCACGGCATTCCCCAACAGTTCCTCGCCCATGCCAAGCGCACCAAGATCCTGGACGACATCGGCTTGTCCGCCGAGCACATCGCTGCCGATACCCTGGCGACCCTGGATCACCCGAATTAGGGTCACCGAGCTAGGAAAGGGCGGTCGATGGCCAAGCCGAGCCGGTTCGTACACATCGTGGACGACGTACCGGAGTTGGAGGCGTTACGCGCCGAAGCGGACGGTCCCGTATTGCTGCATGCGCTCTCGGGCTTCCTGGATGCGGGCAGTGCGACCCGGATTGCGGTCGATCATCTCGTCGAGGCTGACCCGGGACGAGTTGTCGCCAGCTTCGACATCGACGCCTTCTACGACTACCGAGCCCGACGGCCGCTGATGACCTTCCACGAGAGCGCCTACCGTGACTACGACGCGCCACGACTGGTGGTGCGCCTGTGCCATGACCAGCGGGAACATCCCTACCTGCTGATGCACGGTCCCGAGCCCGACACCCATTGGGAGGCCTTCGCCACCGGGGTACGCGCGGTGATCGAACGTCTCGACGTGAGCCTGGTGATGGGGATGGGCGCCGTGCCGATGGCAGTGCCGCACACCCGCCCGATCATGCTCACCAACCACGCCACCGACCCGGACCTGCTCACGGTCGAGAACATGTGGAAGGGCGAGATCAGGATCCCCGCCAGCGCGGCCTCGATGCTGGAGCTCCGGCTGGGGGAATGGGGCCATGACGCGATGGGTTTCGTCGCCCACGTTCCTCACTACGTCGCCAACCTGGACTACCCCGAGGCCTCNCTGCGGCTGCTGGAATCGGTCACCGCGGTCACCGGCTTGTCCTGGGAGCTGGCNCCCCTACAGGCACAAGCCACTTCGGCTGCGGCGCTGATCGCTGGCCAGATGGCCGACTCCGACGAGGTCCGCGATGTCGTCGCAGGCTTGGAGCAGCAGTACGACGCCTTCCATACAGGCGATGAGACCCTTCCACTGGCCGAAGAGCGAGAACTCCCCACCGCCGAAGAGCTGGGTGCCGAATTCGAACGTTTCCTGGCCGGCTTGGACACCCCGGAGGAGCAGTAGTAGTGGCGGCATCGATCGAGGATCTGGTCGCACTGCTGGATCTGGAGACCATTGACCTGAACCTGTTCCGGGGCGGACAACTGGTGACCGAGCGCCCCCGCGTCTTCGGCGGGCAGGTAGCCGCCCAGGCTCTGGTGGCCGCGGCGCGTACCTGTTCTTCAGAACTGGCGGCGCACTCGTTGCACCTGTACTTCCTGCGTCCGGGCGACACCACGGTCCCGATCATCTACGACGTCGATCCCGTTCGCGATGGCCGCAGTTTCGCGACTCGGCGGGTCCTGGCGCGTCAGCACGGCCGTCCGATCTTCACGATGACCGCCAGTTTCCAGATCCACGAGGAGGGGTTCGAGCATCAGGACGAGATGCCCACGGCGCCGCCGCCGGAGGAGTGTGTCGACCCGATCGCCCTACTCACAGCCGAGAAGGAGGAGGAAGGTGGCGCTGCGCATTACTGGCTCAAGGAGTGGGCCGGGACCGAGGTCAGATTCATCGGAGACTCGCGTCGGGGCGGATTGCCGGCGTCGGACAAGCATCCTGCCCGTGCCGCCTACTGGTTCCGCGTCAATGGCTCGCTACCCGACGACCCACTCATCCACCAAGCGGCACTGACCTACATGAGCGATATGACGTTGCTACATACCTCTGTGCTTCCGCACACAGGTGCGGCACTCGAGTCAGCTGTTCAGGCCGCCTCCATCGACCATGCGCTCTGGTTCCACCGGCCGTTCCGGGCCGACGAATGGCTGCTGTTCACGCAGCGGTCGCCCTCCGCCTCAGGAGCGCGAGGATTGATCTTCGGCCAGTTCTTCACTCAAACCGGCATCCTGGTCGCTTCGGCTGCCCAAGAGGGCCTGATCCGCCCCAAGAGGCTGTAGCAGTGCATCGATCGTGTCCGCTTGGCTTGCGGACTTGTCGTCGCGGTAGCGCAGCACTCGGGCGAATCGGAGGGTGACACCGCCCGGATAGCGCCGAGACTGTTGCACACCGTCGAAGGCAATCTCGACCACTTGCTCGGGACGTAGGTAGACGATGTGGCCCTCCCGATGAGTCTCCAAGCCGAGGAAACGCTCGGTCTGCCAGGCGAGCATCGCATCGGTCATTCCCTTGAAAGTCTTTCCAAGCGGAACGAACCCGCCAGCAGGGTCGCGGGCACCGAGGTGGATGTTCGACAGCCAACCCTGTCTGCGGCCGCTGCCCCATTCGACCGCCAGCACGACCAGATCCAAGGTGTGGCGCGGCTTGACCTTCACCCACGAGGAGCCGCGCCGACCGGCTTCGTAGGCCGAGGAGAGGTNCCTGACCACTACGCCCTCGTGGCCTGCCGTGAGCACCTCGGCATTGAAGGCGACCGCGGCAGCCGGATCATCGGTGATCAGCCGGGCGACTCGGAGCGACTCGGGTACCAATGCCTCGAGTGCGGCGAACCGGTCCCGCGCCGGCGACTCGATCAGGTCGGTGCCATTGAGGTGCAGCAGATCGAAGAAGAACGGCGTCATCGTGAACTGTCGTGAGGCTGACTCCTGGAACAACCGTGGGTGTCCTCGGTCGTCCAACGCGAGTGCCTCGCCGTCGAGCACGAAGCTGCTCTCGGGAAGCGATCGGGCGATCGCGGCGATGTCAGGAAGTTGGTCGGTGACGTCGTCCAGGCTCCTGGTGAACACGACTACCTCGTCACCGCTGCGGTGCACCTGGATCCGCAGGCCGTCCAGCTTGGCATCCACCGCGAAAGTCGATCCTGCTGTGGTGACGGCCTCCTCCAAAGAGGACCCGGGCGAGGCGAGCATCGGCCGCACAGGACGTCCCACCTGTAACCCGAAGGCCCGCAGCGCGGGCACGCNCCCGGTCAATGCCGCATAGGCGACCGGGCCGGACAACGCGCTGAACATGGCAGCACGCCTGACCTCCTTGATAGGCACGTCCGTGGCCTGAGCAACGGCGTCCAAGAGCACCGAGTCCAGGGCGCCTTGACGCAGATTCTCGAAGATGAGCGCGCGCAGGAACTGCTGTTCACCGACGGTCGCCCGGGAGAACAGCGCGGTGACGCCGGCCGATCTGGCGGCCGCTGAGCCGGGACCGGAGTGCCGAGCGAGCTCGGCCAGGGCGCTGTCCACCTCCGAGACCGTCAGGGTGGGTGTCATGGCAGCCGGCGGGAGCGTAGACAACCCGCGCCAACCGACTCCGATCCGGCGCTGCCGGGGTGATCCGGCGAGAAAGGCGGCGACCACCTCGATCTCCTCGGTGGCCGCAGTGCGTAGTAGTTCCGCGACCAACGCGCGTTNCTCCAGTCGCGAGCGCGTCGCGGCCACGGCTTGGGAGGTGGCCACCAGGTCCACGAGCAGCATCTGCCGACTATTGCACGGCTACGGTTGCGTTGTGGAGGAGCGCGTGCGGACGTGGCGGCCGCACTGGCCTTGCCCGGTTGCAGTCGTCCTGGAGCAGTTGCGCCACGGTGGTGGAGATCCGACGTGGCGACGCGGGCAAGATGGCGCGATCTGGCGCGGACTGCGTACGCCTGAGGGGACCGCGACGCTGTGTGTCTTGGGCAAACCCGGTCGAGGTGAGGTGTTGGCCCGGGCCTGGGGTGAGGGCGCCGACTGGGCACTGGAGGCGGTTCCGGCAATGCTGGGAGCCTGCGACGACCCTTCGGATTTCCAACCGCATCACGAAGCGGTTCGTCGAGCATGGCGGCAACATCCGCACCTACGAATAGCGAGAACCGGACTCTTGCTGGAATCGCTCATCCCTGCGGTGATCGAGCAGAAGGTCACCGGCAAAGAGGCCTTCGCGGGATGGCGTGCGTTGGTACGCCGCCACGGGGAGCTAGCGCCCGGCGCCGATGCCGAACTGGGATTGTGGGTGATGCCGGCGCCAGAGACGATCCGGGCGATCCCGAGCTGGGAGTGGCTCGCGATGCACATCGACCCCGCCCGATCCCGCACAGTGGCAGCGGTCGTCTCTCGAGCCGGGGCCCTGGAGCGCCTGGTCGATCGGCCGGCGGCAGAGGTGGACCGATCGTTGCGTTCGATCCCCGGGATCGGGGAGTGGACCAGCGCAGAGGCGCGCGCCCGGGTGCTCGGAGACGCCGATGCGGTGAGTTTCGGCGACTATCACGTGCCCAAGGACATCGGCTGGGCGTTGACCGGGAAACCGGTCGACGATGCGGGCCTCGCCGAGCTGCTGGAGCCGTATCGCCCGCAACGGGGCCGCGTGCAGTTGCTGTTGACCACCGCGGGATTCCGTCGCCCGCGGCGTGGGCCGCGGCTCTCGGTACCGATGCACTATCCAAGCAGCCTGTGAAATAGGTATGCGGGGTTGCGGCAGCCCAGCCGACCGCACCGCGGTGCGGGTGACCACCGCGGATCGTGAGGTCGAGCGGAATCTGTTGGGCACGGCGACAGCTGCGCGAACAGGAACTTGCCGGCATACCTACAACAATGGTCGTAATGGAGTGAGCAGGATCTCGGTGAACTTGCGGTGCAGGCCGCGCTGGTCCCATTCAGTGGCAGTCAGCTCGACGGCGTTGGTGCAGTCGGTCTCGAAGATCCGCTCGAACTCGGCTGCCAGACCGGCATCGATCACCTCGAGGTTGATCTCGTAGTTGCCGGTCAGCGACATCCGGTCCAGGTTCGCGGTGCCGACCGTGCTCCACATGCCGTCGACCGTTGCTGTCTTTGCGTGCACCATCGCGTCCTGGTAGCGAAAGATCCTGGCGCCGGCAGCCAGGAGCTCGCCGTAGTATCCCCGCGACAGCCAGTCGGCCACGACGTGGTTGGAGGTGGCCGGTACGAGCAGGCGCACGTCCACGCCCCGCTTCGCCGCGGCGATCACGGCCTCGACGAAGTCGGTGTCGGGAATGAAGTAGGCGTGGGTGAGCCAGAGCCTGCGGGTCGCCCGGTTGATCGCCTCCAGGTACATGGCGCGGATCGGGAACATCCACAACCGGGGAACGTTGCGATGCACGCGCAGCTTGGGCTCCCACTCGGCCGAGGTGTCCAGCAGCAGTGGGCCGCCGTGCTTGGCGTGACGGCTGAGATTCCACTGGTCGGCGAAGGCGCGTTTGAGGTCCCATACTCCCGGGCCGGTCACCCGCACATGGGTGTCGCGCCACTCGGTGGCATAGGCATCGCCGAGGTTGTAGCCGCCGACGAAACCGACCTCGTCGTCGACCACCAGGATCTTGCGATGATCGCGGCCGTAACGACGCAGATCGAAGAACCGCCAGCCTGCTGCCCAGATCGGGTAGGCCAGTACGTTGAGCCGTGGTGAGAAGCGTTTGAAGGCGGGGGCTACCACCAGATTGGCAAAGCGGTCGTAGATCGCGTACACGTCCACGCCCCGGTCGGCCGCGTCGGCGAGAGCCTGCTTGAACCGCTCTCCGGTCACATCGCCTTTCCAGATGTAGGTCTCCAACAGCACCTGGGAGCGGGCGCCCTCGATTGCGGTGATCATGTCGTCGTACAGATCGCGGCCATAGGTGTAGGTCGTCACCGAGCCCTCGCCTACCGGCACCGGCGTCGGCGGGGTCACCGGGAAGGGTTTGGGTTTCTTGCCCCGGCGCCGGTAGGAGTCGATCAGGGTCAAGGCGAGCGCGACCAGGATCTGAACGGCGAAAATGGCCAGGAGGGTGCGACGGATCAGGCTGACGGTCCCCTTCGCGCGCACTCCGAAACCCTACTGGAAGTGTCGGAGCCTGCGGCTAGGCTCCACGGACATGAGGCCAGTCACCGATCTTGCGCGACGAATCGCACCGTTCGACGTCATCTCCGATTACCAGCCGTCCGGTGATCAGCCCGACGCGATCGCTGAGATCACCGAGCGGATCACCGGTGGTGAGCAGGATGTGGTGCTGCTCGGCGCGACCGGGACCGGCAAGACAGCTACCACGGCATGGGTGATCGAGCAGTTGCAGCGCCCCACCCTGGTGATGCAGCCCAACAAGACCTTGGCGGCCCAGTTCGCCAACGAGTTGCGGCAGTTGCTGCCCAACAATGCGGTGGAGTACTTCGTCTCCTACTACGACTACTACCAACCCGAGGCCTACATCCCGCAGACCGATACCTACATCGAGAAGGACTCCTCCATCAACGACGAGGTCGAGAGGCTGCGGCATTCGGCCACGAACTCGCTGCTGACCCGGCGTGATGTCGTCGTGGTGGCCTCGGTGTCGTGCATCTACGGCTTGGGCACTCCTCAGGAGTATGTCGACCGGATGATCCGGCTACGAGTNGGGGAGGAGCACGACCGGGACCAGCTGCTTCGCCGCCTGGTCGAGATCCAGTACGCCCGCAACGATCTGGCGTTCACCCGCGGCACCTTCCGGGTCCGGGGCGACACCTTGGAGGTGTTCCCGGTGTACGAGGAGCACGCCGTGCGGATCGAGTTCTTCGGCGACGAGGTCGAGCGACTGATGACATTGCACCCGGTCACCGGGGAGGTCGTCACCGAGGACGCCGAGCTCTACATCTTCCCAGCTACCCACTACGTCGCCGGGCCGGAGCGGATGGAGCGCGCCATCGCGGGCATCGAGGCCGAACTGACCGAGCAGCTGGCCACCTTCGAGCGGCAGGGCAAGCTGTTGGAAGCCCAACGTCTGCGGATGCGCACGACCTACGACATCGAGATGATGCGCCAGGTCGGATCGTGCGCCGGGATCGAGAACTACTCGATGCACATCGACGGCCGTAGCCGCGGATCAGCGCCGAACTGCCTCTTGGACTACTTTCCCGAGGATTTCCTGCTGGTTGTCGACGAGTCGCACGTGACCGTGCCTCAGATCGGNGGNATGTACGAAGGCGACATGTCGCGCAAACGCAATCTGGTCGACCACGGCTTCCGGTTGCCCAGTGCGATGGACAATCGGCCGCTGCGCTGGGAGGAGTTCCTGGAGCGCATCGGGCAGACGATCTACCTGTCCGCGACACCCGGCGATTACGAGTTGGACCGAATCGGTGGCGTCGGCAATGCCGTCGAGCAGATCATCCGGCCCACCGGCCTGGTTGATCCCGAGGTGATCGTGCGGCAGACCAAGGGTCAGATCGACGATCTGATCGGTGAGATCCGCTCGCGAGCCGANTCTCGGGAGCGAGTGCTGGTCACCACGCTGACCAAGAAGATGGCCGAGGACCTCACCGACTATCTGCTCGAGGCCGGCATTCGCACCCAGTATCTGCACTCCGAGGTGGACACGCTGAAGCGGATCGAACTGTTGCGCGACCTGCGTTTGGGTGCCTTCGATGTGTTGGTCGGGATCAACCTGCTCCGGGAGGGCCTCGATCTTCCCGAGGTGTCCTTGGTCGCCATCCTGGATGCGGACAAGGAGGGCTTCCTGCGGTCGGAGAAGTCGCTGATCCAAACCATCGGCCGGGCCGCGCGCAACGTTTCCGGCCAGGTCGTGATGTATGCCGACCGGATCACCGACTCGATGGAAGCAGCGATAGACGAGACCAACCGGCGGCGGGCCAAGCAGGTCGCGTTCAACCAGGCCAACGGGATCGACCCCACCCCGTTGCGTAAGAAGATCGCCGACATCACCGAGATGCTGGCCCGCGAGGACGAGAACACCGAGGCGTTGCTGGCTACCTGGGACCACCTCGATCCGAAGAAGAAGCAGTCGCCAACTCCGCGGCTGCGAGCCGTCGATGCGACAGACCACGCCGGGCTGGCAGGGCTGCCCTCGGCGGACCTGGCTCAGCTGGTGCAGCAGCTCACCGATCAGATGCATGCCGCGGCTGCGGAGTTGAAGTTCGAGGTCGCGGCTCGGCTGCGCGACGAGATCGGGGAGTTGAAGAAAGAGCTTCGGCAAATGATGGAGGCAGGAGCGCATTAGTCTCTGATTTCGGGGTAGAATGACTCCAGAATCAGAAGGAGGGTGATTATGCTGATGACGATGCGGGCGCCGGCTACCCGCTACGAGGTCGGTGAATGGCCTGATCTGCGCCAGGACGCGACTCGGATCCGACTCACCCCGGCAGCTGTCACCGCAATGCACCGACTTGCGGGCGAGTGGAAGCTCACCGCCGAGCAGATGCAAGACCTCCTCGGTGGAGTCTCGGCCAGCACCTGGCATGCGTGGCGCAACCGGCCACCACGAGACCTCGGTGTCGACCGCCTCACCCGTGCCTCGCTGTTGCTGGGCATCCATACTGCTCTGCAAGCGATTCACTCGCCCGAGATCGCGCGGATGTGGATTCAGTTGCCCAACTCCAACCCGATCTTCGGCGGCCGCACTCCACTCGAGGCGATGCGCGAGGGTGGCATTCCCGCGATGGTCGAAGTGCGCGCTCTGCTGGATGGTCGCCGCGGCGGGCTGTGAGCCTCCGTCCGTGGCCGCGCATGGTTTCGGTGGCCCATGACGCCACCAGCCGGCTCATCCCCGATGCCTACGCCGACCCCGACATATCTTCTCTGCAGGCGCTCGCTGACAGCTCCGAGGACCTGGCCGCGCTCGAGCAACTCGCTGCTGCCACCAATGCGCGACTGCAAGCGCAGGAGGAGCGACACCCAGGCGGATTAGGGCGCGCAGACATGGTCTTCGGTGTGCCCTACTCCAAGATCGTCAACGCCAGTTTCGCCTACGCCGGCACCGGCGCCCGATTCCACGATTCACATCGTGGCGCCTGGTATTGCGCCCTCCAAGTCGAGACCGCGATAGCCGAGGTGGCGTTCCATCGGCGGGTGATGCTCGCTGAGATCGGGTGGGAGTCGGAGACCGTGAGCTATCGGGAGTTCCTCAGCGACATCCATGCCGACGACTTCGCCGACCTTTCCGATGGCTCGACCGAGTCGAAGCGATGCCTGGACCCTGACAGCTATCTTGCCGGCCAAGCGCTTGCCTCCGACCTGCTCACCCGGCAGGCCGGAGGAGTTCGCTACCCGGCCGTACGCGACCCGGGAGGGGTCAATCTCGCGGTGCTGCAACCCGCTCTCGTCGGCCATGTCCGGCTCGGAGCCGAGTGGCAACTCACCGTGGACGGTGAGCACGTATCGGCACACCCTGTCCGCGGTCATGGGCTGCGAGTGATCCGCTAGGGTGGGCGCTTGGAGGGAGTACTCCCTAGCAATGCTTGCACTACTGGCAACGGCGTCGTCATCACGGCAGAATCTCTGCCCGGTACCGTTGGTCGCTTCCACGAGGCGGCGGAAGAGACCTCCGGACCGATCGCTCCGGAGGTAATTGCATGAATGTCCCAGCCTGGGTGTGGACCGTCACCTTGGTGGCCACATTGGCCGTCCTGCTCTTCGACGTCGTGGTGATCGGGCGCCGCCCGCACGCGCCGAGCCGTCGTGAGGTCACCGTCGCGCTCAGCGTCTACATCTCGGCGGCAATCGCCTTCGGGATCGGAGTCTGGGCCACTTCCGGACGGCAGTACGGTACCGAGTTCTTCGCCGGCTGGCTGACCGAGTACTCCCTCTCGATCGACAACTTGTTCATCTTCATCATCATCATGAGCCGTTTCGCGGTACCGCGGGAACTGCAACAGACGGCACTGCTGATCGGCATCGTCTTGGCGCTGATCTTCCGAGGCATCTTCATCGCGGTAGGCGCCGCGGCGATCAACAACTTCAGCTGGATCTTCTACATCTTTGGTGCATTCCTCGTTTATACCGCCGTCAAGTTGGCGATGGAGGGCCCCGAGGACGAGGACGAGTACGGCGAGGGACCGGTGGTTACCTTCATGCGCAAGGTGCTTCCCTCGACCCCGGACTGGCACGGCACGAAAGCCTGGATCCGGCAGAACGGGAAGCTGTTGTTCACCCCGATGTTCCTGGTGATCATCGCGTTGGGCACCACCGACTTGTTGTTCGCGCTGGACTCCATTCCGGCGATCTTCGGCCTCACCCGNGAGCCGTACCTGGTGCTGACCGCCAATATTTTCGCGCTGATGGGGTTGCGCCAGCTCTACTTCCTGATCGGTGGCCTGTTGGAGCGTCTGATCTATCTCAGCTACGGTTTGGCGTTCCTCTTGGCGTTCATCGGAGTCAAACTGCTGCTGCATGCGATGCACGAGAACGAGTTGCCCTTCATCAATGGAGGCGAACACATCGACTGGGCGCCGGAGATCAGCATCGGCGTGTCCCTGGCCGTCATCGTGGTCACTCTGGTTGTCACGACGGTGGTCAGCCTGCTCGTGTCGCGGTCTCGCACACCGGATGAGTTGGATCGGGAGACCGGCCCCCGTGGCCACTGAGAGGCCGTCTGCATGCGTATCGCGTTGCTGTCTTATCGCAGCAAGCCGCATTGTGGTGGCCAAGGCATCTATCTGCGCCACCTGAGTCGGGAGTTGGTTGCGCTCGGCCACCAGGTCGAGGTGTTCTCCGGTCAGCCCTATCCCGAACTCGANTCCGGGGTCGGGCTGACCGAAGTCCCCAGCCTCGATCTCTACCGGGAGCCCGATCCGTTCCGCACCCCGAAGTTGGGCGAGTTCCGGGACCTGACCGATGTGCAGGAGTACCTGCTGATGTGCACCGGGGCCTTTCCCGAGCCACGCACCTTCAGCAAACGAGTAGCCAAGGTGCTGTCCGAGCGATTGGGCGACTTCGACATCGTCCACGACAACCAGACGCTCGGTTACGGAATGCTGGAGATCAAGAAGCTGGGGCTGCCGTTCATCACCTCGATCCATCACCCGATCACCTTCGACCGCCGGATCGATCTCGCGGCGGCCCAGGAGCTCACCGGCTACCAACGGATCAAGAAGACCTATGGACTCAAACGCTGGTACAGCTTCCTTGCCATGCAGGCCGAGGTCGCCCGCAGGATCGGGCCGATCCTGACCGTTTCGCAGAGCTCGGCTCGCGATATCGCCACCGATTTCAGGGTGGATCCCGCCAACATCGAGGTGATCCCGCTCGGGGTGGATGCTGCATTCACCCCTCCCACCGAACCCCGGATGCCTGGCCGGATCATGGCGATGGCCAGCGCCGACGCCCCGATGAAAGGGATCTCGACGCTCCTGGAGGCTTTTGCCAAGCTACGCACCGAGCGGGATATCTCCTTGGTCTTGGTCACCAGACCGACCCCGGGCGGGCGCACGGAGCAACTCATCGACCGTCTTGGTATTGCCGAGCAGGTGTCGTTCGTCCATGGGATCTCCGATGCGGAGCTGGTCGAGGTGATGGGTTCGGCCCAGATCGCCTGCGTTCCGTCGTTGTACGAGGGCTTCTCCCTCCCCACTGCCGAGCTGATGGCCTGTGCCACCCCACTGGTGGTCAGCAGAGCCGGTGCGATTCCGGAAGTGGTGGGAGCCGACGGGCAGTGTGCTGACCTGGTCCGCCCTGGTGATGCCGGCGAGCTGGCGATGGCGCTGGAGGCATTGCTGGACGATCCCGCCCGGCGAGACAGGATGGGAACAGCAGGCAGGCAACGAGCGCTGGAGAGGTTTTCCTGGCGTGCGGTCGCGGTCAAGACGGTTGCCGCCTACCAACGGGTGATCCGATGCTGACCGTCGACTTCGACCGCTTGGGCCTGCGGTCTGGAGACCAAGCCCTGGACATGGGCTGCGGCGCCGGTCGGCATGCGTTCGAGATGTATCGCCGNGGGGCCGCGGTGATCGCCTTCGATATGGATGCCGACGAGTTGTCGAAGGTCGACGACATGTTCGCCGCGATGCGCGAGGCGGGTGAGGTTCCCGAGGGCGCCGAAGCCGACGTCAAACAAGGTGATGCGCTGCAGATGCCTTTCGCAGACGGCCAGTTCGACCGAGTGGTCGCAGCGGAGGTCTTGGAACACATCGGTGACGACGAGAGCGCTATCGCCGAACTGGCGCGGGTGACCCGGCCTGGTGGGACCGTCGCCGTCACCGTCCCGCGCTGGTTGCCGGAGAAGATCTGTTGGATGCTCTCCGACGCCTACCACGAGGTGGAGGGTGGGCACGTCCGGATCTATACCGACCGTGAGCTGATCTGCAAACTCAAGAAGGCGGGTCTACGGTACGAGGGCAAGGACTACGCCCACGGTCTGCACTCGCCGTACTGGTGGCTCAAATGCGCGGTCGGTGTGGACAACGACAAGTTCCCGCTGGTCAAGGCGTATCACCAGCTTCTGGTCTGGGACATCATGAGGACCCCGCGTATCAGCGTTGTCACCCGGCTGGCCGAGCGGGCACTGAACCCGCTGATCGGCAAGAGCCTGGTGCTCTACTTCCGTAAGCCTGGACTCGAGTCCTGATGCCGGATTCTCCGTCCCCGAGGAATCCGCTGATCCCTTCTTTGGGCGGGGTGCTCGATAGCGAGCAGATCGAGCAGACAGCTGCCGCGATCGCGGCCACGCAACGCCTCGACGGGGGTATCCCGTGGGCATGGACCGATCCTCACATCGACCCGTGGAACCACATCGAGGCGGCCATGGCGATGTTGGTCGGCGGACAGGTGCGGGCAGCCGAGAGTGCCTACCAGTGGTGTCTGGACAACCAGCGCGCCAATGGATCCTGGCCGATGCGGATCACCGGCGACGTGATCGAGGACGCCAGCGCCGACACCAACATGACGGCATACCTGGCCGTTGGGGCCTGGCATCACTGGCTGGTGCGCCGGGATCTGGCGTTCCTACGGCGACTCTGGCCCGCGGTACGCCGNGGGTTGGACTATGTCTGCGGCCTGCAGCTGCCCTTCGGTGGGATCGCCTGGTCACAAGAGCACGCGCCGGATGGCACTCCGGGACGTGTCAACGCCGAGGCTTTGGTCGCGGGGTCTTCCAGCATTCACCACTCGCTGCTCGCCGGAGTCGCGTTGGCCGAGTTGCTCGGCGAACCACAACCAGGGTGGCAGGATGCCGCTGGCCGGCTCAGACGCGCTCTGGTCGCCCGGCGTGACCAGTTCCTGGACAAGTCCCGTTTCTCGATGGACTGGTACTACCCGGTGCTCGGCGGCGCGCTGAACGGCCAGACCGGCCGTGACCTGATCGACTCACGATGGGGTGAGTTCGTCGAGCCGGGTTACGGCATCCGCTGTGTGGTGGAGAACCGCTGGCTGACCGGGGCCGAGACCTGTGAGCTGGCCCTGGCGTTGGACGCGCTGGGTGAGCGGGAGCGAGCGATCCGGTTGATCCGGGATGTGGGGCATCTACGGCACGAGAGCGGCCTCTATTGGACCGGGTACGTCCTCCCCGAGGAGGTCTTCTGGCCCGATGAGCAGACCACCTATACCGCAGCCGCGGTGATCTTGGCAGTAGACGCCCTATCCGACACCACGCCGGGCGCCGTGGTCTTCCGAGAGCAGGCCGACGCTCAGCAGGGAGCGCGCAACGCCCGCATCGAACCGCGCCGACCGGTCTCGACGAAACCGTCGGTCAAGGCACGCAAGTAGATCTCATACGGCGGACGACCGCCTTCTGCCGGGCTCTCGAAAACGTCGTGGATCAGCATCAACCCACCGGGCATCACCTTCGGGGCCCATGCCTGGTAGTCGTCATGGGCAGGTCCGACGCCATGTCCGCCGTCGATGAAAAGCAGAGCCAGAGGAGTGTTCCAGTGGGCCGCGACCGTGACCGATGCTCCGACGATCGCCACGACCTGATTCTGCAAGCCCGCCCGCAGGATCGTCTTGCGGAACGTGGGCAGTGTGTCCAGCAACTCGAACTCGGGATCCACGAGCGAGCTGTCGTGGTGCTCCCAGCCGACCTGGTTCTCCTCCGAGCCGCGGTGGTGATCGACGGTGAAGACCGTGCCTGCAGTCTCGCGTGCGGCGGCGCCGAGGTAGATCGCGGACTTGCCGCAGTAGGTCCCCACCTCCAGCCCGGGACCCAACGCTAGCTGCTGTGTTGCCTGCTCGTAGAGGAATCGGCCCTCGGCCGGGGGCATGAAGCCCTTGGCTGCCAGCGCGTGGGCGAGCAGGTCGGCATCCATGGGCGCGACCCTACCCAGACCCGCCGAAACGCCTGCTGTCGCCGATACACTCGGCCCACCATGGGTATCCAGATCTCTCCGAGCATGCTTTCGGCCGACTTTGCCAACCTCGCCTCCGAGGCAGCCCGCATCAGTAACGCCGATTGGCTGCATGTCGACGTGATGGACAACCATTTCGTGCCGAACCTGACGCTNGGGGTCCCGGTGGTCGAGGCGCTGGTCAAGGCCGCGGACACGCCGCTGGACTGCCACTTGATGATCGCCGACCCCGACCGCTGGGCACCTGCGTACGTCGAGGCTGGCGCAGGCTCGGTCACCTTCCACGTGGAAGCGGCCACGGCTCCGATTCGACTGGCGCGCGAACTACGCGCCAAAGGCGCTCGAGCGGGGATGGCTCTGCGCCCGGCGACCCCGGTGGAGCCGTATGAGGATCTGCTGGGTGAGCTCGACATGTTGCTGATCATGACGGTCGAGCCGGGATTCGGCGGACAGAGGTTCCTCGAGGTCTGCGTGCCCAANATTCGACGTGCGCGGCAGCTGCTGGACAAGCACGGCCTGGACCTGTGGCTCCAGGTCGACGGCGGCGTCTCCTTGGAGACGATCGCAATCTGCGCCGAGGCCGGCGCCGACACGTTCGTCGCCGGCTCAGCGGTGTTCTCGGCCGAGGATCCGGCTGCGATGGTCGACGCGCTCCGGGCAGCCGCCACCCGGCGCTGCCACTAGAGGTCGCGCAACCTCCAACTCCGGCGATATGGCAAACTTGGGTCCGACGAGTGAAACTCGCGTGCTCTGGGGTCGGTGAAATTCCGAGCCGGCGGTGATAGTCCGCGACCCGGTGCCTGTCAGGACGGCGTCCTAGATGGCACCGGTTGACCAGGTGAAACTCCTGGACCGACGGTCAAAGTCCGGATGGGAAGCGCACGCAGCTGTCGTTCGGTCGTGTATGTGACCGCGACAGCTGTCTTCAGCCCTGGAGTCCGCGACCGGACCGGGAAGGGCATTTCGCGTGGCAGGCGCCGATGACAGCGCGATCCAGGTCGCCATGCAGCGCGCGCTCACGCTGGCGGCAACTCCTGGATCGACGATGCGCGGTAANCCNCGCGTCGGGTGCGTGCTCCTTGCAGCTGACGGATCGGTGATCGCCGAGGGCTTCCATCGGGGAGCCGGCACTCCGCACGCCGAGGTCGCAGCGTTGCGATCGGCCACCCGAAACGGCCCGCTGCCTGATGGCGTGACCGCAGTGGTCACCCTCGAACCCTGTAACCACACCGGACGCACCGGGCCGTGTGCCCAGGCGCTCATCGAGGCGGGGATCGCCAAAGTGGTGTACGGGCAAGGCGATCCCAATCCGATTGCNCTTGGGGGTACCGAGTCGCTGCGAGCAGCGGGTGTCCGGACCCACGGCGGTTACTGCGCGGAGCAAGCCGAACAGCTCAACCGGGAGTGGACGGTTGCAGTCAGCCGCGGCCGACCGTACGTGCTGTGGAAGTACGCAGCCACGTTGGACGGTCGAAGCGCCGCCGCCGACGGCACCAGTCGCTGGATCACCGGCGCAGCTGCTCGCCGTGACGTGCACGCGCTGCGAGCCGTTCACGACGCGATCGTGGCCGGAACCGGCACGGTTCTGGTCGACAACCCGTCGCTGACGGTGCGAGACGACAACGACCTGCCGCTTCCTTTCGAGCAGCAGCCGACTCGAGTGGTGGTCGGCAGAGGCTCGGTGCCCGAGGAGGCCGCCGTCAATGATTCCGCTGCCGCCACGGTTTTCATCAAGTCCCACGACCCGACCGAAGTCCTCGCTCAGTTGTGGGATGCGGGCCATGTCCGGGTCTTCCTCGAAGGCGGTCCGCGGCTTGCCGCCGCCTGGCTGCGCGCCGGTGTGATCGACGAGATCGTCGGCTATATCGCGCCGGTGATGCTCGGTGCGGGTACTCCAGCCGTGGGCGAGCTGGGAATCGGGACGATCACCGATGCGTTCAGGTTCCGGACCGACGCGGTCACCTTGCTCGACGATGACGTCAAGATCGTGCTCCGCCCTCGGACGCAGGTGCTCATACCTCAGGAGGCAGGCTGAATGTTCACCGGAATCGTCGAGGAACTCGGCAGCGTGGCTCGGATCGAGGACCGCGGTGACGCCGTGCGCCTGACTGTGCGCGGACCGTTGGTGGTCTCCGATGCGCAACCAGGCGACTCGATCGCGGTCAGCGGCTGCTGCCTGACCGTGGTCACCACCGACGGTGAGTCGTTCACCACGGACGTCATGGCCGAGACCCTCGACAAGACCGCCCTCGGTAGCTTCCTGTCAGGCACTCCGGTGAACCTGGAGCGGGCGGTCACCGCCGCCAGCCGGCTGGGTGGGCATATCGTGCAAGGCCACGTCGACGGCACCGGCGAGATCATCTCCCGCACTCCCAGTGAACACTGGGAGATCGTGGAGATCTCCTTGCCTACCGGCCTGGATCGCTATCTGGTCGACAAGGGGTCCATCACCGTCGACGGTGTCTCGCTGACCGTCGTCGAGGCAGGAGAGCGCACCTTCACCGTCAGTCTGATCCCCGAGACGCTCGCCCGGACCACGCTGGGCACCAAGCGCGTCGGTGAGCGGGTCAATCTCGAGGTGGACGTGATTGCCAAGTACGTCGAGCGCATGCTCGCTTATCGCACCAGCAAGGACAGCAAGGAGCAGTCATGACGATCAGACTCGACCCGGTCGAGGAGGCGATCGCCGATATCGCGGCTGGGAAAGCCGTGATCGTGGTGGACGACGAGGACCGCGAGAACGAAGGTGACATCATCTTCGCGGCGAGCAAGGCCACACCTGCGTTGATGGCGTTCACGATCCGTTACTCCAGCGGTGTCATCTGCGTGCCGATGCCGGCAGACATGCTGGACCGGCTCGAGATACCCCTGATGACCCCGCACAACAAGGACCGGATGCGCACCGCGTACACCATCTCGGTCGACGCCCGTGACGGTGTCACGACCGGAATCTCGGCCGCGGACCGTGCCCACACCTGCCGGGTGCTCGCCGATTCGGCCACCGAGCCTTGGGAGATCACCCGCCCCGGCCATGTGTTCCCGCTGCGGTACCGCGACGGCGGTGTGCTGGTGCGCCGCGGACACACCGAGGCTGCGGTGGATCTGGCGATGCTGGCGGGGCTGACCCCTGCCGGGGTCCTGGTCGAGGTGGTCAACGACGACGGGACGATGAAGCGTGGCGCCGAGTTACGGGACTTCGCCGACGAGCACGGACTCAAGATGATCTCGATCGACGACCTCGTGCACTACCGGCGTCGTACCGAGAGTCATGTCGAGCGGATTGCCGAGACTCGGCTGCCTACCCGCTACGGNGAGTTCACTGCGTTCGGTTACCGGATGAGCATCGACGGCTCTGAGCATATTGCGTTGGTCCACGGCGACCCGGCCGATCTCAAGGACGGTGAGCCGGTGCTCACCCGGGTGCACTCGGAGTGCCTGACCGGGGATATCTTCGGCAGCCAGCGTTGTGACTGCGGCCCTCAGCTCGAAGAGGCCCTGGAGCGGGTGGCCACCGAGGGTCGCGGTGTGGTGATCTACCTACGTGGACATGAGGGCCGNGGGATCGGGCTGCTGGCCAAGCTTCAGGCGTACGCGCTCCAAGACGCCGGCCGCGACACTGTCGATGCCAACTTGGATCTCGGATTACCCGCTGACGCCCGCCACTACGGTGCCGCTACCCAGATCCTGCGCGATCTGGGAGTCGGCAGTGTGCGGCTGATGACCAACAATCCCGCCAAGGTGACCGGACTGAGCAACTACGGGGTCGACGTTTCCGAGCGAGTCCCGCTCACTCCGCACTTCAACGACCACAACCTGCGCTATCTGCAGACCAAGCGGGACCGGATGGGTCATGAGCTCCCCGGCCTGAGCGCGACCGGAGAGGACACCTTGTGAGCGGAGAAGGAGCACCCACCCACGCCCCTGTCGATGGCCGGGGTCTGCGGGTAGCCGTCGTGGCCGCGTCCTGGCACGAGGTCGTGATGCAGGGCTTGATTGCAGGGGCCGAGCGTGCCTTGGCCGCCTCAGGCATCCAGGCTCCGGAGCTGATTCGGGTACCTGGCTCCTTCGAGCTCCCCGTGGTCGCCCAGGCATTGGCCGAAGCCGGGTTCGACGCCGTGATCGCACTCGGCGTCGTGATCCGAGGTGGCACTCCGCACTTCGACTATGTCTGCTCGGCCGCAACCGACGGACTGAGCCGAGTCGCGTTGGACACCGGCACCGCGATCGGGTTCGGTTTACTCACCTGTGACACCGAGGAGCAGGCGCTGGATCGGGCCGGGCTGGAGAGATCGGCCGAGGACAAGGGGCACGAGGCCACCACTGCTGCACTTGCGACCGCTATCATGCTCAAGCGCATCCGGCATGATTCCCGGTAGAGAGCAGAGGAATGAAGACGTTCGAGGAGCTCTTCGCGGAGCTCGGCGAGTTGGCACGCACCCGTCCCGAGGGATCCGGCACCGTCCGGGCACTGGATGCGGGCGTGCATACCATCGGCAAGAAGCTGGTCGAGGAGGCTGCCGAGTCCTGGATGGCGGCCGAATACGAGACCCCGCAACGCACCGCTGAGGAGATCAGCCAACTGCTCTACCACGCGCAGGTGCTGATGATCGCCAGTGGACTCACCCTCGACGACGTCTACGCACACCTGTAAGAGGACCCATGCTCCGCATCGCCTTGCCCAACAAGGGCGCCCTGTCCGAGGCCGCCTCGGCCATGCTCCGTGAAGCGGGGTACGCCCAGCGGCACGACAGCAAACAACTCACCAAGATCGACCCCGAGAACGAGGTCGAGTTCTTCTACCTACGTCCCCGCGACATCGCGGTCTACGTCGGGGAGGGCACCCTGGATGCTGGCATCACCGGCCGCGATCTGCTGCTCGACTCAGGTGCGGGAGCAGAAGAGATCCTCCGCCTGGGATTCGGTCACTCCCGCTTCCGTTTCGCCGCGTTGCCCGGCACGATCGGCAGCGAGGCGGAGCTGGCGGGCAAACGGATCGCCACCTCGTACGCCGGTGTGGTGAACGGTTACCTGCGTGAGCGNGGGATCGAAACCACCGTGGTGCGCCTCGACGGCGCTGTCGAGACCAGCATCCAGCTCGGTGTCGCCGACGTTATCGCCGACGTCGTCGAAACCGGCAGTACGTTGCGCCAGGCGGGACTGGAGATCTTCGGTGAGGTGATCTTGGAGTCCGAGGGCGTCCTGATCACCCGCGCCGATTCAGGGGCTGTCGGCCTGGATGTCTTCACACGCCGGTTGCAAGGAGTCCTGGTCGCTCGCAGCTACGTGATGATGGACTACGACATCTCACTGGAGCGGGTAGAGCAAGCCGTTGCCCTGACCCCCGGAATCGAGAGCCCGACGGTCTCCCCGCTGCATCGCGAGGGCTGGGTCGCTGTGCGATCGATGGTGCCTCGACGCGACGCCCAGAAAGTGATGGACGACCTGTTCGATCTCGGTGCCAAGGGGATCTTGACGACCGATATCCATGCCTCCCGGATCTGATCGGGCAGCTGTCCCCGACTTGCCGGTGCGCTTTCGGCCGTTGGGGGTCAGGATCGCGCTCATCGTCGGCGGCGTGCTGTTGATCGTATTGATCGCGGTGATGTGGTTCGCGTTGCCACAAGGGATGCGGGATCGTTTCACGCTTTTCCAGGGCATCACCCTGTTGCTGATGGCCGGGTTGATCTTCGCCCTGATGTACGGGGTGGCAAGGTGTCGGATTGATGCCCGGACAGACGGGATCACGGTGATCAACGGATACCGGGCGCGCACCTTCGCCTGGAGTCAGGTACTCGGCGTGCACCTTCCGGCTGGAGCGCCGTGGGCGAGATTGGACCTCAGTGACGGCACCACCTTGGCGGCGGTCGGTATCCAGGGATCCGATGGCCCACGAGCACACGCCCAGGTCCGGCAACTTCGCGCCCTGATCGAAAAGCACGGGCAAGCAACGGCCGAATAGCCCTACGCTCATCCCATGACGGCGACCCCGATCACCTTGCGTCCTTTGTGGCAGGCAGATATCTCAGCCCTGACCGAGCTGTACACCGCAGTCGAGGCGGTCGAGCAGACAGGGGAGCACTACAGCGAAGAGGACCTCGAAGAGGAGTTCGCCAATCCGGAGCTGGTCTTGGGCAAGGACGTCATCGGCGCGTTCGGCGGAGATGAGCTCCTCGGTTGCGCGTCGGTGCTGCTGCGCGGCGCTGGGGGTGATGGGGGTGATGAGGGCGATGCCCGGGTCGTCTATGCCCATGGAATGACCCACCCGGCGCATCGAGGCTCTGGGATAGGCACTCTGCTGGTCGGGGCCACCCTGGAACGCGCTCGGGAGATCGCCCAAGATGTCGGCACCGTCCGGCTGATGGCTGAGGCGAAGGCGGGCAACGTCGACCAGGTCGGGTTGCTCGAAGGCGCGGGATTGACGCCGAGTAAGTGGAACTTCGTGATGCGCCACCAACTGCAAGCACTCCCTGCGCCGGCAGCGGTACCCGGATATCGTGTCCGGACCTACCGCCCCGAAGATGCCGAGAAGCTGCGGCGCACACACAACGAGACCTTCGCTGCCAATCAGGACTTCACCGCCTGGGACGCCGGCGAGTGGGACCAGTGGGTCACCGGTAGCCGAAACTTCCGCCCAGGACTCAGCTATCTGGTTGTTCCCGAGGAGGACGACGGCGAGATCGCCGCCTACCTCCAGACCAACGAGTATGACGCTGTCCTGCAGGCGACAGGTAAGCGTGAGGCCTGGGTAGCGCGGGTGGGAACCGCGCCGGCGCATCGGCGCCGGGGTCTGGCTGATCTGTTGTTACGGCATGCGCTGGATGCCTACGGTGCCGCCGGCTTCGACTATGCCGGGTTGGACGTCGACTCCATGCACCCGACAGGCGCACTGGGGTTGTACGAGCGCAGTGGGTTCGTGACCGATCATGCGACCGTGCAGTTCGAGACCCGGGTCAGCAGCTAGTTAGCCGGTCGCGATGATCAGATCGGCGAAATCCTGGTCGACTCCGTGGCGTAGAGCGCGGCCTGAGTCTGCTCCCAAGCCGGCCAATGGTCGCGCACGGACTCACCGTCACGTTCCAACCCGCGAGCCTGGCAGGTTGCAGGATCCGCCTCGACCCACACCAGCGCGGTCACCAGATCGGCCCAAGCCACCGACCATGACCCACATCCCTCGATGATCAGCCAATCGGTGGGCGTCACCACATGTTGTTCGGCATAGGTGGCCAGGTGCCAGTCGTAGCGGTGATAGGTACCCTCTTGCCCTGCTGCCAGCGGCCGCAACACGTAGATGCAGTTGGTCCCGCCCGGCTTGGATCCCGGNNTCCAGCCGTCGTAGAGATCGTCCATGTGGATGATCCGGCAGCTGCCTTTGGACTCGAGAAAGTCGGCGAGTCTCGTTGCCAGCGTTGTCTTGCCCGCGCCCGCCGGGCCATCGATGCAGATCAGCCCGACCATGGGTCAGCAGTTACTGGATGCCGTGCTTGCGCAAGATTTCTTCGATCTCGTCGAGATCGCTGGTGCTGCCGGCTTTGGAGCCGGTAGCCGCGGCACCTGTGGTGACCGACTTCTTCGGCGATCCGGCGACCGATTCCGGATTCGACTTGCGTCCCAGCCAGCCGCTCAGCACGAACAGCACGAGTGCGAATCCCGCGATCCCGAAGCCGAGCCAGACCACCGGGGAGAACACCAGCCGCGTCAGCCAGCGCGATACGTCTTCGGCGATCTGCCCGGTCAACCTCAAGAGCCCGGTGAATGCGGCCGCAGCCGGGAGCAGCGACCAGGCAGCAGCACGCATTCCGGCAGCAGCACCCTGATTCTGGTAACGGGTCCAACTCCAGATCAGGCCGGCCGTCGTCAAAGCGATGCCCAGGGCGTACCAACTGAGGGAANNCTCACCTTCTCAGCCTAGTCGGCGAGTGCGAATTGGCGCCGCGCATGGTGGGTGGCACGATGAGCCGATGCCCACCATTCCCGACCCCGGCTTCGCCGGGGACACCGGCATGGCTCCCGAGGGGTTGGCCGCGGCGCTGGCCGGTTTCGATGCCGACCCCACCTCTGGCTACCCGGAGGTTTTGGCCGAGCTGTCGCGATCACGTTTGCTGGCTCCGGTTGTCGCGGTACTCGGCGAGGTCGAGTACGACGAGAACGGGCTCGCTCACGACAAGACCTCCGACATGGCCACTGTGCTCGTGCAGGCTCCTGATGGCCGCACAGCGCTGCTGGCATTCACCAGCACCGAGACCATGGCGCGCTGGGATCCGCGAGCGCGTCCGGTACCGGCTACGACCAGCGTGATCGCGCGTGCGGCGCGGCAGGACGGCGCCTCGGTGATCGTCGTCGATATCGCCGGGCCGGTGCGGTACGTGGTGGCCGAGCAGGACCTGGACCCCTTGGCGCAGGGTTTGCAGCTGCTTCGCCTGGGCGACGAGCTGGCCTGGGTCGGGTGAGGACGTGGAGCTGACCCGGACCTTCTCCGACGAGGTGTTCACCGAGGCGCTGGCGACCTGGCAGTGGCTCGATCTGGACGGCCTGGACCCCTGGTTCGCCACCGTCTTCGGGGATGTGTTCCTTCTCGGTGACGACGGCGTTTACTGGCTCGATGTCGCGGCGGGGAGCTGACCTGCCCGTTCCGAGATGTCGACCATGCCAAGCGTGTCCTGGCTACCGAGGACGGCATGGACGAGTACCTGCTTGCGGGTTTGGCGTTCGCCGCAGCCGAGGTGGGCCTGGAGCCGACCGGAGCCGACATCTTGTGGTTCCAGGAGCTACCTGTCTTCGACGGAGAGTACGAGGTCACGAATCTTCAGGTGCAACCGTTCGTCACCGCGGTGGCCGAGGCCGGTCGGTTGCACCTGAAGATCAACGACCTTCCCGAGGGAGCCGAGATCCCCGACGACTTGTGATGGCACGCCCCGAGATCAGCGTCGTGGGGTGACCTTCACTGCGACGCTGGGCGTGGTGCCTACGGGGTTGTAGGCGACGACCCGGAACTTGACGGCCTTGCCTGCGGTGAGCCCGGTGATCGTTGTCGAGCGGATCGAGACCCCCACGGTCTTCTTGGTCAGCCAAGTTCCACCGACCAGTTGCTGGATGAGGAACTTGGTCGGCTTACCCGTGGTTCCCGTGACCTTGCCCGGCTTCCAGCCGATTGTGGCGGCCTTCTTCTTCGCGGTGCCTTTGACCGAAATCGGCTTGGCCGGTTTGGCGTCCGCCACCGCGCTGTGGGCGGCGCTAGGGACGCTGTCGCCCTGGGTGTTACGAGCGATCACCCGGAAGGAGTACGAGCGGCGCGGCACAGGAGTGCTCACCGTGGCTGAGCGTGCCGCCGCCCCGACAAGCGCGGCGTTGGTCCACGCGCCGGTCCCGGTCCGCACCTGGACCTGGAAATGGGTCGGTGAGCTGTGCGCAGAGGTGACGGTGCCGGCCTTCCAACCGACGAGCACGTTGCGGTCCCGCACCTTGGTGGTCAGCGCAGTGGGTGCGGGAGGAAGCAAGTCGGCGGCCAAAGTGGTGCAGTCGACCTCGACCGGAGAGGGTCCGTCGGGGCGGCCTGGCTCGGCGAAGTCCATCGGCCACGACGGTTGCCCGACACCGCGGGAGTTGACGGCTTGGATCGTCATCTCAGTCGTGAAGCCAGGGCTGAAGGAGCCGGCTGCCGTCAGACACCGCTGGTCCAGCACCCGGACAAACTGGTTATTGGAGTCGAACTCCCAAGTCCGGATGACGTACCCGCGGATTTCACGGTCACCGGGATCGGTGGGCGGTGTCCACCACCACTTGTCCTCGGCGCTGTCTACGCCGACGACAACCCCGTCCATGAAGCCAGGGGTGCCCTTCGGGTGCATTGTCAGATCGTGAGTGGTGTCCCCGGTGGCCTCCAGGTAGATCTCCGGGTGAGGGCCTGAGTCCACGACGGTGGTGGGCAGCCCAGCGCCGACTCGTACTCGAGGCCAACTGGGATCAACTCGGACTCGATAGCGGCCTTGACTGTCGGTCACCGCCGTTGCGAGGACCTGACCGGATTCGCTGTTGCCGTTCAGCGACTCGATGGTGACACCGGAGAGCACCTGCTCGCCTGCGTCGAGCTCGCGATCCGCATCGGTGTCGACCCAGACCCGGCCGCTGACGAAGGTCCTGCTGATGCCGATTTCGACCGGGCCCAGTGTCGCACCTGTGGACGGCACCACTATCGGTGCTGTCGTAGTGATACGCCACTGGCTAGAGGTAGTCGTGAGCAGGTAGCTGCCTTGGGGAACCGAGCCGAGGTCGAAAGCGCCGTCCGCGCCGACAGCGACAGTGCCCGGGGACCAGTCGAAGACGTTGGGGTGAGTGTCTCGGGATACTCGTCAGGGCGCAGGAACCGCAAGGAGACAGAGGCTGTCGGAGCGTTCTCGCCCGGATCACGGATGCCATCTTGATCGGTGTCGACGAATACGGTTCCGGTGATCGGAGTGCGCGCCGGCAGGATCGCGGCAGCGGGCCGCTCTTGTGGGTCCCGGAAGTAGACACACGTCACCTCGTGATCGTCGCCTGGGTCCGGATCACAATCGTCGTTGACGTCCTCGTGGATCAGATAGCTGACCGTTCCGGGCGGAGATTCGGCATAACTCCAGTTCCGCAGGCTCAGCGGCGGGGAGCCGCGCTGCCGTAGGGGACGCTGAGGATGCGTGCCCCCGGCGACCATCGTTGTCGAACGTGACGCGGCCGTCGACGCCACCTGTCCCAGCAGCAAACGTCGCGGTCTGGGTGTGGTCACCGGCCAGGTGCAGTGCGCGCAGGGTGAACTGGGTGCCGGTTGGGACGTCGACCTCGCCGGGATCAGCGACCTGGTTGAGGTTCTCGTCGACCTTGGCACGGAATGAAGGCCCCCACGGGGAGTACTCGACCATCACCTCCGGCTGGGGCCATCCGTAGCCGAACGTGAGATTCTGCCGCCCGCTTTCCGGGGTGATCTCGAAGGCGATCGACTGGTGGTTCGCCGGGTAGGTCTGGGTCAGGTTCTTGGTCGGCCAGAATGCGGGGGCCTGATTCATGTCCCCTTCGATCACAGACTCCAGCACGGCGACCCAGTTACCGGGGAGAGACGTTGCGAGTACGGGTTGGTGCCGTAGTTGAGCGGGACCCAGTTGTGTTGCAGGATCTGGTCGTTCTCATCGACCTTGTACAAGCCGACTCTGGCTCCCCAGCCTGAGGAGACGGGATGGAATGAGCTCGGCGGGCGGGTGGACTCGTTGTCGTCGTAGACCCCGTCTCCGTCGAAGTCGAAGAACAAGGTGACCTGGACGTCCTGGGCGGCTGAGGCGGTAGGAGCAACGGCGACGAGAGCACCGAAAGCGAGCGCGAAGACCGCGACAAGACGGGCGAGAAGTCTGGCCATGGCCAACTGTCTCACTGTTTGTCCGGATTTGTCGTCGGTTGAGAGTCGCGAGCTGTGTTATGGCGAAGCCGGAAAGACTGCTCCTGTTAGCTTTTCGCCTGGCCCTTCGCCGGGGGCATCCGGTACTTCGGAGGCCTCGCGGAAGGCGAGTTGCAGGGTCCTCAGTCCGTCGCGCAGCGNGGCCGCATGGTGGTGACCCAACCGCGGGGCCGCTGCGGTGACCAGCCCGGCCAGCGCGTCGATCAGCGTGCGCGCCTCGTCCAGGTCCTGGTGCTCGGGCAGGTCCTCGGCCAATCCGAGTTGGACGGCGGCAGCGCTCATCAGGTGCACGGCGGCTGTTCCCACCACCTCCAGAGCAGGTACCTCGGCGATGTCGCGGGTGGGGAGAGCGGGGGCTCGGTCATGCGATCCCCTCCTNNGAGGACACGAGCGTAGCGAGGCTCGCAGGGAGGGCGTTGAGCATGGCCAATCCAGTACAACCATGGTGCCAAGGGTTGCACGGGTCGCTCGCGTTTTCGCATTGGGCCCGGTTCACGGTAGTCTGGTCGGCGACCGATTGCCTCTATGGCTGGCACCGAGGTGCTGTCCCGGAGGGAATCCGACAAGCGGAGCTCGGCTCCCACCCGCATCGACCGCCGTCAGCCCGATACCGGGCAGGCACAGGTCGTCGGGTAAAGGTCTCGGAGACCACCTCCACGAGGTGGGTCTTCGTCGGGCTTCCGCTGTCGACCACACGACACCAGGAGGACCTATTAGCACAGAGTTGCGCATCAACGACCGGATCCGTGTACCCGAGGTCCGGCTTGTTGGCCCAGGCGGAGAGACCGTGGGCATCGTCCGTGTCGAAGATGCCCTGCGGCTGGCGCAGGAAGCCGATCTCGACCTCGTCGAGGTAGCCCCCGCTGCCCGTCCGCCGGTCTGCAAGCTCATGGACTACGGGAAGTTCAAATACGAGAACGCCCAGAAGGCCCGCGAAGCTCGCCGGAACCAGACGAACGTGGTCATCAAGGAGATGAAGCTCCGTCCCAAGATCGACCAGCACGACTACGAGACCAAAAAGGGCCACGTAGTCCGCTTCCTGCGCGCAGGCGACAAGGTGAAGATCACGATCATGTTCCGCGGGCGTGAGCAGCACCGCCCGGAGCTGGGTTTCCGGCTGCTCGAGCGTCTGGCCGAGGACGTGACCGAACTCGGCTTCGTCGAATCCGCACCCAAGCAGGATGGCCGCAACATGATCATGGTGCTGGGTCCGCACCGGAAGAAGGCTGAGGCCAAGGTCGAGCTCAAGGCCGAGCGCGCTGAGCAGCTGGCTGCCCGTGAGGCTGAGAAAGCCGCAGAGGCTGCTGAGCACAAGGAGCGCGCTGCTGCGGCCGCCGCCGCACCGCGAACTGTCAAGCCCAAGCGCCGCTCGGAGAACCTCGACCCTGACATGGACCCGAGTACCTAAGACCAACGCTCCCCAAGACCGCCCTCGGAAAAGAAGGACGAACAATGCCGAAGAACAAGCCCCATTCCGGTGCGAGCAAGCGCTTCCGGGTGACCGGATCAGGCAAGCTGCGCCGTCAGAAGACCGGCCTGCGCCACAACCTGGAGAAGAAGCCCTCCAAGATGACCCGTCGTATGTCGGGCACCACCGAGGTCTCCAAGAACGACACCAAGACCGTCAAGAAGCTGCTCGGTCGCTGACGCGACACCTGCAACACCATCCAGCGACCTAACGCAACAAGGAGTAAGAAGTGGCACGCGTCAAGCGGGCGGTCAACGCCCAGAAAAAGCGCCGGGTAGTTCTCGAACGCGCCTCAGGCTATCGGGGCCAGCGCTCACGTCTGTACCGCAAGGCCAAGGAGCAGGTTACCCACTCGCTGGTCTACAGCTACCGCNNGACCGTCGCGCCCGCAAGGGTGATTTCCGCAAGCTATGGATCCAGCGCATCAACGNNCCGCAGCTCGTCAGAACGGGATGACCTACAACCGGTTCATCCANNGGGCCTGAAGGCTGCCGGTGTGCAGGTCGACCGCAAGATCCTGGCCGACCTTGCTGTCAACGACCCGTCGACGTTCGCGACCCTGGTCGCCACCGCCAAGGCGAGCCTGCCCGAGGACGTCAACGCCCCTGTCTCGGCCTGATCAGCACTCGGCAAAGTAAGAGGCGACGTGGCCGGCGTCCCCGCTGACGTGCCCCTGCTCACCAGTAAGAGCAACCGGGTACGAGCAGCGCGGAAGCTGGCCCGTCGCGCATTTCGGGCAGAGCAACGGCTGTTCCTTGCCGAGGGCCCGCAAGCGGTGCGTGAGGCGCTGGCGATCCCTGGCGTGGTCCGCGAGATCTTCGCAACCCCGGGCATGTACCCCGAGTTGGTGACCGACGGATTGTCCTGGCATCTGGTCGACGAGCAGGCCCTGGCTTCGCTGACCGAAACCGTGCAGCCCCAGGGCATCGTCGCAGTGTGTGAGTTCCTCGACGTCGCACGCGAGGAGCTTCCGTCCGCCGATCTGCTCGCAATCTGCGCCGACGTGCGCGATCCCGGCAATGCCGGTACGGTGATCCGCTGCGCCGATGCGGCCGGAGCAGGTGGGGTGATCCTGACCGGTAACTGCGTCGATCCCTACAACGGCAAGGTCGTCCGGGCCAGCGCGGGATCGTTGTTCCATCTGCCGATCGTGGTCGAACCCGATCCGGCTGGGACAGTGGCGGCGCTGCAGGCTGACGGCTACGCAGTGCTGGCCGCTGACGGTGCCGGCGAGCTTGATCTCGACGACGTGACCGACGAGGGCCTGTTGAGCAGGCGCACCGCCTGGCTGTTTGGCAACGAGGCCTGGGGGCTCCCCACCGAGCTCGCGGCGCTGGCCGACCATCGGGTGCGCATCCCCATTCACGGCAAGGCCGAGAGCCTCAACCTTGCCACCGCCGCGGCGGTATGCCTGTACGCGAGTGCCCGCGCCCAGCACCGTACCTGACACTCTCAGGTGTGCTGATGCACGATGGAGGAATGCGGTACCTCGTACCTTTCACGGTCTCGCTGGTCCTGCTCACCGGCTGTACGACTGCGGACCAGGAGCCGGGATCGCAGGCCCCTGCGACCAATGTGGCCCCCACGACTGTGCCGACACCGGCCCCGATCTCGACGCCCACACCGACTGCGACGCCGACAGAGCCTCCGCACCCGGTGTCGCTCCCGGCGTACTTCGACCGTCCCTACCGCGGCACGAGTCTGAAGATCGGTGCGACTCTGACGGACAACGCCGACTATCGCGAGTCGGATGCGACCTTCACCGTCAACGGGCTCAGTCTTTCGGGGCAGCTCCTGGTTCCNCAAGGGAAGGGGCCGTTCCCGGCTGTGGTGATGGCGCACGGTTACATCGACCCTGCCATCTACACCAGCGGTCGTGGCCTCACCCGCGAACAAGATTGGCTGGCTCGGCGTGGCTATGTCGTACTTCACGTCGACTACCGCAACCACGCTTGGTCCGACAAGGACCCGGATGCCGATCTCGAGTTACGTCTGGGGTACACCGAGGACGTCATCGGCGCAGCACTCTCGCTGCGGAAGCAGAAGTGGGTCGACGGTGACCGGATGGCGATCCTGGGCCGTTCGATGGGTGGTGGTGTGGTGTACAACGCGCTGGCAGCACGACCCGGTCTCTTCAAGGCCGGTATCGCGTTCGCGCCGGTGAGCTCGCTGGCGCGGGAGAACTTCGAGCGCTGGACCCGACCGGACCCCGGTCGTGGCGGGTTGGTCGCCCGCATCATCGACGCCTACGGCGAGCCGAGCGACAACCCGGAGTTCTGGGCGGAGGCCAGCGCGCGCACCTTCTTCGACCGCATTACCGAGCCGGTGCTGATCCACCACGGAACCAGCGACGACACCTGCCCGATCCGTTGGTCGCGCCAGACTCACCGCGCGATGAAGGCGGTCGGAGTCGACGTCACTTTGCGCGTTTACGACGGAGAACAGCATGCCTTCGGTCCGCAGCAGGAGCCGGCCATGCAACGGACCCTTGCCTTCCTGGCCGAGCACGGCGTCCGATGAACCGGCTACTGCTCATCCCCGAACTCGGGCTGAAGTGGGGTCGTACATCGGCTTGAGTGAGACCTCGGCGGGGTATCGGACTCCGGCGATGTCGACCTCCCAGTCACCCTCCGACAGCCAGTCGGCCGTGACCGGCTCTCCGGCACCGGAGACGAACGCCAGCCCGACTGCCGCACCCAGGGTCCAGCCGTAGGAGGCTGCTCGGAGGTAGCCGACCGGGACGCCGCTGCGATAGATCACCTCGGCGTGATACAGCAGTGGCTCCGGATCGAGCAGACGTACCTGGATCAAGCGGTTCGCCATCCCTCCGGCTGCCTTGTTGGCCTCGCGACGGGCCATCAAAGCTGTCTTCCCGACGAACTCCTTGTCCCAGTCCACCGCGAAGCCGAGCCCGACTTCCAGTGGACAGTCGGTGTTGTCGATGTCGTGCCCGAAATCGCGGTAGGCCTTCTCCATCCGCAGCGAAGACAGCGCCTTGAGGCCGACCGGTCGTAAGCCGTGAGGCCGACCGGCAGTTGAGAGCGCGTCGTAGACCGCCAATGCGGAGCCGGCCGGAACGTAGAGTTCGTAGCCCAGTTCGCCGAGGTAGGTGATCCGGGCGCACAGCATCTGGACGCCCGCGATCTCGATCGTCCGGGCGGTGCGAAACGGGAATGCCTCAGTTGACAGGTCGGCATCGGTGAGAGCGCTGAGTACCTTTCGTGACAGCGGACCCTGCGGGTTGAGCTGGGCGTACTCGGCGGTCACATCGCGAGTTTCCAGGCCTGCCCGCATCAGCAGGTCGTGCACGGCACCGTGCGCGGTGTCGGAGGCAACCACGAAGAGGTCGCCGTCCTCGGTGTAGGTGACCGTGATGTCGGCGAGGATCCGGCCTTCGTCGTCGAGGGCCTGGGTATAGGTGATCCGGCCGCGCTCGGTGGTGACCGGTCCGGCGCAGATCCGCGAGATCGCCGCCAGGGCGTCATCGGTGCCGCCGGCGCCCTCGATGGCGAACTTGGCCATGAAGCTCATGTCCATCAAGCCCACGCCCTCACGCACAGTGCGATGCTCGGCCTCCCACTGTCCGAACCACGGCGCCCGGCCCCAAGCCGGTTCCGCTTCGGGTGCGACGCCGGGACCGGCAAACCAATCGGCGCCCTCCCAGCCCGAGACCTCGCGCAGATATCCGCCTTGGGCTATAAGCCGCTCGTGCACCGGGGAGAGCAACACATTCCGCGCGGAGTGCAGCTGTTTGCCCGGGGTGTGTGCGGCGTAGACGGTCCCGAGGATCTCGGTGGTTCGGGCTGCCCGATAGCCGTCGTCGGCCTGGTAGGGCTGGAACCGGCGTACGTCGAAACCGGTCACGTCGACGTCGGGACGCCCGGTGGTGATCCACTCGGCTAGCACCCGGCCCAGGCCGCCGGCCGACAGCACACCGACCGAGTTCATGCCTGCTGCGACAAAATAGCCGCGCAGCCCGGGTGCTTCCCCGACCGCCGGGGCCAGGTCGGNGGTGAACGACTCGGGTCCGCAGAAGAACGTGCGCACCCCGACCTCGAGGGTGATCGGCACCCGCGCCATCGCCTTTTCCAGAAATGGCGTCATCCGGTCCCAGTCGGGTTGCAGTGTGCCGAACGAGAAATCGGTGGGGATGCCTTCAACCTGCCAGGCAGCGGCCTGAGGCTCGAAGAGGCCGACCATCATGCCGCCGCCCTCTTCCCGGTAATAACCGTAGGAGGCCGGATCCTCGAAGATCGGGGCGTCCGGGTCCATTCCCTCGATCGTGTCGGTGATCAGGTAGTAGTGCTCGGCTGCTTGATTGGGGATCACCAGTCCGCTGCGGGCGCCGAACTCGCGGGCCCACATGCCTGTGCAGTTGACGACGTACTCACACTCGATGTCCCCAGCGGCGGTTCGCACCCCAGTCACGGCAGGCACCCGGTCGCCGGACAGCAGCACGTCGTCGACAGATACGCTCTCGATCACCCGCGCACCGAGCTGGCGCGCGCCCTTGGCCAGCGAGACAGTCAGGTCGACCGGGTTGACCCGGCCGTCACCGGGCACATGGAAACCGGCCACGAGGTCATCGGTCTTGGCCCAGGGGAAAAGCTCGGACATCTCTCGGGGTGAGATCTCCTCGACCTCCAGGCCGAGCAACCGTTGGAAGGCAGCGACCCGGCGGTACTCCTCGAGCCGGTCGGTGTCGGCAGCGGCCTCGATCAGCCCCACCGGTTTGAAGCCGGTGGATTGCCCGGTCTCGGCCTCCAGACGGGCGTACAGGTCGCGAGAATAGAGCCGGATACCGGTGCTGGTCTCCGAGGTCGAGCCGAAGCAGGTCATCAACCCGGCCGCATGCCAGGTCGTGCCCGAAGTGAGCCGATCGCGTTCCAGCACCACCACGTCGGTCCAGCCGGCATGGGCCAGGTGGTAGGCCACCGAGCAGCCGATCACCCCGCCTCCGATGACGACGACGCGGGCACGGGCCGGAAGTTCGACACTCACGGCGCTCAACCTACCGCGCATCGGTCGAACTAGGCCGTCAGACTGGGATGGTGGAAGAGATGACCATCCGCGCAATCACCGACGACGAGATCCTCGCCTGGCGCGGGGTGCCACACCGGGCCTATCACGCATCGCGGGTGCTGGACCCGGCTGATCTGGACTTCCTCCGCGGTCGCTATCAGGCCCAGACGCTGACCGGGGTCTTCGATGGGGACGAGATCGTGGCCACGGCCCGTACTTGGGATTGCGACCTCCCGACACCTGGTGGTGGCACGGTCAAGGCGGATGCGCTCAGCTCGGTCGCGGTGGCTGCCGGCCACCGTCGTCGCGGNATTCTGACCGCACTTATGCGGCACTGTCTCGACGACGCTCGCGCCAGAGGCTGCGCGCTCTCGGTATTGATCGCCTCCGAGGCCGGTATCTACGAGCGGTTCGGGTACGGCCCGGCCAGCGAGCATTGCACCTGGGTGCTGGACGCCCAACATGCTCAGTTCCGGGATTCGAGCCTTGCGGCTGCCTATGACATCGAGTTGTGTCAGGACCGGGACCTGCGCGACATCGCGCCTGCCATCCAGGCCGAAGCCGCGGCATTGCTCCCAGGCGCCATGCCCCGGACCGGCTCCGATTGGGACCTGCTGCTCGGTCTGGCCGGCATGTCCGATCAGGACACCACCAAGGTCCGAAACGCCGTGGTGCTCGGACGTGCTGGCAGGCCCCGGGCGTACGCCCGCTACCACATCGAGGAGAAGTGGGAGGAGCGGTTGCCGAGGTCCACGCTGCATGTGGACGACCTCGCTGCCACCGATCCCGAGTCGTATGCAGCCGTTTGGCAGTTCCTTGCATCGATCGACCTCGTCGCGACCGTGCGCGCCGGCGATCGTCCGGTCGATGAGCCCCTGCCCTGGCTGCTCGCCGATCCACGGGCGGCTCGACAACTCGAGCGCTCCGATTTCGAGTGGGTGTGCGTCCTCGATCCTGTCGCAGCGTTGGCGGGGCGCAGCTATGCCACCGAGGACTCGCTGGTGCTGCGGGCGGGCGATGGTCCCGGCATCCGCATCAGAGTGAGCGCGGGCACACCTCAGGTCGAGCAAACCGACGTGCAACCGGATCTGGTGATGGCTCAGCACACCTTGGGATCGATCTACCTCGGACAACAATCACTGGTGAGACTGCAATCAGCCGGTCTGTTGACCGAGAACACGCCAGGAGCCGTACGGCGCGCGGCAGCAATGTTCGAGCACACCCCGAGTGCCTGGTCCGGCCACACCTGGTTCTGAGCCAAGTCCTTAGACTTGCCTACTGTGCCAAGCTACCGAGCTGCTGCACGCTGATCTGAAAGGGAGCCATGTCGGGCCCGAACACCCAGTACGACCCGGTTGCGGTCACACCATTGCAGGCAGGAGAGATCGACCGGATGCAGGCCGAGGCAGTGGCTGCGATCGGTGCCGCCTCGACTCTGGAGGACCTCAAGCAGGCCCGGCTGGACCATACCGGAGAGCGCTCACCGCTGGCGTTGGCGAACCGGGAGATCGGCGCCCTTCCTCCAGCAGCGCGCAAAGATGCCGGACAGCGTGTCGGCCGCGCCCGCGGCGAGGTCAATCGGCTGCTCGCCGAACGGCAGTCGGTGCTCGAAGCCGAGGCCGAAGAGCGAATGCTTGCCGAGGAGGCCGTCGACGTCACGCTGCCCTGGGACGCCGACCCGGCCGGGGCCCGGCACCCGCTGACCACCATCCAAGAGCTGATCGCCGACGTGTTCGTCTCGATGGGCTGGGAGGTGGCCGAGGGCCCCGAGGTCGAAGCCGAGTGGCTGAACTTCGACGCCCTCAACCTGGGTCCTGATCACCCCGCCCGCACCATGCAGGACACCTTCTGGCTGCAACCGGCCGATGGTGGCCTGGTGTTGCGCACTCACACCAGTCCGGTGCAGGCGCGCACGATGCTGGATCGTGAGCCACCGATCTATGTGATCTGCCCGGGGCGGGTGTTCCGCACCGACGAGCTGGATGCGACCCACACCCCGGTCTTCCATCAAGTGGAAGGGTTGGTGATCGACCGNGGGATCACGATGGCCCATCTCAAGGGCACCCTCGATCATTTCGCTCAAGCGATGTTCGGCGAGGGGATCACCACCCGGTTCCGGCCGTCGTACTTNCCCTTCACCGAGCCGTCGGCCGAGGTCGATCTGATTTGCTTCGTCTGTAGAGGCAATGACTCCGAGGCTTGTCGTACCTGTCGCGGTGAGGGCTGGATCGAATGGGGTGGTTGCGGCGTGGTCAACCCGCGGGTGCTCGTCGCCGCGGGTGTGGACAGCGAGGAGTTCACCGGGTTCGCATTCGGGATGGGCATCGAGCGCACGCTGATGTTCCGCCACGGGGTGGAGGACATGCGCGACATGGTCGAAGGTGACATCCGGTTCAGCCTGCCGTTCGGAACGGAGATCTGATGCGTGCCCCGCTGTCTTGGATTCGGGACTACGTGGCCCTGCCTGCCGATGTCACCGCAGAGCAGCTTGCCACGCGGTTGACCGCGCTCGGGCTCAAGCTCGAGGCGATGCACGGTGGTGAGCTGACCGGTCCGCTCGTGGTCGGCCGAGTTCTCGATCTGGTCGAGGAGCCGCAGAAGAACGGCAAGGTGATCCGCTGGTGCCGGGTCGATGTCGGGCCCGACCACAACGACTCCGAGTTCGCCGACCAGGCATTCGCCGTAGTCGGTGGTAGAGGCATCGTCTGCGGGGCCCGGAACTTCGCGGTAGGCGATCTGGTGGTGTGCGTACTGCCCGGCGCCACGCTGCCCGGTGGTTTCGCGATCAGCGCGCGCAAGACCTACGGCCATGTGTCCGACGGCATGATCTGCTCGGCACGCGAGCTCGGGTTGGGAGATGACCACACGGGCATCCTGATCTTGCAGGAGCCCGACGGCGGCGTGGGAGTCAAACCTGGCGACGACGCCATCGAGCTACTAGGCCTGGACGATGTGGTGATCGAGTTCGAGATCAACCCCGACCGGGCCTACGCGCTGTCGTTGCGTGGTGTCGCGCGGGAAGCGGCGCTCGCTTACGACGCGGAGTTCACCGACCCAGCCGACCGCGAGGTTCCCGACTCCAACGACGCCGGCTATCCGGTGCGCCTGGAGGACTCCGGCTGCGAGGTTTTCGCCGCACGGACCGTGACCGGTTTCGACCCGGCTGCTCCGACTCCATCCTGGATGGCCAAGCGGATCGAGGGTGCAGGTATGCGGTCGATCTCTGGCNNCGTCGACGTCTCCAACTACGTGATGCTCGAGCTCGGCCAGCCCATCCACAACTACGACGGGGCCAAACTGTCCGGTCCGATCGTGGTACGCCGGGCGATGCCGGGTGAGAAGTTGCGCACCTTGGACGATGTCGACCGGGATCTGGACCCGACCGACCTGGTCATCGCCGATGATTCCGGTGCCATCGGCCTCGCCGGGGTGATGGGCGGGGCCAGCACCGAAATCAGTGACTCCACTACTACCGTCGTGATCGAGGCGGCGCATTTCGACCCGGCGAGTGTCTTCCGCACCCAGCGGCGGCACCGGCTCGGTTCGGAGGCATCCCGCCGTTTCGAGCGCGGTGTCGACCCGCTGCTCCCCAGCTACGCCGCCGACCGCGTTGCGCATCTGCTCGTCGAGCATGGTGGCGGCGTTATCTCCGACGGCGTGACCTATGCCGGTCAAGCGCCCGTACGGGCAACGATCACCGCCGCGACCGATCTGCCTGCGGTCATCACCGGTATGCCGATCGATCCCGACACCGCCGTGGAGCACCTACGAGCGGTGGGTTGTGAGGTATCGGTCGAGGACGACACGATGACCGTGTCGGCTCCGACTTGGCGAGGTGACCTGACCGATCCCTATGACCTCGTTGAAGAGGTCGCGCGAATCGTCGGATACGAGAACGTGCCATCGGTGTTGCCGACAGCGCGGGCAGGTCGGGGCCTGACCAGCGCCCAGCGACTCCGGCGCCGGGTGGGGGTGGCGCTGGCCGGAGCCGGGCTGGTGGAGGTCAAGACCTATCCGTTCACCAGTCAGAGTGACTTCGACAAGCTGGGGCTCGCCCCCGACGACCAGCGACGCCTCACGGTCGACATGGCCAACCCGTTGTCGGAGGAGGAGCCCTCACTGGCGACCACGCTGCTTCCCGGTCTCCTCAAGGTGGTGGCGCGCAACCTCGGTCGTGGTCGTGGTGACGTCGCGGTGTTCGAAACGGCATCGGTCTTCCTCCCCGAGGCGGACTCTCCGGCCGCCCCGATCCTCGGGGTCGAGGTTCGTCCTAGTGACGCCGAGCTCGAGTCGTTGTTCGCTGCGATTCCCGCTCAGCCCCGTCATCTGGCCGGGGTGCTCGCGGGCCGGCGTCGCCAAGGCGGCTGGTGGGGTCCGGGCCAGGACGTCTCCTGGGCCGACGCGGTACAGAGCGCGCGGGTCGTCGCTCATGCTCTCGGCATCGAGCTCGAAGCGCGCAATGTGGCACGCGCGCCCTGGCATCCGGGACGCTGCGCCGAGCTCATGATCGGTGAGACCTCGGTGGGTTATGCCGGGGAGCTGCACCCTGCGGTATGCAAGGCCTACGGAGTGTCTTCGAGAACGGTGGCCTTCGAGATCGACCTGGACGCGATGATCGCTCGGGCCGACACCGGTGCANNGGCGCCGCGGTTCTCGACGATGCCACTGGCCAAGGAGGACGTGGCGCTCGTCGTCGACGCGGATCTACCGGCGGCTACTCTCCAGGCCACGCTGCGTGAGGGTGCCGGGGAGTTGCTGGAGTCGGTGCGGCTCTTCGACGTCTACACAGGTGAGCAGGTCGCCGAAGGTAAGAAGAGTCTGGCGTACGCACTGCGGTTCCGCGCTCCCGACCGCACGTTGACCGACAAGGAGACCGGCGCCGCCCGCGACGCGGCGGTCGCTCTGGCGGGTGAGCGGCACGGTGCCGTCCAGCGATAGCTGACCGAGGCGTAAATCTGAACTAATAGAGTTGCGTGATCATGTATAGTCATGCGCATGACGGGCAAGGTTCGAGTCGCAGTTGCAGGCGCCAGCGGGTATGCCGGTGGTGAGGTGCTGCGCCTATTGCTGTCCCACCCCGAGGTCGAGATCGGCGCGCTGACAGGTGCCTCCAACGCNGGGGAGCGGCTGGGCGTTCTACAGCCGCACCTGCTGCCGTTGGCCGACCGAGTGCTGGAGCCGACCACACCGGAGGTGCTCGCCGGTCACGATGCCGTCTTCCTGGCACTCCCGCACGGAGGGTCCGCGGCGATCGCAGCCGGGCTGGGCAAAATCGTCGTGATCGACTGCGGCGCCGACTTCCGGCTCGCCGACCCCGAGGCATGGAGCGCCTTCTACCCCGGCCCACACGCTGGGAGCTGGCCGTACGGGTTGCCGGAACTAGCTGATCAACGCGCCCAACTCACCGGCGCGACCCGGATCGCGGTGCCTGGTTGCTACCCCACGGTGTCCTCGCTTGCCCTGGCCCCGGCCGTGACCGCCGGCATTGTCGATCCCACCGACCTGGTGATCGTCGCCGCGAGCGGCACCAGCGGCGCGGGTAAGTCAGCCAAACCGCATCTGCTCGGCTCGGAAGTGATGGGCAACGCCAGCGCATACGGCGTCGGCGGTGTGCACCGGCACACGCCCGAGATCATCCAGAACCTGTCGCTGCTCACCGATGCGGAGGTCAAGGTCAGTTTCACACCGCTGCTGGTGCCGATGTCGCGNGGGATCCTGGCAACCTGCACCGCCCCCACCACGGTGACAGCTGACGAGGCCCGCGAGGTCTACGCCACGGCCTGGAAGGACGAGCCGTTCATCCACCTGCTCCCAGANGGGCAGTGGCCCCAGACCAAGGCGGTGCTGGGCAGCAACGCCCTTCATATGCAAGTCACCGTCGATCAGGCCGCCGGTCGCCTCGTCGCAGTGGCCGCGGTGGACAACCTCACCAAGGGAACAGCCGGAGCCGCGGTGCAGTGTTTCAACCTCGCCCTCGGATTCCCCGAAACCACCGGACTGAGCACGATCGGATTGCGCCATGAGCGTCACTTCCCCAAGGTTTTGTTGCTTCTGGCCAAGCCATCGGTTTGAAGTCCTCAGGCGCGAAAGACTTTGCGCTGGTCGTCAACCAAGGCCCACGGTTCGACAGCGCCAGCGTCTTCACCTCCAACCGCTGCAAGGCCAATCCGGTGCTGTGGAGCCAAGAAGTGGTCAAGGACGGCATCGTTCGCGCTGTCGTGCTGAACTCCGGCGGCGCCAACTGCTACACCGGCGCTGAGGGATTCCGGACCACCCATGCCGTTGCGGAGAGAGTGGCCGACGCCTTGAGCATCGGGGCCATCGATGTCGTGGTCTGCTCGACCGGGCTGATCGGGGTCAGCAACTTGCGCCAAACCCTGCTCGACGGCGTGGACCAGGCGGTGGCCAATCTCGGCCCCAACGGCGGCGATGACGCGGCCCACGCCATCATGACCACCGACTCGGTCAGCAAACAGGTCGTCGTGACCGGTGACGGCTGGAGCATCGGCGGAATGGCCAAAGGCGCCGGCATGCTTGCCCCGCAACTGGCCACCATGCTCGTCGTGCTCACCACCGATGCCGTGGTCGAGGCAGCAACATTGGACCAGGCGCTGCGCGCTGCGACCCGGGTCAGCTTCGACAGGTTGGATTCCGACGGATGCATGTCCACCAACGACACCGTCACCGTGCTGGCCAGTGGCGCCAGCGGCATCACACCCAGCGCTGAGGANTTCACCGCAGCGCTGACGCAGGCCTGCACCGACCTGGCTATGCAACTCTTGGCCGATGCCGAGGGCGCAGACCACGAGATCGCGATCACTGTTCTCGGCGCCGCATCCGAGGATGATGCGGTGGAGGTAGGTCGCAGCGTTGCGCGTGGCAACCTGTTCAAGGCGGCGATCTTCGGCAACGACCCCAACTGGGGCCGGGTGCTCGCTTCGGTGGGCACGACCCAGGCGGTGTTCGATCCGGCAGACCTCGACGTTGCTATGAACGGGGTCTGGGTGTGCCGGAGCAGTACNCCCGCCGAAGACCCCAGCACTATCGACCTGACGCCTCGCGAGGTGACGGTCACGATCGACCTGAAGTCGGGCGAGCAGCAAGCCACGATCTGGACCAACGACCTGACCCACGCCTACGTCCACGAGAACAGCGCGTACTCGTCCTGAAGCAGACCTGAACTGGGAGTGAATCCAGACCCATGAATTCCGCGAATTCGATGAGCCAGCAAGCGCACTGGGAGCAAGCCACCGACAAGGCCAAGACCCTTGCCGGTGCGCTGCCGTGGCTGAAGGCGTACCACGGCAAGACCATCGTGGTGAAGTACGGCGGCAACGCCATGACCGACGAAGGGCTCAAGCGCGCCTTCGCCGAGGACATCGTGTTCCTGCGGATGGCCGGTTTCAAACCGGTCGTCGTTCACGGCGGAGGCCCGCAGATCTCCCAGATGCTGGACAAGCTCGGGATCGAATCGGAGTTCCGTGGCGGTCTGCGTGTCACCACCGAAGAAGCGATGGACGTCGTACGCATGGTGCTCGTGGGTCAAGTGCAGCGCGAGCTCGTCGGCCTGCTCAATCAGCACGGTCCGTACGCAGTCGGGCTCTCCGGTGAGGACGCCGGGCTGTTCACCGCCGAGCGGGCCAACACCGTCGTCGACGGGGAAGAGGTCGACCTCGGCCTGGTCGGTGAGGTCGCCCATGTGCGGCCCGAGGCGGTGCGCGACCTGATCGATGCCGGCCGGATCCCCGTGATCTCCAGTGTCGCCCCTGACGTCGAGGGTGTCGTGCACAACGTGAACGCCGACACCGCTGCAGCGGCCCTGGCTATCGCGCTCGGTGCGGAGAAGCTGTTGGTGTTGACTGATGTCGAGGGCCTCTATCGAGACTGGCCTGACAGTGACGACGTGATCGGCGAGATCAGTCCCGAATCGCTGGCCGAGCTGATGCCGAGCCTGGCCAGTGGCATGGTGCCGAAGATGCGAGCCTGCCTGGACGCAGTGACCGGCGGAGTGCCCCGCGCCACCGTCGTCGACGGCCGCGCCGCGCACGCTGTGCTCTTGGAGATCTTCACCGATGANGGGGTCGGCACCCAAGTGCTCCCAGGCGTTCCCACCAAGATCCGCACTGCGCTCTACACCACCTCAGGNAGTCCCGCAATGACAACAAGCTTGCGCAGCCGGTACGCCGCTGCGTTGATGAATACCTTCGGCGTGCCCAAGCTGGTATTGGTCAAGGGCGAGGGCGCTTATGTCTGGGACGAAGACGGCAATCGCTACCTCGACCTGCTCGGCGGGATCGCCGTCAATGCGCTGGGGCATGCCCACCCTGCTCTGGTTGCCGCCGTCATCACCCAGCTGAGGACCTTGGGTCATGTGAGCAACTATTTCGCCACCGAACCCCAGGTGCGGTTGGCCGAGCGGCTCTTGGAGTTGTTGAACCACGGTGACGGCCGGGTGTTCTTCACCAACTCCGGTACCGAGGCGAACGAGGCGGCGTTCAAAGCCTCCAGGCTCACCGGGCGCACCCACATCGTTGCCGCCGAGGGCTGCTTCCACGGCCGCACCATGGGGGCGCTCGCGGTCACCTCCAAAGAGGCCTATCGAGCACCGTTCGAGCCGCTGCCGGGCGAGGTCACGTTCGTGCCTTACGGCGATGTCGATGCCCTGGCGGCAGTCGTCACAGATCGAACCGCAGCTGTCGTACTCGAGCCTCTNCAAGGTGAAGCCGGTGTGGTNGGACCCAGGGAGGGCTACCTCGCGGCTGCTCGGGCAATCACCACTGGACACGGTGCCTTGCTCTGGCTCGACGAGGTGCAGACAGGGATGGGCCGGGTCGGAGAATGGTTCGCCCACGATGGCATCCGGCCTGACTTGATCACCCTGGCCAAGGGCCTGGGCGCCGGCATCCCGATTGGCGCCTGTATTGGCTTCGGAGCCGCCGCGGGACTACTGCAGCCCGGCAATCACGGCACGACCTTTGGTGGAAACCCGGTCGCGGCAGCCGCGGCACTGGCGGTGATCGACACCATCGAGGCCGAGGGGCTGCTGGACAACGCACGCAAGCGCGGTGAGCAGATCCGGGAAGCGTTGACGGATGTCGCCGGAATCGAGCGGATCGACGGCAAGGGTCTGCTGTTGGGCATCGTGCTCGACGGTGACTACTCCGCGGAGCTAGCCGCAGCCGCTCAAGCCGCCGGATTCATCGTCAACCCCGCGACCCCGAACCGGATTCGGCTCGCGCCACCGCTGATTCTCACCGAGGAGCAGGCAGACGAGTTCGCCGCGGCTGTCCCCGATTTGGTGGCACAAGCCAAGCTCGCAAAGGCTGAGCTCAGTGAAACTGGGCAGGCATGATGCGCCACTTCCTGCGTGATGACGACCTGAGCCCGGTTGAGCAGGTCGAGGTGCTCAACCGCGCCGCGAAACTCAANAGCCGCACGGCACCAGGATGACTCCTGGCCGGGCCACGGACCGTAGCGCTGATCTTCGACAAGCCGACCCTGCGTACCCAGCTCTCCTTCGCGGTCGCGGTGTCAGAGCTGGGCGGCGCGCCGATGACCGTGGACGGGCGGCTTGCGCAGATAGGGGTGCGTGAGTCGGTTCCCGACGTGGCCCGGGTGTTGGGACGTCAGGTCGCGGCGATCGTGTGGCGGACTTTCGCCCAAGCAGACCTGGACGCGATGGCGGCGTACGCAGAGGTGCCGGTGGTCAACGCTCTGACCGATGAGTTCCATCCTTGTCAGCTTCTGGCCGATCTGTTGACGATTTCCGAGCGGCGGGGAGCNCTGGCCGGTCAGCGGCTGGCGTTCCTCGGTGATTCCGCCTGCAACATGGGCCACTCCTATTTGCTCGCCTGCGCGACCGCAGGGATGCACGTCGTGGTCAGTGGACCTGTCGGTTACGAGCCGGACCCGGCGATCCTCGCCAGAGCGCAAGACATCGCAGTAGGCACCGGAGGCTCGGCACGATACGAGTCGGACCCGGTAGCGGCGGTAGCAGGAGCGGACGTGGTCGCCACCGACACCTGGGTCTCGATGGGCAAAGAGGACGAGGCTGCTGATCGGGTGGAGCCCTTCGTGCCCTATCAGGTCAACGATGTGCTCCTGGCAGGAGCGGCGCCGGACGCGATGGTGTTGCACTGCTTGCCTGCGTACCGCGGTAAGGAGATCACCGCCGAGGTCCTCGACGGCCCACGTAGTGCGGTCTGGGACGAGGCGGAGAACCGTATGCATGCCCAGAAGGCTGTGCTGTCCTGGCTCCTGGAGCACCAGGGCCCGAAACCGGGGAGCACGTCACGATGACGGTCGCAGTCCCGCTCACCAAGNAGTGCACGTCAAGCACGGATCATCGAGTTGCTCTCCAGGCACCGGATCCGCTCCCAGACCGAACTAGGCGAGAAGCTCGCCGATACTGGCCTGGTGGTGACCCAGGCGACCTTGTCACGCGACCTGGTCGACCTGGACGCGGTCAAGGTGCGCGACTCCAGCGGGGCATTGGTCTACGCGGTGCCGGCCGAGGGCGGTGACCGGACCCCGCGCTCGCACGAGGAGACGCCGGCCGCCGAGCATCGCCTGGCACGCCTGTGCGCGGAGCTGCTTGTCGCCGCCGAGGCCAGCGCCAATCTCGTCGTGCTGCGCACTCCGCCAGGTGCGGCGCAGTTCTTCGCCTCGGCGATCGACAAGGCAGAGCTGGCCGCTGTGCTGGGCACGATCGCCGGTGACGATACCGTCTTGGCGATCAGTCGCGACCCGGCCGGAGGAGAGGCTCTGGCGCGTCGGTTCCTCGAGCTTTCCAGCGGCATCGTCAGTTCCCACGACATCAACGAGAGAGAAGCTACGTGAGCAAGGTCTTAACCTCCCTTCCTGTCGGTGAGCGGGTCGGCATCGCCTTCTCCGGTGGATTGGATACCTCGGTCGCCGTGGCCTGGATGCGGGTCAAGGGCGCGATCCCGTGCACCTACACCGCCGACATCGGCCAGTACGACGAGCCCGATATCGACGGGGTCCCGAATCGGGCTGCAGCCTATGGTGCCGAGATCTCTCGCGCGATCGACTGCAAGCCGCAACTGGTCGAGGAGGGACTCGCCGCTCTGGCCTGCGGCGCCTTCCACATCCGCTCGGGTGGGCGGGCGTACTTCAACACCACCCCGATCGGGCGTGCTGTCACCGGCACGCTACTGGTGCGCGCCATGCACGAGGACAACGTCGACATCTGGGGCGACGGCTCCACCTTCAAGGGCAACGACATCGAGCGGTTCTATCGCTACGGTCTGCTCGCGAACCCGAGCTTGCGCATCTACAAGCCCTGGTTGGACGCCGACTTCGTTACCGAGCTGGGTGGCCGTGCCGAGATGAGCCAATGGCTCATCCAGCACAACCTGCCCTACCGGGACAGTGAGGAGAAGGCGTACTCCACCGACGCCAATATCTGGGGCGCCACCCACGAGGCGAAGACGCTGGAGCACCTCGATGTCTCGCTGGAGACCGTCGAGCCGATCATGGGCGTGAAGTTCTGGGATTCCGCGGTGCGCATCGACACCGAGGAGGTCACTGTCGGTTTCGAGCGTGGTCGCCCGGTATCGCTGGGCGGCAAGCGGTACGACGACCCGGTTGCGTTGGTGCACGAAGCCAACACGATCGGTGGCCGGCACGGACTGGGAATGTCGGACCAGATCGAGAACCGGATCATCGAGGCCAAGTCCCGCGGTATCTATGAAGCACCCGGGATGGCGCTGTTGTGGATCGCCTACGAACGGTTGCTCAACGCAATCCACAACGAGGACACGGTCGCCAACTACCACGCTGAGGGCCGTCGGCTCGGGCACCTGTTGTACGAAGGTCGTTGGCTGGANCCCCAGGCGCTGATGCTGCGAGAGTCCATCCAACGCTGGATCGGATCGGTGGTGACCGGCGAGGTGACTTTGCGGCTGCGGCGCGGTGAGGACTACACGATCCTCGATACTCGCGGACCTGCGTTGTCCTATCACCCCGAGAAGCTCTCGATGGAGCGCACCGAGAACGCGGCCTTCGGGCCTACTGATCGCATCGGCCAGCTGACCATGCGCAATCTGGACATCGCCGACTCCCGGGCCAAGCTCGAGCAATACGCCGGACAGCCGCTGGACCAGGGGCAGGTGCTCGTCGAGCACGGCACTCTCTACGGGGTTTTGGAGTCCGGTGGCGCCGACCAGATCTCGGCCAATCCTGCTGCCGAGGACGTCGATGCAGTCGACGATGCGCTCGACCACGCCGCCATGGAGTTGGGTACCGATTGATGACTGAGCACGGCACCAACGAGGGCAAGCTCTGGGGGCCGGTTCGCCGGCGGACCGAGCCCGGAGCTGGAGGCGTTGTCGCGCAGCACGCACTTCGACTGGCGGTTGGCCGACTACGACCTGGCCGGATCACGTGCTCATGCTCGAGTGCTGGCCAAGGCCGGGCTGCTCACCGAGGTAGAACTCGACCAGATGATCGCCGGTCTCGACGAGCTCGGCGCCCGGGTTGACGACGGCCGGCTAGTGCCCCGACCGGCTGATGAGGACGTCCATGGCGCCCTGGAGTCGGCCCTCCTGGAGCTGCTCGGTCCCGAGCTGGGTGGCAAGCTGCGCGCGGGCCGAAGCCGCAACGACCAGATCGCCACTCTGTTCAAGGCTTACTTGCGTGAGCATGCCCGGACAATCGCCGCCGATGTCGCATCGCTGATCGGCGCTCTGCTCGACCAGGCCGAGACGCACCTGGGCGCGATCATGCCGGGCCGCACTCACCTGCAACACGCTCAGCCGGTGCTGCTGAGCCACCACCTGCTCGCCCATGCCTGGCCGTTGGTGCGCGATCTGGCCAGACTGCGCGACTGGGACGCTCGAGTGGCAGCGGAATCGCCCTATGGATCGGGAGCCTTGGCGGGAAGCAGCCTGGGGTTGGACCCTGAGCAGGTCGCCGCGGAGCTGGGTTTCGCCGGGAGCGCGGCCAACTCCATCGATGGCACTGCGGCTCGTGATTTCGTTGCGGAGTTCGCGTTCGTGACCGCGATGATCGGGGTCGATGTCAGCAGGATCGCCGAAGAGGTCATCTTGTGGGCGACCAAGGAGTTCGGCTTCGTCAAGCTGCACGACTCCTACTCGACCGGGTCGAGCATCATGCCACAGAAGAAGAACCCCGACATCTCCGAGCTGGCTCGTGGGAAGGCGGGGCGGCTGATCGGGAACCTCGCCGGTCTGCTTGCCACTCTCAAAGCATTGCCGTTGGCGTACAACCGGGACCTGCAAGAGGACAAAGAGCCGGTCTTCGACTCCATCGACACCCTCGAAGTGCTGCTCCCCGCCTTCACTGGTCAAGTCGCGACGCTGACGTTCGACACCGAGCGCATGGCCGAGCTCGCTCCGCAGGGCTTCTCGCTGGCCACCGATATCGCCGAGTGGTTGGTGCGACAAGGTGTGCCGTTCCGGGAAGCACATGAGCTTGCCGGCGCGTGTGTGCAGGTTTGTGAGTCCGGTGGTATCGAGCTCGCCGATCTGTCCGATGCCGATCTTGCCGAGATCGATCCGCGGCTGACCGCCGAGGTGCGCAGTGTGTTAACGGTCGAAGGATCGGTCGCCTCGCGAGACAGCCGTGGTGGCACGGCCCCGGTCCGGGTAGCCGAGCAGCTCACCGAGCTCCGTGCGGTGCTGCAGACCTTCGATGACTTCACTAGCTGAGGCTCTCGCTCGGCCGGTGCTGGAGGCAGCGCCGCTGATTCTCGGCGCGACGCTGACCCATGCTGGGGTGAGTGTGCGTATCACCGAGGTCGAGGCCTACGACGGTGCAGGAGATCCCGGATCCCATGCTTACCGTGGCCAGACACCGAGGAACGCGGTCATGTTCGGCCCGGCCGGACATCTCTATGTGTATCTGTCCCATGGCATCCATTCCTGTTGCAATGTGGTCACCGGCTTCGAGGGCTCCGCCAGCGCGGTGCTTTTACGGGCAGGGCAGGTCATTGGGGGCCGGGAGTTGGCCGAAGAGCGCCGGGGAGAGCCACGGATCTGGCGCGTGGGCCTGGCCGGCTATGCCAGGCGCTGGGGCTGGACTTGTCTGCCAACGGCCTGGACCTGAACGGCCACCTCGTTTTGGGAGAGCCACTTGCCGACATCAGCACCGGACCTCGAGTTGGTCTGCGGCTGGCCGCTGATCGGCAGTGGCGGTTCTGGATAACCGGGGACAGAAGCGTCTCGGCGTACCGGCGCAGTCCTCGCGCCGCCCCTGCGCGAGCGGGCGATTGGGAGTAGCGGCTCGCAATACGGGAAACTGGGCCATCGGACAACGACGAAAGGCTTCATGGTGACCAACGTCCTCGACGAGTTGGAGTGGCGCGGACTGATCGCGCACTCGACCGATCTCGACGCGCTACGTGAGGCATTCGCCGCAGGCCCGGTGAAGTTCTATGTCGGCTTCGATCCGACCGCGCCCAGCTTGCACATGGGGAATCTGGTACAGATCGTGACCGCGATGCGGCTGCAGCGGACAGGTCACGTTCCGTACCTTCTGGTCGGAGGCTCGACCGGCATGATCGGGGACCCCACCGAGCGAGGTGAGCGCACCCTCAACCCAGTCGAGACGGTGCACGAGTGGGTCGCGAGGATCCGCGCGCAGATCGAGCCGTTCCTGTCCTTCGAAGGTGACAACGCGGCGACGATGGTGAACAACTACGACTGGACCGTGAACCTGTCAACGATCGATTTCTTACGCGATATCGGCAAGCATTTCCCGGTGAACCGGATGCTCGCCCGCGATGTGGTGAGGAGCAGGCTCGAGGACGGAATCAGCTACACCGAGTTCAGTTACATCCTGCTGCAGTCGCTGGACTTCCGGCAGCTCTACCTCGACCACGACGTCACACTGCAGTTCGGCGGCAGCGACCAGTGGGGCAACTTGACCGGTGGTGTGGAGCTGATCCGGCGCGCCGAAGGTGGCCACGCGCATGCGTTCGCGACCCCGCTGATCACCAAGGCCGATGGCACCAAGTACGGCAAGACCGCGGGCGGGGCGTTATGGCTGGACCCCGAGATGATGTCGCCGTATGCCTTCTACCAGTTCTGGCTCAACGTCGAGGACGAGAAGGTCGCCGAGCTGTTGCGGATCTTCACGTTCAAGACGATCGACGAGGTCGCCGAGCTGGAGCAGCTGACGAGTGAGAAGCCGTTCCTTCGTGCCGGTCAGCGGGTGCTTGCCGAAGAGGTCACCACCCTGGTGCACGGCCACGCCGCTACCGAGTCCATCAAAGCCGCCAGTGCTGCCCTGTTCGGCGGAGGCGACCTGCGGTCATTGGATCCCGACACGCTGGGTGCAGCGATGACCGAGGCCGGGGCTACCGAGGTCGCGCGCATTGATGACCAGATCCCGGGAATCGTCGATTTGTTGTTGACGGCAGGCCTGGCCGAGAGCCGTGGCGCCGCCCGGCGGACCATCGCCGAGGGCGGCGTCTACCTGAACAATGAGCGCGTCACCGACCCTGAGTTGACGCCGACCACCTCCGACCTGCTTCCCGGTGGCTGGCTGGTGCTTCGCCGGGGCAAGAAGAGGTTCGCCGGCATCCGGGTCCAGTGATGCTCCGATGCCGCTCTGACCTGGGGTTTTACCGTTGTGACCGGCAGCACACCACCCCGATTTGACCGAGCCCCCAGGACCCTGTAAGTTTTACCAGGTCGCCCCACACCGAGGCCGAAAGGCCAGAACTGCGGTGCGCGCTTGATCCTTGAGAACTCAACAGTGTGCCAAAAGTCGACGAATTAATTACCCCGTCTGACTGACAGCTCGGTTCGCCGAGTCGAAAGTCGACGGTTCCTTTGGTAAGAAACGATGATTCTGACAATCAGTCAGTGATTCGGTCTCTTGCCGGGAGACAACTCTTGACAGCCGCTTCGGCGACTGTCGCAAATTTTCAATGGAGAGTTTGATCCTGGCTCAGGACGAACGCTGGCGGCGTGCTTAACACATGCAAGTCGAGCGGTAAGGCCCCTTCGGGGGTACACGAGCGGCGAACGGGTGAGTAACACGTGAGCAATCTGCCCATCACATTGGGATAACTCCGGAAACCGAAGCTAATACCGAATACGACCACCTCCGGCATCGGATGGTGGTGGAAAGTTCCGGCGGTGATGGATGAGCTCGCGGCCTATCAGCTTGTTGGTGGGGTAATGGCCCACCAAGGCGACGACGGGTAGCCGGCCTGAGAGGGTGACCGGCCACACTGGGACTGAGACACGGCCCAGACTCCTACGGGAGGCAGCAGTGGGGAATATTGGACAATGGGCGAAAGCCTGATCCAGCAACGCCGCGTGAGGGATGACGGCCTTCGGGTTGTAAACCTCTTTCACCCATGACGANNAGCGAAAGTGACGGTAGTGGGAGAAGAAGCACCGGCCAACTACGTGCCAGCAGCCGCGGTAATACGTAGGGTGCGAGCGTTGTCCGGNATTATTGGGCGTAAAGGGCTCGTAGGCGGTTTGTCACGTCGGTAGTGAAAACTCAGGGCTTAACCCNNTGAGCCTGCTTCCGATACGGGCAGACTAGAGGTATGCAGGGGAGAACGGAATTCCTGGTGTAGCGGTGAAATGCGCAGATATCAGGAGGAACACCGGTGGCGAAGGCGGTTCTCTGGGCATTACCTGACGCTGAGGAGCGAAAGTGTGGGGAGCGAACAGGATTAGATACCCTGGTAGTCCACACCGTAAACGTTGGGCGCTAGGTGTGGGACTCATTCCNNACGAGTTCCGTGCCGCAGCTAACGCATTAAGCGCCCCGCCTGGGGAGTACGGCCGCAAGGCTAAAACTCAAAGGAATTGACGGGGCCCGCACAAGCGGCGGAGCATGCGGATTAATTCGATGCAACGCGAAGAACCTTACCTGGGTTTGACATATAGAGAAATCTCCCAGAGATGGGAGGTCCGTAAGGGCTCTATACAGGTGGTGCATGGCTGTCGTCAGCTCGTGTCGTGAGATGTTGGGTTAAGTCCCGCAACGAGCGCAACCCTCGTCTTATGTTGCCAGCACGTAATGGTGGGGACTCATAAGAGACTGCCGGGGTCAACTCGGAGGAAGGTGGGGATGACGTCAAGTCATCATGCCCCTTATGTCCAGGGCTTCACGCATGCTACAATGGCCGGTACAAAGGGCTGCGATATCGCAAGATGGAGCGAATCCCAAAAGCCGGTCTCAGTTCGGATTGGGGTCTGCAACTCGACCCCATGAAGTTGGAGTCGCTAGTAATCGCAGATCAGCAACGCTGCGGTGAATACGTTCCCGGGCCTTGTACACACCGCCCGTCACGTCACGAAAGTCGGCAACACCCGAAGCCGGTGGCCCAACCCTTGTGGANNGGGAGCCGTCGAAGGTGGGGCTGGCGATTGGGACGAAGTCGTAACAAGGTAGCCGTACCGGAAGGTGCGGCTGGATCACCTCCTTTCTAAGGAGCAAATAACGGCACAACAGCAATGTTGTGTTGGCCTTCTGTTTCGTAGGCGAATGTTCTACGGCAGAGGATGCTCACTAGTGGAACGTCGANNTTATTTGGCCGGCCGTTAGAGGCGCGTCAGTACAACCCGGATTTGTCCGGGAGTGGAACCTCGCGCAGATCAACGACCAGTCAGGCACACTGTTGGGTCCTGAGGGATCGAGCTTTTCGATCATCTCAGTGGACCCTCACCCACGAACTACCCGATTGCTCGGATTCGAGCGCAACGGGCCAGCGTGAATCAGGTGNNTTGGGGACCGCCCGCATGAGAACTACACAGTGGACGCGAGCATCTTTGTAGTAANTGACAAGCTACTAAGGGCACATGGTGGATGCCTTGGCACCAAGAGCCGATGAAGGACGTAGGAGCCTGCGATAAGCCCCGGGAAGTTGGCAACCGAGCTGTGATCCGGGGATTTCCGAATGGGGAAACCNNCAGCTGGAGTCATGTCCAGTTACCTCTGCCTGAACACATAGGGCAGTTGGAGGGAACGTGGGGAAGTGAAACATCTCAGTACCCACAGGAAGAGAAAACAATAGTGATTCCGAGAGTAGTGGCGAGCGAAATCGGAAGAGGCCAAACCTCATGCGTGTGATAGCCGGCAGGCGTNTGCGCATGGGGGTTGTGGGGCCGTCACGTCAGTTCTGCCGGACTGACACAGAGTAAGAAACCATCGTTGAAGTCGAAGCGGACTGGAAAGTCCCGGCACAGAGGGTGATACCCCGTACACGTAAGACGATGGCTNCTGAGACGTCACCCCAAGTAACACGGAACCCTGAANATTCCGTGTGAATCTGGCGGGACCACCCGTTAAGCCTAAATACTCCTTGGTGACCGATAGCGGACAAGTACCGTGAGGGAAAGGTGAAAAGTACCCCTGGCGGGGAGTGAAATAGTACCTGAAACCGTGTGCCTACAATCCGTCGGAGCGATTCTCCGAATTGTGACGGCGTGCCTTTGAAGAATGAGCCTGCGAGTTTGCGTTGTGTGGCGAGGTTAACCCGTGTGGGGCAGCCGTAGCGAAAGCGAGTCCGAATAGGGCGATTTAGTCGCATGATCAAGACCCGAAGCGGAGTGATCTATCCATGGGCAGGTTGAAGCGCGGGTAAGACCGCGTGGAGGACCGAACCCACCAGGGTTGAAAACCTGGGGGATGACCTGTGGATAGGGGTGAAAGGCCAATCAAACTCCGTGATAGCTGGTTCTCCNCGAAATGCATTTAGGTGCAGCGTTGCATGTTTCTTAACGGAGGTAGANGCACTGGATGGCCGATGGGCCCGACAANNGGTTACTGACGTCAGCCAAACTCCGAATGCCNNGGTAAGTGAGAGTGCAGCAGTGAGACTGCGGGGGATAAGCTCCGTAGTCGAGAGGGAAACAGCCCAGACCATCAGCTAAGGTCCCTAAGCGATAACTAAGTGGAAAAGGATGTGGAGTCGCACAGACAACCAGGAGGTTGGCTTAGAAGCAGCCACCCTTGAAAGAGTGCGTAATAGCTCACTGGTCAAGTGATTCCGCGCCGACAATGTAGCGGGGCTCAAGTTATCCACCGAAGCTATGGCATTCACGCATATATCTCGGCCCTCTCTCGTAGATAGGGTCCAGGAGTGTGGATGGGTAGGGGAGCGTCGTATGGCGAGCGAAGCGGCGGAGTGATCCAGCCGTGGACGCCATACGAGTGAGAATGCAGGCATGAGTAGCGAATGAGGAGTGAGAAACTCCTCCGCCGAATGATCAAGGGTTCCAGGGTCAAGCTAATCTGCCCTGGGTAAGTCGGGACCTAAGGCGAGGCCGACAGGCGTAGTCGATGGACAACGGGTTGATATTCCCGTACCGGCGAAACAGCGCCNCATGACGAACCTAGTGATGCTAAGCGCCTGAAGCTCACGAGATCCCTTCGGGGANNCGAGTTGAGTGGAACGCGCAACCCAAGCTAGTAGTAGTCAAGCGATGGGGTGACGCAGGAAGGTAGCCCAACCGTGGCGATGGTTGTCCACGGGTAAGTGCGTAGGGTTGGAGATAGGCAAATCCGTCTCCTATATGCCTGAGACACGACGCCGAGTCCGTATGGACGAAGTGGGTAATCCTATGCTGTCGAGAAAAACCTCTAGCGAGCTGTAAGCCGCCCGTACCCCAAACCGACTCAGGTGATCAGGTAGAGAATACCAAGGCGATCGAGTGAACCATGGTTAAGGAACTCGGCAAAATGCCCCCGTAACTTCGGGAGAAGGGGGCCGGATACGTGAAGGGACTTGCTCCCGGAAGCGTTGATGGCCGCAGAGACCAGGCCCAAGCGACTGTTTACTAAAAACACAGGTCCGTGCTAAGTCGCAAGACGATGTATACGGACTGACTCCTGCCCGGTGCTGGAAGGTTAAGGGGACGGGTTAGCTCTTCGGAGCGAAGCTCAGAACTTAAGCCCCAGTAAACGGCGGTGGTAACTATAACCATCCTAAGGTAGCGAAATTCCTTGTCGGGTAAGTTCCGACCTGCACGAATGGAGTAACGACTTGGGCGCTGTCTCAACCGTGGACTCGGCGAAATTGCACTACGAGTAAAGATGCTCGTTACGCGCGGCAGGACGGAAAGACNCCCGGGACCTTTACTACATTGNNGTATTGGTGTTTGGTTCGGCTTGTGTAGGATAGGTGGGAGGCTTTGAAGCGTGGACGCCAGTTCATGTGGAGCCATCGTTGAAATACCACTCTGGTCGTACTAGATATCTAACCTCGGTCCGTTATCCGGATCAGGGACAGTGCCTGATGGGTAGTTTAACTGGGGCGGTTGCCTCCTAAATGTAACGGAGGCGCTCAAAGGTTCCCTCAGCCTGGTTGGCAATCAGGTTTCGAGTGTAAGTGCACAAGGGAGCTTGACTGTGAGTGACAACTCGAGCAGGGACGAAAGTCGGAACTAGTGATCCGGCGCTGGCATGTGGAAGCGGCGTCGCTCAACGGATAAAAGGTACCCCGGGGATAACAGGCTGATCTTCCCCAAGAGTCCATATCGACGGGATGGTTTGGCACCTCGATGTCGGCTCGTCGCATCCTGGGGCTGGAGTAGGTCCCAAGGGTTGGGCTGTTCGCCCATTAAAGCGGCACGCGAGCTGGGTTTAGAACGTCGTGAGACAGTTCGGTCCCTATCCGCCGCGCGCGTAGGAAACTTGAGAAAGGCTGTCCCTAGTACGAGAGGACCGGGATGGACGAACCTCTGGTGTGCCAGTTGTTCTGCCAAGAGCACGGCTGGTTAGCTACGTTCGGAAGTGATAACCGCTGAAAGCATCTAAGCGGGAAGCACGTTTCAAGATGAGGTTTCCCACCGGGTTAACCGGGTAAGGCCCCCAGTAGACGACTGGGTTGATAGGCCGGAGGTAGAAGGTGGTAACACACGGAGCCGACCGGTACTAATAGGCCGAGGGCTTGTCTTACTACTTTGATGTTGCGCGTCCACTGTGTAGCTCCCGAGTTGCGGTCGGGAGGGTGCTCTATGCAAGAGCACACCGATACAACTCCATAGAGTTTCGGCGGCCATAGCGATGGGGAAACACCCGGCTCCATTCCGAACCCGGAAGTTAAGCCCATCAGCGCCGATGGTACTGCAGGCGGGAGCCTGTGGGAGAGTAGGACGTCGCCGGACATACTTTGCAAAGGAGGGTCACCCCAGGTGGCCCTCCTTTGGCATTTACTGGCCTTAGGGACAGCATTTCTAGATCTTGATGAAGTAGGGAAGGACGCACCGTGGCGGGAGCAGGCGGGCAGCGTGGCGCTGGTCGGGGCGGTGGCAACCGGGGCGACCGCAAGAGCGGGAGTGCGCCTGATCGCGGCCGCGCCGGTAGCAGTGGCGGTAGGTCTGGAGGCGGTAAGGCCGGCGTTGGAAGGTCGGGGGCTCGGGGCCAGGGTGGGCGCCGATCGGACGAGCACCGAGGGCGCGTTCCTATCGTGAGCGGCCCGACCGTGAGGACCGGCGAGTCCCGCGTACTGCTGAGCAAGCTAAGTACGACGGCCCGGATCTCGATCCGGAGATCACCGGCAAGGAACTCGACCGTCAGGTGCTTGCCCAGCTCAAAGGCCTACCGGAGAAGCTGGCGGCCAGAGTTGCCCGGCACTTGGCTGCTGCCGGCATGCTGATCGACACCGACCCCAAGACCGCCTACCAGCACGCGCTCGCCGCACGTGCTCGCGCGGCTCGGGTGGCCGTTGTGCGGGAGGCCTGCGGAGAAGCCGCCTATGCGGCAGGGGAGTACGCCGAGGCGCTCTCNGGGTTGCGCGCCGCCCGCCGGATGAACGGCGTCAGTGATTATCTGCCGATGATGGCCGACTGTGAGCGCGCGTTGGGACGTCCTGAGAAGGCGCTCGCTCTAGCTCGAAACGACGCGGTTTCGCATTTGTCTGCAGACCTCCAAGCGGAGATGACCATCGTCGAGGCGGGCGCTCGCGCCGATCTGGGCGAAATCGACGGGGCGCTGCGCGTCTTGGAGGCAGCGCCGCTGCGCAGTCGCTCCCGTGCCGACTGGGTAGCGCGGCTGCGCTACGCCTACGCGGACCTACTCGCTCGTGCCGGGCGTACCGAAGAAGCCGTCGAGTGGTTCCATCGCACAATTGGTGTCGACGGCAACGGCATCACCGACGCCGACGAGCGACTGGCCGAGCTCAGCTGACAGGATCGTTCCCGTNNGCTCGGTTCAACTACGCAGCCACTGACCGACGTCTACGACTTGGCGTTGCTCGACCTCGACGGAGTCGTCTACATCGGCGCGGAGGCAGTGCCGGGGGCGGCGACGAGCCTGCAACGCGCGCGGGCTGCCGGTATGCACCTGGCGTTCGTCACCAACAACGCCTCCCGGCCGCCGGCCTCGGTGGCAAAGCACCTGAGCCAACTGGGAATCGAAGCCGAACCCCACGAGGTGGTGACTTCGGCACAAGCCGCTGCGGGTTTGCTGGCTCGCGACCTTCCNCCAGCCTCGCCGGTGTTCGTGATCGGGGAGCCNGGTCTCGAGGACGCTCTGGTCGAGCACGGGCTGGTGCCCACCAGCGACATCGATGCCGAGCCGGTCGCAGTCGTGTCGGGTTATCACCCCGACTTGCGCTGGCGCACGGTGATCGACGGAGCGATCCTAGTCCGCCGAGGGCTGCCCTGGGTCGCCAGCAACACCGATGCGACCGTGCCCACTCCTCATGGCTCTGGGCCAGGCAACGGCGTGCTCGTGCGGGCGGTGGCCGAGTTCGCAGATTGCCAGCCGCGGGTAGCCGGGAAACCCGAGCCGCCGTTGTTCTCCGAATCGATCGAGCGAGTCGGCGGCCAGAAGCCGCTGGTCGTTGGCGACCGGCTCGATACCGACATCGCCGGAGCCCACCGATGTGACCTGGATAGCTTGCTGGTGCTGACCGGAGTTACCGGGCTCGGCGAACTGATTGCCGCGCCGCCCGAGCTGCGCCCCACTTACATCGCCGCTGACCTGAGTGGCCTGCACACCGCACATCCCGGCGTTCAATCGCGGGCGATTCGGTGACCGTAGGCGACTGGGTGGCGCATGCCGATCCTGCCGCCGAGAATCTCGTGGTCACCGGCAGCGGCACGGCTGATGACTGGTGGCGGACAGTAGCCGAGGCGGCGTGGCGACACCACGATCGCGTCGGAACGCCATTTGCACGTGTTGAGGGCGTCCGGCCGGTAGCGTTAAACCCGTGAGCATCGATGAGTACGAGGTAGTCGAGCCTCCCGGAGCGACTGCGGACGCAGTGGCTACCGATGTGATGACTGCAGAGACGCTGATTGTCGAGGTGTCGGCCACCGGACACTCTGTGGTGGATGAGGTACTCGGCACTCTGGTCGACGTCGAACAGCTCGACCTCGATGCCCGGTTGCCGATCTTCGAGCAGGCACACGAGGCATTGCGGCAAGCACTGACCGACGCGGGCGACGCACCTTCGTGATCTAGCGCGCCGGTGCCTCGACGTCTGCGTCTCGACGCGGAACTGGTCCGACGCGGACTGGCCCGCTCCCGTGAGCACGCCAGTGAGCTGGTCGCAGCCAAACGGGTACGCGTCTCAGGAGCAGTAGCCACCAAACCGGCCACCGGCGTGACCACCGATGTCGCGATCGTCGTCGAGAAAGATCCCGATCGCCCCGACTACGTCTCGCGAGGCGGTCACAAGCTAGCAGGCGCCCTGGCGGCTTTCGAGCCGCTGGGCCTGGCCGTGAGGGATCGCCGCTGTTTGGATGCGGGAGCCTCGACCGGTGGCTTTACCGACGTGTTGCTCCGGGCCGGTGCGCAGGAGGTCGTCGCGGTCGATGTCGGGTACGGGCAACTTGCCTGGAGCCTGCAGTCCAACTCTCGCGTTGTGGTTGTGGATCGCACCAATGTGCGTGACTTGACCGCCGAGTTGATCGGGGGACCCGTTGATCTTGTCGTCGGTGACCTGTCGTTCATTTCCTTGCGTCTGGTCCTCGAGCCACTGCTGTCGGTGACCACCCCTGGAGCCGACCTGGTGCTGATGGTCAAGCCGCAGTTCGAGGTCGGCAAGGACCGAGTCGGACGCGGNGGAGTCGTGCGAGATCCGGTGCTGCGTACGGAAGCGGTCTGTGGTGTGGTGGTGGCTGCTGAGCTGCTCGGCTTGGGCGCCAAAGCGGTGGCCACCAGCCCGTTGCCGGGGCCGGCGGGGAACATCGAGTACTTCGTCTGGCTGACTCGCGGCCCCGGCTCCTGTCCGACGCCGACATCGACGCCGAGGTTATGCGCGGCCCTAGCGGTGCCGATCCGCAGGAGCCGGATGAGAAGGTGGACCCATGACNNGCGCCGCGTGTTCGTGCTGGTCCACACCGAGCGACCTGCAGCTTGTGAGGTTGCGCTGCGTCTTTGCCGCAGCCTGACCGATCAAGGGATTGTTTTGCGCCTGCTCGCTGACGAGGCCGCGGCCCTGGGCATGGGCATGTCCGATTCAGGTGAGGCGGACATCGAGTTCGCAGATCCGGTGCCAGGCGCCGCAGCTGGTTGCGAACTGATGGCGGTGGTCGGTGGTGACGGCACCATCTTGCGTGGCGCGGAGATCGCCCGGGACTCGTTGACTCCGTTGCTCGGAATCAACCTCGGCCATGTCGGCTTTTTAGCCGAGGCCGAGCAGGAGGACCTCGACCTGGTCATCAAGACCATCGTGGGGCGCGAGTACACGATCGAGGACCGGCTCACGATCGAGGTATCGCTCTTCCACGGCAAGCAGCAGGTCGCCAGCACCTGGGCACTGAACGAGGCAAGCGTCGAGAAAGCCGCANNCGCGAGCGCATGCTGGAGGTCGTCGTCGAGGTCGACGGTCGGCCGTTGTCACGTTGGGGCGCCGACGGTGTGGTGTGTGCGACGCCTACCGGGTCGACCGCCTATAACTTCTNNCCGCCGGAGGGCCGGTGGTCTGGCCCGGAGTCCAAGCGCTTCTGGTGGTCCCGCTCTCGGCGCATGCCCTGTTCGCCCGCCCGATGGTGGTCGCCCCGGAGTCCGTCGTCGCCGTGGAGGTCCTTGCCGACAATCTCGGGTCAGGGGTGCTGTGGTGCGATGGACGCCGTACCTACGACCTGCCACCCGGTGCCCGAGTCGAGGTCCGCAAAGGGACTGCGCCCGTTCGACTCGCCCGGGTGCACGAGGCGCCGTTCACCGATCGTCTGGTGCGCAAGTTCTCCCTTCCGGTCGATGGGTGGCGGGGCGCGGCAGCGCGCCGCCGGCAGGCGGAGGCCTGATGCTCGAAGAGCTCCGGATCACTTCACTGGGCGTCATCGACGAGTCGGTGCTGGAGCTTGGCCCGGGGTTCACTGCGATCACCGGNGAGACCGGCGCCGGCAAGACCATGGTGGTGACCGCTCTCGGGCTCCTGTTGGGCGGACGCGCCGACAGCACAGCCGTTCGTACCGGCGCCAAGTCAGCCCGCGTGGAGGGAGTCGTCAGCACCACCGCGTCATTGCGTGCTGCGATCGAGGAACTCGGTGGTCACAGCGATGACGATCTGTTGCTGGTACGCCAGGTTTTCGTCGAGGGCCGCTCCAGGGCCTACCTCGGTGGGGCCGCCGTGCCGGTGGCGCGGCTCAGCGAGCTGGCTGCGGAGCTGGTCGCGGTCCATGGCCAGTCCGACCAGCACCGATTGCTTCGAGCCGCGGCTCAGCGTGAAGCACTCGATGCCTTCGGCGGTCCCGTCCTACTCGCGCTCCGCGCCGACTATCTCGCCGGTTACGCCGAACTGAAGGCGGTTCGCACCGAGCTCGCCGAAGTCGTGGCCACCTCGCGTGAGCGCGCCCGCGAGGCCGACCTGCTGCGGTTCGGGCTGCAGGAGATCTCCGCGCTGTCGCCTGAAGCCGGCGAGGATGCCGCGCTGGCAGAAGAAGAGAGCAGACTCGGGTTCGCCGACACGCTGCGTACCACCTCACACCAGGCCCGCGAAGCCTTGTCCAGCGAAATGGGCTCGCCCGATCTGTCCGCCGATGCACGCGATGCCCTTGGGGCGATAGCGACATCACGCCGATTGCTCGACGGGGTGCGCGACCACGATTCAGCCGCGGCAGAATTGGCCGACCGACTGGCGGAGTTGAGTTACCTGCTCTCCGACCTGGCCGCCGACCTCACGTCCTATTCTCAAGGTCTGCAAGCCGATCCGGTCCGGCTGGCGGTGGTCTCCGAGCGCCGCGCAGCGTTGGCGAGTTTGACCCGCAAGTACGGCGCCACTATCGATGAGGTGCTTGCCTGGGCCGCTCAGTCACGACTACGACTGGACGAGCTCGACGGCACCGATGAACGCATCGACCTCCTCACCGGGCGTGAGAAAGAGCTCACCGCTGAACTCACCGCCCTCGCGCTCCGTCTCAGCGACGCTCGATCGCAGGCAGGTCGAGAGCTTGCCGAGATCGTCACCGTCGAGCTCACCCAGTTGGCGATGCCCCATGCCCGGCTGACCGTATCGGTGACTCAGGAGGACCCACTCCAACTGGGGCCGTACGGAGCCGACGAGGTCGAGCTCCTCCTCGCCGCCAATGTCGGCGCCGAACCCCGCCCGCTGGATAAGGGGGCATCAGGTGGCGAGTTGTCGCGGGTGATGCTCGCGATCGAAGTCGCATTGGCTGCCACCAACCCGGTGCCCACCTTCGTCTTCGACGAGGTCGATGCCGGCGTGGGCGGCAAGGCGGCAGTCGAAGTGGGCCGCAGACTCGCACAGTTGGCCCAACACGCCCAGGTCATCGCGGTTACCCATCTGCCCCAAGTAGCGGCATTCGCCGACACCCACGTGAGCGTCACCAAGAGCCAGGACGGCATCGTGACCACCTCGGGACTCCAGGTACTCGACGACGCCGAACGACTCCGTGAGCTCTCCCGGATGCTGGCAGGCTTGGAAGACTCCGAGACCGCGCTCGCTCATGCTCGCGAGCTCCTCGATGAAGCCCAAGCACGCCCTGGAAGCGCAACGCGCTGAACGACCGCGGGTCCCCGATCGGTCATGGCCGGCGTGCCACCATGGAACGGTCATGAGGTTCACGTCCCGCACCGCCGCGCCCCCTGGCACAGGCTCTGGCATGTCCGTCCAGGGAACCCTTCGCAGTGACCGTCGCCTGGCGATGCTGCTGCGCCGACTCCAACCCGGTGACATCGCCGTGATCGATGCCACCGACATGGATCAGGCGACTGCAGAGGCATTGGCCAACCGGGGTGTTGTTGCCGTTGTGAATGCGGCTCCGTGTCTGTCGGGAAGATTNCCCGCTCAGGGACCCGGTGTTCTGCTGGATGCGGGCATCGGCCTGATCGACAGTGCAGTCGATGCCGTCGGCGCCGACCTCGGTCAAGGGATAGGCCGTGGCGCAATCAAAGATGGCGGTACCGCCACCATTGTTGATGGCGAGCTGAGCGTGCGAGGTCGACCGGTGGCGACCGGACGTGTGGTGACCCAAACCGTGCTCACCGACCTGCTCGATGCATCCCGCGACGGACTGGAAACTCAACTCCAAACCTTCACCCACAACTCGATCGAGTACTTGCGCCGCGAGCAAGGCCTGCTCCTGCATGGACAAGGGATTCCCGAACTGCACACCCGGTTCGAGGGCCAGGGCGCCGTCGTGGTCGCCGCCGACTACGACTATCGCGCCGAGCTGAAGAGGCTTCGCCGCTACCTGCGCGACCAGCGCCCCGTGATGGTCGGCATCGACGCCGGTGCCGATGCGCTTATCGAGAGTGGCTTNCACCCCGACCTGGTGGTGCTCGGCGCTGCCGCGTTTACTCCCGAGCGGGTCTCGGCCTCCGGAGCGGACCCGGTCAGTGACAAAGCGATCAAGAGCGCGAAAGAGGTGCTTCTCCATGCCGATGAGTCCGGCCGGCTAATCGGTGCCGACCGCGTGGAGCGGTTGGGCGCGCGCCCGTCCATGATTGCGGCCGCGGGAGCCACCCGAGACGTCGCACTACTGGTGGCTGACAGCGCGGGGGCGGCGACGATCACCACCGTCGGACTGCACACCAGCCTCGATGAACTGCTCGACCGGCAGCGCGGCGGTGAGGCGAGCACCTTCCTGACTCATCTCCGAGTCGGCCCGAAGCTGGTCGATTCCCGTTCCATCCCGTATTTGTACGCCGGTGGCGTACGCCGCTGGCAACTCCTGCTCGTGCTGTTGGCCGGCCTGATCGCCGTCGTCGCCGCGATCGCCACGACCTCGGCCGGCCAGGAGTGGTGGGACTCGCTGCGTAGCTGGATCGACAAGCTCTGACCGAGGAAAGCACCCACGCATGATCATCTTTCGCTATCACGTCGTCTCCCTGATCGCGGTGCTGCTCGCACTCGCGGCAGGTATCGCGCTGGGCGCGGGACTCGACTTCGACAACGACGCCTCGAAAGCCGCCACACCAGGACAATCCCCAAGTGAAGAAACCAGCAACTCTGCTCGCTCGGGGTTGGACGAGGCGCTGGTCGAATCAGTGGAACCCGCGTTGGTCCGGAACCGGCTACGCGACCGGGCGGTCGCGTTGGTGGTGTTACCGGATGCGACAACCGAGGCGGAGAAGGCGATCACGGCGAGCATCGAGAGAGCGGGTGGCCGGCTCACTTCGGTGCTGCGTGCCGGTCCCGATCTGGTGGATCCGGCCAAGAAACAGCTCGTGGATGCGCTCGGGGGCCAGTTGGAGGCGGACGCCAAAGACGTCGTCATTCCGGAGAGCGCCAGCGCCTACGACCGGATCGGAGCGCTCCTGGGTTATGCCATCGGCACGACCGAGGCCGGTGGCGACGCTCCCAGCTCACGCGCGCAGAGCATCTTGGCCGGTCTCAGCACCGCCGGCTTGATCAGCTTCAGCCAAGATGTCGAGCGCCGCGCGGGCCTGGTGCTCGTCCTCGCCGGACCACCCAGCGGAGACAGCGCCGCTGACCAAGGGATCGCCAGCATCGTGGACAGTCTGGCGGGCGCGCTCGACGAGCAAACCGGGGAGTCGTGGTGGCCGGTCCGCTCGACGCTGCCGATACCGGCGGTGTGCTGGCCGCGATCCGCGCCGACGCCCATACCAGCGCAGGTGTCTCTACTGTCGACGGCGTCGACGGGCCAGCAGGCGCCGTGGTCGCCGTACGAGCGCTCGCCGAGCAAGCAGCCGGCAAGGCCGGGCAGTACGGCCTCGGAGCGGGTACCACTGCGGTACTGCCCGACTGAAGCACCTCCGACACGCTCCCGGCAAACACACTGGAAACAGCCTGGGCGCGGATTGCCGCAATGCGCCGATCTCTTGCTAGCCTAGAACCCCGTGGACGGGTGAGTGTTCTCACCGCACACCTGCAGGCACGGGAGTCCAGTTTTGGCCGATCGCCAGACCACCAAGCACGTGTTCGTCACCGGCGGCGTTGCCTCATCCCTGGGTAAGGGACTGACAGCCTCCTCACTGGGCAATCTGCTCAAGTCGCGTGGTCTGCGGGTCACCATGCANAAGCTCGACCCGTACCTCAACGTCGACCCCGGCACGATGAACCCGTTCCAACACGGTGAGGTCTTCGTCACCAACGATGGAGCCGAGACCGACCTCGACGTCGGCCACTACGAGCGTTTCCTCGACACCGACCTCTCCGGGATCGCCAACGTCACCACCGGCCAGGTGTACTCCGAGGTGATCGCCAAGGAGCGTCGCGGCGACTACCTGGGCGATACCGTGCAGGTGATCCCGCATATCACCAACGAGATCAGNGACCGGATCCGCGCCATGGCTGGACCGGACGTTGATGTGGTGATCACCGAGGTCGGTGGCACCGTCGGCGACATCGAGTCCTTGCCGTTCCTGGAGGCCGCCCGCCAAGTGCGCCACGATGTCGGGCGCGACAACTCCTTCTTCCTGCATGTGTCGCTGGTTCCCTACATCGGGCCCTCAGGTGAACTCAAGACCAAGCCGACCCAGCATTCGGTGGCTGCGCTACGCAGTATCGGCATCCAGCCCGATGCGCTGGTGCTGCGAGCCGATCGGGAGATACCCGACAGCATCAAGAAGAAGATCTCGTTGATGTGCGATGTCGAGCAGGAGGCTGTAGCTGCCGCAGTCGATGCNCCCTCGATCTACGACATCCCCAAGGTGCTGCACCGCGAGGGCCTGGACGCCTACGTGGTGCGCCGCCTCAACCTGCCCTTCCGGGATGTCGACTGGACCCGCTGGGACGACCTGCTGCAGCGGGTGCATCACCCGGCTGAGCAGGTGACCGTGGCACTGGTCGGCAAGTACGTCGACCTGCCCGATGCCTACCTGTCGGTCGCCGAGGCACTCCGGGCCGGTGGGTTCGCCCACGAGGCCAAGGTGCAGATCAACTGGGTGCCCTCCGACGAGTGCGCCACCCCAGAAGGCGCCGCCCGGCAACTCAGCGAGGTCGATGCGGTCCTGGTGCCTGGAGGGTTCGGGATCCGAGGACTCGAGGGCAAGATCGGCGCGCTCGCCTACACCCGCGCCCACGGCATCCCGACGCTGGGCATTTGCCTGGGTATGCAGTGCATGGTGATCGAATACGCCCGCAACGTTGTAGGGCTTGCAGGCGCGGACTCCACCGANATTGATCCGGAGACCGCCGAGCCTGTGATCGCCACCATGGCAGAGCAGCAGGCCTTCGTCGAGGGCGCCGGTGACCTCGGCGGCACCATGCGGCTGGGGCTGTACCCGGCCAATCTCAAGGCAGGCTCGGTGGTGCGCGAGGCGTACGGCGCCGACAAGGTCGAGGAACGGCACCGACACCGCTACGAGGTCAACAACGCCTATCGCGACCGATTGGAGCAGGCCGGGCTGGTGTTCTCCGGAACCAGCCCCGACAACAACCTGGTCGAATTCGTCGAGCTCCCGGTGGAGGTTCACCCCTACTACGTAGCCACGCAAGCGCATCCTGAGTTGCGAAGCAGGCCCACCAAGGCACACCCGCTGTTCGCAGGGCTGATCGGCGCCGCGATCGCGCGGCAACGGGAGTTGGAGATTCCGATCGACTCCAGCAGCCTGCGCCGCCAGCCGGCAGATCCTGCCGACATCGTGCCGGTCGCGCAGTGACCAACCCGAGCCGGTCCGTGGATACCGCTGCCTCCTGGCCGATCCTCGCCGCCGACGATGTGGCGCCCTGTGGGAGCGCCGTTNNCGCGGTGCGAGAGGACACCCTCACCTCACCTGAGGGTGGTGAGCCTTTCCGGCGGCTGCTGATCGANGCACCCGGGGCCTCGGTGGTGCTCGCCGTGGATGACGACGAGCGCGTCCTGGTCGTGTTGCAGTACCGGCATGCCGTTGGTCGGCGGCTGGTCGAGCTGCCTGCGGGTCTGCTGGACGTCCCCGGTGAGGACCCCAGGTATGCNGCTGAGCGCGAGCTNTTGGAAGAGACCGGATACACCGCCAACCAGTGGACACACCTGTTGTCGGTGTATCCCAGTCCGGGCATCCTCGGCGAGATCCAGCACATCTATCTGGCNCCGGGGCTGGCCACAGCCGACCGGGGCGANTTTCGATTGGTCCACGAGGAAGCCGAGATGACGGTCGATTGGGTGCCGTTCGACGAACTCCTCGCCGGCGTCGAAACCGGCGTGGTCCAAGACGCCCCATTGGTCGTCGCCGTACTCGCCTATGCCTTGCGGCGCCAGGCCTCACATCGAGCGACATCAAGCTGAGGAGCACTAGACTCCAAGAGGCACGCTGCCTTGAGCGAGCCCATCGTGAACTGGTCGTGAGCCGGTCGTGAGCAAGGAGTCCCCGATGAGGGTTGGTGTTCCGAAGGAAGTAAAGAACCACGAGTACCGGGTCGCGATCACGCCGGCCGGCGTGCACGAGCTGGCCAAGCACGGTCATGAGGTCACGGTCGAGGCCGATGCCGGCCTGGGCTCGTCCATCACCAACGAGGAGTACGTCGCCGCCGGCGCGCAGATCGAGCCGAGCGCCGACGAGGTCTGGGCTCGCTCCGAGATGATTCTGAAGGTCAAGGAGCCCATCGAATCGGAATATCACCGCATGCGCGAGGGACAGGTGCTGTTCACCTACCTGCACCTGGCTGCCGACAAGCGACTCACCGAGGAGCTGGTTGCCCGCAACGTCACCGGTATCGCTTATGAGACGGTGCAGGTCCCCGGTGGTGCGCTGCTGCTGCTGGCGCCGATGAGTGAGGTGGCCGGACGCTTGGCGCCGCAGGCCGGCGCTTATCACCTGATGCGCGGNGAGGGTGGCCGTGGTGTGCTGCTCGGCGGAGTCTCCGGTGTATACGCGGCCAAGGTGGTGGTCATCGGTGGTGGCGTCGCCGGGATGAACGCCGCCGCGATCGCGCTCGGTATGCAGGCAGAGGTACTCCTGCTCGACCGCAATATCGACGTGCTGCGACAGGCGGACCGGATCTACCAGGGCCATGTGCAGACTGTCGCCTCGAACTCCTACGAGGTCCAACAGGCCGTCATCGACGCTGATCTGGTGATCGGTGCCGTCCTGGTGCCGGGAGCCAAGGCGCCTACCTTGATCTCCAACGACCTGGTCGCTCAGATGAAGCCGGGCAGTGTCCTGGTCGACATCTCGGTGGATCAGGGTGGCTGCTTCGAGGACACTCGCCCGACCACCCACGCCGAGCCGACCTATGAGGTGCACAACTCGATCTTCTACTGCGTCGCGAACATGCCCGGGGCGGTGCCGCACACCTCGACGTACGCCTTGACCAACGTGACCTTGCCGTATGCGGTGGCGTTGGCGGACAAGGGCTGGCGTCAGGCCCTCAAGGACGACCACTCCTTGGCGCTGGGGCTCAACACCCACCGTGGCGCGGTTGTCTACGCCCCAGTGGCCGACGCGCATCAGATGGCGTCGGTCTCCTTGGACGGAGTGCTGGCCTGAGCGAGATCGCGCAGGCGCTGCGCACCTACCTCGACCACCTGACGGTCGAGCGGGGAGTCGCGGAGAACACCTGGAAGTCCTATCGCAGGGACTTGCGCCGATATNNCAGCAATCTCGACCTGACCGGGATCACCGACCTGGATCGGATAGGAGAGGAGACTGTCGCCGGGTTCCTGGCCGCGCTACGTGAAGGCACTGCCGAACACCCTCCGCTGTCAGCGACATCGGCTGCCCGGGCGGTCGTGGCGGTACGCGGATTTCACCGTTTCGCGGTGCGCGACGGCCTGACCCAGATCGATCCTGCTGCTGCCGTGCGCCCGCCGGCTCCCGCCAAGCGGCTGCCGGCGCTGCCGCTGGCCGACGTGGAGGCGATCTTGGCCGGCGCCGCTGCTCCGGGAACCGTGCTTGCGTTACGCGACGCGGCGTTGCTCGAGGTCTTGTACGGCACCGGCGCGCGGATCTCGGAGGCCGTTGGTCTCGACGTCGACGACATCGATCTCTCCGGGCTGGCAGGCGGCGAAACCGCGGCGAGTCACTCTGCCAGCCCTTTGGCCAGCGCTTCGGCTAGCCCTGTGACTAGCACTGTGCTGCTGCGCGGCAAAGGCGGCAAAGAGCGGATCGTGCCGGTCGGCCGGTACGCGATGGCCGCTCTGGATGCCTATCTGACGCGCTCCCGCCCGAAGCTGGCCGAGACCGGAAGATCCGGCCCGGCGTTGTTCTTGAACTCCCGCGGCGGCAGGTTGTCGCGGCAGAGCGCTTGGCGGATTCTGGTCGACGTTGCCGGCCGGGCCGGTGTCACCGCAGAAGTGTCGCCGCACACGCTGCGGCACAGTTACGCGACCCACCTGCTCGACGGTGGTGCCGATGTGCGCGTGGTTCAGGAGTTGTTGGGGCATGCNCCGGTGACCACCACCCAGGTCTACACGCTGGTGACCGTGGACAAGCTGCGCGAGGTGTACGCGACTGCTCACCCGCGCGCACTTCGTGGTTGAGCAGTGTGATCTCGCTGGCAGGCGATATTCGACAGGCGATATGTCGACAATCTTTCGGCGCGCCTGGCGAGAGCGGCCGTCCGGTGGCGGTGTACTAGGAGAGCGATACCCCAACAGCGAGAGGCAATAGCGTGAACGACTACAGCGCCGGGACCTATGGCAGCAGCGCCTCGGAGATNCCCCCGCTGGTTCGCCCTCCTCTTGCGACCGGTGCCGGGCCGGGCACGGCCTCCGCNACCGTCTTCCCCGCAGGAGCGCAGCCAGTGTCCACCACCCTTCCCTTCCCGGCTCAGCCGGAACCAGTTGTCCCTGAGGTCGTTATCGGGCCGACCGGGCGACCCTTGCCCAACTTCCCCGAACCGGTGCCGTTGACCGCCCACGGCAATGCCCGGGTGTTGGCAATGTGCAATCAGAAAGGNGGAGTCGGCAAGACCACCACGACGATCAACCTCGGCGCGTCGCTCGCGGAGTACGGGCGCAAGGTGCTGCTGGTCGACTTCGACCCGCAGGGCTCACTCTCGGTCGGCCTGGGGCTGAATCCCCACGATATGGAGTACTCGGTCTACGACCTATTGATGGATTCGGAGACCAAGTGGCAAGACGTGGTGGTCCCCACCAATGTCCCGGGGATGGACTTGCTGCCCAGCAATATCGACTTGTCGGCTGCCGAGGTGCAGTTGGTGCAGGAGGTCGCCCGGGAGCAGGCTCTACAACGAGTCCTTGCGCCGGCGCTCGACGACTACGACATCGTGCTGATCGACTGCCAACCCTCCTTGGGTCTGCTCACGGTCAACGCGCTCACCGCGGCACACGGCGTGATCGTGCCGCTGGAGTGTGAGTANTTCGCGCTGCGTGGCGTCGCGTTGCTCAAGACCACCATCGACAAGGTGCGGGAGCGGCTCAACCCGCGCCTGCACATCGAGGGCGTGCTCGGCACCATGTACGACGGGCGGACCCTGCACTCCCGCGAGGTGATGGAGCGACTGGTGGCAGCCTGGGGAGACACCGTCTTCCACACGGTGATCCGGCGCACGATCAAGTTCTCCGACGCAACGGTTGCCGGTGAGCCGATCACGACCTATGCGGCGGGCTCGGCCGGTGCAGACGCGTACCGCACGCTGGCCAAGGAGGTGCTGGCTCGGTGCGACGGATGAGTATGCCGGCTGCCGAGGACCTCTTCCGTCCGACAGCGGTCCCCGATCCGCCCGAAGAGGTGGAGGCCGAGGTCGCCGCGAGTCGTGGAGGGCCGGACCAGCGCGGTGATCGGGCACCGAGTGGGCGAGTCAAGCACGACGAGAAGATGACCGTCTACATCACTACCGAGGAGTTGCTCGATCTTGAGCATGCCAGGCTGACGCTGCGACGTACGTTGGGCACCGCGGTCGATCGGGGACGTCTGGTTCGAGCGGCGGTCGCCTTGGCCTTGGCCGACCTGGAGGAGAACGGCGAGCACAGCGCTGGCGCGGCATTGACTCAGGCATGACGGTGACGGTGGACGACACCTCGACAACAGTGGACGGGCCTGCGCACACTCCCTTGGCTGCTTCTGGGATGACCGAGGGCTTCGCGCTCAAACTCGATAATTTCGAGGGTCCCTTCGACCTGTTGTTGAGCCTGATCGCCAAGCACAAGCTCGACATCACCGAGGTTGCGCTGTCCCAGGTAACCGACGAGTTCATTGCCCATATCAAGGCCGGCGGCGACGAATGGGATCTGGAACAGACTTCGTCCTTTCTGTTGGTGGCTTCCACGCTGCTCGATCTCAAGGCCGCTCGCCTGCTACCCCAGGGCGAGACCGAGGACGAGGAAGACTTCGCGCTGCTGGAGGCTCGTGACCTGTTGTTTGCCCGCTTGCTGCAGTACAAGGCGTTCAAGCAGGTCGCCGGCATGGTGGAGGAGCGGCTGTCGGTCGAGGCGCGCAAGTACCCGCGAGCGGTCGGACTCGAGGACCGGTACGCCGGTCTGCTTCCCGAGGTGCTGATCGGGCTGGGGTTGGCCGAGTTTGCCGGACTCGCAGCAGCGGCGATGGAGCCCAAACCTGTGCTGGAGCTGGCGCTGGGCCATCTGCACGCCTCGACCGTGAGCGTGCGAGAGCAGGCCGCGATCGTGGTCGACAGGCTACGCCGCTCGGGGACGATGACGTTTCGGGCGCTGTGCGGAGATGCGCCGGACATGCTGACGCGGGTGGCTCGGTTCCTGTCGCTGTTGGAGCTCTTCCGGGAGGGGGCGGTCGGTTTCGACCAGGTGACGCCACTGGGTGAGTTGACGGTCCGCTGGACAGGGTCGGCCGAGGGCAACATCACGATCACCGACGAGTTCGACGGCTCGCCCGACGAGGACACCCCGCTCCCTGACATCGCCGAAGAGGAGACATTCGATGACGACTGAGCTCGGCACGCCCGAGGAGCCGCTCGCCGTGCCGTTGGCAGAGTTGCGCCCCGCTTTGGAGGCTGTCCTCATGGTCGCCGATCAGCCGCTGGATCATCTCACGCTGGCCAGCGCCGTGGGCTACCCGCCGGCTGAAGTCCATCAAGCCTTGGCGGCGTTGGCAACCGAGTACGCCGAGCAGGGGCGAGGCTTCGATCTGCGCAACGTCGCCGGNGGTTGGCGCTTCTACACTCGTGAGGAATACGCACCCGTCGTCGAACGTTTCATCCTCGATGGGCAACAGGCTCGGCTCACCCAAGCCGCCTTGGAGACGCTCGCGGTGGTGGCCTACAAGCAACCGGTCAGTCGCGCGCGGGTGTCGGCGATTCGCGGCGTCAACGTCGACGGCGTGATGCGCACACTGGTCACCCGCGGCTTGGTCGAGGAAGCCGGGCAGGAGCCCGAGACGACCGCGACGTTGTACCGCACCACCTCCTACTTCCTGGAGCGGATCGGAGTCAGCTCACTGGACGAGCTGCCCGAGTTGGCGCCTTTCCTGCCCGACATGGCCGACCTGGACGACGTCGACCTGGGAACGGCCGCCTCCGGCGCATGAGCATCGAAGTCGACGACGACGGCCTGATCAGGTTGCAGAAGCTCCTGGCCCAAAGCGGTGTGGCCAGCCGTCGCAAATGCGAAGAGCTGATGCTCGACGGCCTGGTCGAGGTCGACGGCGAGGTCATCACGAGGCTGGGCACCAAGGTGGATCCACGCACAGCGGTGATCCGAGTCGACGGCAAGCGTTTGCCCCCGGTCAGCGCGCACGTCTATCTCGTACTCAACAAGCCGCGCGGGGTCGTTTCTGCGATGTCGGATCCGCAAGGCCGCCGCACTCTTGCCGACCTGCTCCGGGATAGACCCGAGCGGTTGTTTCACGTCGGCCGGCTCGACACCGATACCGACGGTTTGATCCTGCTGACCAACGACGGCGACTTCGCCCAGCGGATCGCTCACCCCTCGTATGAGCTCACCAAGACCTACGTCGCCCAAGTGCGCGGCGTTCCCACCAAGGCGACGCGGGCGGCTCTTCGTGAGGGGGTTGTCCTCGACGACGGCCCGGTGCAAGTGCATCGGATGCGGCTGGTGTCCAGCAACGGCCACGGTGATCGAGCCCAAGGCATCGTCGAGCTCACCATCCACGAAGGACGCAACCGAATCGTGCGCCGGCTTCTCGATCATGTCGGTCACCCGGTCACCCAGCTCACCCGGACCGAGATCGGCCCGATCAAGCTGCGTGGACTCAGAGCCGGGGAGTACCGCGATCTAACAGGTTCTGAACTCGGTGTGCTGCTGGACGCGGCGAAGCTCTAGAGTCGCATCAGAGAAGCCAGATAGTCAGGGGAGGAGTCGTCATGGCAGTCCGCGCGATCCGCGGCGCAACCCAGCTGGAAACCGACGAGCGCGAGCACCTGCTCGAGCGGACAGCGGAGATGGTCGAGGACGTGATGGCGACCAACTCGTTGGAGGTCGATGACTTCATCAGCATCATCTTCACCGCCACCATGGATATCTCCTCGGAGTTTCCCGCCTACGCCGCCCGTCGGCTGGGATTCACCGAAGTGCCGTTGATCTGCACCCGCGAGTTGGAGATCGAGGGCTCGATGCCTCGCGTGGTGCGTATGCTCGCCCACGTCGAAACCGAGCTGACCAAGGCAGAAGTGACCCACGCATACCTACACGGTGCGGCGCATCTGCGGCGAGACCTGACACGGGTACACGAGGTTCCCGATCAGTGAGCCGGCAATGACCCAGCTCGTCGAAAGCGAGCTGCCCGAGCCGGTGCTGGTGGTCGGCGCCGGGCTGCTCGGCACCTCGATCGGGCTGGCGCTGTCCGAGCACGGCATCGATGTCCTGTTGGCCGACCAGGCATCCGAGCACGTCCGCACCGCAAGTGGACTCGGGGCAGGACGCCCGGTCGCCGCCGGTGATACCCCGGGCCTTGTGGTGGTCGCAGTGCCTCCCGACGCGGTAGCCGAGGCGGTCGTCGGTTCGCTGAGCACCGGCGCGATCGTCACCGACGTCAGCAGTGTGAAGTCCGCTCCGCTCACGGAGGTTGCCGGTCGGGTCCCGGCCCACGACCTGACCCGTTACGTGGGCAGTCACCCGATGGCCGGCAGCGAGCGCTCCGGGCCACTGGCCGCTAGCGCTCGGTTGTTCGACGGGCGACCTTGGGCGATCACTCCGCACATCCATGCCGCGCCGGAGGCGATTGCCGCGGTCACTACGTTGGCTCGTTACTGCGGCGCGACGCCGTTCACCTTTGCTCCGGACGAGCACGACCGCGCCGTGGCGCGTACCTCGCACCTGCCCCACCTGATGGCGGTCCTGGTCGCCGGCCAGATGGCGCAAGCCCGGCCCGTGGATCTGGCATTGAGCGGGCAGGGTGTTCGAGACGTGACCCGGATCGCTGCAGGGGACCCACAACTGTGGCGCCAGATCATCGGCGCCAATCGCGAGGCGGTCACCGGGCTGTTGACCGAGATCCAGGCAGATCTCGCCCGATTGATCCAGGCCCTGGCCGACGACGATCGTGAAGGGCTGATCGGGTTGCTGGAGCGCGGCAACGTCGGGACCGCAGCCATCCCGGGCAAGCACGGCGGACCGATCACTCCAGACACACCGGTCTATGTCGCGGTTCCCGACCATCCTGGCGAATTGGCCCGGCTGCTGGCCGACGTCGGCGAGATCGGCGTCAATATCGAGGACCTGCGAATCGATCACGACCCGGGTCGCCCGGTGGGCCTGGTGGAGTTACGGGTCGCCGATTCCAGTGCGGACCATCTGCACGCCGAGCTTCAGCAACGCGGTTGGGCGATGCACGGCTAGGATCACCCGCGTGAGCAGCGACGTCGTGGTAGCGGTGGACGGCACATCCGGGTCGGGCAAATCCAGCACCTCACGAGGGGTCGCAACCCGACTGGGCCTGCGCTATCTCGACACCGGTGCGATGTTTCGCGCGCTGACCTGGTGGATGCTCGAGCACGGGATCGACGTGCACGACTCACAAGCGGTGGCCGCGCATGCAGGCGATCCGTTCATCGAGTCCGGAACCGATCCCCATGCTCCGAGCATCCATGTCGACGGCATCGATGTCGCCGGTCCGATCCGGTCCGAAGAAGTCACCGCGGCGGTCAGCCCGGTCAGCACCGTCCCGGCTGTGCGGCAACGACTCTTGGAGCTGCAGCGCGCGATCATCGGGACCGGCGGCATCGTGGTGGAGGGCCGCGATATCGGCTCGGTGGTGTGGCCGCAAGCGCAGGTCAAGATCTATATGAGCGCTGATGCCGAAGCCCGTGCCGCCCGGCGTACCGCCGAGCACGACCACCTTGTCGACGTGCAGGCGACCAAGGACGTGCTGCTGATGCGCGATCGGATCGATTCCGGGCGCAGCACCGCCCCGCTCACTCGGGCCGACGGCGCCGTCCACCTCGACACCACGCACTACACGCTGGACGAAGTGATCGAGATGATCGTAGGACTGGTGCAGGGAGAATCCGAGTGAGCCCTGAAATGAGTACGGGGCGAGTACCGCGTGAGCCCTGAGGGGCGCCTGCCTCGGCTCGATGACGTCTCGGTGCCCAGATCGTCGGCACTGATCCTGCGGCGAGCGGCGACCGCCGGGTTGAAGCGGCGCTGGGGCCTCCGAGTCCACCATGCCGATCGGGTGCCGAACAGTGGGCCGGTGATCTTGGCTCCGAATCACGTCGGCTGGATCGACGGGCCGCTGCTGGTGGTGACCGGGCTACGCCGAGTTGCGGCCCTGACCAAGATCGAGGAGTTCCACGGGCCGATGGGGCTGGTGTTGCGAGCGTCTGGGCAGATCCCACTCGATCGCTTCCGGGTCGATCCGTGGGCAGTCAAGACTGCGTTGAAGGTTCTCGATACCGGGGAGTGGTGGGAATCTTCCCGGAAGGGACCCGTGGATCCGGGAGTTCGCGCGGCTGCGCCACGGTCTGGCCTACTTGGCTTTGGTAAGCGGTGCTCCGGTGGTGCCGATGGCGTTTCTGGGCACCCGCGAGCCTGGAGCGCGCTCGGGTTCAGTGCCGCCCAGAGGAGCTCAATTCGACGTGGTGTACGGCGACCCTGTGTACTTGGAGCAGCAACCCTGGCCGCGTACCCGCGCGGACGTGCGCGCCGCGACCGACGTACTTGCTTTCCGTCTGCGCGCTCACGTCGCCGCGGCTCTGGAACTGACTGGCAGGCAACTCCCGGGGCCACCCCGGATCCCGAGGAAGAGCAATGACCGACAACCCCACACCCGTACTCGCCGTCGTCGGTCGTCCCAACGTCGGCAAGTCGACGCTGGTCAACCGGATCATCGGACGCCGAGAGGCGGTCGTCCAGGATGTTCCCGGGGTTACCCGGGACCGGGTCTCCTACGACGCAAACTGGAACGGACGATCCTTCACCGTCGTCGACACCGGCGGCTGGGACCCCGACGCCCGNGGGCTCGCCGAGCGGATCGCCGCCCAGGCCGAGGTGGCTGTCTCGATCTGTGACGCGGTGTTGTTCGTGGTCGACGCCACGGTTGGGATCACCGACGCCGACGAAGCGGTCGTCAAGATCCTGCGCAAGAGCAAGAAGCCGGTTGTGCTGGCGGCGAACAAGGTCGACGACCAACGCGGCGAGGCAGAAGCGCTGGCATTGTGGAACCTGGGGCTGGGTGAGCCCTACCCGGTCTCGGCGGTGCACGGCCGGGGNAGTGGAGATCTGCTGGACGCCTGCCTGGCCGCCCTGCCCGAGGCGCCCTCGGAGTTGGAGACCGAGGTAGGCGGTCCGCGTCGAGTGGCGATCGTCGGCAAGCCGAACGTCGGCAAGTCCTCCCTGCTGAACAAGCTGGCAAAAGAGGACCGGGTGGTGGTCGACGACGCGGCCGGGACGACGGTCGATCCGGTAGACGAGTTGGTGCAGCTGGGTGGGCGCACCTGGCGGTTCATCGACACCGCCGGCATCCGTAAGCGGGTCAAGGAGGCCTCCGGGCACGAGTACTACGCCTCACTGCGCACCGGAGCCGCGATCGAACGCGCCGAAGTATGCGTGATGGTGATCGATGCCTCGCAACCACTCTCGGAGCAAGACACCCGGATCATCACCTCCGTCGCCGAGGCGGGCCGCGCGCTGGTGATCGCGTTCAACAAATGGGACCTGGTCGATGAAGAGCGCAGGTACTACCTGGACAAGGAGATCGAGCGCGAACTGGTGCGCGTGCAGTGGGCTCCACGGTTGAACATCACCGCGCGCACCGGCTGGCATGTCGACAAACTCGTTCCCGCCCTGGACAAGGCCCTGGCTGGGTGGGAGACCCGGGTCTCGACAGGCCAGTTGAACTCGTTCCTCGGCCGGCTCGTCGCCGAGCACCCGCACCCGGTACGTAGCGGCAAGCAGCCCAAGGTGCTGTTCGCGACGCAGCCCTCCACCGAGCCGCCGACGTTCATCCTGTTCACTAGCGGCAAACTCGAGGCCTCCTACCTGCGCTATATCGAGCGCCGCCTGCGTGAGGAGTTCGGTTTCGTCGGCAGTCCCATCCACTTGCAACAGCGGCCGCGAGTCAAGAACAAGCGGTGATGCGGTAAGGTTCCTTCCGGTCCGAGCGGCAACGCTCGGACCATCGGGCTGTGGCGCAGCTTGGTAGCGCACTTGACTGGGGGTCAAGGGGTCGCAGGTTCAAATCCTGTCAGCCCGACCGATCCGGAACCCGCCTGGAACCTGTGAAACCGCAGGTCAAGGGCGGGTTTCTGGTTTCAGATTTCGGAAAGGAACACGCTGGTGGCTGCCCCTGATCACGAGCTCGGCGAGTTCGCTTACCGGCATGTAACAGGCCCCGATGGCAGCGAGTATCGGCTTCAGACCGGCAGCACAGTCTCGGGACCTGTCATCATCGGCACCGATTCTCGGATCTTCACCAGCGGTATAGGCGGACTCCTCAACAAACTCCTCGTCCGGCTCCAACCCGCCAGCACCGTGTCCGCAAATGTCGCAGTGTTCCTCGACCACGACCACGAGCGCGGTCCTATCCACATCGTGGAGGTCGAAGACCTCATCACTGCACGGTTACGGATGAATGAGATCGCCGACCAGATCGCAGCCGGTGACTTTACCTTTGACGGTCCTTAGCGGGCCGACATCAGGCAGGAGACAATGGGCGCGTGCGTTCGCTGAATCTCGCGGTGAAGTTCCTGCTCGAGCTTGCGGCGTTCGCGAGCCTGGCTTACTGGGGTTGGCACGTGGGCAACACCGTGGCGGGAGTGGTCCTTGCTGTCATGGCGCCTGCCGTGGCGATCGCAGTCTGGGCGCGATATGCGGCACCGCGGTCACCCACGCGCCTGCCGATCAGAAGACGAGTGCCGCTGGAGTTAGGTGTCTTTCTTCTCTCGGCGGTTGCGCTCGCAGTGTCGGGCCACCCATTTCTCGCGGCGATCTTCGTGCTCGTCATTGCGGTGAACGCTCTCGGTACGACGCTGTACCGACAGTGGGAGTACTGATCGATCGAGGCTTATTCAGCATGCGGTCCAGAAACGCAGAACTCGTTGCCGTCGGGGTCGGTGAAGGTGGACCAGCGGAAGCCGCCCATGTCCTCGTCGCGCACATGACCAGCGCCGGAGCCCAATAGCTGCTGCTTGGCAACGTCGAGATCGTCGCTGGTGAAATCGACATGGATCCGGTTGCGGCCAGGAGTCGGGTCGGAAACCTTCTGGAAACCCAGCCGGGNGCCGTCCGGAAGCACCACGAACACGAACCAGCCGTCGCTCTCGTCGATGAGATCGCCGCCAGTCTGGTCAGCCCACCAGTGTGCGAGCGAAACCGCATCGGTGGTGTTGCAGGTGATCATCCCGGGCTTGATAGCCATCTCGGCCGTCCTCTCGATCAGCGAGCATCTTGAGGCGAGAGTAGGCGGACGGTAAGGCCGCGGTCCAGATTAGGAGAATCCTAAGGCCGGCGTTGTTCAGGGATCTCCGAGAGCAGATCGTGTCCACGGCGGGCGAGGGTTGCCATCGCGCTCGGGCCGAGGTTGCCGGCCGCACGCGCCAACAAGATGCGCTCTTCCTCGACTTCGGTTGCGATGACAGGGTCGTCCTGGTGTTGATCGAGCACTGCTCGCATGGTCGGATACGCGCTGGCCAGGCCCGCGTAGGTCTCGAGCACCTGCTCCGGACCCAGCGGATATCTCGGTGCGCTGTGGATCCGCCGGCTCAACTCGACCAGCCAAAGATCCTGCAATGCGCTCACGATGTCGGCGTCGTCTGCGAAAACATCGCTCAGTGCCGGATCCGATACCCACGGCGCCAGCGCGTCCGCAGAAGTGACCGGTACAGCCGCGACGACGCGGATGAGCGCACGACGACGGAAATCGGTCACAGCTCTACTCATGGCGACAGCCATTGGCAAACCCCTATGCCTCTGCTTCGGAGCCCCCGCTCCGGGCACGTTCAGTGTGCCTGGCTTTACTTGAATCCGCCAAGCCCACAGGTCGGCTTGGCGTGCCGGTTCGCCGATGGGTTCGCATCCCCGATATCCTGCGGGGAGCGCGCCAGCCGGTGCGCCCCAGGCACAGTGAAGGGTGGCCGTGGACAGGCGCAAGGTGGAGCCGCGGCCGGACCGCGTGCTCACCATCCCCAACGTGATCAGCATGATCCGGCTGGCCGGGGTGCCGTTGTTCCTGTGGCTGATCCTGGGCCCACAGGCCGACGGCTGGGCGCTGATCGTGCTGATGCTCTCAGGGGTCACCGACTATCTCGACGGTTATCTTGCCCGCAAGTTCGATCAGACCTCGAATCTGGGCGCGATCCTCGATCCGGTCGCCGACCGTCTCTACATCTTGTCCACGGTGATCGGATTGGCGCTGCGGGACATCATTCCGTGGTGGCTGGCCATCCTGTTGCCGCTTCGAGATGTCTTCTTATGGGTGTTGGTGCCGTTCCTGCGCACTCGCGGCTACTCCTCCCTGCCGGTCCACTTCCTGGGCAAGGCAGCCACCGCGGGCCTGCTGTATGCGTTCCCGCTGCTGCTGCTCGGGGAGGGCGATGGTGTTGTCGCCACGCTGGCGAACGTGTTCGGCTGGGCATGCGCGATCTGGGGGACCGGACTGTACTGGTGGGCGGGACTGCTGTACGCCTGGCAGGTGCGGGCATTGTTGCGCGATCAGGACCAGAGAGCCCCGGTGACAGATGGCTGAGCCGACTCGCGCAACTCATCGCTCCCTGGTGGGACAAGCCCCTCCGCAAGCCACGTTGGGGCTCTTGAACTACATCACTGCGCATTCGCTGGACGAGGACTACGAGGTGGTCCATCGCGCAGCCGTGGCCGACGGCAGCGCACGTGAGCCGCGCCGGGCCGGCCGAGGCGCCACGATCGCGGTACTCGCTGTTTTCGGGTTGTTGGTGGCGATGGCGGGAGTGCAAACCGCACGTACGGCTGGTGACGCTCAAGAAAGCCATGAGTCTCTTGCGAACCGGGTCATCGAAGGTCGCGAACTGTTGGAGTCGTCGCGGGCGGAGTTGACCGAGCTCACCGGCGAGGTGCAAGTGGCCAGGAATCAGTACGACACAGTCCGGGCACAGGTTTCGGCCGAGCAGCGGCGCGTCGACCAGCTGAGACTGGATGTCGGCGCTATGGCCGCCCAAGGCCCGGGGTCCGGATCGATGTGGACGATGCGGAGAACGCCGCCAGTGACTCCGAGCGCATCCTCGACACGGATCTGCGCAATATTGCCAACGGATTGTGGGAGGCCGGCGCCGAGGCTGTTGCGATCAACAATCAACGCCTGACGAGTCTGTCCGCGATCCGGGTTGCCGGTAAGTATCCGACGGTCAACTACGTGACGCTGACCCCGCCGTACATCATCACCGCGATCGGCGATCCCGCCAGCTTGGGCGCCCGCTTCCTCGACAGCCAAACCGGGCAGGAGTTCCTGGCGGCCCGAGACGCGGTGGGTCTGCGTTATCAATTGCGTAACGTCGACCGGCTGGAGCTACCCGCGGTAGGGGCTGACAACCTGGTCCTACGGCATGCTGAGAACGTGCCTGTTCCAGGCAGGCCTGGTAAGAGCCAGGGCAAGGAGGACGACAAGTGATCGGGGCTTTCGGGCTGTTGGCCGGCGTGATTCTCGGCGTGCTGCTGCACCCCGAGGTCCCCGCCTGGATGCAGCCCTACCTACCTATCGCGGTCGTGGCTGCCTTGGATGCCGTATTCGGCGCCTTCCGCGCCTTCCTGGACGGCATCTTCGACGACAAGGTGTTCGTCGTCTCCTTCATCAGCAATGTCTTGATCGCCGCGCTGATCGTTTACCTTGGCGATCAACTCGGAGTGGGGGCGCAGCTGTCCACCGGCGTCATCGTGGTTCTGGGTATCCGCATCTTCTCCAACGTCGCCGCGATCCGAAGGCATATCTTCCATGCCTGACCAGATGCCTGACTCATCGCGAGCCGACTTACCGCAGCCCGATTCGCCGCAACCCGATTCCGGGCGAGAACGTTTGGCCGCAGCCTTGCGCTCACCGACCCGCGGACAGATCACCGTCGCGGTTCTGCTCGGGCTCTTGGGATTCGCGGCAGTGGTGCAGGTGCGCGCCAACGACGAGGACGATTCCTATCGAGGGGCCTCCCAGCAGGACCTGATCCAGCTGATCAACACCCAGGACCTCGCCATCGAGCGAGTCCAGCGTCAGATCGCCTCCTTGCGCGCCGACCGCGACAGCCTGCTCAGCAACACCGAGGCGAACAAGACCGCGCTGGGTGTCGCCCAGCGGNNCAGGCCGACTCGCTCGGAATTGGCCGGCACCCTCCCGGCGGTCGGCTCCGGGGTGATCATTCGGGTGGATGGGCCACCCGGCAGCATCGGAACCCAACAGATCCTCGAAGGGGTCCAAGAGCTCCGCGATGCCGGCGCGGAGGCGATCCAGATCGGCCGCGATATCCGCGTGGTGGGCTCGACCTCATTCTCCGACGGGCCTGGCGACACGGTCGTGATAGACGGCAAGACGGTTCAGGTGCCTTTTGCCATCCGTGCGATCGGTGACTCGACAGCTTTGGAGAAGGCCGTCCACTTCCCGGAAGGTTTCGCCGACGGGGTTGAGGCGACCGGCGGGACGATCACGGTGGAGAAGCCTGATTCGGTCCGAATCGATGCCGTGCGCGCCCCGCCCAAGCCGGAGTTCGCGCAGCCCGTGCCGGCTCGATAGCGTTGCGCTGTCCAAACTCCTCAATCCCTGTCGGTCCGCTGGGCCGCCGCACCTTCCGGAGGCATCGTGTTCCCAGAAGACCTCAAGTACACCGTCGAGCACGAGTGGGTGCGCGCAAGCCAGACACCGGGTCAGTCTGGTTTGCGGGTCGGCATCACCGGTNNCGCCCAGGACGCGCTCGGAGACATCGTGTACGTCTCNCTCCCGGCAGTTGGCGACGAGGTCGAGGCCGGTGGGGCGGTNGGGGAGTTGGAATCGACCAAGTCGGTCAGCGATGTGTACGCGCCGCTGGCCGGCCGGGTAGTCGCGGTCAATACCGCGCTGGACGACTCTCCGGAGCTGGTGAACTCCGATCCTTACGGCGAGGGCTGGCTGTTCGAGTTGGAGGTCAGCGACCCGGCCGCTGTCGACGGCCTCCTGGATGCCACCGCGTACCAAGATGGCCTTTCGGCCTGATCACTGAATCACTGCCAGGTTCGACTGATAGGTTCGGAACTCTCAACCTCCTCCTTGGGTTGAGAGTTCGGGTTGAAAGCTCTAAGGCACCGAAGGATCAAGGCAATGTCGTTCTGCAGTTCGTGCGGGCACGAGAACCCCGACGGCGCAAACTTCTGCTCCCAGTGTGGTAGCCGGATCACCCCAGTGTTCTCGCCGGCGGCTGATCCCGAACTGGTGCCGGCTGCCGAGACCACCAGCACGATGACTTTCGGCGGACCGATCCGCGAAGCCACCGACGAGCGGCCGCTGGATGAGGACGATGCCGCTGCAGTGGATGCCTTGCCTGCTGGTAGCGCGCTGTTGGTCGTCCAGCGGGGACCTAGCGCCGGCTCACGATTCTTGTTGGACTCCGATGTCGTAGTCGTCGGGCGTCACCCCGACAGCGAGATCTTCCTCGACGACGTCACTGTGTCGCGTAGGCATGCCGAGTTCCGGCGTAGCCCTGACGGTTTCCGGGTCGTGGATGTGGGGTCCCTCAACGGGACCTATGTGAACCGCGACCGCATCGACGAGGTGCTGCTACAAGGCGGCGACGAAGTGCAGATCGGCAAATCCGCCTGGTGTTCTTCGNNGCAGTGGTGCAGGATCGGCATGACGAACTCGGGCTCAGCTCATAACGCGGCAGCGCCCGAGTTGCTGATGAACATCGGGGAGGTGCTCGCCCGATTGCAGGTGGACTTCCCTTCGTTGACCCATAGCAAGCTGCGGTTCCTGGAAACCGAGGGAATCGTCGCCCCGCAGCGTACCGACAGCGGCTATCGCAAGTACTCCCTGCATGATCTGCAGCGGCTGCACCTCGCGCTCACCTTGCAGCGGGATACTTTCCGGCCCAACAAGGTGATCAAGGAGCTGATCGACGGTTGGGAGCGAGGTGTGACNGCCGCGCGATCTGCTCGATTCCGGGCCGATGGTGCCGGCATTCGCCGCTGCTCCGGATGGACATCTGCCCGGTCCGGAAGCCTTCGCGCCGGATACCTCGACGTTGCGGCTCTCCCGTCGCGAACTCGTCGCGCATGCCGAGGTGACCGACGCATTCCTGGGCGACCTGGAGGAGTACGGCCTGATCAGCCCTCGTCCGGGGCCGGCTCCGTACGACAACGACGCGCTTCTGATCACCCGTACCTGNNCGCCGAGCTCGCCGAGTTCGGGATCGAGCCCCGGCATCTGCGGGCGTTCAAGCAGGCCGCTGATCGAGAGCTCGGCCTGATCCAACAGGTGACTGCCGCGATCCGAGCCAGCCGCGAAGAGGGTGCCAAGGGGAGAGCCGAGGAAGTCGAGGCGGGAATCTCGGCGCTCTCGGTGCGGCTGCACACCAGTTTGGTCAAAGCGGGCCTACGCGGGATTCGCTGAGCCAGCACCGCCGTGCTCACTCCTCCATGACATGGCTGGGGACATGAGGCGCGACGTAGGGTAGGCATGTGCGCGAAGTCGATGTTGTGGGTGTCCGGGTCGAGATGCCGTCGAACAATCCGGTGGTGTTGCTGCGGGAGTCGACAGGTGAGCGCTACCTGCCGATCTGGATCGGCGCTCCGGAGGCGACCGCGATCGCATTCGCGCAACAGGGAGTGGTCCCGCCGCGTCCGTTGACTCACGACCTGATGAAAGATCTGCTGGATGCGACCGGCAACCATCTCGCCGAAGTTCGGATCACCGATGTCCGCGATGGCGTCTTCTACGCGATCTTGGCCTTTGCCTCCGGCGTCGAGGTCAGCGCCCGACCTTCGGATGCCATTGCCCTGGCGCTGCGCACCGGAACCCGGGTCGTGTGCGCCGACGAGGTGCTCGACGAGGCCGGACTGGAGGCGCCGCCGGAGAGTGAAGAGGCCGACCAAGTTGGCCGGAGCGGTGCGGACCTGCCCGAGCAGGACACCGTGGTCGAGCAGTTCCGTGAGTTCTTGGACACGGTCTCGCCGGAAGATTTCGAGGCCCCTGGTGGCTCGTAAAGACTCAAGTTTAGGTTGAGGGTTACCTGCGACACGCCGTGAGTAAAGAGCGAGTGTCGTGGACAACCTTCAAGTTCCGCTCTAAGTTGGGAGATGTCTTCGTTGTAGTTCCACCGATGTGCTCCACTTCCGGAGCCGATCGGCTTCCCAAGGGCTACGGCAAGCGAAGCAGACTTCGGAGGTCCGAGTGACTGGCATGGACAAGGCGCATCCCGCCGCTGACGAGCAGGCGGCGCTCGACGCCGCGATGGCTGCCGACGAGCAAGGACTGCTCTTCGACGACGAGCTCGCACCTGTTGCCGGTGACGTCGGCTACCGCGGACCCACTGCTTGCAACGCGGCCGGGATCACCTACCGTCAACTCGACTACTGGGCTCGCACGGGCTTGGTCGAGCCCACCGTCCGAGGCGCAACCGGCTCGGGCACCCAGCGTCTCTACAGCTTCCGCGACATCTTGTTGCTCAAGGTCATCAAGCGACTGCTGGACGCAGGCATCTCCCTGCAGCAGATCCGCATCGCAGTGCAGCATCTCCGCGAGCGCGGCACCGACGACCTGACCCGCGTCACTTTGATGAGCGACGGCGCCACGGTCTACGAGTGCACGTCCAATGACGAGGTCATCGACCTCCTGCAAGGAGGCCAAGGCGTCTTCGGGATCGCGATCGGNGGTGTCTGGCGCGAGATCGAGGGGACGCTGCTGGACCTGCCGAGCGAGAAGGCGAGTACCGAGGCCGAGCACTCGGACATCGATGAGCTCGCGGCACGGCGCCGCGCCCGCGCCACTGGCTGAGAGTCGTCCTCCGGGTTGACCCGGGGTGGGAGGCAAGGGTGAGTTCAGCTCGCTGGTAGATTGGCTGCCGCTGCTACGCCGCGCGGGAGAGTCCCGTCATACGGGCGCCGAAGGGGCAACCTCCCCGGAACCTCTCAGGCACCAGGACCGTGTGGACAGGCAACTCTGGAGTGGTGCGAGGTCGCGCCGCGACAGAGGGGGAGCGCATCCGGATCGCACACGGGGAGCCTCTCTTGACCCACGCAAGCTCGGCCCAAGCATCGGCAGAGTTCATCGACCGTCATATCGGTCCCGATCGTGATCAGCAGGCGAGGATGCTCGCCGCTGTCGGTTACTCATCCTTGGACGAGCTCATGCAAGCGGCATTGCCGGGCAGCATCCGCACCTTGACGGGGTTGCGCTTGCCGGAGGCGACGAGCGAGGCCGAGACGGCCCGCGAACTGCGGGAACTGGCTGCGACCAACAATCCGCTGGAGCCGATGATCGGGCTGGGCTACTACGGGACGATTACGCCGGCGGTCATCCGCCGCAATGTGCTCGAGGATCCGTCCTGGTACACCGCCTATACACCATACCAACCCGAGATCTCCCAAGGCCGCCTCGAGGCACTGCTGAACTTCCAGACCATGATCGGGGATCTGAGCGGTCTCCCGACGGCCAACGCCTCGCTGCTCGACGAGGCAACAGCCGCGGCTGAGGCGATCACGTTGACCAGACGGGCGCTCCGCAAGGTCGAGGGTCCCTTCGTCCTGGATGCGGATGCCTTGCCGCAGACCATCGCGGTCGTGCAGACCCGGGCCGAGGCGATGGGGATCGAGGTCGTCGTCGCTGATCTCGGCAACGGACTGCCCGACGGGCCGGTCAGCGGTGTGCTGATCCAATACCCGGCAGCTTCGGGTCGGATTCTGGATCCGCGACCACTGATCGATGACGTGCACGAGCGNCGGGGACTTGCAGTGGTGGCTGCCGACCTGCTGGCACTGACCGTGCTCGAGGCGCCGGGGGCTCTCGGGGCCGATGTCGCGGTGGGAAGTTCGCAGCGTTTCGGAGTGCCACTGTTCTACGGTGGCCCGCACGCGGGCTACATGGCAGTGCGCGAGGGACTCCAGCGGCACCTGCCGGGTCGACTGGTCGGTGTGTCGGTCGACTCCGAGGGCCGGCCTGCCTACCGACTGGCTCTGCAGACCCGCGAGCAGCACATTCGGCGCGACAAGGCGACCTCCAACATCTGCACGGCCCAGGTCCTGCTCGCCGTCACCGCCGCGATGTATGCCGTCTATCACGGACCGGCCGGGCTGCGGCGGATCGCCGAGCGATTGCACGGGTATGCCTGCGAGTTGGCCGAGGGCGCACGTCGTGCCGGATTGGACGTGGTCCACCAGGAGTTCTTCGACACGGTCATGATTCAGGGGATGGAGGCGAGCCACGTCGCCGCCGAGGCCCGATCTCGTGGGATCCATGTGCGGGTCGTCGATGAGGCGACGATCACCGTCAGCGTNGGGGAGACAACCAGGCCCGATCATCTGCGCGTACTCCTCGACGTGCTTTCAGGGACTGGCTACGTGCCGGTGGCTTCGGTCCCCGACTCGGACTCGCTGCCTTCAGGTCTGCTCCGGAAGACCGAGTACCTGACACATGAGGTGTTCAACACCCATCGCTCGGAGACCTCGATGCTGCGCTACCTGCATCGCCTCTCGGCTCGTGACTATGCGTTGGATCGAGGCATGATCCCGTTGGGCTCATGCACGATGAAGCTCAATGCCACAACCGAGATGGAGCCGATCTCGCTTCCCGGGTTTGCCAACTTGCATCCGTTCGCGCCCGCTGAGGACGCCCTTGGCTACGCCACTTTGGTCGGGCAGCTCGAGACGTGGCTCGCCGAGGTGACCGGCTACGACGAGGTCTCCATCCAGCCCAATGCAGGCTCACAAGGCGAGCTCGCCGGCCTGCTTGCGATCCGCGCGTACCATCGCGCCAACGGCAACAGCGGTCGGGATGTGTGCCTGATCCCAGCCTCTGCCCACGGCACCAACGCCGCATCGGCCGTGATGGCGGGCATGCGCGTGGTCGTCGTCAAGACCGCCGAAGACGGCCGCGTCGACATGGACGACCTGGTCGGCAAATGCCAGGANCATGCCGAGGATCTCGCCGCGATCATGGTCACCTACCCGTCGACGCATGGCGCCTACGAGGACGGCATCGGCGAGCTCTGCAAGATCGTTCACGACCATGGTGGCCAGGTCTACGTCGACGGCGCCAACCTCAACGCGCTACTCGGCTTCGCCAAGCCGGGAGAGTTCGGTGGCGACGTGAGCCACCTGAACCTGCACAAGACGTTCTGCATACCCCACGGTGGCGGTGGCCCCGGAGTGGGACCTGTCGCGGTCCGGGAGCATCTGGCGCCCTACCTACCCAGCCATCCGACTCATCCGGTGGCCACCAAACGCGACGGGATCGGACCGGTTTCGGCCTCGCCCAACGGGTCCGCCGGGATCTTGCCCATCTCCTGGGCTTACGTGCGGATGATGGGTGGCCCAGGTCTGGTCGAGGCCACCGCAGTGGCTGTGCTGGCTGCCAACTACATAGCCGCTCGGCTCGGTGAGCACTACCCGGTGCTCTACCGCGGCCATGGCGGTCTGGTGGCCCACGAGTGCATCCTGGATCTGCGCGAGTTGACCAAGGACACCGGCGTCACCGTCGACGACGTCGCCAAGCGCTTGATCGATTACGGCTTCCACGCGCCCACGATGAGCTTCCCAGTGGCGGGCACGTTGATGGTAGAGCCCACAGAAAGCGAGGATCTTGCCGAAATCGACCGATTCGTCGACGCGATGATCGCTATCCGGCGTGAGATCGAGCGGGTCGGGGCAGGGGAGTGGTCGCCGGAGTCATCGCCTCTTCGCGGCGCGCCGCACACAACCAGGGTCCTGGAGACGGAAACCTGGGACCGTGCCTACACCCGTAGCGAGGCGGCTTTTCCTGCCGGGCATGACCCGGACAAATACTGGCCNCCGGTATCGCGTATCGACCAGGCGTACGGTGACCGGAACCTGGTGTGTTCTTGTCCGGATCCGTCAGCTTTCGCCGAGGATTAACCCATGCTCGTGACCATCGCCGTCTCGTTGGCGGCTGCGCTGTGCTTCGCGTCAGGCAACGCGATCCAGCACCGCGCAGCCGGCGCGGTGCCGGCTGGTGAGGGTCTGGTCAAACTGATCATCGGGCTCTTCACCAGCCCGCAGTGGCTGTTCGGGTCCGCCATCGCGCTGACTGCGTTCGGTCTGCATATCACCGCGTTGAACCTGGGCGTGGTCGCGGTCGTGCAACCCTTCATGCTCGGCGCCGTCCTGCTGGCAGTGCCGATCCGGGCATTACTGGATCGCGAGGTCCCCGACCGCAACGAGATGCTGTGGGTGGCTTTCACCGTGCTGGCACTGGTGGTTTTCGTGCTGGCCGCCAACCATGAGGAAAGCGACTCAGCGCCCAACGAGACCGCTGCTTTACTGATCGTCCTGGTCGGATTCACCCTTGCCGGTTTGTGGGCGGCAAGTGCCCGCCGTTTCGACTACGCGCCGATGCGGGGTTTCGTCTTCGCCACCGCATCGGGCCTGACCTTCGGCATCACTGCCGGTCTGATGCGGTTCCTCAAACACGACACGGCCAATGGGGTGCTCGACCTGTTCACCCACTGGCACGTCTATGCGCTGTTGGTCGGCAGCGTGCTCGGCACCACCTTGAACCAGCGCTCCTACCAAGAGGCGAATTTGTCGGTGTGCATGCCGTCGATGAACACGGTCAACATCACTGTCGCACTTGGTTTCGGCTGGCTGGTCTTCGGTGAGCCACCGGCGCACGGACCGCTCGCGTTGGCGCTTCAGACGATATGCCTGGCAGCGTGCGCGTACGGGTTGTTGCAGGTGGCCAAAGCCGAGGACGAGCTGGAGGCCAGGCTCGACCCGCATGTGCACCCCTCGGCTCGCTAACTCCCATGTGCTCTGGCAGCCGCGGGCCGGGGTCAGCGAGACAGCTCAGTCGGTGATCCGTTCGCGGCCGGCGTAGATGACGAATCGGGTCGACGACAAGAACCCGATCAAGGTCAATCCGGTCTCTTGCGCCAGGCTCACCGCCAAGCTGGAGGGGGCGCCGATACCGGCCACCACTGCGATGCCGGCCACTGCGGCCTTCTGTGCGACTTCGAAGCCCAACCGACCGGACACNNACAGGATCGGCACGGCAGGAGAATGGTTGGCCAGCAGACGAGCGCCCACCACCTTGTCGACGGCGTTGTGACGCCCGATGTCCTCCCGGGCAAGCAGCAGTTGTCCGTCAGCCTCGAAGAGCCCGGCCGCGTGTAGCCNCCCTGTGCGTTCGAACACCCGCTGCGCTGTGCGCAGACGCTCGGGAAGCGAGACCAGAACGGCTGAACTCACGGTAACGCTGTGGGCCGCAACGTCGCAGGTGTCGCGGGGAGCTGCTACCTCCGCGAGACCGAGCACCTCCTCGATGCTCTGGGCACCGCATACCCCGCAGGCGCTGGTCGATACTAGGGTGCGGCTGGAACCGTCGGCGGGTTGACGCGGCGNGGGAGCGGTGAGCTCGACCGTCACGACGTTGAACTCCTGCTCGTCGGTCAGGTCGGCGTCGGTGCAATAGGCGACTCGATGGATGTGGTCTCCAACCAGGAGCCCTTCGGCATGCAGCAGTCCGGCTGCGAGTTCGAAGTCGTGACCAGGCGTGCGCATCGTGACACCGATTCGCCGGGCAGGTGACTCAGGCCAGCCGAGCCGGATTTCCAAGGGCTCTTCGGTGGCCAGACGATCTTCTCGGTATTGCCAGCGCCCGTCGACATACTCGGCGACCCGCGTGCGCACAGTGACACCGGGGCGGCGAGCCTTATCCACGGGTAGACCTCAGTCGTCCTCGGTGACGCCGGCCCATAGGTTCACACCCGACTCGTCGGCGTATTTGTCGATCTCGCCGAGTTCTTCGACGGTGAGCGGAGGCCCGGCCAACGCGTCCAGGTTGACATCGAGTTGCTCCACCGAGGAAGCACCGATGACCGCGCTGGTGACCCGTGGGTCGCGTAGCGCCCATTGCAGTGCCAGTTGCGCGAGTTTCTGGCCTCGCGCGGCGGCGATGTCGTTGAGTGCGCGTACCCGGGCGAGCACGATCGGGTCGAGCCCTTGGAATGTCGAGTTCTCCCGGGCTGCCCGGGAGTCGCTCAGGACGCCGGTGAGATAACGGTCGGTCAACAAGCCTTGGGCAAGTGCGGTGAACACGATGCAGCCCATGCCCTGCGCCTCGAGCTCGTCGAGTAGGCCATCCTCGATCCAGCGATTGAACATGCTGTACGACGGCTGGTGGATCAGCAGCGGAGTGCCCAGCTCACGGGCGATGACCGCCGCCTNCCGAGTCCGGGTGGCGGAGTAGGACGAGATGCCGGCATACAGGGCCCTGCCGGACCGGACGGCGTGGTCGAGCGCCATCATCGTCTCCTCAACCGGCGTCTCACGGTCGAACCGATGGCTGTAGAAGATGTCGACGTATTCCAGGCCCATCCGACGCAGCGACTGATCCAGCGAGGCCAACACGTACTTGCGCGAACCGCCACCTTGACCGTACGGCCCCGGCCACATGTCATACCCCGCCTTGGTCGAGATGATCAGCTCGTCGCGGTAGGGCTTGAAATCATCGGCTAGATAGCGGCCGAAATTCTCCTCGGCGCGGCCATAAGGCGGCCCATAGTTGTTGGCCAGATCGAAGTGGGTCACGCCGCGGTCGAACGCCCGTCGCANGATTGCCCGCTGAGTCTCCTCGGTGCGGTCGGTGCCGAAGTTCTGCCACAGTCCTAGCGATAGCGCTGGCAACTTGAGTCCGCTGTGGCCGGTCCGGTTGTAGACCATGCCCGCGTCGTCGTATCGGGAATCCGTTGCTTGATAACTCACAGTGGCCATTGTGCCAGTGAGCTACTGCCGCCTTAACGTCTGATGACTCTCGCAGGGGAGTAGGCATCCACCCGGCCTGAGCGGAAGTCCGAGCACAAGACGCGGTACTGCACCTTCTTGCCCTTGACGCCCTTGACCTTGAAAGTGAACGGCGTCCCCTTCTTGATCGCGGTGGCGGTGGAAGCTGCCTTTGCCTTGGTCGAGGCGACCGCGCGCCATGGCCCGGACCCGACCTTGCGCTGAAGTTTGATAGTGGCGCCTTTACGGACCGGGGTGGTCCGACCGGTGAGCACGTCCTTGTTGCCCTTTTAGCGGCTTTCAGACTCACCGCCGGCTTGACCGTGATGGCCGGGTCAAGACGTTTGGACTGCACCGAGGTGCCGTCGACGTCCCAGCGGTAGTAGGTCCAAGTGCTGGGCCGTACGGTGAAGGTCACAGTGCCATTGGCCTTGGTCAACGCGGTTCCCACCGATGACCACTTACCGGTCAGCAGCGGCATGGCCATCAAGGTGACCGACCGGCCGGCCACGGCAGGCTTGACTGTGCCGTTGATCTTGACGGTGGCAGGCCACTTGACGCTAGTGCGGGACCCTTCGATCGTGATCGAGGTGATCTGTACTTCTGGTGCTGCGACAGTAATGGTCACCGTGGCTGTGTCGGTTCCTTCGCGCCCGTCGGTGATCGCGTACTCGAACTCGTCGGTGCCTGTGTACCCGGCGACGGACGTGTAGGTGCAGGTTGTCGCCGAACAGGTGACGGTGCCATGGGCTGCGACAGGATTCGCGGTGGTGATCGCCAGCGTGTCGCTGTCGGCGTCTGAGTCGTTGGCGAGCACGTCGATGACGACGGGTACGGCTGTGGTGGCGCTGGCAGTGTCGTCATTGGCCACAGGGGAGGTGTTCGGCACCTCGGAAACGGTGATTGTCACGGTCGCGGTGTCGGAGCCGCCGTTGCCGTCGCTGATCGTGTAATTGAACTCGTCGGTGCCGGTGTAGCCGCTGTCCGAGGTGTAGGTGCAGGTTGTGGTGGTGCACTCCACTGTGCCGTTAGCGGGGTCGGTGTTGCCGGTGATCTCGAGGTCGTCGTTGTCGGCGTCGGTGTCGTTGGCGAGCACGTTGATGACGACCGGAAGGCCGGTGGTGGCGTTGGCGGTGTCGTTGTTGGCCACGGGGGAGTGTTGGGGGCGCGTTGACGGTGATGGTCACGGTGGCGGTGTCGTTACCGCCGTTGCCGTCGGTGATGCCGTAGGTGAAGGAGTCGGGTCCTGTGTAGCCAGGATCCGAGGTGTAGGTGCAGTTCGTCGCCGAGCAGGTGACCGTGCCGTGGGTGGCGGTCGGTGCGGGTGTGGTGATGGTCAGGGTGTCGTTGTCGGCGTCGGTGTCGTTGGCGAGCACGTTGATGACCACCGGTACGGCTGTGGTGGCGTTGGCGGTGTCGTTGACCGCGACCGGGGGAGTGTTCGGGGGCGCGTTGACCGTGATCGAGACAGTGGCGGTGTCGGTGCCGCCGCGTCCGTCGCTGATGCCGTAGCTGAAGGAATCAGGCCCGGTGTAGCCGGCCCCTGAGGTGTAGGTGCAGGTGCTGGCCGTGCAGGTGACCGTGCCGTGGGTGGCGGTCGGTGCGGGTGTGGTGATCTCGAGGTCGTCGTTGTCGGCGTCGGTGTCGTTGGCCAGGACGTTGATGACGATGGGTACGGCTGTGGTGGCGTTGGCGGTGTCGTTATTGGCGACGGGGGAGTGTTCGGGGGCGCGTTGACGGTGATCGTGACGGTGGCGGTGTCGGTGCCGCCGCGTCCGTCGCTGATGCCGTAGCTGAAGGAATCAGGCCCGGTGTAGCCGGCCCCTGAGGTGTAGGTGCAGGTGCTGGCCGTGCAGGTGACCGTGCCGTGGTTCGCGCTCGGGTTGGGTGTGGTGATAGCGAGGAGTGGCCATCAGGGTCACTGTCGTTGGTCAAGACGTTGATGACGACGGGTACGGCTGTGGTGGCGTTGGCGGTGTCGTTGTTCGCGACGGGGGCCCTGTTGTTGACCGTGATGGTCACGGTCGCGGTAGCGTTATCGGTGCCGTCGGTGATCGTGTAGGTGAACGTGTCGGTGCCGGTGTAGCCGGCGTTCGAGGTATAGGTGCAGGTGGTATCGCAGTCCACAGTGCCGTTACCGGGGTCGGTGTTGCTGATGATCGTCAGCGTGTCGTCGTCGGCATCTTCGTCGTTGTCCAGCACGCCGATCTCGACGGGTACGCCGGGGTAGGTCTCGGCGCTGTCGTCGTTGGCTACGGGCTCAGCGGCTGAGGCAGCGGGGCTCCGAGGAGAGCAAGCCCAGCCGCGAGGAGCAGGACGACCGAGGGGAGCGCGGTTCTGCGCACGAAGGGACGCATGGGCAAATTTAACTTCCGGGAGTGCAGCAGGGGACCGAATCGCAAGACACGACCGGCATTGTTGGATCACTTTACTTTGCGGCCCGAAAAGGACACGAGCGCGTACGCTCCTGGCATAGGCTGCCGCATATGGATCAGCCCGCCGGGATCGAGCAGCCAGCGATATCGGCGAACGACGATCGCACTTTCTGGCGGGTGCTGGTCAACACCGCTGTGGCCAACCTGACCACGAGCTTCCTGTGGTTCGGCCTGACCTTCTGGGTCTATCTCGAGACCCGCTCGGTGCTGGCGACCGGAATCATCGGNGGAGCGTACATGCTCCTCCTGGCCTTCTTCGCGATGTTGTTCGGCACCTTCGTTGATCGCCATCGCAAGCACCGGGTCATGGTGGTCTCAGGCGCCATCACGTTGGCTGCCTTCCTGCTGGCCGGTGTGGTGTACCGGGTTGCAGGAGCCAGTGCGGTCTCCGACCTCTCCAACCCCTGGTTCTGGCTTTTCGCGGGCATCATCTTGTTCGGCGCGGTGACCGAGAACCTGCGTAACATCGCGCTGTCGACGACTGTCACGCTGCTCGTCCCAGAAGAGCGCCGCGCCAACGCCAACGGCATGGTCGGCACCGTCCAGGGCATCGCGTTCATCGTCACTAGCGTCTTCAGCGGCCTGGCGATCGGGCAACTGGGGATGGGCTGGACCTTGGTCATCGCCACCGTCCTCACCGCGGTCACGCTCGCCCATCTGCTGACCTTCACCATCGTGGAGGACCATCCGGAGCCGGCAGCCGAGGGTGCCTCGGTGGTCGATGTCCGCGGCGCGCTGATGGCGCTGTCGGCTGCCCCGGGGCTGGTCGGGTTGATCGTCTTCGCGACGTTCAACAACCTGATCGGCGGCGTCTACATGGCGCTGATGGACCCTTACGGCCTGGAGCTGTTCAGTGTCGAGATGTGGGGCATCGTCTTCGGAGTCGCCTCGACCGGTTTCATCGTCGGTGGAATCGCGGTGGCCAAGTGGGGACTCGGCGCGAACCCGATCCGTACGGCCTTGTGGCTGATCGGGGTGATGGGCGTGTTGGGGGCGTTCTTCACGATCCGCGAATGGTGGTGGCTCTACGCGGTCGGTATCTGGTTGTGGATGGCGCTCTTCCCAGCCGTCGAGGCAGCCGAGCAGACCGCCATCCAGCGGATCGTTCCCTTTGCCAGCCAAGGGCGCGTGTTCGGCTTCAGCCAAGCCGTTGAATCCGCCGCCGCACCGGTCACCTCGTTTCTGATCGCGCCGATCGCGGAATTCTGGATCATTCCCTACCTCGACACCGATGCCGGCCAGGACCGCTGGTCATGGTTGCTNGGGGANGGGGACGCCCGCGGCATCGCCTTGGTGTTCTTCTTCAGCGGGTTGGTCATGGTTGCAGTCGCGGCCTTTGCCTTCACCACGAAGTCCTACCGGTCACTGAGTGAGCAACTCCGGCCGGCTAGCGAGTGAGAACCAGGCGCAGACGCGCGGCACGATCGACGCTCAGATCGGGTCGCAGTGCTCGAACCGATCCGGTTTGTGCGCGATCTGTGGCGCCAATAGCTGGTTGAGGCGGTTGTAGGCCCATTCCGAGTACAGTCCAATGGTGATCTGGTCGGATAGCGAGCCACCAGGTCCGTTGCCCCAGTCGTCCGAGCCGAGCCAGGCAGCATAGTGCCGCTCGCCGTTCTTCACCCAGGTCGCGGTCATCTCCTTGTCGTGGGTGTAGGCGTAGGGGAACTTCTTGCGTCCGGTGCGCCAGCATCCGTCCTCGAGTTTCGTGCCAGCCTTGCGCAGCGTCTTGACCACCGACGGTGCGACATCCGGCCCGACCACGACGGTCAGCTGGGCGCCTTTCTTGACCATCGTCGCCAACCGACCAGCGATCCAGGCGCCGCGGCGGCCCTGCCAGGAGTACATCGAGACCGTCATCTGGGTGTCGGAATTGCCCGGAATGGCGAGCAGTCGTTTCATCACCGGGTCGTTCTTCTTGGTGATCGGTGTCGACGGGAAGAAATAGGCGTCCCAGCCGTTACCGGAGGCACGCTTCTGCGGGTTCTTGCCGAGGTAACGGTCCTTGGCAGAGGCACGGAACACCGACTGCACTTCCCGGTACAGCTTCGGGTCGGTGAGGGTGACCATCGCCGAATATGCCCGTCCGTCCGGTCCGTCGCCGTTGTTGTACGAACCGATCATCGTGACCTTCTTGGTCTTGCCGACCTGGGAGAACTGCCAGGCCTTGGCGTGCATCACGGTCTNCGGGGAGTCCTTGCCCCGCGCCGTGTTCTTCGTCCACACCACCCACGAGCCTTTGCGGCCCTTGGCCTTGCCCTGGTTGATCAGTTCGGTCAGCTTCGCGCCTTCCCAGGACAGCGGGGTCAGCGGCTTGCCCTGTGGCCCGCCGTAGAGGACGGCACGGATATTGACTCCGCGCTGGTAGGCCTTGCGCAGCGCGGGCCAGGTGATCGAGGACGAGATGTAGAAGGACATGATCGAGATCGTCGCGCCACGCGGCGTGTTGTTGATGTAGGACCGCAGCTGTCGCGAGATCGTGCCAGGCTTGTGAGTCGGATCGTTCATCGTCATCGTCGGCGACACCGAGAATGAGCGTCGCTTTGCAGCGCTTGCCGGATCGGGGTCAATGGCGGGCCAGGCCGTCAAGCTGACAACGAACCCCACCAGCACAGCACCCATCGCAGCCATTCGACTCATGGCCCGCGAGCATACCGGCGTACCGCCACTGACTCGCTGCTCGCGTGACAGTCTTGTTGATTGTATGTACTGTAAATAGTACGTATCATGGATTCATGGAAGCTGCACAAGCCGTCGCCGAAATTCTGGAACGGACGGGAGAGACTAAGACTTCTCTGTCGCGCCGGTCCGGAGTCTCGCGCGCGCTGATCGACGACTACCTAAAGGGCCGCCGGCAGCCGTCCGTGGCGCAGTTGGAGCGTTTGGGGGAGTCGGTGGGGCTCCGCATGGACATCGTGTGGAANTCGGCTGGCGAGCTTGCACCCGATCGCATGCCGCGAACCAAACCCACGCCCCAATGGGCGGTACCGAGCGAGGGTATGAAAGCCCCGCCGCTGAGTGTCGAGGAACGCGCGGTGGTGATTGAGATGGTCTGCGGTACTGCGATGTTGCTTCCAGCGAGAGAACGAGGCGAGTTGAATTTCCCGCCATTTCGGACCCTGGTGCGGTCATGAATGACCCGGGACTGGTGGTGACGCGGGCGCTGATGGCGTACGACGCACTTACGGCTGATCCGATGGACGCTGCATCGCCACGACTGGTGGATCGCTGGCCTGACTTCGCGCGGCAGCTTCGTGAGGCGCTTGTCGCCGAGGACGAGGAGTTGTTGGTAACGCAGGTTGAGACGCTGAGCGTGATCGCCGAGTGCGGCTGCGGTGACGACTTCTGCCAGAGCTTCTACACGGCGCCGAAGCCGGACGGGGCGTACGGGCCAGGGCACTGGAATGTGCTGCTTGACGCACCGTGGTCGGGGATGTTGATCCTCGACGTGGTCGATGGCCAGATCGTCTACGTCGAGGTACTCGACCGCGACCCGCTGGATTAGCGGCGCTTTGCCGCCGTATTTCCGCACCCGGAGCAATGCAGACTATAAAGTGACATAAGATAGATTATCGGCGGTTTGAACCCGGCGACACCTGAACGGCGGTCAACCACCGGCCCGGCACACTGGTCGGGTGTTGCACCGTCATCCGATTCTGAGCCTGGTTACCGGGGCTTACCTGGTGTTCGTGGGCTGGCTGACGCTCAGTCCGCAACCCACCGGGCCGGCCAACGCCTTGATATCGCGGTTGCTGGACGGACTGCACCGACGCGGGTACGCCGAGTGGCTGGACTACAACCGACTCGAGTTCCTGCTCAATGTCGGCATGTTCGTCCCGATCGGGATCTTCCTACTGCTCCTGTTCGGAGCCGGCGGCTGGTGGGTGGCTGGGCTGGCGTCGCTCGCAATGACGATTGGGATCGAGACGGCACAACGCGGAATCCCCGGTCGAGTTTCCGACCCTCGCGACCTTGTGGCCAACACGCTCGGTGCGGTCATCGGAGTATCGGTTGCATTGGTGCTGACGCTGCCTGCCACGCTGCGCCGACGACAGCTTCGTCGGCCCGCGTCACACACCCGTGCGCTTAAGGCGCCTAGGTGATCGCCTAGTCAGTCGAGGCAGAACTCGTTGCCCTCAGGATCAGCCATGACGATATACCCGCCTGACATCGGTGGCGTCGGCTCGTAGCGTTCCAGCCGTTGGGCTCCCAAAGCGACAAGCCGGGCGCATTCGGCTTCGAGCGCCGCCATGCGATTCTCGCCCTGCAGACCTGGCGCCGCACGCACATCCAGGTGCACCCGGTTCTTGGCAACCTTGCTCTCGGGCACCTGCTGGAAGAACAACCGTGGTCCATTCCCCGTCGGGTCCTCGATCGCCGNAGCTGGGATACGCTGATCGGTCGGCACGCCGACCTTCTCCAGAAATGCCTCCCACGCGGCCAGCGGATCCTCGTCAGGAGCCAGTTCGACGCCAGGCGGAGCGGGATGTACGTACCCGAGGACATCGCGCCAGAAGGTCGACAGTCCGCGCGGGTCGTGGGCGTCGAAGGTGACTTGCACTTGATATGACATGAGCCGTTGGTCAGCTTGCCCCACTGGTTTGCCCGGTGGTTTGCCACAGTCCCATGAGGTTGCCCTCGCTGTCGGTGAAGTACGCGGCGACGCCCATGTCACCGACCGGCTGGGGCTCACCTACCGCAGCGCCGCCGTTCTCGGCGACCGCAGCCAGAGCGGCGGTCATGTCATCGACGTCGATCGTGATGATCGGCCGGCTGATGTCGTCTTGACGCTGGAACATGCCTCCACCGATATAGCCCAGCTCGGTGGGCATGCCGTTCTCCTGGGTCGGGCCGGTCTGGACGAAGTGGTAGTCGAACTCCGGCATCGAAGCGATATCCCAGCCGAACACACCGGCGTAAAAGGCTCGCGCTCGGTCGCCGTCGTCGTAGGGAACCTCGAAGTGCACTACGCGCCCGGTCATGGTCGGCTCCTCTCGCCGTGAACTCCGTTGATATTCCCCACCGTACGCCTACCCGGTCGCCAGAGCATGGGCGGAGATCAGCCCAAAAGCGGCGAGATCATGAATGAACGTAGGTTGCCAGATGCTCGCCGGTAAGGGTCTCGGGTTTCTTGACCAGCTCTGCCGGCGTGCCCTCGAAGACGATGCGGCCTCCGTCATGACCGGCGCCGGGGCCGAGATCGATGATCCAGTCGGCATGGGCCATCACGGCTTGATGGTGCTCGATCACGATCACCGACTTGCCTGCGTCGACGAGGTGGTCGAGCAGCCGCAGCAAGTTGTCGACGTCGGCCAGATGCAGGCCGGTGGTCGGCTCGTCGAGAACATAGATGCCGCCCTTCTCGCCCATGTGTACGGCGAGCTTGAGCCGCTGCCGCTCCCCTCCCGACAGCGTGGTCAACGGCTGGCCCAGGCTGACATAACCCAGTCCCACATCCTCCAGTCGTTCCAGAATCGCCACTGCGGCGGGCGTCTTGGCCTCGCCCTCGGCGAAGAACTCCCGGGCAGTGCTCACCGGCAGGTCGAGCACCTCGGCGATGTTGAGGCCGCCGAACCGCAGCTCCAGCACGGCTGCCTGGAACCGTTTACCGCCGCAGTCCTCGCAGGGCGTCGCGACGGTCTCCATGAAGCTGAGTTCGGTGTAGATCATGCCGTTGCCGTTGCACGTCGGGCAGGCGCCTTCGGGATNCGCGCTGAACAGCGCAGGCTTGACCCCGTTGGCTTTCGCGAACGCCTTACGGATCGGCTCCAGCAGGCCCGTATAGGTAGCCGGGTTGCTGCGGCGAGAGCCCCTGATCGCGCTCTGATCCACGGTGACCACGTCGTCGGATGCCGACACCGAGCCGTGGATCAGCGACGACTTGCCCGAGCCTGCGACGCCGGTGACCACACAGAGCACCCCGAGCGGGATGTCGACGTCGACCGACTGCAGATTGTGCGTGGAGGCCCCACGTACTTCGAAAGCGCTCGTGGCCTTGCGGATCTCGCCCTTCAACGCGGCGCGATGGTCGAGGTGGCGGCCGGTCAGGGTCGTGGATTTCCGCAGCCCGTCGTAGGTGCCCTCGAAGCAGATGGCCCCGCNCCCGGACCCGGCGCCCGGACCGAGATCGACGACGTGGTCGGCGATCGCGATGGTCTCGGGTTTGTGCTCCACAACCAGGACGGTGTTGCCCTTGTCGCGCAGCTGCAGGAGCAGCTCGTTCATGCGCGCGATGTCGTGGGNGTGTAGTCCGACCGTCGGCTCGTCGAAGACATAGGTGACGTCGGTCAGCGCCGACCCGAGGTGCCGGATCATCTTGGTGCGCTGCGCCTCGCCGCCCGACAGAGTCCCGGACGGACGGTCCAGCGAGAGGTAACCGAGGCCGATGGCGACGAACGAGTCGAACAGGTGCAGCAGCGCCCCCACCAAGGGCGCCACAATCGGGTCGTCGACCGAGCGCACCCACTCGGCGGCATCGGTGATCTGCATCACGCAGACGTCTGCGATGCTCGTGCCGTTGATCTTCGCCGAGCGGGCCGCCTCGTTCAGGCGCGTACCCTCGCATGCCGGGCAGTCGGCGAACACGGCCGCGCGCTCCACGAAGGCCCGGATGTGCGGCTGCAACGACTCGACGTCCTTGGCGAACATCGACTTGCGAATCTTCGGGATCAGGCCCTCGTAGGTGATGTTGATCTTCTCGACCTTCACCTTGCGGGGCTCGGCGTACAGGAAGTCCTCGCGTTGCGCCTTGGTGAACTTCTTGATCGGCACGTCGGGCGGCACCACGACCTTGAACGCCGCGACCATCCAGCCGTCCGCGGTGTAGCCGGGCACCAGGATCGCGCCGTCGACGAGCGACTTGGACTCATCGACGATCTGGCTCATGTCGAGGTCGGACACGGTGCCGCGGCCCTCACACTCCGCGCACATCCCGCCGAGGTAGACCACATCCTTGACGATCTTCTTCTCCCCCGTGGCGCTGGTCATCACGCCGCTGGCCTTGGTGGTGGGGATGTTGAAGGAGAACGCCGTCGGCCCGCCGATGTAGGGCTTCCCGAGCCGGCTGAACAGGCTTCGCAGCATCGCGTTGGCGTCGGTGACAGTGCCGAGGGTGGAGCGGACGTTGGCGCCCATCCGCTCCTGGTCGACCATGATCGCGGTGGTCAGACCCTCGAGCACGTCGACGTCGGGACGCGGCAGGTTCGGCATGAACCCCTGCACGAACGTCGAGTAGGTCTCGTCGATCAGCCGCCGCGACTCGGCCGCGATCGTGTCGAACACCAGCGACGACTTCCCCGACCCGGAGACGCCGGTGAACACCGTGAGCCGCCGCTTCGGGATCTCGATGCTGACGTCCTTCAGGTTGTTCTCCCGCGCCCCCTGGACGCGGATCAGGTCGTGGCTGTCGGCTGTGTGCATGGAAGTCAGGACACCTCGTTGATACGGATCAGGTTGCCGGCTGGGTCACGGACGGCGCAGTCGCGCACACCGTAGGGCTGGTCGGTGGGCTCCTGCACGATATCGGCGTTGCCGGCGACGAGCTTCTCGAAGAGGCCGTCGAGATCGGTGCTGGCCAGTGTGACGCGGCCGAAGGTGCCCTTGGCCATCATCTCCTGCACGACGCGACGCTCCTCCTCGGAGATGCTCGGGTCGGGGAACGGCGGCTCGAGGACGAGCGAGGTCCCGGGCTGGTCGGGCGCGCCCATCGTGACCCAGCGCATGTCCCCGTAGCCGACGTCGTTGCGGACTTCGAAGCCCATCAGGTCACGGTAGAAGGCCACTGAAGCATCCGGGTCGAGGTGCGGAAGGAAGGCGTAGTGAATGGTTGCGTTCATGCTCGTCACGCTAGCTGCGTCGCGCGACGNGGACGCTTCTCGATTCCTGATCGGTCTGGTGACCTGTTTCGCCACGCACGACGGGATGCCGTCGGTGTCGTGGGCGTGCTGCCGGTAGAGGCTCGGTGGCACACCGACCAGCTCGGTGAAGCGGGTGCTGAAGCTGCCGAGCGACTGACAGCCGACCGCGAAGCAGACTTCGGTGACGCTGAGATCGCCGTGGGACAGCAGCCACATCGCGCGCTCGATGCGGCGTGTCATCAGGTAGGAGTACGGAGACTCGCCGTACGCGAGCCGGAACTGGCGGCTGAGATGCCCGGCCGACATGTGCGCACCGCGCGCGAGCGCCTCCACGTCCAGAGGCTGGGCATAGTCACGATCAATTCGGTCACGGACCCGTCGCAGCCTCACCAGGTCGCTCAGTCGCTGTGCCTGCGCGGTCGTGCTTGCCATACGCGTGATCGTACGTGGCGTGGGAGCCGATCGTGGTGCCGCATATCGGCGTTATCTCATATTTGAGATAACGTCAGCTCGTGACCGTCGACTATCTCGCCCGCATCGGTGCCCTCATTCGGGACGCGCGTAAGCACCGAGGCCTTACCCAAAGTGAGCTTGCCGGCATCTTGGGATCGAGCCAGAGCGCCATCGCTCGGATCGAGGCAGGTCAACAGAATCTGTCGTTGGAGACTCTGGCCCGTATCGGAGACGCGCTCGACTCCGAGATCGTCGCTTTGGGCGCGGGACCCACGCATCTGCGGGTGCACGGTCCGACCCGGTTGTCGGGCGATATCACGGTTAAGACCTCCAAGAACGCCGGCGTCGCGCTGTTGTGCGCGGCTCTCCTGAACCGCGGCACCACGATCTTGCGCAAGGTGGCCCGGATCGAGGAGGTCAACCGGCTGCTGGAGGTGTTGCACAGCATCGGGGTGGAAACTACCTGGCTGGGTGAGGAGGGCGATCTGCAGATCACCCCGCCCGCGGAGTTGACGCTGGCCGACATCGATGAGGAGGCAGCGCGACGCACCCGGTCGATCATCATGTTCCTCGGCCCGCTGTTACACGTCGCCGAGCAATTCGCACTCCCCTACGCCGGCGGCTGCGACTTGGGCTTGCGCACCGTGGAGCCGCACCTGGCTGCGCTGCGCCCCTTCGGCCTGGAGGTCAAGGCCACCGANGGGAACTACCAGGTGAGCGTCAGTCAGGACGTGTCCCCGGAGCGGCCGATCGTGTTGACCGAGCGAGGCGACACCGTCACGGAGAACGCCTTGATGGCCGCGGCGCGCCACGATGGCGTCACGGTCATCCGCAATGCCAGCTCGAACTACATGGTCCAAGACCTCTGCTTCTTCCTGGAGAAGCTCGGCGTCGCCATCGAGGGCGTCGGCACGACGACGTTGACCGTGCGCGGTCGTCCCGAGATCGACGTGGACGTCGACTACTCGCCGTCGGAGGACCCGATCGAGGCGATGTCGTTGATTGCCGCCGCGATCGTCACCGAATCCGAGATCACGATCCGGCGCGCTCCGATCGAGTTCCTCGAGATCGAGTTGGCGGTGCTGACCGAGATGGGCTTCCGTTACGACCTGTCGCACGAGTACGTCGCGGACAACGGCCATACTCGCCTGGTCGATATCACCACGAAGGTGTCACTGCTGCACTCNCCCATCGACAAGATCCATCCGATGCCGTTCCCTGGGCTCAATATCGACAGCCTGCCGTTCTTCGCGGTGATCGCGGGCGCGGCGCAGGGCAACACCTTGTTGCACGACTGGGTCTATGAGAATCGGGCCATTTACCTCATCGAGCTCACCAAGCTCGGCGCGGACGTTCAACTGCTGGATCCGCACCGGGTCCGTATNCAAGGCCCGACACGCTGGTCGGGCGCCGAGATCATCTGCCCCTCGGCGCTGCGCCCGGCTGTGGTGATTCTGCTGGCGATGTTGGCGGCCAAGGGCACCTCGGTGCTCCGATCGGTGTACGTGATCAACCGCGGCTACGAGGATCTGGCCGAGCGGCTCAACGCGCTCGGCGCCAGGATAGAGACATTCCGCGATATCTGAGGGCTTGGAGAGCCACGGGCCTCTAAGCCTGCGCCAGTGATTCCAGGAACGAGCGCGCCTTGGCGGGCGCAGCCGGCGGGGTGGCATATCCGCGGTGATCCGCGGCAGTGGCTCGGTGCGCGGGCCGCTCTCCAGATGCCAGTCGTTCTCCGCCTCGCCGAGAGCGCTGAGCTCGGACCGGGCCAAAAACACACTTGAGCAACCAGTGCAGCGATGAAACTCCGCCCCGGCGATTTCTCGACGGAACATCGTGGCCTGGCATTGCGGGCAACTGAGTTCATCCATGCTTCGACGGTACTCCCCGAAATGACCTCGATCCGGAAGCAACGCTGCGTCCCGCTCCAGCCGATCTTGGCGGATACTGCCTCCATGAGCGCTGAGGGTGAGGGCATCGCGGATCTCGCACCATTGACCAGGATGAGGGAGCAGCGAGCCTGGTACTGGTACGACTGGGCCAACTCTGCCTACATCACCACGACCGCTGCGGTGTTGTTCGCGCCCTACCTCACCTCGGTTGCCGAGCGGGCCGCCGGGTGCGCCGTCGGCTCCGACACACCTGACTGCACCCGGGATTTACAGGTGCTCGGCGTGAGCGTCTCNCCTGGCTCGCTGGTGTTCTACCTGGTCACCTTGGCGACGTTGCTGTCCGCGCTGATCCTGCCGATCGTCGGAGCCATGGCCGACAGGTCCGGAGCCAAGACCACGATGATGGCGCGTTTCGCTTGGGCGGGCAGCATCGCTGCGGGGTTGATGTTCTTCGTCGCCGGCACCAACTGGCAGCTGGGTGCTTTCCTGCTGATCCTGGCCACGTTGTGCCTGGGTGCCTCCTTGGTGGTCTACGACGCGATCCTGGTCGACATCGCCACCCCGGACGAGCGCGACCGGGTCTCCAGCCGCGGCTGGGCGCGCGGTTACCTGGGCGGGGGCCTGTTGCTGGCAGCCAACTTCGTACTGCTGTCGGTCATGGGAGGCAGTGACTCCGGTACGGAGTGGGCGGTGCGGATCAGTTTGCTCTCGGCGGCGATCTGGTGGGCGGCATTCACGATCATCCCTTATCGCGGCATCAGGAATCGTGCGCCCATCGATCCGATCGCGGCCAGTGGCGGCCTGATGCGGCAGAGCTTCGGACAACTATGGACCACCTTGAGGGACCTGAGGCGCTACCCGGTCACCCTGACCTTCCTGGTGGCCTACCTCTTCTACAACGACGGCATACAGACAGTGATCTACGCGGCGTCGATCTATGGCGAGAAGCAACTGAAGTTCGAGAAGTCCACCGTGCTGTTGGGCTTCTTGCTGGTGCAGTTCATCGGAGTCGTGGGCGCGCTGTTGTTCGGCAAGGTCGCAGAGCGACTCGGAGCTCGGCGGGTGATCCTGTCTGGCCTGGGGATCTGGATTCTGGTGATCCTCGCGGGCTACTTCATGCCGGCGCGGAACCTGGCCCTCTTCTTTGCCCTTGCCGCCGGAATCGGGTTGGTGCTGGGCGGCACTCAAGCGCTGTCGCGTTCCTTCTACAGCCTCCTGATNCCCCGAGGCCGAGAAGCGGAGTACTTCAGCCTCTACCAAGCGGCCGAGCGTGGCACGAGTTGGCTCGGCATGCTCGTGTTCGGTGTGGTCCACCAAGTCTTCGACAGCTACCGCCCGGCGCTCTTCGCGTTGATGTTCTTCTTCGTGCTCGGCGGGATCCTGTTGGCCAAGGTCGACCCCCGGCGAGGTATTGCCGAGGCCGGTAACGAGGCCCCGGGGTGCTCTGAGGCGCTCATCGGTCGCGTCGATGTGATTTCTGGTGGCTTTTCGGGCACCCTGGTAGGTACACGTGCGGGAATCTTGGGGACACCTGGTTCGTTGCAAGCGTGTAGGTATCCCCACCAGAACAGAGAGGTTGCTCATGGCTGAGCGGACTTTGCGAGGCGCTCGACTCGGAGGTCAAAGTTTCGAGGACGAACGTGGCATCGAGTTCGCGGCACGCCAGCGGGTCGCCTACATCTGCCCCGCCGAGCACGACTTCGAAATCGTGATGGCCGCCGAGGCTGAGGTCCCGCCGGTTTGGGAGTGCCCGCGTTGCGGCGCCGAGGCGATCAGCCGCGATGGCGCGCCGCCGGAGCCGAAGGTCGAGAAGCCGGCCCGCACACACTGGGACATGCTGCTCGAACGCCGTTCGGTCAAGGAGCTCGAGGAGATCCTGGCAGAGCGCCTGGAGTTGCTCCGTGGCGGCGAGATCGGCCCCGCTCACCTGCACAAGGCGAACGCCAAGAGGTCGCGCCGATAGCAGGCTTCGCCCTATCGGCGGGATCTCTCAAGAAGAGTTCACGCTAGCGAGAGCGTCACGCTCGGCCGGTGTGGTCCGCCTCCGGAAGGTGAACGCTACGGCCGCCGCCGCAACCGCGGTCAGCGCGAGTTCTGGCCAACGGCCGAGTCCGACCGACGGTGTGATTCCCCTCAGCCGCCGTACCTCCTCGACCAAGACCGTGGTGGTCTTCTTCGGAGCCGATGCGATCGCCTCGCCGTCCGGATTGACGATGGCGGAGATCCCATTGGTGGCGGCGACGGCTACGTAACGTCCTGTCTCGCGGGCGCGCAGACGAGATACCTGGAACTGCTGGTCGACTTGGCCGGTCCCCATGTAGGTCGCGTTGTTGGTCTGTACCACCAACAGCTCAGCGCCCTGATCGACGACCGTGCGAACCAGATCGTCGTAGATCACCTCGAAGCAGATCACGTCCCCGACGGGAACGCCGGCCATCGAGAGCAATCCCGGGCGAGTGCCCGCCACCATGTCACGAGGGATCTCGTCGAGGCGCTTGATGTGTTGGGCCAAGAACTTGCGCATGGGAATGTACTCACCGAACGGCACCGGATGCATCTTCGAGTACGACTGTCCCGGTCCTCCCGCCGAGGTCTCGCTTGCGGGCATCCAGACAATGCCCTGGTTCTCCACATCGATCGGTCCAGGGCCACCCACCATTGCCCCCACCAACGTGGGTACGCCGATGTCGGTGACCGCGGCGCTGATGTCGGCCATCACGGTCGGATCCTTGAATGGATCGATGTCGGTGGAGTTCTCCGGCCACAGCACGAGGTCGGGGTNGGCCACCCGCCCGGCGCGCACATCGGCGGCAAGCTGGTGGGTGGCTCGGACGTGGTTGTTGAGTACAGCGCGCCGCTCTGCAAACGGGTTCAGACCGCTTCCCGGGACATTGCCCTGCACGACGGCAATGGTGAGCTTCTCCTCGTCCTGCCCGCCCGTTGACCAGGTAGGGACCAGCCCCGGCAACAAGAACACAGCGACGGCTGCGGCGAGGCTGGTGAGCGCGTCGACAGCTGCCCGGCGCCGGCCGCTGTCGGTGCCAGTGTTCTTGCCGTGCTTACCGGCGTTCTCCGCTGTGTCCTCGCCTGGGTTGTTGGCGCGTAGCACCGCCCAGGCCAGCAGTCCGCCGGCAAAGGCCAGCAGGAAGGAGAGCCCAGGAGCACCGATATAGGCGACAGCCTGGCCGACCGGGAGGTCGGTGCTGGCAAACGCCAGCCGTCCCCAGTTGAACCCGCCCCAAGGGATCAGACCGCGTAGCAACTCGACCCCGACCCACAGGCATGCCGACCACAACGGCCACCACGCCAGTCGTGATATCCGCGCCAGCCCCCACCCGAGCAGGCCGTAGAACAACGCCTCGATCAGGCTCAACCCCAGCCAGGCATCGACACCCACCACGGTGAGCCAGGGCATCAGGACCACCAGGAACACGAAGCCGAAGACAATACCGAGCCAGAAGCCCTGCCACGGGCGTACGCGATAGGTCGCGACCGCCAGCGCCGNCAGGCCAGTGGGAGNCAGCCAAGCCAGATCGTAGGGCGGGAACGCCAATGCGGTGAGGCCACCGGCAGCAGCTACGAGTGAGCCTGCCGAGGACGCAGTTGCGAAGCGACAGGCTGGACACGTCGTCAAAGCTACAAGGCCGTTAGCTGTTTCGCGGATGGGGGCTGATGCGCAAGAGGCTCGCCCTATGCGTGGGACCTCTCAGGAGATGAGAAGAGTCCGCCACCCTTCGGACCGACGCTGCCGCCACTGGAGGTGGCGATCAGAGCCGTTGTCTACTGGGCCACGGACTCTCATCATGGCCCCACCACTGTCGGAATCAGTCACTGGGCTGCTGCACCGGATCGCCTTTGGCGCAAGGCGGCGGTATCGCGCGTCCCCAGTCACAGGACGGCTTTACGGGCGGGACAGAGGAAATTTGCTGCGTCGGGACCCTGGTTGTCAACGTGGCCCTGACCTGCGGATTTTGAGAACCTGCAGGTCAAAGAGCCGGCCTCGGCGCGCAGTGTTTTGGATGATTTTGGGCTCCCCGGCGTGTCTTTCACGACACGCCGGAACCTGTTGTCGTTCTTCCTCAGCGAGGGGAACGACAACGGTTCCGGTTGCGGTGGTGGCGATGATCGGGTCGTCAANGATCGCGGCCGCAGATGTGCCTTGCTCCGGAGTCCCACGACCGACAACCCTTGCCACAAAGGAGATTTCGCGCGATCGGGTGCCTGCGCGCATCAGCTCGGCTGTGATCTCCAGGATGTCGCCGGCATGGATGGGGGCACAGAACTGGACGTCGCTGTAGGAGGCGAACAGGCCCTCGTCGCCGTCGGTGCGGATGCATAGCTCGGTGGCGACATCGCCGAACAGGCCCAACGAGTACGCACCGTCGACCAGGTTGCCCGCGTAGTGGGCATGGGAGTACGGCACATAACGCCGATGGGTGACAGTGACGCCTGGCATGACTCCGGTCATGATGCCCTCCTGTGATCGCCGGCGATGGCGTGGACGAGATAGGACGCGACTTCTCCAGGAGTGGTACCGCGACCGAAAATACGGTCGACGCCCAGATCGGCGGCCATCGACTCGTCGAACCGAGGACCGCCCACTACGAGCAACGGCCGCTTGTCGCTGGGATAGGCCTCCCGGAAGGCAGCGGTGAGCTCACGAGTGTTGTGCAGGTGGGCATCACGCTGGGTGACCACCTGGGACACCAGCACCGCATCGGCGTTCTCTGCCTGGGCGGCCTCCACCAAGGCTGGGACGGATACCTGGGCGCCGAGGTTGACCACCCGGAGCTCTCGGTAGTACTCCAGCCCCTTCTCTCCCGCGAATCCTTTGATGTTGAGGATCGCGTCGATCCCGACGGTGTGCGCGTCGGTGCCGATGCAGGCCCCGACGACCGTCAGGCGGCGATGCAATCGCTTCTTCACCGCAAGGTTGATCTCTTTGGGCGTCAACAGGTCGAAGTCGCGCTCGACGACCTCGACCTGATCTACGTCGACGAGGTGGTTGACGCGGCCGTAGACGATGAAGAAGGTGAAGTCCGGTCCCATCGCCTTGCTGTGCACGACAAGCGCCGGGTCGATGCCCATCTTGTTGGCCAGTTGCAGAGCGGCGCCTTCTGCGAGCTTGGAGCGCCCGTCCTCCGAGGACAGCGGCAAGGTGAACGAGACCTGCACCATGCCGTCGCCGGTGGTGTCCCCGTACGGGCGGACAGAGGTCATGCGATCCCCTCCTGAGGACACGAGCGAAGCGAGGCCCGGAAGGAGGGCGCTGAGCATGGCCAAGACAGCACGGTCATGCGATCCCCTCCTGAGGACACGAGCGGAGCGAGGCCCGGAGGAGGGCGCTGAGCATGACCGATTCAGTGAGGTCATGACAGCACTCCCCTTCCAGCAGATCGGTGGCGGGGTTGAAGTAATCGGGAGCCTTGCGGGCGACCCCGTCCAGTCCACGTCNCCCGTCAGCGGGGCGGCGCATCAACCCGAAGGTGCCGTCCGCGATCGCATTGAGCAGCCCGTCGTCGACGATCTCGTCCAGCAGCTCGATGGATTCGGCCAGCACCTGGCGGGCGCGTGTGGCGATGAAACCGTCCGGGGATGGTTTGAAGTCCTCACGCAGCCCGCCTGCGGCATCCAGTACGTAACGGACGTTCTGCAGGGCCAGGTCGCGGTCGGACAGCCACGGGGTGACCACGGCCTCGGTCATCATCCCGACCAGCAAGATGCCCTGGCCGGTCAGCACGCCGGCGAGATTGAAGAATGCGTCCAGCAGGTAACCACGGAACACGTCTCCGGTCATGTGCCGGGTCGGGGGCATCCATTTCAACGGCGCTTTGGGGAACAGCTCGCGTGCCAGTAGGGCGTGAGCCAGCTCGAGCCGGAAGGAGTCAGGCAACTCGGGGTTGATCTCGAAGGCGTGTCCGAGTCCGAGCTGCCAGTCCTCCAGGCCCGCCTCCTTGGCGAAATACTCGTTCAGCAACTGGCTGACGGTGACCGTGTGCGCGGCCTCGACCGCGTCTGTGGTGGTCAGGTAGTTGTCCTCGCCGGTATTGATGATGATTCCCGCTCTGGCATGGATCTGGCGGCTGAACCGTTGGTCCACGAAGGTCCGGATCGGGTTGATATCGCGGAACAGGATGCCGTACATCGAGTCGTTGAGCATCATGTCCAATCGCTCTAGCCCGGCCAGCGTCGCGATCTCGGGCATGCACAGGCCTGAGGCGTAGTTGGTGAGCCGGACGTACCGGCCCAGTTCCTTGCTGGACTCGTCCAACGCGGCCCGCATCAGCCGGAAGTTCTCTCTGGTGGCGTACGTGCCGGCAAAGCCCTCTCGGGTGGCCCCCTCGGGTACGAAGTCCAGCAGCGACTGCCCGGTGCTCCGGATGACCGCGATGATATCGGCGCCTTCCCGGGCCGCAGTCCGGGCTTGGGGAATGTCCTCATAGATGTCGCCGGTTGCCACGATCAGGTAGATCCACGGTGTTTGCGCGGGATCACCATGCCGTTTGATCAACCTGTCTCGCTCGCGTCTACGGGCGTCGATGGCGCGGATCCCGGCGCTCACCTGGCGGGTCGCCAGGCGCCGTGCCGTAGTGGCGTCCTTGCCTTCGGGGATGCGGAACCGTACCGATCCCGCAGCCGCCTTTTGTGCGAGTATCGCCAGGTCCGCGGCCTCGCCGCGCGCCAGCGCGTCCCACACCGGCAGCGTGATGCCGTGCTCCAGCCCGACATCGGCGCGCGCGGCATCGGTGAGCCGGTTCACCCAGGNGGTGCCCTCGGTATCGGCGCCCTGCAGTCCGGCCAGGCGCAGTGTGGCGCGCTCGACCGAGACGGTGGTGTGCCTCTTGGCCAGGTCGACGATTGGGCGGCCTGCCCTGCGGGCCAGGGAGCGGGCTCGTCGTACCGTCTGGGGATCCAGGTCGAGCAGTGGGGCTGGTTTGGTCATCGCAGTACCCACTTTCGATTCGTCCTGCGGTGCCTCACTCCGGCACACGCCTGCCGGCGCGTACCTTCCGCCGACCACGCCGGGCTCCTCGCGCTCATCGCAGAACCCCTGCTTCTCGTAGACGACCTGCCCGTCCACCAGGGTGAGGACGCAGGAGGGCAGTGGCTGATCGGGATGCACGCTGGGCAGGTGCGGTACGCCCGCGCGCACATCGGTCGACCAGGCAGCCACCCGGCTGTCGGGTGTTTGCACCATCAGATCGCCAGGCACATCGAAGACAGCGATGGTGGCGGGAGCCCCGACAGCGATGACCCCGCCCTCGTCGTGCCCGGCAGCTCGCCAGCCGCCACGGGTATGGGCGTTGAAGGCGGCGCGGACCGTGAGCCGCTCGTCGGGGTTGTGGTGCCAGGCAGCGGCTCTGATCGCGCCCCAGGGATCGAAAGGGGTAACCGGGCTGTCCGAACCGAATGCCAGAGCCATCCCCGCCCGGTTCATGGACGCGAACGCGTTCATTCCGGCTGCGCGCCCACCCAGACGCTTTCGATACAGGCCGTCCGGGCCGCCCCAGAGCGCATCGAACATAGGCTGCACGCTGGCGGTCACCCCGTAAGAGCCCAGCAACTCGACTTGATTCGGGTCCAGCATCTCGGCGTGCTCGAGGCGGTGTCGGGCCATCACCAATGCCGGGATGCCGATCTGCTCGGCGGCGCGACGGAACCCGTCGGTCACCGCAGCGGCGGCACGATCACCGATCACATGAAAACCGGCCTGCAGACCGGCCTGGGTGCAGGCCACGACATGCGCGGTGATCTGCTCGGCGTCCAGGTACAGGTATCCGTCGGTTGCGGCATCGTCGGTATAGGGGGCATGCAATGCGGCGGTGTGGGATCCGATGGCGCCGTCCACGCAGAGATCGCCGGCAGCGCCCTGGCAACCCAGTGCTACGGCCTCATNCGACATCGGTACTCCCCAGTAACGAATCGTTCGGGGTAACCGCCCTCGATGCGGAGCGCTTCGAGCAGCGCGAANGTCGGTTGCCGGGTTGATGTGCGGGGCGCCGAGTTCGTGAACGATTCCGATTCCGCGGGCTGCGGCAGCAGCAAGCGCGGTGCGCAATGCTTCCTGACGCATTCCTGGTGTCAGGTGGGTTGCTAGGGCTGCGCGTACGGCATGGTGATCGTCGCGCTCCACCCGCCCGTGCCGGCCGGCGAGTCCGGTGACGAGGGCCGAGTGCATGTCGACCCGGGTGATGTAAGCAGGCTTGCCCCCGGTGACCCGAGCGAGCGCGTCGCCGTCGAAACCGGCGGCATCCGGCCAGGTGCTCTCGTCCCAGCCGTGCCCGAGGATCACCGGGAGGGTGCAGCTACGGGCGTAGAGCGCGATCAGGTCGAGTGTCTCGGCGGCGGAGGCCGCATCGGCGAGATCCACACCGAGCGCTGACAGTCCGGTCTGGGCCAGATGCGCATGTGCATCCACGAAAGCCGGAGTGACCAGCCGACCCTGCAACTCGATCACCTGGTCGGCGCCGTCGACGAATTGCCACGCCGCGTCGTCGTCGCCGGTCCAGGTCACCTGGCCGTCCTCGAGGCACAATGCAGTGGCGTGTGGATCGGCGGGCGTGTGGACATAGCCACCGCGCATCAGGGTGCGAGTCACGGTTCCATTGTCTCCGTTGTCCGTGCGTCGAAGAGCGCTCGTACGCCTGCGTTGTCCCGAATCAGCGACAAGGCGTAGTCGGCGTGTCCAGGGACGTACCCGTTGCCGACCAGCATCGTGACATCGGCGGCCAGACCCTCGGCTCCCAGCGCCGCTGCGCTGAATGAGGTGGCCATCGAGAAGAACACGATGGTTCCCCNGGTCGCGGTGACCAGGACGGCACCGCTCTCGCAGCCGGGCACGTCCACACANNCGACGGTGACGTCGGCAGGGACTCCGACGGCTTCGCGCAGCGCCACCGGATCGCGCGCATCGGCGATCGCAATCTCGTCGGCAAGCCCCGAAGGGGCCAGTAGATCCGCCTCCTGTTGGTGAGGCACCACTGCGACCGTGCTGGCTGCGCCCGCTTGACGCGCGGCGGCCAGCGACAGTGAGCCGGATTTGCCGGCACCGCCGATCACCACCACTCGTGGGTCTTGATAGCCGGCCACTACCCGGGCAGTCAGGGCCGGAGCTCCACAGACGTCCATCACGGCCAGGCTTAGCTCGGCCGGCAGATCCTCGGGCAGCCGAGCGGCGATCGATCGACCGAAGAGGATTGCGTAGCCATCGGTGGGGACCTGCTCGGAGAGGCCGTCCCAGGCGCGCAACTCGTCGGTGACGACCAAGGGTGTCAAGGTCAGCGATACCAAGGTGGCGACCCGATCACCGACCTGTAGTCCCAGCAGTGCGGCCAGCGGTGNACTGCTCCCCACTTCCTCGACCGTACCGATCAGCATGCCTCCCGATCCGGTGACGGGATTGTGCATCTTTCCTCGGGTGCCGATGATCTCCAAGACCTCCTTGCGCACGGCGTGTCCGTCACCGTGATGCTTGTCGGCGAGTTGCCGGAAGGAGGCAGCGTCCAGGTTGAGGCGCTCGACCCGGATCTTGACCTCGGAGGGTCGCAGCCGACTGTCGGTGTCCAAACGCTCAGCTGCCTGAGGAAGCACGCCGACCGGCTTGAGAACGCGGTGTAGACCGGTTGGGTCGTCAACTGTGTCGCTCAAGAGCTTCACTTCCGTTTGTCCTCCTGTAGACTCATACTATTGCAGTAAGTCTTACTGTTCATAATGCAGGATACAAAAATATTCTTTGTCCACTCTGACAGAGATGACAAGGAGGAGCAATGAGCAGCGGCACACTCATCGAGACACTCTCTGGCACACTCACTGGGCAGCCGTACGCCTATCAGAGTGTCGAGCTCGTCGAGCCCGACTGGACACGCTTTCCCGGCTGGTCCGAGGTGACCGCCGAGCAGTGGTCCGATGCCCAGTGGCAGCGCGCACATTGCGTCAAGAACGTCCGCCAACTCCGTGAGTTGTTCGGTGACCTGGTCGCTGAGGAGTTCTACGCGGACCTGGAACGTGACCAGGCCGAACGCGCCACCATGTCGATGCTGGTGCCGCCGCAGATGCTCAACACGATGATGGCCCAGGAGACGCCACGCGGTCCCGGCTCGCTCACCGAGGCGTTGTACGCCGATCCGGTGCGGCGCTACATGCTGCCGGTGTTCTCCGATCGTCGCACCGACTGGCCCAGCCACCCGCACGCCACTCGCGACTCGCTACACGAGCATGACATGTGGGTTGCCGAGGGTCTGACCCACCGCTACCCCACCAAAGTGCTGGCCGAGCTGCTGCCCACCTGTCCGCAGTACTGCGGACACTGCACCCGGATGGATCTGGTCGGCAACTCCACCCCGGTCATCGACAAGCTCAAGTTCGAGCTCAAGCCTGTCGACCGGCTCGATCAGCAGATGACCTACCTCCGCAGCCACCCGCAAGTGCGCGACGTTGTGGTTTCCGGCGGGGACGTGGCCAACCTGCCATGGGCGCGACTGGAGGACTATCTGACCCGGCTGCTGGAGATCGACAACATCCGTGACATCCGGTTGGCGACCAAGGCCCTGATGGGGCTGCCGCAGCACTGGCTGCAAGACGACGTCGTCGCCGGGATGGCCCGGGTCGCCCAGATCGCCCAGGAGCGTGGAGTTTCGCTGGCGATCCACACCCACATCAACCATGCCAACTCCATCACTCCGGCGGTCGCCAAGGCGGCGCGCACGATGATGGAGATCGGCGTCCGCGACGTACGCAACCAGGGCGTGCTGCTGAACAGCGTCAACGCCGACCCCGACAGTCTGCTCGACCTCTGTTTCCGGCTGCTCGACGGTGCCGGGATCATGCCCTACTACTTCTACATGTGCGACATGATCCCGTTCTCCGAGCACTGGCGAGTCTCGGTCGCCGACGCGCAGCAGCTGCAGCACCACATCATGGGTTACCTGCCCGGGTTCGCCACACCGCGGATCGTGTGTGACGTGCCTTATGTCGGTAAACGCTGGGTGCACCAGCTCGCCGACTACGACACCGAACTCGGCATCTCGTACTGGACCAAGAACTACCGCACCTCGATCGAAGCCGATGATCCCGAGGCGCTCACCAGGACCTATGAGTACTACGACCCGATCCACAGCTTGCCCGAGTCCGGTCAGCGCTGGTGGAGCCAGCATGCCGGTGTCGACCTGAGCGAGGCCGAGGCTCGGGCCAAGGCGTCCCGGATCGTCTCCGAGCAGCAGAAACTCCTGGTGTAGTCGGAGGCGTTACTAGTGCTTGCTAACCGACGGGCCGGTTCTCGTACGCCGTCGACAGCACGATCGTGGTGCGTGTCGAGACGTTGGCGGCTGCTCGGATTCGCGCCAGCAGATTCTCCAAGTCGGCGGGAGTACCCACCCGCACCTTGAGGATGTAGGACTCGTCGCCGGCCACCGACCAGCACGACTCGATCTCGCTGATTCCGGAGACGCGCTCGGGTGAGTCGTCGGGTTGCGAGGGATCGATCGGCCGGATCGAGACGAACGCGGTCAGTGGCTTCCCGATCTGTTCGTAGTCGACCGTGGCGCCGTATCCCTTGATCAGGCCGCGGGTCTCCAAACGCTTCACGCGCTGATGCACCGCGGACGTCGACAGCCCGGTCGCCTTGCCCAGGTCGGTGAACGACATCCGACCGTCGGCTGCCAGGAGTCGGAGTATGCGCTGGTCCAGATCTTCCACGGGAGAAACACTAGCTGCCCAACCTGGCAACCGGCTGAGATACAAGCGGCATGGAAGACCTATGGAAGGATTGGGCGGCATGACTGTTCCGTCTTCGCGGATGATGCTGCTCGACACCGCTTCGCTGTACTTCCGCGCCTTCTACGGAGTCCCGGACAACTTCCACGCCGCAGACGGAACTCCGGTCAACGCGGTTCGCGGGCTGCTCTCGTTCATCAATACGCTGGTGTCGGAGTATCGGCCGACTCACCTGGCGTGTTGCTGGGACAACGACTGGCGTCCCCAGTGGCGGGTCGACCTGATTCCGTCGTACAAGGCGCACCGGGTGGAGGAAGTCGTGCCCGGCGCTCCCGACGTCGAAGAGGTGCCTGACCCGCTGGAAGTCCAGGTGCCGTTGATCCTGGAGGTCCTGGCTGCCTTCGGGATCGCGGTGGTCGGTGCCGACGGGTACGAGGCCGATGACGTCATCGGCACCCTGGCCTACCGGGCCACCATGCCCACCGACGTGGTGACTGGCGATCGCGATCTCTTCCAGGTGATCGATGATGCCCGCGAAGTCCGGGTGCTGTACGTCGCGCGCGGGGTGGCCAAGCACGAGCGGGTCACCGACGAGGTGGTGCGCGCCAAGTATGGCGTCAGTGCCGCGCAGTACGCCGACTTCGCTGCTCTACGCGGTGACACCTCCGACGGGCTCCCGGGAGTGCCTGGCGTGGGTGAGAAGACCGCGGCGGGGCTGCTGGCCAGCTACCCCGACATCCCTACGTTGTTGCAGGCCGCCGCCGACCCCACTTCCCAACTCGCGCCCGGGCCGCGGCGCAAGCTGCTGGATGCCGTTGACTATCTCGCGGTTGCGCCGAAGGTGTGTGAGGTCGCTACCGACCTCGACTTGCCCGGGGACGACGCGCTGGTCCTGCCGCGCACTCCGGTGGCACCAGAGGCGCTCGCCGAACTAGCCAGGCGGCTCGACCTGGAGTCGACCTGCGCACGGCTGGTCAATACTTTGAACAGATAGTCGACCCGGATCGCTGGCAACTCGGGCCTCGAACCACGCGAATCGCGTCTGGGCGGCCCAAGTTGCCAGCGTTGCGGGCTGGTGGCTCAGTACTCGATGATTCCTCGCCGCAGGAGGGCGGCAGTATTGCGGGCGATGCCGCGCAGCGCGCCCGGCCCGGCCGCATCGGCGATCTGCTCGGTCAGGTCGATGAGCTGCTTGACCCAGCGCACGAAATCCCCGGCGGCCAGGTCGCTCTCGTCCAGCACCTGCTCCAGTTCGGTGCCACCGGCCCACAGGTAGGCGGCCCACGCGAACCCCAGATCCGGCTCACGCAGGAAGTCGACCCGGTGGTCTTGCTCCAGGCTCTCCAATCGGGCCCAGAGCTTGACGGTGCGGCCCAGTACCTCGGTGACAGCTCCGCGAGGCAGCTTAGGTGCGCTTGCGTCGTCGGCGCGCCGGGACTCATAAACCAGAGCTGAGAGGCAGCCAGCCAGCTCTTGGGCGGACAGGCCTTCCCACAGGCCCTGACGCAGGCCCTCGGCAGCGACCAGGTCGAGATCGGTGTAGATCCGTATCAGGCGCTGTCCTTCGGTCGTGACCGTGTCCCCGTCCAGGTAGCCAAGGCTGGTCAATACCTCGCAGACCCGGTCGAACTGGCGGGCGATCGTATTGGTGCGCTGTTCGATACGACGTTGCAGTGTCGCGGTGTCCCGGTCGAGTTTCACGTAGCGCTCGGCCCAACGGGCGTGATCCTCACGGTCGGGGCAACCATGGCAGGGGTGCTGCTTGATCGCCCGGCGCAGGCGATCGATCTCGGCTTCGACACCGGGATCGATCGGCGACTTGCGGCGCGCATCGGCTGAGGGCAGATCGCGGGTGCGCAGCCGCAGCGTATTGGCCAGGTCACGCCGCATCTGGGGGTTGCGGCCGTTGAACTGACGCGGAACCTTGATCCGGGTCAATGCCTGCACCGGCACGTTGAAGTCGACCATAGAGAGCCGCCGGGCATGCCTGTTAATCGTGAGCACATACGGTCGAGGACCGTCGCGATCGGAAGATATCCCTGGATCGATGATGACCGCGAACCCGGCATAACGTCCCACCGGCACGTCGATCACGTCGCCGGGCTTGAGTTTGTCCAGTGACTCGATGGTCTCGGTGCGCAGGTCATGGCGCCGTGACCTGGCGGCGGTGTTCTCGATGTCCTTGAGTTGCCGTCGCAGTCCCGCGTATTCCAGGAAGTCGCCGAGATGACAGTTCGCCGCCTCGGCGTAACCGTCCAGTGCCTCCTTGGCTTTGCGTTGCTGCCGGGCGAGCCCCACCACCGCCTTGTCGGCCTGGAACTGGGCAAACGAGGACTCCAGAAGTTGACGGGCGCGGCCGCGGCCGACCTGATGGACGAGGTTGACCGCCATGTTGTACGAGGGGCGGAACGACGACTTCAACGGATAGGTACGAGTCGAGGCCAGCCCCGCGATCTGCCGAGGGTCCATGCCTTGCTGCCACAACACGACGCCGTGGCCCTCCACGTCGATGCCACGCCGCCCGGCGCGGCCGGTGAGCTGGGTGTACTCCCNCGGCGAGATGTCGGCATGGGTCTCGCCGTTCCACTTGACCAGCCTCTCGATCACCACGCTGCGTGCCGGCATGTTGATGCCCAGCGCCAGGGTCTCCGTGGCGAACACGACCCGGCACAGACCCTGTTCGAAGAGCTCCTCGACACATGACTTGAAGGTCGGCAGCATTCCGGCGTGGTGAGCGGCGACGCCACGGGTGAGCCCCTCGAGGAAGTCGTAGTAACCCAGCACCCGAAGGTCCTCGTCGGGCAGATGCCGGCAACGCTCCTCGACGTAGGCGCGGATCCGGTCGCGCTCAGCGGGTGAGGTCAACCGCAGGTTGGCGTTCAGGCACTGCTGTACCGCCGCGTCGCAACCGATCCGGCTGAAGATGAAGTAGATCGCCGGGAGTAAGCCGTCCCGGTCCAGCCGATCGACCACCTCGAACCTGCTGGGGATCCACGCCCGCCGCGGTGGCCGTTGCCCGCGTGCCCCTGCCCGCCCTTTGGGAGTGCGATGGTCCCGCATTCGTTTGGATGCCCAGTCGTCACGGGCGATCTTCATCAGGTCCGGGTTGACCAGTGCCTCGGCACTGCCTTGACCGGCGCCGTTTTGTTCGGGGTCGGCGAAGAGATCCAATAGCCGGCGCCCGACCAGGACATGCTGGAAGAGCGGGACCGGCCGACGCTCCTCGACGATCGTGGTGGTCTCTCCTCTCACCGTCGAAAGCCACTCGCCGAACTCTTCGGCATTGCTCACTGTGGCCGACAGCGAGACCACCGAGACCGACTCCGGGAGGTGGATGATGACTTCCTCCCAGACCGGCCCGCGGAACCGATCCGCCAAGTAGTGCACTTCGTCCATCACGACGAAGCCCAGCCCGGTCAAGGTGGCGCTGCCGGCATACAGCATGTTCCGCAACACCTCGGTGGTCATCACCACGATCGGTGCCTCGCCGTTGACGGTGCTGTCCCCGGTGAGCAGCCCTACCTGGTCGGGGCCGTAGCGCTTGGTCAGGTCGGCGAACTTCTGGTTCGACAGCGCCTTGATCGGCGTGGTGTAGAAGCACTTCCGGCCTTGCGACAACGCCAGGTGGACTGCGAACTCCCNCACCAGGGTCTTGCCCGACCCGGTCGGTGCGGCAACGAGTACTCNCCTACCTGCCTCCAGTTCAGTGCAGGCGCGGATCTGGAAGTCGTCGAGCTCGAAGTCGTACAAGCCGGCGAAGTCAGCGAACACCGGCGACTGCTGATCTCGCCGGAACTTCGCGTATCGCTCCGACGGGGTGCTCATGAACCGGACAGTACCTGCAAGGCCTGTGGTACGGCCTCGATGGTCAGTGGCAACGCGCCGAAGCGCTCGCCGTCGGCATAGGCGACGATGTCAGGTGCGGCGATCGTGACCTGACGCACCGCGTGGTGTTCGTACTGCGGGTGGGTGACGTGGGTGCCTTGGAACAGTTTGGGGAAGGTCCGGACCAGGTCGAGTTTCGACATAGGCTTGATAATCACCACATGCAGGAGACCGTCGTCGAGTCGGGCGCCCTCGCAGATCCTCATGCCGCCCCCGTAAGAGGGCCGTTGCCCACCGCGACCAGCATCGCCGGCGTGTTGAGGATCTCCCCATCCAGATCCAGGGTGTACGGAATCGGTCGGAAGGTGCGTAGTTCGGCGAGCGTGGCGAGGTTGTAGCGCATCTGGCCATGCGGCCACGACATCCGATTCGCCCGCACGTTGACCTTCGCGTCGAATCCCGCGGCAAGCACAGTGGCATACCAGCGGTTCTGGCTGCGCGCCAGGTCGATGCTGCGGACCGACCACCGGGCTATCACCTCCGCGGCAGCCAGCGCGTTGGCGCGCGGCAGTTCCAGATACCGTGCGACATCGTTCCCGGTGCCGGCCGGGATGAGTCCGAGCGGAGTCCGGGTCCCGGCTACGAGCTGGATCCCCAGATGCGCCATGCCGTCACCGCCGCAGACCACTACCGCCTCTGCGCCGTCGGCCAGTGCCGCCCGGCCGAGGTCGCTCAGCTCTGCTGGGGAGCCGGCCCGCAACTCTCGTACTCGCATGCCGGCAGCGCGCAGATACGGGACCGCCTCTGCAGCCCGGCGAGCGCCACGGCCCTTGCCTGCGCTGGGGTTGGTCAGGAAGGCGATATCGCGGGGCATGGCTCAAAGCGCTTCGTAGGGTGTGGCCTCGTCGTCATCGGGGGATCACCGGCGTGCTTTCGCCGTCGCCGGTCGGTGAATCTGGCGATGATTTCGGAAGCGAAGAAGAGCAACGTCATCGGGATCCCCAGCATCAGCATCGAGAAGGGATCGGTGCTGGGGGTGGCGACCGCGGCGAAGACGAAGATGCCCAGGATGATCCAGGCCCGATACTCTCCGATCCGGTTGGCCGGAAGCACCCCGACGAGATTGAGCATCACCACGAACAGCGGGATCTGGAAGCTGACTCCGAAGATCAGCAGCATCCGGGTGAAGAACGAGAAGTATTCGTCGAACTCCAACAGGTGGGTGAACCGATTGGGCGTGAACCCGATCAGCACGTCAAGCCNCTTGGGCAACACGTAGTAGCCGACCAGGACGCCCACCACGAACAGCGGTCCGGCAACTGCGACGAAGATTCGGGTCCACTTCTTCTCGTGCGAATGCAGTCCGGGGACGATGAACGCCCAGATCTGGTAGAGCCAGTACGGACAGGTCACCACGACTGCGGCCAGAGCACACAACTTCAGCTGCAGCATCAGCGAGTTGCCCGGGCCGCCCCCGATTACCGGAGTGGTGTCGACCTTGCCCTGGAGAGATTCCTGCGCGGTGAAGTAGGGATCGGTAATGAGATCCACGAGCTGGTCGTAGAAGAACAACGCCACGATCAGCGCTATCACGATGACCGCGACCGACCTCAGGATCCGGGCGCGTAACTCTCGCAGATGGTCCGCGAGCGCCATCCGCCCACCGGCTCCGATATCACCGTTCGGATTCGCCCGGAACAAGCCGAACAGGCGCACTACTCCCGCGCCGAATGCCACTGAATGCTCCGACGAAGGTCAGTTGTGGGTGTCGGGCTTGGGCTGCTGCTCCTCGAGCGGGGTCGCTTCGACGGTCCGGGACGGCTCGATCGCCTGGGGCGCCGGCGGCGGGGCGGCGCTGGTTGATCGTCGTCGTCGAGCAGACCTTTGGTCTCTGCCTTGAAGATCCTCAGCGCGCGGCCACTGCCTCGTGCTAGCTCGGGAAGTTTCTTAGCCCCGAACAGCAGAACCAGGACGAGCAGGATCAAGATGATCTCGGTCGGTCCCAAAGAGCCCATGTGTGTGCCTAACTCGCGGTTGACGATTCGCTGTCATCGTACGCCGTGATGCGAGCCCAGGCACGCAGCCTCCCGCCAGAGCTACCGTTGATAGGGGCATTCGTTCTATCAACGGAACTTCTCAAGCGTCGACGCCGAGCACGTCGATGACGAAGACGAGCGTCGAGTCGGGCGGGATGCTGTCGCCGCCACCCTGGGCGCCGTAGGCGGTGTCCGGTGGCGCGATGATCATCAGCCGACTGCCTTGCTTTACTCCCACCAAGCCCTCGTCCCAAGCTGGAATGAGGCCCCCGATGCCGACCGGGAACGTCGCCGGCTNCCTTGGGTAGGACTCGTCGAAGGGCTTCTTGGCCTTCCAAACCTTGCCGAAGTAGTTGAACGTGCCCAAACGACCGGATTCGACCGCCGGCCCGGTGCCCTCGATCAGGGTGACGACCTGCAACTCCTTCGGCTTGGCGCCGACATCGCTCCAGTCCAGACCGGTGACCTTGCCGTCCTTCTCCACGATCTTGGGCAATCCCGTCTCGGCGGGCTTCGCCGCGCCTTCAGGCCCATCCAGTGAATCGCTGGGCGCGACCGACATGATGTCGGTGATCACGATGATCGTGTTGCCTTCCTCCAGGCCCCAATTTTTCACGACTTCGGCGCCCACGGCCTCGGTGGCATCGGTGGTCAGCACGACCCTGCTGCCCCGGTTCAATCCGTTCAGCGCGTCCCACAGCCCCTTGATCGGCTCAGGGCTCGCGGAGTTGACCTGCTCGGGGCGGTTTGCATCGACGGTGCTGCCGATCTCCTTGCCGTCGACGCCGCTGAACACCGAGAGGTGGACCAGTGCGCCCTTGGCGAGATCGACCGTGGGGCCGTCGCCCTTGATCGTCTCGTTGGTGATCGGTGAGTCCACCGACACCTCACTTGCGGTCACTGCGGGAAGTTCGCCCAGTTCTCCAGTGACCTCGACCCCGGGTGTGGAGCCCTCGGGCACGTCGACCTCGTCGTTGCCGCAGGCCGCGGTCAGCAAAAGCAGCGGGAGGACGGCGAGAGCAGCGATGTGCTTGCGCACGAGTTCACCTCAGGTTCTATGTGGGTGCGGTGCAAAGAGTGGAGTGATGCAAGAACAAACCCTACCGGTCTGGTGGTGACCAGCCAGGCTCACATGCCCTCGATCAGCTTGTGAACGCGCTCGTCGTAGGCGCGGAAGGGATCTTTACACAGCACCGTGCGTTGCGCCTGATCGTTCAGCTTCAGGTGCACCCAGTCGACGGTGAAGTCACGGCGCCGCTCTTGGGCCCGCTTGATGAACTNCCCGCGCAGTCGGGCGCGGGTGGTCTGCGGAGGCTTGGTCTTGGCCTCGAAGATCGCCAGGTCGTTGGTGACTCGGGCAACCGCTCCACGCCGTTCCAGCATGTAGTAGAGGCCGCGCTTGCGATGGATGTCGTGGTAGGCCAGATCGAGTTGCGCGATCCGCGGGTGACTCAGTGGCAGCCCGTGTTGGCTGCGGTAGCGCTCGATCAACTTCCACTTGATCACCCAGTCGATCTCGCGCTCGACCAGGCCGAGGTCACCGGATTCGACTGCTTTGAGGCCGCGCTCCCACAGATCCAGCGCCCGCTCGATCAGGGGTGTCGCCAACTCACGCCGATCCACGAAATCGCGCGCCCGGGTCAGGTACTCCTGCTGGATCTCCAACGCACTGGCCTCCCGGCCGTTGGCGAGCCTGACCTTGCGGCGGGCGCTCATATCGTGAGAGATCTCCCGGATCGCCCGGATCGGGTTCTCCATGGTGAGGTCGCGCATCACCACGCCCTCCTCGATCATGCGCAGGACCAGATCACACGAGGCCACCTTGAGCATGGTGGTGGTCTCGGACATGTTGGAGTCGCCCACGATCACATGCAGCCGCCGGTAGCGCTCGGCATCCGCATGCGGCTCGTCACGTGTGTTGATGATCGGGCGGCTGCGGGTGGTGGCGCTGGAGACACCCTCCCAGATGTGCTCGGCGCGTTGGCTGACCGAGTACATCGCGCCACGGGNGGTCTGGATCACCTTGCCCGCACCGACGATGATCTGGCGGGTCACCAGAAACGGGATGAGAACGTCGGCGAGCTTGCTGAACTCGCCTTGCCGGCCGACCAAATAGTTCTCATGGCAACCGTAGGAGTTGCCTGCGGAGTCGGTGTTGTTCTTGAACAAGTAGACATCTCCGGCGATGCCCTCGGCATGCAGACGCTGCTCGGCATCGACGAGCAATCCCTCCAGCACTCGTTCGCCCGCTTTGTCGTGGGTCACCAGATCGACGATGTCGTCACATTCCGGCGTCGCATACTCCGGATGGCTACCCACGTCCAGATAGAGCCGGGCGCCGTTGCGGAGGAAGACGTTGGAGGAGCGACCCCACGAAACCACCTTGCGGAACAGGTAGCGGGCCACCTCGTCGGGGCTCAGCCGACGCTGGCCCCGGAACGTGCAAGTGACGCCGTACTCGTTCTCGATTCCGAAGATCCGGCGGTCCATGACATCAGCTTAGATACTCGGTGAGCGTCGCCACCGGAATCCGCTTGAACTTGCGGACCTGGCTGCGGGTCCGATCCAGGATTGCAACCTCCAATTGGTCGCTGCGATCCGGCGAGGCTCGCCGTCGTCGGTGCTACCCAACGCCGCGACCGCCAGCTGCAGAGCCTCGGGAGATCGGCGCCGTTTTGGTACCGCTCCTTGATGTGGTTCGAGACTTGCTCGGTGTCCCCGCCGATCACCACGAAGTCGTGCTCGTCGTAGACCTGCCCGTCATAGGTGAGCCGGTAGATTTGATCGTCGGCTGCTTCGTCGCCGATCTCAGCGACCACGATCTCGACCTCGTACGGCTTCTCCCCTCCGCTGGAGAAGATCGTGCCGAGAGTCTGCGCGTACGTTGGCCAGTCCCCGCCCGGTGACGTCGCGGCGGTCGTAGGCATAACCGCGCATGTCCGCAAGCCGCACCCCGGCGATGCGTAGGTTTTCGAACTCGTTGTAGCGGCCCACGGCGGCGAATGCGATCCGGTCATAGATCTCACTGACCTTGTGCAGGGCTTGAGAGGGGTTCTCCGAGACGAAAAGAACCCCGTCGTCGTACTGCAGCACGGCGACCGAGCGACCCCGGGCGATCCCCTTGCGCGCGAAGTCGGCCCGATCCTTCATCAACTGCTCGGGCGAAACATAGAACGGCATGCTCATGGGGAGTCGCGTGTCCTTTCAGGTCAACTCAGGTCGGGTCAGGTCAGCGCCGCAGCCGGGCCGTCCGGACGCTGCAGTCGGGCGGCGATGACTCGGTCGGCGACCGTTGCCACCTCGTCGTCGGGCATCCGGTTGTAGCCGTCGGCGGTGATCACCGCAACCACCGGGAAGATTCGTCGGCTGACATCGGGACCGCCGGTCGCCGAGTCGTCGTCGGCGGCGTCGTACAGTGCCTGTACTACGGCGGTCACGCACTCCTCGGCTGAAANACCGTCCCGATAGAGCTTCTTCAGCGACCCTCGGGCGAAAAGCGAACCTGAGCCCACCGAGTGGAAGGCGGTCTCTTCGTAGCGCCCGCCGGTCACGTCGTAGGAGAAGATCCTGCCGGTCTCGCGGTCGAGGTCGTAGCCGGCGAACAGGGGCACGACCGCCAGACCCTGCATCGCCATCGCGAGGTTCCCGCGGATCAGGGCCGCCAGCCGGTTCGCCTTGCCGTCCATCGACAGCGTGCTGCCCTCGATCTTCTCGTAGTGCTCCAGTTCGGTCTGGAAGAGCCGAACCAGTTCGACCGCCAGACCTGCCGTGCCGGCGATACCGACCGCAGAGTACTCGTCGGCCGGGAAGACCTTCTGGATGTCGCGTTGGGCGATGATGTTGCCCATCGTGGCTCGGCGGTCACCGGCCATCACCACGCCGGAGGCGAACGTCGCCGCCACGATCGTGGTCGCATGTGGCGCCAGGTCGGCTGCGGAGATGTCAGCGGCCAAGACACGTCCCGACGGCAGCAACTCCGGCGCTTGAGCAGACAGGAAGTCTGCGAAGGAGGAATTGCCAGGGGTCAAGAACGCAGAGGACAAGGTGGGGCCGCTCATTCGCCGCCCTTTTGGATGAACGACTTCACGAAGTCCTCGGCGTTGCTCTCCAGCACCTCGTCGATCTCGTCGAGGATCGCATCGATGTCCTCGTCGAGCTGCTCCTTGCGCTCGGCGACCTCGGACTGATCGGTTGCCTCGACCTGTTCTTCGGCGCTGCCGGATTTCTTTGGCTGCTTCTGCTCCTGTGCCATGCCTCAAACCTAGCCGATCAGCGGGTCAGCGCCTGAAAAAGCTCCTCAGCAGTGTCGCTGGCGTCAAGAAGCGCGCCGACATGGGACTTGCTACCGCGGAGCGGATCGATGGTGGGCACGCGCTGCAGAGACTCATGTCCGGGTAGGTCGAAGATCACCGAGTCCCAGGAGGCTGCCGCGATCTTGTCGGCGTACTTCTCCAGACAACGTCCGCGGAAGTAGGCCCTGGTGTCGGTCGGTGGGTCGTGTACCGCGGCGCTGACCTGTTCATCGGTCAACAGGCGTTGCATCTTCCCGAGTTTCACCAACCGGTGATACAGGCCCTTGTCCGGGCGGATGTCGGAGTACTGCAGATCGATGAGGTGCAGCTTGGCGTCGTCCCAGTCCAGTCCATCGCGGTCGCGATACTGGTTGAGCAGCTTCAACTTGGCGACCCAGTCGAGCTCGGTGGCCAGCGACATCGGGTCGGTCTCCAACCGGGTCAGCACCGATTCCCAGCGCACCAGCACATCGACGGTCTGGTCGTCGGCGTCAACTCCCAAGCGATCCTCGACATACTTCTTGGCCAGGTCCAGGTACTCCAGCTGCAGTTGCACAGCGGTGAGCTCACGGCCATCGGTCATCGTGATCCGGTGTTGGAGCGTCGGATCGTGGCTGATCGTGCGGAGTGCCTTGACAGGATGCTCAATGCCGAGATCGGCCTCGATGAAGCCGTCCTCGATCATCGCCAGAACCAGGGACGTGGTGCCCACCTTGAGATAGGTGGGGATCTCGGCGAGGTTCGCGTCACCGATGATCACATGCAGGCGCCGGTAGCGTTCCGGATCCGCGTGCGGCTCGTCGCGGGTGTTGATGATCGGGCGCTTGAGAGTGGTCTCCAGCCCGACTTCGACCTCGAAGTAGTCCGACCGCTGGCTGATCTGAAAACCGTGCTGGCGCCCGTCCTGACCGATCCCTACTCGTCCCGCGCCCGCGAAAACCTGCCTGGTCACGAAGAACGGTGTGAGGTGTTTGACGATGTCGGGGAACGGGGTGCTCCGCTGCATCAGGTAGTTCTCATGAGCGCCGTAGGAGGCGCCCTTGTTGTCGGTGTTGTTCTTGTAGAGCACGATCGGGGTCGCGCCCGGCACTGCCGCAGCGAATCTGCAAGCATCGAGCATCACCTCCTCGCCCGCCTTGTCGTACAGGACGGCGTCGAGTGGGTTGGTGACCTCCGGTGTGGAGTACTCCGGGTGGGCATGGTCGACATAGAGTCGCGCACCATTGGTGAGAATCACATTGGCCAGCCCCAGGTCCTCATCGGTGAGCTGGCTCGCATCGGCCACTTCGCGTGACATGTCGAACCCGCGGGCATCGCGCAGTGGTGACTCCTCCTCGAAGTCCCAGCGGGCGCGTCGAGCCCGCAACGTCGAGGAGGCGTACGCATTGACCACTTGCGAGGACGCCACCATCGGATTGGCGGTCGGCTGGCCCTGGACGGAGATCCCGAACTCCGTTTCAGTACCGACGACTCTGCGCACACTCACAAAGGTGAGCCTACGCTGGACCCGTGCGCGATGAAGACGTATGGCTGGTCGACGAAGCCGGCGAGCTCGCAGGGTCTGCTCCCCGGCGACAGGTTCGCGCCCAGAACCTGCACCATGCCGCTACGGCCGTCCTGGTCCGCAACAGCGCCGGCCTGATCTACCTGCATCAGCGCGCAGCCGACAAGGACTGGGCGCCCTCGCACTTCGATGTCGCCGCCGGTGGCATCCTCCGCTACGGCGAAGATCCTGCTGAGTCGGCAGCCCGTGAGGTTGCCGAGGAGCTCGGCTTCACTCCGGCCCGGTTGGCGTCGCTGGGCAAGTCGGTCTACGCCGACGAGCAGACCAGGGTCGTCGAGTTCGTCTACGAGACGATTTGGGACGGTCCGATCACTTTCGCCGACCGCGAGGTCGTCTGGGGTGACTGGATCACCCTGGCCGACCTGGCCCAGCGCCTGCGCGACCCGAGTTGGCCCTTCGTGCCCGATACCCGGGCGCTGCTGAGTTCCCTGGGGTACCTCGGCTGAGCCCGATACCGCCGTCGGTCTCTACTCCTCCGACTCGTCGCCGTGGTTGAGGAAGCGTTCCAGTCGTTCGGTGTCGGGGTCGGTCCACCCGGCAGGTGGCGCGACTTTCGACCAGCCGAGGGTGTACTCGGTCCCGTAGTCGTGCCCGAAGCCGGGAGGTGCGCTGAGTTGATGTATCTGGTCGGCGAGGGCTTGGACGCCGGAGACGATCGGGAACCAGCGGGCGGCGCTGGGTACGTCGTAGCCACGCGGTTGGTCCATCCACTCCGGCGGCCGCCACAGGGCGCTGATCCCCCAGAACGGCACCGGATCGGAGGGATGCTGCAGGTAGACCACCCGCGGCGCGGGCCAATCCTCGCCGAGGTCGGGTTGGGTCGGGTCGCGACCCACGAATCTCACGGCATGGCCGCCGTCGAAAACCGGCTGCCAGACAGGTGAGCCGGGATCGCGGCCGTTGGTGAGCTGGGAGTGGATCTTGTCGCTGTGCTGGGCGCCCACGATCAGTGCACCGTCGGTGCGGGTGACCAGATTTGCCACCGACGAGACCGCATCCTTGGCTGCGAAGGGGGCCTCGACGCCGGACACGCCGAGGCTCTTGCCGAACGTGAGCAGTTTGGGACGACGGTCGGACGGGAGCTGCAGCCATCGTTCCTCGATCGCGTCGAAGAGCACCGGTCCGGCTTGTGCCGCAAGGCCGGGGTCCAAGAAGACCGAGAACAGGCTCGGCAGGTAGGCGTACTGGATGGCCACGATCGCAGTGTTGCCGTTGTAGAGCTGTTCGATGGCCTCAGCGGACTCAGAGATCATCCAGCCCGTGCCGGTCGGAACCCATACCACCAGCACCTCGCGGTCGAAGCCGCCTGTGCGTTCGAGTTCTCGAACGGCGAGTTCGGCGCGGGCTTGCAGGGTGGGGGCAGTGTCGACGCCGACGTAGACCCGCACGGGATCGACGGGGTGTGACTCTGGCCCGTGGAACTCCACGAGCTGCTCGCGGGTTGTCGCGGTTGCGACGAAGGTTCGGCCGGTGCGGCCCAGCGTCTCCCACGGCACCAGCGACTCGGCGCTGCCTGACACCGCGGGCGAAGTCGGCACGGTGATGCCTTCCTCAGTGGTGTCATTGTCTGGCCCGTACACCGAACGCACGACGACGCCCAGACCGGTGAAACCGGCGACCCCGAGGAACCCGACTGCGATCACCAGACTCACGGCCGTGACCGGGACCGCGGCTTGCGAGCTCGGGACGTGACGGGCGACCAGTCGGTGCAGCCGACGCACTCCGCCGCCGACCAGGCGTCCGGCGACCACAAGCAGGCTTCCGAGCAGCAGCGACAACACCACCGAGAACACCATCTGCCACCACGAGAGCAGAGGCATCCCCATCAGCGTGCGCTGGTCGTTCTGCCAGTGCAGCCATACGGGTCCGCCAACGACGACCACGACCAGGCTCAGCGACGCCAGGCCGATCCACCACCACTTCCTCGCACCTGGACGAGGAAGGTGCTTCCACCGATCGAGGAGCCACCTGACCCCCATCCCAGNCAGGATTCCCACCAGGTATCCGATCGCCAGACACACCGCGCTGACCAGGACCTGGGTGACCCAGGGCCGTGGAATCAGCGTGGGGGNTCGGGACTGCCACCAGAACAGCACTCCGAGCAGTGCCCCTGCGAAAGCGGGCCGCCGGGGCACCATGCCACGCCGTGGTGCTGCTTGGTCGGCCGACATCTTCACATTGTGACCCCTGCGCGAGGCAGGCGGGGAGTCAACCGCCCCCTGGTTCCCCTACAAATATTGACCGGTGTTGCTGACCGTGTCGATGGAGCGGCCTGGTTCGGTGCCCTGCTTGCCGGTGATGAGCGTACGGATGAAGACGATTCGCTCGCCCTTCTTGCCGGAGATCCGCGCCCAGTCGTCGGGGTTGGTGGTGTTCGGCAGATCCTCGTTTTCCTTGAACTCATCCACACAGGCCTGCAGCAGGTGATTGATACGCAGACCCTTCTGGTCGTTGTCGAGGAAATCCTTGATAGCCATCTTCTTGGCGCGGTCCACGATGTTCTCGATCATCGCCCCGGAGTTGAAGTCCTTGAAGTACATGACCTCTTTGTCACCATTCGCGTAGGTGACCTCCAGGAAGCGGTTTTCCTCGCTCTCGGAGTACATCCGCTCGACGGCTGCCTGGATCATGCCCTCGACACAAGCCTGGCGGTCCCCACCGAACTCGGCCAAGTCGTCGGCGTGCAACGGAAGCTCGGTGATGAGGTACTTGGTGAAGATGTCACGGGCGGATTCCGCGTCAGGGCGCTCGATCTTGATCTTCACGTCGAGTCGGCCAGGTCGCAGGATCGCGGGGTCGATCATGTCCTCGCGGTTGGAGGCACCGATCACCAAGACGTTCTCCAGCGTCTCGACTCCGTCGATCTCGCTGAGCAGCTGCGGCACGATCGTGTTCTCCACATCGGAGGACACCCNCGAGCCCCNGGTGCGGAACAACGAGTCCATCTCGTCGAAGAACACGATGACCGGCGTGCCCTCGCTGGCCTTCTCCCGAGCACGCTGGAACACCAGTCGGATGTGCCGCTCGGTCTCCCNCACGTACTTGTTCAGCAGCTCGGGGCCTTTGATGTTGAGGAAGTACGACTTTCCTTCTTGCCCGGTCTTGGCTGCCACCTTCTTGGCCAGGGAGTTCGCGACCGCCTTGGCGATCAGGGTCTTGCCGCACCCAGGTGGGCCATAGAGCAGCACGCCTTTGGGTGGTTTGAGCTGGTGCTCGGTGAACAGCTCCGGGTGCAGGTACGGCAACTCGACGGCGTCACGGATCGCCTCGATCTGGCCCTTGAGACCGCCGATCTGGGCGTAGTCGATGTCAGGGACCTCTTCGAGCACGAGCTCCTCGACCTCGGACTTGGGCACCTTCTCGTATACATAGCCAGAGCGGGTATCGAGCAGCAGTGAATCCCCAGCCCGCAGCCGCTCGTCGTGCAGCGGCTCGGCCAAGCGCACGACTCGCTCCTCGTCGGCGTTGGCGATCACCAGCACCCGCTGGCCGTCAGCAAGGATCTCCTTGAGCATCACGACCTCACCGAGCTGCTCGAACTCCAACGCAGCGACCACGTTGAGAGCCTCGTTGAGCATGACCTCCTGGCCCTTCTGGAGCCCGTCCAGATCGACCGAAGGTGAGACGTTAACCCGGAGCTTGCGGCCACCGGTGAACACGTCGATGGAGTCGTCCTCGTTGCGCCCCAGGAAGGTGCCGAACCCGGCGGGAGGCTGGGCGAGCCGGTCGACCTCCTCCTTCAACGTCATGATCTGGTCGCGCGCTTCGCGCAATGTCTGCGCCAGCCGCTCGTTCTGCGCGGTGACCGCTGCCAACGAGCGTTCGGTGTCGGCCAGCCGGGCGTCCAGACCGCGAGCGGTGCTCGGTCCTTCGGCCAAACGGCGACGCAACTCGGTTACCTCGTCTTCGAGAAACGCAACCTGCATCTGGAGTTCCTCAGGCAGTCGCCTGCCTGCACGGCCGGATTCGTCTGACGTCGTCATGGCCACCTCCGATCACTCGACACACTCACACTGAAATCCAACCTACCTGCGGAGTCGAGCGGATTCAGGCCTAAGCGGCGCCGTGTTCAAGATGTGACCTAGCGATCATCCAGCGATGACCGGTAGCCGTGCCGGATCATTCGTCGAAAGGTTCATCGGCAGCCAACTCGGACAAATCAGCGGGCCGGGGTCCTTGGTAGTCGACGCCGTATGCGCCCGGAGCTGGTCGCCGCTTCTTGCGTGGAGCATTCTGACCAGGAGCCATCCTGCGGGCCGTGACCAAGAACCCGGTGTGGCCGTTCATCTTGTGACTGGGTCGCACAGCCAGACCCTCGACATGCCAATCGCGGACCAAGGTCTCCCAGGGCTGCGGCTCGGTGAAGCCGCCGTGGGCGCGCAGTGTCTCGACTGTACGGCCCAGTTGCGTGGTGGTGGCGACATAGGCGCACACGATGCCGCCAGGAGCCAATGCGGTGGCCACTGCCTCGACACACTCCCAAGGGGCGAGCATGTCGAGGATCACCCGGTCGACATCGGTCTGGCTCAACGATTCGGCCAGATCCCCCACTGTCAGGGACCACGCCGGATGCTCGCCGCCGAAGAACTGGGTGACGTTGCGGCGGGCGACCTCGGCGAACTCCTCGCGGCGTTCATAGGAGAAAAGCCGGCCATCGGGGCCGATGGCGCGCAACAGTGAGCAGGTCAGTGCTCCCGATCCCACTCCCGCCTCGACCACGCGAGCACCGGGAAAGACATCGGCCATCGCAACGATCTGGGCTGCGTCCTTGGGGTAGACCACAGCCGCGCCCCGCGGCATCGAGACGACGAACTCCGACAACAGCGGCCGAAACACCAGATAGTCGCCGCCTGCTGAAGATGTGACGGAGAACCCTTCGTCGCGGCCGATCAGATCGTCGTGGTCGATGTGGCCGCGATTGCTGAAGAATCGCTTGCCGGCCTCGAGACAGAAGTTGTGCCGGCGTCCCTTGGAGTCCGTCAGTCGCACCCACTCCCCGGGACGGAGTGGGCCTCGGTGGACACCGGACCATGAATCAGCCTGGGAGTCGGTCGGTGAACTGGTTGGTGAGTCGGCGGGGAGGTTGGGCACGGGCGGATTCTACGGGTGGGGTCGATGGCTCATCGAGTCGCCGCGAAAGCCCGGTCCACGTCCGCGGTGGTGAGCACTCCGAAGATCGCGCCATCGGTCTCGGTGAGCAAGTACTCGGTGGCGGGGGTGGCCTGCATGGCCCGGATCAAGGTCTCACCCTCCAGATCCGCCGCCAAGGACAGTCCGGGCTCGAGGGTGCGTGACACCATCGAGATCGTCGTCCACGGCCGGCGCTCGTCCGGGACCGCATTCAGCGCCTGCTCCACCACGATCCCCAGAGGCCGGCCGGCGGTGTCGACGGTCACGATCCCGCCGGCACCTGCGACCTGGGCTCGCCCTACGGCTTCGCTGACGGCCAGATCCGCGGGTAGCTGAACAACTCGGCGGGCCAACTCGCGGGCCCGCAAGTTCGGCAGTCGCATCCGGATCGAGGCCGACATGATCGAGGAGGAGGCCGCTGTCCAGAGGAAGAGCGCCAGCACAGGCAGCAGCACGAGGTTGAAGGTGGAGAGCTGGTAACCCAGGAGCCTCAACCAGACGGGCGCGGTGCCCAATATCACCGCAATCACCCGGCCGCACCAGCCCGCGATCACCGTGGAGCGATGCTGATCACCGCTGGCAGCCCAGATCCCGGACCGGAGCACTTGACCCCCGTCGAAAGGCAGCCCAGGTACCAGGTTGAGCAGACCCACGAAGATATTGGTGCCTGCCAGCCCGGTGGCTGCCAGTTGGAGCAAGCCTTCCGGGGCGAGGATCGCCAGCGGGATGCATGCCGCGCCGACGAGCAACGAGGTGACCGGCCCGACGATCGCGACCCAGAATTCCTCACGGGGTCGTTTGAACTCGCCTTGTAACTCGGTTGCCGCGCCGAAGAACGACAACACCATCGAGCGGACCCNGAATCCGAAGCGCTTGGCCATCACCGCATGGGAGATCTCGTGCAACAGCACGGACAGGTAGAAGAGGATCACGAAGGCGACGCTGCCGAGGTACTTCAAGTTGCCGAGCCCAGGTTGCGCTCTCTCGACGGTGTCCGACAGGGCGATCGACAACAACACCGCGATGAAGATCCAGCTCGTGGAAACGAACACGTCCACACCGACCAGGCTTCCGACGCGGAAAGCCCCGGGCGACGGGCGGACGAACTGGACATGCGGCAAACCTACAAGCTGCCGACACCTAACTGCTGATAGAGCGCAGCCGCGGTGGAGGGAGTGACTCGGCGAAGATCCGGCGCTCCCCGGTGAGACAGCGACGTGACTCTCGACGACCAGGACCACACAGCCTGCCACCTCGGCCGAGGTGGCTCCGGTATTGGAATCCTCGATAGCCACCGCGCGGGCGGGCTCAACGCCCAGGAGCTCACAGGCAAGCAGGTACGGCTGGGGGTGCGGCTTCAGGTTGTCCACCCGATCGCCGGTCACCACTGCCCCGAAGGCTCCGGCCGGTAACTCGGCGAGCATCGGCTCGGCGAAGCTGAGGTAGGAATTGGTCACCAAGCCCTGAGGAACGCCGTGATCGGCCAGGTCCGCGATCAGGTCCAACGCGCCCGGTGACCACGGCACATGCTCGCGGATCCGCGCAAGGACGCCGTCCAGCACCTGCTCCATGATCTGCTCGACCGGCAGGTCCACTCCCCGCGGTGATGCAACTGCCTGGCGGCGTAATGCAGGCTGTTGCCAACCAGACCCAAGGCATCGGCCGGTGTCCAGAGGCCACCGTGGGCGGCAACCAGCTCCGCCTCCGCGGCGTACCAATAGGGCTCGGTGTCCACCAGGGTGCCGTCCATGTCCCACAGCACGGCCTTGGGCAGCAGGTCCTCTCCATCAGGTGTCTGACCTGCGAAAACATCTGAAAAGTTGGTAGTCAGGATGCCCTCCGGAGAACTCCATGCGATGAACCGTGCGATCAACCACCTTAAAACCTCGCGTTCGCAGCAACACGCCGACACTAGATGTGGTCCCAGAGTCCAGGCCCTCCTCTACATATGGTGGCTAAGCAGCTGGTTCTCCTGTCCTGGACAGGAGAGGCAAGAGGGAACCCGGTGTGAGTCCGGGACTGCCCCGCAGCGGTGAGTGGGAACGAACGCCGTCACACAGCACTGGACCTGTGAAGGTCTGGGAAGCGACGGCCAGTAGGAGCGATTGATGCCCACGAGTCCGAAGACCTGCCAGCGCGCCGCACCCACCGGGTGCGGCGGTCCGAGGCCTCGTGGGAAGGCTGACGGCACTGGTGGACTCCTTCCCCGGCCACCTCTGCACCGTCACCCACGCGATTTCGGATCTTTCAGGACCGATCTCGCGAGGAGAGAGACATGACGGTCACCGACGTATCCATGCCCATCCAGTCCCGCACCACGATGCAGGTGCGCAAGCGCAACGGCGACACCGAGCCGGTCGACGTCACCAAGATCGTCCGCGCCGTCGATCGGGTCTGCGACGACCTGTCCGATGTCGACCCGATGCGGGTAGCCACCCGCACCATCTCCGGGCTCTACGACGGCGCCACCACCGCCGAACTGGACCGGCTGTCGATCCAGACCGCCGCGGAGATGATCGGGGAGGAGCCGGAGTACTCCAAGCTCGCGGCGAGATTGTTGGCCGGCTACATCGACAAGGAGGTCCGCAACCAGAGCGTGGCCTCGTTCAGCCAGTCGATCTCCCTGGGCCACGCCGAGGGACTGATCGGAGACGAGACCGCGAAGTTCGTCAAGGACAACGCCCGCAAGCTCGACTTCGCCATCGACACCGGCGCCGACCGTCGGTTCGAGTACTTCGGGTTGCGCACCGTCTATGACCGTTACCTACTACGTCATCCCATCGCTCGCCAGGTGATCGAGACGCCGCAGTACTTCCTGATGCGGGTCGCCTGCGGGTTGGCTCAGTCGACTGCCGAGGCGATCGAGTTCTACCGCCTGCTCTCTTCGCTGGCCTACCTGCCGTCCAGCCCGACACTGTTCAACTCCGGCACCAGGCACTCGCAGATGTCCTCGTGCTATCTGGTGGACTCACCAGTCGACGAGCTGGACTCGATCTACTCCCGTTACGCCCAGATCGCGAAGCTCTCGAAGTTCGCCGGCGGCATCGGCATCTCGTTCTCCCGGGTCCGGGGCCGCGGCGCGCTGATCCGGGGCACCAACGGAGCTTCCAACGGCATCGTGCCCTTCCTGAATACCTTGGACGCTTCGGTGGCCGCGGTGAACCAGGGTGGCCGGCGCAAGGGCGCGGCGTGTGTCTACCTGGAATCCTGGCACCCTGATATCGAGGAGTTCCTCGAGTTGCGCGACAACACCGGTGAGGACGCCCGGCGCACCCACAATCTCAACCTGGCCAACTGGATTCCCGACGAGTTCATGCGTCGGGTCGAGGCAGATGAGGACTGGAGTCTGATCGATCCGGACGTCGCACCCGAGCTGCCGGACCTCTGGGGTGCGGCGTTCGATCACGCCTACCGCGCTGCAGAGACAGAGGGCCGGGTCGTTCGCACCCTCAAGGCGCGCGACCTGTATGCGAAGATGATGCGCACCCTCGCGCAGACCGGCAACGGCTGGATGACGTTCAAGGACGCCTCCAACCGGACCTGCAACCAGGTCACCGACGACAACATCGGGCCAGGCGCCCCGGTGGTTCACCTGTCCAACCTCTGCACCGAGATCATCGAGGTCTCCTCCGACGCCGAGACCGCGGTGTGCAACCTCGGATCGATCAACCTCGGCCAGCACGTCACTGCCGAGGGGATGGACTGGGAGCGGCTACGCGAGACCGTACGAACGGCGCTGCCCCTGCTGGACCGGGTTGTCGACATCAACTACTACCCGAGCGAGGAGTCGGCTCGCTCGAACCCGCGCTGGCGTCCGGTGGGCCTGGGCCTGATGGGTCTGCAGGACGTCTTCTTCGCTCTCGGACTGCCTTTCGATTCNCCCGAGGCGCTAGAGCTCTCGACGCGAATTCAAGAAGAGATCTACCTGACCGCTCTGGAGGTCTCGGCCGACCTTGCCGAGCAGCACGGCGCCCACCCGTCCTTCGCCGACACCCGCGTGGCCCGGGGACAGCTTCAGCCTGATCTGTGGAACGTAGCCCCGACCCAAAGCGAGCGTTGGGCGGCGCTGCGTGAGCGCGTGGCCGAGACCGGCCTGCGCAACTCACTGCTGTTGGCCATCGCGCCGACCGCGACGATCGCCTCTATCGCGGGTTGTTATGAGTGCATCGAGCCACAGGTATCCAACCTGTTCAAACGCGAGACGCTCTCCGGAGAGTTCCTTCAGGTCAACACCGCGCTGGCGCGCGAGCTGAAGGTGCGCGGTTTGTGGACCTCTGAGATCCGCGAGCAGATCAAGCAGGCCGAGGGCTCCATCCAAGCGATCGAGGCCATCCCCGCGGACCTGCGCGTGCTCTACCGGACTGCTTGGGAGCTACCGCAGCGGGCGCTGATCGATCTGGCCGCGGCCCGGTCACCGTACCTGGATCAGAGCCAGTCACTGAACCTGTTCATGGCTGGGCCGACCATCGGGAAGCTCTCCTCGATGTATCGCTATGCCTGGCAGCAGGGACTCAAGACGACCTACTACCTGCGCTCCCGCCCGGCGACCCGCATCCAGCAGGCGACTACCACCACCGCGAGCACCACGACCGCAACACTCACGGGGTCGGCGGCAACACCGGCCTCGGCACCTGCCACCACGGTCTACTCCGACGAGGAGGCACTGGCTTGCTCACTGGAGAACCCCGAAGCCTGTGAAGCCTGCCAGTAATCGCCCTTTCCTGACCTCTCCTGGAACCCTGAATTCCTAGAACGGACCTACTGATGACCATCACCACCGATCACAAGATGTTGCTCGACCCCGGCCTGGATCTCACTTTGCGACCGATGCGCTATCCGCATTTCTTCGAGCGTTACAAGGACGCCATCAAGAACACCTGGCACGTCGAGGAGGTGGACCTGCACACCGATCTCAAGGATCTCGCGAAGATGACCCCGGCCGAGCGCCACCTGATCAGCCGCCTGGTTGCCTTCTTCGCCACCGGCGACACCATCGTGGCGAACAACCTCGTGCTCAACCTCTACCAGCATGTCAACTCACCCGAAGGGCGGCTCTACCTCAGCCGCCAGCTCTTCGAGGAGGCCGTACATGTCCAGTTCTATCTGAACCTGCTCGACACCTACGTTCCCGACGAGCAGGAGCGCTACGAGGCGTTCGCGGCCGTCGAGAACATCCCCTCGATCAAGCACAAGGCCGACTTCTGCTTCAAGTGGATCGATTCCCTCTTCGAGGTACGCGAGCTCAAGACTCGAGAAGACCGCAAAGCCTTCCTGCTCAACCTGATCTGCTTCGCCGCGGTGATCGAAGGGCTCTTCTTCTACGGCGCCTTCGCCTATGTCTACTTCCTGCGCTCACGCGGGCTGCTCAACGGCTTGGCATCGGGCACCAACTGGGTGTTCCGTGACGAGTCGATGCACATGGCCTTCGCTTTCGACGTGGTCGACACCGCTCGTGCCGAAGAACCGGACTTGTGGGACGACGACCTCGCGGCCAAGGTCCGCGAGATGCTGATCGAGGGCGTCGACGCCGAAGCGCAGTTCGCCGAAGACCTCCTCGGCCATGGTGTCGCGGGTCTGTCGACCGCCGATATGCGCGCTTACCTGGAGTTCGTCGCCGACCGCCGGATGGAACGCCTCGGTTTATCGACCATCTATGGCTCAGCCAACCCGCTGGCCTTTATGGAACTGCAGGACGTCCAGGAGCTGTCNGATTTCTTCGAGCGCCGGGTCTCGGCCTACCAGGTAGGTGTCACCGGCTCAGTCGACTTCGACGAGGACTTCTAAGCTTCGATCCGTGGACGAGCCGCGTAGCGAGCGGCACTGGGAGTGTGCGATGGCAAGGCGTCGGTTGCGAAGGCAGGCTGGTGGCCTGTTGAGCGGCCGCAACGCAGCCAGCGTGCCTCCCGGTGGCGCGCAGCAGCGGAGTCGTCCACAGATTGAGGCTAGGGGCGCGGTTCAGCTCTCCGGCTCGTAGGACAGGTTCGAGGAGAGCCAGCGCTCGGCTTCGGCCATGGTCCAGCCCTTGCGGCGGGCGTAGTCGGCCACCTGATCCTGAGCAACTCGACCGACCACGAAGTACTGCGATTGCGGGTGAGACAGGTACCAGCCGCTGACAGCGGCCCCAGGCCACATCGCCATCGAGTCGGTGAGCTCGATGCCGGTCTGAGCATGCACGTCCAGCAGCTCCCACAGGGTCTGCTTCTCGGTGTGGTCAGGACATGCCGGGTAACCGGGAGCTGGACGAATCCCGTCGTACTGCTCTTTGATCAGACCGATGTTGTCCAGTTTCTCGTCGGGCGCGTACCCCCATAGCTCCTTGCGGACCTTCTCATGCATCCGCTCGGCGAACGCCTCGGCGAGCCGGTCGGCCACCGACTCCAACAGAATCGCGCTGTAGTCATCGAGGTCGGCCTTGAATTTCATGATTTGCTCGGTTGCGCCGAGGCCGGCGGTGACTGCGAAGCCACCGACATAGTCCGGGATCCCGATCGGGGCCACGTAATCGGCCAGGCACTTGTTGGGCACGCCCTCGCGGTGCTGGCCCTGCTGGCGCAACATGTGCAAAGTCGTTCGCACCTCGCTGCGCGACTCGTCGGTATAGACCTCGATGTCGTCGGTGCCCACCCGGTTGGCCGGGAAGAGCCCGATGACCGCATTGGCCTGCAACCAACGCTCTTCGACGGCGCGATCGAGCATCTCCTGAGCATCCTCGTACAGCTTGCGTGCGGCCTCACCTGTCGCGGGGTTGTTCAAGATGTCGGGGAAGGAGCCCTTCATCTCCCAGGCATTGAAGAAGGGCTGCCAGTCGATGTAGTTGCGCAGCTCCGCCAAGTCGAACTCGATGAACGTGCGGGTGAACTGAGTGGCTTTCCGGTTGTCGGTCTCGTTGGCTCCGGGCGCCTGCTGGCTGAGCAGGTGTGGTCGGGGAGGCCGATAATCCGACCAGTTCAGCTCGGGCCCGTTGGAGCGGGCCTGGTCCAACGACAACATCGGGCGCTCACCCAGTCGTTGTGCATGCCGTTCCCGGATGCCGTTGTAGTCGGCTTCGATATCGGCCAACAGTGTCGGCCGCAGCTCATCGGACAACAGCGCCGCCGCGGTGGGCACCGAGCGGGAGGCATCCTTCACCCAGATCACCGGGCCGTGGTAGCGGGGTCNGACCTTGACCGCGGTGTGGGCGCGACTGGTGGTGGCTCCGCCGATCAGGAGTGGGATATCGAATCCCTGTCGCTCCATCTCCACTGCGAAGTTGACCATCTCGTCCAGCGATGGCGTGATCAGCCCGGACAGGCCGATCATGTCAGCGCCCTCGGCTTTGGCGGTGTCGAGGATCTTTTGGGCCGGGACCATCACGCCCAGGTCGACGACGTCGTAGTTGTTGCACTGCAGCACCACCCCGACGATGTTCTTGCCGATGTCATGGACGTCACCTTTGACCGTGGCCATCACGATCTTTCCGTTGGAGCGGCGCTCCTCGGAACTGTCGCTCTCAGCCTCGATGAAGGGGATCAGGTAGGCGACCGCCTTCTTCATCACCCGGGCGGACTTGACCACCTGCGGCAGGAACATCTTGCCGGTGCCGAACAGGTCGCCGACCACGTTCATGCCGTCCATCAACGGGCCTTCGATGACCTCGATGGGTCGGCCGTCGCGGGCAGCGATCTCCAGGCGTAACTCCTCGGTGTCGGACTCGACGTACTCGTCAAGACCCTTGACCAGAGCATGGGTGACCCGCTCGGCCACCGGAAGCTCACGCCATTGCAGCAGGGCCTCGTCATCCTTGCCCCCAGCTCCCTCGCCACGGAACCTCTCAGCGATCTCCAGGAGCCGCTCGGTGGCGCCTAAGGCATCGTCGGGGTTGCGATCGAGGATGACGTCCTCGATGCGATCGCGTAGTTCGGGATCGATCTCGTCGTAGACCACCAACGCGCCGGCGTTCACGATGCCCATATCCAGGCCGGCCTCGATCGCATGGAACAAGAACACGGCGTGGATCGCCTCGCGGACCGCGTTGTTGCCTCGGAAGGAGAACGAGACGTTGGAGATGCCGCCGGAGACCAGAGCACCGGGCAAGTTCTGTTTGATCCAACGGGTCGCCTCGATGAAGTCGCGGCCGTAGGACGCGTGCTCCTCGATTCCGGTAGCTACGGCGAACACGTTCGGGTCGAAAACGATGTCGGTGGGCGCGAATCCGACTTCGTCGACCAAGATGCGGTACGCCCGGGCACAGATCTCCTTGCGTCGTTCCAGGTTGTCGGCCTGGCCGTCTTCGTCGAAGGCCATCACCACGACGGCGGCGCCGTACTTGCGGCACAACCGCGCCTGCTCGATGAACTTCTCCTCGCCCTCCTTCATCGAGATGGAGTTGACGATCGGCTTGCCCTGCACGGTGCGCAGCCCGGTTTCGATCACCTCCCACTTGGAGGAGTCGATCATCAGCGGTACCCGGCAGATATCTGGCTCCGAGGCGATCAGCTTGGTGAAGCGGTCCATCGCCGCGACCCCGTCGATCATGCCCTCGTCCATGTTGACGTCGATGATCTGAGCACCGGCCTCGACCTGCTGACGTGCCACCGAGAGCCCGGTGTTGTAGTCACCGGCCTTGATCAGGTTGCGAAAGCGTGCGGACCCGGTGATGTTGGTCCGCTCCCNCACGTTGACGAACAGAGTCGCGGAGTCGATGGTGACCGGCTCGAGGCCGGACAGTCTGGTCGCCCGTGGTCGATCCGGGACGATGCGAGGCTGCTTGTCCGCCGTCGCCTTGCCGATTGCGGCGATGTGGTCAGNGGTGGTGCCACAGCATCCGCCTACGACGTTGACCAATCCCGAGGCCGCGAACTCCTCCAGTACTGATGCGGTCTGAGCGGGAGTCTCGTCGTACTCGCCGAACGCGTTGGGCAGGCCGGCATTGGGATAAGCCGAAACGAAACAGTTCGCAACCCTGGACAACTCCGCGATGTAGGGACGCATCTCGGCGGCGCCCAGAGCGCAGTTCAAACCGACTGCCAACGGGCGCGCGTGGCTGACCGAGTTCCAGAACGCCTCGGTCACCTGGCCCGAGAGGGTGCGACCGGATGCGTCGGTGATCGTTCCCGAGATCATCACCGGCCAGCGCCGGCCCCGCTCCTCGAAGAGGGTCTCGACCGCGAAGATTGCGGCTTTGGCGTTGAGGGTGTCGAAGATGGTCTCGATCAGCAAGATGTCGGCCCCGCCCTCGACCAGGCCACGGGCCTGGGTCAGGTAGGCGTCGAGGAGCTGTTGGTAGGAGATATTGCGGGCTGCCGGGTCGTTGACGTCCGGGGAGATCGATGCCGTACGCGTGGTCGGCCCGAGCGCGCCCGCGACATAACGAGGCCGACCGCTTTCATCGGCTGCCCGATCGGCCTCGGAACGTGCCAGTTCGGCGGCCGCGACGTTGAGCTCGTAGGCCAGGTCGGCCATGTCGTAGTCGGCCAGCGAGATCGCGTTGCAGCTGAAGGTGTTGGTCTCGATGATGTCGGCGCCGGACGCCAGATACTCGCGGTGGATGCCGGCAATGATCTGCGGCTGGGTCAGCGTCAGCAGGTCGTTGTTGCCGGCCAGGTCGATGTGCCAGTCGGCGAAGCGCTCTCCCCGGTAGGCCTGCTCGGTCGGAAGGTCGCGTTGGATGGCGGTTCCCATCGCTCCGTCAAGCACCACGATGCGCTCCCGCAGGAGCGCTGAGAGTTCTTCGGTGACGTCAGGACGGACAAGCGATGTGCTACTCACCTGTCCATAGTCCCACTCGGCTATCTCGGCTCGGCAACCCATCTCTCCAGATGAGCCGCTCGGCAATGAGCATCGCCCACTAGGCTGGATGGGTGATCGAGATCGAAGAGACACCAGACCTTCGAGCACCTGTGCTCATCGCGGCCTTCGAAGGCTGGAACGATGCCGCGGAAGCGGCGACTTACGTTCTCGATCATCTGGCTCAGGAATGGTCAGCACGAGTGGTCGCTGCCGTCGATCCCGAGGACTTCTACGACTTCCAGGTCAATCGGCCCATGGTCAGCAATGACGAGCATGGGATGCGCCGGCTTACCTGGCCCTCCACGCAACTGTGGGTCGCAACGCCGCCGGGGGCCATGCGGGACGTGATCCTGTTGCGCGGCATCGAACCCAACATGCGCTGGCGGCAGTTCTGTGCTGAGCTGTTGGCCGCCGCGGACGAGCTGGGTGCCGAACTTGTGGTCACTCTCGGGGCGCTGCTCGCAGACACCCCGCATACCCGTCCGATCCCGGTGACCGGCACCACGACCGAACTGGAGCTGGCTGACCGGCTCGACCTCGAGCAATCCAGCTACGAGGGACCGACCGGCATCATCGGGGTGCTCCAGGATGCCTGCGAGCGCGCTGACCTCCCGGCAGTGTCGTTCTGGGCAGCTGTCCCCCACTATGCGGCTCAACCGCCGTGCCCTAAGGCGAGCCTGGCGTTGATCGGCCAACTCGAGGACTTGCTGCAGATCAACATCGGGGTCGGAGATCTCGTGGAGGACTCCCGTGCCTGGGAGCGTGGTGTGGACGATCTGGCCAACGAGGACGAGGACATCCGCGATTACGTGCGGGCATTGGAGGAGAGCCGCGACACCGCCGAACTCCCGGAGGCCTCCGGTGACGCGATCGCCCGCGATNNCGAGCGCTATCTCAAGCGGCGCGAGAGCGGCACGGACTGATCTCGATCACTTACAGCTTGATGCCGAGCCGGGCGTCGAGCAGGGCCCGGATCTGCTCGCTCCCGGTGCCGTCGCCGGCATGCCAGCCTGCTGCCCAGGCGTCGACCGCGGACAGCGCAGCGGGGGCGTTCAGGTCGTCGGAGAGCGCGTTGCGGATCGAAACTCGGAGCTGGTCGGCCTGATTCTCCGAGGCCTGAGGCAACGCGCTTCGCCACATCGCCAGCCGCTTGCCCGCCCGTTCGAGCTCGGTGTCGGTCCATTCCCAGTCAGTGCGGTAGTGGTGAGCGAGTAGAGCGACTCGGATCGCCATCGGGTCCTGGCCGGCTTCACGCAGTGCGGACACGAAGACGAGGTTGCCTCGGGACTTCGACATTTTCTCGCCTTCGTAGCCCACCATCCCGGTGTGCACGTAGCTCTTGGCGAACGTCAGCCCACTGAAAGCTGCCTGTGCCTCCGATGCGCTCATCTCGTGGTGTGGGAACTCCAGATCACGGCCGCCGCCTTGGACGTCGAATTCCTCGCCCAGGTGGCTCAGCGCGATCGCGGCGCACTCCACATGCCATCCGGGTCTGCCTGGGCCGAAGGGCGAGGGCCAACTGGGCTCGTCGGGTCGCTCGGCACGCCACAGCAGACAGTCCAGCGGATGCTTCTTCCCAGCGCGCTCCGGGTCACCACCACGATCGCCGAAGATCGTGAGCATGGCTTCCTCGGAGTATTGCGAGACGGTACCGAACCGGCCGTCTGCATGCACCGAGAAGTACAGGTCACCGTCCACGTCGTACACGACGCCCCTGGACTGCAGTTGCTGGATCAGTTCGATGACATACGGGATCGACTCGACGGCACCCACGTACGCGACCGGCGGGAGCACCCGCAGCGCCTCCATGTCGGTGCGGAAGAGCTCGATCTCCTTGGTCGCCAGGTCGGTCCATTCGACGCCGGTCGCCGTAGCCCGCTCCAGCAGCGGGTCGTCGACATCGGTGACGTTCTGCACGTAGCGCACTTCGAGGCCTGCGTCCAACCAGGCGCGATGGAGCAGGTCGAAGGCGAGGTAGGTGGCAGCATGACCCAGGTGAGTGGCGTCGTAGGNGGTGATCCCGCACACGTACATCCGGGCCAAGCCGGTTTGCGGGGTGGTGAGTTCGGCGCGTCCGGTACGGGTGTTGTGCATGCTGACAGCAGGTCCGTGGCCCCACCTCTCCAGGGTGGGCACCTCCACGCTTTCCCAGGCACGCATGTCAGCAGCCTATCCGGGGTCCGACAGCTCTTGCGCGCTCGCCCTGACTGAGTCCCCGGTCAGTACCCCGGGCAGCATTCAAAGGCCGGCCAAGGGATCACCGGCCAGCGACGGCCGGGTTCTGGAAATCTGCCTTCTCCCAGCAACGCCGATATCCGATGCTCGAAGGTATCGAGCTCGAAAGCGGTGAGATGCTCAGCCAGTTCCTCTGCCAATTCGGTATCGGCATGCAGAACAGTCAGAGCTGAGCACTCCTCGGGTGACAGCGGTTGGCCGGACCATCCCCACAGCACGGTGCGCAGTTTCGGCTCCTGGTGGAAGCACAGACCGTGATCCACTCCGTATCGATGGCCATCGGCCATGGCCAGGACGTGGCCGCCTTTGCGATCGGCGTTGTTGACCAGAGCGTCAAAGAGGCAGAGCCGCCGCAATGCGGTGGTGTCCTCGTGGATCAGCGTCACCGGCCGGTCCCGATCGTCGGTCGCCTCGAAGACCTCGAGGTAGCCCCGGGGGTNCCTCCCGGTAGGTACGACATCGACGGCGGCCTGCTCGGGGTCGGGCTCTTGCCACTGCTGGACCATGCCCGGACCGGCCGGTCCTTCGCGTAGCACCGTGAGCGGTACGAGATCCCAGCCCAGTGCCCGACTCACCAAGTACGCGGCGCGCTCTCGATCTGCGAGCGTTCCGTCAGGGAAGTCCCACAGGGGCTGCTCGCCGCGGACCGGTTTGTAGACGCAAGGCACTACGGTCCCACCACGACTGACCTCACCGAGGAAGGTCGCATTGGAAGCGGGCATGATGCGGCCCTTGATCTCCAACTCGCCGGCGGTCAGAACCTCGGTGACGCCCACTGCCGTGCTCAGCGTGCTNNGTCCTGCGGAAGCCGTTGGCCCGTGGGCACAGGTGGCCGCCGGCATCCAGCGGGCCACCGCAGAACGGGCAGGGTGGTCNNGTCCCGCGGCTACGACCGACAGAGAGCGCTGCGCGAAAGCCCTGGCGGTGCCGGCAGCCAGACGCACCACCAGCATCTCTTCGTAGTTGTCGGCATCCCCAAGCTCGTCCTCCAGCTCGTCTTCGGGGCTCTCTGTCTCGGTCTCGGTGACCGGAAAGACCTCGATGACGACCTGCTGGGTGGCAATGTCCCAGGCCAGCGTCATGGTCCCGACCCGGAACTCTTCCTCGATCGGCTGCTCCAGCGGCGACCTGTCCTCCAGTGCTGCTGGCGCAACTGCGGGGATCCCACCTCCGGGATGGTCGCGCATCACCTGGTCGAGCAGCTCGTCGACCCGCTCGGCGAGGATCGCCACCTGCTGCTTCTCCAGGGCGACGCTGGTGACTCGGAGCCCTGACCGAGCCTGCAGGANAAAGGTGCGCTGACCCGGTTCGCCGACAGTGCCTGCGACGAAACGCTCGGGTGGGTCGTAGGAATGCACGACGGTCATGCTGAGGAGCCTACTGAGGTGCCTCCGGCTCCGCCGCCGACCACAGCGTCGGAGTCACTCATCCGTGATCCACGACGCCGGCTCCGCCCACCTCGTTCTCCTCGCCGGCTGCTCGGCGGTGGGGCGAGCTCGGGAAGGGCGCCTGCTCGGGTGTTCGTGGTGACTACGAACGGTCGCAGCTCGGTGTAGCGGACGACCGAGAGACTGGCCGGATCGACCACGATCCGCTGGAAAGCATCCAGGTGCATTCCCAGGGCATCGGCCAGGATCGCCTTGATCGGGTCACCGTGCGAGGACAGCACCCATACCGCGTCGGGACCGTGCTCGTCGGCGATCCGCTGGTTCCAGCGCCGGATCCCGGCCACGACCCGTGCGCTCATTTGAGCAAGGGACTCGCCGTCGGGAAAGCTGGCCGCCGCCGGATGTGCCTGGACCGTCTTCCACAGTGGCTCCTTGGCCAGATCCTTCAAGTCGCGCCCTGTCCAGGCTCCATAATCGACTTCGGCGAAATGCCTGTCGATNNGTTGACCTTCAAGGAGTTTCCCGGATTTCGCGATCATCGTGGCGGTCTGTCTGCAGCGTTCCATCGGGCTGGACACAACCGCGACGACGGGCACGTCGCGGAGCCGGTCGGCAGCGCCGGCGACCTGCTCCTTGCCCAGACCGTCGAGAACGACGCCAGGAGTTCTCCCCGCGAGCACTCCGGTGGCATTGGCGTTGGTGCGGCCGTGGCGCGCGAGTACGACAGTGGGCATGGCGCAACCCTACGAAACGATCCTCTGCGCGAGTCAGGTCGCCGACATCACGCCGGTGCCCAACAACACCAGGAGTACGACGCCCAGACCGACTCGATAAGGGACGAACCATCCGATGCTGCGGTGGGCAACCAGACGCAGCAGCCAAGCGATCGAGGCGTAGGCGACCACGAAGGCGACGAGGGTCCCGACGATCGCCGGGCCCGCGCCGATGCCCTCGACCTGGCGTAGTTCGAAGAGGCCGGCGGCGGTCAGCGAGGGGATGCCCAGGAAGAAGGCGAGCCGGGTAGCGGTCACTCGGTCCAGTCCCAGGAACAGACCGGCGGAGATCGTGGCTCCGGATCGAGAGACACCGGGGATCAAAGCGATGCACTGCATCAGGCCCATGAAGATCGCGTCCCGCATGGTCATCTGGGCGTTGCCCCGGTTCTGGCGCCCGACCTTCTCGGCCCACAGCATCACTGCGCTCCAGGCGATCAGGGCGACGGCCACCACCCACAGCGATTTGAACGGTCCGGTGATGATGTCGCGGGCCGCGAGTCCCACCAGGCCGATCGGCACGGACCCGACGATGATGTACCAGCCCATCCGGTGGTCGAGTTCGCCGCGACGCTCAGGACGGACCAGGCCTGCGAACCACGCTCCCGCGATCCGGTAGATGTCTTTGGCGAAGTACACCAGTACCGCGGCGATGGCGCCGATCTGGATCACGGCCGTGTAGGCGCCGACAGCGCGGCCCTGGGCCGTCTCGTCGCTGATCGGGAGGCCGAGGATCTTCTCGGTGATCATCAAATGCCCGGTGCTGGAGATCGGGAGGAACTCGGTGAGTCCCTCGACGACTCCCAAGACGATCGCCTCGAAGTAGTTCATGGGCCGAAAGCGTACGGCGAGGCTCCCTGGCTCGCGCGCGGGTCCCCGTTACGGTGACGATCATGCAAAGCAGGCTTCTGGGCGACACCGGCCTTCGGGTCTCCCGTCTCGGACTGGGCACGCTCACCTGGGGCAGGGACACCGACGAGCACGAGGCCCGGGATCAGCTGAAGGCGTTCATCGAGGCCGGCGGCACGCTGATCGATACCGCCTCGGGATACGCCGAGGGCGCGTCAGANGAATTGATCGGCTCTCTCTTGGGTGATGTGGTCAATCGCGACGATGTGGTGATCGCGACCAAGGCCGGGCTCTCCTGGGGTCGCGGAGAGCGTGCACTCGACGTCTCTCGGGGCACCCTGATTCGGTCCTTGGACGCGTCTTTGCGCCGNCTTGGGGTCGACTACGTCGATCTCTGGCAGGTGCATGCCTGGGACGACGAAACGCCATGGGAGGAAACGCTGTCGGCGCTGGACTATGCGGTAAGCACCGGTCGCGCCGCTTACACCGGCATCAGCAACTACAAGGGCTGGCAAACAGCACAGGCCGCGACCTGGCAGAAAGCGGTGCCCGGTAGGGCAATACTGGCCAGCACCCAGATCGAGTACTCGCTGGTGAACAGGTCGGTCGAGCGGGAGGTGGTCCCGGCCGCGAACGCGCTCGGGATGGGCATCTTGGCCTGGTCGCCGCTGGGTCGCGGGGTGCTCACAGGTAAGTACCGGCACGGGACTCCCGCCGATTCACGTGCCGCCTCGCCACATTTCAGCAATTACGTCGGCGCCTATCTGGACGACCGCTGTGCACGGATAGTCGAGGCTGTCGCGCGCGCCGCGGANGGGCTGGGACTGTCGGTGCTGGAGGTTGCTCTTTGTTGGGTGCGAGATCGACCCGGTGTCACCGCGCCGATTCTGGGTGCCCGCACCGCGGCCCAGCTGCGGGCAGCGCTCAATGTCGACGACGTGACGCTGCCGGCCGAGATTGTGGCGGCCCTGGACGATGTGTCGGCATCGAGCGTGCTTTCATAGCCCATGAGTTTCGCAAGCCCCGCCGTCACCCAGCGGCGTGGTGCGCTGCGACCGGGGTTGAGTACGAGTTCTGGCGGATGACGTTGTCGCGGGACTACTCGCGCAACATGGTGACCCGGATGCTGACCGATCACGCCGAGCGCGGCGGCTGGGAGCTCAACCGGGTGCGGATCCTGCCTGACGGCACCCGCAAAGTGACCCTGCGTCGCAAGATCATCCGGCAGCGCACGGACTGGATCTCCTACTACCAGGGTTACTAGAGCCGGTCCAGGAAGTCGTCGAAGACCCGTGCCCCGAACTCCAGCGACGCCGTCGGCACCCGCTCGTCGACACCGTGGAACAGCGACGTGAAGTCCAGATCAGCGGGAAGCTGCAGGGGCGCGAAACCGTAGCACCGCATCCCCAGCCGCGCCCAGTGCTTGGCATCGGTACCGCCACTCATCAAATAGGGCAGCACCATCGCGTCCGGATCGGCGGCGAGCAGCGCCGATTCCATAGCGCGGACCACCGGAGCGTCGAAGTCGGTCTCGACCGCGCGCTGATTGCTGACCCAGTCGCAGTCGATGCCATCTCCGACCAAGCCGGCCAGGGTGTCGAAGAACTCGTCCTCGTACCCGGGCAGGAAGCGTCCGTCGATATGAGCAGTTGCTTGGCCGGGCACCACATTCACCTTGTAACCGGCGTCCAACATCGTCGGGTTGGTGGTGTTGCGCAGCACTGCGCCCAGCATTCGTGCGGCCGGCCCGAACTCATCGATGAGTGCCTCGGCGTTCTCCGGTGTAGCGGCGACTTCGGCGATCTCACCCACTGCGGCCAGCAGCACCTGCATCGTGGNGGTCAGCCGCACCGGCCACTCGTACTGCCCGATCCGGGCGACCGCTGCAGCCAGCTTGGTGACGGGGTTGTCCGGGTGCCGCATCGAACCGTGCCCGGCCGTGCCATGCGCGGTCAGCCGCATCCAGGCCATGCCGCGCTCGGCTGCCTGGATGAGATAGATCCGTTGATCGCGCACGGTTGTGCTGAACCCGCCGACCTCTCCGATCGCGACCGTGCAGTCCTCGATCAGATCCGGGTGATGCTGCACCAGCCAGTCGGCACCCTTGTGACCGCCGGCTTCCTCGTCGGCGGTGAATACCAAGGCGATCGGGCGGTCCGGCACTCGTCCACTGCGAGCCCGGGCGCGGACGACGGCCAGCGCCATCGCATCGAAGTCCTTCATGTCGACCGCACCACGACCCCACAGGCACCCCTCGGCGATCTCACCGGCGAACGGGTCGTAGGTCCAATCGGCTGCATCCGCAGGCACCACGTCAAGGTGACCGTGGATCAGCAGCGGCTCCCCGATGCCATTGCTTTGGCCCCAGCGCGCGACCAGGGTGGTGCGGCCAGGCTCGGACTCGTACAACTGCGAGTCGATGCCGACCTCGTCCAGCAACGACGCGACGTACTCGGCGGCCTTGCGCTCCCNCGGTCCCTCGCTATCACCGGTGTTGGTGGTGTCGATCCGGATCAGGTCACGGCAGATGTCGACCACCTCGGCGGCAGGATCCAACGGCGCGCTCATGGTGCCTATCCTTCCACCCAGCTATCGGCTCCGGCCTGCGCTGCTGCCGATTCCGGGTTCGGTTCCCGGCTTTGCTAGAGTTGCCGCCGCGCCTTCCGCTCGCTTCGCAGATCGCGGAGAGTGGTAGGCGATCACCTTGTCCGGGTGGCGGAATAGGCAGACGCGCTAGCTTGAGGTGCTAGTGCCCTTTATCGGGCGTGGGGTTCAAGTCCCCCTCGGACACCAGATGTGAGGACCTATCAGTGGTGGTTTGCAGTCACCAGATGACTGAGAATCCACCACTGATCCCCTCGCCGGATCACGGTGAAGACTGTGCTCTGGCCCACCCAGGTGGACCATTCACCTGGCAGTCTCTGCTGTGCGAGGATGACGCGCAGGCAGTTGGCTGAATCGGGGGCTTGAATCAGGGGGCTCAGCGGATCGCCCGACTGTCTTCACCCGTCAAGACCCGACCTGTTGGAGACTGCAGATGCTTTCTCGTCCTGGCCGCTTGGTGGGCGCCTTCGGTGCCCTTGCCTTGGCCGTCGTGCTCACCCCGGCCTGACGTCGGCTGCTGCGGCACCGACGAGCCTGCTACCGGACCCCGACCCGGCCTCTCCCCGCCGCTTGCAGGGGACGTCTCCCTTTCTGAGCTGCCTGCGAGCCCGAAGGCGACATTCGCCGATTCAGCAGTCCAGGCGGCCTACGACGCATGGCAGGCCGGTCAAGGTGAGGACTGGCTTCGAGTGGAGATCCTGCACGGCCCGGATCCTCCGACGCCGCGGCAGCGGTCCTGACTGCGGGTGCGGACAACGTGACGATCGTGACTGACACGCTGCTGGTCGCCGATGTCCCCTTCGAGGCTTTGGAAGCAGTCCAAGCACTGCCCGAGGTCGAGTTCGTACGGGTCCCGGTTCAACTCAACGCGCCGCCGGAACCTCTCGAACCCGAAGGTGACCTGCCCGGCGAGCAGACAGGGCCGCGCGCCGCCGACATCTTGAGCAAGACCAAGGCGAAGTCCTGGCATGCAGCGGGTATCACCGGCAAGGGAGTCAAGGTCGGGATCATCGACTACTTCCACGCCGGCTATTGGAACGCTGCTGTGGCTGCCGGAGAGATCAAGGCCAGCCAGCCCAAGGGCACGTTCTGCAGGAACAACGGCGCTGACTGCGCCAGTGGCTTCTGGAACACCGGCACTCCGCACGGGACTGCTGTAGCCGAGGTCATCAGGACATGGCGCCGGGCGCCGATCTTTATCTCGCCACCGCGAACACGACCGCGGACACCAAAGCGGCTGTCGACTACTTCCGCGGCAAGGGCGTCAAGATCATCAGCCGCTCGCTGGCGGCCGCCATGGACGGGCCGGGCAACGGCACCGGTCCGGCTGACGACGTACTCAACTACGCGGTGTCCAAGGGCATCACCTGGTTCAACTCGGCAGGCAACCATGGCGTCAAACGACTCAACTCTGGTGACTACGCCGGCGGCTACTGGCGTGGGAAGTGGCAAGACACCGATGCCGACGGCTGGTTGGAGTTCACCGATCCGCGTGGCATCGCCCCGTCAGCTGAGCTCGTTCCGGTGGACTGCACCTATTTCCAGGGTCTGCGCTGGAACGACTGGGGAGCCAACCGGACCGACTATGACCTGTACGTTCTCCTCCGCCTCGGCTACCACGCTCATCGCGAGTAGCGAGAACAACCAGGTCGCAGGTGCTCCTCCGCTGGAGGGAGACAGCTTCAATTCGATCAACTGCTCGGCCTATCCGTACTACTGGGTCGCGGTCAGGTTGGACGCTGCGGGCAACGGCAGCGCAGGCGACATCTTGGAGATCATGCTCAACGGCGCGCTCTACTACTACGCGTCGAATGCCTACAGCGCAACTCAGCCGTTCGCCGACACCAAGAACCCCGGCGGTGCGGCCGTCGGCGCAGTCGACCCGGTCGACGGCAAGATCATCGCGACCTACAGCTCCCGCGGACCGAGCAACGACGGCCGGATCAAGCCCAACATCAGTGCCGGGTCCAACATGCTCTCCCACGCCTACGGCGGGCGCTTCAACGGCACCAGCGCCGCGACCCCGGTCGTCGCCGGTGCAGCAGCCCTGCTGTTGCAGTTCAACCCCAAGCTGAAGCCGGCCCAGGTCGTGAGCTTCCTGACCAAGCAGGCGACGATCGATCGCGGGGCCAAAGGACCGGACAACACCTATGGCACCGGCGAACTGGCTTTCAAGGCGTACGCCTCGGTGCCCACGATCAAGGGCACGGGCAAGGCGGGCAAGAAGCTGACGGCTCAGCCGGGCAAGTGGGGGCCTCGCTCCAAGGTCACCTTCAAGTACCAGTGGTACCGCAACGGCAAGGCGATCGCCGGCGCCAAGTCGAAGACCTACAAGCTGGTCAAGGCCGACAAGGGCAAGCAGATCAAGGTCAAGGTCACCGGGTCGCAGAAGGGTTTCGCAGCCATTTCCAAGACCAGCGCCGCGAAGAAGGTGAAGAAGTAGCGCAACTCTCGGCAGTCCGCTGGCTGGCTGCCGCGGAACATGCTCTCTGTGAATCTTGAATGATTCCAGAAAATGGGTCATAGTTCCTGCATGGCGACGAGGTCCGAGCTCGAGGAGCTGCTCCGCAGCGCCGATCTGCGCGTGACCAAGCCAAGGGTCGCCGTATTGCAGGCGTTGCACGCCATCCCGCATGCCGACACGGACTCGGTGATCAACGCCGTCCGCGAGAATCTGGGCGAGGTGTCGCACCAGGCCGTCTACGACGTGCTCCGCGCCCTGACCGAGGTCGGCCTGATCCGCCGTATCCAGCCGGTCGGATTGGTAGCCCGCTACGAGACCCGTGTCGGCGACAATCACCACCATCTGGTCTGCCGGTCCTGCGGTGCGATCACCGACGTCGACTGCGCCGTCGGTGAGGTGCCCTGCCTGACCGCCGCTGATGACCATGGCTTCCTCATCGACGAAGCCGAGGTCACCTACTGGGGCCTGTGCCCTGCCTGCGCAAGCTCGATCAAGACTGGCTCAACCAAGATCGGCCCAACCCACACCCCACGGAAGGATCCCCATGTCTGACCAGCACGATGCAGTCCTCGCAGAGGTCAATGAACCCGAGGGCAAGTGCCCCGTGATGCATGGCGCCCACCCGACTTCGGGTAGCGCCAACAGCAGCTGGTGGCCCAACCAGCTCAACCTCAAGATCCTCGCCAAGAACTCCGCGGCGCGGAACCCGCTCGGCGACAACTTCGACTACAAGGCAGCGTTCAACGCGCTCGACCTGGCCGCGGTCAAGGCCGACCTCGCCGAGGCCCTCACCACCTCCCAGGACTGGTGGCCGGCGGACTTCGGTCACTACGGCCCGCTGATGGTGCGGATGACCTGGCACGCTGCGGGAACCTACCGGGTCAGCGACGGCCGCGGTGGCGCCGGACAGGGAATGCAGCGGTTCGCCCCGCTCAACAGCTGGCCCGACAACGTCAACCTGGACAAGGCGCGCCGGGTGCTGTGGCCGGTGAAGAAGAAATACGGCCAGAGTCTCTCTTGGGCCGACCTGCTGGTACTGGCCGGCAATGTCGCGCTGGAGACCATGGGTTTCGAGACCTTCGGGTTCGCCGGTGGCCGTGAGGACGTCTGGGAAGCCGACGACGACGTCTACTGGGGTCCGGAAACCGAGTGGCTGGGCGAGCAGCGGTACACCGGTGAGCGCGACCTGGACGACCCGCTGGCGGCCGTGCAGATGGGTCTGATCTACGTCAACCCCGAAGGTCCCGATGCCAATGCCGACCCGTTGTCCTCCGCGCTCGACATCCGCGAGACCTTCGCCCGGATGGCGATGAACGACGAGGAGACCGTCGCCCTGATCGCCGGTGGCCACACCTTCGGCAAGACTCACGGGGCCGGCGATGCCAACCTGGTCGGGCCGGAGCCTGAGGCCGCCCCGCTGGAGGAGATGGGCCTGGGTTGGAAGTCGTCGTACAACTCCGGAAAGGGCATCGACGCGATCGGATCGGGTCTCGAGGTCACCTGGACCTACCACCCCACCCGTTGGGACAACGAGTTCTTCCACATCCTCTACGGCTACGAGTGGGAGCTGATGGAGTCCCCGGCTGGTGCCCGGCAGTGGCGACCGAAGGATGGCGGCGGCGCCGACATGGTGCCCGAGGCGTTCGGGGAAGGCAAGCAGGAGCCGCGGATGCTCACCTCCGACCTGGCGCTGCGCTTCGACCCGGAGTACGACAAGATCTCGCGGCGTTTCAAGGACGATCAGGCTGCGTTCTCCGACGCCTTCGCGAGGGCCTGGTTCAAGCTCACGCACCGCGACATGGGTCCGATCGAGCGTTATCTCGGTCCCGAGGTGCCCAGCGAGACGTTGATCTGGCAGGACCCGGTGCCCAACGGCCCCCGGCTGTCCGACGCCGAGGTTGCGACCCTCAAGCAGGCTATCGCCGACTCCGGCCTCTCGGTCTCGGAGCTGGTCTCCACCGCATGGGCGTCGGCCTCGACGTTCCGTGGCGGCGACAAGCGCGGCGGCACCGACGGCGCCCGGGTGGCTCTCGAGCCGCAGCGTGGCTGGGACGTCAACAACCCGGCTCAGCTGGCCAAGGTGCTGGGCAAGCTCGAGGAGATCAAGTCCGCCTTCGAGGGCGAGGTGTCGCTGGCCGACCTGATCGTGATCGCGGGCAACGTCGGCGTCGAGCAGGCGGCCAAGGCCGGCGGGTTCAACATGACCGTGCCGTTCCGCTCGGGTCGCGGCGATGCCACCCAGGAATGGACCGACATCGAGTCGATGAACCACTTGCAGCCCAAGGCTGACGGCTTCCGCAACTACCTGGGCAAGGTCGGCTCGATCCCCGCGGAGCACCTGCTGGTCGACAAGGCCAATCTGCTCACGTTGACGGCCCCGGAGATGACGGCGCTGGTGGGCGGTCTACGTGTGCTGGGCGCCAACTACGACGGCTCCGACACCGGTGTTCTGACTCAGAACCCCGGTGTGCTCAGCAACGACTTCTTCGTGAACATGCTCGACATGGGCATCACCTGGAAGCCGGTCGACGCGAACTCGCTGATGTTCACCGCTGCCGTCGACGACGAGACGACCTACACCGGCTCCCGGGTGGACCTGTTGTTCGGCTCCAACTCCGAGCTCCGCGCCCTTGCCGAGGTGTATGCCAGTGACGACGCGAAGGACAAGTTCGTCGCGGACTTCGTCGCCGCCTGGGCCAAGGTCATGGACCTAGGCCGTTACGACGTCTAAGGGGAATCTGCAGTACCCGGTTCCCGGTCGCCTGTCTGTCAGGTGGCGGGGAACCGGGTCATTCCATGACAGTCTTGGCCGGTGAGTTCATTACGCCCCTTGCGCATCGGGTATGTGCCTGGGGTGACCCCTGGTAAGTGGGTCAAGCGCTGGAATGAGCGAAACCGAGCCGACCCGCTGCACCTGCTCCAGATCGAGCAGGCCGAGCAGCGCGCCAGCTTGGACCAGGATCTGGTCGACCTCTGTTTCGTCCGGGACCTGGCCGAGGTCGACGGATTGCATGTCATCCGGCTCTACGAGGAACTCCAGGTGGTCGTGGCGAGCACCGAGAACCCGATCTCGGTGATGGAGGAGATCCGCAGCTCCGAGTTCGCCGATGAGCACCGGTTCGAGCCAGGTGCGGACCTGACCGAACGGCAGGCGGTCGAAGCGGCCGCCAGCGGCTCAGGCGTCGTAGTGCTGCCGATGTCGGTGGCCCGCTTGCACGCTCGTAAAGACGTCGCGGCCGTGGTGATCAGCGATCTTGAGCCGATCCCGGTCGCGCTGGCCTTCCCGCGGGACAAGGACAGCGATCCTGTACAGGAATTCATCGGCGTCGTCCGGGGCCGCACGTTGCGCAGCAGTCGTTGAGCGCTGTTCTAAAAATTCAGTAAATGTCCGCTTTCGTTGGATTCCGTAGCAAATGTATGGGATCGTGGTATCTCTGATTCAGTGGCCTTGGGAGGGGTCGGATGGAGACAAAGCGGGCAACGCCCTCGAAGAGTTCGTCGTTGCGTATGCGCACCTGGGTAGCCGCTGTCATCACCGGCTTGATCGCCGGGTTGTCCCTGTCCACCACCGCGGCCACAGTGCCCACGGCGACCGCGATGCAGCTTAAGAGCGCGAACGCGCATGACGCCGCCTGGGTCAAGAAGTACAACAAGCGCCTGCGCGAGCTGGTCAACAAACGTCGCGCCAATCACGGATTCAAGCCGGCCAAGAACACCCAGTGCGCGGCCAAGTGGGCTGCGCACTGGTCGGCAAAGATGACCAAGACCGGCAAGTTCGCGCATAGCGACCTCGGTGGTCTGCTCAACAAGTGCAACGCGAACTACGCCTCGGAGAACATCGCGATGATCTGGGACGGCGCCAAACCACGTGACATCGTCCGGATGTGGATGAACTCGCCCGGTCACCGCGCCAACATCTTGAACAAGAAGGCCCGCCTGACTGGTGTCTCGGTGCGCTGGGACGACAAGCAGCAAGCGTGGGTCGCAGTACAGAATTTCGTACGCAACTGACGCGGCTGAGCCAAGCTCTTATCTGGCCCTTACCAGCTTGTCGCCAGCGGTGTTCCCTCGTGAAAGCCGGCCGCCGACTGCACCCCGATGAGCGCGCGGTCGGCGAACTCTGCCAAGGATCGCGCTCCGGCGTAGGTGCAAGCTGATCGGATTCCTGCGCAGATCTCGTCGACCAGATCCTCCACGCTAGGCCGTTCCGGGTCGATGAACATCCGGCTGGAAGAGATTCCCTCCTCGTACAGTCCCTTGCGGGCGCGGTCGTAGGCGGACTCCTGGCTTGTGCGGTTTGCGACAGCGCGAGCCGAGGCCATCCCGAAGGATTCCTTGTACGCCCTACCCTGGGCATCGGTATGCAGGTCACCGGGTGACTCATAAGTTCCGGCGAACCACGATCCGATCATCACCTGGGACGCCCCGGCCGCGAGCGCGAGTGCAACATCGCGAGGGTGCCGCACTCNCCCGTCGGCCCACACGTGCCTGCCGAGTTGCCTAGCGCGGGTCGCGCACTCCAGCACAGCGGAGAACTGGGGGCGACCGACGCCGGTCATCATCCGGGTGGTGCACATCGCGCCAGGCCCGACCCCGACCTTGACGATATCGGCACCGGCCTCGACCAGGTCGTCCACGCCTTGCGCCGACACGACATTGCCGGCAACGACGGGGACGGTGGGGTCGAGTTTGCGGACCAGCCGTAGAGCCTCGATCATCCGCTCCTGGTGACCGTGCGCGGTATCGACCACCAGACAGTCGACCCCGGCTTCCAGCAGCGCCTGGGCTTTGCCGGCCACATCTCCGTTGACGCCGACAGCCGCCGCGATCCGCAGTCTGCCGCTCGCATCTACCGCAGGCTCATAGACGGTGGCCCGCAGGGCTGCGGTGCGCGTGAAGATGCCGACCAGGATTCCGTCGGAATCCACTACCGGTGCCAGCCGGTGGCGCGCCGAGGAGAGCCGGTCGAAGGCGCCCCGGGGATCGATGGTGTCGGGCAGGGTCAGCGGGTCGGCCGACATCACATCACGCAGCCGAGTGAATCGGTCCACCCCGAGGCAGTCGTCTTCGGCGACAACCCCGATCGGGCGCCCACCATCCAGCACGAAACCGGCGCGGTGCGCCCGTTTGGGCAATAGTGCCAGGGCGTCACCCACGGTGTCGGCCGGATCGAAATAGATGGCGGTGTCGAAGACGGTGTGGCGCTGCTTGACCCAAGCTGTCACCTCGGCGACCACGTCGATCGGGATGTCTTGGGGAAGCACCGCGAGCCCGCCTCGGCGGGCGATGGTCTCCGACATCCGTCGGCCCGAGATCGCAGTCATATTCGCCACCACGATCGGAATGGTCGTGCCGCTGCCGTCATCGGTGCGCAGGTCGACGTCGTACCGGGAGGCGACGTCGGAGCGTCGCGGCACCATGAAGACGTCGCTGTAGGTCAGATCGTGTTGGGGTTGCTCGCCATTGAGGAATTCCACTGCCCCAGTGTCCCATCCCCACCCCACCGAAGCGATTTCCCGGCCAGGACGCTCTCTATGATCAGCCCATGTTGCCCTCAGGAGGAACGGTCCGCCCGATCACTCGGTGNGGGGAGGACGTCATGCATCGCGTCCAGAGGCAAGTGGAGGATTTCGACGAGGAGTTGCGCACATTGGCAGCCGACATGACCGCCACCATGTACGCCGCGGACGGCGTAGGCCTGGCTGCCTGCCAGATCGGGGTCGACCGGGCAATCTTCGTCTTCGACTGCCCAGACGATCAGGGCGTGGCACACCAGGGCGTGGTGTGCAATCCGGTCCTGTATCTGCCCGAAGGCCGCGATCGCAAGCTCGACGACGCCGAGGAGGGATGCCTGTCGCTGCCCGGTGCATTCATCGGCTGTGCTCGGCCCGACTACGCGCGGGTGACCGGGCACGGCCTGACAGGTGAGCCGGTCACCTTCGAAGGGCGCGGCCTGCTCGCTCGCTGCCTGCAGCACGAGACCGACCACACCTTGGGCACCGTCTTCGGAGACCGGCTCAGCAGCCGTGCCCGCAAGAAGCTCTACAAACAGGCTGATGCGCTGGCTGTCGACTATCCGCCCGAGTGGCCCGCTGAATCTCGGTGATCAGCGCGCGGCATAGAAGGTCACCGCGGTCGCGGCAGCCACGTTGAGTGAATCCACACCAGGCAGCATCGGGATCCGCACCCGGAGGTCGGCCTGGGCTGCGGTAGCCGGATGGACGCCGTCGCCCTCGGTCCCGAAAATGAGTGCCAGCCGGGGATGATCCAGGGCGACCAGGTCATCCAAGCTGATGGAGTCCTGGCTCAAAGTGAGCGCCGCCGTGGTGAAGCCGCGCTCTCGGAGGTTCTCGAGAGTCTCGGTCATCGAGGTGGTTCGCGCCCAAGGGACCCGAAACACATTGCCCATGCTGGTCTTGACGGCCCGCCGGTAGAGCGGATCCGCGCATTGCGGTGTGGCGAGCACGGCCTGCACCCCCAGCGCAGCGGCGTTGCGGAAGACGCTGCCGACATTGCCGTGATCCACCAGTGCCTCCAGTACGGCAACCCTGACTCGTGAGGTATCGGAAGAGGCGGGAAGGGCGTCGAGCAACTCGGCCGTCGAGGGCAAGGGCAACCGGCGCAGTGACGCCAGTGCACCGCGGTGAACATGGAATCCGGAGACGGCCTCGGCGAGCTGCTCGGTCATGACGTAGCAGGGCGCGTCGGTCTGGTCGAGCACGTCGGCCAGACCTTCCAGCCAGCGCTCTGCCATCAGGAGTGATCGCGGCTCATACCCACCCTCGATCGCACGGCGGACCACTTTCTCCCCTTCGGCGATGAACAACCCGTGCTCGGCCTCATAGTGGGTGCGCAGCTGGACATCACGCAGATCGCGATAGTCCCNTAGACGCGGATCGGCGGAGTCGTCGATCCGGATCAGGTCAGCCACCGGTAGTGGTTTCCTGCCACGGCTGTTGGGAGACAGNNCCACGACCTCGCCGACCACCACGATTGCCGGAGGCCGCACTCCCGCGGCCGCCATATCGGTCTCGGCTTCGGCAAGGGTGGTCACCAGTGAGCGCTGGCTCGCCATGCTGCCTTCCTCGACGATCGCCACCGGCGTGCTCGCTTCTCTACCTGCAGCCACCAGATGCCTGGCGATGGCCGGCAGATTCTTGACCGCCATCAGCAGCACCACGGTGCCACGCAGCTTGCCCAGTGCATCCCAGTCGACCAGGGAATCCGGGTCCCCTGGTGCGAGGTGACCGGATACGACGGTGAACTCGTGGGCGACACCGCGGTGGGTGACCGGGATTCCGGCCAAGGCCGGCACCGAGATCGCACTGGTGACCCCAGGGATCACCCGTACACTCACGCCGGCCTGCAGGCAGGCCCGCACTTCCTCGTATCCACGGCCGAAGACGAAGCTGTCGCCGCCTTTGAACCGCACCACGCGTTTACCCGCCTGGGCGCCACCGATCAGCAACTCGTTGATGTGCTCCTGGGAGGCCGCCCTGCCGCGAGGGAGCTTTGCCACATCGACGAGTTCGACATCGCTGGCCAACTCGTCGAGCAACTCGCGGGGAGCCAATCGGTCGGCGACCACGAGATCGGCCTCGGCCAGGGCGCGACGGGCTGCGATCGTGATCAAGGTCGGATCGCCGGGCCCGCCGCCGATGAGGGTGACACCAGGCCCGGACTGCGGCTGGTGCTCCTCGATGGAGCCGTCCCTCAATGCCGCTATTACGCCATCGCGGATAGCCGCGGACTTACGGGGCTCTCGGTTCGCCAATACCGCGACGGTGACGCCCGCGTGGCGGCCCACCGCTGGGGTCCAGGCGGTTGCGGCGGTGGCATCGTCGGAGCGCACGCAGAAGATACGACGCCGCTCGGCCTCTTCTCCCACCCGTTGGTTCACCTCTGCCACCTGGGTACAGGCGATGACGTACCAAGTGTCCTCGAGATCCGATTCGAGGAAACCGCGCTGCTCCCACGCCACCTCGCCTGCCGTCACCAGGCCCTCCAGGGCCGGGGTGATCGAGGGCGAGACCACCACGACTTCGGCGCCGGTCGCGAGCAGTCCGGGAATGCGCCGTTGAGCGACCTGTCCACCACCGACCACGACGACCCGGCGCCCGGCAAGGCGAAGTCCGGCTGGGTAAGGAGGAAGATCGGAACGAGGTGCGGTCACGCGCCTATTGTGTCGGCTAGGTTAGGTCCGTGACGAATCTAGAGCGCCCTGTGCATCCTGACCCCTATGCCCTGTTGCCGAAAGTCGCATCCTTCAGGGTGACCAGCGAGCAGGTCACCGATGGCGCGCCCTTGCTCGACGAGCAGGTCGCTGCCTTGGGCAATACCTCTCCGCAGCTCTCCTGGTCCGGAGCGCCCGAAGGCACCAAGAGCTTCGTGGTGACCTGCTTCGATCCCGACGCACCGATCGTGTCGGGTTTCTGGCACTGGGGAGTCGTCGACATCCCAGCAGAAGTGACCTCGTTGCCACGAGGAGCCGGCGAATCCGATGCCACCTTGCCGGCCGGTGCATTCCATATCCGCAACGACGGCGGGCCCAAAGCCTTCATGGGCGCAGCGCCGCCGCAAGGCGACCAGGTGCATCGGTACTACTTCGTGGTTCATGCCGTGGGCGAGGAGCAACTCGGTGTTGACGCCGACGCCAGCCCCGCCGTGGTCGGCTTCAACCTGGCCTTCAAGACTCTGGGCCGCGCGGTCCTGACGGGCACCTACCAGCACTGAGTTCAGGCAACCCTCAGCGCTCGTCGGTTCCGGGCTCGTCGGTTCCGGAGGCAGGTTCGACGTATGCGGTCAGCCACTGCTCGATCGACTCGAACACCTGAGCCCTGATCGGTCCCGCGGAGAGCACCACGTCGTGCAGGGCACCCGGGACGCGGATCATCGTCACATGAGTGCTCAGTCGCGGTGCCCAGCGCCACATCTGCTCGACATCCAAGACGATGTCGGTGCTGGTCACGTTGTCGTCCCAGTCTTTGGGATGTGAGCTCGCGCCTGAGCTGAGCATCAATAACGGCGCGCCGACATCGACGCCGCGGTGCAACCGCGCGTGACCGCGCCGGACCGCTCGCAGCCAACCCGCGTACACCGGGAAGGACTCGATCGGTTTCCAGTCGGTGTTGAAGTCCCACTCCCCTGCATGGTCGCTGTGCAGGCTTTTGGCGTACAGCCCGCTGACCGTCCGTGGGATCGCCTGGTACGGGCGCCGCGCGCCCACTTGGTCGATCGCTTTGGTGCCGGCGGTACGCAGCAACAGGCTGCCCTGCAGATCCAGCCAGGGTGAGTTCAGCACCANCCCGGTCACCGCACGACCCGTATCGTGCAGCCAGAGTGGCGCCACCAGGCCACCGGTGGAGTGAGCGCTGATCAGGATCTGGTCGTGCCGGTCACGAGTCATGATCCGGTCGTAGGCCTGGTCGAGCTCCTCGTAGTAGACCATGAGGTCAGTGGTGAAGTTGGGGGTCTGGTGCGGCTGTAGCGAGCGGCCGTATTTACGTAGGTCCAGGGCATAGAAATCGTAGCCGCGGGAGGTCCAGAAGTCTGCGACCGGGGTCTGGAAGAAGTAGTCGGCGAAGCCGTGGATATGCAGTACTGCACGAGCCGACTTTCCACGAGGCTTGGCCGAACGCCGCACCAACGTGGCGACCANCCGCCCCTCGTCGTCGGTTCCCAAGTCGATGGTCTCGGCATAGTAAGGCCGCCCCAGCACATCGACGGTGCTCTTGGTAGCCGGCCGAGTCGTCATAGGCTCCGATTCTAGGGGCTGGCCCCCTTGCGCAATTGACTCATCACCATCGTGCGCGCTATCAATCTCCCATGTTGTCTGACAATTCACAGATCGCTGATCGTTTCGCAGTGAACGATGTCCTCTACACCTATTGCGCCTTGATGGACGAAATGGCCTTCGACGAGATGGCTCAACGCGTTTCACCGCAGACGCCGTCGAAAGCCACGGGCTGGGTTTGCCGACCGTCCGCGGCCGCGAGGAGATCGCCGCCTTCTTCAGCTCGCTGCTGTCCCCCTTCGAAGGAACGATGCATACCGTGGGCAACATCCAGCTCCAGTGGGAGGGCGAAGGACGGATACGCTCCCGCTCCTACTTCCAGGCCTATCACTGGCTGTCATCGACAGGACCGGATCCGCAGCGTCCGGCCGACCTCATCAGCACCGGGGTGTACTTGGACGACTTCAGGCTGACTCCGGATGGCTGGCGCATAAATAGCAGACAACGCCGCAATGTCGGACCGAGCCCGGTGGGTGTGGGGAGACTTCCCGCCCGGCTACAGGGTCTCGGTGGGGCTGCCCAACCCGACCAACTCTGAAGATCGGGCTCAGCGGAACAACAGAACCGTGATCGCAGTGCAGCCCACCACCACGATCAGGCTGCGCAGCCAGATCGCCGGCAGCTTCCGGCCGATGCCCGCGCCGATCTGACCACCGATGGCCGATCCGACCGCGATCAGCGCGACGATAAGCCAGTCGACGTCGGCGACGATGATGAACAGCACTGCAGCGATTGCGTTGACCAGCGCGGAGAGCACGTTCTTGACCGCGTTGTTGCGTTGGACCTTGTCGTCCAGGCCGATCCCGAAGATGCCCATCAGGATCACGCCCTGCGCTGCCCCGAAGTAGCCGCCGTACACACCGGCGATACCCACCGCCGGGAGCACCCAAGGAGCACCGTNGCGCTCGAGGGGGAGCCCGGCGTTACGGGCCGCGATCCGCCGGTTGAGCGTAGGGCCGATGATCACCAGGATCACCCCGATCGCGATCAGCAAGGGAACGATCGCGCTGAAGGCCTTGCTGGGCAGCACCAGAAGCAACAGGGCGCCCACCAGGCCCCCGATCAGCGAGGCGGGCGCGAGCCGGCGCACCAGACCGCCCTGCCCGACCAACTCGGCGCGATACCCCCAGGCGCCCGATGCGGAACCGGGAACCAGGCCGATGTTGTTGGAGACGTTCGCGGTCACCGGTGGGACACCGAGCGCGAGCAATGTGGGGAACGTTATCAGCGTCCCCGAGCCCACCAAGGTGTTGATCGCTCCGGCTGCCATCCCCGCGAAGAAGACGACGACCATCTCCCACCAGATCACCGGTGGGTCTCGATCCGAGCCGGGCTCACGCGAGCGGATCTATCGGCGGCTCAAGCTCTGTCGACTCCTCGATCACNNAGGCTCCACCGACGTCGACGGCTCCACCGAGCCGAGCGCAGGCTCGGTCAAGGCTTTGGCGTCGGCAATCGCATCGGCCACAGCATCTCGGGTGTCTTCGCGATGCTCCCGCGCTCGGCGCGCANNACGGCTCTATCTCCGCGTCCAGGTCGACTCGGCTGACCGGGCCGCCGGTGTGTTGCGGGATGCCTTGAATCTGGGTGATAGCTGATCCGAGACCCTCCAGCGCTTTGCCGATCTCCGAAGGGACGATCCATAGCTTGTTCGCGTCTCCCTCGGCAATCTTCGGCATCATCTGCAGGTACTGGTAGGCGAGCAACGACTGGTCCGGGCGCCCGTCGTGGATCGCCTGGAAGACGTTGGTGATCGCCTGGCCCTCACCTTGGGCGCGCAGGATCGCGGCCTGCTTGTCGGCCTCGGCGCGCAGGATCGCCGCCTCGCGTTCACCCTCGGCGTTGAGGATCGCGGCCTGCTTGTTGCCCTCTGCGGTGAGGATCGCCGACTGGCGCTGACCCTCGGCGGCGAGCACCATGGCCCGCTTGTCCCGGTCGGCGCGCATCTGCTTCTCCATCGCGTCCTTGATCGACGGTGGCGGATCGATGCCTTTGAGCTCGACCTCCTTGACCCGGATACCCCATCGGCCGGTCGTCTCGTCGAGGACGTTGCGCAGCCCGACCTTGATCGACTCGCGGCTGGTCAGGGTCTCCTCCAGGTCAAGACCGCCGACCATGTTCCGCAACGTGCTGACCGTGAGCTGTTCGATGGCGGAGATGTAGTTGGTGATCTCGTAGGTCGCCGAGACCGGGTCGGTGACCTGGAAGTAGATCACGGTGTCGATCGAGACCTGCAGGTTGTCCTGGGTGATCACCGGTTGCGGCGGGAAGGAGACGACCTGTTCCCGCATGTCGATGCTGTAGCGCACCTTGTCGACGAACGGCACCACCATGTTCAAGCCCGGAGTCAAAGTGTTCTTGTACTTGCCGAAGCGTTCCACGATTCCGGCCCGCGCCTGTGGCACGATCCGTACGGTCTTGGCCAGGACCAGGATCACGAACAGCAGAAACAGAAAAGTGATGACGGGAAAGACCAGTTCCACGTCTTGTCCTTTCGTTGGGCGTCAGGCGCCGAGCTCTGGGACCTCGACGACGTACGCCGTGGCCCNCTTGATACGGAGGATCTGAACCCGCGCTCCCGAGGGGATCACAGCGTGCTCATCGTAAGGGCGCGCGGTCCACACCTCGCCGGCGATCTTCACCAAGCCACCGCTTGCGGATACCTCATCTTGGGCAAAACCGTGCGCGCCGATCAACTTATCGGGTCCGCTGACCAGATCGGGACCAGAATGCATGCGGCGGACGAACGTCGGCCGGGCGAACGCGAGCATGGCCGTGGCCACTGCCGCCGCGGCGACGATCTGCAACCCGACCGGAAGGCCGATGAACGCCGCGATCATGCCCGCTAGCGCGCCTGCTGCAAGCATCAACAACACAAGATCCAGGCTGGCGAGCTCTGCTCCACCGAGCACCAACGCAGCAGCCAGCCACGCCGCCCAGGCATTGTCAGAGAGCCAGTCCATGGGCTAGAGCCTAACCGCGTCGCGTTCCTGCGTGGTGACCTAGTCGCGGAAACGTTGGCCAGATATCCGCGCGATAGCCAGTGGTCACCAGCTCCGCGGTGCGGTACGCGGCGCTGCCGCGACCTGGGCATTTCTTGCGTTTAGCCTAATCAGCCCGTTCGCGCGGAGTTGCGCTGCGGGTGGAAACGTGAGTGCCACGCAGCACGACTGTTAGTGGTCGCCTGCTCCGCGGTGCGGTTCTCGCAGCGCTACCGCGAGTTCGGCAGTCCTTGTTTGGCCGACTACGTCGGCGTGAGTCGTCGGCGTGTCGATCCTGGTCACCTCGGCGTCAATGCCGGCGAAGCTTCCGTCTGGCTGCCCAACGATCGTCGGCACGGGTGAGCACGATCGGCATCCCGAAGGTGGCGGACACGATCTCCTCGGTCATCACCTGCTCCAGTGGGCCCTGAGCGACGATGCCGCCTTGCCGCAGCAGCAGGGCGTGGGTGAAACCCGGAGGGATCTCCTCCACATGGTGCGATACCAGGATGGTGGTCGGCGAGGACTCCTCCACCGCGAGCATCGACAGGGTCTGCACCAGGTCCTCCCGGGCGCCGAGGTCGAGGCCGGCGCCGGGCTCGTCCAAGATGAGCAACTCGGGATCGGTCATCAGTGCCCGCGCGATCTGAACGCGCTTGCGCTCACCCTCGCTCAGGGTGCCGAAGGTGCGATCGGCGAGTGCGGCGGCGCCGAGCTCACCGAGCAGCTCCGTGGCGCGGACATGGTCGAGATCGTCGTACTCCTCTCGCCATCGGCCCAGCACGCTGTAGGACGCGGAGACCACCACGTCGTGGACCCGCTCGGCGCGCGGGATCCGCTCGGCCAATGCCGCGCTGGCCAACCCGATCCGCGGTCGTAGCTCGAAGACGTCGACCGTGCCCATGACCTCGCCAAGTATCCCGGCTACTCCGGCGGTCGGGTGGATCTGGGCAGAGATGATCTGCATCAGGGTTGTCTTGCCGGCTCCATTGGGACCGAGCACAACCCACCGCTCGTCCTCCTCGACCGTCCAGTCGATGTCCTTCAGCAGCATCGCGGTGCCACGGCGCACGCTGACGCCCGCAAGTTCGATTACCGCGTCCACGACGCAAACCTACAAGGTGGCGATGCCATCTGATCGATGTGCCCTACGCTCGTGGAGTGCCCGAACTTCCCGACTCAGCCNCGTTTCGCGTTGTGGTTCAACGCATGGCGCACCGGCCGGGCCAGCCTCGACGACGTCAGGGACGAGATCGTCGGGTCCGATGCCGCTCACGACATTCGCATGTTCGAGCCACAGGCCGAGCCGTTGATCATGTCGCTACGCGCATTGCAGCCTTTCGGACCTGCTGGGTTGGCGCTACCTGTACCCGGGGATCCGCTGGGGCTGTGCGGTCCGCCGACATTCAATGCCGAGGCATTGGAGCACGGTGAAGCGGTGGTGTTCGACGGCCTGGCTCTGGTGCCCTTCCGAGCCGGTTCCGGTGTCACCTGGGTGGCGCACCGGACCCAGCCGGGTCCCCGCTTNCCCGACCTCGCCGAGACCGACACTGCGCTGCGCCAGGCATTGCTCGAGGCGGCTGACACACTCGCCGAGCTGGACGTCGCCCGGTGGAACCCTGAGGCGGCCGAGGCCTTGATGGACCTGCGAACCGGAAGCGACTTCGCTGCCCTTCCGCCAGGAACCTCGGCACGGACAACCCGCATGCTCGAGCAGGGGCAACGCTGTCGTGCGATCGTGTCCCTGGCGTTCGCCGGGGTCGGTGGCGCCCTGACAGCCGGCCAGGAAGAGGCGCGACGCCTGGCCTTGGAACCCTTGGAACGCGCCGCGCGCCGAGCTCTGGTCGCCGCCGTCAGTTACGCCGGGGCGCGATAGCCTCGACCACGACATGAACACCATGGACCACGCAGACGAGATACCCAAGACGCTGCTGATCAGCATTGTCGGCCAGGACCGGCCCGGGGTCAGTTCGGCCGTCTTCGACACCTTGACCGCTTATGCGGTCGAAGTCGTCGACATCGAGCAGATCGTCGTCCGCGGCCAACTCGTGCTCGCTCTTCTGGTCACCGCGCCCCGGGAGTGGAAGAAGCTGCGCGACAGGCTCCACAGCCTCGGTGAGAGCCTCGGTATGCAGATCACGGTCGATCGCGGTACCGGTGACAATCCGCGTCGCGCCGAGGGACGCAGCCATGTCACGGTGCTGAGCGCGCCGCTGCATGCCCGCGCCGTGGCGGCCATCGCCGGCCGGATTGCCGACCTGGGCGGCAACATCGACCGAATCGAACGGCTGGCTCGCTATCCGGTCACTGCTGTCGAGTTGCATGTCTCCGGCGTGGACCCCCTCAAGTTGCGCAACACATTGGCGATCGAAGCCGCTATCCAGCAGGTCGATGTGGCAGTGCAACCTGCCTCACTGATGCGGCACGGGGTCCGGCTGATCGTGATGGACGTCGACTCGACGTTGATCCAGGGCGAGGTCATCGAGATGCTCGCCGAGCATGCCGGTTGCCTGAGCGAGGTGGCTGCGGTGACCGAGCAGGCAATGCGCGGCGAACTGGATTTCGAGGAATCCCTGCGCGCCCGGGTGGCCCTGCTCAAAGGCTTGGACGCCCGCGCGCTCGACACTGTGTACGAGTCACTGGTGTTGGCTCCCGGCGCCCGTACCACCGTACGCACGCTGCGGCGGCTCGGTTATCGGTTCGCGATCGTCTCGGGTGGCTTCAGCCAGATCACCGACCGGCTGGCAATGGACCTCGGAATCCATTTCTCGGCCGCCAACGAGCTGGAGATCATCGACGGGAAACTTACCGGCGACATCGTCGGTGACATCGTCGACCGCGCAGGCAAAGCCGAGGCGTTGGTCCGGTTCGCAGGCGATGTCGGTGTCTCGACGGAGCAGACGGTGGCGATCGGTGATGGCGCCAATGACCTGGACATGCTGGCAGTCGCCGGACTGGGCATCGCGTTCAATGCCAAGCCTGTCGTACGCGAGGCTGCCCATACCGCGGTGAACGTGCCCTACCTGGATGCGGTGATGTATCTGCTCGGCATCACCCGCGAGGAGATCGAGGCGGCCGACCGGGCTGCCGGTATCACCACCCCGGCTCCTCCGGTCTGAATCAGCCGCGTCCGACGTGGAACCGGCTGATGGTGCCATGTCCGCGCGCCAGGTCCTCCCAACCGGACTTCAGGTCGAAGACCGTCAGCGCCGAGGTCGGATAACCCTGTGCCAGCGCTGCTACCGCGGCCGGCTCGCCCGCGCCGTCGGAGAGCTCGTGGGCCAGATAGGCCATCGTCGGGTTGTGGCCGATCACGATGAGGACGCGCACGTCGTCGCTCGCAGCCCGCAGTGTGTCGAGGGCGTCATCGGCTCCCGCATCGTAGAGCCCGTCGAGGAACTCTGCTGTGGCCGCTGATCCACTACCGGCGGCGACAGCCTTCCAGGTTCCCCGAGTGCGGGCAGCTGTAGAGACCAGCGCATGATCGGGAACCAGGTCGTGGACGCGGAGGAACCGGCCTGCCTCACTGGCATCGGCGACACCTCGAGCGGTCAGCTCCCGGGAGTGGTCACTTCGATGATGCGGCTCTGCTTTCGCATGCCGCATCACGATCAGTCTGCGCTGCTGAACGGGAATGTTCACAACCCCATCGCGTGGTAGCCGCCGTCGACGTGCACGATCTCACCTGTGGTCGCCGGGAAAAGATCGGAGAGCAGCGCGACAACCGCCTTCGCCGTCGGCGTGTGATCGCTCTCGTCCCAGCCGAGCGGCGCCCGATCACCCCAAGCCGACTCGAGGTCGGAGAAGCCCGGGATCGCCTTGGCGGCCAGGGTCTTGAGCGGGCCAGCGGCCACCAGATTGACGCGAATGCCTTTGGGCCCTAGGTCGCGGGCGAGATAACGAGAGGTCGACTCCAACCCTGCTTTGGCCACACCCATCCAGTCGTAGGCGGGCCATGCGGTGGAGGCATCGAAGGTCAACCCGACGATCGAGGAGCCTTGCCCCATCAACGGCAGCGCCGCCTTGGTCAGCGAGGCCAAGGAGTAGGCCGACACCTGGACCGCCTGAGCCACATCCGGCCACGGCCCGTTGAGGAAGTCACCGCCCAGCACCGTCTCGGGGTTGCCGTAGGCGATGGAGTGAACCAGTCCGTCGAGACCGTCGACGTGCTCGCCGATCAATGCCGGCAAACGGTCGAGGTGCTCCTGGTCGGTGACGTCGAGCTCGAGTACCGGCGCCTCCTGGGGTAGTCGCGCCACGATGCGCTTGGTGATGCCCAGAGCCCGGCCGAAGTTCGACACGAGCACCGTTGCGCCCTGTTCCTGGGCTACCCGCGCTGTCGCGAACCCGATGGAGCTCTCCATCGTGACCCCGGCGACCAGGATCCGCTTACCGTCCAGAATGCCCATCTCTTCGTCCTTGCTCTCGGGGCTCTAGTGGCCCATGCCCAGGCCGCCGTCGACCGGGATCACTGCGCCGGTGACATAACCCGCCTCCTGCGAGGCGAGGAAACGAACGACCGCAGCGATTTCACTGGTCTGTGCGAGCCGGCCCAGTGGGATCTGCTGCTGATAGCTCTTGACCAGCTCCTCGGGGAGCTGGTCGGTCATGTCGGTGACCACGAATCCGGGGCTGACCACGTTGGCGGTGATACCCCGGCTGCCGAGCTCCCGGGCCAGCGAGCGAGCCATGCCGACCATCCCGGACTTCGAGGCAGCGTAGTTGACCTGTCCGGGGAACCCAGCAAGCCGACCACCGAGGAGATGAAGATGATCCGCCCCCGACGCAACCGGAGCATGCCCTTGGCCGCCCGACGCGCCACTCGGAAGGAGCCGGTGAGGTTGGCATCGATGACGTCGAGCCAGTCGTCGTCGCTCATCCGGAGTACGAGGGTGTCCTTGGTGATACCGGCGTTCGCGACCAGCACCTCGACCGGTCCGTGTTCGGCCTCGACCGCCGCGAACGCCGCATCCACCGACTCTTGGTCGGTGACATCGCATTTGACCGCCAGGTAACCGGTCGGGGCTCACCACTGCGATAGGTGATCGCGACCTTGTCCCCAGCCTCCTTGAAGGCTGCTGCGATCGCCGCGCCGATACCGCGGTTGCCACCTGTCACCAAAACCGATCGACTCACGTCGATGAGGCTAGTGGATACCACCGGCCAGGCCGAAACCCCGGTCTCGTGTCGGGTTTGCGTGTCCGGTCCCCGGGCTCAGCGAGCTGAGGGGGTTTCCGGGCCGGGCGAGCGCATCCACGCGTCGCGGATCGCCTGGCCGCGGACCTGCTCCAGGTTCACCAATTGCGCGACGACTCCCACCACGAACAACACCGGCCAGGCGATGAACCAGCCGACATGATCGTTGGCGTCGAGTCGGCCATGGCTGATCTCCTGCAATGTCGCCTGGCCGAAGATCAGCATCAGACCACCGAGCACCATGCTCGCTCCGGTGGCCGCACTGAGCAGGACCAACAACATCGCCGGCAGATCGGCGATGATCGTCAGGATCGCCAGCAACAACCCGACCGCCAGGCCGACCAGTGTGATCACCCAGGTCTGTTCGGCGCCCAGAGCCGATGCGAGCGTGCCTCCCAGCACGAATCCCATGGAGATCATCGCGAGAAAGATGCTTACCGCGTAGTAGAGGTAAGCGATCGCGGCGAACAGCAACGCCAACACAATGCCCACGACCCAGCCGAGCAGCGTCGACAGGAAACCGTCGCCGGTGATCCGGTCGACGATCGCGCCGCCTACAGAGAGTCCGAGGAAGGCGCCCCAGATAGCGAGAAGGATCCGCAGCGCCCAATGGCCGCGCAGGCACAGATAGATGCCGACTGCAACTCCGAGGAGGCCGATCACCACGTCATTCATCTGCCACCCTAGTCGTCCTCGAGTCGGAATCCGACTTTGAGGCCGACCTGGAAGTGCTCGACGGAGCCGTCCTTGATCTGGCCGCGGACCTGGGTGACCTCGAACCAGTCGAGGTGACGCAGTGAGGCCGATGCTCGCTCCAGGCCGTTGCGTACAGCTTGATCGATGCTGTCGGGCGAGGTGCCGACGATCTCGGTGACGCGGTATGTGCGATTGGTCATGAGCCGCTCCTTGTCGACTGTGGGGACGCCTCACCCTATAGCTCGCGTCCCCGACAGTTCGCTCCGACGTGGAGTGAGGCCTCGGCACAGCGTACGGTGGCGGTATGGCCCCTCGCGCGTCTCACAATGATCCGGAACTTGTCCGGATCACCACCGCGCAGTACGGCCGTAGCGTGGATCGCCGAGACCGGGAGCGCCGCTATATCTGGACGATGGGCATCCGAACGGGCTGTTTTCTTGCTGCGGTGACGGCATACCTGGTCGGAGCGCCGCACTGGCTGACCTGGGCGTTGATCCTGTGCTCTCTCTTCCTGCCTTATATCGCGGTGGTGATGGCCAATGCCGGCTCCGCTGCCGACCCAACGGCGCTGGAGAACCCCGACCTGTCCACCGGGCTGCCCGCTCTGGAATCGGGTGACACACGCGAGGCAACCCGTTGAGTGAGACCGCACCGGAGCCGGCGGGAGAGCCGCTTACCTGCAGCGCCAAGGGCTGCCAGCAGGCTGCTCTGTGGCTGCTGCGCTGGAACAACCCCAAGTTGCACACGCCCGAGCGCCGCAAGACCTGGCTGGCCTGCGCCGACCACCGGGAATCACTTGGCGATTTTCTGGCAGCCAGGGGTTTCCTCCGCGAGGTCACCAGCGCGTGAACAACGGCCACCAGGCGTTTCAACGGGTCGCCTCAGGAGCCTGCTGCTAGCCACCGATCGCCGACATGGGGCGGGCCGGCTGGAGGAAACTGGGGTCGTCGAGTCCGTGCCCAGCGCGCTTGGAGGCCATCGCGGTCCGCCAGCGTTCGGCCAGCTGCTCGTCGGACTCACCAGCGCGCAACGCTGTGCGCAGATCACTTTCCTGATGCGCGAACAGGCAATTGCGCACCTGGCCATCGGCAGTGAGCCGCACCCGGTCGCAGTCGCCGCAGAACGGGCGGGTCACCGAGGCGATCACGCCGACGCTACCGGTGCTCCGGCCGCTCGGTCGCTCGTCAACGGTGAACAACTCGGCGGGAGCCGACCNCCGCGGCTGTGACGCCGGCTCCAGTTGGAAGGCAGCCGACAGCTTCTCCAAGATCTCCTCGGCGGTCACCATCTGCTCGCGGTCCCAACCGTGCTGGGCATCCAACGGCATTTGCTCGATGAATCGCAACTGGTAGTCCCGTTCCAAGCACCATCGGAGCAACTCCGGAGCCTGGTCGTCGTTGATACCGCGGAGCAACACCGCGTTCACCTTGACCGGTGTGATCCCCGCATCGTGGGCAGCAGCGAGCCCCTCGATCACGTCAGCGAGTCTGTCTCGCCGGGTGATCCGGGCGAACGTCTCGGCGCGGATCGTGTCCAGGCTGACATTGACCCGGTCGAGGCCGGCTCTGGCCAAAGCAGATGCGGTACGCGCCAGGCCGATGCCATTGGTGGTCAGTGAGATCTCCGGTCGCGGATCCAACCGAGCAACAGCGGAGACGATTGGCACGATTCCGGGACGGATCAACGGCTCTCCTCCGGTGAAACGCACCTCGGTGACCCCGAGCCTGGTGACGGCCACCTCGACCAGGCGGACAACCTCGTCGTCGGTGAGCAGCGACTCTTTCTGCAGCCAGGCCAGTCCTTCCTCGGGCATGCAGTAGCTGCAGCGGAGGTTGCACCGATCGGTCAGCGAGACCCGTAGATCGGTCGCGACTCGGCCGAACCGGTCGACCAGACCGGTCAGCGTACGATCAGCGAGTTGGGTCACCAGTCAAGTCTAGTACGTGGGCGACTACCGTGAATGCCATGAGGTTCCTGCTCACCCGGCGATGGATGCTCTTCCTCGGCATTGTCGCGCTCCTTGCCTACCTGGCATGGTGGCTGGGTGAGTGGCAGTTCCACCGGCTCGAGGACCGCAAAGACCGCAATGAGCATGCCAGTGCCAACCTCACGATGGATCCGGTTCCGGTCGATCAGGTGCTCAGCGCGCAGACGCCGGTCTCCAAGAGCGCCGAGTGGAGCCGGGTCGAGGTGACAGGAGAGTTCCAGCCGGAAGACACCGTGATCGTCCGCTACCGCACCCGCGACGGCGCCGCCGGAGTGAACATCGTGACCCCGGTGCGTCTGGCCGGTGGCGCCGGGGTCCTGGTCGACCGCGGTTGGATGGCCACCGACAACGTCGGCAACGCCTTGCAGGCCGCTCCCGAACCGGTGAGCGGGCCGGTCACTGTCGTGGGCTGGGTACGCGGAGACGGCACCGGTTCCTCCACCCATGTCGAGGACCACGGCGTGCGCGCGATCAGCAGCCGCTCCATCGGTGAGACCGTCGGCTATCCACTGCTGCAAGGGTTCGTGGAGGCAGAGTCGCAAACTCCCCGGCGACAGATGACCTCATCGCCANNCTCCCCACCCGATCTCGGCGAAGGTCCCCATTTCTTTTACGGGCTGCAGTGGTGGTTCTTCGGTTTACTGGCGATCTTCGGGTTCGGTTACCTGGCATATGACGAGGCACGCAAGGCGAAGCGCAAGCATCAGCGCGAGGCCCTGCCGGCCGAGTCGCCGACCGACAGTTAGTAGGGCCGCGAGTCAGGCCAGTGCCACCAACTCGGCGTAGTCCTCATTCCACAGGTCCTCGACGCCATCTGGCAGGATCAGCACCCGATCCGGCTCCAGCGCATGGACCGCGCCCTCGTCGTGGGTGACCAGCACGATCGCGCCCTGGTAAGAGCGGATGGCCTCGAGCACCTCTTCACGGGAGGCCGGGTCGAGGTTGTTGGTGGGCTCATCGAGCAGCAACACGTTCGCACTCGATACGACCAGCGTCGCCAGCGCGAGCCGAGTCTTCTCACCACCCGACAAAACAGCAGCAGGCTTGTGCGCATCGTCGCCGGAGAACAGGAATGAGCCGAGCACCGAACGGGTCTCGCTGTCGGTAAGCCCCGGTGCGGCGGACTGCATGTTCTCCAAGACGGTCCGCGAGGTGTCGAGGGTGTCGTGCTCCTGGGCGTAGTAGCCGATCTTCAGCCCGTGCCCCGGCTCGATCTGACCGGTGTCAGGTTTGTCCACGCCCGCCAGGATGCGCAGCAGCGTGGTCTTACCGGCCCCGTTGAGCCCCAGGATGACTACCCGGCTGCCCTTGTCGATCGCGAGGTCGACATCGGTGAAGACCTCCAGCGACCCGTACGACTTGGACAGCTCGCTTGCCATCAGCGGAGTCTTGCCGCAGGGCGCCGGCTTGGGGAAGGCAATCTTGGCGACCCGGTCGGCGGCTCGTTCGGCCTCCAGGCCCTGCATCATCCGCTCGGCTCGTTTCATCATCGATTGCGCCGCTGAGGCCTTGGTTGCCTTGGCGCGCATCTTGTTGGCCTGGTCCAGCAAGGTGGAGGCCTTACGCTCGGCGTTGGCGTACTCGCGTTTGCGCCGGCGCTCGTCGGTCTCTCGCTGCGCGAGGTACGCCTTCCACCCCAGGTTGTAGATGTCGACCACCGCGCGATTGGCGTCCAGGTGAAAGATCTTGTTGACGCAGGCGCTGAGAAGGTCGACGTCGTGGCTGATCACGATCAGCCCGCCCTTGTAGGCAACCAGGAAGTCGCGTAGCCACACGATGGAGTCGGCATCGAGGTGGTTGGTCGGCTCGTCCAAGAGTAGGGTCTCGGCGCCGGAGAACAGGATCCGGGCAAGTTCCACCCGGCGCCGCTGCCCACCCGACAAGGTGCCCAAGGGCTGGTCGAGCAGCCGGGCTTCGATCCCCAGGGAGGAGGCGATCTGCTTGGCTTCTGCCTCTGCGGCATAGCCACCACCCGCATGTAACGCCGCGTCGGCCCGGTCGTACTTGCGCATCGCGCGATCCCGGAGTGCCGGCTCTTCGGAGCCCATCTCGTGCTCGGCTTCGCGCAGCTCCCTGACGGCGATATCCAACCCGCGAGCCGACAGGATGCGATGCAGTGCCAGTACTTCGGGGTCGGCAGTTCGCGGGTCTTGCGGGAGATAGCCGATCTCGCCGGCGCGAGTAACGGTCCCAGCGGCGGGTTGCCCATCTCCGGCCAGCACGCGGGTGAGGGTGGTCTTGCCTGCGCCGTTACGGCCGACAAGGCCTACTTTGTCGCCGGCAGCAACCCGGAAAGACACCTCAGACATGAGGAGCCGGGCCCCGACGCGCAGTTCGAGGCTCTGCACGGTGATCACGTGGGACTAGTCTACGGGGTATCTATGCCTCACTGGATCGGGGCTGAGACGGGAGAGTTCACGGTGCGATTCAATCCGAAGGCGAGGGTCGACGGTAGCCAGGTCGAGGTTCGCCAGAAAGGAGCGGGCGGCTCGAATGCCNNGGCGGGGTGCATTCCCTTCCCTGCCGGTGGCGGCATGAAGATGGGCGGCGGCCTAGGGGTGGTCCTGATTATCGGGTTCGTCCTGCTCACCCAATGTATGGGCGGCGGCAATCCGAACACCGGAACCACCGGCAATGACAGCGTCTTCCCCTTCCCGGTTCCGGATGCCCCCTCGATGCAGGCTGTGGACACCTCCAACATCACCGGCCTGCCCAACTGCCAGAGCGGTGACGACGCGAACAGCAACAGGGAATGTGCGATGGTCGCCTCGGTCAACAGTATCCAGGCTTTCTGGAACGAGGCGCTTCCCGCGTTCGGCGGCCCTGAGTACCGTCCTGCGAAGACGGTGTTCTTCTCCGGCTCCACCAATACCGGCTGCGGTGGCGCCTCTTCGGCCGTCGGCCCGTTCTACTGCCCGGTCGACCAGACGATCTATCTCGACACCACCTTCTTCCGTCAGATGCTGCAAGGACAGCTGGGCGCTCAAGGTGGGGAGTTCGCCGAGGCGTACGTCCTCGCGCACGAGTACGGACATCACATCCAGAACCTGCTCGGCACGATGAACCGAGTACGCACCCAGCAAGGCGCACAAAGCGATGCTGTGCGCCTGGAACTCCAGGCTGACTGCTACGCGGGCTTGTGGGCGCGTTACGCCACCCAGATAAAGGACGCCAACGGCGAGGTGCTGATCCTGGAGCTCACCCAGGACGACATCGTCCGAGCGATCGATGCGGCCCAAGCTGTCGGGGACGACCGGATCCAGAAGATGAGCGGCGGACGGATCAACCCCGACCAGTGGACGCACGGCTCTGCCGCATCCCGGAAGTTCTGGTTCATGGAGGGCTACAACACCGCGCAGCTCGATCGCTGCGACACGTTCTCAGCCCAGGACCTGCACCTGAACGGCTAAGAGACCTTCAGCGCTTCTAGACGTTGAACCCTAACGAGCGCAGCATCTCGCGACCGTCCTCGGTGATCTTGTCCGGGCCCCACGGGGGCATCCATACCCAGTTGATCGCCACATGATTGGCGATTCCCTCCAGGGCCTGGTTGGTCTGATCGGCGATCACGTCGGTCAGCGGGCATGCTGCCGAGGTGAGCGTCATGTCGAGGATGACGTTCTTGTCCTCGTCGATGTTGACGCCGTAGAGCAAGCCGAGGTCGACGACGTTGATGCCCAATTCCGGGTCGACGACGTCCTTCATCGCCTCCTCGACATCCTCGTTCGTCAACGTGGCGACACCGCTCAGGTCGACCTCGGGAAAGTCCTGGTTCATCACNNACTTCTCCTGTCACTGGTCTGTCGATTGGCGGCTGAGGATCTGGGCGGTAGCGTCTTTCCAGGCCATCCAGGACAGCAACGCGCATTTGACCCGCGCCGGGAACTTCGCGACGCCTGCGAACGCGATGCCGTCCTCGAGTACATCCTCGTCCGGTTCAACGTTGCCACGGCCCTGCATGAGTGCCTGGAAGTCGGCGTGGATCGTCATCGCCTCGGCAACGGTCTTGCCGACCAGAACCTCGTTGAGCACCGATGCCGCGGCCTGAGAGATCGAGCAGCCCTCGGCGTCGTAGGAGATGTCTTCGACGACAGCCGTCCGGTCGTGCCCGGACAAGTGCACCCGTAAGGTCACCTCGTCGCCGCAGGTCGGGTTCACATGGTGCACCTCGGCCTCGTACGGCTCCCGGAGACCGGCCCCGTGCGGGTTCTTGTAGTGGTCCAGGATGATGTCCTGGTACAACGTGTCGAGATCCATGTCTCCACTCAGTCCACTCGGAAGTACTTCTTGGTGCGCTGCAAACCGTCGACGAGTGCATCGATCTCAGCGGNGGTCGTGTAGAGATAGGACGAGGCACGCACCGAGGCCTGCACTCCGAATCGCTTGTGTGCGGGCTTGGCGCAGTGGTGGCCGGCGCGCACGGCGATCCCCAGCGAGTCGAGCACCTGGCTGACATCGTGGGGGTGGACACCGGCCAGCTCGAAGCTCACCGCTCCTCCCCTGTCAGCCGCCGTGGTCGGTCCTAGGACCGATACTCCGGGCACCGATGCCAAGCCGTCCAACAAGTAGCCGGTGATGGCCTCCTCGTGTGCCCGGATGGCCTCCAGGCCGACGAGACCGAGGTATTCCACTGCGGCCCCGAGCCCGATCGCCTCGACGATCGGCGGCGTTCCGGCCTCGTACTTGTGCGGAACGCCGGCATAAGTGGATCGCTCCATGGTGACGGTTTCGATCATCTCGCCACCGCCCAAGAACGGCGGGAGCTGCTCGAACAGCTCGCGCCTGCCCCACAGCACCCCGATGCCGGTGGGCCCGCACACCTTGTGCCCGGTGAACGCCAAGAAATCCGCTCCACAAGTCGCGACATCGACGGGCATCTGGGGGCCGCNTTGCGAGGCGTCGACCACGACGATGGCGCCGACTTGGTGTGCTTTGGCGGCGATCTCGGCGATCGGGTTGACCGTGCCGAGCATGTTCGACACCCAGGTCAGCGCCACCACCTTGGTGCGTTCGTTGATCAGCTTGTCGATATTGGATAGATCCAGCCGGCCGTCGTCGGTCAGCCCGAACCAACGCAGCCGGGCGCCCTTGCGCTCGGTGAGCAGTTGCCAGGGAACGATGTTGGAGTGATGCTCCATCTCGGTGATGACGACCTCGTCACCCGGCCCGATCGCACCGACTCCCGACGACCAGTCACCGGTTGCCCAAGCCAGGGTGTTGGCGACCAGGTTCAGCGCCTCGGAGGCGTTCTTGGTGAAGATCACCTCGTCGCGACCGGACGGTCGCTGGTCGGCACCGATGAAGGCGGCCACTTTGTCGCGAGCGGTCTCGAAGGCCTCGGTCGACTCCTGCCCGAGCTGGTGCACAGCGCGAGCGACGTTGGCATTGTGCCGCTCCAGGTGATCGACCATGGTGTCGATGACCACTTGCGGTTTCTGCGAGGTGTTGGCGCTGTCGAGGTAGACCAACGGGTGATCGTCGGCCAGGGTTCGCTCCAGGATCGGGAAGTCGGCCCGGATCAGCTCCAACCCCGGTAACAATCCAGTCAGCTCGACCGACACCTCAGGCTCNNCAGCAGGTGCCGGAAGATAAGCCGCGTACCCTTCGGCCTCCAGCTTCTCGGCGAGTTCGGGGCCACCCTGCTCCGCGAGACGACCGTCGACGAAAACATGCACGAAGTCAGGCTCGATGTAGCGCAGGATCCGGGTGTAGTGGGTGATCAGCAGGACACCCTTGCCTTCTTGCGCACGGAACCGGTTCACGCCTTCGGAAACGATCTTGAGCGCGTCGATATCTAGGCCGGAGTCGGTCTCGTCGAGTACCGCGACCTTGGGGTTGAGCAACTCGAGCTGAGCGACCTCGTGCCGCTTCTTCTCGCCACCGGAGAAGCCTTCGTTGACCGAGCGCTGGGAGAACGACGGATCGAGGTTGAGGTGCCCCAGCGCGGTGTTGACGTCCTTGACCCAGGTCCGCAACTTGGGCGCTTCGCCGTCCATTGCAGTCTTGGCGGTGCGCAGGAAGTTCGCCACCGAGACTCCGGGGACCTCGACCGGGTACTGCATCGCCAGGAAGAGGCCGGCGCGGGCGCGCTCGTCGACCGACATCGCCAGGACATCCTGGCCGTCGAGGGTGATCGTGCCCGCGGTGACGTTGTACTTGGGGTGTCCTGCGATGGAGTACGCCAGGGTGGACTTGCCGGACCCGTTGGGACCCATGATCGCGTGGGTCTCGCCGGCGTTGATCGTCAGCGTGACGCCTTTGAGGATCTCCTTGGGTCCGTCTTCGGTGTCGACCGAGACGTGCAGGTTGTCTATTTCCAGCGTGCTCATGAGGGAGTGACTCCATTCAAGGTGCGGGTGGTGTCGATGTAGACGAAGCCATTGTCGGCTTCGATCCGCACCTCCACCGGGAAGGTTGCGACAGGTTCGGTGGCCGGCGGCCCGGTCGGCTTGCCGGTGCGTAGGTCGAAGCGGGATCCGTGCAGCCAGCATTCGACCGTGCAGTCGCTGACCTCGCCCTCGCTGAGGGCGACAGCAGCGTGGCTGCACAGGTCTTGGAGCGCGAAGAACTCCTCGCCTTGGTCGCTTTGATACCGGGCGACTGCGATGTCGTAGTCACCGATGGTGACGGCCAGCGGCTCATCGCTGGGGACTTCGGCGACCGCGCATGCTCGTTCGAAGGACATCAGCCGTCCTTCAACACGTTCTTGGCGAGCTCGGCTTCGACGGTCTCGAGCAGCTTCTCCTCGATCGAGGGGATCCCGACCTTACGGATCAGGTCGTTGAAGAAGCCGTGCACGACCAGTCGCTGCGCCTCCTTCTCCGAGATGCCGCGTGAGGTGAGGTAGAACAGCTGCTCGTCATCGAACCGAGCGGTTGCCGATGCGTGACCGGCGCCCTCGATCTCACCGGTCTCGATCTCCAGGTTGGGCACCGAGTCGGCGCGACAGCCATCAGTAAGGACGAGGTTCCGGTTCGACTCGTAGGTGTCGATTCCCTCGGCCACCTTGCGGATCAGCACATTGCCGATCCATACGGTGTGAGCGCCGTCGCCCTGGAGTGCGCCTTTGTACTCCACGTTGCTGCGGGTGCGAGGAGCGTTGTGGTCGGCGAAGAGCCGGTGCTCGAGATGCTGGCCCTCGTCGGCGAAGTAGAGACCGTACAACTCGGCCTCGCCTCCGGGCCCGTCATAGCAGACGTTGGCGTGCATCCGGACCAGGTCCCCGCCGAAGCTGATCGCGGTGTGCCGTACCGAGGCCGCTCGACCCACCCGGATCGCGTCGCGACCCAGATGAACGGCGTCGTCGTTCCAGTCCTGCAGGGTCAGGATGCGCACCTGTGCCCCGTCGCCGACCAGGAACGAGGTCGTCGCGCAGTAACGCGCCGAGCCGGAGTGCGTGATCACGATGGTGACGTTGGCATGCGCGCCGACCCGGAACAGCAACTGTCCCCAGACCAGCTTCTCGACCGAGTCGCCCGACAGCCGCAGGACCAAGGGGTCCTCGCTGCTGAACTCGGCGGGCACCTCCACCAGTACCGCTGAGCCGGCGTTGGCGATCGCCAACGCCGCAGGTCGCTCGTTGGGTGGCAGCTCTCCGAGCTCCCGTGCTTGAGCGCTGCTGATCTCGCTGATCGTGATGCCCGCGGGAACCGAGGTGTCCCAGTCCAGGTGGGCGTCGGAGGATTCTCCGTCGAGGATGCCGCGTAGCCGGGTCAGTGGTGTGAAGCGCCAGACCTCCTCACGGCCGTTCGGCATCGGGTGGTCTGCCAGGTCGTAGGACGGCGGCGGGTTGAGGTGGGAAACGACGGGAGTGGTTCCGGTGCTTGATAGCGGCCGAGACGTTCTCGGCCGGGCTCTGGGTCAGGGTCACGTCAGCCCACGGCCCCTTCCATTTGCAACTCGATCAGCCGGTTGAGCTCTAGGGCGTACTCCATCGGGAGCTCCTTGGCGATCGGCTCGACGAAGCCGCGCACGATCATCGCCATCGCCTCGTCCTCCTCCATGCCCCGACTCATCAGGTAGAAGAGCTGGTCGTCGGAGACCTTGGACACGCTGGCCTCGTGTCCCATCGAGACGTCGTCCTCGCGGATGTCGACATACGGGTAGGTATCGGAGCGGCTGATCTGGTCGACCAGCAGCGCGTCGCACAACACGTTGGACTTGGAGCCGTAGGCGCCCTCGTTGACCTGGATCAGACCGCGATACGAGGTGCGGCCCCCTCGCGCCACCGACTTGCTCAGAATCGAGCTCGAGGTGTGCGGGGCGGCGTGCACCATCTTGGCGCCGGCGTCCTGGTGCTGGCCCTCGCCGGCGAAAGCGATCGAGAGAGTCTCGCCTTTGGCGTGCTCGCCCATCAGGTAGATAGCGGGGTACTTCATGGTGACCTTGGAACCGATGTTGCCGTCGACCCACTCCATCGTCGCCCCGGCCTCACAGGTGGCGCGCTTGGTGACCAGGTTGTAGACGTTGTTCGACCAGTTCTGGATGGTCGTGTAGCGGCAGCGGCCACCCTTCTTCACGATGATCTCCACGACTGCGGAGTGCAGCGAGTCGCTGGAGTAGATCGGCGCGGTACAGCCCTCGACGTAGTGCACGTAGGCGTCCTCGTCGACGATGATCAGGGTCCGCTCGAACTGACCCATGTTCTCGGTGTTGATCCGGAAGTACGCCTGCAGCGGGATCTCGACGTGAACACCCTTCGGCACGTAGATGAACGAGCCGCCGGACCAGACGCTGGTGTTGAGGGCGGCGAACTTGTTGTCGCCGACCGGGATCACGGTGCCGAAGTGCTCCCGGAAGATGTCCTCGTGCTCCTTCAGCGCGGTGTCGGTGTCGAGGAAGAGCACACCCTGCTTCTCGAGCTCCTCGTTGATCGCGTGATAGACGACCTCGGACTCGTACTGCGCGGCGACACCGGCCACCAGGCGCTGTTTCTCCGCCTCGGGGATGCCGAGCCTGTCGTAGGTGTTCTTGATGTCCTCGGGCAGGTCCTCCCAGGTCTGGGCCTGTTTCTCGGTGGAGCGCACGAAGTACTTGATGTTGTCGAAGTCGATGTCGCCCAGCTCGGCGCCCCAAGTGGGCATGGGCTTGCGATCGAACAGCCGGAGCCCTTTGAGGCGCAGGTCGAGCATCCAAGCCGGCTCGTTCTTGCGAGCCGAGATGTCACGCACCACAGCCTCGTTCAGACCGCGCTGCGCGCTGGCACCGGCAACATCGGGGTCGGCCCAGCCGTACTCGTAGCGGCCGATCCCTTTCAGCTCCGGGTTGAGTTCCTCGATCGAAGTCATACCGACTTCCTCTCTATGGTTGCGCTCGTCAGTTTGCGCGTACCCGCCGCTCGGTCNCCGGGAAGTGGGGCCAGGCGCAGGGATGCAAGTGGTGCACACGCCGTCGCCGTGCGCAATGGTCGCCAGACGCTGGACGTGACTGCCCAGAACCTGGCCGATGAACTCGGTCTCCGCCTCACACAGTTGCGGGAACTCGTGTGCGACATGACTGACCGGGCAGTGGTGTTGGCACAGCTGCTCACCGATCGGGCTGCTGCGCACGTTCGCCGAGTAACCGGCTCTGCTCATCGCCTTGGCCAGCGCCTCGCTTGGGGCCAATTGCGGCGTTTCCGAGTAGACCTCTTCCAGCAACTGCCCCAGGTCATCCATCCGCCGGCGGGCGAAGGCTTGAATCGCAGTCTCCCCACCTGTCTCGTGCAGGAACCGCAGCGCCTCGACCGCAAGCGAGTCGTACTGCTGGTCGAAGTGGTCTCGTCCTACTTCGGTGAGCGCGAAGACCTTGGCCGGCCGGCCCCTTCCGCGAGCTCCGACGTTGCGGGGCTCGCGCGCTTCGATCCGTCCGTCGGCCAGTAACTGGTCGAGGTGCCGGCGAATAGCTGCCGGGGTCAGACGCAACTGCGTGGCCAGGGCGGCCGCCGTGCTCGGACCGAGTTCGAGCAGGGTCGTAGCAACACGCTCACGCGTCGGCGCATCAGCGCCATCGCCGGCGGTATCGGTGACCCGATCGAATTCACAACGCCATTGTGCTCTTATTGGTGAGCCTGCTTCAAATAAGGCTCGCCTAACTATTGTCAGTCAGTGACACCTGAGCCTGGCTCATCAACCGAATCGCGGTGTTCCTAGACTGCTCGGGTGCCGCCTTCCCCTGCCCGTGACCCTGCCCCTGGCCCGGTCACGGCTGCGACCGAGGCAGACCTGGCGCTGCGTGTCGAGGGCCTGGTGATGCGCTACGGGAAGAAGGTCGCCGTCGACGGGCTCAGCCTCGAGGTGGCCAGGGGAAGTATCACCGCGGTGCTCGGCCCGAACGGCGCCGGCAAGTCGACGACACTGGAGACCTGCGANGGGTATCGCAAACCTCAGCAGGGATCTGTGCGGGTGCTGGGCTTGGATCCCTGGACCCAACGCCACGAGCTGCTGCCCAAGATCGGGGTGATGCTGCAGAACGGCGGCGCCTGGTCGGGAGTACGTGCAGTCGAGATGTTGCGGCATATGGCGGCCTTACACGCCAACCCGCTCCCTGTGCCGATGCTGGTCGAACGCCTCGGNCTTGAGAGTTGCGGGCGCACGCCCTACCGCCGGCTCTCCGGNGGCCAGCAGCAGCGGCTCTCGCTGGCCATGGCAATCGTCGGCCGCCCCGAACTGGTGTTTGTGGACGAACCGACTGCGGGCATGGATCCGGCTGGCCGCCATGACACCTGGGAGTTGCTACGGGAGTTGCGCAGCGCCGGGGTGACCACTGTCTTGACGACCCACTACATGGACGAGGCGGAGAAGCTGGCTGACGCGGTCTACGTGATCGATGATGGCCAGCTGATCGCAGCAGGTACGCCCTACGAACTCACCCGTGGAGCCGGAACCACCACGATCCGGCTGGTGGTCACCGAGCCGTTCCCGCCGGATGCCCCGGAGAGTCTGCAGCGCGCCTTGGGTGAGGTGGTCGTACGTGAGCTCAACGCGCGCAGCCTGCTGATCACTGGTGAGGGCGATGCCACCACGCTGGCCAAGATCTCCGCCTGGTGTGCGGACAACGGCGTGCTCCCGGAATCCCTGTCGCTGGGGCAACGGACGCTGGAGGATGTGTTNCTTGAATTGACCGGAAGACCGCTATGACGTCCCCCGAGTTCGCTCCCGCTCCCGGCGCCGCGCCGCTGCCCGTCATGGTCGCGGCGCAGGCTCGGATGGAGACCAAGCTGATCCTGCGCAATGGCGAGCAGCTACTGATCGCGATCGTGATCCCGTTGATCGTGCTGATCGCCGGCGTACACGCGTTCGACAACATCGACAACAGCTTTCCCGACTCCCCGATCAACACGCTGACCCCGGGCGTGCTCGCGCTTGCTGTGATGTCGACCGCATTCACCTCGTTGGCGATCGCCACCGGCTTCGAGCGACGGTACGGGGTGCTGAAGCGGCTGGGGACCTCCCCGTTGCCGCGCACCGGCCTGCTGGCAGGCAAAGTGCTCGCGCTCTTCTGGGTGGAGGCCGTACAGCTGGTGGTGATCGGCGCGGTAGCGCTCTGGATGGGTTGGCGCCCGGACAATGGATCCACTGGGGTGGTAGGGGTCGTGTTCGCAGTGTTGCTCGGGACCGCGGCCTTTGCCTCTTGGGGCTTGTTCGTGGCCGGTGTCCTGCGTGCCGAGGCCACGCTGGCGGTGGCGAACCTGATCTATCTGTTGCTGCTCGCCGGTGGCGCGGTGGTCCTACCTGCCAGCTCATACGGCAGCTTCGGTGCGGTCGCAAAACTGCTNCCNTCCGGCGCGCTGGGCGAGGCGATCCGCGATGCGCTGATTGTAGGTTCCTTCCCGGCGGCGCACCTGCTCGTGCTCGCGCTCTGGTCAGCGGCCGGCATCCTGCTCGCGGCTCGGACCTTCAAGTGGGAGTGACCCCATGAGAGTTCCCACGAAAGCTGGTGGGTTGTCGAATCCGGCGTGGCTACGTCGACTCGGCTGGGCCTCGCTTGCGGTCAATATCCTGATCGTGGTCAGCGGCGGTGTGGTGCGGCTGACCGGGTCCGGCTTGGGCTGCCCCACCTGGCCACGCTGCACCGAGGAGTCGTTCACCCCGCACGGGGAGATGGACGTCCATGCCGCGATCGAGTTCGGCAACAGGCTGGTCACCTTCCTGATCGCCGCGGTCGCCATCGCGACCTTCGTCGTGGCATGGCGGCATGGCCGTCGCTCGCTGATCCTGCTGGCGCTGGTGCTCGCCCTGGGTGTTCCGGCGCAAGCGGTGATCGGGGGCATCAGCGTCCTGACCGACCTCAACCCCTGGGTTGTGGCGTTGCACCTGTTGGTGTCGATGGCGATGATCGGCGTGGCCGTGGTTTTCCTACGCCGAATGGACGAAGGCGACGAGGCTCCTGTCTGGAACGTCGCTTCTCCTCTTCGCACACTGGTGTGGCTGACGTTCGGAGTCGGCTGGATTGCGCTCTACGTGGGGACGATGGTCACCGGATCAGGGCCCCATGCCGGAGATGCGGATGCCCCGCGCAACGGCCTGGACCCCGAGTCGCTCTCCCAGTTGCACACCGACTTCGTGATGGTCCTGCTAGGTCTGACGATCGGTTGCGTGCTGGCGCTACGTGCAGCGGGGGCACCGGTGCCGGCGCAACACGCCGCGATCGTGTTGCTCGGGGTGGAGCTCGCTCAGGGATTGATCGGGTTCACCCAGTACTTCTCCGGTTTGCCGATCGGACTGGTGACACTGCACCTCTTCGGGGCGGCGGTCACCAGCGCAGCGCTGACCTGGCTCCTGGTGGCGATCCGGGAAAGGCCCGGCAAGCTCAGCGAGTGAGCAGCGGGTCGAGCGCGACGGCGAGGAACAACAACGAGAGATACATGTTCGAGCCGTGGAAGAGTCGCATGGCACGCAACTCGACGACGTTCTCGACCGCCCGTGCGCGGCGAAGCAGCGCATGGGCCTCGGCGAGGAACGCGGCTCCCAGGACCGCGGCAGCGACAGCGTAGAGCCAACCTGTCGAGGCGATTGGCCACAACGCCAGCGAGGTGGCCACCGTGGCCCAGGTGTAGAGCACGATCTGGCGGGCGACGGTCCGCGGCGGCGCCACCACCGGCAGCATCGGTACCTCGGCGGCGGCGTAGTCGTCGCGGTACCTGATCGCCAGCGCCCAGAAGTGCGGCGGGGTCCAGAAGAACACCACCAGGAACAAGATCACCGGCGCCCAGGCCAGTGAGCCGGTCACCGCAGTCCAACCGATCAGAGCAGGGAAGCAGCCGGCCGCGCCACCCCAGACGATGTTCTGGGTAGTGCGCCGCTTGAGGATCATCGTGTAGCCGACGACGTAGAAGACGTTGGCAGTCAGCGCCAGTCCGGCCGAGAGCCAGTTGACGAAGAAGCCGAGCACCAAGGTGGAGACCACGCCCAGCACCAACCCGAAGATCAAGGCTCCGCGAGTGCTGACGATGTGGCGCGGCAGGGCACGGCGACGGGTACGCCGCATCCGCTCATCGATGTCGCGGTCGTAGACGCAGTTCAGAGCGTTCGCGCTACCGGCCGACAGAGTCCCGCCCACGACGGTAGCGATCACCAACCACAGGTCCGGGACGCCGCGCTCGGCTAGGAACATCACCGGCACAGTCGTGAGCAGCAACAGCTCGATGATGCGCGGCTTGGTGAGTCCGATATAGGCGAAGAGGACATCTCGTGCGGTCGCTCGGTCCTGCTCGCGCGCCGGCGCGGACAGGTGCGGATCGACTGTGGTCACGTTGTCCTCTAGCTCGTCAGTTGCCGCCGTCTCCGGCGACAGTCGAGAGTCTAACGCGGCCGTCGATTGCTCCAGCGCCCGCTCCCGGCGACTGCTTCCCGTGTCTGAACCGTGTCCGGTCGGCCGGATAGCCGGCTGGCCTGCCTGCCCGGCGGTGCGAGCGGTGCCGCCTGGCCGATAGGCTCGGATGTGTGACGAGTGATCTGGACTGGAACGACCTCGACCGCCGTGCTGTGGACACCGTTCGCGTGCTGGCCATGGATGCCGTGCAGAAAGTAGGCAATGGGCACCCTGGCACTGCGATGAGCTTGGCCCCGGCGGCGTACCTGCTCTTCCAGAAGGTCATGCGGCACGACCCTGCTGATACCGAATGGATCAACCGTGACCGGTTCGTGCTGAGTTGCGGCCACAGCTCGGTGACGCTCTACATCCAGCTCTACCTCGGTGGCTTCGGCCTGGAGCTTGAAGATCTCCAGGCGCTGCGAACCTGGGGCAGCCTCACCCCAGGGCACCCCGAGTACGGCCACACCAAGGGCGTCGAGGTCACCACCGGGCCACTCGGTCAGGGCGTGGCCAACGCGGTCGGGATGGCGATGGCCCAGCGTCGGCAGCGCGGCCTCCTGGATCCTGAGACAGCACCCGGCCAGAGTCCTTTCGATCACAAGGTCTACGTGTTGTGCTCTGACGGCGACCTGCAGGAGGGTGTGAGCGGCGAGGCCAGCTCGATCGCCGGTCTGCAGGAACTCGGCAACCTGGTCATGATCTATGACCGCAACCGGATCTCGATCGAGGGCGACACCGACATCGCATTCACCGAGGACGTGCCGAAGCGGTACGAAGCCTACGGCTGGGACGTCCAGACCGTCGACTGGACCAACGGCGGCACCGAGTACCGCGAGGACGTGCCGGCCCTCTACGACGCGATCAAGCGTGCCGAGGCCGTCACCGACAAGCCCAGCCTGATCGTGCTGGACACGATCATCGCCTGGCCCGCACCTCATGCTCAGAACACCGAGGCCGCGCACGGTTCCGCGCTGGGTGCCGATGAGGTTGCGGCCACCAAGAAGATCCTCGGGTTCGACCCGGAGCAAAGCTTCGAGGTGGAGCCCGAGGTGCTCGCCCATACCCGCAAACTGCTCGAGCGAGGCGCGGAGGCAGGTGCGGAGTGGGATAAGCGGTACGCCGCTTGGGCGAGCGATCACCCCGAGCAGGACAAGCTGCTGCAGCGACTCAAGTCGCGCGCCATGCCCGACGGAATCGACGAGGCGCTGCCGTCCTTCCCCGCCGATCCCAAGGGAGTGGCGACCAGGACTGCCTCGGGCAAGACGATCAATGCGCTGGCCGAGGTGCTCCCCGAGTTGTGGGGTGGATCCTCGGACCTGGCCGGCTCCAACAACACCACGATCGCGGGAGCGCCCTCGTTCGTCCCTGTGTCTCGCTCGACCCGGGACTGGACCGCGGACCCCCTCTTCGGCCGGGTGCTGCACTTCGGGATCCGCGAGCACGCGATGGGCGCGATCATGAACGGCATCGCAGTGCACGGCGGCACCCGGGTCTTCGGTGGGACCTTCTTGACCTTCTCCGACTACATGCGCGGAGCAGTGCGAGTCGCTGCCCTGATGGGAGTCCCGGTCACCTACGTCTGGACCCACGACTCGATCGGGCTCGGCGAGGATGGCCCGACCCATCAACCTGTCGAACACCTCGCGGCGCTGCGCGCCATGCCGGGCCTGGACGTGGTGCGCCCCGCAGATGCCAACGAGACCGCTGCCGCCTGGGCAGCGATCCTGCGGCATACGGACCGCCCGGCTGCGCTGTGCTTGACACGACAGAACGTCCCGACCTTCCCCGTGATCAGGACGGTNTTTGCGGACACCTCCGGTGTCGCCCGCGGCGGATACGTGCTGCTCGACTCACCGTCCTCGCCGGGCGGCACGCCGGACGTGATCCTGATAGCCACCGGCTCCGAAGTCCAGCTCGCCGTCGAGGCCCGTGAGCGACTCGCAGCGGACGGGATCGGAGCCCGAGTCGTCTCACTCCCCTGCGTCGAGTGGTTCAACGCCCAGGACAAGGGGTACCGCGACAGTGTGCTGCTGCCCGAGGTCAAGGCTCGGGTCAGCGTCGAAGCCGGGGTTGCAATGGGGTGGCGCGAGTTCGTCGGCGATGCCGGTCGGATCGTCTCGTTGGACCACTTCGGGGCTTCAGCAGATTTCGCGACTCTGTATCGCGAGTTCGGGATCACCGCGGGGCGGTCGTCGCCGCAGCCCAAGAGAGCATCGACAGCACCGACACCACCGACAGCATGGAGAGAACATNNGACGAACCGGTTGAGGGCCCTGGCCGACCAAGGTGTTTCCATCTGGTTGGACGATCTGTCCCGCGAGCGGATCGAGTCGGGCAACCTCGCCGACCTCATTGAGACCTCGTCGGTCGTCGGCGTGACCACCAACCCCACGATNTTTGCTGCCGCGCTCGCCAACGGAGAGCGGTACGACGCCCAGGTACGCGCACTCGCCGAGGCCGGTGCCGACGTCGATCAGGCGGTCCTGGAACTCATCGCCGCCGACGTCCGCGATGCCTGCGACGTGCTCGCTCCGGTAGCGGAGGCAACCCAAGGTGTCGACGGCAAGGTTTCCATCGAGGTCGCGCCCACCCTCGCCTTCGATACTGCCGAGACCACGTCCGCGGCGAGGTTCCTCTGGGACACCGTCGACCGAGCCAACCTGCATATCAAGATCCCGGCGACGACCGAGGGCCTGCCCGCGATCACCTCGGCCCTGGCCCAAGGCATCAGCGTCAACGTCACCTTGATCTTTGGTCTGGACCGCTATAGCGAGGTCATGGACGCCTACCTCGCCGGGCTGGAGCAGGCCGCTGCCAACGGACACGACCTGGCCTCGATCCACTCGGTGGCCTCCTTCTTCGTCTCGCGGGTCGACACCGAGATCGATGCGCGACTGGAGGCGATCGACACCGCTGAAGCGACAGCTCTCAAGGGCCAGGCAGGTGTGGCCAACGCTCGACTCGCCTATCAGGCGTACCAGGAGCGGTTCGGCGGCGCTCGTTTCGCAGCGCTGGCAGCCAAGGGGGCCAGGACGCAGCGTCCGTTGTGGGCCTCCACCGGGGTGAAGAACCCCGACTACCCCGACACGATGTATGTCGCCGACCTGATTGCTCCCGACACCGTGAACACCATGCCGGAGAAGACGCTGGAGGCCTTCGCCGACCATGGCGTAGCCGAAGGCGACACCATCACGGCGTACTACGCGGGCGCCAGGGAGGTCCTCGAGCGGCTGAGCAGCCTGGGTATCGACTACGACGACGTGATCGCGACCCTGGAGCGCGAGGGCGTCGAGAAGTTCGTCACGAGCTGGACCGANTTACTCGATACGGTCCAAGGTCAGCTGGAAGGTGCTCGATCGACAGGTGCTCGATCGGAGGGGGCTGAGTCATGACTCACGCGATCTCGGTGGTGGCTACCGGTGCCGCCGCGGATGCGATCGCAGAGAGTCTGCCCCGGCTGGTCGAGCACAGGTTCGCCTCGAGGCTGTTCGCTCAGGACCCCACGTTGTGGGGGCCGACGCTGAATCCGAAGCCTCCGTCCGGCTCTCCTGGGTGGGGCTCTGGCAAACTTCGCGTCCCCTGCTGGGCCAGATCCGCGCCCTCAAAGCGGAGTTGGACGAGCTCGGGATCGACCACATCGTGTTGTGCGGCATGGGTGGCTCCTCACTTGCCCCGGAGGTCATCTGCGCCGCAACGGGTAGCCCGCTGACCGTGCTCGACTCCAGTGACCCCGACCAGGTGCGCAGCGCCCTGACCGACCGGATCGCCGGCACTGCGGTCGTCATCTCTTCCAAGTCCGGGTCGACAGTAGAGACCGATTCCCAAAAGCGCGCCTACGAGGCTGCGTTCACCGAGGCCGGTATCGACCCGGCGGAACGCATCGTGATCGTGACAGATCCGGGCAGCCCGTTGGATCAGGCCTCCCGGGAGGCGGGCTACCGGGTCGTCAATGCCGATCCTCAGGTAGGTGGCCGCTATTCGGCACTTACCGCTTTCGGCCTGGTCCCTAGTGGCTTGGCCGGAGTAAACGTCGAGGCGCTGTTGGATCAGGCCGGCGAGGTCGCCGATCTGCTCGCCTTCGACGATGACGCCAACCCCGGCCTGTTGCTGGGAACGGCAATGGCAGGCACCACTCCGCTGCGCGACAAGCTGATCCTGGTTCCCGACGGCTCGCCGCTGCCGGGTTTCGCGGACTGGGCCGAGCAGTTGATCGCCGAGAGCACCGGCAAACTCGGAACCGGTCTGCTCCCGGTCGTGGTGACCGGCGCCGACGCGCCGGAGCTCGGCTTCGGGGCAGCAGACCTGACCACCATCCGGCTCCGTGACGATTCCGAGGAGCCGGCGCCACCGTTGACGGACTCGGAGATCCAGGTCAGTGGCTCGCTAGGCGCCCAACTGTTGCTGTGGGAGGTAGCCACCGCTGTCGCCGGGCGGCTGCTGGATATCAACCCCTTCGACCAGCCCGATGTCGAGAGTGCCAAGGCCGCGGCTCGCGCACTGCTGGAGACAACCGTCGATCCCGAGCCGCCGTTGCTCGTCGATGGCCCCATCGAGGTCCGGGTCGAGGGAGACTTCCTGCCGGCAGATACTACGAATGTTCGCGCAGCGCTCGATGGGCTTCTGGGCACGCTGCGCCCGGAAGTCGGCTACCTCGCGGTGATGGCCTACCTCGACCGGCTCACCGCTGCAGACCTTGCCGAGTGCCGTTCTGCCTTGGCGAGTCGCACTCAGCGTCCGGTGACCTTCGGCTGGGGTCCCCGTTTCCTGCACTCCACTGGTCAGTTGCACAAGGGCGGACCCCGACCGGAGTGTATTTGCAGATCACCGCCGCTCCTGCCGAGGACTTGCCGATTCCGGGCCGTCCGTTCACGTTCGGGCAGTTCATCGCCTCTCAGGCAGCCGGGGACGCCCAAGTGCTGAGCGAGCACGGCCGGCCTGTGCTGCGCCTGCATCTGGTCGATCAGCGTGCGGGTCTTGCGATGCTGCGCGATCTACTCGGCTGAGGCCACCGAATCCTCATGGAACGTGCGACTCGCCGAGACTCGGTCGACATCGAGGTCGTCGAGTACGCCGATGCCGAGTCGCTGGCCATGGGCGTCGCCCAGCAGCTGGCCATTCTGGTGGCCGAAGCGCAGACTGACGGCCGGATCCCATCGCTGGTCCTGACCGGCGGCACCGTGGCAGCGAAGCTACATGCGGCAGTTCCGGGAGTTGCAAAGGCAAGGTCCGTGGGTTCGGCCATTGATTGGGACAGGGTTGACTTCTGGTTCGGGGATGAGCGGTACGTCGAGCGTGACTCACCGGACCGCAATGCCTACCAAGCACGTACGGCGATGCTCGACCGGCTACGGGCTGACCGACGGATACACGAAATGCCATGGGCCGACGGAGAGTTCGGTGAGGATGTCGAGGCCGCTGCGGCTGCCTATGCCCGCGAGCTCGGCCCCGATCCGCACTTCGATGTGCTGATGCTCGGCGTTGGACCGGATGGGCATTGCGCGTCCCTGTTCCCGGGAAGGCCGGAGGTCCTGTCGCCCGCGTCCGTGCTGGCTGTACGTGACTCCCCCAAGCTGCCCCCGACCCGGATCTCGCTGGGGTTGTCCACGTTGGGGCGAGCCGACGAGGTGTGGTTCCTGGTCGCCGGCGCGGAGAAGGCTCAGACCGCTGCNCGCGCTGATCGAGGAAACGGACCCGGTGGTCACCCTGCTTGCGGTCCCCGTGGCACGCGCCGAACCGTTCTGTTCGTGGACCGGGAAGCCGCAGCGCAGTTGCCACGCGGCAGTTGATCAACTTGCGCGGAGAAGGAGACCGATAGCAACGATGCAGGTGAACCAGATGATGCCGGCACCGATCGTGATGCGGTCCAGGTTGCGCTCGGCCACCGACGATCCGCCCAGGCCGGACGACATTCCGCCGCCGAACATGTCGGACAGGCCACCGCCACGGCCCTTGTGCAGGAGCACGAGCCCGATGAGCAGGAAGCTCGTCAACGTGAGCAGGATGTACAGGAAGATCACGATGCAATGCTATCTCAAGTGCAATGTGTCAACGTTGCACGGGGTTTACAGGACGGGCAGCGAGTAGTAGCGGCAGATTCCGCCGAACTCGTCCGCCTGGAGGCTGGCGCCCCCGACCAGGCAGCCGTCGACGTCCGGCTTCTCCATGATCCCGGCGACGCTGGTCACCTTGACCGACCNCCCGTACAGGATCCGCACTCCTTGTCCGGCGGCATCGCCGAAAACCTCCTCGATCCGGTTACGGATCGCGGAGCAGACCTCTTGGGCGTCCTCCGGGGTGGCCACCTCGCCGGTCCCGATCGCCCACACCGGCTCGTAAGCCACCACCAGCTCGGCGATCTTCTCCGGTTCGATCCCGGCCAGTGATCCGTCGACCTGGGCCAGGGTGTAGGCGACATGCTCCCCGGCCTGTCGCACCTCCAGCCCCTCACCGACACACACGATCGGGGTCATCGACGCTGCCAGTGTCTTCTTGGCTTTGGCATTGACCGTCTCGTCGCTCTCACCGTGGTACTCACGTCGTTCGGAGTGCCCCACCACCACATACGAGCAACCCAGCTTGGCCAACATGCTTGCGCTGATCTCACCTGTATAGGCGCCGTTGTCGTGAACCGAGACGTCCTGGGCGCCGTACTTGATCGCGAGCCGGTCGCCGTCCACCAGGGTCTGCACGCTGCGCAGGTCGGTGTAGGNGGGAACGACGACCACTTCGACCTTCGCGTAGTCGTGGTTCTTGTCGGACAGCGCCCAGGCGAGTTTCTGGACCAGCACCACCGCTTCTTGGTGGTTGAGGTTCATCTTCCAGTTGCCCGCCATCAGCGGGGTGCGGGTGTTCGCCACTACTCGCCCTTCAGTCCGTCAGTACGTCGATGCCGGGGAGGTGTTTGCCCTCCAAGTACTCCAGGGATGCCCCACCTCCGGTCGAGATGTGCCCGAAGGCGCTCTCGTCGAAACCCAGCAGGCGCACTGCCGCCGCGGAGTCACNCCCGCCGACGACGGAGAGTCCGTCGATCTCGATGAGCGCCTGGGCTACGGCGCGGGTGCNCCCTGCGAACGCGGGGAACTCGAAGACACCCATCGGACCGTTCCAGAAGACCGTTCTGGCGTCGGTCAGTGCAGCAGCGAACGCCGCGCCCGAGGCAGGACCGATGTCCAGGCCCATGGTTCCGTCCGGAATCCGGTCAGCAGGTACGATCTGGGTCTGCGCATCGGCGGCAAACTTGTCAGCGACCACGATGTCGGTAGGCAGCAGCAGTTCGACACCCTGTGCCGCTGCCCGGTCGAGGTAGTCGCGGCACACTTGGAGCTGGTCCTGCTCGAGCAGGCTGTTGCCCACGGAGTGCCNCTGGGCGGCCAGGAAGGTGAAGACCATGCCGCCACCGATCAGTAACCTGTCTGCTTTGTCCAGCAGGTTGTCGATGACACCGAGCTTGTCCGACACCTTCGATCCGCCCAGGACGACGGCGTAGGGCCGGGTAGGAGTCTCGGTGAGCCGGCGCAGCACCTCGACCTCGGCCGCCACCAAGCCGCCCATGGCGTGCGGTAGGAGTTTCGCGACGTCGTACACCGAGGCCTGTTTGCGGTGCACGACCCCGAACCCATCGCTGACGAATGCATCAGCCAGCCTCGCGAGGTCGGTGGCGAGCGCCATCCGCTCGGCTTCGTCTTTGCTGGTCTCGCGGGGGTCGAAACGCACATTCTCCAACAGCGCGACCTGACCGTCGGCCAGGTCCGCGACCGTCTCCCGTGCGCTCGCTCCGACCAGATCGGTGGCGAAGGCGACCTGTGCACCCAGTAGCTCCCCGAGCCGAACGGCTACCGGAGCCAGCGAGTACGCAGGGTCGGGTGTGCCACCGGGGCGACCGAGGTGGGCGGTGACGATCACCCGGGCTCCGGCAACGCTGAGTTGCTTGATCGTAGGGATGCTGGCCCGGATCCGGCCGTCGTCGGTGATCGCGCCCCCGCTCAGGGGCACGTTGAGATCCGAGCGGACCAGAACACGTTTACCGCGCAGGTCGCCCAACGCTGCGATAGAGCTCANTCGCAGAGTCAGAGGCTCGCGCCGACGTAGCCGATCAGGTCGACCAGNACGGTTGCTGTAGCCCCACTCGTTGTCGTACCAGCCGACGACCTTGACCTGGTTGCCGATCACCTTGGTCAGACCGGAGTCGAAGATGCAGGAGGACGGGTCGGTGACGATGTCGGAGGAGACGATCGGTGCGTCGGTGTAGGTAAGGAAGCCCTTGAGCGCTCCCTCGGCAGCGGCCTTGACCACGGCGTTGACCTCGTCCGCAGTGGTCTCGCGCGCAGCCTCGAAGGTGAGGTCGGTAGCCGAGCCGGTCGGCAGCAGGACACGCACCGCGAACCCATCGAGCTTGCCCTTCAACTCCGGTAGAACCAGGCCGATCGCCTTGGCGGCGCCGGTCGATGTCGGCACCATGTTGACCGCGGCGGCGCGGGCGCGACGCAGGTCCTTGTGCGGGGCGTCTTGCAGGTTCTGGTCCTGGGTGTAGGCGTGGATCGTGGTCATCAAGCCCTTGACGATGCCGATCTCGTCGTTGATGGCCTTGGCCATCGGGGCCAGGCAGTTGGTGGTGCAGGATGCGTTGGAGATAACGGTGTGCGCAGCCGGGTCGTAGTCCTGGTGGTTGACGCCCATCACCACGGTGATGTCCTCGTTGCTCGCGGGAGCGGAGATGATCACCTTCTTGGCGCCCCCTTGGTCGACGTGGGCACGGGCCTTGGTGGCGTCGGTGAAGAACCCGGTGGACTCCACCACGATGTCGACACCGAGGTCCTTCCACGGCAGGGCGCCGGGGTCCCGCTCGGCAAGGATCTTCAAGGTCTTGTCTCCGACCCGGATACCGCCGTCGACGACCGAGACGTCAGCCGGGAAGCGACCCAGGATCGAGTCGTACTTGAGCAGGTGTGCCATGGTGGCCAGGTCACCCAGGTCGTTGGCGGCGACGATCTCGATGTCGGCGCCGGAGGCCTCGACGGCCCGGAAGAAGTTGCGGCCGATCCGGCCGAATCCGTTGATGCCCACGTACGGTCACAGCGAATGCACTCCTTGCAAAGGATGGTTATAGGTCCGCCGGAATACGGCGGCGTCGTACCGAACCCTACCTGCTCAGCTTTCAGCCGGACTCAGCGAGCATGTCGGGGGTCAACGAGGCTTCGGTGTCGGGGATGCCGAGCTCTTGGGCTCTCTTGTCCGCCATCGCGAGCAGCCGCCGGATCCGGCCGGCTATCGCGTCCTTGGTAAGCACCGGGTCGTGCAGTTGACCGAGCTCTTCCAAGGATGCCTGTTTGTGCTCCAGGCGGAGCTGACCCGCGAGCCGGAGATGGTCGGGGACCTCGTCGGCGAGAATCTCCAAGGCGCGGGATACTCGTGCACCGGCGGCGACCGCCGCTCGCGCCGAGCGCCGCAGATTGGCGTCGTCGAAGTTCGCGAGTCGGTTGGCTGTCGCCCGGACTTCGCGCCGCATCCGGCGTTCCTCCCAAGCCATCAGCGATTCGTGTGCGCCGAGCCGAGTCAACAGCTCACCGATGGCGTCACCGTCGCGGATCACGACCCGGTCGACCCCACGTACCTCGCGGGCTTTCGCCTGAATACCCAGTCGTCGAGCGGCGCCGACCAAAGCAAGTGCTGCCTCGGGGCCGGGGCAGGTGACTTCAANGGCGCTGGACCTGCCCGGCTCGGTCAGAGACCCATGAGCCAAGAACGCGCCCCGCCATGCTGCGACTGCATCGCAGCCGGCCCCGTTGACGACTTGGGACGGTAATCCGCGGACCGGTCTGCCCCGGCCGTCCAGCAGGCCGGTTTGGCGGGCGAGCTGTTCACCCTCGCGGACAACGCGAACGACATAGCGCGAGCCCTTGCGAATGCCGTTCCCGGTCACCATCACGACATCGGAGCTGTGTCCGTACACCTCGGCGAGATCACGCCGCAAGCGCCGTGCAGCCGCTCCTGTATCGAGTTCGGCCTCGACCACAATGCGACCGGAGACGATATGCAGGCCACCGGCGAACCGGAGCATCGAAGAGACTTCCGCCTTACGGCAACACGACTTGGTGACCTGAGTATTGGCCAACTCCGCTTTGACCTGCGCCGTCATCGCCATGCGTCCGATCCTGCCACCACTGTGCCTACCCCTGGGNNTTGTGCGGGTATTACGAGCCATGCTCACCGAGAATGCTCACTGGGGTTTGGACGTCCTGCCCAAAGACACGGCTCGCCCNNAACCCTACGACTCGACCATGAGTTGCGTATAGGCGCGGGCCAACTTGCGTGGATCATGACGAGGAGACCCGTCGTCGCAGGCGATGTCGGCGATCACCAATCGGCCACCGGCTGCGGTCACGCTCGCCTTGAGCTGATCAGGATCTACGACAGCACCGGTGTCGACCAACACGACGTCGGGACGAAGCTCCGGGGCGTGGTCGAGGAGCACTGCAAGGTGTGTATCCGGCGCGAAACCATCGGTCTCCCCCTCCTGCGGTTCGAGGTTGAGGGTCACGATGCGCTTCCCGTTGGAGCTGGTCACGGCCTCGCGCAACTGGGGAACCAGCAGATGCGGGATGACGCTGGTGAACCAGGAGCCGGGGCCGAGCACCACCCAGTCTGCTTGTCCGATTGCCGCTACTGCCTCGGGCACCGCCGGCGGATCACGAGGGTCGAGTCGCACCGAGCTGACCTGACCCGAGGTCGATGCGACTTCGACCTGTCCGCGCACTATGGNTGCGCGCCGCGGATCGTCGGGGTCCAGGCCCAGCACCGAGGCGACGATGTCGAGCGGCACATTCGCCATCGGCAGCACCCGTCCTTGCGCGCCGAGCAGCCGGCCGACCAGATCGAGGCCACCCACCGTGTCGCCGAAGATGTCCCAGATCGCGACGATCAGCAGGTTGCCGACCGAGTNGCCGGTCCATCTCCCCGCGCTGTCGAAACGGTGTTGCAGCACTCGCGCCCAAGTGGTGCCCCAATCGTCGTCATCGCACAGCGCGGCCAGCGCCATCCGCAGATCGCCCGGCGGGAGGCAACCGAACTCGCGACGCAACCGGCCTGAGGAGCCGCCGTTGTCCGCTACCGTGACGATCGCGGTGATGTCGCCGGCGACATCGACCACATGGCGCAGAGCCGCGAGGTTGGCCGCTAGACCATGTCCACCACCGAGGGCAACGACCCGGCGCGGCAATAAGGTTCGCGTCATTCCCGCCCCAGGTCGCGGTGAACGGGCTTGGCCTCGATTCCCAGATCCCGCAGCCGGGCCGCGATCTCCTGGGTCATCGCCACGGAGCGGTGCTTGCCGCCGGTGCAACCGATAGCCACCGTCATGAATCGCTTGCCCTCACGCAGATAGCCGGCAGTGACGCCGGCGAGCAGCGGCACGTAACTGGCCAGGAACTCCTCGGCCTCCGGCCGGGAGCGCACGAAATCCGCGACCGCGTCGTCCAGACCGGATTGGGGACGCAGCTCCGGCACCCAGTGCGGGTTGGGCAAGAACCGCATGTCGGCTACGAAGTCGGCATCCACCGGAATGCCGTACTTGAAGCCGAAGCTCACGATAGTTGCCTTCAGACTGGTCTGCTGAGCGCTGCCGAAGGCCTCGGCGACCTTGGCGGTGAGCTGATGGACGTTGAGGTTGGTGGTGTCGATGACCAGGTCCGCATCGCCGCGAATCCCCGCAGTGACGACGCGCTCTCGCCGTAATCCGTCGATGAGCCTGCCGCCCTCCTGGAGGGGTGCGGCCGGCGCGCAGCCTCCTGCCGGCGTACCAAGACCTCATCGGTGGCTTCGAGGTAGAGCAGGGTCGAGCGTCTTCCGGTGCGGTCGTGAGCCAGCGCCTCCCGCAGCCCTTCGAAGAAGGATCCGGATCGGACGTCGATGACTACTGCAATGGACTGCTCGGTCCCTCGGGTCTCCTCCACCATGGCCACCACATCGGGCAACAATCGAGGAGGCAGGTTGTCGACGACGAAATAGCCGAGATCCTCGAGCTCCTTGGCGGCGGTGCTGCGTCCGGCTCCGGTCATGCCGGTCACCACCACCAGCTCTCCGGTCACCGTCTCGGACTCCAGGGGCACTGTGAGCCCTGGAGGCCCCGGACGATCCTGCGACATCGCGTTCATTCGAGCTCCCCGGTGGTCATGTTGATGCCTGCAGTCTGACGCTTGTCGGGTGCCTCGAGGGCGGTTTTGATCGCGTCGGCGGTTCGGACGCCGATACCCGGTACCTCCGCGATCTCCTCCGACGTCGCAGCGCGCAGCTTGCGCAATGAGCCGAAGCGCCGCATGAGTGCCTTGCGGCGGACCTCTCCCAGCCCTGGCACATCGTCGAGGAGGCTTTCCACCATCGACTTCGAGCGTCGGGATCGGTGGTGGGTGATCGCGAACCGGTGCGCCTCGTCCCGCAGCCGCTGCAGCAGGTAGAGGCCTTCGCTGGTACGGGGAAGCACGACCGGGTCCTCCTGGCTCGGCACCCAGACTTCCTCCAGCCGCTTGGCGAGTCCGACCACCGGGATGTCGTCGATACCCAACTCGTCCAACGCGCGTTGCGCGGCAGCCACTTGTGGCGGGCCGCCATCGACCACGACCAGCCCGGGGGCGTAGGCGAACTTGCGCGGCCTTCCGGTGTCGGGGTCCACGAGCAGGGGACGGCCGTCCATGTCCTGGTCCCCGATACCCCTGAGTTCCCCGAGCACCTCGGNGGTGTCGGCTCGCTCCTCGAGCATCCGCCGGAATCTGCGCGTGATCACCTCGTGCATAGCGGCCACATCGTTCTGCCCATCGATACTGCGAATGACGAACCGGCGGTACTCGCTCTTACGGGCCAGGCCGTCCTCGAAGACCACCATCGAACCGACGACCTCGGTTCCCTGCAGGTTGGAGATGTCGTAGCACTCGATCCGCAGTGGCGCTTCCGGCAGTGCCAAAGCGGACTGCAATTCCTCCAGTGCCTGGCTGCGGGCAGTCAGATCGGCGCCGCGTTTCGTCTTGTGCAGCGCCAACACCTGTGCGGCGTTTCGGGCGACGGTCTCCGACAGCGCCTTCTTGTCCCCGCGCTGCGGGACCCGCAGGCGTACCTNTGCTCCCCGTTGCTCGGATAGCAACTCCTCGATCACTCCGGCGTCCTCAGGAAGATCGGGGACGAGGATCTCGCGAGGAATCGCGTCACCGGTCTCCTCGGCGTACAGCTGAAGGAGCAGGTGCTCGACCAGGTCCCCGGTCGAGGCGTCCTCGGTGATTTCGGCGACCCAGCCGCGTTGCCNCCGGATCCGTCCGCCGCGGACGTAGAAGATCTGCACTGCCACCTCGAGGGGATCTTGAGCGAACGCGACCACATCGGCGTCGGTGCCGTCACCGAGGACGACTGCCTGTTTCTCCAAGGCGCGGTTGAGGGCGGTCAGGTCGTCGCGGAGCCGGGCGGCTCGCTCGAACTCCAAGGCCTCGCTGGCGTCGTACATCTGCTTCTCGATGCGCTTGAGGAAGGCCGAGGTGTTGCCTGCCATGAAGTCGCAGAAGTCTTCGACGATCGCACGATGCTCGTCTGCGGTGACTTTGCCGACGCAGGGCGCCGAGCACTTGTCGATATAGCCGAGCAGACAGGGGCGGCCGATCTGGGCCGAGCGTTTGAAGACGCCGTTGCTGCATGAGCGCATCGGGAAGACCCGCAGCAGTTGGTCGACGGTGTCGCGGATCGCCCAGGCGTGGCTGTACGGGCCGAAGTAGCGGGTGCCCTTCTTCTTCGCGCCGCGCCCGACCATGACTCGGGGAAACTCGTCGGAGACCGTGACCGCGAGCCACGGGTAGGATTTGTCGTCGCGGTATTTCACGTTGTAACGAGGGTCGTACTCCTTGATCCAGGAGTACTCCAGTTGCAGGGCTTCGACCTCGGTTTCGACCACGGTCCAGTCCACGGACGCAGCCGTGGTCACCATCGTGGCAGTGCGGGCGTGCAGATTGGCCGGGTCCTGGAAGTAGGAGGTCAGCCGGGAGCGGAGGTTCTTGGCCTTGCCGACATAGACAACCCTGCCTTTGGCGTCGCGGAATCGGTAGACGCCGGGCGACGTGGGGATGCTCCCGGTTGCGGGACGGTACGTCGACGGATCGGCCATGAATCCACCCTACGAGCGGGCCGCCACAGCCTTCTTCCGGCTGCGGGTAGGCCGGGTTGCTCCAGTCGACCCTGAGTTCGACGCTGAGGCCAGCATCGGAGCCAGGAACGTGCCGGTGTGGCTGGCCGGGTTGGTGGCAACCTGCTCAGGGGTTCCCTCTGCGACGACGGTGCCTCCGCGGTTACCGCCCTCGGGCCCCATGTCGACGATCCAGTCGGCGGTCTTGATCACGTCCAGATTGTGCTCGATCACCAGAACGGTGTTGCCCTGGTCGACCAGACGACCCAGAACCAGCAGGAGCTTGCGGATGTCCTCGAAGTGCAGACCGGTGGTTGGCTCGTCCAGGACGTACACCGTTCGGCCGGTGGAGCGCTTCTGAAGCTCGGCGGCGAGTTTGACCCGTTGCGCCTCTCCACCCGACAGCGTGGGCGCGGGTTGGCCGAGCCGGACATACCCCAGGCCGACATCGACCAACGTGCGCAGATGCCGCGCGATCGCGGGGACTGCCTCGAAGAAGTCGACTGCTTCCTCGATCGGCATGTCGAGCACCTCGGCGATCGTCTTGCCTTTGAAGTGCACCTCGAGGGTCTCGCGGTTGTAGCGGGCGCCGTGGCAGACCTCACAGGGAACGTACACGTCGGGTAGGAAGTTCATCTCGATCTTGATGGTCCCGTCACCGGAGCAGGCCTCACAGCGGCCGCCCTTGACGTTGAAGGAGAACCTGCCGGGCTGGTAGCCGCGCATCTTGGCCTCGGGGGTGGCGGCGAACAGCTTGCGGACGTGGTCGAAGACGCCGGTGTAGGTGGCCGGGTTGGAGCGCGGAGTGCGTCCGATCGGGGACTGATCGACATGGATCACCTTGTCGACGTTCTCGATGCCCTCGATCCGGCGGTGTCGGCCGGGCACGGTGCGGGCGTTGTAGATCCGCTTGGCCAGTGCGGTGTAGAGGATGTCGTTGACCAACGTGGACTTGCCGGAGCCGGATACCCCGGTGACCGCGACGAACATGCCCAACGGAAAGCTGACGTCGATGTTTTGCAGGTTGTGCTCGTTCGCGCCGATGACTGCGAGCTCGCGGCCGGGGGTGCGGGGACGACGAACCTCGGGAACAGGAATGGAGCGTCGACCGGACAGATACTGACCTGTCGCGGAGTCGGGGTGTTCCAGCAGGTCCGCGACCCGTCCGGAGACGACCACTTGACCACCATGCTCACCTGCGCCCGGGCCGATGTCGACGACCCAGTCGGCGACCTTGATGGTGTCCTCGTCGTGCTCGACCACGATCAAGGTGTTGCCCAGGTCCTTGAGCCGCACCAGCGTCTCGATCAGGCGGTGATTGTCGCGTTGGTGCAGCCCGATCGAGGGCTCGTCCAGGACGTACAGCACCCCGACCAGACCCGCGCCGATCTGAGTGGCGAGTCGGATCCGTTGCGCCTCGCCACCGGACAGCGAGCCGGCGGGGCGGTTCAGCGACAGGTAATCCAGCCCGACGTCGAGCAGGAAGTTGAGGCGCTCCTGGATCTCCTTGAGCACTCGCTCGCCGATCTGGCGCTCCCGCGACGACATGTCGAGATCGCTGAGATAGTTCGCGGTTTCCTGGATCGAGAGAGCACACACCTCTGCGATGTTCTTGCTCTGTCCATCGGCCGAGCACAGCGTGACCGCCATCGAGACCGGCTTGAGCCTGCTGCCGGCACACGCCGGGCAAGGAACTTCGCGCATGAACCCCTCGAAGCGCTCCCGGCTGGTGTCCGACTCGGCCTCGCGGTGCCGCCGCTCGACGTAGCTGCGCACGCCCTCGAAGGCCGTGGTGTAGGAGCGCTCCCTGCCGTAGCGGTTGGTGTGCCGCACGTGGAGCTTGGTGGGGTGCCNCTCCAGGATGCTCTTGCGCGCCTTGGCAGGCAGATCCTCCCAGGCGGTGTCGAGGTCGAAGCCGAGCTCCTCGCCCAGCGCGCCCAGCAGCCGATGGAAGTAGTCCGCGACATGCGCGCCGGACCAGGGCGAGATGATCCCGTCGTTGATCGACCCGCTCGGGTCGGTGATCACCAGCTCGGGATCAACCTCCATCCGGGTGCCGAGGCCGTGGCAGTCCGGGCAGGCGCCGAAGGGCGAGTTGAACGAGAATGAGCGCGGCTCGAGCTCATCGGTCTCGATCGCGTGATCATTGGGGCAGGCCATCTTCTCGGAGAAGCGCTGGTAGCGCCCCGGGTCCTTCTCCGGCAGGTCGACGTAGTCGAAGACGACCAGGCCGCCGGAGAGCCCGAGCGCGGTCTCGACGGAGTCGGTGAGCCGGCGCTTGGCCGAGGCCTTGACCGCCAGGCGGTCGACCACGACCTCGATGTCGTGCTTGCGTCTCTTGTCCAATGTCGNGGGCTCGGCCAGCGGGTGGATCTCACCGTCGACGCGCGCCCGGGAGAAGCCCTGGGTTTGCAGTTGCCGGAAGAGTTCGACGTACTCCCCTTTGCGGCCCGAGATCACTGGCGCGAGCACCTGGAAGCGAGTGCCCTCCTCGGCCTGCATGACCCGGTCGACGATCTGCTGGGNGGTCTGTCGCTCGATCGCGGCGCCACAGATCGGGCAATGCGGTCGGCCCGCGCGCGCGTACAGCAGTCGAAGGTAGTCATACACCTCGGTGATCGTGCCGACTGTCGAGCGGGNGTTCTTCGATGTCGACTTCTGATCGATCGACACCGCCGGTGACAGGCCCTCGATGAAATCGACATCAGGTTTGTCCATCTGCCCGAGGAACTGGCGGGCATAGGCCGACAGAGACTCGACGTAACGACGCTGGCCCTCGGCGAAGATCGTGTCGAACGCCAAGCTGGACTTGCCCGACCCGGACAGCCCCGTGAACACAATCAGCGCGTCTCGCGGCAGGTCCAGCGACACATCCTTCAGGTTGTGCTCGCGCGCGCCGCGGATCGTCAGGTGATCGGCCACTGTGTGTCCACTATCTGTTCTACCTTCATGGGTGCGAGGTTCGCTGGTCGGCATCTTGCGGATTCGAACATATGTTCGCTCAGAGGATGTCGGGGTGCAACACGACACGCGTGCTTGAATCAGCCTATGACCTACCAGGGCAAGGTTGAGCAGGGTGGACCGGCAGACGTACGTGAGTTGCGGGACCTGACCATCTCCAAGATGGTGGTCGGCGACTTCGGAAACAACACTTACCTGTTGCGCTGCCACCAGACCGGCGATCAGGTGCTGATCGATGCGGCCGCGGAACCCGATCGCATCCTGTCCTTGGTCGGCGACGCTGGCCTGACGAAGGTGATCACCACCCATCAGCACCAGGACCACTGGGGAGCCCTCGGGAAGGTCGTCGAGGCAACCAGCGCCGAGACCTATGCCGGGGCCTACGACGCTGAGGGAATCCCGGTTCGCACCGACGTACTCGTTGAAGATAGCGACACCATTGCGGTCGGAGCCTGCGCGCTCACCGCAATCCACCTGGTGGGCCACACCCCTGGCTCGATCGCACTGCTGTACCAGGACCCGGCCGGCACGCCGCACCTGTTCAGCGGCGACTGCCTCTTCCCCGGTGGAGTGGGCAACACCTGGGGCGACCCGGATGCCTTCGCCTCCCTCTACCGCGACGTCACCAGCAAGCTGTTCGACCGACTGCCCGACGACACCTGGTTCTATCCCGGCCACGGCGACGACTCCACGATCGGCGCCCAACGCCCCACCTGGCCGAATGGTTGGAGCGTGGCTGGTGAGCGGACGTGCTCACGCGTCCGATGAGACCCTCCCTTGAGCACAGCCGCAGGCGGAGGCACGCACCGTAAGCCCGGCAGCACGCCACGCTGGACAAGGCTCGTAGGCAATGCTCTGCCATCCTTCGACCGGCCCTTCTACACTGCGGTGTGCGCCGGTCTCCTCTTCGGAGTCCTCGTGTTGCTGATCGATGGCTCCGAGGTCTCTGCAACCAAAGGCCGGCCCGTTGAACATGCCACCGTCGTAGCCATCGAGAAGAACAACTCCCTCCTCGGCTGGTGCGACAGAGGAGCGAGACGGGAGCAGAACATCACCTGGCAGTCACTCGCACCACCAGCAGGGCTTCCAGGAGAATTTCTCGAGAAGGGCAGTTGCCTGGACACCTCGGTCGGTGACACTTGGGCCATCGTCAGAGTCGTAGCTGGCGATGGCGGCGTTGAGATCTATGTCAACCCCACAGATTCCTACTCCCGAGCGTGGATGGAGTCCCTGATTGTCGCCGCTGTCACGTTCTGGGGCGTTTTGATACTTCTGCATGCTCGGCTTTGGTGGAAAACAAGGGCGCTCGTTCTTGGCAGTGAGCCTGAGAAGTAGCGCATCAGGTAGACGAGCGAGCTATGGCTCCCTCATGTCGAAGTCCGGAGCCAGACAGTGCACAATCGGGCGATGGATCGCTTCGACCGCCGCGTGCTGATCGTGGGCGCCGCAGTGACCCTTGCCTGCGTTGCGTTGATCGTCCTGTGGCTTCTCGATGCCTCGAACGCGTCCCGCTCGGACTGCCAGTTGTTCGACGGGGCCAATGTCTATGGCAACCCCAGCGTGAGCTGGCTTCCGCCGGGGTTGCGGTGCAGTTACAACGACGGCGCCTTCGTCGAACAGCCGAGTCATCTGCGCACAGTGGTGGTCGTCGTGGCGATCCTAGGGCTGCCGTTCAGTTGGTGGATGGCGCGCGCGCTGCGCCGTCGCCCCATCTCGGAGATCTGACTCCGGCTATCAGTAGCGGGTTTCCAGTCACCAGGTGACCGCAAAGCCAACACTGATCCTTAGTGAACCCTGCGGATCAAGGCGAAGAACATCGCATCGGTGCCGTGCCGGTGTGGCCAGAGCTGTACGGTGCCGGACAACGGGCCGGCGTGATCGGTGGTCGGGAACAGCGGTGAGGCATCCTCCAAAGCCAAAGCCGGGTTGGCTTCCAGCACAGCAGTGACGATCTTCGCCGTCTCGGCCAGCACTGGCGAGCATGTCGCGTACGCCACCACTCCTCCGACCCGGACAGACGCAACTGCGCTTTCTAGCAATGCCCGCTGCAGAGGTACGAGCTCGGCAAGGTCTTCAGGCCGGCGCCGCCATCGCGCCTCAGGGCGGCGGCGCAAGGCACCCAGACCAGTACAGGGCGCGTCCACCAGCACCCGGTCGAACATCTGGTTTTCCCAAGGCGGACAGGTGCCGTCAGTGGCGAGCACGCCGAGCATCCCCGCAGGCACTGCCCGGACGGCGCTTCTCACCAGACTGGCGCGGTGAGGCTGGCGTTCGGCAGCCAACACCTTGGCGCCTTGCTGCGCGGCCAGCGCCGCGAGCAGTGCCGTCTTGCCCCCAGGCCCTGCGCACAGGTCCAGCCATCGGCCGCAGTCGGTGCTCATCTCAGCCTGAGCCAGCGCAGCGGCGACGAGTTGGGAGCCCTCGTCCTGGACCCCGGCCAGGCCCTGAGCCACGGCAGGGATTAGCCCGGGGTCCCCGCCGTCGAGGATCACCGCATAAGGCGAGAGGTTGGTGGACTCACCAGGGAGCTCCTCGATGGTGCTCAAGCCAGGACGGGCGGCCAGCGTGACCGCGGGCCGCTGGTTGTTGCTGGCAAGGAGCGCCTCGATCTCGGCAGGCCCGATCGCCTCCTGGAGCAGCTCGACCACCCAGGCCGGATGGCTAGTGGTGAGCGCGAGCCGGTCGATCTCGTCGACTGGCGCGAGCCTCTCTATCCAGGTTTCGAGGTCACAGGCCGCGATCTTGCGTAGCACCGCATTGGCGAAACCGGCGGCGCCTTGGTTACTGACCGCACGCACCAGATCGACCGTGGTGCTCACCGCGGCGTGGGTGGGAACGCGCATCGCGAGCAACTGGTGGGTTCCCATCCGGAGCGCGTCGAGCACAGCTGCATCTACCTTGCTCAGCGGCCGGTCGACGCAGGCGGCCAGGATCGCGTCGTAGCTGCCCTGACCTCGGATCGTTCCGGCTGCTAGTTCGGTGGCAAAGGCAGCATCACGAGGTTCGAGCTCCCGGCGCCGCAACACGGCCGGGAGCAACAGATTCGTGTACGCGGCATCCTCACGGACCCGGGTGATGACCTCGTAGGCCGCATCCCGGGCGGGATCTTGGAACGCCCGGTGTCGCGCACGGTTACCAGACCGACTACGGCCACGCCGCTCAGTCAAAGCTAGTCCCGCCGGCGACGCGCGCACCTCGCGCCCAGTCTGAGGCCGGCATCNTCCTTGCGCCCGATCGGTGTGACCAGACCCAGACGCACCGGTGCGNNGTGCGAGTCCCGACATGGACGGCCTTCTTACTCACCGCGAGTTCTCCTGCCGGCAGTTGCGGATGCCCCGGATCAGGGACGACCGGTCCGAGCTTGAACCGCTCGCCGTGATGGGTCGTCCAGGCGCNNCAGGGTCCGGGGTGCAGGCCCTGATCCGGCGGTCGATGAACGCGACCGGTTCACTCCACCGCACTCGCGCATCCTCAGGGGTCAGTTTCCCGGCGTAGGTGACGCCGTCGACCTGTTGTGGTCGTTCCTCGAGCTGACCGGACTCCAGTCCGTCGAGGGTAGCGACCAGCAGCTCGGCCCCGCCTTCGGCAAGCCGATTCAGCAATGAGCCCGAGGTGTCATCGGGCCGAATCCGCTCGGTCATCACCCCGTAGGTCGGTCCCTCGTCGAGCGCCTCGACGATCCGGAACGTGGTGGCACCGGTGAACTCGTCGCCGTGCAGCAATGCGTGTTGCACCGGTGCGGCACCTCGCCAGCGGGGAAGCAGCGAAAAGTGCAGATTCACCCAGCCCAGCCGCGGTATCGCTAAGGCCGCGCTCGGCAACAGCGCGCCGTAGGCGACCACCGGACAGCAGTCGAGGTCCAGTGCAGCAAGGTCTGCTTGAAAGCCGGGATCGCGGGGTGNCTCAGGTTTGAGCACCGGGACCCCGAGGTCGGTGGCTCGCTGGGCAACCGGCGAGGCCACCAGGGCTCGACCGCGGCCGGCGCGGGCATCGGGTCGGGTGATCACCGCGACCACCTCGTGTGGTGAGGCGGCGATCGCGTCGAGGGAGGCGAGTGCGACCTCGGNGGTGCCTGCGAAGGCGACCCGCATCAGATTCCCAGACCGCGGGTCGGGTGCGGGCTGAGTTTGACGGTCAGGTTGTCGGGCGCGCCGAACCAATCGGATTCCCTGATCGCCTTCATCGCCGCCTTACGTGTCGCCTGGTCGAGCCGGTCGACGAACAAGACGCCGTCCAGGTGATCGGTCTCGTGCTGGATCGCCCGAGCGAGCGTCTCCGAGCCCTCGATCACGACCGGTTCGCCGTGCATGTCGAAGCCGTGGGCGACCACACTCAACGCACGCTTGCAGTCCCAGGTGAGTCCGGGGATCGACAGACAGCCCTCTTCGCCGTCCTGTTCGTCCTCGGACAGTGTCAGCTGCGGATTCACCAAGTGCCCGAGCTCGCCGTCGACGTGATAGGTGAACACCCGCAAGCCCACGCCCAGCTGAGGGGCGGCGAGCCCCGCGCCGGGGGCATCCAGCATCGTGTCGGTCAGATCCTGGACGAGTTTGCGCAGTTCGGCGTCGAAGTCGACCACCTCGACCGCGGGGGTGCGCAGCACGGGGTCGCCGAAGAGCCTGATGGGTTGGATCGCCACGCGGGCAAGTGTACGAAGTCAGAGATCCCGCAGATACCTCAGTCGATCGAGATCGGGTCGACCTGCACGCGAACCGCAGGTAGCTTCCTGGCCGATCGGATCGCTAGTTGATCCCGCAATGCTCGGGAAAGCACCTCGCCTTGCGCCCGGGGAACCCGCACTACGGTGCGTACCAACTCTGCGCGACCGTCACCCGGTGCAGCCGGTAGCGGAACCGGCCCGAGCACCTCCGCCCNCGCAGGCAGCGCCAGTGCTTCAGCCATGGCTTCTACCTCCTCGGCTGGCCCCGTGAGTGTCGCGAGCCGAGACGCGGGCGGCAGATGTGCCTCCAAGCGTTGTGCGAGTTCGCGTTCGGCGAAGCCGACGGGGTCCCAGCGCACCAGCGCCTGCAGCACTCGGTCGGCCGGATCCCCTATCGCGAGTACCTTTCCGTCAGCCCGGACCAACGCCGCTGCGCCCAGGAATCGCCTCAACGACTCTTCCTCGGTCCGCAGGCCGACTCTGCTCAAGGTGAGCCAGGTATCGAGTAGTAGGGCGCCGGCATAGCCGCCTGCGGCTATCGGTTCGGCACCAGGGGTGGCGACCACGAGAGCCGGGCGACTCGGCACTTCGGCCAGTACTCGCTCACCCGAGGAGGAGACGACCGGCACCCCAGGGAAAGCACGACCCAACTCCTCAGCAGTACGCAGGTCGCCGAGGACCGGAGCACGCAATCCATGATCACCGCAGGCCGGGCAGGACCATCCCGGCTCGGCCTGGCCGCACCAGCGGCAGGCCAACGGTAGGTGGGCCGCCATCAAGCCCAGCGGTCCCTGACAGTGGAAGCAGCGCGCAGGGGTACGGCATCGGTCACACACCAGCGTGGTCGCGTAACCGTGCCGTGGCGTCTGTACCAGCACCGGCCCAGCCTGTAGGGCATCGCGCAGGAGTTGGTGGGCCGCGCTCGGGATGCGGGCGCTACGCGCATACGGATCCCGATGCAGGTCGTGATCGCTGGCACCGCTGATTGCCACCGTGGGAGCCGCGTCCCGGATCACGGCTCGCTCGGCTCGAAGCTCACTCGCCCAGCCCGAGCGCACCAGGTAACCGGNCTCGACGGTGCGGGCGAAGCCCGCCACGAGCAGCCCACAGTTTTCAGCGTGGGCTCGCAGCAACAACACCTCCCGGGTGTGCGGGTAGGGCGCTCTCGGCTCGGCATGCAAGTCGTCGCCGTCATCCCAGACGGCCACCAGCCCGAGGTCGCGCACCGGGGCATAGGCGGCTGCGCGGGTGCCGATCACGATCCGTTGTTGGCCGCGGGCCAGCGACAAGAACGCGCGGTAGCGCGGCGTCGGGCCCAGATCCGCGGTCAGGATCACATGATGTCCGGGGCCGAGCAGGTCGGTGAGCGCCGTATCCAATCGTGCCAGGTCCCGGTGGTCGGGTACGCACACCACAGCTCCCCGGCTGGACGAAGCGCAAGCAGCCACCGTGGAAGCAAGAAACGCAGGCCAGTCCCGATCCGAGTCGGCGGCCGACGGCAAGGCCTCCCATACCGCCCGGGGACTNNCACCAGATGCGAGTTGCTGAAGAAAGTCTGCTCCGGCGGTTACGGGTAACTCGAGCTCTGGCAGCTCGATCGCGGGCCAACCGGGAAACTCACCGACCGGCTCCTTCTCTACCGAGGCGCGTCGAGGTGGGATCGCCAGCCGGAGGACGTCGGATCGGGTGCCTGCGTAACGGGCAGCGACAGCGGCGACCAGGCGGGCAATCTCAGGTGTGAGCACCGGCTCGGTGGTCAATGCTCGTCGCACCGGAGTGAGTCGACCGGCGTGCTCGGAGCGCTCGATGCGATCCAGCACATAGCCATCCACGTCTTGGCCGGCGAAGCGGACCTTGACCCNGGCCCCGGGAACCACCCGGTCGTGCAGCGTCGCGGGTACCAGGTAGTCGAAGGCGCGGTCCAAGTGCATCAATCCCACATCGACCAGGACCTGCGCCACAGCATTCACTGGTGCGGCTTCGGGTGCGGGAGTTCGCTCAGCCTGGGCGGCGGTCCGCTTACTCGCCTCGGCGGCGGCACGGCGCACCGGCGTCAGATCGGGTAGCAGGCTGGGCTGATCGCTGCTCGAGCCTGGTGGCAGGTCGTACGGGCTGGGCANCGCGCACATCCTTCCAGCCGGATCCGGCACGCCTGTGATCGAGCTTCGCTTGTGCGGGCGCCTACCGCCCACCCGTCAACGGGTCGCTGCGGCGCGCAGAGCTTCGGCGCGGTCGGTGCGCTCCCAGGTGAAGTCGGGCAACTCACGACCGAAGTGGCCGTAGGCAGCGGTTTGGGCGTAGATCGGCCGAAGCAGGTCCAGGTCGCGGATGATCGCGGCCGGCCGCAGGTCGAAGACCTCCAGCACTGCCTGCTGGATCTTCTCCACCGGGACGGTCTCGGTGCCGAATGCGTCGATGAAAAGCCCCACGGNGTGTGCCTTGCCGATGGCATAGGCGACCTGGGCCTCACAGCGCCGCGCCAGGCCTGCGGCCACGACGTTCTTGGCTACCCAGCGCATCGCGTACGCGGCGGAGCGGTCCACCTTCGAGGGGTCCTTGCCGGAGAATGCGCCGCCGCCGTGCCGGGCCATGCCGCCGTAGGTGTCGACGATGATCTTGCGGCCAGTCACACCGGCGTCGCCCATCGGGCCGCCGATCTCGAACTTCCCGGTTGGGTTGACCAGCAGCCGGTAGCCGTCGGAGGGGATGTCGAAGTTTGCCAGCACGGGGTCGACCACGTGCTTCTTGATGTCGGGGCCGAGCAGGTTCTCCAAGTCGATGCCCTCGGCATGTTGACTGGAGACCACGATCGTGTCGATCCGGGTCGGGCGGTCCTGGTCGTCGTACTCGATGGTGACCTGGGTCTTGCCGTCGGGACGCAGGTAGGCCATGGTCCCGTCCTTGCGAACCTCCGACAGCCGCTGAGCGAGCCGCTGGGCGATGGTGATCGGGAGCGGGAACAACTCGGNGGTATCGTCGCAGGCGTAGCCGAACATCAGGCCCTGGTCCCCGGCGCCTTGACGGTCCAGTGGGTCGGTGGACGCCTCGGCGCGCTCCTCGTACGCGCCGTCGACGCCCTGGGCGATATCGGGAGACTGGCTGCCGATTGCGACCTGCACGCCACACGACCAGCCGTCGAAGCCCTTCACCGAGGAGTCGTAGCCGATCTCGATGATTTTCTCGCGAACAAGTTGTGCGATCGGAGCGTACGTCTTGGTGGTCACCTCGCCGGCGACGACGACCAGGCCGGTGGTCAGCAAGGTCTCGACCGCAACACGGCTGGCCGGGTCATCGGCCAGCAGCGCGTCCAGAATCGTGTCGCTGATCTGGTCGGCGATCTTGTCGGGGTGTCCCTCGGTCACCGACTCGGATGTGAAGAGGCGTCCGGCCACTGTGATTCAACTCCTGGTATGCAGGCTGCTCATGATGAGTGCTCTTTGAGGATATCCGGCATCGTGCCGGCGTCGCGCCACCGTCTCACGACCACAGCGTGAGGACCCGGTCCCAGATTGCCTGGGCGACCGCCGACTTCGAAGCTCGCGGGATGCCGACCGCTCCTCCGTTGGCGTCGAGGACGATCGCCTCGTTGTCGCTTTCTCCGAAGACCCTGCCGCCGCTGACGTCGTTGACCACCAACAGGTCGCAGCCCTTCTTGGCGAGTTTGGCCTGGGCGTACTGCAAGACGGTGGCGGCCTCGTCGCCGGTCTCGGCGGCGAAACCGACCACGACTATGTCGTCGTTGGGTCGATTCCCGGAGAGTTCGGCAAGGATGTCGGGGTTCTGGGTGAGCTCGATCGACGGGGTGGTGCCGTCGTCGGCCTTCTTGATCTTGGCAGTGCTGGTCGTGAGCGGCCGGAAGTCGGCGGGCGCTGCTGCCATCACGACGGCGTCCGCGTCTGCGCTGGCGGCGAGCACCGCTTCGCGTAGCTGTGCGGTGGTCTCGACGCGTACGACGTTGACTCCGGCTGGGTCGGGAAGAGTCACGTTCGCGGCCACCAGCGTGACCTGGGCACCGCGCCCAGCCGCAGTTCGCGCCAGCGCGTACCCCTGCAGACCTGACGAGCGGTTCGAGAGGAAGCGCACCGGGTCCAGGTACTCCCGGGTGCCGCCGGCCGAAACGACGATGCGCCGGCCGGCAAGGTCCTGCGCAGTGGTCGCATCCGGGTTGTGCAGCCGCCGGGCCAACAGGTCCAGGGCAATGTGGAGGATCTCGCTTGGCTCGGGCAGCCGCCCCTTGCCGCTGTCAGCACCTGTTAGGCGCCCGACGGCCGGTTCCAGCACGATCGCGCCGCGTTCCCGCAACGTCGCGACATTGGCTTGAGTCGCGGGGTGTTCCCACATCTCGGTGTGCATTGCCGGGGCAAACAGCACCGGGCAGCGAGCAGTGAGCAGCGTGTTGGTCAGCAAGTCATCTGCCAGGCCGTGCGCGGCCTTGGCGAGCAGGTCGGCGGTAGCGGGAGCAACCAGGACGAGATCGGCGTGCTCCCCGATCCGCACATGCGGCACCTCGTGGACCGAGGACCACACCTCGGTGGTGACCGGTTTGCCGGATAGGGCAGCCCAGGTCGGAGCGCCTACGAACTCCAATGCCGCAGCAGTAGGCACGACCGTGACGTCGTGACCGGACTCGGTCAGCCCGCGCAGTAACTCGCAGGCTTTGTAGGCGGCGATGCCGCCGCTGACACCCAAGACCACGCTGGGCATCTGCGGGGAACCTGCCGGTTCGGCTCCGGCTCAGAGCTCAAGTGCGCTCTCGTCGATCACGGAGACCGGGGTGGGAGCAGGGATCGGCTCGTCGGCCGGGTCGTACTCCTCGTAGGTGAGCAGGTCCTCGTTGATCTCGCGCAAAGCGATCGACAGCGGCTTTTCCTGGACGTGGGTGTCCACCAGCGGGCCGACGTACTCGAGCAGGCCCTCGCCAAGCTGGGAGTAGTACGCGTTGATCTGGCGGGCGCGCTTGGCTCCGTAGAGCACCAGGCGGTACTTGGAGTCGGTCTTGGACAGAAGGTCGTCGATGGGTGGGTTGGTGATACCCAAGGGGTTGCCAGACACGTGCGGCTGCCTCACGAAGTAGGGGACAAATCTCGGCTCGAAAGGATCTGCGGACACGTTTTCCAACGATTTCGCAGAGGCTAGAAGCGTCTAGGCCTTCGAATCCAGCATTAAGGTTACCAAGTCTTCGGCTGCGGCATGAACTTCGTGGTTGACGATCGTGTTGTCGAACTCGGTCTCCGCTGCCANATCGTCACGAGCGGTGGCCAGGCGGCGCTCCCGTTCGGCCTCTGATTCGGTGCCACGGCCGATCAGCCGGCGGACCAGCTCGTCCCAGGAAGGCGGGGCCAGGAAAACCAAGCGTGCCTCCGGCATCGAGGCCCGCACTTGGCGAGCACCTTGCAGGTCGATCTCCAGCAGTGCTGGACGGCCGGCTGCCAGCACCTCCTCTACAGGGCCTCGTGGGGTGCCGTACCGGGCCGCGCCATGCACCTGCGCCCACTCCAGCAACTGTCCCTGCTCGATCAGGTCGTCGAACTGGGCATCGGTGACGAAGTGGTAATGCTGTCCGTCGATCTCACCAGGACGCGGCTTACGAGTTGTGACCGAGACGGAGATCCAGATCTCTGGGTGCGCGTCACGTACGGCGGCAGCGACCGTCCCTTTGCCCACTGCGGTGGGACCAGCCAGCACAGTCAACCGCGCGCGCTGGACAGATGCGTCAGCCACCTGTGCCGAACTCGCGCTCCAATGCCGCGATCTGGTTGGCGCCCAGGCCCCGGACCCGGCGGCTCTCGGAGATCCCGAGCCGTTCCATGGTCTGACGAGCGCGGACCTTGCCCAGGCCTGGCATCGACTGCAGTAGGTCGAGTACCCGCATCTTGCCGATGACTTCGTTGTTCTGCCCGAGGTGCACGACGTCGATCAGTGAGCCACCGGAGTGCTTGAGCCGGTTCTTGACCTCGGCGCGCTCCCGGCGGGATGCCGCCGCTTTCTCCAGGTTGGCCTGACGTTGTTCAGGAGTCAACTCCGGAAGAGCCACGGCGAACCTCACAAGATCAATGGGAGTCAACAAGGATACGGACTACCCGGAACCCTAGTCACGACAGGACTCCGCCTGCAACGTGGGCGGTGGCTAGGCTTGAAGCAAGCAGACAGGAACGGGCAAATGGACTTCAAGCAGGTCGCCCCATGGGCAGCAGGAAGCCTGATCTGTTGAAGACTTAACACTTCAGTAGCGTTCTCGGTGGGGAGAGTGTGGGCTTCAAGCCTGTAACGCGGCAAACGACTCCGCTGCTGCATGCGCTGCGGCCCGGACTGCGGCCACCCCCGGCCCGGCGGACAGGATCTCGCGGGAGCTGGCGGGCAGCACGTTGCCAACTGCGTCGCCGAACACCTGCCGCACGCTCTCCAGGGTGCCCCCTTGGGCACCGATACCGGGAGCTAGCAGCGGCCCGTTGATCCGCAGATCCTCGTCAGTGGGCTGGATGGTGGCACCGACGACCGCACCGAAAGAGCCCAGCGGCTCGGCGCCCTGGTTGAGCGCGGCGAGTGAGGCGAGCATCTCCCCTGCGACCGTCGATCCACTGTCGGTGCGGGCGTGCTGCACCTGTCGCCCCTCGGGGTTGGAGGTCAGCGCAAGGACGAACACCCCGGCGTCGTTGGCGCGCGCGGTCTCGATCATCGGTAGCACCGACCCGAAGCCCAAGTAGGGGCTTGCGGTGATCGCATCGACGGCCATCGGAGCATCGGTGCGCAGGTAGGCATCGGCGTACGCCTGGGCGGTGGAACCGATATCGCCGCGCTTGACGTCGAGCAGGACCAGCGTGCCTGCTGCCCGCAGGTTCCGGATCGCATCCTCGAGCACCAATACTCCGGCTGCCCCGAACCGCTCGTAGAACGCCGATTGTGGCTTGACCACTGCGACCTGCCCGGCGAACGCCTCCACCACAGTGTCGGTAAAGCGCCTCAAGCCGTCCAGGTCGTCACCGAGCCCCCACTGCTCGAGCAGGCTGGCGTGTGGATCCAGGCCGGCGCACAACGGCCCGTGCTGGCTGGTCGCTGCCCGCAGCCGCGCTCCGAACGTACTCATCTCCCGCCACCCTTCGCTAGGTTACGCAGCCCACGGTGCATACGCCGTGGCCACCAGGGTCCGCCATAGATAAAGCCGGTGTAGGCCTGCAGCAGGTCGGCACCCGCTTCCAGGCGCTCGATAGCCTGCTCGGGAGTGCTGATTCCTCCGACGCCGATCAGGGTGAGCTCCTGGCCCACTCGGCTACGCAGCCGGCGCAGCACCTCTTCGGATCGCTCGGTCAAGGGAGCACCGGAGATGCCTCCGGCACCGACCGCCTCGACTTCGGCAGCCGGGGTGATCAAGCCATCGCGGGAGATGGTGGTGTTGGTGGCGACGATGCCGTCCAGGCCGACAGAGACCGCCAGATCGGCGACCGCGTCGATATCCTCATCCGCCAGATCAGGGGCGATCTTGACCAGCAAGGGTAGGTGCCGGCCGGTGCGCTGGTCAGCCTCTTCGCGGACTGCCTGCAGCAGCGGCTCCAGTTTGTCCACGGCCTGCAGGTCCCGTAAGCCCGGGGTATTAGGTGAACTCACGTTGACCACGAGGTAGTCGGCGTACGGGGCGAGTAGCCGGGTGCTCTTGCGGTAGTCGCCGATCGCGTCCTCCTCATCCACCAGCTTGGTCTTGCCGATGTTGATCCCGAGGATCACCTCGCTGTGCTTGCCTGCCCTACGCGCGGCCAGCTTGCGCGCCACTATCTCTGCGCCGTCGTTGTTGAACCCCATCCGGTTCACGACAGCGCGGTCGGCAGGCAACCGGAACAGTCGGGGCTGAGGATTGCCGGGTTGCGCCTCGCCGGTGACGGTTCCGATCTCGATGAAGGAAAACCCGAGAGCAGCAAGCGCGTCGATCGAGGTGGCGTTCTTGTCGAACCCGGCAGCGAGACCGAGCCGGCCGGGAAAGCTCAGCCCCATCGCGCGGACCGGGTCGGGTGTGAGACCGCGTAGCCGTAGCGCCGGCCCCCTAGNCCGGATCGCAGCGGCAGCCCGACTATGGATCTTCTCGGCGTCGAACCGGGTGAAGACTTTGTCGAACAGGGTGCCGTAAGGGGTCATGAGGAAGTCCCGTTCGCCCAGTCCTGCAGCGAGCGCACACCGATGCCGCNCCCTCGCATCGCCTCTATGCCCTGGACCGCAGCCGCCAAGCCCTGCACGGTGGTGATGCACGGGACGTTCTGCATCACTGCCGCGGTGCGGATTTCGTAGCCATCGATGCGAGCCGACCCGCCCCCGGACCCGTGGGGCGTGTTGACGATCAGGTCGATCTGGCCGTCGTTGATCATCTGGACGGTGGTGGGCTCCCCGTGCGGGCCGGGGCCCTCGAAGTGCTTGCGGACCACGGTGGCCTTGATGCCGTTACGTCGCAGCACCTCCGCCGTGCCTTGGGTGGCAAGGATCTCGAACCCGTGATCGGCAAGCACTTTGATCGGGAAGATCATCGTGCGCTTGTCCCGGTTGGCCATCGACACGAAGACCCGGCCTTGCGTGGGCAGCGGGCCGTAGGCGGCCGCCTGGGACTTGGCGAACGCGGTGCCGAAATCGGCGTCGAACCCCATCACCTCACCAGTGGACTTCATCTCCGGCCCGAGCACGGTGTCGACGTTGCTGCCGTCGGCGGTCTTGAACCGGTTGAAGGGCATCACCGCTTCCTTGACCGCAATCGGCGCATCGGCGGGCAACATGCCCCCGTCGCTTTCCGGCAGGATCCCGGCGGCGCGAAGCGAGGTGATCGACTCCCNCAGCATCACCCGGGCTGCTGCCTTGGCCAGCGGGGTGGCCGTTGCCTTGGAAACGAACGGAACAGTACGGCTAGCACGCGGGTTAGCTTCCAGCACGTAAAGCACATCGGAACCGATCGCGAACTGAATGTTGATCAGCCCACGCACCCCGATACCGCGCGCGATCGCCTCGGTCGCGGTGCGGATCTGGTCGATCTCGCTAGCCCCCAGCGTGATCGGCGGCAGCGCGCACGAGGAATCACCGGAGTGGATCCCGGCCTCCTCGATGTGCTCCATCACCCCGCCCAGGAACAGCTCGGTGCCGTCGTAAAGCGCATCCACGTCGATCTCGACCGCGTCGTCGATGAACCTGTCGACCAGCACGGGGCGATCGGGGCTGATCTCGGTGGCCGCCTCGATGTAGGCCTTGAGCGCGTCCTCGCCGTAGACGATCTGCATACCGCGCCCGCCAAGGACGTAGGAGGGCCGCACCAGCACGGGGTAGCCGACTTCGGCAGCGATCTGACGCGCCTCGCGGAACGAGCTGGCCATCCCGTGTTTGGGCGCAGTCAGACCCGCATCGGCAAGCACCCGGCCGAACGCGCCACGTTCCTCAGCCAGATTGATCGCCTCTGGTGAGGTGCCGACGATCGGGACACCGGCATCCTCCAGCCCTTGAGCCAGGCCGAGTGGGGTCTGCCCACCGAGCTGGCAGATCACACCTGCTACCGGGCCAGCAGCAAGCTCCGCCTGGTAGATCTCCAGCACGTCCTCCAACGTGAGCGGCTCGAAGTAGAGCCGGTCACTGGTGTCGTAGTCGGTGGAGACGGTTTCGGGGTTGCAGTTGACCATGATCGTGTCGTAGCCGGCGCCGCCCTTGCTGGCCGACAGCGCCAAGCTAGCGTGCACGCATGAGTAGTCAAACTCGATGCCCTGGCCGATCCGGTTGGGACCCGAGCCCAAGATGATCACCGCCGGGCGCTCGCGCAGCAATACCTCGGTCTCTTCGTCGTAGGAGGAGTAGTGGTAGGGAGTGCGCGCAGCGAACTCGGCAGCGCAGGTGTCGACCGTCTTGAATACCGGCCTGATCCCGAGCGCATGCCGTAGCGCACGTACGACGTCCTCGGGCATACCGCGGATTGCGCCGATCTGCGCGTCGGAAAAGCCGTGCCGCTTGGCCAGCCGCAAAGTGGCGGGATCAAGTTCGGTAGCGCTGGCCACCGTGCTGGCTACTTCGTTGATCAAGTAGAGCTGGTCCACGAACCAGGGATCGATCTTGGTGGCCTCGAAGACCTGCTCCGGTGTGGCACCGGCCCGGATCGCGTCCATCACCTTCGACAGCCGGCCATCATGCGGGGTGCGCACCACCTCCAGCAACTCTGCCAACGAGTCCGGCTCGTTCTTCCAGGTGAACGGCGCGGCCTTGTTCTCCAGGGACCGCAGCGCCTTTTGCAGCGCCTCGGTGAAGTTGCGGCCGATCGCCATTGCCTCACCGACCGACTTCATGTGGGTGGTCAGCGTCGGGTCGGCGGTCGGGAACTTCTCGAACGCGAACCGCGGCACCTTGACTACGACGTAGTCCAACGTCGGCTCGAACGCCGCTGGGGTTGTCCCACCGTCCTGCCTGCGAGTGATGTCGTTGGGGATCTCGTCCAGGGTGTAGCCGATGGCGACCTTGGCCGCGATCTTGGCGATCGGGAAGCCGGTCGCCTTCGAAGCCAGCGCACTAGAGCGGGACACCCGCGGGTTCATCTCGATCACCACGACGCGGCCATCAGCCGGGTTCACCGCGTACTGGATGTTGCAGCCACCGGTATCGACACCCACCGACCGGATGATCCCGATCGCCAGGTCACGCAAATACTGGTACTCGCGATCAGTCAGCGTCATCGCGGGCGCGACTGTGATCGAGTCGCCGGTGTGCACACCCATCGGGTCGAGGTTCTCGATCGAGCAGATGATCACGACATTGTCGGCCTTGTCGCGCATCACCTCCAGCTCGTACTCCTTCCATCCGATGATCGACTCTTCCAAGAGAACCTCGGTGGTGGGGCTGGCGGCCAGGCCCGCGCCAGCGATGCGGTGCAGGTCCGCCTCGTTGTAGGCGATGCCGGAACCCGTGCCACCCATCGTGAACGAGGGGCGGACCACCACCGGGTAGCCGAGTTGCCCGGTGGCCGCGACGCAGTCGTCCATCGAGTGGCAGATCACGCTGCGGGCGACCTCACCGCCGAGCTCTTCGACGATCTGCTTGAACGACTCCCGGTTCTCCCCGCGATGGATGGCCTCGATGCTGGCGCCGATCAGCTCGACGTCGTACTTCGCCAGCACTCCGTTCTCCGCCAGCGCGATCGCGGTGTTGAGCGCGGTCTGGCCGCCCAAGGTAGCCAGCAGCGCATCGGGACGTTCCTTCGCGATCACCTTCTCGACGTAGCCGGGAGTGATCGGCTCGACATAGGTGGCGTCGGCAAACTCCGGATCGGTCATGATCGTGGCCGGGTTGGAGTTCACCAGGACGACGCGTAGGCCCTCCTCCTTCAACACCCGGCAGGCCTGGGTGCCCGAGTAGTCGAACTCGCATGCCTGCCCGATGATGATCGGGCCGGAGCCGATCACCATTACGGACTTGATGTCGTCACGCTTGGGCACGCGCGTCTCCTTGGTTGGCCGCCATCACTGCTGTGTCATTGGTCGCTTCAGTCGCTCGGCTCGATTCTCGCCTCGACTCCATCAGCGACATAAAGCGGTCGAACAGGTAGGCGGCATCATGCGGCCCCGCGGCCGCTTCGGGGTGGTACTGCACCGAGAACGCCTTCAGCTCACCGTCGCCGTCGCGTAGCTCGAGCCCCTCGACCACGTCGTCGTTGAGGCAGATATGGCTGACGCTCGCAGTGCCGTACGCCGTGGGTTGTGGCTCGAAGGACGGCGCATCAGGCCACTTGATCGCGAAGCCATGGTTGTGCGCGGTCACCTCGACCTTGCCGGTGGTGCGATCCATCACCGGCTGGTTGATGCCGCGGTGCCCGTACTTGAGCTTGTAGGTGTCGAATCCGAGCGCCCGGCCGAAGAGCTGGTTGCCGAAGCAGATCCCGAAGTACGGCAACCCTGCATCAAGTACCTGTTGCAACACCGCGATGCTGTGCTCTGCCGTTGCCGGGTCACCGGGGCCGTTGCTGTAGAAGACGCCATCCGGGTTCATGGCTCGGATGTCGTCGATCGTCGCGGTCTGTGGCAGGACATGCACCTCGATGCCGCGCTCGCCCATCATCCGAGGGGTGTTCGCCTTGATGCCCAAGTCGATCGCGGCCACCGTGAAGCGCTTCGCGCCGACCGCGGGCACCACGTACGGCTCGGCCGTGGTGACCTCGCCGGCTAGCGCCGCACCGGTCATCTCGGCGCTGGCACGCACCCTGGCGAGCAGCTTCTCGGGGTCGGTTTCTGTGCTGGAGATACCGACCCGCATCGCGCCGCGCTCGCGCAGGTGCCGGGTCAGGGCACGGGTGTCGATCCCACTGATGCCGACGATCTCCTGTTGCTTGAGTTCGTCGTCGAGCGAGCGCGCCGAACGCCAATCTGACGGCACCCGGGCAGGGTCGCGCACCACGTACCCGGCAACCCAGATCTTGCGGGACTCGGGGTCCTCGTCGTTCATCCCGGTGTTGCCGACATGCGGCGCAGTCATCACCACCACCTGGCGGTGATAGGAGGGGTCGGTCAGGGTCTCCTGGTAGCCGGTCATCCCGGTGGAGAACACTGCCTCGCCGAAAGTTTCGCCTTCGGCTCCAAAGCTTTCGCCGTGGAAAGCACGTCCGTCTTCGAGGACTAGCAGAGCTGGCTTAGGCAGCGCTGACGTCACGATTGTTTCTCCTTCACGAGATTGAGAGCCTCGACCCAGCCGTCATGGTCACCGGCGTCGAGTTTGAAGCCGGAGTCCAAGACCAAGTCACCGTGCTGCCAGGTGACTACCAAGACACCGTGCGGCGGGATCACCTTGCCTGCGATCCCGGTTTCGGTGCGAACTCCGCGCAGTTGGTTCTTCGGAATGTGAAAAGCACCCAGGCGGGGACGGGCCACCTCCAGCCCGTCCGCAGTCAGCTTCAAGGTGCAGTCGCTGCGGTTACCCAGGCTTTGAGCCACCACTCGGTCCAGCCAGTCGCCACTAACGGTGCTGCCGAAGTAGCGGCCCTGTCCGGCACGAAGCTGCGCGCCTGCCATCTCGGGAACCGGGTGGAGCGGGGGCAACTCGTGCTTGCGAGCACGTTTACGCCAGCCCCACCACATCAACACGTAGAGCAAAGCAACGACCGCCAGCAGCACCAGCCCGGCTTGGACTCTGCTCACTTGACGGGCTTCCCGTCCAGCACCGTGGGCGTCCCACGCAAGAAGGTGGCGACAACCCGCCCGGNGAGTTCCAGCCCTGCGTAAGGGGTGTTGCGCGACAGCGACACGGAGTCGGAGGGCTGCACCACCCGCGATGCGGCAGGGTCGTACAACACCAGGTTGGCAGGCTCCCCACCACNCAGAGGCCTGCCATGGCCGGTGAGGCGGCCGATCCGGGCGGGCGTGGCCGACATCCGGTCGGCGACCTGCTCCCAGCTGAGCAGCCCAGTGTCGACCATGGTGTGTTGCACCACCGAGAGCGCGGTCTCCAAGCCGATCATCCCGAACGCTGCGGCCGCCCACTCACAATCCTTGTCCTCGTGCGGGTGCGGCGCATGGTCGGTTGCGACGATGTCGATGGTGCCGTCGGCGAGCCCGACTCGCACAGCCTCGACGTCGGCAGCGGTGCGCAGCGGCGGGTTCACCTTGTAGATCGGGTCGTAGGTCGCGGCCAGTTCGTCGGTCAGCAACAGATGATGCGGGGTGACCTCGGCAGTAACGTCCCAGCCCTTGCTCTTGGCCCAGCGCACGATTTCCACCGACCCCGCGGTGCTGAGGTGGCACACATGCAAGCGCGAGCCGACATGGGCAGCCAGCAGGCAATCACGGGCGATGATCGCCTCCTCCGCAACCGCGGGCCAGCCGGCCAGCCCGAGCCGACCCGACAGCTCCCCCTCGTTCATCTGGGCGCCCTCGGTCAGCCGGGGCTCTTGGGCATGCTGGGCGATCACGCCGTCGAAGGCTTTGACGTACTCCAGGGCCCGGCGCATCAGTACCGCATCCGAGACACACTTGCCGTCATCGGAGAACACCCGGACCCGGGCAGCGGAATCCGCCATCGCGCCGAGTTCGGCCAACCGCTCCCCGGCCAGCCCGACGGTGACCGCGCCGACCGGGAACACGTCGCAGTGGCCAGCCTCGCTGCCTAGCCGCCAGACCTGTTCGACGACGCCGGCAGTATCTGCCACTGGGTCGGTGTTGGCCATCGCGTGGACCGCGGTGAAGCCGCCCATCGCGGCGGCGCGAGTGCCGGTCTCCACCGTCTCGGCATCCTCGCGGCCAGGCTCGCGCAGATGGGTGTGTAAGTCGACCAAGCCGGGCAGGGCGATCAGCCCGGTGGCTTCGATCACCTCCGCGTCCTCGGCAGGCACGTCCGCCAACACACCATCGGTGATGAACAGATCAGCAGGTTTCGCACCCAAGANGCTGGGCATTGGTGATGCGGTAGTTCACTCGTTCTCACTTCCACCAAGGAGCAGATACAACACAGCCATGCGTACGGCGACGCCGTTGGTCACCTGTTCGACGATCACGGACCTGTCGGAGTCGGCCACGTCGGCGGTGATCTCCATGCCGCGCACCATCGGACCGGGATGCAGCACGATCGCATGATCGGCCAGCGTCGCCATCCGGCGCGAGTCCAGGCCATAGCGTCGTGAATACTCCCGGGCGCTGGGGAAGAATCCGCCTTTGTCTCGGCTCATCCGCTCGCGCTGCACCCGCAGCATCATCACCGCATCGGTTTTCGGTAGCACCTCGTCGATGTCGTAGGAGGTCTGCACGCCCCAGGTCTCGACCCNCACCGGCAGCAGGGTCGNGGGTGCCACCAGGGTTACCTCAGCGCCCAGGGTCTGCAGCAGCAGCGCATTGGAGCGGGCCACCCGGCTGTGTAGGACATCACCAACCAACGCGATCCGGCGCCCGTCCAGCGGACCTAGATGCCGAGTCATCGTGAACGCGCCGAGCAGCGCCTGAGTCGGGTGCTCGTGGGTGCCGTCGCCGGCGTTGACCACCCGAGAGCGGGTCCAGCCGGTCTTGGCCAGGCGATGCGCCGCGCCGGAGGCCGGATGGCGGATCACGATGGCGTCGGCGCCCATCGCCTCCAAGGTCAACGCGGTGTCCTTGAGGCTCTCGCCCTTGGACAGCGAGGAGCCTTTGGCGGCGAAGTTGATCACGTCGGCCGAGAGTCGCTTGGCGGCGGCTTCGAACGAGGTACGGGTGCGGGTGGAGTCCTCGAAGAACAGGTTGACCACGGTGCGCCCGCGTAGCGCAGGCAGTTTCTTGATCGGCCGGTCGGCCAGGGTCCGCAGTTCCTCCGCGGTGGACAAGACGAGCTCGGCCTCGTCACGGGACAAGTCGGCCGCCGAGAGCAGGTGCCGCATCAGGCCTCGCCTCCAGTGCTGTCAACTTCTGGGGCGTCGCTGATCACCACGCTGTCCTCTCCGTCGATCTCGGCCACATGTACCCGCACCGACTCGACCAGCGAGGTGGGCAGGTTCTTGCCGACGAAGTCGGCCCGGATCGGCAGATCGCGGTGACCGCGGTCGACCAGGACGGCCAGCCGCACGGCTCGGGGCCGGCCCACATCGTTGATCGCATCCAGCGCGGCCCGGATCGTACGACCGCTGAACAGCACGTCATCCACCAACACCACGACCTTGTCGTCGATCCCGCCGGGCGGGATCTCGGTGGGCAGCAGAGCGCGCGCGGGTTTGAGCCGCAGATCGTCGCGATACATGGTGATGTCCAGGGAACCGACTGGCACCCCGGCTTCGTCTGCGGGGCCCTCGACGCCGGCGATCCGGTCGGCGATGCGCTGGGCAAGCGGGACGCCTCGAGAAGGAATGCCGAGCAGCACCAGGTCGGCAGATCCCTTGTTGCGCTCGAGGATCTCGTGGGCGATGCGGGAGAGTGCGCGGGAGACGTCACGCGCGTCGAGGACCTCGCGGCCCTTCAAGTCGTCATAGGCAGGCATCAGCGTGCCGGACCTCCTTCTCCGCCTCACGGGACGGCTCGTTAAAGGATGTCGATCGCCCTGACCCTATCGCACAACGCCCTACTTCACGACAGCGGTGTAGGCCGAGTAAACCGACTTGGGACGTACCCGGTCTTGGTGCCGGTGATCTTGACCCGAAGCTTCTTGCCCTTGACTGCGGACGTCACGGTGTACGTCGACTTGGTTGCCTTCTTGATGGCCTTGCTCCCGGCATACCACTGGTACTTGAACCTGGCACCTGCCGTCCAAGTCCCGGTGACGGCCGTCAGTTTCTTGCCGACCGTGGCCTTACCGCGCACCTTGACCTTGCCGGAGGCAAGCTTCTTGCCGTCGATCACTACCGGTGCCGAGATACGCCACACAGCTGGTCCCTCGGCGTCTCCGTTCACCTGGATGGAGATCTTGTGGCCCACCATCCCCGGGGTGAGCTTGAGGGTGCGTCCGTATTGCTTGAGATAGGCGCCGTCTTTCAGCCACACATACCGGTAACCGACAAAAGCAGTGCCCCAATCGGGTTCGTCGATGCTGAGCGTTCCCGGGTAGCGCGGCGTGCCCTTGATCACCGGCTTGGTGGGCGCCCAGGCAGCCGGCGCGACTTCCACGGTCTCGGCTGAGGACCTGGTCTGGCTCTGGCCACCGCGAGTGCCGGTCACCTCGACCCGGACGCGCTTGCCGACCATCGCCTTGGTGAGCAACAGGTTCCACTTCGTCCCTGCCTTGGCTCCATCGACGTACCACTGGTAGCTGAAGGAAACCTCCTCACCCCAGTTGCCGGTCACCGCTTCCGCGTAGCTTCCGGCTGACGGTGGATCCAGCGCCCTGACCGTCGGGGTCTGCGGGTCCAGCCAACTGACATCCGTGATCGGATCGGAGACCAGCGTGACAGCGCGGTGACCAGGCGCTGACGCCGTCACGGTGACGGTGATCTGGGCGCCGATATCTTCCGCGCGGAAGCTGTAGTTCTCACCAGTGATCGGCGTGCCCAACGCACCCAGGATCAGGGCACCATCGCGCCTCCATTGGTAAAGGACCTTGGTGAAGGCAGGACTGGGATTCCCCAAGTTCGCCTTCACAGCCATACCTACGACCTTCTTACCGGTAACCGTCAGCACTGGGGCCGGTGCGTAGTCGTCTCCCACTGCGGTCAGCGTCAACCGGATCCGCGCACTGGATGCTGTGGCGTCGAGCACCTCGACCTTCAACGAGCCGGTGGGGTTGGTGAAAGCAGGATCACCAGACGTCATCGTCAGCTTCGCGTCTGGGCCGATCTTCTGCAGCCAGTGGTGCCGGTAGTTGAGGCCGTCACGCGACCGGTAGACCAGGCTCACCCCGGAGGCCCATCCCGGTGTATTTCCCCATACGTTGCCATCCTCAGGGGTACGGAACTCAGCGAAGTAGTAGCCCACCGTGCCCGTGTCGTGGATTTTGACCGAACGCACTCCGGTCGAGCCGCTGCGGGGATACAGGGTGAACTCCTGGCTGGCGGAGTGCTGGCCATGTGGCAGGAGGAACTCCTGCTGTTCACCTGGCTTGACCCAGTCAAGAGCATCGCGAATCGACGAGTTCAGTGCCGACAGCCCGGTGAAACCGGCTAAGCCTCCACCCATCACGCTGCCGTAGTCGCCGTACTCCTCCGAGCTGGAGATCACTGGACAGGTCGCGGCGCATAGAGCTGAAGGCGAGTGCTCGAGACCGATGTTGTGCCCGATTCGTGAGCGATAGTGCCAGCCAGGGTCGTTGTCGCAGCCGCCACAATGGGCGAGCCCGATACGCCGGCGATTCCACCGAGGCGGCAACTTGCCGGCACCACCATCACGGCCTGATCCCCGCTTGCAGGGTGCCTGCTTTGGCCAGACCCTCGGCGGTGAACTTCTCGCGGTCGGGGCCCTCCAACCCACAGCCTGTCGCGGTCGTATGCGCGGTTTCATACCGGACCACGGTGTTTGCCACAGTGAACGAAGTGATCCGGCCGTCGGACTGCTCTCGCCAGAAGTCGGCCGCCTGCTGCGCAGCTGCCTTGACCTCGGTATTGGTGGGCACATCGCCCTTGTTGGTCATCACGACCAGCACGAAACGGTAGCTAGCCAGCTCACCGGCCGCGACACTGCGCTCGACACTCAGGCCACCGACGACGAGCAACGCCGCCAGAGCCACCGCGAATGACTTAAGAACCGATCTCGCTGATCGCATGCCCATCCCCTCGGCCCGAAGCCTGGCTTAGCCGTCCCCGATCGAGTATGCGACCCCACATCCCGGGTGTCTACGGTCAACCGGACCCCACCCTGTCAGCGCATGGTGCCGGTATCCAGGTAGCGCTGGTGCCAGCCCAGAGCCTCGCCGAGCAGATGTGGGGTGTGCCGGGCGGTCGGCCGCTCTCGCCAGGCTCGGTCGTGATAATCGCGCAGCTCGTCGCGGTAGTCGGGGTGGGCGCAGTTGGCGATGATCCTGGTTGCCCGGTTCCTTGGTGACAGGCCGCGCAGATCGGCCAGACCCTGCTCGGTGACCAGCACGTGCACGTCGTGCTCGGTGTGGTCGACATGACTGACCATCGGCACGATCGCCGAGACTGCACCGCTCTTGGCGGTGGAGGGTGACAGGAAGAAGTTGAGGTACGCGTTGCGGGCGAAATCCCCGCTGCCCCCGATCCCGTTCATGATCTCGCTGCCGAGCACATGGGTGGAGTTCACGTTGCCGTAGATGTCTGCTTCGAGCATCCCGTTCATCGCGATCACGCCGAGCCGGCGGATCAGCTCCGGGTGGTTGGAGATCGCCTCGCTGCGTAGCAGAATCCGTCCCTTGTAGGAGGCGATGTTGTCGATGAAACGGCGCACCCCCTCGTTGGAGAGCCCGAACGAGGTCGCCGAAGCGGCACGCAGCGTGCCGGAGTCGAGCAGGTCCAGCATCGCGTCCTGCAGCACCTCGGTGAACGCGGTCAGGCCGGTGAACTCGCTGTCACCCAGACCAGCGAGCACCGCGTTAGCCGTATTGCCGACGCCGGACTGGATCGGCAGCAGTGTCGCAGGCATCCGGCCGGCCCGTACTTCGTGACCGAGGAACTCCACCAGATGCCCGGCAATCGCCATCGAGGTCTCACCTGGTGGGTCGAACGGTGAGTTGCGGTCCGGTGCATCGGTGCGAACCACGGCCGCCACCTTGTCCACGTCAACGCGCAAGTAGGGTTCGCCGATGCGCTGCATCGGCTCGGTCATCATGAGCGGCAACCGGTGCGGCGGCATCGCGGAGCCGTAGTAGATGTCGTGGAAACCCTCGAGTTCGCGGGGCTGCCAGTCGTTGACCTCGAGGATCACCGTTCTCGCCTGCTCCAGCCAGGTCTTGTTGTTGCCCACCGAGCTACTCGGCACCAGCAGCCCACCCGGCAGGATCGCGGTGACCTCGACGATCGCGACATCGAGGTCACCGTAGAAGCCGAACCACATCTGTTGTGCGCTGTGGCTCAGGTGTGCGTCGATGTAGTCGACCTCGCCGGCATTGATCAGTCGACGCAGAGTCGGATCGGAGTTGTACGGCAGCCGGGTCGCGATGCCATGTGCCTCGGCCAGAACGCCGTCTGCCGACGCCGCGGTCGAGGCCCCCGACCAAAGTCCGATCCGGAAGTCCTCGCCGCGCTTGTGGGCAGCTTGGATCCGTGCCGCCAAGGCCGCGGGCAGCGCTTTGGGGTAGCCGGCTCCGGTGAAACCGCTTATCCCGACGTTGTCGCCAGGGCGCACCAGTTCCGCTGCCGCTTCGGCGGTCGTCAGCCGCTGGGTGAGCACGGGGCACGTTACTCGGGTCATGCGATCCCCTTCCGAGGACACGAGCAACCTGAGGCTGCAACCGGCGTCAGGCCGAGAGCGCCGACTTGTCGCGGGCGATATTGCCGAGCACTCCGTTGACGAACGCCGGTGACTCGTCGGTGGAGAGCTCACGGGCCAGACTCATCGCCTCCGAAACCGCAACGGCATCGGGCACATCAGTGGCGTAGAGGATTTCGTAGACACCGATCCGCAGCACATTGCGGTCCACGCCCGGCATCCGCTCCAGCGTCCAGCCTTGGGCATAGTCGGCGACCAATTCGTCGATCCGGGTCTGATGCTCCACTACACCACGCACCAGGGCGGTGGTGTAGTCGTTGACCGGAGGATCCCCGGCAGCGACCCGCTCGTCGAGCGTGCCCCCGAGCGGAAGTCCCTGCAGTTCCCCCTCGAACAGTACGTCGAGGGCGCGTTTGCGGGCTTTGGACCTGGCAGCCACCTGACCTGCCTTCCNTGATCAGGAGGTGACGCGGCCGAGGTAGGACGAGTCGCGGGTGTCGACCTTGACCCTCTCGCCGTTGGTGATGAACAGCGGGACCTGGATTTCATGTCCGGTCTCCAGCCGGGCGGGCTTGGTGCCGCCGCTGGAGCGGTCGCCTTGCAGACCTGGCTCGGTGTACTCGATCAGCAGCTCGACCGAAGCCGGCAACTCGATGTAGAGCACGCGGCCGTCGTTGGTCGCTACCACGGCCTCCTGGTTCTCCAGCAGGAAGTTGGTGGCCTCGCCGACGATGTCGGGGCTGATCTCGAGCTGGTCGTAGGTGCCGATGTCCATGAAGACGAAGTTGGTGCCGTCGTTGTAGAGGTACTGCATCGTGCGCTTGTCGACGTTGGCGGTCTCGACCTTGGTGCCGGCGTTGAAGGTCTTGTCGACCACCTTGCCCGACTCGACGTGCTTGAGCTTGGTGCGAACGAAGGCCGGGCCCTTGCCGGGCTTGACGTGCTGGAACTCCACCACCGACCAGAGTTGGCCGTCCAGGTTGAGCACCATGCCGTTCTTCAGGTCGTTCGTCGTAGCCACGCGCGTGTTTCCTCTGCTGTTCTGAAAGATCGAGTGCCGCTCATCGGGCACAGCCGTCGCAGTCTACCGGGACCCCCGGTGAGCTGAAATCGCGCGAGCTCGACGACCACCTCGTAGTGGCCCGTGTGCGGGAACATGTCCAACACCCGGGCTCGCACCGGTCTCAGGTCCGGCATCCGGGCAAGGTCACTGGCCAGCGAGACGACGTTGCAGCTGGAGTAGACGACCCGGGACACACCACTTACCTGCAGCCAGCTCGCAAGTTCGGCGCCGATGCCGCGACGGGGTGGGTTCACGATCACCAGATCCGGTAGCTCCGTGGCTGTGACCGCGTGCGCCGTCGCATCACCTGCCAGGAACGTCACGTCCGCGCTCAGCTCAGCCGCCGTCGTTCGTGCGCTTGCCACTGCCTCCTGGCTGATCTCGATGCCGAGTACCTGCCGGTCCGGTGCGGCTAGGTGCAGGGCGAAGCCGCCGACACCGCAATAGAGGTCCCACACCTTGATCGGTTGTGCCTCATCGACCCACTCACCCACTTGGCGGTAGAGCGCCGCAGCCACCTCGGTGTTGGTCTGGAAGAAGCTCTGCGGGCGCAGCCGGAGATCGATGCCGTTGACCCGCATCAGCAACGAGTCACCACCGGCCAGGTGAATCTCCCGCTCACCCTCCAGCACCGCTTTGTGCGCCGGCTGCAGGTTCGCGGTCACCACGGCCAGTGAGGGCAACTCGCCGAGCAGAACCGGCAGGTGCTTCTGGATCCGGGTCAGGCTCTCGGTGGAACGCAGGACGAAGCGCAGCATCAGCTCACCGTCGAGCGATTCGGTGAGGAGCAGGTACTTGAGCTCACCGCGCCGTGCTGTCACGTCGTAGGGCTGCAGTTTCGCGCGGGTCACGAACTCGGCGAGCGCCGGCAATGCAGCGCGGATGCCAGCCGTGTGTAGGCCGCACTCGCGCAGGTCCACGCCGCTTCCATGGTCGTCGAGGATCCCCAACCTCGGCACATCGCAGGTGCCGGAGATCACCAGCTTGGCTTTGTTCCGGAAACCGGTCTCGGCGCTGGGCACCGNGGGTAGCCATTCCGGTCCCCGATGGCCGAGCAAGCCCTGGGCATGCGACTGCTTATCAGCGAGTTGCCGTTCGTACGGGGTCGGTAGCAGAGTGCAGGACCGGCAGTCTCCGGCGTCGTAGTAGTCGCACTGCATGACCGATCCCGAACCTGCTCAACCGTTGTCGGCGATCAGCTCCAGCGCTCGCCGGTAGCCTTCGATTCCCTCCCCGGCGATCGTCGCGACAGCGTACGGCTCGACGACCGAGTTGTGTCGGAACGCCTCGGGCCGCTGCTTGGGGTTGCTGATGTGCACCTCGACCAACGGAGCGACCAACTGCCCGCAGGCGTCGAAGAGCGCATAGGAGTAGTGCGACCAGGCCCCGGCGTTGAGAACCACAGGGGTCTCCTCGTCGGCTGCCTGGTTGAGCCAGTCGAGCAACTCGCCCTCGTGGTTGGTCTGTCTCACCTCGACCGCCAGACCCAGCGCGGTGCCCCACCCGCGGCATAGCTCGGCGAGTTCTTCATGGGTGGTGGTGCCGTAGATCTCGGGCTGTCTGCGACCAAGCCGGCCGAGGTTGGGTCCGTTGAGGACGAGAACCTTCATCGTGGCTCCTGAGGTTGGGAGATCTCGGCGTACGCAGCGGTCAGTAGTGCGGGGTCGGGGCCTTCGAGGACGACCGGGCGACCGACATCCTCCAGCACCACGAAGCGCAGCAGGTCGCCACGGGACTTCTTGTCGACCTTGATTCCTTCGAGCAGTTGCGCCCAGGTTCCACCGGTGTAGCTGACCGGCAATCCGACCGAGGTCAGGATCGCCCGATGCCGGTCTGCGCACTCATCGGTGAGCTTGCCGGCGAGCCGGGCCAGTTCTGCGACGAACACCATCCCGATCGAGACCGCGGCGCCGTGCCGGAACTGGTAACGCTCGACCCGCTCGATCGCGTGTCCCAGCGTGTGCCCGTAGTTGAGCGCCTCCCGCCCGGGATGCCCGGCCGCTCCGCCGGTCTCCTTGAGGTCCGCGGCCACGACCGCAGCCTTGACCCGGATAGCGCGCTCGATCAGCTCTCGCTGCCGGTCCGAGCCGACAGCCAAGGCATCGGCCGGATCCTCCTCGACCAGCCGCAGGATCTCCGGGTCGGCGATGAACCCGCACTTGATCACCTCGGCCATCCCGGAGATCAATTCGTTGCGTGGCAGGGTCTGCAAACTGGCCAGGTCGCACAACACTCCGCTGGGCTCGTGGAAAGCGCCGACCAGGTTCTTGCCTTCGGCGGTGTTCATTCCGGTCTTACCGCCGACCGCCGCATCGACCATCGCCAGCAACGTGGTGGGCAGGTGGATGACCCTCACCCCACGTAGCCAGGTCGCGGCAACGAAACCACCCATGTCGGTGGTTGCCCCACCACCGATGGTGACGACGGCGTCGGAGCGGGTGAATCCGGTCTGGCCGAGCACCTGCCAGCAGTAGGAGGCAACCGGGGCCAGCTTGGCTTCCTCACCGTCGGGGATCTCGATGACGATCGACTCATAACCGGCAGCGGCCAGATCGACGCGCACCGCTTCACCTGTAGCGGCCAACGCTCGGGGGCAGATAACAGCTACACGTTGCGTGGGGGTACCGAGCAGCGGCGCCAGCTCACCGAGCAGACCGGTCCCGACCAGGACGTCGTAGGGCGCCGCCGATCGCACCTCGATAGTGGTCACGTCGCTCATTGTCCAGTCCCCGTCCTTGTTCCTNNGTTCCAGTGCTTCGACTCGCTTGCGGATCTCATCGGCGACCTCGGCAGCGGTGCGTCCGTCGGTGTCGATGCGTACTCGCGCCACCGATTCGTACACCGGCAGTCGCTCGTCCAGCATCACTTTCATCCGCGAACGCACGTTGCCGAGCAGTAGGGGTCTTCCAACACCCATCCCGACTCGTTTCACCGCGTCGGAGAGTCCGACGTTCAAGAAAATCACCATCTGATCGCGCAGCAGGTCACGAGTGTGCTCGGCCAACACCGCTCNCCCACCCAGCGACAGCACTCCGTCGTGTTCGGCCAGCGCGCGAGCGACCGCAGCCGCCTCCAATTCCCTGAAGTGCTCCTCGCCGTCGTCGACGAAGATGTCGGAGACCGTTTTGCCGGCGACCGCTTCGACGTCGTCATCGGTGTCGCGAGTCGACAGCCCCCAAGCCCTGCCGAGCAGTGCCGCGACTGTGGACTTCCCGGCGCCCATCGGCCCGACGAGCACAACGCGGGGCATCAGCGGAACTGCAACGAATCGAGGTAGGACTCAACATTGCGCCGAGTCTCGGCAACCGAGTCGCCCCCGAACTTCTCCACGATCGCCTGGGCCAGCACCAACGCGACCATGGCCTCGGCCACCACCCCGGCGGCCGGGACCGCACACACGTCCGAGCGTTGATGATGCGCCACGGCAGCCTCCCCAGTGGCGACATCGACCGTGCCCAACGCCCGCGGAACGGTCGCGATCGGTTTCATCGCGGCAGAGACCCGGAGCACCTCACCTGTGCTCATTCCGCCCTCGGTGCCTCCGGAACGGCCGGTCTTCCGCCGGATGCCATCGGGAGTCGGCTCGATCTCGTCGTGAGCTTGTGAGCCGGGTACGCCGGCCAGTTCGAAGCCGTCACCGAGAGCGACGCCCTTGATCGCCTGGATGCCCATCAGCGCGCCGGCCAACCGGGAATCCAGGCGGCGGTCCCAGTGCACATAGGACCCCAGGCCCGGTGGCAGACCGTGGACGACCACTTCGACCACGCCACCCAGGGTGTCGCCGTCCTTGTGAGCCTGATCGATCTCGGCAACCATCGCCTTGCTCGCATCCGGATCCAGGCAGCGTACCGGGTCGGCGTCGAGGTAGGCGACGTCGCCGAAAGTGGGTAACGACCCGTACGGGGCACGCGCTGCGCCGATCTGCACGACGTGGGACACCAACCTGGCGCCGGTCGACTGATGCACGAAGGCGTCCGCCACCGCACCCAGCGCGACCCGGGCAGTGGTCTCCCGGGCCGAGGCACGCTCGAGGATCGGCCGCGCCTCGTCGAAGTCGTACTTCTGCATCCCGGCCAGGTCGGCATGGCCGGGACGGGGACGGGTCAGAGGAGCGTTGCGGGCTGAGGCCGCCACCTGGGCCGCAGTCTCGTCGTCGAGCGGATCGGCCGCCATCACCTGCTCCCATTTGGGCCACTCGCTGTTGCCGATGCGCAACGCGATCGGGCCGCCCTGAGTCAGGCCGTGCCGGATCCCGCCGATGATCTCCAGTTGGTCCTGTTCGAAGCCCATCCGCGCGCCGCGGCCGTAACCCAGCCGGCGACGCGCCAACGCGGCGTTGATCTCGGCGGAACCGACCTGGACGTGGGCGGGCAGACCCTCCAAGATCGCGGCCAGAGCAGGGCCGTGGGACTCGCCCGCAGTAAGCCAACGAAGCATGGGGTCAGTGTTTCATGAGGGATTCTGCGCGACCTAGGCCGCCCCGCGACTCTATTGGGGCCAGTACCACCGCGCGAACTGCTCGCCCCACAGCACCCCGATCAGGGCACCGATCAGCAGATAAGGACCGTACGGGTAGCGCTTGCGGTTACGCGTGACCAGCAGCACCATAGCGACCAGCCCGGCGATCATGATGCCGGCGAACATCCCGACCAGGACGCTTCCCCAGCTGATCAGCCCGAGCAGCAATCCGAGCAGTCCTGAGAGCCGCACATCCCCGAAGCCGAGCCCACCGGCAGGCACCAGCAGCCAGATCAGCGTGAAGAACCCACCGAAGATCACCCATCCCAACGCCATGCTCCAGATCGGCTCCCAATCGGCCCGCTGGATCGCCGCGATCACGCCAACGGCGATGGTGAGCCCGTAGAACGGCCCGATCAGCCAGGTGGGCAGGTAGCGGGTCCGCGCATCGATCACGAACAGCGCAACTGCTGCCGGCACGAACGGCAGCACCGCCAGCAGTTCCCAGGAGAAGTCCAGGCGCGCCCCGACCAGGAAGCCGGCCAGCGCCGCGGCCAATCCGGCCACTGGGCGCAGCCAGGGCAACCCGGCGATCTGCGCGTAGGGCTCCTTGGGCTCGGTTTCCTCGAATGCCGCGGCGGTTGCGGGGTCCTCCACTGGCTCTGGTAAGGCGCGCATGGCGTGGGGCGCCAACAGCCCGCCGACAGCGCCGACGGCTGCGCCTACAAGTCCTGCATCGAGGTACCAGCTCACGAGCGACGAGCCTAGTGGTGACCCATGGCCCTGCGCAGGAGTTCGGCCTCACCCGCGGTGCGCATCACCTCGACGGGAGTGTCGGAGCGTCCGGTCATCAGCTGATACTGCAAGACGGCCTGATGCACGAGAAGGTCCAGGCCCGATATCAGGACTAGATCGCGTTCGATGGCGGCTGCGGCGAGCGGTGTCGGCCAGGGGTCGTAGACGACCTCGAAAACGGCTGCAGCCCCGTCCAGCAGGCCGAGCAGCTCCTCGGCTTGGGCATCGGCAGGAATGGTCGAGACCACGAGCTGGGCCGGCCCGGGCGCGAACCCGACTTCTGGCGGATTCGGGTGCCTCGACACGGCCTCGAGGGTCGCAACCGCTCGCTCACGGGAGCGGACCAGCAGGTCGATCCGGGCACAGCCCAGATCGGCTAGCGCGAGCGCAACCGAGGCCGCGGTGGCGCCGCCACCGGCGATCACCGCGCGTTCCACCGATCCCTGATAGCGCTCCCGGATCGCAGCTGACGCACCGGGAATATCGGTGTTGTGCCCGATCCGGCGCCCGTCCTGGAGGATCACCGTGTTGGCTGCCTGGGCCTGCGTCGCCCGGTCGCTCAGCTCATCCAGCAGTGGCACCACGGTGCGCTTCAGCGGCATCGTCAAGGACAGACCCCGCCAACCGGCCCCGAGCCGGGCCAGGAACCCGTCCAAAGAGTCCGAGCCGACCTCGATCGCCTCGTAGCTCCAGTCCAGGCCGGCTGCCACATAGGCGGCTCGATGCAGAACAGGTGAGAGCGAATGCGCGATCGGCCGGCCCAGGACCGCACACCTCATCCCAGGTTCAGGCAGATCCGTCGTGCTCAGCACAGCTCGGAGGTCTCGCACCACTCGTGAAGCCGAGCGGTGTTGCTCGCGTGCTCGGAGCCGGTTTTCGCGAAAGCCGTCTCACCGGTCTCCAGGTTCACCGCCACGAAGTAGCAGTACCCGTCACTGCTCGGACTCAGCGCGGCCTCCAGCGCCGCCTCGCCCGGGCTCGCTATCGGCCCTGGTGGCAGGCCGGGGACCTTGTAGGTGTTGTACGGGCTGTCGATGTCGCGCATCTCGTCGCTGGTGAACACGCTGTCGTTGGCTCCCGCCGCGAAATGCACCGTGGAGTCCATCTGCAACAGCCCGGCCGTCTCCGGGCACCTGCCCGAGAGCCGGTTGTCGATCACCTCGGCCACCCCCGGCAGATCCTTGGCTCGGCGGACCTCTCGCTCGATGATGCTGGCGATCGTCACGATCTCCTCCGGGGTGTATCCCAGCTCGGCCGCTCGGTCGGGTAGCGACAGGTCGCTGGAGGCGCGGTTGAACCGCTTGACCATGGCCTTGATGACCGACGCGGCAGTGGCGTTGGGCGGGACCTGGTAGGTAGCGGGGAACAAGAAACCCTCCGGCTTACCCTGGGCGTAGTCCGGGAGACCGAGGCGTCCGGGCTTGGCGAGCACCTTCTTGTACTGCTTCACGCTGAAGTCGGTGTTCTTGGCCAGCACCGCGAGGGTCTGCTCGACAGTAAGACCCTCACGCACCGTCACCTCGGCCCGGATCAGATTGCCGGGGTCGACCAGGACCTCGAGCGCCGAGCGCGCGGACATCTCCTTGGCCAGCTCGTAGAAGCCGACCTGGATTCCTTTGGCGCGCTCATCGGCGTTGGCCGCGTCGACGAACGCGCCGACGCTCTTGACCACACCCGCGGCCTTCAGGGTCCGCCCGATCGCCGCGGCGGTGTCGCCCTCCTTGACCTCGATCGTGACACTGCCCGAACCCGTCCCGGAGTAGTCGCCGGGGCCGCTGAAAAGGCCTTTGGCCTTACCGATGCCCGCCATCACCAGCCAGGCTCCGGCGCCCACGATCAGCGCCAGTACGACCAACATCGCCAGGCAACCGACGAGGCTCCTCCTCTTCTCGCCGCGGCGGCTGCCGGGCTCGGAGGCGAACACCGGATGTTCCTGGTGTTCGTACGGGTCGTGCTCGTTGGAGTCCTGCTCCTCAGCGTCCACCGATCAGTCCTCGTCTCAGTCCTCTTCCCGGGCCACGGCTTCCCCAGGGGGTTGCCGGTCGCGCGCTCGGTGTCGAGCGCGGACTGGAGGATCACGACCGCAGCGGCCTGATCGACCACCTGACGACGTGACTTGCCCTTGCGTCCCTGCTCCCGTAACACCGACTCGGCGGTCACGGTCGACAGGCGCTCGTCGCACAAGCGCACCCCCAGCCCGGGCAATACCCTAGCGAGTTCTGCCGAAAAGTCTCGTACCTTGACGGCTGCGGGTCCCTCGCCACCGGACAAGGAGCGCGGCAACCCGACGATCAGCTCGATCGCCGATTCGGCCTCGACGATCGCGGCGATCCGGGCCAGATCACCCTGACCGCGAGCGACCGTCTCAACCGGAGTCGCGATCAGTCCCGACGGGTCACTGCGGGCAACTCCGATCCGGACATCGCCCACGTCGATGCCGAGCCGGACCCCGGTTCTCATCAGTTGCCGGCCACCGAGTGACGCACCTCTGCGGCGACATCGGTAAGCGCCCGACCGGCCTGGGAGGCGTCGGTCCCACCACCCTGGGCGACATCGTCCTTGCCGCCGCCTTTGCCACCCAATGGAACCGTCGCAACCCTGACCAGTGCGTTGGCCGAGATCCCACGCTCTCGCGCCAAATCGTTGACCGCCGCCACCACCGACGGCTTGCCGTCGACCGAGCCGATCATGACAACGACCCNCGGACGAGCGCCGTCGAGCCGGGAGCGCACATCGAGAGCGAGCTTGCGTACGTCGCCGGCATTCGCGCCCTCGACGTGACGTCCGACGAACAGCACTCCGGCCAGATCCTCGGCGGCATCGACGAAACTACCCGCCGAGGCCAGCAAGCCCTGCACCCGGATTCGCTCAATCTCCTTCTCCGCATTCCGCAGCCGTTCCACCAGGTCAGCCACCCGCTCCGGAAGCTCCTCTGGACGCGCTTTGAGCGCTTCTGAGAGCTGATGGACCAAGGTGTGCTCGCGCGCCAGAAAGCGGTACGCATCCGATCCCACCAACGCCTCGACGCGGCGCACTCCGGAGCCGATCGAGCTTTCGCCGAGTAGCTTGACCACGCCGAGTTGGCCGGATCGCTCGGTGTGGGTGCCACCGCAGAGCTCACGCGCCCAATCGCCGACCGAGATCACCCGGACGGTGTCGCCGTACTTCTCACCGAACAGCGCCATCGCCCCGGACTTCACCGCCTCGGCCTGCGACATGTACTCGGCTTCGACCGCCAGATCGGCCAGTACCAAGTCATTGACCCGAGCCTCGACATCAGCCAGGACCGACGCCGGCACCGCACCGGAGGCGGAGAAGTCGAACCGGAAGCGTCCCGGCGCGTTCTCCGATCCGGCCTGGGTAGCCGTTTCCCNCAGCGCCTCTCGGAAAGCCTTGTGCACCATGTGGGTCGCAGTGTGCGCGCGGCTGATCGACCGGCGGCGCTCGGTATCCACCATCGCATGGGCCTCGGCGCCGACGAGGACCTCGCCATGCAGCACCTTTGCCTGATGCACGATCAGGCCGGTGATCGGCGACTGCACATCGGTGACCTGCACCCGGGCACCGTTGCCCAGCTCGATCACCCCTTGGTCGGCGAGTTGCCCACCACCCTCGGCGTAGAAGGNGGTGCGGTCGAGCACCAGCTCGATCTCCTCACNCCTCCCCGCGGCCGATATCGATCCGGCACCGGTAACGATGCCGCGGACGACACCGTCGCTGACCACCTCGTCGTAGCCGGTGAACGAGACGGTGGTTCCGAGTGAGTCGGCGATCGCGCGGTAGGAACCGACATCGCCGTGTTTGCTCTTCTTTGCTTTGGCGTCAGCCTTGGCGCGCTNCCGCTGCTCGGCCATCAGCCGCCTGAAGCCCTCCTCATCGACCGACAGGCCCTGCTCGGCCGCCATCTCCAAGGTGAGGTCGATCGGGAAACCGTAGGTGTCGTGCAGCGCGAAGGCCTTGTCGCCGGCGACCGCGGTGCCGCCAGCGCTCTTGAGCTCACCGACGGCGAGGTCGAAGATCTGGGTGCCGGCGCGCAAGGTCGCCCGGAAAGAGTCCTCCTCGGCGTAGGCGACCGTCGAGATCCGATCCCAGTGACGCTGCAGCTCCGGGTAGGAGGCCTTCATCCGGTCACGGCTGACCGGCAACAGCTCCGGTAGCACCGGGTCCTCGACTCCGAGTAACCGCATCGACCTGACTGCCCGGCGCAGCAGCCGGCGCAGCACGTAGCCGCGCCCCTCGTTGCCGGNGGTGACTCCGTCGCCGATCAACATCAGGCCGCTGCGGATGTGGTCTGCGACGACTCGGAACCTGATGTCGTCGGTCGCGTCGGTGCCGTACCGCTTACCGGAGAGATCACTGGCGCGCTGAACGACGGGAAAGATCTCATCGATCTCGTACATGTTGTCCTTGCCCTGCAACAAGTACGCAACCCGCTCCAGGCCGAGCCCGGTGTCGATGTTCTTGGCGGGCAAGGAGCCGGCGACATCGAAGTCGTCCTTGGCGCGGACCTCGGACAGCTCGTCCTGCATGAAGACCAGGTTCCAGATCTCCAGGAACCTGTCCTCGTCGGCATCGGGACCGCCGTCAGGGCCGTAAGCAGGACCACGATCGATATAGATCTCCGAGCAGGGGCCACCAGGGCCGGGAACCCCCATGTTCCAATAGTTGTCCTTCAGGCCGCGGCCCTGGATGCGCTGCTCCGGCACGCCTACCGCTCGCCAGAGCTCACGGGCCTCCTGATCCTCCGGCAGCACGGTGACCCAGATCAGCTCGGGGTCGAAACCGAGTCCACCCGACTCGACGTCACCGGTGACCAGCTCCCAGGCGTAGGTGATCGCGCCCTGCTTGAAGTAATCCCCGAAGGAGAAGTTACCGCACATCTGGAAGAACGTGCCGTGCCGAGTGGTCTTGCCGACCTCCTCGATGTCNNGAGTGCGCACGCACTTCTGCACGCTGACCGCGCGGGTGTACGGCGATGTCTCCTGGCCGAGGAAGTAGGGCTTGAACGGCACCATCCCGGCATTGACGAACAACAGGTTGGGGTCGTCCAACAGCAACGAGGCGGACGGCACATGGGTGTGCCCGCGCGCTTCGAAGTGGGCAAGGAACCGGCGGCGGATCTCCGCGGTCTCCATCAGGTCTTACGTCCTTTCTCCAAAGCGGGCATCGTCTCCTCGGGGGTCTCCTCCAGGGCAGGCGCTGCATCAAAGGCAGGCACAGAGTCCAGACGCTGCTGCAACTCCGCCTTCTTCTCGGTCGTGCCGGCCTTCATCTCCGCGGTAAAGATACGGGCGCCGGCGAACAACCCGGACAACCGGTCGTGGATGCCGTCGTAAGTGAACGCCTCAGCCGCCCGGCGGACCTTCCTGGCCCCGTAAGCCCCGGCCACCCCGCCGACCACGAGCCATACCCCACGACTCATGCCGCGCCCTTCTCCCGCAGGTACTTGCGGGCGGCCTTGATCTCAGCCCGCCGACGCCGTCGGGAGCGGCGCATCTCGACCTGCATCTCCATCCAGATCCGGTCCCGGGCATCAGCCGACAACGCTCGCCGCAAGCCGTGGCTCACCGCAACCACGCCCACCAAAGAGGCTCGCAGCGGCTGCGCCGGCACCCAGATCGGTCGCGCGGATTCCACCGCTGTCACGAACCTCGCCTCGACAGGCAGCGCCTGGGCCTGCTGGTCGGGTTCGCCAAGCTCGGTGATCAGGTACGGGGTCACCACCTCCGACGGAGTCTTCTCGGCCACCCCGTCGAAATCAGCGCGATCAGGGAGCCCAGAAGCCTGCGTGGTCTGGGTCGAGAGCTCCTCCAGGCGAGTGCCGAGGTCGGCAACGTCGGAGCGGGCCGCCGCGAGCTCGGTGCTCAACTGCGCCACCAGATGCCTCTCCCGGCGCGCCAGCCGCCGCAGCGCGACCAGGGTGACCACCAGGAGGACGAGGACAAGCAGGCACAGCCCGATCACCGCGTATACCCAGGGGTCCATATCGCCTGACCCTACCTGCCGCGTGTGTCGCCTCGCAGTAGCACGCGGATGCGCTCCAGCCGTTCCTTGACGGCCGCCTCAGCTCCCAGTGCAGTCGGTCGGTAGTACTCGGCACCGTCGATGACATCAGGAGCATACTGCTGAGCAGCGATCCCGTAGGGCTCGTCGTGGGCGTAGATGTATCCGGAGCCGTGCCCGATCGAGCGGGATCCGGAGTAATGCGCGTCGCGCAGATGCGGCGGGACGGTGCCGACCTTCCCGCTGCGGACGTCGCCCAGGGCCTGGTCGATCGCGACGATGACCGCATTGGACTTGGGAGCCACGGCCAGCGCGATGGTGGCCTGGGCGAGGTTGAGGCGCCCTTCGGGCAGCCCGATCAGCTGTACGGCTTGGGCGGCGGCAACTGCTGTGGTCAGCGCCGTCGGGTCCGCCAGTCCGATGTCTTCCGAGGCTAGGATCACCAAGCGGCGAGCGATGAATCGCGGGTCCTCACCGGCCTCGATCATTCGGGCCAGATAGTGCAGGGCGGCATCGGGGTCTGAGCCCCGGACCGACTTGATGAACGCCGAGATGACGTCGTAGTGCTGGTCGCCCTGGCGGTCATACCGCACAGCCGCGCGATCCACCGCCGTCTCGGCGATCTCGACGTCGATCACCGTCACATCCCGAACTGCCGCGGCACCGGCAGCGGCCTCCAGGTAGGTGAGCGCTCGGCGCGCGTCCCCTCCGGCCAGCCGGACCAAGTGGGCCAGAGCCTCCTCCTCGATATCGACCGAGCCGCCCAGTCCGCGCTCGACATCACTGAGCGCTTCCCGGAGGACCTGCTCGATATCGGCATCGGTCAGCGATTCCAAGGTGAGCAGCAGGCTGCGGGACAACAGCGGAGAGATCACCGAGAAGAACGGGTTCTCGGTGGTGGCCGCGACCAGGGTCACCCAGCGATTCTCGACGCCGGGTAGAAGCGCATCTTGTTGCGCCTTGCTGAACCTGTGCACCTCATCGACGAACAGCACCGTCTCCCGGCCGGTACGCACCAGCTCGGCCCGAGCTGTCTCGATCGCGGCACGCACTTCCTTGACGCCCGCCGACACCGCGGAAACCTCGATGAAATGGCGGTCGCTCTGCCCTGAGACGATCGAGGCGATCGTGGTCTTGCCGGTGCCCGGTGGCCCCCACAAGATCAACGACATCGGTTGATCGCCCTCGATCAGCTGACGCAGCGGAGAGCCCGGCGCACGCAACTGCTGCTGTCCGACCAGCTCGTCGAGGCTGCGTGGCCGCATTCGGACCGCGAGCGGCGCAGAGGCATGAGTGTTGCCGGACAGGGAGCCCCCTGTGATCGGGGGCCGCTGGGCACCCGGGATCTCGAACAACCCGTCCACGACGGTGATTCTAGGCGGTCACGAAACCCCCGACTGCTGGATGAGCCGGTCCCGCTCGGCGCGGCGCCGGCGCTGCTCGTCGGGGTCGGGAACCGGAACTGCGGACACCAGCCGCCTGGTGTAGTCGTTGCGAGGGGCGGCGACGACCTGCTCGGTCGGGCCGAGCTCGACGATCTTGCCGAAATGCATGACCGCGATCCGCTCGGCGAGTATCTCCACCACACCCAGATCGTGGCTGATGAACAGACAGGCGAACCCGTGCTCGCGCTGCAGTTCCTGGAACAGGTCCAACACCTTTGCCTGCACGGACACGTCCAAGGCCGAGGTGGGCTCGTCAGCCACCAATAGCCGTGGCTGCAGGGCCAAGGCGCGGGCGATACCGACCCGTTGACGTTGACCACCGGACAGCTCGTGCGGGTAACGGTTACGAAACTCGCGCTGCAGCTGCACGCTGTCCAGGAGTTCCTCAACCCGTTTCTGCAGTTGTTTGCCACGCAGTTTCTGGTGCAGGTAGAGCGGCTCACCGATGGACTCGCCTACCGGGAACCGCGGGTTGAGCGAGGACCCGGGGTCCTGGAACACGATGCCAACCTTGTCCCGCAGCGGGCGCAGGTCCTTGGCTTTGGCTCCCCGCATGTCGAAGCCCGCCACCTCCAGGCGCCCACCTGCGACCGGAAGCAGGCCGACCACGGCCCGCCCGATCGTGGTCTTGCCCGAACCCGACTCACCGACCAGCCCCATCACCTCGCCTTGCCGCAGTGTGAAGCTGACGTCGTCGACGGCGCGAAACACCGGCTGGTTACCCCTCTTCGGGTACTCCAGGACCAGGTTCTCCGCAACCAGCACCAGCTCCTCGGCGCCAGTCCGATCAACTGCCTCAGTGGCAGCGGTCGGGGTTGGCTCAGGCTGCGTTACCTGATATTGCTCGGTGCCGGCGTCCGCCGCAGCCTGAGCAACGACGGAGCCGAAGTGCGGCACTGCTGCCAGCAGTTGCTGGGTGTAGGGGTGCTGGGGGCGGTGGAAGATCTCATCAGCGGTGCCGGTCTCGACGATCCGGCCCTGCTGCATCACGACGATCCGGTCTGCCATGTCGGCGACCACACCCATGTCGTGGGTGATCAAGACGATGCCGGCGTTGATCCGCTCACGCAGATCGCGCATCAGCTTCAAGATCTCGGCCTGAACCGTGACGTCCAACGCCGTGGTCGGTTCGTCGGCGATCAGCAGGCCCGGTTCGCACGCGAGCGCCTGAGCGATCATGGCGCGCTGTCGTTGGCCACCGGAGAGTTGGTGCGGGAACGCGTTGAAGCGACGCTCCGGCTCGGGTATCTCGACCATCGTGAGTAGCTCGATCGCCCGCGCCTTGGCTTCTTTGGGCGACATGATGAAGTGCGAGCGAAGGGTCTCGGTGATCTGGAAGCCGATCGTGTAGACCGGGTTCATCGCCGTCATCGGCTCCTGGAAAATGACCGCAATCTCTTTGCCGCGGATGCGTCGCAGCGGTGCGCCCGTCAGCCCGATCAGCTCATTCCCGTGCAGCTTGGCGCTACCGGTGGCTCGGCCGTTGCTGGGCAGCAGCCCGACCAGCGCCATCGACGACTGGGTCTTGCCCGAGCCCGACTCGCCGACGATCGCGAGCACTTCACCGCGATTGACCGTGTAGCTCACGTCCACCGTGGCCGGGTACCAGTCTCCGTCGACGTAGAAGGAGACGCTGAGGTCCTCGACCTCGAGGACCGGGCCGCCGTTGCCGGGCGCGCTCGCGCCAGAGGTGGTGCTCATCGAGTGCCCCTTAGAGATCCCGCCGATAGGGCGAAGCCTGCTGCGCGTCGCCCCACGAGTTCATCGGCGTTGTCGAGCTGTGCAGATTTAGGCACCGGGCTATCCAGCCCGGCTCTCTCCTCCGCCTTGCGGCCCATCCCGTGGCTGCGCCGCTCGCGACGGCAGCCCCCATCGGCGGAACCTCTTACCCTTGCCTGATGGACTCGATCACGGTGCTGCGCTCCGGTTCGTCGCGGGTGATCGGTGCCTCGGCAGTTGCGTTCGCCGTGGTCGGCCTGATCACGCTGGCACTGCAGGGCTCCGGCGCCGACCTGGCGAGGTATGCCGGAGGGCTCCTCGCCTTGGCTTGGGTGGCTTACGCCTGCCTGTGGCGTCCTGAGGTCGAGATCAGCGATGGCGGTGTCTGCATGAGAAACCCGCTGCGGACGATCCGGATTCCCTGGCCCGCCGTGACTCGGATCGAGGGACGGTACGGGCTGCGCCTGGACACCGCATACGGACGTTTCTCTGCATGGGGTGCTGCCGCGCCACGCGGCCGTGACCGAATGCATGACATCGAGAGCGAGGCGGCGATGCTGGTCCGCAACCACCTGGAGGGTCTGCAACGTCTCGGTCATCTGGACAACCCCCGACTCGAGCGGGACAGCGCCGATGTCAGCTGGGATGTGCCGCTGATCGCTTTGGGGGTGCTCATTCTCGTGGTGGCCATCGCCGGACCTGTGCTTGCCTGATCCATCAGTCCACCTGACCGGCCCGCTCAGCGGCCTTGGCCATCTTGCGCGCCGAAGGGATCCGCTTCTGTCGCGGATCGAACGCGTCGCGCAAACCGTCGCCGATGAAGTTCACCGAGAGCGCGATCAAAATGATGAACAGGCCCGGCCACCAGAACAGCCACGGACGCGCCGAGAAGGCCGACTGGTAGTCCGCGATCATCTTGCCCAAGGAGATGTCGGGTGAGGAGATGCCGAAGCCGAGGTAGGACAACGAGGTCTCCAGCAGAACGGCCGCCGACATCAACAGAGTGGTGTTGACGATGATCACGCCCATGGCGTTGGGGATCATGTGCTTGCGAATGATCCGGAACGGGCTTGCTCCTGCGACTTTGGCGGCGTCGACGAACTCGCGCTCACGCAGCGACAGAAACTCACCGCGCACCAACCGTGCCAGCGTGGTCCAGGAGATCACCCCGAGTGCCAGCGCAAGCCAGAACCAGCCGCTGGCGTTGATCAACTTGCCGAGCACCGCGCCGATGACCAGCACCGGGAAGGTGATGAACAGGTCGGTGAAACGCATCAGAGCCTGGTCGATGCCGCCCCGGAAGTAACCCGAGACGGCGCCGATCGCCATTCCTATCAGCGCCGAGGTGATGCCGATGACCACCATCACGTTCACCGAGGTTTGCACGCCCTTCATCGTCAGCGCGAACGCGCNCCTGCCGACGTTGTCCTGACCGAACGGGTGGTCTCCGATCGCGAACCCGCTGCCGCCCAGCCAGGCTGGCATCGACAAGGTGGGGTTGCCCTCGTTGTGAATATCGAGCAGTTCGGTGTGACTGTGTTTCCACCAACCGCCGATACCCAGGAAACCCACCGAGGTGTAGGCGAGCAGCATGACCAGCAACAACACCAGCAACCCGCCGATCGCGCCCTTGTGCCTGATGAATCGGCGCAGCACGATCTGACCTTGGGAGAGGCCTTCGACCTCTTTGAGCTCGAGGGCGTTCTCCAGGCCCTCGCCTACGACCGAGCCCGGGGCGGCTCCGGCTCACTGGAAACCTGGGGTGAGAACGTCATAGCCGCCTCCCTGCTTCCCGGGTCATACCGATCCCTGCACTCATGCCGCCACCCGGATCCGCGGGTCGAGCACGGCATACAACAGGTCGGCCACGAAGTTGGCGACCACCGCGAAGATGCCCACGATCACGATGTAGGCCATCACCGGGTCGATCTGGTTCTCCTGAAGCGAGTCGACGAAGAGCTTGCCCATACCCGACCAGCCGAAAACGGTCTCGGTGAGCAGTGCGCCGCCGATGATCGTGATCATGTCCACCGGCACGATCGAGGCCAGCGGCAGCAGGGCATTGCGGAACGCGTGCCGCATGATCACGGTCCGCTCGGTCAGGCCTTTGGAGCGCGCGGTGCGGATGTAGTCCTGGTTGAGCACCTCGAGCGTCGAGGCCCGGGTGTACCGGGTGTAGCCGGCGAACGAGATCAGGATCAGCGTCAACGTGGGCAACAGCAGGTGAGTGACCGAGTCCATCGTGTGGATCCAGAAGCTGCCCTCGAGGTTCGGGGTTTCCGAGCCCAGGGTCGCGATCGGGCGGCCCTTGATCCGCGGATTGTTCACATAGGCATTCCAGGATTGGGCGAGCCGATCGACGAACAACAGGCCTGCGACCAGAACCGCGGTGAATGCCGCGGTGCGCGCCGAGCGAGCCCAGTCCGGGCCGCCCCAGGCGAAACCGACGACGATTCCCACCACGATCGTGACCAGCAGCAACCCGAAGATGATCAGCCAGGTGGCATCGACGGAATNCCAGAACGACAGCATCGGGAAGTACAGCGCGATGCCGATCCCCGCGACGGTCAACGCCGAGCCGAGGGCGCGCCTGTTGCGTAGGCCAGTACTGAGCACTGTGACCAGGAAGGCGACACCGACCGCCGTGGCGCCCACGATCAGCAGGTCTATCCCTGATCCGGTACTGGGCCGGTCGAAGAAGTCCCTGGCGTTCATGTAGTTGCCGATCACCACGACGATCGCGACCATGATCGCGAAATTCAGCGCACGTCGTTTCCACGATCCACCCAACGCAGCCGCGAGGGTCAGGCCCAGCACTCCTCCACACAGCAGCATGAACAACCAAGAGATATGTGGATCAGCTTGCAGGAAGTCGTTGAAGTCGATCGCCAGGAAGTACTTGGCCAGCACCGCCACCCAGAACACCGGCAGGGAGTAGAGCAGGAAGGACAGGAAGGTGATCGAGTAGTCGAAACCTGTGTACTGGCGCAGGGCGCTGATGACACCGACCGCAACACCGAAGATGATCGCCAGCACGGTGGCGGCAGTGACCAGTTTGAGCGTTGTTGCGATCGCTCCTTGGAGCATATGGGTGACCGCGACATTCGTCTTCCAGTTCACGCCCAGATCGCATTGACCGTATGCGCATCCGAGCACGCCCTTGAGCCAGTCCCAGTACCTGCTGATGATCGGGTCGTTCAGATGCAGCATCGCGATGCGGGCGTCGATCTGCTCCTGTTTATTGGGTGCCGTACTCCCGCGCAGGTCGGACAGCGGGTCGATGGCGATACTGACGAGGAAGAACATGATCAGGGAGGAAACCAGCACGACGATCACCGAGGTGATGAAGCGCTTCAGGAAGAACGTGACCATCTAGCCAGACCCCGCGACCTCGCAGCCGATAAGTTGGCTCACCGTAACACCACTGTGGGGTGTTACCACCAGATTCGGTGGCAACACCCCACGTAGTGTTTTTGCGAGGTTCCTCAGCTTTTCTGAGTGACCGGTTGGCCGATCAACTGGGAATCTCCCAGTTCCAGAATCCGTAGAACATCGTCGGAGCAAGCAGCGCCGGGTCGACGCCGGTGACATCCGAGGACTTGATGATGGTGGCCATCGGGAACTGGAAGATGGTCAAACCGATCGCATCTGCGAACAGGTGCTTTTCGATCTCGGTCTGCAGCTCGAGCTGCTTGGCCTCGTCGTCGGTCACCACCAGCTCGTTGAACAGGTCATCGACCTGCTTGTTGCTGTAGCCGATCAGGTTGTTGATCATCCCGGTCGCGAACGTCGCCTGGTCGGCGCTGACCCCGGTAGAGGTGGACTGCCAGCCGAAGAACACCGCGTCATAGGTGCCGTCACCTAGCTTGGAGCCCCAGTCAGCGTTCCGCGCGTTGATCAGGTTGAACCCTGCCTTGGCCAGCGCCGGCTTGACGATCTCGAACTGCGCCTCACGCCGAGCGTTGTCCTTGGCATACATCACCCGAACGTCGATCGGGGTGTTGACTCCGGCCTGGTTGAGCAACTGCTTGGCCTTCGCGGGGTCGGTTTCTGAATACGCATCCGAGCCGTTGGCAGCGACCATCTCGTCGTAGCCCGGGAAGCCCGGTGCCAACAGGAACGAGTTGCGGACTGCGGCGTCGGCCTGGATCGGGACGATCAGCTTGTCGACGATCTCCTGGCGCGGGTAGGCGTGCAGGAAGGCCTGCCGGATCAACTTGGCCTTCTCAGCATCGCCGCCGTAGGTGTCGGGGTCGAAGGGGCCCTTGTTGTTCAACACCAGGTCGATGTGCTCGTAGGTGCTCTCCACCTGAGACATGACCTCGACGCCCTCGATCTTCTTCGCTTCCTTGACGACGTCCTCGGTCACCTGGGGCGAGATCATCGAGAGCTCACCGTTCTGCAGCGCCTGGACCTGGGCCAGCGGGTCCTCGTTCCACCGGACGGTGAGCTCATCGATCTTCGGCTCCATCAGCCCGTGATAGTCGGGGTTCTTCTCCAGTGTCATGTACTCGTTCTCGACGAACTTGGTCATGAGGTAGGCGCCGTTGGACAGGTAGAGCGACTTGTCTTCCGGTAGCGAGGTGAAGTCGTACCCGGTGTTCCAGAACAGCGAGATCGCGGTGAGCGCTGCCTTGTCCTTGTCCTGGATGGCCTTGATCAGCGCATCCTTGGCCTCTTGGGGGTCGTCCAGGTTCAGCGCATGCATAGCGGTGACGTGCGCGGGGACGGTGACCAACATGTCGAGCTGCCAGTCGGCGAACGACTTGTCGTACTTCAGCGTCAGCGACTTGCCGTCGTCGGAGATCTCCGGAGTCTCGGTGACCAGCGAGAGGCCGGGACCGGAGGAGTCGAAGAAGACCTGGCCCTCGGTATTGAGCGGAAGACCGGTTGCTTCGTCGCGGCGCACCTTGTCGGCGGCGATCGTGTTGAGGACGCTCGATTGCGCGGCCCACTGCAGCAACAGGTCCGCGGCGTCGACGGGCGTGCCGTCGGACCACTTGTTGTCGTCACTGACGGTGTACTTGACCGTCAGCGGGTCGTCGGAGAGCTTCTCATAGGTACCGAAGGTCTCATCGGTCTGCAGGTTGGACTCGGGATCGTAGTACCAGAAGTTGCCGTTCATCAGGTACGCGATGTTGTTGTTGGCGGTCGCGTTGCCGTTGGACGTCTGGCCGTTGTACGACCAGTAAGGCTGGTTCCAACCAACGGTCAACGTCGTCTTCTGGGCCTGTGGCTGCTCATCGTCCTTGTTCTCGGTCGAGCCGCAAGCCGACACCATCAAGCTCAACGCGGCAATCACCGCTGAGCCGGCGATCAGTCCTTTTCTCTTCACGAAGATCTTCCTCCTAGGAGTCCCCCAACGGGTGGGGTTCGTCCCAAATTATCGGGTATCTCGTCCGCGGGCAGACACACCCCGCCGAATAATTGCGACACTAGACAGTTCGAACAGGAAAACCGGCATACCGATCGGCAAAATCACCAGATCGTTACCAAGGTGCTACAAAACGACCAGATCTGACCAAGCGGTTACTTGCAATCGCCCTTCGCGGTGCCCTCTTCGAGGATGGCCGGATCGAACTTGGCGAGCATGGGCACGACCTTTCCTTGCCCTTCTTCTTGTTCTTGGTGTAGTACTTCTTGGCCGTAGCCTCGAAGNNATTCCCCAGAGGTAGCCGTCGGAGTCGAATCGATCTCCTCAGCGCCTGGCCCGAACCCGATGCCGCCGTTTGCGGTACGCAACATCCCGCAAGTCGAGAGGGACCCGGTAGTGATGANGCTTGCTGCCGGAGAAGAGCCCCCGTTCGCATTGACCGCCACTGGCTTGTAATCCGCTCGCACAGGCGTCAGCTGCTTACCCAGCGGCGGATCGCCCTCTTCCTTGGGTTTCTTCTTCTTGTCCACCAGCGTGGTGATCTTCTTGGCCATCAGGCCGTTCAGTGAGAACACACTGACCTTGCCCGCTTTGCCCTTCTTCCAGCTACCGATTCCGACGTTGCCGTTGACGGGCATGGCCAGGAAGGAGCCGTTGACACCCTTGAGCGCCCAGGTTCGCTTGACTGCGTCACCGGAGCCGATCTTGGCTGGGTTCAGCAACCACAGTGTCTTGGTGTCGGAGACAAAGAGTCCCTTCGGAGTGAGCGCAATCCCACCGGCATGGTTGCAGGTGCTCTTCTTGTTGTCCTTGTCTTTCAGGCCGACCTGCCCGGCCATCTGGACACCGCTGTCCAGCGACACCTTCTGCACCACGCAAGTGCCCTTCTTGTCATCCTTCGGGTCAGGGATGTAGCCGGCGACCCAGGCAGTCTTGCCTTGAAGCGCCAGTCCTTGTGGTATGAAGCCGCCCGTCGAGCGAGGTAACCAGTACCCGTCACAGACGAACTTGGAATTGGGGAACGTACTCATCTCGCCACTGCCGATGTACCCAGGGCGGGGGCCTTTCATCTCCGCAGAAGTAACACCGTCGCATTCGCGGGGCTCGAAGGAGCAAGTGGCCTCCTCCCAGGTGTACTCACCAGCATCGAAGTCGTAGACCCGGACCCGTAGTTCGTACTCGGCACCGGGATCCAGCGGCGTGACACCAGCGGGCTCATCATCGCCGAAGCGGCCACCCCAAGGTGCCACCACGACCGAGTCGCCGGTTGGCACGTTCACCACACCTGAGGTGGCGGTCACTCCGTCGGGGTTGACCTTGCCTGCCGACAGGCTCTCGATCATGGTGGCGCCGTCGTAGAGGTACATCACGGTGGTGGTGCGATTGTCATCCGGTAGCCCGCCCCCGCGCCGGACGGTCGCCAGCGGCCAGAAAGTCTGCGTTTCCGGGTCCGGATTGCAGTCGACGGCATCCACCACGATGTAGGAGCCGGCCGCATCCGCCGGTGCGGCGAACGTGAGCGAGGTGGTCGTCAACGCCACCGTGAGAAAGATGATCTGGAAGAGCCGCACCGCGTCCCCTCGGCCCGGGCGATCCAACCCCTCGGATCGCAACCTGATGTGAATGTCCCGAGAAGGCCCCGCAAAGTACGCCGGTAGCCTAGGACTCCGCCGGGGTCCCCGCCAACCCCGGTTGCCTCCTCAGGCTCAGCGTCCACCCCGGCCTCGGCGCGCTGTTCGGCCGTAATGGGCGCGGGCGCAGCCGTCAGCGGGTCGAAACCGCCACCGGTCTTCGGGAAGGCGATCACCTCACGGATCGAGTCGGTGCCCGCCAGGAGCGCGACGATCCGGTCCCACCCGAACGCGATGCCACCGTGTGGCGGAGCACCGTACTTGAATGCCTCCAGCAGGAACCCGAACTTCTCGGTCGCCTGCTCCTCGGACAATCCCATCACCGCGAACACACGACGTTGGATGTCGTCGCGGTGGATACGGATCGAGCCGCCACCGATCTCGTTGCCGTTGCACACGATGTCGTAGGCGTACGCCAGCGCCGAGCCCGGATCGGTGTCGAAGGTATCCAGACACTCGACTTTGGGCGAGGTGAAGGCGTGGTGCACAGCAGTCCAGGCGCCACTGCCGACCGCGACGTCGCCGGCAGCCGTGGCGTCGGAAGCCGGCTCGAACAGCGGGGCATCCACCACCCAGACGAAGCTCCATCCCGACTCGTCGATCAGCTCGCACCGACGCGCGATCTCCAAGCGAGCGGCTCCGAGGAGGGCGCGACTGGACTTGATCGGCCCGGCTCCGAAGAAGATGCAGTCTCCCGGCCTGGCGCCCACATGGTCGGCTATCCCGGCTCGCTCGGCGTCGGTGAGGTTCTTGGCGACCGGCCCACCCAACTCGCCGTCTTCACCGACAAGGACGTAGGCCAGGCCTTTGGCTCCACGCTGCTTGGCCCACTCCTGCCAGGCGTCGAGTTGCTTGCGCGGCTGCCCGGCTCCGCCGGGCATCACGACCGCCCCGACATAGGGCGCCTGGAACACCCGGAACGAAGTGTCGGCGAAGAACTCGGTGCACTCGGTGAGCTCGAGGTCGGTACGTAGATCCGGCTTGTCGGTGCCGTAGCGTGCCATCGCCTCGGCGTAGGTGATCCGCTGGATCGGGGTGTCCAGGTCGTGTCCGATCAGCGCCCACAAGGATCGCAGGACGTCCTCGGCGACGGCGATGACATCGTCCTGCTCCACGAAGCTCATCTCGACATCGAGCTGGGTGAACTCCGGCTGGCGATCGGCGCGGAAGTCCTCGTCGCGGTAGCAGCGGGCGATCTGGTAGTAGCGCTCCATCCCGCCGACCATCAGGAGCTGCTTGAACAACTGGGGGCTCTGTGGCAGCGCATACCAGTTGCCGGGTCGCAATCGAGCAGGCACCAGGAAGTCACGCGCACCCTCGGGTGTGCTGCGAGTCAGCGTCGGGGTCTCGATCTCGGTGAAACCGTGCTGGTGCAACACCTCCCGGGCGGCACGACTGACCTCGGAGCGCAAGCGCAGGGCGGCGGCAGGCCCACTTCGACGCAGGTCCAGGTAACGGTGCGCCAGGCGTACCTCCTCTCCCACCTCGACATGGTCGCTGATCGGGAACGGCAACGGCGCCGAAGCAGACAGCACCTCGACCTGGTCGGCAACAACCTCGACCGCACCGGTCGGCAGGTTCGGGTTCTCGTTGCCCTCCTTGCGGAGCACGACTTNCCCGGTGACCTTCAGGCAGTACTCCGAGCGGAGCTGGTGGGCCACCCGCTCGTCGCGGATCACCACCTGTACGACACCGCTGCGTTCACGCAGATCGATGAACGCCACCCCGCCGTGATCACGCCGGTTGGCCACCCATCCAGCCAGAACGACGGTCTGGCCGGCGTCCTCGGCACGCAGGCTGCCCGCGTCGTGTGTGCGAATCACTGTGATGTCTCCAAGCTATCGATAACGCTGATGATTTCTGGAAGGAGGTCGTGAGCAGGCGGCACCCAGGTGGCCGGATCAGCCGCCACCTGCTCCCCGGACCGGATGTCTTTCACCTGATGCTCAGCGCTGTCCGTCGGGTTGGCCGCGGCCGGGTCGTCGATTGCCGGNGAACCAGACGTACGGAATACCCCGGCGCTCGGCGTACCGGATCTGCTTACCGAACTTCTGCGGGTTGGCCGCAACCTCCACCGGGGTCCCGTTGGCGCGTAACTGCTGGGCGATCGCGTCACAGGCGGCGCGGGATTCCTCGTCGGGCAGGGCTACCAGGACCGCGCTGGGAACCGAGCGGCTCGCATTCACCACGCCACCAGTCACCAGCGGAACCAGCACCCGGCTCACGCCCAGTGAGATTCCCACACCCGGATAGGTAGTACGTCCCTCGGAGGCGAGCGCGTCATAGCGGCCACCCGAACAGATCGAGCCGAGTGACTCATACCCGCGCAGTCGAGTCTCGAACACGGTGCCGGTGTAGTAGTCCAGGCCCCGGGCGATCTTCAGATCGGCCAGCACCGTGACCTGGTCGGAAATCAGCCCAGCGCATCCCTCGATAACCGCAACTAGCTCAGCCACGCCCTCATCGAGCAGCGGATCGCTAACGCCCAGCGCCGTGATCTGGTCGGCGAACGAGCCGTCGGCCGCGCTGATCTCGGCCAACGCCAGGCACTTGTCGGCCTGGTCGGTGGTGAGTCCGGCATCGGCGACCAGCAACTCGCGCACCTGCGCTGCTGGCAGCTTGTCGAGTTTGTCGACCAACTGCATCACCCTGGCCGGATCGGGTGCGCCCAGTCCCTGATAGAAACCCTGGATCAGCTTGCGGTTGTTGACCTGCAAGGTGAAACCGGGCAAGCCGAGCAGGTCGGGGCGGGCGAGCTGGTCCAGCGCCTCGACCATGACTCGCGCAACCTCGATGTCGTGGTGGAAGGCCAGCGTGTCCCTGCCCACGATGTCGATGTCGGCCTGGGTGAACTCCCGGTATCNTCNCTCCTGGGGCCGTTCGCCGCGCCAGACCTTCTGGATCTGGTAGCGGCGGAACGGGAAGTCCAGCTTGCCGGCATGCTCCAGGACGTAGCGGGCAAACGGCACGGTCAGATCGAAGTGCAGGCCCAACCCGCTATCGCCGCTCCCCGCTGTGGCCTCAGCCGCATCCGGAGCCTGTGCCTGCAGGCGGCGCAGTACATAGACCTCCTTGGAGGTCTCACCCTTGCGCAGCAATTGATCCAGCGGCTCGGCCGCCCGGGTCTCGAGGCTGGCAAATCCGTGCAGCTCGAAAGTCCGTGACAGGCTGGCGATTACCCGCTGCTCGACGGCGCGGCCAGCAGGCAGGAACTCAGGAAACCCCGACAGCGGGGTGGGTTTAGCCATCACAGCCCCCGGCGCCGATCAGGTGCAGGTACAGCATCTGGGTCCTCCCGCTGCAACTCCAGCAAGTAGGNGTTCGTGGTCCGCTCGCGCCCGATACTGGTCTGTCCCCCGTGCCCGGNGAGCACGACGATGTCGTCCGGCAAGGTCAGCACCTTGCCGCGCAGCGAATGCTGCATCTGGTCCCAATCCCCACCAGGCAGATCGGTGCGTCCGATCGAGCCCTCGAACAACAGGTCCCCGGAGAACATCACTTCAGAGACGTCATCGGTGGGGTAAGGAGAGCGGAAAACGATCGATCCCGGGGTGTGCCCGGNGGTGTGATCGATGCGGAACCGCATACCAGCCAGCTCGATCATCGCGCCGTCATCGAGCTCAGCCACGTGGTCCGGCTCGGCGAACTCGTAGTCACCGCCGAGCATCGCCCGGGCGCTCTGCGCCGACATCCCGGCAAACGGGTCGGCGAGCAGATGCCGGTCCGCCGGATGGATATAGGCAGTCGCGTCGTATGCCCCGGCAACCGGAGCGACGCAGAACATGTGGTCGATGTGGCCGTGCGTCACCAGAACCGCCACCGGTTTCAAGCGGTGCTCGGCGATCAAGTCCGCCACTGGCTCGGTAGCGCCCATTCCGGGGTCGATGATCACGCATTCGGACCCCGCAGACGTCGCGGCGACGTAGCAGTTGGTCTGCCACGGTCCAGCAGGAAATCCGGCGATCAGCATGCGCAGGATCCTATCGAGCAGAAAGCAATGCAATCGGCCTGCCCCAAACCCGCTGGCCTGCCCCACCCAAACAGGCGTCAACTAGACTCGGGCCTCTACGCGGAACAATCCGTGGAACAACTGTGCCGAAGAACGCCGGAGTCACCTCGTGAACACCGAACCAACAGTCGGGAACCAGCCGGTACCCGTGCCCAAGCCAGGACCTCGTCCCGGGCCGCGACCGGGTCCTCCCCGAGTGCGCCGAAGCCGGCACCCGTTGCTCCAGCAGTCGCGCCGGTGACCGAGGGGTCGGCGGAGTACGGCCGCGTTACCGATGACGGTCATGTCTATGTGCGCACCGGCCAGGGCGAGCGTCTGGTGGGTCAGATGCCCGACGAGACTCCCGAGAACGCGCTTGCGTTCTACACCCGCAGATTCGATGAACTCGCCTTCGAGGTAGCTCTCCTGGAACAACGTGTCGGCAACGGCAAGGTCGGTCCCGACGACGCAATCGCGGCGGTCAACGCGATCACCGCGACGTTGGCCGAAGCCAACGCAGTGGGTGACTTCGCCGCGTTGGAGGCGCGACTGATCGCCCTGGAAAGCGTTATCGCCGAGCAGCGCGAGATCCGCCGGGCAGAGCGCGCCCAGAAGCTCGAGGCGGCCAAGGTCGACAAGGAGCGCATCGCCGCTGAGGCCGAGGCACTGGCCGAGAGCAACGACTGGCGCGATGGTGCCAACAGGCTGCGGGAGCTACTGGAGGAGTGGAAGGCGCTTCCCCGTCTCGACAAGGCCTCGGACGACCAGCTCTGGCGTCGCTTCTCCTCGGCGCGCACCACCTACACGCGCCGCCGCAAGACCCACTTCGCCGAGGTGCACGAACAACGCGATCACGCTCGCGAGGCCAAGGAGAAACTGGTCAAAGAGGCCGAGGCACTGGCTGATTCCACCGACTGGGCGGGAACTTCGGCTGCTTACCGGCAACTGATGTCACGCTGGAAGGCAGCCGGTTCAGCACAGCGCAGCGTCGACGATCAACTCTGGAAGCGATTTCGGGCGGCCCAAGATACCTTCTTCGGCGCTCGCGATGCAGCCAACGCCGCCCTGGACGCCGAGTTCGCCGAGAACGCCACCAAGAAGGAAGCGCTCCTGGCCGAGGCCGAGGCCTTGGTCCCAGTCACAGACCTGGCCACAGCCAAGGCGGCGTTCCGCGACATCGCCGATCGCTGGGACCAGGCCGGGAAAGTTCCCCGAGAGCGGATCAAGGACCTCGAGGGCCGGATGCGCAAGGTCGAGCAGGCGATCCGCGGAGTCGAGGACGACGCCTGGCGCCGGTCCAACCCCGAAGCACGCGCCCGCGCTGCCGATACCGTTGCTCAGCTCGAGGCCTCTATCGCAGGCCTGGCCAGCTCCCGCGACAAGGCGCTCGCGGCCGGCAATCAGAAGAAGGCCGACGAGGCCGTTGCCGCGATCGAGGCTCGCGAATCTTGGCTTACAGAAGCGCGCAAGGCACTGGAAGAGTTCTCGGGCTGAAGTACGTCCGGCGTAAGCCGCGTCGACAGGCGTGGTGCATCGCAAGGCGGAGGAGCGAAGGCGGCCTACAGCGAAGCGGCCGTCGAGCGACGAGAACGCGGCGAGGTGCCGCGGATGTCGGGGCGGCTACTGGGTCACGCGGTAGGCGTCGAAAACCCNCTCGACCTGCCGAATCGCCCGCAGGAGATGTCCGAGATGCTTCGGGTCGGCCATCTCGAAGGTGAATCGGGATTTGGCGACTCGATCACGCCCGGTCTGCAACGAAGCCGCCAAGATGTTGACGTGTAGGTCCGACAGCACCTTGGTGATATCGGACAGCAATCGTGCCCGATCGAGCGCCTCGACCTGGATGTTCACCAGGAACACCGAGGATGCGGTCGGCGCCCACTCGACCTCGGTGAATCTCTCGGCTTGCATGGTCGCGACGTTCACGCAGTCCGAGCGGTGTACGGAGATCCCCTGCCCACGNNTGACGAACCCGACGATCTCGTCGCCAGGCACCGGCGTGCAGCACTTGGCGAGCTTGACCCACACGTCGGTGATGCCTTTGACGATCACCCCGGCATCCCCACCGGCAGTCGCCTTCGCGGAGCGTCTCGGGATCCGCACGCCTTCGGCGAGATCCTCGGTCGCACCCTCTTCGCCGCCGTAGAGATCCAGCACCCGGCGCACCACTGTCTGGGCGCCGAGATTGCCTTCTCCGACCGCGGCGTAGAGCGCGGAGACGTCCTGAAGTCTCGACTCGGTGGCGACCGTGGCGAGATTCTCGGCTGTCAGGACGCGTTTGAGGGGGATTCCCTGTTTGCGCATCAGCTTGGCGATCTGCTCCTTGCCACGCTCGATCGCCTCGTCCCGGCGCTCCTTGGTGAACCAGTGCCGGATCTTGTTGCGCGCTCGGGGTGAGCGTACGAACATCAGCCAATCCCGCGACGGACCCGCGTTCTGCGCCTTGGAAGTGAACACCTCGACGACATCGCCATTGTCCAAGGTGGACTCCAGCGGTACCAGGCGGCCGTTGACGCGAGCCCCGATCGTGCGGTGACCCACTTCGGTGTGGACCGCATAGGCGAAGTCCACCGGTGTCGAGCCGGTCGGCAACGGGAGCACATCCCCGCGAGGTGTGAAGACATACACCTGGGCGACGTTCATCTCGAAGCGCAACGACTCCAGGAACTCACCCGGGTCCTCGGTCTCCTGCTGCCAGTCGACGAGCTGCTTGACCCAGGCCATATCGCCGTCGACGAGCCGCGCGTCGGTGTCGGCGCCGTCTGCGACGTCTTCCTTGTACTTCCAGTGCGCCGCGACTCCGTACTCGGCCCTGCGGTGCATCGCGAAGGTCCGGATCTGCATCTCGACGGGCTTGCCCTCCAGCCCGATCACGGTCGTGTGCAGCGACTGGTACATGTTGAACTTCGGCATAGCCACGAAGTCCTTGAACCGGCCCGGAACCGGGTTCCACCGCGAGTGGATCACACCGAGGGCGGCGTAAACATCCCGCTCCTGTTCGACCAGCACCCGGATACCGACCAGATCGTAGATATCGGAGAACTCACGGCCCCGCACGATCATCTTCTGATAGATCGAGTAGTAGTGCTTGGGTCGCCCGGTGACGACCGCCTTGATCTTGGCTGCCTTGAGGTCGGCTTCCACTTGAGCGGTAACCTGGGCGAGATAGTTGTCCCGAGACGGGGCCCGCTCGGCGACCAATCGCACGATCTCGTCGTACATCTTGGGATGCAGGGTGACGAAAGCGAGATCTTCCAGCTCCCACTTGAGCGTGTTCATGCCGAGACGGTGAGCCAGCGGCGCGAAGATCTCCAGAGTCTCGTGAGCCTTCTTCTCCTGTGATTCGGGCTTCATGTAGCGCAGGGTGCGCATATTGTGCAGCCGGTCGGCCAGTTTGATGACCAGTACCCGGATGTCGCGGCTCATCGCGACGATCANTTTGCGGATGGTCTCGGCTTGAGCGGTATCGCCGTATTTGACCTTGTCGAGCTTGGTGACACCGTCGACCAGGAGCGCCACCTCCTCACCGAATTCCCGGCGTACGTCGTCAAGGGTGTAGTCGGTGTCTTCGACCGTGTCGTGCAGCAATGCCGCGACCAACGTCGGCTCGGTCATGCCCAGCTCGGCCAGAATCGTGGTGACGGCCAGCGGATGGGTGATGTAGGGATCGCCGCTCTTGCGCTTCTGCCCTTCGTGCAGTCGCTCTGCCGTCAAGTAGGCGCGTGCCAGCAGAGCCAGGTCTGCCTTGGGGTGATTGGCCCGAACGACCCGGAACAAGGGCTCCAGGACCGGATTGCTGGTGGTGCCGCGGGTTCCGATCCGGGCCAGCCTGGCGCGCATTCTGCTGGCAGAGGTGGTCGAGGCCTCGGGCGCAGGCATGGTCCGGGCAGCACCACCCCGCTCCTCACTCACGCCCAACACCCCATCTCCACGACTGGATAAGCCCGTCTCCGCGATCGGTCCAACCAGTCTAGATCGTGCGAAGCGAGTGGACCGGAAGGTCTCCGGTCACAGCGCGGCCACCCAGAAAGCCCAACTCCATGAGCACACTGCAGGCGGTGGGAACACCCCACAGGACTCCACAAGCGAACGAGTCGCGGCGACGGTGCCACCAGTTGCGAGTACATCGTCGACGATTAGCACCCGTTCACCTTCGGCGATCGCATCCTGATGGATCTCCAAGATGGCTTCGCCGTATTCCAGCGCGTAGGAAACCGCATAAGTAGGCCCCGGAGCTTCCCGCCTTCCGCACCGGCACGAATCCCACCTCCAGGGCGAGCGCGACCGGTGCTGCCAACACGAACCCGCGGGCCTCCATCCCGACCACTTTGTCGACTGTCGGCGCACCGGATTCGTCGCGCCCGCACGCGGCCAGGGCCGCGACGACGGCGCTGAACCCACCAGGGTCGGCCAGAAGCGGCGTGATGTCCTTGAAGACCACCCCTGGCTGTGGAAAGCCCTCGATATCGCGGACCAACCGGTCAATGAGCAGATCGGGACCGGCCAGCATCGGTGCTACTTCTTACCGCGTTGGGACCGTGGCGCGCGCTTGGGCTGTGGGCGGTGGGCCGACTGACTCTGCTCGACCGGGCGAGCAGAGGGACGGGTCTCGCCGGTGAACTTGGTCGCCGGAGTGGCGGACACGGGCCGGTTACCCCGACCGGAATCGCCGTCATAACCGTCACCAGCCTCACCACCGAAGTCGGACTGCACGCCGGGTTCGTCGTGGATCGGCATGTCTTCGGTGAAAGCGGGGACGTTCGCGAACGGGTCGACCTGGCGCCGGTCGCGATGCTTCATCGCCCGTTTGTCGCCTGCCTTGATCCCTGGCTCGAGCTCCTTGAGCTGAACGAACAGCGCAGGCGCGATGAAGATCGAGGAGTACGCACCGACCGCCATACCGACGAAGAGCGAAAGCGCGAGGTCCTTCAGCGCCCCAGAGCCCAGCATGAAGATACCGGCGTAGAGCAGCGCTCCGACCGGCAGCAACGCCACGATCGAGGTGTTGATCGAGCGGACCAGGGTCTGGTTGACCGCCAGATTGGAGGCCTCGCGATAGGTCTTCCGAGTCCGTGCCAGCTCCTGGGGAACGGTGTTCTCCCGGATCTTGTCGAACACCACCACCGTGTCGTACAAGGAGAACCCGAGGATCGTGAGCACCCCGGTGACCGTGGCTGGTGTCACCTCGAAGCCGGAGAGGGCATAGACGCCGACCGTGATCACGAGGTCGTGGATAAGCGCGGTGACCGCAGCGACCGACATCTTCCACTGCCTGGTGTAAGCAGCGATCAGGAGCACCACCAGGACCATGAAGACCACGATGCCGCGGATCGCACGATCAGCGATCTCCTGACCCCAGGAGGGCCCGATGGTCTGTCGAGTGAGGTCGTCGTCGGTGACACCCAGGGAGTCCTTGATCGCGCCGGCGATGACGGCGGTGTCGTCCGGGTTCAGCTCCTCGGTCTGAATCCGGATCTTGTTGCCGTCGGTTCCCGAACTGTTGACGATGGGTGATTCCGCACCGGAGATGCCCTGGTCCTTCGCGGTCGACGAGATTGCCTCACGGACCACGGGAACCTTGTCGTCTGCTGTCCCTGGGGCAATCGCGACCTGATACTCGACACCGCCCTCGAACTCGATACCGAGGTTCAGCCCCTTGACGGTCAGACCCAGGATCGAGATCAGCAGCACGACTGCCGAGATCGCGTACCAAAGCCATTTCCGGCCGACGAAGTCGATCGAACGCTTGCCTGTGTAGAGGTCGTGTCCGACCTGGTTGAACTTGCCCATCAGGCCCTCCCCCTACCGGAGCAGGTGAGCCGATCCGTTCGATACCGACCGCCTCAGCAGACAAGCCCGACATCTTGTGCCCGGAGTTGAAGAACTTGAACTTGGCCAACCAAGAGACCATCGGCTTGGTGAAGAGGAAGAACACCGCGAGGTCGATCACCGTGCTCACACCGAGAGCGAAGGCGAAGCCTTTCACGACACCGATGGCGAAGATATAGAGCACAATGGCGGCCAGCAACGAGACGGCATCGGCTGCCAGACAGGTCGCTCGGGCGCGTTTCCATCCAGTCTCGACCGCGACGCGCATCGACTTGCCTTCGCGCATCTCGTCACGTATTCGCTCGAAATAGATGATGAACGAGTCGGCTGTCACGCCGATACCGACGATCAGACCCGCGATACCGGGCAGCGTNNGAGTGAAGTCCGCTGCCTCACTCAACAGCAGGATCGTGGCGTAGGTGACGATCGCGGCTACGAACAGCGAAGCAACCACGACCAGCCCGAGCCCGCGGTAGTAGACCAGGCAGTAGATCATCACGACTGCCAGACCGATGCCACCTGCCCACAGGCCCGCGGTGAGCTGGTCAGAAGCCAGGGTCGGACCTTCGTTGGAGATCTCGCCAACCGTGAACCGCAACGGCAGCGAGCCGTAACGGAGGCTGGTCGCCAGGCTGCGCGCCGACTCCTCGTCGAAGTCACCGCTGATCTCGGCCTGACCGCCGGTGATCGCGCCGTTGCTGACAGTCGGAGTGGAAAGCACCTCGCTGTCGAGCACGATCGCGAAGGCCTTCTGGGTGCCGTTGGAGTTCATCGCCTGGTTGATGGCTCCGGTCACGTCGGCGAAGACGCCGGCCGCTTTCGAGTTGAAGCTCAGCGTAACGACCCAACCCACGCCGTTCTGCGGGGTGCCGTAGTCGGCGCCTTTGAGGTCCTTGCCGTCGATCGCGGCCACCGAGAGCAGGAACTTGTTGCCTTCCTCGTCGCAGGCGATCAGCGGCTTGTCCGGGTCGTCGACGACATCGGCGTCAGTGCCCTCGGTCGGGCAGGTGTAGGCCTGGAACTTCTCCAGCCACTCCTGGCCGGGGTTGGCCTGCCAGGCCAGGAAGTCCTGGGGTCGACAGCGNNTTGGGAGCAGCACCTACGTCCGGGTCCTCGGAAGCCGCAGTCGTGGGCTCGTCAGATGCGGCGGGCGTGGCCGGTGAATCTGTAGCCGGTGTACCAGTCGGTGACGGGGTCGNNGGTCAGCGGCTAGCAGTCCCTCGGACACCGCCCGGCCTTGGTCCTTGCCCTGCTTCGAATCCTGGTTCTTGGTGCCGCCGTTCTTCTCGCCCTGGTCACCCGGGTTCTTGTCGCCCTGGTTCTCCTCACCAGTGCCGTCACCAGGCTCGTCTGTGCCGTCCCCTGCCCCGTCATCGGGGACCGACGGCATCATGTATTGGGCGGGTACATCGGCGACCAACCGGAAGTAGAGCTGGGCCGATCGGGAGATCGTGTCGACGATGTCGGTGCGGTTCTGACCGGGGATCTCGACCACGATGTTGCGGCCGCCCTGGACGGCGACCTCGGACTCGGCGACACCGGTGCCGTTGACACGTTGGTCGATGATCCCGCGAGCCTCGCGCATCTGCTCACCGGGTGGGTTCCGGCCGTCCTCGGTCTGAGCCTGCAGGCTGATCCGGGTACCACCTTGGAGGTCGAGACCCAGCTTGGGTTTCCACTCCGCTGTCAGGGCAACCAGCCCGTACATCGCCGCGACGACGATGCCGAAGATGATCAGCCTGCGCCCGTTCCTGGGCGACCTTGCTGCCACGTTCTCGCTCTTCCTAGCTAATGGACCGCGCCGACGAAACGGTGCCGCTGCATCGCGGCGCGCGCCGGCGCGCTTGGTCTAGTACCGATCTAGCGGTCGGTATCCGTCTCGGGAGTCGGGTCGGTGAGAGACTCCGGCGTGTCTGGAATCGTCCCTGGAGCCGAATCGGGGATCGCTTCGGGAATGACCCGCAAGATCGCCTGACGCACCACCTTGATCTGAGTGCCGGGCGCGATCTCCACCTCGACGTCCTCATCGGTGGTTGTCACCACGCGGCCGTAGATACCAGAGGTAAGGACGACCTGGGCGCCGATGTCAGCAGAGCGCTGCACGGCCTGGGCTTCGCGCTGCCGGCGCTGGGCGGGGCGAATCATCAGCAAGTAGAAGACTGCACCGATCAGCAGAAACGGCAGCAGAGCGGCGAGCGACTCCACAGGACTCCTCGAATCATTGGTTGGACATGCCCGACGGCAGGGCTCGGGGAAGTCTACCCGCCTTGGGGTTGCTCTCCGTCGAAAAGGGTCGCGTCGCTCGCCTGGACCGCCGGCTGAGGTAGGCCGAGATGCACCCAAGCCGCCGGAGTCGCGATCCGGCCGCGCGGTGTGCGGGCCAAGAACCCGCTGCGCACCAGGAACGGCTCTGCCACCTCCTCGACGGTCTCGCGCTCCTCACCGACTGCCACAGCCAGTGTGGACAAGCCCACCGGCCCGCCGCCGAATCTGGCGCACAACGCCGTGAGCACAGCACGATCAAGACGGTCCAGACCCGACTCGTCCACCTCGTACAAATCGAGGGCGCGGCGGGCGATCTCGGGTGTCAGGACACCGTCGGCTCGGACCTGGGCGTAGTCGCGGACCCGACGCAGCAGCCGGTTGGCGATCCGGGGTGTGCCGCGGCTGCGGGAGGCGATCTCGGTGGCACCGGCGGTGGTGAGCTGAACTTCCAGCAGCCCGGCGCTACGGACGAGGATCTGTTGCAACTCAGGTGGCTCGTAGAAGTCCAGGTGCGCGGTGAAACCGAATCGGTCTCTCAGCGGGCTGGGAAGCAGCCCGGCGCGGGTGGTGGCGCCAACCAGGGTGAAGGGCGGTAACTCCAATGGGATCGCCGTCGCACCGGCGCCCTTGCCGATCACTACGTCGACGCGGAAATCCTCCATCGCCATGTAGAGCATCTCCTCGGCTGGCCGGGCCATCCGATGGATCTCGTCGACGAAGAGCACGTCACCCTCCGAAAGACCCGAGAGGATCGCAGCCAGGTCACCGGCATGGGTGATCGCCGGTCCACTGGTGAGGCGGAGGGNTGAGCCGAGCTCGGCAGCGATGATCATCGCCAGTGTCGTCTTGCCCAGGCCGGGCGGCCCGGATAGCAGCACATGGTCAGGTGCCAGCCCTCGCGCCCGAGCAGCATGGAGGACCAGCCCCAGTTGCTCGCAGACACGGTCCTGCCCGATCAGCTCACCCAGGGTCTTGGGNNGCGCAGCGCGGCTTCGACGGCCCGCTCGTCCGGGTCGGCGTCGGCAGCCAGGATGTCGCTCACCGAGTCCATCGCGCTCAGCCTCGACCCAGCATCTGCAACGCAGCTCTCAGCACACCGGCGACATCCTCGGTCCCGATCGAGATCGGATCCATGGTCTCCACAGCGGCATCGATGGCCTTGTCGGCATCCTTGGCCGACCAACCCAGACCAACCAGGCCGGCACGGACCTGATCGCGCCAGAGCTCAGCCGACTCAACGCCGGAACCGGACGCCGAAACGGTTGCGATGACTGGCCCGATCCTGTCCTTGAGCTCGAGGATGATCCGTTGCGCGCCTTTCTGCCNNCTATTCCCGGAACAGCGGTCAGAGTCGCGACGTCGTCGCCTGCGATCGCCCGCCGAAGCTCGTCGGGGCCGTGCACCGCGAGCATCGCCTGCGCGAGTTTGGGTCCGACCCCGCTGGCGGTCTGCAGCAACTCGAACAGGGCCTTCTCGTCCTCGTCGAGGAAACCGAACAGTGTCAGGGAGTCCTCACGCACCACCATGCTCGTGGGCAGCATCGCCTCGGCGCCGAGGCGCAAGGTCGCCAAGGTGCTCGGCGTGCAGTTGAGCGATAGCCCCACGCCTCCGACCTCGACAACCACCGAGTCCAGGGTGATCCCGGCGATCCGGCCGCGTACGAACGAGATCACGCGCTCCCCGCCCTCCGGAGGTGTTCGCCAACTGCTTGCCGTGCTTGTCGAGAGCAGCCTGCAATCGGTTGGCGGCGGCACCGCGCCAAATGTGAGTGATCGCCAAGGCCAGGGCATCTGCCGCATCAGCAGGCTTGGGCGTCTCGGTCAGGGTCAGCAATCGGGTCACCATGGCGCCGACCTGTTGCTTGTCGGCGCGCCCGTTCCCGGTCACGGCCGCCTTGACCTCGCTCGGTGTGTGCATCGCGACCGGGAGGCCTCGCCCCGCGGCGCACACCAGCGCAATCCCACTGGCCTGGGCGGTGCCCATCACCGTACGGACGTTGTGCTGGGAGAAGACCCGCTCCACAGCAACGGCATCGGGCTCGTAACGCTCGAGCCACTGGGTGATCGCGGCTTGGATCAGCACCAGGCGCTGGGCGATCGGCAACTCGGTCGAGGTTCGTACCACACCGACATCGACCAGGGTGAGTGGTCTGCCGACCTCGCCCTCGACCACGCCCAGGCCGCAACGGGTCAGGCCAGGGTCGATGCCCAGCACACGCATGAAGTCTCCATAAGTCCGTAAATGGCGGCGTCACCCGAACATGTGTTCGCACAACCAACCTACGGGGATTCCGTTCCGGAACCAGGTACCGACACGCTCCCAGCGGGTGCTCTAGACGTCGAGTGCCTCCAGCACCTCGTCAGGGATATCGAAGTTGCCGAACACGTTCTGCACGTCGTCCAGGTCCTCCAGGGCCTCGACCAGGCGCATCACCTTCGCCGCACCTTCGGCATCGACGGTGACCTCCATCGAGGGGACGAACTGCGCCTCGGCCGAGTCGTAGTCCAGCCCCGCCGCCTGCAGCGCCTCGCGGACCGCCACCAGATCTCCGGCCTCGCTGAGGATCTCGAAGGACTCCCNCAGATCGCTCACGTCCTCGGCGCCGGCATCCAGGGTCGCCTCCAAGACGTCGTCCTCGGTGACCTCCTTGCCACCCTGGTCCTTGGCGAGGACGATCACGCCCTTGCGGTTGAACAAGTAGGAGACCGAGCCCGGATCGGCCAGCGAGCCGCCGTTGCGGGAAGTGGCGGTGCGCACTTCCATCGCTGCCCGGTTGCGGTTGTCGGTCAGGCACTCGATCAACAACGCGACGCCGCCGGGCGCATACCCCTCGTACATGATCGTCTGATACTCGGCTCCGCCGGCCTCAGCACCCGAGCCACGCTTGACCGCCCGATCGATGTTGTCGTTGGGGACCGAAGACTTCTTGGCCTTCTGGATCGCGTCGTACAGCGTGGGATTGCCGGCAGGGTCTCCGCCGCCCATCCGCGCTGCCACTTCGATGTTCTTGATCAGTTTGGCGAACAACTTGCCGCGCTTGGCGTCGATCGCCGCCTTCTTGTGCTTGGTGGTTGCCCATTTGGAGTGGCCAGACATGAGATGCGCTTTCTAGTGCTGCCGGACGAGGTCGAGGAAGATGCCGTGGATCCGGTGGTCGCCGGTCATCTCGGGGTGGAACGAGGTCGCCATGAGCGGGCCCTGCCGGACCGCGACGATCCTACCGGCGGCCGGTCCGGATGCGACCCGGGCGAGGATCTCGACGTCGTCTCCGACCTTTTCCACCCAGGGAGCGCGGATGAAGACAGCGTGGTACGGATCGGCGCCGTCGATCCCGGACACCTCCAGCTCGGCCTCGAAGGAGTCGACCTGACGGCCGAAGGCGTTGCGCCGCACCACGATGTCGAGACCGCCCAGGGTCTCCTGACCGTCGATAGCGGCCTCGAGCCGGTCGGCGAGCATGATCATCCCGGCGCAGGTGCCGAAGATCGGCAGCCCATCGCCGATTGCCTGCCGCAGCGGATCGAATACCTCGAAGGCGCGAGCCAGCTTGTACATCGTGGTGGACTCGCCACCGGGAATCACCAGCCCGTCGACAGCCTCGAGCTCGCTCGGACGCCGAACCGCGGAACTGCTCGCACCGACGTGTTCCAGCATCGCCCGATGCTCTCGCACGTCACCTTGCAAGGCGAGCACGCCGATACGTGGTCGGGTAGTGGGCATCGGCGGGTTGGTCTCGGTCCTACCAGCCGCGCTCAGCCAGGCGGTGGGNGCTGGGGATCTCGTCGACGTTGATCCCCACCATCGCCTCACCCAGGCCACGGGACACCTTCGCGACCACATCCGGGTCGTCGTAGAACGTGGTCGCCTTCACGATTGCCTCAGCACGCTGGGCTGGATTGCCCGACTTGAAGATCCCCGAGCCCACGAACACGCCCTCGGCACCCAACTGCATCATCATCGCCGCATCCGCGGGAGTTGCGATCCCGCCGGCGGTGAACAGCACCACCGGCAACTTGCCGGCTTCTGCGACATCCTTGACCAGGTCGTACGGTGCCTGCAGCTCTTTGGCTGCCACGTACAGCTCATCCCCGGCCAGGCTGCCCAGGCGACGGATCTCGGCCCGAATCGTCCGCATGTGGGTCACCGCATTCGACACATCACCGGTGCCGGCCTCGCCCTTGGAGCGGATCATCGCCGCGCCCTCGGTGATGCGCCGCAACGCTTCACCCAAGTTGGTGGCACCACATACGAACGGCACTGTGAAGGCCCACTTGTCGATGTGGTTGGTGTAGTCGGCCGGGGTCAGTACCTCCGACTCGTCGATGTAGTCCACGCCCAGCGACTGCAGCACCTGGGCTTCAGCGAAATGCCCGATTCGTGCCTTGGCCATCACCGGGATCGACACCGTCTCGATGATCCCGTCGATCATGTCCGGGTCGCTCATCCGCGACACCCCGCCTTGAGCGCGGATGTCAGCAGGCACTCGCTCCAACGCCATCACCGCGACCGCTCCCGCGTCCTCGGCGATCTTGGCCTGCTCCGGTGTGACCACGTCCATGATCACCCCGCCCTTGAGCATCTCCGCCATCCCTCGCTTCACTCCACCTGTGCCGGTGACGGGCAAGGAGCCCTCAACAAGGGGAGCGGAGGATCGGGTCGGGTCCTGGGACTGTGTCTGGGTCACGGGTATCACTTCGTTCTCGGGGCTGATTCTCGACTCAAGCCTACGACCTCCCGATAGACATCGAGGACCCGCGGCATCACAACGGACCAGTCGTAGGCCCGGACCGCCGCCGATGCGTCCTGGCTCAGCTGTTTACGGCGCTGTGGGTCCCCGAGCAACTCGACGAGTGCGGGCGCAAGCTCGCTGTGCCGGGCATAAAGTGCACCGAGACGACCATGGTCGAGAACGTCGGCGAAAGCGCGCAGCCCATGAGCAAGTACGGGAGTCCCCGATGCCATCGCCTCGACCAGCACGTACCCGAAGCTCTCACCGTGGGTATTAGGTGCCACCAGGATGTCGGCGTCCCGCAGGAGCTGGCGTTTGGCCTGCTCGCTGACGGTCCCGGTCGTCTCCACGCCGGCGGGAAGTTGCCTTGGGTGCCCCGGTCCGACCAGAACGAGCCTGGAATGCGGACGCTGGGAACGCACCTGCGGCCAGGCCTCCAGCAACCGTGGCAGTCCTTTGCGGGGCTCATCGAGTCTGCCGAGGAACAGCACCGTATTCCCGCCGCGCATCCGGGGTCCGTCGTAACCGGCCACGTCCAACCCGTTGGGGATGATCACCGGCTCGTCCGGCAGGTAATCGCGCATGGTCCGGGCAGCGGTCTGCGAGACCGCGATATGGGCGTCGATGCGCCGCAACCAGTGGCGGAACACCACTGCCGAGGACGCCAGCGCACGAGGCCGGTCCTGCGCAGTGTGGAAAGTTGCCACCACCGGCACCGTCGACAACCCGACCGTGATCAGCGAAGCCGAGGNGGTGANGGGCTCGTGTACATGCACCAGGTCGANTTCGCCGGACTGCAACCAGCGCTTGACCCGGGCATAGGTCACTGGCCCGAAAGAGACGCGGCCGACCGCGCCCTTGTAGGGCAGCGGGATCGATCGTCCCGTATTCACCAGCTTCACCGGCCCGACAGCCCCAGGAGCATCTGGAGCCAACACCGACACCGCATGACCGGCTTGGCCTAACGCGGCCGCCAGCCCGAGGACATGCTGCTGTACCCCACCGGGAGAAGCCAGCGAGTACGGACAGACCAGGCCGATCCTCACCTGATGAACACTTTCTGCATCATGTGCCAGTCAACCGGATGGGCGGTGATTGCCTCACTGAAGGCGTCAGCGACACCCTGCATCATCGTCTCGGGGTGTCAGCCGGGATAGCCGGATGGACGGTCATCACCAGATTGCGGCNNCCTCGTACCGGCCGGTGACGGGCAATAGCGCGGCACCCGTGCGCAACGCAAGCGCTGCAGGCCCCTTCGGGAACCTGGCGGTTCGCCCCAAGAACCGGACTCTGACACTGCCGCGAGACAGGTCCCGGTCACTCAACAAACAGACCAGGCGGCCGCTTTTGACGTGGCGTTCGAGCACGAACAGGGTGTCGGCAGCGTCGGCCGGCAAGATCTCGATGCCGATCGAGCGGCGATAGGTCACGAACCGCTCGTACACCTGCTCGGGCCGGAGCCGTTCGGCCACCGATACCACCGGCATGCCGGTCGCCGTCGCCCACGCGCCCGCCCAATCCCAGTTCGCCATATGCGGCAGCGCCAATATCGCTCCCGGTCCTCGAANCTCGCGGCGCAACTTCTCCTCGTTCTCGACGTGAATCCTGGCCAGCACATCTTCGATCGGCCACGACGGAAGCCGGAAGGCCTCACACCAGTACCGCAAGTAGGAGCGCACCGCGTCGCGAAGCAACCGATCGTCGACCGGCCCTACCGCCTCCAGGTTGGCGCGCAGCCTCTGTACGCCGGCTCCGCCTCGCCGATAGATGACGTCTGCCAGGAGCCGGAACAAGCGTTGCGCCCAGGGTTCGGGGAGCAGCCGGACCAGGCGCCAGGCCACCAGGTAGGCGCGGGCAACCACGAGTTACTCGCCGACGGCGGCGTTGGCTTGCTTACGCACGACCAGGATGCGCTGCACCACGGTGATCGTGCTCGCCAGCGCGAGCAGCGCGAGCGTAATCGGGATCAGGATCAAGAAGTCGTCATTGTCGAAGACCAGATGCAGCAAGTCGGCGATACCTGTGATCACCAGGATGCTGACCAGCCGATCGGAGCGCTCCGCGATGCCGACCTTAGCGTCCATACCGAGTGATTCGGCGCGGGCGCGGGCATAGGAGGTCACCGAGCCCATCACCAGGCAGTACATCGCCAGCGCCGCCAACAGATCGTTGTCACCTGGGCCTACGTAGTACATCGCCAGACCCGCGAAGACAGCGGCGTCGCCGAGGCGGTCCAGAGTGGAGTCCAAGAACGCACCGAACACGCTCGAGCGTCCCGACTGACGTGCCATAGCGCCGTCGATCAGGTCGGAGAAGACGAACGCGGTGATGAACAGTACGCCGGCCAACAGCCAGCCTTGGGGAAGAACACCAAAGCGCCCACGCACACGCCGAGGGTGCCCACGAGGGTAACCACGTCGGGGCTGATGCCCGCCTTGAGCAGTAGGCGGACGATCGGGTTGAAGAGGGCGACCCAGAAGGCCTTGAATCGATCGAGCATGGCGGCGACAGGCTATCGCGAATAGCGGGGCACGGTGCTAGGCCCAGGCTTGGGCGAGCAGATCGCGTGTCTCGCTGAGTAGTTGGGCCATGGTCTTGGTCTTGCCGATGATCGGCATGAAGTTCTGGTCGCCGGGCCAGCGCGGCACGATGTGCTGGTGCAAATGCGCGGCGATGCCCGCCCCAGCAGTAGCGCCTTGGTTCAGGCCGATGTTGAAACCGCCGGCATCGCTGATCTCGCGCACAGCTTGCATCGCCTTCTTGGTGAATGCCGAGATCTCGGTGGTCTCGACGTCGGTGAGTTCGGTGTAGTCGGCTATGTGCCGGAACGGGCAGACCATCAGGTGCCCGGGCGAGTAGGGATAGAGGTTGAGCACCACGAAACAGGACTCGCCGCGGTGGACGATCAGCCCGTCCTTGTCGCCCAAGGTGGGGATCCGGCAGAACGGACAGGCCTCGGCGGTGCCATCGGTCGGTTTGTTCTCGCCTTTGATGTAGGCCAACCGATGGGGTGTCCAGAGCCGGTCCAGTGTGTCCGGCTCTCCGACCCCGTCTTGGAAGATGCTCACACCTGCACCCGGTCTGCGACCGCCTGCTGGATCCGCTCGACCGCCTCAGTGATCGGGACGCCATTGTCCTGGCGTCCGTCGCGGTAGCGGAAGGAGACGGCGCCGTTCGCAATGTCGTCGTCGCCGGCGATCAGCATGAAGGGCACCTTTTGCAGTTGGGCGTTGCGGATCTTCTTCTGCATCCGGTCGTCGGACTCATCGACCTCGACCCGGATACCGGCTGCCGCGAGGCCTGCGGCAACGTCACGCAGGTACTCGACGTGGCGCTCGGCGATCGGGATGCCAACCGCCTGTACCGGGGCAAGCCAGGGCGGGAAGGCACCGCCGTAGTGCTCGGTCAGGACGGCGACGAACCGCTCGATCGAGCCGAAGAGGGCGCGGTGAATCATCACCGGTCGCTGCCTGCTGCCGTCGGCGGCGGCGTATTCCAGCTCGAACCGCTCGGGCAGGTTGAAGTCGAGTTGGATGGTCGACATCTGCCAGGTGCGGCCGATCGCGTCCCGCGCCTGCACCGAGATCTTGGGGCCGTAGAACGCTGCCCCACCAGGATCCGGCACCAACTCGAGCCCGGAGTCGGTGGCCACTTCCTCCAAGGTGCGGGTGGCCTCCTCCCAGGTCGCGTCGTCACCGACGTACTTCTCGGGGTCCTTGGTGGACAGCTCGAGGTAGAAGTCCTCCAGCCCGTAGTCGCGCAGCAGGTCCAGGACGAACGTCAACAGGTTGGTCAACTCGTCCTTCATCTGCTCGCGGGTGCAGTAGATGTGCGCGTCATCCTGGGTGAAGCCGCGCGCCCTGGTCATACCGTGCACGACACCGGATTTCTCGTAGCGGTACACCGTGCCGAACTCGAACAGCCGCAACGGCAACTCCCGGTAGGAGCGTCCACGGGAACCGAAGATCAGGTTGTGCATCGGACAGTTCATCGGCTTGAGGTAGTAGTCGATCCCGGGCTTGTCGCCCGAAGCATCCAGTTGCATCGGCGGGTACATCCCCTCGGCGTACCAATCCAGGTGACCTGACACCTCGAACAGTTGCGCCTTGGTGATGTGCGGGGTGTAGACGAACTCGTAGCCGGCCTCCTCGTGGCGGCGCCGCGAGTAGTTCTCCATCTCCTTGCGAACCACCCCACCCTTGGGGTGGAAGACCGCCAGCCCGGAACCGATCTCGTCGGGGAAACTGAACAGGTCCAGCTCCTTACCGAGCTTGCGGTGATCGCGCCGCTCGGCCTCCTCGAGGCGGTGCAGATAGGCGTCGAGCTCTTCCTTGCTGGGCCAGGCGGTGCCGTAGATGCGCTGCAGTTGCTTGTTCTTCTCGTCGCCGCGCCAGTACGCCGCCGCGCTGCGCATCAGCTTGAAGGCAGGAATTCGTTTGGTGGTAGGTAGGTGCGGCCCTCGACAGAGGTCCTTCCAGGCGGTCGCACCCTTCCGGTCGAGGTTGTCGTAGATGGTGAGCTCCCCAGCGCCCACTTCGACGCTGCCGCCCTCGACTCNCCCACCCTTGAGGCCGATCAGCTCGACTTTGTACGGCTCGCCGGCCAGTTCCTCCAGAGCGTCGGTCTCGGTGGTGACGCGCCGGGAGAACCGCTGGTTCTCCTTGATGATCTTGCGCATCGCGGACTCGATCTTGGCCAGGTCCTCGGGGACGAAGGGAGTCTCGACGTCGAAGTCGTAGTAGAAGCCGTTCTCGATCGGCGGACCGATACCGAGCTTGGCATCGGGGAAGATCTGCTGCACTGCCTGGGCGAGGACGTGGGCGACGGAGTGCCGCAAGATGTCCAAGCCGTCCTGGGAATCGATTCGGACCGGCTCGATCTGGTCACCTGCCGCCAGTTCGTACGCCAGGTCTTTGAGTCCGGCGGCGCCGCTCCCGTCCCCGGCCACGCGCGCGGCGATCACGTCGGGCTGCTCACCGAAGAGCTCCCAAGCCTTGGTGCCCGTCGTCACCGCCTGCTCGACACGCTCGGCGTTGTCGATGACGGCAATCTTGATATCGGACACGCGGGTGACCTCTCTAGCGGGCTTGGGGTCGGAGTCTGGTAACAGGACCTATGTCCTGGGTCTTGGGATCTTGGGGCCTTGCGTCCGATGGTATCGAGCGGGAATCTGGATGAGACAGCCGATTACCGATCAGCGGAGGTATCTCATGAAGGCGCTGCAGTTCGTCGAACCGGGTCGTCCGCCCGAAATCCGAGACCTGCCCGTACCGGAGCCGACCGGCAATCAGGTGCTGCTCAAGGTGACAGCTGCCGGAGCGTGTCACTCCGACGAGTTCGTGATGAGCCAGCCGCCGGAAGTACTCTCGGCGCTCGGTATCGAGTTGCCTCTCACCCTCGGTCACGAAGGCGTCGGCGTCGTGGAGGCACTCGGGCCTGCCGCAATCGGCGTGGCCGTCGGCGACGCGGTGGCGGTCTACGGCCCATGGGGTTGTCAACATTGTCGAGTCTGCGCCAGCGGCGCAGAGCAGTATTGCGAGAACGCGGCAACTGCCCCGCGCCCGCCGGGTTTGGGGTCGCCGGGCGCGATGGCGGAGTACCTCCTGGTCGACAGCCCGCGTCATCTTGTGCCATTGGATGGCTTGAACCCTGTCGCCGCCGCGCCGCTGACGGACGCCGGCCTGACTCCCTACCACGCGATCAAGCCGGTACTGGAGAAGCTGACTCCTGGCAGCACCGCGGTCGTCATCGGCGTGGGCGGCCTGGGGCACATGGCGATCCAGATCCTGCGGGCGCTCACGGCCTGCCAGATCGTGGCGCTCGACATCGGTGACGACAAGCTGGCTTTCGCCAAAGAGATGGGCGCGGACCATGCGTTCGCCTCCGACGAATCCGCGGTCGAGCACGTTCGTGAGGTGACCGGAGGCCGGATGGCGACAGCGGTGTTCGACTTCGTCGGCATCCCCGCCACCACAGCGCTCGATGCGCAGTTGACACACATGGCCGGCGAGATCACCGTCGTGGGCGTCGCAGACGGAGCAGTACCGGTCGGCTTCTTCACCCTGCCCTACAACACCCGGGCACGCGCGCCATATTGGGGCACATTGCCCGAACTGCACGAGGTGCTGGCATTGGCCAGGTCCGGGGCAATCACCGTGGAGACCGAAACGTTCACTCTGCGCGACGCGCCCCAGGCGTACGAGAGGATGCATGCCCGTACCCTGCGCGGACGGGCCGTGATCGTGCCCTCCTGATCTGTAGGCGCGTAGGTTGGTGGGGAAGACAGGAGGCCAGCGATGAGTTCAGATCGAATCGTGGTGGTGGGTGGAGGTCTGGCAGCAGCCACCTTCGTCACNCGATTGCGGGAGTTGGGCCATGACGGACCTGTCAGCGTCTTCACCGACGAGCCTTATCCGCCGTACGAGAGGCCTCCGCTGTCCAAGGACATCCTGTTGGACAAGGCAGGTCCTGAGGATCCGCTGGTTCACGATTTGGCCTGGTATCGCGAGCATGATGTGGAGTTGCGCACCAGTAGCCGCGTCCTTTCCCTCGAGCGGTCCGATCGCATCGTGATCACCAAGGACGATGCGGTGCCTTACGACACCCTCCTGCTAGCGCCGGGAGCGCGGTCTCGGCGGATGGCGATGGCCGACGACAGCGGGGCACCAATCGCCTACCTCCGCACCCTGGAGGATTCTCTGGCTTTGCGCAAGCAGCTCCGCGAAGGCGTACGAATCGGCATCGTCGGTGGTGGCTGGATCGGCCTGGAGGTCGCGGCCGCGGCGCGGATCCACGGGGCCGAGGTGACCATCTTCGAGTCCGCTGAGCAACCACTACTGCATGTGCTCGGCGCGCAGGTGGCCCAGTTGTTCGCGGGGCTCCATCGTGATCACGGCGTCGACCTGCGCACGTCGGTCACGATCAGCAGGATCGAGCGAACTGCAGCTGGCCATGCGCTGGTGCATCTCGAGGATGCCGAGCCGGTGGAGTGCGATCAGCTTGTCGTGGGTATCGGCGCCGAGCTCAATACCGAACTCGCCTCCGCCGCCGGTCTGAGCATCGACGACGGCATCCGTGCCGACGCCCACCTTTGGACCAATGATCCGCACATCCTGACTGCGGGCGATGTCGCCAATGTCGACCACCCGGTGCTCGGGCGACCAGTCCGGGTCGAGCATTGGGACACTGCCAAGAAACATGGGGCGGTTGCCGCTCGTACTGCGCTCGGTCAAGACGCCGTCGCCGATGCGCTGCCGTACTTCTTCACCGATCAGTACGACCTGGGGATGGAGTATCTCGGCAGTCCTGGCCCTGACGGTTTCGACCAGGTGATCATCCGGGGCGACACCGCGAACTTGCAGTTCACTGCCTGGTGGCTGCGCGGTGACGAGATCGTCGCTGGGATGCAGGCCAACGACTGGGATGCGATGGATCAGGTGCGCCGCCTGGTCGGCACCCGAATCGACGTCGAGCGACTCGGCAACAAGCAGGTGGACTTGAGCACTGTGTGAGCGAGTGCAGGTCGTGGTTCCGCGCGGTGGGCGATACTGGGTTCGAACCAGTGACCTCTTCGGTGTGAACGAAGCGCGCTACCACTGCGCCAATCGCCCGTGCGGGAGGCAACGCTACCGCATCTGCCGAAGCGCGACATAACCGGCCTCCGCGACTTCACGGTGTCGTTTTCGGCACTAAATGTCCGTTTCTGACCTTTTGGACGATAGTGCCGTCTGAACGGATGAAAGGTCGTTCTTCCCCTCGCTCTCCCGGTCCAAGACCGCCAAGGTTGTCCTCATTGGGAGCTCGAAAACAGAAACTCTGGCAAAAACAGCGTCATGAGCAGGTTGGGAGACCGTCTCATTGCCGGAGGCAGGACCACACAAGGGATACGACGATGGAAAACAACCTCAACACCACCAGCCCGACAACGGTCAGGCAGACCCTCACGCTCGACCTGATCGACGCCACCGGCACGGCTACGCCGATGCAGGCGGAGTTGAGCTACGACCCCAGCGACCCATACGCGGTCACCTCGACGTTCATCACCGGCGCCGGCAACGTGCGCTGGACCTTCGGGCGTGACCTGCTGATCAACGGCTTGTACGAGCCGACCGGCGACGGCGACGTCCACGTCTGGCCGTGCCTGGATTCCGACGGCCACGCCGTGGTGATCATCGAACTGTGCTCGCCTGACGGCGAGGCCCTGGTTCAGGCCAAGACTGGAGACGTCACTTCCTTCGTCGAGCGCATGGTCGGCGTAGTCGCTGTGGGCAACGAGTCCCGGTTCATGGACCTCGATGCCGCAATCTCGGCGATCTTCGCCAGCGAGGCAGCCTGACCTAGCCTCTGACCCTAGCCCTCGCTCGGGTCGTCGTCAGGCCCTAGCCTCCCGCTCTCTCCAGGTCCGCATCACATCTCGCGTCACTGGTCCAGGGCCCTCGAGTCGTCGCTCATCGATACGCGTGACGGGCTGCGCATCGCGGGTCGTGCTGGCCAAGAAGATCTCGTCGGCCATCCTTAGAATCTCCAGCGGCTCGTCCACCTCCACTCNCCCGCACCACTCCAAGATCAGCCCGCGAGTGATACCGGCCAAACAGCCTGACGCCAAAGTGGNGGTCCGCAACTCGCCATCGACGACGTAGAAGACGTTGGAGCCGGTTCCCTCACATAGATTCCCACCCGTATTCGCGAAAATTGCCTCACTAGCACCCCGATCGGCTGCGTAGGCGAGTGCCACAACGTTCTCGGCGTACGAAGTGGTCTTCAATCCGGCGGTCGGTCCCCGCTCGTTTCGAGGCCACGGAACCGTGACAACCTCAGCCGTTGCCGCACCGGGCTCCAAAGGTGCTGCTACGACCACTAGCGTGTTCGCCTCCTCCCCACGACCTGAGCCCATGGGCGCGATCCCAGCCGTATAGGTGACCCGGAGTCGGCTCAGCCCTGGCTGGCGTGCATCCAGCACGGCGGAGATGCCCTGCACGATCTGATCGTGGTCGGGTAGCGGTAGACCTAGCCCAGCAGCCGAGTAATCGAGTCGCTCCAGATGAGCTTGGAGGGCAAACGGCTTACCGTCGATGACTTTGATCGCTTCGAAAACCCCGTCACCCACCGTGAAGCCGTGATCGGCTACCGAGATCGCAGGACTCAGTGGGTCGTCGAGAAGTTGGCCGTTCACCCAGACGCGCATGGGTGCAGGGTAGTTGGGCATGTGAGTGCCTGCGTATCAAGCAGCCTCGATGATCACGTCTGGCCACCAGATATCCATCCGAACCTTGGAGGCATACCTGTGCCCGGTGGGGGTCGTCGTGATGACTCCCGACCGATNCCCGTCCGAATCGCCTGGGCTGGGCCTGGCTCGCCAACCGGGGGCTTGTTTGGCGTAGTTGCAGGCTTCGCACAATCCCTGGGCGTTCTCGTAACTGGTGGCCCCGCCCGCCTCGAAGGGAACGACATGGTCGATGTGGCGGATAGGGGCATCACACCAAGGTGTACGGCAGGTGCGATCGCGCAGCACGACCAGCTTGCGCAGCACTTTGGNGAAGGTGCGCCGGTTTGACTCCAGCGCAATAGGCGTGAAGCCATCGGTCAGGACGCGGCGCACCCAGACTTCGGCGTCAGGGTCGCGAACCAGATCACGCGCCCACTCGGCTGGGACGGGTCCGTACCCGACCAGCTCAGCGGGCTCGGTCGATCCCTCGAGGAGGGTCTGGGTGCTCATCGTCANATGGATCTCGATCGAAGCAGAAGAGGCCTCCGCGCGACCTGTGACCCGAGCGATCAGCGTGTCGGCCATCACCTGCCCCTGAGAGCGAATGTCACCTTCGGCGCGTGCCGCGTCTGCGGCTTGACGCAATGCGGCGTACATCGAGACGCCCTCGACCATCGGGACGAGCGCGGTCAGATACGACATGGTGTCGGGCGCAGGCCGAATCGATACGTTGCGCTCGGATACTGCTCGTCGCGCACGCTCGAGAACCGAATGAGGATCGAGCCGGTAGGCGAGCCGCCGGGCCTCGGCGATGATCTGCTTGTCACCCCATGCTCCAAGCCGACCGGAGAGAAGGCCATCGATAGTCATACGGTCCTCTCTGGCCAGACAAGCGGTCTCTCGCACCAACAAAGTGGCTCGCCACTCGCTGATCTCACCAGCGGCAAGTGCATCCAACGTGGCCGGCATCTCGTTGACCAGCGCACTTGCCAGGCCGAGGAGACGCGAGCCGCGTTGTGGCGACTCTCGACGGGCCAAGGCGATCTGGGCTGCTACTCCGCGGCCACGTCGCTCGGCCGGCACACCCTGAGCTGCCTGAGCCGCTACCTGTGAGCGGCAAAACCCCTCGGAGATTCGTGCCTGACCGGCGCTCGCGGCAGCCTTGACTCGCTCGAGAGCAGAGATTCGATCAATACGCTCAGCATCCGAAACACCCGAAGGCACCACGGCAAGCCGCGGCAGGAGCGCAGAAAGCTCCTCCGCTGTCAGCGGCTCGACCGGGAGATTCATGACCCCATGTTACTCGAACATATGTTCGAATACAATCATCGTCTCACAATCCTCCACTGTCGTGTCGCAGGAACTCCCGGCCCCGAAGTTTGTGATTGACGAGGGGTCCGCTAAGGTTCTTTTCGCACGTTCGGTCCGGCCGAAAACGCCGGGCCGTCTGTTTGCAGGCGGACGTAGCTCAGTTGGTAGAGCGCAACCTTGCCAAGGTTGAGGTCGCGAGTTCGAGCCTCGTCGTCCGCTCGGAGAGGTCAAAGCCCTCCACGGTGGGTTGGCCGAGAGGCGAGGCAACGGACTGCAAATCCGTATACACGGGTTCAAATCCCGTACCCACCTCGAACACCAGCCACAATTTCATAGCCACGGGCGATTGGCGCAGCGGTAGCGCGCTTCCCTGACACGGAAGAGGTCACTGGTTCAAACCCAGTATCGCCCACTACGACCCGCTTCACATCTGCGTAAACCGCAGCTCAGAGGCGGGTCTTTACTTTCCCGGCCTCTGTCGATCCGTTGAATCCTCAAACGCCAGACGCCGGGCTATCAGGGACTAAGGCGTCCATCCGGAACCCGGACCATAGTGGACCACCGACGAGGCGCAGGGCGTGTTCGGCCAGCTTGGCCAAGGCCACGACCTCACCGGCGACGGCCTGCGAAAGAGCCTCCTGTAGCTGCGCGGTGTAGTCAGCTCCACGAGCTTCGTCCAGCGCCTCAAGTTCGCGAACGAGCCACTTGCCGCCGCCGGTCCAATGTTCGCTGGATGCGAGCAGGAGCTCCACGGTCCGCTGCCAGACTTCTACCGCCACGGCCGTCGCAGCGGCTACCGATCCCCCTCCGCGGAGGTCATCGAGCAAGTCGGTCAGATAGTAGCGCTCCGAGTCGAGGGCGTCGGCAGCGAGCGGCCCAGGACCGGCCGCCAGGACTTCTGCACAGTGAGCGCGGAGTTCGTCGCCGCCGTTGCCCGGCAGCAGGGGCAAGCTGGTCGCCACGAGCCGCGCCATCGTCGGTCTCCTCCGGGCTAGATCCTTGTCGACGAAGTATCGGATGCTCCTGTCGTCGTGCACGAACAGCTCCACCGGCCATCCGTGGAAGACCAGCGACTCGCGGTGGACCTCAGCAATGTCGAGCAAGATGGTGACATCCAGGTCGGAGGTCAGCGTTGCTCCACCGTTCACTACTGACCCACCGAGCCAGGCTTGGATCGCATCCGGAAATCGTTCAGCCACGAGCTGGCGGGCGACGGCAATCGGCTCTTCGCTTTTCATGTGATCAGTCTCCGCGTGAACGCAACTGAATTGGCAGCTCGCGGCAGCGACAGACCGCGACCACTCATAGCAGCGGCTGGGCGCGCACGGCCCACTCCTCCCACCAGGCCAACTCGTCGTCGTACCCGCCGAGCGCCTTTTCCCAGCCGAATTGCACCAGCGCACCGAGCAGACACAACGCCAGCTGCCGCTCCCACCAGCCACCGGTGTCGACGCCGTGGCGTTCCAGGGCATCGCGGTAGCCGGTGATCGCGTCTTCTTTGGAGGTCGGCAGCCGACGACAGTTGATCGCGAGGTACCACGCGAGATCGCTTGCCGCAGCACCCCGCCCGGGCAGTTCCCAATCGAGTAGGACCGTGCGACCACGAGCGTCGGTACCGAGGTTGTCCAGCTTCCAGTTGCCGTGTACGAACGTCTGCGGGGTGCGGGTGAGCGCGTCGACCAGCCGCCCCGGATCGTTGACCAGGGGGACGACCACCCGCGCCGCCACCGGGGCGACCTCCTCCAGCAGCGGCCAGCCCTGCGCAACCAACTGGGGCACCAGGTGTTCGGATGCTATCTCGGCCTCAGCGGCCGCCATCCGACTCTCCCTTCGAGTTCATCGTGGCACCCCACCACTCTCTGCACCATCCCCTTGCAGGGTCCTTGCAGAGGAACCATTTCGCAACATGCATCGCTAGAAGATTTCTCGCTGGCCTGTCACGCAGCCGGGGTTCAAAGCGTCAGGGTTGTTGTGACCGGTATCGACTCTGCGGATGAGTTCGGGGAGTTCGTTCACGCGACTGGCGCAAGGCTGTACCGAGCGGCGTTGTTGCTGACGGGTGATCACTTTCTCGCCGAGGACCTGACGCAGGCGACCTATGCCAAGGTGTTTGCTGCTTGGCGTCGATCTCGCGTCGTCGACAACCCTCTCGCCTATGCCCGCAAGACGTTGCTGCACGTCTACATCTCCCACCGGCGTCTACGGCGGAACACCGAGCAGGCCATCAACCCGGACGACTTGGCCGAGTTGTCGCTCGATCGGGACGTGGCCGATGACAGCGCTGCGCGGATCGATGTCTTGGCCGCGCTCGCAGCACTGTCCGCACCCGACCGTGCAGTGGTCGTCCTGCGCTATTGGGAGGACCGGAGTGTGACAGAGACCGCTTTGGATCTCGGCATTACCGAAGTAGCCGTTCGCACCCGCGCTCGGCGCGCCCTGCAACGACTTCGTCCGCTGCTCGAACCCCATGAGAGGACCAGATCATGAGTAACGACGACGATGAATTCTCCGGCGTTCTGGGGATCGCTCTGCGTGAGCGGGTATCCGACTCCTACCCGGACTTCGATCACCTGATCGCATCTTCCTTGCGTCAGGGCACCCGTCTTCGCAAGCGTCGACGCGCAGGGTTCGCGTTGGCGATAGCAGCAAGCGTGGCGGGTATCGGTGTGGCGGGAGTGCTGTTGTTGCCCACCGCACAGCGCGCGGACAAGGTACCCGACTACGCGAGTTCCCCGCGACCGACCGACACCTCGAGCTGTGCGTTGATCGACGACACAAGGAGCCCTGACAGCGATGCCGGCTACGGCACGGAAAGTCCTCAGGAAGCCGCGGCTCCCGAAGTCATCGATCTTCCGCACTCGTCACCGGAATTGCTGCGGAGTGACCCCGCAGGCTTGGCCTGCAGGAATGGCCCCGTTGGCGACATACCAGTAAGGCTTGACCTACCCGGTTGGACCTGCGAACCGCCGATCCGGCGCGTGGAGGGTCCATCTCACTGGATGCTGACCTGCACCGACAGTGACCGACGGGTCACCATCACGGTGCGTGATGCCGCAGAACGGGAAACCTGGATCGCTGCCGCCGACCGACATTCGGCCTTTGCCAGCGAGGTCCATGGCGAGTTCTTCGCAACCATCGTGATCGCCAACCCGTACCAAGTTCCCAACCTCGATTTCGACCTCGCCGCTATCGATGCCGGCCTGATCTGGAAGTGAGACCAATGCCCATCAGAATCACCGCTGCCCTCCGGTCCGCTCTGGCGAGCCTCGCAGCAACCGCGTCCCTGGCCGTGGCATTGACAGCATGCTCAGCTTCAGACAGGCCGGCAGAATCAGACACCAACACCGATACCGCTGGGTCACCTGGGTCAAGCGAACTGTCACAAAGCCCGACGCCGCTGGGCAAGCGTTCGACCTGGGCGCTGCCGATCGAGGCCTATCTACCGAACCAAGAACAATCGAAGTCCATCCAAACCGCCCTGTTCCGGCTGGCCGAGAAATGCATGGAAGACCAGGGTTTCACGGTGGATCTGGGCGAGCCCCGCACCGGTCTGAACGACCTGTTGGGCTCCCGCTACGGCACGGCGGCAGACCCCGAAATCGCCACAAAGTTCGGCTACCACAGCCCGGACACAGTCCGTCAGTCTGGTTCCAAGGGTAGAGAGGAAGAACCGCCGGAGCTGTCGGAAGAAGCCGTGGAGGCTCTCTACGGCAACGAAGACGAGCGCCTCGAAGCATGGAAAAGAGTGGTGCTGACCACAGCCCGTACTTGGGATGCATGGGTGAAGCCGAGAAACAGATCGCCGGGGACACCGACTTCGACACGATGATGCTGTACGAGAACACCCCGGTCCAAGAGATCCAAAGCGCTGCTTGGGCCGTGCTTCAGAAGGATCCCTATGTCCAGGCCGCCCGGCAAGCATGGGCAGAGTGCATGGCCGAAGAGGGGTACCGGACCATCGACGAGAAGGGAATGCCGATCCTGGACTTCGAGTCACTCGGCATCGACCTCGACGCGCCCAAGCCCTCCCAGACCGAGATCGACCTGGCCACCTGGGACGTGCACTGTCAGCAGGAGACCAAAGTCGCCGAGACCTCTTTCCGAGTCGAGTCCCAGTTCCAGGAAGCAGAGATCGGCAAGCGCGCCGAGGCACTGGCCCAGGTGAAGAAGACCTACGAGGAGGCCGTACGCAATGCGGCTACCGTTCTCGCGCAGGGATGACGTCCGACCCGCCGACACAGACGACACCGGCGATCCAGATGAGGGTGCAAGCCGCGGCGTTGCGAGCCGCCGACGTAGCGCGCTGATCGCGATCGTCGCGGGATCTGCCGTCTTCGCAGCGGGTGGGCTGGTCGGCGCGCAGTGGGTGCGCTCTCCGCAGGAGGTGGCCGCGTTGACCGCGGCACCGCCTCCCACCGTGTTGACCGCACCGGTCGAGCGCCGGGTGCTCGCCGACACTGTGGTCGTCCGCGGCGACGTGGTGGTCGGCAGCACCATAGACGTCATACCCACGATCGGCGGCGAGGGCACACCACTGGTCACCGGAGTCCGGATCAGATCGGGTCAGAACGTTCGCTCGGGCACCGTACTTCTGGAGGTTTCCGGGAGACCGGTCATTGTGCTCCGCGGCGCAATCCCGGCGTACCGGGATCTACGTCCCGGTGCGGACGGCAAAGACATCGCACAACTTCAGAACGCTTTGCAGGGTCTCGGATATCCAACCGGTGACCCGCCTGGGGTTTTCGCTGACGGGACCAAGCAGGCACTGAGTGCCTTCTATGCCCGCATCGGCTACGAGCCACAGACCACNCGGAACCGAGGATGCCGTGACAGCTGCCGCCCAGATGGTGACTGCCTCCGAACGCTCCCTGGCAGCAGCCAGGACTGCGCTGTCCCGCACTCGTCGGACCGCCGGTGGAACCAAGCTCGAACGACGCTACGCCATCGCAGACGCCCAAACCGCCGTACGCGATGCGCAAGANNAGACCTCGAGTCCGCCCATGCTGCCCACCGGGAGGCAGTCGTACGGTCCGGACCCATCGTGCCGCTGGGCGAGGTGGTCTTCGTCGCGACCCTGCCCTCGACCGTCGGCGCCGTCACCACCCAGGTCGGTCGGCCCGTGGACGGACCCGTGCTGACCTTGAACGCAGGGGCGCCACGCGTGGTAAGCCGAGTGGACGAGGCTAGCCGCGCTCTNGCTGCGCAAGGGATGCCCGTCTCGGTACGCCTGGGTGACAAGGACGCAGCCGGAACGATCGTGGCGATCGGCAAGCTCACCCGAGACGACCAATCCGGCAGCGGGCACACCGTGACCATCGACCTGGCCAAGCAAGCGCCGAGGTCAGCGGTAGGCCAAAACGTCCGGGTGACCGCCACTGCTGCTTCGAGTGACGGTGAGGTGCTCGTCGTCCCGCTCTCAGCAGTCTCGTCCTCGGCGGACGGGTCGACCCTCGTGGTTGTCGTCGGTGCTGGCGGCACCCAGCAGCGAGTCCCGGTCACTGCCGGCATCTCCGGTGACGGCTACGTCGAGGTGGTGCCGGTGACCGATGACGCTCTGGACGAGGGAGACCAGGTTGTCGTCGGCGACCAGTGACCTCGACAGCGGCTCCTTCACCAGCCCGTTGCTGGACCTGACCGGAGTCTCCCGCACCTATCCCGGGACTCCGCCGGTCCACGCTCTCCGCGCCTGCCATCTTCAGATTACGCCCGGCGAGATGGTGACGATCGTCGGCCCGTCCGGCTCGGGGAAGTCGACCCTACTGAACCTGATCGGCCTCCTGGACAGGCCGACCACCGGCACCTACCGGCTCAACGGAACCGACACAACGCAATTGCGTGAGAGCGAGCGATCCGCTGTTCGGGGCGCTTGGCTCGGGTTCGTCTTCCAAGCCTTCCACTTGCTCCCGCACCGATCGGCCGCCGAGAACGTGGCCCTTGGCCTGCTGTACGCCGGGGTTCCGGAACGCATCCGCCTGACCCGTGCTCACCAGATGCTGGACCGGGTCGGGCTCGGGCACCGGGCAAAGACCGTTCCATCCAAGCTGTCGGGTGGTGAGCGCCAGCGCGTCGCCATCGCCCGAGCCCTGGTCCATCGACCCGCGCTGCTGCTCTGCGACGAACCGACCGGCAACCTCGACCAAGCCACCGCCAACCGTGTTCTCGACCTCATCACCGAGGTCCATGCCGGCGGTCAGACCGTTCTGGTCATCACCCACGATCCCGATGTCGCCGAGCGCGGACAACGAGTCCTCCATATCCGAGATGGAGAACTGACCGAGCAAGCCAGCCACGCAAGCCGCTATGTCGGAGGACTCTGATGAGCCTCCCGCGCACCGGCCTCGGTATCCNNGGGCCTTGATGGCAGAGGCNNGGCCACCGGACTGGTGATGCGCCCCGGTAGATCGATCCTGACTGCACTCGGGACGGTTCTCGGTGTCGGTGCGCTGGTCACCATCCTCGGCCTCACCTCTACCGCCCAGGACAGNATCTCCGAGCGCTTCAACCTGCTGGAAGCCACTCAGGTAACCGTGGAACAGGCCGAAGGCGCCGCTCTCACCTACACCGCCGGCGACCCCTACAACGCCTTCCCGACCGATGCCGGGCAACGAGTCAAAGCGATCACTGGCGTCACCAACGCCGGAGTTTGGTGGTCCGTCGACGAAGCCGCCGCGGGAACCACCTCCAGCCTCCCGCCGGGAGCCGCAGCCGCCGGCCAGCGCGTCCCCGTCTATGCGGTCGATCCTGGTGCCCTCGCGGCAACCGGACCATCGTGGACTCTGGGAACTGGATACAACGCCTTTCACCAAGCCCGTGGCGAGCGGGTCGCGATACTCGGGCCCACGACCGCCCAGCAGCTCGGCATCAGTCGACTCGACAGCCAACCCGCAGTCTTCGTGGGCGGCGTCGACTTCACCATCGTCGGCGTCCTCGACGACGTCAAGCGCAACCCCGATCTGCTCACCGCGATCATCGTTCCCACCACCACCGCCGAGCAGACCTGGGGGCTACCTGCCAAGACCACCCCCTCGATGCTGATCGAGACCGCCCTCGGGGCCGCACCCGTCGTCGGGGACCAGGTTGCGCTCGCTCTGCGGCCCGACGACCCATCTGTCTTCCGTGTTCTCGCACCCCAGCCACCCGGCACCCTGCGCGACAGCGTCGCCGCCGACCTGAACGGACTGTTCCTGGCACTGGCGGCCGTCTCCCTGCTCATCGGCACCTTCGGAATCGCCAACACCACCCTGGTCTCCGTCCTGGAACGGATCGGCGAGATCGGACTCCGTCGCGCACTCGGCGCCCGGCCCCGCGACGTTGCCCTCCAGTTCCTTGCCGAATCCGCAGCGCTCGGCACTATCGGCGGGATTCTCGGCACTACCCTCGGCATCGGGGCCGTCCTGGCAGTAGCCATCAACCAACAGTGGTCGGCCATCATGCCCACCTGGCTTGCCGCCGCACCCATCGTCGGCACCATCACTGGTCTCCTCGCCGGCCTCTACCCTGCCTGGCGCGCTACCCGTGTCGAACCTGCCGACGCCCTACGCCGGTGATCATTTGTGAGTTGGCGTCGGTAGCGATAGCTACAAACAAGTTGTTCGTTACTGTGAGCGTCGAACTCAGAAAGGTCACGATGGGTACTGAAGCGGAGCAATCATGACCCCGAGCAACTCGACCTCGTCGAGCGCCTAAGGTCGCTCCTTGCCGACGAGTCGGTGATACGAGAGGTGTCGATGTTCGGCGGCAGGTCGTTCATGGTCAACGAGAAGATGATCGTCAGCGCACTGAAAGACGGCGGCCTGCTGGTGCGGGTCGATGCCGACCGGCATGAGGAGCTTCTAAGCAGGCCGGGAGCAATGCAAGCGGAGATGGGACCGGGCCGAGACATGGGGCCGGGGTGGATCGAGGTCGAAGCAGACGCGCTCAGAGACGACGAGGGGTTGTCCTCCTGGGTCGAGATCGCGATGGAGTACAACCGGGCCGTTACCGGAGATCAGCCTTAGCATCTCTCAGAGCTGTCCTGCCGTACGGAATCATCCGACGCTCGGTTGCGCATCATCGCCGACGTGGACGCTGGCCAGGAACCGCATCATGGTGTGGCGATCCCAGCCTGAGTTGTCGGGGTACTGGATGCGGACTACGCCCGACGGCTCGCCAGGCCCTGTCGGTGCGGACATGGTGGTGTGGCCGGAGTCTCCGATGACCCAGAAGGTACGGCCCTCGTGCTCGACCCGGGCGCCGGNCGAGGGGTTGTCGTCGAAGGTGATGACGAGCTTGCCCTCGAAGTCGTCGGGATCACTCGAGGTCGAGTCATCGTCGGGTGCGATCGTGACGGCAGTCGGCTTCTGCGCCTGCACCGACCATCCTTGCGGGGTGAGGTCGAAGGTGTAGGGCGCCGCGTCCAACGGCATCGCAACCAGAGTGATCGGCTCGGTCAACACGTCTTGGGGGTNCGTGGTTTCTCTTTCGTCGGCTTGCCGTTGCACAAGGCTGGCCACCCCGATTCCGCCGACCACCACGACAACGACCGCAGCGAGTCCCGTCCGCAGCCGGCGCCGCGAGCGGGCTTGTGCTGCGGCACGGGCTCGGGCTAGGTCAGTTTCAGGCGAGACCATTGCCCGGTCGCCCGAGGCTGCAAGATCCAGCGCGCGCCGCAGGTCCGGCTGATCGGTCATAGCCCCACCTCCAGGAAGAAGTCGCGCTCGAGATCACCGAGTAGCTCACGCAAATGAGCCAGGCCACGGGCATTCTGCGATTTCACCGTACCCACCGAGCAGCCCAGGATGCGTGCGGTCTCCGCAGTGTCCAAGTCGAACCAATGCCGCAACACCACGACCGCTCGTTGTCGCGGACCCAATGTGGCGAGCGCGGTCAGGACAACTTGGCGCAGATGGGGGTCCGAGCCCTCGACCTGCCCCGGTCCGGCGAGTTGGCCAGGGCTTTCGTGTGTTCTTTCGCGGCGCCGGTACGCACGTCTCATCTCATCGATGAGCGCGTGGGTGAGACTGGCCCGGGCGTAAGCAAGTTGGCTCTTCGCGCGGCTCATCCGTCCCCAGGAGAGGTAGAGACGGGTCAGCGTCGTCTGCACCAAGTCCTCGGCCATCGTCTCGTCGCCGGCACACAGCAACACCGCCGCGCGTACGAGATCGTGGCGGTGAGCGGTGACGAACTCCACGAACTCTTCGTCGCGCCGAGCTCCCACCTGACTCCCCTCATCGGCCCTAGTTCGGGTCTGGGTTCTCGCCGAACCCGAGACGAGGCTATCCAGAGTATGCAACCTCCGGCGGGGTCACCCCGTCAGCTGGGTGTGACCCGATACCGCTGTTTCCTCGCATCGCTGGCTGTGCTGCTCACCGCGGCCTGCGCCGCGGCACCAGCCGCGCCGACAGCCACGAGCCCAACTCCCCAGCATCTCGTTCAGGACCGCGCGAGACTCCACCAGCATCGGCGAACTTCGACAAGACGAGCCACTCGACCAGCGAACCGTCGAGCATCTGGGTGATCGTGAACAAGACCCACCCGCTCACCCCCGTCGACTTCCGGCCCGAACTGCGCATCGTGCGCGGCTACCAAGTCGCGACCAAAGCCGCCGGGCCGCTCAGGAGTCTGCTGCGGGCCGGCGAGCGAGCAGGGCACCAGCTCAAGATCGCCAGCGCCTTCCGCTCGTACGACTACCAGCAAGGAATCCACGCCCAACTCGTCGCCGAACAGGGCCAGCGCGCCGCCGACAAAGTCTCGGCCAGACCTGGCCACAGCGAGCACCAGACCGGGCTCGCGATCGACCTACAAACCTGGGACGACCCTGAATGCGCAATCTCCTCCTGCTTCGGCAAGACNCCCGCCGGGGTCTGGCTCTCCAACCATGCCTGGGAGTACGGCTTCATCGTCCGTTACGCAGAAGCCAACCAGGACATCACCGGCTACTCACCGGAGCCCTGGCACTTCCGCTACGTCGGTCGACCTTTGTCATGGGAACTCCATCGGGCGGGAGCCGGATCGCTGGAGGAGTTCTTCGGAGTCGGTGGCGGCGACTACCCCGAACAATGACCTCCGTAGCTAGACGTGCGGCACCGATCGTTGCGCAACTCCCAACTCATATCTCAGGCATAGGCCCAGCACAGACAGTCGCGTAACTGTGTACCTGAAGAGAACGTCACAACAGACGAAAGGTAACCATGGACAAGTCAGCCCTTGCCCGAACCGGGATCGCCGGCGCAGTCGCAGGACTCGGTCTCACGGCCGGCGGGATTGCCCTAGCGAACGCCGATACCGAGAAGCCCGACACATCATCGAGTTCCAGCGCCCACCCTGGTGGCCCACGCGCCGGCCACGGTGGCTGGGGCCAGAGAGCACAGATCATCGCCGAGGCACTCGGTCTCGATGAAGACGTTGTCAGCACAGCCTTGCAGGAGGTTCACGACGAGCTCCGCCCGGAGAGGAGCAACTCCACCGAGCGAACCCCACCGACCGATGCCGATCGTGCCGAGCATCAGGCTGCATTGGCTGCCGCTTTGGCCAAGAAACTCGACGTCTCCGAAGCCGAGGTGACAGCAGCTCTGGAGAAGGTACGCGAGCAGGCGGACGCCGATCGCGAGGAGCGTCGCACCGAGACTCGGACCGCCCTGGTGGAGCGTCTCGATGCAGCAGTCACTGAGGGGACACTCACCGAGTCCGACAAAGCCTCGGTCCTGAAGGCCTACGATGCCGGGCTGCTCGGGATGGGAATCGGCGGTGGGCACGGTCGTCCTGGCCTGCACCCCGGCATGCGCGGCGGCCCCGGCGGAGGTATGGACAGGGATGGCGGAGCAGACCCGGCTACCCCGCCCTCGGCCCATAGCAGTGAGCAGGGCAACTACCAGAGCAGCTAACCGGCGCTCAGAAGTCGGAGCTGTGCCGGGCGCGGATCTTGCCGACGACGGTGTAGACGATCGCAAGCACCAGCAACGTGTACAGCGTGATGGTGATCGGTGTGCTGAACAGCGTGGTGACGTCGTTGCCGGAGTTGTTCATCGCGTCGCGCAACGACGACTCGGCGAGCGGGCCGAGGATCACCGCGATGAGCACCGGCGCCAGCGGGATGTCGTAGCGGCGCATCGCGAAAGCGAGCGTACCCAGAGCGACCATGAACACCAGGTCGATGATCGCCGCTGCCGCGGCATAGACGCCGAAGCAGGCGAACATGCCGATGCCGGCGTACAGGTACTCCTTGGGGATCTTCAGCAGCTTGGCCCACAACGGTGCGAACGGGAGGTTGAGGATCAGCAGCACGATCAAGCCGATGAACAGGCTCGCCAGCAGCGCCCAGACCAGATCACCATTGCGGGTGAACAGCAGCGGTCCTGGCTGCATGCCGTACTGCGAAAAAGCCGCCAGGAGCATCGCGGCGGTCGCGGAGGTCGGCAGGCCGAGCGCGAGCAGCGCCCCCATTGCGGTGCCGGAGGTCGCATTGCCGGCGGCCTCCGGTCCCGCCACACCGCGGATCGCGCCCTTGCCGAACTGCGGATCCTTACGACGGCGGTCGAGTCGCCGCTCGGTGCCGTACGCCAGGAAGGTCGGCACCTCGGCGCCACCGGCCGGAATCACACCGAACGGAACACCGAACGCGGTCCCACGCAGCCAGGCCGGCAGTGCCTCACGGAACTCGGCCCTGCTGAGGAACGGCCGGCCCCGGGACGGCACCAAGCTGCGGTCATCGGGCCGGCCGATCTTGGAGGCTACGAAGATGACCTCGCCCACTGCGAGCATCGCGACCGTGATGACCACGACGCTCACACCGTCGAACAAGGCCAGGTTGCCGAAGGTGAACCGCTGGGCCCCGCTGACCTGATCGGTACCGATCATCGCCAGCACAAGTCCGATCACCAACGCTGCCAGGCCCTTGAGCGCGGAGTCCGACACGACCGCAGAAGTAGCCACGAAGGCGAACACCGCGAGCGCGAAATACTCACCAGGACCGAAACTGGTCGCCCATTCAGCCAGTTTCGGCGCGAAGAACACCACCAGGATGGTGGCCAGGGTGCCGCCGATGAATGCGCCGATCGCCGAGGTCGCCAACGCCTGGGGAGCGCGCCCTGACTTGGCCATTCGATGCCCCTCGAACGTGCCCGCGATAGCCGTCGAGTTGCCGGNGGTGTTCATCAGAATGCCCGCGATCGAGTCACCGAACAGACCACCGAAGTAGATACCGGCGAACATCACCAGCGCCGACAACGGGTCCAGGGTGAACGTGATCGGCAGCAGCAGTGCGACCGCCATCGCCGACCCCATCCCGGGAAGCACACCCACCGCGGTGCCGATCAATGCGCCGATCAGGACGTACAGAAGTGCCTTGAAAGTCAGGACGTCGGCGAACCCACCGAGCAGGGATTCCAGCGATTCCATGTCACCACCACCCCATCACGCCGGCAGGAAGGTTGAGGCCGAGCAATCCGGAGAACACCAACTGCATGATCGAGGAAATCGCCAGGCCAACCATCAGGTTGAAGATGTAGCGCTTGTTGCCCAGACCGATGGTGATGCCGAGGAACACCAGTGCTGCCGAGATGATCCAGCCGATCGGCTCGAGGATTGCGGTGAACAAGACGAACGAGCCGATCGTGATCGCGGTGGCCTGCCAGTTGCTGGCGGTGCCTGGCAGCAGATTGCCGTCCTCGTCGATCATCGACTCCGGAATCTCCGGCGTGCGCAGGATCTGAACAGTCATCAGTGCAGCGATGACGAAGCAAGTGACCGCGACGATCCAGGNGAATGCCCGTGGCCCGAACACCTCGTGGTTGTTGCCGATATCCATGTCGTAGATGCCGATGATCAAGAAGATCCCGATCACCACGAGGATCGCTGGGATGATCAGGCCGCTCCGGCCGGTCCAGAAACCCGCCGGTCGGGCGTTCGCAGCGTGCTCGGCCGAAGCTGATCCAGTGGTGTGTCGATCGTCGCTCATCAGGTCAGCCCCAAATCGTCGAGGATTCCGGAGATACGCTCCTGCTCGGTGACCAGGAAGTCGCCGAACTCGTCACCGAGCAGCANGGAGACCTCCCACCGGTTGCGCTCGATGGCAGCCTGCCATTCAGGGGTCTCCACCATCTCGGTGACCAGCTCTATGAGCAGGTCGCGGTCAGCTGCGTCGATTCCGGGCGGAGCGACGAAACCACGCCAGTTGACCAGGTCGACATCTGGGAAGCCCAGCTCGATCATGGTCGGCGCATCGATACCCTCCAGCCGCTCGGGAGCGACCACAGCAAGTGGGCGGATGCGGCCGTCTTCGATGAGATCGCGGAAGTCGTTGAAGCCGCTGATGCCGACCTCCGGCGTGCCTGGGGCTGTCGACAGCAGGCTGATGGTCAACTCACCGCCACCGGCATAGGCCGAGTACTTGACGTCCGCGGGTTCCACGCCGACCTCTCGGGCGAGCATCGCGGCCACCATGTGATCGATACCGCCCGTCGAACCGCCGCCGATCGGATTATGAGCGGGGTCGGCCTTCCAGTCCTCGAGGAAATCCTCGAGTGTCTGGTACTGGGAATGCTCGGGAACGGCGATGACCTCGAAATCCTCGGCCAGCCTGGCGATCGGTGTCATCTCGGCCAGACTCAGATCGCTGGAACTGGTGGCGATGCCGCCGAGCATGACGGTGCCGGTGACCATGAGCGTCGCAGCGTCACCCTTCATCCGGCTGACCTGACTCAAGCCGATCGTGCCGCCGGCTCCGGGGATATTGACGACCTGGACGTTGTTGACGATGCCGTTGGCGCGCATGGCCTGCTGTGTCTCACGTGCGACCAGATCCCAGCCTCCGCCCGCGGCTGCCGGTGCGACGACGACGAGCTTGGATCGCGCATCACCAGCAGAGCCTGATCGGTTCGCGTTGATACCCGCGGCAATCACGAGACCGGCGACCGCGAGTGTTCCCGCAGCGCGCCACAGCCATGTGGGCAAATCGCTCACCTCCTGCGGGCACTATGCCGTATGGCACCGTGCTGGTCCATAGCACCTTGCTGGTCCATACTTGCCCAATCGACGGCTCATCAGCAGGCCTTGGAGGATCTATGTCCGTGGCAGTGGCTCACAGTTTCAGCGCGCAAGGGCGGGCTGCGCTCATAGCAGGAGCCGCCGAGGCGCGGCTGCGCAATACCGACCTGGTTGTGTTCCGCGTGGTCGAAGTTCCGGGTACCGATCCGGGCAAGGCGGTCGGCGTGGAGATCGAACGCGACGTCACCGAAATCATCGGCGCGTCGACGGATCAACTGGCCTGGCGTGTAGTCACTGCTACTTCCGGCGGTGATACGGCTGCGGCAGCGATCGATCTCGTCCAGGAAGCCGGGGCCGAGATCCTCGTGCTCGGCAGCCGCCGCCGCAGCCCGGTCGGCAAGCTCCTGATGGGATCGGTGGTCCAGGACATCCTCATCGACGCTCCCTTCCCCGTCCTTGTCGTCAAGGCTGAGAACGACTGACGGCACCCTACCGGCAAGCCGTCAGATCAAGCTGTGCTCGTGGGCATACACAACGATCTGGACCCGATCGCGCAAGGACAGCTTGCGCAGGATCGCTCCCACATGGGTCTTGACTGTCGATTCGCTGAGAAAGACCTGCCCGGCGATCTCGGTGTTGGACAGCCNCCGTGCCACCGCACCGAACACCTCGCGCTCCTTGTCGGTCAACGACAGATAGGCCGCAGGCGCCTCCGGCTGCGGTCGGAACTGGGACTCCAGGAGCTCGACCAGGCTGTCGGGCGAAAGCACCGCATTACCTTGATGCACTGTCTGGATCGCGTCGCGCAACTGAGCCGGAGTGGCGTCTTTGAGCAAGAACCCGCTGGCGCCGAGCCTGATTGCCTCAGCAGCCCGATCGTCGAGGTTGAAGGTCGTCAAGACCACGACGCGAACCGGTTTGGTATGCCGCGCCATCCGTTCAGGAGCAAAGATCTGCCGGGTCGCCTCGACGCCGTCCATCTCCGGCATCCGGATATCCATGAGCACGACATCGGGTTGGAGTTCGTCGACCAGCTCCACCGCTTGCCGGCCGTCACCAGCCGCACCTACGACGTACATCCCAGGTTGGGCATCGACGATCACGCGCACACCCGCCAGGAAGAGGTCCTGGTCGTCGACGAGCAGCACGCTGATCTGCTCATCAGGCGACTTACTGGCTGGCATCGGTTCCTCCCAGATCGCGGATCGGCACCCATGCGGCCGCGGTGAACACTTGCCGCTGCTCCCCGAGTCCTTGCTCCTGGGGGCGGCGGCGCACATCGAGATGTCCTCCGACCGAGGCCAATCGGCGGCGCANTCNCTCCAGGCCGCGACCTGCGCCGTCGAGCTGAAGTGCGGCGGGATCCACCGCGTTGCCGACTTCGATCCGGAGCGAATCTGCCAGTCCGCCCTCCTCAGGCCAGGCCAGCTCGACCTGGATGCGCGAACCGCGCTCCCCGTGTTTGAGCGCGTTGGTCAGCATCTCCTGGGCAACCCTGTAAGCGACCTCTTCCAGTTCGGGCGGGAGTGGACGAGGCTCACCGAGCTGATCGACGACCACTTCGCGCCCGCTGCCCTCCGCAACACTGCTCAGCAAGTTCTCCAGCCGTACGGNGGTGCGCCCAGCGCTATCGGGAGTCAGCACGTGGCGCACATCCTGCAATGACGTGCGCGCCGAACTCGCGATATTTGCCATCGTCAGTTTCAGCTTGGTGGTGTCTTGATCGTCGAGGAACTGCGCGGACTCGGCTTGCGCCAAGATCACCGCGAGCGAATGCCCGACCACATCGTGCACATCACGAGCGAGCCGGTTCTGCTCCTCGCGCAGCCGTGCGACCTCCTGGGCCTGGTGGGCCACCTCCTCGGCGCTGTGCTGTGCCTGGCTCGCCTGTGAGGCGCGGTCCAGGAAGCGCAGCGCCAACCCCGCGAGCCATGGCACGACCAGCACTGCGAGCCCCAAGACCGCCAGGGTTGTCACACNCCAAGCCGTCGAGCATCCGCTTGCCGAAGGGCGAGAAGTAGAGGTGTGCTCCCCGGTCAGGAGCACCAAGAAGGCCGCCAGCACACTGGTCAGCCCCGCTGCAAGCACTGTGCCCACCCGTCCCCAACGGGCGGCGCAGAACAGTACGACGATCAGCGGCAGTTCGCTGAGCACGAGTGGGATCTCGGTGAGCAGCTGAGTCAGACCCGCTCCCCAACCCGCTGCGAGCGCCACCGAGGGGTAGGTTCTGGCGGTGGCGATCGCGACGAACGCGAAAAGCATGAACATCCAGTAGTCGGAGTCAGTGGCGTTGCTGGAGTAGTAGTTGCGATTGAAGTCCGCCACCAACAACGCCACCAGCGCGAAGGCGGCCAGAACCGACAAGATCCATTGCGCGCGTCTGGTCATCTCACCTCCGTCGATGGTGTGCTACCCGGGACCTCGCTATGCAACCACGCCCGGGGTCAACCGCCACTACGGGTTCAAGCAAGCGCATCAGTGACCAGCAGACTAACCAGCTCGGGATAGGAAATCCCCGCGGCCGCGAACATCCGGGGCACCTGGGAGTGCTCGGTGAAACCGGGCATGGTGTTGACCTCGTTGAGCACCGGGCCGGCCTCGGTGAGGAAGAAGTCGACGCGCGCGACACCGGAACAAGCCAGCGCCTCGTACATCGACAGCGCCGCGTCCTCCACTGCCTTCAGCTCGTGGTCTGCCAACACAGAAGGTATGACGAAGCGAGCCGATCCGTCGTACTTGGTGGCGAGGTCGAAGATCCCGGTATCGGTGGGCAGAATCTCCAAGGCCGGGGTGACCATCCGCGAGCCATCCGGTCGGCCGAGCACGGCAATATCGATCTCACGACCGACGATCACCTCTTCGACCAACACCCGGTCGTCCAGCGTGAACGCGATATCCAGCGCTTCGTCGAGCTCGGTATCGGTATGCGCCAAGGTGACACCATGACTGGAACCGGAAGCAACCGGCTTGACCACAACAGGAAAACCAAGCTGTGGGACCGGGGTGCCGCGGCGCAGCAGCGTGCCAGCGGCTGTGGCGATCCCGATCGATTCGGCGACCAGCTTCGTCAGGTGCTTGTCCATCGCCACCGCCCCGGCGGTCAGGCCTGCGCCCACATAGGGCACCCCGGCCAGATCGCACAGCGCGGCCAGCGTGCCGTCCTCTCNCCNCGGCCCGTGCACGGCTGGAAACACCACGGCGCAGGATGCCAGCAGATCGACCGCTGCGCTGAACATCAACCGTTCACCAGCAGAGTCGCTCCAGCTGCCGTCTCGTTCGACTGTCAGCCGCTCGACTCGATAGCCAGAGGCTGTCAGTGCCTGTCCGATTCCCGCCGCTGATGCCAACGACACCTCGTGTTCCGGGTTGGCTCCCCCTCCGAGGACCGCAACTAGTGGTCGGCTCACCTCGCCACCACCTCGCGATCAACGCGATCGCCGAGTCCGGTCACGATCTCGTGTTCCAAGGTGTCGGCCCATCTCGCCCAGTCAGCGACCGTGGGCTCCCCAGCCGTACCGGGACCGAAGATCGTCACGACCTCAGTGGTTTTAGGGGCCCCCACCGAGCCTCCGAAATCCGGTCCGAGATCGACCACGGCCATATCCATCGAGATGCGCCCCACCAAAGGGCGGCGTACTCCATCGACCTGGACCTGTGCTTTGTTGCTCGCACTACGCGGCAGGCCGTCAGCGTAGCCGAGCGGGATCAGGCCCAACCGGGTGCGACGAGGCGCGGTCCAGGTGTGGCCGTAGCCGACGGNGGTTCCGGCTCGCACCTCGCGCACCGTCACCAGCGGGGCGGTCAGCATCAATGCTCCATTCAAGCGGCCCGAACCCGACTCGTCGATCCCCACCAAGCCGGCACCGATCCGGCTCATGGTGTGGTGGCTGCGCGGATCGGTCAGTGTTGCTGCCGTCGCCGCGAGGTGACGGTCGGCCGGCCGCAACCCGGCGGCACGAGCGACCTGCACGCCCCAACCGAACCGGGTCCTGCCGATCTCATTGGCCGGGTGACCCGGCTCAGCCGCGCAGGCCAGGTGGCCCATCACGCCCACGACCCGTACGGAACCGTCGAGCTCGGCGCGGCGGGCAGCCCGGCACAACAACGCCCAATCGGCGGGCGAGGCGCCGTCCCGGGCCATCCCGGTGTCGAGCTGGAGATGGATGCGGCTGTGGAATCCGGTGGCGACGATCGCCTCAAGATGCTCACGGGTTGGGACGGCAAGCTCGATGTCGGCACAGGCCGCTTCGGTGAAGTCGGCATCGACCGGATTGAGCCAGGCCAGCACGCGCTGCTCGAAACCGGCTATCCGTAGCGCCAGCGCCTCGTCGATGGTGGCGACGCCGAACCGCGTGGCGCCACCGGCCGAAGCCGCAGCGGCAAGGTCGCTCATCCCGTGCCCGAAGCCATCGGCCTTGACCACTGCCATCACCTCACCGGGGGTGTGGGCCCGGATCGTACGTACGTTCGCAGTTACCGCGCCCAAGTCGACTGTCAACCTCGGCCGGGTTGTCGCCCGTTCCAGAGTGACAACGGCCGTCATGCGACGCCCTGCCTGGCCAGCTCCCACGATGTGCTCGGCATAGCGACCGGTCCGTAGATTGCTGCTGGCTCGCCACTGAGTAGTGCCCAGTAGCGGTCGCCATAGGACCAGTGCCACCACTCGGTCGGGTAATTGACCAGTCCAGCGGCGCCGAGAGCCGCGGCGAGCAGGTCCCGGTGAGCCCGCGCATCGGGTGAGATATCACCGGCTGCGAAGTAGCAGCGGCCCTGTGATGCCTCGGGTGTCGCGTCGACAGGTGTCCCCATGTCGAGTTCGTCCCCACAGACATCGAACAGGGTGAGGTCCACCGCTGCGCCCGCAACGTGCGGCGCCACCTCCAGCGGTGCCACGAACCTGCTGGTCAGCTGCTCGATCTCAGCGTGCCGAGCCTGGGGGTGTCGCCGGCGCAGATCCGCGCTGTACTGGTCGATGATCGCCTGTTGCGCTGCAGGCGTGCGGTATCCCTCGACCACGAGCATGCCGATGCCCACCGGCAACCGGTTGCGCGCCTGCTCCAGCCGAGCCGCAAGGCCGAGACGCACCAGGGCTCGGGCCGGCCCGAAATCCGGTCCGAGGCGCACGAGAGGCTCGTCGTTGTCGGCGACGGGCACAGCGATCAAGCGCGGGTCCGAGAGAAGGATCGTCATGGTGACAGCCTGGTCTCGACTCGCAGTGGCCACATCGGCCTGTGGTGCCGACCTGCGGTACCTGAGGCTGAGGTCACCCGGCTGTACCCGAGCCGTACTAACGTGCCCTCATGGCAGCCCGCCGTGAGTTTCGAGTCACCGATATCGCCGACCAGTCGGGGCTGAGCCGCGCCACTGTGGACCGGGTGCTGCATGGTCGCCATGGAGTGCGCCCGGAGACGGTCGCCCAGGTACGACGCGCGATCGAGGAACTCCGACGGCAACGCTCCCAACTGCACCTGTCCGGCCGGCCGGTGATCCTCGACCTGGTGATGCAGGCACCCGACAGGTTCGCCCAGGAATGCCGANNCGCGCTGGAAGCGGAGCTGAGCGGCCTCCGGCCGGCGCTGGCGCGAGCAAGGTTCTCCCTGACCGAGCACAGCGACCCCAAGGCTGCCGCAGAGTTGCTCGACGGCATCGTCGGACGGCGGTCCCATGGCGTGATCCTGAAAGCACCCGACCATCCACTCGTAGCAGCTGCGATCCAGCGCCTGGCCGACTCCGGGATCCCGACCACGACCTTTGTCACCGATGTCAGTGACAGCCCGCGAGTCAGCTATGTAGGAGTCGACAACGCCGCCGCGGGCGCAACTGCCGCCTACCTCATCCAGCACTGGCGACCCGCCGTCGGAGCGGTGCTGGTGACATTGAGCAGCTCGACGTTTCGGGGTGAGGAAGAACGTGCCCGCGGCTTCGTCGAGACTTTTACTCGACTCGATCCTACCCGCGAGATCCTTCGAGTCACCGACACCGACGGGCTCGACGACTCGATGGAGGCAGCGGTCCGCGATGTGTTGGGTGATCACTGCGATATCGACGCCGTCTACTCGATCGGCGGCGGCAACAGGGCGATCCTGGCCGCATTCGCCAAACACCTACCGGCTGCTTTCATCGCGCACGATCTCGACACCGACAACCGGGCGTTACTCCGCGCTGGTCAGCTCACCGCGGTACTGCATCACGACCTCAGGGCGGATCTACGGTGTGCCTGCCAGGCGCTGTTGCAGTCCGGTGGGTTGCTCCCGGGAAGNCCGGTGAGCATTCCCTCGCAGGTCCAAGTGGTGACTCGTTTCAACGAGCCGGCATCGCTGGCCCCGTCACGGGCGACGTCATTGGGCAGCGCGTGAGGTTCGACGATCCTGTTGCGCGTCCAGCGCCTCGACCAAGCTCGCCTGATCCCAGTCCTCGTCGAGCGCCAGAGCGAGCAGATCGGCCTGGCTCGGAGGCGCCATCGTGCCGATCGGCTGATCGAGGTCGAGGTTGGTCGGGAAGGCATAGCCTTCAGCGGCCGCAGCGATGATATTGGCGACCATGCCTAGGTCGCAGCCCGCGCGCTTGCGCTCGCGCAGCACCGGGTAGATGACCTTGCACATCGCGGTGGTGTCCACCGCCTCCATTGCCCGGCCGAAAGCCGAGGACACCTGGAGCAGGTTGGCCATCCTGCGGACACCGGTGGTGCGGTTGGTGCCGGCTCCGTGGAACAGGGCCGGGTTGAAGAAGACCGCATCCCCCTTGTCGAGCGGCAGCTGCACGTAGTGCTGGTCGAAATAGGCGGTGAACTCCGGGTCGTGGTATGCGACGTAACCCGGGCCGTACTTCTGCGAGTGCGGCAAGAACAGCGTCGGACCGGTCTCGACAGGCATGTCGACGTGCGCGACAGCGCCCTGCAGGGTGAGCGCAGGCGAGACTGCATGCACCTGGGCCGGGTAGGACTGGGCTCGAGCCCGGTCCATGAAGCCCAGGTGGTAGTCACGATGCGCGACTTGAGCCTGTCCACCAGGGTTGACGACGTTGACCTGAGAGGTGATCCGGTAATTCGGCCCGAGCCAGGCCTCGCTGATCAAGGCGAGCACATCGTTGGCGTAGTAGTCCGCGAACGTCGCCGGCTCGGCTACCGCGAGCTTGTCCAGCGCTCCCCAGATCCGGTCGTTGGCACCCGGTACGGCGAAATGATCACCGACCGCGACACCGGAGACGTTCTGAGCGTCGATTAGCCGCCGAAATGCGGCAGTGGCCGCATCGACGACCACAGGGTCGAACGCCTGCTGGAAGACCACGACCCCAGGTCCGTCGAGCAGTGCCTTGGCCAACTCTGCCTGGATCTCGCGGCGAGTGGCCGGCTCGCTCGCCGCAGTGACCAGCTCCGGGCCGTAGATCAAGACGTTCTGTACGACCGTGCTGGCATGTGGGTAGTCCGAGGCCCGTGTCCGGACCTCGACAAGCCGGCGGAACTCAGCCAAGTCGCAGTCCGGCGGGGTATACCAACCAGTCGTGAGGCGGGCAGGAGTGTGGATCAGGGTGCTCATGGACCGAGCCTAGGCCGCACGGTCCCTGGTATACGGCGGGAAAGTGCCTCATGAACACCTCAGCGTTCTGACAGCTCCCTGGGCTCGGTGAACTGACAGAGCACCGTTCGGCATGCCTGTGTCAGCTGCGCGGCCACCGTCACAGGTGCGGTGGTCAGCCCGGTGCGATTGACGATCCTGACGATGGTGGAGCGGGCCAACGGCAGGGTGTCGCACAAGTACGGAACCAGACGGACCGTAAGAGCTCCCCGCTGAGGGCGTTGTGTTGGTCCTGGGGTACTTCACGAGTGACGCCGCCAGCAATACCTTGTTCGGTCAGCTCCAGCATGGTGAGTTCACCCTCCTCATGCTCGTTGCCGGTTCAGCCAGGACTGCCTCGATCCGGACCACTGCAGCATCGATCAGGTCATCAGTGTCGAAAGCGAACGGCTTCGGGGTGCTCGGTATCTTCTGCGCGACCGCCGGTGCCGCCTCCCGCGGTTTGGCGAACCTCTCGATGCGTCCGGAGAAGGAAACGCCGGTCTCCTTTTCGATGTCCCGTTGCAATCCTGCCGCGAACACGCTGAACGACTCACCCGCCACTACGGTCAGGATGTTCACCTCAGGCAGGTGGCACCGAGTTCCGTCGGTCAAGACTGGGAGCCGCAAACCACGGCCGACCTGCTGGCGCCGTCGGAGCTCGGAGGAACCGGACTGCAGGTGGCAGATCGTGAAGACGTTGGGATTGTCCCAGCCCTCCGAAAGCGCCGAGTGGCTGAAGATGAAACGCAGCGGCTCGGCAAAGGTGAGCAACCGCTCCTTGCTTCTCATGATCCGCTCGAACGCAGCTGTTTCCTCCTTACCGGCAGCGCCTGCTCGCACATCTTTGGGCACCCCACGGGCAGTGGTGGCGAAGTAGCCGTCGTGGACGTCGGCTGTAGCAGGCAGATCGAGATCGGCGTACCGAGGCTGTGCGGCCAGGTCGGTGAACGCCGCCTCGAAAAGCCGGCGTGCCACACCGTCGGCAGGAGCGTAGTGAGCAACCCGGTCGACGAAGAAGAGCGTGAGCGGTTTGAGCCAGGCTCCCTCACCCAGTGTGCCCCTCGCCGCCAGGGCGTGCAGCTGAAGCTCCTTCTCCAGATGGGTCTCCACAGCAGCATGGATCTGCAGCCGGTAGGTGTCTTCCAGGTCGAGCATGGTTCCGTCACTGAAGCGGAGGACCTCGGGCACGGCCCCGATCTCGGCAACGACTCGATCAGGACGGCCCGGCGAGACCACGACGCTTCCGGTGCGCACCTCCTGGACCGTTCCTCCCACCGACACTCGCGCGGTGACCGATCGCGACGTGGCATTGACCGACATCAGGCGAGGTCCCTGGTCAGCGGCGCTGACCGACAAGACACCGATGCGTTTGACCAGCCGCAGATCGTAGGCATCGACCGGGGTCAGCCGATAGACGAGATTCGGCGCAGAGCGATGCGTGGCCGAGTAACGCAGCACCAGCCGCGGCTTGAGGGACTCGACCGCCTCCCGTCGCAGTGGAGTCTCCAGGTGCTGCGGCTCATCGAGGACTACGACCGGCTCGGCCTCCTGCAACAGCTCCAGCGGTGCGTGGCCACCGAGGATATCGGCGCGCCGGTGGATCAGATTGGTGTCCTTGGCGAAGGAGTCGATGTTGATCAGCAGTACCTGTAGTCCCCGCCGGTGGCGAACTCGCGAACCCGGTGTGGCCTGGCTCCGTCGTAGCTGAGCAGGCTCAGGACGAGCCCGTCGTACAGCTGCTTGAAGTGCTCCCGTAGCTGCCGGGCGCTGGAGAGCACTCCCTCACGAATCGCGACACTCGGCACCACGATGACGAAACGGCTCCATCCATAACGCTTGTGCAGGTCGGCGATGGTACGCAAGTAGACGTAGGTCTTGCCGGTGCCGGTCTCCATCTCGATGCTGAGTTGGTCCGGCGGATCGGTCGCTGTAGCCGCCGTCAGCACGGCGTCGATGGCGGCCCGCTGATACGGAAGCTCCGCATCGAACCGGAACTGTAGGTCTCCCATCAGCGCGTCCGCACCAACACGCCGGCATACCGGCCCTGCTCGATCGCGTTCAGCTTCAGCGCATCTGCGCCGGCGAAGGCATCTTCCAAGAACACCAACGTGCGAGGTGCCAACGCAATGGCCGAGGCAACCGACCCGGCATCGAGTTCCAGACTGAGCACGACCGCCACCCCAGCCGCTAGCACCACCTCGACATCACCGAGTCGAATCCGCTGCCAGGGCTCGTGCAGGCCGACTCCCTCGGCTGCAAGGAGCTCTGCGACGACCCCGTCATCCGGGTCCCTGACCAGAGTGCGTTCCTGGTCATCGCTGTGGTTGAACGCGCTGGCTGCAAGGCGGAAGTGCCGGACCGGGTCTTCGGGCTGGTGAGCAGTGCGCCGGCTCAATCTGGTGAGCATGATCTGGGAGACCTCGGTGAAACCGGCGGCACGCGCGGCCGAGCCCGAAAGCGTCGGCTCGGGCAGGTTCACGCATACGAACCGCCGCGTGCCGCCATCATCTGCATTGGCGCCCAGCACGGCCTCGGCCATGGTGCCGCTTCCGGCGAAGAAATCCACCACCATGATGTCCTCGGGCATGGTGGCCAGAATCCTTCGCATCAACTTGAGCGGCTTCGGGGTCTCGAAGATCGGTCCGATCCGCTCTTTGACCTCGGCCACCGCTTGATCGGTGGTACCGGCCTCCTCGGCAGTCCAGATGGTTTTGAGTTTCTTGGTGCGCCCCGGCGCCAGCCAGTCCTTCTGGAAGACATCGACCCGCTGTCCAGCTCGACCGCGCACCAGGCGGCACACCAGATCCTCGGCCTGATCCGCGATCTTGGTTGCCGACCAGCGCCACACTGCCGCAGACGCGTCGCCGAAAACGGGCCAGATCTCCACCGCGCCCGGGAATGGCTCTACTGCCACTCGGCCCGATTCCGGGTCGCCATACACCGCGAATGCCATTGTGGGGGCAGTGCTGGGGTTGAACTTCTTGTTGGTATTGCGCAGCGGCAGCAGCCGGTGGTGCAGGCCGCGCGCTTCGTCGTACAACGGGAAATCGCCGGCATCGACATCGTCGGCGCTAGCGGGTTGGAGAGCGCACAGCTCGATGTCGCGGGCATAAACGAGCAGGTACTCGTGCGAAGTGGCGAAGAACCGGCCCAACTGACGGCCTTTGGGGTTCAGACTCACCGCGAGTTGAGCGATGAAGTTCTCCTGGCCGAACACCTCGTCGAGCACCAGTCTCAGGTGGGCGACCTCGTGCTCGTCGATGGAGACGAAGATCGCCCCCTGCTGCGTCAACAGCGCACGCCCCAGCAGCAGCCGTGGATAGATCATCGACAGCCATCTGCTGTGCCCACGGCCAGAGGTCTCAACAGAGGACGAGGTCCTGCGCCCGGAGTCGTCCAGCTGCCCGGTGCGCTGAAGATACGCGCCCAACGGATCGGTGAGATCGTCGTCGTAGACGAAGTCGTTGCCGGTGTTGTACGGCGGGTCGATGTAGATCAGACCGACGCGATCGGCGTAGGCCGGCTGCAGGAGTTTGAGCACCTCGAGGTTGTCACCCTCGACGAGCACATGGCCGGCCTGATCGAACGTCTTGGTGCAGCCGGGGACAACTGCATCCGAGGCCGGTGTCAAGCCTCGTTGCCTGGCCTCCTCCTTGCCCGGCCAGGTCAGGCCGAAACGCTCGCTCAATCTTCCTCGTCGCTGGTGCGCTCACCGTGGGTTCCCGGTCGGGGCGCCCACGGCAGCTCCTCCGACGGTCGTACCACGACGAGCCGGTCGCCTCGAGACAGCTGGGTCACCGCCGGGTCGTAGTAGCGGAACACCTCACCGTCGCGCAACACCGCGATGACCTGGTCGGGAAGTCGCTGCGGTTCCTTGCCGACCTCGGTGACCAGCAGGTCGCGCTCAGCCACCTCCAGGCCCTCGCCGGCCGACAGCAAGTCCTCCATCACCTCACCCAGTGCCGGGCTCAGCGAGGACAACCCGATCAGTCGGCCGACCGAGGACGACGAGGTGATCACCGAGTCCGCGCCGCTTTGCCGTACGAGCTGCACGTTGTTCTCCTCGCGCACCGAGGCAACGATGTAGGCATTGCTGTTCAGCGCACGGACGTTCAGGGTCGCGAGCACCGTGGAGTCGTCCCGGTCGGTGGTGATGATGACCTGCTTGGCCCGGGCCACGCCTGCCCGCCGGAGCACCTCACGTCGAGTGGCGTCACCTGCGACGACGGTCAGGCCATCGGCATTGGCCTCGTTCTGTCCGGCCGGGGACGGATCCACCACGACGATGTGGTCCTTGGTCACGCCGTTCTTCGCCAATAGCGCGATCGCGCTACGGCCCTTGGTGCCGTACCCGATCACGACAGTGTGGTGCTCCATGGTTCTCCTCCATCGGGCGACCCGGAAGTTGTATCGGCCCTGCGTGGCAAGGACCTCCAAGGTGGTGCCGATCAACAGCGCCAGGAACGCGATGCGCAACGGCGTGATCAGCAATACGTTGATCAGCCGGGCCGAGCCGGAAAGCGGCGTGATGTCGCCGTAGCCGGTGGTGCTCAGCGTCACCGTCGAGTAGTACAACGCGTCCAACAACCCGATCCGGTGATTCCCTGCGGTGTCATTGGCGTCGTAGTAACCGTCACGGTCGAGGTAGACGATGACCACGCTGAGGGCGAGAATCCCGACCGCGAGCAGGAATCGCCTGCTCAGGATCCACCATGGCGACCTGACCCGCTCGGGAAGCGGATCGCGCGCGTGTTCTCGACGGGCTCAGGCATTGCGGGTGCTCACGACTTGCGGGACACGTCGCCGTAGATGTTGACAGCTGAGTCGCTGCCACTGCTGGACACCATGGACACGAATCTGAAGTCGTCTCCAGGCTTCGGCGTGACCGAGCCGGCCGAGCGACGCCACACTCCACACAGCTGACCGTCGGCGACACCGGGGTGACCTTCGACGCCCTCACCGCCCAGGCACAGCTGCTGGGTAGCCGCGTCGTAGCTGACGACCTCGGCGGTAGTCCGGTCGGGAGCATCAGGACCTGCCACCGTCCCGACGAGATAGCCCCCGACCAAGCACAGTGCGCCCACGGCGAGCGCAACTGGCGTCGGCAGGCTGACGTTGCCCATGAATGCCCTTCTCACGCTGTATCCGGTCTCTACGAAGTGTCCGGGCCCATGCTTCCACGCGGCTGCCCACCGGGTGGCTCGGTATCGGGAATCGGATTCAGCGTGTCGCTGTCTCCCCGAGCCTGCCTGGTGCTGACTTCCGGCCAGATCTGGTCGAAGGAGGCATTCAGCGCGGCGCCGATCAGCACCGCGATCGAGACCAGATAGAGCCACAGCATCAGCGCGATCGGGGCGGCGAGCGGGCCGTAGATCGAGGTGGATTCCGCAGCCGTCACCAGCAACACCGAGCGCAACACGTACGAGCCGAACAGCCAGACCAGGATCGTCAGGACAGCACCGGGCAGGTTGTACCGCCAGGAGGTCCGCACCGGCACCGAGACGTGATAGAGCATCGCCAGGAACAACACCCCGACAACCAGCACGAACGGCCAGTAGAGCGATACCAGCCAGTCGAACCGTTCCGGTATCCACTCATCCAGCAGCCGTGGGCCGGTCAGCACAAGCGGCAACACGACGATGCCGATGAGGAGCCCCAGCACGTACATGGCGAACGACAGCAGGCGGCCTCGGATGATCCCGCGATGACCGGCCAAGCCGTACATGATCGTGATGGTGTCCACGATGACGTGCAGCGCCCGCGAGCCGGACCACAACGCGAGCACGAAGCCGATCGAGATCACGTCGAAGCGCGGACCGGCCAACACATCGTTCAGCGTCGGCTCGATGATCTTGTCGACGGTCTCCTGGGTGAATGCCTGTAGCGCCAACTCGATCACGTTGGCCTTGAACTCGGCGACCTGGTCGTCGCTGATCCGGTTGAAGATGTAGCCGATCGAGCCGGCCAGCCCGAAGATCAGCGGTGGCAGCGACAGCAACGCGAAGAAAGCGACTTCGGCAGCCAGCCCAGTCACTCGGTTGCGAAAACAGATGCCTACTGTCGACACCACGATCCGCCACGTCGTGTTCTTGGCCGTCACCCACCACGGGGCGTTGTCGGGGTCGGCCATGGGTTTCTCCTATGTCAAGCCGCGGCCGGAAGGCAAGTCGCGGCGCGGGCTTGGTGGTCGGTGTGGAGGTGGTTGAAGACGATGCGGGCGAGGTGGCGTTTGAGGCAGCGCAGGGCTTCGGGGTGGACATCCCTTCGGTCTTCTTCTTCTCGTAGTAGGCGCGGCCGAGGCCGTCGAGGCGGATCTGGGTGACGGCGATGCGGTGGATGGCGGCGTTGAGCTGCCTGTTGCCGGATCGGGTGAGCCGGACGCGGCCGGTGGTGTTGCCCGACCAGACCGGGATGGGCGCGATGCCGGCGTGGCGGGCGAACGCGGCTTCGGACTTGAACCGGGTCACCCCGCGGTTTCACCAACGAGCTTGGCAGCGGTGAGCACGCCGACGCCGGGCATCGCCAGCAACGTCGGCGCAGTGGCCTCGACAAGGCTCTTGATGCGCCGTTGGAGGTCGTTGACCCGAGCCGTCAGGCCGACGACGTCGGCCAGCTCGTCACGAGCCAGCTCGGCCACGATCCCCGGCACGCCTAGGAGCCGTGCGGCGAGCAGGTCCTGCTGCTTGGCGACATCTAAGGACCGGGCCGGGGTGCCCAGTCAGGATCGAGTTCATGGACCCGCCACAACAGCCGGTTGATCGTGGCGGTGCGGTGTTTGACCAGGTCATCACGCCGGTCGACCAGCAACTTCAACTCCCGCGAGACCTCGTCATGAGACGCCATCGGAAGTCCTGGCTCCCGCTGCGCAGCCCGGGCTACCGCCAGGGCATCGATGGGGTCAGACTTCCCGCGCGTGCGGGCAACCCGGCGCTGCTCGGCCATCATCTTCGGTGGTACCCGCACCACCGACTCGCCGTTGATGAGCAGGTCCCGTTCCAGCCGGGCCGACAGGTGGCGGCAGTCCTCGATTGCCCACTGCAGGTCCCGGCCGAACTGCTTGCGAGCCCACCGGACCGCATCCTGATGGCCCGGCGTGGTCGCCGGGAACGTCTTGTGCCCCAACTCCCGGCCGACTTCGTCGACCGCGACAAACGTGTGGGTCTGCTTGTGAACATCAGCGCCAACAACAACCATGGTGGTTGCCTCCTCTTCACCTGATCAGTGATCTGGACGGTTGGGCCGGTCGGCGGACACATCTCAGTGGGGGCGGTTGCCACGCTCCTATCAAGTCACGCCGGCCGGTCCTTCACACCCGATGCCGGCAAAACCTATGACCGTCAGCGCAAAGGCGACACCCAATCTATGAGCCAGACACCGAATGCTCAGGATCCAACCAGCCGCGATAGCGGCGAAGCTCAGCCTGACACTGACTCCAAACTAGTGGGTTCGGCTCACTCGGCCCGATGTGGGCGGTTCGGCGTTGCGCCGAGGATCCGGCGAGATCCCAGTTCACTATAGGTAGGTCCGGCATCAACCATCCACCGTCGGACGCCTAGGAAAGGATGGCAACGATGCATTCCTTGACCCAACGCCTCTCGGCGGAGTTCCTCGGGACCTTCGTTCTGGTCTTCGGCGGCTGTGGCACCGCGGTGCTCGCCTCGCACAACGTCGGCTGGTTGGGCGTCGCGCTCGCCTTCGGCCTGACGGTTCTGGTGATGGCCTACGCCGTCGGCCATATCTCCGGGGGCCACTTCAACCCAGCGGTGACACTCGGGCTCGCCGCTGCCAAGCGGTTCGAGTGGAAAGACGTGGGCAGTTACATCGTCACCCAGGTGATCGCGGCGATCGCTGCTGCGGCAGTGCTGTTCGCCATCGCGAGCGGCAAGGACGGATTCAAGGCCAGTGACGGTTTCGCCAGCAACGGGTACGGCGACCGCTCNCCCGACGGCTACACGCTGGCGGCGGTGCTGATCATCGAGCTGGTCCTGACCGCGATCTTCCTCTACGTGATCCTGGGAACCACCGACACCCGCGCACCCAAGGGATTCGCGCCTTTGGGGATCGGTCTGTCGCTGACCTTGATCCACCTGATCAGCATCCCGGTCAGCAACACCTCGGTGAACCCGGCCCGGTCGATCGGCCCGGCACTGTTCGCCGGCGGCGACGCGATCGCGCAGTTGTGGCTGTTCATCTTGATCCCGGCCGCGGGCGGCCTTATCGCCGGCGCGACCTATGCCATGCTCTTTGGTGACGGCGAGGATGCCGCATCTCTCGAGGTGGCCACTCAGGGCTAACTGTTGCCTGCGCGAGCGGCGTATCGAAACCGCTACGCCAGGTCCAAACCCGGGTAGAGGGNGTGCTTGTCTAGCAGCTCCGCTGCCCGGGCTTTGGTCTTGTCCGCGATGCCGTCGGCCAGCACGTACGAGGCTTGCGATGGAGCACCGGCCGACGTCGTTCCCGGCGTGGTGTTGGAAAGCACCTCGACCATCAGCTCTGCGACAGTGTCGAACTCGTCGTGACCGAAGCCGCGGCTGGTCAACGCAGGCGTGCCTACCCGGATACCCGAGGTGTACCAGGCGCCGTTGGGGTCGGCGGGGATCGAGTTGCGGTTGGTCACCACACCGGCCTCCAGCAGTGCTGATTCAGCCTGGCGACCGGTGAGCCCGAATGAGCTGACGTCCAGCAGCACGATGTGGTTGTCGGTGCCGCCGGTGACCAGGCGTGCCCCGCGCTTGAGGAATCCTTCGGCCAGCGACTTGGCGTTGTCGGCGACTTGCTGGGCGTAACTCGCGAAGGCCGGTTGACGCGCCTCGGCCAAAGCAACGGCCTTGGCGGCCATCACATGGGAGAGCGGCCCGCCCAGCACCATCGGGCAACCGCGGTCCACCGACGGCGCGAACTCCCCGGTGGCGAGCACCAGGCCGCCGCGGGGGCCGCGCAGGGATTTGTGGGTCGTGGTGGTGACGATGTGCGCATACGGCACCGGATCCTCGTTGCCGGTGAACACCTTGCCTGCGACCAGACCCGCGAAGTGGGCCATGTCCACCATCAAGGTGGCGCCGACCTCATCGGCGATCTCCCGCATCTTGGCGAAATCCACCCGGCGCGGGTAGGCGGAATAGCCGGCGACCAGGATCATCGGCTTGAACTCGCGAGCTTGAGCGGCAAGAGCGTCGTAGTCCAGCAGACCCGTCTCCGGATCGGTCCCGTAGGAACGCTGGTGGAACATCTTGCCGCTGATGTTGGGGCGGAAACCGTGGGTGAGATGCCCGCCGGCGTCCAAGGACATGCCGAGCATCCGCTGGTTGCCGAACTCGTGGCGGAGCTCCTCCCAGTCGGCTTCGGACAGCTCGTTGATGTTCTTGGCCTGGTACCGCTGCAACGCCGGGCCCTCGACCCGGTGGGCCAGGATCGACCAGAAAGCGACCAGGTTGGCGTCGATGCCCGAGTGTGGCTGAGCGTAGGCATACTCGGCGCCGAAGAGCTCCCGCGCGTGCTCAGCGGCAAGCGCCTCGACGGTGTCGACGTTCTGGCAACCGGCGTAGAAGCGGTGCCCGACCGTGCCCTCGGCGTACTTGTCGCTGAACCAGGTGCCCATCGTCAACAGCACGGCCAGGGAAGCATAGTTCTCCGAGGCAATCAGCTTCAGCGACGACCGCTGGTCGACCAGCTCCTGCCTGGTGGCCTCGGCGATCCGGGGCTCTACCGAAGCGATCACCTGCAAGGCGGCGTCGTAGGCGATGGTGGCCCTGGCAGTAGAGGCGGCCATGCCATCGGTCACAGTGGCAGCGGCGGGGTCATCAGCAGGGTCGAGGGTCATTGCGCCAGCCTAGTGGCCGGCGCAGTCACGCGATCGATCGGTCTTGGAGGTTGCGGCCTCTTACGGTTAGACCGGGACCAACTCGACTGCCCCGACGGCGTAACGCGCCAACACCATGCGCGCCAGGTCCGGGTGGGCGCCGAGCGGATCGGCGACGGCGAGCGCACCGGCTTCCAGGGCAAGCTCTGTCGCTCGATCCAGGAGCCGACCAGGCGCCAGGAACAAGGATCCGACCGCGATGTTGCGGCGTCCCTCAGCGCGCAGCTGGCGCACAGCCTCACCTGTGGAGGGTGAAGCCGTGGACGCATAGGCTGTCACGACCGGGAGCTTGTGATGCGCCCNCCACAGCCTGCCCAGGCGGGCGATCTGCGAGATCGCCAGCGCGTCGGAGGTGCCGGCAGCAGCCAACACCAGCCCGTCCAGCTCCCGGCAACGCACGCGCCACAAAGCATCGCGCATCCGGTGGTCCAAGACACCCAGCAACGCCGGCTGCGATCCGAGTACCGGGGTAGCTCGGACTTCGATGCCGGGATGGGCAGCAGCAACCGCGGCCACGGCAGCGGGAACATCGACCTCGGCGTGATAGGCCTGGTTCAGCAGGAGCGGGACAACCACGATCTCGTCGTGGCCGGCCCGGACGAGCTTGCGTGTCACCGTCGCCAGGTCGGGTTTGTTGTGATCGAGGAACGCGGATTGGATCCTCAAGTCCGGTTGTTGCCGGCGCACTTGATCAACCAGGGACTTAATCGCGCTCGCCGAACGCGGATCACGGCTGCCGTGGGCAAGTGCGATAAGCGCGGGGCTGTCATGACGGCCTCCTCCTTGCGGGTGGAAATCGAATCGTGGCTCAGACTCGTAAGTCGTGGTCGTGAGGAAGGTCAGACGTGGATGCCGCACTCGGTCTTGGCCATGCCCGCCCAGCGTCCGCTGCGTGGGTCTTCACCGGGCGCGACGCGACGCGTGCACGGCCAGCATCCGATGCTCGGGTAGCCGTCGTACTGCAGCGGGTTGACCAGTACGCCGTTCTCGGCGACATAGCGCTCCACCTGTTCATCGCTCCACCGAGCCAGCGGCGACACTTTGACCTTGCGCTTGCCCGCATCCCATCCGATGACCGGCGCGATCACCCGGTTGTGGGTCTCGGCCCGACGTAGACCGGTGGCCCAGGCGTCGTAGTGCGAGAGCGACTCGGCCAGCGGCCGGACTTTGCGCAACGCACAGCACTTGTCCGGGTCGCGGGCGTACAGGTCCGGCCCGTACTGAGCATCCTGCTCAGCCACGCTTTGGACCGGCGTGATCGTGATCAGGTTGACCGGCAAGGTGGCCGCGACCGCATCACGGGTGCCGATGGTTTCTGCGAAGTGATAACCGGTATCGAGGAAGACCACGTCGATCCCAGGCGCGACTTTGGCAGCCAAGTGGGCCAGCACTGCATCGCCCATCGACGAGGTCACGCAAAACCGCTCTCCGAAGGTGGCTACCGACCACTCCAAGATGATCTCGGCCGGGGCCAGCTCCAGCTCCGCACCGGCGTGCCGCACCAGATCTTGAAGCTCTTCCTCGCTACGTCCGGTGGTGTGTGCTCCGCGGTAGTCGAATGCAGCGCGCGCAGTTGCCGCGGTCATGATGCGCCTACTGTCTGACGCGCATCGGGGCGCAACATCCCGATGTAGGACAGCGCAAAAGCCCGCCGGCAGGACCGGCACTCCCACTGTCCGTGGGTCTCACCGTGCGGCCAGAGGTCCTCATCGGCACAGTAGGGGCAGTGCATCGGCACCGAGCGGCCGCTCATGCCGTCACCTCCAAAGCCCGCTCACCGCGCAGCGGCTCGTCCTCGGCACGCTGTACCCATGCCTGGAAAGATTCTCCGGGGANGCGCTCGGCGAGGTAACTGCGGACCACGTTCTCGACGTAGTCGTCCAGGCCGACGCTGGTGACCTTGTGAGCGCGGAGTTTGCGGCCGAAGTTGCCGGTCAACCCGTAACCGCCACCCAGGTGCACCTGGAAGCCCTCTACCTGCTCACCGTCGTGCATGGCCAACTGGCCTTTCAAACCGATGTCGGCGACCTGAATGCGAGCACACGAGTTCGGGCAGCCGTTGACGTTGATGCTGATCGGCACGTCCAAATCGGGAATGCGGCGCTCCAGCTCTTCGATCAGCGCTGCCGCCCTGGCCTTGGTTTCGACGATCGCGAGCTTGCAGTACTCGATACCCGTGCACGCCATGGTGTTGCGTCGCCAGTTCGACGGCCTCGCCTCCAGGCCGATCCCGGCAGCTGCGGCGACCAACGCCTCGACGTGCTCAGGAGCAACGCCGAGAATGACAAGTTTCTGTTGCGCGGTGAACCGGGCCCCGGAGGCGCCGTGCTCCTCGACGAGATCGGCGAGCTTGAGCAGCGTGTCCCCGTTGATGCGTCCCACCACCGGTGTGACACCGATGTAGTAGTTGCCGTCCCTCTGCAGGTGGACGCCGATATGGTCGCCACCGTCGCCGGTCGCCTCGGGCGAGGGGCAGTCGATGAGCGGCTTGTCGAGGTACTCCCTCTCCATGACCTCCCGGAACTTCTCCACACCCCAGTCAGCCACCAGATACTTCAGCCGAGCCCGTGAGCGCAATCGCCGGTAGCCGTAGTCGCGGAAGACCGCGGTCACCGCCTCCCAGACGTCGGGCACCTCCTCGAGCGAGATCCAGACCCCGAGTTTCTGGGCGAACATCGGGTTGGTGGAGAGGCCTCCACCGACCCAGAGGTCGAACCCGGGGCCGTGCTCAGGGTGCACGGTGCCTACGAAGGACACGTCGTTGACCGACGGAACCGTGTCGTGACTGGGGTGGCCGGTCAGCGAGGTCTTGTACTTGCGAGGCAGGTTGGAGTAGTCGGGATTGCCGATGTAGCGGCGCTTGATCTCCTCAAGCGCCGAAGTGCCGTCGATGATCTCATCGGCTGCGACCCCGGCGAGCGGGGAACCGAGGAACGGCCGTGGCGAGTCTCCGCAGGCCTCCAGACTGGTCATCCCGACCGCGTCCAAGCGCTCCCAGATCTCGGGGACGCTCTCTATCTCGATCCAGTGGTACTGGATGTTCTGCCGATCGGTGATGTCAGCTGTGCCACGGGCGAAATCGACCGAGATGCTGCCCAACGCGCGCAGGTGCTCAGGCCCGAGTAGTGCGCCGTCGGAGCGAACCCGCAACATGAAGAACTCGTCGTCGAGTTCCTCTTCTTCCAATGTCGCGGTCTTACCACCATCGAAACCGGGGGCACGCTGGGTATAGAGACCCATCCAGCGGAACCGGCCACGCAGATCGGCGGGATCGATCGAAGCGAATCCGCGCTNTGAGTAGATGTTCAGAATCCGCTCACGGACGTTGAGCGGATTGTCGTCCTTCTTGCTCTGCTCGTTCTTGTTGAGCGGCTCCTGGTAGCCCAGAGCCCACTGTCCCTCACCTCGCTTGGGGCGGGGGCGCGCGGCGCGGCCGGCAGGGGCCGGAGTGTTGGGGGCGGATGTCATCGAGCTCGGATCCTCGTCGTGAGGGGCGCGAGCGCGCATACCGCTGCGGGTCAGCGTGTACGTCGGCGCCGCACCCGGGGTTGCTGAGAGCTGGGGCGGTGAATCAGGCCGACATACACATCATGCTGCTGGCAAGGCCGAAGTCCACGTGACGTCGCGTCACGAGGAACTGGGCGGTTGCCGCGCTGATCATGTTCTTAGTCTCACCGCTCGGACGCCCTGCTCACAACCTGAGATCTCATTCTCCGGGATTAATATCCGCATATTGAGACGACGGAGTATCGTCACGCCTGTGAGTGAGACCAGCGCCACGTCCCAGTACGGTGAACCCATGGTCCGCGAAAACGAACTGCGCGACGGTGAGACCGTAACCGAGGTACCACTGGCCAATGATGCCGGTTTGCTGTTCATCGGGCGCATCCACACCCTGGCACTCTCGCCTCGAAACGCCGAGGCAGGGTCGAACCGACGGACCGTTGTGCCAGATCGAGCTGTTCGAGCCTTGGGTGGCGGCCTTGGACGGAATCGAGCGGTACGAGCGGATCGAGGTGCTCTACTGGCTCCATCTCTCTCGACGCGACCTGCTTCGGCAAAGCCCGCGCAACGACGGCCGCACCCGCGGCACGTTCTCGTTGCGGTCCCCGGCGCGCCCCAACCCCATCGGGACCTCTATCGCCGTCCTGGAACGTATCGAAGGCGCAACACTGCATGTCCGCGGGCTCGATTGCATGGACGGCACTCCGTTACTCGATCTCAAACCGGATCGGGAGGGGTTCATGCCGCTCGCCCCACCGCAACCGGGCGACTTCGAGACCGGTTGAGTCGAGGCGCCGGCGTCAAGAGCCGGTGTGATGATGGTCGGAGCTCGTCCTGCTAGAGGTTGATCATGTGGCCGGCGATCCCGTGGATTGCCTCCTTGACTGCCTCGGTCAGCGTCGGGTGGGCGAAGATGTTGCGGGCGACCTCGTCAGCGGTCAGATCCCATTGCTGGGCCAAGGTGAGCACCGGCAGCATCTCGGTGACCTCGGGCCCGATCATGTGAGCACCGAGGATCTCGTTGTGCTCGGCGTCGGCGACGATCTTGACGAATCCGACAGCCTCGCCCATCCCCCATGCCTTGCCGTTGGCCGAGAACGGGAACTTGGAGACCTTGACGTCATACCNCTTGTCCTTGGCCTGCTGCTCGGAGTAACCGAACGAGGCAATCTGCGGCTGACAGTAAGTGGCCCGCGGGATCATGTCGAAATCGATCTCCATCGCCTCGACACCGGCAATGGTCTCCGCGGCGAGTACCCCCATTGCCTCGGCCGCATGGGCGAGCATCATCTTGCCGGTAACGTCACCGATCGCGAATACGCCCTCGACGTTGGTGCGACCACGAGCATCGACGGCGATCGCGCCACGGTCGGTGGTGGCCACGCCGGTGGCTTCCAGGCCGTACCCGGCCAGGCGCGGAGCGAACCCGATCGCCTGCAGCACCTTGTCGGCCTCCAGCACCTGCTGGTCTCNCCCGGCCGCCGGCGACACCGTGACCCGCACCTGTGCACCGGAGTCGTCGATGGACTCGACCTTGGTGCCGGTCAGTACCTTCACACCGAGCTTCTTGTAGTGGCGGGCCAGCTCCTTGGAGATCTCGGCGTCCTCGGTGGGCACCATCCGGTCCAAGAACTCCACGATCGTGACATCGACACCGAAGTTGGCCAAGACGTAGGCGAACTCCACACCGATGGCGCCGGATCCGGCGATGATGATCGAGCCAGGTAGCTCGGCATCGAGGATCTGCTCCTCGTAGGTGACCACACGCTCGCTGGTCGAGGTCCCGGGGATGAGCCGGGTGGTCGCCCCGGCGGCGATGATGACATTGTCGGCGCTGACCTGCTCGACCGTCCCGTCGGCTTTCGTGACATCGATCGACCGCGGGCCGGTGAAAGTTCCCCACCCGTGGATCTCGGTGATCTTGTTCTTCTTCATCAAGAAGTGCACACCACCGGTCATCCGCTCGGAGACGGCACGGCTACGCGCATGGGTCGCAGCGAAACTCATGGTTACTTCGCCTTCGATACCGAAAGTGTCTTTCTGGTGAGTCAAGATGTGGGCGAGCTCAGCGTTACGCAACAGCGCTTTGCTCGGGATACAACCCACGTTCAGACAGACCCCACCCCAATACTTCTCCTCGATCACCGCCACAGACTTACCGAGTTGGGCTGCACGGATAGCAGCCACATAACCGCCGGGGCCAGCACCAAGAACAACGACATCGAAGTGGGTCATGCCGGTAATCCTAGTAATGACCACTGGCCTGTCGGCCACTGGTTCTCGGCTTCTCTCAGCGAGGTGAGCGGACCAGTTGGTCCATCAGGTGCTCGAGCTGTTGCTCGGGATCGGTCGACACGCCGCCGTGGATCGGCCCGGGTTGCACGACGGTGCTTCGTGGGGCGGACAGGAAACCGAAACGGGTGCCGAGCGGTCTGGTGGCTGCCTGGCCGGCGCTCTCCTCACCACGACAAACCGCCTCGATCGCGGCGAGATGGTCGCGAACGGTTACCAGGTCGAGGCCAGGTGCGAGAGCAGCAGCGCGTTCGGGAGCGACCTCGGTTGCGGCCGCCAGGAAGTCCGCTGCTTGGCAGTAGAGCACCACTCCTACGTTGATGAACTCCTCGCGGTCCACCCGCGGCACCACCCGCAACACGACGTACTGATAAGCAAGTTGATCTGCCCTCATGCGGCCGACCGCCTCGGCAGCCATGCCCGGTCACCGGAGACACGAGCGAGCAGGAAATCGCGGTAGGCCTCGCGGANGCTCCCGGGGCTTCCTGGGCCGACCAGCCAGTCGTCGGGGACCAAGACCAGCACCTCCTCGAGCAGCGCCGGAGTGATCTGCGGCGCCAGCTCGGCGTCCGTAGCCGACACCTGGTCGAGGTAGCGCGCCAGGCAGTGGTCGCCGAAGTCGTAGGCCTGGCCAGCGAACCTCTCAGGTGAGCCAATGGGCTCTGGGAACCTCTCGGGTGAGCCAATGGACTCTGCGAACCTCTCGGGTGATCCGATCTGGTCACCCCAGCTGTGGTGGAAGTACAAAGCGGCGCCATGGTCGATCGCCCAAAGCTCACCACCCCACATCAACAGGTTGGGGTTACGCCAGGAGCGGTCCACATTGGCGGTGAGGGCATCGAGCCACAAGATCCGGGCGGCGACCGCCGGATCGGGCTCGCACGAGCTGTCGAATCCGAAGGACCCTGGAAGGAAGTCCACCCCGAGGTTGAGGCCGATACTGGCGTTGAGCAGGTCTTGGACCTCTTCGTCGGCCTCGTAGCGGGCGATCGGCTCGGTGAGATCGAGAGCGACCAGGTCGGGCACGGCGATCCCCAGACGGCGAGCGAGCTCACCGACGATGACCTCGGCGACCAGCACGCGCGAACCTTGCCCCGCACCGCGGAACTTGCAGACGTAGATGCCCAGGTCGGATGCCTCCACCAGCCCCGGCAGTGAGCCGCCCTCACGCAGGGGCGCGGTGTAGCGGGTGATGGCGACGGTCGGGATCACCCCGAAACTCTAGACCGATCCGGGTGGATCCAACCGCGCGACGTCGACGCTCACGCTCATCGTGGAACCGGTCGCCTCGGTGAAGATGACGCCCTTGACCGGCGGGACGTCCCCGTAGTCGCGGCCGTGGGCGACGGTGATGTGCCGGTCACCCACCGCGCAATCATTGGTCGGGTCCAGCGCCAACCAACCCGAGCCGGGCATCCATACCTCGACCCAGGCATGAGTGGCATCTGCTCCCACGACCCGGTCCCTGCCAGGAGGCGGATCGGTCGCCAGATAGCCACTGACATAGCGAGCCGCCAGACCGAGCGATCGCAGGCAGGAGATCATCAGGTGCGCGAAGTCCTGGCAGACTCCCTGGCGTCGCTCGAGCACGTCGAGAACCCGGGTGGTGATCGTGGTGGCGCCGGGAAGGTAGGCGAAGTCGGCATGAATGCGGTGCATCAGATCCCGCGCTGCGGTCGCGAGGTCCCNGCTCGGGGTGAAGCTGAGATGGGCATAGTCACGCGCCGCAGGCACCACATCGACCAGCGGCGAGGCGTACGCGTACTCAGTGGCCAACGCGCCCTGGCTCGGTCGGCACAGCCCCGGCCGGGCGTCCTCCCAGGCGATCGCGTCGGCAATGGGGTCCCTGGGTATCTCGGTGACCTCCACCAGGCTGACCATGCTCACCTGCAGCGCAGCGTGCGGCTCGGTGACATGGAAGTAGCTGAGCTCGTTGGCCTCCACATCGAGGTGCGCTGCGAGGTCGGCATGTCCCGGGTCGGTCCACAGCTCGTACTCGATCACTTCCTGACCCGGCAACTGCTTGGGCCTGACGCACACCATGCCGTAGCTGTCGGTCACCTCCTGGTCGTAGGAGTATCTGGTGTGGTGGGTGATCCGGTACCGCCGACTCACGGCTGCGCTCCCGCCTCTTGCCCAGCCCCGTGCCCGAGCCCAGGGCCACTCTCGGGGCCACTCTCAGGGCCGACCTGCCCGCTCCGGGGTCGATTCGAAGCACTCCGAGGGGCTGTGGGACACGAGTCTGAGCGAAGTAACGATCAGCCAGCGCATCATTGAGAGCGCGCAACCTGCTGTCGAGTTGCTCGGTCAAGGCAATCAGTTCCGGACGGGCCCGGCTGAACAGCGATTCCCCGTCCCCATCGGCGACAACCGACCGGGTCAAGTCGACCGACCTGACCTGATCCACCAGCTCTCTCAACTCATCGACCAGACGCCATGCGCGCGAGGTGCGCGCCAGGCCCGGCAACTGGGTGAGCGCTACTGCGAGCCGGCCGATGCCGAATGCGATCGAGCGGGGATTGGTCTTGTCACTGACCAGCAGCTCCAGCAGCGTCTCGGCATATTGCGCGCCTCCGTAGCGGCGCCGGTGCGTCAGCACGCTCTCGTTGGCGATCAGGCATGCAGCGACCAAGTGATACTCGACGGCGGGAGCGCGTTCGGGGCCGAACAGCTCGCGGAGCACCATGATGGTCTGCATGACCCGCTCCAGTGCTCGACCGGCTTCCAGGAGCTGCCAGCCGACATCACGGATCATGTTGTCGGCATAGATCCCGGCCAGGGCCAGCATTCCGGACAACATCTGGGCAGCGGCCTGTTGCGGTTGCTGGGCCACTTGCTCCTCGGCCAATCCGGCTTGAGCTCGCTCGACGGAGCCCAGCACCAGGAACACATCGGCGGACAACTGGTCGCGAACCGAGTTCGCCGATCCCCGCAAAGCCTCCAATCCCTGCGCGACCGAGCCGACGCGAGCGCTGTCCAGCAGCAGCAAGCCCAACTCCTCGGCTGGTCCCGGACCCGCTACCAGCGCGTCGACAGGTGGGGTGTCCGTGACGTGCCTGACTGCTGCAGTCAGCACTCCGACCGCGGTCTGCCCCGGTCCGGAGTTGGTCGGCGGGAACTCCTCGTCAAGGCCGTGCAAAGCCAGCAGCAGCCTCAGGTTGTCCTCGACACGTTCGGTGTAGCGGCCGAGCCAGAACAGGTCCTCCAATGCTCGAGGCACCATCGCCGTCGACGGGCCACGCGCCGTAACACCCTCGCTCCAGAGGCCGATCCGCTCGCGCTCGGTCTCCAACACCGCGTCGAGGCTCGGGCGCACCCAGACGTCCTTGGTGAGCGCGACTTCCGCAGAGGAGTTGGCCGGGGATTCGGGGAGCACCATCCCGAGCGCACCGGGCATCACCGTGTACGAATCCCGGTTGGTCAACGAAAACACCCGATAGGTCATCGGTCGCGAGACCACTTCGCTACCGGAGACCACCGGAGTCAGGTCGAGATCCAACACCTCCTGAGCGACGTATCCGGCCGGATCGGCCTGGATCCGACGCCGCCACTGGTCGGCCTGCTCTTGGCTCAACGCCGGTCCGTAGCCACCACGGCCCTCGCTGCGGCTGAGTGGGCGGATCGCCATCGAGTCGAGGTTGGCCAGCGCATGGGACAACCCGGCCGGCTCACCGCACCACCATGCTCGAGCCGAGCCGAGCCGCAGAGTCTCACCCAAGACCGACTCGGCCAGCTTCGGCAGCAGCGGGTGAAAGGCGACGCTCTCGACAGCCCCGACACCGAAGGAATTGGCCATGGTCACGGCACCCCGGCGCACGGTTTCCAGAAGCCCTGGCACACCCAGCTCGGAATCGGGGCGCAGTTCCAGGGGATCACACCAGGTGTCATCGACCCTACGGACGAGCACGTCGACCTGGCGCAGTTTGTCCAGTTCACGCATGAAGAGCCGGCCGTCGCGAGTGACCAGATCAGTGCCGGTGACAAGCGGAAACCCCAGCAACGAGGCCAAGAACGCGTGGTCGAACGCGGTTTCACTGTGTCGGCCCGGGGTGAGCACCACGACACGAGGATCCTCGACCGCCCGCGGGGCGACCTCCACCACCGCATCACGGAGCTGATTGAAGAACGTCGACAGCCGGCGAGGCTCGGCCTGCCGGTACGCCTCGGGCAGGACCCGGGCGATCACACGCCGATTCTCCATCGCGTACCCAATGCCGGAAGGTGCCTGGGTCCGGTCGCCGAACACCTGCCATTGGCCGTCCTGGGTGCGACCGAGGTCGGTTGCCGCGATCAGCAAGCGTGGCGTACGCGAAGGTTGCGCACCCCAGGCCTGGCGCAAGTGCCCGTCATGGCGCCACAACAGTTCGGNGGGAATCAGGCCTGCGCTCAGCAAGCGCCTAGGCCCGTACAGATCCGCCAGGATCGCCTCGTGTAGCTCGACGCGCTGCACGACGCCCCGCTCGACGCGCTCCCACTCGGTGGCCTCGATCACGGCCGGGAGTGGGTCCAGACGCCAGCGGCGAGCCCGTGATGAGCCCAGGGAACCGGCGCTGGGCGGTGGGGTGTAGGTGACGCCGTCGTCGGCGAGCAGACGGGCGGCAAGTCCACGGGCGGCCCGCAGTTCGGTGTGGTCCAGGCCGGCGAGTCCGACCGGCGACAGATCAGCGAGGGTCATGCGATCCGCGGCGCGTCAGGACTCGGCGAGTCGGGCTCGCTCGTGGGCAACGTCGTAGTCAGGCACCGGCCAGCCCAGCTTCATACCCTCCAGTGCCTCGCGCAGCAGGGAGGCGATCGCCCAACTGCGGTACCACTTGCGGTTGGCGGGAATCACATGCCAGGNGGCGTGCTCGGTGTTGCAGCGCTCCATCGCGATCTCGTAGGCGTGCTGGTACTGGTCCCACAACACCCGCTCGTCGACATCGCCGGGCTTGTACTTCCACTGCTTGGTGGGATCGTCGAGCCGATCGATCAGCCGCTGTCGTTGCTCGTCCTTGCTGATGTGCAGCATGCACTTGACGATGGTGGTGCCCTCGTCGACCAGGCGCTTCTCGAACTCGTTGATCGCGCCGTACCTGCGCTCGATCTCCTCAGGCACAGCGAGCTCGCGGACCCGGCCGATCAGCACGTCCTCGTAGTGGGAGCGATCGAAGATCCCGATGAGCCCGTGGGCCGGCACGGCCTTCTCGATGCGCCACAGGAAGTCGTGACGCAACTCCTCGGGTGTCGGCTTCTTGAACGAGGTGATCCGCACGCCGGCCGGGTCGAAGATCCCGACGCACTGCTTGAGTACTCCGCCCTTGCCGCTGGTGTCCATCCCTTGAATGACCAACAGCAGGCTGCGGGTACCGCCGGTATATCCGTCGGCGCCGAGCTTCTCCTGTAACTCACCCAACGGCTCCGCCAAGTCGGCCAGCGCCTTCTGCCCGTCCTCCTTGTCACCGGTGAACCCGGGAGCCGCATCGGGATCGAAGTCCGCCAAGGACACCGGGCCGGGCCGAACACGAAGCAGCTCGCTGATTTCCATGACCGCGAGACTACTGGTGCGGCAACGCTGGTGGCGCGGCCATACCAGTCAGATGACAGCCAGATGCTGATCAGATGTCGGTCAGTCAGCCGATGGGTCACCTTGACCGAGACGGGCCAACGCGACCAGCCGCGAGATGGCGCGCAGGTACTTCTTGCGGTAACCGCCGGTCAATAGCTCGGGCGCGAATAGTTGGTCGAACCTGACGCCGGTGGCGATCACCGGCAGGTCCCGGTCATAGACCCGGTCGGCCAGCACGACCAATCGCAGCGCCACTGCCTGGTCGGTGACTGTGCGGACATCCTCGATGCATACCGCTGCAACCCCGTCCAGCATGGCGCCGTACTTGCTGGGGTGGACCTGGGCCAGGTGCCGGTGCAGATCCACGAAGTGGTCGAAGCTGGCGCCTGGTCGTGCTGCTGCAGCGGCCAACTCCTCGGCCGTGCAGGACCGTGGCGCCTCGGGCACACCGCGGTGCCGGTAGTCCTCACCATCGATCCGTACCGAGGTGAACGAGCCGGCCAGGTTCTGGATCTCCCGCAGGAAGTCGGCGGTGGCAAACCTTCNCTCCCNCAGCTTGCCGGGCAGCGTGTTGGAGGTGGCTGCCAGCTTGACACCGGCTTCGCGCAGGCTGGTCAACAAGGTGGAGACCAGCACCGTGTCACCGGGGTCGTCGAGCTCGAACTCGTCGATACACACCAGCGTGTGCGACGACAGCGCCGCGACCGCGTTGTGGAAGCCGAGCGCCCCCACCAGATGGGTAAGCTCCACAAAGGTCGCGAACAGCTTGGGTCCAGGTGCTGCGTGCCACAGGCTCGCCAACAGGTGGGTCTTGCCCACCCCGTACCCACCATCGAGGTAGACCCCGCCCGGTCCGACATCTGTCACTGTCTTGGATCTGCCGAACCGCCGCTTCTTGGTCGGCGTACCCAGGCCGGCAGCAAAAGCGGAGAGGATCTCGACCGCAGCCGACTGGGACGGCCGGGCCGGGTCGGGCCGGTACGACGCAAAGCTCACCTCGGCGAACCGCGGTGGCGGCACCAACTCGGCCACCAGCCGATCAGCCTGGACCGACGGGTTCCGCTCACACAGACTGATGGACACTCGCCGCATCCTAAGCGCTAACCCAACTGATTGCGCCGGCTGAAGCCGGAGCGTGTGCCGTACTGGTGACACCTTCACGTTCGACGGCCGGGAGCATCGGATCGACTTCGTCACCTGACCGCTGGAACCACCCGGGCTTCTGGAGCAGCCCGGCACCTGTTCAGGTTCGAGGCTGCCGCAGGAGAATCACGGGCGATGCACCGCACCGGACTCGTCGACCCACCACACCTCGATCTGCGCCGCAGCGAGCGAGCCTGCCGTCTCCGCGTACAGGTCGCGGTAACGCGGGAAGTCGGGGAGCGTGATCACGCTGCGCCAGCTGGGCTCCTTGCTCCGCAGCTGCATCGCGGCCAGCACCGCCCGGGAGTACCAGTGGCCTGCCTGGGTGCTCGGGCTCGTGCGCTTGACCTCCCCGGCGCGAGCCGGGTCGGCGTAGCCGCGGCTCGGGAATCCCTTGACCTCGACACCGGCTGTGCGGCCGTCCCGGGAGGCGATCACGTCGATCCCGTGCTCTTTGGTCGCCGTGTTGGCGACCGAGAGGATTCGCCACCCCTCCGTGGCCAGTGCGGTCACCAATGATGCCTGGACGTTGGCCTCGGTATGCCACTCCCCACNAATCTCGCCTGAACTTTTCCGGGAGCCCCTCACCAGTTCCGATCCCGAAGACGGTGTGATCGACGATCGATCCGTCTGCACGACGATGCGAGGCTCACCCTTGCCCGAGACCTCGAACCCCAGAGCCAGCAGATGCCGGCGGGCAGCGCTCGAGACGAACTCCGAGCGCGGGATGCCCGTCGCGACCTCGAACGCCTGTATCACCGGAAACCAGGTTCCACCGATCATCACGGCATGCTTGCGGATCGGCTCCGGGGCAACCTCGACCAGCCGCTCCACCACCTGGTCACGACGCAATTNGTACTGCCTGCCGTTGAGTGTGAACCGTAGGACCGCCCGGCCATTCCGATCTTCCATGGCCAGAATCTACGACAACCGGCCGGCATCACGATCAAGGCAACATGAGCTTCCCCAAACTCCGCACTAGGGGGTGGACCTCCCCGTGATGCCCCTGTCGATCCGATGTTGGCCAAGTCGGTGACGGGCATCCCTGATCCGGCCAAGCATGGCGGACTGCTTTTCGAGCCTAAGTGGGACGGGCGTTGCAGGGTGGCGTTCGGCCCGCGCTGAGGCCTACAGCCCGAGCGTGCGCCGGATGTCCTTGAGCATCAGGACAAGATGCAGCTCGTCGGTTGGGCTCTGCTCGAACTCCGGCACCAAATGCAGATAGAAGTCGCGAGCGGCCTGCGACTCCGCGTGCACCAGCAGACCACGGCAGCCGATCTCGTCGGAGAGCGTGGCGACCCGAGCGATGACATCCATCAAGAGTCCGGCGCCAAGTCCCTTGCCTTCGTGCGTGAGATCCACACCGAGCCTGGCCAGCAGGGCAACCGGCTGGGGATACCGTCCGGCACCCTTGCGCAGTCGCTCCGGAGCGTCACCGATCGCAAGCTGCGCCATACACCAGGCGTAGTACGCGACTACTCGATCTGAGCCAGACTCGGTGACGACGAAGATCCTCGTCGTTCCCGTCGAGGCCGACTGACGAGCAAACCGCCTCAGCCACTCAGTCTGTTCGACGGAGCCGCACTCGAACTCGTCGACGAGATGCGTCGGTCGGAGAGGCTCGGGCGCGCGGTAGCTCACTCGGCGAACGGCGAAGGTCGGCGGAACAGCGCAGCCAGCCCGGGCAACTCACGCGCGGGGCGGGAGTTGAGCTCCTCCCACGCCGACAGAGCATCCGCATCGAGCTCGAAGGACTGCCGGTCGGCCAGAACTCGGCGCGCAGCCTCCGAGGCGTGGGTGACGACGAACTCCGTCAGGTCCGTGCCCTCCACCGCCACAGCGCGATCGATCAGCGCACGCTCCTCGTCCGTGGTGCGCAACTCCATCCGCCGACTCCGGCGCCGCGTGATCGTGTCAGCCATGACTCCTCCTGTACGTCCACTGTACGGCCAGACAAGGCCGCAGACAACTCGCAACCCTTGTACGCGAATGCCTTGGTCGGCGAGAAGAGCGCGAGCGCGACCCCATCGCCGATCGTTCGCGAACGCGTACCAGTGATCGGCAAGGCCCTTCTCGTGGACGAGTCGGCGAAACCGACCGAACGCACCCTTACCTTCGATCGCATTCTCCAGCTGCTCCCGCACAGCGATTCGCGCTGTCGGCTCAGCGTCCCTGACCCTAGGCTGGTCGACGTGGACCTGCCTGTCATGCCGCCCGTGCTCCCGATGCTGGCCAAGCCGACCACGCTGGATAAGGCGCTCGCCATGCTCCCTTACGTACAAATAGAGCCCAAGTGGGATGGTTTCCGGTGCCTGGTGTTCCGGGATGGGGACGAGGTGTTGCTGGCCTCGCGCAACACCAAGCCGCTGACGCGCTACTTTCCCGAAGTGGTCGAGGCGATTCGCGCCAATACCCCCGATCGTTGCGTGCTGGACGGCGAGATCATCGTGGCTATCGACGCCGTGCTGCAGTTCGAGCGGCTTCAGGACCGGATCCATCCGGCTGACTCACGGGTGCAGATGCTGGCAGAAACCACGCCGGCCGACTATGTCGCGTTCGATCTGCTGGCGTTGGGCGACGAGGCGTTGACGGACGCGCCGTTCGGTCAGCGGCGCACTGCTTTGGAGTCTGCACTGGCAGGCGCGCGAGATCCGGTGTTCGTCACGCCGGTCACCTCCGATCCGGTGACGGCACGAGAGTGGTTCGAGCAGTTCGAGGGCGCCGGGTTGGACGGCGTGGTGGCCAAGCCGATCGAGGCGCCGTACGTCCCCAAGGGTCGCACCATGCTCAAGGTCAAGCACACGCGCACCGCTGATGTAGTGCTGGCCGGCTATCGGCCGCACAAGAACTCCACTCCTGAGACCCCGCTGCTCGGTTCGATGCTGCTGGGGTTGTACGACGCCGGCGGCGAGCTGCAACACATCGGCGTCTCTGCCTCGTTCACCGCAGCCCGTCGAGCCGAGCTGATCGAGGAGTTGCGGCCGTTGGAATGNCCCCTGGACCAGCATCCGTGGGGCCACTGGCAGGAGTGGGCGATCGCCAACCCCGATCGCGTTCCCGGCACCCAGAGCCGGTGGAGCCAGGGCAAGGACCTGTCGTTCGTCCCGCTACGACCCGAGCGGGTCCTGGAGGTCGGCTACGACCACATGGAGGGCCGTCGGTTCCGGCACACCGCCCAATTCAAGCGCTGGCGGTTCGATCGCGACCCTGAATCCTGCGGATACGAGCAACTCCAGGAGCCGGTGTCCTACGATTTACGGCGCATCCTGGCCACCTGATTTCAGACAACCTCAGGTGACGTCCTTGCGCAGGCTGCTCAGCCGCGCGGCACCCACCAGCACGACGACGTAGACCAGCAGAACCAACGCGCCCTGCCACCTGTTCAGCAGTTCCACTGCACCGGTGCCACCGCTGAAGAAGGAATAGCCGACCACGGCATCGGCAGCCGCTCCGGGCAGGAACCGCGAGACCCCGGCGAGCGCATCGACTGCGCCGAGCGCAAGCCGGGCGACCGGCTCCACGAACTGGGTGAAGCCCAGGATCCCGATGATCGCCACCACCTGGTTGGTCACCAACGCCCCGAATGCGGCACCCAACACCGCCCAGATGGCCAACACGAGCACCGACAGCCCCAGCACGGCCAACACCTGGGTGTCGGAGAGATAAGCCCCGTCCCCCTGCCAGGCCAACACCGGTGCTCCCCNGACGACGGTTCCGAGAGTGGCTGCCAATCCGTAGACCGCGCCGACACCGAGGGCAACCGCCAACTTGGCACCCAGGAAGACCGAGCGGTCGGGTTGAGCAAGCAAGGTGGGAGTCAACGTGCGGTGCCGGTACTCGCTGGTGACCACCAGGCTGCCGATGACCAGCGGGAAGACATAACCCAGCGCGTTGGGGCTCGACAGCACCGTCAGTGCGGCATCGCGGCCGCTCGGCATCGACCCTTGATCTGCGCCGGACAGGTCCGCGGTGAAGGAGAAGCCCATCACCGCGCCGATGAAAGCCAGATAGCCGAACGCGAGCAAGGCAAGAATCCACCACAGTTTGGTGGAGGTGAGTTTGCGGAGTTCCGCGCGTATCGCCGGCACCAGGCCCACACCCGAGTCCAGTCCTTTGTTCGAGTTCAACTCGCTCATGCCGCACCTGCCGGCGCGGTCAGTCGCAGGAATACCTCTTCGAGGTCGACGCCTCGATCGGTGAGTTGATGGAGCTCGATTCCCGCAGTGAAACAGGCAGCACCTACTTCGGCCGCGGTTACCCCGGACACGACGAGAGCATCTGAGCCGTCCTGAGTTGCCCAACGCTCTCGTCCGGCCAAGTCCGCCAGGGCCGCTGGATCAGCCGCCCGGACCACCACTTCCTGCTGCGCCAGATCGGCGAGCTCGACCAGCGGACACGCCTTGACCAGCCGACCCTCGGCAATGATCACGACATCGTCCACGGTGCTCTGCACCTCGGCAAGCACATGGCTGGAGACCAGCACGGTCCGGCCCTCACCGGCCAGATAGCGCAGTAGTTGCCGCAACCAGACCACGCCTTGGGGATCCAGCCCGTTGGCCGGCTCGTCCAGGATGAGCACCGGCGGATCGCCCAGTAGCGCGGTGGCCAACCCCAGCCGTTGCCGCATACCCATCGAATAGCCACCGACCCGCCGCTTCTTGGCCTNCGCTCTGCCGACCAGCTCCAGCACCTCATGACAACGGCTGTCGGGTACACCGATCTGCGGGGCATAGCAGCGCAGATGATCCAGCCCGCTGCGACTCGGGTGAAAGCCCGAGTCGAGTGCGGCTCCCACGACTGAGGCCGGCCGGTGGAGTTGGGCGTAGGTGACACCTGCGATCATTGCGCTGCCCGAGGTCGGGCTCATCAGACCGAGCAACACCCGCAGCGTCGTTGTCTTCCCCGACCCGTTGGGCCCGAGGAACCCGGTCACTGCGCCCGGCCGTACCGTGAAGGAGAGGTCATCGACCGCCACTACCGGACCGAAGGTCTTGCGCAGTCGAGAGATTCCGATCTCGGCCGGCTCCATCGCCCATCACTCCGCTCTGTCATCTCGCGCTTTCGTGCCCGAGCCTAGAGGTTGGGCGAACAGGGTCGATGCGCAGCGGGCTTCGCCCTTCGCGCAGCCTCTGGATGTCACTAGGCTGGGAGTATGTCCGAGCTACCCGCCCAGAGCCAGACCCAAGGTACCGACCAGACGCCGACCGGTTACGACGTCGTGCTGCTCGTAGAGCAGGCGTTGACCGCNCTTGATGCCCGCCAGGTGCGCAGCCTGCACGAGGAGATCGAGCAACCAGTGCGCTATCACCTGCTCATGCCGGTGGAGAACGCCGCCGAGCAGGTCGAATCGGCGATGGGAGCTTTGGCAGGTGGCGAGATGATCTCCGCAGCGCTGCCCGTAATCGATCCGGACGAACTGGACGAGATCCAAAAGGAGCTACTCGAATCGGCGCGCGCCGACGTGGCGGCCTCGGTCAAGACGATCACCGACGCCGGCGGTATCGCCGAAGGGCGCCTGGTCACGACCGATCCCATCGACGCGCTGGTCGAGACCGTCGCCAAGGTGGATGCGGCCGAGGCGATCATCCTCACCCGACCGCATGTGATCGCCGAACTGTTCCACCTCGACTGGACCTCACGAGCCCGGCGCAAGCTCGGCGTACCGGTCCTGCATCTGCTGGAGCACGAGACCTTCGACGAGCAAGCCGGCCAAGGCGAAGGCGTCAGCGGGTTGTGAGTATTCCCAAACCGGCAGCAACGGGCGCTACTCCTGGATCCGGTTTCCCTGCTCGTCCCAGTGCTCGGCGACCTTCTTGCTCGGCTGCACCCGAGGCGGCTCGCCGGGCATCTTCGGGTAGTCGGGAGGAAAGTTGAGCTCACCGCCGGGCAGTGTCTCCCACAGCTCCAGCAGAGGATCCAGCGAGTACGCGACCTGATCCATCTCCTGCCAAGGATCACCGTCGGCGAGGTAGTCCAGGATCGTGGTCAGATTGAAGTCTCCCGGGTTCCTGACCTCTGCCAGGCGCTCCCAGGTCATCGGCGTGCTGACCGGGGCTCCGGAGCGGGCCCGCAGGCTCCAGGCGCTGGCAATGGTCCGGTCCCGGTTGTTCTGGTTGTAGTCGATGAAGATGCGTTCCCCGCGCTCCTCCTTCCACCAGTTGGTAGTCACTCNCCCGTCTCGGCGCTCCAGCTCGCGGCCGAATCCGATCGCCGCATGCCGCACCTGCTCGAAGGTGTAGCGCGGCTCGATCCGGACGTAGATGTGGATGCCACGGTTACCGCTGGTCTTGGGGAAGCCTCGTAACCCCAGGTCGCTCAAGAGCTCTCGCGCGACGGCGGCGATCCGCTGCGCATCGGCGAAGGTGGTGCCGGGCTGGGGATCCAGATCGATGCGCAACTCGTCGGGATGGTCGACGTCGGATCCACGCACCGGCCAGGGGTGAAACGTCAGGGTGCCCATCTGCGCCGCCCACACCGCGGAGGCGGGCTCGCTCGGGCGCAGCTCGAATGCGGTGCGTCCACTGGGAAAAGTGATCTTGACGGTCTCGATGTAGTCGGGTGCCCCCTTGGGCAGACGCTTCTGATAGAACCCATCGCCATCGTCGCCGTATCCGGTCGAGAGCCGCATGCCCTCGCGGTAGCCGTCGGGCCAACGTTCCATCGCGGTCGGCCGCCCACCGATCGCCCGCATCAGCACCTCGCCCAGATTCGCGAAGTACTCACAAACCTCGAGCTTGGTGATCACCGGGGTCCGGTCGGTCGCCTCGTACACGACTCGGTCAGGACTGGTCACCCGGACACTGCGGGACCCTGCCTGGACTTGCGCCGCGGGAGTCGCCATGCCGCCAACCCTAGAGCTACCGTGGAGCCATGGGCTATCAAGTCACCAAGACAGACCAGGAGTGGCGAGAGCAACTGACCCCACAGGAGTACCAGGTGCTACGCCAAGCGGGCACCGAGCGGGCGTTCACCGGCGAATACACCGACACCGAGACAGTAGGCGTCTACCGCTGTCGCGCCTGCCAGGCGGAATTGTTCCGCTCCGCGGAGAAGTTCCACTCCCACTGTGGCTGGCCCTCGTTCTATGCGCCGCTGGCCCGAGACAGCGTGGAATACATCGAGGACACCAGCCTGGGTATGCGCCGGGTCGAGGTCCGGTGCGCGAACTGCGGCTCACACCTCGGACATGTCTTCGAGGGCGAGGGCTACCCCACCCCGACCGACCAGCGCTACTGCATCAACAGCATCTCGCTGACCCTGGAGCCGGGCGGCATCACGGAAGCTGGTTGATCAGCTCTCCGATCTGCTNTTTGCGCCCCGTGTAGAACGGCACTTCCTCGCGTACGTGGCGCCGGGTCTCCGAACCGCGTAGATGCCGCATCAGGTCCACGATGCGCCAGAGTTCATCGGCTTCGAATGCGAGCATCCATTCGTAGTCACCCAGCGCGAAAGACGCCACCGTGTTTGCGCGCACATCGGGATAGTCGCGGGCCATCTGGCCGTGCTCGGCCAACAGCCTGCGTCGCTCGGCGTCCTCCAGCAGGTACCACTCGTAGGAGCGTACGAAGGGATAGACACATACGTAGTCGCGGGATTCCTCCTCGGCCAGGAACGCCGGTATGTGGGAGCGGTTGAACTCCGCCGGCCGGTGCAACGCGAGTTGCGACCACACCGGGTCCAGCCGAGCACCGAAGGCGGTCCGCCGCAATCGGTGGTAAGCCGACTGGAGCTGATCGGAGGACTCGGCATGCCACCACACCATCAGATCGGCATCGGCTCGCAACCCGGCGACGTCGTACACGCCCCGGATTACGATGTCCTCGCCCGTGAGCTCCTCGATGAGCTTCTCGACTTCCCGCAGCTCGGCTTCGCGATCGGCATCGCCGAAGACATCGCGTAGCCGAAAGACCGACCACATCGTGTAACGGATGACCTCGTTGAGGTCCTTGGCGATCTTGCCGCGGTTGGCGACACGGCCAGAGCCGTGGTCAGGGCCGTGATNCGGTGCTGCTGTCAGTGCTGGGGGTCTGGTCACTCATGGGCTCATTGTCGCGAAGGCGCCAAGGTCGCGAGNCACCTGGGCTGCCGCAGCCTGGGCCGAAGCGATGCATGCCGGAATGCCCAACCCGTCGTAGCAGGCTCCAGCGACGGCCAGCCCCGGCACCCTGGCCACCGCTGAGCGGATCCGGGCAACCCGCTCGAGGTGACCCACTGCGTATTGCGGCAACCCGCCGCCCCAGCGCTGCACATGGGTATCGACCGGGCGGACCGACAGCCCGATTGCCTCACTCAGGTCATGTAGCGAGGCTGCCACGAGTTCCTCGTCGGAGGCCTGGAGCCCTGTCTCCTCACGATGCCGTCCGACCGAGGTCCGCATGATCAGCACACCCTCATCGGAGCAGGGACTCGAGCCAGTAGCTGCTCTCCGACCAGCCCCGGCCTCGCGTACCCAATCCCATTTCGCGAACGAGAACGTCGCCGCTTTGATGGTGTGCCCGTCGACGGGCGGCACCAGGAAGCCACTTCCGCTCGTCGCCGGGAAGTCTCGCTCGGCGAACGCCATGGTCACGATCGCCATCGACGCGGCCTCGATCCTGGCGAGCTCCAGGGCAGCATCGGGAGCTTCATCGACGAGCAGCTTGGCCGCGGCTGCCGCCGGAGAGGCCACCACGACCGCGTCCGCCTCCAGGATCTCCGGAGCCGTGGCCGGCCCGATCACCACATGCCAGCGATCCTTGGCCGCCCGCAGCATCCGGATGACCGTGGTGTCCGTTCGCACATCCAGGTCATGGCCGGCCACCACCGCGGCGGGCAGAGTTCCCAGCCCACCGACCAGACCGGCGAAGACCGGAGCGTCCAGGCCGTCGGCATCGCTGAGCGCTCGAGCAGCAGCCCGGGACAAGGACCGGTCGCGTTCCAGCAAGGCAACCACTTGGGGTACGGCAGCGCGAGCGGAGATCTCGCGGGCATGCCCGGCATACACCCCGCCCAGCAGTGGCTCGACGAGCTTGTCGAGGACCTCCTTGCCGAACCGCTCCTCGATCAGCCAACCGACACTCACGTCGTCACTACCGAGCCTGGTGGCAGGAAGCACCTGGTCCAGCGAGGCACGGGCCTGCCCGGCGCGGGACAAGATGCCGGAGTCATGCAGTGCTTTGAGATCGGCAGGCACGCCGATCAACGACCGCGGCATGGGGCGCAGCCGATCACGGGTCCAGATGCTCGCCGTTGTCGTGTCCGGGTGCGTGATCGACAGCCCACAGTCAGTGGCCAGCGTGACCGCTTCAGGACGCCGGTTGAGCATTGCCTCTGCGCCGACATCGACGCAGATCCCGGCGACCTCGGCAGAACGGAGCTTGCCGCCGTAGCGCGGGCTAGCCTCCAAGACCACCACCTCGAGGGCGGCATCGGCGCGGGTCAGCGCCGCAGCAGCAGCCAGACCACTGATCCCGCCACCGACCACGACCACCCGGCGGCGCCCTGGGGCCCCGGACTCGCCTGGATCACGGATGCTGCTCGCCGAGTTCATCACAGCCACGAGAACTCAGAGCCCAGCAGGCGGGTAGCCCTGGACGAATTCGGTCAGCCGGGCAAGCTGGTCCGGGTCGGTCGAGGGAAGCACCCCGTGCCCGAGGTTGAAGATGTGCCCGGGAGCGGATCGGCCTGCCTCGATGATCTCGGCCGCCCGATCCAGCATCACTTCGGTGGGCGCGAACACCAAACAGGGGTCCAGATTCCCCTGTACCGCCCTGCCCTGGACCCGGGCGATGCCATCGGTCAGCGGCACCCGCCAGTCCACTCCGACCACGTCGGCTCCGGCCTGGCCCATCAGGCCCAGCAACTCCCCGGTGCCGACCCCGAAGTGAATCCGGGGAACGCCCAGGGCACCGGCGCGCTCCAGAACCGTGGCGGAGTACGGCATCACGAAACGGGCGTAGTCGGCGGGATTGACTGCGCCGGCCCAGGAATCGAAGAGCTGGATCGCACTCGCACCCGCCCGCACCTGAACTTCCAGATAGGTCGCCGAGATCGAGGCGATCTTGGTGAGCAACGCATCCCAGACCTCGGGAGCTCCGTACATCATCGCCTTGGTCTTGGCGTGCTCCTTGGAGGGACCACCCTCCACCAGATAGGAGGCGACGGTGAACGGGGCACCTGCGAAACCGATCAGCGGGGTGGCGCCGAGCTCAGCCACCAGCGTTCGCACCGCCTCGGTCACGTAGTCGACGTGGTCAGGAGTCAGATCATCGATCGCCGCCACGTCGGCCAACGTCCGGACCGGCGCGGCGACCACGGGACCGATGCCTGGTTTGATGTCCAGATCGACACCGATCGCCTTGAGCGGTAGCACGATGTCGGAGAAGAAGATCGCCGCATCCACCCCGTAACGGCGCACCGGTTGCAGCGTGATCTCGGTGATCAACTCGGGCCGCATACACGACTCGAGCATGCCGATACCCTCGCGCAGTTTGAGATATTCCGGCAACGACCGGCCCGCCTGGCGCATGAACCAGACCGGCGTATGCGGAACCGGCTCGCCCCGGGCAGCCTTCAAGAATGCGGACGAGGCAAGCCCGGGATGGCCGGCGGATAGATCGTGGGCTGAGGTGGGCACCGGTCTATCCTCCCAGGTCGACCAGGCCACCTAGCTGTCCAGTTGCTCTTTGGCCCAGGCGACACCGAGTGCGAAGTGACTGGAAACACCGTAGTGCGCCATCGCCTCGGCTACCCGGCGTCGGCCGGTTCGCGGAGTGAGCCCCACCGAATGGGCTGCGGCCTCCATCGTGAGCCCTCGCCTCATCTGACGCAGCATCGGATCCCAGGATCGACCTGGGTCGCCCACGGGGACGGCCTCCTGCCAGAGGCGCTCATAGACCCAGCCCAGGAGCGCTGCGATCGCGGGTGACTGGACAGCCATCATGCTCGAGGGCCAGGACTGTCCCCACTCCAGCGGGATCCCGACGGTATCGGGCGGTGACACCCAGAAGAGACTCGGTGGCTCCGGGTGCATCCGGATCTCTACCCCGGCGTCGAGCTCCTCACGTACGCGTCTTTGTGCTGCGGGATGGGTGGCGTCGGCGACGCTGAGCAACAGCCGGACGCTCAGGTCCTTTCCGACACGGCCCGACCACAGCGACGCCGGATCGCGCGCCAGGGCGAACAGCGCACTGGTGTCCGGCATGCAGAGATCACAGTGCGCCGGCGTGCTGCGGGTGAAGGTGAGGTGCCACAGATCCGAGGGCGCCCAGGGTCCGTGCAGCACCTCGACCGGCAGGGAGTGCTCGGCAGAGTTCCCCAGGCTCCATGCCTGGAGCAGAGCAGGAAGCGCATCGAGCACGTGCTGAGTACGAGCGATGGTCTCATCCACATGTTGGGAGAACGTCTGCAGCAAGTGCTTCGAGACCTCCGAGACCGTCAGGTCGGGCCGGCGGTGAGTGATCAGCTCTCCGGTCAGGCTGAGAAACCCCCATTCCTGCAGTTGTTGCACACCGCGGCGGACCTCGTCGATGTCCCGATCAGCAAGTTTCGCGAGCTCCTCGATGCTGGCAGCGCGAGCGCGCAGCGCCACTTCCAGCAGAGTGGTGAGCTCCTGCGGATTCATCGGGCTTCCTCACTGCTCGGTGCTCCTCAGTACGTCTGGCCACTTGTGACCATTGGCCACACTTGTCCTCTAGCTGGCCGCTACGGTCCACCATAGGCGACCCAGCGGTCACGCTCGGCGCCAGTGATCCGGAATGAAGGAGCGAGATCGATGCGGCGCCTCCTCGGTGTATTGGTTCCCCTAGCACTTATGGCCACCCTGATGCAGGTGGCAACCGCCCCGTCAGCCTCCGCTGATGATCCGCCCGCCGATCCGACGGTTATCCTCGAATCCGCGGCAGATGTGCTCGCCCCTACCGCACCGGTGATGCAGGTCGTGCTCACCCCGGACAGCATTGTCAAGGTCATCAACCCCGGCGGCAGTGTTCCCGTGACCCAGCAATGCGCCTACCTCGCCAGCGCGAACGCCAGACAGGTCTGCGTGGGCTCATCCGGGCAGCTCGCCTCGACCGCCAACGACTCACTGTTCCCGACCAACATCAAGATCACCAACGCACCCACCCGGGAGCTGTTCCCGCCCGAGGCGCTGGATTGGATCAGGACCGAGGCAGTCAGTTATGTCTCCTCCACCTTCGGGGTCCAGAACGACGACCTGGTGCTCGCCTACGCCCGCCCACAGATCCGGGCCTACATCTACACCCGGGTCCTCGACATCTTGAACAAAGCCCTCTACTCCGAGACCCTGACGACACAGGAGCAGACGACCTTCGACGCAGTCAGCAGGCTCGTCCCCGACCAGCGGATCACCGAGGCGCAGTCCGTGCTCGAGGAGTACAACCGTTTCGACGCCGACCCCTGCGCCTACCGGCCGCCACCCAAGCCGACGGACCGGTGGCTGGTACGCGATGCCGAGTACACCGCGAACGTCAAGCTGGGTTGCCACCGGGCGCACAGCCTGGACCGGCTGTTCCAGATCACCCGGCACACNCCCTCGGTGGAGGACTTCCGGATCTGGGCAGCGAACCGGCGGCTGAACGCGGGTGAGTCGGTGCCAGGCTACGGCTCGAGTGCCTACGCCGCGGCCACGACGGTCGATGCGGCTCGGTTGATGTTCAGCGGGGAGACCTACCGTTCCCAGGGCACCGAATTCAAGGGGTACCTCGGCCTGGCCCCGGCTGCCATGGCGACGATGGGCATCGCCCTGGCAGCACTCGCCCCGTGGATGATGTCGGTGTCGGTGGCATTCGGGCCTGCCGCCTGGGTGATCGCGGCCGTGATGATCACCATCTGGGGATTCCTGGAGGTGATCTCCGAGCAGGAGATCGCGCAAACCATCAAGAGAACCGCCGCTGAGGCCATCTCCAATCCCGACCCGCTAGGCATCAACGCCTCCAAGGCCGACTACGCGGGACTGGACCGGGCGACGTACCAGGACCCGCCGGGCAAGCCCAAGGCGAAGATCCACCAGCCGGCTTTCCAGGGTGACCTGCTGCGCTGGATCACCGAGTGGACCAGCCTCAACACCTCGGGCAAGTTCGTCCCGGATCCGGTCACTCCGGTCCCGGAGCCGGCAACNGGGCGAGCCCCGACGGGGCCTGGGCCGAGCGACCTCGTGTTCATCGAAGACGGTGTTGCCCGCGACGACATAGTGCTGAGGGCACCCCAGGACACCCAAGACGCCAGGGGCCGGGCCGTCAACGGCTACCGAGTGTTCTTCTACCGCAATTGGCTGATGGTCAGCGAATGCACGATCGTCGATCCGCAGCAGGCCTGTCAGTACCAGGATCCGGTACCGCGACTTCAGCTCAGCTACCTCAAGCCTGACGGCACGGCCGGCCAGATGGCACTGGCCCAGTACGTCAACACCGACGACCTGGTGGACCGTAAGCTCGCCCTGACCAGCTTCAACGAGGCAGGTGAGCCGTCCGGCTCACTCGCCGACCAGTGGAGCTTCCAAGGCCCCGGCGGAACACCGCGAACGGTCACGCTCGCACCTCAAGGCAGCCTGCTGCCCCAGATCAACCTGGTCCCGACCGTCGACGGTTCGATGCAGCTCGGGCAACTGCTGAACTTCCAGGCGAACCCTTCACCGGACGCGACGAACGCGGCAGCCAACGGAGCGGGGTACAGCTGGACGATCGAACACCTCGATGACCACGGCGTGGCCATCCCGGACGACACGGTGACCGGGCCTGCCAATGCCGTCGCCTTCCAACGCAGGTTCGACAAGCCCGGTGACTACCGTGCCCAAGTGCGACTCGTCGGAGGAACCGGCGCTGTGGACGTGGGCGGCTCGGTCGACTTCTCCATCGCCCGGCCGGTTCCGCAGGTCGTGACCGCGGAGCTTCGCGACGACCGGATCCGCAACGGGGCCTTGTTCTTGAACCTCAGGCTGCGCGAGGAGAACACTCCCACCGACACCTTCGAGGTGGAGGTCACCTGGGCCGACGACGCAATGGGCAACCAGGTGGTGCTGCACTACACCGTCCACTGCCAAGACGCGGGGGCCGGCACCTGTGAAACCGGGCCGCTGATCAGTCCCTCGAGCGCCCCGACCAACCAGAACTGGTCATCCTCGCCCACGTTCACCATCCCCGATGACCAGGCGTTCCTACCTGTGGTCCGGATGAAGGTCACCAACAGCTTCGGCGAGTCTCTCGTCCAGTCCTTCCCGGTCGTCGGCGAGCACCGCCCGCGCATGGCCGACCCGGCCCCGTTCACGTCGATGCCGGTCGGGACGTTCAGCCGCGCCCGCGTCACCGAGGTGATCCCCTCGGGCCTAGTGGCAGATCAAGGTATCTCCATCAACGCGTTCGTGATGCAGATCGCCGACAAGTTGCCCGAGTCCGTGCAACCAGACGTCGAAAAGGTCGACGGCCGCTACTACCTGATACTCAAGGGCGAGCCGAACTCTGACGACATGGGGGTCTACACGTTCTATTTCGGCGCCGAGCAGGAACCGGCCGGCTCCGGCTACCGGGCTGCGCCCGCCTTGGTCACGCTGAACATCGTGCCCACCACCCAGACCGGGTTCCGGGCACTGTTGCGCAACACCCCGTCGTCCTTCGCCGACCGTTTCTACCGCAACACCTATCCGGACTTCGGAGTACAGGCCGCCTACAACGGCCCCGACCCGGATGCCGAGTTCACCGGCGTGATCACCTGCAAACTGACAGCCTCCGGCTCGTTGATCTTCGAGAAGCCCTGTGCCCAAGATGCTCCGTTCCCGTGGCCGAATCGGCTCATCGACGGCGGAATGGTGGCCAGCGTGGTTGCCTCCTCGTCCGACCAGGACGTCGACGACACGGTGTACTCGGTGAGCCTGAACACCACGTTCATCTCCGCCGATGTCAGCATCGACCCCGCCAAACCGGCGGCGCTGTCGACCACGGCGCGCCTTGCCCTGTCGGACCGGGCGTTCGACCCGATCAGCGGCCGAGTACCGACCCCGTACTCCAAGCAGACCTTCCCAGACACAAGCCACGGGTACCAGGTCACGTGCGGCTACGACGGCAAACCAGCGTGGAAGCCCTGCCTGGACAACGGCACCCTGAAGTTGCTGCGGGTCCCGGGATCGCACCAGCTCAAGGTCCGGGTGGTGGCTCCCGACGACGCGACAACGACGCAGACAATCACCTGGAAGGTTGCCACCCCTGCTCGCAAATTCCAGGTCACGCTCAACAAGGCATCCGTCAAGCCGAAGGCATCGCTACGGGTCAAGGCAACCGGCCTGCTCCCCGCNGAGTCCTACAAGATCCGGATCGGCTCGGTAGTCGTCGCCAAGGGCAAGTCCAACGACAAGGGCAAAGTCAACCGTGTGGTGACCGTCCGCAAAGCCATCCCCGTCGGGAAGCGCGCAGTCAAGGTCGTCGGCGCCACCACCAAACGGTATGGCCAACACGCACTACGGGTGCGGTGACAACGCGCCTGCCAGCCGCGCAGGTCACGACAGCATCACGAGCGCGTGTCGATCGACCCCATAGGTGACATCCGTCCTACTGTGGTCGCATGACCACACGTCAGCAACCTCGTGTGGAGGTTGGCACGCCGCCTCACGAGTTCCAGGTTGCCGTCGAGCAGATGCGTGCGGCCCGGGTACGGCCCGAGGTGCTGTGCGAATCGATGCCCGCACCCCAGCGGATCGCTCCGTACGCATTCGCGCTGTCGGCTGACGTGACGGTCGACGGCGAGGACATCGGCACCGGGCGCATCGTCCTCCTGCACGATCCCGCCGGCAACGACGCATGGGCCGGCACCTTCCGCTGTGTCGCCTACGCGCGCGCGGAGGTCGACCCTGAGATCGTCTCGGACCCGCCTGCTGGACAGGTGGCGTGGTCGTGGTTGTTGGACGCATTAATCGCCCATGAGGCAGAGTTCATCGCCCCCTCCGGCACGGTGACCCGCGTGACGTCTGAGTCCTTCGGCGGAATGGCCGAGGAGGAGTCGACGGCTCAGCTGGAGCTGCGGGCCTCCTGGACGCCGGTCGGTGACATCGGCCCGCATGTGGAGGCTTGGGCGGAGTTGCTGTGCCAGGCCAGTGGACTGCCGCCTGTGCCCGAGGGCGTCACCTCGTTGCCCAGTCGGCGAGGTCAGCGCGGGCTGATTTGATGGCCCAGCCTGAACTTGAAGAGCAACTCGGGGAAGAAACGCCACCGGCACCCCTCCTGGAGTTGCGCGAGGGTCTTCCCGATGTGGTGGCCGACAGCGAGATCTATGCCCAGGTCGTCGAGCGCTTCGCCCAGGCCAGTGGCCCGGTGGCCCTAGATGCCGAGCGCGCCTCGGGTTATCGGTANCTTCCCCGCGCCTACCTGATCCAAGTGCGCCGCGCCGGCGCCGGATCGGCATTGATCGATCCGATCGCCTTCGACTCCCAGGCCCCGCTGCAGGCCGCCCTGGAGGGTTCGGAGTGGATCTTGCACGCCGCTAGCCAGGATCTCGCCTGTCTCGCCGAGGTCGGATTGCGCCCGACGACGCTGTTCGACACCGAGTTAGCCGGTCGGCTGCTCGGCTANCCCCGGGTCGGGCTGGCCACCTTGGTGGAGACGATTCTCGGTCGCCGGATGAAGAAGGAGCATTCGGCCGTCGACTGGTCGACCCGTCCGCTGCCCCCGCCCTGGCTGGAGTACGCCGCGCTGGACGTCGAGGTCCTGATCGAGTTGCGCGAGGAGTTGGGCCGGCAACTCGACGAGGCCGGCAAAGCCGAGTGGGCGGACCAGGAGTTCACTCACCTGGTCGATCAGCCATCAGGCACTCCGCGAGCAGAGCCTTGGCGACGCACCTCGGGGATGCACCGAGTTCGCGGGCGTCGCGGCCTAGCCGCGGTCCGGGCGCTGTGGAACGCGCGCGACGAGATCGCGGCGCGCCGTGACATCACTCCGGGGCGGATCATCCCCGACAGCGCAATCGTCGAAGCTGCTAGCGCTCTGCCCCGAGACCGCCGGGCGCTGCTCGGGTTGAGCGGTTTCCGCGGCCGGGGCGCTCAGCGCTACGCGGGCCAATGGGTGGCCGCGATCCAGAGTGCCCTGGAGTTGTCGGAATCAGAGCTTCCNCAACTCACACTGCGAACCGACGGNCCCCCTCCGGCCCGTACCTGGGCTGACAAGGACCCCGCGGCTGCAACCCGCCTGGCTGCTGCGCGAGACGCGATGGCGAACCTGAGCGAGCAGCAGAACCTACCTGTGGAGAACGCGCTCTCGCCCGATTCGCTGCGTCGAGTGCTCTGGGAACCACCTGCGGGCGTTTCCGGCGCCGAACTCGAAGCGGCGGTACGCGCGGAGCTGACGCGGCTAGGCGCTCGCCCCTGGCAGATCGACCTCACCATCGACCTGGTAGTCACCTCGATCGAAGATTCCGGTCCCCGGCCGGCTGATCCGGGTCCGGGTTTACGGTTCCGGATCAGGGCTGGGCTCGGGTGGAGTGAAGATCGGCACCGACTCGGTGTCCACCTGCTCGAGCAGCGCATCCAGAGCCGGAGTGTCGTCGCTGCTCACATCCAAGGTGGCGCCGAAGAGCACGCGGGTCAGCGCCGGGCCGGCAGACGCAGCTGCATTCTCCCAGTGGATGGAGTACGGGATCGGCATCGCTCGGCGCGCTGCCTCGGCGTACACCACGGCGGAGGCGGGCAACTGGCCGGGCTGGGTGAAAGCTTCGGAGTGCAAGACATCCAGGTCCACCGGAACCATGCGGCCCGACCGGGCAGCGATCTCCGCACCCTCTCCAACCGTCGCGAAGGCGAGGAAGTCCGCCGCCGCCTCGACGTTGGCGGAATCCTTACCTATGCAGTAGGCGCTCATCGAGGAGATGTTGACCCCGGACCGCAGTGACGGCAGGGNGGTCACGTCGAACTTCAGCCCACTGACCACGCGCAACTCCGGGACCAGCGCCCGAGTGCCGATCAACATGCCCAACTCGCCCCGTTTGAACCGTTCCAGCGNGGAGTCCCGCTCGGCCTGTCGCGGCCTCAGCGTCAGACCGCGCTCACGGGTCAAGGTGGCCAGCTGCTTGAGCGCATCACGACTTTCCGAGCTGCTCAAGGTCAAGGTGGTGGGTTCCCGATCATCATCGACAGCGCTACCCCCACNCGAGGCCAGGAATGCCTGCAACAGGTTCAGGTCGGGTGCCAGGTAGGTGCCCGGCGCCCCGCCACCGACGGACTGTCGCGCAGCGTTGACGAACATGTCCCACGACCAGGCCCTGGTCGGGTTGGCGAGGTCAGGATCAGCGTCCGGGTTCATCTGGAGTCGCAACACCCGCGGCTTGACCAGCGCTTTGTTGTAGTAGACGACCTCAGGAGACACCTCGGCCGGCATACAGGCCAGCGCATTGTCCACGGAATAGGCGGTCAACGCCGCGCGCTGGACACCGTCCCCGAAGGGGACATCACGAGCTTCGAGCAACTCGTTGACCGGGTGTAGTGCCTCGGCAGCGACCGCATCGGGCAACTGAGCCAGATCGAGCAGGAAGACATCGGGAGCATCCACACCTGTCGCGATCGCACCCAACGCGCTCTCGGCCGCGGAGGCGGCATCCGACCTGCTGTCGAGGTCGATGTTCACATGAGGGTTGGCAGCGCTGAATGCCGTCGCAATCTGCTGATAGACCTCGACCGTGTCGTCAGCGCCGTAGACCATCAGTCGCAAGTCGACCGGGGTGGGGGCGACGCTCGGGCTCACCGACACCGACGGCTCGGACTTCGGCTCCTCCGCGCTGGTGCAGGCGGCAATCGAGGAGACAGCGAGCACACAAAGCAGAGTCTGCGCAATGAGCCGCTGCCGTGGCACAACCACACGCCTTCGCTTGACGGGCACCGAGACCTGCCTTTCTCCGTCGGGCTGTGGGTGGGAGCTCACCGGCACATGTCTCGTAGCCTAGAGGGGTGGACAATCCACCTCGACACCACCGCCCATCGCTACCTGGCTCAGCCCACTTCGAATCATTGATCGGCCAGAGCGACCCGGCAGACCGATCCGAGGCTGCCGATCGCTGCGCGACCCTGCTGGTGCGAGGATCCCGCGACGCTGCCGATGCTGCACTCGTCGAGCGGGTAGCGCAGCTGGCAGATACCGAAGGCCTGGACACTTTGGCCGAGTTGTGGGCGGGCTCACCTGCCGATTCGCTGGCCGGCTGCCTATGGCGCCTCTACCTGGTCGGCGCCTGGGTTCGTGCCGACCCGAGTAGGGCGGCACGCGAGTTCGCCGAGGGCCGCCATCACGCGCCGGTGACGACCGCCGTGGCCGGCGTCGTGGAGCCTCCGGGAGTCGATGAGGTCCGGGCCTTGGTGGAGCAGGTTCTGCGTGGTGTGGCCCAGGGTGACTTCGCCGACACCCTGTTCCGAGCCGCGGCGTTCGTGCGGGTCGCCGCGGCAGGCCGCGCCCGAGCCGCCGAGCCGTACCCTGACGCGCAGCGCTCCTCCGACCTGTCAGCTGCTCGCCTGATCACGCTCGCGGATCAACTCGATGCGGCCGGACATCTGGAGTTGCAGGGAAACTGGGCTGATACCCCGGGCTACCCGCGTACACTTCGTTAGTGCGCCGGACCGCGGCAGCCCGGGTCCCAACATAAGCCGCTACGAGCGGCCACGCGCCGTGAGGCGCTCCCGGTCCGGCGCACTAACATCACCCACTCGGTGGTCCCGTCACGGCCGGCTCGCAGATCGCAGACGCACAGCGGCCACTACCCCGGCATGGTCGGACGGCCAGAGCCCACTAGGTGTCCGATCGGACTGCTGGTCACCGATAACCTCGCACGCCTCCACGCTCGCGGCGCGTACCCAGAGGTAGTCGATGCGCTGACTGAGCCGATTGTCGGCGTGCGACAGATCCGCCCCCTGGCCGTTGGTGAATCCTGCTTCGGCCTCACCACCGGCTTCGACCCAGGCATCCAGATACGGCGCCGGAACCCCGACCTCGTCGGGCAGCGCATTGAAGTCCCCGGCCAGGACCACCGGACCGGTTCGCTCGGCGAGCAGCTTCACGATCTGGTCACGTTGGGCGTCGCGCACTGTCTGGTCGTAGGCCTCGGTATGCACGCACGCGAAGGTGAGATCTCCGACGTCGGCAGTGGCCCAGGAGCGGGTAATGCGTACCTGCCCCATCGGAGTGGGCGCTACCAAAGCGTCGTCGAACTGTCCGCTGTCGACATCCCCGACCGGCAACCCGGCGCGCACCAGGATGATGTTGCTGCCGGCGATCGTCATACCAGCGCCGCCACCGGTGATGTTCAGGCTCTCGACCGCTACTTGGTAGCTCGCGCCGAGTTCGTCGAGCGCGCTGATCAACTCGTCTTGGTAGTCAACGAGCAACTCCGAGTCCCGAGTCCAGCGGATCACCTCCTGCAACCCGACGATGTCGGCATCGGAACGCACCAGCGCCGCTGCGATGGCGCGGGCTCGTGACGTGAAGTCGGTTGCATCGAGTTGTCGCTGCAGTTCGGTGACCACCTCGGGGAGCTCGGTGGCAGTGGCCCCGAAGAGCAAACTGAGGTCAGCGCCCAGATAGAGGTTGTAGGTAGCGACCCGGAGCACGTCGGGGACAGCCTGGAGTGTCATGTGCCCTTCGTAGCATGCGCCCTGCGTACTCTTCGTGGATGGCATATGCACCTGAGATCGACGGCGAGCCCGACCCCGGCGAAGTGTGCTGNGGGTGGGTCCCCTACGAAGACGATCCGCAACAAGGCAAGGACCGGCCCGTATTGGTGATCGCGATGACCACCGAGCAGGTGCTGTGCCTGATGATGACCAGCAAGGACCACGACCGCGACGCCGAGGACGAAGCGCGCTACGGGCGATACTGGATGGACATCGGCACGGGCGGCTGGGACTCTCAGGGGCGCCCCAGTGAGGTGCGGCTCGACCGCCTCATCACCATCCCGATCCATGAGATCCGCCGCGAGGGCGCGGTGCTCGATCAGCTGATCTTCGATGAGGTCATCCGCGAGGCCGGCCAGTTTCACACTGGTCTAGTCGATCTCTGATCGCCGCGGATCCGGTCATTGCCCGGGCTCGAGGCAGCCGATCACCGACTTCCTGGGCTGCGGTTCAGTCGACGGCGACGTACACCTTGCGGACCACGGAGCGGATGGTCCAAGTGGTGCGCTCGCCGGCATAGAGGCGGACGACGACACCAGGGGCAAGGCGTACGACGGAGCTATCCTCCCAGGTCACCTCGCCATCGCCAGTGAGTACGACGAAGACCTCGTCGACCTCCGTGTCACGTACGGTGCCCTCGGTCAGCTCCCACAAGCCGATGCCCACCCCTGCCAGGCGATCCAGCTCGGCGGCCGATGCGACCGGCGAGCCGGACACGATGTCGGACGGGGTGAGGTCGTAGGGCTCCAACGGGTGGCCACCGGCATCACTGCTCAGCAAGCGCTTCATGAGTCGAACCCTAAACCGACAGTATCGAGGGTGCGCAGGAAAGTTTGCGTCTCCCACCACAGTGGTCCGCGGCGTCCAGCGACTTGGTCCTCATTCGCAGTTAGCCCAGAGCTTTGCGGATACGCGCGTCACTGATCGAGTACGCCGTACCCAGCTCTTGCGCCCATAGGCTGACCCGGTACTCCTCCAGCATCCAGCGCACCGCGACCAGGTCGGCGGGAGCCGGCCGCCCGGCCGGCAGCGCCTGGATGCGGTGCAGGTAGGCCTGCTGGAGTGGGGTCACCTTTTCCATCANATGCTGGTCCCGAACGAGATCGGTGAGCTTGTCTCTTCGTCGGATGGCCGCGCGTAGGTAGATCGGTAGCCGCCGCAACTGGCCCGCTCCGACATCGGCCACGAAGCCGCGGTAGACCAGACGCGAGACCTGGGCTTGCAGGTCGGCGCGGGCCGGGAGCATCCGCAGATCGACAGACCCTGACAGCGCCCTGTCGGCTTCACGCCATGCCTCCAGCACCCGCAACACCTCGCCGAGCACCTCACCGGTTCGGCTTGCCACCTCGGTTCGGGCGACGTCGAGGATCTGCTCGAACGCCTGCTGGTCATACACCGGCTCGGCCAACAAGGCACCCAAACCAGCTAGCACGCAATCATCGAGCAGAGCGGTTGTCGAGGGATACGGCGCGGTTGCCAGCGTGAGCTTGTCGATGTTGCTCAGGTTCTCGATCGGACCCGAGGCAGCCGCGCGCGCTGCTTTCACCTGCGGCGCGAGCGCGAGCAGACGCCGTACGCCCAGCCCGTGGGCGGCATCGCGGTCGGCCTCGGTGCCGAACACTTCCAGCCCAACGCTGTCCTCTTCATCGACCAGACCCGGGTAGCCGATCACCTCGTGGCCCGCACGAGAGCGCACGAAGGTTTGCTCGATCGTGCCGAAGGTCCAACTGCGCTGCCCGGTCGAGGTCACTTCCGAGGCAGCCGACTGCATCGCTTTGGTGAATGATCCGGCCAGCGGTCTCTTCAGTGCTGCCAGATCCTTGCCCTGATCGAGCACCGAGCCGTCCTCGGCGACAACCCGGTAGGTGGGCAGCAGGTGACCAGGCACCTTCGCGAGATCCCACGCATTGCGAGCAACGACGACACCTGTCACGGCACGAAGGTGCCGCTCCAGCGCATCGAGCAGTGGTTCCTCCCCGCAGGTACNTGCTGCCAGGAAATCTCGGGCGAAGTTCGGGGCGGGCACGAAGTTGACCCGCAATGGCTTCGAGAGCGAGCGCAGCAATGCGGTGACGAGTTCCTCGCGAAGCCCGGGAACCTGCCAGGAGAACACCTCGGAGGAGACCTGGTTCAACGTGGTCACCGGCAGATCCACGGTGACTCCATCGTCGGCAGCGCCGGGATCGAAGTGGTAACTCAGCGGGAGCGTCAGCGCCCCCTCATGCCATACATCGGGGAAGGAGTGCTCGTCTATGTCGGCTGCTTGCTCGTTGAGCAACATCTGCGGGTCGAAAGTCAACAGCTCGGGGTTCGCGCGTCGGGCACTCTTCCACCACGAGTCGAAGTGGGCGCCACTGACGACCTCGGCGCCGATTCGGGCATCGTAGAAATCGAACAACGTGTGCTCATCGACGACCAGATCACGTCGCCTGCTGCGGTGTTCGAGCTCTTCGGCCTCACCCAGCAGCTCACGGTTGCGATGGAAGAAACGATGCCGGGTGGCCCATTCGCCGTAGACCAACGCGTGCCGGATGAACAACTCCCTGGCCAACCCGGGATCGACCTTGCCGTAGTTGACCAGCCGGTCGGTCACCAGCGGCACCCCATACAGCGTCACCCGCTCGTAGCCGAGGACCGCGGCCCGGCGCTTGGACCAGTGCGGTTCGGAGTAGCTACGTTTGACCAGCGCAGCGCCCAGTTTCTCGGCCCACTCCGGCTGGATCGCCGCATTGACCCGGGCGTACAGCTTGGAGGTCTCGACCAGTTCGGAGGCGACGATGAACTGGGGCGGTTTCTTGAACAACCCCGAGCCGGGGAACACCGAGAACCGGGCGCCCCGGGCGCCGAGGTAGTCGCGACGGTCGGGGTCGCGTAATCCGATGTGGGAGAGCAGGCCTGCCAGCAGGGACTGATGGATCGCATCCTCGTCGAAGCCGCGCTCGGCGCTCGAAGCGTTCCCGGCCTGCTTGGGTATCCGGCAACCTGCGGCGCGCGCAACCTGGCGTAGTTGCTGCTCCAGTTCTTGCCACTCCCGGATCCGCAGGTAGTTGAGGTGGTCGGTGCGGCACATCCGGCGGAATGCGCTGGAAGACAGCTCCCGTTGCTGGGTACGCAAGTAGGCCCACAGGTTGAGCAGGGTCAAGAAATCGCTGCGGTTGTCGGTGAAGCGTGCGTGCTTCTGGTCGGCCTGGGTCTGCTTGTCGGCCGGGCGCTCACGCGGATCGGGAATCGACAGGGCCGCGGTGATCACCACGACGTCGCGGATACAGCCTCTCCGATCGGCCTCGAGCACCATCCTGGCCAGCCGGGNGTCGATCGGGAAGGCAGCGATACGGCGGCCGAGCTTGGTGAGCCTGGGTCCAACCTGCTTGCACCCGGTTCGCCTGGATCGAGTGTTCTTGGGGCCATCCAGCTCAGCTTGCTTTACTTTGCTGGGAGCGCTGATCGCACCCAGTTCCTCCAAGAGCTGGACACCCGCGGTGATCTGTCGACGATCGGGCGGATCGACGAAACCGAATCTGGCGATATCCCCGAGCCCCAGTGCGGTCATCTGCAAGATCACCGAGGCGAGATTGGTCCGCAGAATCTCCGGATCGGTGAACTCCGGGCGGCTCGCGAAATCCTCCTCGGAGTAGAGCCGGACCGCGATGCCCGCCTCGACCCGGCCACAACGTCCCGACCGCTGTGCCGCCGATGCCTGACTTATCGCCTCGATCGGCAACCGCTGCACTTTGGTCCGGTGCGAATAACGCGATATACGCGCCAAACCGGTATCCACGACATAGCGGATGCCCGGGACTGTCAAGGATGTCTCGGCCACGTTGGTTGCCAGCACGATCCGGCGTTTGGTGTGCTGCTCGAACACCCGGTGCTGCTCGGCGGCAGAGAGCCGCGCAAACAGGGGCACGACGTCGAACGCATCTGCGGCACGAGCTGGCGTGAAAGCTGACAGCACATCAGCCGTGTCACGGATCTCTCGCTCACCGGGCAGAAACACCAAGATGTCGCCCGGACCTTGATACAGCAGCTCCTTGACGGCATCGACGATCGCCTCGGTCTGGTCCCGAACCAACATCTCGCCCTCATCATCAAGAGCTTCGACGAGTGGCCGGTAGCGGATCTCAACCGGATAGGTCCGCCCAGAGACCTCGATGACAGGTGCGCCACCGAAGTGCCGGGAGAACTTGCCGGGGTCGATGGTCGCCGAGGTGATGATGACCTTCAGGTCAGGGCGCTTGGGAAGCAGCTGCTTGAGGTAACCGAGCAGGAAGTCGATGTTGAGGCTGCGTTCGTGTGCCTCGTCGATGATGATCGTGTCGTAGGCCGAGAGCAACCTGTCATGCTGCAGCTCGGCAAGCAAGATGCCGTCGGTCATCAGCTTGATGCGGGTATCCCGCGTGGAGTGATCCTTGAAGCGCACCTGGTAGCCGACCTCGCTGCCGAGCTCGACGCCGAGCTCTTCGGCGATCCGCTCAGCAACGCTGCGGGCCGCGATGCGCCGAGGCTGGGTGTGCCCGATCCGCTTGTCGCTTCCACGACCCAGCTCGAGGCAGATCTTGGGCAGCTGAGTGGTCTTGCCTGACCCGGTCTCGCCCGCAACGACGACGACTTGGTGATCCCGGATCGCTGCAGCTATCTCAGCCTTGCGTTGAGAGACCGGCAGTTGCGGCGGGTAGCTGATGCGGGTCATGACGGCCCGAGTCTAGGCGGTGCTCGCTGGCTCAGCTCACCCAATAATGCAGAGGCCTAACGCACTGGGATCAACCCACTGGGACTGCGATCTTCTGGCCAGGCTGCAGGGTCGTAGTGGCCAAGGCGTTGAGCTCGGCGATGCGCTGCATCATCGAACGGGTCTTGCCCGGCTCGGCGACCTCACTTGCGATGCCCCACAAAGTGTCGCCGCTGCCGACGACAACCGTTTGCGTCGGAACCGGTTCACCGCTCCCGCCGGTGGCCAACGAGTTGGCTCCCATGCCGATCGCCGCCGCGAACAACATCGCCAGGAACGCGATCACGATCACGACTCGGCCACGCCGGGTCAGTCGGATAGGAGCGGCGGGCCGGTGCTGACCGGACGTCACGGCCTGGCATCGAACCCGGGCCGGGCCGCGGTAGCTGCTCAGGCCGTTCAGCGTACTCAGGTTGCTCATTGTCGTAGCTGTCGTGGTCATGATGCTCTGCCTCCGGGGAAGTTGTCGGCTGATCGAACAGGTGTTCGTTCGAACATGTGTACGAGACTAGAACACCCGTTCGACACAATGCAAGAACATCTGTTCGAATTCGACACGCCGATTCGAACAGATGTTTGAGTCAGGGGCCACTTGGACCTACGGTCGGAGCATGAACCCGACTTCCTCAGGTCCCCTCTCAGGTCACCTCTCAGGCGCCGGCAAAGTCACCGAGTTGCCCGATGGTCCCGCCGACAAGACCGGTTTGACTCCGCGACAGCAGCGGGTGCTGGCTGTGATCCGAGAGTCCATCGAGACCCGTGGGTACCCGCCGAGCATGCGGGAGATCGGCGAGTTGGTCGGGCTGACCTCTTCGTCCTCGGTCTCCCACCAGCTGCGCGCTCTGGAGGAGAAAGGGTTCCTCAGACGCGACCCCAACAGGCCACGGGCGCTGGCGGTGCACCAGCCCGGCGAGGTTCACGACGACACTCTCGTAAGGGACAGCGCACCTGCACCGGCCTACGTCCCCTTGGTGGGCCGGATTGCGGCAGGCGGACCGATCCTGGCCGAGGAGCGGGTCGAGGAGGTATTCCCGTTGCCCAAGAGCCTGGTCGGGGATGGTGAGTTGTTCCTGCTCGAGGTGGTCGGCGACTCGATGATCGACGCCGCTATCTGCAATGGCGACTATGTAGTGGTTCGTTCCCAGCCCATCGCCGAGAACGGCGAGATCGTTGCAGCGATGATCGACGGCGAGGCGACGGTGAAGACGTTCCAACGCAAGGACGGCAACGTGTGGCTGCTGCCGCACAACCAGGCCTACGAGCCGATCGACGGTACCCATGCCACGATCCTGGGCAAGGTGACCACCGTCCTGCGCCGCGTGTGAACAGATTGCCTCGACAACCCCGAATATCCTGCCAAGTTTGGACATTTCGGTCCAACCCGTAGGATTGACGAGTCGTTTGCCGAATAGCCAGCGGCGTGTTTCTCACCTTTGATCAACACTCCGACCTTGGGAGATTCGGTTGCGCAAGCACACCATTCGGAATCAGGGCGTCGCCCTGTTCGCGACGCTCTGTCTCGCAACCGGGCTGGCCACGGCGCTGCCGGCCGTCGCCTCCGAGCCTGCTGAGGAATCCGCGGGGTTAGATGGACCCCAGGCCGAGGCGATCGAGGAGGCGCTGTCCCCGGAGCGACTAGATCCCGAAGACTTGGCGCCTGAGGCCGAGCTAGAGGCAGCCGTAGGCCCCGAGACCACTGAAGAGTTGTTGGAGATCGCCGAGAATGCCCTGGCGACCACCCCTGAAGCTCCCGAACTCGGCCAACCCCTGGCGGCGAACTCACCCGAGCGACCCGACCTGACGCTGGTACTGCGCGACCTCGCCGCACGCATGGACTCCCTGACTCCCGGCCAGAAGAAGCGAGTCAACACCCTGCTCGCACGTCCGACCAAGCCCAACCGGAGCGACAAGTACCTCGGTGCCAACTACGCCGGCGCGAAGAGCAAGGTCCGCTGTGGCAAGCATGCTTGCGTGCACTGGGCAACCAAAGGCAGGCACGCTCCGCCGGCCAAGGACAAGAACCGCAACAAGGTCCCGGACTGGGTCGAGACGACCCTGAAGACCGTCAATCAGGTATGGAAGGCCGAGGTCACCAAGGCCGGATTCCGCGCGCCACGCAAGGACGGATCCTCCAAGCACAAAGGCCCCAACAACAAACTCGACGTCTACCTGGCCGATGTCGGCAAGGGTGGCTTCTACGGCTACTGCACCTCCGATGACCCCAAGCGCGGCAAGTCACGGACGATCTCGGCCTACTGCGTGGTCGATGACGACATGGCCAAGAGCCAATTCCGTGCCAAGCCGATCAAGTCGTTGCGAGTCACCGTCGCGCACGAGTTCTTCCACGCCGTCCAGTTCGCCTACGACTGGCGCGAGGACAACTGGCTGCTCGAGGGCACTGCCACCTGGATGGAGGAGCAGGTCTACGACGCGATCAACGACAACCGGCAGTACATCAAGGGGCCGGGTCCGATCACGCGTCCGTACATCCCCATGGACTATGTCAATCTCGACGTCTCGCGGCCGCAGTACTACCACCCGACGTACGCGACCTGGACGTTCTTCCAGTACCTCGGCGAGCGCCTGCCCAAGAAGAAGGGTGGGGTGCCCACCATCACCCGCGAGATCTGGAACCAGGCCGCCAAGAAGGGCGTGCAATCCAGGTCCGCGGTGTCGAAGGCATTGACCGCTCGCGGCACTAGCTTCGCCACCATGTTCGCCAAATACTCGGCCGCCAATGTGGTCCCTGTCGGGAAGGACGGCTACTCCGAAGGCAAGCACTTCCCCACCGCGGCGCCAAGAGTTATTCCCAGCCAACCGGGTTCCTGCGCGGCTGTTCCGTGCTCATCGTCGGTGGACAAGTTCCTACCGACGGAGGACAACTATTATCTTCCTCAGCTCAGCTCGATGTCGTGGCGGACCCAGCCCAATGGTCAGGCGAGCGCAACAGTCACGTTCACCACCAATGGCGCGGCTTCGGCTCTCGGTGTGGTGACAACCGTGACCGCTGGCGGCAAAGTTGCTCGATACCCGATCTCTTTCACTGGCAGCACCGGCACCTCAGGATCTATCCCGCTGAGTGGTGTCACCGCGATTTACTCAACCCTCGCCAACACCAGTCTGAGGAACGACGGATTGCAAGCGACTCTCAACATCACGGCGCCCTGATATCGAGGCATTTGGCACAGCCCTGACCTAGTTCGAAGCCGCGCGCCCGCGAACGGCTAGGCTCGCGGGCGTGACTGCTGCCGAGGATCCCGCTGCCTCTCCAGGGTCACCGGCACAGGCGGCCGACTCGGAGGCGTCTGCATCCGAAGTCCGCAAGGTCTTGGCTGCCGCGGTCACAGAACTCGGCGGCCAAGACAGGCCCGGCCAGATCGAGATGGCCGAGGCGGTCACCGCCTCCTTGGAGACAGGTGAGCATCTGCTCGCCCAAGCCGGCACCGGAACAGGTAAGTCCCTGGCCTATCTGGTACCGGCTTTGCTGCACCAGGACCGGGTCGTGATCGCCACCGCCACGCTCGCGCTGCAACACCAGTTGGTCGAGCGAGACATTCCTGCCCTCATCGAGGCCGCCGAGCATGTCCTGGAGCAGACGCCGGCGTACGCGGTGCTCAAGGGGCGCTCCAATTACGCCTGTCTCCATCGCATCCGCGAGGGAGTGCCCGATGATCAAGGCGCGCTGGTCGAAGTTCCCGTGGGCTCCATCGGTTCCGAGGTGGTCGAGTTGCGCGCCTGGGCCGAGGAGCAGATTCAGAGCAACGGTCCCGGCGACAAGGACCATGCGCCGCGGCATACCGACCAGGCCTGGCGAGCGGTTTCGGTCACTCATCGAGAGTGTCTAGGCGCCTTGCGTTGTCCGTTCGGTGCCGAGTGCTTTGCCGAAGCCGCCAAGGAGAAGGCCGCGCAGGCGGATCTGATCGTGACCAACCACTCGCTGCTGGCGATCGACGCGATCGAGGGCATCCCGATGATCCCCGAGTACGACGCGGTGGTCATCGACGAGGCGCACGAGCTGATCAGCCGGATCACCCAAGCCGCAACCGATGAGCTGTCCGTGCCCGAGATCGATCGGGCTGCCCGTAGAGCTGCCCGGCATGTGCGTGAGACCGAGACCGATCCGGCCAGTCGGCTCGCCGAGGCCGGCGACAGCTTGCGCGACGCGATTGCGGCCACCCCACCGGGCCGAGTCGATACCGCCAGTGAACAGTTGCAGGATGCGTTGGCGCTGGTGCGCGACAGCGCCCGGGCAGTGGTCACCGCCTTTCCCAAGGACTCCGATCAAACTCCGGACCCGGCGCTGCAGCAGGCCAAGGGCGCCGTCCAGGAGATTGCGAAGGTGGCCGAGCGAATGGCCGTCTTCTCCGAAGCAGACGTCCTCTGGGTGGCCGAGCGCGATGCCAGCCGCGGCGGGAATCAGCTGTGTGTCGCGCCGCTGCAGGTTCGCGAGCCGATCCGGGAGAAACTTCTCGGCGCCAAGACCGTGGTGTTCACCAGCGCCACCCTCAAGCTCGGTGGTGACTTCGACGCGGTCGCCGGCTCCTTCGGCCTCGGGCCGGCGGGAACCGAACCGACGTGGCGTGGCCTGGATGTCGGCTCGCCATTCGACTACGGCAAACAGGCGATCCTCTATGTCGCGGCACATCTACCCCGCCCGGGCCGCGACGGGCTATCGCCTGAGGCGATAGATGAGATCACCGCGCTCGTCGAAGCCGCGGAGGGCCGAACCCTCGGGCTGTTCTCCAGCCGCCGGGCTGCTGAAGCGGCGGCGGCTGAGGTCCGCGACCGGCTTGGTCACTTGACGATCCTGGCTCAGGGCGAGGCACAGCTCGCCGAGCTCCAACGTCAGTTCGTCTCCGACCCGCACACCTGCTTGTTCGGCACCCTGGGGCTGTGGCAGGGGCTCGACGTCCCCGGTGACACCTGTCAGCTCGTGATCATCGACCGGATTCCGTTCCCACGACCCGATGACCCGTTGATGTCGGCCCGGGCACGCGCGGCCGACAAGGAGGGTCGTAACGGGTTCATGAGCGTCTCGGCCACCCACGCCGCGTTGTTGCTGGCACAAGGCACCGGCCGATTGATCCGCACCACCAGCGACCGGGGTGTAGTCGCGCTCCTGGACGAGCGGATCGCGAGCGCACGCTACGGCTCGTTCCTGACCGCATCACTTCCACCGATGTGGCGCACCACCGATCGAGCGACCGTGCTCAAGGCACTCAAACGGCTGGCCGGCTCAGCCGGCTAGCCGGAATGCGGCTCGCGTAATCGCGGCAGTCGGGCCGACCGCACCGCTGAGCAGGCGACCGCGGCAGATTGCGACGTCGAGCGGGACTTGCTGGGCACGGCAGCGTCTCGGCCCGGAAGGTCGGCCTGACCGCCGAACCGAACTAGAACTGGACGGTCGGCGCCTCGTCCTGGCCGGCGGGCGCGTCGTAGAACTTGCGCTTGCCGACGCCGGCGATCCCGGAGAAGAACATCCACGGGATGGTCGAGACCGCGGTGTTGAGCTGGCCGGCGGCATCGTTGTAGTACTGCCGCGCGAACGACAGTTGGTTCTCGGTGTCGGTCAATGCCTTCTGCAGGTCTATGAAGTTCTGCGACGCTTTCAGGTCGGGGTAGTTCTCGGCGACGGCCAAGACGTTGACGATCGCCTTGTCCAACGCCGCCTGTGCCGCGGCCTTCTCCTCGACGGTGCCGTCCCCGGCTGCCGCGGTGACTCCGGCGCGCGCCTTGGTGACCTCCTCGAAAACTCCCTTCTCGTGCTGGGCGTACCCCTTGACGGTGTTGACGAGATTGGGAATGAGGTCGGCACGACGGGTGAGTTGGACGTCGATGCCGCCCAGTGCCTCGTCGGCCGAGACGTCGAGTTTGCGGAGCTTGTTGAACCCGCTCACGAAGAAGAGCGCGAGCAGCACCAAGATGACGATCACGATGATGAGCGGTGTCATAGTTCCTCCGGTGTCGGGTTAGCTGAACTCTAAGCCTGTGAAACAGTTGCGCGGAACCCGCGGCAGCGGCCTGCGCCAACACTTACCAAGAACCTCCACCGCCTCCGCCGCCTCCTCCGCCGCCGCTGAATCCGCCACCGCCACCTGAGGACGAGGAGGACTGGCTGGCCTGGTAGGCGCCGATCGAGGACTGCAGCGAGGACTCGAAGCTCTCGAAGCCTGTGGAAGTGCCCCAGAAGCCCGAGCTGACGCCCGGCCCGACGTACCAAACCGGTGTCGGTGGATCCTCTCCTGTGGCGACCTGGTACTTGCGCGCCCACTTGTCGGCGCACCCGAAAGCAACCGCGAACGGGATGAACGCCGTGTAGAGCTCCTTGATCGCGCTGAAGTCGAAGCGATCCTCGGCCGAAGGGGTGGACAGCAACCGGTAGAACCCGCCGGCGCGGGACCACTGATCGCGACCGGCCGTGGTACGCCGGCTTCCGACACCTCCGCGAAGCAGCCCGATCCCGCCGACCGCGAAACCAGCAAACGGAATCGCCCACAAGGTGATCCCACCGGCCGGCCAGAACACCAAGATGCCGGTCATCACGATCGCGCCCAACACTGCCAGCTGGCCCAGCCGCTCGAAACCCGAGGAGGACACCAGTCCGGCCTGACTCGCCCAGCTCTTGGTGACGGTACTGATCTTGCCCTTGGCTTTGCTGAGGGTCTGCCCAGCAGAGATGGTGCCGTTGGCGTGGAACGCCGAACCGGCGGTCGTGATACCGAGTTCCTCCCCGATCGCTCGGGTCACCGGGTCGACCGCGCTCCAGTCACCTCCCTTTCCCTCGACCAGCCAGTCTTTGCCGCTGACTTGAGTGAGCTGGGTCAATCCCTGTTCGGCCTGGTAAAGAAGCGTGGCAGTCAACGCGGTGGCGGGAATCTGCTCGTGCATGACGAAATAGGTCTGTGTCGGCCCGAGTCCCGGTGGCGGCTCGTACATCACCGGGTAGCCGGGTGGTCTCTCCCGCGACCGAACCTCCCACAAGCGGCCCACCACCAGACCTGCGAGCCCGAGTAACCCGACGATGAGCGCCGCCGGCAGCGAGTGGCCGAGTATCCCGTCGTAGGTGGCGGTCCAGGGCAGCCGGAATTGGGCCGGCGGTAGCGTCTGGGTGGCACGGATCGTGACCGGTATGCGCGGTCCGAGCGCCCCGGTGCGAATCTGGATACTGTCGGTGCCGACTCCGCTGATCTGGCACTCACCGCGCGAATCCCAGCCGTAGGTGCACTTCACCTCGCCGGCATCGGTGGGCAGCGTGACCCGGGACTGCGTTGCACCCATCGACATCTGCCATCCGCCGGCGACGACGTTCCAGTAGAAGACCGAGGATTCGGAGTCTCCAGCCCAACTGCTCGACTCGCCCTGGATCGCCCCGGCGCTGGTAGGGGCGAGCACCCCGTCGACTGTGTAGGAGATGACGTAGGTGTGCGCACCGGGAGCCAGCGTGCGGTTCGGATCGCCGATCTTCGCGACCCTGTAGCGCCGGCCGTTCTCCCAGGAGTACGCGACCGGCACCGGACCACCGTCGAGGCTTACCGAGATGTCCTTCGGGATCAGCCGCGCACGATTGTCACCCCAGGGCACAGTGACGTCGAAGAACCGGAAGATGCCGTGCCGACAGCACGGGAAGTCGGCCTGGACGGTTTCGGTCGCTGTCAGCTTGCCGTCCTCGTCGACTCGGAAGTCACCCTGATAGCTGGTGATCGTGACCGGGTCGGGGCCGGTGGAGGACTGCACGGGAAAAACCCGGGCGATGACCGGCCAGCCGATGGCCAAAGCCGCGACGAGTGCCGCGACCAGGGTCATCCAGGTAACGGAGACCGATGCCTTGCGCGCCATGGTCGGGACTCTAGCCGTTCCAGGCCCTTGAGGGCTCAGGACAGGGATGCTGCCAGGAAGGGCTGCAACTCTCCGGCGAGATTCTCGTTGACCCGGGCTTTGACCCGGGTGCCGTCGGCGGTGTGCTCCAACTCCTCGACCGCGCCGGCCAGGTGGATCCGGTTGACCAGGTCTCCCCGGTCGTACGGCAGTAGCACCTCGACCTCGACAGCGGGACGTGGGAGATCGGCCCAGATGCCCCGCAATGCCTCCTCGATGCCTTCTCCAGTGCGTGCCGAAACGACGTAGGAGTGCGGTTCTCGCTGCCGCAGCCGAGCCAGCACCAAAGGATCGGCGACGTCTGCCTTGTTGATCAGGACCAGCTCGGGGACTTCGCTGGCACCGATCTCGGCGAACACCTCTCGCACTGCGACAAGCTGGCCCTCGGGATCGAGGTGGGAGCCGTCGACCACGTGCACGATGAGGTCGGCCTCGGCAACTTCCTCCAACGTCGACCGGAACGCCTCCACCAACTGGTGCGGCAGATGCCGCACGAACCCGACCGTGTCGGACAGCGTGAACACTCGGCCGTCGTCGGTCTGCGTGCGACGGGTGGTGGGGTCCAACGTGGCAAAGAGCGCGTCCTCGACGAGCATGCCGGCTCCGGTCAGCCGATTGAGGATCGAAGATTTGCCGGCGTTGGTGTAGCCGGCGATCACAACCGCGGGGATGGCGTTGCGACGACGCTCAGCGCGCTTGTTGTCCCGGGTGGTGCGCATGTGCTTGAGCTCAGCGCGCAACTTGGCGATCTTGCGATTGATCCGGCGGCGGTCGGTCTCGATCTTGGTCTCGCCCGGTCCACGGCCACCGATGCCTGCACCTGCGGCGACCCGGCCGCCGGCCTGCCGGGAGAGGTTGCCACCCCATCCACGCAGCCGCTGCTTCATATAGTTCAGCTGGGCAAGTTCGACCTGGGCCTGGCCTTCTTTGGACTTGGCATGCTGGGCGAAGATGTCGAGGATCAGGGCGGTGCGGTCGACAACCTTGACCTTGACCCGGTCCTCCAGGTTACGAAGCTGACTGGNGGCGAGCTCCCCGTCGCAGATCACGGTGTCGGCGCCGGTGTGCTGCACGATCTCCCGCAGCGCCTCGACCTTGCCGCGGCCGATATAGGTGGCCGGATCCGGCTTCTGCCTACGCTGGAAAAGTGCCTCGAGCACCTCCGACCCTGCAGTCTCGGCCAGAGCGGCAAGCTCTGCCAGCGAGTTCTCCGCATCCTGAACCGACCCCTCGGTCCAGACCCCGACAAGCACGACCCGCTCCAACCGGAGTTGACGGTACTCGACCTCGGTGATGTCGGTGAGTTCGGTAGAAAGCCCTGCGACCCTGCGCAAGGCATAGCGCTCCTCGAGGTCCCACTCCCCCTGGCTGTCCTCGGGGTCCCCGGTGTCTTCAGGGTCGAGATAGCCGGATTCGAAGTCGTCATCCAACTCGATATCGAGGTCTATCTCAATATCTGTGGCGGTGTCGACGACACCGAGGTCGTGTGCTGCTTGATTGTTCGTCATATCGCTTCCAGGGTCCCATCCGACCCTCGGTTCAGGCGAGCCAATTTCCGCTCGCCACCAGCACCGCCGGTCCCGCGAGCAGGACCCGGTCGTCGTCGGTCCAGGTGATCCTCAATGTTCCGCCGGGCACATCGACCCGGTAGCTGCTCCCTGGTCCCACCCCGTCAGCGATGGCCGCCGCCACCATCACCGCACACGCCCCGGTGCCACAGGATCGGGTTTCGCCAGAACCTCGCTCGTAGACGCGCATGGCCAGGTGCCGCTCACCGCGGCGTACCACGAACTCGGCGTTGACCCCCTCGGGAAAGATGGTCTGATCGTGCTCCGGCGAGTTGCTCAGGTCGAGGTCGCTGAGGTCATTGTTGGGATCGCTGCCGAAGCCATCCAGGAATGCAACTGCATGCGGGTTGCCCAGATTGATGTGGGTGGCAGGCCAGACCTGGGAGCCGATGGCGATCTTGGCCTCGCCCAGCACCTCGGGCGAGCCCAGGTCAGCGGTGATGACGTCACCGTCGATGATGACGGTTTTGCGGCCGGCGCGAGTGTCGATCGCCAGTGGGCTGGTCTCACCTTGATAGTCGGCCAGATAGCGGGCGAAAACCCGGATCCCGTTCCCACACATCTCCGCGACAGAGCCGTCGGCGTTGCGATAGTCCATGAACCAGATGCCATCGTCTCCGCGGAGCGCGCGGAGCACCCCATCGGCACCGATGCCGCCACGCCGATCGCACAACGCACGTACCAGCTCGGGGTCGAGGTCTTCCTGGCCGCTCCCATGGATACTGCCGTCGGGGTCGGGCAGCACGACGAAGTCGTTGTGGGTGCCGTGCCCCTTGAGGAAGGCGAATCCGGAGGTCATTGGCTCAAGTCTNNAGGACGCTATCCCAGCGAGGGTGAGCGCCCGTTCGACTCGGTGCGGGTCGTCGTAATCCACCCACGCGATCCGCGGATCCTTATGGAACCAACTGTCCTGTCGGCGAGCGAACCTCCGGGTCGCGCGGATCGTCTGCTCCTTGGCCTGCTCCAACGTCAGTTCTCCGGCCAGATAAGCCAGCACTTGCTTGTAACCGAGCGCGGACCCAGCGGTGCGTGCTTCCCGCAGGCCTCTCAGCTCGAGCCTTCGCACTTCCTCGACCAACCCGTCAGCGAACATCCGCTCGACCCGTCGCCCGATCCGCTCATCGAGGACCTCGCGAGGAATCGCGACCCCGATCTGCTGAACTCCCACGACCTCGTACTCCAAGCTCGGCAGGTTGGCACCGAACGGCCGGCCAGTGAGTTCGATGACTTCCAGCGCTCGCGTGATACGACGGCCGTTGTTCTGCTCGATGCGCTCGGCGGCTTCCGGGTCACGCTCGGCCAGAACCGCATGTAGAGCGACTGCGCCGACCTCGGCCAACCGCTGCTCCCAACGCCGGCGTACCTCGGGATCCGTGCCTGGGAACTCGAACCTGTCCAGGATCGCCCTGGTATAGAGCGCCGAGCCGCCCACCAGGACGGGAAGCACTCCCCGCGATCTGCACTCGGCGATCACCTCGCGAGCCTGGCGCTGGAACTCCGCAACCGATGCGGTCTGGCTGAGGTCGAGGATGTCGAGCAGATGATGTGGGATGCCTCGTCGTTGCTCCGGTCCGATCTTGGCTGTGCCGATGTCCATCCCGATGTAGACCGCCATCGCGTCGGTATTGACGATCTCACCGCCCAGCTTCTCGGCCAGATCCAGAGCCAATCCTGACTTACCCGAAGCAGTGGCGCCGACAACGGCGATAACGGGCATGATGCGAGCTCCACCAGACACTTCTTCGGACACCCCACCGGGCTCTGGCGCAGGAGGTGGTGGCATGTGGCCCAGTTTCGCATCACGGCACGAAAGCACCTCTTCCGACTCTTGATCGGACGGCATAGGGTCGGAAGCTACGGGTGGTCTCACGGGAGCCACCGCTGGATCCCACGAGGTGGAGCATGAGCGGTTTCATGGATAAGGCCAAGGAGATGGCCGACAAGGCGGGCGAGGCCATCGGTGACGCCATGGACAAAGGCAAAGAGTTCGCCGACGACAAAACCGACGGCAAGTTCAGCGAAACCCTCGACAAGACCGGCGACGCCATCGGCAAAGCCGGTGAGAAGATCGGTGAGACCTTCGACAAGGGCAAGAATTCGCCGACGACAAAACCGACGGCAAGTTCAGCGAAACCCTCGACAAGACCGGCGACGCCATCGGCAACGCTGTCGACAAAGGCAAGGAGTTCATCGAGGGAAGACCGGCAAGTCCGACAACGCCCCCGAGTAGTCAAACCTGAAAGGCAGGACCTGTGTCATTCCTCGACAAAGCCAAGGACGCCGCTAGCAGCGCCGTGGACAAAGCCGGTGACAAGATCGGTGACGCCATCGACAAGGGCGCCGACATCGCCGACGACAAGACCGGCGGCAAATACAGCGACAAGATCGACCAAGGAGCAGAGGCCGCCAAGGATGCCCTCGACGGGCTCGACGGCAAGAACGACGACATTCCCTAGCGCTGAAGTAAGGCCTCCTGGAGGTTGTGCGGGTAGCAGGGCTTCGCTCTATCCGCGCAACCTCTTATCCGGCCTTGAGCTTGGGGCGTGCGATCAGCACGTAGAGCAAGGTCCCGATGATCCCGAGCAGGAACATCGCAAGGACGTAGATGAGTTGGCTCTGCCCGGTGCGCTCCCACTCACTGGCCGGGATCTTGAGGGCTTCGATCAGCACTATCAGCCAATAGACGAAGATCGCAGCGCCTATGACCAGCATGAACACGAACACCGCAGCAAGTTCCATGCATCGGACTGTATCGCGATCCATGCGGCCAGTAGGTTCCGTGCCCGCGCTCAGCTCGGAAACCGAGCGCCGTCCTCCTGCAGTGGCCCGGCCACGGCATAGCGGGCCGTCACGAAGGCGCGGTTGCGTGTGGTTTCGATCAAGCGAAGGTCGAGCCGGCGAGGCAGCAGCGGCTTCCCGGCACCGAGTGTGACGGGTGCGATCGACAACACGACCTCGTCCAGCAAACCGGCGTCGGCGAATTGACCGGCCAGATCTCCTCCGCCGACCACCCAGATATCTCGGTCCCCGGCCGCCGCGCACAACTGCTCGTACGCATCTGCCACCGCGCCTTGCGCGAAGCGCACATCCGCACCCTCAGGCGTACCCAGGTCGCGGGAAGTGAACACCCAGGCAGGTTGTTCGTAGTACCNAGGACTCCCCGTGTTGTCGAGGTGCTCCAGGACCCATTCGTAGGTCGTGGAGCCCATGGCCAGAGCGCCGATGGTCGAGATGAACTCGATGTAGTTCTGCGATCCCTGCTCATCGATGTCCTGACGGAGCAGCCATGCCAGCGAGTCGTCGGGGTCGGCGAGGAAGCCGTCCAGAGTCGTGGCGGTGTAGTAGACGGCACTCACCGGGCGCCTCCGGACGGCGGATGCCCCTGCTGGCGACCCGAGTACCGATCCGAGGTCTGACGCTGCCAGATAATCGGATCCGCCTCGTCGAGTCCGATTCCGGTGCCGTGCAGCCAAGATCGCGCGAGCAGTCGCCGGTGGGCGGAGTAGGTCAAGACGTGTGTGACGATGCCGCTGAGGACGAAGGACTCCGGCGGGTCGCAGAGTGCGTCGACGATGCGGTCGTCCCAGGCGTTGCGGTGCTCGATGTCACGCATGATCGATAGCCAGCGACCGGCAACCTCGTCGTGCCTGACCAGGAGCTGTGCTGCGGTAGGCATCTTGTCGACCTCGGGAAAGCTGGTTCCCTCGATCGCCGCGAGCCAGACCTCCTTGGCAAAGACGACGCGCTCCAGCACCGCAGCGGCTGTCTCTTCAGGGCCTTCCCAAGCCGCGATCAAATAGCCGGGGCTTCGCACCGCATGCCACTCGGCCTCGTCGATGCCTTTGGCATGTTCGATCAGTGCACGGGCGTCATCCAGGTCGTACCGGATGAGCTGGTCGGTCACAGCATCCATAGCGTGCTCCTTGGTGTGCACCCACAAGTTTGTGGGTGGATGGAAGTGGATGCCGTTCGGCGCCGGGAGCCAATCACTCGCAGGCGCTACGTCCGGCTCACTCGGTGAGCGGCCGTACGCTCGCGCGAATGCACGGCTGAAGCCCTCCACCGATTCGTAACCTGCTTCCCACGCAGCGTCAGTCACTGTCATACCTCGGCGCAGGCGCCAAGCGGCCCGCTCCAGCATCACTCGGCGGCACATCGCCACAGGTGGCTCGCCGGCGACGCGGGAAAGCACCCGGTTGAGATGAAACGGAGAAGAGTGCGTTGCTCGCGCCATCTCCCNCAGGTTCCGGTTGTCCTCGTCGAGAACCGCATCCAGAAGCTCACGGAGTCGATCGCGTCCGGTCATGCGATCCCCTCCCGAGGACACGAGGCCCGCAGGGAGGGCGCTGAGCATGACCAGGACAACACCGTCATGCGACCAGTCTGACTGGCACTGCATCTGGTGCGCTTGACCGTCCTTGCGCAGTCGACTCGCGCGATTGACCTGCGCGGCTGATCGCACTCAGCCGCAGGCGTTGACCACCGGCAATGGCTCGGGAACTCCCAGCCCGGGCATTCCGAGGCTGACCCCGGTCGAGGTCGGCGACAACACCCGAGCCTCCCAGGCGTCACCCGAGCGGGTGCGACGCACAGCGAACACCCGGTCGGCTACCAGATGGTGTGGGGCGGCGTAGGTGACTTCGACCTCGACCACATCGCCTGGACGAACCGGCTCAGCAGGTGCTTCGAAGTGGACCAGCCTGTTGTCGGGCGCTCGGCCGGACAACCGATGGGTGACGGCATCCTTGCGACCTTCCCCTTCGGCTACCAGAACCTCGACAACACGGCCGACCTGGTGTTGGTTCTCCTGCCAGGCGATGTCGTTGACCAATTCGACCAGGCGCTCGTACCGCCCCTGAACCACGTCGCGGGGCACCTGGTCCTCCAGTACCGCGGCAGGAGTCCCTGGACGTTTGGAGTACTGGAAGGTGAAAGCACCGGCGAACCGGGCCTGCTCGGTCACCTGCATCGTCTGGAGGAAGTCCTCCTCGGTCTCACCTGGGAAACCGACGATGATGTCGGTGGTGATGGCTGCTTCGGGGATCGCCTCACGGACCCGCTCGATGATGCCCAAGTACTTGCTTTGCCGATAGGAGCGGCGCATCGCCTTCAGGATCCGGTCCGATCCGGACTGCAGCGGCATGTGCAACTGCGGCATCACATTGGGTGTCTCAGCCATAGCCTCGATGACGTCGTCGGTGAACTCCGCCGGATGCGGGCTGGTGAACCGGACCCGCTCCAACCCCTCGATCTGGCCACAGGCTCGTAGCAGCTTGCCGAAGGCGAGTCGGTCACCGAACTCCACTCCATAAGCGTTGACGTTCTGACCGAGCAGAGTGACCTCGCTGACGCCGTCGGCCACCAGCGTCTCGATCTCGGCCAGGATCTCACCGGGACGACGGTCCTTCTCCTTACCTCGCAGCGAGGGAACGATGCAGAACGTGCAAGTGTTGTTGCAGCCCACCGACACCGACACCCAGGCCGCGTAAGCGGACTCTCGTTTGGTGGGCAGCGTGGAGGGAAACACCTCCAACGATTCCAAGATCTCGACCTGCGCCTCGTCGGCAACTCGGGCGCGCTCCAACAGCACCGGCAGCGAGCCGATGTTGTGAGTGCCGAAGACCACATCGACCCAGGGAGCCTTACGAGTGATCTCGTTACGGTCCTTCTGTGCCAGGCAGCCTCCCACCGCAATCTGCATCCCGGGCCGGGCTGCCTTGATCGGCGCCAGGTGCCCCAGGTTGCCGTAGAGCCGGTTGTCGGCGTTCTCCCGTACCGCACAGGTATTGAACACCACCACATCGGCCTGCTCGCCCTGCTCCGCCTTGAGGTAGCCCGCAGTCTCCAAGAGGCCGGAAAGCCGCTCGGAGTCGTGCACATTCATCTGGCACCCGTAAGTACGGACCTCGTAGGTACGGGCGTGACCGGGCGAGTTCATCACCGAAAGAGGATACGTGGTGTAGACCCCGCGAGATGCTCGCGCTCACCCACTGGCCTCCTCGACGAACCTCTCAGACGAGATCTGGATCGTGAAGATTCAGTTCGGAGCGAACGACCGAATAGGCCAGACCGGCGCCGTAACCCTTGCGAGCGAGCATGCCGACTAACCGACGGGCTTTGACCTCCTGCGGAAAACGCGCCATGGAGCCGAGTTTGCGGCGAACCAACTCGCGGGCGGCTTCCTCTTCTGTAGCCGAGTCGATAGTGCCGAGTGCCTCTTGGGCAGTCTCGTCGTCGACTCCTTTGCGGCGTAACTCATGGGCTAATGCCCGCCGCGCCAACCCTCGTCCGGCTTGGCGGGACCGGACCCACTCATGAGCAAACGCCTGGTCGTCGACGAGGCCGACATCCTCGAAGCGATCCAGCATCCGAGTGGCCAAGTCCGCGGGGACCCCTCGCCCCGCGAGCTTGGTAGCCAACTCGGCACGGCTTCGCGCCTGCCCGGTCAGTTGATCCAGCAGGATCTTGCGAGCTACTGCCTCGGGGTCCTCGGGCGGCCCCAGAGCTCGCGGGTCGGCAGGAACCGAGACGTCGCGCCAGGCCTGATCTCGAGTAGGTCTCGATACACCGCTACGCGGCACTCGACCACCCTCAGGTGTGCCGGGTAGCGACGTTCGAGCACCGTCAGAACTGGACGTTGACCGGCTCATCAGGCAATGAGACATCGANNTCGGCTGGTCGACGGTCGGACCCACGCCAAGCTTCTCCAGGATCTTCTTCTCCAGCTCGTCGGCCAGGTCCGGATTGTCGCGTAGGAAGCCGCGGGCGTTCTCCTTGCCCTGACCGAGTTGGTCACCTTCGTAGGTGTACCAAGCACCGGCCTTACGGACCAGTCCGGCCTCAACTCCAACGTCGATCAAACCGCCCTCACGGGAAATGCCCTGGCCGTACATGATGTCGAACTCCGCCTGCTTGAAAGGAGGGGCGACCTTGTTCTTGACGACCTTGACGCGGGTACGGTTACCGACCATGTCGGTGCCGTCCTTGAGTGTCTCGATGCGACGCACGTCCAGCCGCACCGACGAGTAAAACTTCAGCGCGCGACCACCCGTGGTCGTTTCTGGACTGCCGAACATGACTCCGATTTTTTCGCGCAGCTGGTTGATGAAGATCGCGGTCGTACCCGAGGAGTTGAGTGCGCCGGTGATCTTACGCAGCGCCTGGCTCATCAGACGAGCCTGCAAGCCGACGTGGCTGTCGCCCATCTCACCCTCGATCTCAGCGCGAGGCACCAACGCCGCGACCGAGTCGATGACGATCAGGTCGAGCGCACCGGAGCGGATCAGCATGTCGGCGATCTCCAGCGCCTGCTCACCGGAGTCCGGCTGGGACACCAGCAGCGCGTCGGTATCGACCCCGAGAGCCTTGGCGTACTCCGGGTCGAGCGCGTGCTCGGCGTCGATGAAGGCGACGATGCCACCGCTGCGCTGCGCATTGGCCACAGCATGCAGGGCGACCGTGGTCTTACCGGAGGATTCCGGACCGTAGATCTCCACCACCCGGCCTCGGGGCAACCCGCCGATACCGAGGGCCACGTCCAAGGCGATCGCCCCGGTCGGGATCACCTCCAGCGGCGCCCGCGCCTCCTCGCCCAGGCGCATGACCGAGCCCTTGCCGAACTGCTTCTCGATGTTCGCGAGCGCTGCGTCGAGCGCCTTCTCGCGGTCCTCTGCCATGCTGTCTCTCCTTGCCTGAGCGTCTGAGCCTGTATCAGTCCGTTGTGTCGGTTCCGACCCTAGAAACAGGCCCCGACACAACGGTGGTCCATCAACTGCCGCCGTGGACAAGCACGGTTGTGGACCACTTGCGACACATCAGACGCTACCGAACAGATGTTCGAAGGTTGTGCGCGACACGCGCACCGTCAGATACAAAGCACAGCCGCATCCGACAACGATTGCGACTCGAGGAGGTGACAGCCGACGCGGGCCTAGGAGAATCGCTACCCTGGGACGAGTGGACTGGAGCCCTTATGACGCCGTGCTGTTCGACCTCGACGGGGTCGTAACTCCCACCGCCGAGGTGCATATGCGCGCCTGGGCGGCGATGTTCGATCAGTTCCTCACCGACCACCCCACTCGGCAGGAGGTCGCCGCGCCCTACACCGACGCCGACTACTTCGCCTATATCGACGGCAGACCCCGCTTCGAGGGAGTCTCCTCGTTCCTGGCATCCCGGGGCATCGAGCTGCCACAGGGCACCGAGGACGACGATCCCGAACTCGACACCGTCGGAGGGCTGGGCAACCGCAAGAACGCGATGTTCAGCCACATCCTGGCAACCGAGGGAGTCCGCCCCTATCCGGGCTCGTTGGCATTACTGGAGTACTTGGGCGCCCAACAGATGCCGATGGCGATCGTCTCCTCCTCCCGTAACGCGCCGGCGGTCTTGCATGCCGCGAGCGTGACCAGCTTCTTCGCCGAGGTGATGCACGGCGGCATAGCGGCCGAACGCGGGCTGCCCGGAAAGCCTGCTCCCGACACGTTTCTGGCCGCAGCGGCCGATCTCGACACTGCACCGGAGCGAGCCGTCGTCATCGAGGACGCGATCAGCGGGGTGCGTGCAGGTGTCGCCGGAGGCTTCGCGCTCGTGATCGGTGTCGACCGCGGCGTCGGGACAGGCGCCTTGCGAGCAGCCGGGGCATCGGAGGTGGTGTCCGACCTGGCCCAGTTGATTCCCGGGTTGACTCCCGGGCCGGCCCCGAAACGCAGCGACTCGAAGGAGACCTCGTGATCGACAGCATCCACCCGCCGGTGACCGGGCCGTCGCATATCGCACCGCCGATCGAGGACCCGATGGACCGTACCCGGTTCCCGGCCGACCCATGGCGCCTGGTCGAGACCCGCTTCGATATCGAGGACCTCGGTATCACCGAGACGCTGTTCAGTGTCGGCAACGGTTACCTCGGCCTGCGCGGCAACTATGAGGAATCCCGTGACTTCCACACCAACGGCTCGTTCGTCAACGGCTTCCACGAGACCTGGCCGATCCTGCACGCCGAAGAAGCCTACGGATTCGCCCGAGTGGGTCAGACCATCGTCAACGTGCCTGACACCAAGATCATCCGGCTCTACGTGGACGACGAGCCGCTGCAGCTCTCGGACGCCGATCTTCTCGAGTACGAGCGCGCGTTGGACTTCCGCACCGGCGTGCTCACACGGGATCTGGTGTGGCGTACGCCTGGTGGCAAATCGGTACGGGTCACCACCCGCCGGATGGTGTCGCTGACTCAGAAACACCTCGCGGTGATGGAGTACGAGGTCACGATGCTCGATGCCCCCGCCTCGCTCGTGTTGTCCTCCCAAGTTCTCAATCGGCAAGACCTCGATCTTTCAAATCCCGATGCCGCACCTCAGACCGCGTCCGGGAGCGTCGATCCACGTAAGGCGGAGCGCTTCAACCGACGAGTCCTGCAGTGCGAAAGCCACCGCGCCGACAACCGCACCGGCCGGATCGAACTCGGCTATCGGTGTTTCGAAAGCCGGATGACGCTGGGAATGGTGATCGATCACCGCCTCGAATGTCCCGAGACTCCTGTCGTGGAGGCGGTAACCGGGCCCGACATGAGCAAGCTCATCTACCGCACGAAGGCCGCGCCGGGCCAGACGCTGCGGCTGACCAAGCTGGTTGCGGTGCACACCGCTCGCGAGGTGCCGTCGATCGAGCTCATCGACCGCGCCCAGCGCACCTTGGATCGTGCGCACGAGGAGACGGTCGTCCAACAGCACGAAGACCAGGCCGAGTGGCTGGCTGACTTCTGGACCCGCTCGGACGTCGAGATACCAGGCCAACCCGAGATACAGCAGGCGATCCGGTGGAACCTCTTCTCGGTCGTCCAGGCTGCCGCTCGGGCCGAGGGATCGGGCATACCGGCCAAGGGCGTCACCGGGTCGGGGTACGGCGGTCACTATTTCTGGGACACCGAGATCTATGTGATGCCGTTCCTCACCTACACGCTCCCCTATGCGGCTCGCAACGCGTTGCGATTCCGGCACTCCCTNTTGGAGTCGGCACGCGCTCGGGCACGGGAGCTGTCCCAGAAGGGAGCGCTGTTCCCGTGGCGCACTATCAATGGGCACGAGGCCTCTGCCTACTATGCGGCAGGGACCGCGCAATACCACATCGACGCCGACATCGCCTACGCGCTGAGCCAGTATGTCGATGCGACCGGCGACACCGACTTCCTTCGTCGTGAGGCCATCGACATCTTCGTCGAGACCGCCCGATTGTGGGCCGATCTGGGTTTCTGGCGGTCGGAGAAGAGCGGACGCACCTTCCACATCCACGGCGTCACCGGCCCGGACGAGTACACCACGGTGGTCAACGACAACCTCTACACCAACGTTTTGGCGCGCTTCAATCTGCGCCGCGCGGCAGAGGCGGTCACCGACCTGCAAGCGACCGACCCGATCGCCTATGCCCAGCTCGTCCACCGCACCGGGCTGACCGAGGACGAACCGGCGGAGTGGGCCGACTGCGCGGACGGCATGTTCATCCCCTTCGACAAGCACCTGGGCATCCATCCGCAAGACTCCCACTTCCTGGAACGGGAGATGTGGGACCTCGCCAACACTCCCCTGTCGCGGCGGCCGTTGCTCCTACACCACCACCCGTTGGTGATCTATCGCTTCCAGGTGCTCAAGCAAGCCGATGTGGTGCTTGCGCTCTTCCTTCAGGGAGGCGACTTCACTCCCGAGGAGAAGCGCGCCGACTTCGACTACTACGACCCGATCACCACCGGCGACTCGACACTGTCCGCGGTGGTGCAGTCGATCATCGCCGCCGAGGTCGGGTACGCCGATCTCGCGCTGCGTTACTTCCTCTCAGCTGCGTTCGTGGATCTGGCCGACAGGCAATCCAATACCTCCGACGGAGCGCATGTCGCCTCCACCGGCGGCGTCTGGAGCGCATTGGTCAACGGCTTCGGAGGCTTCCGGGACCTCGGCAACGGCACCTGGTGTCTGGACCCGCGACTGCCGCATCGTTGGGACCAGTTGACCTACCGCCTGACCCTTCGAGGCACCCGAGTTCGAGTGATGGTCTGCCAGGATCAACTCGAGTTGAGCGTCGAGGAAGGCGATGGTGCTGTCGAGTTCGATGTGCGCGGCAAGCGGGTGCGGGTTAGCCGGGTAACGCCGGTCATGGTGCCGCTGAGCCATCAGGGTCCGCGCCTGGTCGGTGAGCCGGCCAACCCGATCGGCATCGTCCGCGCCGACGGCACGGTCATCTCCGCGACAGTGCCGACCGGAGACTAGGAACACCCCAGTAGGATCGGGCGCGTGCCGCCCCATACCGCCGACACCCACGACAACGACAACTACGCGACTCGTACCCCTGCCAACCGCGCGCTGGCGAATGTGGTGGGCTCGACCATCTTCCTGAGCCGCTGGCTTCAGGCGCCGCTCTATCTCGGGCTGATCGTGGCCCAAGCGGTGTACGTGGTGAAGTTCTGGCGCGAACTCATCCATCTGATCTCCGACTTCGGACATCTGAACGAGAACGAGATCATGCTGATCGTGCTCGGTCTGGTCGATGTGGTGATGATCGCCAACCTGCTGATCATGGTGATCATCGGTGGCTATGAGACCTTCGTGTCCCGGATCAACATGCGCGGCCACCCCGATGAGCCGGAATGGCTCTCCCATGTGAACCCGAATGTGCTGAAGGTGAAGCTGGCGATGTCGATCATCGGCATCTCCTCGATCCACCTGCTCAAGACGTTCATCGAGACCGAAGCCATCGCTGCGAAGACCAACGGCACCGAGATCCTGATGTGGCAGACCTTCATCCATCTCGCGTTCATCTTCTCTGCGATCGGGCTGGCCTACATCGACCGGTTGATGCCCGCGCCCGGCCATAGCAAGGCAAGCTGACTATCGAGGCTCTCGAGCGGGCGTCCTAGCCAGCGGAACTGCAACGACGACCCCGTNCACGAGCAGCGCTGCGAACACGTTCAGCGAGCCGAAGCCGAGGTAGTCAACCACGACCCCGGCAAGCGCGCCGGCAGCCGCCGCGACCAGGTTCATCACCAGGTCAGCGGCTCCTTGGACGTCGGTGCGCGCATACAGCGGAGTGGCATCGGTCAACAGCGTCGAGCCGGCAACCGTAGCCAGCGACCAGCCCAGGCCGAGCAGGAACAACCCCGCCCCGATCTGCCAGGAGCCCCCGCTCGGGGAGATGCCGGCAAGCAAGAGGGACGCCAACAAGATGATCGCGCCGACTGCGAGCACCGGGGCAGCTCCCACTCGATCGACCGTCATCCCCACCAGTGGAGCGAAAGCGAACATACCGACCACATGGATGCTGATCACCAGCCCGATGATCTCCAGCTCCGCGCCCCCGTGATGCATGTGCAGCGGAGTCATCACCATCACCGCGACCATCACCGCATGTGCCGCGCTGTTCGCCGAGACTGCGCCGGCGACAGCCGGGTACTCACGCATCACCTCGAGCACTCGCGACCAGGAGGTTCCCTTGGAGCCGGATCGCGACACAGCCTCGACGCCCGGAGCAGGATCGGCTGCTCGGGCCAACTCCCGGGCGACCAACAGCGGGTCGGGACGCAATCGGACAGCCACCACCACGCACGCCACCAACATGACGATCAGCGCGAGCAGGAACGGGCCGGTCAATCGCGGGAGCCCTAACGCTTCGGCCAGATTGCCACTCGGCCCGGACAGGTTCGGACCGAGCACGGCACCGACAGTGGTTGCCCATACCACCAGGGACAGGTCACGGCCACGGTGCTGTGGTCGGGCGAGGTCGGCGGCTGCATAGCGGGACTGGTTGTTGGCGGCGCTGGTCGCGCCCAGCAGGAATGCGCCCAACAGCAACAGCGGAAAGACCTCGACCGTCCCACCGGCGACGACGAGCAGCGCACCCGCCGCACCGACGAGATAGCCAGTGACCAGTCCGAGCCTTCTCCNCCGCGTACCCATGAGCCGGGCGATCAAGTAGGAAGCAGCCGCCGCGCCGAGAACCTGGAAGGTCTGCGCGAGCCCGGCCAGGGACTCCGAACCGGAGACATCTTCAGCCAGCACCGCTGCGACGGCGATACCGATGCTCATGCCCAGGCCGCTGAGCGCCTGAGCCCCGACGAGGACGCGGACCGTGTGCCGCTGCACCAGATCCTGGTCGTANNAGAGGTGAGCATCAGCGCTCGCTCGCAGGAAGTTCGAGCGCCTCGACGACCGCTCGCCACACGAGTTTGGGGTCGGTGCCGGCCGCGAGCGCCTCCTCAACCGTGCGGTGCCCAAGTCCGCTGATCACCTGGGTGCTCGTCCAAACCCGCGCATACCCAGTGCCCAAGGTCGTCTCGAGCCGCTCACGCAGCTCACTGTGTCTCATCGTCGCTGTTGGTCCTTGTCACTTTCTCGGGGTCGTTCTCGGGCGGTCGAGTCATTTGAGCAACATGCTGCCCAGTCGGCGGTTGGCCAGCCAGAGCCCGAAGCAGCCCATGGCGATCAGATAGATCAACGACCACAGGGAGTCCCAGGTCACCAAGCCGGTGGTGAGCTCGCGAACGAGCACGACGCCACGGTACAGCGGAGTGACTTCGATCAGTCCACGCAGCCACCCGTCATAGGCATCGATCGGGAAGAAGGTCGCCGAGAACAAGAACATCGGCATGATCACGACATTGATCCACTCGAAGTCCTGCCAGCTGCGCAGATAGGTGGTCAATGCCATGCCGCAAGCAGCGAAGGCGAACCCGATCACCACCGAGGCGGGCAGCGCCAGCAAACCCCACCACGAGTCGACCAGGCCCATCAGCGCCATGAGCAACAAGAACGCCCCGGAATAGGTGGCGCCGCGCAACAGCGACCAGGTGATCTCACCGCGGGCGATGTCGATCGGCCGCATCGGCGTCGCCAAGATCGCGTCGTACACCTTCTCGAACTTGAGCTTGAAGAAGATGTTGAACGTCGACTCCATCACGGCGCCGTTCATCGCTGTCGCTGCCAGCATCGCGGGGGCCACGAACGCCGCGTACTCGACCACATGGCCGTTGTACTCGAAGCCGTCGATGAGTTTGCCGACCCCGACGCCCATCGAGAACAGGTAGAGGACCGGCTCGAAGAATCCCGTGGCGATCACCAGCCAGATGCGCCGGTACACCAAGAAGTTGCGATACATCATGTTGAGCGGACCGCGGGTCACACCGGCATTNNGCCGTCTGTCCTGCCATCTTTCAGGCGAGTCCTGAACGCGAGGGTGACCATCTCAGAGCACCATCCGCGCCGTCAACCGATGCCGCGCCCACCAGTAGCCGAAGCCGGTCATCGCCGTGAGATAGACGACATGGATCAGCGCCGTGCTCAGCTCCCAGGCGCCTAGGCTCGCCATCCGAGCCAAGTCGACGCCATGCCACAGCGGGGTCAACCTCGCGACGAACTCCAGGCCGTCTCCGAGGTTGGCGATCGGGAAGAAGGCCCCGGAGAACAGGAACATCGGCAAGATACCGAGCCGGAACAACAGCGCGAACCACTGCTCGGAGGCCACCCCTGCGGCGAAGCCGTAGATCACCGTGGCGAACGCCAACCCGACCATGAGCGAGACAACGAAGGCGACGATCGCACCGAAAACACTCGCATACACCCCGAACGGTGCCAGCACGATCGCGAACACCAGACACGAGGTGGACACCCGGAATCCGATGAACATCAGATGGCCGGCGGCGATCTCACCGGCCCCTAACGGGCTGGCCTGGGCGGCGTAGTAGGTCTTTTGCCACTTCAGACCGCTCATCACGGGGTAGGTGGCTTCGACGGCCGCTACCTGCATCGCCTGTCCGACGAGCAGGCCTGGTGCAATGAAGGCGAGATAGGACGTGGCTCCACCGAGGCTGTCGGTGTCGTCGATGTAGTCGCCGAGCAGCAGACCCATCGCCGCCACATAGAGCAGCGGCTGCAGGAAGGAGGAGACGACCGAGCCCTTCCAGGTGCGGAGGTAGACGATGCGCCAGTAGTCGTACTGGCGCCGCAGGCTCGGCGAATCCGACGGATCCCGTACGGGCACCGCCGGACAACGATGGCAGCGAGGGGATCGGCATCAGTCCACCAACGTCCGGCCAGTGAGCCGGAGGAAGACATCCTCCAAGGTGGACCGGCGGACCAGCACGGCGACGGGGTGGATCCCGCGCTCGTGCATCTTGGCCAGCGCCTCTTCCCCGTCGGGGGTGTAGAGCAACAACCGATCCGGCAATACCTCCACGCGGTCGGCAAGGTCGGCGACCTTGTCGGCGTACGCCTCGTGCCGGCCGACGCCGAACCGCAGCTCGGCGACTTCGCGGGTGGAGTGCTGTTCGATGAGCTCCCTCGGTGAGCCCTCGGCTACGATCAGGCCGCCGTCGATGACCACCAGTTTGTCGGTGAGTTGCTCGGCCTCGTCCATGTAGTGGGTGGTCAGCACCAAGGTGACGCCCTGCTGCTTGAGCCGGAAGAGCTTGTCCCACAACAGGTGTCGTGCCTGCGGGTCCAGGCCGGTGGTGGGCTCGTCCAACAGCAAGATGTCCGGGTTGTTGATCAGCGATCGCGCGATCGTCANCTGGCGTTTGAGGCCTCCTGACAGCGAGTCGACCAACGCATCCTTCTTGTCGACCAGCTGCAGGAAGGCCAGCAGCTCATCGGCGCGAGAGCCGACCTCCTTGCGAGATAGCCCGAAGTAGCGCCCGTACACCAGCAGGTTCTCGCGAACGCTGAGCTCGGTGTCGAGGGTGTCGTCTTGAGGGCAGACTCCCAATCGGGCGCGGATGGCCGGCCCTTGGCTGCCGGGGTCCATCCCGAGAATCTGCAATTCACCGCCGCTGGGTGGTGAGACGGCGGCGATCATCCGCATCGTCGAGGACTTTCCCGCACCGTTGGGACCGAGGAACCCGAAGGCCTCTCCGGGCCGGATGTCCAGGTCGATCCCTTTGACCGCTTCGAAGTCGCCATAGCTCTTACGAAGTCCGCGAGCCTGGATCAGCTCGGTGGGATGAGGTGCTGGCACAGTCAGTGACCCTACGCGCCACCCACGACGGTTTCATCTCGGTTATCCAGGCCCGGTTCAATCGAGAAACACCGATCGCGTTGTGCCGGGGCACCGGGGCAGACTAGGCAGGGTGACCACTCCCCAGGCCTGGCTACCGGCGACGACCCGCTGGCTATCTTCACCGCTCCGACCCGGGCCTGGTTCGCTGGGTCGTTCGATGCGCCCACTCCTGCGCAAGTGGGGGCTTGGGCGGCGATCGCGGCGGGACGCAACGCGCTGGTGGTCGCCCCGACGGGCTCTGGAAAGACCCTGGGCGCGTTCCTATGGTCGCTGGACCGGCTCGCGGCCCAAGCTTGGGCGGATGAGGAGCGCCCGGCCGGGTGCCGGGTGTTGTACGTATCCCCGCTGAAAGCACTTGGTGTCGACGTGGAGCGCAACCTGCGAGCGCCGCTGACCGGTATCCGGCAGGCAGCGGCGCGCCTCGGATTCACCGAGCCTGAGATCAGCGTCGGCATCCGCTCCGGGGACACTCCCGCAGCCGATCGACGCCGACTTGTCACCAAACCTCCGGACATCTTGATCACCACCCCGGAGTCGCTGTTCTTGATGCTTACGTCGGCTGCGCGCGAGTCGCTGCGCAACGTCGAGGCGGTGATCCTCGACGAGGTACACGCGGTGGCCGGCTCCAAGCGGGGTGCCCACCTGGCGGTGACGTTGGAGCGGCTGGACACCCTGCTGGCCAAGCCGGCTCAGCGGATCGGTCTCTCGGCCACCGTGCGCCCGATCGAAGAGGTCGCCCGGTTCCTGGGTGGGCAGCGGCCGGTCGAGATCGTGGCGCCGCCCAGCGCCAAGCAATGGGACCTGCGGGTAGTCGTACCCGTCGAGGATATGACCGAGCTGGGCCAGCCTCTCGACGAGGTCGAGGGACCGGCCTCGGGTCAGCAGCGCGCCTCGATCTGGCCACATGTCGAGGAACAGGTCGCCGACCTGGTGCAGGCGCACCGGTCCACCATCGTGTTCGCCAACTCCCGGCGCCTCGCCGAGCGACTCACCGCCCGTCTGAACGAGATTGCCGCAGAACGCGCTGGCAACCCGCCGGACGCCCTCACCAAGGTACCCCTGCCAGGACATACGCCGGGCACCGGAAATAGCACCGTGCCCAGCAGGTCCGGTTCTCCGCCACTATCCCCGGCGGCCGCCAGCTCCGCGGTGCGGCCGACCGCGCTGCCGCGGTTCGGTGATCCTATTTCACGGATGCCCGCGCAAGTAATGGCACAAAGCGGCGCCACCGCGGGTGTGCCCGTTCTGTTGGCGCGTGCCCACCACGCTTCGGTCTCCAAGGAGCAGCGTGCCCAGATCGAGGACGACCTGAAGTCCGGCCGGTTGCCCTGCGTGGTGGCGACGTCGAGCCTGGAACTCGGCATCGACATGGGCGCGGTCGACCTGGTGATCCAGATCGAGTCACCACCATCGGTGGCCTCGGCGCTGCAACGCGCCGGGCGCGCCGGGCACCAGGTGGGTGAGGTCTCCCGCGGCGTGCTATTGCCCAAGCACCGGGCCGATCTGGTGCACACCGCGGTCTCGGTGGAGCGGATGCGCGCAGGCGCAATCGAGGCACTCCGGGTCACCGCAAACCCGCTCGACGTGCTCGCCCAGCAGATCGTCGCCGCGACCGCGCTCGAAGCGTGGGACGTCGACGATCTCTATGCCCTGATCCGCAAGGCGGCGCCGTTCACGACCCTGCCGCGCTCGGCCTACGTTGCCACCCTCGACCTCTTGACCGGCCGGTACCCCAGCGACGAATTCGCGGAGCTGCGGCCGCGGGTGGTGTGGGACCGGGTCAACGGCACCTTGGCCGGCCGTCCCGGCGCGCAACGGCTGGCGGTGACCAGTGGCGGCACGATCCCCGACCGTGGCCTGTTCGGCGTGTTCCTGGTCGGGGAGAAGGCCAGCCGGGTCGGTGAACTCGACGAGGAGATGGTGTACGAGTCCCGGGTCGGGGACATCTTCGCGCTCGGCGCGACCAGTTGGCGCATCGAGGACATCACCCACGACCGGGTGCTGGTTTCNCCCGCTCCCGGGCAGCCGGGGCGGCTGCCGTTCTGGAAGGGCGACCAGCAGGGGCGGCCGGCAGAGCTCGGTCGCGCTATCGGCGCATTCACCCGCGAGCTCGGAGAGCTGTCGCAGGAAGCAGCCCGGCAGCGCTGCCGGAGCGCCGGGCTCGATGATTGGGCTGCCGACAACCTGGTGTCGTTCCTGACCGAACAGCGAGCGGCGACCCAGGTGCTCCCGACCGACCGCACCTTGGTGGTCGAGCGTTTCCGCGACGAGCTCGGTGACTGGCGCGTCGTGGTCCACTCCCCGTTCGGCTCTCAGGTGCATGCGCCCTGGGCCCTGGCGATCTCCGCCCGCCTGCAACAGACCTACGGGGTCGACGCCCAGGCTCTGTCGTCGGAGGACGGCATCGTCTTGCGCATCCCCGAAACCGACCAACCGCCNCCCGGTGGCGAGGTCATGCTGTTCGGAGCCGACGAGATCGACGATCTGGTCACCGATGAGGTGGTGGGATCGGCGCTGTTCGCGTCTCGGTTCCGAGAGTGCGCGGCCCGTGCCCTGCTGCTGCCCCGTCGCGATCCCGGACGCCGGTCGCCGTTGTGGCAACAGCGACAGCGCTCAGCGCAGCTGCTGTCAGTGGCCGCCAAGTATCCCTCGTTCCCGATCGTGCTCGAGGCTGTCCGCGAGTGTCTCCAGGACGTGTACGACGTGCCCGCGCTGCGCGAGCTGCTGAGGGGCCTGGAGCGGCGTGAGCTGCGCGTGGTCGAGGTCGAGACGATCAGCCCGTCGCCGTTCGCCCGCTCGTTGATGTTCGGCTATGTGGCCGCGTTCATGTACGAGGGCGACAACCCGATCGCCGAGCGCCGGGCCGCCGCCCTGTCGCTGGATCAGGGGCTGCTGGCCGAGCTGCTCGGTCGCGCCGAGCTACGGGAGCTGCTCGACCCCGCGGTGCTGGCCGAGATCGAGGCAGAGCTGCAACGGCTGGCTCCCGACCGGCAGGCCCGCGACGCCGAAGCTCTGGTCGACGTGCTCCGGCTGCTCGGTCCGCTGACCCGCGCCGAGGTCGAGGCGCGCACCAGTACCGACCCTGCCGATTGGCTGGCTCTGCTCCACGATGCGCGACGCATCGTCGAAATACGGATCGCCGGGCAGGAGCACTACGCGGTCGTCGAGGACGTTGCCCGGTTGCGGGACGCTCTCGGNGTGCCGATTCCGCCCGGGGTTCCCGAGGCGTATGCCGACCCGGTCGAAGATCCCCTTGGTGACCTGGTCGCCCGCTATGCCCGCACCCATGGTCCGTTTACCCCCGTCGAGGTCGCGCGGCGGTTCGCTCTCGGGGTATCGGTGGTGCGGCTGACCCTGGATCGACTCGCCGCGCGGGGCCGGGTGCTGTCGGGCGAGTTCCGCCCAGCGGGTGCTGGTGAGGAATGGTGCGACACCGAGGTGTTGCGCCGACTGCGACGGCGTTCGCTGGCCGCGCTGCGCAAGGAGGTCGAGCCGGTTGAGCCGGCCACGCTGGGCCGGTTCCTGCCGGCCTGGCAGCAGGTCGCCACGAATCAGACTGCCGCACGGCTGCGCGGTATCGACGGCGTACTCGCTGTCGTCGATCAGCTCGCCGGCTGCCCGGTGCCGGCCAGCGCATTGGAGTCACTCGTGCTGCCATCGCGGGTCTTGGACTACCAGACGGCCTACCTCGACGAGCTCTGTGCCTCCGGCGAGGTACTGTGGGCAGGCCACGGCTCGATCCCCGGTGGCGATGGCTGGGTGTCGTTGCACCCGGTCGACATGGCCCCGTTGACACTCCCGGTGCCTGCCAACCTGGAACGCACGCCGCTGCACGATGCCTTGTTCGATGCGCTTGCTGGTGGAGGCGGCTACTTCCTCGGCCAGCTCGGCAGTCTGGCAGCCGAGTCCGACAGCGCGGCTCTCGAGCAGGCACTCTGGGATCTGGTTTGGGCCGGCCACGTCACCGGCGACACCATGGCTCCGCTGCGGGCGCTTGTCGGAGGCGGCGGTAGCCATCGCAGTCGCCGCAAGCCACCTCGGGTACGCGGCTCCGGTAGCCGAGCTGTACAGGCCCGGGCCCAGATGCAGTCACTGCGCCGGGCAGCCTCAGCGAGCATGCCCGGTCGTTGGGCGCTGTTGCCCGAACTCGACACCGACCCGACCAGGCGAGCACACGCCGTAGCCGAGGCCCTGTTGGAGCGCCACGGCGTGGTGACCCGGGGCGCAGTGCAGAGCGAGCGCACCCCGGGCGGGTTCGCCGCCGCCTACAAGGTGCTCTCGGCGTTCGAGGACTCCGGACAGGCCCGGCGTGGCTATTTCGTCGCCTCNCTCGGCGCGGCCCAGTTCGGCACCGCCGGCGCGGTCGACCGGCTGCGGTCGTACTCACGCGACCTGCATCCGGTCGAGTCCGACAAGGTCGCTGCGGTCACGCTGGCAGCGACCGACCCGGCCAACCCCTACGGCGCGGCTTTGCCGTGGCCCACCTGGGATCGCGACGAGACCACCGGGCACACCATTGGGCATACCACTGGGCATCGGCCAGGGCGCAAGGCCGGAGCCTTGGTGGTGCTGGTCGATGGAGGCTTGGCGGTGTACGTGGAGCGCGGTGGGCGCACCTTGCTGACCTTCACCGACGACCCCGAGCTGCTCGTTGCCGCCGCCGGCTCGCTGGCCGGGGCGGTCTCTCGTGGCGCGCTGGGCACCCTCACCGTCGAGACCGTCGATGGCGCGGGTCTCCTGGGCCAACCGGACATACCGGTACGCCATGCCTTGGAGGCCGCCGGTTTCATCGTGACGACCCGCGGCCTTCGGCTGCGGACCAGTACCTCGTCGGGCTGACCATGCCTGAAGGCGACACCGTCTGGCGCACCGCCCGCCAACTCGACCGACAGCTCTCCGGACAGGTCCTTACCCGCACCGACTTCCGCGTGCCCGAGCTGGCGACACTCGACCTCGCTGGCCACTCGATTGCCGTGACGGTCAGCCGGGGCAAGCATCTGCTCACCCGCATCGGCGAGGACCTGACCCTGCACACGCACCTGAAGATGGAGGGCTCCTGGCATCTCTACCGTCTGAGTCCCTCAACCTCCTGGCGCCGACCGGCCTATGAGGCCCGGGTCGTGCTGGGGACCGAAGCTTGGTCGGCGGTCGGCTTCGCGCTGGGTGTCGTCGAAGTCTGGCCGCGTCCCGAGGAACTGGACCGGCTCGCCCACTTGGGGCCGGACGTACTCGGCACCGACTGGGACGCACAAGCCGCCGCTGGCCGGCTGGTCCTCGACCCGGTGACCGGCAAACCCACCGATCGTGGCATCGGCGAGGCGCTCATCGACCAGCGGTGTCTCGCAGGGCTCGGCACGATCTACCGCGCCGAGACGCTGTTTCTCTCCGGCATCAACCCGCATCGCCCCGCCGTGGCCGTCGAGGATCGGGTGGCGCTGGTGGAACGGGCCCGCCGGTTGATGCGAGCCAACCTCGAGCGGCCCGGCATCGTCACCACCGGCGACACCCGGCACGGTCGAGAGCTTTGGGTGTACGGCAGGGGCGGGAGGCCCTGCCGTCGATGCGGCACGACGATCGAGCGCGACCTGATCGGATCGCCGCCTTATGACCGCGTCGTCTACTGGTGTCCCCGCTGCCAGACCTGAGCGGTTGGAGCCAGGTCAGGCGGCACATCAAGCGGCAGAGGCGACGACGTCCCCGCCGGGACGGGCCTCATCGGCGAGGTCGAGGGACTTCTCCATCGACTCCAGCTGCATAGCCAGCGCGGCCTCTTCCAGAGCGACAGCGTCGCTGACCTCGGACAAGATCTCCGAGAGTGGGACGTCTAGGGCCATGCAGATCGAGGCCAGGAGCTCCGAGGATGCTTCCTTCTGACCGCGCTCGACTTCCGAGATGTAACCGAGACTCACCCGAGCGTCAGCAGACACCTGGCGCAGGGTCAGTCCCTTGCGCATCCGCTGCGAGCGAAGCACGTCGCCGAGCAGGCGTCGGAAGATCACCATCGGCCACTCCCCTGGTTGCTGGTCAGTACAAGCCTCATGGTCAACGCTACCCGCCTGCGTAAACTTCCCGCCGAGCGACCCGGCCAAGTAGTGCCGACCGTGGCCCCGGCGGGACCGGGCGGTGACTGCTCAGGACGTGGTTACCTCGACATCGGACTTGACGGTCAGGCCGAAGTAGCTTGTCGAGTTGTCGAGAAAGTGGACCTCACCGTCGTCATCGACCGAAACCTGGAAATCCGCCAGCCAGAAGGGAACGTCGATATCGGTGATCTTGCCGATCGACTTCTCAAAACCCGACTTCAGGTACTTCACCAGCACGCTGCTTGCCTCGCCCTTCGTTGCGTCCATCTTGTCCATGAGTTTGCCCACAGTCAGTCCGGCGATCTGGTCATTGAGGTTGTCCACGGAGTCCTCAAGGGGCGGGATCAACTCCCTCACCAACTTCTCGACCACTTCTCGCGCCCAGTCCGGCTTGATGCCCTTCACCTTGGCATCCAGGGCATCGGAGTAGCGCTTCACCAAGTTGTTCGCCTTCTTCAGCGCGGTCTTCACCTGATCGAGTACCTCGTTGAGCTGGCGCGCGATCTTGGCCTCGTCCCGCTTGGTCGCAGCGTGATCAGCTTTTGCTCGCTCGAGCTGATTCTGGCGCGTCTGAGTGATCTTCTTCTGTTGCTTCTCAAGGGAGTGAAGCCGGTTCACTTTGCGCTGGAGTTTCTTACGTCGTTCGGGATCTTGCGCTTTCTTGATTTGCCGTATCGCCTTGTTGAGCTGCTTGCGGGTCTTGGTCAATTCTTCTCTGCGTCTGCGGCTCGTGCCGTTGCGCCTTCGACCTTCTTAGCTGCCTTACGTACCTTCTCCTCGTAGATCCTCAGCTTCTTGGCCAACGGATCGAGCTTGCTGGCATGTTTGCCGATGGCTTTCTCCAGCGGTTTGAATGCCTTTCCCACCGGAAAGCGACAAGGTCCCCAGATCGACATCGGGCAAGAGCGCCTGACCGCGGCATCGGCGTCCATCACCGTGTAATGCCGGTCCTCGACTCCGGTGACCACGCAACTCTCAGCGCGCTCGTCATCGTCGACCACGCTATGGCAGTTCGGGTCACCGGTTCCGTCCGGCCTGTAGTCGATCTTGCCGTCGCCGTCGTCGTCGATGCCGTTGTCACATTGCGTAGTGCCGAGTTCGCTTGAATCAGTGGCCGAGGCGCAGCCATAGTCCGCCGGGAAGTCGGCGAAGCCATCGCCGTCGTTGTCCACCCCGTCTTCGCAGTCCTTCTTACCCGGCTTCCCGTCGTCAGCGGGATTGGACGGGTTGGTCCCCGCGTCGAATTCTTCACAGTCGCCGGTGCCGCCCCATCCGAGTCGACGGTGGGATCGCAGGGATCGAGCTTGACCTTGAACGCCCACTTCACCGTGGTGCGGACATCATCATCCGGACCGCCACAACTTTCGCTAACCGCCCCGAGCACGGCCTGCACCCCGCTGTCGATAACCGGGAAGTTAGGTGCGCAGCCGAATTCCCGCGGGCCATAGACAATAAGTCCGGTCTCAGAGGTTTCCGTGTGGATTCCGAAGACGCTACATATCTGATACGAGGAAGGGCCGGTCTGCCGGATATCAGTACCGTGGTCGAAAACCGCTATCGAGTCATCCACCCTGGAATGCCGGGGTAGACCCGGAACTTGGCGTCGGAAAGGGCGCCCGACCCCTTTGCGTCGATCTTGGAAGTAATGTATTGGCCGCACAGTGGGTGCTCACTCGTATACAGCTGCGAATACGCACTGTTGTAGGTCCCGGAATCGCCCGTCAAGACGTAGTTGACTTCTTGATGGGTAGTGCCATTGTCAGCTTCGCTAGTGTGCTCGGTGCGGATGAGGCCCGTCCATACCGGGTCCTCGGGAGTCGCATTCTCAGACCCCCTGCCAGGCGCAGCCGCCGACGACGCCACCGGCCCGGACGAGCAAGGTCGCCAACAAGGAAACCCCTGCGGCCAGAGAAATAGCCAACCGCTTGCGCATCTCGCCCCCGGCTTTGCGTGACCGACAAAAGCCCGAGACCCCCGGCTGAACGCTACGCCTGCTGGGCAGGCACGTCTATGGCCCGGCCAGACGCCCCTTCGAGAGCAGCATTGCCAGCGCTGTTTCGCATGCGGCAGCGCGGATCGCCTCGCGGTCGCCACCCAAGGCCAGCTGCTCGACATGGTCGACGGGTCCGGAGATCGCGACGAACACAGTGCCGACCGATTTGCCCTCCTGCTCATCAGGCCCAGCGACGCCGGTCGTGCTCACAGCCCAGGTGCTGCCCAGCAACCGGCGTACGCCCTCGGCCATTGCGGCCGCGCATTCGGCCGAGACGACGCCATGCTCGGCAACAATCTCGTCGGGTACGTCGAGCAAGGACTGCTTGACCTCGGTGGCGTAAGAGACCACTCNCCCGACGTACACGGCGCTGGCACCGGGAACAGCGGTGATGGTCACCCCGACCAGCCCGCCGGTCAGGGACTCGGCGGTGGCCACGGTCTGACCGAGCTCTGTGAGCCGCTGCACGACAGCACGAGCAACCTCTGTGCCGCTCATGAACCGCTCATCAGGTGGAGTGGGCGGCTTTGGCCTCCCGGCGGGCGGCAAGCATCGCGAAGACGTACTGGACACCGGTCACCACGGTGATCAGGACGGCGATCGCCATCGCGATCACGCCGATCCACCACAAGATCTCGCCGATGGCGCCCCAACCGTGGTGCAGATGCTTGACCGGGGTAATCAAGATGCCCAACGCCAAAGTCTGGACCAGGGTCTTCACTTTGCCGCCTTGGCTGGCCGGAACGACGATGCCGTGTTTGATCAGCCAGAACCGCATGAAGGTGATGCCCCATTCGCGTACCAGCACCACGATGGTCACCCACCACCACAGCTCGCCGATGATCGAGAGACCGATGAATGCCATCCCGGTCAGCGCCTTGTCGGCGATCGGGTCGGCGATCTTGCCGAAGTCGGTGATCAGGTTGTGCTTACGGGCCAGGTCGCCATCGATCTTGTCGGTGATCATCGCCACCGCAAAGATCCCGTACGCGATCCACCGCCAGGCGTTGTCATCACCGTCGTGGCGTAGCAGCGCCCAGGCGAACACCGGCACCATCAAGATGCGCAGCGTGGTCAACGCGTTGGGCACGTTGACNNGTTGCTGGGCTTGGTGGCCGGGTCGCCGGCGGTTGGGCGTGGACTCATCTCTAGTTCATCTTGTCACTTCGGCCACAAGATCCACGCCGTCAGCGCCGATGACGGTCGCTGTCACCAGGTCACCGGCTACGACATCACCCGGCGGATTGACCAGCGTGGTCACGCCATCCACTTCCGGACCTTGATGTTCGGCGCGCCCTTCCACGGTGTCCGAATCCTTGTTACCGCCCGGTTCGATCGACTCGACCAGCACCGTCACCTGGGTGCCGATCCGGTCTTCGGCACGTTGTGCAGTGAGTTCTTCGACCAGCCGCTGCACCTGCTCAACCCGGGCTTCGATCTCGTCCTGATCGAGCTTGCCGTCGAAGCCCTCGGCCTCGGTGCCATCCTCGTCGGAGTACCCGAACACGCCGACGACATCCAGCCGGCCTGCGGCCAAGAAGTCGCACAGGATCGCCAAGTCGTCCTCGGTCTCACCGGGGAACCCGACGATGACATTGGAGCGGATACCGGCCTCGGGAGCCAGGGCGCGAGCCTGCTCGATCAGCCCGAGGAAGGAGTCGGGGTCACCGAAGCGGCGCATCCGGCGCAGCACGGAGGCTGAGGCGTGCTGAAAGGACAGGTCGAAGTAGTCGGCCACCTTGGGGGTGTGGGCGATGGCCTCGATCAGTCCGGGCCGGGTCTCGGCGGGTTGCAAGTAGGACACCCGCACCCGCTCGATGCCGTCGATCCCGGTCAGCTCCGGAAGCATCGTCTCCAGCAGCCGCAGATCACCGAGATCCTTGCCGTAGGAGGTGGAGTTCTCACTGACCAGGAAGAGCTCCTTGACGCCCTGGCCGGCCAGCCAGCGTGCCTCCCCGAGCACATCGGCTGGGCGGCGGGACACGAACGAGCCACGGAAACTGGGAATCGCGCAGAACGAGCACCGGCGATCACACCCGCTGGCGAGCTTGAGCGGCGCCATCGGGCCGGAGTCGAGGCGCCGACGATACGCCCGCGGCCCGGATTCGGGACCTGCTCCGATCGGAAGATCGGGCGCGGCGATCGTGTGTCCGGGGAGAATGACCGCGGCCGGATCGCGCTCGCTCGGTGAGATCGGGAGCAGCAGCCGCCGATCGGTGGGAGTGTGTGCCTGGTGATGTCCGCCCGCGACGATCTCGGTCAGCCGAGCGGCAATGTCGGGGTAATCGTCGAACCCGAGCACCGCATCGGCTTCGGGGAGAGAGGAAGCCAACTCCTTGCCGTACCGCTCGGCCAGGCAGCCGACCGCCACCACGGCCTGAGCGGATCCGGTCTCCTTCAGGTCCGCTGCCTGTAACAGGGTATCGATGCTGTCCTTCTTGGCAGCTTCGACGAAGCCGCAGGTGTTGACCAGCACTGCTTGGGCATCTGCCGGGTCCTCGACGAGCCGGAAGCCACCATTTTCGAGGCGGGCGGCGAGTTCCTCGCTGTCGACCTCATTGCGGGCGCAGCCCAAGGTGACCAGCGAGACGGTGGTGAGCGATTCCATGTCCCTACGAGTATGCCGGTGGCAAGCTCGATGACCACAATCGAGGACTCGCTGCGTGGGCTTACCTGGTGTCAGTCCTCAGGTATCCATTCATCCGACAACGGGTCGGACGCAGGCTGTGGAGCCCCAGGAAGGGGAGCCCCGGGAGCGCCACATCGGTGCCGGAGTCCCAGCTGTACCCGGTGGACTCCGCCGAGTCGGCAGGGTCGGATGGGGTCCAGGACTTGGTGAGTGCGTACGAATCGAGGATCTCGCTCAGCCTGTCGCGCGGCTCGGCCGGCCCGGAACTCACTTTTGGATCCGCTTCAGCCGCTGGTTCGACTGCCTCCGACACCTGGTCGGACGCCAGTTCTCTGTCGTCTTCCCTGTCGTCCCCCTCGACTGCCTCAGGGACAATCTCGTCCGGCTCGGGGAGCAAGTCAGGGACTACTTCTGGGACGATCTCGGACAACGGCTCGAGTGCCTCGGCCACCGAATCACCAGCTAGGTCATCGGCACCCGGGTCATCGCCCGCCGGGTCATCCTCTGAAACCGGGGCTTCGACCACGTCAGCCGACGGTTCGGGGACTACCACGTTTGCCAGACCGTACGGGTCCACCGGTTCAGCGGTCTCCGGCACAAGCTCGACAGCCCGTGCCTCGATCGACGCATCCAGAGCCACCGACGGTGCTTCGGTGGCGATCACACTCACAGGGGTGCCGGTGGGGTCGTCGCTGTCGGCGGAGTGGATGGGGTGCCCAAACCGTACGGATCGAAGGGCTCGTCCGGCTCAGCCGGTGAAGCTGTGGCTGCTACTTCGGGAACCTGTGCGGGCTCGGCTACGGGGGTCGTTGATAGGCGGCGAGCGTGGTCAGGTCCGGTGCGGCCGGCGTGCTTTGCGGAGCGGAGTCGGTCTTGACCGAGTTGGGCTCGCTCGTGGCATAGGTTGCCGGCGTGGGCTGCTGAGGGTCCAGCCCCTGCTCGACCAGTTGGCTGGGCCGCAACCGGGTGTAGCCTGCAGCGAGGCGCGCGGCCGTGGCAGCCGGCGACTCGTACACCGGCGTCTGCTCGCGTTGGGCCAGCATCGCCGACAGATCATCTGCCGTCGAAGCGGCAGTGGCGACGACCGGCATCCGGCGGATCATCAACGCGGCTGTCATCACGGCGCCCAGTATCCCGGCCAGCACCACCCATGCCAGGTTCTCCTGTAAAAGCCAAGTCATGCGATCCCCTCCTGAGGACACCAGCCATGCGAGGCCCGGAGGGAGCGGGCTGAGCATGACCAATCCAGCTCAGTCATGCGATCCCCTCCTGAGGAAACGAGCGCAGCGAGGCCTGCAAGGAGGGCGTTGAGCATGACCAATCCAACTCAGTCATGCGATCCCCTCCTGAGGAAACGAGCGCAGCGAGGCCTGCAAGGAGGGCGTTGAGCATGACCAAGAAAGTACAGTCATGATCCGACCGCCTGCCGAGTCGAGCGCCTGCTCAGAAACCCGGTCTTCGCAGACCCTGACTTAGCGGGTTTCTTCGACTCCGGCTTCTTTGATTGAGGCTTCGCAGCTTTCGGGGTCTTGTCAGCTTTGGCGCGCACGGATTCAGGCTTGCGAACCAGCACGGTGACCAGTAGCCAGGCGACAGCCGACCCGATCAGGAAGGCGCCCAGCAGGAGAATCAGCATTTCCAGATAAAGGCTCAGCACCAGATCACTCCTGAACGTCGATCGTGACTCGGTTGTTGAGAGCACGCGCCCGAGCACTGTCGGCACGCAATGCCGGATAGGCGTCAGCGAATCCGCTGGCCGTGATTCGCTCCTTGTCGACTCCACCGGCTATCAGCGCCTTGCGCACGATATTGGCGCGGCGCAAGGAAAGCTCGGAACCGTTGATGACCGAGCCATCCGTGTGACCGACGACCCGGATGGTGACGATGCGGCAGTTCGAGAGCAATTGCGTCGCACTTCGCAAGGCGGCGCTACCTGCGGACGTCATCGATGCGCCGGCGAAACTGATGCCCTGACCCTTGTTCAGGCGACCGAGCTTGGCCGCGATGTTCTGACAAGCCTTGGCTTCTTTGGCGTTGCTGGGTACCAGCTTGGTGGTCACCGTCTCGACGCCGGGGAGGTCGGCGACCACGGCCGAAGCCTGGGCCGCGTCCTCGTTGCTCGGCACGTCAAACGCCCGATGCGACCGGAGAATTCAGCGGTGGTGCCACTCAGTCCGGCTTGTCCGAGCGCAGCGCGGGCCTGGGTCGCGAGGTCACGCTCCAGGCCGTCGCGGCCCAGATAGACGGCGGCAGCGGCCAGCAGGGCGGGAATCAACAGAACGGCCACCCACCATCCGCCGCCAGGAGTGGGCTTCCGGTAGAGCCGTTTGGCTGGTGCAGCAGGCCCAGCTTCAGGACCTGTTTCGGAGTCGACAGCAGGTGGTGCAATCGTGTTGACCATCCCTATCTCCTGTCCCACCCGTCGGCGGCATCAGCAAGGCGCACCCGAATAGGCCCGCTTTGACCCATGATGCCGTCGATGTTGGGCGTTTCGCTGGGAAATGCCCGAAAGGAGACAAAGCTCCCTCGCAAGGTCGTGCCTAGCGGCGGAGTCTCTTACTGACGCGCCTCACCTGGGATGGTGGGGATCGGGCTATCCGGCGCAGCACTGCTGACGAAGGCGCTCAACACGGCCCAGACCAGAACCAGGGCGAGCACCACACCCATCAAGAGCATCCATCCCGAGCCGGCCGACGTACCGCGCAGGCTGCTGGTGGCTCCGGCTCCGAGCTCGGCCTCGAAGACTCGGCGAGCGCTGATCTGGCCGGTGGCATGGGACTGCTCGAACCTGGCCAGGAGCGCGTCTGCGTCCTCACCCAGCAGGTGTGCCAGCGCACCCAGGTGTCCTCGGGCGTACACGTCTCCACCACAGGGCCCGAAGTCGTCGATCTCGATGCACTCCAGAACGTGCGGCCTGATCCGGGTGCGGTCTGCCAGCTCATCCACGCTCAGTCCGACTCGCTGCCGCGCTTCGGAGAGGCAGGCGCCAATGCTCCCGACCATCTCCGGTGCCGCATCCGCCTCGGAAGNAACCCCCGACACGGCGAGCTCGGTCGGCTCGGCGGGCACCGATCTCAAAATCACCACAGGCTCGTCATCGATCTCGGGGTCGAGATCGAGGTCGAAAGCGATCTCACGGCGAAGGTAACGCTCCTCGGGCAGGTGTCCTGACGAGGTGGCGGGCATAGCTTGGGNTTGCGAGCGCATTCGCCCCGACGACAGCGCCCGTCGTAGGTCGCTGAGTCGTACCTCCTACTCCGCCAGCTCCCCCAGCCGGGAAGAGACGGCCGAGACACCACGGCCCCAACTCGACGACAGCGTTTTGGCGGTGGAGCCCTTGGTCGGCTGCGGAGCCGGGCGGGTGGCCGGGCCGGGAGCACACACCGTGACGGTGGCGACCTCGGCGCGTCCGCCGGCCAGAAGCTCGACCTGTCGGGTGAGCGCGACTTCCTGTTCTTCGGTGACCCCGGTGATCAGTCCGAGCGGCACCTGGTATCGCTCCCCGTCGATGGCCGTCACGGTGAGTCGCCCATCGGTCCAGGGGTTGCGCCGAGGCGCGATCACAGCGGAGCCGATGCTCTCCCAGGTCAACGTGCGCCATCCTCGCCGCAGGCGTATCCGGCNGCCGTCGTCGTCGAGCACCAGCAGCGGTTGGCGACAGTCGACGACCAATGCCAGGAAACCCACTGCGATCAGCCCGGTGATCGCGAAGAGCAGCCATGCCGAGGTCCAACCCAGATCCACCGCGCGCCACAGATAGGCGACCGAGACCAGTGCGGCAAGCGCAGCGACCGGTGTCACCAGCAGAGGATTCCTGCGGACTTCGATCCGGGCCGCCGTGCTTGCCTCGGCNNATTCATGCTCGAGCTCACCTCGGAGTTCCTCTCAGGCCTCGCCTTGCAGGGTGGCGATCACGCCGTCGAGATCATCGGGCTTGATCAGTACGTCACGCGCTTTGGAGCCCTCGCTGGGTCCGACCACGCCCCGGCTCTCCAGGATGTCCATCAATCGGCCGGCCTTGGCGAAGCCGACCCGTAGCTTGCGCTGCAGCATCGAGGTTGAGCCGAACTGGGTGGACACCACCAGCTCGACGGCCTGGATCACCAGCTCCAGGTCGCCACCGATGTCGTCGTCCAGGTCGCGTTTGGAGGCCGCCGGAGCGGTGACGTCCTCGCGGTAGGTCGGGCTGAGCTGTTCCTTGACGTGCTTGACGACGGCGTGGATCTCCCCCTCGGTGACCCACGACCCCTGCACACGTACAGGTTTGCTCGCGCCCATCGGCAGGAACAGCCCGTCGCCCTGCCCGACCAGCTTCTCCGCGCCGGGTTGGTCCAGGATCACCCGACTGTCGGCCAGCGAAGAGGTCGCGAATGCCAGGCGCGAAGGCACGTTGGCCTTGATCAGACCTGTCACCACATCGACCGAAGGCCGTTGGGTGGCCAGGACCAGGTGAATTCCCGCGGCGCGAGCGAGCTGGGTGATTCGCACGACCGCGTCCTCGACGTCGCGCGGCGCGACCATCATCAGATCGGCGAGCTCGTCGACCACGACCAGCAGATATGGGTACGGAGCCAGCACTCGCTCCGAACCGGGAGGCACCTGCACCTTGCCGGCCTTGACCGCCTTGTTGAAGTCGTCGACATGCCGGAAGCCGAACGTGGCCAGATCGTCGTAGCGCATGTCCATCTCGCGCACGACCCACTGCAGCGCCTCGGCGGCCTTCTTGGGGTTGGTGATGATCGGGGTGATCAGGTGCGGGATGCCCTCGTACACGTTCAGCTCGACCCGCTTGGGGTCGACCATGATCATCCGTACCTCGTCAGGCGTGGAGCGCATCAGCAGCGAGGTGACCATGGAGTTGATGAAGCTGGACTTACCGGCGCCGGTGGCACCGGCGACCAACAGGTGCGGCATCTTGGCCAGGTTGGCCACCACGAAGCCACCCTCGACGTCCTTGCCCAGGCCGACCACCATCGGATGGTGATCGGAACGAGCATTGTTCGACCGCAACACGTCTCCCANGGAGACGATCTCCTTGTCGGTGTTGGGGATCTCGATGCCGATCGCGGACTTGCCAGGGATCGGCGACAGGATGCGGACATCAGCGCTGGCCACCGCATAGGCGATGTTCTTGCCGAGCGCGGTGACCTTCTCGACCTTGACGGCCGGGCCGAGCTCGACCTCGTACCGGGTGACCGTCGGGCCGCGGGTGTAACCGGTGACCTGGGCGTCGATGTCGAACTGGTTCAGCACCTCGGTGAGGCGGTCGACAACTGTGTCCGAGGCGGTCGTGCGCGCCTTGTGCGGGCTGCCGGCCTTGAGTACGTCGTTGCCGGGTAGGGAGTAGGTGATGTCACCGGACAGAGCCAACTGCTCGACGCGGGCGGGCAACGGCGTGTGCGGCGGCGGCTCCGCCGGGCCGTCGTCGGCTGAACCATGCGCATCGGCAGCCGCAACTGCCTGAGTCTGCTCCGGCATGCCACCGACACCGACCAGGGGCTCGATCGAGACTGCCGAGTCGTAGGGCTTGTCGCCGAGGTCTTCATCGATGTCAGCCATTGCGCCGACCCGGCGGCGTGGCCGGCTGCGCTTGAGCGGCTCGGGAGCCTCGGGCGTTTCCGTCTCATCCGCGCCATCGTCAACGGGCCTGCGACCGAGCAGCCGGTCGGTGAGCGCGGAGAGCCGGGCGGGAATCTGGTAGACCGGGGTCGCGGTCACCACCAGCAAACCAAAAGCCGCGATGAGCGTGAAGAGCAGTGAGGCAACCACCGTGTTCTTGAGCAGGTCCAGGAACAGCGATCCGACCACGAAGCCCACCGCTCNCCCAGCCCCTTGGAGCGCTTCGGAGTCGGTGCCGGCAGGCGCGCCATGAGAGAGGTGCAACAAGCCGAGCACACCGATCAGCAGCGCTATCCAGCCGATCACTTGGCGACCTGCCGGACCGTTGCGCTCGGGGTTGCGCATGGTGCGAAGCCCGGCAAAGGCGAGCAGGACCGGCGCGAACCAGCCCACCACACCCACCGAGCCGGTCACCACCGTGCGGGTCGCCTCCATGACCTGTCCGCCAAGTTGCCACCACACTCCCGCGGCGACGACGACAGCCAGAGCGATCAGACCGAGGCCGATGCCGTCCCTGCGGTGCTCGGGGTCCAAATCGCGGGCACCGTGTCCGACTCTGCGGACCAGCGCCGCGATACCCGCGGCGATGCCGAGCCAAAGCGCACGCACACCGCGGCCAAGACCGGTAAAGGCGCGCAAGACGGGACCAGGTCCGCTGCGCACTGCCCGTGGTGCAGGACGGCGTGCCTTGCTGGAGCCTTTGGCTCCGCTCTTGGCACGGCCCTTGGCGGGCTTGCGCTTGGCCTGGCTGCCGGACGACCGGGATCGAGAGCTTTGCTTAGCTCGCGACGCCGGCGGGGAAGACGTTCGGGTCGCCATGCCCCCGAGGCTACGGGATCGTCACTCCAGTCCCAGGTGTTACACGCCGAACCAGTCCCCTGTCTCAGCCAATTGCCGGATTCGGCTGGATCTCCGAGCTGAACTGAGTAAACCAGGCCTGACAACCTTTTGCCGTGCCTGACCGCTTCCTAGGGGCGAGGAGGCACGGTAGGTGAGTACGGTCAGCAAGGCGACGAGCGAGACGAGCGGGGTGAGGATGCCCGGAGCTACCGGTGACGAGAGCGCCGACGCCGTCGATGCCTTGCCTGCCGCCAGCTTCGAGGACTTCGTCAATGCCCGGCGTCGAGCGCTCTGGCGGTCGGCCTGGCTGCTCACCAACGACGATCACAAGGCCGAGGACCTCGTGCAGACCGCACTGGCCAAAGCCTGGCCACGCTTCGAACGCATCTCTCGCGACGGCTCCTTCGAGGCGTACGTACGGAAGATCATGTACACCACCTATCTGTCCTGGTGGCGGCGCCGGTGGAACGGCGAGCTGCCCGGCCCGGTGCCGGAGTCGGCTGCGCTCGAACCCGCTGTGGAGCTGCGCCACGACCTGCTCAGCTCGCTCGCCTCGTTACCGAAGGGGCAGCGTGCCGTGGTGTTGCTGCGCTACGTCGAAGACCTCACCGAGGCCCAAACCGCCCAGCTACTTGGTATCTCGGTCGGGACCGTGAAGTCCCAGACCTCCCGGGCACTGAAGACCCTGCGCGCTTCGGAATCCCTCAGTTCGTTGATGGAGGACTCATGAATCTTAGAGGTTCCGCTGATAGGGGCTGCCGTCGCGAGCGGCGCAGCCGCGGGATGGACCGCAAGGCGGAGGAGGGAGCCGGGCTGGTTAGCCCGGTGACCGATCGACAACGTAGCGGGTCGCCCGTGGGGCGGCGCGTAGCAGGCTTCGCCCTATCCGCGGAACCTCTTAAGGACGTCTTGGAAGACCTGGTTCCCGAGCCGCCCGACACCGACTTTGCGGCGGGCGCGCGCTCGCTCGCGCGGCGCACCAAACGGCGCCGGGGAATAGCACTCGCTGCCGCCAGCGCAGTCGCGGTGACAGCGGTCGTGGTCCCGATGGCGCTCTGGGGCGGGGACTCGCCACGACCGACGGCTGGGTCAGCCAACAAGCCGAGCTCGGGACCGATGACACCTGCCGCTTTGGAGTGCCCGCCTACGAGCAAGGACCGCGCTGAGCGTGCCGAGCCGACTGGCGGGCCGATAGAGCTTGGAGCGGTACGCGCCTTGCTTTGCCCGGTGTACGGCAACTTCGGCGATTTCCAGGCACCCCAGGATGCGCTCGAGCAAGCCGGGGTGGCGGTGCTGTTCGAGAAGCTCGCAAGCCTGCCTGAGGCGCAGAAGAACCCCATATGCACCTCGGATGGAGGCATCGCCTACCGCATAGTGCTGGAGTATCCGGATCAATCCCAGCGCAGCTTCATCGGGGAAAACTACGGCTGCCACCAGCTTCGTACCACCGATGGAACCTTCACCAAGGCCAAGGAGGTCTGGGACACCTACTTGCGGCAACTGCGCAAACAGCGCGCTGACACCGAACCTGCCTCAAGCGTGACCGCCTCGACGTCCTGCGACCAAGGTAGGAGCGAATCCCCGGTCGGCCAGGTACGCGATGGGTTGGTGGACGCGATTCTCTGTGTCCGCTACGACACCACGATCGAGCGGTCGACCCAACAGATCGCCATTCCCGCCGCTCTGCTCGAGGAGCTGAAGACCGACCTGGACGCGAACCCGGGCAACGCCAAGGATGAGTACACCTGTGATCGGCGGAACGGTCCGGACCGCTACGTGACGATCATCGCAACCACCACCTGGGGCGATGTGGTCTCCCTGAGAGCACTCTGTGATCTGGTGTTCACCGTCTACTCCTATGGCGAGAACAGGCCAAGCTCCTGGCAGCCGACCTCAGCAAACCAGCAAGCCTTGGAGAAACTGCTTACCCAAGCGCCCAGCCGGTCTTGATACACCGCTGCGCGGCACTCGACCAGCCTCACGCCTCGATGACGACCGGGATGATCATCGGGCGGCGGCGGTGTTTGCCGCTTACCCAGCGCCCGACCACCCGGCGCATCGCTTGCTGGAGTTGGTAGTTGTCGTGGCCGCCCTCGGCCAGGACGGCCTCCAGGGCGTCGATGATCGGCTGCTGGATCTCGTCGAACACGCTGTCGTCCTCGGCGAAGCCGCGGGCATGGATCTCCGGAGCGGCTGCGACCTTGCCTTTGACCGAGTCGATCACCGCGATCACCGAAATAAAGCCCTCCTCACCGAGGATGCGACGGTCCTTCAGCGAGGACTCGGTGAGGTCTCCGACCGAGGAGCCGTCGACGAAGACGTAACCGCAGTCGACCTTGCCCGCGATCTTGGCAATTCCGTCGACCAGGTCGACCACGACCCCGTCCTCGGCGATCACCACCCGGTCTGCGGGAACCCCGGTGGCGCGGGCGAGCTCGGCGTTGGCTAGCAAGTGCCGGATCTCGCCGTGCACTGGCATCACGTTGGCCGGACGCACGATGTTGTAGCAGTACAGCAACTCACCCGCGCTGGCGTGACCGCTGACGTGGACCAGTGCGTTGCCCTTGTGTACGACGTGGGCGCCCCAGCGAGCCAGTCCGTTGATCACCCGGTAAACAGCGTTCTCGTTGCCGGGGATCAAGCTGGAAGCCAAGATCACCGTGTCACCCTCGTTGATGTGCACGAAGTTGTGGGTGCGTTGCGCGATCCGGGCCAGCGCCGAGAGCGGCTCCCNCTGAGAGCCAGTGGAGATCAGCACGGTGCGCTCGGCAGGCAAGTCCTCCAGCGCCTTGGCATCGACCAGGGTGTCCGGTGGCACGTTCAGGTAGCCCAGCTCGCGGGCGATCGCCATGTTGCGCACCATCGAGCGGCCGACATAGGCGACCTTGCGGCCGTGCTTGTGGGCGGCATCCAGAGTCTGCTGCACCCGGTGCACATGCGAGGCGAAGCATGCGACGATGATCCGGCCCGCGCTGCGAGCGAAAACCCNTTCGATGACCGGACCGATCTCGGCCTCCGAGGTGGTGAAGCCAGGCACCTCGGCGTTGGTGGAGTCGGTCATGAACAGATCCACGCCCTCCTCCCNCAGCCGGGCGAACGCGCGCAGGTCAGTGATCCGGCCATCCAGCGGGAGCTGGTCCATCTTGAAGTCGCCGGTGTGCAACACCAGGCCGGCGCCGGTGCGGATGACCACGGCCAGAGCATCGGGGATGGAGTGGTTGACCGCGACGAACTCCAGGTCGAAGGGTCCGAAGCTGATCCGGTCACCCTCGCCTACGACGTGCTGGGCAGTCTCCTTGAGCCGGTGCTCTTGAAGCTTGCCGCGCAACAGCGCGAGGGTGAGCTTGCTTCCAACCAAGGGGATGTCTTGGCGCTCGCGCAACAGAAACGGGGTGGCGCCAATGTGGTCTTCGTGTCCATGGGTGAGGACCAGGGCCTCGATCTGATCGAGCCGGTCACGAATGGAATCGAAGTCGGGCAGGATCAGGTCGACACCGGGATGATTCTCCTCCGGGAAGAGCACACCGCAATCGACCAGCAGCAGTCGCCCGTCGTACTCGAAGACGGTCATGTTGCGGCCAACCTCGCCCAGCCCGCCCAACGGTGTGACGCGCAGGCCACCGGAGGCTAACGGCTGCGGCGCAGCTAGTTCGGGGTAGGTCATGCGATCCCCTCCCGAGGAAACGAACGCAGTGAGGCCCGGAAGGAGGGCGCTGAGCATGGCCAATCCAGTAACGTCACCGAACGTCCCTTCCCAACGCGACCAGCTCTGCACGCAGCGCCGCCACAATCTCGTCATCGGCGGGTACCAGCGGGAGCCGCATGGTGCGCGAGGGCAGCACTCCGAGCAGCTGCATGGCGGCCTTGGCGGTCATAGCGCCCTGGACTCGGTTCATCATCACATCGATGACCGGCACCAGCGAGCGGTAGATGTCCAACGCGGCCGTGAGGTCACCACGATCGATCGCCGCGATCATGTCGGCATGTTCCGGCCCTGTGACATGCCCGACGACCGACACGACCCCGACCGCGCCGTGAGTCAGCCAGGCAAGGTTGAGCGCGTCGTCGCCGGAATAGAACGTGAGGCCGGTCTGGCTCATGATCTGCACACCGCGATAGATGTCGCCGACCGCGTCCTTGACCGCGACGAATCGGCTGTCCTCGGCAACACGCTTGAAAGTATCCGGCGCGATCGCGACCCCGGTGCGGCCGGGAATGTCGTACAGCATGATCGGCAGGCCACTGGCACCCGCGACGGCCCGGAAGTGCGCGGTGATGCCGTCCTGGGTGGGCTTGTTGTAGTACGGGGTGACCAGCAGAGCACCGTGCGCGCCGAGCTTCTCGGCCTGCTCGATCAGCTCGATCGAGTGGGCGGTGTTGTTGGTGCCGACCCCGGCGATGACGGTGGCGCGGTCGCCGACCGCCTCCAACACCGTTCGCAGGATCTGACCGTCTTCGGTGGTGGTGGTAGTGGGCGCCTCGCCGGTCGTCCCGGAAACGACGAGGCCGTCGTTGCCGTTGTCGACCAGGTGCTTGGCTATCGCTGCCGTCCCGTCGAGATCGACAGTTCCGTCGTCGTCGAACGCGGTCACCATCGCGGTGAGTACGCGCCCGAAGGGTGCAGTTGCGGCAGTCATGGTCACAGGCTATCGGTGCTCGCTCCCTGCCACGCGTGTGCGTCAGCCCATGAGCTCGCGGGCGATCAAGGCCAGGTGGTCCAGGTCGGTCAGGTCGAGCACTTGCAGGTAGAGCCGGGTGATGCCGAAGCGGGCGTAGGACTCCACCTTGACCCTGGCCTCGGCGACCGTGCCGGCCACGGTCCCACTCACCGAGGAAAGTAACTCCTCAGGCTCCCGGCCGATTGCCTCTGCGCGGCCGAGGAACTGGGATCGGTCCTCACCTACGCACACTGCGACCGAGGCGGAGTAGATCAGGGAGTCCGGGTCGCGGTCTGCTTCGGCACAAGTGGTGCGGATCCGGGCGATCTGCTCCTCCCCGTCCTCCAAGCCGGCAAAGAGGAGGTTGAACTCATCGGCGTAGGCCGCAGCCAGAGCAGGCGTGCGCCGTGGCCCTTTGCCTCCGATGATGATCGGCGGCCGCGGCGACTGGGCCGGTTTCGGTAGTGCGGGGCTGTCGGTCAACGTGTAGTGCTTGCCGGAGTACGAGAACTTCTCGCCCGCCGGAGTTTCCCACAGGCCGGTGATGATCGCCAGCTGCTCCTCCAGTACCTCGAAACGCGCCTTGGTGGGCCGGAACGGGATCCCGTACGCCGTGTGCTCCGGCTCGTACCAACCGGCGCCAAGGCCCAGCTCGACCCGGCCACCGCTCATCTGGTCGACCCCGGCGACGGCGATCGCCAACGGGCCTGGGTGCCGGAACGTGGCCGAGGTCATCAAGGTGCCGAGCCGGATCGTGCTGGTGTCACGGGCCAGACCGGCCAACGTGATCCAGGCATCGCTAGGGCCGGGCAGCCCGTCGCCACCCATCGTCAGGTAGTGGTCGGAGCGGAAGAACGCGGAGAAACCGAGTCGTTCTGCCTCGAGCGCGACCCTCAGCAGGTCGTCATAGGTCGCGCCCTGTTGGGGTTCGGTGAAGATGCGCAGGTCCATGGACCCAGCAAACCACTTGTCCGGTCCTAGGCATGCTTGCGGTGCAGCCAGACGATGTCGAAACCGTCGTGGGGCTCGCGGCGCTCCTCGGCCCACTCCTCGCGATCGAACTCGGGATAGTACGTGTCGCCCTCGGGACTCTGGTGCACCTCGGAAAGGATCTGGGTCTGCGCTCCGGCTTCCAGTGCCAACCGATAGGTCTGAGCGCCTCCGACCACCATCGCGGGCTGCCCGGGATGAGTACGCGCGGCAGCTTGCAGTGCCTCGTCGATGGTGTGGACGACGATCGCATCGTCAGCGGTGAAGCTTGTGTCCCTGGTGAGCACGATCGAGGTGCGGTTGGGAAGTGCGCCCATCTCCTGGTACGTGGTGCGTCCCATGATGATCGCGTGGCCGGTGGTGGTGCGGCGGAAGTGCAGCATGTCTTCGCGCAGGTCCCATGGGATGGCCCCGTCTCGGGCTATCACGCCGTTCTCAGCCACAGCCGCGACCAGCACCATCTCGGGGAGGGGATTCTCGGGTGCCTCTGGCAGTGACTGTTCAGCAGTCTGTTCGCTGCCCTGCCCGGCTGGTTGCTCGCTCATACCGCGATGGGTGCCGCGATGCCCGGATGCGAGTCGTAGCCCTCGACCTTGATGTGCTCCAGATCGAAAGCGTCCAACTCGGTGACACTCGGGTCCAGCCACAAAGTGGGCAGCGGCCGCGGTTCACGGGTCAGTTGCAGCTTTGCCTGGTCGAGGTGATTGGAGTAGAGATGCGCATCGCCCAGGGTGTGTACGAAATCCCCAACTGCCAGACCTGTGACCTGGGCAACCATATGGGTCAACAGGGCATAGGAGGCGATGTTGAACGGCACCCCGAGGAACACATCGGCCGATCGCTGATAGAGCTGGCAGCTCAACCGGGCGCGGCCATCAGCCGTGTCGGGTCGTGGCGGCGCGACGTAGANATGGAACAGCGCATGGCAGGGCGCCAACGCCATCTGGGGGATGTCGGCGACGTTCCAGGCCGAGACGATATGCCGACGCGAGTCCGGGTCGCGCTCGATCGCCTCGACGACTTGCTTGATCTGGTCCATATGTTTGCCGTCCGGGGTGGGCCAGGAACGCCACTGGTAACCGTAGACCGGTCCTAGGTCGCCGTCGTCGTCTGCCCACTCGTCCCAGATCGTGACGCCACGATCCTGCAACCACTTCACATTGGTGTCACCGCGCAGGAACCACAACAACTCGGCGAACACCGACCGAGTGTGGATCTTCTTGGTGGTGACCAGCGGGAAGCCGCCCCNGGTAGCGGGGTCCAGGTTGAAGCGCATCTGATGGCCGAAGACGCTGTAAGTGCCGGTGCCGGTGCGGTCGCCCTTGGCGACGCCCTCATCGAGGATCCGGGTCAAGAGGTCGAGGTACTGCTGCACCTGGTCAACCTAACACCGGGGCGAACGCGATCTGCGTCTCGACCAGCCGGGCAAGAAGCCGGGCAGGACGTGCAGGACAATGGAGCCTATGAGCTCCCCTACTGCCGACGTGTCGGTCCGTATCGGCTGGCCTGAGGACGCCGAGCAGATCGCGGCCGCTCAGGCGGCAGCCTGGAGAGTCGAGTACGCGGGAGTGTTACCCGTGGACGATCTCGCCGTTGACACGCTGGCAGGCTCCTGGCGCAACTCACTCGCTCGCGCGACCGATGCCCGCAACCGGATCCTGGTCGCGCTCGACCGCGCCAACGTGCGCGGCTTCGTGCTCACCATGCCCAGCCCCGATCCTGACGCCGATCCGATCGCCGACGGCGAGCTCACCGAGCTGACCGTGCACCCCGATCACCAGCGCGTCGGCCACGGCTCGCGATTGCTCCAGGCCGCGATCGATACCTTGGGCGCCGACCACTTCACCACGGCCCGGGTCTGGGTGGCCAGCACCGACGACGTCCGGCGCGTCTTTCTGACTGCCGCCGGCTTCGCCCCGACGGCGCTCACCGCGAGCTCGACCTGCACGGCGATGGCACCGTGTTGGTCAAACAGGTTCGGTTGCATGTCGGTCTATAGACAGTGACATCCGATTGGACGTGCGATTGTGCTCAGAACAGCCGAATATCCGGCTTGTTTCAGGGAATCGCACGTCCATTGGCACAGGTGCTCAGAACAACCTGATGGCGTGCCGTGCAGCGGCCCGGGCTCGGGTGCGGTCGCCGGCGGACTCGTACGCCAGCGCCAACCGGTACCAGGAGCGCCAGTTGTCCGGGTCGGCCTCGGTCTCGGTCCGGTACTGCTCGAACACCGTGTCGGCTGCCTGGCGATCGATCCGGCCCGAGGGACGCCGCGGCAGGTCGTCCTGCGGGAGGCCACCTTCTTCGGCGAGGGCCTGTCCCAACTTGGCGGTGTGCCGTCCGAACTGGATCTCGCGCAGGCTCAGGCCGACGGCCAGCACAACGGTGATCAGTAGGCCGATCCCGAAGAGCACTCGGCCGATACCGCCCTCCTGGAACAAGATGACGGCCTGGAGGCTCACGACGACGCAGTAGAAGACCAGCACCGCCATCAACACTGCGACGCCGAGTTTGGCGCCCATCACATGAAATGCTCGAGCCCGACGCTCAGGCCGGGTCGCGAGACAATCTCGCGCACGCCGAGCAGCACGCCCTCCATGAAGGAGACCCGGTCCAGGGAGTCGTGGCGGATCGTCAGGGTCTNCCCTGGCCCGCCGAGGATGACTTCCTGGTGAGCGACCAGGCCCCGGACTCGCACGCTGTGGACGTGAATGTCGTCGACCTCGGCGCCTCGGGCTCCCGGCAGGCTCGTACTGGTCGCATCGGGGAGCGGCGAGGAACCCGCATCGTTGCGTGCTCGGGCGATCAGGCGGGCGGTGCGCGCCGCGGTGCCGCTGGGGGCATCGGCCTTATCGGGGTGGTGCAGCTCGATGATCTCGACACTGGAGAAGTACGGCGCCGCCTCCGCCGCGAACCGCATCATCAGGATCGCGCCGATGGAGAAGTTGGGAGCAATCAACACGCCTGTCTNCGNGGAGGCAGCCAACCAGGTCCGCAGCTGATCCAGACGCGCGTCGTCGAAACCGGTCGTGCCCACCACTGCGTGGATGCCGTTCTCGATCAGGAACCGCAGGTTGCCCATCACCACGTCGGGATGGGTGAAGTCCACCACCACGTCCGCGCCCAGGAGCAACTCCGGGTCGTCGTCCGCGTCGACCCCGGCAACCAGCTCGAGGTCAGCCGCGGCCTCGACCGTACGCATGACCTCTTGACCCATCTTCCCGCGGGCGCCGAGCACCCCAACCCTGATCGTCACGAGCCACACCCTAACCGGATAGCCGGCGTGATCGTCCTACGACGCTCGCCTTGCCCTGGTCTGACAAGGTGATCCTGTGAGGAGCGCGACGAGGGATCTGGCCACCGCGGCAACGCAGAATCTGGCGCAGCGGCATCCGGACGCGGTAGTGGGGGTTCTGGACGAGACCGGCGAACCGACCTTTGCGGGCGCCGGAGAGTCCTCACCGGACGAGCGTTCCTTGTTCGAGATCGGGTCGATCAGCAAAGTGTTCACCGCTCTGGTCCTCGCCGACGAGGTGATTCGCGGCAACCTGAGCCTCGATCAGCCGGTTCGCGAGCTGCTGCCACCCGAAACCGTCCTCCCGTCTCGCGGTGGCACCGAGATCACCTTGGCCCACTTGGCTACGCACACCTCCGGCCTTCCCCGTATGCCGCTCAAGGGATTGCGACCGTGGCTGGGATTCTTGGGAGGGCACAACCCGTACGCCCCCGTCACACCGGACGTGTTGCTGGACCGGCTGGCCGGCACCAAGCTGTCGCGAACTCCCGGCACCGGGAAGATCGCGTACTCGAACTTCGGGTTCGGTCTTCTCGGACTGGCTTTGGTGAACGCCACCGGCGCGCTGGACTACGAGCAGCTCATCGTCGATAGGGTCTGCAAGCCGTTGGGGCTTACCGACACAGCGGTGCACGTCGGCGACATCCGTCTGCTCCCTGGTCACCGCCGTCGCGGGAGTGCCGATCCCTGGCTGCTGACCGGGATCGCCGGCGCCGGAGCGCTGCGTTCCTGCGCCGCCGACCTGATCACCTTCCTAGCCGCCCAGCTCGACCCGGACTCGACCCCGCTGGGCGAGGCGATCCGGCTCACCCACGCCGAGCAAGTCCCCGGTATCGGGCTGGGCTGGATGCTGGCCACCAAGCCCAACCTGCTGATCTGGCACAACGGTGGCACCGGCGGCTACCGCTGCTTTGCGGGCTTCCTGCCCGAGAAAGACATCGCGGTGGTGGTGCTGGCCAATAGCGTCCGTAGCGTGGACTTGGCCGCGCTCCGCCTGATCAAGGATCTGTCGGAGCTGTCGGAGTAACCACGCCGACCAGCAACCCGAGCAATACCGGGCACGCCCTGAACAAAGTGAACGGCGGCACGATGGATTCCATCGTGCCGCCGCTTCAACTGTGTTGCGCCCTACTCGGCGTCGGTAGCCTCTTCCTCTTCGACCACCGGGATCAGCGAGAGCTTGCCGCGGTCGTCGATCTCAGCGATCTGCACCTGGACCTTCTGACCCACCGAAAGCACGTCTTCCACAGCCTCCACCCGCTTGCCGCCGGCCAGGGCGCGTAGCTTGCTGATGTGCAACAGGCCGTCCTTGCCGGGCAGCAGCGAGACGAACGCACCGAAGTTGGTGGTCTTGACGACGGTGCCGAGGTAGCGCTCGCCGACCTCGGGCATGGTCGGGTTGGCGATCGCATTCACGGCCTGCCTGGCTGCTTCCGCGGCCTCGCCGTTGGTGGCGCCGATGTAGATCGTGCCGTCGTCCTCGATCGTCAGCTGGGCGCCCGTGTCGTCCTGGATCTGGTTGATCACCTTGCCCTTGGGGCCGATGACCTCACCGATCTTGTCGACCGGGATCTTGACCGTGATGATGCGCGGCGCGTGCAGCGACATCTCCTCGGGCGCGTCGATCGCCTCGGCCATCACGTCCAGGATCGTCATCCGGGCGTCCCGGGCCTGGGTGAGTGCAGCGGCCAGGACCTCGGCGGGGATGCCGTCGAGCTTGGTGTCCAGCTGGAGTGCAGTGACGAACTCCCGGGTGCCGGCGACCTTGAAGTCCATGTCACCGAAAGCGTCCTCGGCACCGAGGATGTCGGTCAGCGCGACGTACTCGGTGTTTCCGTCGATCTCACCGGAGATCAGACCCATCGCAATGCCGGCGACCGCGGCCCGCAAGGGCACGCCGGCCTGCAGCAGCGCCAGGGTGGAGGCACACACCGAGCCCATCGAGGTGGACCCGTTGGAGCCCATCGCCTCCGACAGCTGCCGGATCGCGTAGGGATTCCTCANCGTGGGCAGCACCGGCAACAGCGCCCGACGCGCCAGGGCGCCGTGGCCGACCTCACGGCGTTTGGGCGAGCCGACCCGGCCGGTCTCACCGGTGGAGAACGGCGGGAAGACGTACTTGTGCATGTAACGACGCGACTTCTCCGGCGAGAGCGTGTCGAGCTTCTGCTCCGCGGTCAGCATGTTGAGGGTGGTGATGCCCAGGATCTGGGTCTCGCCGCGCTCGAACAGCGCCGAGCCGTGTACGCGCGGAACCACGCCGACCTCAGCGGTCAGGGTGCGGATGTCGGACAGCCCACGGCCGTCGATGCGCACCTTGTCACGCAGCACGCGCTCGCGCACCAGCGACTTGGTCAGGCTGCGGAACGCGGCGCCGATCTCCTTCTCACGTCCCTCGAAGCCCGGGGCGACCGAGGTCAACACGGAGTCCTTGATCGAGTCGAGCTTGTCCTCGCGCTCCTGCTTGCCGGCAATGGTCAGCGCGGCGGCAAGATCGGTGCTGGCAGCAGCCTGAACGGCGGCGTACACGTCGTCCTCGTAGTCGAGGAAGACCGGGAAGTCGGCCACAGGCTTGGCGGCCTGCTTGGCCAGCTCCGACTGCGCCTCACACAGCTGCTTGATGAAGGGCTTGGCGGCGTCCAGGCCGGTGGCGACCACGGCCTCGGTCGGGGCCTGCTTGCCGGCCCGGACCAGATCCCAGGTCTGCTCGGTGGCCTCGGCCTCCACCATCATGATCGCGACGTCGCCGGTTTCGGTGACCCGACCCGCGACCACCATGTCGAAGACCGCGTCCTCGAGCTGACTGTGGGTCGGGAAGGCCACCCACTGGTCATCGATCAGAGCGACCCGGACACCGCCGACAGGACCCGAGAACGGCAGCCCGGAGAGCTGGGTAGACATCGAAGCCGCGTTGATCGCGAGCACGTCGTAGGGCTGGTCGGGGTCGAGTGCCATCACGGTGATGACAACCTGGACTTCGTTGCGCAGGCCCTTCTTGAAGGTGGGCCGCAACGGGCGGTCGATCAGACGACAAGTGAGGATCGCGTCCTCACCGGGACGGCCCTCACTGCGGAAGAACGAGCCCGGGATCTGACCGATGGCATACATCCGCTCCTCGACGTCGATCGTGAGCGGGAAGAAGTCGAACTGGTCCTTGGTTTGCTTGCCGACCGTCGTGGCGGACAACAACATGGTCTCGTCGTCGAGGTAGGCGGTGACCGAGCCGGCCGCCTGGCGAGCGAGCAGGCCAGTCTCGAATTNGACGGTACGAGTGCCGAACTTGCCGTTGTCGATCACGGTCTGGACGGCAGAGATGACGGGTCCCTCCATGGGGGATCCCCTTTCTGTGTGTCGCGGAGCGAGCACGCAGGGCGTCCATGGTGGCCGTGCGGCCAGCCCGGGAAGTCTCCCGGGCCAAGGCCGGTCTTCGATCGAGGCCTGCGGGGTGGGCTGCCGCTGCTGTGTTGCGCAACACAGTGAATAGCTGCGGATAGAGGGCAACCGGCCCGAGGGCCACTACCGAGGACCGAGCCAGACGTCTGCGGTCGCTCCTAGTGATGGTTTATTCAGTTGTGGTATGCGGCTGGACGGACTGCCTGACTATTACGACTGCTGGGCAGAAGCCGACCGCGGCTCTAACGTAACCGGAGCGGCCACCCATTGGCGGGCAGCCGCTCCGATGAAGTCAGCGACGAAGACCGAGACGCTCGACGATCGAGCGATAGCGGTTGATGTCTTCCTTCTGCATGTAGTTGAGCAGACGGCGACGACGACCCACCAACAGCAGCAGGCCACGACGGGTGTGATGATCGTGCTTGTGCTGCTTGAGGTGCTCGGTCAGGTGCGCGATCCGGTGCGAGAGCAGGGCGACCTGAACCTCCGGTGAACCGGTGTCGCCCTCGGACAAGCCGTACTCGGCGATGATCTTCTTCTTGGTCTCAACGTCGGTGCCAGTAGACACGTGGTTCCTTTCGGTTCGTTGCGCGGCGCACCGGGGCCTGTTCACCCGGGCACTGTTCTCCGCGGCCGATTCACGGCAACCGCTCAAGGCTACCAGGGCAGAGCACCCGGCTGCGAATCGCGCGGCTCTCGACACATCGCTACGCGGCACTCGACCAGCCTGCGCCCGATCGGCGGCTAGCTCCACGAACCTGGTCCATGGGCAGAAGGCGAGGTCGTGGTTACTCTGAGCCCATGACTGTGGGCGAAAGTCGCGATCGTACGCGCTCACCGCATGACGAGGAATTGTTCGAGCGCCTGCAGCACAAACTCGAGTCGCTCGGTGTGCTTACGAATCCCCGTCGGATGCGAGGCGTAGCTGAGCGGTCGATGCTGCGTACGCTGGCGACTCGCGACCGGGCTCTTCTGGATCCTGACGGCTTTGCCCGCGCGCACCACGGGCTGGCACGTGCTTTCGAGGCCATCGTCGTCAACGGCACGGAACCGCCTACTCTCGTCGCGGCTGGGGCCGCTGCGGTCGATCATGACACCACTCGTTCAGTTGATCGCCAACGCCATCATCCTCGGCCAGACCCACGCGGTGTTCCGGAACATTCGCCGGATGTACGTGCTGCGGGAAGCCAACGCCGAGTGGAACAGCAAGGAACATCAGCTGCTGCGCCGAGCACGTCTGCAGATGCAGCTGATGTCGGAGGATCTCGGCGGCAGCAAGCTCAGCATTCCGATCTTCCTCATCAGCGGTGCCTTCGTGTCCGGAATGCTCAGCGTGGCGAGAACCCTGATCGCTCCCGCTTTGCACGACCGCCTGCTCTCCAGCGTGCTGCTCGTAGTGACTGTCGCGCTGCTCGTCGGGATCGCTGCGATCGTGCTGCAGGGGCCTCGATCGCCCGGATGCGTCTGCGGATGGCTCTGAAACCTCCCATCGACAAGCTCTACCAGGCGATCGGGTCCACCGGACGGCCACCGCGGGACAGGTGCTTCCTGGTAGCGATCATCGCGCTCACGTTCTTCGTGCTCGCCGTGATCGCCATTCCCAGCGGGGTGTACTTACTCCTGCATGTATGAGGCCGGGCCGCCTACACCTACGAAGCGCTTATGCCGTCCCGCCAGGCTGGGCGAATACGAACGGCTCGGCCTCGGCGAACTCACCGGCGGCCTCCCNGGAACGGCCCTGCGCCTGCAACGCCGCCACGTCGAGTCGACGCGCAGGTGAGCCCTCGCTCAGGTCGAGGTTGGCCAGGCTTACCCAGAACACGCCCGGCGACAGCGCCGAGTCGTAGTAGTAGGTCAGGTCCTTGTGGTCGACGACCGTGCGCCACTGGGTCGAAGAGATGTTCGGCTGGTCCGGTGTGCTGATCCCGTAGGGAACCGAGCAGTTGCGGATCACGCTGAAGACACTTGCCACGGCAAGGCGTCGCTCCTCGACCTGGGGAATGGCGTTGATGTAGAAGCGCGCCCGCGCGAAACGGTCGGAAGCCCGGTTGGTGCCCGGCAACATCACCGTTCCACCGATGTCTTCCCAGTACTTGGCGATCGCCAGTTGTTGGTCGAAAACGGGCGAGTTGGTCATCACCTGGTAGTCGCGGCTGTGGTGGACCACCAAAGCACCGTCGATGTATTCGAAGATTGCGCTGTCACCCGAGGAGTCCGACAGCGACATGTGCACCGTCGCGAGTCGCTCCTCACCCGGCATCGCGTCGGTGACGACCGCGAACTCCTCCTTGGACAGCTCTTCCACGGCCTCGGCAACGGTGCCGAACATGTCCAGGACGTACTGCGGCCATGCCGAGAGCGCCANAGAGGGTCGGCCATCGTCCACGGACGGATAGCTCGACTCGACCAGCCACAAGACGTTTGCCACCAGGCCCTTCTCGTTGAGGCCATCGGTGGTGGCGATGTCGAATGCGCCGGCGATCACACTTCCGTACCGGGAGGTCCAGGCGATCGATCGCTCTCCGGCGGCCCCGTTACGCGCCATGCCGCGGGNGAACGCCCACAGGTTGGTACCGAGATCGACCTTCCAGTCCATAGTCCGCGCGGTGATGGTGCGATCTCCCTCGCCCCGGTAAAGGATCCTCGTGCACACAGGCCCAACCTCTTTCGTCCACCGGCCCGGGGCTTTCCCGAGGGCGCCGAGATCAGGATAGGGGGATCGGCGTGTCAAAAACAGGTCGCAATCGGTGGTTGCGAGTCGGAGACTGGTCCCTATGACTCAAGCCAGCGCCGGTCAAGCCAGCACTTCAGCCGAGCAGCTCATCGAGCAAGTACGGCAGGTGGCCGCCGAGACCGGGTTCTCCGGCGCGGTCCAGATCGGCGCCTGGAAGGCGGCCTATGGCCTCGCGGACCGGGCTCATCAGTTGCCCAACACCGTCGATACCCGGTTCGCGCTGGCCAGCGGCAACAAGGGGATGACCGCGTTGGTGGTGATGAGCCTGGTCGAGCAAGGAGCCCTCACCCTCGACACCACAGCCCGTTCCCTGCTGGGATCCGACCTGCCCCTGATCGACGATGCCGTCACGATCGGGCAACTCCTCGCGCATACCTCGGGCATCGGGGACTACCTCGACGAGGAAGCCGACTGGGACGTCGACGACTATGTGATGACGCGGCCGGTGCACGAGCTCACCAGCACTGAGGCGTTCTTGCCGATGCTGGACGGGTTTCCACAGGCGTTCAGCCCGGGCGATCGATTCGGCTATTGCAACGGCGGGTTCGTGGTGCTCGCGCTGCTGGCCGAGCGCGCCAGCGGGGAGGACTTCCACACCTTGGTACGGACCCGAGTGCTCACCCCGGCCGGCATGGAGAACTCGGACTTCCTGCGCTCGGATCAGTTGCCCGGTGATTCCGCACTGGGCTACCTCACCGACGGACGCACCAACGTCTTCCATCTTCCGGTTCTCGGCAATGGCGACGGTGGTCTCTACAGCACGCTGGCCGACATCGAGAGCTTCTGGACAGCACTGCTGGCCGGCACAATCTTGTCGCGCGTGATCATCGATCAGATGGTGACACCGCTCTCGGACGTTCCCGAGGAGGAGGCCCGCTACGGCTTGGGTTTCTGGCTCGATCCTGTCGGGCCCGGCGTACGGCTTACCGGGTTCGATGCCGGTGTCTCGTTCTTCACCCGACATGACCCGGTCTCACAGCTGACCTGCACAGTNGGTGGCCAACGACCCGCGGGAGCTTGGCCGATCGCTCGTCTCTTCCCCGACGGCACGAACGCTTAGCCGGCTCGGAGGCTATTCGAGCTTGAGAAGCTCGCGGGTGCGGGCGACGTCATCCTTGATCATGGCGACCAAGGCGTCGATCCCGTCGAAGCGCAGCATCCNCCGGATTCGATGCTCGAAGGACACCTCGACCTCGACCCCGTACAACTCCAGGTCGGTGCGATCCAAGACGTAAGCCTCGACACGCCGCGCTCGCTCACCGGCAAAGGTCGGATTGGTGCCGACCGAGATCGCGGCCGGGTACTTCTCGCCGGTGACCAATGTGACTCCTGGGGCTGGATCAACCACTCGCAGCCAACCTGCGTACACGCCATCGGCAGGAGCGCACAAAGCACCCACGGGAATGTTCGCGGTCGGGAATCCCAGTTCCCGCCCCCGCCGGTCACCGCGTGTGACCGCGCCGCGGACGCTGTAGCTACGTCCCAGCGCCTCCGCAGCGCCTTCGATGTCGCCGGCATTGAGGCAGTTACGCACATACGTCGAGGACCACACCTGCGGCCCGCCGTCGAGAGCGACCGGCTCGGCGATGAAATCCCGGGTGGCACCCAATTCTCGCAGCAATGCGACATCTCCAGCGGCCTTGTGTCCGAAGCGGAAGTTGGCGCCCACCACAATCGCTTTGACATGCAGCGCCCGGACCAGGATCTCGTCGACGAAACGCTTGGGCCCCCACCCGGCGATCTCTCGGTCGAAGGGCACGACAAGCACGGCGTCGGCTCCTGCCGCGCCGAGTAAGCCGATGCGCGACTCGATACTGCTGAGCAATGGTGGCGCATGCTCGGGACGCAGGACCGCGAACGGATGCGGGTCGAAGGTCACCGCGACCACAGTCTCGAGCCCCATCGCGTCGGCAACCTCGCGGGATCGCCGCAGCACATGCTGGTGGCCTCGGTGTACACCGTCGAAGTTGCCAATGGTGACCAGGGTGCGACCGAGATCGTCAGGCACCTGTTCGACGCCACGCCACACCTGCACCATCGAGACCTTCCTTCAGATGGCTGTCGTTTTCGACGCAAGTATGCCGGAACGCCTCGTTGTCACGGCGACCGGTAGAGGGTGAAGCCGTCGATAGTGATCGGCTTGTCGTTGAGCTGCTTGACGCGAAGCATGCTCGTGTCCTTCTTCGGGATGCGCACGAACACCCGCTTGACCCTCGGCGCGGAGAAGTCGATGGTGCGGAGCACGTTGCGACCGCTGAGGACCGCACCCTTCCCGCTCCGGGCCGCTTGATGATCCACAGCCCGACAGTGCCGCGACCCCAGCCCGCAGGAGCCAACCTCGCAACGGTTCCACGCTTGCGCAACTCTGTCGCGCGGCCGAAGGATGCCAGCGACGACTTGATCACCCGGTGCTTGCCCGACAGCGACACCGAGATCTTACGATCGTCGAGGCCTACCACCGAGCACACCGGCGTCGACCAGGTCGAGCGGTTCTCGGCCTTGTCGGTCGCCCGGATCCGGAAGCAGTACTGCTGGCCTTGCTTGGCGCGGACCGTAACTGTCGGCCGGTCCAATGGCTCGATGGATCCCCATCCATCCAACGGGCGACCGACATCGGCCCACTGCCCTTGCATCTCGTAGCTCAGGATGGGGCTCTCCTCCCTCACCTTCGTGGTGAAGGTCAGCTTGACCGACTTCGCCGGCTCGTGGATCTTCTTGCTCGTGACTCCTCGCAGTACGGGCGGTGTCGTGTCGAACGGCGCCAGCCTGTCGATGACCGCCAGCCCAGTCAGCCAATCGGCATAGGCGAATCGCCAACCGTCGCTGTCCACTGCAGCAGACACCGGATCGAGCGCCTCCGGGAACTGCTTGACCTCGTGCGTGGCGGCGTCGGCAACGGTCAACGCCGGGTAGCGGTCCGCCCCCGTCCCCGCCCAGGACAGGTAGAGAACGTAGTTCTTGCCCAGCCGAGGGTTCAGGAAGCCTACGGAAACATGCGGCACCGTCCAATTCGGCACCACACCGTAACGGTCGACCAAGGTGTAAACACCTCTGCAACTCGACATGATCCACCGGTCGAACGCCTCGACGGAACGCTGCCTAGAACATGGCCCCACGTAGTAGCTCTCTCGTAGTACCTCGGGCCCGATGCCAGAAATCCAACCGCTCTGTCTGTCCACCGACCACACCCATTCGCCATCGGCGGTAGCAGACATGTTGGCGGAATCGCTCACATCCCCCACTACGACAGGATTATCGGCCGGAGAGGCGACCCGCTCTACTCGGTTGTCGTTGATGACTACCAGCTTCCCGCCACGCGCCAGCCTCGCCGACCTGGCCACAAAGTCCCGTGTTCCGCGGGGCCAGGTCAACCGCCATGTCGAGATGCTCGCATTGGTATAGAGGACTTGGCTCAGGCTGGACTTGCCCTGAAAGGTGGTCGACCACGGAATGACCTGCCAGGTTCCGTCGCCACCGGGCTGGGCGAGACCATACCTCTGGGTGGCCTCCGGACCGTCGTCGAAGGCGGCTGACAACCCCTGCGAGCTGAGGCTCAACCCCTGAACGCTCTTGGGTACACGCGGAAGGTCGGCTATTCGGCTCAAGGTCGTGCCGTCCGGTGACAGGTAGCCAAGCCAGTCATCGGGTGAGTCGTCGACGGTCACCATAGCGCCGCCGTCGGGAACCGGCCACGCTTCCACGATGTTGTCGAACTCGGCGATGGTTGATCCGGTGCCGTTGTCGTAGGTGGTGAAGGTCTTGCGGTGACCTACTTCTGGTGGCACCGACAAGGCGACAGCCCTTTCGAGTTCGAAGACCACAGTCGCTTCGTCAGAGCTTTGGACCGATCCTTGACCTGCCTCCTCGGTATCGAGGTCCACCCAGCGGTAACTGCGGGTCTTTCCTTCGACTCCTGTGACGACGGTGGTGCGAATCAGCCGGTTTCCACGCAGAACTGCTCCGTCCCAGCTTCCATCCGGGTTCGGTCCGGTGATGGTCTTGGTCTCGCCGGAGGCAAGATCCACCGAGTGGACGAACCCGTAGAGCATAAGGATCGCCTTGCCGTCGTGGACACCGACGAATTCAGGCAACACTTGTGACTGCGGGGCAAGCGACAGCCCTGCGCTGTCCACGGTCGTTCCGTCGGAGTGGCGGACCCGTACGGTCACCGATGGCTCGTTGCCCACGACCGCAAACGCGCTGAGGTTCCAGGTCGAACCGGTCGCCAACCGCGTTTCGGCCGGCGGAGTCTGGAACGTGGTGAGGAGTTGCCCGGACTCGATGTCGTGGACAGCTGCGATCCGGCCGGTGTTGTCGACCTGGATCCAGGTCGCGTCGGAAAGTTGGGGCAGGCGGTTGGCGTCCCAGCTCACGGGGATCGTGCCCACTTCGCGACCGTCGGCGCGGCGCACCACCGGCAGCCCGATGCCGTCCTCCTCGAGCGTGACGCTGCGAGCATGCACGATGTAGTCGTCGTTGACCGAGATGACCTGCCCCTGCGGGGGACCTCCTCCGGGGGACCGGCAATGACGTCCTCGATCTCCCAGGCCCCAGCCGGCAGGGCAGGCTCGACATCGTTGCCCGTCGCAGGCCCCGCAACCGATACCGCTGCCCCTCCCACAAGGGTCGCAGCGACCAACAGCGCGGTAGTGCGCACGGGAGCGCAGCGCAGCGTTCCCAACATTCCCAGCATTCGGCAGGCCCTCCCAGATTCCCGGCCACCGGCCCCGACCGGCATTCATTGCAGCTTACGGGGCAGTAGGGAGCCTGGTACGCGGTTTGGATACTCCGCCGATAGGCCCCAGTGGGCCGCTACGACGCTAGTCGAGCCGGGAAGCTACTCCGACTGTGGAAAGACGACCATCGCCTTGGCGCCGGGATCCGCACGCTCGTAGAGCCCCAGCAGGTCACCGCTCGGCCCGATCATCGCCACCGGACCTTCAGCCGGAAGCGACAGGTCGAGCCGGCGACCGTGGGAGATCGCGGTCGCCGTGACGTCATCCACGTCGACCGACGGAAAGAGTGTGCGGGCCTGCTGTCCGAGCGTGTCGGCGAGGAAGATGTGGTCGAGGTCTGTGTTGGCGCTCTCGAGGGTGAACGGCCCCACCGAGGTACGCCGCAGCGAAGTGAGGTGCCCACCGACACCGAACGCGGCGCCCAGGTCGCGGGCGATTGCTCTGATATAGGTGCCGGTCGAGCAGGACACCCGCANATCGAGGTCGAGAAAGTCATTGGTCCGGCGAAAATCNNCTGCCGCGATCTCGTGAATGGTCACGGTGCGCGGTGCGAGAACGACCTCTTCCCCTTCGCGCACCCGAGCGTAGGCGCGTTTACCGCCGACCTTGATAGCCGAGACCGCGGACGGCACCTGCTGGATCTCGCCGGTGAACGCGACCAGCGCCTCGCGCACCATCGTCTCGGTCAGCTGTGCGGCAGACGCGGTCGCAACGACCTCGCCCTCGGCATCGTCGGTCGTCGTCGACTGCCCGAGCCGCACGGTCGCGGCGTACGTCTTGTCCGCGAGCAGCAGATACCCGAGTAACCGGGTGGCATGACCGAAGCCGACGACGAGCACACCTGTCGCCATCGGATCCAGCGTGCCGGCATGTCCGACCTTGCGGGTGCCCAGCGTGCGGCGCAGTCGCGCGACCACGTCGTGCGAGGTGAGCCCCGCGGGTTTGTCGACGACCAGCAGACCCGAACTAGTCACGATGTCCAGTCAACGCCGCGCGAGCGTGAAGATGCCGCTGTGCCCAGCCGGTCCCGCTCAAGGTCGCGATCAGCGATGCTCGCCTGCTCCGCGGTGCGGTCGGCTGCGCTGCCGCGATTCTGCAGACACATTTCCCCAGACCGGGACTCATTCGTCACCAGTGTCGCCAATACCGTCGAGGTCGAGATCGTCGTCCTCGCGCGGCTTGCGGTAGGGATCGGCATCTCCGGCGTACGCTGCGCCGGCGGCCGCTGCGGCCACTGCGGCATCGGAGTCACGCGCTGCTGCGAGCAATTCGTCGATCTGCCGAGCGGATTCGGGCAGCGCGTCGTGGATGAACTCCAAACTCGGCACGTGCCGGGTCCCCAATGCTTGCCGACCTCGGAGCGGATCAAGCCCTTGGCCGATTCCAGTGCCGCCGCGGAGTCGGCCAGTTGCGCCTCGTCGCCGAAGACCGTGTAGAACACGCTGGCGTGCTGGGTGTCCCCGGAGACCCGCACGTCGGTGACGGTCACGAAGCCGAGACGCGGATCCTTGATCCGCCTCTCCAACATCTCCGCGACCGTCACCTGGATGCGATCTGCGATCTTGCGGACCCGGGGAGATCCTGAGCTCATGCTCGTCCCCGCGTGCGCTCGCGCACGCAGTTGAGAGAGCTTCAAGAAATTCCACGGGCTATGCACGTGGAATTTCTTTCATTTCGAAGGCCTCGACGACATCGCCGGTCTTGATGTCGGCGTAGTTGCGCAACACCAGACCACACTCGAAGCCCTCCCGGACCTCGGCCACGTCGTCCTTCTCCCTGCGCAGCGAGGCCAGGTCGAGGTTGTCGGACACCACCGAGCCGTCCCGCAGCAACCGCACCTTGGCGTTGCGACGGATGACCCCGGAGGTGACCATGCAACCAGCGATGTTGCCGATCTTGCTGGAGCGGAAGATCTCGCGGATCTCGGCGGTGCCGAGTTGGACCTCTTCGAACTCCGGNNCGAGCATGCCCTTGAGAGCAGCCTCGATCTCCTCGATAGCCTGGTAGATCACCGAGTAGTAGCGGATCTCCACGCCTTCCTTATCGGCCAGTTCGGTGGCCTTGCCCTGCGGGCGGACGTTGAAGCCGATGATGATCGCGTTGGAGGCGGCAGCGAGCATGACGTTGGTCTCGGTGATGGCACCGACACCGCGGTCGATGACGCGCAGCGTGACTTCCTCGCCCACGTCGATCTTGGCCAGGGAGTCTTCCAGCGCCTCGACCGAACCGGACACGTCGCCCTTGAGGATGAGGTTGAGCTCTTGGCTCTCGCCCTTCTCCATGGAGGCCATGAAGTCCTCCAGCGTGCGGCGTACCCGGCGCTGTGCCTGCATGGCCGCGCGTTCGCGGGCCTCGCGCTTCTCGGCGATCTGCCGCGCCACCCGGTCGTCTTCGACCGACAAGAAGTTCTGGCCAGCACCGGGCACAGTCGACAGGCCGAGCACCATCGCGGGGCGCGACGGGTCGGCAGCCTCGATGTTGTCGCCGTGCTCATCGAGCATGGCCCGAACCCGCCCGTATGCCGGTCCCGCGACGATTGCATCGCCGACCCGGAGCGTGCCGCGCTGTACCAGAATCGTGGCGACAGGGCCGCGGCCGCGGTCCAAGTGCGCCTCGACGACGAGGCCCTGAGCGTCTTGGGCCGGGTTGGCCCGTAGGTCGAGCGACGCGTCAGCGGTCAGGATGATCGCCTCCAGCAGACCCTCGATGTTGAGCTCGGACTTGGCCGAGACGTCGACGAACATCGTGTCGCCGCCATACTCCTCGGGCACGAGCCCGTACTCGGTGAGCTGGCCGCGCACCTTAGCCGGGTCAGCCTCGGGTTTGTCGATCTTGTTGACCGCGACCACGATCGGTACCTCGGCGGCCTTGGCGTGGTTGAGCGCCTCCACCGTCTGCGGCATGACACCGTCATCGGCCGCGACCACCAGCACCGCGATGTCAGACGACTGCGAGCCGCGCGCACGCATGGCGGTGAACGCCTCGTGACCCGGAGTGTCGATGAAGGTGATCTTGCGGTCGTTGCCGTCGACATCGGTGTGCACCTGGTAGGCGCCGATGTGCTGGGTGATGCCGCCAGCCTCGCCGGAGATGACGTTGGCGTTGCGGATCGCATCGAGCAGGCGCGTCTTACCGTGATCGACGTGGCCCATCACGGTCACCACCGGAGGCCGTACGACGAGGTCACCCTCGTCGCCCTCGTCACTGCCGAACTCCAGGTCGAAAGACTCCAGCAGCTCGCGGTCCTCGTCCTCGGGAGAGACAACCTGCACGACGTAGTTGAGCTCCTCACCGAGCAGCTCGAGCACCTCGTCGTTGACCGACTCGGTCGCGGTGACCATCTCACCCAGGCTGAACAGCATCTGCACCAAGGAGGCGGCGTCGACGTTGATCTTCTCGGCGAAGTCGGTCAGCGAAGCACCACGCGCCAAGCGCACGGTCTCACCGTTGCCCTTGCGGACGCGCACACCACCGATCGTGGGCGCCTGCATGTTGTCGAACTCTTGACGACGCTGCCGCTTGGACTTGCGACCTCGACGCGACGGCCCACCAGGGCGACCGAAGGCACCTTGGGTGGAACCGCGACCACCGGGGCCACCGGGGCGTCCACCGCCACCGGGCCGTCCACCGCCAGGTCCCCACCGGGGCACCGCCGCCAGGCCCGCCACCCGGACCGCCGCCGAACCCACCACGACCTGCGGGGGCACCTTGACGTCCGGGGGCGCCAGTACGCGCTCCCCTGATGCACCGGGACGGCCAGGTGCGCCACCAGGTCCACCACTGCGACCACCGGGGCCACCCGAACCGGGGCGGCCGGCGCCGAACGCACCGGGGACTTCGGCATCATCGCCGGATTGGGACGCGGCATACCAGGTCGTCCGGGGCTCCACCGTCACGAGCAGCCGGGGGCCGCGGGATACCCGTATTGCCCGCGGTCGGGCGCCGACCCATTCCCTGGGTCGAACTGAACGGGTTGTTACCCGGACGTGGTGCTCCCGGACGCGGGCTCGCGGGGCGGGGCGAGGCTTGTGGCGTCGCCGAGGCCGCGGGGGCGCACCGGCTTCAGGCGCAGCCGGCTCCTCGGCGATCGAGGCCGCGGGCGGCTCGGCTGCAGCCGGCTCCTCGACGGGCTCGGGTGCCTTGACCCGTGGGCCGGGAAGTGGAGCGGCCTTCTTCGCCGCCGGTGCGGGCTCGGTGACCGCGGGTTGAGTCACCTCTGGCGCCGCCTCGGAACCGGCCTCGGTCACCGTCTGCTCGGCTTGATCGGCGGTCTTGGCTGCCGCTGCCTTCTTCGCGGGCGCCTTCTTGGCTGCCTTCTTCGCGGCGGCGGCCTTGAGCTCCTCGCCGTAGTTGTCGGTGAATCGCTTCACCACTGGGGGCTCGACCGTCGATGACGCCGACTTGACGAACTCACCCATCTCTTGGAGCTTGGCCAGAACGACCTTGCTCTCTACACCGAACTCTTTGGCGAGTTCGTGTACTCGGACCTTAGCCACGCTTCTCCTTCTGGTCCGAGCCCTGCTGGCCGGACCGTTAGCTGTTGTGCATGCTCATCGGGAAGTACTCATCGAGTGCTCATGAGCTGCTGCTCCATCTCTCTTGTCCATCCGGTCGGGCTTCGCCAATTGCCTCACGCACCCGGCTCGCGTCGTATTCACCACTGACCTTCAGTGCCCTGGTGAACGCGCGTCTCCGGAGTGCCAGCTCCAGGCACGCAGGGTTCGGATGCACCGAGCATCCGCGTCCTGGCTCCCGTCGCTGCGGGTCGGGGATGAGGATCCCGTTACCCGCGACAACTCGCAGAAGTTCTTGCTGTGGCGCCTGCTCACGACATCCGACGCAAGTTCGCACGGGTCCCTGACTGCCTGGCTGCTGATCGCCCCGTCGATTACAACGGGCAGCAAACATCGGGGTACGCACCTAGGTAGGACGGCCTGAACGAGAACCGACGATCAGTCTATACGCAGGCCCGGCAGATGACCGAAACGGTTACTTCTCGGCGGGTACGGGAGCCACTTCGGGAGCGGGCGCCTCGTCGGAGCGGATGTCGATGCGCCAGCCGGTGAGCCGGGCGGCGAGGCGGGCGTTTTGGCCCTCCTTGCCGATGGCCAGGGAGAGTTGATAGTCGGGCACGATGACGCGGGCTGCCTTCGCGGCTTCGTCGACGATCTCCACGCTGCTCACCCGCGCCGGCGACAATGCGTGGGCGACCAGCTCCGCCGGGTCCTCCGACCAGTCCACGATGTCGATCTTCTCGCCGTGCAGCTCATTCATCACGTTGCGCACCCGTTGGCCCATTGGGCCGATGCAGGCGCCCTTGGCATTGACACCGGCGACCTTGGAGAACACCGCGATCTTGGAGCGGTGCCCCGCCTCGCGCGCGATCGCGGCGATCTCGACGGTGCCGTCGGCGATCTCGGGGACCTCCAACGCGAAGAGTTTCTTGACCAGGTTGGGGTGGCTACGACTCAGCATCACCTGCGGGCCGCGCATACCGCGGCGCACCGACACCACGATGCACTTGATCCGGGTGCCATGCTCGTAGTGCTCACCGGGCACGCGCTCGGCCAGCGGCAACAGCGCCTCCAGACGGCCCAGGTCGACCATGACGTCCATCGGGTCACGACCCTGCTGGATGACGCCACTGACGATATCGCCCTCCTTGCCGGAGAACTCCCCGAACTTCACGTCGTCCTCGGCGTCGCGCAGCCGTTGCAGCATGATCTGCTTGGCGGTGGTGGCCGCGATCCGGCCGAATCCGTCCGGCGTGTCGTCGTACTCCCCGACAACCTCGCCCTCGTCGTTCTTCTCGGTGGCGAACACGGTGACATGACCGGTTTTCCGGTCCAACACCACACGCGCATCGGCGCTGGCGTTCGGTGTCTTGTGGTAGGCCACCAGCAGCGCTTGCTCGATCGCCTCGACAAGGATGTCGAAGGAGATCTCCTTCTCCTGCTCCAGACTGCGTAGCAGCCGCAGGTCGATATCCATCAGTCGTCCTCGCCTTCAGTGTCCATATCGGCGTCCGTAACTGGGCTCGGCCCGGCCGGGTACCAGCGTCGGCGGGCTCGGGCCCCTTGCGGTTGAACTCGACCTGCACCTTGGCCTTCTCCACATCGACGAAGGCGATCCTGCGCTGCTTGCCTTTGACGTCCAAGACCGCGGCTATGTCGTCCGTGGAGGTGATCCGGCCACTGACCGTCTCACTTGCGACCGTGGTGATCTTGACCAGTCGTCCGGCGTTACGGCGCCAATGCCGGGGCAGGGTCAAGGGCCGGTCGATGCCTGGAGAGCTGACCTCGAGGGTATAGGCGCCTTCTCCCATAGCATCGGATTCGTCCAGCAGCCGGGAGACCTCCTTGGTCGCCTCGGCGATGTCGTCGAGGCTCACTCNCCCGTCCTTGTCGACGGCCACGCGCAACAGCCTGCGCTTACCGGCAGGAGTGATCTCAACAGCTTCGACATCGAGACCGATCGCGGCGAGTGGCTCGGTCAACACTTCGCCGATCCGATCCCGGACCTGCCCGGTTGCCCCCGTACCCGGCGCCCTGGTACTCGGCGCCTTCTCGCCTGGCGACCGCGTGTTCGGCGACATCGGGTTCCTCCTGCTCTGCTGTTGTCCTGGTCCACGCTACATGGCCCGTAAGGGTTCGGGGTTAGAGTCCTGCGGTGTCCCCCACCTATTCCCGGGCCTTTTTCCCGTCGGCGCGCCCTTCTCGGGGTCGCCAAGCTGAGCGGTGCCCTGACACTGGCCGGGACACTCACCGGAGCCCTTGCCGGCTGCACAAGCGATGCCGCCGCGCCTGAGCCTGCACCAGTGGACCCCGACGTGCTCAGTACAGCGGCCGCGCTGGCCGCCGAGGAACAGCAGCTGCTGCTGATCGATGCGGTGATCGTCTCCTTCCCAGGCCTGTCACGAATCTTGAGTGCAACCCGCGCGATCCACGAGGAGCACCGGGCGCTGCTGGCAACCGCAGACCTGCCGGCTCCGACACCCGATCCGTCAGGCGACTCCTCAGGCACCCCGGCAGACCAATCGGTAGACCCATCGGCAAGCGCCTCCCCGACGCCGACGGGTACACCAGTCGTTCCGGCCACCCGAAAGGCGGCGCTTTCGGCAGTGGTCGCAGGCGAGTCCGCGTTGCGAAAGCAGCACACCACCGCCGCCCTGGCCGCCATGGACGGGCCGCTCGCGCGCTTGCTCGCCCAGCTAGCTGCGGCCGCCGCGCAACAGTCAGTGCTCTTGCGAGGCGCATCATGACCTCCGCCCCGATGGCGCTCGAGTCGCTACAGGCCACCCTCGCGGCCGAGCATGCCGCCATCTACGTGTACGGAGCGTTGGGAGGCCGGGTCTCGGCTACCGGCTCNCCCGGCGATTCCCTCGGACTTACCCGGCTGCTGAGTTCGGCCTACGAGGCTCACCGGGCGCGCCGCGGTCGACTGGAGACTGCGATCAGCGAACTGGGCGAAATCCCGGTCGCCGCCGAGGTGGCCTACGACCTGGTCACGCCCGCGATGACCGATGCCCAACTGCGTCAAGAGGCGCAAGGCATCGAGCAGCGTTGCGCTGTGACCTATGCCGCNGGAGTTGCCGCCACCACCGACCGTGAGCGCAGCCTCTTGGTCGACGCGTTGATAGACGCGGCCGTGCGGGGCCTGTCCTTCGGTGCCGAGGCAACCGCCTTCCCCGGCAACTGAGCACTGCTCGCACCTCAGCCGGCGACCAGCCGCTCCACGGCAGCCTCCGGACTGAGCTCGGTTCGCTCGCCAGTGGCGCGGTCCTTGATCTCGACCACACCGTCGGTAAGGCTCTTGCCGACGATCAGGATCGTGGGAACGCCGATGAGCTCGGCGTCCTTGAACTTCACCCCGGGGCTTACCTTCCCGGCGCGATCGTCATAGATCACGTCCAGGCCGCGATCGCTGAGCTCGGTGGCAAGGCGTTCGGCGGTCTCGAAGACCGCGGGCTCCTTTCCTGCTGCGACCACATGCACGTCGGCGGGCGCAATTCCCCGTGGCCAGCACAGCCCGTACTCATCGAGGGTGTTCTCGGCGATAGCTGCCACAGCGCGGGAAACCCCGACACCGTAGGAGCCCATCGTGACCGTGACGAGCTTGCCGTTCTCGTCGAGCACCTTCAGGTCCAGTGCCTCGGCGTACTTCTTGCCGAGTTGGAAGATATGGCCCATCTCGATGCCTCGCGCCAACGACATCGGGCCGGAACCGTCCGGGGCCGGGTCACCCTCGCGAACCTCGGCGACGTCGACGACGCCGTCGGCGGTAAAGTCACGGCCGGCGACCAGATCAATGACGTGTCGTCCCTGCTCATCGGCGCCGGTAACCCAGCGTGTGCCCTCGACGACCCTGGGGTCGAGCAGATAGCGGATGCCCGACGCACGTTCCGAGCCCAAGGCACCCGGGCCGATGTAGCCCTTGACGAGTACGGGGTTCTTGGCGAAGTCGGTCTCCTCGAAGGCCACCACCTCCGCCGGAGCGACTTGGGCCTCCAATCGCTTGGGATCGACCTCGCGGTCACCGGGCAGGCCGATCGCCAACGGCTCGGTGGTTCCGTCGGGGTGGCGCAACACCAGCAGCACGTTCTTCAAGGTGTCGGCAGCCTCCCACCTACGGTCGTCTCTGGGGAAAGCGACATTGAGGTGGGCGACCAGGGTCTCGATGGTCGGTGTGTCCGGGGTCTCCTCGACATGGGCGGCAGGCGCGTCGTGGAAAGGCACCGGCTCGGGCACCGGGGTGACCACCGCTTCGACATTGGCGGCATACCCACTCGGCGAGCGTACGAAGGTGTCCTCGCCGATATCGGAGACCGCGAGAAACTCCTCCGACTTCGAGCCCCNCATCGCACCTGAGGTCGCCTTGACGATCACGTAGTCGAAGCCGAGCCGGTCGAAAATCCGGATATAGGCCTCCCGGTGGGCCTGATAGCTGACGTCCAGGCCGGCGTCGTCGACATCGAAGGAGTAGCTGTCCTTCATCACGAACTCGCGACCGCGCAGCAGACCGGCTCGGGGACGCGCCTCGTCACGGTACTTGGTCTGGATCTGGTAGAGCCAGACCGGCAGGTCCTTGTAGGAGGAGTAGAGATCCTTGACGACNNGAGTGAACATCTCCTCGTGCGTGGGGCCGAGCAGGTAGTCGGCATCTTTGCGATCCTTGAGCCGGAAAACTCCGTCGCCGTATTCGGTCCACCGGTTGGTCAGCTCGTAGGGCTCACGCGGCAGTAGCGCAGGAAATTGCAGTTCCTGGGCGCCGATCGCGTCCATTTCCTCGCGCACGATCGTCTCGACATTGCGCAATACCTTCAGGCCCAGCGGTAACCACGAGTAGACACCGGGCGCCGCGCGACGGATGTATCCGGCCCGGACGAGCAACTTGTGGCTGGGAACCTCGGCGTCTGCAGGATCCTCCCGCAGGGTGCGCACGAACAACGACGACATCCGCATGATCATGTGCGAAGGCTACCGAGCGACGCTCCTGCGACACCAACCAGTTACGACGGGTGACGCCCTGCGCGGTGGGCTAGCGGGCTAGCGCCCGCGCTTTCCGGCGGTTGGCGACTTCACCGCTGAGCACGATGAGGAGCGCGACCACGAACATCACCGTGCCGATCACGTTGACCTGCATCGGCACACCGCGCTGTGCCGAGCCCCACACGAACATCGGGAAGGTGACCTCTTGCCCGGCGTTGAGGTTGGTGATGATGAAGTCGTCGAAGGACAACGAGAAACTCAACAGAGCAGCGCCCATGATGCCGGGGAAGACCAGCGGGAGGGTGACCTTGCGGAAGGTCGTCGCCTCGTTGGCATACAGATCCATCGCCGCCTGTTCCAGATTGCTGTCCAGGCCTTGGAGTCTGGCTTTGACGGCGACGATCACAAAGGACAGGCAGAACATGATGTGCGCGATCAGGATCGTCCAGAAGCCGAGCTGACCACCGAAGCCGGCAGCCACGAACAAGGCCAGCAATGAGGAGCCCATCACGATCTCGGGCGTGGCCATCGGCAAGAAGATGATCAAGTTCGCCGCCGACCGGCCGGTGAAGCGGTGCCGCACCAGCGCGAACGCCGCCAAAGTGCCCAGGATCGTGGCACCGACCGTGGCCAGCAAACCGATCTGAATGCTGGTGACCAACGAGTCGCACATCCCCGCCGGCTTGCACGGGTTCAGCCAGTTGTCGAGGGTGAAGCCGCGGAACGCATAGATGTTGCGCGAGCGGCTGTTGTCGTTGAAGCTCATCAAGATGATCACGAAGATCGGCACGAACATGTAGATCAGGACCAGGATGCCCGCGGCCATGATGAGGTGGTCGCTGATCCAGCGCCCCAGGCGTTGCATGCCACTCATACGAGGTCCTCCGTGCCGGCCTTACGGATGTAGAACAGCACCATCACCACGATGATCACCATCATGATCACCGAGAGCGCGCCAGCTGCAGCGAAGTCGCCGATCGTGGTGAACAGATTCTGGATGACGTTGCCGACCATCCGCTCGTTCGGGCTGCCGAGCAACTCGGCGTTGATGTAGTCACCGGCCGCTGGGATAAACGTCAACAACGTTCCGGCTACCACACCGGGAAGCGAGAGCGGCCAAGTCACCTTCCAGAAACCGCGGAACGGTGAGGCGTACAGGTCGCTGGAGGCTTCGATCAGACGCACGTCGATCTTCTCCAGGCTGGAGTACAGCGGCAGCACCATGAACGGCAGGAAGTTGTAGGTCAGTCCCGCGATCACCGCAACCGGCGTGGCGAGCAATCGTCCGTCGCTACCGAGGATGTGCAGGAACTGCAAGGTGTTCACGATGAAGCCGTCATCGGCCAGGATCAGCTTCCACGACAGTGTCCGCACCANAAAGCTGGTGAAGAACGGAGTGACCACCAGGACCAGCATCAACGTGCGCCAGCGACCTGCCTTGAAGGCGATCGCGTACGCGAGGAAGTAGCCGAGGATCAGGCAGAAGAGCGTGGCAAGCCCGGCGTACCACAAGGAACGAAGCAGCGGCCCCCAGTACTCCCGGAGCGCATCGACATAGTTGGCGAAGTGCCAGGTCACGTCGTAGCCGGTCAGCACCGAGCCGTCCGGATCGAACAGGCTGGTGGCCAGCAGTGAATAGAACGGGATGACGAAGAACAGGCCGAGCCAGATCGCGGCTGGCAGGATCAGCCAATAGCCAGTGAGTTTGCGCCGCGGTTTGGCAGCCACCACCTCGCTACTCATACAGTGCCTCCTTCGATTCGCACTGCGGTGCCTCGCTCCGGCACACGGCTACGCCGTGTACCTCCGCGGGGCTCCTCCCGCTCATCATTTATCCTCAATGCCCGCAGTGACGTCCTGGCTGGCATCGAGCAGGAACGCGAACTCCGGTCGCCAGGACACATCGACGCTGGCGCCGCGGGCGATGATCGGCCGAGCCCCGGTGTTCTGCTCGAAACTCATCAGCTCCTGCCCCCAGGGCATACGCACCAGGTACTGGGTGCTCACGCCGACGAAACTGACATCGGTGACCACACCGCCGCTCATGTGGTTGCCCGGTGCATCGATCGGCTCACCTTCGGGTGCGATCAGGACCTTCTCTGGGCGAATCCCGACCCAACCGTCCCCGGTATCGGCATGCGCCCGCTCCGCTGGGATGGAGACCACGGTGCCCTGCATGTCGACCTTGACCACATCCCNCTCGCGGCCCACGATCTTGCCGGCGATGAGGTTCGACTGGCCCAGGAAGTTCGCGACGAAGGTGGTCTTGGGGTTCTCGTACAACTCGCCGGGAGCCCCCATCTGCTCGATGATGCCGCCGTTCATCACCGCGATGGTGTCGGCCATCGTCATGGCTTCTTCCTGGTCGTGGGTGACGTGGACGAAGGTGAGACCGACCTCGGTCTGGATGCGTTTGATCTCGATCTGCATGGACCGACGCAACTTGAGGTCGAGAGCGCCCAGGGGCTCGTCGAGCAGCAGTACCTCCGGGCGGTTGATCAAGGCCCGAGCCAGCGCCACACGCTGCTGCTGGCCGCCGGAGAGCTGCGGTGGCTTCTTACGTGCTTGGGAGTCAAGCTCGACCAGGGCGAGCATCTCCTTGACTTGGGCATCTACGTTGTCGGCCTTGCGGCGACGTAAACCGAAAGCGACGTTCTCGTAGATATCCAGGTGTGGGAACAGCGCGTAGTTCTGGAAAACCGTGTTGACGGGGCGCTTGTACGGCTTCTCGTAGGTGATCTCGTTGTTGCCGAGATGGATCGTGCCAGAGGTGGGTGTCTCCAGGCCGGCGACCATCCGCAGCGTGGTGGTCTTACCGCAGCCCGAGGGACCCAGTAGTGCGAAGAACTCCCCGTGTGGGATCTCCAGATCCAGCGACTTCACCGCCGTGAAGGTCGCGTATTCCTTGGTCAATGCGGTGAGCCGGAGACTCCTCGCATCCTGCGCCGCATGTGAACCGCTAGCCGCCTGTGACATCAGCAAAGTCTCCTTCGTAACGGCGCATCTGGAACTCCTCCAACGGCATGAACAGATGGGTGGTGGCCAGCGTCTCCTCGCTGGGGAAGATCAACTGGTTGTCGACCAGGTCGGGGTCGATCTTCTCCATCGCCTCTTGAGCGCCCTTGACCGGCGAGATGTACCAGACGTACGCGGCGAGCTTGGCCGCGACTTCGGGCTCGTAGTAGTAGTTGACCCACTTCTCGGCGTTGGCCTTGTGGTCAGCGAGGTTGGGGATCAGCATGTTGTCGGCCCAGATCATCATGCCCTCCTCCGGCGGCACGAAGACCAGGTTCTCGTCCTCAGCGGCGGCGACGTCGCCGGACCAGGCCTCACAAGCCAAGATATTGCCCGCCGCTAGGTCCTGCACGTAGTCGTTGCCGGTGAACGCCCGGATCTGGCCGGCGTCGCGTGACTTGCGCACGGCATCGATCGCGTTCTCCCAGTCGGTGTCGGTGAAGTCCGCGGGATCGGCGCCTTGGCTGAGCATGACCAGGCCCATGGTGTCGCGCATCTCGGTCAGCAACGTGACGCGGCCCCGCAAGTCGGGCCGGGTCAGCAACTCCCCGAACTGGCGAACCTCATCGACTTTGGCTTTGTTGTAGGCCAGTCCGGTCATACCGCTTTGCCAGGGAGCGGAGAACTCCCGCTTGGGGTCCCAGGCCGGTGCTGCCAGCGAGTCGATGATGTTGTTGTGGACGTTATCCACACTGCCGGACGCGAATGGCTGGATCCAGCCCATCCCGATCATCCGCGCCGCCATCCAGTCGGTCAGCATGAAGAGGTCACGCTTGGACGGCTGGCAGGCTCCGAGTTGATTGACGACCTTGGCGAAGAACTCGTTGTTGTCGTTGACGTCGATGTCGTAGCGCACGTCGATGCCGTAGCGCTCCTCGAAGTCGGTGATCGTCGAGGTGTAACCATCCTCATCGAGGTCGACGTATTCGGGCCAGTTGGAGACGATCAGCTTCATCTGGCTCTCAGAGAGATCCTCGGTGGTGCATTTCGAGGGATCCTGCTTGCGGTCCGGAGTGCCGAACAATGGCAAGGCCGCGAGACTGGCTGCGCCGAAGGCGACACCGGCCCCGGTCTGAAGCATCGTGCGTCGGGTGAAAGCTCCTGCCATCGACGACTCTCCTCGTTGTTCCGGCTCGGTTCCGGATCTCGGCTTCCCGCCACGAACGGGTTCATGGCGCATTGCCGANNTTTCGGCATCGTGGCACGTCGACCTACCCTCNNGAACAAGGGATTCCGTTGTCGAATTCGAGTTCAGCAACGAATTCCATCGATTTTCCTTGCCGATCCACGGTGCTCCTGTCACGATGCGCAGGTGGCTGGCAACAGACAGAAGGGNCGAGAAGGTCGTACTGGACGAGGTTTCCAAGGCGATCGTGTCGCAGCTCCAGGAAGACGGCCGCCGCTCCTATGCCGCTATCGGCAAGGAGGTCGGCCTGTCGGAGGCTGCGGTGCGTCAGCGAGTGCAGCGCCTGATCGACGGTGGCGTGATGCAAGTCGTGGCGGTCACCGACCCGATCGAGCTCGGGTTCGCTCGTCAAGCCATGCTCGGCATCCGCGCTCGAGGCGAGCTGGAGCCGATCGCCGACGCCCTCGCTGCCATGGACGAGGTCGACTACGTGGTGATCACTGCCGGCAGTTTCGACCTCCTGATCGAGATCGTCGCCGAGAGTGACGAGCACCTGCTGGAGATCGTGTCCTCCCGGATCCGCACGCTTCCCGGCATCGTCGCGACCGAGACCTTCATGTACCTCAAGCTGCGTAAACAGACCTACTCCTGGGGTGTGCGCTGAGCACCAGGCCAGCTCTGTTCGGGCGATCGTTGTGGCAAGACACCACGCCTGATGCCATACCGCGCCCAGCGCTCCCCGGCGACCTCACCCTTGATGTCGCGATCGTCGGCGCCGGGTACACGGGTCTGTGGACCGCCTACTACCTGCTGGCAGCCGATCCCTCTCTCGATGTCGGGGTGATCGAGGCGGAGCGAGTCGGGTTCGGCGCCTCGGGCCGCAATGGTGGTTGGTGCTCGGCGCTGTTCCCCACCCCTTTGCCAGGAATGCATGAGGCGATGGCGGCCACTGTCGACGAGGTGGGAGCGATCTGCGCAAACGAGGAGATCGACGCACACTTCCACAAGGGCGGCACGATCGTGCTCGCCCGCTCNCCCGCTCAGCTCATGCGGATGGAGCCAGAACCTGGTGGTGTCGTACTCGACGAGCAACAGGCCCGTGCCAGGTTGAACGCGACCGGGATGCTGGGCGCGACCTTCACGCCCGACTGCGCCCGCATCCACCCGCTCCGGCTGGCCCGAGGACTGGCAGACGTTGTGGAGCGCCGCGGCGGAGTGATCTACGAGGGCACCCGGGTCCGAGCTATCTCCTCGGGCTCCCCAGGCATGGTTGAAACCGATCGTGGCACGGTCCGCGCCGGTACCGTGATCCGCGCCACCGAGGGCTACACCCACTCACTGCGTGGCGACGAACGAACGCTGGCACCGGTGTACTCACTGATCGTGGCGACCGAGCCACTACCGGCAAGTACTTGGAACAAGATCGGCCTCGATGACTACGAGACCTTCAGCGACCACCGCCATCTGATCATCTACGGACAGCGCACCTCCGATGATCGCCTGGTGTTCGGTGGCCGTGGTGCGCCCTACCACTTCAGATCCTCGACCAAGCCTGGCAACGACAACAATCCCCGGGTGTTCGCGAAGCTGGGGAGCGAAGCNCGGGCGATGTTCCCGGCACTGCGAAGCGCGACCTTCACCCATGCCTGGGGTGGTGCGCTCGGGGTGCCACGGGACTGGTGCGCGTCGGTGGGTTTGTCCGACGGCATCGGCTGGGCCGGCGGGTATGTCGGCGATGGCGTGGGTACGACCAACCTCGCCGGCCGCACCCTGCGTGACCTGATCCTGGGCCGACAGACCGAGCTCACTGCACTCCCCTGGGTCGGTCACGACTCCGGACTGTGGGAGCCGGAGCCGCTGCGCTACCTGGAGATCAATGCGGCGTTGCGCGCGATGACGCTGGCCGACTTCGAGGAGAACCGCACCGGGCGGCCGAGCAAGATAGCCAGTTTCATGAGCCGCTTCCTCGGCGGCTGACCGCACCCGATCTCGATACACGACCTACGGTCGCACTCGATCACCCTGACCCTACGGTGGTCGAATGCCACAGTGCCTGTGACGGGCGGCGTATCGAGACCTGCAACGAATGCCACACCCCGTGCGTCTGTATTCCATGCAAGCACGCACCATGCCCAGGGCGACTGCCCCCGACTGCGCTAGGGACCCGCTCATGACACAGTCAGTGGAGTCGGACTCCTTGGTGCCAGATTTTTCGGGGTACGTCGCCGCGCGGGGTCCTGCCTTGTTGCGGTTGGCCTACTTGCTGACCGGGAACACCGCCGATGCCCAAGACGTGGTTCAGGAGGCATTGGCCCGGGCGCTGCCGCGCTGGGACCGGATTGCACGTAGCAACGACATCGATGCCTACGTACGCCGGATGGTCGTCAATAGCCACGTGTCGTGGTGGCGCCGGTTCGGCAAGCGGGAGTTCCCGGCCGCCGAGGTGCGGATGACCGGAACCGTCCCCGATGTGGCCGACCTGGTTACCGAACGCTCGGAGACCGGCAGGCTGTGGCGGGCCTGCGATCAGTTACCCCGCGATCAGCGCGTGGCCGTGGTGCTGCGCTATGCCGAAGGGCTGGACTATGCCGCGATCGCCTCGCTGACCGAATGCGCGGAGGCGACTGCGCGATCTCGCGTACACCGGGGATTGGCGCGACTGCGCGCGACGTTNGGGGACGACTTAGGAGACAACGATGACTGACTTCGAGGAACAACTCAGCGACGCCTTTGCCGCTGCGGCAAACGACGCCCCCGGCGCCCAGGGATTGGAAGCCGCCGCCAGAGACCGGGCACGACGGCATCGGCGTAGAACGAGCGCGACCTTGTTCGGCGGGGCTGCCGTGGTGCTCGCGATCGGCAGTGTCACGGCACTTGCCTACCGCCTAGGTGACGCCGGAAACACGACGATGCCGGATGTTTCCCACACCACCGAGGTTCCCGGTGAGCTGTGGGAGATTCCCAAGGGCTGGCGGGCCGAATCCTACGGCGACCTGGAGTTCGCGGTGCCGCCGACGTGGAAGTACGGAACCATCGACCAGTGGTGTGCCTCTGCTCCCGAGCCAGATCCCGGTCCGATGGTCGATCGGCCCGGCGTCCAACATGATGTCTTCTGTATGGCGGGCGGCTATGGCGCGCTGCTTTGGCGCAGCGACAATCCCCGTGGCGACTCCAATCATGCCTATGCCGAGGACGCGGGCATTGCCGAGGCGACGATCGGTGAGACGACACTGCGGGTGATCGCGCCGACTCGGAAGCTCGCCGATCAAGTCGCAGCTACCGCGCGCCCGATCGGCAAGGTCGATAGCAACGGCTGCCCGGCCACGGTGAAGATCACCGAGTTGGGTGACTTCACCAGCGATTTTGCCGGGGACGCTACCCCAGGTGGTGACGAGCAGCTGTCGGTCTGCCGGTACGCGAGGAGCCAGGATGGGTCGGCATACCCGGTGCCGGCCTACCTAGCGCAATCCGAGCGGTTGTCCGCTAAGGACTCCGCCAGCCTGTTTACCGCACTGGAGGAGGCTCCACCTGGCAGTGACCCTGATTCGCACACGATGGACTGCGCCAGCAGAGTCGGCGATCAAGCCGTGTTACTGCGCACCATCAGCAAGTCGCTGGCCTGGGTGCACTACGACGGTTGCGCCGGGAACGGGATCGATCTGGGTGAATCGACCCGGGTCTTGACGCCGGAGGTGCTGCGCTGGTCGCTGAGCCCGGGCTGGAGCGGTGGCATCATTCCCCCGGGATCGACTATCGAGATATCGAGAAGCTGGGCGGGTTCCGCAGGCTCGGCTGAACACCAGGCTGAGCCACGCTGCTGCTCACTCAGGAGCAGCCAACACCGGCGCGAGCGCATCCAGGACCGAGGCGTCCTCGATCGTCGAGGGCACCACCGGAGTCTTGCCGTCGGCAATCTCGCGCATCGTCTTGCGCAAGATCTTGCCCGATCGGGTCTTGGGCAGGGCGCTGACGACATCGATGCGACGCAGCGCCGCCACCGCTCCGATCTCGTCGCGCACCTTGGCCACCAGCTGTTGCCGGATCAGCTCCGGGTCGGTGTCGATCCCTGCTTTGAGCACCACGAACCCACGCGGCAGTTGGCCTTTGAGCTCATCGGCGACCCCGATGACAGCACATTCAGCAACCGCCGGGTGACCGGCCAACACCGCCTCCATTGCGCCGGTGGAGAGCCGGTGGCCAGCCACGTTGATCACGTCGTCGGTGCGCCCCATCACATACAGGTAGCCGTCCTGGTCGAAGTAGCCACCGTCACCGGACAGGTAGTAACCGTCGTAAGCGGACAGATACGAGGCGACGTAGCGATCGTCATCGCCCCACAGGGTCGGCAGGGTTCCCGGTGGCAGCGGCAGCTTGATCGCGATCGCCCNCTCCAAGCCCGCCTCCAGTGGAGTGCCATCGGTATCCAGCACGCGCACATCGAAGCCGGGCACGGGAACCGNAGGAGAACCCGGGCGAGTCGGCAGTGCTTCCAGGCCACGCGGGCTGGCGGCGATCGGCCATCCGGTTTCGGTCTGCCACCAGTTGTCGACCACGGGGATGCCGAGTTGCTCCCCAGCCCAGGCATAGGTGTCGGGATCAAGGCGCTCCCCGGCCAGGAACAGGTGCCGTAGCGAGGACAGGTCGTAACTGGCCAGCAGGGATCCAGCCGGGTCCTCTTTGCGGATCGCCCGGATCGCAGTCGGAGCGGTGAACATGCCCTCGACGCCGTAGTCGGCAACCACCCGCCAAAACGCACCGGCATCGGNGGTGCCGACCGGCTTACCCTCGTACAACACAGTGGTGGCGCCGATGAGCAGCGGCGCATACACGATGTAGGAGTGGCCCACCACCCAGCCGACATCGCTGGCTGCCCACCACACCTGACCGGGGTGGGTGTCGAAGATGTTCGGCATCGACCAGGCCAGTGCTACCGCATGGCCGCCATTGTCGCGGACGATGCCCTTGGGTTTGCCGGTGGTGCCCGAGGTGTAGAGCACGTACAGCGGGTCGGTCGCGCCGACCTCGACACAGGCCGCGGGGTCAGTGCGGCCGGCGCGCATCGCGACCTCCCAGTCCAGGTCACGGCCATCGACCAGCGTCGCCTCAAGTTGCGGGCGCTGCAGGATCACACAAGAACCAGGCTGGTGTTCGGCTAGTTCCAGCGCCTCGTCCAGCATCGGTTTGTAGGCGATCACGCGGGACGGCTCGATGCCGCACGAAGCAGACACGATCACCGTGGGCCGGGCATCGTCGATGCGCACCGCAAGCTCGTGCGGGGCGAACCCACCGAACACCACCGAGTGCACAGCCCNCAGCCGGGCACACGCCAACATCGCAATGACAGCCTCGGGCACCATCGGCAGGTAGATCACCACACGATCGCCCTTGGTCACGCCCAACCCGCGCAGCACGCCGGCGAAGGCCGCGACCTCTTCCAGCAATTGGGCGTAACTGTAGCTTCGCTGGGTGCCCGTAACCGGGCTGTCGTAGATCAGCGCGGTCTGTTCAGCGCGGCCATTCACCACATGCCGGTCCAGCGCGTTGTAGCAGGTATTGAGGGTCGCGTCAGGGAACCATCGGTAGAACGGCGGATTGCCCTGGTCGAGCACCGCTGCCGGCTTCTTGATCCAGTCGATCAGCTGAGCTTGCTCGGCCCAGAACGACTCCGGCTCCGCCAGGCTGCGGTCATAGGTGTCGGCATAGGTTCCCATCTGCCTATCTTGGCCTACGCCGATCTCGACCTACGCCCAGGTGGGCAGGTACCGCAGTTAGTGCGCGTGCTCGCCGCGGTAGTACTCGAAGACCCAACCGGCCAGCGCGACAGCTCCGATGCCGATGCCGATGACCAACAACCACCACAGCTGCAGGGCTGCGGCGTAGGTGATCAGGCTCAGGCACAGGGCGCACCACAGCGGCCACCAGGAGTAGGGCGGGAAGAAGCCGTATTCTCCGGCGCCGTCCGCGATCTCACCGTCCTTGTTGTCCTCAGGACGCGGCTCCATCCGACGCGAGTGGAAGCCGAGGTAGAACGTCACCAGGCCCAGCAACAGCGCAGTCATGACCAGCGCGGCAGTCCCGGTGGGCTCCTCGGCGATCAGCCAGTACGCAGGCGCCACCAGCACGAAGAAGGTCGTGCAGACGGCTAGGGTCCATGTCTCGGCCTTCATCGGGNNTGCCACCCTCCTGGAGTTCCTCGCCTGCTTCTAGCGCAGCCACCTCAGGGTGGTGCAGGTCGAAGGCCGGCGACTCGGAGCGGATCCGCGGCAGCGAGGCGAAGTTGTGTCGCGGCGGCGGGCAGGAGGTCGCCCATTCCAGCGAGCGGCCCCAACCCCACGGGTCGTCCACGTTGACCTTGGGCGCGCTGGCGGTCTTGTAGACGTTGTACAGGAACGGCAGCGTCGAGGCGCCCAGCAGGAACGCTCCGATGGTGGATACCTGGTTGAGCGTGGTGAAACCGTCGCCGGGCAAGTAGTCGGCGTATCGACGCGGCATGCCCTCGACGCCCAGCCAGTGCTGCACCAAGAAGGTGAGGTGGAAGCCTACGAACAGCAACCAGAAGTGGATCTTGCCCAGACGCTCGTCGAGCATCCGCCCGGTCATCTTGGGCCACCAGTAATAGAAGCCCGCGAACATCGCGAACACCACGGTGCCGAAGACCACGTAGTGGAAGTGGGCGACCACGAAGTAGGAGTCGGAGACGTGGAAGTCCAGCGGCGGGGAGGCCAGGATGACACCGGTCAGACCACCGAACAAGAAGGTGGTCATGAAGCCGAGCGTCCACAACATCGGAGTATCGAAGCTGAGCGATCCGCCCCACATCGTGCCGATCCAGTTGAAGAACTTCACGCCGGTCGGGACTGCGATCAGGAAGGTCATGCCGGAGAAGAACGGCAGATCGACCACACCTGTGACGAACATGTGGTGCGCCCACACCGCCACCGACAGGACCGCGATGGCCAGCGTGGCGCCGACTAGGCCGACATAGCCAAAGATCGGCTTGCGGGAGAACACCGGGAGGATCTCCGAGACGATGCCGAAGAATGGCAACGCGATGATGTAGACCTCGGGATGGCCGAAGAACCAGAACAGGTGTTGCCACAGGACCGCACCATGGGTAGCTGTGTCGAACACATGCGAGCCCAGCGCCCGATCGGACTCGAGCATCAGCAGCGCGCCGGCCAGGATCGGGAACACGATGATGACCAGCAGGCTGGTGATCAATGCGTTCCATACGAAGATCGGCATCCGGAACATCGTCATGCCGGGCGCGCGCATGCAGAAGATCGTGGTGATGAAGTTGACCGCACCCAGGATCGTGCCGAGACCGGCCATCCACAGACCCATGATCCACAGGTCACCACCGTGTCCAGGTGAGCGGATCGCATCCGACAGCGGCGTGTAAGCGAACCAGCCGAAGTCGGCGGCGCCGGCCGGGGTCAAGAAACCGGAGGCGGCGATCAGACCACCGAACAGGAACAACCAATAACTGAACATATTCAGCCGCGGGAACGCGACATCGGGGGCACCGATCTGCAAGGGCATGATCACGTTCGCGAAACCGAAGAACAACGGGGTCGCGAACAGCAGCAGCATGATCGTGCCGTGCATCGTGAAGAGCTGGTTGTAGAGCTCGTCGTTGATGAGTTGCTGCCCCGGCGCGGCCAGCTCGGAGCGAATCAGCATCGCCATCAAGCCACCGAGAATGAACCAGAAGAAGGCGGTGCCGAGGTAGAGCTTGCCGATCAGCTTGTGGTCGGTGGTAGTGAGGATCCGGACGACCTGGGTCCCGAGCTTGTGCTTGGGCTCGGTGCTGATCAGGGACGGGTCGCTGTGCTCGCCGTGTTCCCCGGCACCGGCGGCCGTGTCGATCGTGGCGCTCACTTGCAGACTCCGTTCTCCGGGTCATCGTCAGGAATGGCCGGGTGATCCTCGAGACCCACCACGGTGTCGGCGAACGTCGAGCCGCAGGCCGGACCGATCTTGCCCGCGTCCTTGAGCTCTTGGAGCTTGCTGGCAAGGTNCGCCTCGTCGACGACCTCGACGTTGAAGAGCATCTTGGAGTGGTAGACGCCGCAGAGCTCGGCACACTTGCCGGCGAACGTTCCCTCACGGGTCGGCGTCAGGTCGAAGCTGTTGTTGACGCCGGGAATGATGTCGAGCTTCTGCAAGAAAGCCGGGACCCAGAAACTGTGCACCACGTCGGGTGAGTGCAGGTTGAACCGCACCGACTGGTCTTTGACCAGGTACAACGTGGGCAGGTCAGCGGGCGTGCCGGCCTGGAAGACGGTGGTCTCACCGTCGAGCGCGTCGTCCGCGACGTAGTTGAAGGTGAATCCCCACTGCTGACCGACGACTTCGACGACGTGGTCGGGGTTCTCCACCCTGGTATCGAGCCGGTCCTGCTGATCGAGGGTGAAGAACAACATCACCAACACCATGACCACGGGCGCGAGGGTGTAGAGCACCTCCAGCGGCAGGTGGTAACGGGTCTGCACCGGGATCTCGTCATCGCTGCGCCGGCGGTACTTGATCATCACGTAGAAGATCAGGCCCCAGACGATCANCCCGGTGATCATCGCGGCGACCCAGGCCCACATCCACAGGTCGTACTGTCCATCGGTGTTGTTGGTGGCGCCCTTGGAGATGACGGGCTGTCCCAGACGCTTGAGTTCCTCGGAGTCGATCGAGCACCCGCTCAGCGCCACGACGGTCACCGCGGCGAAGATCGCCAGACAGGCGCGGCGTAACGGCGGCGGCATTCGCTTGGGGATTTGCAGACCCACGAACGAGCCTCTCTCTTCGTCAGGACAGATGTTGAAACCCTACTACTGGCGGTTCCCGGGACGACGGCAGGACCCCTCCTTCGGCACAGGTTTCCTCGCCGGAGACTCGGACCTCGCAAAGGGGCGGTAATTCACCGGTGTGAGCTATTTGGATTCGGTCTCCACCGAGCCGCTGCGCAGCACGGCGCGGCAAGCGCTGCTCGCGGCTCTGGAGGAGGGGTACGCCGATCCGCTGCGACTTCATGGCGAGGGGCGTCGGGCGCGGTTGCTGCTGGACAACGCCCGCGAGGTGATAGCCGCCTGNCTTGGGGTCCGCGCCGACGAGGTGACGTTCACCTCCTCGGGGACCGCAGCGGTCCATCTCGGGCTTTTGGGGTTGGCACTGGGCCGCGCCCGGGACTCACGTCATCTGGGGATCGGCGCAACCGAGCACTCTGCGGTATTCCATGCGGCACGCTGGTGGCAAGACGTCCATAGCGGCAGCATGGAGACCTTGGCGGTGGATCGCCTCGGGCAGGTGGTGACCGCACCTGGGCGACCGGCCGGGGTGATCGCGGTGCAGCACGCGAATCCGGAGACCGGCACCGTCCAAGCAGANCCCCGGTCAACGCTCTCAGGAGCAGGGGACGCTGCCTGGTTTCTCGATGCCTGCGCAAGCGCAGGTCGGCTGCCTCTACCAGCTGGTTGGTCGGCGATGGCGGCCTCTGCTCACAAGTGGGGTGGGCCGGCCGGGGTAGGGGTCCTGGCGATCCGCAANGGGGCTCGCTGGCGAGCGCCCTTCCCCACCGACGACAGGTCGGACCATCGCACCGCGGGCTTCGAAAACGTTCCGGCGATCCTGGCGGCGGCGGCGGCACTGCGCGAGCTGACCGAGGAGCGGGAAGCGCTCGCCGAGCGACAGCGTCGGCTCACGGCACGGATCCGGGAGGCCGTCGCAGGGCTACCCGATGTCGACCTGGTCGGTGACCCCGAACACCGGCTGCCTCATGTGGTCTCGTTCTCGGTGCTGTACGTGGAAGGCGACGCGCTGGTACGGGAGCTGGACCGGGCCGGGTTCGCGGTCGCCTCGGGATCGGCCTGCACGGCCAGCGCCTTGGAGCCCTCCCACGTTCTGGTGGCAATGGGGGCGTTGACCCATGGCAACGTGCGGGTGTCACTGACCTGGTCGACCACCCAGGAGGAGGTCGAGGCGTTCCTGGCGGCGCTTCCCGGCATCGTGGCAGGTCTGCGCGGTGAGTACGAGGCTGCACCGTGACTGATCCCGAGCAGGAACCGGAGGCCATGAACCGAACCGGCCATGACCGGGACAACCCCTGGACACCGAGATCGAGTGGGAACTGGATTGTCGCGGGCTACGCTGCCCGGCTCCGATCATCGCCTTGGCCAAACGACTCTCCGAGGTACCCCTCGGCGGGGTGATCGCCGTAGTCGCCACCGACCCCGCTGCCCGCCCCGACGTCGCCGCGTGGTGTCGGATGCGCGGCCAGGAGTACGTGGGCGAAGACGTCGCCGAGGATGGTGTGCCCCGGTTCTTGGTGCGCCGGGTCGACCGGGCCGACTCGCTGTAGAGTCGGCCGATCCCGCTATCGCAAGGTGGTCAGGTGCTTGCCGATCTCGATCGCCGCATCCTCACCGTAGGACTGAGCGATCCGGGTTTGGAAACTTTCTTTGCCCAGGGTGTACTCCTGGGTGCCGAGTCGCTCCACGACGTACGCCGCCAGGACGCAACCCACCTGGGCGCAACGTTCGTGATCGAGGCCCCAGACCTGCCCGGCCAAGAAGCCGGCCCGGAACGCGTCACCTACTCCGGTCGGCTCGACGGCCTCGACCCCGGCGACGGCCGGGATCGTAATGGTCTCCTTGCCGGCCGACTCGACCCGGACGCCGGCCGCACCGAGCGTGACGACCCAGGTGCCCACCCGGTCCAGGACGTCCTGGTAGCTCCACCCGGTCTTCTGGGTGATCAGCGAGGACTCGTACTCGTTGCTGAAGAGCATCTCGGCTCCCTCGATGAGGTCGCGGATCATCTTGCCGTCGCCGAAGGCCAGTTGTTGAGAGGGATCGGCGACGAACGGATAGGCGCGGGTGCGGCACTCCTGGGTGTGTCGCAGCATCCCCTCGGGGTCGTTGGGTCCGATCAGCACCCAATCCGCAGGCCCGACGCGGTCGATAATCGGCCGGAGTTCGATCTCACGGGCCTCGGACATCGCGCCGGCGTAGAACGACGCGATTTGGGCCATCGTCGAGTCGGTAGTGCACACGAAACGGGCCGTGTGCCGGGTCTCGGAGACGTGTACCGATTCGCAGTCGACATTGTGCCGCTCCAACCAGGAGCGGTAGTCGATGAAGTCTTCTCCCACGGCGCCGACCAGGATCGGGGTCAGACCCAAGACGCCGAGCCCGAAGGCGATGTTGGCCGCGCAGCCACCGCGCCTGACCTCGAGGTCATCGACCAGGAAGGACAGCGAGATCTTGTCCAGCTGGTCCACGACCAGGGAGTCGGAGAACTTGCCGGGGAACGACATCANATGGTCGGTGGCGATGGAGCCGGTGACGATGAGCGACACGAAAGGGAACCCTCCCAGAAGTGACCGGTCCAGGCGCCGGCCAGGCTCAACGAAGGATACTGGGAGGCCGACTGCCACTCTCCGCAGGACTACCGACCAGTACGGGATGAAACCCGGCGTTTCGCGGGCTACCGTGGCGGGTATGGGTTACGAGCGACTTGCCTACGACGACGCTGCCACGCTGCATCAGATGCGGCTCGACTGCCGTTTGGCCGAGCAGGAGTTCCCGCTCGAGGCAACGACCGTGCCTGTCCAGCCCGGCCAGTCGCTAGCGCCGGAGGTTCCGGAAAGCGCGTCGGTCGATCCGGCGGACGTGGACCTAACCGTCACCGCCGCGACAGCTGCCTTCGCAGCCCAACTCTTCGAGTAGCGCGACCAGAACGCCGCGAGGCGCCCGCAGGGGCGTCGCTGGCCTGGGTCCGGCGAGTGACTTCGCAGCGAGCGCCGTCAGGCGGGGTCATGGCAAGGCGTCGGTTGCGAAGGCAGGCTGGAGGCCTGTCGAGCGGCCGCAACGCGGCCAGGGCGCCTGGATGGCGGAGCGCAGCCGAAGGGAACCGTCGGACGCAGGCCCTTAGTGGAAGGAATCTCCGCAGGCGCAAGACCCGCCTGCATTGGGGTTGTCGATCGTGAAGCCCTGCTTCTCGATCGTGTCCACGAAGTCGATGACAGCGCCGTTGAGGTAAGGCAGGCTCATCCGGTCGACGACTACATCGACGCCGTCGAAATCGGTGACGGTGTCGCCATCGAGGGAGCGCTCGTCGAAAAAGAGCTGGTAGCGCAGTCCGGAGCAGCCTCCCGGCTGGACCGCGATCCGCAGCGACAGGTCGTCGCGGCCTTCCTGGTCGAGTAGCGCTTTGACCTTGACGGCGGCATTCGAGGAAAGGTTGATGCCGTCGCTGCGAATCTCGGTGTCGACCTGCTCGGTCATCTGGGTGCCTCCCTGGTTCGGTCGCGCGTACGTCTTTGTCAATGGTCGCACACCGACGGTTATTCCCGGCTCCAGGTGCGCGCCACGCGCTCTGCGAGATCGGACAGTGCTCCGGCCGGCCGGGCGAACGCGGCCTCCTCCCCGATCAGCTCGATCAGAGCGTAAGCCGATTCGATGCCTAGAGCGCGCATCTCCCGGGCGCCGACGTGCACCTGCCCGGCCAAGGCGATGCACGGGCGCACAGCCGCGCCGGCGATAGCGGCGACCCCGTAGGGCACCTTGCCGGCTCGACTGGAGAAGTCGAAGGCTCCTTCGCCGGTGATCACCAGATCGGCCATGGCTGCCCGCTCCGTCAGCGAGAGAGCCGCCGCCACCAACTCGATGCCGGATTCGCGCTGGGCGCCTAGCGCCAGCAACGCGAAGCCGATCCCGCCTGCAGCTCCCGCGCCTGGCATCAGCGCAATGCGCTTGCCGACCACGTCGGCGAACTCGGTGAGCCAGCCGTCAACGACGGGTAACCGTTCCTCGGGCAGGCCCTTTTGGGNGCCGTACACCTTGGTGGCTCCGAACATTCCCAGCAACGGGTTGTCGACGTCACTGGCGACGATGATCTGGATGCTGGGATCGAGCTCTGGAAGCTGCACCTCGGAGATGCCGGTCAATGCGACAGGCCCCTGGCTCAAGGGCCGATCGGCGCTTGCCCCCAGCGCGGCCAACAGTCCGGCTCNCCCGTCATTGGTGGCGCTGCCTCCCAGCCCGACGACCACTCGCCGGGCTCNCCCGGTAATGGCATGCACGATGAGCTCGCCGACCCCGTAGCTGGTCGCCCGCTCCGGGTCCCGCCGGTCAGCGACCTCCTCCTTATCAGGAAAGCGCGCAGTGGCGCTTGATCCTTGGACAACGTTCGATCCCTTGACCAGGTGCAGTCCGCATGCCTGAGCAGCTTCGAGGTACGCGGTGTCACCGGAGAACAGGATCGTGGCAGGCACCGGGTCACCCAAGGGGCCGGTCACTGTGTACAGGGCGAGCTCACCACCGAGCGAGGAGTGCAGTACGTCGACGAAGCCAGGCCCGCCATCGGCCATGGGCGCGAGGTCGAGGATGTCGTCAGGCGCATGCCTGCGCCAGCCCTCGGCGATAGCCGTCGCAGCCTCCACCGCGGTGAGGGTGCCGGCGAACTTGTCAGGGGCAATGAGTACGCGCACCGGGCCATCATGCCCCGCGTGGGATACTCGGCAATGTGACGAGTATTGATTTGCCCCTGTTGGTACTGGGTCGAGGCACCGACCCCGACTCCGAGCGTGGCGTGGACTGTCCTGGCGCCCTTCCTCCGGCCTCGGACCCCACTTTGGTGGCTAGGGCGAACGCCGCCAAGGAAGCACTCGGGAACCGGGTCTTCGTGCTCGGTCATCACTATCAGCGCGACGAGGTCATCCAGTTCGCCGATGTCACCGGCGACTCGTTCAAACTTGCCCGGGAGGCAGCCGCCCGGCCCGAGGCCGAGTACATCGTGTTCTGCGGTGTGCATTTCATGGCGGAGTCGGCCGACATCTTGACCGCCGACCACCAGAAGGTGGTCCTGCCCGACTTGGCCGCGGGCTGCTCGATGGCGGACATGGCCCGGCTCGCCCAGGTCGAGGACGCCTGGGACGCATTGGCAGACGTCGGTGTCGGCGATCTGATCGTGCCGGTCACCTATATGAACTCCAGCGCCGACATCAAGGCGTTCTGCGGGCGAAACGGCGGAGCGGTGTGCACCTCGAGCAACGCCCAGATCTCCTTGGAGTGGGCCTTCGAACAGAAGGGGCCTGACACCAAGGTGCTGTTNCTTCCCGATCAGCATCTGGGTCGCAACACCGCTGTACTGCAACTGGGGCTGTCGCTGGACGACTGCATCGTGTGGGATCCCCGGTTGCCCGGCGGCGGTGTGACTCCCGATCAGCTCCGCGCCGCGAAGATGATTCTGTGGAAGGGCCACTGCTCGGTGCACGGACGGTTCAGCGTCGAGGGCGTAGAGTCCGCCCGGGCACGAATTCCCGGTGTCCAGATCCTGGTCCACCCCGAGTGCACCTACGAGGTGGTGACCCGAGCCGATTTCGTGGGCTCGACCGAGTTCATCATCAAGACCATCGAGGCAGCGCCGGCCGGCTCCTCCTGGGCGATCGGCACCGAGCTCAATCTGGTGCAGCGGTTGGCGAATGCCCACCCGGACAAGAACATCGTGTTCCTGGACAAGACCGTCTGCTACTGCGCGACGATGAACCGTATCGACCTACCGCACTTCGTGTGGGCGCTGGAGAACCTGATCGACGGCAACGAGGTCAACGTGATCACGGTCGATGCCGACACCGAGCACTGGGCCAAGGTCGCTTTGCAGCGGATGCTCGACCTACCGGGCAAGAGTCACCGCGACTGACCCTGGTGAGTTGGCTAACTCAAATACGGATCACACAAAGGCTGCCCCCGAAGAGTGCCGGTCTTTAACGGGTGCGCCCGTTAAAGACCGGGCGCACCCCAGAGCGCCATCCAGGAGCCGAGATCCGGCTCGATCGGCAGCTCCTTCTCCAAGAGCTGCTGGATCTGAAGCTCCAGCAGGTTGTCGCGTTGCCGCTCGGCTACCGGAGCGAACGGGTAGAACGTGCCTCGCTTGTAGAGATAGACCAGCGCCAGCTTGCGTCCGGCCATGTCGGCGAACGAGAACATCGAGCACAGCAGGCCGTCGGCGAAGCCCTGGACCTCCAGCCCGGTGTTGACCGCATGCAGGTCGGTGGCCAGCGCTTCGAGAGTGTCCTGCTCGGCGGTCAACCAGGTGAACCCGAAGTCGTCGCGACTGAGCTTCACATCGGGGTCGTCGTCGTTGTCCAGCACCGCGACGATGTCGCGCATCGTCGCCTCGAAGGCAGGTCCCTCAGCGGCGCGATAGCAGACTGAGCCGAGCTTGGTGGAGACGAAACTCAACTCGGTCTGCAGCGTGATTGCGGCCGGCGGGATCGCAAACAGCGCGTCGATGTTGTTACGCGGCCGCTTGCTGCGACCGCTGATCACGTCGAAGAAACCCATGCTGCCAGCTCAGTCCGGCGGGGCGAAGCCGCCGTCAAGCGGGCGGCCGAGCTCCCGGGCGACCTCCGCGAGCTGCTGGAGGCGCTGCTCCAACGACGGATGGGTGGAGGTCAGGGTCTTGAAGTCCATGCCGGCCACTGCGGNGGTGATGAAGAAGGCGTTCATCGCTGAGACCTCCCGCAAGTCCTTGCTCGGGATCCGTGCGGTCTCGCCGGTGATCTTGACCAGCGCGTTGGCCAGCTCGCCGGGCTTGCCGGTGAGGAACGCGCCGGCCCGGTCCGCGCTGAGCTCCCGGTAGCGCGACAACAATCGAGTCGCGAAGAAGCTGATCGCGTACGTGACCAGGCTGACCAACAAGACCAGCAACCACACCGGGACGCCGTTGTTGTCCCTACGTCTGCCGATCATCCNCCACTGCGCGCCGCGGGTCAGCATTCCCGCGATGATTCCGGCAGAGCTGGCCATCGTCATCACCAAGACGTCGCGGTGGGCGACATGGGACAACTCATGGGCGAGCACGCCCTCCAGTTCGTCCCTGGTCAGCTTGTCCATGATGCCGGTAGTGACGCAGACAGCCGCCCTCTTGGGTGATCGCCCGGTCGCGAAGGCATTGGGCAAGTCGGTGTAGGCAATCGCAACCACCGGTTTGGGCATCCCTGCCGATGCGCACAGCCGGTCGATCATGCCGTGCAGCTCCGGCGCCTCCTGCTCGGTGACCACGCGAGCCCGCATCGCCTTGAGGGCCATCGTGTCGGAGTTCCACCATTGCCACCAGGCGATCGCGAGACCGATGACCGCGATGAAGGGCGCGTACTGCACCGGCAGGATCGCCATCAGCACGGCCACCACCCCGACGAACAACGCTCCCAGCAGGAACATCGTCGCCGTCATCCGCGCCGTCAGGCCGGTATCGCGGATGAAGCGGGTGCGTGTCATGGGTCCTGCTCAGTCTCTCGGTATCAATGTGATCAGGCGTGAATAGCGAGTTTTCAGGAACTCGAGCTCTCACCGCGCTCGACGGGCTCGGCGACAGGTTGCTCCGTAATCTGCTGGACGGGCTCGATCACCTCATCCACCTCGGCGTCGATCGCCAACGGCTGCTCGGCCGCAGGCAGCTCGCCGCCGGCAGCGGCCTTCATCGCTGCCAGCTCCCGGTCGACATCGGACTGGGACGACAGCGCCTCCAACTCACGCGCAATGTCGTCACCGGCATTGAGCGAGGAGGCATCGTCCAACGCGCCCGAGGCGATCAGCTCGTCGATCGCGCCGGCCCGGGCCTGCATCTGAGCAGTCTTGTCCTCTGCTCGGGCAATCGCCTGGCCCACATCGCTCATCTCGTCGGAGATTCCGGAGAACGCCTCGTTGATCCGGGTCTGCGCCTCGGCTGCGGTGTAGGTGGCCTTGATCGTCTCCTTCTTGGTGCGGAACGCCTCGACCTTGGCTTGAAGACGCTGGGAGGCGAGGGTGAGTTTCTCCTCCTCGGCCACCAGCTGATCGTGCTGGACCTGCAAGTCGTTGATCTGGTTGGTCAGCGCGGACTTGCGGGTCAACGCCTCGCGAGCCAGGTCCTCCCGACCGACCGACAACGCCTTCTGCGCCTGCTCGGTCAGTTTGGTCGACTGCTGGTTGAGCTGGGTGATCTGTAGCTCCACACGCTTGCGACTAGTGGCCACATCTGCAACACCACGGCGCACCTTCGCAAGCAGATCGAGCTGCTTCTCGTAGCTGTAGTCCAGGGTTTCGCGCGGATCTTCGGCGCGGTCGAGCGCCTTGTTGGCCTTGGACCGGAAGATCAACTTGAAGCGCTGCCAAATACCCATGCTCGAGTCCTTGCTGTTGGTCGGGCCGGTCTTCACCGGCTCGCTCCAGTGGAGATCGTGGAGATCTTGTCGCTCCCACCCTACGAGACTCGGGGTCAACCACGCTTGCTGCCAGGCTTGTCGCCGGGATGCAACCGGATTGCCACCGCCCTCCTGAATGCCCGTTGCAGTCGGTGTCGCGATAGGTTGTCGGTAATCACCACACCGCAGATGAAGGTCACCCGTGTTCCGTCGTACCAAGGCCACAACCGAGACGCCAGAGACATCCGAGACGGCTCTGGGCGATGAGCCCGCTGCCGGCAAGGGACGCCCGACCCCTACCCGCAAAGAGGCAGAGGCGGCCGCCAAGGCGCGTGCGCAGGCCTCTCGCGACCCCAAGGCCCGCAAGTCGAATGCGCGGTCTCGCCAAGTCTCCGCACGGGAGATCCGTGAGGGCATCAAACGCGGCGACGAGCGCTACCTGGGCAAACGCGATCGCGGGCCGGTCCGGCGATTCGTGCGCGACTTCGTCGACAGCCGAGTCAATATCGCCGAGTTCACCCTCCCGCTGATGTTCGCCAGCCTGCTGCTGTCCGCCGCTGACAGCCGGACCGGATCGATGGTCTTGAACATCACGATCCTGGTTGTGGCGCTGGACATGGTGTGGTTGAACTTCCGGTTGCGCCGCGAACTGCGCCGACGCTTCCCCAGCCAGTCCACCAAGGGCGCGACTTTTTACGCGCTCACCAGGGCCCTCTACCTACGGTTCATGCGACTGCCCAAACCGCAGGTCAAACTCGGACAGGCCCTGCCCGACCGGTACGTCTGAGTACCTTGTACGCCTGAGTGGCGGTGACCTGAGTATGGTCGCGGAATGAGGACTCGCAACCTGGGCGTCAGCGGACTGAAGATCACCGAGATCGCCTACGGCAACTGGATCACCCACGGGAATCAGCTCGAGGAGGACGCAGCGCTGGCCTGCGTCCGTCAGGCGCTGGAGGAGGGCATCACGACCTTCGACACCGCCGATGTGTACGCCAACACCGCCGCCGAGACCGTACTCGGCAAGGCCCTGTCGGGTCAGCGCCGTGAGGGTCTGGAGATCTTCACCAAGGTCTACTGGCCGACCGGGCCTCGGGCACACAACGACAGTGGCTTGTCCCGCAAACACATCATGGAGGCCATCAACGGCTCCCTGACCCGGCTCGGCACCGATTACGTCGACCTCTATCAAGCGCATCGGTACGACCACGAGACCCCGTTGGAAGAGACGATGCTGGCCTTTGCCGACGTGGTGCGCCAAGGCAAGGCACTCTATATCGGCGTCTCGGAGTGGCGGGCAGAGGAGATCGAGCGAGCTGCTGCCTTGGCACGTGAGCTGCACGTTCCGCTGGTGTCGAACCAACCGCAGTACAACATGTTGTGGCGAGTCGTCGAGGCAGAGGTCATCCCCGCATGCGAGAAGGCGGGCATGGGCCAGGTCGTGTGGTCCCCGATCGCCCAGGGCGTCCTGACCGGCAAATACCTTCCTGGTCAGCCTGCTCCCGCAGGCACTCGCGGAGCCGGCGAAGCCACCAGAGATCCGATCGCACGGTTCCTGCGTGATGATCTGCTCGCCGCAGTCCAAGGCCTGCGACCGATCGCCGATGGACATGGCCTGACGATGGCTCAGCTCGCCGTCGCCTGGGTGCTGCAGAACCCACAGGTCTCCGCTGCCATCGTCGGCGCGACTCGGCCCGAGCAGGTCGCCGACAATGCCAAGGCATCAGGNGTCGTGCTCGAATCCGAGGCGATGCGACAGATCGACGATGTGCTGGCGAGGTTCGTCACCACCGACCCGGCCATGACCCAGTCACCGCCGAACCGGGATTTCAACTGACCGTCCTGGCGAGTCTCTAGGGCCGCAGACTCATCGGCCCGTAAACCTCGGCGTCACCCTCGTACAGGGTGACCTGCTCGATGCCCTCGGTCAGCAACTCGCCGTACGTCTCCCCCAGCCAGGATTCGGCATCGCTTTGCGAACTGAAGGTGGTCTCGCTGTGTGTGCTGGTCGCTTCGGTTCCCTCGACGTCCAACAGAGCCCAGCGCCACGGGGATCCCGGCTTCGGCTCCGGCGCGAAGGCGCTTGGCTCCAGTGAATGTGTCACCGTTCGGTCTCCTAACTCGGATCAGCTCTCCCGGACGCCCGGCTCGACGAAAGGCGGCCGGGTCAGCGCGAACACTTCAGGACGGCCACGCACGTTGACGGTGACCTCGGCCCCTTCTTGGATCTGGCTGGCGATCAACCCGAGCCCGACTCCTTTGCCGAGCGTGGGTGAGTACGTTCCTGAGGTCACCTCGCCGACCAGGACGTCGCGGGTGATGCTGATGCCCATCCCTGGCCTGGGAATCGCCCGGCCGACTGCGACCAAGCCACGTAAGAGCCGCTTGGGCCCGTCTTGCCTTTGCTGGGTGAGCACGTCCTTGCCGTGAAAGGCGGGCTTGTCCCAACCGACCGCCCAGCCGAGCCGGGCCTCCACCGGAGTGATCGTCGGCGACAGGTCCTGGCCGTGCAGCGGATAGCCCATCTCGGTGCGGAGTGTGTCACGAGCGCCCAGCCCACACGGCTGGATCTCCCGTGACGCACCTGCCGCCATCACCGCGTCCCAGGTGGCAATGGCCGCTTCTGCTGGCACGACGAGCTCATAGCCACGCTCCCCGGTGTATCCGGTGCGGCAGACCACCACTTCGATCCCGCCGAGATCAGCGGTCACGAACGACATGTAGTCATGCCCTGACGGCAGCCCGGCAGCCTCCAGCACCTCGTCGGACTCGGTGCCCTGCACAGCGATGACCGCATAGTGCTGGTGTTGGTCGAGCACCTCGACACCTTCTGGCGCAGCCTCCGCCAGAAGACGTGCCACCGCAGGTGTGTTGGCCGCGTTCGGGATCAAGAAGACCTCGTCGTCGCTGTGCAGGTAGGCGATCAGGTCGTCGACAACACNCCCGGTGGCCTCATCGCAGAGCAGGGTGTACTGGGCCTGGCCCGGCCCGATCTTGAACAGGTCGTTGGTCAGCACGTCGTTGAGCAACTGCCGGGCCCCGGNGCCACGCACCCAGACCTTGCCCAGGTGGCTGACGTCGAAGATTCCCACACCGTTGCGGACCGCGTTGTGCTCCCGTACCGTTCCGGCCGGATACTCCAGGGGCATCTCCCAGCCACCGAACTCGGCGAACTTGGCGCCTAAGGACTCGTGCCGTTCATGTAGTGGCGAACGCAACGGGGTTGTCATGCGGATCAACTTAACCTGTGCACACCCACTTGACGGGGGCTTGGGGCCGGGTATAGCCCTGCCGCTAGCATCACGGGCGAGGACGAGTGGTGATGAACCCGGCGACAGCGAGCAACAAGGGAGCCCGATGACTGCGTACAAACTCCGTGTCGGCGACCCGGACCGCACCCGAGCAGACGTCGTGGTCGTCGGCGCCACCAGAGCCCTGAGCGAGAAAGCATCCGGCAGAAGCAAGGGAGTGCGGCTGGCCCCGGGCGCCGAGGCGGTGACAACGGCCTTCGGACGCAAACTCGCTCCGCTCCTGCAGTCCTTGGGGGTGGAGGGCAAGCCTGGCGAGGTCACCAAGATCCCCACCAACGGGGTGATCAAGTCGCCACTTCTGCTCGTGGTCGGGCTCGGGGAGTCCGTGGATGCCGAATCGGTACGGCGCGCCTCCGGTGTCGCCGCGCGCGCAGTGAGCAATGCAGCGTCGGTGGCGTTGGCGCTTCCGGCCGACACCGCGGAGTTGGTCCGCGCCGTCACCGAGGGCTACATCCTGGGTGGCTACGAGTTCACCGCTTACAAGTCGAACCGCGCTGCCAAGGCCCCGGTCGAGGTCGCGGTGCTCAGTCCGATCGGGCGGACCGTCGAAGCCATTGCTGCTGCTGAAACTGCCGAAGTGCTTGCTCAGGCTCGCTGCCTGGTGCGTGATTGGGTGAACAACCCGCCAGGTGACTTCACTCCTGCGAAGTTCGCCGACGCCGTAGTCACCGCTAACAAGGCCCGCAAGGGCAGGCCGCGGGTCAGCGTCAAGGTGTTCGACGAGACGGCTCTAGCCGAACGCGGAACCGGGGGCATCCTGGGGGTGGGACGAGGCTCGGCGAGCCCGCCGCGCTTGGTGCGTCTGACGTACAACCCTGCCGGCGCCAAGGCGCACTTGGCACTGGTGGGCAAGGGGATCACCTATGACTCCGGTGGTTTGTCGATCAAGCCCGCGGCCTCGATGACCACGATGAAGATGGACATGGCCGGTGCCGCCGCTGTCGTGGCGGCGACCTTGTCAATCGCGGACCTCGGGCTGCCGATCCAGGTGACCGCGTTTGCGCCGATGGCCGAGAACATGATCTCGGGGAATGCCACCAGGCCTGGTGACGTGCTCACGATGTACGGCGGCAAGACGGTCGAAGTGCTCAACACCGACGCCGAGGGACGCTTAGTGCTCGCCGACGCGCTCGGTCACGCGGTAGAGAGCAAACCCGACGCCATCATCGATGTCGCCACCCTGACCGGCGCCTGCATCATGGCGCTCGGAGACCGCGTCACCGGACTGATGGGCAACGACGACGACCTCATCGATCAGGTGAGTGCTGCGGCAGCGCAAGCCGGTGAGATGGCGTGGCACTTGCCGATCCCTGACGAGATGACCGAGAAGGTCCGCTCCAACAGCAAGGTCGCCGATCTGGCTCAGCACAATTCCGAGCGCTGGGGCGGAGCTCTGTATGCAGCCGCGTTCCTTCAGGAGTTCGTCGGCGATCTACCGTGGGCCCACCTCGATATCGCAGGACCGGCCTACAACGAGAAGGCCGCCTACGGCTACACACCTTCCGGCGGCACCGGCGCGATGGTCGCGACACTGGTGGAGTTGGCCACTCGGATGGCTGAGTCGGCCGGCTGAACCTCACCCGGATAGCTGGGTCAGCTAACTGGGTCAGTTCCCTTTCTGCTTGCGGTTCCACTCGCGCATCCGCGCTGGATACCCGACGACGGCAGCGTCGTAGGAAGGGATGCCATGGCTGTTTGCGAAGGTATGCGCCCACTCCACCGAGGGCACCCGGCGTCGGGTCCACTCGCCGTCGTAGGCGACCAGCATCAGCGTCACATCGGTGACCGCAGTCCGCGGCTCGACGAACCCCTCGACACCCCGCCGAGTGGTCACGAACTCACGCAGGTGCTTCTGATCGGCCGAGTCCGATGCGCGAACGGTGGTGGGGCCACGACCCTTGGGCGCCGACATCTTCACATCGCCTCGACGGAAGCGACCCAGGAATCCCATGGCTCCTAGTGTGACCGATCTGTACAAGGCCCGGATACATACCCCGGATAGACCCCGGCAAGTCGACCGCGATCGCAACCATGTTGGGAGGTCACTAGACTCGACCGAGCACAGCTAGTCCGACGACGTGATCCATCACTAGGTCCAGCCCAGCCGAAGGAGCATTCGACCGCATGCCGACCTCAGTCACACTCCCCGCACTCGGCGAATCCGTCACCGAAGGCACTGTTACCCGCTGGCTCAAGCAGGTCGGCGACACCGTTGCCGTCGACGAGCCTCTCCTGGAGGTATCCACCGACAAGGTCGACACCGAGATCCCCTCCCCGATCGCTGGAACACTGCTGGAGATCAAGGTCGCCGAGGACGAGACCATCGCGGTGGGTGCGGAGTTGGCGATCCTCGGCGAAGCCGGCGAGAGCGCCGCCGAGGCATCGGCTGCCGGACCGGCTGCCGAGCAGGCTCCTGCTCCCGAGCCCGCAGCAGCAGAATCTGCCCCCGCAGCACCAGAGGAGGCCCCGGCCCCGGCTCCTGAACCGGCCGAGCCTGTGGCGCCGGCAGCGTCGGCACCGGCAGTATCCGCTCACCAAGGCAATGGAGATGGCACCGCGGTGACTTTGCCGGCCCTGGGCGAGTCCGTCACCGAAGGCACTGTTACCCGCTGGCTCAAGCAGGTCGGCGACACCGTTGCCGTCGACGAGCCTCTCCTGGAGGTATCCACCGACAAGGTCGACACCGAGATCCCCTCCCCGATCGCTGGAACACTGCTGGAGATCAAGGTCGCCGAGGACGAGACCATCGCGGTGGGTGCGGAGTTGGCGATCGTCGGTTCNCGGTACCCCTGCCACCTCAGCCCCCACTGCTCCGGCACCCACCGCTCCCGCGGCTGAGGCACCACCAGCTCCGGCAGAACCAGTGGCCGCGGCTCCCGAGCCGGCCGCTCCGGAGGCACCTGCCCCAGCACCCGCCGCTGAGACCGCGCCTGCTCCCGTACCGGCGGCTCCTGCTCCCGAGGCTGCTGCGGCACCTGCCCCGGAGGCATCTGCTCCGGAGGCATCTGCTCCGGCGTCGGGGACAACGCCGGTTACGTCACACCGTTGGTACGCAAGCTAGCCGCTGAGAACAATGTCGACCTGACTGCTGTCACCGGCACCGGCGTCGGCGGCAGAATCCGCAAGCAAGACGTACTCGAAGCCGCTGCCGCGGCAAAGCCGCCGCTGAGGCAGCAACCCAGCCAGCTGCCGCTGCGCCGGCGGCTGCCCCGCGCCAGCCGCCGCGAGCTCCGCCCCAGCCCGCTTCGCGGTCGCACCGAGCCGATGAGCCGGCTGCGCAAGGTGATCGCCACCCGAATGGTCGAGTCGCTACAGGTCTCTGCCCAGTTGACCCAGGTCATCGAGGTCGACGTCACCAATATCGGCCGCGTCCGTGACGCCGCCAAGGCCGANTTCCTGGCTCGCGAAGGCGTGAAGCTGTCCTACTTCCCGTTCTTCGCCAAGGCGACGATCGACGCGCTCAAGGTGCACCCCTCCCTGAACGCTGCTATCGACACCGAGAAGGGCGAGGTCACTTACTTCGATCACGAGAACCTGGCGATCGCAGTCGATACCGAGCGTGGCCTGTTGAGCCCGGTGATCAAGAACGCCGGCGATCTCAACGTGGCGGGGCTTGCTCGCAAGATCGCCGACGTCGCCGACCGCACCCGCAACAACAAGATCACCCCCGACGAGTTGTCCGGNGGAACCTTCACCCTGACCAACACCGGTAGCGTGGGCGCGCTCTTCGACACCCCGATCATCAACCAGCCTCAGGTCGCGATTCTGGGAACCGGGGCCGTGGTGAAGCGCCCTGTCGTGATCGACGACTCCAATCTGGGAGAGACCATCGCGGTCCGGCAAATGGCCTACCTGTCGCTGAGCTATGACCACCGCCTCATCGACGGCGCCGATGCGGCCCGATTCCTACAGGACGTGAAGACTCGCCTCGAGCAAGGAAGCTTCGAGGTCTAAGGGCTCGATCTGACGATGCGGGTGGTGATCGCTGGCGCCTCGGGATTCCTGGGGCACGCATGGCACGCGCATCTGCAGCAGAGCGGTCACGAGGTAGTGCGCCTGGTTCGGCATACCGCGGGCTCGGGCGAGTCGAGTTGGGACCCGTACGCCGGCAAGATCGATCAGGAGGTCATCGACAACGCCGATGTCGTGGCCACGCTTTCCGGCGCCGGCCTCGCTCATTTCCCGTGGACCAAGCGCTACCGCGAGGTGTTCACCCAGAGCCGGCTCGCGACCACCAAAACGCTGGCGGAGGCGATTGCCCGCAGTCCACGTCCAGCGGCCTTTCTCGCCCAGAACGGCATCGCCGGCTATGGCGATCGTGGTGATGCGCTCGTCACCGAGGCGACGGCGACCGACGCCGATACGTTCATGGGTGAGGTGACTCGCCGTTGGCAAGCCAGCACCGAGCCGGCCGCACAGGCTGGAAGCCGGGTGGTGACAATGCGCACCGCAGTCGTCCTGGATGCCTCCGGCGGTGCGCTGAAGGCGATGCTGCTTCCTTTCCGGCTCGGCCTGGGTGGGCGCATCGGCAACGGTCGACAGTACTTCGCGACGATCTCGCTACGGGATTGGGTGCGAGCCGCGACCTGGCTCGCTGAGTCCGGTGACGCGGCGGGGCCTTACAACCTGACCGGGCCGATGCCCACGACCAACGCCGACTTCACCCGTGAGCTCGGCCAACGACTTCGACGCCCCACCGCGCTGCCACTGCCTGCGTTCGTACCCAAGTTGTTGGTCCCCCGATCGCCTCGGNNGTTGCTCAACTCCACTCGCGTCGAGCCGGCCCGCTTGCTCACCGAGGGATTCGACTTCGAGCACCCCACCCTGGCGGCTCGTCTGGACGCAGCGTTGGCCCGCTGACGACTCTGGCTGGCCCTGGCCAAGTCGAATCCGGTCAAGTAGCCGCCCTGGAGTCGAGCAGCCGCCACACTCCCTCGTCTTTGACGAAGGTGAGCCGGTGGGACCGGGGTCCGGCCGCGGCAGCCGTACCCGAGTGGTCCCGGTTATCACCCCAATCCCTGCCTCGATTTCTGCTCCGGCTCCCCGCCTCCCGTGGTGGCCCAGGCCTGAGCGAGACGGTCGGTGACTTCGACCCGCAAACGACGCTCGGTGAACGTGACGACTTCCACCTCGCTCACCTGTGCGGCAATGCCGTACACCGTCAAGCCCCGAGCCGTGTAGGCGCGCAGCACCCGCAGATCGAGCGCAGCCAATCCACTACTGGGTGCGTACAGGTCACGCACTGCCGCCCCATCAGCGGACTCGAACGCAGCGGCACGCCGTTGCTCCCACTCGTGCAGGACGGCGAGCGCGGCCACTTCGGGTTGTCGTGCCACCGTCGCAGGTTCAGCCACGGCACTGGCGCATCCGGTCAATACGACCACGAGGAGCGCTACCAAGATCCGACCGCTCACCGCTCTCCTCGCTCGCTTCTGGTTGTCGTTACGGGGAAAGTCAACCGGTTACGGCCCGACCCGAACCTCCTCTATTTCGCCGGTTGTGGAAAACTCACGAATGTGACGACCTTCCGAGTAGTCGGCTTCGGACCTGATGCAGTCGACTACCAGACCGCCTGGGATCTGCAGCGTGAAACACACGCCCGAGTCGTCGGCGGCGGTCAAGACCAGGTGCTGTTGTTGGAGCACCCGCCTGTCTACACGGCGGGCAAACGCACCGAGCCACACGAACGGCCAGTCGACGGCACCCCGGTGATCGAAGTGGATCGCGGCGGCAAGATCACCTTCCACGGCCCCGGCCAGCTCGTCGGCTACCCGATCGTCCGGCTGCCCGATCATGTCTTCGTGGTCGACTACGTCCGGCGCCTGGAGCAGGCGCTGATCGACGCATGCGCGGACCTGGGAGTCGCCACTGCCCGGGTCCCCGGACGCAGCGGGGTCTGGCTCGCCGAGACACCTGATCGGCCGGAGCGCAAGGTCGCGGCCATCGGCATCCGGGTCAGTCACGGCGTGGGGATGCACGGGTTCGCGATCAACTGCGACGTCGACCTCGGCTGGTACGAACGATTCGTGCCCTGTGGCATCAGCGATGCCGGAGTCACCTCGCTGAGCGAGGAGCTGGGCCGCGACGTCACCGTTCCCGAGGTCGCTCCCATAGTCGAGCATCACCTGCGCCGCTACCTGGCCTGGGAACCGTACCAGCGCACCCCGGACCTGCCGGCCAAACCTGAGCCCGGGCGCGGTCCGGTCGTCGCGGCGGGGCCTAGCGTTCCCGTACTCCGCCCGTAGCCGCGTGTCAGACCAGCTCCGGTAACCAGGTCACCTACCGTGGACATGCGCGCCCACTGAAGGAGACCCATGCCCGAGTCGGTCATCGAGACGGCCAAGCTCCGCAAGGAGTACGGTCGCCGACGTGTGGTCGGGTTAGATGGGCTCGACCTGGCCGTCGAGGCCGGAACCGTGCATGGACTCTTGGGCCCCAATGGCGCGGGCAAGACCACCACACTGCGCCTTTTGACCGGACTGGCCCGGCCCACCTCGGGCGAGATCCGCATCTTCGGTCAGCTTCTCCCCATNTCCTTGCCTGCGCTCACCTCTCGAATCGGCGCGATCGTCGAGGCTCCGGCCTTCACCAAGGCTTTCACCGGGCGCCGCAATCTGAGCCTGCTCGCGGCCAGCAAGCGTCAGCCCGACAGCGAGGTCGATCGGGTGATCGAGTTGATGGGCTTACGTGAGCACCAGCACGAGCGGTATCGCGGTTACTCACGCGGGTTGCGACAGCGGATGGGTATGGCGGCAGCACTGATNCGGCTCCCTGAGCTGTTGCTCCTGGACGAGCCCACTCATGGCCTCGATCCTGTCGGCGCGCGACAGCTCACTGCCCAGATCCGCGCCGTGGCCGGTGAGGGAGTGACCGTGCTGATGGCCTCACACATGCTTGCCGATGTGCAGCGAACCTGTGATGCGGTATCGATCCTGGGCAACGGGAAGCTGCTGTCGACCGGCCTGGTCCCCGATNNGGTTGGCGGATCCGAGGGTGGGACGGTCGAGCTGGTGGTCGCGGATCCGGCCGGCGCGCACACCGTGCTGACCGAGGCGGGCCATCCGGTGACTCGCACCGGCGATCGGCTCGTGGTGACCGGTGTCACCGACCCCGCCCGGATATCGGAGCTGTTGGCCAGGCACGGCCACTACCTGCGCTCGATGTCGGCCTCTACCGGCCTGGAGCGCGCATTCTTCTCTCTCACCGAATCGACCGTCGAACCGCCCTCTGGGGAATCCCGTACCGACGCGGGGAGCCAGGAATGAGCCAGTTCCGGGTCGAGCTGACCCGCTTCCTGGCACGGCGCGCGATCCCGCTGCTGATGCTGCTCGGGCTGCTGATCATCGTGTGGATGACGGTGGACACGACCTGGACCACCCGTGGCTCCTCCGAGACCGTGGTGGCCGGCGCCAGAGAGTCGGCTGCCGCAGCTCAGGCGCAGATCGACCAGGAGTGGCGTGCCTGTCTGGATGATCCGGCGACGCTGCGGCCCGAGGCGACCGCCGCCGATTGCCATCGCGAAGTCGTGAACTACCGCGACTATCTGACTCGCGCTCCCTGGACCTGCGCGAAGAGTTACGCGATACCGGCCAGGTGGCGGCGCTGACCTTGGCTGTCCTGGCCTTCGTGATCGGCGCGACCTTCGCCGGCGCGGACTGGGGTCGCGAGCGATGCGCACTCAAGTGATCGCGGTCCCCGTCGCAGCCGGCTATGGCTGGCCAAAGCGCTGGCGGTCGCGACCGGGACCGGCGTGGCGGCTGTGATCGGGCTCGGCTTGATGTGGGCGACCTACCTGATCACCGCAAGCGCACGCGACCTGGACTTCCCCGGATTCGGCAGCATGCTGACCTGGTGGTTGGTCCGCGCCGTGGTCCTGGTCATCGGCGCCGGCCTGGGCGGGTTCGCGCTGGCCATGATCCTGCGCTCCACGATGGTCACCGTGGCGCTCTTAGCTGTGTACGCGGTAGTCGGAGAAGCCTTGGTGGCGACCCTTCCGGTGTCGCGGGTTGCCAGCTTCAGCCCCGCCAGCAACGTGATCGCCTGGTTGCGCGATGGCGTACGGGTCTTCGATCCGACCGTGCACTGCCCGGTCACCAGCACTACCTGCACCAAGACCTACGAGCTCACTCTGGCCTCCGGCGCGCTGTACCTCGGGCTATTGCTGGGCGCCGCGCTGGTGGTGTCGCTGCTGACCTTCCGCCGCCGTGACGTTCCTTGAGAGATCCCGCGGAGCTCAGCCTGTGATGTTGCGCTATGCCGTGACGAGGCTCCCAGGCTGATCAACATAGACTGCTGGGGTGACGACTCCCCATCCTGAAGGACGCAAGTTGTTGCGCCTGGAGGTCCGCAACAGCGAGACCCCGATCGAACGCAAGCCCTCGTGGATCAAGACCCGAGCGAGGATGGGTCCGGAGTACACCCAGTTGCAGGCGCTGGTGAAGTCCGAGGGCCTGCATACCGTCTGCCAAGAAGCCGGTTGCCCCAACATCTACGAGTGCTGGGAGGATCGGGAGGCCACGTTCTTGATCGGCGGTGATCAATGCACCCGGCGTTGCGATTTCTGTCAGATCGACACAGGTCGCCCCGAACCGCTGGATCGCGATGAACCCCGCAGAGTTGCGGAGAGCGTACAGAAGATGGAGTTGCGGTACGCCACGATCACCGGGGTGGCCCGCGACGATCTGCCTGACGAGGGCGCTTGGCTGTATGCCGAGACCGTGCGCGCGATCCACGAGCTCACCGCGGACAACGAGACCGGCCCCACCGGGGTGGAGAACCTGATCCCCGACTTCCACGGCATACCGGCATTGCTGGACGAGGTGTTCGACGCCCGCCCGGAGGTGCTGGCGCACAACATCGAGACCGTGCCGCGGATCTTCAAACGGATCCGCCCTGCGTTCACCTATGAGCGCTCTCTCGGGGTGCTGACCCAGGCTCGTGCGGCGGGCCTGGTGACCAAGTCGAACTTGATCCTTGGCCTGGGTGAGACTCGCGATGAGGTCAGCCAGGCATTGCGGGATCTGCATGAGGCCGGGTGTGACTTGGTCACGATCACCCAGTATCTGCGCCCGACGGTGCGGCATCACCCGGTCGAGCGGTGGGTCAAGCCGGAAGAGTTCGTGGAGTTGGGCACCGAGGCCGAGGAGATCGGGTTCGCCGGAGTACTGTCCGGGCCGCTGGTGCGTTCCTCCTATCGCGCCGGCCGGCTCTACCAGCAGGCGATCGAACGGCGTGGTGCTCTAGCGGCCACCGTCGCGGCCCGCTGAGAGCAGAACTAGGCTTGGGGTACCCGCAGGAACGCGGGAACGAAGCGACAATGAGGAACGATGGCTGAGCAAGAGCGCCCGAAACTGATCCAGAGCATCCGGATGAACTACCGGATGACCAAGCAGGAGGATCCGAAACTTCCGCTGATCCTGCTCGGTGCATTCGTCGGTGCGGCGGCGGTGCTGTTCGCGTTGGCCTATCTCCTCGACGTGCATGTGATCTTCGCGTCGATCTTCGCTGTGCTCGGCGGATTCGTGGCGATGATGTACACGCTGGCCCGCCGCTCTTCCCGAGCGATGTACGCAAAGCTCGAGGGCACACCCGGTGCGGCCTATCGGGTGATGACGATGCTGCGTCGTCGATGGACGGTCGAGGAGACCCCGGTTGCGTTCAACAAGCAACAGGATCTGGTGATCAGGGTCGTCGGGCCGCCCGGAATCGTTCTGGTCGGTGAAGGCAACCCGAACCGACTCAAGGCACTGCTGACCTCCGAGCGCCGCAAACACGAGCGGGTCGTCGCCGACGTGCCGATCCACGAGGTCGTTGTCGGGTACGACGAGGGGCAGGTCCCGCTGAAGAAGCTGAACCGCACCCTGATGAAAATGAAGCGTCAGATCCGTCCGGCCGAGATGACTGACATCTTGTCGCGGCTGCGCGCGCTGAACGCCTCTGGCCGCAACCTGCCGCTGCCCAAGGGACCGTTGCCCACCAGCATGAAAGGCCAGCGCGGCAACTTGCGCGGTCGCTGACGATCAGCTGGGCATCGGCGGTGCTTCGACCAGGTCGCTCTTCGGAGGCGCCTTGACCTCGGGAGCATTGCCCCAGTCGGAGAAGTCCATCACCATCTGCTGCCCGGCCGAATCGAACTTCATCCGGCGCACCAGCGAGTCCGCGTCGAGGAACATGTCGTAAGTCTGGCGACCGGCCTCGGTCTTCGAGCTGACCTTGTAGTGGGTGACCTCGGTACCGTCGATCCTGGTGGAACCGACCTTCTTGACCGTGGTATCGCTGTCACGCAACTGCTCGGTCATCGCGCGGGGATCGAAGCTCTCGTACTGCTTGAGCGCCTCGGCCATCCCAGCCTGATCGGCGTCGATCTTGAACCACTTGCCTTTGGGCGTGTACGGCGGCATCGCGGCATACATAGCGCCGTCGACCAACCGCATCGTCATCTCCTGTAGACCTGACAGCGGCATCGAGAGCTCCATCGCGACCCCGTCGTCACCGAAGTGCATGATGCCCTCGCCGTCGCCGGCCATCGCGCCGTCCATATTCATCGAGATCCGGGCACTGCCGGCATCGGTCATCGCGTCGAGAATGGCAGTGAAGAGCTCTTCTACATCTGTCGCATCACCCTTGTCCCCACCCTCGGTCTTGGCGCCGGTGGTCTCCTCCGGAGTCTCTGGGCTCTGATCAGGAGTCGGGGTGGTGGTGGTCGGCGTGGTGGTGGCGCCGCTGCTGTCGGTGTCGTCTCCCCGCAGGCGACCATGCCTAACAGGAGGGCCGGCGTCAGCGCGGCAGCTGCGATACGAGTACGTCGGGTGCGCATGTGATCTCCGAGAGCAGAGGAGGATTCGAACGATTTCGAGCCTAGTGGACCAAGCGAAGCTCGTTCGCCGAATCAGCACAGATACTGAAACTCCGGCGGTGTGGACAGCTGTCAGCGACGTACGGCTACCGTGCCGACGGCGAGGTCGTGCAGCCCACGGTTGTCCCGGTTGAACACCAACGGCGGAATGACCAGCGCGATCAGCACCGATCGCAGCAACGCTTCGAGCAGGCTTACCGGTCGGCCCTTGAGCCCGGCCACCCGGATGCGGAGCAGGAGTTGACCGAACGAGCCGCCGACCAGTGCGGTGAGCAGGGTCAGCTCCGCGATGAAGACGCCGGTGGTGACGAAACTGCCACCGTTGGTGGTCCAGGCTTTGCCGCCGGTGATCGCGACGGCCACCGCCCACGATGCCGCCCAGTCGATGACGATCGCTGTGATCCGGAGCAGCCAGCTCGCGACCGACCCCGGACCATGCTCGGGCAGACCGAGTCGTTGGCCGGGATAGACCCGGGTCGGCCCCGGGGTCGGCCCCGGAGTCGGCATTGGGTTCGGGCGCGCTCACGCGGGACACCGTACCCTCCGTGGCCGGACGGCCCTGACACGGCAACCTGTAACACGGGTGAAACAATCGGGATACTGTCGCGAAACTGCCCGCGCTTAGGTTCGAGGAGCCGGTGCAGGGTGGCACCGCTGATCCACTCACCACGACTTGGGCTGCGCGAGGCGGCCAAGGAGGACGAATGTTCGCAAACAGCGAGGAGCTGTTGAAGTTCATCAAGGATAAGGGCGTCGAGATGGTCGACGTTCGCTTCTGCGACCTTCCCGGCGTCATGCAGCACTTCACGGTTCCCGTGTCGTCGTTCGACCAGTCGGTCTTCGACGACGGCTTGGGCTTCGACGGCTCGTCGATCCGCGGGTTCCAGGCGATCAACGAGTCCGACATGGCGTTGTTCCCGGACCCGACCACCGCCTACATCGACCCGTTCCGGGCCGCCAAGACCCTGGTCGTCAACTTCTTCATCCACGACCCGATCACCGGTGAGGCGTACTCCCGCGACCCGCGCAACATCGCCCGCAAGGCAATGGCCTACCTGGCGACCACCGGCGTCGGCGACACCGCCTACTTCGCACCCGAGGCGGAGTTCTACATCTTCGACAATGTCCGGTACTCGACCGGCGTCAACGAGGGCTACTACCACATCGACTCGGTCGAGGGTTGGTGGAACTCCGGCAAGGAAGGCGACAACCTGGGCTACAAGACGCGCCTGAAGGGCGGGTACTTCCCGGTTGCGCCGTACGACCACTACACCGACCTGCGTGACGTGATGACCAAGAACCTGGAGGCCGCCGGCCTGCAGGTCGAACGCGCCCACCACGAGGTCGGCACCGCTGGTCAGGCCGAGATCAACTACAAGTTCGACACGTTGCTCAAGGCCGCCGACGACGTGATGAAGTTCAAGTACATCATCAAGAACACCGCCTGGGAGGCCGGCAAGTCGGTCACTTTCATGCCCAAGCCGATCTTCGGTGACAACGGCTCCGGTATGCACGTGCACCAGTCGATCTGGAACAACGGCGAGCCGCTGTTCTACGACGAGACCGGGTACGCCGGCCTGTCCGACCTGGCCCGCTACTACATCGGCGGCATCCTCAAGCACGCTCCCGCAGTGCTGGCGTTCACCAACCCGACGGTGAACTCCTACCACCGCCTGGTGCCGGGCTTCGAGGCCCCGATCTCATTGGTGTACTCGTCACGGAACAGGTCGGCTTCGGTGCGTATCCCGATCACCGGTAGCAACCCGAAGGCCAAGCGGGTCGAGACCCGGTTCCCCGACCCGTCGGCAAACCCCTACCTCGCGTTCTCCGCGCTGATGCTGGCCGGCCTGGACGGCGTCCAGAACAAGATCGAGCCGGCCGACCCGATCGACAAGGACATCTACGAGCTCCCGCCGGACGAGATGGCTGAGATCGATCAAGTGCCCACTACGCTGGACGCTGTTCTCGACGCGCTAGAGGCCGACCACGACTTCCTCACCGTCGGCAACGTCTTCACNCCCGACCTGATCGAAACCTGGATCGACTACAAGCGCACCGCCGAGATCGCCCCAGTCCAGCAGCGCCCGCANCCCCACGAGTTCGAGCTCTATTACGACATCTAAAACGGGCGGTTTCCTGACCTGCGCGTAAGAGCCAAAAGGGCCTCTGACGCGAAGATTCATTTGAGTGGGTCTCGCGTCAGGGGCCTGTTTCATGAGGCTGTGTCGAGGGTGACGCGGTAGCCCATGGCTTCGAGTTGTCTGATCGCTCGGGTTCGTGTGCGTTCGGGGTGGAGGCGGCTGTAGTAGTCGCCGCCGAGGTCTTCGTAGAGGGTGCCGGTGGTGCCCATGTTCCAGATCACGGTCAAGAGTGTGTGCTGGATCGCGACGTTGGCCCGTTGGGGTCCTCGGCGGGTCGCGATCCGCCGGTATCGGGCTCCCAGGAACGTGTGCGGGTTCTGAGCCGCCCACATTGCTGCGGTGCCCAAAGCGCCTTGCAGGTAGGGGTTGCCGGGTCGGGTCTTGGACGACTTCACCTTGCCGGCGGACTCGTTGTTCCCAGGAGTGGTGCCTGCCCAAGAGGCGAGGTGTTTAGCTGTGGGGAACACCGACATGTTCGCACCGGTCTCAGCGACGATGACGTCGGCGATCAGGGTGCCGATGCCGGGGATGGTGCAGATCAGGTCCCGGAAGCCCTGAAACGGTTCGATCACCACCTCGATCCGCTGGGTCAACGCCTCGATCGCGGTGGTGTGCCGGTCGATCAGGTCTAGGTGCACTCGGGCCAGGAATGCGTGGTGCTCGGTGAACCGTCCCACCAAGGCTTGGGTGAGTTCGGGGATCTTGGACCTCAAGCGCCGTTTCGCCAGGTTCGCCAGCGCGACGGGGTCGCGGTCACCGGCGATCAATGCTTCCAGCATCGCCCGGCCGGAGACACCCATGATGTCGCTAGCGACCGCCGACAACTTGATCCCGGAGTCCTCGAGCAGTTTCTCCAGCCGCTGGATCTCCCGAGCGCGTTCCCTGGTGATTGAGGACCTGGTCCGGGTCAGGTCGCGCAACTGTCGGATCGGCTCCGGGGNGACAAACGATCCACGGACCAGTCCGTGGGCACCGAGCTGTGCCAGCCAGGTCGCATCCGAGACGTCTGTTTTGCGGCCGGGCAGATTCTTCACGTGTCGGGCGTTGACCAACATCACCTCCACGCCCGGCAGGTCATCGAGCAGGTAGTAGAACGGTTTCCAGTAGTCGCTGGTTGCCTCCAGCACCACACAGGAGACGTTCTCGGCGACCAAGTGGTCGCGCAGCGCGAGGATCTGGTTGGTCATCGATCCCCACGTCATCACCGTTTCGACCGTCTTACGACGTCCCGCACCAGCGACCCGGACGCACACCTTGGCATCCTTCTTCGAGATGTCTATCCCGGCACACCGCGAATGCAGTATCTCCATCAGCCACTCCCTTCGTTCCACGGCTGGCGACCGACACGGGGAGGGCAGGGATGAAACGAAAGTCTGACGCACGGGCTCAAAGCACCAATCCACGGTTCCCGTGGAAGCCCTCCACCACCATGCTGACCTTCAGGCTCACAGGCACCACAGAGGCCATCGGGGTCGACCGTGACGGACCCTCACAAGTCTCAACCCGGTCCCCGGCCACCCGCAACACGCCACCCGACCGCGAATCTTCGCGTCCCACGGCGCCCGCAGGGCGCTGCTGACCTGAAGCTCCTATAGATCGTCAAGCGGCGATTGAAGTGAGCTTCAGGTCGGGCTCGTTTTGGGCCGTCGCCTTGATGATGGGCAGAAGCTCGCGGGCGACGTAGCGCTTGAGGCAGCGGATGATCTCGCGCTTCGAGAGTCCCTGGGCCGTGCGGCGTTCGACGTAGGCGCGGGTCTGTGGGTGGGACTTCATTCGCACGATCACGACGCGGTGCAGGGCGCTGTTCGCTGCTCGATCGCCGCCGCGGTTGAGCCGGTGGCGGTTGGTCTTGCCCGAGGACGCCAGGAGGGGCTGACACCGCACAGGGCGGCAAACGAGGCCTCAGACTTGAGCCGCTCGGGGTTGTCGCCGGCGGTGATGAGGAGCTGGCCTGCGATGTGGGTTCCGACGCCGTGGACAGCGAGCAGGTCGGGTGCCTTGGCGACGATAAGGGTCTTGAGGTCCTTGTCGGTCTCGGCGAGCTCCGCAGCCAGCATCTGACACCGCCGGGCGAGCCTGCGCAGCGTCGCCTTGGTGGCCTGCTCCGGGTCACGAACGTCGCCTGGACGGAACCGTGCACAGGTGTCGACCAGGCCCTTGGCGCCCTGCCCGACGAGCTGCTGACGGAGGTGGGCTGGCGCGGTGATGATCGTCTGACGCAGCGCGTTGATCGCGGCCGTGTGAGCCTTGATCGCCCCGTTCCTGGCCACTCTGAGCGCTCGGATCGACTCCACGACACCGTCGCGGGTCTTCGGTGTTCCTGTCGCTGTTCCTGCCTGAACCGCCCGTGCAGCAGCGATCGCATCGGTGGGATCGGACTTGCCTGTCCGTCGTCGTGCCCGTCGGTCGGGCTGGTCGACCTCGATCACTTGAAGGCGGTGAACACGCAGGTGCTGGAACAGCCCGGCCCCGTATGAGCCGGTGCCTTCCATCCCGACCGCGACCACCTCCCCGTGGCTCCTGAGCCAGGTCATGAGGTCGTCGAACCCGGTCGGAGTGACTGGGAAGGTCGCGTGTCCGAGAAGGCGGCCCAGGCCGTCCAACGCAGCGACGGTGTGAGTGTCAGCGTGGGTGTCGACCCCACCGGTGATGGTGTCGATGTTGGTGACCTCGCGGGCGGGGTCGATGGTTCCTACCATGGTGTGTGCCGTTCTCTCGATCCGATAGGGACGGACACGCACCGCCGGTCGGGCGGACAGCACAGTGACGAGGCGCGGCCAAGCTCCTATCAGGTCACGCTCCGTCCGGCCGGTGCGTGCGCCCCGGCCGACGACAGTTCAGGTCAAAGGCACGAAGCCGGCGGAAACGAGAGTCAGCCGGCCGGGGACTTCCGCCAACGGTCCCGCAAGACCAGGCAGCCCCGCCATCATCACTGCGGAAACGTCCCTCAACGTCTTTCAGCGTTGAGGGACGTTTTCGTTGCTCTGTGCCATCAGTGTGCCATCGGCGCCCGACGTTCTTCTGCATCGCCACGTAGGTGTGCCCGCCTACCCGGTCGATCCGACGTACACAAGCCAACCCGTCGCCCGGCTTCCAAAGACGCGTCCCTGCGGAGATTCCGTGCATCGCAGGATGTCCTAGTAACGCTGGCGCGCTGACCGTCCGCGGGTTGCGGAGAGTGATTGCAGTTGGACGGGGCACAAGATGACCGCTGAAGCTGTGAGGACCGTACGCGCCGTCCTCGATCGGTTCGACACGACATTCTCGCAATTCGTCGCTGCGTTCGAGGATGGCCAGTACGTCCTGTGGATTGGTTCGGGCACACCTCCAGCACGGCCCGATCTCGGTGGAGATCGTGATGTACGAGGATCACATGGCAATCGTCGCCGAGTTGGCAAACAAGTACGGGAACGTCGACTGACGTCGACGACTCAGGCGGCGTACTCGGCACGGATGCACTGCAGTTTGGGCGACTCTTCCGCGTGAGCCGGTTCCGCAACCTCGTCGCATACAACGGTGGACGCCCAGGTCTTGTCGGCGCGCTCGCCGGCGTCTCCGATGTCGAGCTCCGCCAGCACGGCGTTCCTGACCTTGCGCATGATCGTGGTGGCGACGTAGGCAACTGGCGGGTTGTCGTTGCGGATCTCGATCCAGAGTTGTCCGGCAACAAGCCCGTCGATGTCGGCGCTCAGGTCGACCAATTCGCCGCGATGCGCTTCGCTTTCGGGACCAGCAACCATCCGAGTGCAACGGCAGCGTTGAGGTCGTCGGCGAACACCTGGGCGCCGCTCACCCCCTGTCACCCCTAGCGAGATTCAGACTTTGCTGCATACCGTCGCGCTAGTCGTCGCCGAGCTGTACCAGGCGAGATCCACACCCAGTAACTCTCAATCGAGGCTCCCTGGTCGTGCCTGTCGACCTGAACTGAACCGAGGGATGCCGCCCAAGGCCCCTTCACGCTATTGACGTGATTACCTATCACTGATAGTTTTACTATCGATGATAGGTAATACTAGTTCGCAGTCGAGGAGGACCACGATGCACCCGTACTTGAACTCAGAGCTCGTCCGAGTCCAGCAGGCCGAGATTCGCCGGCAGGTGGACCAGGCACGGGCGGCCCGCGCGATGCTCGACTCCTCGCGCTCTCCTCGCCGGATCACTTTCGCCAAGCTCCGGCGCCTGGCCTTGATCACCATCGACGTGCGTGGCTGGCGGCCAGCGTGAACGAGTCGGCAAACCGGGTGGCGACAGATCCTCGATCGGATCGTCGCGAGGCCAAGATTGCCGGGATCCTCTCCGAGGCTTGGGACCTCGCACGCCGCGACGGCCTCGGGGCTATCTCCCTGCGGGACCTTGCGGGGGCCGTCGGCCTGCGACAACCCTCTCTGTACGTCTACTTCGAATCCAAGCTGGCGCTGTACGACGCGATGTTCGCCGACGGTTACCGCCAGCTGCTCGCCTACCTCGACGAGCGTGACTACACCGGTACGCCCCGCGACGCCCTGATCCGGTTCACCCGGGACCTGATCACATTCGCCAGCGAGGATGGCGTCCGCTACCAGATGCTCTTCCAACGCCCGATCCCCGGCTTCGAGCCGACCACGGAGTCCTTCGCCCTGGCACTTGAGTTCTACGAACGGGCGACCACCGTGGCCGCCAACGCGGGCATCCATCACCAGGCCGACATCGACCTCTTCGCCGCCGTCATCAACGGCCTGTCCCACCAGCAGGTCGCCAACGACCCCGGTGGTCGACGATGGGCCGACCTCGCCGAACAAGCAGTCGACATGTTGCTCGCACCACGCTGAACCCGCCCGGACCCAAACTTCCTCACCCATCCCGAGCACAGGAGAACCACCATGCGCCAGACACTCACCACCGACTCGGTGGATCGCTACATCGAAGCGACGCCCGAAGCGTTGTACGACTTCATTTCCGATGTGACTCGCACCCCGGAGATCTCACCCGAGATCCTCAGCTGCGCCTGGATCGACCCCGCGACCGGGCCTGACGTCGGGGCGCGCTTCAAGGCAATCAACCACGCCGGCCGCGGACCCGACTGGCCGAACAAGCCCGTCGTCGTTACCGCCGTACCGGGTCGCGAGTTCGCGTTTGCCCGCACCGAGAAGTTCGCCGGCACGATCGAGTGGCGCTACCGCTTCGTCCCCGAAGGATCCGGCACCCGGGTCCACGAGTCCTACACGGTCACCCACCAGCTGACCATCGTCGGCTGGCTCATCATCGGCGGCCTCTATGGCCTCAAGGACCGGCGCTCTGACCTCCGTGCCGGCATGACGATAACGCTCGAGAACCTGGCGCGCCTGACCGAGCAGGCGACCACCGAGGCCTGAGACACCAACACCGCTATCGACCCATCTACCCCGGGGCGTCGGTACCTCGGCAGACCCCGAGCAGCTCCGAACATCACATCTCTGGAAGGAACCAACATGACCAGCACAGCTCTACCCCAAGATCTCCGCGAGCTTGTCCATCGCTTCATCGACCGGGTCATCAACGCCCGTGACCTCGACGACGCCATGGTCGAGCTGGTCGCCGAGGACTTCGTTGAGTTGAACCCATTGCCGGGCCAGGGCCCGGGCCGGGACGGCTTCGCCGACGTGCTGCGGATGATGTTCACCGGGTTCCCCGACCTGCACTGGACCATCCACGACACCCTCGTCGAGGACGACCGCGTGATGGCCTTCTCGACCTGGACCGGCACCCACCAAGGCGAGTTCATGGGCATCCCGGCGACAGGCCGCAACGCCACCGTCGAGGCCTGGACCATCGACCGCTATCGCGACGGCATCTTCGTTGAAAGCCGAATCATCATGGACGTCGCCGGCCTGCTCGGCCAACTCGGCGTTCTCCCCGCACCCGACGGTGCGTGAACGAGCCGCGTGCGAGCTCGATGCACACAGCGATGCGCAGGTTCGCAAGGCCGCAGTAGCGCCCTCAAGAATCGACGGAAACCGTCGAACGGCACCGTTCATATCATCGAAACGATATAGTGCAGGCATGGCGACCAACGGGGCCAAGCTACGAGCGCGGCGAACAACGATGGGGTTGACCCAGTCTGCGGCCTCGAAGCTGGCCAGGATCAGTCAGTCCAACTGGTCCGCGCATGAGTCCGATACCCGGCCGCTGACCGATCCCATGCTGGCCCGACTGTCATCTTCTATCGGGTTCCGTCCTTCGATCGCCGCCACGGTGCACCGGGATCGGATCAGGGAGATCTGCGCCGCGCACGGAGCCTGCGAGCCCCGGCTGTTCGGCTCCGTAGCGAAGGGCAAAGACACCGTCGAGTCAGACCTGGACATCCTGGTGGCTGCGAGCCCAGGCATGACGATGTTCGACATCGTCGCACTAGAGGAGGAACTGGAAGCCCTCTTCGGCGTGCCGGTGGATGTAGTCACCGAGGGCGCGGTCAGAAGGGGCGGATCTTCCTGGTCCAACCTGGATGCAGTCGCGGTGTGAGTATCTCGGACCGGGACCGGGCCACACTGCAAGACATTCTTGCCTTTGGCCGCGAAGCAGAAGACCTCGTATCCCGTGGCAGGTCTACCTACGACAGCGACGTGATGCTGCAGCGAGCAGCACAGATGATCTGTCTGAGCCTGGGCGAGGCTGCGAAGCGCCTTTCCGACGAGGTGATGCAGGCTCATCCGGGCATTCGATTCAGGATGATGGTGGCACTCCGAGACAAGGTGGCGCACGGCTATCAGATCCTAGATACCCAGGTCATCTGGGACACTATCGCTACCGCCGTCCCTGCGGACATCGCGAAGGTCAGGAACCTCCTCTGACAACGTCCCCACGACAATGACGTCGGCCTGGATAGCGCTGTAGGTACGGTAACGCCGCAGCACTCTCATCCGGTCCGGATGACGGCAAACGCTGCCCGACGACTCCTGAAGTCACCTGTGGCTGGCGACGGGGTGACCCCGGGCTGCTCGCGCGATCGGGGTAACGGACACTGGTTCTGTGCCATGGCCATCCTGGGATCAAGCAGCGATCGTGTGCGCTGCCGCACTTGTCGCCTGGGTTGCGATCCGGCGCCTTCAGCCTGGCCGCCTCACTCACCTCACCATCCCGGCGCTGCTCGAGGTCGCGCTGATCAGCGGGCTCTACTCGATCTGGCGGATCGCTCGCCAGCTGCCCTTCACCCACGAGGCGGGTGCCATCGACCGGGCTCGTGCCTTGGATCATCTCCAGCAACGGCTCCATCTACCCTCGGAGATCGGCCTCCAGCACTTCGCTGTCAACCATGAAGCGATCGCGCGTTTCATCAACGCCTACTACGCCATCCTGCATGTGCCCGCGTTGATCGTGTTCCTCGTCTGGATGTGGATCTGTCATCGCGACAAGTATCCGCACTGGCGCAGCGGGCTGGTCTACGTCACGCTCGGCTGCCTGATCATCCGGTTCCTCCGTGTCGCCCCGCCGCGCTTCGTTCCCGAGCTCGGCTTCGTCGATCTCTCCGATCGGCTGGGGTTCAAGGTGTACGGCAAGCCTGGCACCGGTATCTCGGACCAGTACGCCGCGATGCCGTCCATCCACGTCGCCTGGGCCGCCGTCGTCGCACTAGGTGTGCTGTGTGTGGCCACCGGCTGGTGGCGCTGGCTCGTCTTCCTGCACCTGCCGATCACGATGTACGTCGTCGCAGCGACCGGCCACCATTGGTGGTTCGACGGGGCCGTAGCGTTGCTCCTTCTCTGGTCGGGACTCGCCTTCGACACCTGGTGGCGTCGGCGTGCATCCAGACCGGCTACGAACTCCAAGTCGAGCGCAATCTCGGCAGCGCCGAGCTCACCATGAGTCGGGCTCGTGCGGGCCTCCGGCAAAGGCACATCGTCCGGCGAGACCCAGAAGTCCTACCGTGCCTAACCCTCCCGACTCAAGGTAGCTGGAATCCTCAAATGCCAATCGGTTGCACGCTGTATCGACGTTCCTGCGCGTAGCACGAGCGCCTCGTCGAACGGACGGCCGGCCAGCTGAAGCCCCAAGGGCAACCCTGCTTCGGTGAACCCGATCGGGACCGTCAGCGCCGGGGAGCCGATGATGCACCAGTACTGATTCAAACTCGGTTTTCGAGCTTCGAGAAAGCTATGGATGACTGCATCGATACTCGGCGCGCCGGTGACCGCGGTTGGCGTGACGATCAGGTCGAAGTTCTCGAAGACTCCTTGCATGGCTTTGATTCCGACCGTGCGAGCACGCTGTGCCTGGACATAGTCGGCCCCGGAATAGAGCGTGCCCAAACCGATCGCTTCCCTCATACCGGCCGAGTAATCACCCCAGCGCGTCACGAGGTCATTGCGGTGATATGCGAGAGCCTCACTGACCGTGATCACCCAGTGTGCTGTCACCATCTCCTCGTAGAAGGGGAGCTCAATCTCCTCCACGACGGCGCCCGCATCCTCCAGGACACGCAAGCCGGCGCTGAAAGCATCCGGCACTGCGGGGTCTTCTCTATGCAGGGAGATGCGCTGTAACCGGTCAGCTCCAATGCGAACGCCGGAGAGGCCCGCATCAATTCTCTGCGAGTNATTGTCGACGGGGACCTCACTCGACGACGGATCGCTTGGATGATGTCCGGCGATCACCTCGAGCATCAGCGCGCAATCCTTCGCGGTACGCGCCATGGGACCAAGATGGTCCAGAGAGAAGGCGAGCGGAATGCTCCCCGCTAGCGGCACCCGGCCATAGGTCGGCTTGAGGCCCGAGATACCACAGTATGCGGCGGGGCCCCGAATCGAGCCACCGGTATCGCTCCCCAATGTGCCGAGAGCTGCTCCCGTTGCTACCGCGCTTGCGGAACCAGAACTTGAGCCGCCTGTCCAGTGGCCTGGATTCCAGGGGTTGCGTGGAATGGGGAATGGCTTCGTCGGGTCCGGAGCACCCATCGCGTATTCCATCGTGGTGAGCTTCCCGACGATGATCGCGCCAGCATCTCGCAGTCGCTGCACCGCTACGGCGTCGCCACTCATTGCGGCTGGATCTTGTACGACACTCTGCCCGGTTGTCGGGCCTTCCAGTGTGGTGATGATGTCCTTGATGCCGATGGGGATGCCGTGAAGGGGCCCGATCTCCGCCCCGGCCGCAAGAGCATCGTCGGCGGCCACGGCCGCAGCCAAGGCAGCATCCGAATACCGATCAAGGAACATGCCAAGATCTGCATCATGTCGATCGGCGATCTCGATCGCCTCAGACACAAGGTCGCGGCTCGACAGCTGGCCGCCACGGATGGCCGCCGCCGCCTCGGTGATCGTCCTCACTGACATCCGAGCGGGTCGAACAGAACCGCGGGCTCAGCTTCCCGCGCCCCGGAAGGCCATACAGTCGCTCGACGCCATCACGCAATGCTGGCATCGCGGCGACCATGGCCTCGATCTCGTCCTCGGTTGGAGACAGCCCGTGCAGCAGGACCGAGTTGAGGACGACACTGCGATCATTGGTCTCCATTCGACACTTCCCTCATTCCCTCCGGGCGTTGAATCAAGGTGTGCGACTCAAACATCCGACATCGACGCGACAGGCAACCACAGCCTATGCGGATGTCCCGGGCAGTGAAATCGTTGGAGCCAGGCCCCGGCTATCTGACTATCCGAGCGGGGAAGGTCGATGCTCTGAGCCGCCAAGGTTGATGATGGTGTCATGATCGGCGACACCCTGCGGGAGCAAATGCAGCAGGCTGACGAGCGTAGATTCGTCGGCCGCGCTGCAGAGCTGGCCACGATCGACAGGTTGCTCGCCTCGGACACCGATATCCGCTTCCTGCTGATCCATGGTCCGGGTGGCATCGGCAAATCCACGCTGGTACGTGAGGTCGCCCGACGCGGTACCGCAGCCGGCTATCGGCCGGTTAGTTTCGACGGCCGCGCCCTACCCGCCACGCTCGACGGTCTTCGTAAGGCCCTCGCCGTGGACGGCGACCGGCCGCTCGTGCTGATCGACGAGATCGCCGCACTCGGCGCCAACCTGCTGAGTCTGCGCGAGATCCTGCTCGATCAGCTCCCAGGTTCTGCCCGCGTCGTGCTAGCCGGACGAGAGCTCCCTCCAGCCGACTGGTGGTCCCAAGGTCTGGACGCCGCAACACGCGTGCTTCGCCTGGACCCGTTCACCGCTGGGGAGGCAACCGAGCTACTGACCAGGCGAGGCATCACCGACCCGACGATCGTCAACCGCTTGCTGGACTGGTCGCATGGCTCGCCGTTGGCGTTGACTGTGGCCGCCGAGATCACCGCGATGGGTGGGGAGCTGGCGGCAGGCACTGTCGAGGAGCATCTCCTCACCTGGCTCGCGGGTGGGCAAGCAGATGCCGTCGACCGTGAGCTCGTCGAGGTGGCGGCGCTGTCGTGGTCGGTGGACAACCGGCTGCTGGCCGCGGCGATGCCCGGTAGGCCTACCCGGGCGGCCATGTCGCAGTTGCTCCAGATGCCGGTCGTACGCCGGGTAGGAAACCGCGCCGAGCTCCATCCGGTGCTCGCGGCCGCGACCCGGGCCCGGCTCAAGTCCGACAACCCCACCCGCTATCGCACCCTGGTCAAGCGAATCGCCGAGCACCTGGCAATGCGCGCGAAGCTGGGCGACGTCGGCGCACTGCTCGATCTGTCGGAGCTGATCGAGGATCCAGCTATCCGCGCGGCGATGTCTGGAGGAGCCAGCGTCACCCATCTCACCGATATCGCGACCAGGTCTGATCTCGATCATTTCGCAAGCCTTACCGGCCTTGCTGACAGTCCGGCTTGGGCTCCGGTAGAGCAGTTGGCGGCATTGGCGCCACGACACACTTTCGTCGTACGCGAGGCCTCTGGGCGATCCAGCATTCTCGGAGCCTTCAGTCCACTTAGCGATCTGGACGAGGACGTGGTGACCGACCCTCTCCTGCAGCAGCTGCTCGATGTCGCCCATAAGCGGGATGCCGTGCCCCACCAGACTTTCCTATGCACCCCGGTCCTCATCGATCTGGATCCGGAGGTGCTCTCGGAGTCGCTGCGGGTCGGCAACGCCGGGGCGATGCTGCGAGCCGGCAACTGCGACATGCGCTGGTCGATCGCCTACTACCCCAACGCCGATCAGATCCCTCGCGACTATCTACAGGCCAGCGGCTACGAACCACTCCGGTTCGGACCAGACGGCACCTGCTGGATCGCGGACTTCGGGCCGGGCGGCATCGTCGGGTTCGTCCTGGCCACCATCTTGGCCGAGCAGGGGTTCACACCACTGATCGCCGACGAGTCCGTGCTGGCCGACGCTGACCGGCTGCGCATTGCGATAGACACCGCATTCCGGCGTTCGGAGAAGGACCTGCAACTCCGTGCCGTCTTGGAGCTCACCCACCTCGACGAGCTTCCGGCTGCTGAGATCATCGAACGCCTGCATGTGAGCCGGGCGACGTACTACCGGTTGCTGCGCACCGCCCGCGAGCGCGTCCTCGGCGCCGACTGAGCCGCCAGTCTCACCCCGGTCTCAAATCGCTGGACCAACGACGTAATCCGCCTTCAGCCTTGAAGAATGAAGGTACGACGAAGCCTGGCGGCGGCGCTGGGCACCACGCTTGTTGCCGCCCTGCTGGCGACTTTCCCGATCCAGCCCGCGGCTGCACTCGACATCCCCGAGAACCCCACCTTCCTCGATGGCATCCCGGGGGGCAGGTAACCACCCGAACCTGATGTGGCTCAGCCCGGGTGGTAACACGACGATCGATGGTCTCCGCCACGCACGCTGGTACTACTGGTGGGAGGACAGCCGGTACCTGATCGAGACTTGCGGCAACCCCAACCTCGTGGTGAAGGAGTACCGAGGGTTGATCGACGGCACGCTCTCCCTGGTGACGACGTGGAAAGGCTGCCCCAAGAGCGCCCTGAACGACCCCGAGACCGATCCGGACACCGGCGATGCGGTGAAGCGCTACCTGTTGGTCGGCTACGACACCGACGTCCCCCTCGGTGAGGCACTAGCGCGAATCCACGCTTTTCCTGAGCCGTACAACGACTCCAGCGCCGATGACTGGAGTGGGTTCTACAGCTTCAACAACGGCTCCGGCCACCGCACCTACCGTGACGGCTGGCTGGAGGGCGCAGTGTCCAGTCCACCGTCGGAGGACCACTTCTGGCCCGGAGGCGCGGACGTCGTCTTCAACTGGACCGCACCGGCGGCGAGTGCGGGGTATGTGCCCAAGACGGTCGGGTTTTGGCTCACCGGGCCGACGTTCACCTGGTGCGACCGGATCGGGACCGTGCCCGACGACGTGGAGGGCAACGGCAACAACTACCGCCGAGCGCTCGGCCTCGAGATCAGCCAGGCATCCATCCTGGTCTGGGACCCGGTGCTGAAGAAGGTCGTCGAGAACGCACCCACCGATCTCAGCGACGCCTACACCCTGCGCGGGTGCAACAACCTCGACTTCGACACCTTCGACCCGGTACCGGGCCGGACCTACAACATCTATGTCAAGAAGGACTTCCCGAGCTTCCCGGTCAACGGCGAGGAGTTCCGGCTCCACTTCGAGATCGGTCCGGCCTACTGCGGCGAAGACGATTGGGCGGTGAAGCTGACCGGGTCCGCTCGCTACGGCGGCACGCTGACCTTCCCCAAGAACGAGTACTGCGAGTCCTCGGGGACGCGCCGATCAAGTACCGCTACTTCTTCTACAAGAAGATTCCCGCTGGCGGATCGAAGCTGATCCAGCATGGGACCAAGCGCGCCCTGAAGCTGCCCGGCTGCGGCCCCGCTACCACTATCAAAGCCCAAGTCCGCGGCTCCAACTTCGTCGGCAGCGACGGCGGTTGGGTCCCCGCCAAGGCTGTCTCGATACCGGCCAAGAAATGCGTCGCGCCGAAGACGCCGTCACCGTCCGGTAAAGCGAGCGTGGCCAAGGGCAAGACGATCACCTTCACCTGGACAAAGACCGCCGGCACCACCTACCAGTGCCGAGTCGACACCACCGTGAAGCAGCAGAAGGGCACCGCGGGTAAACCGGGCAAGAAGGCCATCCCCTGGAAGGCCTGCGCCAGCCCCTACCAGGTCAAAACCGGCGCACTCAAGAAGGGCGATCACACCTTCTACCTACGGGCAAAGAGGAACGGAGTGACCGACAAGACCCCGGCAGCCAAGAAGTTCAAGGTCAAGTAGGTAAGCGAGCAATCGGATAGCTACCGCAGCGCCGGAACAACGACGCGGGCGAAGCAAGTAGGCTGCGGCAATGGCGACCGTGGTACTGACTCTGTTGGGAACCGATCGCGCTGGGCTGGTCTCGGCGGTGTCCCGGCTGATCACCGAACGCGGAGGCAGCTGGGAGCACAGCCAGATGGCCCACCTGGCCGGGATGTTCGCCGGCATCGTGGAGGTAGCGGTTCCACCCGACCAGGTCGATGCCCTGGTCGCCGAAGTCGAGGCGTTGAGTGACCAGGGGCTTCGAGTCACCGTCGAGCGCTCCAGCCAGACATCGACCCCCGCCATTCAAGGCGAGCGGATGAGCCTGCACCTGATCGGGGACGACCGACCCGGCATCGTTGCCGAGGTGTCGTCCCTGTTCGCCGAACATGGCGTCAACGTAGAAGTGCTGGGCACCCAGGTGGTCGAGGCGCCCATGACCGGCGGACTGCTGTTCGAGGCTGACGCTGTGGTCGTCGTACCGACTGACGTCGATATTGCAGCTCTCCGGGCCGCGCTCGAGGCGTTGGCCGGTGAGCTGATGGTCGATCTGGACCTGCACGACGGCGAGTGACCGACGTGGAAGTCGGTTCGACGGCGCAAACTGGTCGCCAACTGGTCAGCAGGTGTCACAACGGTCTCGCTGGCTACGACAACATCTATAGAGAGGCCTATCCGACCTCTCACACCGCTACAACCTGGAGGACGTATGTCTCGACCCAGCATCAAACAGCACGCACCGGAGGGATATCAGGCAGTCTCTGCCTTGGATCAGTACGTGCGCCAGAACCTCGACCCGGTCCTACTCGACTTCGTCAAGCTCCGAGCCTCACAGCTCAATGGCTGCGCGTTCTGCGTGGACATGCACGCCGTAGACCTGGAAAAATCTGGCGTGCCGGCGCGGAAGATCTATGCAGCCAGTGCGTGGCGGGAGACGAGTTTCTTCACCGATCGGGAGCGGGCAGCACTCGCGCTGACCGAGCAGGTCACTTTNGTCGCCTCCGGCGTCGATGATGACACCTGGCAAGAGGCAGCAGCAGTGTTCTCTGAGCGGGAGCTTTCTGATCTGATCCTCGCGATCGGAACGATCAATCTATGGAACCGCATCGGGGTATCCACCCACCTCACACCGCCGCCGCTTCGGGACTAAGTCCTAGGCACCCTCAGGTTTGCGCAGACAGTGAGAGAGTCTCAGCTTGTCGGGATTGCACGCGTCAAACAAGCGGTAAATGCGACCGTCGCGCACTTGGATGGACAGCACATGGTTGGCACCAGTGAGAGTGACGATCGCACCAGGTGTGCCGTTTACCTGTATGAACGTGACGGCGCGATCCTCGTGGAGGGCAGCAACACCAACAGCGAATCGCGCTACCTTGGCAACGCCGAACAATACTCTGCGAGCCGCGCGAGTATGGCCGCCACTATCCTGGTGCGCCTCCACATCCCTGTGCAGCAGCTCAGCGAGAGCCTCCAGCTCACCATCTCGCGTCGCCGTGAGGAAGGCTGCCAGAAGCTCGGCTGCCTGAGTAGACATGCCGTCCCCGAGATGTTNGGATATCCCTGGGTCATGTTCGACATCACGGCGATTGACCCGATCGAGGCGACGTAATCCTCGGACATGATGCTGCCTACATGTAGCAGCAGTGATGCCGAGTATCTCGGCGATCTCCGCGTACTCGTACCCGAGCGCGCGCAGCACGACCACGGCACGCTGTGGAGGGGTCAACGATTCTGCGAGCACGAGGAACGCTGTGGACAGCGCCTCGGAACGCTCCAGTTCACCGAGTGGGTCAGTATCGATGGCGGTCACCAACGGCTCCGGCAGCCACGGGCCGACATAGGCCGCTTCGCGTTGCCTCGCACGGAGAGCGTCAATGCTCCGCAACACCGTCACCTGTGTCAGCCAGCCGGCTGGGTTCGCCACATCGTCAGCGGCCCGCAACCACTCGATCGCAACGGTCTGCACCGTGTCTTCGGCATCCGTCCAAGATCCGCACATACGGTAGGCCAGCAAGGTCAACCGGTGACGCTGACTTTCGAAGTCCACGCTGCTTGTCATGGGTCTCGACCTTTGGTGGCCTCAAAGCCGACGGTGCCGCTCACGTCTAGCCGGCCAAGAGTGGTCCGATTCAGGCGTCGAGGTTGATCCAAACGGCGCGAGCCTTGGTCTTTCCTCGGTTCTCGAAGCGGTGCGGTGTAGAGGATCGATAGGTGATGCCATCACCTGGCTTGAGAATGTGCTCGACACCGTCGAGCTCGATGGCCAGTGTTCCACTGATAAGTATCCCGAGCTCGGTACCGACGTGGTGGGTTGGCGCCGAGCTGCTGCTGGTGCCGGGCTCGTACTCGTTGACGACCATCTCCAAGCCATGGTTGGGGTCGTTGTGCACGAGCCTACGAACGACACCCTCGGCTGTGTTCACCTCGACCTGATCTGCCAGGCGACGGACCGGGGAGCGTCCGCTGCCGGGAGTATCGAACAGGTCCGACATGTGCATCCCGAGAGCTGCAGAGACCGACACGAGGGTTCCGATCGATGGGGCAGCCACTCCACGCTCGAGCATCGACAGCATGGAGACACTCATCCCGGTCTCTGCGCTCAGCTGTTGGAGTGTTCGGTTACGTCGCTTCCGAACCCGTCGGATCTGCGCGCCGACACGGCGCATAGTCTCCGTTGCGGCGTTTTGAACTTCCTCGCCGGCAAGCTCGCCCAAAATCACAGCCTCCGTTGCTCTCTTGCCTGAGGCCCGTCCTCGATCGCACCAGGGCCGTGTCAGCACTCATTATGCCCTGGCTGTGTGACTGTCCTCTCAGTGCGGTCGAACGGTTCCACACAACGCCACGCCATCGGAACGTGACAGTCCCAGGACGAGAAGAATCAGCAAATCACTGGCTCTACCCGCATAGCCATAGTGACGCAAGTTCACTAATATTGAAATATCTCCAAGACCCGAGGTGACCAATGTCCTCTGATGACCACAATCCCTTCCGGACGATCCGTGTAGCTGCGGTGCAGGCGGAATCTTCTTTCATCAACCTTGATGAGTCGGTGGCAACCACAATCCGCCTTATCGAGGAGGCAGCGGTAGGAGGCGCTGAGCTTATTGCGTTCCCAGAGAACTTTGTCCCCTGTTACCCGAACTGGTGGGAGTCGCTGCCTGAGGGACCTCTCGTCAGGTCGTTCGACGCAGAGCTCTTCAAGAACTCTGTCGAAGTTCCCGGACGCCATGTCGACGCCATCGCTGAAGCATGCGGTCGAAACGGTATCTACGCGGTTGTAGGTGTCAATGAGCGCAAACCAGGAACCACCGGTACCACATGGAACACCCAGATCCATATCACTCGTGAAGGCAAGATCGCCGGCAAGCACCAGAAGTACGTGACCACTAGTGGGGAACGCCAGATCCAGGCTCCCGGACGCACCGGGTACTACAACTCCTTCCGAACAGACTTTGGCACAGTGTCAGGACTGATCTGCGGGGAAAACTCCAATCCCCTCGCTCAGTACGCCGCTGCAGTGCACTACCCGGTTATCCATGTCGCAGCTTGGCCGTCGTACTTCTACGACTACTTTCCGATGCGCCATGCCATCCACACTGCGAGCGCAGGACTCGCCTACTCGCTCAAGGCCTTCGTGATTAACTCTGCGTCGCGCATCTCAGAGGAGTACATCAAAGAAGTTGGGATCATCCCCGAGAATCGCGAGTTTCTCATCGCAGAGCGCGAGAAGAAGCACGGAGCACTCATCCTTGATCCAATCGGCCGGGTCATCGCCGACGGGACCGGCGACGACGCCGACCTGCTGTTCGCCGACCTGGATCTGAGCGCCGTCCTACCAGGAAAACTGATCCACGACGTGGCGGGACACTACAATCGACCCGAGATTTTCGCGCCTCTCTTTGAGCCAGAGTTCTTGGAATCACACGACGAATAGCGCCCGCGGAGCCTGTCTAATCCGCGCATGGTGAGTTCGGTCGAATCTAAGTAGGTCAGTCGAAAAGAGTTCGCCATAGGTCCGGACGATCATAATGTCCAGCAACATCATGGACCATCTTCGGAACCAGAACCGCGGACGGCTCGATATCGACGACAACCAGTTGCTCGGTATCGTCGTCTGCCTCTGCCAGTATCTCGCCCCACGGCGCGACCACCGAGGCTCTCCCGCTCGCCTCCGGATCCCGAAGGAACTCATCGGCTCCACCGTAACCGTACGCATCCACCATGACATCCGAAATCGGCGAGACCGCATTCAGCACGAAGCACTTCAGTGAGTACGCGAGCCNCCGGGACGCCACTCGAATAGCCTCACGCATGGCCAATTCCGGGCTGAAGTGTTGGGGCCAGGACGCCACATGAACCATGGGATAGGCCAGCGCCGTTACGTATTGCGCGATCGGATGAGAGTTCTCCCCACAAATTAGCGAAGTGACCGTCCCACCGGCCCAAGACGAAGAGTTCTGCGTGCCCGTCATTCCGGGCGCGTGCACCAGTCGCTCGCCGATCGTTGGAACGAATTTCTGATGATGACACTGGATCGTCCCGCCAGAGCCAATATGCACCTGACTGTTGAACAGGGTGCCAGTCGTACCTGCTCGTCTTTCACAAAGACCGACAATAGCGGTGACATTATGTTTGCGGCATGCCTCACGTAACGGTCCTAGGTGGTCGCCATCAACCTCTACGGNATTGAGAAAAAGTCGTTTAGCCAGACCTTGAGTACGTGCGTCAAACGCTTGCATCTCAACCCAACCAGGATGACCGGGAACAAATCNCTCCGGAAACCCGATGAGTTGCACATCCAGCGAGCCAGCCTCTGCGATGAGCTCTACAGCGCGAGCGATACTGGCGTCGCGGTCTAAGAACACCGGCGCAGCCTGTACAGCGGCAACCCGGGCCTTCTCTATAAGTTCTGCCATGGACGTGCCCTCTTAGCCGCTACGAAACTCGCGTCAAGTAGTAGTGCCCACTCGATAGCAGTTCCGCTTCTATGATTGATCCGGCCTGGGCACCTCACGCACTTTCCGCGAGAAGGCACCCAGGCCGGGGGTAACAATCAGCGGTAGCCCGGGTGAGCAGCGCTCTCGGGCAGCTCGATCTCCTCGCTAGCAAGGTCAGCGAGCACCTGCTTGTACTCTTCGCGCACCTCGTCACTGACTGCATCCGACTGATCGAAGTTGAGCGATTCCAGACCACCAGAGCCATAGGTCATGTTGTAGGTCGTTGTCTCGCGCAAACCGTTTTGACGCTGGTCTATAAGGTCCTCGATGACGACCTTCCAGTTCATGTTCACCGTTAGCACGGTGGCAGTCGGCGCCCACTGGGCGGCGTCACCACCCCAGGTTGCACAGCGCGCACCGGCCTCTTCACACAACCGGAGACCGCCAAGAGCATCCTCAGTTCCCGAAACCAGGTAGATCTCCTCGATCCCTTCGTCCAGGAGGGACTGTGTCTGCTCACGGTTCACCTGGACATCAGTAAAGCTGTTAGTGCTCAGCTTGGTGATCTTGTAGTCCGGGTTCGCAGCCTTCGCACCCAGTTCACACCCTTGCTCGATCTCGGTCTCGAACGGCGCGCCCTGAGCGTCTACGACACCGATACGACCGTCGTCAGACAGCCGGGTCAATAGCCAGCAGGTCGAGTAGCCGATCTCCAGATAACTAGCAGTCACCGAACTGAGGTTGGGGTCCTGCACAACACCGAACGATGAAACCACCATCGGCACTTCCGGGTAGTCTGTAGCCACTGACTTGGCCACATCGGCCAGCACGAACGTGGACAGCAGCATCACGTCCGCGCCATCGTCCAGCATCTGCCGGATCACCGGCTCGGCGCGTGTCGCGTCGTATGCGTCGTAAGTCTCAGTTACCTGAACATTGGGGTTATCCGCCTTGACCGCCTCTGCGGCGTTGTGCCATGCCGCGCTCCAAGGCTCCACCTCGGGACGAGCCTCAAGGATCAGACCGATCTTTATAGCTTCACCAGNCGTCGACGTTGTCACCCGTGCCGCCCGGGGCGGACTTATCATCGCTGCCGCCGCAGGCCGACAGAACGAGTGCCCCGGCAAGTCCAAGGATGAGTGCTGCGTATCGCCTTCGTCCCCTCATACCTTCACCTCTCCTCAGTGCGCCGGCCCGAATCCGGCACTCGGATTTTATTTGATTGAAATGAGTTTATAGATACTGAAATCAGATAGCGAGAGTAGATACGGGATCGTTATCAGACGAGCTGAACCTCGCGCGCTGAAGCCCAAGCGGCGATCAGGTCATCGGCATCCATGACCAAGCCGGTGTTCAAGGACATGATCTTGAGCGCGGCGTCCTCAAGCTCATCGTTGGTCCCAGCGACACAGTCCCGCACGGTGATGACCCGATAGCTCATGTTGGAGGCATCGAAAGCCGTGTTGAGAATGCAACAGTCGGTCATGCATCCGGTGAGAACAACTGTGCTGACGCCGGCCTGGCGCAGCAAGAAGTCCAGGTCGGTGGAATAGAAGGCAGAAAGCCGCTTCTTGTTGACGACGACCTCGTCCTCAGGCAGGACCTCAGTGACAAACTCCGTCCAGCGGGTCCCCTCCAGGCCGTGCTCGACCACGTTGGGAANTGCGTACGCAAAAGGACGTCGCCACGCACTGGGAATGCCACGCACGTCATCGACCCCAGAAGGCCTGAGACCGGTGCGCACATGGACGACGCGAGCACCGAGCTCACGGCCGCGAGTGTGCACGCTATTGACCGCATCGACGATAGCTCGGGCGCGAGGCGCCGGGCACGGGCATGCCGGGTCCGGCGATAGGTGGCCCTGGTGCATGTCGACCGAGACGAACACGGTGTTGTCGATGTCGAAATAGTCGGCGTAGGTCTCGACCGGGAGTTCTCGACGCTCACCATAGAGGTAGGAGTACGTGGTCACGGGCTTTATCCATCCTTATGTTTGTTGTTGGCTCAGGGTGCGAGGAGCATTCGAACGTAGCCGAGTGCTGGCTAGAAGCATCAAGATCACGATGATCCATGGCAGCGCGCCGAGTAGCTGCACCGGGATATCCGAACCACGCGAGACCCGGAGAGCGACAGCGTCCAGGAGCGCGATCATGAAGGCACCTGCCACAGCACCCGAAACACTCCAGCGCCCGAGGATCACGATGGCGATGGCGATCAATCCTCGGCCATCTACGATGTTCGGCTGATAAGCGCCAACCGCGCCCAATGACAACGAGGCACNCCCGAGGCCAGCCAACGCTCCGCATGCCAATAGCGCCATGGTCTGGATGACACGGGGNNAGCGTCCCCGCTTGCGAACCGCCTCCGGCTCATGCCCAGCAGCAGTGATAACCAGGCCTGCCTGAGTGCGCGAGAACAAGAAGAAGACTGCGATCGAAGCGACGACAGCGATCCAATAGAAGATGTTGCCCGAGAAAAAGGCCCNGCCGACGACGGGGATGTCGCTGAGCAGCGGCAGCGAGATCGTGCCAAGTTTCGGTGTCGCGTCGAGGGTGTTCTTCTGCACGAAGAGGAAATTGGCCAGACCCGGCAACAATATGAAGAGCGCGAAGCCCACCAGGATCATGTTTCCTCGCAACCAGACTGCGCCCGCTGCCATGATGCTAGCGACGAGAGCCGCAACCAGAGCGGCGATAACGATCGCCGGGAGTACTCCCACCCNCGCGATCGCAACCGCGAAGGCCGTGAAGGCGCCAGCCGTCATGTAGCCCTCAAGACCGATGTTCATGACACCGGCCCGTTCAGAGATCAGCTCACCGAGCGCCGCGAGCAGTAACGGCACCATCAGGCGTACCGCGCTATTTAAGACCGCTTCCACGACGTCCATCGGCGGCTCCTCCTCACAGTATTGGTATTAGCGTGCTTCGCTGACCAGCCCCCGAGGCAGGCATAGGCGAGCAGGATGAGCCCGAGGATCACCTCGATGATCTCCGGCGAGACATTCGCGCCGATCTGCAATCCGTCACCGCCGTGTAGCAGCGCGCCAAGCCCGAAGGCCGCGGCAATGCAGCCAAATGGATTGAGACCTCCCAGCAGCGCGACGAACAAGCCTGCATATCCGACCGGTTCGGCAACAGTCGGATAGAGGCGCTGGTCGATGACGACGACCTGCATCCATCCAGCCAAGCCGGCGCCCATGCCGCCTAGTGCCATGAGCCCGATGATGTAGCGCTGGCGGCCGATCCCCGCCTGACGAGCCAGGTGAGCATTGGCGCTGAACAGCCTGAGCCGGTAGCCGATGCGTGACCGATCCATCGCCCACAAGATCACCACGAACGCCAACGCCAGAAACAGGCCTACGTGAGCGCGGGTATCGGACAAGATGACCGGAAGCGTCGCATTGGGAGGCACCTGCTCGGACTGCGGGAGGTTTGCGTACCCGCCTTTGAAAGGCCCGTTGAGTAGCCAACCGAGCACCGAGAGAACGATAAAGTTCACCGCGATGGTCGAGATGATCTCGTTGACCTCAAAGCGGGCTTTGAACCAACCAGGTATGGCACCGACCAGTGCGCCAACTACACCTGCTGAGATACCGCAGACCAGCACGCTGACGATGCCGGGGACATCCCCGAGATGAAGCGCCAGGTAGGTGGCAACCAGCGCGCCGGACGCGAGCTGGCCCGGTGCACCGAGGTTGTAGAGGCCTGCTCGCAGAGACGGGACCAAAGTCACCGCGACCAAGAGCAATGGCGTAGCCCGCACCAAGGTCTCACCGAAATTGCGCTTGGTGCCGAAGGTCGAGTTCCACATCGATCGCCACGCGGCAATCGGATCCACGTCCACTATCAACAGCACGAGCACCAGAACGCCGACCACCGCTGCCAACGCCAGCAGGTACACCAGCAGCCGCTGCACGCCACTGGCAGACCGCTCCGGCGTGAGAGCGACACTCTCCTCACCCTGGATCGCGGTCATGCGAGTCCTCCCATCAGCTGACCCAAGCGAGCGGAGTCGACTTCATCGACCGGGACCTCTCCGACAACTCTTCCGTCGAACATCACCACCATGCGATGTGCAATCTGGTGTAGCTCATCCAGATCCGGGCTGATGAACACTAGTCCGGCGCCTTCACGGACCGCGTCCAGCATCGCGTCGCGGACCTCGGCGATCGCGCGAACATCAAGGCCGCGGAACGGATTGTGCGCGATGATCAATCGAGGCGCTGACTCGAGCTCCCGGCCCACCACTGCCTTCTGCTGGTTGCCGCCGGATAGCGTGCGAATACGTTGCTCTTGGCCACCATGGCGAACGTTTGAGGTATCAAGTAAAGCGTCGACGTAGGTTCGAACTACGTCATCCTTGAACCAGAGCCCTCCCCGCGCGAACTCACCACGCAAGTGACTATGGACCAAGATGTTGTCACTGATCGACAGGTCCAGCGCTACACCGTCGCGGTGACGGTTCTCCGCGACGTNAACCCGGCCTTCCCCTAGCCTCGTGATAGCTCCAGAACTCGGATCGATCAAGCCTGCGAGCACCTCGGCCAGAGTTGTCTGGCCGCTGCCAACCACACCGGCCACTCCCAACACCTCACCGGCGTGCACTTCCAGGCTTACCTCTCGCAACGGCGACTCACCAGGGAATGGCGCCGGCGCAGAAACCGCCTGCAGTGATCCCACTACTTCGGCGCGAGTTTGCGCGTCAGCCCCAGCGCGCACGCCCATGGCGAGCTCAAGGAGCTCCTCGGCGTCATCGCCCTTGCCTGCCACGACTTNCCCGACCATCTCGATAGCCAATCCTCNGACCGTGACACCTTTTGCGGCGTGGCTGGCCACCACCTCGCCACGCCTCATCACGGTAATCCGATCCGCAAGGCTGACCACTTCACCGAGTTTGTGACTGATATAGACGACCGAGCCGCCTTCCTCGGCGAACTTTCGGATGATCCCAGCCAGCGCGGCAGCCTCATCACTGCCCAAGGCGGCCGTCGGCTCGTCAAGAATGAGCACGCGGGCGCCGCGGGCCATCACAATGAGAATCTCCAGGCGCTGCCGCTGGCCGACTGCAAGCTGTTGGACAGGTCGCTGAGTATCAATCGAGCCACCGAATCGCTCCGCCAGTTTCTCAAGTTCTGCCGCAGCNNGCGACCGCGGTGGGCAAAAACCATGCTCGTGTGCCAGCAATAGGTTCTCTGAGCCGGAGAGCTCGGCTACCAAACCGCCCTCCTGCTCAACGAATCCGACCCCGTCTCGATGTCCGGCGGCCGCAGACGTCAGATCTGACTCTGCGTCGTCAAACCGCAGCCGACCGTTGTCGGCCGACATCTGCCCGGCCAGCACACGCATGAGAGTGGACTTACCTGCGCCGTTCTCCCCTACAACGGCGTGAATCTCACCCGCGGCAAGTTCGAAATCGACATTCTTGAGGGCAACTACCTGGCCGAATGTCTTTGAAACACCTGTCAGTTCAACGATGTGCTGCGACACGTTGCCCCTTCATTCTGATGAACCAAAGCCATCAGGGTCACCTATTGCTGCGCTATGTCAGGCCGAGCTCACAACTCCCGCTCCGAGTCCGGCCCCCATAACGGTGAACACTGCCTGAACCGAGTTCAACGATACTAAAACTCTTGAGTAGCTCCTGTGAACCCTTAGACCGGAACTTTTCCCGGAGTTAGCCCGACGGCGCAGTCCGGCCTGCCCACAAGCTGAGTACGGTCTGGACAAGAGACACCACCACCATCGCTGTCAGCACGGGCTGCCAGTCATCGGCAGCCTGTGCTAACAGGCCAGCACCGATGGGGCCGATAGCCGCCAGTAAATAGCCAATGGACTGGGTCATTCCAGATAAAGCAGAAGCTTCCTCCGAACTGGTGGTTCGCAGCACGATCAGTCCCAGCGACACAGTCAGGGCCGCCACTGCACCGCAGGAGGCAACAACAACCCAGAGGATCGCTGCTCCAGGAAAGGCCATCAGACCTGTCATCGCTATCGCAACGGGCAGACTGACCAGGACCGCGGCAAGCCGCTGATCTTGCCGTGCACGCATCAGCGCCGTCACCGCTAGACCACAGAGAACACCGAAGAACTGGTACAGGAACAAATGCAACCCACTAGTGGCTGCCGAGTAACCATACGAATCCTCGATGGCTGGCAACCAAGTAATGAGTGTGTAGAACGTGGCAGACTGAAGCCCGAAAAAGACAGTCACTTGCCATGCCATCGAGGACCGGAGCAACCGGAGACCATGGCGGCTGGTGCTGGAAACTGCTGTCGGCCGAACGGCGGCCAGGCTGCGACGCATACGCAGCACCCAGAGCAAAGCAACCACGATCGGCAACAGCATCCACGCAGCTAGGCCATTGCGCCATCCGCCGAGCAACTGCGCAAACGGCACCGATAACCCTGATGCGAGCGCAGCAGAAATACCGATGACGGCTGAGTAGGCGCCGGTTACCAGTGCGAGGTTTCGAGGAAAGTCCCGCTTGACCACCGCAGGCAGGAGCACGTTTCCGACTGCCAACGCTGCGGCAGCTACCGCGGTACCTAGCCACAGTCCACCTGCGCCAGCCCATGACCGGATTGCCATGCCACCGGCGAGCACCAGCAGCGCGAGCAGAATGCTCCGCTCCAGGCCCCACCGCCGCCCGACTCCTGGGGCGAACGGCGAAAACGCCGCCCAGACCAGCAAAGGTAACGCGCCCAGGACTCCTAACGCAGTCTCACCAAGGTGGTAGGAGTCGCCAATATCAGCGAGGACAGGTCCGACGCTGGCAAGGACCGGCCGTAGACAAGCCGCAACCCCAGTACCACCAGGAAAGCGGACCAGTTCACCCCCTCCCGGTCACTCCAGTCACCCCGGTCGCGCCGGGGCGCCTGTCAGTCATCTCATGGACCCGCGATGTCGAGTACGAGCCGCGGACAACTGGCCCGGGAAACACAGATCAGCATCTGCCCGTCGGCGCGCTCCTGGTCGGTGAGCAACTCGTCGCGGTGATCGACATCGCCGGCAAGCACTGTGGTCTCACAGCTGCCGCAAGTGCCCTCCTCACAGGAGAACAGCACGTCAGCACCCGCATCGAGAACGACCTGCAGGATCGACTTGTCCTCGGGCACCGAGAGCACGGGTCCGTCGATTCCGAGTTGCACCTCGAAGGCCTCAGCAGGAGCATCGTCGGCCTCAGGCGTTCTCGCCGGGGCGGCGACGAACCGCTCGAAGTGCAGGTTCCCGCCGTCCCATCGCTCGACGACCCCTGNCACGGCCTCGATCATCGGGGTGGGACCGCAGGTATAGATCGCCGCCGTCTCGTGACCATGAAGCTCGGTTTCCAGATCGATCAGCCCGTGCTCATCCTGAGGCACGACCGTGACGTTCTCGCTCCACAGCTCCAACTCCTCGAGGAAGGCCATCGTTGCCCGAGACCGCCCGCCATAGACCAACCGCCAGTTGATCCCGAGCCCATCGATCGCCTCGATCATGGGCAGGATCGGCGTGATGCCGATGCCACCGGCCACGAAGACGTACTCCGCAGCTCGCTCGAGCGGGAACCTGTTACGCGGGTCGGAAATCTTCAGCTCCGCCCCGACGCCAAGAGATCGGTGCACCTCTTCTGAGCCACCGCGTCCGTCCTGCTCGCGGAGCACGGCGATCTCGTACTGCTGCCCGCCAAGAGGCCCGCACAGCGAGTACTGCCGGACCAAACCCGACGGCAACACCACGTCGACGTGGGCGCCAGGTGTCCACGACGGCAAAGCATCGTGGACACCCTCGAGCGTCAGCCCAACGACCTCAGGCGCGAGCTGTCTACGCCTGGTCACACGGACCAGATGTAGCCCGGTCATGCTCAGGCGCCGTAGGGGCCGAAAACCTCGACCTTGGCCAGCGAGGCAAGCCGCTGCCGGTAGAGCAAGCTGGCGGCGTCAGGCACCTTGATGTGCAGCTCTTCACGCAACGAATCCGGGAGCTCCTCTGGCCGCTGGCTCTCCACCACCGGGCGGTCCTGCTCCATGATCGTGTTGGTGAACTCGCCGAACTCGATGTCGTCCTGGTCGTGCGAGTGGTTACGCACGATGAAGACGAATAGCTCGGTGGTCTTCGAAGTCCGCGGCTGGGTGAACTGGGTGATGAAGGTCTCCCGGCCGGTGCCGATCTCGATCTTCTTCAAATGGATCGTGAAGGGAACGACCAACGTGTACTCGTAACGGACCTTCTGACTGCCACCGGCGCCGTACAGGTCGCTGGGCTCCTCTTGCTCCAGCCAGTAGTGCAGCCCATTCTCGAGCTTCTCTACGGTGTAGGGCGCGATCTCGGCGGTCTCCTCGGTGCCGAGCAGTCCGTTGTGCACGTAGGGGAAGTGCGAGAAGTCCATGAAGTTCTCGACCGCGCGAGCGGCCGAGGTGTTCCACACTCTGCGGTAGCTGATGAACGACTTCCACTCGGGAAGGTCATAAACGTCGCCCGGGAACAGCGGGATCTCATCGGCCGGCTCGTCGACGGCAACCCAGACCAAGCCGTACTTTTCCTGAGCACGGTAGGCCTGGGCTCGCGCCGTGGCCGGGATAGGAGCATCGGCGGGACGGGACGGCATCTTCACGCAGGCACCGGTGCGGTCGTACTGCCACCCGTGGTAAGGGCAGACCAGGGTGCCATCGCGGACCCATCCCAGCGACAAAGCCGCGCCACGGTGGATACAGATGTCGCGGAAAGCGGCGACCCCGTTCTCGTCGCGGAAGGCGACGACGTTGTCGTCGAGGAGAGCAAATCGAGCAGGCTGCTCGGTGACCTCGTCCGAGGTCGCGATCGGGTGCCAGAACTTGGCTAAAGCGGTTTGAGACATGTTGTACTCCAAAGGTATCGATCAGGGGTTTCCTACTGGCAGTGCCCTGTGTCGAGAGCTGGGAGGTCAGGCGGGCAGGCCGTCGTCCGTCGCTCTACTGGCGAACAAGCACCAGTCGCTGCCATCCACCAAGCCGCGCCGGAAAGCCAGCAGTTGCGAATCCATCCGCAACGGGCGGAGCAAACCGACCGCGAATCTCGTCATGTTCGATGTCACGGCTTATCTCCTTCCTCTCAAAGCATCGCTACTCGATGCCTCAATGCGCTATACCGAAGAACAACTCCTCTAGTGCCCCTTCTTCCAACAACTCAGCCGGGTCTGTGGCTGGTCCGAGATTGCCGTCGGACATGAAGTGGACTTTATCGACCGCAGGCAAGCAGATCCGCGGATGCTCCTCGATGATCCACAGCACGCCGGCTCCGTGGTCGCGCAGCCGCTGAATGTCGGCAATACGCTCGCGCACCACGATCGGCGCGAGGCCAGTGGTCGGCTCGTCGAGCATCAGCAGCGTCGGCTCGGCCAGCAACGCGCACGCGATCGCCAGCATCTGGCGTTCGCCACCGGACAGCGTGCTGGCCGCCTGGCTGGTGCGCTCCCGCAGCCGCGGGAACTGGTCGAAGACTCGCTCCGTCGATTGGCGAGCTTCCGCATGATTTCCCCGGTGGGAGACCTGCAGGTTCTCCAACACAGACAACTCCGGGAACACATTCCCGCGTTGAGGATATAACCGATGCCCAGGCCTGCGATCTGGTTCTGGGGCAAGCTCCCGATGTCTTGACCTCGGAACAGCACCTGGCCCTCGAAGATAGACAGTGACCGAGCTACCGCCTTCATCAGCGAGGACTTGCCCGCTCCGTTGGGTCCGACGATCGCGACGATCTCACCCTCGGCGACGGTCAAGTTCGCATCGCGTACCACGGTCAGCCGGCCGTAGCCGGTGCTGAGGCCTCGAATCTCAAGCAACGTCGCTCTCCTCTCCCCCGCCGAGGTAGATCCGCTCGACGTTGGGATCCTTGCTGATCTGCTCCGGTGTCCCCGACGCCATCACAGCACCGAACTCCAGCACATGAACGGTTTCGGCCAGCTCCAGCACGAAGCTGAGGTTGTGATCGATCACCAAGACCCCGACCCCATTCGCGGCGATGTCGCGGATGATCCCCGAGAGCACCTCGATCTGGTTGACGGTCATAGCGGCGGCCGGCTCGTCCAGGAGAAGCATCCGCGGCTCCAGCGCGAGCTGACGCAGGATCTCGACCAGCTTGGCGTCGCCGGGCGACAGGTCGGAGAGCGAGGTGTCGCCCAGATTCGCAATACCCGCCGCCTCGAGCTGTTGCCAGGCCGCGGCATGCGCCTCGGCCCTGACCCGGCGGTCCTCACGCCAACGCAGGAAAGGCGTCCACGGCTTGTCCAGATGCGAACCGGCTACAGCGACCGCAACGTTCTCCGCCACCGTCATCGACGGGAAGCCGGACGGTGTCTGGAAGGTCCGCACCACCCCGGCTCGCGCGACCCGGTGAGCGGGCAACCCGGTCAGGTCCTGTCCTGCGAATCGAATGGTGCCGATGTACGGCGTGCCGAAGCCGGAGATGACATTGAACAAGGTGGTCTTGCCGGCGCCGTTGGGGCCGATCAGCGCGGTGATGCCGGTGCCGGAGATCCGCAGGTCGACATCACGCAACGCCTTGAGGCCACCGAACATCTTGGAGACCCCGATGATCTCCAAGTCGGAGGTAGTTTGGCCGCTCATACCCGCTCTCCCTCAAGTGGTGGTGTGACCGCGGCATGTGCCCTGTCGAGCTCCGCTGTGGGGCGTACCGCCGCCGCAGCCGAGCGAAGGTCGCCCGCTCGGACAACAGACCATCCGGCCGCCAACGCAGTACGGCGATGAGCAGCACGCCGACCAGTAGCGGGTGAACCGCCGAAAGCCAGTTCGCGTGCTGAGGCGAGACCTCGATCAGTCGGACCAGCTCGCTGACCGCGGTCAGCGTCAGCGCCCCGAGGATGGGACCGAACCGGCTACCGATTCCACCGATGACCAGACCTGCCCAGATGGTGAAGGTCAGGCTCGAGGTGAAGATGGAGGGCACCAACGCGCCGAGGAACCAGGCGTAGGCCGGACCGACGAACAAGCCGGCGAGCAGGCCGACGAAAGCATAGGTCGACAGTCGCAACGTCTTGATGGACTTGCCCATCGCCATCGCCAGTGGCTCGTTGTCGCGCGCAGCTCGCAAGCTCGCGCCGTAGGACGAGGTTGCGATACGCGAGCAGATCATCCAGATCACGCCGGTCAACACGATGGCCAGGACGAGGCGAACGTAGGGATAGGCCTCGAAGGTGAACTCGGCCTCCAGCGGCTTGGTCACCGAGGTCAGTCCGAACGTTCCGCCGGTGAGATCGCGGTTGATGATGATGAGCTGGCGCAGGATCTCGGCGAACGCGAACGTCGTGATGAGGAAGTACTCGCCACGTAATCGCAGCGCCGGCCAGCCGATCACCAGCGCCACCAGCCCGGTGATCACTCCGGCTCCCAGCATGCCCACCAGAACCGGCAGGCCGAGACCCGGCGTGTAGGCGTCGGTCGCCGTGGTCAGCAACACATAGGAGTAGGCGCCGACGGCAATCAGGCCGGCGATGCCGAGATCCCACATGCCTCCCCAGCCGGCCTCGATGTTGAGCAGTTGGTTGGCCATCGCGTAGACGAACGCCAGTGTGGCGATCGTGGTGAGGAACTCGATCGAGATCATCCGGTTGCCTCTTTTCGCGCAGCGAAGGAGAACAGCCCTTGCGGACGCACCAGCAATACCCCGATCAGGATCGCGAAAGCGACAACGGGGCGATAGGTGGTGTCGATCCACAAAGCGCTCACGTCCATGACGAGACCGAGGATCATCGCCGCCCCGACGACGCCGAGGATGTTGCCGGTGCCACCGAGTACAGCCGCGGCGAGCACGAGAAGGATGTAGCTCCATCCCGATTCCGTCGAGACCGAGCCGAGCACCGCGGTCATGATCCCCGCGATGGCGGCCAGGCCCGAGGCGAGCGCCCATACCGCTGTGCTGACGCGCCCGATCGCCACCCCGCGAATCTGCGCGAGCTCCCGGTTGGAGGCGACCGCCCGGACGTCACGACCGATCGACGATCGACTCAGCACCAGCCAGAGGCCTGCGATGACCACGACTGCGACGAGCAGCAGGACCACCTCACCCGGCGCGATCGACACCGGTCCGATGTCGCGAGCATCGCCCAGCCTGATGTCGAAGACTCGCAGGTCGGTACCGAAGATCGCGATCATGACCGCGTAGACCACGAAGGCCAGACCGACCGAAGTGAACAGCAAAACATTGCCGCCTTGGTGCCGGACCGGCTCGAAGAGGAGCTTGCCGCAGGCGANCCCGAGTAGGGCGGTGGCTGGAATCGCCAAAGCAATCCCAGCCACCACCCCTACCTGGTCGGCCAGCGCGAGTGCCAGCAGCGCCCCGAAAGCCATGAACTGGCCGTGGGCGATATGCAGGAACCGCTCGGTGTTGCGCAGCAGCGCGAACCCCGAGGTCGCGACCGCCAGCATCGCGCCGGTCAGAAGTCCGAAGACTACGTTTTGCAAGGGGTGCTCCTAGCCGCGCAGCGACGGGTCGACCTCGACCTGCTCGCCCGGCACCCAGGCGCCGTTCTGAATCGTCAGTACGGACAGCAGCGGCGACATGAGGTTCCCGAACTCGTTGAGGTCCAAGGAGCTGGAAGCGCCTTCGAAGTCGATGTCCTCACCGGCCTCCAGTGCTGCCTTGCCCTCTTCGAAGGAGTAGACCTTCTTACCGGGAGCGCTCGCGACGTCGATGATCTTGCCCGCGATGTCAGCGCCCTTGGTGCTCTTGGCCGCTTCGATAGCCAGCGCGTGGATAATGAACTGGTCGTAGGCATTGGCGTCGTACATACCCGACTCGGGCTCACCGCCGGTCTTGGCGCGGAAGCGCTCAGCGAACGACTTGTACGCAGGAGACTCGGTGTCGAACGCGGTCAGCGCGGCCGAGATCTGGTCGGCGTTGGGCACCTTGGCGATCTCGTCGGTGATCAGATCCGGCGAGACGAAGATCGGTACGTCGTAACCGCGTCGGTCGATCTCGCGCAGAATCGGCAGACCTGCCTCGACACCGGCAGCCAGGTAGAGAGCCTCCGGCTTGCTCTTGAACGCATTCGCCACCTCGCTGTTGTACGACGAGGCGCCTGGCTCGATCGAGACCGAGGTGACCTCGCCGCCTGCCCTCTCGAAGGCCTCTTGGGCGACCTCTGCCGGACCGGAAGCGCCCTCGGTGTTCTGCACGATCATGGCCAGTTTCTTCACGTTCGCGTCACGCATCACCTGGGCCACGATGATTCCGGCGTCGCTGTCGGACGCGGTGATGCGGAAGGAGAACTTGCCGCCCTTGTCATCCAGGAAGGTGGTACCGCAGGACGGGCAGATGTTGGGTAGCTCGCGCTGGTGGATCTGGTCGAAGAGCGCGACCTGGCCGTCGGACTCCATACCACCGAGCACGGTGATGTTGCTGACCGTGGTCAGCTTGGAGAAGCCCGCCACTGCGCCGTCGACGGTCGAGCGGTTGTCCTCGATGACCAGCTTGACCTGCTTGCCCAGCACACCACCGGCGGCGTTGATCTCCTCCACGGCGATCTCGGCTGCAGCGTTCGCGGGAGGCGTGAAGGGAGCGTAGTCACCCGACACCCCGATCAACTGCCCGAAGACGATGTCGCCGTCGGCAGACGAGCCGTTGTCGCCCTTCGATTCGCCGTCAGAGGCGCAGGCCGACAGCGCGAGGACGAGCGATACGCCGATCGCCGCCGGAATCAGATGTGACTTCATAGACCACTCCAGAATCGTTTGCAGTGAGTTTCTTGTCGTGAAGCGACCGCGGCCGCGTTATACGGGAGGTGATTGACGTTGTGCACCTCGATGAGTGCGCAACGATGTGTGCAAAACCTATTTCAATCTGCTTGAAGACTAACCCGGGACGATGCTCGGTCACAAGAGGGTGACTAGGAGACAGGTAGCGGGCTGTTATCACTGTCGAGGTGCTCGACAGTCGTGAACACGAGCTCGTCGGTGCCGATGTTCTCGATGTCATGCAGCAAGAACTCGCCCGGGCCGAAGTGAAAGTGCCGTGTCTCCCCTGCTGCATAGGAGACTTCGCGAGTAGTTCCGTCGAAGGTCCTCTGTCGACTGCGCCCAGCATTGACTGCGGTCCAGAAGTAGTCCAGAACATGGCGGTGGGCGTGCCAGCGCTGTCCCGGCTGAAGCCGGATCTCCCACACTCGAACGCGGTCGTTCTCACTGAGGAGACGAGAGCCGACCCGTCCGTCGAATGCGTGATCTTCGAACTCCTGCCGGACTTGCTCGTCCCATCCTGCAAAGTCCGCGCCCACCACGGTGCCGGCAAGGGGTAGGTCTCGGAGAAAACTGGCGTCCCTGGTCTGGTGTTGTCCTTTCGTGAAGCTTTCGTTATAGATCCGGGCCATACAGCCCGAAGTGGAGGTCCGGATCCTTGGGATCCCAATCGCAGGTGAACTGGGATCGGCGTCCCATCGCTTGCACGCGATCGACCAGCGACGCACCGATGCGGAGTTGGTCGACCTCCCACACCTTCAGCGCAGCTGGAACATTGCCGTCGGTTTCTTCCAACGCTGCAGCCAGCGCCCACGCATCCGCTGCCGCCTTGGCTGTACCAGCCGCTGCGTGCGGTCGCGCGGCGAACGCGGCATCGCCTAGGACCGCGATCCGCCCGAACGCCATCTGAGGCACCCGGACATCGCCGATGACCTGGAGGTATGGCTGCTCGGTCAGGCCGATGAGCTCAGCAGCAGCGGGAGCCAGGATGCGACCAGCGGCATCACGCATCTCATCGACGAATCGCTGCTGAACCCGACCAGGGTGTAGTGATATAGGCCTGGCGAAGCCTGCCGTGTCCGTCATCAGCTCATCGAGCGCGGGTCCCTCTGCCACATTGCGGTACCAGACGTAGTTCAAGAGCCGCTTTCCCTCATCGACCTCGCCGTTCGAGCCAGGGATCGGGTACATGCAGATCTGAGTGTGCGGCGCGACCGAGTAACTGAGGGCGTCGGCGAGTAAAGCGTGGGTCGATGCCGATACCCGATCCTCGGGAACTGTCCCCCGCCAACCCACGTACCCCGAGTACTCGAAGTCGACCTCGGGCATGAGCCGGCGACGGCCAGTCGAGGAGATCCCGTCGGCGAAGACCACCAGGTCGGCCTGCTCGACCCTGCCGCTCACGAACCGAACCGTCGCCGTGTCCTCATCTGATCGGACGCCTACCGCGAATTCCCNCAGGTGGTACCGATCACGGCCGAAGTCGTCGAGAAGCACTCGATAGAAGGTGGTCCACGATGTGAATCGCCAGGTCATCTCCTCCTCGTGCTCGACCCCGCCATCGCGGGCCAGGTACCGCAGACAGCGGGAGACAGTGCTCACATCGTTGAGCCGAACGTCGGAGTGTCGTTCGACGACCCAACGCACCGTGTCGGGCTGCAGCACGATGCCCGATCCACGTCCGTCGAGAAACGTACCGGTGCGCTCGTAGAGGTCAACATCGAAACCGACTTCGCGCAACCGTAGTGCCGCGGTCAAGCCGCCGATCGAGCCGCCGATAACCAGGGCGCGTGGCCGCGATGGTGTCATGTGAAAGCTCCCATTGGGTATTCCGAGGTACTTCCCATTCTCAAAACGCTGCGGAGATCACACCAATGGCTGTAGCCACATGATGACGACGCGACTCAGGTGCTCGGCACATGTCGCTCGGTCCGCTGCTCTTTGCTCAGTCGGAGATTGCAGCGACCCTGTCGACCATGATCGCCATCGTGAGCTGTACAACGTCCTCGGCGTCGGCGAGCGACCGATCGAGCAAGGCTTCGATCCGCCGGATGCGCAGCGTGATCGTGTTCGGATGCACGTACAGCGCTTCAGCGGCTCGAGCGGTACTGAGGTCGTGGCGTAAATAGCACGACAATGTATCCACCAGTGAGGTGTTGCGCTCGCGATCGTAGTTTCGAAGCGGGCCCAAGATCTGCTCCGAAAATCGACTGAGCTCGTGCGGGTCGTCGAGCTGCAACAACAATCCGTACACCCCGAGGTCACTGACCTCGACGGTCGTGTCCGGCCCCGTCCGAACCCGGGTGATCTCCACTGCTCCCCGTGCTGTCCGGTACGCCGCCGGGTAGTCCTCAGGAGAACTACACACCGCGGAGATCCCGACGCAAACCGTAGTCTCGTTTTGCGTCCTTCGTACCGTCGCGCGAATCCGATCAGCGACCATCTTCAGGTCGTCGATCCCGCTGTCGTCGTTCAGCTCGGCAGGCAAGAGCGCCACGATGTACTCGCCGACACTCGCCATCAAAGGTCGCGGTCGAATCCCGTCGCATACGCTGCGCACCGCATTCATGACCCGCGAGGCCGACAGATGCCTGCCCTGGTCAGCCTTGATCACCACAACCGCGTGCGNGGTCGACAGGTCATGCCCCAGGCGATTGGCACGCGCCCAGATAGTCTCTACAGGTCCTCCACGCGCCATGATCAAGTCGACGACTATTTCGCCTGACATGCGCCACTCGACATCGAGTGCGGCGCGGGAGCGGAGAGTTTCCAGGATCAGGACTGTCGAGGCTTGTTCCAGTGCCCGATGGTCAAGTGGACCAAGGTCCTTTTCGCGCGCGGCCAGCCAGATGCCGGCGACGGTCTCACCGCCGACGGAAACCGGAACGAAGATCCAGGGAACCGGCGCGTCAGCTCGCTCCCAGGCCGGTATCTCGACGATGGCACCCCNGAGGCAGCGCACCCCACCCCAACCAGCCGGGTCAGCATGCTCACGTTCCTCCGGGGAGGGGACGTTCAAAGCAGGCCCGCCGCAGTCATCGCGCGCCAAGACGGCCCCGGCCTGTCCCTCGATAACCACCGGTCGGTGGAGCAGAGCGGACAAAGCCTTGGCTATCGCCGTGGCGCCACCCGAACCCAGGGCGATGTCGGTGAACTGCTGGTGAATCTGCTCGCCTTGCTGCAAGAGCGCATGCTGAGTCTCCAAGGAGCTGTTGAGCTGCTGTAACTCGTATCGCTTGCGCTCCTCATCTGCGCGCCAGCGCGCGGAGTTGATCGCAGTGCCCGCTTGGTCGGCAAGCGTCGACAAGAGAGCCACCTCTCCATCGGAGAAGAAATGGCGTGCAACTGAGTAGCAATTGAGCGTTCCCAGCACGTCGTCGGAAACGATGATCGGGACCGAGATCATCGAGTTGAAGCCCTGCTCTCGAGCGACGCCACCCCACGGCTTGAATGCGGGGTCGACCGAGATGTCGCTGACTTGCAGTGCTTCGCGTGACAAGAAAGCGCGGCTCGACGGCGCAGCGTCCTCGCCACCTCGGATGACAATGGGATGATCGGAGTTGACACTCGCGATGTAGTCGGCGCCAAGTCCGTAGCTTCCCTCGATGATCAACACACCGCGCTCTCGATCAGGGAGGAAGACAGCACAGATCTCATATCCCATGAGCTCACAAGGCGTACGCGCAATGAGGTCGAGCAGATCCGACAGCGACGCGGGTTTGTTCACTGCAGCAGCGATCTCGGCGATGCACCGTAACCAGTGCTGAAGATCTACCTCCGTGGACACCATCCGATTCTCGCGCGCAGAACCAACCGAGCTCAACAGACCGCTCTTCGGCTGCACTCCGAGTCCGACGAGCCGATCTGTCTATAGACCGATAAAGCGTCGAGCGTTCGCTTCGAGCATGTCGGCGTCGAGACCGTTCTTGATCGCTACCCGCACCGGTTGCTTCTCAGCCATATCGAACGGATAGTCGCTGCCACACACCAACCTGCCCGGGTCGGCCTTTGCCCGGAGCAGGGTCAGCGCGTCGTCGTCGTGGCTGAGCGTGTCGGCGAACAAGGACCGGAAAGCCTGCGAGGGTCGCGTGCCGGTAGCAGCGCTGACGTCGGCCCGCTCATCCCACCCGTGATCCCAGCGGCCCAACAGCGCCGGGGCACAGCCCGCTCCGTGCACGAAGCAGATCCGCAGGTCCGGCAGTTCGTCGATGACGCCGCCGAGCACGACGCTACCGATCGCAGTGGCGGACTCCACTGGGTTTCCGACCAGATTCGTCATGTAGTAGCTCGACCACTCAGGCCGGAACAGCTGCATGGGGTGCACCAGGACGGCGAGGTCGAACTCCACTGCCGCCCTGAGTAGGTCCCGCAACACGCCACGGTCGTACGAAGCGCCGTCGACCAAGGGAGGCACTGCGACTCCGACCATCCCCTTGCTCCCGGCGAGCTCACTCATCGTGACGCGAATCGCGTCGATGTCGTCCAGCCGGACGAGGCCGAGCCCGAGAAATCGGCCCGCGCTGTCCCGAGCGACTTCGGCGAGCAGATCGTTGAAGTTCCCGATGTACTCGTCCGCCTCACCACCACATCCGATCGGAAACGCGAACGGCGGAGCCGACAGAATGCGAGTGCCGATGTCGGCAGCGTCGCTGTCGGCGACGATCGAGGCAAGGTCGCTCATGGCCTCTGCAGCGATCGATAGTGGCAGCTCGCCGAGATACAGCTGACCGTCGACGACATGCATCGGCGGAACCGGTGAGCCGGGTGGCATCGAGTACAACTTCTCCGGAAGCCAGTGAGCGTGGACGTCGATGACGCCGGGCACCGTTGAAAGACTGGTCATCTGGTCTCCTGATCTCGCGACGCCCCAGCCTCAGTCCAGCGACGCGATCAGGTCGATCTCGACGATCGTGCCTGGAATGAGCAAGCCGTCGCCGGCAAGCTCGACCGTGGTGCGAGGTGGGGGAACCTGGAACCAACGGCGCCAGACCTTGTCCATGCCGTGGAAGTCGGTCAGGTCGGTGTGGAAGACCTGAGCCTTGACGGTCTTGGTCAGGTCTGATCCGCAAGCACCCAGGACTGTGTCGCAGTTCTTCAGTATGTAGTCGGTCTGCTTCTCGATCGCCGAGGCATAGANAGGAAAGGCCGGGTTGACCTGAGCCTCGGGCGCGACGCCGGTGGTGAAATCGCTTGCGAGCTGGCCGGCGAGAAACACCATGTCGTCGACCTTGACAGCCTGGACATAGTTCGCCAAGGGACGCGGCGCATCTGCAGTCGAGACCCGCTCCACCACCGTGTCCTTGGTGACGGCGATCAGGTCGATCTCAACCAGGGTGCCCGCGACGAGGAGCTCGGAGATCTGCAAGGTCGTACGCGGGGGCGGGGTGTCGCCGAAGAACTCACGCCACACGGAGTCGAACCCGTGGAAGTCGTTGAGGTCCTTCAGGAAGACTTGGGCCTTCACGACGTGCTCCAGGTCGCCGCCCGCCTCCTCGATGATGCTCTTGAGATTCGTCAACGTGAACCGCGTCTGCGCCTCGATATCGGAGCCGTAGTACGGGAATGCCTCGTCGACCTTCGCCTCGTCCGGCACCCCGGCGGTGCTGAAGTCACTGGCGATCTGACCTGCCGGGAAGATCCACTTACCGTACCGAGTGCACTGCGTATAGCCGGCACGCGGCGACGGAACCTGATCGCTGGTGATGTGAACGATCTCGCTCTCGCCATCGATGGGAACAGCGATGACATCGATCTCAACCACCGTGCCGGGGATCAACAGCCCGATCGGCCCGACCTCGACCGTCGTGCGCGGCGGCGGATTGTCCCCGAAGAACTCTTTCCAGACCTCGTCGAAACCGCTGAACTCATTCGCGTCGGTCAGGAACACCTGCGCCTTCACGACGTGGGCGAGGTTGCTGCCGTTGTCTTCGAGGAGTGCTGCGATGTTCTCCAGGATGTAGCGGGTCTGACGCTTGATCGCAGAACCGTAGTAGGGATACTCGGCCGGGACCCGCAGGTCTTCCGGTACCCCGGTCTTGAAGTCACTCGCGAGCTGACCGGCGGGGAAGAGAAGGTCTCCCAGACGCATTCCCTGCGAGTAGTTCGCCTTCGGCTGCGGGATACGTTCGCTGCTGATAACCACGGGCATTTTCAGATTCTCCATTTGGTGTTGTCGGCCCAGGAGGACTCGTCGGACGGGACGGGACGCGTCATGTCACAAACCTAAGGACGCGAGTAGCCTGCGTCAGTGTGGCGATCCACAGCGAGGTGGCTCATCGGAGTGGCTGGCTCCAGCGAACCGATACCAAACTCCGACGCTGGTTCGAGGACCGGGTACAGCTCGGAGCAAGATTCAATTGGGCTGGATGACTTTGACCTCATTGAATGTTACCTTCGGAGGGTGATACACGAACCGACTACCTCAACAGGCCTGCGCGTGATCTCACCCGACCAGTGGGGAGCCGATCTGGGCTTGGTCGAGAACGGCACCTGGCGCGAGATGATCGGGTCCGGCGTGGGTGCGAAATGCCGCAGCTTGTACGACATCTCGCTGGGCGAGAACGCCACTACCAAGCCACTGAGCCATGCGGGTGAAGCGGTTTACTACGTCGCCAACGGCAACGTAGATCTGATCGAACAGCTCGCCGATCGCGAGGTCCGGCATCAGCTGGGCGAGGGATCCATGCTGCATGCACATGCGGGCGCGGTTTACACCCTGGGATCGGTAACCGGCGCGCGACTGGTCGGCGGACCCTCGCCTGTGGACGAGGAGCTCGGCTCCCATCACGCTGTCGCGGGTACGGAGCCGCTGGTGCGCACCTATCACCGTGACCGGCCTGGTCTGTTGGTGCCCTTCATCTCCAACGACGCACGCTTGGTGATCTGGCTGGGCGAGGGCGCGATTACCGCGAACATGAACTATGTCGTGCTGGAGCCGGGCGAGCGCAACAAGGAGCACGTACACGCCATCTCCGAGGACACCATTCACATTCTCGAAGGTCACGGCACTGCGGAGAACGTCACGACCGGCGAGAGCTTCGATTTCGGTCCAGGTGACACCGTGCACATCGAGATCGGTTTCTGGCATGCCGTTGCGGCGGACAAGGGCGAGCGCGTGGTCAGCGTCGGCGGACCGTGCCCGGCCGATGTCGACATGCTGCGCGCTGCCGGAGTCGACGTCGACGCCCTCCCCGCTGTTCCGGGAACGACTGACGCGATGGTCGCGTTCCCCAGCATGACCACCGTTGCCCTCGAGCAGGTCGACGTCGTCGCGGGACAGCCAGAGCAGAATCTCGAACTCGCCCGGCACCGCGCCGAAGCCGCGTTCGACGACGGCGCCAACCTCGTCGTGTTACCGGAGCTCGTGGTGAGCGGGTACGTCATCGATCCCGTTATTGCAGCCGAGGTCGCCGAGCCGCTGGACGGCCGATCGGTTGCCACTTTCACCGAACTGGCCGGCGCCCACGACGGCCTGATCGCATTCGGGTTTTGCGAACGCTCCGGTGACGCGTTGTTCAACACAGTCGTCGTCGTCAGCGGCCAAGGGCCGATCCTGCACTATCGCAAGCTCCACCTTTTCGACCAGGAGAAGAACGCCTACTCNCCCGGCGATCTCGGCCTCCCGGTTGCCGACACGGCCTTCGGGCGCATCGGGGTCTGCATCTGCTACGACCTGCGTTTCGTCGAGGTGATGCGCTCGATGTCGTTGCGCGGCGCCGAGATCGTGATCGCACCCGCTGCCTGGGTAGGCGGTTTCGATCGGACCGTGCCAACCGAGGGAGCAACCCGGCACGTCGATTCGGTGCTGGCTCAGGCCAACCTCGACCAGGTCGCCGTGGTCGCGGTGTCTCAGGTCGCCGGCGCCTCCCATGGCGGGCCTGCGACTCTGGGCGGATCGATCGCGTGCGATGCGTACGGCGAGATTCTGGTCGGGCCACTCTCCCGCACTCGATCCGACTCGGCACTTGCCACTATTGATCTCGACGCCGTGCGTGCTGCGCGCGTCCGCAGCGAGACGATCAGGCCGCGAGAGGATCGTCGTACCGATGTCTACGGGCTTCACTACGGAGGGAGACACTGTGAAACCGAGTCCCTTCGAGTACGTCTGCCCTGACACCCTGGCCGGAGCCCTGGACGCCCTCGCACAGGACCCCGACTACAGCAAGGTGCTGGCTGGCGGACAGAGCCTGGTGCCGATGATGAACTTCCGGCTCGCTCGCCCGGAGCGCATCGTCGACATCAACAAGATCCCTGACCTGGACGGCTTCGAGGTCCAAGGCGACCGGCTCCGAATCGGTGCCCGGACCAGGCATCTATCGGTCCAATACACCGACCAGCCAGGACCGCTGGGCAATCTGCTGCGCGAGGCTGCCTCTCATGTCGGCCACCTGCCCATCCGCACTCGGGGCACCTTCGGTGGCTCGATCGCCCACTGCGACGCAGCCTCCGAGTGGTGCCTTGTTTCCACCCTTCTCGACGCCGAGATGACTGCCCAGAGCACCGCCCGAGGCACCCGGGTGATTCCCGCTGCCGACTTCTTCCAGGCAATCTTCACCACAGCGCTGGAACCCGACGAGATTCTCACCTCGGTCTCGCTCCCGATTCTCGACGACAACTGGGTCGCCGGCATCGCCGAGTTCGCGCGCCGCGCCGGAGACTTCGGCATCGTCACCGCTACCGCCGCTGTCCAGGTGGTCGACGACACCATCACCGAAGCGCGAGTCTGTATCGGCGGGGTGAGCGAAGTCCCGTTCCGCAGTGCCGCCGCCGAATCCGCGCTCCGCGGTGCCACGTGGTCGCCCGATGCAGTCACGGCTGCGGCCGAGGCCGCGGCCGAGGAAGTCGACCCGCCCAGCGATGCCCACGGCGATGCGGCATACCGACGCGACCTGGTCCGGGCGCTGCTCCCTCGCGCTCTCGGTCAAGCCCAGAAGCAGGCCCACGAACAGGTGCGGAAGACCGAGGCTGGGTGATGAGCGCGCACGTTGAACCGCCGACGTGGACAGGACGCGCACTGCCCCGGCTCGAGGACCCGGCCATCGTGCGAGGCTGGGGGAACTACGTCGCCGATGTCGCCGCCCGTGACCGCACTCGTCTCTACGCCAAGTTCGTGCGCAGCCCTTACTCCTCGGGGCGCCTGCAGTCGGTAACCGCGCCTCCCGGCATCACCATTTTCACCGCGGCCGATCTGACCGACGTCCAACCCATCCGCTCGTCGCTGCATCGCCCGGATTTCGTCGAGGTGGACACCCCGATCCTGGCCACCGACGTGGTCCGATTCGTCGGAGAGCCGATCGCTTTGGTCCTGGCCTCCTCCGAAGCGGAGGCAGAGGACGCCGTCGAGTTGATCGAGTTCGACATCGAACCGCTACCCGCCGTGCTCTCTGCCGCCCAGGCGCTTTCGCCGGGAGCTCCGCTGGTTCACGACTCGATCCCCGAGGACCACCCGAACGACCCCAACACCGTCGTCGACGGCCGGATTCACACCGACGGGTTCGACGCCGCAGTCGATCGGGCCGACCACATCGTCAAGATCCAGGTCAGTTCCGCTCGCCAGAGCGCAATGCCACTGGAGGCGCGCGCCGCACATGCGGCCTACGACCGCGGCAGTGGGAGAAGCACCCTGCACGCCACACTGCAGATGCCGCACGTGACGCGCACCGCCATCGCAGACTGCCTCGGTATCCCCGAGGACAATCTGCGTGTGGTGGCCCCCGACGTCGGCGGAGGCTTCGGCGCCAAGATGACCCTGGCCCGCGAGGACGTCGCGCTGGTGTGGGCATCGCGCCGGCTACGGCGAAACATCGCGTGGATCGAAACCCGCGAAGAGAACTTCATGGCTGCGTGGCACAGCCGCGAGCAGGTCTATGACATTGANGGGGCATTCACCTCGGCCGGTGAGTTGATCGCGCTGCGCGGTGATCTGCTCTGCGATGTCGGTGCCTACTGCTGCTACCCGGTCACCTGGGGCGTGGAGCCGCTGATGGCGATGGCGGAGCTACCGGGACCTTACAAAGTGCAGGAATACTCCGTGCGCTCCCGGGCGATCGTCACCAACAAATGCCCCATCGCCCCCTATCGCGGCGTTTCCCGCCCGATGCAGGTGCTCGCGATGGAGCGACTGCTCGACGTCGCCGCGGCCGAGCTGGGTCTGGATCCTATTGCTGTGCGGGAAACGAACCTCATCACCGAGTTCCCCCATCGTGCCCCGAGCGGACTGATACTCGATGTGGCCTCGCATGTGGAGACACTCCAGGCGGCCGCTCAGCTGGCCGACCTGGGTGACTTCAGGGTCCGCCAAGCCAAGGCACGACAGCAGGGCCGCTACCTCGGCATCGGTTTCTCCAGCTTCGCCGAGCGCACCGGCTACGGCACGCCGGCCTTCGCTGCCAGATCGCGGCCGTTCGACCTCCGAAAGGACCAGGCCGCCGCCGTGATGACCCCGGGGTTCGAGCGGGTCGTGCTCACGATGGACCCGTCCGGGAGCGTGACACTGCGGATCGGAGCCTCCCCGCACGGACAGGGACTGAAGACCTCCCTTGCCCAGCTCGTTTGCGACCAGCTCGGGCTCGAACCACACCAGGTCCGCGTGATAGCGAGCGACACCGACCTCACNCCCTACGGCTGGGGCAGCTTCGCCAGCCGGGCGATGGTGATCGCCGGTGGCGCCTCGCTCATGGCGGCCCAGGAGGTCGCTGAGCGGCTCCGGACACTGGCCGCGGACCGGCTCGACTGCCTGCCCTCGGACATCGACCTCGTCGACGGTCAGGCACGCCGGCGCGACGACGGCGAGGCGGTGCCCATCCCCGTACTCGCTCGCGATACCTACCACGCCTCCCAGCTGATTCCCGACAAAGGCGAGCCCGCGCTGGAATCGGTCGGTCTCTACGACCCGACCGGTACGTTCGCCAACGCCTGCCATGTCGCCGAGGTCGAGGTCGACCCGATGACCGGCCGGGTGGAGATCACCCGCTTCCTGGTCGCCGAGGATGCCGGCCGATTGATCAACCCCGCGATCGTGGATGGCCAGATCACCGGCGGCATCGTGCAAGGCATCGCCAATGCGCTGTACGAGGAGCTGATCTACGACGAGCGCGGAGTCCTGGTCACCACCTCGTTGATGGACTACCTGCCGCCCACCGTCGCCGAGGTCCCCGACATCGACATCGTCCACCTCGAGACGATCTCGCCCGCTTCCCTGACCGGGGCCAAAGGCGTCGGCGAAGGCGGCACGATCGGCGCACCGGCAGCGGTCGCCAACGCCATCAGCGATGCGTTACTACCCTTCGGAGTCGGGGTATTCCACCTACCGGCGACACCGCACCGGATCCGCACCGCGATCCGAAACCACAGCGACATCGTGGTTGATCTGACCAACGGTGCCACCCCGACCCAAGACGCACTGGAGAAAGAGACCGTCTCATGACCGAGCTCACCGTCCCCTTACGTCTTTACGTCAACGGCGAACGCTATGACATCCGGGTCGAGCCGCGCCGCACTCTTGCCGACGCACTCCGCGAAGACTGCGGTCTGACCGGCACGCACCTGGGCTGTGAGCACGGTGTCTGCGGAGCCTGCACGGTACTCCTCGACGGACAGCCGATCCGGGCCTGCCTGATGTTCGCAGTCCAGGCAGAGGACGCATCGGTGCGCACCGTGGAGGGACTCGCGCCCGACGACGAGACCCTCCACCCGGTACAGCAGGCGTTCTGGGAGAACCACGGCCTGCAGTGTGGCTTCTGCACGCCCGGATTCCTCACGCTGATCGCAGGCCATCTGGAAGCACAACCCGACGCCAGCGAGGAGGAGTTGCGTGACGTGCTTTCCTCGAACCTGTGTCGCTGCACGGGCTATCAGAACATCATCAAAGCGACTCTGTGTGCGCAGCGGGTACTCCAGGGCGAGGAGGACGACCGCCTATGATCGGCGCCCGCGCGCTCCGCATCGAGGACCCTGTGCTGCTTCGCGGCGCAGGGCGCTACGCCGCGGACACCGTACGGGCCGGAGAGCTTCATATGCGGGTGATCCGGTCTCCGGTGGCGCACGGTCGCATTCTCTCGGTCGATGTCTCCCAGGCGCTGCTCCTCGACGGCGTCGTAGCGGCTTGGTCCTATGCCGACATCGCCGACCTGCCGGCCATCTCGTTCCGGCTGACACCTCGCGACGACCTGCTGCCGTACCGACAGCCCGTGCTGGCGCGCAAGATCGTTCGCTATGTCGGCGAGCCGGTCGCTGTCGTGTTCGCGACGTCGGCATACCTCGCCGAGGACGCCGCTGAGCTGGTCGAAGTGGAGATCGAGTCATTGCCTGCGCGCATCGACGCAGACCTGGACCCGATCGAGTGGGTCGATGCGGAGCAGGCCACCTGGGCTGCCGGGCTGGGCCACGAGTTGCCCGCACAGGACTCCGAGGCCACTATCTTCCGCGAGGAGTACGGCGACGTCGACGCCGCCTTCACAGGGGCCGATGCGCTGATCGAGGCCGGCACTCATCGTCTCTTCGAGTTCGACGCCCGCATCGGCCGGCACACCGGTGTGCCGATGGAGTGCCGCGGCCTGGTTGCAACCTATGACGAGGCAGACGGTCTTCTCATCGTGGACGGAGCGGCCAAGGTGCCGTTCTGGAATCGCGAGGCGATCGCCGAGATGGCAGGCCTGCCACCACACCGGGTGATGGTGCGAGAGACCCATGTCGGTGGCGGCTTCGGACCTCGCGGTGAGCTCTATCCAGAGGACGTTCTGGTCACGCTGGCAGCGATGCGCTTGCGGATGCCGATCAAGTGGGTGGAGGACCGCCAGGAGAACCTGGTCGCTCTCAATCACTCCCGCGCCCAACATCACCAGCTCAAGGCCTTGGTGCGCGTCAGTGACGGCTGGATCGAGGCACTCGAGGTCTCCTTCATACTCGACCAGGGCGCCTACATCCGCACTCACGGCGCAACCGTGGCCTCGCTGACGGCTTCGATGTTGCCCGGGCCCTACGTCATCCCCAATTTCCGGGCCGTCGCACACGTCCGACTCACCAACAAGACCCCCACNGGCACCTACCGCTCCCCTGGACGCTACGAGGGCACCTTCGCCCGGGAGCGGCTTGTCGACACCATTGCGGCCGAACTCGGCCTGGATCGGATCGAGATCCGGCGTACGAATTTCATCCCCGTCGACGCGATGCCCTACGAGCGGCCGATCCAAGCCATGGGAACTCATCTCGTGCACGACTCGGGTGACTACGAGTTGCTGCTGGACAAGATGGTCACCACGTTCGACTTCCCCGCGATCGAAGCGGAGGTCACCGCCCGGCGCGCTGCCGGCGAGGTGATAGGTTTCGGGTTCGGCTACTTCGTCGAGAAGAGCGGCATCGGCCCGGTGGAGGGCGCCAAGGTATCGGTGGACACCTCTGGCCAGGTCACCCTGACCTGCGGCGCCTCGTCGGTCGGCCAGGGTGTCGACACCGTCCTGGCCCAGATCGTCGCCGACTACTTGCAGGTTCCCCACAGCGGGATCCGAGTGGTACGGGGTCGCACCGATCAGTTCGAGTACGGCCGCGGTGCGTTCGCGACCCGGCTCTCGGTGATGGCCGGCTCTGCGGCCGCCAACGCCGGCGAGGCGCTCACGGAGAAAGCGAAGCGGGTAGCGGCACAGCATTTCAAGGTCAGCATCGAGGAGGTCGAGATCGCCGACGGCACCGTCCAGCTGATCGAGGACCACTCTCAATCACTCACTCTCGGCCGGATCGCCGGGATGCTGGAGCCGATGAACGCCGGTTTCTTGAAAGAGGACCCCGGACTGTCGGCCGACGGGTGGTTCCGCAGCGACCACATGACCTATCCCTACGGTCTGCATGCTGCGGTGGTGCGCATCGACCCCGGCACGGGGCAACTGATCATCGAGCGCTTCATCGTGGGCTACGACGTCGGTCGCGCCCTCAACCCGACGTTGGTGGAGGGCCAGATCACCGGAGGAGTCGCCCAGGGCATCGGCGGCGCCATCTACGAGGAGTTCCTCTACGCAGACGATGGCACTCCCCTGTGCACGACCTTCATGGACTACCTCATCCCCACCACCCATGAGGTGCCCGACGTGGAGATCCTGCTGACCGAGGACGCTCCCAGCCCGATCAACCCGCTCGGTGTCAAGGGCGCCGGCGAAGGNGGTACCACCGCCGTGGCGGCCGCGATCGCCTCGGCCGTCGACGACGCGCTGCGGCAACCGGGCGCGATCACCTCGGTTCCGATCCGTCCTGCGCTGCTGCGCAGGCTCTTGAGCACCCACCCAGACCGATAACAACAACTGATACGGAGACACACATGAGGATCGTCGATCTGACCCATCCCTACAGCATTCACACGCCCGGTTGGGTTGGTTATGCGGGCAACAAGATCTATTACACCCAGAACCTGCAGACGAACCAGATCGTGTCACAGCGCATCGAGTCCTCCCTGCATGCCGGTACTCATCTGGATGGTCCGATGCACGGTACCGATGGTGGCTTGGACATGGCCTCGTTGCCGTTGGACAAGCTGATCCACCCGGGTGCGATCGTCGACGTCTCCGACGTCGTGTCGGACTGGGACCTGATCGAGCCCGAGCACATCACCCGTAACGTGGAGATCAAGAAGGGCGACATCTTGATCATCCACACCGGGTTCATCGACTACTACCAGGACATGCCGCGACAGGACCTGGTTCGTTACTTCACCATGCACCCCGGCGGGTCGGCTCGGTTGGCCGAGTGGATGGCCGACATGGAGATCCGCTGGTGGGGTATCGATGCCGGCTCCGGCGACCACCCGATGAACACCACGATCCGCAACATGCGTCCGGATCTGCTCGCGCAGTTCGAGAAGCATGTCGGGATGTCCTACAAGGAGTTCTTCGGNGAGTACACCTACACCCACCACATGTCGGGTCGGGAGATCACCTCCGACATCTTCCCGATGCATCACCTGGCTTTCCAGGACGGCTGCATCCATGCCGAGAATGTCGGTGGCGACCTCAAGTCGGTGCTCAACCGGCGGGCAATCATCGGCGCTTTCCCGTGGAAGATCGAGGGTGGCGAAGCCTGTCCGTGTCGCATCATGGCATTCTTCGACTGCGGCGCCGACGAGGTCATCGAAGGACTCGGGCAGACGAGCTGACAGGAGAGAGACCACATGCAGCTGAAGAACGAGTTCGAGGTCGATGCCGACCTGGAACGCACTTGGACGCTCCTGACCGACCTGGAGCAGGTCATGCCCTGCCTTCCGGGCGCGGTCATGGAGGGCCGTGACGGCGAGAACTACCTGGGTAGCGTCAAGATCAAGGTCGGGCCGATCGGGGCCAACTTCAAGGGGTCGGCCCATTTCGCTCACAAGGACGATGCCGCCCACACCGCCGTGATCTCGGCGTCGGGCAAGGACCCCAAGGGGCAGGCCGCCACCTCCGCCAACATCCATGCGCGGCTGGAGCCTGTCACCGATACCCGGACGCGAGTCGTGCTGGACACCGACCTGGAGATCTCAGGCCGGATGGCGCAGTTCGGACGCGGCGCGATCGCCGATGTCAGCAATCGGCTGCTCGGGCAGTTCGCCGCCAACATCGGCGCGCTGCTGGAGGCTCCCGCAGGCGCGACTGCGCCCGCGGGAGCAGCTTCGGCCATCAGTGCAGCCGGCTCCGCCGGTACATCAGCGCCGGCGGCGTCCTTCGGCGCAGCCCCTGCCGCCAACCAGGACGTCAGCATGAATGCGATGTCGTTGGTGCTCCCGATCCTCAAGGAGCGNATTGGGACCACCCTTATCGGTGGCCTGATCGGTTTCGCGTTGAGCTGGATCTTCTTCGGCCGCAAGCGCCGCAGCCAGGCAGCGCCACCGTTCCCAGCCTGGCCTNNCCGATGGGACCGTGGTACGACGAGACCCGGGGCGGGCCGCGGTGAGCGAACGGCTCCCCGGCTCCTTCCCGGTGATCTGGACGACGCCCAGCGCGTGGTCTACGACGGGATCGTGGGCGGTGATCGCGGGAAGGGCGTCCAGCACTTCCCGCTCACCGCCGACGACGGCACCCTGCACGGCCCGTTCGGAGTGATGTTGCACTCGCCGGGAGTTGGTGTCTCGCTGCAAGAGCTCGGTTCCACGATTCGCTTCCACACCGACTTGTCGGCGCGAATCCGGGAGATCGCGATCCTCCAGGTCGCTCATGCCACCGGAAGCAGCTTCGAGTGGTGGGCGCACGAACGGGTCGGGCGCGCAGTGGGGCTGACCGACGTGGAGCTGATGCAGATCTCNCTGGGCAGCTTTACCAGCGACGATCCCGTGGAGCAGACCGCGGCAGATCTGTGCCGCACGCTGCTGACTTCGTCGAACGTCACCGACCAGGAATACGCCGCTTTCACCGAGGTGCTTTCGGTACAGCAACTGGTCGACCTGACGGTACTGGTCGGCTACTACCGCACGCTGGCACAGCTGATGTCGGTCTTCGACGTCACTGCACCCACGGACGACGCGCCGGCGTGACAGCCGCCGACCGGGACCTGCTCCAACCTGCGACGCTCGGTCCGCTGCAGTTGCGCAACCGCGTCATCCGAGCAGGCACGGGTGAATCGATGGCAGTCGGCGACGGCCAGGTGCCGGATACGTATGTCCGGCTCCACCGGGATCTGGCCAGGGGCGGCGTCGGCTTGGCATTCACCGGGCATATCTTCGTCCATCCGCGTGGCCGCTACGGGTCGCTGCAGGCCGGCCTGCACGACGATCGCAACCTCGACAGCTTCCGGAAGGTGACCGATGCGGTCCACCGCGAAGGAGGCCGGATCTTCGCCCAGCTCGCCCATGCCGGCAGTCAGTCGATGTCATTTGCGACCGAGCCACTCGCGCCTTCGGCAGTCGACAACGTGATGACCGGTCGGCGAGTCGCCGATGCGAGACCTGAGGAGATNCAGGANGCCATCGCTGCCTTCGGCTCTGCTGCTCGGCGTGCGATGGAGGCAGGATTCGACGGCGTCCATATCCACGGTGCCAACGGCTACCTGATCAGCGAATTCCGCTCTCCGCTGACCAACCGCCGCAACGACGAATGGGGCGGCTCCCAGGAAGCGCGCGACCGCTTCCCGCTAGCAGTCATCGAAGCCATCCGGGCTGAACTGACGCCACAGGCGGGACTGACGATGAAGGTCGGCCTGCGCGACATGGTCGAGGAGCCCGGTGGCCTGGAGATCGACGCCGGCGCCGAAGGCGTGGCCAGGTTCGTCGCAGCCGGCCTGGATGGCGTCGAGGTCTCCTCCAACCTGATGAGTGACTACGTGAGCGCCTCGATCCGCGCCTACATCGCCGTCGACCGGCGCCGCGCTCTGGAGGACCTACTCGTGCATCGGCTGTACAAGTCCGGCGAGCCCGAGGCGTACTTCCTGCCATTCGCCGAGGCCGTCCGACGCGCGGCCGACACCAACGTCATCCTGGTCGGTGGGCTGCGCCGGGTCGCCACCATGCGGCAACTTGTCGCCGACGGTAGCGTCGATTTCGTGTCGCTGGCCCGCCCTCTGATCCGTGAGCCTGACCTGGTCCAACGACTGAGATCCGGCAAGCAGGACATCGCCGCCTGCGTATCGTGCAATATCTGCCTGATGCACGACGAGCACCATGCCCTGAAATGCTGGCGAACGCCACGCAAGAACTTGCTCGAGCACGCTGCCTACCGGTTGCGCGGCGGGTTCGGGGCGAAGGGCTCCGGACGCAAGCCGGACGCCACGCTCGCAGCACAAGCACCCAACTGACCACCACGTTCGGCCACCAGGTTCGACCAATCGAGAGGAACCCCATGCCCCGCTTCGCCGTACTTCAAGACGACAAGACCCTGCAGGTTCAGGACCTGCCGGCTGTTGAACTGGCCGCCGGCCAAGCCAGGGTCCGAGTCAATGCCGCCGGCGTCAACTTCTGGGAGATCATGCAGCGCGAGGGCCGGGTGCCGGCGCCGCCGCGAGGCGTCCCTGGCAGTGAAGGCGCAGGTGTGGTGGTCGAGGTCGCCGACGGCGTCGACACCCTCACGCCTGGACAGCGCGTCGCCTGGTCCCGCGTCCCGGGAAGCTACGGCGAGGAAGTGGTCGCCGCCGCCACCGACTTCCTCCCGATCGTCGATGCATTGGACGACGAGAGCGCTGCCAGCCTGCTGTTCCAGGGAGTCACCGCGCAGTATCTCGCTACCGATGCCTGGCCGCTCGATGCCGGCGATGTCGCAGTGGTCACCGCCGCGTCCGGTGGCGTCGGCGTCTTGCTGACCCAGTTGCTCGTTCACCGCGGCGTCCGTGTTCTAGGTGTCACCTCGTCGGAGGCGAAGCAGGCCACAGCTCTCGAAGCTGGAGCAGAGACCGTCCTGAGCTACGACGACAACCTCGCCGACCAGGTCCGCGAGCTTGTTCCCGACGGTGTTGCCGCGGTCTACGACGCAGTCGGCGGGTCGTGGCCGCGCGTGCTGCTGCCAACGCTGCGTGCACGTGGGGCGATGGTCTTGTACGGATCGGCATCTGGCACTGAGAGCGACCTCGGCGCGCGCGATCTGGGCGCCGGTTCCTGGTATCTGACCCGTACCGCGGGCCGGGATTATGCTCGCACTCCTGCAGAGGCCCAGGGTCGCGCCGCCGTGGTGCTCGACCTCGGCGCTCAGGGAGCCCTGCGCCCCCACATCGGCGGCCGCTATCCCCTCGCCGACGCGGGCGCAGCTCTGAACGACATGGCCGGCCGCAGCACCACAGGCAAGTTGCTGATCGTCCCCTGAGCACAGCCTTCGTCATGTAACTAGCTCGGCGCCCGAACAGATCATCCGTCCCGACGCCCCCGAGTTCGATGGCATCCTAGGCTTGTCCAAAGCTCGCGGGTCGATGACCTACGCAGCCTGACCGAATCCGGTTGCGAGGACAGGAACTCATGAACACACCCGCACGCGACATCATGGTCGACCAGCACTACGACCTGGTCATCATCGGCACCGGCTCCGGCAACTCGATCCCCGGGCCGGAATTCGAGGACCGATCAATCGCAATCGTCGAAGAAGCAACGTTCGGNGGAACCTGTCTCAACGTCGGGTGCATCCCTACCAAGATGTACGTCTACGCCGCCGACGTCGCGTTGGAGACAACCGAATCGCAGCGCCTCGGCATCGACGCCCAAGTCAATGTCGTCGATTGGCGCAGTATGGTCGCGCGGATCTTCGACCAGCGCATCGACCCGATCGCAGCCGGTGGCGAAGCGTACCGGCGCGGCCCCGAGACACCGAATATCGACGTCTACGACCAACACGCCGTGTTCGTCGGCGACCGGACCCTGCGGACGGGACAGGGCGATCGGCAGAAGGTGATCTCCGGCGACCAGGTGGTCATCGCCGCCGGCTCACGACCCGTGATCCCCGAGGCGATCGCCACTTCCGGAGTGCGCTTCCACACCAATGAAGACATCATGCGGCTGCCTGACCACCCCACCTCGATGGTGATCATCGGCGGCGGATACATCGCAATGGAGTTCGCCCATGTCTTCGATGCCCTGGGCACCGACGTCACCATCGTGTCCCGCTCACCGTTGCTGCGGCACCTCGACTCCGACCTGTGCGAGCGCTTCAACACCATCGCCGACGAGCGGTTCACGATCCTGTCTGGCCGCCAGGCCATCGGAGCCGACGAATCCGAGCAGGGTGTCTCCCTACGTCTCGACGACGGCTCGACCGTCACCGCCGAGGTGTTGTTGGTGGCCACCGGTCGCACTCCCAACGGCGACCTGCTCGACCTTGCCTCCGGCGGCATCGACATGACCGACACCGGCGGCGTCGAGGTCGATCAGTACGGCCGCTCCACCAGCGCGCCCGGCGTGTGGGCGTTCGGCGACGTCTCCTCGCCGTACCTGCTCAAGCATGTCGCCAATGCCGAGATGCGCGCGGTCCGGCACAACCTGCTCCACTCCGACGACCTGCGCTCGATGCCGCACGATCACGTCCCAGCTGCTGTCTTCACCCACCCCCAGATCGCCTCTGTGGGCCTGACCGAGGAAGAGGCTCGCGCCGCGGGGTACGACGTCACGGTCAAGGTGCAGAGCTACGGAGACGTCGCCTACGGCTGGGCCATGGAGGACACCACTGGCTTGGCCAAACTCATCGCCGATCGCGCCACCGGCAGACTGCTCGGCGCCCACTATCTCGGCCCCCAGGCCAGCACCTTGATCCAGCAGATGATCACTGTGATGGCCTTCGACCTGGACGTCCGCGAGGTCGCCACCAAGCAGTACTGGATCCACCCGGCACTGCCCGAAGTCACCGAGAACGCGCTCCTCGGCCTCGACTTCACGACACGGTAGAGCTGACAGAACAAGGACCCCGGAACCGCATGCTCCCTTCCTGCGATAAGTGGGAGTGTGGACAGCGTGGACGACGGCGAGCTCTTGAAGCGCGTCGCTGCCGGGGACGAGGCGGCGTTCGATGAGCTGTGGCGTCGTCATTCGGGCTGGTTGCTGTTGCGGTTGCGACGACGCGCACCCGATGACGCGATCGATCTGACTCAAGAGACCTTCCTGGCGGCATGGCGCAACGCGGCCTCGTTTCGGGGCAGTGATGCCGGAGCCTGGCTGTGGACGATCGCCTCACGGCGCCTGATCGACGCGCGGCGACGTGCCCATTCCATCGCCATTCCCAGCGATGCCGAGCCCGCCGCGCGGACAGCATCGAGTGAGGACCAGGTGCTCGGTGAGGTCTTGGATCCGCGTCTGAAGACTGCTCTATCGCAGCTTTCACCTGAACTCGCAGCTGCCCTGCAAGCCACCGTTGTCGATGGCCTGAGCACTCGCGAAGCGGCACTGCTGTTGGGGGTTGCCGAAGGGACGGTCAAGTCCCGCACCTCGCGTGCCCGAGCGCTACTGCGGCAGCACCTGACACACCCGAACAGACTCGCGGAGGAGTCGTGAACATGAACCACATGCACCTTGCCTGGCATGCCGATCCTGTCGCCTTGCGCGACTACGTCGAGAACCGCGCCGCACCATCGGTGGCTTGGTCGGTGGAGACCCATCTTCCTGTCTGCCGACAATGTCGCGACGTCTTGGCCCGCGTACTCGACCCTGCCGATGTCGCGCTGCTTGCCGTGGTCCGCGAGGCGATGGCACTGCCCGTCCGCCCGGAACAACAGCCCAAGCTCAAGAGACAAAGAGCGCAGACAGGGTGGCGGCTGCGCTCCGGAGTTGTCCAGGGGGTGTTCGGTCCCTGGTGGTCCTGGGTTGGGCTGGTACTGGCCGGACTGCTGGTGTTGTCGTTCGCGAGCCGGGTGCCGGTGCCCGCACACGCATCCTCGCTCGGGCTGACTTGGTTGTTGGCTCTCTCTCCGGTGGTGCCGGTCGTGATGGTCGCGGCGGTATACGGCCTGGCTGACCGCGATTCGGCTGCGGGCGTTACTCCGCGAGGAGGACTGGAACTGATCCTGGTGCGGACCGCCGTGATCTTGGCGGTAGCGATCCCCGTGGTGGTGTCGTGCCTGTGGGCCACCGGCAGCGGGCCGGTGGCCTGGCTGCTGCCCGGCTTGGGGCTGTGCGTGGGAGCGCTGGCATTAGGTTCCTGGTTNCGGTATCGAGCGAGCAGCGGTCGGCCTGTCGGTCGGGTGGGCGCTACTGGTGGGGCTGGCCATGACGCCGGACTCAACGATGACCCGCCTGTTCGCCCTCTGATCGATCCGAACCGCACTGGCACAACCCTNCTGGCTTGCGCTGCTGGTAGTGGCCACAGGCGTGCTGCTGGCTCGCCTCGACGGCTTCGACACACCTGGGAGGATGCGATGACTACCGCGACGATCCGGCTGAGCGGGCTCGGGGTGCGGCTCGGTGGCAATGACATCTTGCGCGAAGTCAACCTGGAGTACGGGCCTGGTGTGCACGGGATGCTGGGTCCCAACGGGGCAGGCAAGTCCACCCTGATCCGAGTGCTTGCCTCCACCCTGCGCCACGATGCCGGCGAGGTCGAGGTGCTCGGCAAATCCTATGGGCGGGCAGCCGACGTGCGCTGGGTACGCGAGCGGCTCGGCTATCTGCCGCAAACCTTCGGCTACTACCGAGGGTTCACGGCGCGGGAGTACGTCGAGTACCTGGGCTGGCTCAAGAAGGTCCCGACCAAGGACCTCCGGTTGGCCGCCGACCGCGCCTTGGACCGCGTAGATCTCTTGGACAAGGCCGACACCAAGCTCAAGCGGCTTTCCGGCGGGATGCAGCGCCGAGTCGGGCTGGCCCAGGCGATCGTGAACGACCCGCGGCTGGTGTTGTTGGACGAGCCCACCGTCGGGCTGGACCCCGAGCAGCGAGTCCGGTTCCGTGAGCTGTTGCGGGAGATCGGGGTCGATGCCTGTGTCGTGGTCTCGACCCATCTGGTCGAGGATGTCGCCCATGCCTGCGACGACGTGACGATCCTGACCGACGGCATAGTGGTCAGCCGCACTACACCGGCCGAGTTGACCGCCCGGGGTCAGGACTCCAACGCCCCCGGGGACAGCGCGGTGGAACGCGGCTACACCACCACACTGCGGTCTCGCCAAACGGAGACCCTGCGGTGACGGGCTGGATACGAACGGTCCTACGGGAACTCCGGCGTGGCACTCCCCTGTTCGCCTTCGTTCTGTTCGCGGTGCTGGTCGGCGTGTTGCTGTGGTCGCATAGCGCCTACTGGGGAACTCGCTGGAACCAGCTCGGCGTCCATCTCCGCGACAACTTCATCTTGCTCGCGCCTCTGGCCGTAGCCCTAGGAGTGTGGCAGGGCGGACGGTCTCGTCGCAGCGGAGTCGGGGAGTTGCACGACTCGACCAGGCGCAGCGCGCTGATCCGGCACTCGTCGGAGGTCGTGGCGCTCACTGTGGCGGCGTACGCCGGAGCACTGGTCGGCCTGGCCAGCGCTGGTTGGACCATCTTGGTCACAGGTGGCTATGGCCTGAGCATTGCGTTGCTTTACGTTGCCGGGCTGTTGCCCGCATTGCTCAGTTACAGCGCGCTCGGTTTCCTGATCGGCCGCTGGTTGTCGTGGCGGGTGGCCGCTCCCGTGGCCGGCGTGGTCAGCTACCTCGTACTCGGGTTCGTGCTCTGGAACGACGACAAACGGGCGGTCACACTCGGCGGAGGCTGGCTCGGCGGCACTGAGATCTTTGCTTTCGATCTTGACGGCCTGATGCTGTCCAGCCTCGGTCTGCTGATCGTCGCAATCGGGTTGCTCGCGCTGGGCTCTGCCGAACGACGACCCGCGGCGGGCAGCGCCTGGCTCACCGCGGGAGTGGTCGGCGCCGTGAGCACGATCCTGCTCTTCCCGGTGACTGTCGCCGCGGTAGAGAGCGGAAGTACCGACTACCCGGAGGATCCAGACCCAGACCTGGCGTGCACGGCTGACGACGGTCCGAGAGTCTGTTTACTGGCAGAGCACCGGCACCTGCTCGATGAGGCCACCACACAAGCCCGTGAGGTCCTGACAAGGTTCGAGGGCATCGACGGTGCTCCCACCCGGGCGGGACCACCGCGCCGCGACCCAGCATCGCGACCGAGCGACATGCTTCCCACCACCGGCGGGGACGTGACCCCCTGGGGTGACCCGGACGAGCGTTGGGGTCCGCAGGCTTACGTCAACGTGTGGGGCTTTATCAGCCCCACCTCGTATTGCCACACCGACGAGGGCGGACTCGTCGCCGGAGACCCCGGAGACATGTTCGATCCCCGCGTCGAGTTGGTGGCCGGTTGGGTGGAGCAAGGAAACATCGGTGGTCAATGGCTTCGCGAGTCCTTTCCAAAACTCGCCGGCCTGTTCACGGACGCTACTGACGCTCAACGTCGAGACTTCGCAGGCCGGGTCATCGCGGCTTCCCGCGCCTGCGACCCGACGGCGGCAGTGGCAGCAGACAACGCCTTGAGGAAATGACGCGTGTTGCACTATCTACGCGCGCGTGGCCTGAGTTGGGCGGCGCCGGGAACCGTTCTCGCGGTCCTGCTCGGGGCCTACTTCGCGCACTGGCTGGAGGCCAAACCGCAGTTCGGGCATCAGGAGCGGATCCCCGCGATTGTGCTCGGGGCGTTGCTGGCGGCCGTGTTGGCGGCACCGGGGCACCATCGCGTCGATGACGAGCTCGAGGGTTCCACGCCCCGTCCCACGCGTGTAGTGGAGTTGTCCCTCACCTTTGCGCTCGTGTTCGGTGGGGCACTGTTGGCGGTGCTGGTGATCCCCCTGCAGCCACTGGAGCGCGGCGGGCTGGAGCTAGCCCGCGACCTGCTCGGGCTCGCCGGCTTGGCGCTGTTGGCTGGGGCCGTCATCGGATCGAGACTTGCCTGGGTGCTCCCGCTTGCCTTGACCGCCCTCAGCTACTTCACGGTAGCCCGCAACTACGAGCAGGCTCCCAGCCAGGTCTGGACGGGGTGGCTGATGTTCCCCGCCACCTGGCCGGCCACCTGGATTGTCGCGGCTGCCCTCGCGCTAGCAGGGGTCGCCGCTTATGCGTGGGGTGGCTTCATTCCACGACCCCGGCGACACCCGTTGCGGTAACCAAGCGAAGGCCAGAGAAACAGGCTCAGGGAACGGGCTCAGAGAACAGTGGTGAGCGGGACGCTTGCCTCGGCCGTCAGCGCGCGAGCGGTGAACGATTCGATGAGGTACAGCTCGATGTGCTCTGAGTCGTGCGAGCTGTAGCCGATCGAGAGATCCATCCCAAGATTGAGCTCATAGTCACCGCCACGGGACGAGATCAGCAGGCCGCCAGCGATCGCAGGCGCCCAGATCACTCCACCGTGCTCGCCTCCACGAGCCAGGATTTCTTCGACGTGTCGTAGCACCGGATAGCCCTGGTCGTTGCTCTCAGCGACCGCGGTGTAGACATCGGCGGAGAGCAGCAGGTGGTACGGCCCGCTTACCCCGGCCAGCCGCAGCGCGCTGATGGCCTGGGCAACCGCGTCTGGCAGCTCACGCACATCGGCAGGGATGGAGACCGGGTTGTTGGAGCTGCTTGGCCGGATGCCCTCGATCTGCGCGGGAGCCAGGCCGTCGAAAATCGCGCGGTCTTCGGCATAGGCGATTTGTTGGGCGGCGTCCTTGACCGGCTGCCAGTCCGAGTCCAAGGAGCCGCGTTCGACGTCATCGACGTCTTGCCGTGCAACCCGGAACGGGACGCGCACCTCGATGAGCGGCTGGACCTCACGCAGCCCCACCTGCACGCCCTCGACGTGTGTTTCCACCTCACTCAAGTGCCCGGTGCCGACCCCGGAGTACTTCAGGCCAGCAGGCTCGGTGACATCGACGACCCGACGGCCCGCGACGTAGCGGGTGAAGGTGCGCCGCGCCTCTTCCTCGATCTGGGTCCAAGCCTCATCGGTGACGGNGGCTAGGTCTCTGTGCAGGTTGCTCATGATTCGGTTCCTTTCAAGCTCCCGATCCCCAGTGATCCCACCGCTTCGAGTGGGGCGGGTGAGGCGCTGGGTGAGTCGGCATCAGCATCGGTAGAGGTCGACGCAGCGGTAGGTGGGTTCTCCAGGAAGTCGACAGTCGGCACGAAGAAGAGCGATCCGGTGACCGCAGTGGAGAAGTCCAAGATCCGGTCGTGGTTGCCCACCGGGTTCCCGAGGAACATGTTGCGCAGCATCTGCTCGATCACCTCGGGATGCGCGGCGTATCCGGTGAAGTAAGTGCCGAACTCACGACTGCCGATCTGCCCGAAAGGCATGTTGGCGCGGAAGATCTGGAGTTGGACGCCGTCGGCATCGGTGATCGTGTTGAGTGCGACATGGGAGTTGGCCGGCTTGACGTCGTCCGGAAGCTCGACATTGCTGAGCTTGTGTCGGCCGATGACCCGCTCCTGGTCTTCGACCGCGAGCTCATTCCAGGTCTCCAGATTGTGCAGGTACTTCTGCACGATGACGTAACTTCNCCCGGCGTACGCAGGGTCCTCCTCGCCGATATGCACCGCGGCTTCCGCATCGGCGCCTTCGGGGTTCTCGGTGCCATCGACGAACCCGAGCAAGTCGCGCTCGTCGAAGTAGCGGAAGCCATGCACCTCGTCGAGGATCTCGGCGTGGCCCTCCAGCCGGTTCATCAACTGCCCGGCCAGTTCGAAGCACAAGTCCATCCGGCGCGCTCGCAGGTGGAACAGTAGGTCTCCCCGAGTGCTGACTGCGGTATGCACGGCGCCCTCGATGCGCCGGAAGGGATGTAAGCCCACAGGAGGTGCGACCGGGTAGAGCCGTCCCCACACCTCGGCGCCGATACCGACAACACCGCTGAGTTGGCCTTCTGGGTCTCGGAAACCGACTGTGCGGATCAGGCCCCCGAAGTCAGCCAGCAGATCCACGATGGCACTCTCGCTGCCAGCACGTACTCCTGCGACCAGGTAGATCGCGGCATCAGCGGGAGGCACAACCACACGCTGTGGTCGAGCGGTCATCGGTCCCTCCTCTCGGTCGGCTGCAACTCATGCTCGCGGCGCCGCCAATACCGAACACCTATCGACATCATCATCGTCATCGTATGCTGTCCGCGCCCACCCGGATGGCTCTGCCATTGCCCCGATCGAGGTACCCATGTCGCAGCACGATGATCAGCTCGACACCCCGGCTGTGCCGGCCGGCGTTCCGATCGGGACTGCCCCACCTACCCAGCCACCGCAGTACATGCATCCGCCCAAGAAGGTCATTCCGCATCGGCACTGGACGATCACCGATGTTTTGGACGCCGGGTTCTTCCTGCTGGGAACGGTGCTGATCGTGTGGCTCGCGTGGATCCTGTTCGCCCGCGACCTGACGTTCTCCTGGTACGGGATCGTCTACCTGGTGTTGTTCTGGCTGATCGTCGCCTACGTCGGTTTGCCCCGACTCCAGGAGGTTCTGACCCGGATCTACGTCCCGGACTACTTCATCGGCCGAACCGTGACCGGGATCGGCGTGCTCGGCGACCCGGTCAACATCGCGCTGGAGGGTTCCGAGGACGACATCCATGCCGCCATGGAGAAGGCGGGATGGATACGCGCCGACGAGCTCACGCTGCGGTCCTCGTGNGGGATCATCGTCTCGTCGGTGTTGCGGCGCTCCTATCCGGCGGCTCCGGTCTCTCCGCTGATGCTCTTCGAACGTCAGGAGGCGTTCGCCTACGAGCAGGAAGTCGACGGCAGCGCCTCGCAGCGACACCATGTGCGATTCTGGCCGGTCCCCGACGGCTGGATGCTGCCCGGCGGCGCCCGGGTCGGATGGTTGGCGGCCGCAACCTACGACCGGCGTGTCGGGTTGTCGTTGTTCACCCTCCAAGTCACCCACAAGATCGAGGCCGACATCGATATCGAACGGAACTACGTGGTCGACACCGTCCGCTATGGGACGCCGTCGGTTCCGGTGCGGATCATCAACCACTTCGCGACCGCCTTCCATACCCGCAACGGCGGAGGCGATCTGGTGCATACCGACGGCAACCTACCTGTGCTCGATGTGACCGGCGTTGCTCAGCCGACTCAGACGCCCGTTGCCTCACCTGAAGTCCCCCACGACGCGCGGTCACGGCTGGGCGGCCTACGCCTGCCGCCACCGGTCGTGCTGATAGCGGGCTTCCTGATCGCCATCAAGGTGATTTTGGCCGCTACCGGTGTCGTCACGATTCTGGGCTCCTCAGGAACCGCGGAGTCAGGGTCCCGCTGGGCCGAAGCGATCGCCGGTGCCGTACTCATCGCGCTCTGGGTAGCCGTGCTGTTGCGCCACCGATGGGCCAGAACCACCTTGTTGCTGTTGTGTGCTGCGGACGCCATCTACCAGTTCGTCGTGCTCACCAACGCCGACAGGATCGATATGACTCTGCTGATGACCACGAGTGTCTCCGTGCTGATCCTGGTCGCCCTCAGCTCGACCGATTCGAGGCGATGGGTCGAGCGCCTCACCGACTGAGCCGGCCACTCAAGTCAGGCTCAAGTGGGACACCAGCTCCTTGAACGAGTGTGCGTGGTGAACAACACGCTCGAACTGAGGAGAGGCCCATGTTCACCGTCTTCCTGCACCGGATGGGTCGCGCGACCGCGCTCCATCCGTGGCGCACCCTGTCCGCTTGGGTGCTCGTCGTCGTCCTCGCCGGTGCTGCCGCTACTACGTTCGGGGTGAGTTCCGGGAAAACTGGGATGTGCCCGACACCCGGGCCCAGGCCGGCGTGGAGCAGTTGCGAGAGCACTTCCCGGCCTCCAGCGGCTCGTCCGCCCAGGTGGTCCTGCACGATGACCGTGCTTTGGACCCGGAGCTCCTCAGCGCCACCGTCACCGAGATCAGCCGCCTCGACCACGTCGTCAGTGCGATCCCGCGGATCTCCGCCGACGGACGTACCGCGCTGATCTACACGCGCTACGACATCCCGACCACCGACCCGGCGATCTACAAAGACATCGCCCCACTAGAGGACGCCACTCGAGCGATCCGCAATGCCGGCGTCCAGGTGGAGTACGGCGGTGAGCTTCCAGGCACGGTGACCCCGATCGAGGGCCACGGTGAGCTCATCGGGGTCGTCGTCGCACTCGCACTGTTGGTCATCGCCTTCGCCTCGGTGCTCGCCGCCGGTCTTCCGGTACTGACCGCGGTGATGGGTCTTGCCGTCGGCTCATCGCTGGTCGTGGTCCTTGCGGGCCTGGTGGATGTGTCCGGTATGACCCCGACGGTGGCCACCATGGTCGGGCTCGGTGTCGGCATCGACTACGCGCTGCTGCTGGTCACCCGGCATATCGAGGGGCTGCGCACCGGACTCACCCCGGTCGACGCCGCTGCCCGTGCGACCGCGACTGCCGGCCGATCCGTAGTCGGTGCGGGGTTGACCGTTCTGGTGTCGCTGCTCGGCTTGAAGCTCGCGAAGCTGCCGACTTTCGACGCCTTCGGAGTCGCAACCGCCCTCGCCGTCGTCGCAGTGATGCTCGCCTCGCTCACCCTCGTGCCCGCCTTCAGCGCCAAGGCCGGATACAGGTTGCTCCCTCGCAAAGAGCGCAACCAAGTAGCCAATTCCGCGAGCAGTACTAGCTCTGCGACCGCGTCCGCTCAGATCGAGGTGACAGGTCGACGACTATCCGAAAACACTCTGGCCGCGCGCTGGGCACGCCGGGTCTCACGCCGTCCGCTGGCCTGGGCAGCGCTGGCTCTGATCATCTTGATAGCACTCGCCACCCCGGCACTGGAAATGCGCACCTGGCCACAGAACGATGCCGATGCGCCGACCAGCTCGACTCTGCGGCGAGCAAACGATCTGGTCGCCGATGCTTTCGGCCCTGGGGCAAACGGCCCGCTCACGATCGTCATCGACCGCGAGGTGGTCACCGATCCGGAAATCAACAGCTTGCACGACCGGCTCGCGACCTATCCCGGAGTCGCCGGCACCACGCCGGTCACCCAGTCGCCGGATGGGCGCCTGGCCATCTGGGACATCGAGGCGACCACGGCACCGGGCGAGACCGCAACCAACGACCTGCTGGACGAGTTACGCACCGAGGTGTTGCCTTCCGGCGTCGAGATGACGGGGTACGTGCCGATCCTGGCCGATATCTCCGACATGCTCGCGCAGCGCCTGTGGATCGTGATCGGGTTCGTCGTGCTCGTCTCGGTGCTGCTGCTGACCGTGCTGTTGCGCGCCCCGGTTGTGGCGGTCAAGGCGGCCTTGATGAACCTGCTGTCGATCGGTGCGGCCTACGGGGTGATGACGCTGGTCTTCCAGCACGGCTGGGGGTTGTCACTGCTGGGCCTGGACCACACTGTCGCGGTGTCGAGCTGGGTGCCGATCCTGATGTTCGCCGTCCTGTTCGGCCTGTCGATGGACTACGAGGTGTTCCTGCTCTCGGCAGTCCGCGAGGACTGGCTCGAGACAGGGGACGCCCGCGGCTCGGTAGTACGAGGCCTGGCCTCGACTGCGCGAGTCATCTCGATCGCCGCGGCGATCATGGTCGCGGTGTTCCTCGGGTTCGCGACAGAGTCGAACGTCGTGGTGAAGATGGTCGGTGTCGGTATGGCGGTGGCGATCGCGTTGGACGCGACACTGGTACGGATGGTCCTGGTACCGGCCACGATGACTCTGCTGGGCCGTTGGAACTGGTGGACTCCCGGACGGTCCTCAGCCAACCGTGGAGATGCCGTGGCGGTCGAGCAACCCGGTGAAGCTCTTGGCCGCGACCGGGAAGTCCCACTCCTGAAGTAGCGATAGCGCCACAGCCGCATGGTCGCGGGCGAGCTCGGGCTTTCCCGCGGCCGCGGCTGCCAGGGCGAGTGCGGCATCGACCGGACCGTACGCCGGTCCCGAGCCGGCGATCACCAGTCCTCCCCTGCCTGGCAACAGCAACTCATACACCTGGGCGCCGAGGTCGGGCAGGTCGAGCCCGAGAGCTATCTCGGCCAGGCTTGTCTGGTGGGCATCGGCGAACCAGTTGTCGGTCTCGGGGGCCTGCTCGACCGCCTCCCACAGCGCCCGGGCCTGGGGAACGTAGTTCTTGCGCAGCAGCATCATGACCACGGCAGTTGCGATCGGCACGTTGGCGACATCGAGATAGTTGTTGGCCAGTTCCATCGCCGGTGGCGAGTCGTCATACAAGGTGGGGAATACCAAGGCACCTTGGATCGAATCGGCTTTGTTCGCCAGTGAGATGAGGTCGTCCAACTCCAGGAGCCGCGCGGCCTGCGTCGCAATCGCCGGGGTGTCACCCTTGAGCACCGCGAATGAGCTGAGCAGGGTGCGGGTCGCCATCTCCACGAAATAGAGCCGGTGCCGTTGGGCATCGGCGGCGATCTCGGTGAGTTCGATGTGCGCGTCAGCGAGGTCACCGGCGTTGCAACGGGCGACCCTGTGCAGGAAGCGGCTGACCACCGCCTGTTGCTCCAAACCGTGTGCACGCGCCAGCTCGGTCGCCTCTCGGGACCAGGCCAGCTGACGTTGGTTGGCTGCGCGCCGCCAGACCGCGATGTAGCCGGCGATCAGCATCTCGAGCAGGAGCCCCGGGTCACCCAGCCGTCGAGCAGAGGTGATCGAGTCTTCGACGAGCACCTCGATTTGCTGCCAATCACCCGAATAAGCAAGCTCGCGGGCAAGGCTCATCATCAGTCGGCAACGTACCGTGGTGTCGGCGGACGGGAGCTGGGCAAGCGCGTCCCGCATCACGGTGACAACCGAGTCGCTGACGACCCCGTAGAGCCGCCAAGGCCAGATAGAGCCGCCTGACATCACCGCGGAAGCATCGACAACGAGCGCCGGATCCCGGAGTCTGCCGGCGATCGAGATCGCCTCGTCGACTGCTTCGGTCGCCTCCAGTAGCCGGGTGCTCCAGCGGCATGCGTTGGCATAGCCGACGAGCAGGTCGTAGCGGTCGCGCTCCTTGGCGTCCCGATCACAGGTCAGGATCTCCAGTGCGGAGGCGTAGTGGCGGAGTGCCTCCTCCGGTGCGTGCGCCTGGATCGCCACCTCGCCGGCATGTGCCGCGGCCATCCATGCTTCGCGGGATCGGCGCTCCCCTGCCGAGGCCCAGTGCCGGGCGATCTCCGAAGCGCGCATTGCTCGTCGTGGCGCCAGCTCGATGAGTTCGGCCAGCTTGGCATGCATTCGCTCACGACGTGACAGCGACAGCCCGGCGTAGGCGGTGTCCTGGATGAGCGCGTGGCTGAACCGGAAGCGGTCGTTGCCGAGGTCCTGGACGAGTTCGACCCCGAGTGCCGGCTCGAGAAGGTCGAGCGTGTGCAGTTCGTCGGTGTCCAGAGCCATCGTGAGCAGGTCGAGCTCGAACTCGCGTCCGATTGCCGCACCAACGGTGAGTGCGCCGGCGGAGGCTTTCGGCAGCTGGGCGATCCGCTGGCTGAGCACGTCGGCGATGCTGCGGGGTGTTTCTTCGAGCACCCCGGCGAGCGGGCGGCTGTTGTCGCGGGCGAGCCTGGCGTACTCGATCAGGAAGAACGGGTTGCCGTCGGTGCGCGTCGCCGCCGCTCTTGCCGTCTCGGCGTCGACGTCGGTACCGGTGATCGCCTCGACCAGGCGCTCTGCCGCGTCCTCGGTGAGACCGGTCAGCTCGATCCGAGTGACATGTCTGCGGGCCAAGGCCGCGACCACGTCGGCCAGTCCGTCCTCCTCTGCGGGCCGCCAGGTCACCACGACCAGGAGCTTCCCCGCCTCAGCGCGAGCGATCAGGTGACGAAGCACACGTAGTGAGCTGGCATCTGCCCAGTGCAGATCCTCCAGGAACAGCAGGGTCGTGATGGCAGCGTCGGTTTCCAGCTCGCGTCGTACTTCTTCGGCTAGACGGAACCTCTCGGCATCGTGGTCCTGCGAGGAGGAAGCAGCCAGCGCCCTGCCCAGCGCCTCGCTCCACGGCCACAGCGGTGGCGCGTCCTCGTTCTGTGAGCAGCGGCCGACCAGCACACGCGCTCCCTGGGCAAGAGCCGTCCGGCCGAGCTCAAGACAGAGTCGGGACTTTCCGGCGCCGGGCTCCCCGGCAAGCACCATGAAGACCTGGGCGCCGGCGGCGCCCGNCCCAAGCCCGTCGAGGAGCGTGGCGAGCTCATGATCTCGACCGACCATCGGCCAGTCCGGCACCGGGAAACTCGGCTGGCTCGGCGGATGCTCGGTGACCGCGGGCGTGATCTCCTGACGCAGGATCGCGGTTTGCAAGTTGCGCGCCTCCGGAGAGGGGTCGATGCCGAGTTCCTCGTCCAGCATGGCGCGTAACCGCTCGATAGCGGCCAGTGCGTCTGCCTGCCGTCCGGTGCGAGCCAGGGCCACCGCGAGCAGGGTCCACAGCCGCTCGCGAAGCGGGTGCTCTGCGGTGAGCGCCTCGAGGTCGGCAACGGCTTCGGCGTCCTGGCCTGTGGCGACCAGCGCAGTGGCGCGATCCTCGAGCGCCAGAAGGCGAAGGTCGTGCAACCGAGCCCGCTCGGGCACTGCGAAATCACCGGCGATATCGATGTACGGCTCAGCTCGCCACAGCTCCAGCGCCTCACTGAGACGATCAGCGATCTGCCTAACGGCTCGTGGGTCACCGGCAACGGGTATAGGCGCACTGGTGAGTAGGCCGAGCCCGGCATGCGACTCATTGACGACGCGGGTGAACACGCAGGCATCAACTGCCTCCTCGGGAACCGCGAGCTGGTAGCCGAGGTCGCTGCTGACCAGGAAGGTCGAGGGCTGACGGGCAGCCAGCTCCGGCTCGAGAGCGCGGCGGACGACCGAGATATAGGACTGCAACGACCCCAAGGCGCTGACAGGGGCCTCGTCGCCCCAGAGCGCTGCCACCAGGACGTCGGCAGGCACCGGCCGGGCCACTCGCAGGGCGAGCGCCGCAATCAGCGCGCGGTGCTTGGCAGCGGGAAGCGCGACAGAACTGTTGTCTGTATCGACCAGTGTCGGTCCGAGCACGCTGACCCGCATGTCGAAGACAATAGTGCTGAAGACCCCGACCTAGAACGATCGCGTAGCCACGAAGTGGCGTATCGAGGCCGCTAGGTTTGTCGAGTGCCGCCTAGCGGCGTAGCGAGACAGCGAGTGCCGTACCCGATCTCGATACTCGACCTATGGTCGAACTCGATCACCCTAGGCATCGAGGTCGAATCCGCCCCGATGCTTGTACATCGCCCGGATGCCCAGCAACAACAGCAGAACACCGAGTCCGCCGACGACGAAGCCGGAGAAGAGCGCGATGTAGATCGGTTGGAAACGGTCGTCGGTGTCGTTCGTGCCGATCATCGAGCCGACCAGAAAACCGAAGAGCGGCCCGAGCGCGGTGATGACAGCGCCGCCGATCACCATCCACAGCCCAGGTGGCATCGGCTCGAGCACCACCGGCCGCCCGGTTCCTACCGGAGACTCCTTGATCGATCTGGCATCGTCACGAGGTGAGCTCATCGGAGGTCCTTTCGTCCGTTACCTGGGCACTGGGTGCTGAATCACTGGACGCCTGAGTGTTGGGCGTCGAGCCATTGATCAGTGATTTCAAGGCGCCGACGGGATTGTTGCCGGCATTCTGGAGAAATGGGCCGACGATGTCGATCGGCAGCGGGAAAACGACCGTCGAGTTCTGGTCGGCGCCGAGTTCCAGCAGGGTCTGCAGGTAGCGCAGCTGCAGACTCGCCGGGCACTCGCTCAAGGTGATGGCGGCGTCGCGAAGTTCAGCGGATGCCTGCAACTCACCGCGGGCGCCGATCACCTTGGCTCGCCGCTCTCGCTCAGCTTCGGCTTCGCGGGCCATCGCGCGCTGCATCGCCTCGGGAATCTCCACGTCCTTGATCTCCACGACGGCGACTTGGACTCNCCAAGGCTCGGTCTGCACGGCGATGGAGGCGGCCAGATCCTCGTTGAGGTCGTCGCGGTGAGCCAGCAGGGTGTCGAGGTCGGCGCGGCCGACCACTGAGCGCAGCGTGGTCTGGGCGATCTGGGAAGTGGAGACGGCGTAGTTCTCGACCGTCATGACGGCCTTGGTCGCATCGACGACGCGGAAGAGCACCACCGCGTTGACTCGGGCGGGAACATTGTCCCGAGTGATGACCTCCTGCGGTGGAATCGTCAGCGTCACCACGCGCATGTCGATGCGCACCAGTTTGTCCATCCCGGGAANGAGCAGCCTGACCCNCGGCTGCAACGGAGCACGGAGCCGACCGAGCCGGAACGCGATTCCACGCTCGTACTCCTTGATGATCCGGATCCCGAGCACTGCATACAGCAGTAGCACGGCGATGATCAGGAGCGCGATCAAGAGCGGTCCCATGACGGGTCTCCCTCCATAGCATCGGCAGCGCGCCGGTCAGAGGCGTATTGAGTACGGCGGCGCGTGGCCGTCAATTCGATAGCCTCCCGATGGGTGACGGCCTCGTCAAGTGTCCGCATCCTCATGCCCTCGGGCAGTTGCACTGCGCTTCGGCGTAGATGCGACCACAGCGGCAAGCTCACGAGGATTGCCAGTGCGATGGCACCGCCGAGCACGAGCGCCGAAGCCCGGTCGACTCCCGAGGCGAGGGTAGCCACAGGCCAGACCAGTCCGAGGGTGGCGACCGCACACGCGATCCAGCGATGGAACCGGGCGGCCTCAGAAGCAGGCCACGGATCGATCGCGCGCTGCACCTCGCGCCCGGAGTTCGACGGGGTGCAATCGAGCTTGTCCGGGCAGACGTTGCACACCGAGGGGTTGGCGCGATAGCGCATCACCCGGTTCTCGGGATCGAACGAGTCGGGCCACAACCATTCGTCCTGCGGGCACTGCCAGGCGTCATGGCTCGGGTGGTAACTGAACCCGCCCTTGGCCGCGCCCGGCTTGGTGGCTCCCTCGGCCGATGCCGAGGCGCGACGTGCCAGACCGTCGATCACGTAGGCCAACGCGACCGCCACCAGGCAATAGCCTGCCGCTATCCAGATCTCCGGGGGCACCGAGGCCAACCCGCTCATGGACTCGGTTTCCTCTCGCCCGCATCGCCGGCGGCCCCCGATCCACTTCCGGCATCACGGTCGGAGCGGTAACGAGAACCGACCAGCACACCCGTGCGGTCCTCCCGGGCGTCCTCGTGCTCATCGACGAACAGGGTCTCGGCGTCGCCGAGGACAGTCGTGGTCGACTTGATGCCGTACCGGATACCCAGGAAGGCGATCCAGAGGAACGGCAGGATGCCGGCCACGATGAAGATCACGTCACCAGGCAGGCGCAGCCATTCCAAGACGGCGTTGCCGGGCTGGGAGATGTATCCCAGTGTGCGGGACTCGAAGTAGCCCTCGCTGACCGAGTGCCACAACTGGAGCACGCCCAACGGCAGCAGCGTCACGAACGACATCCAGGCGAGGCCGATGTTGAGGCCCCAGAAGGAGGTCTGCGCCAGTTTGTCCGGCCACTTGCTCGCCGGGATGATGTAACGCAGCGCGAACAGCGCCAAGCCGACGGCCATCATCCCGTAGACACCCATCATGGCGGCGTGACCGTGGTTCGCGGTCAGCGCGGTGCCGATCTGGTAATAGGAAACGATCGGCAGGTTCACCAGGAATCCGAAGACGCCCGCACCCACGAAGTTCCAGAAGCCGACCGCGACCAGGAACATCACTGCCCAACGGTGTGGGAACGGTGCGCTGCTGCGGTTTTGTTGTCGGGCACCGAGTTGCAGGAACGTCCAGGCCTCCACTGTCAGGAAAGTCAGGGGAATGACTTCCAGTGCCGAGAAGAACGCGCCGAGCGCCATGTGCTCCACAGGCGTGCCGGAGAAGTAGAGGTGGTGCATCGTCCCGATCACACCACCGACGGAGTAGAGGATCACATCCAAGAAGATGATCTGGATCGCGATCTGACGCCGCACGACACCGAGCATCACGAAGATGTAGGCCACCATCACGGTAGTGAACAACTCGAGGAAGTCTTCCACCCACAGGTGTACGACCCAGAATCGCCAGAACTCGGCAACGGTCAGGTGTGAGTCGGTGCGGGCGAGCATGCCGACGGCGTAGAAGGCCGGGATCGCCAAGCCTGCATAGAAGAACAGCCACGGCATGTTCAGTTTGTGCTCGGTGCGGAGTCGGGCTCTGATCCCGCGATAGATGATCGCGATCCAGAGGAAGAGTCCGACCACCAGGAGCGCTTGCCAGAATCGTGGCAGATCGAGGTACTCCCACTGCTGGTCGAAGAAGATCGATCCCTTCGCCCAGTCGGCACCGAAGATGCTGATTGCTTCACCGGTCAGCGAGCCGACCACCACCAGCACCAGAGCGCCGAGCAGGCCCCAGGCGAGCCAGTGCTGACGTCGCGGCTCACGCCCGGCGATGATCGGCGACAAGAAGATCCCGGCCGCCAGGAACGCCGCCGCAGTCCAGAACAGCGAAAGCTGCACATGCCAGGTCCGGGCCAGGTTGAACGGCAGGATCTGGGCGAGATCGAAGCCGAAGAAGCTGGCCAGGTCGGCCCGATAGTGCTCGATGGCCGCGCCGAGGGTTGCTTGCACCAGGAACAGCGCTGCGACGACGAAGAAGAACCAAGCGGTGACCTTTTGCGCGGGCGTGATCTCCACCTCGCCCGGCTGCTTGAACGCGAGCGCCGGCTGCTCGGAGGCATGCCAGCCGATCCGCCTGCTCCACCGGCCGTACAGCGAGAACAACGCGCCCAGCCCCACCAGCAGAGCGATCAGGGACAGCCCCGACCAAACGACGATGTCACCTGTCGGGGTGTTGTCGACCCGCGGCTCCGAGGGCCAGTTGTTGGTGTAGGAGTAGGTATGTCCGGGACGCTCAGCAGCAGCGGCCCAAGCCGTCCAGGCGAAGAACGCTGTGAGCTCGTGGATCTCCTGCGGGTCGGTGATCATCTTCGGGATCAGGCCGTTCTCGGTGGAATCCTCCCCGAACACCTGTGCGTAGTGATCGCGCGCGCTCTCGAAGGCGGCCACCTGCTCGGCAGTGAACTGCAGCTCACTCGTTGCCTCGTCGTACCTGTTCTCCCGGAACATCTGAGCAGTCAGCGTCGACGGGTCCTNGCTCCCCGCATCGGTCAGCGCCTGCTGTACGTGCTCGGCGGACAACCGCAGGTACTCAGCGGTGTAGTCGGGGCCGAGGTAGCCACCGTGGCCGACGATCGACCCGTATTGATGCAAGCCCCGGCGCAAGAAAGTCTCCTGGCCAGCAGTGATCTCATCTCCGGTAANAATAACCTGCCCGTCCGGTGCAGTGACCGTCTCGGGCAGAGGCATCGAGTCGCTGTAAGTACGCGCTGCCAGTATCCCCATCACCGTGAACCCGAAGAGCATCACAAGGACGACGCCTTGCACCCAACCCTTGGAAATCGCTAGTTCTGTCTGGGATGTCTCGCCCTTGAACCCGGTGGTCCGAGCCACGTCGATCACCTCGTCAGTCGTTCCGGCCACGGATCGGAAGTCCGCGGTCGTGTTGTCGGCCTTGCGGGCAACCTAGTGTCTGGAGATGACGGGGTCAAACATCAAAACTCCGTGAAAAATAATCCGGGCAGGACAGCAAGGACTAGCGCCGGCTCATTCCGGCGCTACCTGCTCCATCCCTTACTGCGCAGCTGTGCCGGTCGCGACGCTCAGCAGGACCACCGAATCAGCATCGGCATCAAGGCGGTGCCGAACCTGTGGGATCACGACATAGCCGCCTGCCTGCCCCTGCCAGATATCGTCTCCCGCGGTGAGGCGGACCTGACCGGCCAGCACCTGCAAGGTGGCCTCACCCGGACTCTCGTGATCGGCCAGCGCCTGCCCGGCCACCAACGCGATCATGGTCTGACGAAGCGTGTGCTCACGACCTCCGTAGACCGTGCGGGCACTCCGGCCGCTGTGATGGTCACTCGCCTCGGCAAGTAGCTCCTGGGCGATCGCGTTCAGGTCCTGGCTGTCCATCGCAGACTCCTTCGTCAGACTTCCTGCTCGGAGAACCGGCGACTCTACCCCAACTCGCCGTGCAGGACAGATGTGGTAACCCACTTGCCGGTTGTACCGGTTGCCTTACCGGGTCCGGCCAATCTAGCTAATCAGAGCTGTACCTTCAGCGGGTCGGAGTTGACCTGACCCAACGCATTGCGCGCGAAGACGCTGACACACGGATGCTGGTGACCACCGTCGTTGAGGTTCCAGATCCCGTGATCCTCAGGATCGACGCCCACCGGCCAGCTCGATGGACAACTCCCCTGCGCTGCGACCACCGCCACCGGCGCCAACTGGACATCCCAGTCATAGTCGATATCTGCGATCAGCCATTCGTTGTCGCCCTCCCGGTACACGGTGCCGGTGACCTTCGCAGCCGGTGGTTCGGTGCTGCTGATCTGCACGATGGTCGGCTTGCTGGCCCGCATCGACATACGCACGGTGAACAACGCGAAACACGGATTGACGTGGTCGCTGTAGACGTTCGTAGTACCCCCTGACCCACGTCTCATGATCGTTGAACTTCGCGTCGGCCGGCCACGATGCGAGGCACTGGCCCTGCGGCCGATCGATCGCCATCAGCCGCATATCGTCACCAGAAGGAATCGTGACCGAGATCCTGTAGCCGCTGCCCCAAGTCAACCTGCGCGCCATTCCCACGGCCGGTTGCTGGGGCTCGGGAACATACGATGTCAGGGTTGCGGAGGTGACCTTCCGGCCGGCCCCGGACTTGTTGACCGCTTGGGCTCCGTAGCACCCGGCGTTGAAGATCTTATTCGCCGGTTGCACCCACTTGCCCTTGGCAATCGGGACTCGCGCCTGGCGCCAGCCCAGTGATTCGGGAATGTCGAAGTAATCCCGCTGGACCGGGAACTTGCAGGTGTCGTAGAAGAGAATGTCCACCATCACTCCGCCGGGGCTTTCTTCGGTGGCGACCAGGTCACCGTGATCGGGCCATCTGCTTCGATTCCTCCCGACCAGGTGAAATCAATTCGGGTGGGAGTGCATCCAACGTGCAGTTCTTACCTGGATTGACCTTCTTCTTGCCGCCGTACTTCCGCACCATCGGCACCACGGCGGGTTTGTCGACGATCTCGCACACGTAGTAGCCGGGTCGGTTCTTCTCCAGCAACGGACACTCACCGATGTAGAGGACCGGCTGCATCAGGGCGCAGTTCACCTTGACGTTGTGACCCAATCCCAGGTTGTGCCCGATCTCGTGCGCAACGATATGTGCCATGACTGTCCGCGACAGTGAGAGCGCGGCTCCCTTGCCACTGACAGACTTCGGGCTGAGTTTGATCCAGTTGATGCCGCGGGTGTAGCCCACGGTGGCAAGGCCGGAGACCGGCGAAAGTCCCTTGTCGACCCGGATCGTCGCGTTGGATTTCGCCCGCGACTTCACAAGCTTGAGCTTCATGTTCAGCCCGGTCTTGTTCCAGGACTTGATTGCGGCATTGATCGACCACCGGTACGACTCGGGCACATCAGTCCAGTACTTGATGGTGCGCACCGGCCACTTGCGGGGCGTGAAACGCGCCGGAACCGTAGTGCCGGTGGCCAGCACCGCGTCGTCCGACAGGTCATACTTCAGATGTTGCTCCCCGTCGTCATGCCCGAGGTACGCGCTCTGATCGTGACTGTGCCCATCATGACTGTGCTGGTCACGACCGGACCCGTCTCCCGGCTCCAGCTCCGGCAACTCCAGTCGGTCGGCCGCGGCCTCCAACTCGGCCAGATCCTCGGCTACCGCCGTCTGATGCGCAGTGACCGCCGGCGCCTCCGACGGCACTCGATCACCGGCCGCAGCAGTTGCTCCAGTCCCGGCCAGCACCACGCTGACCACGATGAGTCCACCGAAGAAACCCACTACTGATGTGAGACGACGCATGTTTCCCCACCCCGACTCCGAGGATACGAGGCATCCGAGCGCACGTCACTCCCCAAACCCGATCCAGTGCTTCAGAAAAATGACTGAGGAGCTAGCGCCTGGAAACCTCACTCCCAAAAGACCCGGTCCACGACCCGGCGGGCATGCCTGGTCGTACGCAGGTAGTCGTTGACCAGTTCTTCGCTCTCTCCTGCGTGGTAGCCCAGTACGTAGGCCACGGCGGCCCGCTCGCGGGCATCAGCGGGAAGAGAGTCGCCGGGCTTACCTTTGACTTGGGTGATCGCGTTGCGTACGTCGCTGACCATCAGCCAAGCCGCCCGTAGAGCCTCGGCGTCGGCAGCAGTGATCAACCCGGCATCGGTCGCCGCCACGAGCGCAACGAGGGTGCGGGTGGTGCGCAAGCCCGGCACCTCGTGGGCGTAGCGCATCTGCAGTAGTTGCGCGGTCCACTCGATGTCGGCCAGGCCACCGCGTCCGAGTTTGAGGTGGGTATTCGGGTCGGCGCCACGGGGCAGTCGCTCGTTGTCGACGCGCGCCTTGATTCGGCGCACCTCACGGATACCGTGCTCGTCCAACGGAGTCTGTGGATAACGCAATCGGTCGATGAGTTCGGTGAAGTCAGCGCACAAGGAGGGCGAACCGACCACGGCCTCAGCTCGCAGCAGCGCCTGGGCCTCCCAGGTCTGCGACCAGCGCGCATAGTACGCCGCATAGGAATCCAGCGAACGAACCAACGAACCCTTGCGCCCTTCGGGCCGCAGATCGGCATCGACCTCGAGTGCGGGATCGGTCCCAGGAAGCGCCAAAAGCCGGCGCAGCTCGTTGGCAACCTCATGGGCTGCCCGGGTGGCTTCCTCGGCCGGGCTGCCCTGCCTCGCCCGGAAGACGAACATCACGTCGGCGTCACTGGCGTAGCCCATCTCACGCCCACCGAGACGGCCCATCGAGACGATCGCCATCTCCATCGGCAATGTCCGGTCGAGCTTGGCACTCACCGCTTTCTCGGCGACCGCCAGCGCGCCTTCCAAGGTCGCGGTGGTGACATCGGTCAACCCGGTGGCCGCGGCTTCGACATCGATCAAGCCGAGCAGATCGGCCGATGCGATCCGGAAGAGCTCACGGCGCCGGATCGCCCGGATAGCGGTGATCGCGACGACCGGATCCTCGTGCCGCTGCGCTGCCGCGAGCATCTCGGCCTGGACGGCGTCTCGGCTCAACGGCGCCAGCTCATCGTCCGACCCGAGCAATGCCACACCCTCGGGAGCGCGCTGCAGCAGGTCGGTAGCGAATCTGCTGGAGGACAGCACAACCGCCATCCGCTGGGCGACTTGCCCCTCGTCACGCAACAGCTTCAAGTACCACGGTGTTCGGCCCAAGGCATCGGAGATGCTCCGGAAGCCGCGCAATCCCAGGTCGGGGTTGGGTGACTCGGCGAACCACTCGAGCATCGCCGGTAGCAATGTCCGTTGAATCGCTGCAGTCCGGCTGACTCCGTCGGTCAGCGCGGCAAGGTGGTGCAGCGCGCCTGCGGCATCGAGATAGCCCAGCGCCTCCAAACGCTCCTTGGCAGCCGTCGTGGTGAGCCGGGCTTCCTCTGTCGGCAGCTTGGCGACCGCATCGAGCAGGGGCCGGTAGAACAGCTTCTCGTGCAGTCGGCGAACTTGCTGGCTGTGCTGCTTCCATTGCCGGTCCAACTCTTCTGCGGGGTTCCTCACGAAGCCCATCGACCTGGCCATCCGGCGAAGCGCCGCCTCATCGGTCGGCACGACATGGGTGCGCCGCAATCCTGCAAGCTGCATCCGGTGCTCCATCGCGCGCAGGAAGCGGTACGCCTCGTCCAAGGCGGCCCCGTCCTCCCGGCCGACGTAGCCGCCGCGGGTCAGGTGGGAGAGCGCGCTCAGTGTCGTCGGCGCTCTGATCGCCTCGTCGGTGCGCCCGTGCACCAGTTGCAGCAGCTGAACCGCGAACTCGACATCGCGTAAACCGCCCGGCCCCAATTTGAGCTGCCGCCCTGCTTCACGAGCGGGAATGTGATCGATGACCCGGCGACGCATTGCCTGCACATCGGCGACGAAGTGCTCACGCTCGGCGGCGGTCCATACCATCGGGGAGAGCGCCGCAGCGTACTCCTTGCCCAAAGCGAGATCCCCGGCAACCGGGCGCGCCTTCAACAGCGCCTGGAACTCCCAGGTCTTGGCCCACCGCTCGTAATAGCCGACATGACTGGCCAGGGTGCGCACCAACGGCCCGGCCTTGCCCTCCGGGCGCAATGCCGCATCGACCGGCCAGATGGTCCCCTCGCTGGTCTGCTCGGAGCAGGCATGGATCAAGTTCGTCGCGAGCAGGGTTCCGGCTCGGATCGCCGCCGATTCCTCGTATCCGTCCGCGGGCTCCACCACGAAGATCACGTCGACGTCACTGACGTAGTTGAGCTCGTGGCNCCCGCACTGCCNCATCGCGATGACGGCCAATCGAGCTGCTTGGGCTTGGGCGCCGACGCGAGCGCGGGCAATGGCCAAGCCGCCTTCCAAAGCCGCACCGGCCAGGTCGGAGAGCTCGGCAGCCACATCGTCGACGCCCATCCGGCCGGACATGTCGCGAGCCGCCAACTTCAACAACTGCCGGCGGTACTCGACACGCAACGTGGTCATCGCTTCGGCATCGGGCAGGGTGGCGATCGGGCAATCGGCAGTGGGGTCGGCGCCGAGGGCGGTCAGGAGGACGGAGCGCAGCCAGAGCCGGGAGGGTCGGGTCGAGGCGAGCGCGGGGTCGCTGAGCTCGCGCCACTGATCGGGGTGGCGCAACAGGTGGTCACCCAACGCGGCGCTGGACCCCAGCACGGCCAACAACAGCGTCGCGGTGTCCTCCTGGTCGACCAGTTCGCCGGGCAACTCCGGGTCTCGGTCGGCCAGGTCGGCGAGATAACTGAGGGCCTGGTCAGGATCGGCCGCGGCTGCGACGAGATCCAGCAACTCCCCGGCGTGCTCTCCGAGTCGCTCGACCGCCTCAGCCGAATGCTCCACGTTCTGGAACCCAAGGCGAGCAAGGCGGCCGGCGACGGTAGTCGTCCTTGGTCTGGTCATCACTGAACGATCTGGTGTTCTCTAGATAGAGGGCAGCATCCGGTCGAGTTCGAACTGGTGCACGGTGGCTCGGTATTCCTCCCACTCCGCTCGCTTGTTGCGCAAGAAGAAGTCGAAGACATGCTCGCCCAGGGTCTCGGCCAGCAGTTCGCTCTGCTCGGCGACCTCGATCGCCTCGTACAGGCTCTTGGGCAGCGGCTCGATACCGAGGCTGCGGCGCTCGCGATCGGTCAGAGCCCACACGTCGTCCTCGGCCTCGGCAGGCAGCTCGTAGCCTTCCTCGATACCCTTCATCCCGGCCGCAAGCACTACAGCAAATGCCAGGTAGGGATTGCACGCCGAGTCGATGGTGCGCAGCTCGATCCGGGTGGAGGCACCCTTGTTGGGCTTGTACATCGGCACCCGGATCATCGCCGAGCGGTTGTTGTGCCCCCAGCAGATATAGGTGGGCGCCTCACCACCGGAGATCAGTCGCTTGTAGGAGTTGATCCATTGGTTGGTGACGACGGTGATCTCAGCGGCATGGGTCAGCACTCCGGCAATGAATTGCCGGCCGGTCTTGGACAGGGAGTACCNCGAGCCGGGCTCGTAGAAGGCGTTCCGGTCTCCCTCGAAGAGCGAGACGTGGGTATGCATGCCCGACCCGGGGTGCTCGGTGAACGGTTTGGGCATGAACGATGCCGAGATCCCCTGACCCAGGGCGACCTCGCGGACCACCGTGCGGAAGGTCATCACGTTGTCGGCGGTGGACAGGGCATCTGCGTAACGCAGGTCGATCTCCTGCTGACCCGGTCCGCCCTCGTGGTGGCTGTACTCCACCGAGATGCCCATCTGCTCCAGCATCGTGATCGCCACTCGCCGGAAGTCGGAGCCAGTGCCTGTTGCGGTGTGGTCGAAGTAACCACTCCGGTCGACCGGAACGGGAGCCGCTCCGTGACCAGGGTTCTCCTTGAACAGATAGAACTCGATCTCGGGATGGGTGTAGAACGTCAGGCCCTTCTCAGCCGCCTTGCTCAGCGTGCGCTTGAGCACATGCCGGGNGTCGGCGTACGACGGGGCACCGTCAGGCATCACGATGTCGCAGAAGATCCGCGCGGTCGCCGGCCCCTCACCACGCCACGGCAGGATCTGGAACGTGCTCGGATCCGGTTTGGCGAGCATGTCGGACTCCGAGACGCGGGCGAATCCCTCGATCGCCGAGCCGTCGAATCCGATCCCTTCGGAGAAGGCACCCTCGAGCTCGGCCGGTGCAATCGCCACGGACTTGAGATAGCCCAGCACGTCGGTGAACCAGAGCCGCACGAACCGCACATCGCGCTCCTCGAGCGTGCGCAGCACAAAGTCTTCCTGCTTACCCATGCGCCCACTATGGCGCATAGTCGTCGCGATCGGGTGAACAGGTCGTCGAGTGCCGCGCGAAGCGCGGTTACCGAGGCGGAACCTTCGCCAGGTCGGCCAACCACACCGCCGCATTGCCGTCGGACGGCATCCGCCAGTCACCACGCGGCGACAGGGACCCACCTGCCGACACCTTGGGGCCGTTGGGCAGGGCGGACCGTTTGAACTGGCTGAATGCGAAGAACCGCTTGATGAAGACCTCCAGCCAACCCCTGATCGTGGCCAGGTCGTACTCGTTGCGGCGCTCGGCGGGAAAGTTCGGCGGCCACTCCCCGATCTGAGCATCCCGCCAGGCATGCCAGGCGAGGAAGGCGATCTTGCTCGGTCGGTAGCCGCGGCGCAGCACGTGGTAGAGCGTGAAGTCCTGCAGCGCGTACGGGCCGATGACCGCCTCGGTGGATTGCGGTTGCTCGCCGTCGCGGGTGGGTATCAGCTCTGGGGTGATCTCCTGGTCGACGATCACCTGCAGCACCTCGTTGACCTCGCCGACGAAGAGCTCGTGGGTGACCACCCAGCGGATCAGGTGCTGGATCAGCGTCTTGGGCACACCGGCATTGACGTTGTAGTGCGACATCTGGTCACCGACGCCATAGGTGCACCAGCCCAACGCGAGCTCGGAGAGATCCCCGGTGCCGAGCACGATGCCGCCGAGGTGGTTGGCGAAGCGGAACAGGTAGTCGGTGCGCAACCCGGCCTGGACGTTCTCGAACGTCACGTCGTAGACCGGCTCACCATCGCTGAACGGGTGGTCGAGGTCAGTGAGCATCTGACGCGCGGCGGGTTTGATGTCGACTTCGGCGAAACTCACCCCGAGCGCGGTGGACAACCTGGTGGCGTTGGCCTTGGTGAGCTCACCAGTTGCAAAACCCGGAAGCGTGTAAGCCAGGATGTCGCTGCGCGGCCGGCCGAGCCGGTCCATGGCGCGGGCCGCGACGATCAGCGCATGGGTGGAGTCCAAGCCACCGGAGACCCCGATAACGATCTTGGGTTGGTGTCCCGAGGTCGAGCTCATCGCCCGCAGTCGCTGCTCCAGGCCGGAGACCTGGATGTTGTAGGCCTCGTAACAGTCCAGTTCCAGCCGCTCGGGGTCGTCGGGCACGAACGGGAAACGGTCGACCTTGCGGCGCAGCCCAATGTCCCCACNTGGAGGCGACACCTGAAACTCGATGGTCCGGAACTGACCGACCCGCACGTCGTGGGTGCGTCGGTTGTCGTCGAAAGTCCCTTGGCGTAGGCGCTCCTGACGCAAGCGGTCCAAGTCGATGTCGGCGACCGCGCGGCGGGCGCCTTGGGGGAACCGCTCGGTCTCCTCCAGCAGATCGCCGCACTCGTAGATCAGCGTCTGGCCGTCCCAGGATAGATCAGTGGTCGACTCGCCCTCGCCTGCGGCTGCGTAGACATAAGCAGCATTGCAGCGAGCACTCGCCGAACGCGCCAGGAGCTTTCGATCCTCGGCTCGGGCAACCGTGATCGGGGACCCGGAAAGGTTCAACAACACAGTCGCGCCTGCCAGTGCCGCCTCGGCACTGGGTGGTACCGGCACCCACATGTCCTCGCACACCTCGGCGTACACGACCAGGCCAGGTACGTCGGTGGCTGCAANAAGCAGGTCGGGACCGAACGGCACCGTCTCTTCGCCGATGGTGATGCTGCGCGCGCTGGTNNCATCGCCGGCGCCGAAGTGTCTGCGCTCGTAGAACTCGCGATAGTTCGGCAGATACGACTTAGGCGCGACCCNCAGGATCTGACCGGCCTGGATGACGACCACGCAGTTGTAGAGCCGGTTTCTCATCTCAAGTGGAGCACCGACCACCACCAGCGGACGCAGGTCCTGCGACGCCTCGACCAAAGCGGCCAATGCCGCCAACGTCTGGTCGAGCACGCTGTCTTGGAGCAGTAAGTCGTCGATCGCGTACCCGGTCAGCGACAACTCCGGAAACAGCGCAACCGCGACCCNCTCGTCGTGACAGAGCCGGACCTGCTCGATGATCCGGTCAGCGTTAGTCGCGGGGTCGGCGATCGCGACCGGGACCGTGCAGGCGGCAACCCGGGCGAAGCCGTGCGCGTAGGCGGAATAGAAGTCCACGGCACCGATCCTCCCATGTCCATCGCTTTCCGGCCCGGGACTACGCTGAAGACCGGTTTCACGTCCGGGGACCTCGCCAGGAGGCCTCGAGAGCAGTCCGAGGAGACGACCATGACCGAGCAGCCCGCACCCTATGGTGGCGTTCCCCAGGCCGAAGCCGATCAGGCCGCACCAGCGCGCAAACGAGTCCGGATCCCGCATCTGCACGAGTGGAAACAGCGCGGGGAGAAGTGGGCAATGCTCACCTCGTACGACATGTACACCGCGGCGACCTTCGACGAGGCCGGCATTCCCGTGCTCCTGGTCGGCGACTCGGCGTCGAACAACGTCTTCGGCAACGAGACCTCGCTCCCGGTCACCGTCGATGAGCTGATCCCTCTGGTCAGGGCGGTCACTCGCTCGGTGAGGTACGCGCTGGTGGTGGCTGATCTGCCGTTCGGCTCCTATCAGGCCTCTCCCGAGCAGGCCTTCGAGACCGCTGCCCGGTTCATGAAGGAGGCGGGCGCGCACTGTGTGAAACTCGAGGGCGGCTCGGAGATGGCGGCCCAGGTCAAGCTGCTCACCCAAGGCGGCATCCCGGTGATGGCGCACATCGGTTTCACTCCGCAAAGCGAACACACCTTGGGCGGGTACCGAGTCCAGGGCCGAGGTGAGACCAGCGACAAGCTCATGGCTGATGCGTTGGCGTTGCAGGAGGCCGGCGCATTCGCGGTGGTGATGGAGATGGTGCCTGGTGAGCTAGCCGGCCAGATCACCGAGAAGCTGGCAATCCCCACTATCGGTATCGGCGCCGGTAATCAATGCGACGGCCAGGTGCTGGTGTGGCAGGACATGATGGGTCTGCGGACCGGCCGGGTGCCGCGCTTTGTGAAGAAGTACGCCGATGTGCACGGGGTGCTGCTCGAGGCCGCTCAGGCGTACCGGGACGACATCGCAGCAGGGACTTTCCCGGGTCCCGAGCACACGTTCTGATCCACCAAGACCGGTCAGTCGCTGCTTTCGCTGTCGTCGTTCCAGTCAGGATCGTTGTCCCAGGCATCGTTGCGTTCCTCGACCCGCTCCAACGCATGCTCGGCCTCAGACCGAGAGTCGTAGGGCCCGAGCCGGTCCTGATTGCGGCACCCCTCTTCACCCTCGACCTGGTGGTGAGTGAGGCAGAACCAGTACTTGGCGTCCTCCACGAGTGACTCCCTTGCGCTCTCGATGGTTGTCCCATCATCTACCCTCGGCCTGTGTCCCCCATCGTTGCAGGAGCCATCTCACCGCGTCGTCTGGTGCCCGACGGCATCACTCGCCCCGAGTACGTCGACCGGCCGGCACCCCAGCCGTTCACAGGCGACGAGGTCAAGGATGCCGACACCATTGCCCGGATGCGGGTAGCCGGCAAACTGGCAGCTCAGGCGCTGGAGGAGGTCGGCCGGCATGTCCGGCCGGGTATCAACACCGATGAGCTCGACCGAGTGGGGCATGAGTTCCTCTGCGACCACGGGGCCTATCCCTCGACGCTGGGCTACCGGTCATTCCCGAAATCGTTGTGCACCAGCGTGAACGAAGTGATCTGCCATGGCATCCCCGACGATCGGGTGATCACTGACGGGGACATCGTCAATATCGACATCACCGCGTATCTGAATGGTGTGCACGGCGATACCAACGCGACATTCCTGGCCGGCGAGGTGGCCGAGGAGACCTGGCTCCTGGTCGAGCGCACCCGGGAGGCGCTCCGTCGGGCGATCAAGGCGGTCCAGCCCGGACGCCGTGTCAATGTGCTGGGCAAGGTCATCGAGTCGTACGCGAAGCGGTTCGGTTACGGCGTGGTCAAGGAGTTCACCGGGCATGGAATCGGCACCTCGTTCCACTCGGGGTTGATCATTCCGCACTTCGACGATCCCCACTACGACGACGAGATCCGCGTCGGGATGACCTTCACGATCGAGCCGATGCTGTGCCTGGGCACAGCAGAATGGGACATGTGGGATGACGGCTGGACTGTCACCACCAAGGACAAGCGCCCGAGCGCGCAGTTCGAGCACACGTTACTGGTCACCGAGGCAGGGGCGGAGATCCTCACACTCCCTAACCAATCAGCCGGGCCAACTAAGCGGGGCCAACTCAGCCGTTCGGCAGACTGAACTCGGACAAACAGCTAATTTCGTCCTATGGAGTTCACAGTCTTCACCAGCGCAGGAGGCTTCCGGGAGTTCCCCGGCGACTCGGCATACTCCATCGGTGAGAACAACGGCGTGCTGTACGTGTTCGAGGGCGAGACCGGCAATGTGATCGCGTACGGTCCCTCGGCGTGGGCATCGGTCCAGGAATGGCAGCGAGACGACGGTGACAAACCCCAAGCAGGTCGTCGCCGGTTGATGCCCGAACAAGCGCCGGTCTAGCCCACAATACGGACTGGACTCGCCGAGCAGATGCCCGGGAGCCCAGTCCGCAGTGACCAGTTGACGACTTACTTGATCGTGATCGTGTAGGTCTTCGAGGTTGCCGCCTTGTGGGTGGCAGTGCCTGCGTACTTGATCTTGACCTTCCAGTTGCCCTTGGCCAGCTTGGGCAGCTTCTTGGTGGCCTTGCCGTTCTTGAGGGTCACGGTCACCGTCTTGGTCACCTTGCCCTTCTTCAGCGTGATCGTCGCCTTGCCGGTGGCAGGTGCCCCGGCCACGTTCGACTTGACGGTGACCGTTGCCTTGCCCTTCTTCTTCGGGGTCGGCTTGGTGTTCACCTTCCAGGTCGGTTTGGCAACGCCCGCCTTGGTGATCTTGACCGTCGCGGTCGCCTCGGCGCCGTCGTAGTCGTCGTTACCCGGGTAGACGGCTGTGAGGGTGTAGGTCCCCGGCTTCAGGTTCTTCGCCAGGGTGAAGGTCGCCTTGCCCCCGACGAGCGCCTTGGTCTGTGCCGCACCGGCGCCGGTGAAAGTGACATCTGCAGCCAGGTCGTCGCTGACCCCATCCGGCGGGGTCAAGGTAACCGTGACGTTGCTGGCCTTGCCGTAGGCCCGGTTGCCGGCCTCGATCGTCGCGGTCGGGACCGACGGCGGGTCGAGAACGGTGATCGGAGTGAAGGTCTCATAGCCCGCCGCAGCGGCACCGGAACCGGCGTAGGTGTAGATGCCGTAGTTACCCGGCGAGTCCTCGGTGATCGAACCCCATTCCTTCTGCACCTTCACCTCTGCAGTGAACGTGCCGTCCGGGTTCAACACGATGCCACCGGCTGCCGGTGAGATCGGACTGGGGATGAACTGCGACAACACAGCCCACTTCGTTCCACCGTCAGCAGCCGGGAGCCCGGGACGGGCCGAGCCAGGAGCGCCCGCGGAAGGCTTCCAGGTATCCAGGAACTTGCCGAAGACCACATACACGCCAGCAGGCTGACCACTCAGCGGCGGGCGGGTGCCCAATACCGTCGGGGAGAAACCGGTACCGGTGACGGTCACCGTGCGGCCGTCACGTACCTCGTTCTTGGAGACCTCGACCTGGCCGTCAGGCGCCGGCACGATAGAAATCGGCGTGAAGGTCTCGTATCCGGCGTGGTTGGCCCCCGAGCCACCGTAGGTGTAGATCCCGTAGTTGCCCGGCGAGTCCTCGGTGATCGAACCCCACTCCTTGGTGATCGTCACCTGCGCGGTAAAGGTGCCGTCCGGCTTAAGCTCGATGGCCCCTGCTGCGTCGCCTCCGATGGTTGCCATGTCCTCTGCGAGCACTGCCCACTTCTGGCCGCCTTCCGCGGTTGGCTTGACTGCACGCGCCGAGCTAGGTGCCCCGGCAGACGGCTGCCAGGTGTCGAGGAACTTGCCGAACACGACATAGGCGCCGCCGGGCTTACCACTCAGCGGAGGGCGCGTGCCCAACACCGAGGGGTGGAAACCGGAACCTGTCACCGTCACCGTGGTGCCGTCCTCGACGATGGTCTGGGAGACCGTGACGCCACCGTTTGGTGCGGGCGGGCCTGGGTCCTCCAGCTCTGCCGAGGCGGTGAAGTCGTCCAGCGCGTCGCCCGCGGAGTACAGCGGCACTGCCTCCGCGCCTTGCTCGGTCAGCGTCACGTTGGTCGCTGTGATGGTTGCGGAATCGTCGGTGACGACGACCTCGGCAGAGTCCGATACCGCGATCGGGACGTTGTCGTTCTCGTAGAAGCCCGCCTTGAAGTCGCCGAAATCTTCACTGACGTCGTAGACGGTGTCGGCGTAGATCGTGGCGGTATCGCCGGCGACGACGACGCGGGGTTGTTGATCTGGATCTGGAAGTAGTGGCTCGGGAAGTTGAAGCTCACTCCGCCGGCGGCCTGGATCTCGACATCGGTCTCGCTGGCGGCCTCACCGGACTCGGCGGCGAAAATGTAGGGCCGCTTGGCCTCTTCGACCGTGGTCGGCACCGCTGGGTCAGCAGGGTCGAAAGTTGCCGGCGCCGTCAGCGTGATGCGCTCGCCGACCGGCAGCGCTCCGATCGGCGGCAACGCCGCGGTCTGATTGCCGACATAGTTTCTGAAGCTCTGCTTGAAGCCCCAGTGCAGTGATCCCCGGCCACCTCGGTGTCTGCCTGCGCGGGCGCGACACCGACCAGTGCCGTCACAGCACCCGTCGCCAGCGCCACCACGCCTGCCGCGAAGGTCTTGCGGTATTTCCGAGACGGGCTCGTCAATCCGTCCATTGCTCGGTGCTCTCCTTAGCGAATTTCGGATGTCGACCCCGAATCCCCGAAGAAAGGCCGACCTAACTAAGGAAACGCTAACCTATGACGCCAAGAAGCAACACCGGGGCCTGAGCACGCAGGCCGACTTACGAGACGCTGCCCTGATTGTCTTGTCCTTGAGCGAGGGCATCGGCGACGGCCTTGTCGATCGCTTCCTGAACAGCGACTTTGCGGCGACCTCGCCACCAGAAACCGGCAGCGATCACGGCCGCGATCACGACCAGGACGACAAGCTGGGACCAGGGCAGCACCCAATCGGTGGCGGTCGCTTCGACCTCGGCCATCGAGGGAATCTCACCTGCTTGATCTTGGGTGGAGGCGTACGGCGCCAACGTGACGGTTGCCTTGAGCCGAAAGAGCGGCCAGACATCATCGACGTCGACCTCGACCGTGTGCTCGGCTCCGGGGAGCAACTCCGGTAGATCATCGAGATCCGCAGTCGAGCCGAGTAGCCCCAGCGGGCCGGCGACCTTGACGGCCTGCTTGGCCTGCAGCCGTACATTGCCGTCGTTGGTCACGGTGTAGCGCACATGAGCATCCCCGGGGCTCCATGGCGAGGCGGTCCCGTCGTAAGCCACACTGACGCTGCTGATCGCCAGCGACGGCTCCAACTCTCCATCGACCCGGATATAGATCCGGGTGCCCATCCTGCGGTCGACACCTACTCCGGTGTCGGTCTTGGTAACCAGCGAGGTAACGATGCCGCCGGTGTGATCACCCGGCGTGGCATTGTCCGGCACCACCAACGTGAACGGGACCGAGACGGTGCCTCTGGGAGGAACGACGATTCGCTTGCGATCCAAGGTGACCCAACTTCCGACATCGACCGAATCCTTGTCGGTCGTCAGCAGGTCGAGGCCACCTTCTTGGGTGGTGAAGGCGTCCGCGGCATAGATCCCCAAGCGCAGTGGCCGATCGCTGCGGTTGACCACGTCGATGGAGTCGCGCAGTTNCTCCCCGGGCTTGGCCAGGTAGCTGAATCGTGGTCGCCCCTTGCCGACCTCGTTGTCGGTCGGCTTGGTGCCCCACGTAACGGTATTGCCGGTGCTATCCGCGGCATGTGCTGCGGCCGGAGAGATCACGCAAAGCGCGAGAACGGCGAGCAGCACAGCAAGCAAGCTCGCTGGCGCGCGGCGGATTGGCTGATGCGGGGACAAGATCGTGACCTCGAAACGCTGGAAGCTGAATTGGGCGTACGCCTGTGGCCTGCCGGGGTGCGTCCGGCAGGCCACAGGCTGTTTGTGTAGTACTACCTCAGGCGATCAGCTGATCGCGGTGAGGGTCAGCAGGGCTGAGTAGGTGCCTGCGTCGGTCTCCGCTGGGAAGCGGAGGTCCAACTCGGCGCCCAGCCTGGCCGAGCCCGCGGCGTGACCGTCAACGGCTGAGGCGAGGATCCGGGAGATTCCCAACCCGTCACCCGAAACCAGTCCCGAGGCGACAGGGTTACCGGCAGTGGCACCAGCACCTGCTTCCAGGACGGCCGGCGTCCAGCCGAGCGAGGAGCCCGGCAAGGTCACTCCACCGGAGGTGAAGTCACCGACCTGACCCGACAGGCTCCAGGAGTTGGCCTGGTTGGTACGGGTATCGGTCACCACGACCGGTTTGATGTCACCTGTGGCCTGGAAGTACGAGCCCTGGTTGATCATCGTGCCGAGGTCGACGGTCTTGTCGGTGGCGTCGATGGTCCAGCTGAACTCACCGCCCGGCTGGTCCGGGACCGTGGCGACGATGCTCTGCTGGTCATCACCGGGCTCGGTGGTGGGCGAGTTGAAGGTGATCGGGGTGAAAGTCTCGTACCGCGCATCAATGACGCCACCGCCGGCATAGGTGTAGATGCCGTAGTTGCCTGGTGACTCCTCGGTGATCGAACCCCACTCCTTCTTGACCGGCAAGGTTGCGGTGAAGGTGCCGTCGGGGTTGAGCTCGATCGCGCCGTTGTTGGCGCCGCCGATCGTCGCCATGTCTTCAGCAAGCACTGCCCACTTCGTGCCACCCTGGTTTTGCGGGAGCCCGACCCGCGCCGAAGAAGGTGCGCCCTCAGAGGGCTTCCAGGTGTCGGCAAACTTGCCGAACACGATGTACACCCCACCCGGTTTGCCGCTCAGCGGCGGGCGCGTGGCGAGCAAGGTGGGCAGGAAGCCGGTGCCGGTCACCGTGACAGTGTCGCCGTCGTCGACCGTGGCGTCGGAGACGACGACCGAGCCGTCGGGCTCGGCTGGGGCCACCGGGTCCTCCAGCGTCACCGAGGCGGTGAAGCTGTCCAGCGAGTCACCCACGGAGTACAGCGGAACGGCCGCGGCACCTTCGGTGGTCAACGTCACGTTGGTTGCCGATACGGTGGCCGAGTCGTCGTTCACAGTCACGTTCACCGAGTTGGAGACGCCGATCGGAACGTTGTCGTTCTCGTAGTGTCCGGCCGTGAAGTCACCGAAGTCCTGTGTCACGTCGTAGACGGTGTCGGCATAGATCGTGGCGGTGCCACCGTCGACGACAACGCGGGGATTGTTGATCTGAATCTGGAAGTAGTGGCTTGGGAAGTTGTAGCTCACTCCGCCTGCAGCCTGGATCTCCACATCGGTGGTGGAGCTCGCCTCTCCCGACTCGGCCGCGAAGATATAGGGCCGCGCTGCCTCAGCCGCGCTCGTCGGGATCGCCGGGGTGGCTGGGTCGAAAGTCGCCGGCGCTGTGAGCGTGATGCGCTCTGCAAACGGTAGTGCTCCGATCGGCGGTAACGCCGCGGTCTGGTTCCCGACATAGGTTCTGAAGCTCTGCTTGAAGCCCCAGTGCAGTGACCCCCGGCNCACGGTCGTATCCGCCTGCGCGGGCGCGATGTTGACCAGCGCCGCCACGGCACCCGTTGTCAACGCCAACGCCCCGGCCGCAAGGATCTTGCGGCCTCTTCGAGACGGGGTTGTGATTCCGTCCATTGCTCGATGCTCTCCTTCGAGTAGCGATTGCGAACGCCAACCTCAGAATTAGGTTGACCTAATTAAGGTGAGGCTAACCTTAAGCTGAATAAATCGCTATGTGGTCCCAGTCACTGAGACATGACTGAGCCCCGGAGCGGGGAGCTCCGGGGCTCGTGATCCGTCGGCCCTGGGGGATTGGGGCGACGGAGCAAACCGGTGTCATCGATGTGACCGCGCCAACAACGGGGGTGCTGCCAAGCGCGTAAATCCCGGCTCTAAAACGGTGACCTACCACTACCCGAATGGTCAAGAGAAACGGACGAAATAATTACCCAAAATCCGCTGAAAGTATGATTTGGTACCAAACCACATCAAACTGTACATATCGCGCAGGGCCGCCGAGGCACACTAGCTGCGGGGTTGGTGTGGTGGAAGCCCTCACGCTACTGCCGGGGGAATCGCGAACTCCATCGAAACGCCCGGGCACAGGCCTCCCCGTCCGTGCCCGGGCGTTTCTATCGCGACTACCCGCCCAGGCGTCGAGACAGCCCACCGCCATGATCACGAGCAACGTGCCACATCCGTCGCCGATGACGCCCCTATCGAACCTGCGTCATTGGACTGATTGCGATATCGCGTCCACGTCATGTGTGGCTTGCGCAACCCGTGGGTACTGGCCGGGCATGCTCAAATCAGAAAACGCCTCGACCCTCAAGCAGAAGATCAGCGAGCTGGGCTCCGATATGGGGGACACGGCCAACGAAATCGCCGAGCGGTTGAATATCAAGCACCAAAAGAAGCGCGCCGTGCCGCTGTCGGTCTATGCAGGTGCGCTGGCAGGGGTCGTCGGCGCTGTGGCTGTGCTGTTGTGGTGGCGTAGACGCCGATGAGTGCACCGGAAGGCAACTGGCCTTCCCACGCGGAACCGGCTAGGTTGAATGGAAACCTTGCTTAATATTCCGCGGAGCTTCAGCCACGAGGCAACGAGACAGGTTCACAATCAGGAGCCTGAACATGACTCGGCTGTTCGCAACATCCACTCCGGTAAGACGGGCGCTTTCGCGTGCGCCGTCCCCCAAGACGCCCACGTTGAGCGCACCCAGGTCCTCTTGGAGGAACTGGCCGCCACTGAAGATCAGCAACGGCGCATCGAGATCGAAGCCGAGGTGGCTGATCTCAATTTGTCGTTGGCCTATCGGCTGGCTGATCGATACCAGAATCGGGGAATCACCCTCGACGACCTGCACCAAGTAGCTTGCGTCGGCCTGGTGAAAGCGATGCGCGGCTTCGATCCGTCGCGNGGGCTGCCCTTCCCGGCCTTCGCCGTGCCCACCATTCGTGGGGAGTTACGCCGGCACTTCCGCGACGCGGGCTGGATGGTGCGTCCTCCCCGCAATATCCAAGAGCTGCAAAGCCGTGTAACGGTTACCAGGGAGGAGCTCAGCCAGACGTTACGGCGACCACCGTCACCAAGGGAGTTGGCCGAACATCTGGGCGAGCCTCTTCCGACGGTCATCGAGGCACTCTCGGCGGAGGGCTGCTTCAAGCCGACCTCACTGGACCACCCAAGAAGCGACGAACACGACGACCCACTCACTGGCGTACTGGGCACATCGGATCGCTCGTACGAGGCATTCGAGGCCCGACATATCGTGGCGAGCGCGATGAGCCACCTCTCCGAGCGGGACCGGCTGATCGTGAGGCTCCGCTTCGAGCGGGACTTGAGTCAGCGCGAGATCGGCGAGGTGATCGGTGTGACACAAATGCAGGTCTCACGCCTGCTGAACCGGATCCTGAAACAATTGCGCGATGAAGTCGGGCCCATCGACGCGGCCTGAACCTCCGTCGAGCAACGGTTGACGCATGGAATCATGTTTCGGTGACAAGTGGGCACTCTGACCACGTGGGTACACATAACACGCCGTCCCGGCCCACCGTGGTGCTCGTCGACGATTCGGAGGATGTGCGGTCCGTCATCCATCGTCGCCTCACCCGGGCCGGGTTTGTCATCGTCGGGGAAGGCGACGACGGCGATCAAGCAGCCCTGCTGGCCTATCGATTCCAGCCCAACCTGCTTCTCCTCGACACCTCCATGCCGAGGGTCGACGGCATCGAGGCGCTACCCGCCATCCTGACTCTGTCACCGGACACCAAGGTCGTCATGTTCACCGGCTTCGACGAGGCGGGGCTGGCAGAGCACGCTCGCCGGCTGGGAGCGGCCGACTTCATCGATAAATCGCTCTCCCTCGAGCATCTGGCAGAGCGCTTATGGCTCCTGCTTACCGATTCCGAGGAATCGACCTTCCTTGACGACTCGGCGATTACGGCTTCGCTGTCCCCGGCAAGGCCACTCCATGTGGTGTCCGATCCGGTCGAGTCTCCACCAGCGCAGTCCGAACGCCGGTCGCAGGATGAACAGGCTGCGCTCACCGAACATGTCCAGCAGTTCCGTACGCTCTTCGATCAAGCCCAGATCGGCATGGCAACCCTCACGACAAGTGGCACGATCGTTCGGGCCAACCAAGCGCTGGCAGACCTCATCGATGCGACGCCGCTCGATCTCGTCGGCCTCGACTACGGGCGGCTCACTTCCGGTGAAGGTGAGCAGCTCGACCGAGCGCTGGACGCACTCAGCTCGAAGGGCAAGGAGCTGATCGCTTTCGAGCACAGTCTCCCCGGCTCCGGCCAGGGAAATGCCCGCACAGCGCGGACTGTCCTGGCGCCGATCCGCGATGCGAAACGCGAGGTTCTCTATGTCTTCGCGCAGGTGGAGGACGTCACCGATCAGCGCGGTGTGAAGGCGGACCTCAAGAGNACCGGGGAGAGCTTCCGCCGTCTGGTCATGGCTGTTGACGAGTACGCGATCTACCTCCTCGACCCGGCAGGGCGTGTGGCCAGCTGGAACCACGGAGCACAGCGGATCAAGGGCTACCTCGGCGAGGAGATCATCGGCCAGCACTATCGCCTGTTCTACCCCACGGAGAACCAGGCAGTGGCCGAGCCGGAGCGCAACCTGGAGCATGCGCTACAGCAGGGCAGCTACGCGGGAGAAGGCTGGCGGGTACGCAAGGACGGCAGCCGATTCTGGGCCAGTGTGGTGATCACGCCCGTCTTCGACGAGGAGGGCGCGCATCTGGGTTTCGCGAAGGTGACTCGCGACCACACCGAGCAACGCGAACATGAGGAGCAACGTCGTGCCCTGCTGGAGCAGCAGGCGCATGTGCTTGCGGTTACCGCTCATGAGTTGCGCACGCCTATCGCGGTGATTGATGGCTCGGCCGCCGTCCTGCAACGCGACTGGAATGAACTCCAGGCTCCCGAACGCGACGACCTGTTGACCGGAGTCCGTCAGGCCAGTCATCGGCTCCGTCGCCTTGCATCGGATCTCAGCACCGCCTCGCGATTGCGCGACGACAATCTCGATCTCCACCTCGAGGCGATTTCGCTGCGCACGACTCTGAAGCAGGCGGTCGATCGGGCCCGTTCGTTCGGCGCCGGCCTCGATGTGGGAGTCGATTCGGTCGAGGACGCAACGCTCATCGCCGACCCTGGCCGGATCGAGCAGGTGATCGACAACCTGGTCGACAATGCACTGCGCCATGGCATGCCACCCGTGCTGCTATCGGGTCGACGTGTGGAGCAGGCAATCGAGATCTCGGTCACCGACTGTGGACACGGAGTCCCCGACGATGTATCCAACGGGCTGTTCGAGCCGTTCTCGAGCGCTGGGCCTGCACGCGGGACGGGACTCGGTCTCTATCTGGCCCGTGAGATCGCCCGCAGACATGGCGGGGACGTCCACTACCGCCCACCCGAGCGCGAGAAACCCACGGCCTTCTCGCTGGCCTTACCCATCCGCGAACCTCAAGTCGCATTGAGCGAGACACTCGATCAGAGCCTGTGAAACCCGCCGTTCCCGCGCAGCTAACCGAGTAACTCTGATTGAGAATCGTGGGGCGTGGCCAGAACGTAGGCGCCAATGAGGCAAAGAGTTGCGCCAGCGAGGAAGAGCATCGCCGACAGAACGAAGCCCACGCCGAGCAAGGCGCCGATGAGACTCAGAGCGATGAGCCCGACGCCAGGTATGACGGCGTACCAACCACGCGCAGTACTGGGTGACCGACCGGGAGCAGCGCGCGTAAGCCCGCGAGTAGCTGAGTGCGCGGCGGCGAGGACGCCGAGGTAGATGGTGGCGGGGATGGCCAGGAGAATAGGGAATAGCGGGAAGAGGCTGTTGGAGTCAGGCTGAGCTGCGATCAGGACGAAGCTGATAACGATCAATCCTCCGATAACCAGAACGGGCGGGGCAGCTAGGAGCCGCCAGCCACCTCGCCAGCGCACGCACAGTACGGCACCCCAGGCAACGGGGATGAAAGCTAGCCACAGCATCTCTCCAGGGTAGGAGTGACTGAGCGAGGGTGCGGAAGAACGACAGATCCGAAGAGGATGAGCTGGCCTGTAGGCCGGGACAAGACCCCGCGTAGGTGGTTGCGTTTGCTCGCGTTGGCACATGCGCTCTGACCTGCATCTTTACCGTTTGACGCGTTAGCAGGCGTTGGATGTTTTTCGAGAATCTTGGGGACTGTGTGGGGACTGGCGAGCTGTCAGGAGAGGTAGCGAATGTCGGCCCAGGAGAAGAATGAGGCGATGACTCTCCTTACCGAAGCCGAGCTGGCCGAACAGCTCAAGATCACCGAGGCCGAAGCCGCCGAGCTGCGCCGCAAACACAAGTGGCCACACGTCCGACTCGGCCGGTTCAACGTCCGCTACACCGAAGGACACCTAGCCGAGATCGTCGCAATGCACACAGAAGCCAACCGGGAGACACCAACTCCTGGCAGGCTCCCGGGTCAGACGGCGCGTAGCGCTGCGTACAACGCCCGCTAGCTCAGCCGCCCGTCCTTGGTCTGAAGATCCATCTGCAAGTTCGTCCTCAGATCGGCCAGGGTGCGTCGAGCACTACCGAGTGATCCGTCGGCTTGACCCNAAAGACTCCGATTCCGAGCCGATCCAGCGCGGGCCGAACACGCTCGATGCGCACGCGGTGGTGGGCATTGTCGGGCAGGGCGAGCGCGGGCTTGTCGACATTGGCGGATACCCATCCCAGCGCTCTCAGCGTGGCTACGGCCACATGGCTCTCAACCTGACGCGAGGTGTAGAGCTTGCCGTAGCGGCTGGAGCTGGGCTTGGAGCTGCCCTCCCCTTTAGCCTCGACTCGCAACTCCGAGCCATCACGGACGGCGACGATGTCGTCTCCTCGCTGATGAGCGTATGAAATATGGGATATCGCCCAGCCCTTGGACTTGAGGTAGTCCGCCACCGCACCGACCACGTGGTCCTCCCACAGCATCTCTCAGATCCGTCCCGTCTCCTTGGCCCAGCGCTCGATATCAGCGGACTCCCAGACGGGGCCAGCGGCCAACGTCGCGGTCGGCGATGGGAAGCCCTCGACCTTGGCGAGCTGAGAGATTCGGGCGCGGGTAACACCCAAGAAGGCGGCTACCTCGGCGGTCCCCATCAGGTGGTGAGTCACGAATGGGACTTTACATCATGTAGGGCGTAGTGCTAGCGTCCCTAAACATCGTTTAGAGCGGCCCCGGCTGGTGTTAGAGCACCAAGCCAGGGCCTAGGAACCAACCTGATGAAAGCAGGCGATCCCATGAGTGAAGTATCCCACCCGCGCGACTACAACATCGCTACCAGCGTGGAACGCGACCAGGTAGCTGCAGCTATTCGAGACATCGGCCGACCGGCGACTGCCAGAGAGATCGGCGACACCATCACCTATGTCGCCTTCGAGACATGCGATGGAAGCCAGTGCAGGGGTCGCATGGAGTCCTGGGGAATCGCATCGACGGCCACTACACGGATGGACTTGACCGCATCGGTTACCGAGGGATGCTGAGCGGCACTGCTCGCCCGCACCTGGAGGCACTGGTCAAGAAGGGAGTTGTGACCCGCGAGAAGGTCGGCCGGAGCGTCCATTGGAGATGGGTAGGCGACGCGGTGGACATGTCCGTGATCGCGCACCTGGACTTCGAGACACCCTCTGAGGTCGATCTGATGATCGAGGCGTTGCGGGAGGCCGGTGTTGAGGTCGAGTACATCGCCGATCCTGCTCAGGGCGCGCGCGGAGGTCTCTACTCCGGGGCGATCGAGTATCGGAGCAACGGCCCACTGTCGCACTTCCGCATCGGACTGTGGGAGCAGGCCACGAAGTCTGAGCTGCTGAGCGCATTGCGAAGCGCTGACCGTCTCGTCCAGGGTGATCCGCAAGCTCTCGGCAAGTACGGCAAGTGCCTGGGGACCGAGGTACGGCGATGACCACCCCGGCCACGCTCGGCGAGCACATCGCCCAAGAAATCGCCCGCCACCTTGACCGGCTCGGCTGGGACTACAAACGCCTCGCCGAGGAGGCCGGACTGTCCTGGGGCGAACTGCTACGCACCAGCGGCGACGCCTCAAGCATCACCTTTGACGAGCTGGCCGCGATCGCGCAAGCGCTCGGGGTCATGCCCTCGGCACTGGTGCCTGCCTCCCGACTGTGAGCTCGTTGACCGGCTTCTGTCGTACCCGAGTGATCGGGTGCGATGGTGGCCGCGTCAACGGGACGCGGATCTGAGAGGAGATCAGGAGGAATGAAGATGACCGGACAGCTCGAAGAACCGCGCTATTTCGTGGAGATCGGTCGCCCCAAGCGATTCCGCCGGCGATGTGAGGCAACCATCTTCCGGTTCATGCCCGGACTCGATCACGCCGTGTTACGGGGACTGTTGCCGGGACGCACGCATCGCCAGCGGGACGTTCGCGGCCAAGCAGAAAGCGCTGGAATGGTTGTATCGCCAGGGATGGACGTTTCGGGGATTCTCCGCCGCGACCGATGACCCCGAGGAGTACGACGATGTGTGGCTGAAGGGCTACATCCTCGCGGAGGTGGAACCGGGATGACCGAGCATCAGCGTGATCCGTTCGTTGGTCTGCCTCTCGAATCCCTCGATGACCTGGTATCAACCACCGACGCCGCCTCACGCATCGGCGTAGACGCCGCCACCGTCCGCTCCTGGGCCAACCGTGGTTACCTCAACAAATCCGGGCTTGACGAACGCAACCGGCCCCTCTACCGACTCATCGACGTACTCCGTGTCGCACACGACACCAGGCAACGAGCACTCGGGAGAAGCAGGACAGCATAGGGAGCCTCCGCTGATTTTCAGAACTGAATTTCAGGAATCCCTGAATAGGAACCGCCCCAGCCTTTTGGCTGGGGCCGGTCTTATGCTGTTGGTGGTCGGGTCTGCGTGCGATCGACTAGACTCGATCGGGCTGGGATTGCTGGGGCTGCTAGGGGTGGCATTGTCTGGTACGAAGTCGCGGTTGCCGTGTTCGCCTATTTCGCTTACTTTGCGACGCCTCCTGGGCTTGTCCCTCAGTATCGCGCTCTGTGCGGTTGCTGTCCCTGTCGTGGTGTTGAGCACAGCCACTCCCCGCGCCGAGGCGTCCGAGGTTCATCCCTCGTTGTGGCCTTGGTATGGGACGCTGACGTTCACACAGGATCGTCACGGCAGCTGGGTCAGTGAGTCCAATGCGCAGTCTGGCGACTGGACCGCCTTGACCACGGCTGTGTTCTCGTTGGCTCCGGGGTCGCAGCCCTGGGAGCATCAGCGGTATATCTACTCGACCCCTGCAGTAGTCAGTGAGACCGTCGAAGGCCACGTCAACTTTCTGCTCGCTGAGTGCGGCTGGACGACGCGTGGCGGGGTCTCCGGCGGGGCCGCACAGGATGCCTTCATCGCGTTCTACGGGTCGGTAGACGATCAGGGCAATCCCTTGATCACCGTGCGAGCCGACGGTGCAGGGCCAGCCTATGACCAGACAACGACCTCGACCTGCGAAGGGGACGTGACCCAGACCGGGCCAGCAGAAGCGGCCCTAAGAAACTTCCACGTGGGCGCTGAGTTCCGGCCGGCGCGGGACAACGAGGGGCCTCAGACTGGGTGGGTTCTCAGTGGAACGGTCACCGATCATGTGGACGAGTCTTTGCCGGGCGCAGACCCGGTGGACCACAATCTCGTCGACTACACCTATGTCCTGGATATGCGTTGCGACGATCCTTGCGCGCCAGTGGAGCCCGAAGATCTCGATGCCGATGATGATGGGATACCAGACGACACCGACAACTGCCCAAACGATTTCAACCCCGGGCAGGAGGATAGCGATGACGATGGGATCGGCGACGCTTGCGAGGTTGTGGCTGCCTTCGCGACTGATGCCTATTGGAGCTCGCGCCAGGTCGACTTCGAGGCCGAGGACGCAGGTCCGGGCGCTAGCTACTCGTGGGACTTCGGCGACGGGAGTATGTCTAGCTCTCGGGAGGTGGCTCGGGTCTACGACAAGCCTGGCGAGTACGAAGTGACACTGACGGTCTCACACGACGGACAGTCGGACTCGGTCACTCACACCGTCACCGCGGATCCGGCTCGGACCTACGCCCCCACCGTGGTGCTCCACCCAGATGAGAAGCGCTATCCATATGACCCAGCGAAGTTCATCAAGAACTCAACGCTCAAGTGGTCACACGACCGGGCATGCCCAGACCACACCATCGACAAGACCGTCTCTGCCAAGAAGCTGGGTAGCGGCGGATACAAGCACCAACGCGCCGGCGACATCACCTGCCGACACACCGGCAAGAAGTACACCACCAAGCAATTGACCGCTCCCCGAGACAATCGGTCAGTGCTGCCCAAGGGAGAGGCTGGAAGGCTTCTACCTCGACCTAAACGACAAGTTCTATGGCGGCACCAAAGCCATGGGCACCGTGCCGATGTACGTCGAGTTCAAGTCCGACAAGTACATCGTCTACTGGCTGTTCTATGCCTTCAACCACTGGCAAGGCACCAGGGCAACCGCAGGTGTGGACGAGCGGCACGAGGGCGACTGGGAACACATCGTGGTCCGGCTCACCGACACCAACAACGCACAGCAGATCGCCTATTACCAGCACTACTGCCAGCCCACCATCAAGACCTGGGAGCAGATGCAGACCGGGTACGGCGTAGCCACCGGGCTGGACGCCGGAACTCACCCACTCGTGTTCGCCGCAAAGGCGGACACGCCTCCTACTGGAAGCCCGGCACCTTCAAGAACAACGACGGACAGACCCCGTGCGGCTCGGCCGGCAAGAAGGAAATGGTCCAAGACCAGACCGCCTCCAGCACCAAGCGCTGGAAGCCCTGGTCCGGCGCCGGACTCAAGAACGCCCGCACAGCCAGCTGGTACGGCTACGGCGGACTCTGGGGCAAGCCCGGCAAGGCGAAACTGCTCTACAGCAGCGGCATCCTCGGACCATCCAAGTTCAAGTCCAACGACCCCAAAGTCACGGTCGTCCCACGAAGCTGGCAGTAGCGGCCCGCCGCGACCCCGGCGATCTACGCGCAGGTGGCCGACGAGACGCTGAATCGGGCGTTACAGGCGTCAGTGCCAGCGGGCGTGCTCTTCGGCTTTGCCGGCCGCGCTGGGCAGTAGCACGGAGGTCAGCGGGTCGTAGCTGCTGCCTTGGTTGCGGATGACTTGCCAGACGGCGAGTTCGAGGGCGATCAGGGGTGAGAGGTCGGCTTCGGCGCGGCGCTTGTCCAGGGCGGTGCCGTCCAGGAGGGGCCGGGTTTGGGCGAACTGGACCGCGGCGTCGAGTTCGGGGCGGGGTCGGGGATCTTGAGCCCGCCGGCGCGCAGCGTGTCGAGGAGGCGTCCGTGGGCATCGGCCATGTCGGCGGCAGTGGCCTCGTGGACGCTGGCGTACTGGGCCAACGGCTCGGAGAGGACGCGGAGGTGCCCAGATCCGTTGACGGCGAGCGTGGCGACCTTATGCGGGGCCAGTACAGCGGCGATCTGGGCGGGCTCAGCTACGGCGTCGAAGGTGTGTAGCCAGGCGGCGATGACGGTACCGGCTTGGGGTGGTCGGCGTGGCCGGCAACCACCAGGCTGGTACGGGAGCGGTCCCAGGCCAGGTCAAGCCCGGCGGTGGTGTCTCGGAGGTTGAGGTTCAGCATCTGTTGCCATCCTTTCGGTTTGCCTCGTGCTCGGTGGTTGCGGCGGTGTGCTCCGTCACGGGAGTTGCATGAGGGGCAGGCGACACCGCGGTAGCGGTCCAGGGTGCCGGGCAGGTGGTCGAGATGGAACGGTTGCCCGGGCTGGATTGGCCTGCCGCAGAACACGCACGGCAACGGGAGAAGGGTTGCGTAGACGGCGCGGACCCGGCGGTGGGTGCTCCCGTACTGCGGCTTGGTGTTCACCATTGGGTTGCTTTCCAGGTGTCGCGGGAGACCGTGGCCCAGCCGGCGTCCTCGGACTCATCAAGCCACTGGCCCAGATAGGCGCGACGGGCCTCGGACGGCTTCATCGCGGCAATGTCAGCGGCGATGGTCTGCTCCTCCACGGTGTGGCCCAGCGCAGGCATGCAGGCATGCCAGGTGGCGGGGTCGTGCAAGTCGGCACCAGGCGGGGCGGACCACTCGAAGAACGCTGTCCCGGTAGTCAGACCTTGGTCGACGGCGGCACGGCCCTGCTCGATCTTGGCGCGCCACCACAGCGACCGCGACGTGCCCGGCGTGGAGACCGCCCACAACTGGCCATTGCTCTTGGTCGACATCGCCGGCCGGGTGGCCTGCTCGACAGCATGGTCCAGCGCCCACGCCTCGTCCAGCAGCACCAGCGACAGCGTGTCTCCATGCCCGGCCGTCTCATCGCTGGAGATGACCCGGCAGATGCTCTGGTTGGTGGCCCGCAACGACTCCTGCCCGGTTGCCCTGGTCACGGTGAACGACGAGGACAACACCGATCGGCGGATGACCGGCATCCAGTCGTCAAGAACCTTCTGACGAGCCGCGAGCCGGGTCTGGGCGCCATAGGCACAGGTGACCGGAGCAGCCAGGAGGCGCCACACCATCAGCGCCAACCCGAGGGTGGTCTTGCCGGACTGGCGCGGCACCGACACCAACACATCCCGGTACACCAGGCGACCCTCGACATGCTCCAAAGCGACCTCAAGCACCTGGCGTTGCCACGGCAGCAACGAGAAACCCAACGCCTCAGCCACCCGAACCACGTCCGGCGCGAACGTGTCACGTTCCTCGCAGCGAGCGCTCGCCCAGCGAGGCTCAGCCCCCAAGGCCAGCATTGGTCACATCCAGCACATCGGTCGGAGTCGCGCTAGCGAGGCCGTGCAACTGCGCCAGCGACAACCGAAGCTCACGCGAGAGACCAGCAGCATCACGATCACCCGGTTCTCCGTCGAGTCTGCGAGCAAGATCAAGAACCGAAGCGGCTAGCGTCGAATCGCGCAGAGATTGCGGCAATCCAGCCAGCTCAGCAGCAGCAGCCCTGGCCACAGACCCGAACTCCGTCGTTGCCATGATCGCCTCCTCCTTGGTCCAACTCCGGCCAGCACACACGATGTAGCTGCGGTCATCTCAGCGCCTGGCATTCCAAAAACGACAGTGTTCCGCCTGCCCCGCGCAGGTACCGAACGCCGATAGGAGTCGGCGCTGTGATTCGGTCCTTCGATCCATGAGCGCTTATGACCAACGCGAAGGTTGACGTCATGGTGACGTTGACGCGGGGCATGGCGGAAGTCATTGGTGGCTACCGCGACGAGGCGCGTCGGGCCTGGTTCTCTTGAAGGCTGACCAGCGCGGCCAGTCGGCGGCGGCGCTGGAAGGACTCCAACCGCTCAAGCGCGGCCAGCGGCGAACGCGCTTCAGTGGACCATGACCGCCGGGGATCGAACGCTTGCCTGGACGCCGCACGAGTAAGCAGCACCCGAGGGTCGGCCCCGACGCGCCGCCGTGCATTCCAGTCTTGCCGCGAAGCGCCGCGATGCGAAGCGCAGCCATGGCGTCCTTCGCTCTCGGCGTACCCGACGCCGGAGCGAATCTACGAACACTCTCCGCGATCCACAGTGCCCGTTCCTCCGAGCCGGGAGCGCCGACTGGGGCGCCCCACTGTCGAGGGAACTTGACTCCCGCCAGATCGCGGATAGCGATGCCGTGCTCTTCCATCACTTGATGTTCCCTTCGTCGAACTCGGCTAGCTCCTGCTCGGCTGCCATGCGGAGGTCACGGACCTTGTAGGCATCCGCCAAGGTGACCGCCAGCCGGTTGGCGTAGTCATGGACACATCGCACGCCGTAGACGCGCTGTAAGTGCTCGACCTCGGAGTCCGCGTTTCCGTTCGGCATGTGGCCGGTCACATAGAGATCCGCGATCGGCACCGTCGGCGCGAACGGAATCGCGGTGGAGTCGGCCTTGTTCATGGCTCCACACTCGTTGCCCGCTGGGGTTTTCCGCTCGTTTTCCGTTGTGGACTGCAAGCCACGCACCAGCGCCGAGGACGCCCCGTCGCGGCCACTTGCACCACCGGACTCCCGCAGCCCGGACACCCCGAGTTGGCCACCGACAATGCCGCCTCTGCCTTCTTCGCCGCATTCAGCGCCTCGACCGCAGTCGAGCGGGCGCCTTCCTGAGCGCCAGCCCTGACACGTACCGCAGCGACAACGACGCCGACACCAGCGCCTCCCGCTCGGCGCTACCCACGACGCCGCCCACCCTTGGCCTTGGGTCGACAGCCCGGGCACAACGGCACCACGGCTTTACCCGGGCGGGTGGGAACAGGCGTACCGCATCGCACACAATCCACGTGCGGCCCCGTCTCCACCGCGATCACCGGCGCAGGCACCACTCGCGGCTGCGTGGCCAGGCGCTCGGCCTCGCTCAGCGGCAGGTAGTCGAACGCTCCGCAAGCACGGCACATCACCCCGAGGTTCCCGCGCCGACCACGCAGCCACCGCACAGCCGGCCCGGAACAGTGCCCGGCGTGCCGCATCTCCCGGGCCAGTAGCGCGAGACGCCGAGCATCCTCAGGATCGGTCACCTGGAACTCCGCGTTCGCTGCGGGATTCCATCCAGGGAACGCCACCGCACCACAGACCGCGCAACGAACACCCTGGTCGCCACGCTTCCCCGTCGTCGGCCGAATCACCGGAGCCTGACACCCCGGACGATGCCGAACCAAAACAGCAAGCTCGTCGAGATCGCTCATACCAAGGTCACCTCCCGCAGCTCACAGCTCGGAGGGGACCCCGGATGGGGTCTTTATAAAGACCCCCAATCCGTGAAGGTCCAGGGCGTGTGAAGGTCGTGAAGGTAAACGTGAAGCCCTGGTAGGCGTAGACCGTGGACCTCGTGATGGGTGCGTGAAGGGTTCACGCTCAGAGGGCAGCGTGAAGGTACCGTGAAGGTAGAAACCGGACTCATCGGACACCCCATTTCCGGGGTGTCCCCGAGGCCCGGTCACCCTCGACCAGGACCCGGATCAGGTCGTCTTTGGCGAGCTTGTCCAGCCGTCTCCTTGCCTTCTCCCGCTCGGCCGCAGACGGCTGCTCGGACTCGAAGATCAGCCCTGCTGCCTCCAACGCCGTCAGCCCACCAGGAGCGGCCTGGACAGCCGCCAGAAGGTCGGCTCCCTGCCATACCTGGGACCGTCCGGTGTCGTGGTCGTGGATGACCTTGAGCGGCCCCACCTCGGTAGCGGGTTGCTTGACGTGGGACAGTCCGACGATGGGATCACCCGGTGCCCCGGTCAAGATCAGCACCGACCCCGCACCCGAGGGCAACCACGTAGACCCGTACAGGTCATCGACGGTGACGGTGCCGCGGGTGCCTTGCTGGGCCTTGCGCTGATGATGCAGCTCGATCACCTGAACACCGGCAGTGATCGCCATCTGCCGAGCCCGGTTATACCCGGCGCCCACCTCGTCATCAGTCAACCCGATCGCCGCGTCCTTCAGCGAGTCAACGATCACGGTGTCTGCCTGGGCATGCTGGCATAACACCCGCAACATCGACGGCGTCTTGGCCAGGTCAGTCGGTGGCGGTCCCTGCCAGACCACAAGCCGTTCATCCAACTCGGTACGCCACGAGGCCCCGACCATCCGCCGAAACGACCGAGCTGCCTGCCGGGGCCGGTCCATCGCCAAATACAAAACCCGCCCGATACCGGGCGCGATCGGGAACCCGAGGAGTTCGGCGTACTCGTCGAACCCACACCGACCAAGGGCGAGCTGTTGCGCGATCGTGGTCTTGCCCAGCCCCTGACCGCCGGCGATGATCAGCGCCTCACCGTCAGCCCACAACACTTCATCGCCGGCGCCCCACAACGGTTCAGGGGACTCCGGGCTGTCGAGGATGAACGATCCGCCACCAATGAACGGATACGGCTCCACCTCTGCCCAGGTGCCCTCAGTGGTAGGCAGGTCATCGGGATGCAGATGCGCAACCGGCGCGATACCTGGCCCACTCACGCAGCATCACCACCAGGGATGTCAACAGTGCTTACCCCCAGGGCATCGAACAACGCCGGCTGTTCCTGTACGCCGAGGTCCGCGCCTGGTACTTCAGCACGCTGTATGGACTGGCCGACCACCAGCAACGCAGCACCCGAATACTCCAGGACCGCGAGCACATCACCGGCGTGCTTGGCATCCAATACCCAGGCTTGCCGGGTCCCCAGCCAGGTCGGACGGAAGCCGCCCGCCTGCAAGAGATCCCCGGCCCGCCAACCCCGTACCGTCACCAGGTCCGCGTCACACTCGACCCGGATCGTCCAACGCCGGCCCATCAGGGCATCTCCCAAGGACCGCGGCCAGTACGAATCCAGGTCACCCAGTTCCGAACAACGATCGGGTCACTGCCGTGTATCTCGATCCGCAACCGCCGTGATTCGGCATGGAGTTGCGCGAGAAGCCGCTGTGAAGGCCATGACCGCGTGCCCACGTCCAACCGGACCGTCGCACCGGCCGGGCAGCACTCCAGCATCGAGATTGTCCAGCGGTCACCGCCGCCAGGAGCGTCACAGTCATCCGCCGAGACATCCAGCGCCACCACGCCCAGCACGACACCCTGCTCGACCACGTAGGAGGCAGTCATGCTGACCACCCCGCAGCCAGCTCGCGAAGATGTTCACGCTCGGTTGTCTCGATCACCTTGTTCGCGGCGAAGATGTCGTACCCGTACTGGCTGTAGGCGATACCCACGATGGCGTCGGTGAACATCTGACGGGCGCGATCTGCCGGCAGCGCCTCGGACTCGATCGCCTGACCCGAGAACTCCATCCGCTCCCCGTCCGCGGTCCGCCACGTCGTCTTCTTAGGCGTCGTGCCCAGGGCTTGGAACGCGTCGGCCTGCTCGTCGGTGATCGTCAGGCGATGGAACTCGATGTCATCACGACCCGAGTACTCGGTTGCCTTGTAGTGGAGCTGAGATTCGATCTCCAGCCCGGCCGGGTCGTGGTCGCCCGCGAAGAGGATCACGATCCTCGCGTCCCGCCAGGTCCTGCTGCTGTAGACCTCGGCGGCCTCCTTGACGAAGGTGTCGGAGGTCTGCCCTTTGATGGGGTAGATCGGGACATCGAACTCGTTGCCGACCGGCTCCAGTTGGCCCGCGAACGAGTCCGACTCCGACCAGATCTCTATCCGCAGATCGAACGTCTGCCATGGGGTCCGGTGATAGCCGTCAACGATGTCTTGCAGCTCAGCCGCGACCGAGTAGTTCGTGTACGGCCGGATCACTCGGCGACCACGGTCAACGACCCAATCCCAGGGGATGACACCCTCTCGTCGTAGTTCGAGGATCGTGCGCTGAACCTTCTTGTAACCGTTGTCATCTTTGGGAACCAACCCGGCGACAACGGCACGGTAGAAGAGATTGCGAACACTGGCAGGCGCTGCCTCCCGGGCGATCTTGGTCAGCTCAGCCCGGCGGAAAGCCATCTCGTCTCGACTGGCCCGAACCCTTACGGCGCCCGGGTCATAAACAGGCGGAACCCTCAGATTGGTCGCCGTGTCGGACGCCTGTGTCATCATGGTGCTGGTCGTCGTCGCAGTGGCTACCTTGGAGGCCGTCCCGCCCGGGCGGCCTTCTTCATGCTCAAGACTCATCCAGCGACACCGCCTCGGCCTGGTCCCTGCCGCCCGGCACTCGCCTGGGTTTCCTGCTGGTGGTGCCGGGCGATGCGGTCATGCGATTCCCGCTTTCTCGCGGGCGTTGGCTATGAACGCATCGATCTCGCTCTGATCGAATAATCGACGGCGCCCGAGCTTGAAGCCCTTGAGCTTGCCGATGTGTACCCAGTAGCGGACGGTCTCCGGGCTTGTGCGGAGTAGCTTGGCTATCTCTTCGGTCGTCAGGAACTCCCCAGTGCCTCCGCAGCCGGTGGCGCGTAGCGAATCCTGTCCATGTCAACGAACCCCTTTCGTGGGTGGTGTCGTTGACTAGCGTGTGTCATATGTGACACCCTTGGAAGTGTCACCAAGTGAATCTTTGTGACACCCCACCCGTTCAAGACATGGGAAGGACAGCCGACATGCTCAAGGGCCACATCACAGACGAGCCCGACTGGAGTAAGGGGCTCGCCCAACTCGGGAATCTGGCGGTGCCAGCCGCGCTCACGATCACACTTCGAGGTGTTCTCGACGAGCCTGACTGCGTGATCAAGTACGAAGTGCGGGACGGTCGAGCAGACTGCGTCTCGTTCACCGTCACAGCGAAGCCCAACGGGCGCGGTCTACTCACATCCGATCTGCGCATGTTCACCCTCGACGGCCTCGGCGAAGAAGCATTCACTGACTACGCATACGACGCCGCAGTAGGAGGAGAGCAGCAGGGACTGCCCGACGAGCGAGCAGCACGACGCACCATCAGCGACTCCCTGCGGGCCTCTCGTGGTCCCTCGCTAGCGGTGCTTGAGGAAGTGGCCCGGCTCTACCGCGAGAACCCCAAACGTCCCGTCGTCGCTGTAGAGACTGCCCTTGGCATCTCGCGCAGCACTGCACACCGCCGCATCCGTGAAGCACGAGCGAAAGGACTGCTCTGATGGCCAACTTGCAGAAGCGCACGAACGGGAGGTGGCGCGCCCGCTACCGGGATTCTTCGGGTCGCCAGCACGCCAAGCACTTCGACCGGAAGGTCGACGGGCAGCGGTGGCTCAACGAGGTCACGGCCTCTGTCGTCACCGGCCAGTACGTCGACCCCAAGGCAGGCAACGTCACCTTCAAGGCCTACGCCGAGCAGTGGCGGGCGGCTCAGGTGCACCGGCCGTCCAGCGCGGCGCACGTCAACACCATGCTCACCCGGCACGCCTACCCGACGTTCGGCGACCGGCCGCTCTCTTCGATCCTGCCGAGCGAGGTACAGGCGTGGGTGAAGCGGCTCGGTGTCGCGGACGCCACGACGGGGAGGAAGCCGCTGGCTGCCTCGACGATCGGGACGCTGCACAGCATCGTGTCGTCGATCTTCAAGGCCGCGATGCGGGACCGGAGGATCATCGCCAATCCGTGCGACGGGACGAAACTCCCCACGGTCGAGCGCGTCCAGGTCGTGCCTCTGACGACCGAGCAGGTCGAGACGCTGGCAGCGAACATGCCCAAGGAGCTGACGGCGCTGGTGGCGTTCACAGCGGGGACGGGGATGCGCCAGGGTGAGGTGTTCGGGCTCACCGTCGATCGCGTGGACTTCCTGCGCCGTACCGTGACGGTCGATCGTCAGCTCGTCACGCGGCCCAATAAGGCGACCGAGCACGGCCCGGTCAAGACCAAGGCGAGCAACCGGACGATCCCGCTNCCCCAGGTCGTCGTAGATGCTCTCGCAGCACATCTGAAGGCGCACCCGGCCGGAGCCGACGGGCTGGTGTTCCGGCTCGACGGGCAACCGATCACCCGACAAGCGTTCGGGCACATCTGGCGACCCGCGGCCCGAGCCGCCGGCCTGCCCGCTGGGACCGGGATGCACGCGCTTCGGCACTACTACGCCTCGCTGTTGATCCGGTACGGNGAGAGCGTCAAGACGGTGCAGGCCCGGCTCGGGCACGCGTCCGCCTCGGAGACGCTCGACACCTACAGCCACCTGTGGCCCGACAGCGACGACCGGACCCGCGAGGCTATCGACAGCGTTCTCGGCGGGGACCGTCCGGGGACTGCGGCTCAGCGTTTTGGGGACTCTGTGGGGACTGCTGAGGCGCCGTAACTGCTCCGCTGCAGGTCAGAGCGGGTGTAGCGGATGAGCTGGCCTGTAGGCCGGGTTCTGTTCCCGCGGACCTTGCGGCACCGCGTTCGGCGACCATCCATCTGGGACGGCCGTTGCCGGCCGCCTCGTGCGGTCTACCCGCGAACTCGGGCGGGCCGCCCTCGAACATTCGCGCGGATCCCGAAGGATCCTTCTTGACCTTGCTGCAGGTGGGGTTTACCTAGCCGGGCCGGTCGCCCGGTCCGCTGGTGGTCTCTTACACCACCGTTTCACCCTTACCTCCCGAAGGAGGCGGTCTGTTCTCTGTGGCACTGTCCCGCGGGTCGCCCCGGGTGGGCGTTACCCACCACCTTGCCCTGTGCAGCCCGGACCTTCCTCGAGAAGTTTCCTTCCCGCGGCCGCCCGGCCAGCTCATCCACGGACCAGTCTATCCAGTCGTAGCCGCACCGACTTCCCAACCGCAGTAGTAGTTCCCCTAACCTGGCCGACCGGCAACTCCAGCACAACAGCAGGGATCCCGCCCGATTCCAGGGAAGTTGCCGGTCGTATCGGCGATGGGCCTGACTAGAGCGAGCAAGATGCGTTAGCCGCTCCTGTCCACCAGCTCGAAGCGGACGACATGCGCCCCTGCGTCGGCCTCGACGAGGCGCACGCGCACCGACTCCCCCAACGGCAGCGGGCCGGGACCCGAGACTTTGGCCTCGATGGCCGGTGAGTCGATCATCACCACTCCTTGGGTGGGCTTCTTTTCGTCAACGGACACGATCACGCCGTCGAACTCGTGGCCGACGTACTCCGACAGCACCGCGGTCTCGAGCAGATCCAGCAATGCCCGCTCGTACTGACCGGCAAGACGGTCAGCCTCACGCATTGTCTGCGGCAACGCCTCGAGCTTGTCGAGCACCCAGGCGGGAACGGGTTCGCCGGCGCAGATGGCGACACAGATCTCCAGGGCGTAGCGATCGATCAGGCGCCGCAACGGAGCAGTCACATGCGCATACTCGTTGGCCAGTGCCGCGTGTCTGGGCTGATCGGGCACTTCACCGTCGAAGCCGACATAGGTCGCCCCTCTCAAGGTACGAGTAGCGGCCACCAGCACGGCAGCACCTCGCGAGGAGGCGGGGTCGATCGACCGGATGAACTCCGGGTAGGACATCGACTTGGGCCACGGCACTCCCAGCGCCTTGGCCACTCGCCGCAATCGGTCCAGATCACGTTGGGCAGCCGGTGGAAGCGTCCGTAGCAGACCGACCCGATGCTGCACCATCAGTGACGCGGCACCCATACCTGTCAAGAGCGAGATCTGGGCGTTCCACAGCTCGACCGGCTCGGGACGCCGGTACTCCAAAGACCAATGCCCCTGATCGTCGAGCTCGATCTCCTGGGCCGGCAACGGCAGGCTCACACCTCCGCGGGCCGCCTCCTTGGCCATCCGCAGCTCCCCGACCACCTTCAGCAGAGCCAACATCCCATCGATCGTGCCGTTGTCGAACTGTTGCTGTACCTCGGTGTAGGTCAATTGCTTCCGGCTCCTGACCAGAGCCCGCTGCACAGTCACCGCCGTACCCTCGCCCTCGGCGTCCAGGTCGATGATCCAGAGCAGTGCCGGGCGGACCTGGTTGGCCAACAGTGAGGCAGCGCCCTCTGACAGCACCGGCGGATGCAGCGGGATCTTGCTGTCAGCGCCGTACAAGGTCTCACCGCGCTTGTTCGCCTCCAGATCGATCGCATCTCCGGGGCGTACGAACGCGGCCACATCGGCGATCGCGTAGTAGACGCGGTATCCCTCGCCCCGCCGCTCCAGATACAGCGCCTGATCGAGGTCACGAGCACCCTCGGGGTCGATCGTGACGAATGCCAGATCGGTGCGATCAAGCGCGGGAAGTACCGGGTTGGCGGCTGCTTGCTCTGCGGCCGCGAGCACCTCGACAGGGAAGGCGGTTGCGATCCCGAGCTCACGCCGAACTTGTGCGACGCCGGCAGCAAGTCCTTCCCCGTCGGCGTGCCAGGCATGTTCTCCGACATGCACCACCCGCATGGGCACGTTGCTCCCCCTGTCTATACGCAGCTGCACACAACCCTAGGATCCAGTGGTGCTGATCCTGCTCCCGCCCTCCGAGGGCAAGACCGCGCCACGCCGCGGATCGCCTCTCGACCTTGCCACGCTGACTTTTCCAGCACTGACCGGTGCGCGCGAGAAGGTGATCGATGCCTTGGAGAACCTCTGCTCAGGGGACCAGGCGCGGGCGATTCGCACCTTGGGGCTGGGCAAGACCCAGTCCGCCGAGATAGCCCGCAACCTCGACCTGCGCGAGGCACCGACGGCTCGGGCCGACCGGATCTACACCGGCGTCTTGTACGACGCCTTGGAGTTCGCCACCCTCAGCGCAAGTGCGAAACGCCGCGCCACCTCCTGGGTGCTGATCGCCTCATCGGTCTTCGGGTTTCTCCGGCCCAGCGATCGGATCCCTGCCTATCGGCTCAGCGGGGATGTGCCGCTGCCCGGTATCGGGACGGTGTCGACGTACTGGAATGCGCAGCTCGATGACGCCGCTGCCGAAGCCCTCGGATCGGGTGTCGCACTCGACCTACGCTCCAGCACCTATGCCTCGTTCTGGCGTCCCTCCCGTGAACTGAGCAACCGGGTGGTGTCGGTACGGGTGCTGCATGAGCACCAGGGTGCCCGCAAGGTCGTCTCCCACTTCAACAAGGCCACCAAGGGACGCCTGGTCCGCCAACTCCTCACCGAGGGATCAGCAGTGGGATCGGTACGGGCGTTGCGCGAGCAACTCGGCGACCTGGGCTGGGAAGTCGAGGATGGCCCCAAACCCGGAGTTCTCGACGTAGTGGTCGACGAGTTGTAGGAGCCCAATGCGATCAAGCCAGATCCAAGGCCTGGTTGAGGATCCGGTCGGCGTACTTGTTGCGCTCCCGGGGATCCAGGTGAAGACCGTTCCGAACGGGGCCAGGGAGTTGGCCCTGATGGCTAGTGGCTTCATGTCGGGATGCTTGATCTTCCACCTGCCCGACATCTGCTCGACCACCAGCTTGGAATCCATACACACCTCGAGGTCAGCGCCCTCGGCATGAGCGAGGTAGAGCTCCAGGCCGGCAATCAGTCCGCTGTACTCGGCGACGTTGTTGGTGGCAACGCCGATGGTCTCGGCGCGTTCGGCGATGACCTCACCTGTGACCGCGTCGAACAACACCGCTCCGTAGGCAGCAGGTCCAGGATTGCCTCGCGAACCTCCATCTGCCTCGATGCGCACCGAGGTGTAGCTGCTCACAACCCGGACTCCGCGGTACGCACCAGGATGCGGCTGCATTCCTCACAGCGCACCACATCGTCGCTTGCGCGTGCCCGGATAGCGCTGAGGTCGGCGGGACTCAGTTCCAGCCCGCAACCGCCACAGCGTCTCTGTCGAAGTGCCGCCGCCCCGACCCCGCCCTTGGAGTCACGCAGCTTGTCGTAGAGCGCAAGCAGGTCGGCAGCCAGGCCGGAGGCAGTCACGGACCGTTCGGCGGCGACGTCNNCTCCATTTGAGCGCGCAATCGACTGGCCGCCTCGTCACGCTCTTCGGTGAGCGCCCGGGCTCGTTCGGTCAGCGCGGTCAGCGTCTCTTGCAGTTCCTGCTGTCGNGCTCTGCGCGGCCTCCAACGCCTCCATGACCTCGAGTTCGACGTCCTCGAGCTCGGTGATCCGGCGCGCGAGCGAGATCAATTCGCTTTGCAGGTGCTCGAGGTCTGCCGGCTTGGTCACCAGCCCTTTGTCGAGACGGTCTTGGTCACGATCGCGCCGCGCCTTGACCTGTTCGACGTCGGCGTCGGCCTTCTTCTGCTCACGGTTCAGGTCATCGACCTTTACCCCGATCGCCGCAGCCTGGTCGGCGATATCGCTGCGTTCGGACAGCAGTGCACGAATCTCACTTTCCTGCGGGAGGTTCGCGAGCTGGTGACGTAGCCCGTCGATACGGGTGTCGAGCTCTTGCAGGTCTATCAACCTAAGTTGGGCGAACGGATCGGCTTTCAGAGCAGGACTCCTTGGTTGAGGGTGTCGGCGCGGAAAGTCCACGGATCGGTCACCAGTGTGCTGACGCGGGAGTCCACCGTACCCGCCGCCACCCCGGCAGCGACCAATCCTGCTTGCAGACGTTCTCGAGCGACCGGCAGCCAGGTCCATTCCGCAGCCCAGTGTGCGACGTCGATCAGTGCCGGTCCGCCGGCTTCGATGAAGTCACTGGCCCGATGATGGCGAAGATCGCTGGTGATGAGTACGTCGGCCTTGGTGGTTGCGACCAGATCAAGCAGGGAGTCCCNCGAGCCGGCGGCGACGGCCACGGTGCGAATCTCACGGTGCGGGTCACCGGCGACCCGCACGCCGTGTGCTGTGACAGGAAGTGATGACGAGACGTGTTCGGCGAACTCCTCCAGGCTGACCGTCTCGACCAGCCGCCCGATGCGGCCGTGTCCACGCGCCGAGTGCCCCGCCTCACCGACCAACGGGATCAGGTCGTAGGCCGGCTCCTCGTAAGGATGCACGGACCGCATCGCGGCCGCGATGCTGTGCCGCTCCCGCGCCGGGTAGACGACCTCCACCTTGGCCTCGACCACGACTTCCAGATCCCCGATCTCGCCGATCGCTGGAACGGCACCCGGCAAGGGCCGGAATCTACCCTCTCCGGTGGAGGTGAAGGACGCCGAGTCGTAGTCACCGATCCTGCCTGCTCCGGCATCAGCGAGCGCCTCTCGCAAAGCCTGCGCGGCAGCCAGCGGTACGAAACAGACCAGCTTCTCCAAGGTGTTGTCGTCGGTGGGCAGCAACACTTGTGGGTCGACGATTCCGACCGCCTGGGCGAGCGCCTCGTTGACCCCGTGCTCGGGGGTATCCGCATTCGTGTGAGCGGTCAGCAGCGCGATCCCGTGACGGATCAGATCGTGGAGCACCTTGCCTTTGGGGGTGGTTGCCGCAACGGAGCTGACCGGCGTCAGCAACAGGGNGTGGTGCACGATCAGCAGTTGGGCGCCGTACTCGATCGCCTCGTCGACGACTGGTTGGGTCGGGTCGACGGCGAAGAGCACTCGGGACACCTCGACGGTCGGATCACCTGCCACCAACCCGACCTTGTCCCAGGGATCGGCCCAAGCCGGGTTGTAGATCTTGTGAAAGACATCTACGACTGCGCCGATGCTCGTCATCGGCCTAGCCTAAGAGGTGCAGGGCTGATGGTCGTGCGACGGGACGGTTTCGAACCGCCGACCGCTCGGGCCATCGAGGCGAACGCCTCGACCCCTACCCCAGCACCCGACCACCTGCAACAAGACGTGCGACGGGACGGTTTCGAACCGCCGACCGCTCGGGTGTAAACCGAGTGCTCTACCGCTGAGCTACCGTCGCTTTGCGCGCAATCGCACACCCTACGCGACGGGCACGATGAGGGACAAAGCACGGCAAAATAAAGGCGAGACCGCCGGCGTCTCGGGTCACCAGCGGCCTCGCGACATCTATTAGACACCAACTTGCAGCGCGACGCTACCCGCCTCGGCAAACCGAACCGAATTCGTTACCTGAGCGCAATTCCGCCAACACGGACAGGTATTCCTCAGGGTCTCTGGCCGTACCGAGTGGGTTGTGAACGGCCCAGGAGATCTTGCCGTCAGCTGCCACGACATAGGTCGAGCGACGCGCTGCTCCGTTCTCCTCATCGAAGACGCCATAGTTCCGGGCGATCCCGCCGTGTGGCCAGTGATCCGAGAGCAATGGGAACTCCAGGCCGTCGGTTTCCGCGTAAGCGCGCAACGAGAACATCGGATCGCAGGAGATCGCCAGCAGGCTCGCCTCCAGCTCCTGAAACCGGGGTAGCAACTGTTGCAGCGCGGACAACTCACCGCTGCAGACACGGCTGAATGCCCAGGGATAGAACACCAGGACGACCGGCCGACCGGCGAACTCGGAGAGCACGACAGTCCGGCCGTGCTGATCCCGCAATGCGAAATCGGGGCACACACTGCCCGGCTCGAGCGGCGACATGTTCATCCTCCCTGTCGATTTGGAACTACGGGTTCGCGTTGTCGCTCAAGACCCGCTTGAGCAGCTTTCCGGTGGCATTGCGCGGCAATTNCTCCAGGAACTCGACGTCTCGTGGAACCTTGTAGCGCGCCAGGCTGACCCCAACGTGCTCTTTGAGTTCTTCCACCGTGACAGCTCCCGGCCCGACCGGCACCACGAACGCCTTGATCCTTGTCCCGTAGATGTCGTCGGCGACTCCCAGTACAGCTGCGTCGAGCACGAGAGCATGCCGGGTCAAGCAGTCTTCGATCTCTTGCGGGAAGACATTCTCCCCACCCGAGATGATCATGTCGTCCTCGCGTCCCTCGATGAAGAGGCGACCATCCTCGTCGAAGCGACCGATATCTCCTGTCGAGGTGAGCCCATCGATCACCGGTTTACGGGTGCCATCGGTGTAGCCGTCGAAGACCACGCAATTCCCCACGAAGATCCGGCCGGACCGATCTGGCCGGCTCGGCTTGTCCTCGGTGTCATAGAGGCGCACGACCGCGCCCACGGGTGGTCTACCCGCTGTGCCAGGAGCGGCGCGGAGATCGCCCGGAGTGGCGATGGTGGCGTAGCCGACCTCGGTCGAACCGTAGGTGTTGTAGAGGTTGTCTCCGAAGGCATCCATCCACTCGGTTGCCAGATCCCCTGGTAGCGCCGATCCCGAAGAGGCCACCACCCGCAATGCGCTCAGGTCGTACGAGCGCCGTGTCGACTCCGGGAGCCGCAGGATCTGTTGCAACATCACCGGGGCTACCACCACCTCGTGAATGCGCTCGCTGCTCAGCAACTCCAAGCAGGACCCGGGTTCGAACCTACGGGTCAGCACCGTGGTGGTCTGCAGCAGCATCGACAACAGGAAATGCGCCAGACCCCAGGTATGGAACAACGGCGTTGCGATGTGGACTCGCCAGTTCGCTTTGACCGGGAGCTTCGACAGCAGCGCGACGGCTGCCTCGAGTGCGGCCTCACGACGCGGTGCGCCCTTGGGCGCTCCCGTGGTCCCGGAAGTCAGGATGACGATCCGCCCGGTACGCGCCGGCGGGGTATGCGACGCGACGCTGCCTCGCTCGATCAGATCATCGAGGTACGGCGTGCTCGGGTCCGGCTCGTTCACCCAGGCGTGCACCTTGACGATGTCGACGATCCCGGCCACCTGATCGGTGAACTCCTGGTCGTGGATCAGCACCGTGGGCTTCTCCTGGAGGACGACTCCCGCCAGTTGCGGTCCCGCGAATGAGGTATTCAGCAACAGCGCATCGGCTCCCAGTTTGGCAGCGGCCAGGATCGCCTCGATGAAACCGCGATGGTTACGGCACAGGATCGCGATCCCACCCTGGCTNNCAACGCCCAGCCGACGCAGCGAGTCGGCCAGAGCGTTGGATCGCTGGTCCAGCTGAGCAAAGGTGAGAGTCCCACGTTCGTCACTGACCGCGATTCGACGTGGGGACCTCAGAGCAGCCGCTGTGAAGCCTCCCGCCAGACAGACGCCCCAGCTTCGGAGCGCGGCGACCGCTCTCGCGGCGGCCAGTGGGTTCACTGGCCGTATCAGGCCGGCCGCGGCGAGGACTTTGGCCGTCTCCAGGTTGCTCACCAGAGACTCACGAAATGGTTTAACGCGGACCTTTGGGTGCGACCAGACGCGTCGCGGTCCAGTCCTTGCTGATGACCGCGGTGATCGTCGTGGACAGCCCGGCGATATCGGCAGCCTCGGCGATGTCGGCCGGATCCACGGTGCCGGGGCGTCCGACCTTGGGGGTCAGCAACCAGATGAAACCGCCCTCGGCGAGGTCGGTCAGGCAGTCGACCAACCCGTCGACAAGGTCGCCGTCGTCATCGCGCCACCACAAAGGACGGCTTCGACCACGTTCCCGTGGTCGCCATCGACCATGTCCGCATCGATGGTGTCCTCGATGACCATGCGCAGGTCATCGTCCACATCCTCGTCCCAGCCGAGTTCTTGCACCACCATCGCCGGCTTGAAGCCCAAACGGGAACCGGCTTGCTGGACGCCTGCCCCATCGGGGTCACGCTCACGGTCGTTGCCTCCTCATACCTCGGAGCCGCGCCGGTGCGGCGCGTACTCACAGTCTCGCGTAGTTCACCGGGTTTATGGCTCCAGCGCAACTGCTTGACGCAACGCTTTGACAACAACCCGGCTCAGGCGAGCGGCATACAGAGCTTCTCCAGCTTGTCCGCGTCGAACTCGGAACCCACACTCTCACCGGGCTCAACACCCGAGCTGCCGCCGGTGTCACCCGCGCCGAAGCAGTGCCGTAGGCCGCCGACGATCAGGTTGAACCCGGCGCGGTCCAAAGCCCGGTTGACCGCGGCGACGGAAGCAGGCACCGCAGCTCGTACCGCTGGGTAAGTTTATTGGCACGTTCAAACGTGCAACGATGCAAGCGTGGCTGACTCTTATGAACGTCCTCTAGTTATCCATGAAGGCCTGCCCACCCAGCTTCCGGACATCGACCCGGACGAGACCGCGGAGTGGCTCGATTCGCTCGACGAGCTGATCGACGACAAGGGCCGCGCCCGGGCGCGTTATCTGATGTTGCGGCTCTTGGAGCGAGCACGCGAGAAGCAGGTCGGGGTTCCCGGTCTGCGCAGCACCGACTACATCAACACGATCCCGCCGGAGCGAGAACCGTGGTTCCCCGGCGACGAGGAGATCGAGCGGCGCATCCGGGCGTTCATCCGGTGGAACGCCGCGGTGATGGTCTCGGGCGCCAACCGCAAGGGCCTGGAGGTCGGCGGGCATATCGCGACCTACCAGTCCTCCGCGTCGCTGTACGAGGTCGGTTTCAACCACTTCTTCAAAGGCAAGGACGCACCCGGCGGCGGTGACCAGGTGTTCATCCAGGGCCACGCCTCNCCCGGCATCTATGCCCGGGCGTTCCTCGAGGGCCGGCTGACCGATACCCAGCTGTCCCACTTCCGGCAAGAAGTTCAGCACGGGCCGGGGCAAGGGCTCTCGTCCTACCCGCACCCGAGACTGATGCCGGACTTCTGGGAGTTCCCCACCGTCTCGATGGGCCTGACCGCGATCAACTCGATCTATCAGGCTCGCTTCAATCGCTATCTGCACAACCGCGGGATCAAGGACACTTCGCAGCAGCGTGTGTGGGCCTTCCTCGGCGACGGCGAGATGGCAGAGCCGGAGTCGCTGGGCGCTATCCGTGTGGCAGCGCGCGAGGAACTCGACAACCTCACCTGGGTGGTCAACTGCAACCTTCAGCAGCTCGACGGCCCGGTCACCGGAAACGGCAAGATCATCCAGGAGTTGGAGGCGAGCTTCCGAGGCGCCGGCTGGAATGTGATCAAAGTCGTGTGGGGCCGGGAGTGGGACGAGTTGCTGGCCCGTGACGTCGACGGCGTCCTGGTCAACAAGATGAACACCACCCCCGACGGACAGTTCCAGACCTACTCGGTCGAGAGCGGCGCCTACATCCGCGAGGACTTCTTCGGTGGCGACCAACGGCTGCGCGACCTGGTCAAGCACATGTCCGACAACCAGATCCGCAAGCTNCCCCGCGGCGGCCACGACTACCGCAAGGTGTTCGCCGCCTTCGATGCCGCCTCCCGGCACATCGGGCAGCCCACGGTGATCTTGGCCCAGACGGTCAAGGGCTGGACGGTCGATGCGCTGGAGGGCAAGAACGCCACCCACCAGATGAAGAAACTCACGGTGACCGACCTGAAGCGGTTCCGGGACCGGCTCACGCTGCCGATAAGTGACCGCGACATCGATGAGCACTACGAAAGCGCCGGGGCTGCGCCGTTCTTCCACCCCGGCCCGGATGCGCCCGAGACCGAGTACATGCTCGAGCGCAGGCAACTGCTCGGCGGCTCGATACCCAAGCGCGTCGTCAGGTCCAGTGCGCTCAAGCTCCCTGACGGGGAGTTGTACGCCGAGCTGAAGCAGGGCTCCGGGAAACAGTCCGTGGCCACCACGATGGCGTTGGTGCGACTGCTCAAGGACTGGATGAAGGACCCCGAGATCGGGCACCGGATCGTGCCGATCGCGCCCGACGAGTTCCGCACCTTCGGGATGGACTCGATGTTCTCGACCGCCAAGATCTACAACCCGCACGGTCAGACGTATGAGTCGGTGGACCGCAAGCTATTGCTGGCCTACAAGGAGTCGGCACAGGGCCAACTGCTGCACGAGGGCATCTCCGAGGCGGGCGCGGTGGCCTCGGCGACCGCGGCCGGGTCGTCATATGCGACTCACGGCGAGCCGATGATCCCGTTCTACATCTTCTACTCGATGTTCGGCTTCCAGCGCACCGGTGACTCGCTGTGGGCGATGGCCGACCAGTTGTCCCGCGGATTCCTGATCGGTGCTACGGCTGGACGGACCACACTGACGGGCGAGGGCCTTCAGCACGCGGACGGGCACTCTCCGTTGCTCGCCGCGACCAACCCCGCAGTGGTGCACTACGACCCAGCGATGGCCTACGAGATCGCACACATCATGCAGTCCGGGTTGGAGAGGATGTACGGCGAGAACGCCGAGAACATCATCTTCTACGTCACCGTCTACAACGAACCGATCCCGCAGCCGGCCGAACCGCAAGACGTCGATGTCGACGGCATCCTGCGGGGCATTCACCGGGTATCGGCTGCACCCGAGTCCCAGCGTCCTCGGGTGCAGCTGTTGGCCTCAGGTGTCGGCTTCCCGTGGATCACCGAAGCCGCTCGGCTGCTGGACGAGGAATGGGGCGTCGACGCGGACCTGTGGTCGGTGACGTCGTGGAACGAGCTCGCCCGCGACGGAGTCGAGGCCGAGCACAACAATCTACGCAACCCGGCTGCCGAGCCGATCGTGCCGTACGTGACCACGAAGCTGAATGGCGCCCAGGGGCCGTTCATCGCGGTCAGCGATTTCATGCGCGCGGTTCCGAACCAGATCGCCAAGTGGATTCCTGGCGACTTCCGCNNGTTGGGCACCGACGGCTTCGGCTTCGCCGACACTCGTCCCGCGGCACGGCGGTTTTTCCAGATCGATGCCCAATCGGTGGTCGTCCAGGCTCTCCAGGCGCTCGCAGATCGGGGTGAGGGCAAGCAGGAGGACGTCGTCGCGGCCTTCGAGCGCTACCGGATCGACGACCCGACCGCGGTCGCCGGAGTCGTTCAGGAGGGCGGCGACGCCTGAGCGCGCCTCCTGGCGCAGCCTCTAAGATCGGAGTCGTGGCGGTCACCGATAAACGGGCGCGGGCGCGCCTGGCGACCCAGGTGACCCGTGCGGGAAGCAAACTCACCACGGCTGCGCTCTCCCGGATGGAAGCCGAGTTCGGGTGGTTCGGGGAACTCTCGGCCGAATCACGGTCCGTGATCGGGCTGATCATCCAGCGCGCGATCAGCTCGTTCGCCGACTGGTTGCGCGATCCCGACCTTGCCGGAGTCGCCGATGTGGGGCCTTTCGAAGTAGCGCCACGCGACATGACCGGCATTGTGAGTCTCCAACAAACCGTGGCGCTGGTGCGGGTGGCCTTCGAGGTGGTGGAGGAGCGCACTCTCGACATCACCGACGACGCCGGACATGACCTGCTGCACACCACCTTGCTGGAGTTCGGCCGCGAGGTGGCGTTTGCCACAGCCGAGGTGTATGCCCGCGCGGCCGAGATGCGCGGCGCCTGGGATGCCCGGTTGGAGGCGCTCCTGGTCGACTCGGTGATGCGCGGTGAGGGCGATGAGACCGTCCGTACCCGCGCCAGCGCCTTCGGCTGGAGTGCGCGGACGGGCGTTGTGGTGCTGGTGGGATCCCTCCCCGGCAACCCGGAGGAACCCGGTGCCTCGGAGCCACTCGGTGCCCGCGAGCGACTCATCGACGAGGTGCGACACTCGGCGACGGTGAGCGGGCTGGATGCCTTGGTTGCCGTCCAGGGTGACCGGCTCGTGGTCGTGCTGGGAGGCGTCACCGACCCCGACAAGGCAGGAGCCGGCGTGGCGAGGCACTTCGGAGCCGGCCCCTGGTGGTCGGACCCNTTGGTTGCAGACTTGCTGGAGGCACACCGGTCCGCCCGCGCGGCGGTCGCAGGAGTGCGCGCCGCCCCTGGCTGGCCCCATGCACCGCGACCCGTCACCAGCGACGATCTACTCCCCGAGCGGGCCCTGGCCGGAGACGATCAAGCGGTCGAGCAGTTGGTCGCCGAGGTCTACCTCCCGCTGACCGATCAGGGATTGATCGAGACGGTCTCCGGTTACCTGGACTCCGGCTCGTCCATCGAGGCCACGGCACGAACGCTGTTCGTACACCCGAATACGATCCGCTATCGCCTCGGGCGAGCCGCCGATGTCACCGGCCTGTCCCCCACCAATGCCCGCGACGCCTACACCTACCGCGTCGCACTGACAGTCGGCAGACTCGCGGGGGCGGATAAGAATCGACCAGCGGATTTGTAAGGTTCCTACAAATCCGCTGGCGCAAACTTCGTTCGCGTCGAAGCCGCGCAAACCCCGCTTGTCCGGGCACAGTGTTCAGTGTGCTGATCATCGTCGCCCCAGGCCANGGAGCCCAGACTCCCGGATTCCTCTCCCCCTGGCTGGAAGACCCCCTCTTCGCCGCCCGGCTGGACTGGCTGTCCACTGTCGTCGGAATCGACTTGGCCCACTACGGCACCGAGGCCGACGCCGAGACCATTCGCGACACCGCGATCGCCCAGCCGCTGCTGGTGGCGACCGGTGGCGTTGCGGCGCTCTCGTTGTTCCCGCACCCCGCGGGCGCGTTCGGGAAGATCGGCGCGCTTGCCGGGCACAGCGTGGGTGAGATCTCGGCGGCGATCGGTGCCCGCGCCGTCACCGCCGAGCAGGGCATGGTCTTGGTCCGCGAGCGTGGCCGGCTGATGGCGCAGGCCTCTGCGGCCACCCCGACCGGCATGTCGGCTGTGCTCGGCGGTGATCGCGAGGAGGTGCTGGCACGGATCGAGGAGCTCGGGTTGACCGCGGCCAACGACAATGGCCCCGGTCAGATCGTCGCCGCAGGCGACTTGGATGCGCTCGCCCAGTTGACCGCAGAGCCGCCCGCGAAGGCGCGGGTCACTCCATTGTCCGTCGCNGGGGCTTTTCACACCCACTACATGTCCAGCGCGGTCGAGCGGCTCGGACAACTGGCACGGTCGATCTCCACCCACGACCCGCGTACCCCGGTCATCTCCAACCGGGACGGTCAGATCGTGCACAACGGCCGGGACCTACTGAAGCGGCTCATCGGCCAAGTCGAGCAACCGGTTCGCTGGGACCTTTGCATGGAGACGATGCGCGACCTGGGTGTCACCGGCATCTTGGAGATGCCACCTGCTGGCGTCCTGGTCGGTATCGCCAAACGGGCACTCAAAGGTGTCGAGACCTTCGCGCTGAAGTCACCCGATCAACTCGACGACGCCCGCGCCTTCATCGACAAGCATGGTGTGCCCTCACAACTGGACACCTCNCCCACCTGGCGAATGCTCGTCGCGCCCAGCAAGGGCACCTTCCACCAACGCGACGGCCTCCACGAGGGCGACGCGATCGCNCCCAACGAATCCATCGGAGCCGTCGCCAGCCTGCGCGATGAGACCCCGGTGATCGCACCGCACGGTGGCCTGATCGTCGAATGGCTGGTTCATGACGGTGACCTGGTCTCNCCGGGCCAGCCACTGATCCGCCTCCATCCGGAGGTGGGTGCCCAGTGACTACGGGGACAACCACAGTGTCAACGACAGGGACAACCGCGAGCAGCCCATCGACGAGCCAGCCGAACTTGTCCCAGACGACCGGCAACTCCGCGGCCATCCTCGGACTCGGGATCTACCGGCCGCGACGGATCGTCCCCAACAGCGAGGTCATCGAGGAGATCGACTCCTCCGACGAGTGGATCCAGCAGCGCTCCGGGATCAAAACGCGCCGGTTCGCCGGGCCTGACGAGACTGTGCAGTTCATGTCCACCGCAGCAGCGCGACAGGCTCTCGGCAACGCCGGGGTAGAGGCCACCCAGGTCGACGGCATCATCGTGGCCACGATCTCTCACCTGCTGCAGACTCCGGCCATCGCCCCGGCGATCGCCGCGGAACTCGGAGCCGACAAGCCGGTCGCCTTCGATATCTCGGCGGCATGCGCCGGGTTCTGCCACGGAGTCGCCCTGGCCAACGACATGATCCGGGCCGGCAGTGCCCGCCACATCCTGGTGATCGGTGTCGAGCGGCTCTCCGACATCACTTCCCGCAGCGATCGCGGCACCGCGTTCATCTTCGCCGACGGCGCCGGTGCGGCCCTGGTCGGCCCGAGCCAGACTCCGGGGATCGGCCCGGTGGTGTGGGGATCCGATGGCGAGCGATTCGACCTCATCAGGCAGATCGAGGATTGGCGAGATGTGGTCGCCGACGAGGCGCCTACGATGCCCCACCTGACCATGCAAGGCGCCGAGGTCTTTCGCTGGGCTTCCTTCGAGATGGCCAAGGTCGCGCAGGAGGCGGTCGATGCCGCAGGTATCGCGACCGCCGACCTCGACGTGTTCGTGCCGCACCAGGCCAACAACCGCATCACCGACACGCTGGCCCGGGCGATGAAGCTCCCCGAGCATGTGCGGATCGCGCGTGACATCGTCGATCAGGGCAACACCTCAGCCGCTTCGATCCCACTGGCGCTGGCCAGGATGATCGAGGAGGGCGAGGCGAAATCGGGCGACCTCGCGCTGATGATCGCATTCGGCGCCGGTTTGTCCTATGCGGCTCAAGTCGTTCGCGTCCCCTAGGGTCGAACCCAGTTTCAACCAACCGAACAAACCAGTAACCATCAACCCGATAAACCATCAACAACGAGGAGAAACCCATGGCAGCCGCCGACATCACCGCTGAGCTGGCCGAGATCGTCAACGAGGTCGCCGGTGTCGACGTCGCAGACGTGACCGCTGAGAAGTCCTTCATCGACGACCTGGACGTCGACTCCCTGTCGATGGTCGAGATCGTGGTCGCGGCCGAGGAGAAGTTCGGCGTACGTATCCCTGACGAAGAGGTCAAGAACCTCACCACCGTGGGCGACGCCGTCGCCTTCATCGAAGGCTCAGGGCTGATCCACCTATCCCCTGTCGACTCGGCAACTGCGTAACCCCAAGGAGTAACCCATGGCAACCCCACGCGTCGTCGTTACCGGTATGGGTACGACGTCCCCGCTCGGTGGTGATGTCGCCACCACCTGGTCGGCACTGCTAGCCGGTAAGAGTGGTGTCGGAGTCCTGCAACACGAGTGGGCAGCGGACCTCGGTGCCCGGATCGCCGCCGAAGTAGCGGTCGAGCCAGGCGAGGTCCTCGATCGGGTCAAGGCGCGACGCCTGGATCGCTCTGGGCAGTTCGCCATGGTCGCGGCGCTGGAGGCATGGGCAGACGCCGGACTCGGCGACGACCCCGACCCGGAGCGGGTTGCGGTCGCCGTCGCGTCCGGCATCGGTGGCATCACCACCTTGTTGGGTAACTACGACGCGCTGATCACCAAAGGGCCGCGGCGGGTTTCNCCGTTGGCGATCCCGATGCTGATGCCGAACGGCCCCGCAGCCGCCATCGGCCTGGAGCTCAAAGCCAAGGCCGGCGTACACACCCCGGTCTCGGCGTGCGCATCGGGCAACGAAGGTATCGCCCACGGCATCGACCTGATCCGGCTCGGCCGAGCAGATGTCGCCATCGTCGGTGGCACCGAAGCAGCCGTGCATGCCCTGCCGATGGCTGCGTTCGGACAGATGATGGCCCTGTCGAAGCGGAACGACGAACCCGAACTCGCCTCCCGGCCGTGGGACAAGGGCCGGGACGGTTTCGTGCTGGGTGAGGGCGCCGGCGTGCTCGTACTGGAGTCGGAGGAGCACGCGCGGGCACGTGGCGCCCAGATCTACGCCTACGCCGCCGGCCATGGCATCACCTCCGATGCCCATGACATCGCCCAGCCCGACCCCGAGGGCGCCGGCGCCACCCGGGCGATGCGGATGGCCTTGGCCGACGCCGGGCTCTCGCCCGACCAGGTGGCGCACATCAACGCCCACGCCACCAGCACCCCACAGGGTGATCTCGCCGAAGCACTCGCCATCCGCACCGCGCTGGGTGAGAACGCATCGGGCAACGTGATCCTGACCGGTACCAAGTCGATGACCGGCCACCTCCTGGGCGCTGCCGGCGCGCTGGAATCCATCGCGACGATCCTGGCGCTGAAACACCGAGTGGTCCCACCGACGATCAATCTCGACGACCCCGAGGACATCGGGATGCAGATCGCCACCACGCAACATGAGCTTCCTAGCGGCGACATCGCCGCCTTGAACAACTCCTTCGGCTTCGGCGGCCACAATGTCGCCCTCGCCTTCACCAGTGCCTGAGCGCACCAGATCGAGAGGCGCTTGATGACCACAACCCCGCGCCCGCGGACGTACCCGCCCAAGCGGGCACTCCCGTCGCCTCGGACAAATCCGGAGCCAAGGCCAAGCCGCCCCGCGAAACCGACCCACGGAACCCGAATCTGCGCCTGGCCGCCTTGTTCGACGAAGGCAGCTTGGAGCTGATCACTCAGGACGACGGCAGCGGGATGCTCTCTGCCATCGGCACGGTCGAAGGCGCCCGCGCGGTCGCTTTCTGCTCGGACGCGACCGTGATGGGCGGCGCCATGGGTGAGGTCGGCTGTGAGCACGTCGTCACGGCGTACGAGCGAGCGCTGGCCGACGAGGTGCCGGTGATCGGGCTGTGGCACTCCGGTGGCGCTCGCCTGGCAGAAGGCGTGCTCTCCTTGCACGCAGTCGGTCGGATCTTCCACGCGATGACCCAGGCTTCGGGCAAGATCCCGCAGATCTCGGTGGTCCTCGGTCCCGCCGCTGGAGGCGCTGCCTACGGACCGGCGTTGACCGATTTTGTGATTCTGGGGCCGGAGGGCCGCATCTTCGTCACTGGCCCGGACGTGGTCCGCTCCGTCACCGGAGAGGATGTCGACATGCTCCGGCTCGGCGGCCCAGAGCCACATGGGCGTCGTTCCGGAGTCGTGCACATCATCTCCGAGAGCGAGGCCGATGCCCTGGCGCGCGCTCGTGATCTGGTGTCGCTGACCGCCGCGCAGGGTGACTTCGCCGCTGAGGTCCCCGATATCGATCTGGAGAGTCTGCTCCCGGAGAACAAGAAACGCGCCTACGACGTCCACCCGCTGGTGGAGTCGATTCTCGACGAGGGCACCGCGCTGGAACTGCACGGCCGGTGGGCGCCCAACATCGTCACAACGTTAGGTCGTTTCGGCGGCCGCTCTGTCGGGGTCATCGCCAACAACCCGCTGCGCCTNGGNGGTTGCCTGGATTCGCTGTCCGCGGAGAAGTCGGCCCGCTTCGTACGCATGTGCGACTCGTTCGGTATTCCGCTGATCGTGGTCGTGGACGTGCCCGGTTACCTTCCCGGAGTCGGCCAGGAGTGGGACGGCGTCGTACGCCGGGGAGCCAAGCTGTTGCATGCGTTCGGCGAAGCTTCGGTTCCCCGAGTCACGCTGGTGACCCGCAAGACCTACGGCGGTGCCTATATCGCGATGAACTCCCGCTCGCTGGGCGCCACCAAGGTATTTGCCTGGCCGAGCGCCGAGGTCGCGGTGATGGGCGCTGTCGCGGCGATCCGCATCCTGCACCGCCGCAAACTGCTGGAAGTCGAGCCCGCCATCCGGCCACAGGTCGAGGCCGAGCTCGCGGCCGAGCACGAGCGCATCGCCGGTGGCGTAGACAAAGCCGTGGAGATCGGCGTGGTGGACGAGGTCGTCGCACCGTCGGCTACCCGCAGCGCCATCGCAGCCGCCCTGCGTGAGGCGCCCCGGACCCGCGGCCGGCACGGGAACATCCCGCTCTAGTAGTTGGTACCGAAGACCAACCGATTCCTCGAGACCTCGCAGTTTGGATCTCCACCGCTATCGTCTGGCTAGCCGGCTCCTCCGCTGTGTCTCCACGGCTGCCGTCATCCGGAGTGTTCCGTGATGGGCTGGCCCCAGCCCATCAGCCCTCGCGGAGCTAAAGAATCGACCGCTCTGATGATCAAGTCGTCTGCCAGATCTCGACCTACACCGCTGGGGTGCTTGGGTTTGGATCAAGCGGGCTTGGCCACGGACAGGGATTCGATGACACCGACCTCAGGTCGCGAAGGCGCTTGGGCTGCAGACACCGATGTCAGCTGCAGGCTGCAGCGCTCGGGCTGCCACGACTCCGTCCCTCGGACAGATCTCGCTGCACGCGGTGTATTGAGACAGACAACATGCATGACTCCCTCGGACCCCCGGATGACGCACCCAGCCGAGCAACGGGTCGTCTAACGAACCGCCGCTACCCGACTGCGTGTGCTCGACCACTCCCTGCCGTCGTGCTAAGGAGCCTTGCGGGCGTCACAAGTCAAACGGCATCCTCGTGCCGTGCTCCTCGTGACCCCGTCGCCCAGCTCAGGTGGGACCGCCTTCGACTACTGGACGCTTGGCATTGCAATCCTCGGCGCAGTGACCGGCGTCCTCGCGCTCTTTGCGCAGGTCTGGGCCTTCCTGTGGACCGGCCCGCGCGTGCGAGTCGTGTGCACGTACTCCTGGGATGACCAGCAGGGCTGGTATGGCGTCGTCCTAGAGGTGCGCAACCTGGGTAGGACAGCAACCACACTGCGAAACGCCGGCCTGATTTTTGATGAGCCCAAGATCGACTCAGACTTTCCAGGTATGCCCCACCGCATGTACATAGCGTGGCCCAACCTGAGCTGGGGTTGGGCCAAAGACTGCCGAGAATCTGAGGATCGAAGCCAGTGGGAGCGAGGTTTGGTGGTGCGATCCAAACATCGTGTCCCGTTACATTGGGCAGTACTACGACAAGCCGACACGTACGCGGCTATGCCGTGCTCAACAACGGCAAGCTGCGCAAATCGCGGACCAGCGTGAAGATGGAGACCAACGGCTATGACGCCCAGGGGCCACTCCCCAAGAGCTAGTTCGTACCGAGCCTTCAGCTCCACCAGAAGCGCCCTTAGGCAGGAAGGTGCGCGGTCTGCGGCTGAGGTAGCCGACTCTGAACGGTTCAATGGCTCACTCTCTGCGGGTCAGGTACGCCCATAAGGGCGCGCTTGAGCACGAAGCCAGAGCGGACCGTAGTTAGACCCGTCAGGAACTCGGGCGAAAACCTCGTCCTGACCCCCGGTCTTACTCAGTGGAGCTGGGGGTCCAAACTGCCGGAGATGGTTAACCCTCCGGGTCTCTGACGCCTGTCGGAAACCTGCCAGCAGCCCAGCACCACTACGCTCGACCCCATGAGCGCTACCCCGGCCGAGAAACACCTGATCGTCATCTTCGGTGCGACCGGCGACCTGTCGCGCCGCAAGCTACTGCCGGGCATCATGCATCTGCTGTTGTCCGAACTGGTTCCCGAGNNCCGACTCATCGGGGTGTCCCTCGATGATTTCGACGACGAGGCCTTTCGGGAGTTCGCGCGCAAGGCATGTGTGGAGTTCGCCAAGCGCCCTCTGAGCGAGGAGCAGTGGGCCTCGTTCGAGAAGAACCTGCATTACGTCAACGTCGAGGCAGGTCCCGAGGCGCTCGCGGCCAAGGCCGCCGAGTTGGAGAAGGAACTCGGCGGCAATCCCAGCCGACTGCATTACTTGAGTGTTCCGCCCTCTTCGGCACTGGACGTCGTCCGGACCCTCGATGAGGCGAACCTGGTCAGGCGCTCCCGGATCATCATGGAAAAGCCGTTCGGAACCGATCTGGCTTCCGCCAAAGAGCTCAACACCTCCCTGCACAAGGTCTTCAAAGAGGATCAGATATTCCGGATCGATCACTTCCTGGGCAAGGAGGCGGCGCTCAACATCTTGGCCTTCCGGTTCGCCAACGGATTGTTCGAGCCGATCTGGAACCGCAACTTCATCGACCATATCCAGATCGACGTGCCGGAGACCCTGTCGGTNCAAGGGCGCGCCGGCTTCTACGAGAACACCGGCGCGTTCAAGGACATGGTGGTCACCCACCTGTTCCAGATACTCGCATTCATCGCGATGGAGCCGCCGACCTCGTTGGACTCGGGCCCGATCAGCGAAGAGAAGACCAAGGTCTTCCGCTCGATGCTCAACCTGGATCCCCGCTATGTGGTCCGCGGCCAGTACCAGGGTTACCGGGAGGAGCCCGGNGTCTCNCCCGATTCCGAGACCGACACGTTCGTGGCGCTGCGCGCCGAGATCGACAACTGGCGCTGGGCCGGCGTGCCGTTCTATCTGCGCACCGGCAAGCAAATGGCCGAGGGTGCCCGGATCATCTCCATCGCGTTTCGTGAACCGCCCAAGTCGATGTTCCCAACCGGGTCAGGAGTGGGGTTGTCCGGTCCCGACCACCTGACCTTCGATCTGGCCGACGAGTCGAAGATGTCGCTGTCGTTCTACGGCAAACGCCCCGGACCGGGCATGCGGCTGGACAAACTGTCGATGCAGTTCGCGATGGACGACACCGACCGAGCCGACGACGTCCTGGAAGCCTACGAACGGCTCATCTACGACGCGATGCGTGGCGACCGCACTCTGTTCACCAACGCCGAGGGCATCGAGCGCCTCTGGGAGGTCTCGGCACCGCTGCTGGACGACCTACCGCCGGTGCGTCCGTATGTTCGGGGCACCTGGGGTCCGAATGCGATGCACCAGCTGATCGCGCCCCGAGCTTGGCGGCTACCGTTTGAACGCGCTTGGCGCAGCTCGATCGGAACCGGCGATACCGACTAGTTCGAACCTGTGCGCCGGCCTGCATAGGCGACATGGGCAAGCCTCGACGACATCTGCGGTAACGACCAGAATGACACCGACGATCTGGTGGGAGGTCCAGATCGTCGGTGGCTTGGGGCGGCGCGCCGGAAGCAGTCCGCCGCAGGTGGGACTACACGACTTGGTGCAGCCAGCGCACCGGTGCGCCGTCGCCGGCGTGACGGAAGGTCTCGAGCTCGTCGTCCCAGGCCTTGCCGAGAAGTCGGTCGATCCCGTCCAGGAGGGTGACCTCGCCTAGGGCTGCTTTCACCACAGCAGCCTTGAGCCGGTCCTCGGGGATCATCAGATCACCGTGCAGACCGGTGACTCCGTGGAAGACGCCCAGATCAGGGGTGTGCGCGAACCGGGCACCCTCGGTGGAGAGCGTGGGATCTTCGGTGACCTCGAAGCGAAGGTGGTTCCAACCGCGAAGCCCGGAGGCGATGGCGGCGGCGGTGCCCGCATCCCCGGTCCAGGAGTACTCGGCTCGATAGGTGCCGACCTGAGCCGGCTGCGGGGTCCATTGCAGGGTCACCGCAACGCCAAGGACGCCGCCCACGGCCCACTCGATGTGCGGGCACAGCGCAGACGGCGCCGAATGGACGTAGAGAACGCCCCTGGTCGCGTGACGGGTGATCCCGTTGCTCATGTGNNCTGCCTCCCTGTGATCCGGCGTCGAGGTACGCCTTCCCCAGCGGACTCACGCGGATCCGGAGGTCGCAGTATGCGGTTGTGCTACCCATTGTGAAGCACTTCTGTCACAATGCCACAGGAACACCACAAGTTGGGCGAGCTGGATCAAAATTCTGGCGTTTCGAGGTAACTCAGCCGATTCGGCCGCGAGCCTTCAGACGTACGGTCGGCAGGACAGGCGCGAGCAGCCGTTTCTCACCGAAATCCTCGACCGTGCCGAACCGAGCGGGTCTGCCGCCGAAGCCGCCCTCGTTCCATGCCTCACGTTGCTCGACGATCTCCTCGTGGCTGCGCCCGATGAAGTTCCACCACATCACGATCTCCTCGGCGAACGGCTCACCGCCGATGAGCAGCACGATCGACTCCTCGGTGCTGGTCGGTGAAGTCGCGATAGCGAGTTCGGAACGACCGCACCCCTGGTACGACATCCGGTGACGAGGCAGATCGGTGCCCGCGACGATCAGGTCCTCCGATACCGCCAGCACCCCGTGCTCGAAGTCCTCACGCAGCGGCAGGTTCACCGATGCTCCCGGGGCCATCCGGAGCTCGGCTCCCACCAACGGCGTGTACGTCGGCGCAGCCGAGGCACATCCGGCAAGTTCGCCGACGAAGACCGTCAGCTCGATGCCCGGCTCCACCAGCCGCGGAAGGTCCGCGAGATGGTCGAAGGCGGGCGGAGTGGCGTCTCGCGCCTCATCAGGTAGGCACACCCACAGCTGCACACCGTGCAAATACTGCGGCGCATCCGGTGGGGATACCTCGGCGTGGCAGATGCCGCGCCCGGCGGTCATCACGTTGAGCTGGCCGGGCCGGATTTCCTGATGTGACCCCAGGCTGTCGGTATGTATGCCAGTGCCCTCGAAGAGCCAGGTGACGGTCTGCAATCCGGTGTGCGGGTGCGGTGGCACCCACATGCCACCGTCGATCGTGACGTCGTCAGGACCGTAGTGGTCCAGAAAACACCATGCGCCGATCATCCGGTGCCGGCGATGCGGCAGGATCCGCCGGACATGCGTGCTGCGCCCAAGCACCACCTCACGGGCAGCCAGCGGCTCATGCATGGTCTCGAAGGTGCTCACCCTTGCATCGTGCCATCACAGTCAACTACGTCCGGAAGAGAATTCGGTGGCGAGGGGGCTCCTTCGAGCCTGATCAGCGGTTATGGTTCAGTCACCTCGTGACAACCTAGACAACCGAGGACAACCCGAAGGGATCGACTGCCATGGCTGGCCTTGACGACATCTTGAACAATCTCCCGATCGAGCAGATCGCGGCTCAGTTCGGCATCGACCCCGACACCGCCAAGTCCGCGGTGCAGGGCGCGCTCCCGGCGCTTATCGGCGGCCTCAACGCCAACGCCCAAGATGAGGCCGGCGCCGAGGCGTTGAGCCAGGCTCTGGCCAAGCACGACTCGTCGTTGATCGAAGGCGGGGTGGATCTCGACCAGGTCGACGTGGCGGACGGTGAGAAGATCCTCGGCCATGTGTTCGGGGACAACCGTGACCAGGTTGCCAGCAAGCTCAGTGACGCGCCTCAACTCGGTGGCATCGGCGGAATGGACATGAGCAAGCTGATGGCCATGCTCGCACCGGTCGTGATGTCCTTCCTGACCAAGCAGATGCAGGGCGGATCCTCCTCGAACGCTGCGGCCGACTCCGGCCTNGCCGGCGGACTGGGTGACCTGCTGGGCGGCCTCCTCGGCGGTGGAGGCGGAGGAGCCGGCGGCCTGAACATCGAGGATCTCCTGGGCGGCCTGCTCGGCAAGAAGTGAGCTAACCCATCCGCGCTGGACCTCAGGCGCGGGGGTCGTCCGGCTCCGAGCCTGGCCCGTGCTCGAACCACCACCAGAATGCGGCCGAGAGCATGCCGAAGCCGGCGAAAAGCCCGTAGGTCACCCATACCGAGGCCGTGGAGGACGAGCCGAGATAGCCGTTCTCTGGTCGCAGCAAGACGGTCACGAACAGGAATGCCGTCACGATCGCAAGCCCGAACCAGGCGGGCCTGGACCACGACCAGATCGTGTAGCCAGGCAAGAGCTTCAACGGTGTCAACCCGATCAGGGTGCCCTCGATGCCCCCGACGAACAGTGCCGCAGCGACCGCCTGGCTGATCGTGACCGCAAAGCCCGGGTCCGGCTGGGTCGCGGCACTGGTCAACGGCACATAGGCCAACCACGCCGCCAGCGCCACCCCCAGCGCTACGAGAGTACCCGCGAACACCGCCCGGGCCTGCTGCAACTTGGTCAACGCCACAACGAAGGCCAGACCGCCGACCAGGCCGTACAGGTACCCGGGCTGGAAACCCACCAGCCGTGACACCACAACGCAGACCACGGCAACCACCAAGCCCGTAGGCACCGCTTCCAGCACCGCTGTCGCGGGCAGCCCCAGCCGCCGGCGCAACAGGACGCCCGGCATGGACCCAATCACGGTGCCCACCACGATGGTGACCAGTACCCCGGCCACGAGCGTGAACGACGCCCAGCTGAACCCGAAACCTGGATCGAGGAAGCCCCCGATCACCGCGCCGGCAACAGCACAGGCGGCGTACTTGGCGTTGCCGGAGGAGGCAAACCCCGCAGAGGCCGCTAGCACCGGCTGGTCGGGAACAACCGCAGGCTCAGCAGGCTCAGCCGCTACTTCCTGCCCGGATTCCATTGCCGCGGCAACCGTGTCGCGCTCGGCCAGTACGAGGTCCGCGGCAGGCCTGGGCTTCCGCCGCCAGGGCAGTAGTCTCGCCAGCAGCGCCTCCACCTTGTCGTGGTGCTTGTCATAGGTCGAGTTGAACAGCTCGGCAGGGAACACAAGCAACAACACCGCCACTACCGCAAGGATGCCGTTGACCAGCTGGCGGCCTCCCCGGTAAACGCTGCGGCTGGCGGTGGCACCGACGCCACTGGCCGGGAGACGTCTCCTCGCTCGACGGCCGCCAGAGCCTGGCGCTGCCATTGCTTCAGTCCCTGACCAGAGACCTGACCAGGTGCTGGCCCGGGGTCTTGCCCCGATGCCGCACCCGCCCCAACAGCGGTCCCTTCGAAAGTCCGGATGGCTCGGACGGCATACCGGGTTCTTTCCGCGCTGCTATCGGGATGCATGATCCGCGGGTTCGTCTCCTCCCCTCGACGCGGTAGGTGTCACCCGTCAATGTCACCTTGACCGAGATCTCCAGCTCGTACGGCACTGTCGCCTCGCCCCAGCCAGCATTGGCGTCGAAGTAACGAACCGCAGGCACGACCCCCTCGAACGTGTAGCCACCTGTGCCGGGCACGAGTTCGACACGCGCATCCACACCAGTCTGGCCCGGCCCAGCCTGGTTCTGGACCAGGTAACCGCACGGACCCTCACCGTCACACAGCCCGGCCAGCCCCCGGTTCCCCGACCACGGGTTTTCACCGTCCCTAGTGGCGATGACGCCCTCGACCGGAATCCAGACGACGCGCTCACCCTCAAACTCGTCCCCAGTCTCCGCCGCATACGCCGGCGGCATACCCACAAGCAACGCCGCGGACAGCACCAATCCACTCAGGCAGAGAATCCGCCGCAGATTCGTATGCATGGCGCTAGCCGGAGATGGCAGTCAAGATGTTGTCGGTGGCGGCCTCGACTTGGTCCTGAGTCCACGGCTTCATGCCGTTAACCTTGTACGCCCGGATGCCTGCCCACACGGCAACTTGATCTCCCGCGGTGAAGAGGACGTAGCTGGGAACACCGGCTTCATTGCCCTGCTCAATCAGGAACTCCGCGCTACCGGCATCCGAAGAATAGGTTTCGGACCGATAGTGGGACCGGTCGAACGCGCCTGCAGGAGACGTCTTCGTTGTCTCTGTCAACTCGGTCAACACGGTGTCGACATCGATACCGGGCTCCGCGACGAGCACAGAAGTGACAGGGCGCGTTCCCGCTGCGACTCCCTCCGTCTCCTCCGGTCCCTTAAAACTGATCACCGAAAAGAACCCGGTCAGTGCATAAATCGTGGCGTCGTCCCCTACCACCATGTCGTCGTCGCGACCAACCGGCTCCATCACGCTCGGCGTCAGCCGATCGAACACTGACTCCCCACCCTCTGCTGGAGAATCGCTCGCTGCCGGGGAGTCACTCGCTGCGGGAGAATCGCTCACCGATGGGGAATAATCCACGGCCGAAGAGTCACTGTCGTCGCTCCCACTACAACCGCCGACCACCAGCACGAACAACAAAGCAACCAGCACAGTTGCGTACTTGCGCACTCGACTCATACCCACCCCTTTGGAAGACCGCTTCCGAAATGTCAGCAGATCCTGGCAAAACCTAAGACCGCGGACAACTCGCGTCAAGAGCCTGATCGGTCATGCCAAACCGTCTAATCGTCGATGAGCTGGGCGATCTCCTGGGCACAGCCCCACGACAGCGTGACGCCAGCACCTCCATGGCCATAGCAGTGCACGATGTTCTCCTCACGCTCCAGCCGGACCTCTGGCCGGGCAGGTCGCAACCCCACCCGGTGCTCGAGCACCTCGGCTCGCACCAACTCGGGGACCAGTTCGGCAGCTCTGCGCAGCATCTGCTGGGCGGTTTCCTCAACCGGGGCGCGATCCCAATCGCCCTCCTGCGCGGTGCCTCCCACCACGATGTCGTGCTCGCGAGGAACGACCAGGGTGATTCNCCCGGCGTCCAGGCTCCAGCGGTCGATCCCCACCTGGCTCAGTCGAGCGATCTGACCACGTATCGGCATCACACTGGCATCGGCTGCGATCATCCGCGCGCCTAGCCCGGTTGCGTTGACGACCACCTCGGCGTGGGTGGGAAGCGCTGGCAACGCCATCCGCGTGATGGTCCCACCGAGCCCCTCCACCCGCTCGGCGAGGTAGGGCAGATACACCGACATGTCGATGACGGGCGCGGTGAACTCCAGCCCGTCGGAGTAGGGCATGGGCACATCGCGCAGATGCCGCAGGTCGGGCACGGCCGATGCCCACCAGGGATCACCGGGTGAGCGCAGGTATTCCACGCCTTCCCGCATCCGTACGCCTGNACGTAGACTCCCCGCCAGCTCCGTAAAGACCTGATACGAGCAGGCCGACCAGGCGGTGACGCGCTCGAAGGGGTGAGCGCGATGGGGGTACCAGAGTGCCCCGGCAACTACCGAGGTGGTCTCCAAAGGAAGATCCCGGGCAATCACATTCACCCGATGACCAGCTTCCAGCAGCCGGACAGCAGCAGTCAGACCGATGACCCCTGCGCCCACCACCAGGATTCTCATGAGGCCGGGTATGCCTCGATCTTGAGCCGACCCGAGCCGTCTTGAACGGTCGCCACCACGAACTGCCGGGAATCCTCTTTTGTCACCGAGCAGATGATCTGCAGACCGGCGTCGGAAGGATAGGCAGCCTGAGATCCGCAGTCGACCTCGGTGAAGCCCTGTCGACCCAGCTCGGCGACCAGTTTGGCGGTTGCCACCACGCCATCGCCGAGTACGGCATCGAAGGCGACCCCGCCGGATTCGTCCTTGGTCAGCTTGACGGTGACCTCCCCGGGACCTTGTCGAACCAGCCGGTGCAGGTCAGCTTCTGCGGCACCTTGCCATCCCAATCAGGACAATCGAGGAATCCCAACTCCAAGCCCTGAGTGGCGACCTGCTGGCGCATGCTCTTGGCCACCGGGCGCTCCAAGTCGTCCAGCGCGCCACTGGGCACAATCGCCGTGGGGTTGGCCCACCAGGAGTCGGCGATACCGTCGGAGACGGCGGATGCTGGGCTGCCGGCTTCTCCTCACCTCCGCATCCGCCGAGCAGCAAGCCGGAGACGAGCACCAGGGCGGCAGTCGCCAAGACGGTTCCTGGTGGATCAATCCGATGGGTCCACATGGTCGATCGTGTTCAGGCGCCGGCAATCCGCGGAGCCATCGGGTCCGTGCCCTCCACACCTGATTCGCGCGCGACGTACTCCTCGATGGCCTCGATATCGTCGGCATTGCGCATCACGACCGTCCGTAGATCACTCATCTTGGAGACCTCTTCGACCTGCTCCTTGATGAACCACTGCATGAACTGCTCGGCAGCGAAGTCGTTCTCCTCGCGCGCTACCCGCGTCAGCTCGTAGATCTGGGCGGTGACCCGCTTCTCCTGGGCAAGCGCCAAGTCGACCGGAGCGGTGATATCGGCGATTCNGCTGATCGGCGCCGCCACCCCGGGGAGAACGACGTCGTGGTCGATATCGAGGAGATACTGGATCATCATCATCGCGTGGTTGCGCTCCTCACTCGCCTGGGCGTAGAACAGTGCCGCCATCTGGGGCATCGTGAGCGCGTCGTAATAGACCGCACAGGAGATGTACTGCTGATGAGCCTCGAACTCGTTGCCGATCTGGACGTTGAGTTGCTCGGCGAACCGGGATTTGGTCACGCTCATGGGTGCACGGGTGCCTTTCGCCTAAGAGCGCAGGTCACGCGGCAATCTTGTCGACCTTCTTCTTGCCAGACTCGATCTTGATGAGCTTGCGCTTCTTCACGGTGTATCCGCTAGGCAACTTACCCTGCTTCATCAACGCCAAAGGGCAGCGCTTGCACTTCGTCTTGGAAACGCAGCACTTCTTCTTGGGCTTGACGGCCTTGGCCATAAGCCGAAGCTTACCTTATGAAGGTTAGGCAATCCTCATTTGAACTGCAGTGCATGCAGGTCTATCCCAAGTCATGGGCAACACGGATGACGTCCACGATGCCGGCCATGATCTCGGTGAGCCCGAAGTCCTTGGGCGTATAGACAGCAGCGACGCCCAACTCGCGCAGTCGCACAGCATCGGAGTCCGGAACGATACCGCCGACGACGACCGGAACGTCGTCCAGGCCGGCCTCGCGCAGTCCGGCGAGGACAGCGGGGACCAATTCCATGTGCGATCCGGACAGGATCGACAACCCGACACAATGCACGTCCTCGGCCACCGCGGCGGCGACGATCTGCTCCGGCGTGAGCCGAATGCCCTGGTAGATCACCTCGAACCCGGCATCACGGGCCCGTACCGCTACCTGTTCGGCGCCATTGCTGTGACCGTCCAATCCCGGTTTTCCTACCAAGAGCCGGAGCCGACCACCGAGTTCGGCCCCGGTACGGGTCACTTTCTCCCGCACTGCCGCGAGGTCGACACCGGCTTCGGCGACACCGACCACACCAGTGACTCCGGTAGGGGCGCGGTATTCACCGAAGACCCCGCGCAAGGCGCCTGCCCACTCTCCGGTCGTCACACCCGCTCGGGCCGCGACCAGGGTCGCCTCCATCAGGTTGACTCCGGACTTCGCATCGTCGACGAGTCGCTCCAATGCAGCCTCCACCGCATCCGGATCACGCTGAGCCCGCCACTCCCGCAAAGACGCCAACGCGGCATCGGATGCCCCGGNGTCAGCCACCTGGATCGCGCCGTCCAGATCCGAGGTCAGCGGTGACGGCTCGGTTGTCTCGAATTTGTTGACCCNCACGACGATCTCCTCGCCGGACTCGATTCTGGCGCGACGGGCAGCATGGCTGGCGACCAGCGCTTGCTTCATGTAACCCGACTCCACCGCGGCGATGGCTCCACCCAGTGCTTGGACCCGGTCCATCTCATCGCGGGCACCGGCGATCAACTCGTTCACCTTCGCCTCGATGACGACCGACCCGTCGAAGATGTCGTCGTACTCCAGTAAGTCCGACTCGTAGGCCAGCACCTGCTGCAACCGTAGTGACCACTGCTGGTCCCAGGGACGAGGCAGCCCGAGTGCCTCGTTCCAGGCAGGCAACTGCACCGCGCGTGCCCGAGCGCTCTTCGACAGCGTGACGCCAAGCATCTCCAACACGATGCGCTGCACGTTGTTCTCGGGCTGGGCTTCGGTCAGGCCGAGCGAGTTGACCTGGACGCCGTAACGGAACCGGCGCAGCTTCTCGTCGGTGACGCCGTACCGCTCCTGAGTGATCTCGTCCCAGAGGCGAGCAAAGGCTCGCATCTTGGCTGTCTCCTCGACGAACCGGACGCCCGCATTGACGAAGAACGAGATCCGGCCGACCACCTTGCCCATGTCGGTCGCCTCGACCTGCCCCGAGTCCCGCACCGCATCAAGCACCGCGATGGCCGTGCACAGCGCGTAGGCGAGTTCTTGCACCGGGGTCGCCCCGGCCTCCTGCAGGTGATAGCTGCAGATGTTGATCGGATTCCAGTTGGGGATGTGGTTGACCGTGTAGGCGATCGTGTCGGTGGTCAGCCGCAAGGAGTGCTCGGGCGGGAAGACATAGGTCCNCCGGGACAGGTACTCCTTGATGATGTCGTTCTGGGTGGTGCCGGCCAATGCGTTGTGCACCGCTTCGAGCTGGTCGTCGCTCAGTCCTCCGGCCGGGTCTTGGGCGCGTTCCCCGACCGGTGTTCCAGCGGCAGCGGTTGCGGCCTGCTCCTCAGCCACCACCTGATAGAGCGCGAGCAACCACATGGCGGTGGCGTTGATGGTCATCGAGGTGTTCATCTGCGCCAGCGGGATGCCCTCGAAGAGCTTGCGCATCTCCCCCAGGTGTGGCACCGGGACGCCGACCTTACCGACCTCGCCACGTGACAACGTGGAGTCCGGGTCGTATCCGGTCTGGGTGGGCAGATCGAAGGCGACCGAAAGGCCCGTCTGCCCCTTGGCGAGGTTCGTGCGGAACAAGGCGTTGGACGCGGCAGCGGTGCTGTGACCGGCGTACGTCCGCATCACCCAAGGTCTGTCGCGCATCGGCTTGTCACTCATGGAGATGAGCCTAGGGCTCCGGACCGACGCGAGGTTAACGGTTGTGAACTAATCCACAGCCCCACTCTGGACCACTGTGTTCATGCAGGTTGGGCGATGTCGCGCTCGACCTGGAACAGGCGACGCCAGCGAGTGAAGGTCAGCACCCGCTTCAGACCCGGCGAGCAGCCACGCAGGATCAGCCGGCGCCCACGCTCCTCCAGGGTCGCAGAGGCGGCGGCGATCAGTTTGATGGCGGTGGCGTCGACCGACAACACACCGGCAAGGTCGAGGACGATATCGGTGTCGGAAGTCTCGTTGATCGCGGCGCGCAACTCCTCACGCACCTGCGCTGTGCAACGCCCGTCGAAGTGCCCTGCGAGCACCAGCGTCGCGTCCCTTCGCCTGATCTGCATTGCCTACCTATTCGTCTCTCAACACTGAGTCGTTCTCGACAGGTACCCGGCCCTGCCTCGTCGGAAACCCCTAGGGGGAACAACTGTGGTGCTCCTCTATCTAGATAGACGCCGTAGTCGCCCTCGAGGTTGCATCTGACTTCGATATTGCCCCTGAGAGTGCCACGGAAACCAACTATTTACCGATGCGCCACACCGAGAGCCAAGTGACGTATGTGGTGGATGTGAATAGTGCGCACTGGCTCTGGATAGGCTTCGCGGGTGGATGCGTTCCAGCTCTCCTCACACGGCCCCTTGGCGACCCCGCTGGTGGGGACCGTCGCTGTCGGCGGGGCCAAGAACAGCGCCCTCAAACTCATGGCGGCGGCGCTGCTCACCCACGGTCGAACCACCATCACCAATGTTCCCGACATCTTGGATGTCGAGGTGATGGCCCGCCTACTACGTGAGCTGGGCTGTGCAGTNCGATTGGACTCCGAGGACGCCACCGTGCGCATCGAGGTCCCCGAGGTCCCCCGCTACGAGGCGCCCTACGACCTGGTACGCCGCCTGCGCGCCTCGATCGCGGTCCTTGGTCCGCTGCTGGCTCGCACCGGGCACGCCAAGGTCTCCCTGCCGGGCGGCGACGCGATCGGCTCGCGCGGCCTCGACATGCATCTGCAGGGATTGCGCGAGTTGGGTGTGGTCAGCCGGATCGAACACGGGTATGTCGTTGCCGAGGCCCCGAACGGGCTGGTCGGGCGCAATATCGCCTTGGAGTTCCCCAGCGTCGGCGCGACCGAGAATCTGCTGATGGCCGCCGTACTCGCACAAGGGACGACGGTGATCGACAACATTGCCCGCGAGCCCGAGATCGCAGACCTGTGCCGGATGCTGTCGGCGATGGGCGCCCAGATCGACGGCATCGGCACCGCGGCCTTGACCGTGCACGGCGTCGAGACGCTCTCACCTGTCACCCATGAGACGGTGCCCGACCGGATCGTTGCCGGCACCTGGGCGTTCGCCACTGCTATCGCCGGTGGCGACCTGGAGATCTCCGGGGCGCTGGTCGACCATCTGGGCATTGTGCTCGACGAGCTCGGCTCGGCCGGAGCGGGCGTGTGCACCACCGGGTCAGGGTTCCGGATACAGGTGGACCGACGACTTGACTGCTTCGATGTGCGAACCCTGCCCTATCCGGGATTCCCGACCGACCTGCAACCGTTCGCGATGGCTCTCAATGCCGTCTCTCGCGGTACCGCAATGATCACCGAGAACGTATTCGAGTCCCGGTTCATGTTCGCCCAGGAGTTGGCGCGGCTCGGGGCCGACATCCGTATCGACGGCCATCACGCTTTCGTCAGAGGTGCCGAGGAACTCTCCGGCGCCACTGTGGTCGCCCATGACATCCGTGCCGGTGCGGCCTTGGTTCTCGCCGGCCTGGCTGCCCGTGGCGAGACCACAGTCACCCGCTCCCAGCACATCGATCGTGGCTACCCACGATTCGTGGAGACGCTGCAGTCGCTCGGTGTCACCATCGAGCGGGTCAGCCTGCCGGACCCCGACTACTGACCACTACTGTGAGTTCATGGTCAATCTGACGCGTATCTACACTCGCACCGGTGATAGCGGCGAGACTCGCCTGGGCGACAACAGCGTCACCTCCAAGACCGATCCCCGGCTCGCGGCCTACGCCGATGTCGACGAGCTCAACTCCCATCTCGGGTACGCCTTGGCCACCGGCGGGTTCGAGGACGACGTCGCTGCTGTGTTGACCACGATCCAAAATGACTTGTTCGACGTGGGCGCCGATCTGTGCACACCTGTGGTTCCCGACCCCGAGTACCCACCTCTGCGAGTGGAACAGGCCTACATCGACCGACTCGAGGGTTGGTGCGATCAGTACAACCAGGATCTGGAGGCACTGCGGTCGTTCATCCTTCCCGGTGGCTCACCGGCGGCAGCCCAGCTGCACATCTGCCGTACCGTCGCCCGGCGGGCCGAGCGAACCGCGTGGGCCGCGTACGCCGTCCACGGCGAGACCTTGAGCCAGTTGGCGATCAAGTACCTCAACCGGCTTTCGGACCTGCTGTTCATCCTGGCTCGCTACAGCAACCGCACCCAGGGCGATGTGCTCTGGCGCCCCGGAGGCGAGCGCTGACGAGGTGAAGCAGCAGCGGCTTCGCCTTCAAGATCCCGACGACTCGGCCCACCGCTCGGGGTCATCCGAGCGCAAGCGCGCTCGTGCCCTGCGGCGATACCGCCAGATCTGCACCAGGCCGACTGCCCACAGCACGTACTGAGCACTCATCGCCCACCGGAACTCGTCCCTGGTGTAAGTCGCCGATCCACCGGCTTGAAGGTCGAGGATCAACCCGATGGCAATCACCAGGATCAAGCTGGCGATGAACCCACCCTGGTTGACGATTCCGGTAGCGCTGGCAAGCCGATCCGGCGGATTGAAGGTGCGAGCGAAGTCGAAGCCGATCACCGAGGCCGGGCCGCCGACACCGAGCGCAATCACCAAGACGGCCAGTAACGCAGTCGGCGCCTCACCTGGCCACAGCAACACCACGGTCCACATACCCACGATCGACCACACCGAGGCAAGCACGAGTGTCGAGCGATGCCACGGGCGTACAGCAGTACGCCAGCCCAGCAGCGGACCCGAGACCATGACCGCCAGCACCATCAGCGACAACAACAAGCCTGCGGTGTGGTCACTCTTGTTCTCTCCCTGCACGAAGAACGGAAAACCCCACAGCAGCCCCATCACAGTGGCGCTGAACTGAGAGGTGAAATGCGACCAGAAACCCAGTCGGGTGCCAGGGTGCGCCCATGACTCCCGCAGTGTGCTCCTGGCATGAGCGAGGTTCAGTGTCCGGCCTCGCTCGGTGCGTGCACTCGGTGTGTCGTGGACGAGCACCAGTACCAACACCAACAGAAGCAATCCGACCGAGGCCGCTCCCGCGAAGGTCTTGGTCCAACCGAACTGGGTCAGCGCCCAAGTCATCGGGACGGCCGCGGCAAGCGACCCGAGCTGCCCTAGGACGCCGGTGACTTGAACCACCACGGGAATGCGGCGCGGTGCGAACCAGGCGGAGACCAGTCGGATCACGCAGATGAAAGTCATCGCATCGGCAACACCGACGAGGGCCCGCGCCGCCAGCGCCTGCCCGTAGCTGTCGGCGAGCGCGAATCCGGTCTGCGCGATCACCATGAGCACGGCACCCACCGACAGCACTGCACGGGGTCCGAATCTGTCGACCAGCAACCCCACGGGAATCTGCATGCCGGCATAGACGAGCAGCTGCAGCATCGTGAAGGTGGCCAACTGGGCCGCCGAGATATCGAACCGATCGACAGCTATCAGCCCGGCGACCGCCAACGACGAGCGATGGAAGACGGCAAGCATGTAGGTGGCAAGACCGACCAGCCACACACTGCCAGCGCTGCGAGACGAACCTGTCACGTCTGCCGCGAGCGCAGCTGCTGACCGGGTGGCGCCGCCTCGAGCCACGCCAGGAATCCGGTCAGGGCGTCAGCCGACATAGCCACCTCGACCGGGCCGTCGCTGGTGGCGCACTGGGCGATGACCTGGCCGTCATAGAGGGCACGGCGCTCCATCTCACCTGGATCACGGCGCCCCTGGAAAGCAAGCTCTGCGCGTTGCCACTTTCGCGACGGGCGTGGCAACACCGAGAAGATCCGGAACCACTCCAGCACGTCGCCCGAGTAGCGACCTACCCCGAGAACCCAGCCGCGCCCAGCCGAAACAGGCTGGGCGCGGACGCAGAACTCGAAGGTGCCACCGTGGCGGCAGATCAGCCTGCGGCGCACCAGTAGCCAGAAGGCATAGAGAACGACGAGCACGAGCACGACACCGGCTGCGTCGGCAGCCCATTGCCATACCGGCAACTCAGTTCCCCCTCGTCAGATACACCGGCAAGTATCGCATCGTCGATGCGGTATCGCAGATACTACGAGGCCCGCTCCACAGCGGTGATCCGGGCCTCGGCCCAAGCTGCCGCCGCAGCCTCGACCGCATTGTCGTTGTTCTCCCNCGCCGCTTGCGCACGAGCCAACTCGGCGCGCGCTTTCTCCAGATCCACCTCGTGGGACATCTGGGCATGCTCGGCCAGGATCGAGATCCGGTCGTTCGCCACCGACAAGAACCCCTCGTCGACAGCCGCTACCCAGGTTTCACCGGACGTCGTGGTGACATCGACAACGCCATGGACCAGCAGCGACAGCATCGGCGCATGCCCCGGCAGGATGCCGAGGTCGCCCTCGGTGGTGCGGGCGATGACCATCGAGGCCTCGCCCGACCACACCAGCCGGTCCGCTGCGACCAGCTCGACCTGCATTTCACCTGCCATGATCAGAGGCTCTTCTGGATCTCGGCCCACTTGCGCTCGACGTCGTCGAGGCCACCGCACATGAAGAACGCTTGTTCAGCCACGTGGTCGTAGTCGCCGTCGCAGATCTTGTTGAACGCCTCGATGGTCTCGGTGACCGGGACGGTCGAGCCCTCGATGCCGGTGAACTGTTTGGCCACATAGGTGTTCTGCGACAGGAACCGCTGGATCCGGCGAGCGCGGTGCACGATGATCTTGTCCTCTTCGGACAACTCATCGACACCCAAGATCGCGATGATGTCTTGGAGTTCCTTGTTGCGCTGCAGGATCTGCTTGACCCGGATCGCAGTGTCGTAGTGCCNCTGACCGATGTACTGCGGGTCGAGGATCCGCGAGGTGGAGGTCAATGGATCCACCGCCGGGTAGATACCCANGGAGGCGATCTCACGGCTGAGCTCGGTGGTGGCATCCAGGTGCGCGAATGTCGTGGCCGGCGCCGGGTCGGTGTAGTCGTCAGCAGGCACGTAGATCGCCTGCATCGAGGTGATCGAGTGACCACGCGTCGAGGTGATCCGCTCCTGCAGAACCCCCATCTCGTCGGCGAGGTTCGGCTGGTAACCCACCGCGGACGGCATCCGACCCAACAGCGTGGAGACCTCGGAGCCAGCCTGGGTGAAGCGGAAGATGTTGTCGATGAACAGCAGCACGTCCTGCCCTTGAACGTCGCGGAAGTACTCCGCCATCGTCAGCGCCGCCAGCGCGACCCGGAGCCGGGTGCCCGGGGGCTCGTCCATCTGACCGAAGACCAGGGCGACCTTGTCGAAAACGTCGGCCTCCTGCATCTCCACGATCAGGTCGTTACCCTCACGGGTCCGCTCACCGACGCCGGCGAACACCGACACGCCATCGTGGTCCTTGGCGACACGCGCGATCATCTCCTGGATCAGCACGGTCTTGCCGACGCCGGCGCCACCGAAAAGACCGATCTTGCCACCCTGCACGTACGGCGTGAGCAGGTCGATGACCTTGATGCCGGTCTGGAACATCGTGGTTTTGGACTCGAGCTGGTCGAAGGCCGGGGCCTTGCGGTGGATTCCCCAGCGCTCCTTGACCTGCAAGGACTCACCCGGCTCGAGGTTGAGGCAGTCACCAGTGGCGTTGAACACGTGACCCAAGGTCACATCGCCCACCGGCACGCTGATCGGGCCACCTGTGGCGGTCACCTGCGCGCCACGGACCAAGCCGTCGGTCGGCTTCATCGAGATCGCTCGCACCATGCCGTCACCGATGTGCTGGGCGACCTCGAGCGTGATCGTCGTGGTCTCCCCGCCCAGGGTGAGGTCGACTTTCAGTGCCTCGTAGATCTCGGGCATCGAGTCGGTCGGGAACTCGATGTCGACGACGGGTCCGATGACGCGCGCAATACGGCCAACCGTGCCGGTCTTGGGCTGTTCAACAGTGGCAGTCATTTCTCTCACTCCGTGCTATTCGGAAACGTTATTCGGCACCAGCATTGGCGTCGGCGAGCGCGTTCACGCCTCCGACGATCTCGCTGATCTCCTGGGTAATGCCGGCCTGGCGGGCCTGGTTGGCGATACGGGTGTACTTCTTGATGAGCTCCGAGGCGTTGTCGGTCGCCGACTTCATAGCGCGCTGACGGGCAGCGAGCTCGGAGGCGGCAGCCTGCAACAGCGCGAAGTAGATGCGGCTTTGGACGTACTTGGGCAGCAAACCGTCGAGGACCTCGGCCGCACTCGGCTCGAACTCGTACAGCGGCAGCAGTTCGGACTCCTCAGGAGGCTCGGTGCCCTCGACCACCTCAAGTGGAAGCAGTCGTACCGCAGTGGGTTCCTGCGTCAACATCGAGCGGAACCGCGTGTAGACGACGTGGACCTCGTCGACGCCGGTGTGCTCGGTCAGGAACTCGGCGATCAGCCGGTCGCCGATTTCCCGGGCCACGTCGTAGGTGGGCTGGTCGGAGTGACCGATCCAGGAGTCGACGATCGGGCGGCGGCGGAAGTTGAAGTACGCGACTCCCTTGCGACCCGAGATGTAGACCGCGACCTCTTTGCCCTCGGCGCGGAGCTTCTCGGTGAGCCGCTCGGCCTCCTTGAGCACGCTCGAGGAATAGGCGCCTGCCAGTCCACGGTCACTGGTCACGATCAAGATCGCGGCCCGGTTGGACTCGGTTGTCTCGGTGGTCAGGGGTGATCGACGTTGGAGAACGTCGCCACCGCCGAGACCGCTCGGGTCAGCTCGCGAGCGTACGGCGCGGCCGCCTGCGCCCGCTGCTGCGCCTTGATGATGCGAGACGCAGCAATGAGCTCCATGGCCCGGGTGATCTTCTTGGTCGACTCGACCGATTTGATCCGGGCGCGATACTCACGCAGCGAGACAGCCATGCTCAGGCTCGCTTCTGCTTGACGATCTGCTCCTGCTCGAGCTCGTCGGCTGCGAGGGCCTCGTGCTCCTCCTTACCCACTTTGATCGAGCCCCNCTCGGAGGTCTCGAACTGGTCGGTGAAGGCGTCGTAGGCGGCCTCCAGGCTTGCGGCGGTGTCGTCACTGAAGGCTTCGGTCTCACGGATTGCGTCCATGATGCCGGCGTGCGAGCGCTTCAGGTAGTCGATGAACTCACGCTCGAAACGGAGCACGTCCTCGGTCGGGACCGGGTCGAGCTTGCCACTGGTGCCGGCCCACAGAGAGACGGTCATCTCGTCCAGCGGGTAGGGCGAGTACGCGGGCTGCTTGAGCAGTGCCATCAGCCGCTGACCACGGTCGAGCTGCTGGCGGGAGGCCGCGTCGAGGTCGGAGGCGAACATCGCGAAGGCCTCCATGGCGCGGAACTGGGCCAGGTCGACCTTCAGCGAGCCGGTCACTGCCTTCATCGCCTTGGTCATCGCCGCGCCACCGACCCGGGACACCGAGATACCGACGTCGATGGCGGGGCGCTGGTTGGCGTTGAACAGGTCTGATTGCAAGAAGATCTGGCCGTCGGTGATCGAGATGACGTTGGTCGGGATGTAGGCCGACACGTCGTTGGCCTTGGTCTCGATGATCGGCAATCCCGTCATGGAGCCGGCGCCCATCTCGTCGGACAGCTTCGCGCAACGCTCCAGCAACCGGCTGTGCAGGTAGAAGACGTCACCGGGGTATGCCTCGCGACCCGGCGGGCGACGCAGCAGCAGCGACACCGCGCGGTAGGCCTCGGCCTGCTTGGTCAGGTCGTCGAAGATGATCAGAACGTGCTTGCCGGCGTACATCCAGTGCTGGCCGATAGCCGAGCCGGTGTAGGGCGCGAGGTACTTGAAGCCCGCCGAGTCCGAGGCAGGAGCGGCCACGATCGTGGTGTACTCCAGCGCTCCGGCCTCCTCCAGGGCGCCACGCACCGAGGCGATGGTCGAGCCCTTCTGGCCGACGGCGACATAGATGCAGCGCACCTGCTTGGTCGGATCGCCCGACTCCCAGTTCTGCTTCTGGTTGATGATCGTGTCGATCGCGATCGTGGTCTTACCGGTCTGGCGGTCGCCGATGATCAGCTGACGCTGGCCACGGCCGATCGGGGTCATCGAGTCGATGGCCTTGATGCCGGTGGCCAGCGGCTCGTGCACCGACTTGCGCTGCACCACGGTGGGAGCCTGCAACTCCAGCGGGCGGCGCGCCTCGGACACGATCTCGCCCAGTCCGTCGATCGGGGTGCCCAGCGGGTCGACCACACGGCCCAGGAAGTTGTCACCGACCGGCACCGAGAGGATCTCGCCGGTGCGGCGCACGGTCTGACCCTCTTCGATCTTGTCGAAGTCACCGAGGATGACCACACCGATCTCGCGGGTGTCGAGGTTCAGCGCAATACCGAGCGTGCCGTCCTCGAACTCGAGCAGCTCGTTGGACATCGCCGAGGNGANGCCGGAGACACGGGCGATGCCGTCACCGGCCTCGGCCACGGTGCCGACCTCTTCCCTGCTGGCGGTCTCGGGCTTGTAGTCCGCCACGAAGCGCTGCAGCGCGTCGCGGATCTCCTCCGGGCGGATCGAAAGCTCCGTCATCTTCGTACCTTTTCTCTTCGTTCTCGGTGTCTAGGAAGGTCTACAGCTGGTTCGGATCAGCCGGCCAGCCGACGGCGAGCGTCGTCGAGTCGGCTTGCCACGGTTCCGTCGATGACATCGTCACCGAGCTCGACCTTGATGCCTCCGATGACCGCCGGATCGACGATCACGTTGAGGTGGATGGTGCGTCCGTACTGCCGGGTCAGGCCCTGCCCGAGCCTGGCTAGGTCGGCGTCGGTCAGCGGCTTGGCGACTCGCACGGTCGCTACGGCCTCGTCGCGGACCTTGGCTGCCACGGCCTGGTAGGCCGATAGCGCAGCGCTGACCGTGCGATAGCTGCCGGACAGCGCCTGATTGGCCAACCCGATCGTCGCAGGGAGAACCTTGCCGGCCAGTAGCGAGTCCAGCAGCGTTGATTTGTCAGCGGCGGACCGGACCGGGTCCGAGAGCGCGTCGCGCAACTCGGGGTTCTCGTCCACGAGTTGCTTGACCGCGAACAACTCATCGGAGAGTCGATCGCCGTCATTGCCCGCGGACAACACAGCGGCAATCTCACCCAGCAGCTCCAAAGCCCCGGGCAAGTCTCGTCCGACCGTCCACCGCAAGGCGACGGCCTCGGCGACCAGCCCGGTAGCGTCCTGGCCGGCCTTGCCGGCGAGGATCTCTCGGACCAGACCCTGCTTGGCCTCAGCCGCGATGGAGACGTCGGTCAGAACCCGGCGCAGTGTCGGCTCCTCCCGCACTGTCGTGGCGACCATGAACAGGTCGTCTGCGATCGCAGCAGCATCTGCTCCGGAGGTGACCAGCCGGCGAAGCTTGCCGGAGGCCACCGACAGGCTGTCGGCCGACGCACCACGCAGATCCATCAGTTGGCGCCTTCCAACTCGGACAAGAACCGCTCCACCACTCGGGTGGAACGCGCATCGTCATCAAGGGACTCGCCCACGATGTTGCCGGCCAGCGTGGTCGCCAGTGCTCCGACATCTGCCCGCAGCGAAGTCACGGCCTGCTGACGCTCTGCCTCGATCTGAGCCTTGCCGTGCTCCACGATGCGGGCCGACTCGGCCTGACCCTGCTCACGCAGCTCTGCCACGATCGCGGCTCCCTGCTCGCGGGCCTCCTCACGGATCCGCGCTGCCTCGTGACGCGCCTCACCGAGCTGGGCATCGAGCTCAGCCAGCTTGGCGTCCGCCTCGGCCTGCTTGGTCTCGGCTGCCTGGAGACCACCTTCGATCGCTGCAGTGCGCTCGGCGTACGTCTTCTCGAAGGCGGGCACAACCCACTTCTTGATCGCGAGGTAGAGCAGCGCGAAGACGACGAGCGCGATGATGACCTCGACCCATTCGGGCATGAGCGGGTTGGGGACGTGTGCCCCACCCGCGGCGTCTTCAAGAAAAATCCTCATAGGACCGACCTTGTCTTCTTCGTTGCCTGGACGCGGTTGCGCTACGCGCTAGAGAACGAAGGCGAGGGCGATACCGATGATGGCGAGCGCCTCAGCAAGGGCGAAGCCCAAGATGGCGATCGACTGCAAGCGGGACTGCGCCTCGGGCTGGCGGGCAACACCGTTGATGTAGGCGGCGAAGATCAGACCGATACCGACACCAGGGCCAATAGCGGCCAGGCCGTAACCGATCATGTTTGCGGAGCCTTCCACGGCTTTCTCCTTGTTGTTGTTTGTTGTTTCGCTGGATCTTTTACTCGGGATCTCAGTGCTCGTCGGAGAGAGCACCGGAGATGTACATGGCGTTGAGCAGGGTGAAGACGTAGGCCTGCAGGAACTGGACCAGCAGTTCCAGGAAACTCACAGCGATCGCGAGCACCCAGGCCAAGATGCCGACCGGCTTGATGAGAGCCGAGCCGTGCACCAGCATGTGGTGGCCGCCGGTCGCGAAAAGCACAAGCAGGATGTGACCGGCGAACATGTTGCAGAACAGACGCAGCGCCAGCGTGACCGGACGGACCAGGATGTTGGAGAGGAACTCCAGCGGCACCAGGAGCAGGAGCATCGGGCCCTTGATGCCCGACGGCACCGACTGCAGCTTGAAGTAGCCGACGAAACCATGCTTGTGGATGCCGACGGCGTTGTAGATGATCCACGACAATCCGGCCAGCGCGTAGGCGATGCCTGAGCGGGAGAAGGTCGGGAACTGGATGAACGGCGTCGAGGCGAAGAAGTTGTTGATCAGCAGGAAGAAGAAGGTCGCCAGTAGATACGGCACGAACTTCATGAAGTCGTGGCCGCCGATGATGTCGCGAGCGATGCTGTTGCGCACGAAGTTGTAGCCGGACTCACCGGCAAACTGCAACTTGCCCGGCACCATCGCGCGCTGCTTGGAGGCGAGGTAGAAGAAGCCGAAGACCAGGACACCGGCCAAGACGAGCTGCAACATCGGCTTGGTGACGTCGAAGCTGCCGATGGAGAAGACCGGGGGCAGGTCGAAGATGCCCGGGCCGGGGGCCTCGAAGCTCTCAGTGCGAATCAGGCTCGCTGCGCTGATCACCGGGTCTCCTCTTCGTTGTCCATCGGTTGTTCCCTGAGCTGCTGTTGCTGATCGTGCCGGGGTTGCTCTGCTTGTCCCCGCTCTTGTCGCTGTTCGTCGAGCACATCAGGCTGACGGAAGCGAGCGAAGGTCTGGTAGACACCCAGCCCGGCTCCGAACAGGATCCCGATCGCGACGAGGAACGTGGTCCCGAGCCAGCGGTCTGCCAACCATCCCAGGAAACCGTAGACGGCCACTCCGGAGACGACATACCCGAATGCGTGCCACGGGTCGCCCTGAAGCTGTTGCTGAGGTTGTTGCTGGGGTCCCTGCGGTGGCTGCGCAGACGGGGGCTGCTGCTGAGTCATCGCGGGCCGGACAATACCAGCAGTCATCGATCCGCCTCCCCACCGGGGAACCCTGGCCTTGATCCGGACCGGCATCCGATAGGTCGTACAGCGGTTGCCGAACGCGGACAGCTGCCAGGAGTTGAGCGAAAGTCCAGGTCAAGGCAAGCACGATGATCGTGCCACCCAGCCAGCCGGCGTTGATGTCGGAGTCCATCGCTCCGCTGTTGCGAAGGCCGATGAACACCGCCGCCAACAGCAGCACGAACAAGCCGTAGGTGAGCATCGCGACCAGCAGCGATGCCGCCGGCAGGTGGGTCGCGACGAAGTTGACGGTGACCGTGCTCAGTACGAAGAACCCGAGGACCAGACCGATGCCGAGAAGGACAGCGTTGAAGGCCGCCGGATCGGAGAGGAGAGCGGGAATCAACAGGCACAGCGCTACCAGCGAGGTGATCACAGCCGCGCTTCGCACGCCCGGGACCGCGGCAGGTGGCCGGGGGCTCGTGGCTGCGGTCGTCATCATCGGCGGCCGTTTCTCATCAGTAGTGGCAGGTCGAGGATCAGCCGGTGGACCGGCGCTCCCTGAGGTGCTTGTGAAAAGTAGCACAAGCACCGGCTTGGCAAGAAATTGAGCGTTCCAACCGCGCAGATTATTGAGTGTTGGTCTGCTCCGGACCAACGGCCGTGACGGAGTCGCCCTCCCTGGGGCAGGTTCAGGCGGCTCAGTTGACCCCATTGGCCCAGGTTGTTCTACGTGACCCCGGTGGGAGGCTGGATCACCGGGAGCACGAAGGTGGCAACGATCGCGACCACCAGTCCCGCAACGATCAGCATCAAGGTCTGCGGACTCGGGTAGAGCGTGGCACCGACGACGCCGAACGCCACCAGCGCTGCCCAGATCCACATGATCAGCACCGCCCGGCGATGGGAGTGCCCGATCTCGACCAGCCTATGGTGCAGGTGCTGCTTGTCAGGCGCGAACGGCGACCGCCCGGCCCGGGTACGGCGTACGACGGCCAGGACAAGGTCGACCAGGGGCACCACCAGGATCGCCAGCGGCAGCACCGCGGGCAGGATCACCGCCAGCAGGCTGGAGGACGCGCCGCCGGCACCGTCCAACATTTCGTACACCGGGAACTGCCCGGTCAGAGTGAGCGCGGAGGCCGCCAGAACCAGACCGATCAGCATCGAGCCCGAGTCGCCCATGAACATCCGTGCCGGGAAGATGTTGTGCGGGAGGAAGCCCGCGCACACCCCAGCCAAGGCTGAGCAGAGTAATGCCGCGGTGATGGCCAACGTCTCACCATTGAGGTCGGCGATGTAGTAGCTGTAGGCAAAGAACGCGACTGCGCCTATCCCCACTACTCCGGCGGCCAGACCGTCCAGGCCGTCGACGAAGTTGACCGCGTTGACGGTGGTGACCACCAGCAGGATCGTGAACAACGCCGACTCGGCGCTGTCGAAGTTGAGCTGCCCGCCTCCGGGAAGCGGAATCGTGAGGTAGCCACCGATCGCGAACGCCAGGAGGAAGGCCGCCGCTGTCACCTGGCCGAGCAATTTGATCAGCGCATCCAGCTCGAAGAGGTCGTCGATCGCGCCCAACAGACAGATCAGGCAGCCCGCGGCGATCACAACTCCGGCGTCACGGAACACCTGATCGTCGGCGGTGGACAGGAAAGGTAGTTGTCGGGCCACGAAGTAAGCGGCAACCAGCCNCCCACACATGGCCAGGCCACCGAAGTAGGGCACCGGCACATCGTGCATATCCCGCTGGCGTACCCGGGCGACTGCCCCGGTACGAGTCGCGATCTNCCTTGCCACCACACACAGCAAGTAGGTGACGACCATCGCCACCATGAAGATCGTGAAGTATTCCCGCACCTAGCGGTCACCTCCGGTGGCCTCCAGGTCGAACTCAGCCAGGATCTCGTTCACTCGCTCGATCGAGACCGCCCCCACGCGCAGCACGCGGGGCTGGTCTGCAGTGGTGTCCACGATCGTGCTGGGCACCGAGCCGGTGGCCGGCCCTCCGTCCAGGATGACCGCGACCGCCTCACCCAGCATCTGTTCGGCTTCGGCGGCATCGAGAGCTGCCGGCGAGCCGGTGAGGTTCGCACTGCTGACCGCCAGTGGCCCGGTCCGGTTCAGCAACTCCAGCGCGACCTCATTGTCAGGCATCCGGACCGCCACAGTGCCACGAGTCTCCCNCAGATCCCAGTGCAAAGTGGCCTGTTGCCGACACACCACGGTGAGCGGACCCGGCCACAGCTCCTCGACCAAGGCTCGTGCCCAGTCCGGGACGTCGGAGGCGAGCGCATGCAGGGTCGGTGCGGCCGCGACCAGCACCGNGGGTGGCATCTCACGGCCTCGGCCCTTGGCATCCAGCAGACGTTGAACCGCGTCGGGCGCGAACGCATCGGCAGCCAGCCCGTACACGGTGTCGGTCGGTATCACCACCAGGGAGCCGCCGGCGATCGCCTTGCTTGCGGCGCCGATTCCGGCTTCACGAGCTTGCGGGTCAGCCAGGTCGTAGCGAGTGCTCACAGCGTCATCGTGCCAGTCGGGCCGTCACAAAGCGCGGCCGACCTGCCAGGTCCTGGTGATCGCGCACATCCGCCCAGCGCCCGGTGCCGCTGAACACCGCAGGCGCGGAGACACCTTGGGCATCGGCATGCTCCACCGCGACGACCCCACCGGGTCGCAGCAGTCGGGCCGCGGTTTCCTCGATCCCATGGATCGCATCTANGCCATCGGGACCAGACCACAACGCGAGTGCCGGATCATGATCACGCGCCTCCGGCGCCACCGACTCCCAAGCAGTCAGCGGAATGTAGGGCGGATTGCTGACGACCACGTCGACTGTGCCATCCAGGTCGGCGAAAGAGTCCGCGAAGTCGCCGTGCCTCAGGTCGATCCCGCTGCCGGCAAGGTTGCGACGGGCGTACTCGACCGCCTCCTCCCCCAACTCGACGGCATACACCCGAGCCGCAGGGACCTCGGTGGCAAGAGACAATGCGATCGCACCCGAACCGGTGCACAGATCCACGGCGATCGGGTCCGAAAGATCGTTGAGCCGGTCGATCACCCAGCCGGTCATCACCTCGGTCTCGGGACGGGGCACAAAGACGCCGGGACCGACTTCGACCCGCACATGGCGAAACCAGGCCTGACCGAGCAGGTGCTGCAGCGGCTCACGCGCCGCGCGCCGGCGTACCAGGACATCGAACTCTGCTTGCTGAGTCGGATCCGGTTCAGCAAGCGCTAAGCGGGAGGTTCCGGTGACATGGGCGAGCAGCTCAACGGCGTCGAACTCGGGGCTGGGGACGCCGGCCTCTCTCAGGAGAGCGACGGCCTCGCGCAAGCTCACCCTTCCAGCGCCTCGAGCCGGGAGGCGAGATCGGCCTCGACGGCCGACCGGACCACCGGCTCGAGCTCGCCGTCGAGCACCTGGTCGAGGTTGTAGGACTTGTAGCCGGTGCGGTGATCGGAGATCCGGTTCTCCGGGAAGTTATAGGTGCGGATCCGCTCGGAGCGATCGACGGTGCGCACCTGGGATTTGCGCGCATCCGACGCCTCGGCGTCAGCTGCGTCCTGGGCAGCCTGCAGCAGCCTGGCGCGCAAGATCCGCAACGCCTGCTCCTTGTTCTGCAACTGCGACTTCTCGTTCTGGCAGGACACCACGATCCCGGTCGGCAGGTGAGTGATCCGAACGGCGGAGTCGGTGGTGTTCACCGACTGGCCTCCCGGGCCTGAGGAACGGAACACGTCGACACGGAGGTCGTTGTCGTTGATCGTGACATCGACCTGCTCTGCCTCGGGCATCACCAGCACGCCCGCAGCGCTGGTGTGCACCCGTCCTTGCGACTCGGTGACCGGGACCCGTTGCACCCGGTGCACGCCGCCTTCGAACTTGAGGAGGGCGTAGGNGGCCTCACCCGGATCAGGAGTCCCCTTAGCTTTGACCGCGACCGTCACCGACTTGTAGCCGCCAAGATCGGACTCGGTGGCATCGAGAAGCTCGGTCTTCCAGCCGCGCCGCTCGGCGTACCTGTTGTACATCCGCAACAGATCACCGGCGAACAGCGCCGACTCCTCGCCACCCTCACCGGACTTGATCTCCAGCAACGCGCNCTTGCCGTCAGCAGGGTCGCGGGGAACCAGCAAATGCCGCAGCCGCTCCTCAGTGCCGGCATGTCGCTCGGTCAGCGACTTAGCCTCCTCGACGAATGCCTCGTCCTCAGCGGCCAGTTCCTTGGCGGCGTCGATATCATCGCCGAGCTGTTGCCATTCGCGGTAGGCGCGCACGATTGCACTGAGTTCCGCGTAACGCTGATTGAGCTGCCGAGCCAGAGCCTGGTCGGCGTGGATCGAAGGATCGGCCAACCGCTGCTCGAGCTCAGCGTGCTCGGAAACGAGACCGTCGACGGCCTCGAACATTACTTCTTCGCGTCAGCCTTCTTGGCGTAGCGCGCCTCGAAGCGGGCAACCCGACCACCAGTGTCGAGGATCTTCTGCTTGCCCGTGTAGAACGGGTGGCAGGCAGCGCAGACGTCGGCGTGGAGGACGCCGTTGGTCGCGGTGCTCCGGGTCTTGAACGTGTTGCCGCAGGTGCAGGTCACCTCGGTCACCACGTACTCCGGGTGAATGTCCTTCTTCATGGTTTCCTCTCAAGACGGCCGCCGGGTCGCCACTCCCCAAGTCGGGGACGAGGGCGTGAACCGGAGCCAAGGATTAATGGTGCCAACAAACCTGCAGATTCGCGAATCCTTAGCCAGTCAGCGCGCTCAAGTCGAGCACGTCATCGGCTGGTGGTGCCTCGATGGACGTGGGTACGTTGAACTCGCCGAGGTCGATGGAGCCAGCCCCTTCATCGGCTATCTCCACACGCAGCAGAAAGTGCTCCGGAGCGGTTGCGATCCACACGGTAACGGGCGATCCGTCCTCGCTCGCACCCTTAAGCGCGATGGCCTCTTGGCCGTTGATTTCGGAGACATCGCCCTTCTCCGGCGCCTTGTCCTCCTGGTTCTCAACGGGTAGAANGAGCTCCTCGATCAAGCAGAACTCGTCGAATTCGCTACCGGAGTCGCCCAAGTCGAGCCATCTGTCGCCGACCACCGCGGCGACCACGCTCCNCTGCTCCCCGTCGAAGGTCTCCCATAAGTCCCGGCCGCCCTTGAGGTAGGTCGTGCCGTCGACTCGGCGAATGGATGCCTCAGCGCCGTTGAAGGTGAGGGTGCCATCGCAGGCATCCTCAGCGACCGTGAGGTCGAGGCCAATCTCGCCCTCGCCTTCGGCGGTGACCGTGCCCTTCGCGTGTACTGACGTCAGGGTTCTCATGTCCGCGAACGCAGCCGCCACGATCTCGTCCGCGGATTTGTCGGTGAAGCCTGCCTCGGCAGCAGTGTCTTCGATGCCGGGGTCGGGTCTTAAGTTAGCGGCAGACGAGTCAGGCCCTGATGAGCCGCACCCGGCCAACGCCAGACAGCCGGCAGCGACGAGCACAACAGAGCGACGAAGCATTCTTCCCCGGGTGGTTGAGGACCGGCAATTCAAGCCTAGATCCCACCTGTGGCCTTCGCCGGTGAATCCACCGATTAGTCCTCCGAACCGCCAGGCGTGGTCTTCTGCACCTGCATGAGGAACTCGATGTTGCTCGAGGTCTTCTTCAGCCGCTCCAGGAGCAACTCCAGCGCCTGCTGTCCGTCCAGCCCGGAGAGCAGACGCCGCAGCCGCCACACGATCGCGAGCTCCTCCTTGCTCATCAGGAGCTCTTCACGACGAGTACCGGATTGAACCGCGTCGATGGCCGGGAAGAGACGCTTGTCGGCGAACTCCCGGCGAAGCCGCAGCTCCATGTTGCCGGTGCCCTTGAACTCCTCGAAGATCACCTCGTCCATCTTCGAGCCGGTCTCGATGAGCGCGGTCGCCAGGATAGTCAGCGAGCCACCATCCTCGATGTTGCGAGCTGCGCCGAAGAACCGCTTGGGCGGGTAGAGCGCCGAAGAGTCGACACCACCGGACAGGATCCGGCCGCTCGCAGGTGCAGCCAGGTTGTAGGCGCGACCCAGACGGGTGATGCCGTCCAGTAGCACGACCACGTCATGGCCCATCTCCACCAGCCGCTTGGCGCGCTCGATAGCAAGTTCGGCAACCGTGGTGTGGTCGCTGGCAGGCCGGTCGAAGGTCGAGGCGATCACCTCGCCCTTGACGGTGCGTTGGAAGTCGGTGACCTCCTCGGGGCGCTCGTCGACGAGTACCACCATCAGGTGGCATTCGGGATTGTTGGTGGTGATCGAGTTCGCGATCGCCTGCATGATCATCGTCTTACCGGCCTTGGGCGGAGACACGATCAGGCCGCGTTGGCCCTTGCCGATCGGCGCCGCGAGATCGATGACGCGGCCGATCATGTTGGTCGCGTCGGTCTCCATCCGGAGCCGCTCAGATGCATACAGCGGGGTCAACTTGTTGAAGTCGACCCTGTTCAGGGCAGCCTCGGGCTCTCCGCCGTTGACGGAGTCCAACCGAACCAACGGGTTGAACTTCTCCTTGCGGTCACCTTCCTTCGGTTGCTTGACGACACCGGTGACAGCGTCGCCCTTGCGCAAACCGAACTTGCGCACCATCGACAAGGAGACGTACACGTCCCCAGGCCCGGGCAGATAGCCGCTGGTGCGCACGAATGCGTAGTTGTCGCGAATGTCGATGATGCCGGCCACCTCGACCAACACGTCGTCCTCGTTGATCACAGGCTCGACATCGGCCGGACGCTGACGATCACGGTTGTCACGGTCGCGGCCACGACGACGCCTGCTGCGCCGGCTGCCACTCTCCTGGTTGCCGCCTTGACTACCCCGCTGTTGGTTGCGGTTGCGGCCCTCACCCTGGTTGCGGTCGCGATCCTGGTCGCGGCCTTGCTGATCGCGCCCTTGGTCGCGATTGCCTTGGTCACGACTGTTTTGGTCGCGAGCTTGTTCGTCGCGACCTTGCGAGTCACGTTTGGCGCCGTTCTGCGAGCGGTCGGTTTCTTGATCGCTCGACTTCTGCTCGGTCGCCTTGTGTTCAGGGCGCTTGTTGTTCTCGGCGCTCGGCTCGGTTGCCGTGGAGGTCTCGACACGCGCAGGCATGCTCTCGGTGCGCTCGGAGCGGGACTCGGCTCTCTCTGCTCTTGGCGCCTCCGAGCGGGAATGAATGCTGCCTTGCCCGGATTGGGCGGCCTTGATAGCGCTGACCAGATCAGCCTTCTTCATCGTGCTGGCGCCCTTGATGCCCAGCCCGCCGGCGATCTGCTTGAGCTCGGGCAACAGTTTGGCGCTGAGCCCGCCCGCCTTCTTGACCGGGGCGGTTTCGGTGGTTTCCGTCACGTGAGGTCCTTCCCACGTATCTGCAAGACCTACGACACCAGCACCCGAGTGAGTCCCACACGGTGTGGGGCCCCAACCTGGGACCGAGATGGACCCGTGTTGGCCTGGTGTCACCAATCTTGTTCCTGATGGTCTCGTCCTCGTGCTCAGCGCAAAGCAACTGGCAGGAGATTCGAGGAAGATTGCCTTCGGCGAGCCAGTAGGTGTGTGCCCTCCTAGGCGTGCCCTAGATGCGCTGGACGTACTGGGCCGTTGGCGCAATAACCATAGCACTATGTCGGGCAGGAAGCTTCAAGCGGTTACAACACCGACATTCGGCGCGTTGTTCCCCGTGCCTCGAAAGCGGCAGACGAAGCCGATTCCATTGCCGGGGAGCAGCCCGATCCATCGCCTCGACCACACTGTCGTCACCGGAGCGCGCGAACGCGAGCACTGTTGGTCCGGCACCGGAAACGATCGCCGGCACCCNCTGGGAGCGCAATGCCTCGATGACCTGCAGCGTCTCGGGCATTGCCGGTCGCCGATACCCCTGATGTAACCAGTCTCGGGTAGCGGGCAGAAGGAGATCGGGAACCTTGGTCAACGCCGCCACCAAAAGCGCCGCGCGTCCGGAATTGGCAGCAGCCTCAGCGTGCGGGATGGTCTGCGGGATCAGACCGCGAGCAATCTCGGTCGCGACCGGCCGGTCCGGGACCGCCACGACCGCCTCCAGCTCAGGGTCCAGGTCGAGGCGGGTCGTACGGAAGGAATCGTCCTCGGCCCAGGAGATCGTCAATCNCCCGAACACCGCCGACGCGACATTGTCGGGGTGCCCCTCGATCCTCGCGGCGAGCGCGAAGAGCTCGTTGTCCCNCATGCGTTGCTCGCCGTCGGGCAGCAGTGCTCGTGCAGCCAGCGCGCCCGCGACGATCGCCGCCGAGGACGAGCCCAGACCCCGCCCGTGTGGGATGCGATTGCGGCAATGCAGCCGGAGCCCCGGAGTGCTCACCCCCATCACGGTGAACGCCTCGACCATCGAGCGGTACACCAGATGGCGCTCATCGGTCGGCACCTCGTCGGCGCCATCCACGGTGATCTCCAGCCGGTCCGACACCGAAGCGGTCACTTCGTCATGCAGGTCCAGCGCCAGACCGAGCGAGTCGAAACCGGGGCCTAGATTGGCACTTGTGGCCGGCACCCGGACATATACCTCGCCGGTTGGAGCTGTCACCGGAGACCGGCCGCGTCCGCCGCAGCGTCGACATCGGGATCGACGACCGTATCGACGAGATCGGTGAAGGTCGACAGCGCGGTATCGATGTCCTTCAACCCGTGGCCGGTGACCGTGATCGCGATCATCTGACCGGCGAACGACTCCCCAGCAGCCAGATCGGCCAACAGGCCGGCAACTCCCGTAGCCGAAGCAGGTTCCACGAAGACCCCGTCATTGGCGGCCAGAGCCCGTTGCGCCTGCAGGATCTGCTCATCGGTCACCGCGCGGAAGCGTCCGCCGGAATCCTGAGCCGCAGTAACCGCCAAGTCCCAGGATGCCGGGTGCCCGATCCGGATCGCCGATGCGACGGTTTCGGGGTTGTCGACCGGCGCACCGTTCACCAATGGCGCTGCACCTGCCGCCTGCCAGCCGAGCATCCGCGGGGTACGGGTGGAGACGCCGGCCTTGGCGTACTCGAGGTATCCCTTCCAGTACGCCGAGATATTGCCCGCGTTACCGACCGGGAGGATGTGAGTGTCGGGGGCGTCTCCCAGCATGTCGACGATCTCGAACGAGGCGGTCTTCTGGCCCTCCAACCGCATCGGGTTGACGGAGTTCACCAGCGCCACCGGGTACTTGTCGGCCAGGTCACGCGAGATCCGCAAACAATCGTCGAAGTTGCCGCGCACCATGATGACCTGCGCACCATGCACGATCGCTTGTGCGAGTTTGCCGGCGGCGATCTTGCCCTGGGGGATCAGCACCAACGGCTTGACCCGAGCCTTGGCCGCATAGGCAGCCATCGCTGCCGAAGTGTTTCCGGTCGATGCACAGACGACCGCCTGGGCGCCCTGGCCGACAGCGACCGACAGTGCCACCGTCATGCCCCGATCCTTGAACGAGCCGGTGGGGTTGTTGCCCTCGACCTTGAGCCAGACTTCGGCATCGGTCAGCTCCGAGAGCCAACGGCTCTCCACCAGCGGTGTGCCGCCCTCGCGCAGCGTGTACGTGGNGGTTCCGTCCGGCAGCGGCAACCAATCGCGGTACTCCTCGATGACGCCTTTCCATTGGTGTCTCGGCTGACGCCTCGACACCAATGGGGCGTCATCTTCCGCGTCTGGCCCTTGCGCCACCGTGCGGTCACTGCTCCTCGGCTGCTCCGCGGTGCGGTCACTGCCACTCACGACTGCACCTCTTCATAGCTCGCTCCGCTCGCGGCTGCGCCCCCGATACCAATGACGCGGCAACAGCCCCAGAAGTCCCGCTCTCCACGACGTCACTGCCACTCGGTTGTTCCGCGGTGCGGTCACTGCCACTCACGACTGCACCTCTTTTTTGCCTCGCACAGTCTCACTCGGCTTCCCTCCACACGCATCACCGAGGAGACGTCGTGCACATGCTCCATGTCACGCAGCGCCTGAACCGTCGCCGACAAAGCGCTGTCTTTGGCCCGGTGGGACACCACGACGAGCTGGGCGTCGTCGCCGCGGCCCTCCTGCCGCACGGTCTGAATGGAAACGCCGTGATCGGCGAATGCGTGGGCGACCGCCGCAAGCACACCGGTCTTGTCATCGACGTCGATCGCTACGTGGTAGCGGGTCTCGGTCTCCCCATCGGCAAGATCNNTCGGCCTGCGCGTAGGTCGACTCCCCATCCCGCGCACGTCACCGAGCCGATTCCGCGCGACCGTCACAAGGTCGCCGAGCACCGCGCTGGCCGTTGGGGATCNCCCTGCGCCGGGTCCGTAGAACATCAGCTGGCCGGCAGCGTCGCTCTCCACGAAGACCGCGTTGTAAGCCTCACGAACGCTGGCCAAGGGGTGCGACCTCGGAATCATCGCCGGATGTACCCGAGCCGATACCGCCGGCCCGTCGGGGCCATCGGTCAGCTCGCAGATAGCCAGCAGTTTCAGCACGCGGTCCATCTCCCGGGCGCCGGCGACATCTGCGGCACTGACCTCCGAGATGCCCTCGCGGTAGACATCGCCGGCGGTGACCCGGGTATGGAATGCCAGGCTGGCCAGGATCGCGGCTTTCGCAGCCGCATCGAAGCCCTCTACATCGGCAGTGGGGTCGGCTTCGGCGTACCCGAGCTGCTGGGCTTCCTCCAAGGCTTCGGAGAAGCCGGCGCCGCTGGTGTCCATCTTGTCGAGGATGAAGTTGGTGGTGCCGTTGACGATGCCGAGCACCCGGCGCACTCGGTCTCCGGCCAGCGACTCGCGCAGCGGCCGCAGGATCGGGATTGCGCCCGCGACCGCGGCCTCGAAGTACAGGTCACGGTTGGCCTTCTCCGCGGCAGCGAACAGCGTCGGCCCATCCTCTGCCAGCAGCGCCTTGTTCGCGGTCACCACTGAGGCGCCGTTCTCCAGCGCCGCCAGGATCAGGCTGCGCGCCGGCTCGATCCCACCGATCACCTCGATGACCACGTCCACACCACTGGTCACCAACGCATGCGCGTCGGTGGTCAGCAGGTCGGCAGGCACCTCGGTGTCTCGGTGCAGCTCGGGCCGACGGACTGCGATGCCCACCAACTCCAGCGGGGCACCCACCCGAGCGGCCAGATCGTCGGCCTGCTCGCGCAGCAACCGCGCAACCTGGCTACCGACCGATCCGCACCCGAGCAATGCGACCTTCACAACATCGTTCATGCGCCGGCCCCTTCGCTGCGGCAGCCAGGCCTCGCGTGGGCGTCGCGACCAGCCCGCTTCCAGAGCCTGCTACTCGCCAGCTCCGCGGTGCGGCAAGCGCGTACCAAGTCCCCACTACCAGACTGCTCGCTCCGCTCGTGGGACGACGACCCACACCCGAGCAGCGCAACCTTCACGACGTGTCTCACAACGTCATTGTCCTTCATCAGCCCACCCTCCGACGTCGGTGGCCAAGAGATCCTCGGTCGTCTCTCGACGGACCACCACCGTTGTCTGCCCATCCTTGACCACTACCACCGGTGGGCGCAGCACGTGGTTGTAGTTGCTCGACATCGATCGGCAGTAGGCGCCTGTACCCGGCACCGCGATCAGATCGCCGGCGGCGATGTCGGCGGGCAGGAACTCGTCTTTGACCACGATGTCACCGGCCTCGCAGTGTTTGCCGACAACTCGGGACAGCACGGGGACGGCTGGCGAGACGCGTGAGGCAAGCGTGGCCGAGTAGTCGGCGCCGTACAAAGCAGTGCGGATGTTGTCACTCATGCCGCCGTCGACCGAGACATAGGCACGGCGGGCACCGGCATCCAGCGCCACCTGCTTGACCGTGCCGACCTCGTACAGGGTCACCACGGCCGGCCCGACGATCGCCCTGCCCGGCTCGATCGACAGCCGGGGAACCTCGATCTCGAGCGCACGGCACTCGTGCTCGACGATCTTGGTGAGCTCGGTGGCCAGTTGCGCGGGGTCGGAGGGGTCGTCCTGGCTGGTGTAGGCGATGCCGAAGCCTCCGCCCAGGTCGAACTCGGGCATAGCCACCGAGAGCTCCTGGGATACCTGCGCATGTAGCGCGAGCACACGTCGGGCGGCCACCTCGAATCCGGAAGTGTCGAAGATCTGCGAGCCGATGTGGCTGTGCAGACCCAACAACTCCAGGCCGGGCACGGCCAGGACTCGGCGAACCGCCTCCATCGCGTCACCGGCCGAAATCGAGAAGCCGAACTTCTGGTCCTCGTGCGCAGTAGCGATGTACTCGTGGGTGTGCGCCTCCACACCTGCGGTGACCCGCACCATGACCCGGGCAGTGCGCCCTACCTCGTTGGTGATCTCGCGGAGTCGGTCGATCTCCTCGAACGAGTCGATGATGATCCGACCCACACCCATCTCGACGGCTTTGACCAGCTCGGACCACGACTTGTTGTTGCCATGGAAACCGAGCCGGGCCGGCTCGAACCCAGCCCGGCGAGCGACCGCGAGCTCACCTGCTGAGCACACGTCCAAACGCAGACCCTCCTGTTTGACCAGGTGGGCGACATAGGTGCACAGGAACGCCTTCCCGGCGTAGTACACGTCGTAGTCGGCAAAGGCATCCTTGAACGCCTTGGCACGGCTGCGGAAGTCGGCTTCGTCCAAGACGTAGGCGGGGGTGCCGTGTTCACGAGCCAATGCCCGCAGGTCGACTCCCCCGATTTCAANGGCACCTTGTTCGGTACGCCGGGCGCTGGTCGGCCACAGCAGCGGGTGCAGGGCGTTGACGTCATCGGGCTCCCGCAGCCACGCTGGACCACGGGCGGCGATATCGGCGTGCAGGGCACCGGCTTCGTGGGCACGCACTACTACATCCGCTCCGGGGCCGAGACACCCAGTAGATCAAGGCCGTTCGCGAATACGACGCGAGCGGCGGCGACCAGTTGCAGTCNGGCGCGGTGCGCGTCGCTGACTTCTTCCTCGGCACGTGGCAATACCCGGCACTCCTTGGTCTCGTACCACTTGTTGAGTGTGCTCGCAGTGTCTTCGAGGTAGCGGGCAATGCGGTGTGGCTCGCGTAGTTGCGCAGCACCGGCGACCANCCCAGGATACTCGGCCAGCACACGGAGTACCTCGCCGTCGCGGTCGTGGGAGAGCAATGCGGGATCGAAGCTGTCGCCCGGCAAGGCGACAGCTGCATCGACGGCGTTGGCCATGATCCGGCACAGCCGGGCGTGGGCATATTGCACGTAATAGACCGGGTTCTCGCTGCTGGCCTTGGTGATCTGCTCGACATCAAGGGTCAGCGGGGTATCGGCCGGGTAACGCGCCAAGGAGTACCGCAAAGCGTCGACGCCGATCATCTCGATCAGCTCCGACAGCGTGACGATGTTGCCGGCCCGCTTGGACAGCCGCACCTCCTGGCCGCCACGCAAGATCTTGACCAGCTGACCGATCGGGATCTCGATGTTGAGCTCGGGGTCATCGCCTGCGCAGGCAACCATCGCCTTGAGCCGGCCGATGTAACCGTGGTGATCGGCCCNCAGCAGGTAGACGCAGGTTTCGGCGCCGCGCTCGCGTTTGTTCACGTAGTAAGCGGTGTCGGAGGCGAAGTAGGTCAGCTCACCGTTGCTGCGGCGCAGGACCCGGTCCTTGTCGTCCCCGAAATCGGTAGTGCGCATCCACAGCGCACCATCCTCCTCATACAGATGCCCCTGATCCTGCAACACGTCGAGACCGTGCTCGACGGCGCCGCTGTCGTGCAGACTGCGCTCGGAGAACCAGACATCGAAGTGGGTGTNGAATTCCTCCAGTTGGTCTTGCTGCTCCTTGAGTTGCAAGGCGTACCCGCACTCACGGAAGGCCACATGCCGCTCGTCGGTAGGGAGATCGACGATGCCGGGGTCCTCGGCGAGGATCGTCTTGGCGAGGTCGCCGATGTACTCGCCGTGATAGCCGTCTTCTGGGATGGGTTGTCCGAGTGCCGCTGCCTCGATCGAGGCACCGAACTTGTCCATCTGGTTGCCACGGTCGTTGATGTAGAACTCTCGAGTAACCGAGGCGCCGGCCGCCTGCAGCACACGCGCCAGAGCATCACCGACCACTGCCCAGCGGGTATGCCCCAAGTGCAGGGGTCCGGTCGGGTTGGCCGAGATGAACTCCACGTTGAAGCTGCGTCCAGCCATTTGGTCACCACGTCCGTAAGCAGCCCCGGTCGCAACGATCTGGCGCGCAATCTCACCTTGAGCGCCGGCTTCCACCGTGATGTTGAGGAACCCCGGCCCGGCTATATCGACCTCAGCGACACCCGCGGCGTCACCCAATTGCCCCGCCAGTAGCACCGCAAGATCCCGAGGAGCCAGACCCGCCTTCTTAGCCAGCTGCAAGGCCACGTTGGTGGCATAGTCGCCATGGTCCTTGTTCTTGGGACGCTCCACGACCACCTGACCAGGCACACCATCGGGCAGCACCAAGCTGCCCTGCTCGACCAAGGCGGCAAGTGCGGACACAATCGTGCCCGAGAGTTCTTCGGNGGTCACCGTCGTAGCCTATCGACCGCGACCACCCGGTTTCGCACAGCCTCATGTACGCTTCTGCGGGTCCTGGTTAGGACATCGGCCCCCGTAGCTCAGGGGATAGAGCACCGCCCTCCGGAGGCGGGAGCGTAGGTTCGAATCCTACCGGGGGCGCCAGGTGAGCAACATGAGAACCCGGGGCGCAGGCCTGAGTGCAGTGCCGAGCTCGCTCAGGCGATATCGAGGCCAAGCCTCCGGCTGAGGAACGCAGCGACCATCACCGCGGTGCGATTTGTGATGTCCCCCGACACCGTTGACAGGTGTTGCGGGACATCTTGCATTTCAGCCGAACGGAAGGTCGTCCCTCCTCCTGGCGATCCGATCGATAATTGTCTGCTATTTTGCTAATAATCTTATGTCGGACACGATGCACTATCCGGTCGCTCGCCATAGCGACATGAAGAAGGGAATGCGATGTCGAAACGCTTAGAGGGCAAGACCGCTGTCATTACCGGCGCAGGCTCGGGCATCGGTCGGGGAATCGCGAAGGTCTTCGCGGCCGAAGGAGCGGCGGTGGCTGTGCTCGATATCGTCGAGGAGCACGTCCGGGAGACGGCCTCGTTGATCCAGGCAGCAGGCGGCAACTGCCGTGCATACCAGGTCGACATCGCCGATCCGGCATCGATCGAAGCCGCCCGTAGCGCAATCCTGGCCGACTTCGGTCACGTGACCACGCTGGTCAACAATGCCGGGATCTTCGACAACAACTGTGTCCTCATGGAGACCGACGAGGAACTCTGGGATCGGATCATCGAAGTCGACCTCAAAGGCGTCTACTTGATGTGCAAGGCGTTCATGCCTCACTTGCAGGAGTCGGGCAACGCATCGCTTATCAACATCGCCTCGATCGCAGGCCTGGTAGCGCACGGCGGCGGTTTCTCCTACACGGCAGCCAAGCATGGGGTCGTGGGCATCACCAGGTCGATCGCTGCGGACTACGGGCCTTCGGTGCGAGCCAATTCCATCTGTCCTGGCTTGGTGCGCACNTCCCTGACGGAGTACATCTGGGCAGACGGCAAGGGCGCCGAGGCCATGAATGCCGCGTTCCAGGGAACTCCGGCCGGCCGTTACGCGCAGACCGAGGAACTGGCCACTGCCGCACTGTTCCTGGCCTCCGACGACTCATCGTTCGTCTACGGTCACGAGCTTGTCGTCGATGGAGGCTGGACACTGTCCTAGCGTCCAACACACTGACTCCATCGCCTCCGGCCTCAGTTGTGCTGTAGGCGCGATTCACCGGGACTCGACGGATAACCATGTCTGGGCGCCGAGGTCAGGCTGGTTGTCGCTCAGTCGCCAGGACAGGAGCACCTCGGCGTCTCCACCTATGCCGGCAGGCACTTGAGTCGCATCGCGAACCGAACGGACTCCCCTGCCGCCAACGAGGGATATCGGTCACAAGCCAGTCTCCACGCACCAGCGGTGTCGTAGTTGGGTGCCGGCTTGTGACGGACCTCGGTCCTCAGGCCCTGCTCGTAGCCGGGACACGATCCCCATGGCACCGTGATATCCCCGGTGTTGGTGAGAGTGACGACGTACTCCAGTACCGAACCCGGCGCAACCGAGGCAGGCGCTTCGATCGAGGCGCGCAGGTCGGGGAATCGGTCGGGCGGCTCAGCCGCGTAGCCGATGTTCCACCGGGCTACCGCGCTCGGGAGACATCGGCGCACATCACCCTTGGGTATGGCGACCGGTAGCTGGGAACCATCGGCAAGGATCAGCCGGAGTTCGAACCCCGAAGACACCGGCGAACATGGGCTGTCGGCCACCGGGAACTCCAAATTCACTTCGGCATTGCCGCCGGCATCGGTGCCGAGTGCCACATCCGTGTCACCTCCGGGGAAGAACGTCTCCTGCCTGACCTCGACGCGTTCCCAGCTACCACCGGAAGCCCTGATCTCGACCTTCGGGTAGCCCGCGAGTAGACAGGCGCTCTCGCCCTTGTAGCGGTAGCGGAGGAACCATGCGAAGTGCTGGGTCGCTCCCTCGGCGTTCGATGGCAAGGCCTTCAGGTCCTCCGCCCGGCAGGATGTCGTGACGTCGGCGATGGCGGTCCACTTCTCGGCATCGGTACGGTCACTCCACGGAACTGCCCCGGTGAGATCGACCCCGGAGTAGGAGCAAGGCTAGGACTAGGGGTCAGGTATTCACCGGGGCCCACACTCGGAGCGGGGTCGGTCACCGAAGGCATCGTGTCGGTGTGCTGCCCCAGCACGACGTTGGTGAGAATCAGCGCAACCACCGCGGCAGCGGCAGCCAGTCCGCCGCCGACCAAGAAGATGCGGCGGCGCTTTCTGCCGGCATACACGCCGGCCAGGACTTCCTCCACGTTGTACGGGTTTTCCGGCTCCCGCAACACTCGGGTCAGCTCATCGTCCAGACGATCCATCATCGACTCCCTCCTCGATGAGCGCGGACAATGCGGCACGCAGATGGGCTTTGGCTTTGGCTGTCTGGCTCTTCACGGTGCCCTCGCTGATACCCAGGATCGAGGCGACCTCGGCAACCGACAGATCGTCGAGGAACCGCAACGCGATGACAGCTCGCTGTCGCGCCGGCAACTCACCCAGGAGAACCCACACCTGCCGATCAGAGTCCGGGATCCCGTCGGGGCGGTCCGGCACCGATTCCACCACCTGTTCGCGCCAGGAGCGACGACGAAGCGACAAGCTGCGATTGACCATGATCCGCCGGATGTAGCCCTCCGGGTCGTGTTTGGCTTGCAACCGCGACCATGACCGCAAGGTGCGTTCCAACGCGCCCTGCACCAGATCCGCACCACCCTCGGTGGATCCGGCCAACACGCGACCGAACCGCAACAACTCCGGATAGCGGGCGCGCGTGAACGCGCCGAACAGCTCCTCGTCACGGCCCTTCACCACACCTCCCTATCGGCGAGAGTCCCGTTCAGCTCTCTCCTAACCAAGGACTCCTGACGACCACGCCAGGTTGCCTGGCAAACTCACTCATGTGACTCATGCCGTGGGGACATCATGCGCATCGTGATCGCCATCGGCGGTAACGCCATGACTGCTGCCGACGGACAGGCGACACCAGAAGGCCAGCGTGCCGCAATCCGCAGTGCCGCCGAACCTGTCGCGGAGTTGGTGGCGACAGGTCACGAGGTCCTACTCACCCACGGGAACGGCCCTCAGGTCGGCAACTTGTTGGTCAAGAACGAGTTGGCTGCCGAGGTGGTCCCACCGATCGGATTGGACTGGTGTGGGGCACAGACCCAGGGCACGATCGGCATGTTGATGCTGAACGCGCTCGATGACGCTTTCAATGCGCGCGGAATCGAACGGCCGGTGGCCGCGCTGGTGTCGCGCACATTGGTCGACGCAGACGACCCCGGCTTCACCCGTCCGACCAAGCCGATCGGGCGGTTCTTGACCAGGGAGGAGGCCGCACCGTTGATGGCGCACGGACAGACCTTCATCCAGGTTCCAGGTCGTGGCTGGCGCCGGGTGGTCGCCTCGCCTGTNCCCTCGGAGTGCCTCGACTCGACGAGTGCCGAGTCGTTGATGGATAGCGGCTTCGTGGTGGTCTGCTCCGGTGGAGGTGGCATCCCCACCATCCGTGATCCTTCCGGAGAATATCGAGGCGTCGAGGCTGTTATCGACAAGGACCTGACCGCCGCCCTGATCGCCACCCAGGTCCGCGCCGACCTACTCGTGATCGCGACCGACGTCGACGCCGTGGTCACCGACTGGGGAACGGAAAGGGCCCGCCCGGTCAATGAGGTCACCGCCGCCCAGATGCGCCAGATCGCCGAAGAACAGCAATTCGCCCCAGGCTCCATGGGGCCGAAGGTAGAAGCGGTCACCAGCTTTGCCGAGACCGGACAAGGCACCGGCGTGATCACCTCGCTGACTACTATCGGCGCCGCCGTTGCGGGTCTTGCCGGCACGCGTGTGGTCCCCATCCCCCAGGCGAACCTCACCGGCTAGACCCACGTAAGAAGAGGAAAGGACAGGCCTGTGCCGTCTGACATCGGACCAGCGAACCGGAATGCGGAGCTTCTATCAGGGATGCTGGTTCTCGACCTCAGTCGAGCTTTGGCAGGTCCACATGCGGCCATGATGCTGGGCGATCTCGGTGCCCGGGTCATCAAGGTCGAGACCCCNGGCGCCGGCGACGACAGTCGCGGTTGNGGGCCGCCGTTCCTCGGCGAGGGCGAGGAACGGGAGTCGACGTATTTCATGGCCGCGAACCGCAACAAAGAGTCGATCGTCTTGAATCTCAAGGACGAGGCCGACGCCGAGGTGCTGACGCGGCTGGCACGCCAAGCCGACGTGCTCGTGGAGAACTTCCGGGTCGGCGTGCTCGATCGTCTCGGGTTCAGCACCCAGCGGCTCCATGAGCTGAACCCGGGGCTGGTGATCTTGTCCATCACCGGGTTCGGCCACGACGGCCCGGAAGCCCACCGCGCCGGTTACGACCAGATCGCCCAAGGCGAAGCCGGCCTGATGAGCGTGACCGGCGTCGACGAGCCCTTGAAGGTCGGTGTCCCTATCGCGGACCTCCTGGCCGGGACGAACGGCGCGCTCGGTGTCCTGGGCGCGCTGGTCGAACGGGAGCGAACCGGCCGAGGTCGTGTGGTACGCACCTCTTTGATCGCCGGCATCGTCGGCATTCACGCATTCCAAGGAACGCGTTGGACGATCGCCGAGGAGCTCCCCGGTCTGGCCGGCGCACACCATCCCGCGATCGCGCCGTACGGCCTGTTCCATACCGCAACCGGCCCGATCCANTTGTCGTGTGGATCGGAGATCTTGTGGCAGAAACTGGCCGGCGCGCTCGGGTTGGACCCCGCCGAGCCGCGGTTCGCCAGCAACAGCGATCGGGTGGCGCACCGCGACGAGCTCATCGCGGTGCTCGANCAACATTTTGCGCTGCAACCGGCCGAGCACTGGCTGGACCTGCTGAACCGGACGGGGATCCCAGCGGGCAAAGTGCGCAATCTCCAGGAGGTCTACGAATGGGAGCAAGTCAGGTCCCAGGGTCTTCTCGTGGAGGTCGACCACGCCACCAAGGGCAGGCTGCGGATTCCCGGTCCCGTCGTCCGTTTCGACGACAACCCATTTGGTGGCGCGCGGGCAGAAGTCGGTGCGCCACCGACACTGGGCCAGCACAGCGAGTCGATCCGGTCCTGGCTCGACGAGGTGGAGCGGGGCTGACGTGAACAGGGCTGAGGTGACAGTCATCGGCCTCCTGCTCGCCGCAGGTCAGGGCCGCCGGATGGGACGCCCCAAGGCGCTGGTACGCGGCGAAGACGGCGTCCCCTGGGTGGTCTCGTCGAGTTCGGTATTAGCCGAGGCGGGATGCCAGGAGGTACTGGTGGTCTTGGGCGCACAAGCCGAGCAGGCCGCCGCCCTGCTCGAAACCGCGTCTACCGGCACGGGATCCGCCGGCACCGGACGAACCCGGATCAGGCACGTCGTGGCTCCGGACTGGGCCGACGGTATGAGCGCGTCGCTGCGGGCCGGCCTCACCGCGATCAAGGACACCACCCATGACGCTGCTCTGGTTCATCTGGTCGACCTGCCTGATGTAGGTGCTGACGTGGTGCGCCGGCTGCTCGCCCGCGCGGAGCGCTCGACACTGGCTCGCGCCGGCTACCACGGGGTTCCCGGGCATCCGGTGCTCATCGGTCGGGAGCACTGGGCGCCGTTGACGCAAGTTCTCTCCGGCGACGAGGGCGCCAAGCGGTATCTGCGCTCCCATCAGACCGACCTTGTCGAATCCGGTGATCTGGCGACAGGCCATGATGTTGATCAAATGTCGGACAACTAGGCTGCAGTCATGAAGGACATCGCCACACCAGCTGAACTCGCCAAAAACCTGGAAGAAACCGGCTACATCGCTGATCAAGGTTTGGCCACGGTCGGCTACCTGATGCTCACATTGCAGCGCCCTCTGTTGGTGGAAGGCGAGCCGGGTACGGGAAAGACCGCTCTGGCCGAGTCACTCGCGGCAGCGCTCGACGTCCCCTTGATCCGGCTGCAGTGCTACGAGGGGATCGATACCCAGCAGGCGTTGTACGACTGGGACTTCGCCCGACAGATCCTGCACCTGCGCACTCTGGAGGCGGCAGGCGCCTCGGTGGATGCCGAGCTGACCGACGGCTTGCTGTACAGCGAGCGGTTCCTTCTCGCCCGGCCGATCCTGCGCGCCCTCCAGGAGAGCCCCGCGGTTCTGCTGCTCGATGAGGTCGACCGCGCCGATGACGAGTTCGAGGCATTCCTTCTCGAGGTGCTCTCGGCCTATCAGGTGTCGATTCCGGAGTTCGGGACGATCCGGGCCGAGGTGCCGCCGATCGTGATCCTGACCTCCAACCGCACCCGCGACGTACACGATGCTCTCAAGCGCCGCTGCCTCTATCACTGGATCGACCACCCTGATCTCGAGCGCGAGATCCAGATCGTCAGGACGCGACTTCCCAAGTTGCCNGAACGGCTGACCGAACAGGTCGTGGAGGCGGTCCAATGGCTACGAGCCGAGCACCGGCTCATCAAGCTCCCCGGCGTAGCCGAGACGATCGACTGGGCACGGGCAGTCCACGAGCTTGGCCGCGTCGAACTCGACCTCGATTCAGCGATGACAACCCTGGGCGCGCTCAGCAAGTACCGCGAAGACACCGTCTACCTGCAGTCGGTGCTCCCAGAACGGTTGGGGAGCTGAGTTGAGTACCGCAACCGACGAAGTCCTCGGGGCATCGTCGGGTTCAGCCAGGCGCTACGCCGCGCCGGCGTCACTGCGCCGCGTACCGAGGATTTCGCCAAAGCCCTGGAAGCGTTGGATCCGTTGCGCCGTGAGGACATCTATTGGGCGGGTCGAGCGACCTTGTGCTGCACACCCGACGACCTGGTGATCTACGAGCGGCTGTTCCAGGCCTGGTTCACCGGGAGCCTGGTTTCCGGGGCCGCCCCTAACGAATCCATAGTCACGATCTCACCGGGCGGGATGGGTGATGACGGTCAGGCCGACGGCGAGGACCCCGAGGAAGTGGCGATGATCGCCTCGGCTGTCGAACTCCTTCGCAACCGCAACGTAGCCGACCTGAACGGGATCGAGACTCAGATGCTGGCCCGGATGTTCGAGACCTTGCGCATCCGGCTACCGATGCGCAAAGTGCGGCGGCGACAACACCACCATCGCGGCCGGATCGATGTGGCGGCAATGGTCCGCGAGCAGTTGAGACGCGGCGGAGAACCCGCCAATTTGCGGTTTCAACGTCGTCGAGTCAAACCTCGACGAGTCGTCCTCCTCCTGGACGTCTCCGGCTCGATGGCTCCCTATGCCGACCATCTGCTGCGCCTGGCCCACCGGTTCAACCAGGCTGCACCGAACCGCGTCGAGGTTTTCACGATCGGCACCCGCCTGACCCGGGTCACTCGCGCCATGCGGTTTCGCGACTCCACCCGATCACTGAGCGCGACTGCCGAGGCGATCCCGGACTGGTCCGGCGGTACCCGGTTGGGCGAGGTCCTGGAGGCATTCGTGGATCGATGGGGCAGGCGCGGCCCAGCTCGAGGAGCCGTGGTGGTCATCACCAGCGACGGCTGGGAACGGGGCGATCCAGGGCTACTGGCCGATCAGATGAGACAACTGCGCCGATTGGCGCGCAGCGTCATCTGGGTGAACCCGCATCGTGGCAAGGTCGGCTTCCAGCCGGTGCAAGCTGGGATGGCGGCAGCCCTGCCGTACATCGACCAGTTGGTTGCCGGGCACACGTTCGCCACCTTCGAGGAACTCGTCGATGTCGTGGCGGCCCAGTAAGAGGTTCCGCGGCCTCAGCAGGGACCGTCCAGCTTCGCATCGTCGCGCACATCCTCACCGAGCGCGCGAGCGGCGGTGACGTTGGGAAGCACCACGCTGGCCTCGCCGACAGTACCGATCGAACCCGACAGCACACAGGTCCTGATCTTGCCCGGCTTGACGTTGCGGACCAGCTGGCCGACTCTGTACAACTCCGCCGGACTCAGGTTGGTGCGCAGCTCGGTAACTGCCGCGAGCATCCCGGCCTCGAAGAATCCAGGGACGTCCTGCTTGGCCTTGACCTTGCTGAAGATGGCCTTGACCAGCCTGCCCTGGTTCGCCGAGCGATCGAAGTCGCCAGCGGGAAGGAAGTGCCGCATTCGCCCGAAGTTGAGCGCCCTGGTGCCGTTGACGTAGTTCTTGCCGACTTTGTAGCGGCCCGGAAGATTGTCATCGGAGAACGCCAGAGCGGAATCGACTGTCACTCCACCGATTGCCTGGATCATCCGCTCGAACCCGCTGAAACCCGTGATCAACGCGTAGTCGATGTCGATGCCGTACAGCTCCCCACCGTCTTGGCCATCAGCTGCGGTCCCCGAAGTAGAGCGCGGCGTTGATCCGGTTGGAGCCGTATCCCTCGATGGGAACCCACGAGTCGCGGGAGTTCCGATCACCACGCCCGTTCCGGTCTCCAGGTTCACCCCGATCAACTGGATGGCGTCAGCCCTTGTGCGGGTGATCAGCTCACCGCGACGAGCGTCCGATCCCATGGCCAGGACCCACACGATGTTCTTAGGGTGATCGATATCGGAGGCGTAGTCGATCTTGACCAGCTCGGTGTCGAAGGTGCGGACGCCGCTGGTGGGAACCAACGCGACCGTGGCCGCAAGAATACCGGCGACAGCGACTCTAGGAGTCCAGTGAATCCAGCGAAGCTTCATCAGTCGGTTCCCTCTCGATGCAAGTCGTAGCCGAAGATCTTCCACTGGTCCCCTACCGGCGTCAGCAACAGCTGTCCGCTCAACGTGACGGGTGTGTCATCGACATCCAGCCCGATCCGCACGATCGCGGTTGCTCCGGCCGGCACACCCTTGCGCGCCATCACCGACAGGTTGGCGGTGAGCTCGGTCGGCACCACGGATTCGACCTCACCCAACCCGGCGGAAGTGAGCAGATCACGGTCTGCCTTCGCGCGTTTGGCAAGGTTCTTGGTGAAAGATCCGAACGGATCGTCCGCAGGCACCGCCACCAGCGCCTGGTCGACGTAAACCGTCAGCGTCGCGACGATCTGCTCCTGCATCTTCCTCTTCTTCGCGTCAGTGAGCTCTCCGGCGAGATCGGCCACATCGACCTGCCAGGATGCCGCCACCGGACGCTCCTGCTGTGGAGCCTCCTTCTCCTCGTCATCGTTTCCGCTGCTGCAGGCCGCCAACCCGCCCACCAATACAGGCAGGAGTAGGAGGGCTGCGAGACGGGCGCGGACACGCCGGAACAGGGATCGGGAGCTTTCGGGCATGCAGACAAGTGTGCTGGGTCCCTGGCCAGGCGCAAGTCCACCACGCCGATCCTCAATCACTGAGATACGCTTTACCACGGAAACCACCATGCAGGCGGTCCTCCCCAAACCACCCTCAGCAAGTGCCGGAAGAGGCGATCCACGTCGTGGCCGAGTCTGCCCAGGACAACCCCGTCAACCCTGTCCAGCCATCATCGGACTTCGGTGCCAACGAGTGGCTCGTCGAAGAGATGTACGACCGTTGGAAAGCCGATCCGAGCAACGTCGACGAGGCTTGGCTGGAGTTCTTCAAAACTCATGCCGANCAAACCTCTGGGCGGTAGCTCCAACGGCCCAGGGTCCAACGGCTCAGGCGATAGCGCGAGCAACGGCAGCGCCCCCACACACCGGCGACTCCAGCAGCATCAGCGCCGGCATCACCAGCACCGACAGCCTCCGCTCCCTCGACGCCGGCTCCGGCCAAGGCGACTCCTGTCACCGAGGTGGCGCCGCGGCCCGACCCGGCTCCCGCACAACCCTCCGGCGATCCGGCAAGCACCCGTCCGGTTCCCAAGGAGAAGGCAGTGGTGGCACCACCTGTGACCACCGACGAGCCACAGTTGACGACGCTGCGGGGCGCCCCGGCGCGCACTGCGTCGAACATGGACGCGAGCTTGACCGTACCGACCGCCACCAGCGTGCGGGCGATCCCGGTCAAGCTGTTGTGGGACAACCGGATCGTGATCAACAACCATCTGGCTCGCGCGCGTGGCGGCAAGGTGTCCTTCACCCACTTGATCGGGTATGCCCTGGTCAAGGCACTCAAGACGATGCCGGAGATGAACAACGGCTTCGATGTCATCGACGGCAAACCCACCTTGATCGAACCGGCGCACATCAACCTGGGCCTGGCAATCGACCTGCCCAAGCCCGACGGCAGCCGGCAGTTGCTCGTGCCCTCCGTCAAAGCAGCCGAGACGATGGACTTCGCCGGTTTCTGGACAGCGTATGAGGACCTGGTCCGCAAGGCTCGCGGCAACAAGCTCGAGGTCTCCGACTTCCAAGGCACCACGTTCACCTTGACCAACCCCGGCGGCATCGGCACCAACCACTCGGTNCCCCGGCTGATGAAGGGCCAGGGCTGCATCATCGGTGTCGGATCGATGGAGTANCCCCCGGAGTTCCAGGGCGCGGCGGAGGAGACGCTGGCCCGCAACGCCGTCAGCAAGATCATGACGCTGACCTCCACCTACGACCACCGGGTGATCCAGGGCGCCCAGTCCGGTGAGTTCCTGCGCAAGGTGCATGCCTTGCTGTTGGGCGAGGAGGGCTTCTACGACGAGATCTTCCGCGCCCTGCGGATCCCGTACGAGCCGATCCGCTGGTCTGTCGACGTCTCGACCAGCCACGACGACGAGATCAGCAAGCAGGCCAGGATCCTCGAGCTCATCCACGCCTATCGGGTGCGCGGCCACATGATGGCCGATACCGACCCGTTGGAGTACCGCCAGCGCACCCATCCCGACCTGGAGATCGAGTCGCACGGGCTGACGCTGTGGGATCTGGATCGCGAGTTCGCCACCGGATCGTTCGGCGGCGAGGGCCGGCGTTTCATGAAGCTGCGCTCGATCCTGGGGATCCTGCGCGACTCGTACTGCCGCACGATCGGCATCGAGTACATGCACATCCAGGACCCTGACCAGCGGCACTGGATCCAGGAGCGGGTCGAGCAGCCACATGTGAAGCCTCCGCGTGAGGAGCAGCTGCGGATCCTGCTCAAGCTCAACCAGGCCGAGGCGTTCGAGACGTTCCTGCAGACCAAGTTCGTGGGACAGAAGCGGTTCTCGCTGGAGGGCGGTGAGACGACGATCCCCGTTGTCGACGAGATCTGCGAGGCAGCTGCGGAAGCCGGCCTGGAGGAGGTCACCATCGGGATGGCCCACCGTGGCCGGCTCAACATGCTCGCCAACATCGTCGGCAAGAGCTACAACCAGATCTTTCGAGAGTTCGAGGGGAACATCGATCCTCGTACCGTGCAGGGCTCGGGTGACGTCAAGTACCACCTGGGTGCCGAAGGCGAGTTCGTCGCCGGCTCAGGCGCCCGGGTCGCAGTCTCGATTGCAGCCAACCCGTCCCACCTCGAAGCAGTGGACCCGGTCTTGGAGGGCATTGCCCGCGCCAAGCAGGACGTTCTCAACCGGGGCGCAGAGTACCCGGTGCTGCCGCTGCTCGTACATGGCGATGCCGCGTTCGCCGGTCAGGGCGTTGTGGCCGAAACGCTCAACCTGTCCCAGCTTCGTGGTTACCGGACCGGCGGCACCATCCATGTGATCGTCAACAATCAGGTCGGTTTCACGACCTCACCGACCTCGTCGCGTTCCTCGCTGTACTGCACCGACGTGGCCCGGATGGTCCAGGCGCCGATCTTCCATGTCAATGCCGACGACCCCGAGGCCTGCATCCGGGTTGCCCAGTTGGCCTTCGAATATCGCCAGGCGTTCAACAAGGACGTGGTCATCGACCTGGTCTGCTACCGGCGTCGCGGTCACAACGAGGGCGACGACCCGTCCTACACCCAGCCGCTGATGTATGACCTGATCGAGAAGAAGCGCTCTGTCCGCAAGCTCTACACCGAGTCCCTGATCGGACGTGGTGACATCACCATCGACGAGGCCGAGCAGGTCTTGCGCGACTACCAGCAGCAGCTGGAGCGGGTCTTCACCGAGGTACGGGAGGCCGACCGTAAACCCGACGAGTGGTTGACCGTGCCCGACTACCCCGAAAAGTTGGCCGGCCAAGCGACGACGGCGATCTCGCCGGAGGTCATGAAGTTGGTTGCCGACGCGCATGTGACCGCGCCCGAGGGCTTCACCGTCCACCCGAAAGTGCTGCCCCAGTTGCAGCGTCGCGCCTCGGCGATCACCGAGGGCCCGATCGATTGGGGCACCGGCGAGATCCTGGCGTTCGCTTCCCTGCTGCTGGAGGGACGACCGGTGCGACTGTCCGGTCAGGACTCACGTCGAGGCACCTTCGTGCAGCGCTTCGCCACGATCATCGACCGGAAGAACGGAGACGAGTGGACGCCATTGTCGAACCTGTCGGTCGACCAGGGCCAGTTCTACGTCTACGACTCGCTGCTGTCGGAGTACGCAGCGATGGGCTTCGAGTACGGCTATTCGGTGGCGCGCCCCGATGCGCTCGTGTTGTGGGAGGCACAGTTCGGCGACTTCGCCAACGGGGCCCAGACGATCATCGACGAGTACATCACCTCAGGTCAGACCAAGTGGGGCCAACAGTCCGGTGTCGTGCTGCTGCTCCCGCACGGGTACGAGGGTCAGGGGGCCGATCACTCCTCGGCGCGCATTGAGCGCTGGCTGACGATGGCCGCAGAAGACGCGTTCGTCGTAGCGCAGCCCTCGACCCCGGCCAGTTACTTCCATCTGTTGCGTCAGCACTCGTTGGGAGAGGAGCACCGTCCACTGATCGTGTTCACCCCCAAGTCGATGCTCAAGCGCAAGGAAGCCGCCTCACAGCCTCGCGACTTCACCACCGGCTCCTTCCAGCCTGTGATCGGCGATGACCAGGTCGATCCGGTGGCGGTGGAGAAGCTACTGCTGTGCAGCGGGCGCATCACCTGGGACCTGATGGTCGAGCGCAAGCGACTCGAGGGTGACAACCCGCGTACGGCCATCGCGCGNCTTGAGCAGCTCTATCCCCGGCCACTGACCGAGGTGCGGGCGGAGTTGGCCCGTTACCCCAACCTGCGTGAGGTCCGCTGGGTGCAGGACGAACCGGCCAACATGGGACCGTGGCCACATGTTGCGCTGTACATGACCTCGGAGATACCGGTGCCGTTCTATCGGGTATCGCGTCCCGAATCGACCTCACCGGCAGTAGGTCAGCACTCCCGTCACGTCGAGGAACAGAAGGCACTGCTGCAGCAAGCGTTCTCGTGATGAGCTAGAAAGACCTCATGTACTTCACCGACCGTGGTATCGAGGAGCTCACCACCCGACGGGGTGAAGAGGAGATCAGTTTCGCCTGGCTAGCTGATCGTCTCGCGGAGTTCGTGGACCTCAACCCCGATTTCGAGGTCCCGGTGGAGCGCCTGGCGACCTGGTTGGCACGCTTGGACGATCTCGACGACGAGTAGTCTCGCCCGCTGCGGTGTCAGCCGGCTACGGCGCGAGAGGCTCGGGCGAGTCCTGGATCGGGAATTCCTCGAGGAACGCCGCAACAGCAGCCGCGCTCGCCTGGTCGCAGTAGGACCAGACCCCGGTGCCATCAGCGCGCCAATGGGTGAGTGCCACGTTGCCGGCGGGAAACGCGTCACCGTCCTGGGGTGTCCAAGGCGCGATGATCAATCTGCTGTCGCCGACCGGATGCCGAGAGCTCAGAGCACGTAGTTGATCGGTATCGAGCTGGTCGGTATCGGTGGCGTACCAGAGAATCGTGTACCCATGCTCCAGGCTGTGCACCAGTCGCTCCACCGGCGGTCGGTCCTCGACCGTGTAGAAGCCGCGGATCTCCTGGCCCTCGAGGTAGTTTCCCCAATGCGGACCGAATGCCGGCGGTGAGATCGGATACTCGACCCGAGTCCCCGGCCGGACGTGGTAATACTGCGATTCGTCGGCGCGACGACTGATCACCTGACCGCACTTGGCCTCGGCGGCCGAAATGGTGGCGACATCTCCACCGGCTCGGCCCTGCAGATAGACGGCGAACGCCGTGATCACCACGGTGAGCATCAACAGCGAGAAGAGCACCGCTATCACCAGCGCCGCCGTCCCTGCCGGTTTGGGACCGGGAGCGCCTGCTGATCCGCCGCCAGGGCCGGCAGGCCAGACCGGTGCCCCGGTGGGCGGTGGCCAGTCCGGAGGCGGAGTCCAGTTGCTCACCTGAGAGATCTACCGGGGCTCAACGGGTCAACACGATCTTGCCGAAGATGTCCCCCGCGGCCATCGCAGCAAATCCGTCACGCGCATCCTCCATCGGTATCACCCGGTCGATGAGTGGCCGCGTACCACTGGCGTCCAGTAGTTGGATCAACGATCCCAGTTCCGCGCGTGTGCCCATCGTCGAGCCGATCACCGACAGTTGCAGGAAGAAGATGTGGGTGAGCATGGCGTCATCGGGATTCGGCCCGCTGGTGTGACCGCTGATGACAACCTTGCCTCCGGGACGCAACGCCCGGATCGAATGGGTCCAGGTGGCTTTGCCGACAGTCTCCATCACCGCGTCGACCTTGACCGGCAGCCGTGTGCCACTCTCGTACGCCTCATGGGCGCCCAATTCGAGCGCCCGGGCGCGCTTGGACTCGTCTCGACTGGTGGCGAGCACCTTGAGGCCGGCGGCGCGCGCCAGCACGATCAGCGCCGTGGCAACTCCGCCGCCTGTGCCCTGCACGAGAACGATGTCCCCGGCCTTGAGCCNCCCTTGGACGAAGAGCATGCGGTAGGCCGTCAACCAGGCGGTCGGCAGACATGCCGCCTCCTCGAAGGACAGCGAGGCGGGCTTGGGCAAGACATTGTGGGCCGGCACCGTCACCTTGTCGGCGAAGGTCCCCTGGTACCGCTCCGAAAGCAGCGATCGACTCGGGTCCAGGGTTTCGTCGCCGCTCCACGACGGGTCGGAGATCACCGCATGCACAACGACTTCGTTACCCCNCTCATCGATACCGGAGGCATCACAGCCCAAGATCATCGGCAAACGCTCCTGCTTCAGTCCCACGCCACGCAGCGACCACAGATCGTGGTGGTTGAGCGAGGCGGCCTTGACCGAGACGGTTGTCCAGCCTTCAGGGACCACAGGGTCGGGACGCTCACCGATGACCAACGCCTCCAACGGGTCCTCAGCATTGAACCTCTCGGCATACACAGCGAACATCGCGGTCCTTCCGGGTACCTACAGCGCCTAGCCCCACACGTGTCGGTCCAGGCTAGTTCACCAGTCGGGCAACTCCGTCGGCGCGAGCCGCCTCGCTCACCGCCTGGGCAACGGCCGGACCGACTCGGGGATCGAACGGCGAGGGGACGATGTAGTCCTCACTCACCTCGTCGCCGACGAGGTTGGCGATGGCGCGAGCAGCCGCGAGTTTCATCGGTTCGGTGATGGCGATGGCGCGCACGTCGAAAGCGCCACGGAAGATCCCCGGGAAAGCGAGCACGTTGTTGATTTGGTTCGGGAAGTCCGACCTTCCGGTGGCAACGACTCGCGCATAGCGGTGGGCGATATCGGGGTGCACCTCGGGGTCAGGGTTGGCCAGCCCGAAAATGATCGCGTCGGGCGCCATGCTCGCGACGATTTCCTCCGGCACGGTGCCGCCGGAAACGCCGATGTAGACGTCGGCACCGGCCATCGCATCGGCGAGTGTGCCCTGACGACCTGTGTGTTCGGTGGTGTCCATCGCGAGTTGCCGCTTCACCGGCGTGAGGTCGGCACGAGAGCTGTGCAACACACCTTGGCGATCGATGACCGCGAGGTCGGTGACGCCGGCCGCGAGCAGGATCTTGGCCACGGCCACACCGGCAGCCCCGGCTCCCTGGATGACCACCCGGGTAGAGCCGTGATCGCGACCGGTGATCCGCAGCGCATTCTCCAGCGCCGCTGCGACCACCACCGCGGTGCCGTGCTGGTCGTCATGGAATACCGGGATATCCAGCGCTGCTTTGAGCCGGTCCTCGATCTCGAAGCAACGTGGGGCCGAGATGTCCTCCAGGTTGATCCCACCGAAGCTCGGAGCAAGGCGGATCACCGTCTCCACGATCTCATCGGTGTCGGTGGTGTCCAGACAGATCGGGACGCCGTCGACACCACCGAACTGCTTGAACAACACGGCTTTGCCCTCCATCACCGGCATGGCGGCAGCCGGGCCGATGTCGCCCAAACCGAGCACGGCAGTGCCGTCGGTGACGACCGCCACGGTGTTGGAGATCCAGGTGTATTCGGCCGCCAACGCGGGATCGGCTGCAATGGCCTCACAAACCCGGGCGACTCCGGNGGTGTAGGCCATCGACAGGTCGTCCTTGTCGCTGAGCGGAACCGAGGCGGCGATTGCCATCTTGCCCCCGACATGAAGGTCGAAGACCGGGTCTCCCGCAAAACCTTGGGTGCCGTTGGCGTCGGGATCGCGATCAGCACGGACTTGCGCGGGGTCGGTGGAATCGGACAGAGATTGAGCAGGCATACGTGTGCTTCCTGGCGAGGTGACTGTGGTGCCGCTGCGGGTCGTTGCGCGAGCGAGAAGTCTGTTAGCGGCACCGAGGGTCGCCCGGGCGGGCCTGGCTTCGCTCAGATTCTCCCATAACGGCGGTTGCTCAGCCGCAAGACTCCCCGTCACATCGGCAGATCCGGTGAATCCGCCGGCGATCTACCGGGCGATCCGTTGCTTGATCCATCGAGTGATCCGACGGCCGCCAACAGGTGGCCACAGACGCGCCAGCACCCGCGCGATCACCTGATCGTCAGCTACGGCGCCGTGGCTGAGCGAGTCGATTCCCTCGTACGGGTTGTCCCGTTGCACCCACCAGCCGCCGGGCCGATCCCCAGGCGAATCCGGACCTGCCGGCTCACGCCAGGCGATGCGCTTGACCGCGATCACGCCACCCAGGCGCACCACCGCGAGCCGGCCTGGTCGTACCCGACCGCCGTGCAGCACCAGAAGCAGGTCACCTGCATACAACGTCGGCTCCATCGAACGGCCATGCACCCGGGCGAGGCCGAGGCGTCGTACCACGTCCTTGAGCTCCTGTCGCTTCAGTGTGTCGGCAAGCCACCGGCCCAGCAGACATCGTTCGGGGATCCTGCCAGCAGGAGGGCGCCCTTGGCGGCGGAAACCCTTGATCAGGAGTAGTGTCGCAGTCGTGGTGATCCTCACCGCCAACCGACGAAAGGACAGTGATGTTCGCGGGTTTTCTCGCCCCGACCATCGACGTTCACGCTCACTGTGATCTTCCCTGCGGCGTGTACGACCCAGCGCAAGCCCGAATCGAGGCCGAGTCGATCAAGGCCGTGATCGCCAAGGTCGCCGACAACGACGACCCCGACTTCCGCACTCGGGCACTTCTGATCAAGGAGCAGCGCTCGGAGCTGGTCAAGCATCACCTCTGGGTCTTGTGGACCGACTACTTCAAGCCCCCGCACTTCGAGAAGTACCCGCAGCTGCACACCCTGGTCAACGAGGCCACCAAGCTTGCCGGCGCAACCGGCACCAAGGGCAGCCTCGACGCAGAGGTGGCCGACCAGCTGCTTGCCAAGATCGACGAGATCGCCGAGATCTTCTGGGAGACCAAGAAGGCGTGATCGCGCCTGACGTCGAGCTCAGGCTTCCCGCCGACGGCGGTTACGTAGCAGTGCTGCGGACCGCCACGGCGGGACTTGCGGCGCGTTTGGACTTCGCCTTGGACGAGGTGGAGGATCTGCGCATCGCCGTCGACGAGGCCTGCGCGCTGCTACTGGCCCAGGCGCGAGCCGATTCCAGTCTGGCGGCGAGCTTCTGGCTGGATGCCACCAGCCTGAGTATCGACGTGGCCACGGAGTGCGTCAGTCCGGTCGCCCCGAGCCGCGACAGCTTCGCGTGGAACGTTCTCTCCGCCTTGGTCAACAGTGTGGCCTCGAGCGTGGACGAGGATCGCCTGGTGATCAGTCTGACTCGGCAGACTCGATCGCCGCGATAGATGCCGGGTGGAAGATCCCCACAAGTACGAGTACGGCGCTGATCAGCAGTGCCACCACAGCCCAGCTCAGGCCTCCCCAGCTGAAGGCGACCGCCACCTGGATGAGTTGAGCCATCACCAGCGGTGGGCGCGCCCAGGACTCCAATCGGGAGAGGCGCCAGCTGAAGAACATCAGGAACACCGCCCAGAGCAGGAAGAACAACCCCGAGGTGAGTGCGACCTCCGGCCGGCTGGTGTCCAGGTGCAACAGTTCGATCACGCCGAAGACGGCGAAAGCCACTGCTTCGATCACAACAACTGATACCGCGAGTAGCAGCCAGCGGGTCGGGATAGAGGTCACGGGCACCGATCGTAGCGAGCCGCTGTGACCAACGTCCCGGCACTTGGGGGTTGCTTGAAGGTCACAGAGTTGAAACGATGGGGTTTCCATGAGTCCCCCATCCTGGAATACTCATGGCTCGTGAAAGCGTTCACAAGATACGCTGGATTCACCTGCCACGCGCTGCTGCCCCACCGGGCGCCAGCGCGTGGTGAACGACTGATAGAGGAGCCCCGCCGTGGATTGGCGCCACCGCTCTGCGTGTCTCGACGAGGACCCGGAGCTGTTCTTCCCGATCGGCAACACCGGTCCGGCCCTCCTGCAGGTTGAGGAGGCCAAACAGGTGTGCCGACGGTGCGACGTGCGCGAGCAGTGTCTCGCCTGGGCGCTGGAGGCCGGCCAAGATCATGGCGTATGGGGTGGAATGTCAGAAGACGAGCGGCGCGCCCTCAAACGCCGCAATGCGCGCGCTCGGATCCGCAGCAACGCCTGACTGACGCGCAGGCCCTAGCACGGGTGCAGCGGGAGGTCCAGGACGACCTGGGTTCCCCGACCAGCCGGATTCGGGCCCATGGTGATCTGTCCGTCCAGTTCCGAGACCACCAAAGTGCGCACGATCGACAGGCCCAGACTCGTGCTCGCTTCGAGATCGAAACCCGCTGGCAGTCCCCTGCCGTCGTCGGAGACTGTGACTCGCAGCCGGCCTGCAAATGTGGAGGCCACCAGCGTGATCGTTCCCGCCTGATTGCCGAACCCGTGCTCGACCGCGTTCTGCATCACTTCGGTCAGCACCATCGCCAGCGGCGTGGCGACCTCCGAGGGCAGGATCCCGAATGATCCCTCCCGCACCGTGGTGGCCTGGCCGGCTGCAGAACTCACATCACTGACCATCACTCGTAGCCGGTCGACGACCTCGTCGAAGTCGACGTCGTCCTCGAAGCTGGTCGACAAGGTCTCGTGCACGATCGCGATCGATCCCACCCGGCGTACCGCCTCCTCCAGGGCCGCACGCCCCTCGGGGACATTTATCCGACGCGCCTGGAGCCGCAACAGCGCGGCGACGGTCTGCAGGTTGTTCTTCACCCGGTGGTGGATCTCGCGGATCGTGGCGTCCTTGGTCACCAGCTCCCGGTCCCGGCGCCGGATATCGGTCACATCGCGAAGCAGGATCAACGCCCCGAGTTGCTCACCCGCCGGGCGCAACGGGACCGAGCGGAAGATGACTACCGTCTCTCCGTTGCCCAGCTCGGTATCTCGCGGCATCGTTCNCCCGAGCACCGCGCTGATCGTCTCCTCGTCGGGGCGGCGACTAGCCGGCACCAACTCGCGGGTCAGGTCGGCGAGGTTGAGCCCGGTGAGGTCATGGGCCAGACCCAGGCGGCGGAATACCGACAACGCGTTCGGGCTGCCGTAGGTTACCTTTCCCTGCGCATCGACCCGGATGAACCCGTCCCCGACCCGGGNGGAATCGGCGTGGTCGGAACGCTGTTCCCCGCTCGGGAAGCGACCCGTTGCAATCATCTGGGTGAGATCGGTGGCTGTCTGGAGATAGGCCAACTCCAACCGTGAAGGGGTCCGCACACCGAGCAAGTTCGTGTTGCGCGCGATCACCCCGAGTACCCGAGTCGAGGGCTGGGTCGACGAAGCTCGAGCCTCGCGCACCACCGGGATCGCCTCGACGCGTACCGGCACATCGTCACGCCACTCGGGGTCACCCTCACGAGCGATCCGGCCACTGCCGTACGCCATATCGACCAAGGAGCGCTGTCCCCGCCCCAAGAAGTTCCCGACCAGGTCATCGACGTAGGCGGTCGGCCCGGTCGTCGGACGCATCTGGGCAGCGGCCCAGTAGCCCTTGTCGTCGCGATCCGGGAGCCACAGCACCAAGTCGGCGAATGACAGGTCGGCGATGATCTGCCAGTCGGCCACGAGCAGTTGCAGCCAGGCCACCTCGTCGTCGGACAACTCGGTATGCGCCCGGGCAATCTCTGTCAGCGATGCCACTTGCGAAGCGTAGTGCTTCGAGGTTGCTCGGATGGGGCGAAGCCTCTTGGGGAATGCGGCGACCTCGTGGATCCCCGCGGAGATTCTCGACTCGGAGGTGTCGACATTGGTCCGGTTTCGGCGGAGATGGCAGGATGACAGACATGGGGTCGGCCTACTGGGAGAGCGTTCTGGCGCAAGGTGTCGTCCCGGCTGACAGACCGTTGAGTGAGCTGACCAGCGAGCTCACCTCGATGCTCGGCGATTCCGACCCCGCTATCAGGGAGGACATCGCGACCCTCACCTTGACGCGCTGGCTCCGCGCCGGCGTGTACGACGATCTGCTGGAGGGGCTCGGCGACGGGATGGCCTCGGGCTTGACCGTCGGCCTGGGAACCACAGCCTCCGACACAGTTTTCCGCCGCAGCCTGTCGGCTCGCGTGCTCGGCGCCTGTATCGCCCAGGACAACGCCGCTCTGCGGATGCGTCCGGACACGGTGTTGCGCTGGGGCGACCGGTTGATGAGTTGGCTGGTCAGGGAGCGCGACTTGCGCCACGAAGTACCTGGAAAGGGGCCGGCAAGCTCGTTGGGCAACGGCGCCGCCGCTCTGGTCGAGCTCGCCTCCTCACGGCATCTGGGCCGCTTGGAACTCACCGTGCTCTTGGATGTGACTGCCGATCGGCTCACCTCGCCGACGGATTTCTTGGTCCACACTGCCGAGCTCGACACCTTGGCGGAATCGACCATGGGAGTGCTGCGACGCGACATCTTGCACACCGATCTCCTGGATGCCTGGGTCAATCGACTGACCGCCACCGCACTCGATCCGCAGACCGGCGCACCTGTCGCCCACAACGTGGCAGGGTTCCTGCGAGCTCTCTATGTACAACTCGCCCTCTCTTCTGGACAGCCACCCAATCGGGCTGATTTCTTGCTGACCCTGGTCGCAGCTTTGAAGCAATTGCACCCCGGTATCTTGCAGGGATGACCGAGACGCCGACCGAATCGCAAGATCCCTCTGCGACCGCACCCGACCAGGGCCGATCAATCGAAGGGCACCCCGGCGCTCATGCCGTGGCGGTAGCGGCTGCGCATGGCGTCGACACGATGTTCACCCTCAGCGGGGCGCACGTGTTCGCGATGTACGACGGCGCGGTCAAGGCAGAGCCGCCGATGCGCCTGCTCGATGTGCGGCATGAGCAGACGGCGGTGTTCGCCGCCGAGGCAACCGGCAAACTGACCCGCGTACCAGGGCTTGCGGTGCTGACCGCCGGACCGGGCGTCACCAACGGTGTCAGTGCTGTCACCCAGGCCGGCTTCAGCGGCGCTCCNCTGGTGGTCGTCGGCGGACGCGCAATGGATGCGCAGTGGGGCAAAGGCGGGCTACAGGAGTTCGATCATGTGCCGCTGATGGCTCCGATCACCAAGTCGGCGACCACCGCCCACTCCCCGACNCAAGTTGGCCAGGCGATGCATGAGGCACTCCTGGCCGCCCGCAGCCCACACCGCGGACCGGCTTTCCTCGACGTTCCGATGGATGTCTTCTTCGAGATCGCGTCAGCAACTATCCCCCTTACACACCGCCGGCCCCGGTCNGAGCCTGATCCGGCCGATCTGGAGCAGATTGCGACGCTGCTCGGTCAAGCAGAGCGCCCGATGCTGGTGATCGGCTCAGATGTCTGGGCCGACACGGCCGAGTCTGCGGCGCTGGACATGGTCGAGGCTTTGGGTATCCCGGTGATCACCAACGGAATGGGCCGGGGAATCATCCCGGGCGGACATCGGCTCTTGATGACCAAAGCCCGCGGTCAGGCGCTGGGCCACTGCGACCTGGCGATCGTTATCGGCACCCCGCTGGACTTCCGGCTCTCCTACGGCGCCTTCGGCGGCAAGGACGGCACNTCCCCGGCGAAAGTCGTCCATATCGCCGATGCCTCCGGCGGTCTGGCCACCCACGTCGAGCTGACCGCCTCCACTTACGGGGACCTCACGCTGGCCATCGACGGGATCGTGACGGCAACCGAGAGGCTGCCTCGCAGGAGTGATTGGGCAAACTGGGTCGCCACGCTCCAGGAGGCAGTGCAGGTGGCGACCGAGCGCGACAGCGCCTTACTCACCTCGGCATCCGATCCGATCCATCCGGCCAGGATCTACGGTGAGCTGCTGCCGCGGTTGGCCGACGACGCGGTCGTGATCGGCGACGGCGGCGACTTCGTGTCGTTCGCCGGAAAGTACATCGAGCCCTCCCGCCCAGGCGGCTGGCTCGACCCCGGTCCGTTCGGCTGTCTGGGCGCGGGCCTGGGCGCGGCTATCGGTGCCCGTATCGCCCGGCCCTCCTCCCAGGTTGTGCTAATGCTGGGGGACGGGGCAGCGGGCATGTCACTGATGGACGTCGACACTTTGGTCCGACACAACCTGCCGGTTGTGATGGTGGTAGGCAACAACTCCGCCTGGGCGTTGGAGAAACGCCCGATGCAGATGTTGTACGGGTACGACGTCATCACCGACCTGGCGCCCCGGACCCGCTACGACGAAGTGGTCAAGGCGCTCGGCGGTGCCGGTGAGACCGTCATCGATCCCGCTCTGATCGGACCTGCCCTGGATCGCGCTTTCTCCTCAGGGGTCCCCTACCTGGTCAACGTGATCACCGATATCGACGCCGCGTATCCCCGCGCGACCTACGGGGTCTGAACGGACTGGCAGAAGGACACCGAGTCAGAGCGGCTCGAAACACCGCTGCAGCTACCTGACCGGAACACCGACATCGATGAGCGTGCTGTCGAACTGCGAGCGTCGAAACACGACCCGTACCGTCCATTCGCCGGGCATGGGGAAGACCACGCTGGCACGGTAGGTATCGGCGTCAACCGGAGTCAGTCGTTGCTCACCAAGCTGGACTTCACCTAGCGACGCGGTGAGGGTCGNGCTCGGCGTAGGACTCAAGGGGTCGCCAGCAATACCTTGTATCTGGAGGAGTACCTCGTTACGGCCAATGGCGCCCGGCTCGACCGCGACGTACACGCGTACATCACCCGAGACGGCGGTACGGGTCCGGTCATCGAGTTCGCTCTCGGACATACGTGCCTCGGAGATCGGCGACTGCTGGACGAGGAAGCCGGTCACCAGCAACACCGTCACCAGGCAGCCGGCCTCGATGGCGACCACCCGGCCAAGCCGCGCCGATGACTGCGCCTTGTCTGCCTGAGATCGCGGGAGCAGCGCGAACCGGTTGTAGGAAGCGAGTACGAGGACAACCCCGACGGTCATCAGTTTGACTAGCAACGCGACGCCGAAAGGGGTGTCCACCAGTGCCTGAAAGCTGTCGAGGATTCGCCATGCGAGCAGGGTCCCGGTCACGCCCATCGCGATCACGACCCACGCCGCAAGAACAGAAAAACGCGCCAACGCGATGACCGCCTGCGCTGGGTCGAGCCGGCGCCACGCGAGAGCGAGCCCGGCCAGGGCACCCAGCCATACCGCGCCCACCGTGACATGGACCAGGTCGGAGACGGCTACCAGCGCTAGCGGATCGATCACGCGGGTATGGCCCACCAGGATCAGTGAGACCAGCGCAAGGACTCCACCTAAAACCTGGGTCACCGTGGACCGGATCGCCCAGAGATCGGGGATGAGAAGCAGAAGCAGACCAGCCGTCAGACAGCAGAGGGCTTGCCACTCGTGTGCCGCTAGCTCGGTGAACCAGTCCACGATCGTGAACAGGGACGTGACCGCGAGTCCCTGGGTTGCCAGTGACCGTATAGGCACAAGGAAAAGGCCCGATCCCCATGCAGTCAACGCACTCAGCCATGTCCATCGACGCAATGTCCGGCGCACATCGGCGGGGGCCGAGGCGGGCAGCAGCCACCCGAGCATCCACGAGAACCCCACGACAAGGAAGACCCCGATGTACTGCGCGCCCTGTAAGACGACAGCGGCAGCAGACAGCGGTCCGTTCTGTGTCGATCCGAGCCCGGAGGCAAGAACGGTCTGACTCGGCGTACCGACGGAGAACGTCAACGCCCCCGCTATGGGGTGGCCATCGGCAGAGACCACCCGCCAAGCCACGACATAGGTGCCTTGTGCCATCGGCGCGGGAAGCTCGACCGTCACCACAGCATCGACAGCGCGGGCCGACGAGGTCAAGGCGGTACCAGTGGCGTCGAAGACGTGGACCCCGTTCGCCGGAAGCTGGATGGGTTCGTCGAAGGTGAGGGTGGCCCGCTGTGGTGCTTGGGCAACGACTGCTCCCTCGGCGGGATCGGTGTCGATCAGGCTGGCATGCGCCGACGCTGGCGCCTGTGCCGCCACCAGCAACCATCCCGCTGCGAACAGAATGGCGGCCGTTGTGGGCGCGAATCGGATGACTCGCGCNNCCACAGTGCCTTCAGGGGCTGGGTCGCGTTCAGCTCTTCCGTCCTCGCAAGAACGCGCCCCCACCAGCTACCAGAGCGANNGTGCGGCCACGATCAGGGCGATCCAGCTCACAGTGTCGGGACCACCGCCACTCGACTCATCGACGCCTGCGACCTCGTCAACGACTGCAACATCCTCGGTTGCCTCGCCTTGCTCGTCAAAGGCCGTCACACCGTGACCCTCTTCCGCCGTGGCAGTGACTGCGAACGCCGGCGTCGGGTGCTCGGGTTCCTGACCGCCTTCTGGACCCTCCTCTACCCAGGCGGCCTCACCCTGCTCGCAGGTCTGCACGGTGGGGAACAACAGCGTCTCTCCCTCGACGTCAGGGACCTGGAAGGAGAGCTCGAATGCGTCCCGCTGTCCGTCCGGTAACGGCGTCTTCGCCGTGTAGACGACCTGGGCGACACGCTCGGTCACCTGGTTGCCGTGAGCGTCGGTCACCGGTGGATTGAGCTGCTCGGTGACCTTCTTCACGCTGTAGTAGGAGTTGCGGGTTGGTGTCACACTGTTGATCCCGTCCGGGATCGAGATCGCGACCTTCGTAGTGGCTGAACCGTCGCAGCCGTGCGGGACGCTGAACGTGGCGATCGTGTAACCGCCCGCGGCAGTCGTCGACGGGGCCACCGTGACATGGGCGAATGCCGGCACGGTGCCGATGATGCCCAGGCCGATAGCACCGGCGAGGGCTGCCACCCGACCGATGGCTGGGCGCGTGAAGATAGAACGAACTGACATAGGTGAGCTCCTTGCTCGAAGTGATGAATTGGGTACGCCGAAGCGCGCCCCGGCCCACCACTCATGCGAGAAGGCTCAGGGCAGCGCGCAATCCTCCATCGGAGGGCCGCGATGCGTCACACACCTGCCATGAACCAATGACAAGAAGTGGCATGGCTCACTGTCGGGATGCCCCTGACGCACCCTGCTGACCACGGGCACCGAGAGCACCACGATCCGCGCAAGACGAACAACCGCACCTGTGAGTAGCCCGATCAGCGACCACAATGCAGACTCGCCCCGTGCCAGCCAGAGTCCAACCAGCACTGCCGCGACAAGGTGGGCCATCGCCATCGGAGCACCCGGACCGGTGATCTCCGACCATGTGTGCAGCATCCAACCCGGGATCGCGAGGTCGGTGCTGCCGTGTATCCCGAGTTGAGCGTGCACCTGTGCTTCGAGCGCATCGAACTGATCGAGGTAGCCACCCACAGCGGCGGTTTCCACGGGCGCGGGTTCTACGGGCGGAAGGAGGATCGTCGGTCGCGCTGGGTGCACAGCGTCTCCAACGTGGCCTGCCGTCGCTGACAAATACATGTGGACAAGCGACTGCCNCCCGACCGTCAGCACGACCACGCGGAACCGCGACGCCGGTCGACCCAGGAAAACCGCACAGGCGCCTGTCGCCAAGACGGCAAGCACCACCCACGAGCGCACGCCCGGCAAGAGACCATCCGCCATCGTGTGGGCCACCGAACCTGTCAGGAGACAAGCCCCCGCCAGAACCAATGCCCTCGACCAACGAAGGAGATGCGATGCCCGCATCGGCACATCTCTCCTTCCGGGGTCGAGACGTCGTCAGTCGCCTTACCCTCGCAAGCTATCGCACTCGGCTAAGGAAGCGGCCTGTGTCGACCACGACCCGGGTGATCTCCCCGTGCGCGAGCAGGGTGCCACTATCGACGTCAGTGGCGGCTACCTCGAATCGCAGCAGCCGTCCATCGACGAAGAGCACGGTCGCCTGCGCGGCTATGCGGGCGCCTACCGGCGAGGCGGCCAGGTGTTGCAGTGAGACACGGGTACCCACCGTCGTGCTTCCTTGGGGCAAGGCGTCAGCGACTGCGGCACAGGTGGCGCTCTCCAACCAGGCCAAGACCCGCGGCGTACCCAGCACGGGGAGGTCTCCCGAGCCGACGGCAGCGGCGGTGTCCTCCGCCGCAACCGTGAACGACAACGTGGTTGTCAGGCCTGTGGTGATCGCACTGCCGCCGGAGTCGTCTCTGGCAGTGCCGTTACCCGATGCGCCGTTGCCCATGGCTACATCTTCGCGCAGAGCCGGTCCCGCTTCGATCGGCTCTCGAACTCGAGAGATCACGGCCTGTCGATCTGCTGGCCGATTCGCGCTCGCGCCCTCGGTTTGCGACACTGTGGTGGCCTTTCGGTCGGCCCTCGAGAGCCGGATCGTCAGGTCGACCCCTATCAGCTTCGAGGAGGACAGCATGGGAAAGACCGGTCGCAAGCGCCGCGCACGCAAGAAGAAGGGCGCCAACCACGGCAAGCGTCCCAACGCCTGACCTCGCACACTCATGACTGACCTTCGTCCGCTCAAGGACCTGCGCAAGGTCGCTAGCGGCCTGGTCATCGCATCGTTCTCCATCGCCGCTCTACTGGGTATCGCGGTCTTGCTGGGGGCCGGCTCCTTCGGTGAGACCGAGGGAAGGGTGCTGCTCACCACGCTGATCGTCGGCGTGGAGTCCATCGCAGTGCTGTGCTACCTGTCGGTGGTCGGACACCGTTTCGCCTTCCTGGGCGCGGTCGGTGTCTTGGTATCGTTCGTCGCCACCGGGTTGGCGCTATGGATCACCTGGGGTGGAAGCTCGGCCACCTCGGTCTGGCAAGGCTTTGGGATCTCGCTGACCATTGCTGCCTCGCTGGCGCAGATGTGTCTGCTCCTCGCCACTGCCGGCCGTACCCGGGTCAGCCCACCACTGTGGGCGACTCTGGCGGCGATCACCGTGGTCGCGGTGATGGTCATCCTCCCGATCCTGGAGGTCGACGGTCTCGGCGATACCTACTGGCGGGCATTCGGGGTCGTCGCGATCCTCGATGTACTCGGCACCGTGGTGCTCACCGCGATCGGTGTTTTCGGCAAACGCGATCACTCCGGCCAACCGATTGGTCCCGCGAGCCTGCAACTCGGCGAGGCGGTTGCCACGCGAGTTTCCAGCACCGCGATGACGATGGGCCTGTCGGCCGACGAGCTGATCAGCCGAGCGCTGGAGGCCTATGAGGCCGCGAACAACGCATCCGACAAGGCAGACTTCCCGCCGAGCGGGACCTCTGATTTGTAGGGTTTCCTGACAGGAGGACAGGGTGAGGCCCACCCGTGTCATGGGACGGGATGTCTCCGTGCTTGGTTGACCGTGTTTCATGTCAGGAAAGGAGCGTGTAGATGACCGAAGCCGGTTCTCGCGCTCCTGTTATCTCGACACGTTTGCACGTCCCTCTGGTCCCTGGTGAATCGGTGCGCCGCACCCGCCTGCTGGACAAGGTGATCGGACAGCGCAAACTGACACTCGTCTGCGCTCCCGCCGGCTCAGGTAAGACGATGACGGTAGCCGAGTGGGCCCACGCGGCCGTCGCCTCGGGCGAAGCAGTGGCGTGGCTGTCCATCGAGGATCGCGATGATCACCCCTACCGTTTCTGGTCCGCAGTGATCGCCGCTCTTGCCACGGCAGTCCCACCCACCGCAGCTGCGAAGATCAACGCGCTCAGNCCCCCTCATCAGGGCCTGGAGCGTGGTTTTGTCCATGCTTTGGCTGAGGTGCTCGTAGCAGAGCTCGATATCGACTGGCTAGTGATGGACGACCTGCATCTGGTACGTGACCCCGATGTGCTCGCCGGCCTGGACCTACTCCTCGGCCTCCTCCACGAAGAAGTGGGAGTCGTGCTCATCGGCCGCTCGGAGCCACCGCTTTCATTGGCCCGGTGGCGAGCTGAAGGCCGAATGATCGAGGTACGTGGACCTGCCCTTGCCTTCACCGAGACCGAAGCGCGTCAGATGTTCGCCCACCTTGGCATCGAAATCAGCGATGCCGACCTAGCGCGAATCGTCACTTCCACCGAAGGCTGGGCCGTTGGCTTACGTTTAGCGGCGGTTTCCATGACAAGCAGCGAGGCCTCACGAGCGGTTCCTGACATCAGTGGCGACCAGCGTGAGGTCTCGGACTACTTGTTCGCCGAGATCATTCACCAGCTGCCCGACGGCATCTACGACTTCCTGGTCGCCACCTGCTCNCCCGAGCAACTACCCATGGAGTTGGCCGCGGATCTGTCCGGCCGTCCTGATGCCGGAGTAGTGCTGGACGCGTTGTGCCGAGCACAGGCGCTCGTGGTGCGATCAGGTCATACCTCGTGGTACCGCTATCACGCTCTGCTGCGCAGCTACCTGCTGGCCGAATGCGCAAAACGGGACGTGACAGCCCCTCACGCNCAGCATGCCGTCGTGGCCCGCTGGTTTGCCGACCACGACGAGCCGGCCATCGCGCTCGCACACGCATCACAGAGCGGACAAGACGAGCTGCTCGCGGCGCTGCTCCATGAGCATGCACTCCGGTTGGTGCTCTCCGGCCAAGCAGCCCTGGTCGTCGAGGTGATCGGCAAGTACCCCAACCGGTGGCGACACGACCCGCGCGTTGCCACTCTCGCGGCTCTCGCAGCTCTCGATATAGGCGATCTAGCGGTAGCCGATGAGTGGCTGGCTCTCGCCCGAGCACATCGGCCGGTCCTCGACGAGCATCTCGGTGCCCAGTTGGCCTCAGCAATAGTCCAACGGGCACTGCTCGGAGGCGATGTCGATCATGCCGTCACCGACAGCGCGATCCTCCAAGTCACTCCAACCGGGGACACCGATGTCGACCTGATCGTGCTGGCCTACCGCGCCCAAGGGCGCATGCGCTCTGGTGACTATCGCGGCGCGGTCACAGACCTGGAGCAAGCGTTGCGACTCGGCCGGTCTCGTCGCTACGACCAGTTCGTCTTGATGGCACTCTCGCAACTAGCGGGCATGAGCGGAACGCTGTGTGAGTTTCAAGCCTCGCTCGACTGGGCCGAACAGGCAATCGCTTTCGCCTCGCAGCGCGGTTGGGCGACCTCACCCCGAGTTGCCTATGCCTACCTGCTCGCCGCCTGGACCGGCTTCCAGACCGGCGATCACGAGGCGCAGTCAACCTACGCCGAGTACGCGCTGCGCTGTCTGGACGGCGTGAACAACGTCGAGGTCGAGATCGGGGTGCTCAGCATGTCCGCATTGGCGAGCTTCGAGCAATCGATCGGCAAAGAGCGTTACGAGGCAGCCGCGCGATTCCACAAGATCTGGCAAGGTCCGAACGCAGAGCAGATCTCGCCCGCGTTGTTCAGCTTCGCAGTGCCCGAGGAGATCCGCCTCGCCCTATCGGTGGGTCAGCCCAGCTGGGCAATCGAGGCAGTAGAGCGAGCCGAACGCTTCCTGCCGAAGAGTGGCGACGCCGCCACCATGCGGGCCTATCTGCTGGCCTCTCAAGGCAAAAGCCGTGAGTCGGTCGAAACGCTCGCACCGGTGCTCGCCGGGGACCTGGAAGTAAACGTAGCTACCACCACCGTCCAAGCGAACGTCTTGGCAGCCTGCCTCGAGGCTTCCCTCGGTCGCGACCAGCGCTCGTTCGCAGCGCTGCAAGCAGCNCTGCCNTGGGCTGCGCCCAGCAACTACGCTCGGCCGTTCCTCAATGCATGGCGAGACGTACGGCCGCTGCTAGTGGCCAACCGCGGCCGCTTCGGACCTGCCGAGGAATTCGTGTGGGCGATGGTCCAAAAGTGGTCGAGCTCCGCGCCCAGCACGACAGTGGTTCGCTCCCTGCTTTCCGCGCGCGAACTCGAGGTTCTCCGGGATCTGGCTTCGCTACTGAGTATCCGGGAGATAGCCGAAGCACAAGGCGTGAGCGTGAACACGATCAAGACGCACCTACGAGCCATCTACACCAAACTCGGCGTCAATAGCCGGTCGGCGGCCGTGCGCAAAGGCCGTCTCCACGGCTTTATCTAGTAAGCACCTCAGCGCGCGAGTGGATACCCGGCTCAGTCAGGCGTGGGCAGGTCTTCGGCCAAGGCCGCGATAGCTGCGCGATTGGTGGGATAGGTGCTCTCCCNCTCGAGCAGGTCCAGCGCCTCCAGGCGCGCTTGCGTAGATGAACGCACCCGGCTGAACCCGAGCTCGATGTCGTGCGAGAACAGCCACTGCTTGAGAGCAGTGAACGCCTCGGCGCCGGTCACATCGACATCGGTGACGGCTTCCATATCGACCACCAGATGTCGGACCTCGTCGACTCCGGCAGCCTCGACAGCTTGCTTCACAGCATGGGTAAAGACCGAGCCGTTGGCAAAGAACAACGGCGCCGCGAGCCGGACAACCACCACTCCTGGCACCGTCACGCTGCCCGCCGGCGCATCCTCCAAGAGTGACTCAGTGGGGTCGCCCGAGGACGCAAGCACGTCGATGGCTGGATTGGAGGCTCGTTGAGCCAGGTTGATCAGGGCGAGGACGAACGCGACGAGGATGCCCGCGATAGCGCCGACGAACAGTGTGACCAGGAAACAGGCTGCCGCGACCGCGAATTCGAACCGGTCCTTGCCCCACAGCTCACGGAACCCGCGAATCCCCAGCAGGGGCAGGATCGCAACGCCGACGATCGCGCCGATCGCGGGCGAGGGGATATCGGTGAGCAACGCGGTCCCGAACAGCAGGAGCAGCAAAGTGCCGCAAGCGAGCACGATCGAGGGAAGCTGCGTGCGCGAGCCGGCCTGATCCATGGCCGCGGTACGTGAGGTGGAGGACCCGACCGTGAAGCTCGACTGGAAGCCGGCCGCGATGTTGGCGGCACCGAAGGCGAACAGGTCCCGATTGGCGTCCACCGAATAGCGGCGCTTCTCCGCGTACGAGCGCGACACCAGCAACCCCTCGGCAGTGGTCACCAGCGTGAGCGCGATCGCCGAGGGAATGATCGCCAGCCACTGGGAATACTCCAATGACGGCCATGACAGGCTCGGCAGCCCTGCGGGCACCTTGCCCAGCACCGACACCCCGTGATCTTGAAGGCTCATCGTCGCGACCAAGATGGTGCTGGCAACCAGCACCACCAGCGCCCAGGGAACAGCGCCGGCCAAGCGTCGACCGAGGATCAACACCACCAGTGCCACGGCCGAAATCACCACCGACCACCCGTGCACGGTGTCCAACCCGGTGACCAGGTCGGTGAGCTTCTCCACGAACTCACCGCCGGAGTCGATCTTGACTCCCAGCATTTTCGCAACCTGGCTGACCAGGATGTCCAAGGCGAGACCGCCGACGAAGCCGAGCAGGATCGGCGCGGACAAGAAGTTCGCCAAGAACCCGAGCTTGCACACCGCCAGCAATACGAACAGCACTCCCCNGATCATCGCCTGGGCGAGCGCGAGATCGAAATACTGGTCACTTCCCGCGGCAGCCAGGCCGCCGACCGAGGAAGCGACCAGGGCGGCGGCCGCCGCGTCCGGCGAGGCGACCACCTGGCGCGAGGAGGTCAACAGTGCCCACACGACGGTCGGCAAGATCAGCGCGTACAGCCCCGCGGTGGCCGGTAGGCCCGCGATCTGCGCATACCCGATGTTCAGCGGGATCGCGATTGCCAGCAGGGTCACACCAGCCAGGAGCTCACTGCCGAGATTGCGCCGCGACACGCCAACGAGTGGCTGCTGCATCGACTCTCCTCACCGACGGTACGAGCTATCCCCGATCCTGAGCCGAACCTCTGGTAGTCGCATCGCCCATCCTGGGTGACTTAAGCACGCCGCCTGGTCACAAGACCAGAGCCACCCGCGCCGGAGGATGCCGCGGCCACGCTAAATCGGTAGCTTCTGCTCATGACGACCTCGCCGCCTACGGCCTCCAGCCGCTGGCTGCTGCCGAGCTTGACCGGCTACCGGCGCACCTGGATCCGAGCCGATGTCATCGCCGGGTTGTCCGCGGGCGCGGTGGTCGTACCGCAGGCGATGGCGTACGCGACGATCGCGAACCTACCGGTGCAGGTCGGTCTCTACACCTGCATCGTCCCGATGGCCGTTTACGCACTGTTGGGTGGCTCGCGGGCCATGAGCACCTCGACGACCTCGACGATCGCGAGCCTGACCGCGACCACCCTGGTATCGGCCGGAATCGCAGCGAGCGCGGACAACCCCGAGGAGGCTTTGGGCTCCTTGATGACGCTCACTCTGCTGGTGGGCGTGATCTTGTTGGTGGCGCGCCTGCTGCGACTGGGCGCGCTGGTGGAAAACATCAGCCAGGCAACGGTTCTGGGACTCAAGATCGGTGTAGGAGCAACCGTCGCCGTCGGGCANATGCCCAAGCTGCTCGGCGAGACCGAGGGCACCTCGGGGCACGGATTCTTCCGCTCGATCACCGCGGTCGCCGACGCTTCGGACTCGGTGAGCGCCGCGACGGTCGCGGTATCGGCCGGATCGATCGCGGTCCTGGTGCTGCTCAAGCGCTTCGCGCCGATCGTGCCCGGCAGCCTGGTCGTCGTGATCGGTGGCATCTTGCTGGTGTGGCTGGCAGGGTTGGACGACCACGGGGTCGCCCTGATCGCCGCGGTGACCTCAGGCCTTCCGGCACTTGGCATGCCGGACTTCTCACAGGTCTCCGCGCTCGCGCCCGGCGCATTCGCGATCGCGGTGATGGCCTTCTTGGAGTCGGCGGCCGTGGCCCGCGGCATCCGCGAGACCACCCAACCGCAGATCGACAGCGACCAGGAGCTGTTCGCGACCGGCGCAGCCAATGTCGCGGGCGCCTTCTTCACCACGCTGCCCGCGGCTGGCGGNTTCTCCCAAAGCGCCGTCAATCAGAGCGCGGGGGCCCGCTCTCAACTCTCGACGCTGGTCACCGTCGCCCTCGCGGTGCTGGTGGCACTGTTCCTCGGCCCGGCGTTGAGCCTGATGCCCCAGGCGAGCTTGGCCGCGATGGTGTTCGTCGCCGTCGCGAGCCTGATCAACCTGCCCGAGCTCGCACGCTGGTGGTCGCTGAGCCGACTCGACTTCTGGGTCGCCCTGGTCGTCGCCCTGGTCGGGCTGTGCGCCGGCCTGCTGGTCGCAGTCGCGGTCGGTGTCGCGGTGACCTTGCTGCTGGTGCTGCGCGAGCTCAATATCCCGAAGATCGACGTGAGCGGGACCCGCGGATCGGCGTTGGCGTTGCATCTGGGTCGTGGCATGTACACAGCCAATGCGCTCGCCAACGAGCGCGCGATCATCGCGCTCGCAACCGAGCGGAACGAACCTGTCGATGCCGTGATCCTGGACGTGGAGCGGCTCGATTTCCTCACCGTCACCGTGCTGGACGCGCTCCAAGACCTCGATCGCGAGCTCGCCGCTCATGGCGTGACGCTGCACCTGGCCAACCTGAGCCAGTCAGCAACCGCCACCGCCGAGCAGACCGAGTGGTTTCGGGTGCTGCGCGAGGCCGGGCGGATCCACGCGAATGTGCCAGGTGGGCTCGATGCAGCCGCGGCCACCTGAGCCCACCTGGCGCATTCGGGCAAGTTATGAGTTGCCAGCGGTGGCGTCTTGGAGCTTGGCCATCACCTGATCGATGTTGAACGACGCCGGCTCTTGGCGTGGCGGGAACTCGGCGAAGCTCTGCAGCATCTCGGCGACGAACATCTGCGCCGGCACGAACAAGAAGATGTGGTCCAGTACCCAATCCCAATAGGTGTTCGAGGTGATGTCCGCCCGCTCGTAGGGGTCGGTCCGCAGGTTGAACAACTTGGGGAACCGCAACTCGACGTAGGGCTCCTGCCAGACCCGTAGTGTGCCCTCGGCGCGCTGCTCGAGGAACACGAACTTCCAGTTGTCATAGCGAAGCGCCGTGAGGTCGCCGTCGTCGGAGCAGTAGAAGAAGAACTTTCGCGGGCTCTGGTCGACCTGGCCGGTGATGTAGTCGAGCTGGTTGTGCCCGTCCAGATGCACCTTGAACTCGGTGCCGTCGAGATCGGTCCCGCCCCGTAGCTCCTCGGCGATGTCGGGGTTGCCCGCGGCAGCCAAAAGCGTCACGAACCAGTCGTTGTGGCTGACGATCCCGTTGAGCGTGGTGCTCGCCGGAATCCGCCCTGGCCAGCGCATGAGGCACGGCACCCGGTAGGCACCCTCCCAGTTCGAGTTCTTCTCGTTGCGGAACGGAGTCATCCCGGCATCGGGCCAGCTGTTCATGTGCGGGCCGTTGTCGGTGGAGTACATCACGATGGTGTTGTCGGCGATGCCCAGCGCGTCGAGCTCGTCGAGCAGATCCCCGACGATGTCGTCGTGGTAGAGCATCGTGTCGTGGTACGGGGACTGCCACCGTCCCGCGCGGCCCAGATCCTCCTCGCGTGTGTGGGTGCGGAAGTGCATGTGCGTCGAGTTGAACCAGAGGAAGAACGGGGCGTCGTCCTCGGTCTTGCGCCGCATGAAGTCGATGGCGGCATCACGGAACTCCTCGTCGCAGGTCTCCATCCGCTTCTTGGTCAGCGGCCCGGTGTCCTCGATCCGTTGGGTGCCGTCGTCGTTGGCCCAGCTGCGGATCACGCCGCGCGGACCGAAGCGCTTGCGGAAGTTCGGGAAGTCGGCCTCGGTCGGGTAGTCGGGCAGCTCGGGCTCCTCCTCCGCGTTGAGGTGGTACAGGTTGCCGAAGAACTCGTCGAACCCGTGCGCGGTCGGCAGGAATTCGTCGCGGTCACCGAAGTGATTCTTGCCGAACTGCCCCGTCGCGTACCCCTCGGCCTTCAGCGCGGTCGCGATCGTGGGGTCTTCGGCGCGCAAACCGATGTCGGCGCCAGGAAGGCCCACCTTCGTGAGCCCGGTGCGATACGGGTTCTGGCCGGTGATGAACGCTGCGCGGCCGGCTGTGCAGCTTTGCTCACCGTAATAGTCGGTGAACTTCACGCCCTCGTCGGCAATGCGGTCGATGTTCGGCGTGCGATAGCCCATCAGGCCGTCGCTATAGGTGCTCAAGTTCGAGATGCCGATGTCGTCGCCCCAGATGATGAGGATGTTGGGCTTGTCAGACATGTTGTGTGTGCTCCTCTGCTACCGCGCGCTCGCACCGTACCGATGCCATGGGACAAAATGCATTGAATCACCGCACTCGGCTCGGAGGCCAGAGATAGCCGCGTGCTCACCCACCATGGGTGACACCACCTCGATGCTGTGGGCTGGTTGGAGCGGCGCGCACTAGATTGCGGGTCAGTGTCAGGCTGAGCTTCGCCGCTATCGCGGCTGGTTGGATCCTGAGCATTCGGTGTCTGGCTCATAGATTGGGTGTCGCCTTTGCGCTGACGGTCATAGGTTTTGCCGGCATCGGGTGTGAAGGACCGGCCGGCGTGACTTGATAGGAGCGTGGCAACCGCCCCCACTGAGATGTGTCCGCCGACCGGCCCAACCGTCCAGATCACTGATCAGGTGAAGAGGAGGCAACCACCATGGTTGTTGTTGGCGCTGATGTTCACAAGCAGACCCACACGTTTGTCGCGGTCGACGAAGTCGGCCGGGAGTTGGGGCACAAGACGTTCCCGGCGACCACGCCGGGCCATCAGGATGCGGTCCGGTGGGCTCGCAAGCAGTTCGGCCGGGACCTGCAGTGGGCAATCGAGGACTGCCGCCACCTGTCGGCCCGGCTGGAACGGGACCTGCTCATCAACGGCGAGTCGGTGGTGCGGGTACCACCGAAGATGATGGCCGAGCAGCGCCGGGTTGCCCGCACGCGCGGGAAGTCTGACCCCATCGATGCCCTGGCGGTAGCCCGGGCTGCGCAGCGGGAGCCAGGACTTCCGATGGCGTCTCATGACGAGGTCTCGCGGGAGTTGAAGTTGCTGGTCGACCGGCGTGATGACCTGGTCAAACACCGCACCGCCACGATCAACCGGCTGTTGTGGCGGGTCCATGAACTCGATCCTGACTGGGCACCCCGGCCNCGGTCCTTAGATGTCGCCAAGCAGCAGGACCTGCTCGCCGCACGGCTCCTAGGCGTGCCGGGGATCGTGGCCGAGCTGGCTCGTGACGAGCTGGCCGACGTCGTCGGCCTGACGGCTCGGGTCAACGACCTCCAACGGCGCATCAAGAGCCTTGTCGAGGCCACTGCGCCGACGTTGCTGGCGATGCCCGGCGTCGGCGTGCTCACCGCTGCCAAGCTCGTTGGTGAAACCGCGGGGGTGACCCGGTTCAAGTCCGAAGCCGCGTTCGCCCGCCACGCCGGCATCGCGCCCATCCCGGTCTGGTCGGGCAACACCACCGGCCGCGTCCGGCTCACCCGATCCGGCAACAGGCAGCTCAACGCCGCCATCCACCGCATCGCCGTCACCCAGATCCGCCTCGACGGCCTCGGCCGCGCCTACTACGAGAAGAAGAAGACCGAAGGGATGTCCACCCCCGAAGCCCTGCGCTGCCTCAAACGCCACCTCGCCCGCATCGTCTTCAACCACCTCCACACCGACCACCAAGCCCGCGCCGCGACTTGCCTTCCGGCCGCGGCTTGACATAGGAGAAACTTATGACCGAGTGGAACTGGCCATGCTCAACGCCCTCCCTGCGGGCCTCGTGTCCTCGGGAGGGGATCGCATGACCGAATGGAACTGGCCATGCTCAACGCCCTCCTCCGGGCCTCGTGTCCTCGGGAGGGGATCGCATGACCGAATGGAACTGGCCATGCTCAACGCCCTCCCTCCGGGCCTCGTGTCCTCGGGAGGGGATCGCATGACCGAATGGAACTGGCCATGCTCAACGCCCTCCTCCGGGCCTCGTGTCCTCGGGAGGGGATCGCATGACCGAATATCTCACCTCGTGGCGTGACACGGCGACACGGCGGGCCATCGTGGAGTTCGTCGCTGCCGTGACCGACCCCGGCGGCCCTGACTTCGTTCCCGCCGAGGGCCGAATCGCCGTGTTCGACAACGACGGCACCTTGTGGACCGAGAAACCGATGCCGACGCAGTTGCACTACCTGCTCGAGCAGTGGAAGGCGCAGGCTGCCGCCGATCCGACGCTCGCCGAGAAGCAGCCGTACAAGGCCGCGGTCACCGGCGATCTCGGCTGGCTCGGAGCGGCGATCGACAAGCACTACGCGGGCGACGACACCGACCTGGGCATGCTGGTGGCCGGCGTCGCAGCAGCCACCTCCGGCACGAGCGTCGAGGAGTACGAGGCCTCGGTGGCGGCGTTCTATCGCGACGCCAGGCACCTGACTCTGAACAGCTCGTACGCGCACACCGTGTACCAGCCGATGGTCGAGCTGGTGCGCCTGCTGGACGCCCATCACTTCCGCACCTACATCGTCTCGGGCGGCGAGCGCGACTTCATGCGTCCGATGACGCAGGACTACTACGGCATCCCGACCCAGCGAGTGATCGGCACAAGCCTGGGATTGAGCTACGACGCCGAGGACAACGTGGTGCGCTATGCACCCAAGCTCGACTTCTTCGACGACGGGCCGCAAAAGCCGATTCGCATCTGGACCAGGGTCGGACGCCGGCCGATTCTCGCGGTCGGCAACTCCAACGGCGACATCCCGATGCTCCGGTTCGCCCAAGGAAGCCCGCGCAGCCTGGCCATGCTGTTACGCCACGACGACGACGGTCGCGGCGACACNCCCTACGACAAAGGCGCCGAGGAAGCCTTGGCCGCGGCCCCGAGNCACGGGTTCACCGTCATCAGCGTCCGCGACGACTGGGCGCAGGTCTTCCCTGACGCGTGAGCCGACCTTCCTGGTCAGGCGCCGCGAGCACACCGGAAACCGATGTGGCTCATTCCGGTGTCCTCTGCCTGCGGCGAGCGTGCCGCTGGGCGAAAGCGCAGGCAGTAGTCGGGCGAGCACAGTTGCGAACCGCCCTTGAGCACGCGCCGCGGGATATCGGGGAATCCCTCTTGCGCACTGCCGGCCGCGAGCAGGTTCTCGCGCTTGCCTGCGTCCACGGGCTTGTCGGTGGGCCGCAGGTGACGCGGGGTGTAGTAGTCGCTGGTCCACTCCCAGACGTTGCCGATCAGGTCGAACAGTCCGTAGCCGTTGGGCGGGTAGGAGCCCACAGGCGCGGCATCGCCGATGCCCTGGTTGTCGTAGGGGAATCGGCCGAGCCAGGTGTTCGCCTGCGCCACACCGTCCGGGTAGGGTTCCTCGCCCCAGGCGAACCGAGCACCGACCAGGCCGCCTCGAGCCGCGTACTCGTGTTCGGCCTCGGTGGGCAGGCGCTTGCCGGCCCAAGCCGCGTAGGCTGTGGCGTCCTCGTACGCGACATGCACCACCGGGTGCTGCAACCGCTGGTGGATCGAAGAATCGGGGCCGAACGGATGCCGCCAGGACGCGCCGGGCTGCCAACGCCACCACAGCCGCCAGTTGCGCAGGTCGACTGGCTCGTCGGTGGGAGTGAAGACCATCGAGCCCGGGACCAGATCAGCCGAATCCGCGCCCGGGAAGGCTGCCGGATCGAGATCACGCTCGGCAACAGTGACGTACCCGGTTGCGTCGACGAAGGCGGCATAGTCGGCGTTTGTCACCTCATACCGGTCGATGAAGAATGCCGCGACCGGGCGCTCGTGCACGGGCCGTTCGTCGGGATAGAACTCCTCCGAGCCCATCAGCAGGGTCCCGGCCGGGATCAGCACCATGTCGTCGGTGACAAGCGCATTCGTGGTCATAGCAGTGCGGACAGGCCTTTCTGAAGCTGGAGAACGCCGATGACAAGCAGGAGGGCAGCGTTGAGAACACTACTGTGACCGGCCACCCAGGTCCGCAACGCGTCCAACTGCGGTTGGGCGCGATCGCCCATGATCAGCAAGGCGATGACCGGCACGGCGATGGGCAAGATGCCGAGCAACGCGAACACGACGCCGACCGCGACCGCTGCGCCGGTGCTGATCGGAGCGAGCACCAACTCCAGGGACGCCAGAATCGCGCAGGAGGCGTCGACCGGGTTGAGTGCGAACAATCCGACACCGAACCCGAACGAGCGCGCCGGGCGGAAGGTCTCCACACGCTGCAGCCAACCCGGCAACCGTGGCGCGGCCTCGACGACATCGTGCGGATTGGTGGCGTGGGCCATCGTCCGCACCTGCGCGTGCCCCTTGCGATAGACCCAGACCGCGCCACCGGTGACGAATGCGCCGACCACGATCCGCACCACAGCCACCCAGATCGNGGGCTCTCGCACCTCGTGGACCGACAAGGTGAGAAAGATCCAGGCGGCGATGAGCATGACCGCGACCAGCCCGGTGATCCAGCCGAGTAGGTAGAAAACCCCGTTCACCCGGGCGCGGGCGGAGACCAGGATCGCGATGAGCGCCATCAGAGCCAGCGGGCTCAACATGACGCCCAGAGCGAGCGGGAGCAGATCCAAGATCAGCTGTCCCACGGATCCTCCTCGACCGGATCGGGCCAGACTCGCCGGGGTGGTCTCAGCTCAGGAGTTTGGCCTTCGCAGCGGCGAACTCCGCGTCATCCAACACGCCGGCCTCCTTCAGTCGGCTGAGCTGTTGCAGCTCGGCGACAATGTCCACCTCAGCGGCGGGTGCCGGTGCCGGTGCCGCTGCGGGCGCGGAAGCAGGTGCCGCCGCGGGCGCGGCTGGCTGCGCATACTGCGCCGCGGCAGCCTGGGCGGCGGCATCGATCTGTGCCTGCTGCTGAGCGGCCTCGTACTGTTGCTGCTCGTACTGCGCCTGGGCCTTGCGCCCTTGGCGAGCGGCGACACCGCCGCTGACTGCGCTCGCGGTTCCTGCCACGACCGCGGTGCGGGCGGCTAGGCCGACCAGGCCGGGACGACCGACTCTTCTCACAAGAGGCATATCTGGATCCTTACTCTTCGATGAGGCTGTCGACAAGACCGTTGACGACCGGGGCCGGGATGCGCTCAACGGCCAGCACTTCGCCACCGGAACCGGCTAGTTTCTCCGCCAGGCGCTTGGCCCAGGCGAGCTCGAGCACGACTAAAGCCGCGGCTCTCCCAGCGGGGACGAGCGATGCGAACTCGGCGATGTCCTCCTCGCCGGCCAGACCGATCGCGCCGAGCTCGACTCCGCCAAGACCGTACTCCTCGGCCTGGTCCTCGATCTCGACAGCGGTGACCTCGCCGTCCTCGGACTTGGAGATGACGACGAAGTCGAGCAGCCGAACGGTGCCGGCCTCGATCAACTCGCCAAGGGCGTCCAGGACGCCCGACGAGGGCCGATCGCCCTCGAGACCGACGAGGTAGAACTCGACCGGTCCGAATGTGAACTGTGCCACCAGGTGTTCCTTTCGTTTATGAGGATGGTGCTTAGAAGGAGCCGATGCCCTTGCCGATCATCGAGACGCCGAGCACCAGCAGCAGGACCGCCATGATCACGGCGCTCTCCTTCTGCAGCCAGTCGCGCAGCGTGTCGAGGGNGGCGCGGAGCTTATCGGCAGCAACGAGGAAACCCACAACGGGGACCAGCACCGTCGAGGCCGCCAGCACGGTGAAGATCACCAGCGCCAGCGCGGTCTCACCGCTGTCCAGTGATGCGGCGCCGACCGTCACACCGGCGCCGGCCGCCATCAGCAGGTTCTTCGGGTTCAGCGCAGACAGCAGGAATCCGAGCCCGAGCGCCATCGGGAAGCCGAGGGTGTCGATCGCCAGCATCCACTTGGGCAAGGCGGATTCCTCACCCGGTTTGGGACGGGAGCGCCAGTTGCGCGTCGCCAGCATGAGCAGCAAGGCACCGAGCGTGAGTTGCACCACGGCCTTGACCGGCTGCGCGGTGTCGGGATCGTCGGTGGGGATCACCGTGGACAACAAGGTGAACGCCGTGACGGCGAGGGCGATCCCCACCACCCAACCGAGCAGGAAACCGACGCCGGTGACCCGCGCCTTGGGGGACAACAACATCAAGATGGCCGCGATGATCGGGATCGGGCTGATCGCGATGCCCAGCGCGAGGGNAAGGATGTCCCCGATCACCGCACCCATGAAGCGCTCCCGCAGTCGGTCCCTCGGCTATTCAACGGCCAACAACGCAGCAGCCTCGATCTCGAGGTCGAGGTACTGCTCCTTGCTCACGTCCACTGCGACACCCAGCAGTTTGCCGCCGGTGAACGGGAATGGGTTGGCGTATTGGCGACTCACCGTGTCGGAGCTGTCGAAGCCGACGCACAGGCCGTCACCGCAGAGCGTGAACTTGCCGATCTGGGTGCGGTAAGGTCCCTCGGCGACAAGCTGATCGTCGACATACAGCCTGCCCACGCCGACCGACTCCTTGTGCTCGCCTGCGCCCTCGCGCTCAAACTCGAAGCCGAGCACATGCGGGCCGGGCGTGAGTTCCTCGGACACCAGCGTCTGCTCCGGGGNGATGCCGAGGAAGTTGTAGACGTAGTGCAGCTTGTTGTCCTTGATGAACAGCGAGTGACCACCGAACCGCGAGCCGTGGGCGAACAGCACGCCTTGGGCGCCCGGGTCCAAAACGACGTCAGCGACGATCTTGTACGAGCGGCCGCGCACGTTGACCGCGACGCCCTCGGGGATGTTCGTGCCCGGGTAGTACACATAGCGCTCGCGGCTGGGCTCAGCTTGGGGTCGCGGCACGGTCAGCATCTCCATCACCGACCGGTCGTCCAGCGGCAGGCCGTTGTTCTTGTGCGCCTCCTCGAACCAGGCCGCGATCAGCTCCTGGACCTTGTCGGGGTGCTGCTCGGCGATATTGCGGGCCTCGGCGCGGTCCTCGTCGACGTGGTAGAGCTCCCATTCGTCCTGGTCGAAGTGTCCCTTGCCGTTGAGCGGAGCATGGGTGGCCGCCGCCTTCCAACCGTCCTGCCAGATGCCGCGGGTGCCGCCGATCGTGTAGTACTGGCGGTGTTTGCGGGTAGGCGCACCGGCGTCGTCGAACGAATAGGCCATCGAGACTCCCGGTAGCGGGACCTGGTCCACGCCGCGATACACCTCGGGCATCTCCAAGCCCGCGAGCTCGAGGATCGTCGGGACGATGTCGGTGACGTGGTGGTACTGGTGGCGGATCTCACCACGAGCCTGGATGCCCTTGGGCCAGGAGATGATCATCGGGTCGCAGGTGCCGCCGGCGTACTGCGCATACCGCTTGAACATCTGGAACGGCGTCGAGAATGCGACCGCCCACCCGGTGGGGTAATGGTTGTAGGTGTCGGGCGAGCCCAGTTTGTCGAGCATCGTGAGGTTCTCGGCCAGGTCGTCGGGGTAGTTGTTGAAGTACTTGTTCTCGTTGACCGAGCCGCTCGCGGTTCCCTCACCCGAGGCGCCGTTGTCGGCGCAGTACAGCACGATCGTGTTCTCCAACTGACCGGTGGTCTCCAGGTAGTCGATGACACGGCCGACCTGCGCGTCGGTGTACTCGCTGAATCCGGCGAACACCTCGGCCATTCGGGAGAAGAGCTTCTTCTCGTCGTCGCTGCACTCCTCCCACGGCTTGACCCAGTCGATCGGGTTGGCCTGCTCTTCGGGAATCGGGTTGAACGGCGTCAGCTCGGTGTCGGCGGGCATGATGCCCTTCTCGATCATCCGCTGCAGCACCCACTCGCGGTAGGCGTCGTAGCCGTCGTCGAACATGCCCTTGTACTTGTCGGCGTACTCCTTGGGACTGTGGTGCGGGGCGTGGTTGGCTCCTGGGCAGAACCACATGTACCAGGGTTTGGACGGGTTGGAGGACTGCTGGTCGCGGATCATCGTGATCGCCTGGTCGGCCAGATCCTTCGAGAGGTGGTAGCCCTCCTCGGGCGTGTAGGGCGCCTCGATGTAGTGGTTGTCCTCGACCAGATCGGGGTACCAGTTGTTGGTCTCGCCGCCGAGGAACCCGTAGAAGCGGTCGAACCCCATCTGCAGCGGCCAGCGCGATCGGCTGCCACCGGNGGCGTTGTCCTCCTCGGGCACGTCGTGGTCCTTGCCGACCCAGAACGTGGACCAGCCGTTGTCCTGCAGGATGTGCCCGATGCTGGCGCACTCGTCGGGTATGCGACCGGAGTTGCCCGGGAAGCCGTTGGTGGTCTCCATGATCGAGGCGATGCGGTTCGTGGTGTGGTCGCGCCCGGTCAGGAAGCACGAGCGCGTCGGCGAACACAGCGCGGTGGTGTGCCATTGCGTGTAGATGAGCCCGTTGTCGGCCAGGCGCTGCGCGGTCGGCATATTGACCCGACNCCCGTAGGGTGACCAGCACGCCATGCCGGTGTCGTCGTACAACACGATGAGGACATTCGGGACGCCCTCTTTGGCCCTGGTCAACTCGTACGGCGCCCAGTCCGGAACCGAGTCGCGTACATCGAGCTTGATCACGCCGTTGAAGACGGGCTTCGCGTCTGTCATCGCAGCACCTCCCGAAAGATTCCTACAATCCGGAAGTCACGCTAGTCCCGCGCCTCGCTGACTGACTCACCCTCAGCGGATGAGCCGCGATGAGCAGGTGCGGCTACACGAGCGCAGCCTCTAGGACTCAGTGATCGTGATCTGCACTTGGCGGATGGACCACAGCACCCGTTGACGCAACTCGTCCGGGGCGGTCTCGGCGCAGGACTTCTTGATCAACGCCCGCACCGTGGTCTCCAGGTCGTACTCCTTCAGGCAGTCACCACACTCGTCCAGATGCTGCTGGATAGTGTCGTGGTCTGCCTCGGCGAGCTCGTTGTCGATAAAGACGTACAGCCGCTCGATGTACTCCGCGCAGTGCCCGTGCGAGTCGCCGCAACTCATGACATGCTCCTCGTCTTGCCCGCACCGGTGAGTCCACGCTCAGCCGCGTAGTCCTCCAAGAGCTCTCGCAGTTGTCGACGTCCCCGGTGCAGTCGCGACATCACGGTGCCGATCGGCGTCTCCATGATGTCGGCGATCTCCCTGTACGGGAAACCCTCGACATCGGCGAGGTAGACCGCGAGCCGGAACTCCTCAGGCAACGCCGCCAGCGCGCTTTTGACGTCACTGTCGGGCAGGTGCTCCAGAGCCTCCATCTCCGCGGACTTCAATCCCGAGGAGGTATGCGACTCAGCGCGCGCGAGTTGCCAGTCCTCGACGTCCTCGCTCATCGACTGCTGCGGCTCGCGCTGTTTCTTGCGGTAGGTGTTGATGAAGGTGTTGGTCAAGATCCGGTAAAGCCAGGCCTTGAGGTTGGTGCCTTCCCTGAACTGGTGGAAGGACATGTACGCCTTCGCGAACGTCTCCTGCACGAGGTCTTCGGCGTCTTGTGGGTTGCGCGTCATCCGAAGCGCGGCTGCATACAGCGGGTCGAGGAACGGCAGGGCATCGCGCTCGAAGCGCGCGGAGCGCTCTGCGTCGGTCTCGGATCCGCCGACCGAAAGCTCGTCGGCGGAATCGGTCCCTGTGGAGTCAGTGGGATTGTTGTCGTCTGGCATCGTGAGCCAGCCTAGCTGGCGCGTGGCCGATTTCGATGGCGTGAGGGTTGCAGCTGACACACCAGGGCAACACTGCGGAGTCAGTCCAGATTCCCGACCAGTCGAGTAATCCAATCGATCGTGCCCTGGACGATGATGTCCATCGCCTGCTCAGGACTCACCCCAACCCGCCGCGGCACCTTGAACGAGTGATCCCCACCCGGCACGACGACCAGGTCGGTTCCGGCCGGGAACTCACCGGGTCCACCGAAGGGGTCGCTCTNCCCTTGAATCACCAATACCGGCACGTCGGCCGTGAGGAGCTCCTCTAAGCGCGACCGCTCGGGCTTTCCGGGCGGATGCAACGGAAAGGACAACGCAAGCACCCCGGATGCGCCCAGCTCAGCCGCGCTGCGGCAGGCAGCTCGGGCTCCTGCACTGCGACCGCCGAGGAACATCGGCGTACGAGGACGCAAAGTGCGAACCGCCGCGAGCAACGCCTCGTCCAGAATCGTCGGAGCTGGCGCGATCTTCTTTCCGGCTACCCGCCAGGGCTGTTCGAACCGAAGGACGGAGATGCCCGCGCCCGGGAGTTGAGTCGCCAAAGCGACCAGGTCCGGGGCATCGACGCCTCCACCTGCGCCGTGGCTGACCACGAGCGTGGCGATGGGACTCCGAACTCCCGGGACTCCCGGAGCTCGAGGGGACCGAGAGGCTCGGCTGATGTGGAACCGAGCCGGACCGCGAGGAGTCCGGACGGTCCGCACCACCGATCTCACCAATCCCCAATGTGGGATCTTCTGGGGTGAGATCTTCCGGGATGGGATCTTCCAGGTTCGGGTTCGAGGGTGACACCTGGGCCGGCTCGAGCGGGAGTGGCTCGATCAGCTCGGGGCCGTTGTTGTCGACCTTGTTCACCAACCTCGAGACCGGGTAGGCCTCCAACAACCCGGGCGCCGCCGGGACCAGCATGTCGAGCAGTTCGCCCGCGTCATGTGGACCCGGATCGAGCCATTCGGCTAAGCGGTCCCGTTCCACCAGCAGCGGCATACGGTCGTGCAAGTGGCCAACGGCATCCTCGGCTCGGGTGGTGATGATCGTGACGGTCCACTTGAAGCGGTGTGGGTCATCGTCGTCGCGGGTCGGGTCTTTCCAGATCTCGTAAAGGCCGGCCATGGCGAGGCCGGCATCATCCTTGGGCCGGATGTAGAACGGCTGCTTGACGGGTTTGCCTGCCCGCGTCTNTCGGCCCGTCGGCGGGGTGTACCACTCGTAGTAGCCGTCGGCCGGCACCAGACAACGCCGTTTGGCAAACGCCCGCTTGAAGGCAGGCTTCTCGATCAATGTCTCCATCCGGGCGTTGATCATCCGGCTACCGATGCGGGGATCCTTCGCCCAGAACGGCACCAGCCCCCAGCTCACGGCCCGTAGCTGTCGACGTGGCCCCGACAACTCTGCGGTCCCGGTCGGCTGTGCAGGTGTCGACGAGGATGACTGACCGACTCGCTCCATCACCGCATAGACCTCTTTGGTCGGCGCGACGTTGTAGTCGGGCGGAAGCGGCTCCTCGATCAGGACTTGGTCGATGTCGTACTCATCGATCAGATCGTCCGGTCCCCGGGTCGAGACGTACCGTCCGCACATGGCCTCAGAGTACTGAGCCCATCGAGCCAATCAGCAGGCCCGAACCGATCCCAGATCAGCGAGCCAGTTCGTCCAGCAGCCGGCTGGCGGACTCGAAACTTCCCGGCAAGCCTTCGATCCATACCCGCACATCGGGTTCGCTCAAGCCCAGATCGGCGAGGTACTCACGCAGGACGGCCACCGCGCCGCCAAGCTCGTAGCGTCGGTGCACGACAGCGACTCCGCGGACCGCACCGGCACGCCCGATCGTCTCGCCACCGGAGAAGACCGTGCGAATGGCATCAGCCACCTGCGCGAGGGTCAGCGCGCGACTCAGATGATCGTCAGCGACGCTGCGCACCTCGACCACTACCAGCGCCTCTCGGGTCCGCACGTCATGTCCGGCGTTCTCCGCCTCGCGATAGATCTCTGAGAGACGGGTACGAACGTGAGCCAAGCTGGCCATGCCGGTCAGCGGGTCCTCACACGAGAGCTGGTTCAAGAATTCCAGGGTCGCCTCGCTCCAGGCGAGAGACAGCGCCTTGACGGACGCGTACGCGGGTTCCCTCCCCAGGACCCGCGCACACGTCGCGTGTAGGCCGTCGAGTGCCTCCCNCAACGAGGCACCCGACAGTGCGTACGTCCGCCCCACCTCGGCGCTCGCAGCAGCGACGTCGGTGTCGGACACCAGGGCCTCCCAAACCGCCTCGAATCCGCGCGGCAGCATCGCACGCTCGGCCTCCGTCAGCGCTTGCCCTGGTATCCGGACCGGCTCGGACCGTCGGCGATTGAGCGAAGTGAAACTCGGCATCGCCCCTCCCTTCTGGTCCAGTGCCGGCCGCTCCCCGCAACGGCCTGCTTGTGATGAGGAAACGGAGCACTGCGGAGGTTATGACGCGGTTCGAGGAAGAAATTTCGAAAGAAATTTCGCGCCCCCATCTTCGGGGTAGCGTTAAGGCGTCAGATTTGCCCCCGTCGACCGTCTCATAGGCACCATGACTGAACTACTTACCGGCACCGACGCCCCCAGCGACGCCGAGCTGATCGCTCGAGTGCGCGGGGGCGACCTTGACGCGTACGGCGAGTTGTTCGAGCGGCATGTCGAGGCTGCGCGTCGGCTGGGGCGCCAGCTGGTCCGGGGACCTGACGTCGACGACTTGGTTTCCGAGGCGTTCACCAAGGTGATGACGGTGCTGCAGAACGGGGCGGCCCCGATGTCGCCTTCCGGGCCTACCTACTCACCGCAATTCGTCGCTTGCATGTCGACAAGCTCCGCGGCCAGGCGAAACTGACCACAACCGATGATCTGACCCCGTTCGATCCCGGGGTGCCTTTCCATGACACCGCGGTAGCCGGTTTCGAGTCGGGTGCAGCCGCGAAGGCCTTCGCCTCGTTGCCGGAGCGCTGGCAACTCGTGCTGTGGCACCTGGAGGTCGAGGGCCAAAAACCCGCCGATATCGCGCCACTACTCGGGATGAGCGCCAACTCCGTCTCCGCATTGGCCTACCGAGCCCGAGAGGGCCTACGACAGGCGTTCTTGACCCAGCACTTGGCTGAAACCGCCGACACCGAGTGCCGTTGGGTCAACGAGCACCTCGGCGGTTACGTGCGAGGGGCCTGGCCAAACGAGACAGCGCCAAGGTCAAGGCTCACCTGGACGACTGTGCTCGCTGCACCGCGATGTATGCGGAGTTGAGCGAGGTCAACTCCAACCTGCGGGCGATCATCGCGCCGCTACTGCTCGGCGGTGCCGCCACCGGTTATCTGGCCAGCACCGGTACGGGCGTGGCTGCGACCACTGGTGTCTTGGCTGTCTTCGACCGCGCCAAAGACGCGGTGCTGGGCAACCTGACCGTGGCCGCTGCTGGCGCGGCAGCAGCCAGCGTGGCCGCAGTGACCGTGATAGCCATGACCATCTCCGGCAACGGCGCTTCACCGGCTGCACATCGCACTGGCCCGGACGGCAATGGACCTGGCAGTCAGTCCGGGGCTGCCGGCTCCGCAGATCCTGGCAGCGGAACCGGCCAGGGCGCGGGGCAAGGTGGACCCGGCAGCGGCTATGGCACCGGATACGACCCTGGGAACGGCCAAGGGCCGGATGGTGGCGTTGGTGGTCCCTTCGGTGACCCGGACGGCAACTCAGGTGATCCTGATGACGGCTCCGGCGACAACGCCAACGGCGATGGCTCCGGTTCCGAGGGTGGCAATGGCAGTTCGGATGACAACCCCGGCAGCGGACCTGGACGAGATGGCGGCGGCACCGGCAGTGGCGACGGAACCGGGAGCGGCGACGGCGGCAACGGGGGCGGCGACGGCAACGGGAGCGGCGGCAATGGGGGTGGCGGCGGAGGCAACGGCGACAAAGACAAAGACAAAGACAAGAAGAACGACAAGCGCCCGACCGCGAACCTGAGGCTGACTTCTGCAAAGGTCGTCGATGATTCCGTGGTGCTCGGCGTCGCCGGGCTCCCCGACCGCCGTTCCTGTGCGTGTTGATCTGTCCTCGAAGTCGGGGAAGGTGAAGTTCAAGGCAGGCAAGGGCGCCTGCAGCGTGTCCGCCAAGAAGCGCAGCCAGGCCCAGTGTCTGACCGGCAAGGGCACGGGTGGCAAGGCTGTCCTGTTGCTTGCACCCAAGCGCTTCTCGGCGACCCTCCAGTTGACCTACCCGGCCACGTTGAAGAGGGACCGGCTGACCGTACGGGTGTCGTTGCCCGGATACCGCGACCCCAAGGCCGCCAACAACACGGTGACCTTCACCTTCACGCCACCGAAGCGCCCCCAGCCCCCGACGCCGACGCCGACAGAACCCACGCCTACCACACCCACCCCGACTACGCCTACACCCACCGAGCCAACGCCTACGGAGCCGACTCCCACCGGACCGACCCCCACCGAACCCACACCCACGGAACCGACACCGACCGGACCGACCCCCACCGAACCCACACCCACGGAACCAACTCCGACTGGGCCGACCCCCACCGAACCCACCCCCACCGAGCCCACACCCACGGAACCAACTCCGACTGGGCCGACCCCCACCGAACCCACCCCCACCGAGCCCACACCCACGGAACCAACTCCGACTGGGCCGACACCGACCGAGCCCACACCCACGGAACCGACACCGACCGGACCGACCCCACCGAACCCACACCCACGGAACCGACACCGACCGGACCGACCCCCACCGAACCCACACCCACGGAACCGACACCGACCGGACCGACCCCCACCGAACCCACACCCACGGAACCAACTCCGACCGGACCGACCCCACCGAACCCACACCCACGGAACCGACACCGACCGGACCGACCCCCACCGAACCCACACCCACGGAACCGACACCGACCGGACCGACCCCCACCGAACCCACACCCACGGAACCGACCCCCACCGAACCCACACCCACGGAACCAACACCGACCGGACCGACCCCCACCGAACCCACACCCACGGAACCAACACCGACCGGACCGACCCCCACCGAACCCACACCCACGGAACCAACACCGACCGGACCGACCCCCACCGAACCCACACCCACGGAACCAACACCGACCGGACCGACCCCACCGAACCCACACCCACGGAACCAACACCGACCGGCCCGACCCCACCGAACCCACACCCACGGAACCAACACCGACCGGACCGACCCCCACCGAGCCCACACCCACGTACGACGCCGCGGTCAAGGTCAGCGGCGAGAACCTCGGCTCGGGATTGGGCCGCTTCCGGGTCAATGTCACCGGCTTGCCGAAGGACAAGACAGTTCCTGTGGTGTTCCGGCTGAGTTCCAACCGGAGCCTGGTCTATCTCCAGAATCCTCCAGCTGGTTGCAGCCGGGTATCCGGCGACTCCATGGCCTTCCAGTGCAACGTCACCGGGTCGTTCTCCGGCGTGGTCGACATGTGGATCGGCTTCCTCGGTCTCAACGACAAGGTGACCGTGACCGTAACGATCAGTGTCCCGGCAGAGTACGACTCCGACCCCTCGAACAATCGCGATTCAGCGCAGGTGGGCTGGTTCTCGGGCTGAGCCTCGATCCACCTATCTTCGTCTGCTGAGCCTGGTCGATATCCTGAGTCGGCGATGAGCGATCTCGAACTGTCCGACCTGTGGCCGGCACCGACACCTTCCGGCCCGGTGCATGCTCAGGTCGTCCTCCCAGGCTCGAAATCGCTCACCAATCGGGCGCTGATCCTGGCCGCGATCTCCGACGGCCCCTCGGGCGTGCGAGGTGCGCTGGCGTCTCGGGACACCTCACTGATGGCAGCGGCGTTGACAGCGCTCGGGGCGAGCGTGGACACGTCAGGACCGGACTGGATGGTCGCCCCGGGAGAACTGCGAGGTCCGGCAACGATCGACTGCGGGCTGGCTGGGACCGTGATGCGATTCGTTCCGCCGATTGCCGCGCTGGCAACCGGGGATGCGCGGTTCGATGGTGACCCCATNGCGCGTACCAGGCCAATGGAATCGGTGTTGCAGGCGTTGCGCGAGCTCGGCGTCCAGGTGACCGGTGACCGCCTGCCGTTCACCGTGCATGGGACGGGAGCTGTGGCAGGCGGCGTTGTGGAGATCGACGCCTCGGCCTCGTCACAGTTCATCTCGGCGTTATTGCTCGCAGGTCCCCGCTATAAACAAGGGATCGAAGTACGACATGTCGGTGAGCGGTTGCCGTCGTTCCCTCACATCGAGATGACCCTGGAGGCGCTGCGCAACCACCAAGTCGTGACGGAATCAGGCGAATCCTGTTGGCGCGTTCTCCCAGGCATCGTCGCAGCGACCGACATCACCATCGAGCCAGATCTCTCCAATGCCGCCCCCTTCCTCGCCATCGCCGCCGTCACCAAGGGGACCGTGACCGTGCCGAGGTGGCCGCAGCGCACGACCCAGGCCGGTGATGCGTTGCGCGAGATCCTGACCCGGATGGGTGCCACAGTCACGTTGGACAACTCCGGTTTGACGGTCACCGGCGGCGACCTGGTCGGCGTCGATCTGGACCTGCATGACGTCGGCGAGCTCGCCCCGGCCTTGGCCGCCCTGTGTGCGCTCGCCGATGGCCCGTCGACATTGCGTGGAATCGCTCATATTCGCGGGCACGAGACCGACCGACTAACTGGACTGGCCACGGAGTTGAACGCACTCGGCGGTGAGGTGACCGAGACTGCGGACGGCCTGCACATCAACCCACGTCCCTTGACCGGTGGCGTATTCCACACCTACGCCGATCACCGAATGGCGCATGCGGGCGTGATCCTCGGGCTTGGCGTCGAGGGAGTCCTGATCGAGAACATCGCCACCACCGGCAAGACATTCACCGANATCGACCAAGCCTGGTCCGCCGCCGTGACAGAGGCCTGACCCGTGCCCCGCAGCCAGGACTACGAGCGCGTCGATCCCGACTCGTTCGATCGGCCACGGCGGCGCACCCGTCCTCGCACCAAAGAGCGGCCCAGCTACGCCGATGCCGTTCCCGGCCTGGTCACCACCGTCGATCGCGGCCGATTCACCTGCGCAGTCGAGGACCGTACAGTGATGGCGATGAAGTCACGGCCCTTGGGCCGCAAAGGCGTGGTCGTCGGAGACCGGGTCCGATTGGTCGGCGACACTTCCGGAGATCCAGGAACGCTGGCCCGCATCGTCTCCATCGACGAGCGCACCAGCACCTTGCGTCGCACCGCCGATGACGACGATCCGGTGGAACGGATACTTGTCGCCAACGCCGATCAACTGGTCGTGGTGGTTGCGCTCGCCGATCCTGAGCCGCGAGTCGGGCTCATCGATCGCGCGCTGGTCGCCGCCTACGACGAGGGCATGGATCCGCTGCTCGTGCTGACCAAAGCCGACCTGGCGTCGCCTGATGAGTTGCTGCAGACCTACGGTCCGTTGGATGTGCCCTATGTGGTGACCGAACGCGGTGCCGATGTCTCCCCGATTCGCGCGCTGCTGCGAGGGCGTACCAGTGTGCTGCTCGGGCACAGCGGAGTCGGCAAGTCCACCCTGGTCAACGCACTGGTCCCGGGCACCGACCGCGCCACTGGTCATGTCAACGAGGTGACCGGCCGCGGAAGGCACACCTCCACTTCAGCGCTGATGCTGCCGCTGCCAGGTGGTGGATGGATCATCGACACTCCCGGGATCCGCTCCTTCGGCCTCGCCCACGTCGAAACCGCGCATCTGATCCACGCNTTTCCCGATCTCGACGAGCTCACCGATCTGTGCACCCGCGGCTGCACCCATGCTGAAGCCGAGCCCGAGTGCGGCCTGGACGAGGCCGCCAGCGATCTGCAAGTCAGCCGAGCCGAATCGTTCCGCCGGTTACTCGCCAGCCGCGACACCGCCGGCTACTGAGAGCACATCGACCAGGTCCGGTCGCGGTGATGGCCTACCCTCATGGCGTGCCCACCAACTACACCGACGATCTGCGCTTGGCCCATGTTCTGGCCGATGACGCGGATTCGCTGACCACCAGCAGGTTCCAGGCACAAGACCTCCACGTCGCCACCAAACCCGACCTGACCCCGGTTACCGATGCGGACAAGGCGGTCGAGGACGCGATCCGGCGCACGCTGTCGCGCAGCCGCTCACGCGATGCCGTGCTCGGTGAGGAGACCGGCTCCAGCGGCGGTGGCCCGCGGCGCTGGATCATCGACCCGATCGACGGCACCAAGAACTTCGTACGAGGCGTCCCGGTCTGGGCCACGCTGATCGCACTCGCGGTCGACGAGGAAGTGGTCCTCGGCGTGGTTTCGGCGCCGATGCTCAACCGGCGCTGGTGGGCGATGAAGGGCGGTGGCGCGTTCACCGGGAAGTCCTTGATGAGGGCAGCCCCCTGTCGGGTATCGGACGTGCGCCGCCTGGAGGACGCTTCTTTGTCGTACGCGAGTCTCGGCGGTTGGGAGGAACGCGGCCGTCTGAACGACTTCATGGCGCTGATGCGGCGATGCTGGCGCACTCGGGCCTACGGTGATTTCTGGTCCTACATGCTCCTTGCCGAGGGCACGGTCGATCTCGCCGCCGAGCCGGAGCTGGAGTTGTACGACATGGCCGCGCTCGATGTGATCGTTCGGGAGGCAGGTGGGCGTTTCACCGGCCTGGACGGTCGTGACGGACCCTGGTCGGGCAATGCCCTGGCCAGCAACGGCATCCTGCACGACTCCGCACTGGGTTTTATCGGCTCGGTCGAAGACCCCGATACCCCGGCGCCGGCCGACGGAGCTGTCTTGGATCTGTCCGCGCGCCGCAGGTTGTCCTCGGTCCCCGACCCTGACACCGACTAACCGCAAACACTCCGACGCGCAGGTAAGAGAGGTTGCCAGCGCCTATAAGTCACGACAACCTAGCCTGACGAGACGTTGCGTTCCACCGATCTGCGGGGAACACTCAGCACCATCGACCTCACCAGAAAGGCAAACCGCCCGTGGACCTCTACACCGTCACCGACCCCGCNACTGGTGAAGTGCTCAAGACCTACCCGACCGCAACCGACGACCAGGTCGAAGCTGCCATCGACGGCGCCCATAGCGCGTACTTGAGCTGGGGCCGTACCTCGTCGGTGGCCGACCGGGCAGCGCTGATCCGCGAGGTAGCCCGGCTGCACAACGAGCGCGCCGAAGAGCTCGGCGAGATCATCAGCCGGGAGATGGGCAAACCGATGGACCAGGCCGTTGGTGAGGCCGAGTTCAGCGGGGCGATCTACGAGTTCTACGCCGACAACGCCGAGAGGTTCCTGGCTGATGAGCCGATCGAGCTGCTCGACGGCACCGGCAGCGCAGTGATCCAGCGCCGACCTATCGGTGTCGTGCTCGGCATCATGCCGTGGAACTACCCCTACTACCAGGTCGCCCGGTTCGCCGGCCCGAACCTCGCGATCGGCAACACGATCGTGCTCAAGCACGCACCGCAGTGCCCCGAGTCCGCCGAGGCGATGCAGAAGATCTTCGACGAGGCCGGCTTCCCCACGGGCGCCTACGTCAACATCTACGCCACCAACGAGCAGATCGCCGATGCGATCGCCAACCCGTATGTCGAAGGCGTCTCGCTGACCGGCTCCGGTCGCGCGGGCGCAGCGGTCGCGGAGATCGCCGGCCGAAACCTGAAGAAGGTCGTCCTCGAGCTCGGTGGGTCCGATCCGTTTATCGTGCTCGGCACCGACGACCTCGACGCCACTATCGAGGCGGCCATCGACGGACGGTTCGAGAACGGCGGCCAGGCCTGTAACGCAGCCAAGCGGTTCATCGTGCAGGAGGACCTCTACGGCGACTTCGTCCGGAAGTTCACCGACAGCATCCTCGCCCGCGAGCCGGTCGCGCTCTCGTCCCAGGCTGCGGCCGAGCGGCTGGAGCAGCAGGTCGACGCCGTTGTCGCTTCCGGCGCCACGCTGGCCAGCAATGGATCTCGCGAGGGCGCGTTCTTCCCGACCGGCGTGCTGACCGACATCGACCCCGACCATCCCGCGGCCCGCGAGGAGCTGTTCGGGCCGGTCGCGATGGTGTTCAAGGCCCGCAACGAGGCGCACGCGGTCGAGTTGGCCAACGACACCTCCTATGGGCTGGGGTCCTATGTTTTCACCCCCGACGCCGACCAAGCCCAGCGAGTCGCCAACCAGATCGACGCGGGCATGGTGTTCGTCAACGCGGTCGGCGCCGAGGGCGTCGAGCTGCCGTTCGGCGGCATCAAGCGCTCCGGGTTCGGTCGCGAGCTCGGACGCTTCGGTATGGACGAGTTCGTCAACAAGAAGCTGATCCGTACGGTCTTCTGACCGTCGCTCCGGCCCGAAGGGTGGCCCTTCTGGTCTAGCGCGCCTAGGCTCGGTGTATGAGGATCAGCGAAGTCCTGGCGAACAAGCCGATTCAGAATGTGGTCACCATCTCNCCCGAGGCCACGGTGCGCGAACTCGTCGCACTGCTCGCGGAGCATAATGTCGGCGCTCTCGTCGTGAGTCCCGACGGACTGGCTGTGGCCGGAATCGTGTCCGAGCGCGATGTCGTGCGCCACCTCGGGAATGACGAGAGCGTCCTGGACTCGCCCGTCTCGGCGATCATGACCGTCGAAGTACGCACCGCTGAGCCCTCCGAGGCCTTGCATGAGCTGATGCAGTTGATGACCGACCACCGGATCCGGCATGTCCCGGTGCTGGTCGAGGGCAGCCTGGCTGGCATCATCTCCATCGGAGACGTGGTCAAGAGCCGGATGAGCGAGCTCGAGTTCGAGCGCGATCAACTCGACTCCTTCGTGCACTCCCAACAGACCTGACCAACTCAGCACATCAGAAAGCAGAGCCTCACCACTCATGGACAAACCCGAGATCGACTTNCCCGACTTCCCTCCNCCAGCAGATCTCGAGATCACCGACGTCACCGTCGGCGAAGGTGCCGAGGCAACCGCTGGGAACACCGTCAGCGTCCACTACGTCGGGGTCGCCCACTCCACCGGTGAGCAGTTCGACGCATCTTATGACCGTGGCTCACCGCTGCAGTTCCGGCTCGGTGTCGGGCAGGTCATCTCTGGGTGGGACACCGGGGTGACCGGGATGAAGGTCGGCGGACGGCGCAAACTGGTAATCCCGCCGCATCTGGCCTACGGCGACCGCGGCGCCGGTGGTGTGATCGGCCCAGGTGAGACGTTGATCTTCGTGGTCGATCTGCTCGATGTGAGCTGACCCGGTCGTCGGAACCGGCGCTGCTCAGCCGACTTGCGCCGTGAGCCCACCGACCTGGACGACGTCGCCCTTGCGCAGTTGCCGACCGCGCCTGGTCTCGACCTCGCCGTTGACCTGCACCTGCCCGTCCTGCACCAAGGGCCGCACATCGGAACCCTGCTCGACCAGGTCGGCCAATTTGAGAAACTGTCCGAGCCGGATGGTGTCCTCGCGGATCTCGACGATCCGTACCGGATTCGTCATACCAACACGCTCACGGTGTGAATGAGGACTCCGACGAGCCCGCCGACGATCGTGCCGTTGATCCGGATGAACTGCAGGTCCTTGCCGACGAAGAGCTCGATGCGGCGGCTGGCCTCGTTGCCGTCCCAGCGGTCGATCGTGTGGGTGATCACGGCGGTCACATCGCTTCCATAACGCTCCACGGTGAAGACTGCGAAGTCGGCTATACCCCGATCGACCTTCTCACGCAGGGCCTGATCAGTGCGGAGCTGCAGACCCAGGTCTACCAGCTCCTGGCGTACCCGTAGCTGCAGCAGGCCGTCCTCGTCGGCAAGCGAGTCATCCAGAACCCGCCGCAGCGCCTGCCACAACGAGACCGCTGTCGTGGCGACTTGGGNGTGGCCCAGGACACGCTCTTTGAGCGCTTCCATGCGCAGCTGGACCTCGGGGTCCTCCAGCAGATCGTCGGCAAGTTGACCGAGCAGTCGGTCCAGCGCTTCTCGGGCCGGGTGGAACGGATCGCCGCTGATCTCGTCGAGCCAAGTGACCAACTCGATGTGCAGTCGGTGGACGACCTTCCGGTTCAGCTTTTGAGGCGTCCACCAGGGCGCCCGTTCGATGACCAGATCTGCGAAGGTCTCCTCGTTGGCACGCAGCCATGACAGCAGCTCGTCCACGGTCAGATCGACCAGCGCGTGATGCGCCTTGTCGGCGACGATCTCTTTGAGCAGGCTGCCGGCGATCGGGCTGAGTGGCTCGGCCTGAAACCGGGGTATCAGGACATCGGTGATCAAGGCCGAGATGTCCTCGTCCTTGATCCGCGCCAGCCCCACCCTCGCCACGGCTGAACCCTCACGCACCACGCGGGCTGCATTGTCCGGGTCGCTGAGCCAGTCCCCTGCTTTGCGCGCGAGCTCGGCCACAGCCAACCTGTCTCGGATGATCTGCTCCTGCATGAAGTTCTCACCGACGAATTCCTCCAAGCTTCGCCCGAGGTCGTCCTTGCGCTTGGGGATCAGCGCGGTGTGCGGCACCGNGATGCCCAACGGATGCTTGAACAAAGCCACCACGGCGAACCAGTCGGCAATCGCACCGACCATCGAGGCCTCGGCCCCGGCGTTGACGAATCCCCAGAACCCGCCCCGATCGCGGGTCAACAGGTAGACCACGGCCGCCAGAATCAGCAGCGAGACCGCCACTGCCCGCATCCTGCGTAGTGCTCGTCGTCGCTGCTGATCCAGGGCCGGGTCACCGACCATCATGGGGAGCGTCATAGGAACGTGACGCTACCAGCGCAACCCATGCGAACCGTCGTACAGCCAGATGCAAGAATTACGCTCATGAGTGGCAGCGATCCGGTACGCGCGAACACCACCTCCCGGGTCCGCGGAAAGCCCGGCATCTGATGACGCCCGGGCAACCACGCCAGGTTCGCAGCGAGCCGATGACGCTGACTTCCGTGCAGCGCTGGGTGATGTCGATCCTCGCCGGCTCGACGATCATGCACCTGTCGATCGGTCTGATGGCGCTGGCCTGGGCGATCGACGAGCGACCGCGCCAGATCGGGCTTTGGCTGATCGGGACCGCGTTCTCGTTCATATCGATCACCGCAGCGCTACTGATCCACCAGCACCGAGTGTTGAGCGCTTGGCTGACACTGGCCTTGATCGTCCCGGTGGCCGGCGCGATCGTGCTGTTCGCCTGACACCTTGACCGGGCTTGCGGTGCGCGTTACTGGCTCAGCGTGATACGAACGCCTCGATCAGCGCCGCACACTCAGGCGTGCCGGCGTGGTACGCGATCGATGCCGACTCGGCCTCGAGCTGTTCGGCCAAGGTGCGGTGCGCAGAGTCTCGGATCAGACGTCGTGACACACCCAGAGCTGCAGCTGCCGGACCGGCGGCGAGCGTCACGGCGAGTGCTTGGGCCTGCGCGAGAACCTCGTCGTCGGGATGAAGTCGATTGACCAATCCCCAGTCGAGCGCTTGGGCTGCGCTCAACGGCTTGTTGAGCAGCACGAGTTCCATCGCACGGCGCTCCCCGATGATCCGGGGCAGGCCCCAGGTGCTGCTGCAGTCCGGGGTGACCGCAATCCCAGCGTAGGCGGCCACGAACTTGGTGGACTCCCCGGCCAGGACGAGGTCGGCCGAGCAGGTGAGCCCCAGCCCACCTCCGGCAACCGAGCCGTGTACGACAGCGATCACCGGTTTAGCAATCTCCGCGAGTGCCCGGATGGCCTGGTGTGCGGCATCAGCCAACTCGGCAAGCGCCTGGGTTCGGTCCTCGGCAGCAGCCATGTACCGGACGTCGCCGCCGGCGCAGAATGCCCGCCCCCGACCGCTGAGCAGCACCACCTTGACCTGCGGATCCTCATCGGCGGCCCGAATCCGGTCGTAGAGGGCCGCCGACAGCGGCAGATCCAAGGCATTGAACGCATCGGGGCGGTTGAGCTCGATATGACCCACTCCGTCGAGGACGGTGAGCTCAACGGGACTGGGCTGCGCAAGGGCCTCATCGGTCACGCGATCCCCTCCCGAGGACAGCAACACAGTGAGGCCCTCAGCAACCAGCACAGGGAGCGGGCTGGGCATGGCCAATCCAGCATGTTCATGCCCGCATTCTGACAGCGCCGCCTGGGAAAGCCGACGTGGAGGCGGCAATTGCCCTGTCCACCCAGGCCTCGGAATGAGCCGGGTGGCTCTGCGGTTGCCCCTTCGTGACCAACCTGAAACTGTCCGTCCTTGACCTGGTGCCGGTGCGAGCCGGCCAATCCACCTCCGAGGCCCTAACTGCCTCGCTCTCGTTGGCGAAGGTGGCTGACGAGCTCGGGTACGAGCGCTATTGGCTGGCCGAGCACCACAACATGCCGTCGGTGGCTGCCACCAATCCGGCGATCCTGATTGCGATGGTGGCTGCCGCGACCTCCCGGATGCGCGTGGGCTCCGGTGGAGTCATGCTGCCCAACCATGCGCCGCTGGTGGTGGCCGAGCAGTTCGCACTGTTGGAGGCGGCCTATCCGGGTCGGATCGATCTCGGCATCGGCCGGGCGCCGGGCAGCGACCCGGTGACCACNTGGGCGCTGCGGTATGGCGGCGGCGTCGAGGCGGACGCAGTGAACAGGTTCCCCGAGTACGTCGAGAACGTGCTCGCGATGATGTCTCCGGACGGGTTCTCGCTCTCGGTCAGCAACAAGCGGTACGACCTACGCGCGACTCCTCGGGCGACCAGCGAGCCCGCAACCTGGCTGCTCGGCTCGTCGATGTATTCGGCCCAGTTGGCGGCGCAGCTTGGATTGCCCTACGTTTTCGCGCACCACTTCTCCGGAGAGAACACCGAAGAAGCACTGGTGACCTACCGAAGCCAGTTCCGTCCCGGAGTGAGCCAGGAGCCGCGCACCTTCCTCACTCTGAACGCCTGTGTCGCTGCCACGGCCGAGGAGGCCGAGGCTCTGGTTCGTCCCTATCTGCTCGCGATGATCGCGTTGCGCACCGGACAGGAGCTNACTCCCCAGATCAGCGTCGAGGACGCTGCCGCTGCCGTTGTCCCGCCCCAGCACGAGCGGCTGGCTGCCGCGATGCGACGGCGCTGGGTGGTGGGCGATCCTGCGCAAGCCAAGATCGACGTGGCCGAGCTGGCGGAACAGTTCGGTGTCGACGAAGTGATGATCCACCCGGTCTCCGGGGCACGGGCAGCAGATCCACTCACTGTGAGCCCGGGCCGGGAACACACCTTGCAGCTGTTGGCAGGAACCAACACCCAATAGTTGACGCTTCATCTTTTCCGTGCCATAGTTGGAGTCACTTCAAGCTTCAAGTAATTACGACAACAGGAGTCACCATGACCAACGCCATCGCCGCTGCGGGTCTGTCCGCCGGCACCTACACCATCGACCCCACCCACACCCACATCGGCTTCGTCGCCCGGCACGCAATGGTGACCAAGGTCCGTGGCTCGTTCACCGAGTTCTCCGGCACCGCCGTCGTCGCCGACAGCCTGGCCGACTCCTCCGTGGAGGTCACCATCAAGGTAGACAGCGTCAACACCGGCAACGAGCAGCGTGACGGCCACCTGCGCACCAACGACTTCTTCGACCCCGAGACCTACCCCGAGATCAAGTTCGTCTCCACCGCGGTCCAGGCCGATGGCGAGAACCTGAACGTCACCGGCGACCTGACCATCAAGGAGACCACCAAGTCGGTCACCATTCCGTTCGAGTTCACCGGCGCGGCTGTCGACCCGTTCGGCAACAACCGAGTCGGCTTCGAGGGCTCGGTCGCGGTCAACCGCAAGGACTGGGGCGTCAACTGGAACGCTCCCCTGGAGGCCGGTGGCGTGCTGGTCTCGGAGAAGGTCACGCTGACCTTCGACGTCTCCGCCATCAAGGCAGCCTGAGCCTCAAGCCCGCTGCAAGCCCCGCTCGGCCATCAAGCCGGGCGGGGCTTTCGCGTACTGTCACGCCCATGGGCGCTCAGCAGTGGTGGCGTGACGCGGTGGTCTACCAGATCTATCCGCGCAGCTTCCGTGACTCCGACCGGGACGGTGAAGGCGATCTGGCCGGCATCCTCGAACGCCTCGAGCACCTGTCCGACCTCGGCGTGGACGCCCTGTGGCTCTCCCCGTTCTATCCCTCCCCGATGAAAGACAGCGGGTACGACGTCTCGGACTACTACGCGGTCGATCCCCGATTCGGAACCATGGCCGACTTCGACGCCCTGCTCGCCGAGGCCACGCGGCTGGGCATTCGAGTACTCATCGATATCGTGCCCAATCATTGTTCGGACCGGCACGAGCTCTTCCAACAGGCCTTGGCCGCTCCCGCCGACAGCCCGGAACGCGACCTGTTCATCTTCCGCGATCACCCCAACAACTGGCCGTCGTTCTTCGGTGGCTCGGCCTGGACCCAGGTCTCCGACGGCCAGTACTACCTGCACCTGTTCGACTCCTCCCAACCCGACTGGAACTGGCGCAACCCGAAGGTGCCGGCGATGTTCGAGCAGATCCTGCGATTCTGGCTCGACAAAGGCGTGGCCGGGTTCCGGGTCGACGTCGGCAACGCGCTCTACAAGAAGGCCGGGCTCCCCGATCTCGCACCCGCCGTAGGCACCGGGGTCGGGTCGGCCGCACAGGGGCAGCACGGCACGCCCTACCAGGACCAGCCCGAGCTCGACGAGCACTACCGTTCCTGGCGCGCTGTCATGGACTCCTACGGGACCGAGGGATTNCCCGGGCAACGCGTCATGGTCGGTGAGACCTGGGCCGACGACCCCTCGATCACCGCGCGCTGGATCAATGCGGGGATGACCCAGTCGTTCGATTTCCGGTTGATCGGCAAGACCTGGGAGGCCACGGCATGGCGATCCGCGATCGCCGGCGCCTACACCGGCGACGTCCCGGTGGGCGCCTCACCCTGGGCGATCGGCAACCACGACGTNCCCCGGATAGCCACCCGGCTCGGGCTGCTCAATGCGCACCAAGTCCTCGACCTGCAGCACGAGATGATGAAGGCGCCTGACATCGAGGTCGACACCGAGCTCGGCTTACAGCGCGCCCGAGCGGCAGCACTCCTGGTGTTCAGCCTGCCTGGATCCTGCTACGTCTATCAAGGCGATGAGCTCGGTTTGCCGGAGTACCTCGACATCCCGGCCGATCGACGCGAGGATCCGGTGTTCGTCCGGACCGAGGGTGCGCTGCTGGGCCGCGACGGCTGCCGAGTGCCACTTCCCTGGCGTGGTGAGCATCCGTCGTACGACTTCAGTCCCGATCTGGGGGCTGTCAACCGCGACACCTGGCTCCCACAACCCGACGACTGGGCCGACCTGTCTGTGACTGTGCAGACCAATGCCACCGGCTCGACCTTGGAGCTCTACCGAGCAGCCATCGCCACCCGGCGCCGGCTCAGCGGTGACATCGACCTGCTGACATCGGACCAGGTTCCCGAGGGAGTGTTGTCGTATCGACGTGGCGCGGACTTCTGCTGCATAACGAACTTCGGCTTCGAACCGGTGCGCCTGCCCGCCGAGCTCCACGACGCCCGGATCCTGCTTGCCAGTACCGAGGTAACCGACAACCTACTGCCCGCGAACAGCACGGCGTGGCTCTCGATCTGAGCGTCGACCCGTAGTCAGCGGCAGGGCCCTCATGCGCGCTGTAGGCCGCTGGCTCGCTGGATGCGACGGTCGACCGCAGCGCGCACAGCGGCCTCGGTGCCGACAATGCGCACCCGCTCTTTGGCGCGGGTGACTGCGGTGTAGAGAAGCTCGCGGGTCAACAGCGGAGAGGTCGGGTCCGGTAACACGACGGTGACGGCATCGAACTGGCTGCCTTGGCTCTTGTGAATCGACATCGCATTGACCGTCACCACGTCCGAGAGCCGGTTGATCGCAATCTCACGCGCCTCGTCCCCGAAGCGGAAGGCAGCCACCAGACGACCACCCGAAGCCACCACCACGCCGGTATCGCCGTTGAACAGGCCGAGCTCGCGATCGTTGCTGGTGACCATCAGTGGACGTCCTGGGTACCACAGCCCGAATCTCGGGTGCTCCGGGTCGTCCTCGCGTAGCCAGTCATCGGCCAGCATGGACCAACGAGTCACGCCATAGGGTCCTTCGCGGTGGGCGCAGAGCACCCGATGTCGCTCCAGAGCCTCCAACGCTCCCATGGCGTCTCCGGTGGTTGCGGCGGCGGCAGCGGCTCGACCCGTCATGACCAGCTCTTCGCGGACCGCAGCCGCCTCCTCGGGCGCGGTGAGCACGACTTCGTTGCCGTTGCGCAGCACGTCCATGACGCGATCGGCATTGCCTTGCCGGATGCCGGAAGCGAGCTCGTGGATCTCGCCGGCGAATCGGTGCACCCGCGAGAGCGTCACGACATGGTCGACCATGGTCGATCGCTCGGTCAGGTCGCGAAGCACAGCACCGGCGTCGACCGAGGCGAGCTGGTCCGGGTCACCTACCAGCACCAAGCGCGTGTCCGGGCGCAATGCTTCGACCAGCCTGGCCATCAGGGTCATCGAAACCATGGACGCCTCGTCGATCACGACCACGTCGTAAGGCAGCCGATGGGATTGGTTGTGACGGAAGCGGTTACGCGACGGGACCCAGCCGAGCAGTCGGTGGATGGTGGTGGCTTGAGGTGCGGTCACCACTGCGCGATCGACCTCGTCCAGGGTCGCGATCGTGGCCAGCACAGCCTCCGATAGCCGGGCGGCGGCCTTGCCCGTCGGCGCGGCCAGCGCGATCCGCGGTGCCGGACCGGGTTGCGCGCACAGCACGGCCAGCAGCTTGGCGACCGTGGTGGTCTTACCTGTGCCCGGCCCACCGGCGACAACGCTGTTCCAGCTGCGGGTCGCAGTGCTGGCCGCCGCCCGCTGTCGCTCATCGCGCTCGTCGGGAAACAGCCGCTGCAATGCGACCGAGAGTGCGTGCTCGTCGACGTTTTCGACGGCGCTCGCGCGACGATCGACAAATTCTGCGATCAGTCGCTCCTGGCGCCAATAGCGGTCCAGGTAGAGCAGGCCCTGCTCCAAACGGAGCGGGTAGACCCCGCCGGTGCCACCGGCTATGCCGGTGGCGTTGGCTGTGGCGACCAGTGAGCTGTCCGTCAGTCGCTGACACCAGGCCCCTACCTCGGGCCAGGCCAACGCCTCCAATCGCGCCAGCGTCTCCTCGTCGGCATCCTCGACACCGACGCTCTCGGCGACCCGGTCGAGTTCCAGGCATACCGAGCCATGTCGCACTGCGCGCACCGCCATTGCCACCGCGAGTACGACATCGGGGTGTTGAGGTTCGGCGATCAGCCGGGTCAGGGCCGCTGCCACCTGGACATCGGCGGCCTCCAACACACCCGCCTCGGCGTACGGTGTCAGGGACTCCACTCCGGTCGACGCGGTAGTCAACTCAGGCATCACTGCCACCCTCGATCAGGTCAGTGGGTAGGCGGTCGGCCAGCAGATCGGAGAGAGCCACGACCAGTGTGGGCGGAAGCGCCCAGGAGAAGACACCGGCGGGTACGCCGTCCTGGCGCGGTGTGTCAGGACCGCACATGCCACGCACGAAAAGATAGAGCACCCCACCGAGGTTGACCTGCGGGTCGTAGCCGGGCAATCGCCAGCGCAGGAAGCGATGCAGCGCCACCGAGTACAACAAGGCCTGGAGTGGGTAGTGCGCCTCCCGCATCGCCGCAACCAAGCTCGCACGGTCATAGGTTTCCGTGGTGAGGTTCTCACTGGATCCGAGCCAGTTGGTCTTGTAGTCGACCACCACGAATCGCTGCGCGCCATCGACCTCGACTCGCAGCACCGCATCGANTGAACCCCNCAGGTACCCCCGCAGCACGGTGTCGGCCAATGCTCCGGACAAGTCCTCGGCGTAAGCCCGCATCGGGTCGTCAGCGGCGAGGTGGATACGCAACAGATCGGCGACCTCGCTCATCAGGATCCGGCGTCCTGTTGCAGNTGCCGAGGGGTACTCGTACTCCAGCTCGGAAAGCACGTCTCGCAACGGCAGATCCGCCAGGCGTCTGTCCTGGGCGAGCGGGCCCAGCGGGGTCAGAAAGGACGGAAGCATAGCTGCGGCGAGCTCTTGCGGTGCCACCCCGGCCCTCCGCATCGAGTCCAGGCTCACACAGCGGTCGAAGAGCGCCGTAGGTAGATCGACGGAGGTGAAGTCGAGATTCTCGTACACCGAGTGGGCGAGCGTGCCGAAGTCGGCCCCGCGGGGAAGGTCGCCCATCGGCGACTCCAGCGGCTCCTGACCGGTTGCATCGATGGGCCTGGCCTTGGACGTGGGCGGCGCTGTAGGCATGGCGGGCCTGGCGGGCATCACCTCCCCAGNCACAGTGGGCTCATCGATGGTGCCCGGGTTCTCGGGCTCACTCGTCTGATCCGAGGTACTCCCCGAATGCCCCACGCTCAGCTCGTGCAGACCCGCGGTCAGCCCCGAGTAGGAGGTCCGGCGCCAACTCAGGTCGAGTTCACGGTCGAAGGCACGCGCCTGGACCGTGCTCGCAGTGGTTGTGAGTGGCTGCCACACAGCCGGTTCGCGAGCTTGGGCCTGGGCCACCTCGATATGCGGGGCCCCGCGGATACGTAGCGCCTCGAACCTCGCCCAGGCCTGTTGGTCGGTGGGCACCCCGACGGAGTACGACAGTAGCTGGGGTGCAGCCCGTCCTTCAGCCGGCTCCCCGCCNNGTTGTCGGCGCACCGGGGCAACGGTGTGCTCACGCTCGGCGAACAGCAATCTGTGCAGCGCCGACGTCGCAGCGTTGTACGCGGGCGCCCACCAGAGCACAACCTGACACTGAGCACGAGTCAGGGCGACGTAGGCCAACCGCAGGTCCTCGTCGGCGTCCTCCTGCTCGTAGGCCAGCCAGCGATCGCGATACCGACTGGCTCGGGGGCCGCCGAGGTCGCGGATCCGTTGATGGTCGCGATGCAGTAGCAGGCTCTCGCGTTTGTCGTTGACCCACCTGTCCCACAAGAACGGGGCGTAGACGATCGGGTACTCCAGGCCCTTGCTGCGATGGACCGTCACCACCTGCACGGCGGCCGCCTCCGACTCCAGCCGCCGGCTGCGCTCGTCGTCGATATCGGCCGCGGCCTCCTCGATCCGCTTACCGAGCCAGGAGATCTGCGAGGCCAGCCCTAGGTTGCGCCGGGTTGCCTCGACATGAAGGGTCTGGCCGATATGACGCAGATCGGTCAACCGACGCTCCCCTCGGGNCGCAGCCAGGACTCGGGCCGCCAGATCGGTCGTGGCCGTGATGGTCTCCAACAATGCGGCGATACCGCGGGTTGCGGCTATCCGCGACCATGACCGCAGCCGGACGCTGTGCGCGTCGAGGCGCTCGTCGCCGGCTGTCGCCAGGTCTGTCGCAGTCCATCCGACGAAGGCGGTCAAGGCGGCGGCACGAGCCAGATCCGAACGTTGTGGCTGCTCCAACGCCGCCAGCAGTGTGAGCCAATCCCGAGCGATTCCGGTGCTGAACACGCTCGAGGTGCCCGAGAGCACGACAGGGACGCCGGCGGCGAGCAAAGCATCGCGTACCAGCGCTCCCTCGGAATTCTTGCGGACCAGCACTGCGATGTCGCGAGGACCTACCGGCCTTGCCCCGGCGTCCTCGGCCATGCTCAAGGTGACAGGTGAACTCAACAGCTCGACGATGTCGGCGGCTACGTCGCGGGCGATGTGGCTGCGCAGGTCAGCAGTGCTCGCCTGCCCNNACGACCGGTCGGGGTGNNGCAGCGCGATCCGATCGACGACCCGGAGCCGCACCGGCGCGGCCCCGGCAAGGCGAGATTGCCGATGGTGCGCGACCACGGGAGCGACCGCGATGGTCGGGTCGCCGAGCGCAGCTGCGCCGAAGATCGCCTCCAAACCGGCCAGGAGCGCCGCATCGGCGCGCCGGTTGACCGCCAGCGTCTGCCCGGCTGCCGCCTGTTCGGTCGCCTGCAGGTAGGTATCGACATCGCCTCCGCGGAAGGAGTAGATGGCTTGTTTGGGGTCGCCGATCAGAACCAGCACATGGCTGTTGTGGAACAGCTGGGAGAGTATCCGCCACTGGACGGGATCGGTGTCTTGGAACTCGTCCACGAGGACCACCTCGTAGCGCTCCCGCAGCCGTTGGACGGCGACCGGCCCAGTGACGGGATCTCGCAAGGCCCGGGCGAGCGCGAGCTGGAGATCGTCGTAGTCCTGGATCCGGCCCCGGCGCTTGCGAGCGGCGTATTCACTCCGGACTCGGGTTGCCAACGACACGCGCACCGCAGGGACGGTGCCAGCCGGCTCATCGGTCGGCTCGAGAACTCCGATCGGGTCACGCACCGCGTCCCGGGCGATCTCCCGCACCGCCGAGAAGGACAGCTGGGGCACTTCGCTGTCGCTTCGACCGTAGGCGCCGACGAAGAGATCCGCGGCGATGTCATCGACCAGGTCCCATGCGGTCTCCACCAAGGTCACCGACTCGTCGGTGTCTGCGAGAAGCCCGAGTACGCGCAGCATCTGGGCGCAAAAGCCGTGGGTGGTGGAGATCGTGGCGGAATCGAAGTCGGCAACAGCACCGGCCAACCGGCTGACCCGCAGCGCGAGGTCTTCCTGCGAGCCCTCTGCGAGGAGCGCAGCGACCGGATCCTCCGATTCGTTCCCACTCACCAACATCGCGTGCAGCTCGCGTAGTCGACTGCGCACTCGGTCTCGCAGTTCCGCCGTGGCAGCGCGACCGAAAGTCACCATCAGGATCCGATCCAACGGCACACCCTCGGCAACGTAGCGGGCAGCCAGGGATGCGATCGCGTACGTCTTTCCGGTACCGGCGCTTGCCTGTAGCACGGTGGTGCCCTGTTCCGGCAGCGGTCCGGTCAGATCGAANNGTCGCCCCAGGAGAGGGTGCCATCGGCAATGGGGGCGGTCATGCGATCCCCTCCCGAGGACAGCAACACAGTGAGGCCCCCGGTGACAGACACAGGGAGGGCGCTGAGCATGGCCAATCCAGTACGCTCATCCCAACTCCTCGCGCATCAGGAGCGGATGCCACAAGCGGCGCGCCAGCACCCCGAAGCGGCTGGGCTCATCAAGGCCGCCGCGAGCCTCTCCGGGGACGGGAGCCTCGGCGAGCACGGAGGTGAAGCTCCCATCCGGCCAGATGAACTGATGCTCAGGTTCGGAATACTCCCCCAGTCGTTGTCCTCACGTCCTTTGATCCGCCACTCCTGTTCGGCAACGGCGAGCGCGGCCTGCACGGGNCTGACCTCGATGACGTGCTTGCGCATAGCGGGAAGCTGCGGCCATCGGCACCGGAAGCGGCGAGCACTGGCCGATGCGATAGAGATCGACGAGGTCGGCCAGGCATGCGTGCGCAAGCTCTTGCCCCAGAGCGCCGACCCGTGACCAGGCCACCTCGTCGCGACCGCGGCCGTAGACGATCGAGCGCCAGGGCTGATCGGGGTAGGCAGTGCACAGGGCGAGCAGGTCGAGCCAGGTGGCGATCCGGTGTTTGGGCTTGAGCTTGGAGTATTCGAGGCGCACCAGCGTGTGCCCGTAAACCCCGGNGACCGCGCCCTCGACGCGCGTGCCGTCCGACAAGGAGATCGCAATGTCGACCACTTGCGGCTCACCTTGGCGGACCTCAGCGCTTGCGGCCTGCAAGAGCGCGACCTTCGCGGTGATCGGCTCGATCGCACGTTCTCCCAATGCACCGGGTGGAAGACTTCCACGCGCCAGTTCCGCTTGCCGGGCGACCATTGGATCCTCGCCGCGCAAGGCCGAGGCGAGCAGTCGATTGCCCACTTGCCATTCGACCAGGCCTCCAGCCTCTACCGGTAGCTCGTCGGAGATGTCGTCGGCCAGATTGACCAAGCCCATCCCGAGACGGTCTCTGATCAGCGCCTTGACCGGTCGCTCGACGAACTTGCGCAGCTTCTCGAGTTCGATGACCTGCTGTTCGACGGGCTCCAGCGACTCGAGCAAGAACGGAACAGCGACTCCCGAACCGCCGGCCCAGGCTGCTCCTCCAATAGTCGCCCGTTGCAGCGCGACGGCCCCACGTGCAGCCGACACGTCGAAGCTGAACGGCGCTGAGCCGGTACTTTCGGAGTTCCCGGCAGAACTCTCTGTGGAATCCCCGGCGAAATTTCCGGCGAAATTTTCTGGGGCGAACGGCTGAAGCGGGTGGCGTGTGACCGAGAACTCGGGATCGGTCTGCCTTGCCACATCGATCAACTCCGCCAGTGGAGTAGCCGGATGCCGCAGGCTCCCACTGCGCTCGTCGTTGCCGGTGAAGAAGGCAATGAAGTGATCTTGCGCAGACATCAGCGCATCGAGCAGAAGCTGGCGATCCTCGCTGCGCGGATCACGCTCGCCGATCCGCGGTCGACGTGCCAAGATGTCGTCCCCGTCGAGCTGCTGGGTTCGCGGGAACACCCCGTCGTCGAGACCGAGCAGGATCACTGCCCGGTGCGGCACCGAGCGCATCGGCACCATCGAGCACACGGTGAGACTGCCGGTCCGGAAGTTGGCCCGGGTGGCTCTGCCCCGTAGCCGGTCCTCGAGCAACGCTCGAAGGTCGGAGCCTGACAGTGGCCTGCTCAAAACGACATCGGAGCTGGTGGCGGCGAGATCGGCAAGCTCCATCCGCGCCTGCGTCACTTGCCATCCGTCAGCGGCGCTCACCTCGACCAACGCTTCCAGCGCGCTCTCCAGCACCGTCAGCCATTCCGGCAGCGACTTCCAGTCCTGGAGCGCGATGACGGTTGCGCCAACCGCTTCGACCAGAGCAGCAAGCCGGCCCACCAGAGCAATGTCACCGGAGTCGACATCGTCGATGGGTAGCACCCCGGAGAAGAGGCGTTGCTCCTCCTCGTCCATTGCCACGCCGACCAGCAACCGGTCGAGCCCGGAGCGCCAGGTGTTGGCTTGGATTCCCCAAGGAGAACGCCGNNAGCGGGCATCCCCGTCGAGCCCCCAACGCACCCCGGCCCGGCCGACCCAGTCGGTGATCAACTCCAGGTCGTCATCGGTGAACCGGAAGCGCCTGCGAACCGGAGATCTGGCGGCGAGATCGACCAGAGAAGAGGCGCGCAACCGTCCATCGGCCAGATCGAGAAGGGACGCGATCACACCAAGCACGGGGTTGGTCTCGCGCAGCGAACGATCAGCGAGCCGAATCCGCAAGCGCTGACCCGGATGGGACAGAGCTCCCCCTCGGAACTCTCCTGACCGGCNATCGACGCCCAGCTCCGTCGCGAACTCCTCGGCCAGACCGAAAGTTGCCGAGAGCAGCGGCGCATAGGCCTCGATGTCAGGGCACATCACCACGATGTCGCGCAGCTCCAGCGCCGGATCGTCGGCCAGCAGGCCCAGGACCACCTCACGCAGCACCTCGACCTGCCGCATTCGACCGTGACATGCGTGCACCGCCACTGTGCTGTCACCATGAACATGCGTCTGTTCGGCGGGAATGCGATCGTCGTAGATATCACGCTGTAGCCGGCCGAGAAGGTGATCGCCGCCGACCAGCCCGGCTGGCAACGTGTCGTCCAAACACACGACCTCGTAAGGGCTATGCAGCTCGGTGAGCAATCGCAGCTGGAGTTCGCGTGAGTCGCGACCCAGCGAGCCCAGCAGGGGTTCCGGTTAGCCAAGTCGACTACCTGCGACGCGCCCTCGTCGCGCCACCCCAATGACTCCGCGAACTCCNNCCGCCAAGACCGGGTCATCAGCACTGTCGGTCATGGTGTCAGCTGTCCGCTGCCAGGCCGCCGGCGATGGATGCGGCAAGAAGAGCCGCACCGACCGCCGCGCAGCCAATGCGTCGAGCACCCGGATCTCGGTGAGTTCCAACCGAGTAGGACCGAAGATCGCCAATCGCTCGGGAAGCTCCACCGACTCTGGATCGGCGCGCAACTTTGCACATGCCGACTCCAGCCGCTCAGCTGGCGAGGGCGTGCCCACCCGGGCGCGTACCCGTCGGAACAACTCCGCCTGCCAACCCAAGTCGGCCGGCACCCCTTCATCCTCGCCACTGCCATTGCCGGGGCCAGCTAGCCAACCCAGGATCAACTCAGGTCGAGCATTGCCGTAGCGGGTGAACAGATTCGCCAACTTACGGGCGACTGCGACACGTCGGCCCCGCCGTTGTGCCCGGTCGGCACCACCGGCCAGCACGTACTCCCAGTGTTCACTCTCCCGGGACTCGCCGGCTCCGGCATCAGCCACTGCTCCCAGGTGACGGCCGAGAGACGCACACCAAGATTCCGTCTCGCACTCGTCGATGACAGCCAGAACGCTCCAAAGCAGCTTGCCCGGAGCCCATGGATCGGTGGCAGGGTCCATGCCGGTGACGGCGGCCAAGGTCTCGGCCACAAGCCGGCGCACCGAGGGGAATCGGACGTGTGCGCACACACCATCGGAGGCACGTTGGGCCGAGGGAAAGGACTGACACCCAACACACCGGCCAGATATTGGGAGATCCATCGCTCCACACCCTTGGAGGGGACGCACACCAGCTCGGCCTCGAACGGGTCGCCGGCCGGCTCGCTGAGCACCTGCCCGAGCGCAGCCACCAATGCATCGGCGCGGTGGGCTCGGTAGATGGTCAGCACGCGGTCACGCTAGCTCAGGCCCCCGGCACAGCGGCGTACGCTACCGCTTCATCGCCTCACCCGGTCAACCGCTGATCCCGTAGTTTGCCCATCAGCGGGGTAACGCTTCTGGCAGCTTCGTCCAAGAGAAGACATGACGGACTTTCCACCAATCGATCCAGTCGACCCGGACAACTCGGTCGACGTGGCGCAGATCGGCACCGATCCTGATGTTTTCGAGGTCTTCTATCGAGACAATCTGGAGACCGTGCAGCGGTTTGTGGCGCGCCGGGTCGCCGATCCGCATCTGGCGGCCGATTTGACCGCAGATGTGTTCCTGGCTGCGATCGACGCGGCCAGTGGCTATCGAGCCGACCGCGGCAGCCCGGCCGGTTGGTTGGTCGGTATTGCCCGGAACACGGTAGCTGCGGAGGTACGGCGGCAGGTACGCCACCACAACGCCGTCCGCCGGATTTCCGGCCGGCGTCTGCTCGATCCTGACTCGTTGACCCACCTGGTGGACCGCATCGACGCCGAACGGGAGTCTCGTGCTCTCTACGCCGCACTCGCGGCCCTGCCGAAGAGGGACCGGGCTCTGATGGAGCTGGTCGCACTCGACGGCCTTCCGATCACCGAAGCAGCCGCCGTCCTGGGGGTGAAGCCGGCCACCGCGCGGGTCCGGCTGCACCGCAGCCGACGCCTGGTTCAGTCCCACCTGCAGCCACACCTGGATCGGGTGCATCCCGATGCGGTGGCTGCTCTCACTCAGGAGGTAAGCCCATGACCACCCGAGCACCACTCGACAACTTCGAAACCGAGTTGCTCACTGCGCTGCGAGCCGAGGTCGCAACACGAGATACCCAAACCTCTCGGCCTTCTCGGGCACGGCGTCGCGTCGCTGCGCTGGCCGTCGCCGTCGTCGGCGCAGTGATGGCAGTCCTCGCCGCGTTCCTGCTCCAGCCCACGGCTGCGTACGCGGTCGAGAAGGAAACCAACGGCGACGTCGTCGTGACGATCAAGAGCCTGAAGGACGCCGACGGCTTGGAACGCGCCCTGCGGGACGCGGGGATCAATGCCGAGGTCGACTACGACGCGACGCCGATCATGCTGGGCGGGGATGAGGCCGGTGCGCTCCTTTCCGAAAGCATGAACGCCGCTGAAGCCGAGGCATCTACCCACAGTGAGTCAGCTGAGGGCAGCGGCACCGCTGGCGAGTCGAGCGGCGGGACGGCTGAACTTGAGGGCGACGCCGAGGCGTACGCCGGAGCTGATGACGGCTCGGTCCCACCGATCCCGGCCGACGCCGAGGTTTTCGCCATCGAGTCCCACGCCGATGGCAGCGTGACGTTCCGGTTGCCCGCCTCGCTGGTCGGCTCCGAGGAGACGCTGTACATCACCACCAGCGGCGACGCTGGTATGGGTGGCATCGCGATCAGCTCCGGGAACACCTCCAGCGGCCAAGGCTGGGCCGAGCCCGTCGATTGAAATCCGCTGCAACCCGCTGTGTGGGCTCTGGTCACCCGACCGGAGCCCACACAGTGTTATCCCCGGGTAATCCGGACAATCGGGCTATCGCAATCCTTGCCGGACGAGGCAATACTGGACAGATGATGCGGGCAGAGGTCGCCGAGTCCTGGCATCGCTCCGCGGCCGCAGGTGTATCGGCCGACAAGGTCGATGCGCCGATCACGCTGCCGGCAGACAGCTTGCGTGACTATCGCGAAGCGCATCCTCTCGCTCAGGTGTTCCCGTTACTGGACGACGTGCTCGGCCAGGCTGCGCGCGACTGCGACACGATCATGGCGGTCTCCGATGCAGGTGGCCAGTTGTTGTGGGTCTGCGGCAACCCGAAGGTGCTGCGCGCCGCGGAGACGATCGGGTTCGTCGAGGGCTCCAACTGGGACGAACGGCTGGCCGGCACCAATGCGCCGGGAATGGCCATCGCGTTGGACCAGACCGCCACCGTGATCGGGGCCGAGCACTTCCGGAGTTCGGTGAAACGCTGGTCATGTGCCGCCACGCCGATCCACGACCCCGGATCCACCTCCCTGCTGGGCGTCCTGGACATCACCGGCGGCCCCGAGATCGTCAAACCCGAGACGGTCGCGCTGGTCCGCGCCGCCGCGAGAATGGCCGAGTCGGAGATGGCCAGAAGCCTGCTCACCACGCCCGGTCCGATCCTGCCCAAGGCCGGTCACGGGCTGCACCTGGTGATCGAGTCCCTGGGCCGCAACGAATCACTGGTGACCGTGCACGACGGCGGCCGATCCTCCCGGCTGCGACTGTCGCCGCGGCACAGCGAGGTTTTGCTCCTGCTCGCCTCGGCACCGCGAGGTCTGTCCGGTGACGAGTTGGCAGTGTTGTTGTACGAGGACGACGGCGGCGACTCCACCTTGCGCGCAGAACTGAACCGATTGCGGCATCTGCTGGGCACCGAGCTGCTGGCCTCACGGCCCTACCGGCTGGCTGCCACTGTCACCGGCGACTGGATCGAGGTCGAGGCACGCCTGGCCGCCGGCGACCTGACCGGCGCCCTGCGCGCGTACCGNGGGCCGTTACTGCCACGCTCGACGGCTCCAGGAGTCGTACGACTGCGCGAGGAGATCTCCCACTCTCTGCGCCAGGCCGTGCTCACTTCGGGCCATGCCGACTTGATGTCGACCTGGACCCGGTCGTCATGGGGCAGCGACGACTACGAAATGTGGCTGGCCCAGCGCACCGCGATCGGCACAACCTCGCCGCTGCTCCCCCTGGTCGACGGCCAGCTCGCACGGCTGAACCGTGAGTTGAGTTAGAACGTTCCCCGATGGTCGAGATCCGCGACCGTAGATCTCGATACGCGATCTACGGTCGCGCTCGATCACCTCAAGGCCAGTTCTTGGACCTCCGCATCGGTGAGCAGCCGGGAGCGGATCATGAACCGCACTCCCTCGGGCGCTTCCAGCGAGAAGCCCGCGCCGCGGCCCTNGACTACGTCGACGGTGAGGTGGGTGTGCTTCCAGTACTCGTACTGGGCCGCTGACATCCAGAACTCCACCGGGTCGACATCAGCAATCTGAAGCACACCCACCAGGTGGTCGGCGTCACTGGTCAGGAACTCACCGACGGGAAAGCACATCGGGGAGCTGCCGTCGCAGCAGCCGCCGGACTGGTGGAACATCACCGGCCCGTGCATGCCGGCGAGACGACGGACCAGGTCCGCCGCCTCGCCGGTGATCTCTACCTGAGGCATAAGCGCGGTTTAGAAGAAGCCGAGCTTGTCAGGCGAGTACGACACCAGCAGGTTCTTGGTCTGCTGGTAGTGGTCGAGCATCATCTTGTGGTTCTCCCGGCCGATACCGGACTGCTTGTACCCGCCGAATGCCGCGTGCGCGGGGTAGGCGTGGTAGCAGTTCGTCCAGACCCTGCCGGCCTTGATCTCCCGGCCGGCCCGGTAGGCCTGGGATCCGTCGCGCGACCATACTCCGGCCCCGAGCCCGTACAGCGTGTCGTTGGCGATCTTGAGCGCGTCCGCCTCGTCGTCGAACGAGGTGAGCGCAACCACCGGCCCGAAGATCTCCTCCTGGAAGATCCGCATCGAGTTGTCGCCCTCGAACACCGTGGGCTGCACGTAGTAGCCCTCGGCCAGGTCACCGTCGAGCACGTTGCGCTCACCGCCGATCAGGGCCTTGGCACCTTCCTCCTTGCCGATCTCGAGGTAGGACAGGATCTTCTCGAGCTGGTCGTTGGAGGCCTGGGCGCCCATCATCGTGTCGGTGTCCAGCGGGTTGCCCTGGACGATCGCACCTACCCGCTCCAGCGCGTCGGGAACGAACGAGTTGTAGATCGAGCGCTGCACCAGGGCGCGTGACGGGCAGGTGCAGACCTCGCCTTGGTTGAGCGCGAACATCGTGAAGCCCTCGAGTGCCTTGTCGTAGAACGCGTCACGGGAGTCAGCGACATCCTCGAAGAAGATGTTCGGGCTCTTGCCACCCAGCTCCAAGGTCACCGGGATGATGTTCTGGCTGGCGTATTGCATGATCAGCCGGCCGGTCGTGGTTTCGCCGGTAAAGGCGACCTTGGCCACCCGTGACGAGGATGCCAGGGGCTTGCCCGCTTCGACGCCGAATCCGTTGACGACGTTGAGCACACCGGCAGGCAACAGGTCACCGACGAGCTCGAGCAGCTTCAGGATCGACCAGGNGGTCTGCTCGGCGGGCTTGAGGACCACCGCGTTGCCGGCGGCCAATGCCGGTGCGAGTTTCCACACGGCCATCAGGATCGGGAAGTTCCACGGGATGATCTGGCCGACCACGCCCAGTGGTTCGTGGAAGTGATAGGCGATGGTGGTTTCGTCGATCTCGCTGATCCCGCCCTCTTGGGCGCGCAGGGCACCCGCGAAGTAGCGGAAGTGATCGATCGCAAGCGGAAGATCGGCGTTGAGGGTCTCGCGTACCGCCTTGCCGTTGTCCCAGGTCTCGATGACAGCAAGGTCCTCGAGGTTGGCCTCCATCCGATCGGCGATCTTGTTCAAGATATTGGCGCGCTCCGCGTGAGCGGTCCGGCCCCATGCCGGTGCTGCGGCATGCGCGGCATCGAGTGCCGCTTCGATGTCCTCGGCCGTGCCACGACCGATCTCGGTGAACGGCTTGCCGTTGACCGGGGAGATGTTTTCGAAGTAGCCGCCCTTGGCCGGGGCTACCCATTGACCACCGATGAAGTGGTCGTAGCGACTCTTGACCTCGATCGAGGAGTCGGCGCTACCGGGGAGAGAAGACTGCCATGACTGTGCCTCCATATGCGACTGTCAAAGTGATGACCATCACAACCTAAGCCTGGCCTCGTTGCCACAACGTTGCAGTCGCTGCGCCCATTTCGAGGTCCATTCGGAGATGACATGGTGTCCTCGTGACGACAACCCTGGTGACAACAACGACAACAACGTGGAGGCTGCCATGAGCCAGGATCTGCTGACCTCCCTGAATCAGGTGCTGCGCGACTCGATCCCGATCGTGGACACCATGGGCGTGAAGTTCACCCGTGTCGCCCCGGCTTCGCCGAGGCCCACGCGCCGCTGGCGCCCAACCGCAACCATCTCGGCACTATGTACGCGGGGGTGCTGTTCACGGTGGCCGAGGTGCTGGGAGGAGCGATCATTCTCGCAACGTTCGATGCAACCAAGTACGCGCCGATCCTCAAGGACATGCGCATCGACTACCGCCGACCGGCCACCACCGACGTCGTGGCCTCCGCCGGCTTGGATCTCGAACTCTCCAAGGATCTGGCCCGGACGGCCGACCTCGGCGAAAGGGCCCGATTCGAGCTGGTTGCCCAGATTCACGACACCGAGGGCACCCTGGTCGCCGAAACCGTGGGTACCTACCAACTTCACCCACTCTCATGACAGTCACATACGTCCCACAAGACGCGATTCATGACAACTGTCACGGCATTCTCCAGTGCCAGTAAAATCTCGCCGATGACCCCAGAGATCTCCCCAACTAGGTGCGCGAGACCGGGTTCATGGGCCAGACTATTTCTCACAGCAGGCGGACCGTATCCACCGCTTGCTGGGCCGAGGGACATCCCAAGGGGGATTCGCCGACACACCGCTCTCCCACGGTGACAGGTCGGCTCTCAGCCAGCGAGGCCCCGAGTGTGAACACACTCGGGGCCTTTCGCGTTTCGTTGTACGGTGAGATGTCGACTGGCTGGGGGCTGATTGATGAACCGACTCATGCACCGCTCTAGAAAAGATCCCGCGGGTAGGGCTGGGTTGATCGCCTGCGCAATCACCGGGCTTCTGCTGCCACTCCTGGCCCTTGAGCCCACAGCTGCCGCCAAGACCACCAAGACTCTCAAAGTGCCCGCGCGGGTCCAGGAGTTCGCGCCGATCACCGCCACCACGACCTTTACCCCGGCCAAACCGGGTACCAAAGTCGTCGTGCAACTCAAGTCGGGCAGCAGTTGGACCAAGGTCGCCCAAGGCAAGCAGAACGCGAAAGGCAAGACCACGCTGACGTTCCGCGCACCGATTGCCGGGACGTACTTCTACCGAGCCCGCACGATCAACACCAAGGGCAAGATCACTGCCACCACTGCGAAGAAGAGGGTGGTCGTTACCCAGCGCAAGACCCGGTTGGTGAGCCGTCCGCAGATGACGCCGCCCCGCTACGGGCAAGCCAACCGGTCCAGCGGTCTACCGAGCATCAGCGGCAACGGGCGCTGGGTCGCGTACTCCTCCTCTGCTGACAACCTGGTCAAGGGCGACCTGAACAAGACCGGCGATGTGTTCTTGACCGATACCAAGACCGGCAAGACACTCCTGGTGTCGCGCACCCCGGCGGGCAAATCCGCCAACCGCGGCGCCAGCTCACCGAGCATCAGCGCCAACGGCCGTTATGTCGTGTTCGAGTCGCGGTCCGACGACATGGTTGCCGGCGAGGCGATCAGCAGTAACACAGGTATCTACCGCTTCGACCGGGTCACCAAGAAGGTGGTGCGGGTCACCAAAGGCTCCAACTTGTCGTACGCATCGATCAGCGACAGCGGCAACCTGGTCGTCTACAACTCCCATGCGATTGCCAGCGACATCACCCTGCTCGCCGATCTCTCTGCCCAGCCGACGACCACCACGACGATTCCGTGTGAGACCTTGGGCAATCCATGCCGGAGCCGCTGGGCGCGGATCAGCGCTGACGGCAAGTCCGTCGCGCTGGCGTCGACGGACTCCCGGGTCGGTGCGACCCCGAGCCGGGAGGAGATCTTCGTCTACGACGTAGCCACCGAAGCAATCGAGCGGGTCTCGCCTCTGACGGGCGACAACGACAGCGGTTATCCCGACATCAGTGCCAACGGCCGTTATGTCGTCTACCAGTCGGAGGCGACCAACCTGATCGCCGGTGAGACCAACACGACCACCAGCCTCTACCGATACGACCGTGTCTTGGACCAGACCGTTCGGGTCTCGAAGGCAGTCGGCGGCGGCTTCTTGAACATCGCGCCCGGCCGTAACCTGTTCCCCCGGATCAGCGGCGACGGCAGCGCGGTTGCCTACATCTCGAAGGCGACCAACATCTCCCCCAAAGCCAAGAGCGGCCTGATGCATGCGTACGTGTTCTCGGTCAGTACCGGCAAGACCGCGTTGGTCTCGGTGACCCCGCAGGGCAAGGCCGGTAACGGAGCCAGTGACAGTCCGGTGCTGTCCCACAATGGCAAGATAGTGGCGTTCCAATCCGTCGCCACCAACCTGGTCCCCCTGGACAAGAACGCCGCTTGGGACGTCTTCCGGCGCGCGCTGTAGGCGCCGAACCTAGGTGCACCCGACCTAGAGTTGTGACGTGCGGAGAGTAAGCCAGCGACGGCTCGCCTGGTCGATGACGGTATTCGCAGTGGTCGCGGCTATCGCCTTGATCATGTTCGGTCCAAAGCAGACCCCAGTATGCGGCGAGGTTTCCTTCCCGAACACCCTGATCGGCGACTACTTCGGGCACATCGATGGCGCGGAGACCGAGTGGTGTTACGTGCCTCCGACCTGGGTATGGATCAGCACCACAGTCGCCGTCATCGGGTCCCTCCTGTGGGCGTTGGTGGTCTCACTGCGGCGTAACCCCTGAGATCAGGAGATAACCACACTGCCCGCCTCCGGCAAGGTGGTCACCGACGAGATGGTCGCCGAAGTCCTACTCGATGACTGAGCTAGCTTGTGAACCATGCCGTGTGGACAACCTGGATTTCACAGCCGCGTCTCATTCCCGGATCTCCACAGATTTCAATTCGCGCACTCGCTCCTGCACCACCGGCAGGGTTGTGTGTCTCCGCAATCCAGCGATACTGAAGGAGTGACCGAGTTGACCGAACCACAAGCGTGGACACTGATCGGCGTCTTCACCGCCGCCATGTTCTCCATGATGGGCCTGATCACCGGCATGTTCACCCGCGTCGTGCGCGCCGAGATCGGCGGCCTCCGCGAGGCCATGGACGCCAAGTTCGAGGGGATGGACGCCAGGTTCCAAGGAATAGACGCCAGGTTTGAGGTTATAGACGCCAAGTTCCAGGGGATAGACGCCAGGTTTGAGGTTATAGACGCCAAAATCGACTCGGTACACCGCCGCTTGGACGGCATCGACCGAGACGTCCAGGTCCTCACCCGGCGGGTCTTCGACCACCCCACCGACTGAGCCGCCCTAGCCCAGTCAGAGGCTGACTACCGCATCCAGCCGAGGCAGGTCGGTGTCGACGTGGGTGATCCAGACGACGCCCTTGCCCTCCGCTGCGGCCAGGATCTCGTCGGTGACCCGTGTGGCGGTCGCTGTGTCCAAGTGAGCGGTCGGCTCGTCCAACACCAGCACCGGTGAGTCGACCAGCAGGCAACGCGCCACTGCCAGCCGGGCGCGTTCGCCGCCGGAGATATTTGCGTGGCCGTCCCCCAGCCAGGTGTCGAGCCCGTACGGCAGGTTCGCTCGCCAGTCGCCCAGGTAAGCCCGGTCCAACGCATCGGTCAACTCCAGGTCGCTGGCCCCGGGTTTGGCCAGGCGCAGGTTCTCAGCCACCGTCGAGGCGAAGATGTGCGGGTCGTCGTCGACCAGGCCGACACTGGCTCGTACGTCGGCCAGCTCCAGCTCACGGAGGTCTCGCTCCCCCAGGTTCACCGAGCCAGCGTCGGGGTCCAGGAACCGGACCAAGAGTGCGGCCAGGGTGCTCTTACCGGAGCCCGAGGGCCCGACGATCCCGACCTTCTCCCNCGGCGCGACTTGGAGGCTCAGCCCTGCCAACACCGGTTCGTCGCCCCACCCGGCGGTCAGGTCGGTGACCGTGATCGTCGCGGACTCCGACAGCGGTCGCGGTGCGTCAGGATCGGTCACCAACGGTTCAGCATGGTCAAGGGCGGCGAGCCGCCGCTCGGCAAGTGCGGTGCGTGCAGTCATCGCGCCGGCCTCGGCGAACGGCAGGAGTACGTCGAGCAGCGCCAGCGGGGTAAGGACGAGCAGCGCCAGCATCGGTCCGGACACCTGAGCCCCCGCCTGCTGGGCCACCATACCGACTGCGGCGATCCCGGCTCCGGTCACCAGCAGCGCGACCGTACGCCCGGTAGCGATCGCCCGAGCGATGCGCAAAGTCGATGCGGCCAGGTCCCGGCCATGACGGACGATGGTGCCGACAGCGGCAGGCGTCGCGCCCCAGACCAGCAACTCCTCGCGTGCCTGCAGGGCATCCTCGGTGGCCGCGCCCAGCATGGCGCGGGCGCCGAGGAGTTCGGGCTCCACCCGAGCAGCGGTGCGGCGCGACCAGAGGTAGGAGAACCCGCCTGTCAGCACCGCGACCGCACCGATGACCAGTCCTGCGGCAGGCAGGATCAGAGTGGCGATGCCGGTAGTGACAGCCGCGGCGATCATCCCGGATCGCAACGGCATCAGCACCCGGAGTTGCCGGTCGGAGACGGACTCGACATCGTCGACGATCGAGGTGAGCAGGTCACCGCGGCGCCGGCCCAGGGCACCGGGCGTCAACGGCACTACCGCTTCGTACACCGATACCCGGCGCTCGGCGAGCAAGCCCAGCACCGCATCGTGTGCCAGTAGGCGTTCGGCGTAGCGCAGCACCGGCCGGGCCAGCCCGAACGCGCGTACGCCGACAATCGCAACCATCAGCGCAAGCACCGNGGGTTGCTCGGCGGCACGCACGATCAGCCAGCCTGCGGTGGCGGTGAGCGCGATGCCGGCCAGCGATGCGCCCGCGGCCAGCAGCGTTGCCCGGGCGAAGGAAGGACGGCGTACTGCGGTGGCGGCTTGTGGCGGCAACCGCCTGGCGGTGACCCCTGACTCGGTGGCTACCCGGCTGGGTGCGGCCAGTGGTGGCACGTCCAGTGCCACCACGTGGTCGGCCAGTGCGACCAGGCTCTGCCGGTGGGCGACCACAACGACACAGCGGTCCCGGGCCAGCTCGGTCAATGTCGCGGCGATCAGCCGCTCGGTCTCGGCATCCAGGTGAGCAGTGGGCTCGTCGAGGAACACCACCGGGCGATCCGAGATCAGCACCCGGGCGAGCGCGACGCGGGCACGCTGGCCGGCTGACAACGTACGCGGGTCGCGGGCCAGACCGGCATCAAGACCGACGTGCCGCAAGACCTCCGCGATGTGTTCGTCAGTGGCGTCCGGGGCAGCCATCCGCAGGTTGTCGGCGACATCTCCGTCCACGAAGACCGGCCGTTGCGGCACCCAGGCGACCTGGCCACGCAGGGTCATCGGGTCGATCTCCTCATCGCCGATCGTGACGGTTCCGCCGGCTTCGACCAGGCCCAGCATCGCGTACAGCAGGGTGGACTTGCCCGAGCCGGAAGGGCCGACCACGGCAGTCAAGCCGCGTGCCGGGAAGGTCGCGGTCAGTGGCGCGAGCGCTCGCTGGCGCCGCCCGGGGTAGGTGACGCTGATCTGGTGCACTATCAGGTCACCATCAATCCGCGGCCCGATAGTAGCGCCGGAACCTAACGCGAGAGCAGACGAGTCAGCCGGCGAGGCATCCTGCTCGCCGGTGATAGCGGCGACCTGCTCGAAGGTGGCCAGGCCCTCGGCAGAGGCATGGAACTCCGCCCCCACCCGCCGCAACGGCCAGTACGCCTCGGGTGCAAGCAGCAACACCACCAGTGCGGTCCGCAGGTCCAAGCCTCCGCTCGCCAGGCGTACCCCGACAGTGACCGCCACCAGCGCCACCGAGATGGTGGCGACGAGCTCAAGGATCGCCGAGGAGAGGAACCCGATCCGCAGGGTGCGCATCGTCGCGGTCCGGTAGCGCTCGGTGATCGCCCGGATCGTGCCCGCCTGTGCCTTGGCTCGCCCGAAGGCGACCAGGGTGGGAAGACCTTTCATCACGTCGACGAAGTGACCGGCCAGCGAGGACAACTCCCGCCACTGCTCGGTTGCGCGGTCCCGGGTGGCCAGACCGACCAAGATGCCGAACACCGGGATCAGAGGCAGCGTCACCACCACGATGAAGGCCGACATCAGATCCTGGGTGGTGATCGCGACGACGGTCAGCACGGGCAGGGTCATTGCCAGCACCAGTGCCGGGAGATAACGGGTCAGGTAGGGCTCGGCGGCCGTGATGCCGCGGGTCAACAGCGTGGTGAGCGCGCCGGTGCTGCCGTCGTACCGCCCGGCAAGCGCCGCCTGGGCCACCTGCTCACGCAGCTGCTGTCCCACGTCATAGGCCGCGCGCGCCGCACACCTGTCGGTGACCAGGCCGCTCACCGCACGCAAGCCGAGTACACCGGCCACAGCAACAGCCCAGCCCAGTAGTTCCTCACCGCGCACCGCGGCCACGATGAAACCGGCGAGCACGAAGGCCTGCGCGATCACCACCAGCGCAGTGACCGCGGAACCAGCCAGCACACCGGCCAGTGGCCGGCGGGCTACGGCAAGCTGGCGGCGTACCGCCGGGTCCGAGGGCTTCACGCCGGGATGTGGTGGATCGACAACCGCTTGCGGAAGACCCAGTAGGTCCAGGCCTGGTAGCCGAGCACGATCGGAGTGAACACCACCGCGACCCAGGTCATGATCTTCAGTGTGTAGTCGGTGGCGGCCGCATTCGTCGTGGTCAGCGAGACCCCGTCGGCCAGCGTGGTGGGCATGACGTCGGGGAACAGCGCAATAAACAGGCCTGCTACCGCCAGGGCAATGCAGACGAAGGTACCGAGGAAGCCCCAGCCCTCCATGCCCCGCGAGACTGCGGCCAACCCGGCCAGCAGTGCGACCGCGGCAAGCACAAAGAAGATGGCCGAGCCGGCGTTGCCGGTGTCGATCTGGGTCCACACCAGGAAGGCGACCGCGACCACGGCAGCCAAAGTGCCCGAGGCAAGCGCAATCCTGCGGGCATCGGCGCGGATCGGCCCGTCTGTCTTGAGGCCGAGGAACATCGCGCCGTGAGTGATGAAGAGCAGCAGCGTGGTTAGTCCGCCCAACAGGGAGTAGACATTGATCAGGTCCCAGAACGAGCCGGCGAACTCCTTGTCGGCATCGATCGGGACACCGCGCACGATGTTGCCGAACGCCACGCCCCACAACACCGCCGGCACCACGGACCCGACGAAGATCGCCTTGTCCCAGCGCTCTCGCCAGGCGGCCTCGTCGCGTTTGGCGCGGTACTCGAAGGCGACGCCGCGGATGATCAGCGCAAGCAGGATCAGCAGCAGCGGCAGATAGAAGCCGGAGAACAGCGTCGCGTACCACTCCGGGAAGGCCGCGAAGGTGGCACCGCCGGCGGTCAGCACCCAGACCTCGTTGCCGTCCCAGACCGGGCCGATGGTGTTGATCAACAAGCGCCGCTCGCGGTCGTTCTTGCCCAGGAACGGCATCAGGATGCCGACTCCGAAGTCGAATCCCTCCAGGGTGAAGTAGCCGATCCACAAGATCGCGATCAGGCAGAACCAGATAGTGGTCAGTTCCATCTCTCCCCCTCAGTACGCGAACGCCAGCGGGCGGTCATCGGAGTCGTCGTCGCCGAACTTGCCCTGCGGTGGCTCCTCGAATGGGTCAGGTCCCTTGCGGATGTACTTCAGCAAGAGCTTGACCTCGATGATCGCCAGCACCAGGTAGATCAGGGTCAGCGAGCTGAGCGAGGCCCAGATCTCGAACTTGCTCATCGTGGGCGAGACGGAGTTGATCGTGGTGAGCAATCCGAAGGCGGTCCAGGGCTGACGGCCCATCTCGGTGAAGATCCACCCGAACGAGTTCGCCAGCAGCGGCATCAGCGGCAGCCCGATGGCCAGTAACGTCCAGAATCTGCCGGTGGGAGTGCGGCCCTTGCGGGTCACCCAGAGCACCAGGGCCGCGGCCGCGGCAGCAAGCATGCCCAGGCCGATCATCAGGCGGAAGCTCCAGTAGGTGACCGGGATGTTGGGGACGTAGTCGCCCGAATCGAATGCCGGTGAGTCCGGATCTTGGCCGAACTTCTCGACGTACTGCTTGCTGAGCGGGTTGATCCCCTCGACCTCGCCGTCCCAGGTGCCGGTGGCCAGGAAGCTCAGTAGTCGTGGCACTTTGATCGCGAACTTCTCGGTCTTCCCATCAGGTGTGCCGAGGGTGAAGATCGAGAAATCAGCAGGCGCCTCGGTCTCGTACAACGCCTCTGCAGCGGCCATCTTCATCGGCTGTACCTCGGTCATCACCTTGCCCTGGACATCGCCGCTGATCGCGACGCCCAGCCCGGCAATCAGCACGACCCAGGCGCCGACACGCACCGCGCCCCGGAACATGGGTTGGTCGGCCTCCACCCGGTTCCTCCGGACCAGGCTCCACAACGCGATACCCAACACGAGGGCGCCGGCAGTCATGTACGCCGCCAGGATGGTGTGCGGGAAGGTGACCAGCAGCACCTTGTTGGTCAGGATCGCCCCGAAGTCGTCCATCTCGGCCCGCCCGGTGTCGGGGTTGAACCGGTAACCGATCGGGTTCTGCATCCAGGAGTTGGCGGCCAGGATGAAGTAGGCGGAGAACAGCGTCCCGAGATGCACCAGCCAGATGCAAGCGTTGTGCAGTTTGGGAGACAGCCGGTCCCAACCGAAGATCCACAAGCCCAGGAAGGTCGACTCCAAGAAGAACGCCAGCAACGCCTCGATCGCCAGTGGCGCACCGAAGATGTCACCGACGTAGCGGGAGTAGCTGCTCCAGGCCATGCCGAACTGGAACTCCTGCACGATGCCGGTGACCAGGCCCATCGCGAAGTTGATCAAGAAGAGCTTGCCCAGGAACTTCGTCAGCCGCAGGTACTCCGGTTTGCGGGTCCTGATCCAGGCCGTCTCGTAGCCGGCGACCATCGCCGACAGGCCGATCGTGATCGGGACGAACAGGAAGTGGTAAACGGTCGTGATCCCGAACTGCCACCGGGCGATGTCGACAACGTCCACAGGAGCGCTCCTCGTCAGAAGTGGAACTCAGTGCAGCGTATGACACGATAGTGAAAGTTTTCACAAGCGGTACAGGTACCTACGTCCCGATGTTTCGGGACCAAGAGCCCACCCTGCAGAGGCGCTCTACTTCAGGACGGAGTCGATGATCGTGGGGAACTTCTTGCCCAGGAAGAAGATGCCGGGCAGCCTCGCGGTCTCGAACCCGTCGCTGGGGTTGCGGCGCAGGGTGGAGCGCACGATCCGCATCGTCCCGGAGCGGTCGTTGCTGACGAAGAACACCGCTCCCCCACCCTCGTTGGCGTGGTTGTCCTCGATCGTTGTGCGTCGCAACGTGAGGGTGAACTTGTTGCCGTCCAGATAGATCGCTCNCCCGCTGCCGCCGCCCTTGGTGCCCTTGCGGGCCGGGTTCGCGCCGTTCCCCACTGCCTTGTTGTTCGTGAACGTGCTGCGCTTGATCACCCAGGAAACCCCGATGCTCGACAGCGCTCCACCATTGCTGCAGCGACCTCCACGGAAGGTGCTGCCGGTGACCTGCACGGGCTGGTCCCGGAACTGGTCGAGCACCCGCACCGCCGCACCCCNCAGGTCCGGGCCGTGCTTGTCGCAGCGATTGCCGCGGAAGGTCACGTTCTCGATGCGCAGCCTGCCACCGCGGACGAAGACCGCGCCTCCGCCGCCTCCCTCGGCTTTCTGCCCGGTGGAGTTGCCGCGGGCGAAGGTGAGATTCTTCAGCACCAGCAGCGGAGACTTCTGGTCCTGGCAGTGCGAGGTGGTCCAGGTCTGCTTGGGGTCACAGGTGTTCTGATACAGGATCCGGCGCTTGCCGTTCCCGTCGAGAGTCACCAGCCCGCCGCCGTCGATGACCACCTGGGCGCTGGTGTTGACCACTTTCGCGGTCCGTTTCATCGTGATCGTGACGGGATCGGGACCGCAGTTGAAGCGCACGGTGCCTCCACGCGCAACCGCGTTGACCACCTTTTNGGAGGTGCACGATGCGGGAATGCCGTTGCCCACCACCGTGACCCGCGCCTTGGCGGCAATCACCCGAGCTGAGCCGCCTGAGCTGTTGGCCGGGCTCGCAGCCGATCCAGGCACGAACGCCACAGTCATAGCCACTGTCACGGCAACAGTCACTGCGCCGGAGAGCGCGGTTATGAGGAGAGTGGACCGAGATGGGGCGATGCGCATCGCCTCAGGTTAGTGGGATTGTCGATGGTGCCGCAGCAATTCGGCAGCCAGCTCACGTCCGGCATCGGCTAGCTCGGTGGGCGAGACGACCTGGGCGGTGCCGTCGGCGGCCAGGGCTATCAAACCCATCCGGCGGCGCACCGGAGGTAGGAGCTCGAGATCCAAGGTGACCTGATCGTCGTCCTCACCGACACGCGCCACCTGTTCGGCGTGCATGTCGGCTGCCCACCATGCCGAGTACGGGATCCGCACTCTGACCGAGGTGGTGCGCCGATGCTCGGCGATCAAGTCGGACAGATCCGGCGGCGGCTCGAATGTCTGGTCGAGGACCTCGACCTGGCGGATATTGGACACCAGGAAAGTCCGGAGGCCGCCAGTCGCCGCGCCGTGATCGACGCCTGCGTCGACTTCCCAGCCGCGCTTGGTCGAGATCAACCGGTAAGGCTCGATCTCGCGGGTGCGCACGCCCGCGTCCCAGCTGCGCGAGTAGACGATCTGGACACGATGGCGAGTACGCGCTGCCTCCTGCAGACGCGTGAGCACCGCGGTGTCAGTGTGCTGGTCGATCTCGTGATCGAGAGTGGTCTCAGTCTCGCCGGCCCCAGTGCCGGCATCATCGCCGATCAGCGTTGCGGCAAGCACCCCGATCGCAGCCGATAGATCGGCGTTGTCGGCTTCGATCTCCGCCAATGCCCGAGCAGCGGTGTACACCAACGCGAGTTCGTGACCGGCGACGTATTCCACCCCGAGCTCACTAGTCGGTCGGTCGTCGGTGACTCGTACCCAGGCGGCATCGTTGGGATCCTCCTCGTCCTGGTCCGGACCGAGGAACTCCAACACGTCGGGACGCATCAACCCGAAGAGGAACCCGGGACCGACGTCGGCGGAGAAGAACGCCAACAGGTCCTCGCGCAACTCGGCTTCGGCGATCTCGAAATGGGCGGCGAGCTCGTCCATGCGCAGACCGGCCGGATGGGCCTGGAGGTGAGCCAGGACCCGGGGCAGTCGGGCGAAACGCCGGACGTACTTGGGTGCGGGTTTGGCAGTCATCACGCCCCTGTCTCATGCGTTGCGCCGGCCCCGGCAAGATCCTCCAGCAGGGTGATCAACTCTGTGCGCAACGATTCGGGAGCCACGATCCGCACCCGTCTTCCCAGATCGCAGACTCTCCCGATCAGCGCTTGCCGGTTGGTCACCGAGTAGGTCAGATGTACGAGCTGGGTGCCGTCGCGCTCGACGAGATTCTCCCCAGCGGCGTCGCCAACCAGTTGACGACGTCATCGCGGAACTCGACGGGTGTCTCCAGCACCACCTCGATCGGCGAGTCGACCTGCCAGCTCAAAGGGTGCAGTCCACGGTGCCGGACCACAGGGTCGACCTGGGCAGTTCCGGGCTCGTCCGGCGACACTCCCGACATCCGCGACACCACGAAGGTCTTGACCTGATCGCTGCGCTCCTCGTGAGCCAGCAGATACCAGCGGCCCCGGTGGTGCGCACCGTCTGCGGGTGAACGGCACGGTCCGTGCCGCCGTACCGGAAGCGCAGCAGGCAACTCATCCGAACTGCTTCGACCACCAGATCCAGAGTTTGATCGGCGCCGGCCGTGGTGACCTCTGCAGGCAGGTCCTCGTCCAGCGCGCCCTGGAGTAACCCGAGCCGATCGACCAGATCGGCACGGCTGGCGAAGAGAACCGCACGCTGGAGTTCGGCGGCCTGGCCGGGCGTGAGTTTGATCCGCAGCCGGTTATCGACGGTGGCGAGCCGGTAGATCGCAGGGGCGCCTTCATCGGCGATGTTGGTGATCTCCCAACCTTGCTGGGTCAGGTGCCGGATCTCTCGCTTGAGCTGATCACGGCGGGCCTCGGCATCAGCACTGGTGAAGCCTGCGATGTCCACCAAATGATCCACCGGGACACCCGAGGACCCTGCACTGGTAAGGACGGCGAGGACCCGAGTAAGGCGCTCCATCGGCTCACGCTGATCCCTACCTGCCATCGGTCGAGCCTATCCCGCAACCACGTCCGACGCTTCGAGTGACTCGTCACAGGCGATCACGAATAATCATCTCTGTGAACGATCCAATTGAGCCTGACGCGGCGCTGCGCAACGACGTGCGGCTGGTGACCTCGATGCTCGGCGACACCTTGGTCCGCGCTGAGGGCGCCTGGCTGCTGGAGCTGGTGGAGGACATTCGGGGGCGGGCGAAGGCGAACGGGCTGGCCGAGCTGCCCGACCTCGATATCACCACTGCGACTCTGCTCGCACGCGCTTTCACCGCGTACTTCCACCTGGCCAACGTCACCGAGCAGGCCCACCGCGGCACCACGATGTTGGCAGAGCAGCAAGGCGGTGGATGGACCACGAGAGCGCTGGCGCGGATCACCGCCGCCGGGATCTCGCCTGAGGAATTGGCGGCCGATATCGGCAAGGTCACGGTGCGACCGGTGTTCACCGCCCACCCGACCGAGGTCGCGCGCCGATCGACGTTGGACAAGCTGCGCCGGATCGCCGCACTCCTGATCGAGCCGCCCAGCCCGGCGCGCACCCGGAGACTCGCCGAGACAGTCGAGTTGCTGTGGCAGACCGACGAGATCCGGATCGAGCCACCGCAACCCGTTGACGAGGCCCGCAACGGGATCTACTACCTGGAGGGCCTGACCGCAGCAGCGATGCCGGAGGTGGTCGAGGAGCTGCGCGACCAACTGGCCACGCTCGGCGTCACCCTCCCGTTGGAGGCGAGCCCACTGCGGTTCGGGACCTGGATCGGCGGGGATCGTGACGGCAACCCGAACGTGACGCCGACTGTCACTCGGGAGGTGTTGCAGCTTCAGGCGATGCACGGGATCGGTTTGCTGGGTGACCTGGTGGAGCGGTTGCGCCGCGACCTCTCGGTCAGCGAGCGTCTCGGTGAGGTGGACCCCGAGGTCCGGGAGCGACTGGAGGCAATGCTGACGACGCTGCCCGAAGTGGAGCCACGCTATCGGCGGCTCAATGCCGAGGAACCCTACCGGCTCTATCTGACCTGCCTCCATCTGCGGCTGCGGCTGACTGCGCAACGCATTGCCGGCGAGGAGCCGCACCGGCCGGGTCGTGATTACCGCGATGACCAGGAGCTGCTGGATGACCTGCTGCTGTTGCACACTTCGGTCGCCGCGCATCAGGGTCCGCTGGTGGCCGGTGGCGACCTGGAGCGGCTGGTGCGCATCGTGGCGTCTTCTGGTCTGACCTTGGCCACCCTCGACATCCGCGAACACGCGGCCAAGCACCATGCCGCACTAGGGCAGCTGTTCGATCGGCTCGGNGAGTTGCCGATTCCGTACGCCGACCTCACCAGGCAGGCGCGGGTGGAGTTGCTGTCGGCCGAGTTGACCAGCAGGCGACCGCTGTCGACTCACCCGCTCCCGGTGGACGAATCTGCTCAGATCACGGCGGAGACCTTCGACACCATCGGCTGGGCGCTGGAGGCTCTCGGACCCCAGGCGATCGAAAGCTACATCGTCTCGATGACCCAAGGACCTGACGACATCCTTGCTGCGGTGGTGCTGGCTCGGGAGGCAGGGCTGGTCGATCTGGCGGCGGGCGTGGCTCGGATCGGCTTCGTGCCACTGCTGGAGACGGTCGAAGAGCTGGAGAACGCCGAGGAAATCCTGCAAGCCCTCTTCGACGACCCGTCCTACCGGCGCCTGCTCGCGCTGCGTGGCGACGTTCAGGAGGTGATGCTGGGCTATTCCGACTCGAACAAAGCCGGCGGCATCACCACTTCGCAGTGGCAGATCCAGCGCGCCCAACGCCGAGCACGTGACGTCGCCCGGCAGTACGGCATCACGCTGACGTTCTTCCACGGCCGCGGCGGATCGGTCGGTCGCGGCGGTGGCCCCACCTATGAGGCGATCCTGGCTCTGCCGTATGGCACGTTGGACGGCGAGGTGAAGATCACCGAACAGGGTGAGGTGATCAGCGACAAGTACGCACTGCCGGTGCTCGCCCGGCAGAACCTCGAACTCATGCTCGCGGCGACCTTGGAAGCCAACGTGTTGCACAAGTCCGACCGCAGGAGCGGGGATCAGGCGCAGCGTTGGGATGCCGCCATGGATCTGGTCTCTGGTCGCGCCCACGCTCGTTACCGCGGATTGGTGGAATCGCCGGGCCTGGCCGACTATTTCCTGGCCTCGACCCCGGTCGATCTACTCGGCGCGCTGCACATCGGCTCCCGCCCGGCCCGCCGTCCGGACTCCGGCGGCGGAATCGACAACCTGCGCGCCATTCCCTGGGTCTTCGGCTGGACCCAGTCCCGCCAGATCGTCCCCGGCTGGTACGGCGTGGGCTCCGGTCTGGCAGAGGCCGGCACGAAAATCGCCGAGCTTCAGGAGATGTACGCGTCCTGGCCGTACTTCCGCGCCTTCCTCGACAACGTCGCGATGACGCTGGCCAAGACCGATCTGGATATCGCGGCTCGCTACGTTCACGCCCTTGCACCTCAAGAACTGTGGCCGTTGTTGGACGACATCAAAGCGGAGTACGACCGCACGGTCGGCCAACTCCTGTTGGTCACCGGTGACACCGAGCTGCTCGGGCGCAACCCGGTATTGCGGCGAACCTTGGAGATCCGCGACAACTACCTGGAACCGCTGCACCTGCTACAGATCCAGTTGCTGTCCCAGCACCGCAAGGCACGTGATCAGGCGGGCGAGCCGGACCCGCAGCTGGAACGCGCGCTGCTGCTCACGATCAACGGCATCGCCGCTGGCATGCGCAACACCGGCTGAACCCTCACCCGGCAGATGGGTCGGGATCGGCTGTCCCGGTCGGCGTTCCCGATCCGGTGGGTTCATCGGTAGGTGCCAGGGTCGTCGGTGCCGGCGTCGTCGGCGAGGGCGTGGTCGCTGACGGGGATTCGGACGGAGTCGGGCTAGGCGACGGTGAGTCGCTGGGCGTGGGACTCGAAGAATTCGACGGCGTGGGGGTCGGTGAGGGTGAGCGGTCGTTGCCGGTGCGTCCGCCGCCGGGGACGGTGAATCGTTGGTCGGTGTTGCCGGTGATCGAGGAGAAGGACTTGCCGGCTACCAGCTCGACGACTGTGATCACCCCATCGCGATCGCGAAGATCGCCAATGCGCTGACCAGGACACGCTTCCAGGACAGCGAACGCGCCTTGCCCGACTCCCCTGCTCCATCGCCACCGACTTGGCGTCCGCACTCTCGTCGGCCCCGTCGACCTCATCGGCGACGAGATCCCCACAACATCGTCAGCAAGAACCTGATCGGGGATCTGGCTGCCTTGAGCGTCGCTACCAGCCGGTCGCAGCCGCCCATCCTTCAACACCAAGACAGTGTGCTTGTGCCCGGCTGAGATCCCTCGGGTGTACATATTGGCGCCGAGGCTGGCCACGATGCTGCCGATCGCCGCTCCGGCGAGTGCCGCCGACCCCGAGCATGGAGAGGATGAATGCCGAGGAGACAGCCGCCAGCGCAGCCGCGGTGACTTGCACCCAGCTGATCCGGCCATGCTGCTCTTCGGACATGCGGGCGAGTCTAGAACTCCAGTGGTCAGATCTGCCCGAGTTCGATCACGCCAACGACTGATACAGAGCCACGGTCTGCTCGGCGATCGCCGTCCAACTGAAGTCGGTCACGGCGCGTTCTCGGCCCGCCCGGCCGAACTGCGCGGCCAGACCCGGGTCGGCGACGAGTCGGTTGGCGGCTTCGGCCAGCCCCGCCTCGAAACCGTCCGGGTCAGCCGGATCGTAATCGACCAGGAGGCCGGTGCCGCCGTCGACCACGACGTCGGGGATGCCGCCGACCCGGCTGGCGACGACAGCGGTGTCGCAGGCCATCGCCTCGAGGTTGACGATGCCGAGTGGCTCGTAGATCGAGGGGCAGCAGAAGAACAGGGCATGGCTGAGCACCTGGCGCACCTCTGCGGCAGGCAGGTGTTCGGAGATGACGAACACCCCGGTCCGCTCGGCGCGCAGCCGGGCAATCTCGGCGTCGGTCTCCTCCGCCAGTTCGGAGGTGTCGGCAGCGCCCGCGAGCAGCACGAGTTGCAAGGCGGGGTCCATCCGACGGGCGGCCCGCAGCAGATGCGTTACGCCCTTTTGCCGGGTGATCCGGCCGACGAACGCCAGGTAGGGCCGGGTCGGGTCGACGCCGATACGGTCGAGTACGTCGGCGCTGCCGTCGGGGTAGTAGAGGTCGGCGTCGACCCCGTTGTGGATCACGTGCACTCGAGCAGGGTCCAGCGCCGGGTAGGCGTTCAGGATGTCGGCTAACATCGCGTGACTGACCGCGATCACCGCATCAGCCCCCTCGTACGCGGTGCGCTCGGCCCATGAGGACAGCGCGTACCCACCACCCAATTGCTCGGCCTTCCATGGCCGGTCAGGTTCGAGTGAATGCGCGGTGACGACGTGCGGGATGCCGTGCAGCAGCTTGGACCAGTGTCCGCCCATGTTGGCGTACCAGGTGTGGGAGTGCACCAGCTCCAGGCCCGCGGTCTTGTCCGCGACCGACAGGTCGGCGGCGAGCACCCGCAACGCGGGGTTGGCGCCATCGAGAAGCGGATCGTTCTCGGAGTGTGTGACCGCGTCCTCACGTGGTTCCCCCAACGCATGCACCTCGACCTCGATCAGCTTGCGCAGCTCACGCACCAGGAACGTCACATGGACACCGGCGCCACCGTAGACGTACGGCGGGTACTCGCGAGTGAGAATTCCGACCCGCATGGCGTTAGATGACCTGTCCCTTCCCGATCACCACGATGCCGCCGTCGCTGACGAACAAACCCCGTCGGCGGTCCTCCTCGTGGTCGACGCCGATCACGGTGTTGGGCGGCACCACTACGTTCTTGTCGATGATCGCGTTGCGCACGATCGCGCCGTTGCCGATCCGGACGTTGTCCATCAACACACTTCGTTGCAGGGTCGCACCGTCGGAGACGAAGGTATTGCGGCCCAGCACCGAGCTCTCGGTGCTTGCGCCCGACACGATCGACCCACTGCACACGATCGAGTCACGGACATTGGCACCGTGCACGAACTTGGCTCCTGGCGACTGGGTGTCATAGGTGTAGATCGGCCAGTCGGTGTTGTACAGGTTGAATTGCGGGATCGCGGAGACCAGATCCAGATGCGCGTCGTGGTAGGACTCCACCGTTCCCACATCGCGCCAGTAGTCGCGATCGCGCTCTGTCGCGCCGGCGACGTTGTTGTCGCGGAAGTCGTAGACGCAGGCCTGGCCCCGCTCGACCATGGCGGGGATGATGTCGCCGCCCATGTCGTGCCTGGACCCTGCTAGATCGGCATCTCGAGTGAGAGCTTCCACCAGCGCTGCGGTGTCGAACACGTAGTTCCCCATCGAGGCGAACGCCTCCTCGGGTGAGTCGACCAACCCCGGGGGTCGGCAGGCTTCTCCAGGAATTCGGTGATCTGCTTGCCGTCCTCGGCGGTCTTGACGACCCCAGATGGGTGGCGCTGTGCCGCGGCACCGGATCCCCGCCACGGTCACGGCAGCTCGTGAGTCAATATGGGCCTGGACCATCTGGGAGGCGTCCATCCGGTAAACGTGATCGGCGCCGAACACCACGATGTGATCGGGCTTCTCGTCGTTGATCAGGTTCATCGACTGATAGATCGCATCGGCGCTGCCCATGTACCACTGCTTGCCGCGGCGTTGTTGAGCCGGCACAGGCGTGACGTAGTTGCCGAGCAGCGACGACATCCGCCAGGCCAGCGAGATGTGCCGGTCCAGGGAGTGCGATTTGTACTGGGTGAGCACGGCGATGTTCAGATAGCCGGCGTTCACCAGGTTCGACAGCGCGAAGTCGATGAGCCGGTAACTGCCCCGAACGGCACCGCCGGCTTGGCGCGATCGGCGGTCAGCGGCATCAGACGTTTGCCCTCACCGCCTGCAAGCACGATCGCCAGGACCTTGGCCACATCGTCCTCCCGCCTGGTTGGCGTCCCTCAACGCTGGTCTCGATACACCGCTTCGCGGCACTCGACCATCTTCCAATCCTAGGCTGATCGGGTGCGACCGCAGGTCGCGTATCGACATCCAGGTCGCGCTGGCAGTACCTATGACAAGAGTCAGGGGTGCCGTCGCGGAGCGTTGCGGTTATCCTGACCTGGCCCGCTGTGGGGAGCGGGAGGGGTGGCGTACACGCTGCGGCGTGGAGATAGTCGAATGAGGACCAATTCATGCTACGGGTGTTCCACGCCAGGTTCTTCCTCGCGCTCGCGCTCGTCTTGGGCGTGCTGACGCCCATCACTCTTCAGATCGCCGACCCTCCGGAAGCCGAGGCGATCCAGGCCACCGGCGGCAACGCCCGGTTCCAGGCGATCTCCTGGTTCTCCTGGGGTGCTGCGCAAGCCACGATCCCCAACGGGGCATCACTCGTACCGAGACCTATACGGTCGCCGGCCAGCAACTGGCGGTCACTTGCTCATTGAGCAATATCGCGCGCACCAGGGGCACCGGCAACGGGGCTTACTTGCAGTCGTACCGTTCTGGCACCTGGCAGGGCGACGGTTTCGACGAGCTCTACAACATCGGTGGAACCAACGACCTCAACACGATGGTCGTGGGCCTGTCCAACAACTTCGACGCCAACACCGTCAACTTCGACTTCACCTGTAGCGCGACGCTGGGCGGTGTCGCCTTCCCGCTGGCCGGGCTGGTGATGGCCGACGCCGAGGCATCCGGGGCCAACGAGTACGTCGGCGCGACGATTCCGACCTCGGCCACCTGGCGCATCTTGGACCGGGTCCGTGGCTCCGGCTGCACCCTGGACGCCTACATGCGCCGCACAGTCTCCGGGAGCAACAACCGGCTGGAGATGTACGGGCCGGAGAACAACACTTGTGAGGCCAACAGCAATGCCTCGATCCGGCCTGGTCCCTCGGCGGTGGCGTTCATGGATGGCGCGACCGCAGCCACCAACGTCACCATCTACGGCGGCGGCAAGAGCGCGATCGCGCTGGGCGTCGCGTTGAACTTCGACTTCGGCGATGCTCCTGCCTCCTACGGCCAAGCCGGCGCGGCGCTGCAGTTCGCCTATACAGGTGGCACGATCCCGACCACGCCGAACAACCAGACGGTGGCGCAGAACCGCGGCGTGCCGGTCTTCGGCAACATCACCTTGGCGGAGAACACCCAGCCTCCTTACCGCCTGGGCACCACCGTCGACCCCGAGTTCGAACCGCTCTACAGCGCCGATGCCACCGGGGATGACACCGAGGGGACTCCGGCCACCGGAGGCCCCGACGACGAGGACGCACTCACGCTGTCGGGCACCCAGCTGGTGTCACCGGGGCAGACACTGAGCTTCAGCGTGCGATGTGTCGCCACCGGCGGCGCCGCTGGATACGTCGCCGGCTGGATCGACTGGGGCCTCGACGGCAGTTTCGGCGCCGGTGATCGCTCCACCAATATCGCGACCTGTCCCGCGGGGACGACGAGCAACCAGACAGTAAATTCACTGTANCCTAATAATCTTCTTCCCAACGGCGGCAACCTTGCCACCTTCCTGCGCCTGCGCATGACCGGCACCGCCGGCGAGGTGGACAACGCCATCGGCGTCACCACCGGCGGCGAGGTGGAGGACCACCGGCTGACCTTGACCACCGCGCCCCGGCTCCAGGTCACCAAGCAGGTGGGGGCCGGGTCAGCCCGGCTGACCAGTTCACGGTCNACCATGTCCGGAACCGGTCTGCCTGCTGGCGGAGTCTCGGCGACAACCACCGGCAGTAACAACACGGCGTCCTCCAGCGTCCAGTGGGTGCAGACCGGCCAGACCTACACGATCACCGACACGATGGCAGCCGGTAGCGCCAACCCGCTGAGCGACTATCAGCCGACGATCTCCTGTATCGACCGGGGCAACGGCAATGCCGCCATCACTGCTACCGCGGGCGCGGCCGGCACTTGGACCCTGCCCAACCTGAGCAACAGCCAGTACGTGGTGTGCACCGTCACCAACACACCGCGCGCGGCCACCCTCGACCTGGCCAAGACAGCGGGAACGGCGTCCGGGCCGTCGGCCGACGGCCGCTACACGGTCACCTACCAGGTCACCGCCACCAACGAGGGTCCGTTGGCCACGACCTACGGCCCGCTGACCGATACCCCGAACTTCGCGCCCAACCTGGTCGTCGACGGGATCGCCTGGACCGGCGCGGGTGGGGCGCCCAGCGGAAGCTCGACCGGCTCGGGGCCGGCTACTCTCGCGCCGGCCGGCACCAGCTTGGCGCGCAATTCGACCCATACCTACAACGTCACCGTGACGTTCCACTACACCAACCGCACCAATGCGCGAGCCTGCACCGGCACTGCGACCAACGGCTTGTTCAACAGCGTCGCGGTGCCGGGTGGCCAGAGACCGGCCCCACCGGCNAACAACAGCGCCTGCGTACAGCCACCCAGCGCGCCGACGCCGCGGCTCGCACTCGACAAGGGCGCTAGCGCTGTCAACGATGTCGACGGCAACGGAATCGATGTCGGCGACACCATCGCCTACAGCTTCACCGTTACCAACACCGGCAACGTCAATGTCGCCAACCTGACGATCAGCGACCCGCTGTTAGCCTCTGTCAGTTGCCCGGTGACCAGCCTCGCACCGGGGGCGAGCACTACCTGCACAGCCACCTACACGCTCAGCCAAGCTGACCTCGATGCGGGATCGGTCAACAACACCGCCACCGCTGCCGGAGTCGATCCAATCGGAGCCGGCGTCACCAGCCCACCCGACTCCACCTCGACTCCACTCGCTCAAGCTGCCCGCATCGACCTGGACAAACGCGCCGGCGATCCGGTCGATGTCAACGGCAACGGCGTCACCGATGCCGGTGACCGGATCACCTACACCTTCGTGGTGAGCAATCCGGGCAACACCACCATCACCGACCTCACAGTGACCGACCCCATGGTCGGGGCGATCACCTGCCCGGTGAGCACGCTCGCACCAGGTGCGAGCACCACCTGCACAGCGGCTCCGTACGCCCTCACCCAGGCGAACTTGGATGCCGGATCGGTGACCAACACCGCCACGGCCACTGCGCGCGACGTCGGTGGCAATCCGCTGACGAGCACGGACTCGACGACCACNCGGCCTGACGGCCTCCCCAGACTCACCCTGGACAAGCAGGCCGCGGCACCGGTCGATGTGAACGGCTCCGGGATCACCGACGCCGGTGACCGGATCACCTACACCTTCGTGGTCACCAACACCGGCAATGTGACGATCAACGCTCTGAACATCACCGACAACAAGGTCACCGGAATCACCTGCCCGGTGAGCACGCTCGCACCGGGTGCCTCGACGACCTGCACCGCCTCGCCGTATGTGATCACCGCAGCTGACGAACTCAGTGGCTCAGTGGTCAACGTCGCAGGCGCACACGGCATCACTCCGGGTGACGACGCGGTGGACAGCCCGACCGATACCACCTCGACGCCGGTCACCCGCCCCGATCCGCGGCTGCGGATCGACAAGCGCGCCGGTACCCCGGTCGATGTGAACGGCTCCGGGATCACCGACGCCGGCGACACCATCACGTATGCCTTCACCGTCACCAACACCGGCAACGTCCCGATCACCGGAGTCGCGGTCAACGATCCGACGTTGCAGGCCACTCCGATCACTTGCGTTCCGGCAACGCTGGCCCCCGGTGCTAGCGCTGCTTGTGGGCCGATCACCAAGACCGTGACCGCTGCAGANCGAGGCCGCTGGATCTGTCACCAACACCGCAACAGCGCACGGCACCGACCCCGACAACGACCCGGTCACCAGCCCCCGGACACCACCAGCACCCCGGTGACGACGCCTGCGCCGAGCATCACGATCCTCAAGGAGGCCGACCCGCCGGTCGACGTGAACTCCTCAGGGCTGACCGATGCCGGCGACACCATCCAGTACCGGTTCCGGGTCACCAACACCGGCAACGTGCCGCTCACCGCTGTCAGCATCACCGATGCCATGCTGGCGAACGCGGGAATCGCGATCACCTGCCCGGGCACCACGCTGGCTGCCAGCGGCGGCTTTATGTTGTGCCAGGCCGCCGCACCGTACGTGATCACCGCAGCCGATGTCTCGGTGGGTTCGGTGGCGAACTCGGCCACCGCCCGGGGAACCGATCCTGACAACGACCCGGTGACCAGCGCGCCGTCGACCACCTCCACCCCCACGACCGCGCCGACTCCAGGCTTGGTCATCCGCAAGACTGCGGGCACCCCGGTCGATGTCAACAACTCCGGCATCACCGACGCCGGCGACACCATCACCTACACCTTCGAGATCACCAACACCGGCAACGTNCCCCTCCGCAATATTGCCGTGAACGACCCGAAGCTGGCGGCACAAGGCATCACGATCACCTGCGCTCCGAGCACGCTTGCTCCCGGCACGGTCGCGAACTGCACAGCCTCCGGTCCATACACGATCACCGATACCGATCAAACCAACGGCGCCGCAACCAACACCGCGNNCGCAACCGGCACCAACCCCGACAACGGCCCGGTCACCAGNCCCCCGGACAGCACCACCACCACGGTGACGATGCCGGCTCCGATGCTGGAGTTGGAGAAGACCGCCGGCACCCCGGTCGATGTGAACAACTCCGGCATCACCGACGCCGGCGACACCATCACCTACACCTTCACCGTCACCAACACCGGCAANCGTCCCCTCCACAACGTCACCATCAACGACCCGAAGCTGACTGCCGCCGGGTTGACGATCGACTGTGGCACGGGCCCGCTTGCTCCNGGGGCGACCCGTCCGTGCACGGTGTCCGGTCCCTATACCGTCACCACCGACGATGTCGCCGAAGGCGGCGTGGTCAACACCGCTACCGCGCGCGGTATCGACCCCGACGGTGATCCGGTGGCCAGCCCACCCGACGGCACCAACACCCCCACCACCTTCCCTGCCGCGGCGCTGACGATCGAGAAGACCGCCGCCACCCCCGTTGATGTCAACGGCTCCGGCATCACCGACGCCGGCGACACCATCACGTATGCCTTCGAGATCACCAACACCGGCAACGTCCCGATCCGCGACGTCGCGGTCGACGATCCGTTCCTGGCCAATGCGGGCGTGGCGATCACCTGTCCGCCCGGCCCGTTGGCACCCGGCGCGAGTCGCCTGTGCACCTCGGCTCCCTACACCGTGACCGAGGCTGACGAGACTGCAGGATCGGTCAGCAACACCGCGACTGCGACCGGGGTGAACCCTGACAACGGCCCGGTCACCTCTCCGCCCGACACGGCGAACGTCCCGGTCACTACGCCGCGGCCCTCGGTGAGCCTGGTGAAGACCGCTGGCACTCCGGTCGATGTCAACAACTCCGGCATCACCGACGCCGGCGACACCATCACCTATACCTTCACCGTCACCAACACCGGCAACGTCCCGTTGACTGGCGTCTCGATCGACGACCCGAAGTTGGACGGCGCCGGTGTGACGATCACCTGCCCGTCGGGGACGGTGGCTCCGGGCGAGTCGGTCACCTGCACCTCGGCTGCCTACACGGTGACGGCCGCTGACGTGGCCAACAGTTCGGTCAACAACACTGCTCGCGCAGGGGCAACCGATCCTGACGACGACCCGGTCCGCAGCGACCCCAGCAGCACAGGCGTCCCCACCACGCTGCCGCAACCCGGGTTGGCGATCCTCAAGTCCGCCGGAACCCCGGTCGACGTGAACAACTCCGGCATCACCGACGCCGGCGACACCATCACGTATGCCTTCACCGTCACCAACACCGGCAACGTNCCCCTCCGTGACATCGCCGTGAATGACCCGAAACTCACCGCAGCAGGAATCACCATCACCTGCGCCGCCGGTCCGCTGGCTCCCGGCGCAAACCGCGTCTGTACCGTCTCCGGGCCGTACACGATCACCGCCGCTGACGTCGCGGCTGGCTCGGCGAGCAACTCCGCCCGCGCCACCGGGATCGATCCTGATGACAGCCCGGTCACCAGCCCGCCGAGCAGCACATCGACGCCCACCACGCTGCCGCAACCCGGGCTGGCGATCCTCAAGACCGCGGGCACCCCGGTCGACGTCAACAACTCCGGCATCACCGACGCCGGCGACACCATCACCTACACGTTCACCGTCACCAACACCGGCAACGTCCCGATCCGCAACGTCACCGTCACAGACCCCAAACTCACCGCTGCCGGTATTACCATCACCTGCCCCGCCGGTCCGCTGGCTCCAGGCACCTCGGTGAGCTGTACAACTAGCGCGGCCTATGTCATCACCGCGGCCGATATGACGGCAGGCGCCGCAACGAACACCGCCCGCGCCACCGGCATCGACCCCGATAACGACACAGTTATCAGCCCACCGAGCAGCACCACGACGCCCACGACGACGCCACAGCCCGCATTGGTCATCGACAAGTCGGTGAGCACGCCCATCGATGTGAACAACTCCGGCATCACCGACGCCGGCGACACCATCACCTATACGTTCGTGGTCACCAACACCGGCAACGTCCCGATCCGCAACGTCACCGTGAGCGACCCGAAGCTGACCGCCGCAGATATCACCATCGACTGCGGCACCGGCGTGCTCGCTCCTAGCGCCACTCGCACTTGCACGACCTCTGGTCCGTACACGATCACCGCCGCTGACGTCGCGGCCGGCTCCGCGAGCAACACCGCTCGCGCCACCGGTATCGATCCCGATGACGGCGCGGTGACCAGTCCACCGGATTCGACCAGCGTTCCGACCACGCTCCCGCGCCCGGCCCTGACCACCCAGAAGATCGCCGATCCGGTCGAGGACCAGGACGGCAACGGACCGGACCCCGGCGACACCATCACGTTCCACTTCATCGTGACCAACAGCGGCAACGTTCCGCTCTCGGTGATCAGGATCACCGACCCGATGCTGTCGGTCGAGCCGATGGTCTGCGACACACCCCTGGTACTGCTGCCGGGGCAATCCGCAGAGTGCACCAGCCGTGACTACACCGTCACCCAGGATGACTTCGACGCCGGCTCGGTCAACAACAGCGCGTTCGGCTCGGCGATCGACCCCGACGGGGGCCCGGTCACCAGCCCACCCACCGATACCTCGACCCCGCTGCAGCAGACCGCCGCGCTGCGGATCGTGAAGCACGCGGCTACGCCGGTGGACGTCAACGGCTCCGGGATCACCGACCGTGGCGACACCATTCAGTTCAGCTTCGAGGTCAGCAACCCGGGCAATGTCACGATCTATGACATCGAAGTCGTCGACCCGATGCTGAGCGACAACCTGATCACGATCACCTGTCCGCAAACCAGCCTGGCTGCGGGCGCATCGATGACCTGTGAAGCCGACCAGCCGTTGATCATCAGCACCAACCAGGTGGATCTGGGACACGTCACCAATGTCGCGACCGTTGTCGGTCTCGACCCGGACGACGAGCAGGTCCAGAGCCCGCCGAGCACGACCACGACTCCGGTGACTCGGCCGCAACCCCAGCTGAGCTTGGTGAAAGTTGCCGGCACTCCCGATGACGTCAACGGCTCGGGTCTGACCGATGCCGGCGACACCATCACCTACACCTTCACCGTCACCAACACCGGCAACGTCCCGATCACCGGCGTCTCGGTCGATGACCCGATGCTGGCGGCTGCCGGGATCGGCATCACCTGCGACCCGGCCCGCCTGGAGATCGCCTCTGTTGACAATCCAGGCGACAACGTGGCGACGTGTACGGCCGACCGTCCCTACACCGTGACCGCACAGGACGTCGCCGACGGCGCCGTCTACAACATCGCCACGGCCGGCGGCAGCGACCCCGACGGTGGCACGGTGGTGAGCGACCCTGACGACACCACCACGCCCACCACCCTTCCCGAAGCACAGTTGTTGCTCGAGAAGTCTGTTGCCGATGTCGTTGATGTCAACGGCTCGGGCCTGACCGACGCCGGCGACACCATCACGTATGCCTTCGAGGTCACCAACACCGGCAACGTCCCGATCGATGATCCGACCGTCGTCGACGAGATGCTCGCTGATGCCGGGATCACGGTGACCTGCCCACCGGGACGCCTCGGCGTGGGTGACTCGATCACCTGCACCGTCTCGGCGGACTACACGATCACCGAGGCCGACGAGCAAGCCGGCTCGATCGCCAACACCGCACACGCCGTCGGCACCGACCCGGACGGTGACCCAGTTACCAGCCCTGACGCGGACACCTCGACCCCGGCAACCATTCCGGCACCCGGCCTGCGGTTGGAGAAGTCCGTCACCGACGTCATCGACGTCAACGGATCCGGACTGACCGACGCCGGCGACACCATCACCTACACCTTCACCGTCACCAACACCGGCAACGTCCCGATCGACGACCTCGTGATCGATGACGCGATGCTTACTGCGGCCGGGGTCACGATCGATTGCGACCCCGATACACCGCTGGCAGTCGGNGAGACCCGGGATTGCGTCGTCTCCGGCGCGTACACCGTGACCGAGGCCGACGAGTCGGCCGGCGCGGTGGCCAACACCGCCACCGCCCGCGGTATCGACCCTGATGGTGATCCGGTGCGCAGCCCTGAGGACAACACCTCCACCCCGACCACGACGCCACAGCCGGCTCTGGTGATCGAGAAGTCGGTGACCGCGGTGACCGATGTCAACGACTCGGGCCTGACCGACGCCGGCGACACCATCACCTATGCCTTCGAGGTCACCAACACCGGCAACGTCCCGATCGACGACCTCGAGGTGGTCGACGGCAAGCTCACCGGTCAGTCCTCTCCCGCAATCACGATCACCTGCCCTGCTGGTCCGCTGGCTCCCGGTGACAGCGTGACTTGTGATGTTTCGGCGGAGTATGTGGTCACCGCGGCCGATGTGGCGGCGGGTTCGGTGGCGAACTCGGCCATTGTTCGGGGAACCGATCCCGACGGCGATCCGGTCCGGAGCCCGGCCGACGACACCTCTACCCCGACCACGCGGCCCAACCCGGGTCTGCAACTGGTCAAGACCGTGGCCGACGTCGAGGACATGAACGGCTCCGGGATCACCGACGCCGGCGATCAGATCAGCTACGCGTTCACCGTGACCAACACCGGCAACGTGCCGATNCGACGACCCCAGGTCAGTGACGCGATGCTGGCTGCGGTAGGCATCACGATCACCTGCCCGGCAGGCAGGCTGGGCGTGGGCGCGAGTATCGAGTGCGTGGCAAGCGGCGCCTACACCGTGACCGAGGCCGACGAGCAGGCCGGATCGGTCGCCAACACGGCGCGCGCGACAGGCACCGACCCCGACGGCGACCAAGTGACTAGNTCCCCGGACAGCACCACGACACCGACGACACAGCCGTGGGCGAACCTGGCGATCGTGAAGTCTGTCGAGAACGTCGCAGACGTCAACGGATCGGGGCTGAACGATGCCCCCGATGAGATCACCTACAGCTTCACGGTCACCAACACCGGCAACGTCCCGATCACCTCCATCACGGTCAATGATGAGTTGCTGGCAAGCCAGGGCATCACGATCACCTGCGCGGCAACCTCGCTGGCAGTCGACGAAGCAACGACCTGTACGCCGAGCGGCCCGTACGTCATCACTGTCGACGACGAGGGCCGGCCGGTGGTCAATGTCGCCACCGCCAGCGGGACCGATCCCGATGGTGACCCGGTCACCAGCCCGGAGGATCGGACCAGCACTCCGACCACCCAGCCGCGGCCGGCGCTCGAGGTGGAAAAGTCAGGTGAGGTCACCGACACCAACGGTTCCGGCCTGACCGACGCCGGCGACACCATCACCTACACCTTCACCGTCACCAACACCGGCAACGTCCCGGTCCACGACATCGCGATCGACGACCCGAAGCTGGCCGGCGACGGCCTTGCGATCACCTGCGACGAGACCAGTCTGGGGTCNGGCGAGTCCACGATCTGTACGTCCGAGCCCTACACCGTGATCGATGCCGACGAGGTTGCCGGTGCGGTGATCAACGCGGCTCGCGCCACCGGCACCGACCCCGACGGCGACCCGGTACGCAGCCCGACCGACGACGTCTCGATCCCGATCCAGACTCCACGCCCGGAGCTGTCCTTGGAAAAGTCCGCCGGTGAGCCGGTCGACGCGAACGACTCGGGTCGCACCGACGCCGGCGACACCATCACCTACACCTTCACCGTCACCAACACCGGCAACGTCCCGATCACCGGCATCGTGGTCACCGATGCCCTGGTCGGCGCGGTCACCTGTGACCCCGACGAACTGGCACCGACCGAGTCGGTGGAGTGCACCGCCGAGCCGTACGTGTTGACCCAGGTCGATATCGACTCCGGATCGGTGCGCAACACCGCGAGCGTGATCGGTGAGGACCCCGACGGGGACCCGACACCACCGACCGACGACAGTACGACGACCGATCTGCCCCGCAATCCTGGTCTCGAGCTCGTCAAGGAAGCCGAGCTTCGGGACAAGAACGGCAACAAGCGAGCCGATGCCGGCGAGAAGATCCGCTACAGCTTCACGATCACCAACACCGGCAACGTCACGGTCACCAAGATCGTGGTCGGCGACAAAATGCTCGCCAAGGCCGGCGTCACGATCTCCTGCCCGACCGACACCTTGACTCCCGGTGAGTCGATGACCTGTGCGGCGACGTACACGGTCACCAAGGCGGATCAGAAGAAACCCGAGATCACCAACGTTGCGACCGTCTCGGGCTCGTCCCCGATCGGTGCGGTAGCCGGCAACGACGACGAGGCCGTCGTGCCCGCTGCCAAGCTCCCGTCGCCTCCCCGGCCTGCCCGGACTGCGAGCCACCGCTTCCTGACACCGGCGGACCTGCGCGTGCGCTGCCGCTGTGGGGCCTGGGTGCCTTGGTATCGGGTGCCATGCTGTTGTGGGCGCAACGTAGTTCCACGGCTCGAGCACCGCGCCGCCCAGCAGGACGTCTCCGCCGCCTGCTGTTCGCCGGTCAGCCCAAGGCCTAGTAACCAGCTTCAGCAACTGCCCCTCAACAACTGCTGCAATAGAAGAGGTTCCCAAGATGTCCCGCGTGCTCGCCGCCATCCTCGGCGCGACCCTGTCTCTGACTGTGCTGAGCGGATGCTCTGACGACAAAGACGACGCAAACGGCGATGCGGGCAAAGAGACTCCTGGTGCCCCGAGCTCTCCCGATGACGCCACTGAAAGCGTCGATCCCGACCGGGTTTCCCCACCGATCTGCCCAAAGTCCCGAAGATCAAGGGTCAAGGTGCGATCAGGGGCGCGTCCTTCGGTGACTGCCACGTCGAGGCCGGCAAACAGACCGTGGAGGGCACGATCACCAGCACCGCCAAGGTCGCCCGCGATTATGTCGTCACGGTGAGCTGGATCAACGAGACCTCCGACGTGCTGGCTCGTGGCATCGCGGTCGTCGAAGCTCTCGAACCGAGCGCGAGCCAGGACTTCCAGCTCTCCACCGAAGTACCCGAGGGCGCCTCGGTGTGCACCTTCAATGTGATGCGCGGGACCATCAAGAGCTGAACCCAGCAAGCGCCCTTGCCGATAACGCCTGGGTGTAACTCACCTAATCGCCGGTATCCACCGACACCAGATGCCCGAAGGCGACCAGGCGGCTATCGGTGTGGAAGATCTCGGCGCAGGTCACCAGGGTCAGTAACTTCCGTGAGCCAATGGTGCTGGCGAGATCGCGACCGGTCCGTGGGTCCGTCGGGTTGGGCTGGGTGACCCAGGTGTCGCCCATATCGACCGAGAGCGCATCACCATCGGTGTCCAAGACATAGGTGTAGGTCGCCTCCTGAGTCTGCACCAAGACCTCGTCGCCTGCTTTCAACCCCGGCATCCNCCGTAATGGCTCTCCGTGCGTGATCCGGTGGCCCGCGATCGCGAAGTTCCCTCGTTGACCCGGTTGCGGCGCGGTGTCGAAGACTCCGAAACCGCGAGTCAAGGTGGCATCGTCGGTGCCCTGGTAGGCGGGAACGACATAGTCCTTGCCCAGCGCGGGAATCCGGATCAGCGCAACCACGTCTTCGGCGAGATCAGCATCGGCGCTAGTCTCGCCCGAGTTGCCCCAGACCCGCTCGGTCGCCTCCACGACCTTGTGCTGCTCGCGTTGGGCAAGCCAAGTGGTGACGTACAGCTGCCAGCCGATATAACCGAGAATGACCAGCCCCACGGTGATCAGGACGAGCCCGGTGCCACGCAGGATCCGTTGCCTGGGCGTACGCCTGGGCCTCTGCTTCACCTCGGTCGTCGTGGTCACCGGACCCATTGTGCCGTGCTCGGCTACCACCCTGACCAAGACGGTGCTGGAGACGCCCCTGGTCTTGGGTGCATAAGGTTAAGCACATGGCACTGCATCGGCTTGTTGGTAGTGTGATCGGTCTGCTGGTTGCCGGACTGATGGGTGCAGGGGTCGTTGTGCCGGTATCCGCGAGCAGCCCGGGGTGGTCCCTGGTGCGACGACGGTACGCACCGCTGGTGTCAATCTCCATGCCCGGCTTGAGTTACCGGACCCACCTGTCGGGGTGACCTACATCGCTATCGACATCGGCGCATCCGCGACTGCAGCGTTGCGCAGTGACGGGCAAGTGGTGATGGCCACCGATCTGGGCTGGCAGGCCGACTAGGTGCCCCCGCTCCCCGAAGACGTGACCTACACCAGGATCGAACTCCAAGGACTTGAACTGGCTCTGTTGCGGTCTGATGGAGTCGCATGCGTTGCCGGCCATTGCAACGACGGAGATCGGGTGCCGGTACCGCCTCAGGGAGTGACCTATGTCGATGTCGCCACCGAGACGGGTGGATCCATGGTGGTCCGCTCCGACGGTGTTGCCGTTTGGACCGAGAATCTCGGAAACTTACAAGAGGTGTTCACCCCACCTGTAGGCATCAAATACGTCAAGGTCGTGGCCGGGTACGGGCACTACGTGTTGCTGCGTTCCGACGGCAGGGTCATGTTCTTCGACGCTCTATGCGCGATCGGCCAAGACGACTGCGCCCCGTCCGGCGAGGGCTTCCTGAGTGCGCCCCCGCTCCCCGCCGCCTGCGGTACATCGACATCGCGGCCGGTTTTGACTATTCGCTTTTCCTGCGCAGCGACGGCCAAGTGCTGGCCACCAGCGAGAACAACAAAGATGGGCAGTTGAGTATCCCCAGGTTGCCTAAAGGCCTCCGCTACACCGCGATCAGCAACGAAGACCACTTTGCGGTCCTGCTCCGTTCTGATGGCGAGGTAGTGCGAGTGGGCAGTGATGGCGGCTATCGGCCACCGATTCCCCGGTTGAAGCGAGGCTGGCGGTACGTGATCGCCTCTGCCGGGTGGAAAGCGTTCGTGGGTGGCGCGGAGAAGATCCCTCCAGGCACCACCACAGCCTCCAGCATCAGCAAACTCCCAAGAAACTCACTGTCGTGCGCGGGAAGAAAGGCACCCTGCCCGGGCGAGTACTCACCCGGGCCGTACTGGCCGGCTACAACGGGAAAGTCACCGTCTCCTGGAAGGGTGAGGTGATCGCCCGCACCAAGATCGGAAACCAAGGAAGATTCTCGGTCAAGATCGGTACCAAACGATTCAAAGCCGGCAAGACCTACAAAGTCAAAGTCAAGTTCCAAGGCGCCGGCCAAGCCGCCAAATCCGCCACCCTCCCGGTGAAGCTCAAGGTCCGCTAGGCCCTCTGATTTTCCCGTCAGCAGTCGGTACCCAGGCCACTGAGGCCCAGCGACGCACCCCATGACAGGGACCCCATTGTGCGGTGCTCGCCGTCCAGCACCGCACCACGTTGGTCAGCGAGTACGCACCATCCGGAAACGGGTGAACGAGTCATCGACGATGCTGCGGTTGAAGGCAATCGGAACGTTGTGCTCGGAATAGTGGGTCTCACGCAACTCGATGTAGGGCGTACCGTCGGCGATGCGGAGACCACCGGTCACCGGACCGTCCACGCCGGCCACACGCGGCACCAGTTCGATGACGGAGTGGTCGATATCCCCTCCGTGCCAGGTACGGCTGAGATCGAAGATCGTCGGCGGCGCTGCGATCGCACCGGACACCAGACCGTCGGCCTCAGCTCGATCGACGAGACTGAGTGGAATCTCCTGCAAGAGGTGCACGGCCGGCACCCCGTCGACCAGGTAGACCTTGTCGTTGACCAGCACCTCGGTCGTGCTGGTCAGTCCGAGTGCCTCACCGGCGATATCACTGGGACCCGATTCGATCGTGAACGCCTGCTCGATGCTCACCTTGTCGTAACGCCCCTCCAACATGCCACGAATGCCAATCACCCGGTGAAGCAACATCGACTCACGTCCGATGTGCGGGCGCANATGTGTCCCTCGGCCCGGTGCGCGCGAGATCACACCGAGTCGGTCGAGGGTCTGCAATGCGGATCGGATGGTGGTGCGGCTGACCCNCATCTGATCCGCTAGGTCGGGCTCATTGGGCAAGCGATCATTGGGAAATCGGCGGTCGAGAATCGCCTCGAGCAAAGCCTGTGTGGTGCGTTCGGTCAGTGACCCTTGGCCCACACGAGGAAGGGTGGCTGAGCGCGAATCGCCCTGCTCGATGCCAATTGCGTTCATCACGCGCCACCAATCCTAGGGTGCCAAGTTTGTCGAGCCCGAGACACTTTTGTCTCCCTTCATCATACAAAGAACAAGATTCAGGTGCGGAACTGGGAAGCAATTCCACTACAGTGATTCTATGTCGGACAAATTACTATTGATGGTGGAGCAGTGACACAATCTCCGATTGCCGTGGTCACAGGTGGGGCACGAGGACTGGGCCGAACTTTCGCACGTACCCTCGCCGAGTTGTCGTACGACGTGGCCGTCCTCGACCTGCATGAGGCTGACGAGGTCGCCAACGACGTCGTCTCAGCCGGTCAACGCTTTCTCGCCGTGAGCGGTGACGCCTCCGATCCTGGACGTCAGTGACTTCGTTAGAGTCGGTGGCTTTGTCACTATCACCATCACTCCCCGCAAGCGGCGGCAAACATCAAAGCAGCCGCCATGGGTATCACCATGAGGCGCCGCAGGGCACCACCACGAGCTCGAGTCATCAGTGTCTCCTTCGTCATCAGTGTCTCCTCCAGGGCGGAGTGCAGTTCGCACTCCTTCGGTCGGCATCCCGAGCAGCTGTCATCTGGATCACATCAATCCTGAACTCTGCCACATGTATGACAAAGTATCAATAGCGTGGGTCGCAGCCCGGCATGGCGCCGACATGCTCAGCTGAGTCGGCCGGCGTCGACACGAAGCACTTGACCGGTGATCCCGGAAGCCTTCTCCGAAGCCAGGAACAGATAGGCATTTGCCACTTCATCCAGCGAGACGCCCCGGCCGAGCAAGGTGCGACCAGCAAGACGGGCAGCCAGTTGTCCGGGATCCGAAACCAGAGGGGCTCGGTNCTCCCGGGCGGACTCAACGGCGATTCCAGTGGCCACGCCGCCCGGAGCCACAGCGTTGACCCGCACATGCGGCGCCAGTTCACGGGCAGCGGCCTTCAGCAGCCCCAAGGCCCCGTGCTTGGCAGCCACGTAGGCAAGGCCGGCACCATTGCCGACGACGTCGTACGAAGCATCCGACAGTGTCAGCACCGCACTTCCCCGGGCCTCTGCAAGTGGCCCCGNCGCAGCCCCGAGGGAGACCAAAGCGCCAACCAGGTTGACGTCGACGACCCGCCGGAAGTCGCATTCGAGCGCAGCGAGATCGTCTCCGAAGGTCAGTCCACCGTCATGGACACCTGCGTTGGCGATCAGCACATCGAGACGGCCGTCCTCACCCACTGCCGCCTCAACCGCGCGGCGTTGATCCTCGGTCGAGCGGACATCGCCGAGTACGAATCGAACCCTGTCGTCGGTCGGCCGGTCGCGGTCCAGAACCACCACATGGTCCCCGTTGTCGAGCAGACCGCGAACGACCCGAGCACCGATACCGGAACTTCCGCCGGTGACGAGGGCGGTACGCATCAACGCCCTCGGAGCGGCCAGGCCGGAACCAACGCCTCATCGAACGAGCGTGAGTCCTCGTACTTGAACAAGGGGTCTTCATTGATCCCTCCGGGAGTGAGTTGAGAGAACTTAGCATGTGTATCTTGTAGGACATAGTCCAAACTCCGCTATTACCCGGCACTCGACCACCCCCTAGGCTGAGCGGATGCCTCGTCTCGCCGTCGTCCAGGCCGACATCACGACGCTCACCGTCGATGCGATCGTCAACGCCGCCAACAACTCCATGCGTGGTGGTGGAGGTGTCGACGGTGCCATCCATCGCGCCGGAGGACCGGCCGTGCTGCGGGACTGCATCGAACGCTTCCCGGTCGGGCTGGCCACCGGTGACGCCGGCTGGACCACGGCAGGGGATCTCCCGGCCCGTTATGTGATCCACACCGTCGGCCCCAACTACAACGCAGGACAACGCGACCGCGACCTGCTGGTCTCCTGCTACCAACGCTGCCTGGAGGTCGCCGATGAGCTCGGGGTCGAGGAGATCGCCTTCCCGTTGATCTCCGCCGGTGTGTACGGCTGGCCGCGCTCGGATGCCATCGCCGCGGCAGTCGAGACCATCACCGGCTCCTCAGCTGCTGTCGCCCGAGCCATCCTGGTCGCCTTCGGGGACGACGCCTTCGCGGAGATCAGCTCCGTCGTGGCGGCCGCCGAGTAGCCGAAGCCAGTCGCCCCTTTTCGGCTACTCCTTGAGGTCGCGCAGGATCGCCTGGCTGGCGAGCTTGCCCGGACCTCCCATCACGCAACCGCCGGGGTGGGTGCCGGAGCCGCATTGGTAGTAGCCCTGGATCGGGGTCCGGTAGTCGCTGTAGCCGGGCGCCGGCCGGAAGAAGTACATCTGTGGCGCCAGGAACTCCCCGGCGAAGATGTTGCCCTCGGTCAGGCCCACCGTACGTTCGATGTCCAGTGGGGTCTGCACCTCCCGCTGCAGCACCAGGTCGCTGAAGCCGGGGAAGAACGACTCGAAGGTCGCCTGCACGACGTCGGCAAAGGCTTCCCGCTCGGTGTCCCAGTCGCTGTCCTTGAGCTGGTAAGGCGCGTATTGGACGAAGCAGCTCATCACATGCTTGCCGGGCGGGGCCATATCGGGATCGACGAAGGACTGCACCGAGCAATCGAGATAGGGGCGCTCGCTGTACCAGCCGTATTTGGCGTCGTCGAAGGCCCGCTCCAAGTACTCCATCGAGGGCGCGATGTTGACGAACCCGTGCAGGTGATCGGTTCGGTCCCCCATCGCCGGATGCCGCGGGTGGGAGTCGAGGGCGAAGTTGACCTTGGCGGAGGTGCCTTGGAACCGCATCCGGTCGATGTTCTCGACCAGGTCGGCCGGCAGTTCTCGCGGCTGCACGAGTTGGGTGAAGGTGCGGCGGGGATCCAGCGCACTCACCACGGTCTTCGCATTGATCTCGGTGCCGTCCTCCAGGGCGACACCGGTAGCCCGGCCGTCCTGGGTGATCACCGCCTCGACCGGAGCGTTGAGCATGATCTCGGCGCCGAAGGCCTGGGCAGCATTGGCCATCACTTGGGTCAGGCCGCCGTTACCGCCTTTGTGGAACGACCAGGCGCCGAAGTGACCGTCGTGCTCACCGAGGGTGTGGTAGAGCAGGCACAGCCCGGAACCCTGCGACATCGGACCGACCTTGGTGCCGATGATTCCCGAGGAGGCCATGTAGCCCTTGAGCACCTCGCTCTCGAAGTAGTCGTCGAGGAAGTCGGCCGCGCTGCCGGTCAGCAGGCGCACCAAGTCATGGATCACCTTCTGGTCGGCGCCGCCCAGGTGTTTGAGCAGTTCGGCTGTCTCGGCGAGATCCTCCGCGGACTTGCCGAAGACGTTCGGCGGCGCTTTGTCCAGCAATGGTTTGACCAGCTGACAGACCCGCTCGACGTCGTACTCGTAACGATCCATCGCGTCGGCGTCATGGGGCGAGTGCCGCATGATCTCCTTGATGTTCTCGTCGCGATCCTGCCCTAGCAGCAGGTAGTCGCCGTTCTCCATCGGCGCGAACGAGTTGGGAAGAAGGATGGGCATGAACCCGTGCTTGACCAGCTCCAGGTCCTGGACGACATCGGGGCGGAGCAGGCTCAGCGCGTAGGAGAAGGAGGTGAAGGAGAACCCGGGTCGCAGCTCCTCGGTGATCGCCGCTCNCCCGACCAGGTGCCGGCGCTCGACGATGAGCACCTTGAGTCCCGCCTTGGCCAGGTAGGCGCCGTTGACCAGGCCGTTGTGGCCGGCTCCGATGACGATGACGTCGTAGGACTTCTTCTTGGAGGCCATAGTCATGCCGTCTTTCGTGGAGGGTTGAAGAACGGGAGCCGAGTGACATGCCCTGCGACCGTCTCGTAGTGGTGGTTGATCGTGAGCTCCAGGTGCACCCGGCTGCCGGGCGTACGCAGGTCGGGTCGAACGCGAGCCATAGCAATGTGCTGCTGCAGGATCGGTGAGTACATCAAACTGGTGGCATATCCGACCAGCTCACCCTCGTCGTCGTAGAGCATGGACTCGTACTCCTGGGGAGTCTCGTCCTTGGGCGGGATCAGCCCTGCATCGCTGTACACCCGGTCGTAATCCGCCCAATCGAGGACGACGCCGACGCTGGCCCACCGCGAGGTCTTGTCCGCAAGCTCGCGGCGAATGGCGTCCCGGCCGATGAAGGGCCGGCTGTCGTCCTCGATGCCTTTGAGCATCCAGCCGAACCCGAGCTCGCTGGGGGTGATCCGGTCGGCGTCGGTGTAGGCGAAGCGACTGGAGTGGAACTCGACGTTGATCAGGACCAAACCGGCCTCGATCCGGGTCATCAGCAACGCTTCTTCTCCGAACGGACGCAACCCCCGACCCTGCCCAGCTTCGATCACCGCATCCAGCACGGTCAGCGCGTCGTCGCTGGGCACTCGGAGCTCGTACCCCAGGTCCCCTGTATAGCCCGTGCGCGAGACGGTCACCGGGACCTTGGCGATCTTGACTTCCGCGTGGTCGAAATAACCGAGCTTCTTCACCGCCGGGGTGAGTTGAGTGAGGATCTCGGCCGAGCGTGGCCCCTGAACCGCGAGCATTCCGTAGTCGGCGGTGACCTCCTCGAGGGTGACGTCGAGTCGTCCGACCAGGTCGGCCAGGTAGCCGAAGTTGGGCTCGGCAGCGGTGAGCAGGAACTCGTTGGCCGATTCCCGGAAGATCACGCCGTCCTCGAGCACGAATCCGCGGTCGTCGCACCAGACGGTGTATTGCGCCTTGCCCGGTCGGCAGCTCCGGATATCGCGGGTCATCACTCCGGCGAGGAACTTCTCGGCGTCCTTGCCGGTGATGCGGACCTTGTACAGCGGGGAACTGTCGAAGAAGCCTGCGCTGTTGCGGATCGCGAAGTATTCGTGCTTGGCGGACATGCCGAACCGCTGCGCGGACAGGTAACCGGACCAGTGTCCCCACAAACCGGTTTCGTTGAGTTCACTCAGCCGTTCATGGAAGGGCGTACGGAGAATCATCGGCTCACCACCTGACTGCTGCGCCTGATGCGCGGGGTGACTCGACTTTACTGAATGGTCAGTCAGTCCGTCTAGGGACAGTGCTAGGACAGCACGATCACCATCGTGACGGCGAGGTTGATCACGACCGTGCACAAGAAGAGTGTGCGGAAGGGCTGCTTCTTGGTCTTGTGCCGAAACGCCTGTTGGGCGACCAGACCGCCTGGCCACCCGCCCAATAGATCGAGCAGGAGCAGTGATGCCTCCGGCGTACGCCAGGCATGCCGCTCGGCAGCTGCCTTGTCAGCGGCGTACAGCGCCAAGGACAGGCCGCTGAGCGCGACATAGACGAGGAGGATCAGCCAAGGGACAGCCCCCGCCAGGGCCAGCACGATGATCAAGGCGAGGAAAACGCCGGCAACCAGGAGCGCCAGGCGGACCTGTCCGGTCATCATGTCGAGCTTGCCCCGCTCGAGGTACTCGACCTCACCGGCTCGCAGCCGGTTGCGGCCGTCACGGGAGGGAGTGAAGCTCACCAGCTCTTGAGCAACGGGCCGCGGACCGGGCGGGAACGAGCTGATATGTACGAAGTGCCGTCCGCCGCCCCCGACCGGAGTGATGAAACCGAAGCCGCGCTCGTCGTTCCACTCCGCCAACCGCCCCTGCTGCCGCATCTCTCCTCTCGCCCCATCGCTTCGTCGGATCGCCTCCCCAGTGGCACTGCGACCGCTTGCATCATGTCCGTCCACGATGCCAGACCGAGCAAGCCGATGCAGGCAGAACAGCTCGATCAGCTCGTGTTGCCGGTGTCGGATCGCTTCCGGTCACGCACTCCGATCAAGGTGTAGAGCAAGGCGACCAACGCGGTGGCGCACAGCAACAGCAGGCCGACGGTGTAACTGTGGTCGGCCTCGTTGTAGGTCGCGCCCATGACCAGCGGCGGGAAGTAACCGCCCAGTCCTCCCGCGGCGCCGACGATGCCGGCCACGCTGCCCACCCTCTCCTTGGGCGCTCGCCCGGCAACCCAGGCGAACACGCCACCGGTACCGAGACCGAGGAACGCCGCCATCACGATGAAGGTCAAGCCTGCGGGGATCTCGGGCTCGGGTTGCAAGGCAACGACCACTGCCATCACCGCGGCTCCGGCGTAGGCGATCGCGGCGACCATGCGTGGTCCGATCCGGTCCGACAGGATGCCACCGACTGGGCGCATGACGACGGCTGCGATCGCAAACCCAGCGGTGCGACTGCCGGCAGCGGTCATGCTGAAGTCGTAGACATCCTTGAGGTAGGTCGGCAGATAGGTGGAGAACGCGACGAACCCACCGAACGCCACGGCATACAGGAAGGCCATCTGCCAGGTGATCGGAAGTTTCGCCGCTCCGATGAGCTTGGGGACGACCGGGTCGGTATTGGGATGCCATAGCGGCGAGTCCCGCATCGCCAGCCACACCAAGGCAGCGACCGCGACCAGCGCGATAGCGATGATCAGGTGCGTCACGGTGTAACCGAACCAGTTCACGAAACGCGGAGTGAAGAACGCCGAAAGGGCTGTGCCTCCCATGCCGGCGCCGAAGATGCCGGTGGCCAGGCCTCGCCGATCGGCCTCGAACCAGGCGTTGGCGAACGGAATGCCGACCGCGAACGTCGTGCCGCCGATTCCGAGGAGGAACCCGAACGCCAACATCAGCCCGTACGAGCCCTGATTACCGGCAAACGCCACCAGCAGCACCACTGGCGCTGTCGCCACAAGCAACACCGTGAACATCAGCCGGCCACCGAAACGGTCGGTCAGGGCGCCGGCCAGGATCCGGCCAAGCGACCCAACCAGCACCGGGGTAGCGATGATCATCGATTTCTGCCCCGAGGACAGGCTCATCTGATCGGCATAGCGCACTGCCAGCGGAGCAATCATGTTCCACGCCCAGAAGCTGATCCCGAATGCGAGCGTGGCCAGGGCAAGGTNTTTGAACTGGCCCTGCTTCAGCGCCGCGGTGCCGTCGGCTGCGGTACTCATCGAGTTCTCCTGTCTCGGTCAACCGTGCCAACCGGGCTCCAGCCGGCACGGGGGCGACCGGTAGGTGCCGGGGTCCGAACATCACGACTGCGATAGACGATGTAGGGGCGGAACAGGTAATGCACCGGCGCGGTGAACGCATGCACCAGCCGGGTGAAGGGCCAAGCGGCGAACAACAACATCGCAACCAGCACATGGATGTGGAACTGGACCGGAGCCGAGGCCATCGCCTCGACGTCCGGGTTGAGCCGGAAGATCGAGCGGAACCACGGCGAGACGGTCTCGCGATAGTTGTGCGCGTCATGGCCGGCGCCGACCGAGACGAGCGTGGTCCACAACCCGAGGGTGATCGCACCGACCAGCAGGACGTACATGACCTTGTCGTTGGCTGTGGTGGCCATGAACACTGGTCCGGTAAGCCGCCGCCGGAGCACCAGGATCACGATGCCGGCAAGCGTACACACACCGGCGATTCCTCCAAAGAACAGCGCGTTGAAGTGGTAGAGGTTCTCGGAGATCCCCACCTTCTCGGTCCAGGACTCGGGAATCACCAAGCCACCGACGTGTCCGATGAACACCATCAAGATGCCGAAGTGGAACAGGGGCGAGCCGATGCGCAGCAATCGGGATTCGTAGAGCTGCGAGGATCGCGTGGTCCAACCGAACTTGTCGTAGCGGTATCGCCAGATCGTGCCTCCGATGAGGGTGACGATCACCAGATAAGGCAATACACCCCAGAGCAAGACATCCATCAGACTCCACCTGCCATCGGAAGCAACCGCGGGTCGTAAGGCTCCAGCCCGACGGTCTCGGTCGGCGGCCCACCGGCCATCGCCTGCACAGCGGCGCGATCAGCCGGGGATGCGCCCGGCAATGTGGCACAGACAGCGACAAGAACGTCGGCGTAGGCGGAATCGCCTTCGATCAACGCGATGCGCAGCAGCTCGAGGCTGGGGCGGTAGGCCCGCAGTAGCTGCTCCCCTGCCATCGGGTCCGCCACTGCCGAGAACTCCAACACCATAGGCAGATAGTCAGGCAACTCCCCACCGGTATCCACCAGGAAACCGCTGGCGCGATAGGCGGCTTTGAAACCGGCAAGCACCTCGCCGCGCCGGCGGGTATCACCATCGGTCCAGTACGACAGGTACAGCGCATGGCGCCGGCTGATGTCGAAGACATCGACATAGCGTCGTTCCAGCTCACCGAGCGGCGTGCCCTCCAAATAGTCGAGGAACCGTCCCAGGCCACCTATCGAGTTCTCGCCATCTCCGCGTTCCTCAGTCCCCTGTTCCGCGAGGGCGCAGCGCAACATCGGCACCCTCCGGACCAGCTCGGCATCTGGGTAGGCAAGGCACCAGGAGGCGATCTGACGCACCACTCGGTTGCGTCGATCCGACCCAGTTCTGCGCTTCGCGCCCGGCTGTTTCATGAGGTGCGCTCCGATGCTTGCCCACCAGGTGGCGATGCCGGGAACAGCCCTTCGGGAGTGCCGTTGCCGTCCCAGTTGAGCAGGTTGACCCGGCCACGTAGCGCTTCGCCGCCTGCCGACCCTTCACTGGTCTGCCGCTGCTTCAACGCGTGGAACGTCTCGACCGCCACCGGCACCGGCATTCCGCTTGCCTCACCGAAGGAACCCGAACCGTACATCCCCGGACCGTCGTCGAAGTCCAGCGAGCATGCCAACTCCTCGAGATCATGGGCTTGCTCGACATGCGCCTTGGGAATGACGTAGCGCTCGTCGTACTTGGCGATCGCCATCAGGCGGTACATCTCGTACACGCTCTCCTCGGTCATCCCGACCGACGCAGGAATCGACTCATCGGGTTCGCGGCCGAGGTTGACCCCACGCATGTAGGCCCGCATCGCAGCGAGTTTGCGCAACACCGCATCGACGACCGTGGTGTCACCGGCAGTGAAGAGCTCGGCGAGGTACTCCACCGGGATCCGCAGCGATTCGATCGCACCGAAGAGCACATCCGCGTCCTCGGCGTCGTGGCCCTGCTCGGACAGCAGATCGACCACCGGCGAGAGCGGCGGGACGTACCAAACCATCGGCATCGTGCGGTACTCCGGATGCAACGGAAGCGCGACACGGTACTTCTTGGCCAACGCGTAGACAGGGGAACGGCGCGCCGCGTCCAGCCAGTCAGCAGGGATCCCCTGCCTGGTCGCCTCTGTGATGACCTTCGGATCCTCAGGGTCCAGCAGCAGGTCGAGTTGAGCCTGGTAGAGCTGTCTCTCATCGGTGACCGAAGCGGCAGCGGTGACAGCGTCGGCGTCGTACAGGAACAGACCGAGGTAACGCAGCCGGCCCACGCAGGTCTCGGAGCAGACGGTGGGAATGCCGACCTCGACCCGCGGATAGCAGAAGGTGCACTTCTCAGCCTTGCCGGACTTGTGATTGAAGTAGATCTTCTTGTACGGGCAGCCGGTGATGCACTGCCGCCAGCCGCGGCATCGGTCCTGGTCGACCAGCACGATGCCATCCTCGCTGCGCTTGTAGATCGCGCCGGACGGGCACGATGCCATGCAGGCGGGATTGAGACAGTGCTCGCAGATCCGCGGTAGATAGAACATGAAAGTCTGCTCGAACTCGAACTTGATCCGGTCTTCGGACTCCTTGCGGATCCGAGCCACGATCGGGTCCAGGTGGCCCAGCTCGGCGGCACCGCCGAGGTTGTCGTCCCAGTTGGCCGACCAGGTCACCTTCGTGTCTTCTCCGGTGATCAGCGATTTCGGTCGGGCAACCGGAAAGTCGTCGCCCAACGGTGCTTCCACCAAGGTCTGGTAGTCGTAGGTCCACGGCTCGTAGTAGTCGGCCAGTTCCGGCTGCACCGGGCTGGCGAAGATCGACAGCAACCGTTTGAGTCGACCGCCGGTCTTGAGCTGGAGCTTCCCGCGCTTGCCCAGCTCCCAACCGCCGCGCCACTGCTCCTGGTCCTCGTGACGGCGCGGATAGCCCTGACCGGGTCGCGTCTCGACGTTGTTGAACCAGACGTACTCGGTGCCTGCCCTGTTGGTCCACGCCTGTTTGCAGGTCACCGAGCAGGTGTGGCATCCGATGCACTTGTCGAGGTTCATCACCATGCCCATCTGGGCCATGACTCTCATCAGTACTGAACCTCCTGCGAGCGCTTGCGGACGGTTGAGACCATGTCGCGTTGATTGCCCGTCGGACCGAGGTAGTTGAAGGTGTAGGACAGTTGCGCATAGCCCCCGATGAGNATGCGTTGGTTTGACCAGCAGTCGCGTCACCGAGTTGTGGATGCCACCGCGGCGCCCGGTCGCCTCCGACTTGGGCACATCGATGGTGCGCTCCTGGGCGTGGTGAACATAGACAACGCCTTCAGGCATCCGGTGGCTGACGACCGCACGACCAACAAGAACCCCGTTGGCGTTGAGGCACTCGACCCAGTCGTTGTCGCCAACCTCGATCTTGGCAGCGTCCTGCGTGCTCATCCAGACCGTTGGTCCGCCGCGCGACAGAGACAACATGAAGAGGTTGTCCTGGTACTCCGAATGAATCGACCATTTGGAGTGCGGAGTCAGATAGCGCACGGTGATCTGTAGTTCGCCGTTCTCCCCAGNCGCCGGCTCACCGAAGAGACGCTGCATATCCAGCGGCGGTCGGTAGGTCGGCAGGGACTCTCCCACGTCGCTCATCCAGTCGTGGTCGAGATAGAAATGCATCCGGCCGGTCAACGTGTGGAACGGTTTGAGACGCTCGATATTGACGGTGAAAGGCGCGTATCTCCGACCACCTGTTTCGGAGCCGGACCATTCCGGCGAGGTGATCACCGGGACGGGTGCGGCTTGGGTGTCGGCGAAGCTGATCCGCTTCTCCTCAGACCCTTCAGCCAGATCATGCAGTGTCTTGCCGACCCGTTCCTCCAAGGTGCGGAATCCCTGCACGGCAAGGACTCCATTGGTGGTGCCGGAGAACCTCAGGATCGCCTCAGCGAGGTGCTGGTCGGTCTCGATCGCCGGGCGCCCCGCGCCTGCGCCACTGGGCATCACGCCGTTGCTGCGGGCAAGAGCGGCGACCTGTTCCTCCAGCCGATAGGTGACGTTCTTGACGGTGAAGCCGAGTGAGTCCGCGAGCGGCCCCACGGTGGCGAGCTTGTCGGCGATCGTGGTGTAGTCACGCTCCACCACCGAGAAGACCGGGGTGTTGACGCCGGGAACTGCCTCGACACCGGGTTGTCTCCAGTCGCGCGCCACTCNCCCGGGCTGCTTGGTCTCACCGGGTGTGTCGTGCTGCAACGGCACCGAGACCAGGTCCCGGCGCGTGCCGAGATGGTCCTTGGCCAGTTCCGACAACTTGCGGGCGATCGCGTGGAACGCCTCGAAATCGGTGCGCGCTTCCCAGGGCGGCTCGATTGCGGGGCTGAAGGCATGTACGAAGGGATGCATGTCGGTCGAGGACAGATCGTGTTTCTCGTACCAGGTGGCGGCGGGCAGCACCACATCGGACAGCAGCGTCGTCGAAGTCATCCGGAAGTCCGCCGATACCAGCAGGTCGAGCTTTCCCTCGGGAGCCTCCTCGCGCCAGGTGACCTCTGCGGGCCGCGGAGTATTCGGATTCTCGGTGCCTATCACGTTGGAGTGGGTGCCAAGGAGGTGTTTGAGGAAGTACTCGTTTCCCTTGGCCGAGGAGCCGAACAGGTTGGAACGCCACAGGACCAGCGTGCGTGGCCAGGACTCGGNGGCGTCGATGTCGGCGATGGCCGGCTGAAGACGACCGTTGCTCAACTCCTCGGTGACATAGGAGGCGACATCGGTCGCGCGACCCTCCTCGACTGCCGCGCCGGCCTGCTCGGCGACGTCAAGTGGGTTGGCCGAGAACTGCGGATAGAACGGCATCCACCCCAGTCGTGCCGACTGGGCGATGGTGTCGGCGGTGTGCATCCCTTGGAGATGCCCTTTGGCCAAGGGNNGATTCAACGAGTCGGCCAGATACCCGTCGCTGCGCCACTGGTCGGTATGCATATACCAAAAGGAGGTGCCGGTCATCGTCCGCGGCGGTCTGCTCCAATCGAGAGCGTTGGCCAGCGAGATCCATCCGGTGATCGGCCGGCACTTCTCCTGGCCGACATAGTGCGCCCAACCGCCGCCGTTGCGGCCCATCGAACCGGTCAGGATCAGCAGCGACAGGATCGCCCGATAGGTCGCGTCGCCGTGGAACCACTGACAGATGCCCGCCCCCATGATGATCATCGATCGGCCACCGGACTCCTCGGCGTTACGGGCGAACTCCCGGGCCACCCGGATGCACTGCTCGGCAGGAACGCTGGTGCGCTCGGCCTGCCAGGCGGGTGTGTAGGGAGCGTCCGCGTCGTCGTACCCGCTCGGCCACTCCCCGGGCAGGCTCTTCCCGTCGAGCACGCGCCCGACCCCGTACTGGGCGAGCATCAGGTCGAAGACCGTGGTCACCAGCTGGCCGCCCACGCGCCGGGTCGGCACACCACGCCGCAACACCGTGCCGGTGCCGTCGGCCTCGACGAAGGCGGGCAGCAGCACTTCGGCCGCTTCACTTCCCTCCCCTGCCAACGTGAGGGTCGGGTTGGCCCCCTCGAGGTCAAGATTCCATTTGCCCTTGCCGGAGTCGGCGTACCTGAAACCCATGGACCCGTTGGGGACCACCGGCTCTCCGGTGGCGCCGTCGAGGAAGACCGTCTTCCAGGCGTCCTCAGGAGATCTCGATACGTCCGCTCCTTCGTCGCGACCTACTCCATCACCCTCCTTGAGATCCGCCGCGGTGAGGAACTTCCNCGGCACCAACCCACCGTTCTCGTGCTCCTCCAGTCGCACCAGGAACGGCAGGTCGGTATAGGTGCGCGCGTAGTCGACGAAGAATGGTGTCCGCCGGTCGACGAAGAACTCCTTGAGCAACACATGACCCATCGCCATCGCCAGTGCCGCGTCGGTGCCCGCCTGGGCGGGCATCCACTCGTCGGCGAACTTGGTGTTGTCGGCGTAGTCGGGGCTGACGGTGACGACTTTGGTGCCGCGGTAACGAACCTCGGCCATCCAGTGCGCATCGGGTGTGCGGGTGACGGGAACGTTGGAGCCCCACATCATCAGGTAGGTCGCGTCCCACCAGTCGCCCGACTCCGGGACATCGGTCTGGTCACCGAAGACCTGCGGGCTTGCGACAGGGAGATCGGCATACCAGTCGTAGAACGACGTCATCACTCCGCCGATGAGCTGAATGAACCGAGTTCCCACACAATGCGACACCATCGACATCGCGGGGATCGGCGAGAATCCGGTACATCGATCAGGCCCGTGGGTCTTGATCGTGTGCACGTGGGCAGCGGCCACCATCTCGACGGCCTCGGCCCATGACACCCGGACCAGGCCGCCCTTGCCACGTGCTTGCTGATACCGACGTCGCCTGGCCGGGTCCGCCATGAGGTCGGCCCAGGCAAGCACCGGGTCTCCGAGCCGCTCACGCGCTTCTCGATACATCTCAACCAGCACACCTCGGGCGTACGGATAGCGCACTCGCGTCGGCGAGTAGGTGTACCAGGAGAAGGCGGCGCCTCGAGGACAACCGCGCGGCTCGTACTCGGGCCGGTCAGGCCCTACTGAGGGATAGTCGGTCTCCTGGCTCTCCCAGGTGATGATCCCGTCCTTGACATAGACCTTCCAGGAACACGATCCGGTGCAGTTCACTCCATGCGTGGAGCGCACGACCTTGTCGTGGCTCCACCGATCTCGATAGAAGACGTCTCCGGTCCGACCACCTTCGCGAAACACCGCCCGACCGTCGGCAGACTCCTCCCACCGGGTGAAGAAACGTCCTACTCCCAGCAGGGCATCGCTTGCGGATTTTCCACGGCTTGCCTCGTCAGTAGCGGCCATGATTCAACGTATTGGCGGCTATGCGCCACCGCAATAGTCCCACTGGCACGTCACGGCGATCGGGATCAAGATCACGCAACTCCGTGAAAAATAACGCCAGATGAGACTCCTTTCATCGCGGCCTCATCTCTTTTCACTCGCTGGCTCCATGCTGGCGCTCTCGGAAGAGCCCGGGCCATGCACGCACTGATGAACCGAAGAGAAGAGGACCGTCATGATCAATCTCCGCAAGCCCGCCGTCGCCCTCGGCACGACCGCTCTGATAGCGGCACCGCTGGCTATCCTGGCCACCCCGGTCTCGGCCAATGCCGCCGACCGCGAGTTCCGTTGTTCGGGCGCCGAAGTCGAGTTCGACGTGGACAAGGAACGCGGTAAGTACGAGGTCGACGTGGACGTCGATGACGCCCAGGCCGGCAGCAAGTGGCGGATCACCCTGCGTCACAACGGCAAGGTCTTCCACAAGAAGGTCTACACCGCCGACCATGAGGGCGATATCGACGTCGACAAGTTCCGCCCGAACACCAACGGCAAGGACACCTTCAAGCTGCGTATCAAGCAGATCGGCGGCGCCAAGGCCTGTACCCGAACGATCGTTCGTAGCTGATCTTGTGAGGTTGGCCGCGTGGGTCCCGTCTGCGTTAGGTCAGGCTCCGCTTCGTTGAAACACGCCGCGAATAGACGCAGAGTGTAGGGGTACCCGACGTTGTGATGACGTCGATCTCAACCCAAGCACGAGGAGTCTTCACCATGGCTACCGCCACCAGGACATCCAGCGCCGGGACCGCGCTTTCGACCACCTCCGAAATCGCTGCCGGTGTCGCACAGTTCCTCACCCCTGTCGTCGTCGACCTGGAAGCACTCGTCGTCAACGGCAAGCAAGCTCACTGGCATGTCCGGGGCGGCAGTTTCGCCGCCATCCACGAGTTGCTCGACGACATCGTCGCACACGCTCAGGACTACGCCGACACCGCTGCCGAGCGGGTCATCGCCCTCGGACTGCCATTGGATGCCCGTTTGTCCACGGTCGCCAAGAAGTCGACTCTTCCTGAGCCGGCCGATGGTTTCCAGCCCTGGGAGACCACCGTCGTCTCTGTCGTCGCCATGCTCGACGCCGCGCTCGTCACGGTGCGCGCCGCAGTTACCGGCCTCGACGAGGTCGATCTGAGCAGCCAGGACATCGCGATCGCGATCGAGCAGGGATTGACCAAGGACCGCTGGCTTCTGCAGGCCCACGTCTCGGCCTGATTCACCCCGGGAAATGGACGTCGAAGAGATTCGGCGTCCATTTCTGTTCCTGGAATACGTGGTGCCGCAAGATCGCCGGACGTCACTACGAACGCGAATCCGATGATTCCCGCACCAACCAGGCCCGTGGCGAGTCCCCTACTCGGTTGGTGAACGCGCGCGAGAAGGCAGCCGGGTTCGCGTACCCGAGCTCGCCGGCGACACGAGCGACGGACACCCCGGCGCGCAGCCTGTCTTGCGAGACGACGATCCGCCAGCGGGCCAAATAGTCAGCCGGGGTCTGACCGAGCCGCTCTTTGAACAACGCAGCGAATGAACTTCGGGACATATTCGCCGTGCGCGCCATCGTGTCGAGCGGCCAGGCCTGACCGGGCGACTCGTGCAAGGCGACAAGGAGCGGGGCGAGTCGCTCGTCCGACAAGCCGGTGATGAGCCCTGATGGCAGGCGGAGCTCGGCCGAGTGATCGAGCAACCACCGGAAAAGATGGATGAGAACCACCTCGAACAACCGATCGGCCAGCACCCGTTGCCCACAACGCACGTTGTCGATCTCGGCGAACAACAGGTCGAGAGTGGGCGCCAGGACGTCGACCTCGCTCAGCGGGAGCGTGATCACCTGCGGGAGGGTGCGTACCAGTGGATGGTTCTCTCCGCCGTCGAAATCGAGAGTTGCGCAAGCAAAGTCCGAGTCCTCGGTGGGCGCATTGTGGAACGCATGATCCAGCGGACGTGGGTAGAACAGCAGCGTGGGCTCGGTGATCTCGTATTTCTTCAGGCCCGCACAGCCGGCTTGGTGGGTCACGGTCATCTCACCGTCGCGAAGGATGTGAAGGAACCNCCGACCAGGTTGAGCAGCAAAGGTCGTCACCCCGCATAGTGGACCGGCATGGAATAGCCGGGTACGCACCCGGAAGCGCTCCAGCAGCGGTGAGATCCGGTCCAACGACTCCATCTGCGCAGTATGTCAGACGATTTGATATGAATCAGCGACGATCTGCGTTAATTCGTCCAGTCTCATCCGGGAATCTGAACGGGAGCCTCCGCTGACTGTGGAGGCAAACCATCTCTCGAAGGAGTCACTCATGCCCCAGGTTCCACTCATCGAACGCGAGGCCAGCGCCGGTCAGGTCAAGGCCGAGCTTGATCAGATCCACGCCGCGTTCGGCGCCGTTCCCGCGATGTTTCGCGCTGTGGCCAACTCGCCGGCCGCGCTGAGCGCCATGTGGGCCGGCTTCGGCGCGTACGGCGGTGGCACGCTTGGCCCCGCCTTGAGCGAGCAGATCGCGGTTGCGGTTGCCAACCGCAACTCCTGTGAGTACTGCCTGGCCGCCCATACTGCGCTCGGCCGCAAGGCCGGNGTCAGTCCAGACGCATTGGCGGCGGCCCAAGTCGGACAGTCCGATGATCCCAAGACTGCGGCGTTGTTGGAGTTCGCGCTCAAACTGGTGGAGAACCGCGGTCAGGTCACTGCTGCGGACGTGCAGGCAATACGCGACCAAGGCTGGAACGACGAGCACATCGTCGAGACGATCGGCCAGGTGGCACTCAACTTGTTCACCAACTACGTCAACGTGGCCCTCGATGTGCCGGTCGACTTCCCGCCCGTGAGCCTGCGCACCCAGTGAAACTCACAAGTTAAGTGACGATCGCGTGCACCCGGCAGGGTCACCAGGTCACCTCGTGGCACTGCCGCGTGGGCGCAGTCTCGGTCTGGAGGGTGGCGTGTTCGATCCGATGACTGGTGGCGAGCACGTTCTGGGCGGCGGTGAGGACTGCCTGCGGGTCGCCCTCCGGGCCGAGCACGAGGTGGACCGTGGCGACGTTCATTCCCGAGGTGAGCGTCCAGACATGGAGGTCATGGACGCTGTCGACGCCGGGAACGGCCTCGAGGTCGGCCACGACCTGCTCCAGCTGAAGCCCGTCAGGCACATGCTGTCCGAGAACTGCCAGCACCTGGCGTCCCAGGACGATTGCACGGACAGCGACGAACAATCCGATGCCGGCGGCAACGATCGTGTCCCACAAAGCCTGGCCGGTTGCGGCTACCAGAAGAGCGGCGGCAATGACCCCGACGCTGCCGGCGGCGTCGGCGACAACCTCGTAGTAGGCGCCCTTGACGTTGATCGATTCGCGCGAGCCCGCACGCAGAAGCAACATCGAGGCAATGTTCACTCCCAGGCCGAGCACACCCACGATGAGCATCGCGCCGGTCTGCACCTCGGGCTCGGAGCCGATCCGGCCGATCACCTCGACCGCGATGTATACCGCGACACCGAGCATGATCAGCACGGTGAGCCCCGCGGCGAAGACCTCGGCTCGGTAGGAGCCGTAGGTGCGGCGTCCGGTGGTGTCCTTGCGAGTGGCGATCCGGGTGGCGAAGAGCGCAGCGCCGAGCGCGATGACATCGGCGGTCATGTGGCCGGCATCGGAGATCAGCGCAAGCGAGCCCGACCATAACCCGACGCCGAGCTCGACAAACAGGAAGACGGTGACCATCGCAAAGGTGACGGCCAACCGCCATCTGTGCTTTCCTCCCACATGCCCGGCGGGTAGGGCATGGCTGTGTCCGTGGCCCATCAGCAGCAACCTCGTTCCGTCACAGGCGCATAGGCACCGGTAGCCGTGACCACGTTCAACTGTAGTCGGATCATGTATTCGAAGTCAGTCCTGCACCCTGCAAGCCAGCACCAGGACAACCCTCCGCTGCTTCGGGGCGTGCGGCGACGAAAGCCCGGTCACAGCCGCGGGTCGACCGGCTCGGACTCCAAAGCCAGGACGGCGAACACTGCCTGGTGCACCTTCCATAGCGGCCCGTGGTCGACGAATGTCGTCAGCGCCTCGATACCGAGGCCATGCTCGCGTTGAGCGAGTTGGCGCTTCTTACCCAGATGCCGCTCACGCAGCACGTCGAGCGAGTCGGTGTAGTCAGGGCCATAGATGATCCGCAAGTACTCACGGCCACGCACTTTGATACCGGGTTGGATCCGCCCGTCGGGCGGATGGGNCGGCTTGACGACCATGCCCTCACCACCGCCGGCGGTGAGCTCGAGCCACCACTGTGTGGCCGCGTCCCGGTCGTCTCGCGAATCAAGGTCGACGAACCGGTGCCGGGTCGGCGTGATGAGATCGCTGTCGAGCTCGGCGAGTTGAGCCAGATGCCATTCATGCGATTCGGTGAGTGCGAGTGAACGACCCTCGGATGCCAAGATCTGGAATGGTGCCAGCGTGATTCCCTCGAGCCCATCAGTGGGGCGTACGTAGGCCGCATAAGCATTGCGGAACGCTTCAGCATTGCCCAACCGTCGCTGAGACCGCATCAGAAGGTCGCCCACGTCGAGGCCACGCGCTGCGGCTTGCTCCAACACGGCCAGAGTCTCGGGCAGCACGCGCCGAGCAGCTGCTCCCACCGAGGCGTACTGCACCTTGATCAGCTCCATGGCCTTGGCCGACCATGGCAAGAGCTCGCAGTCCAGGGCGAGCCAGTCGCTGTCCAAAGACTCGAACAGCGGCTCGACCGCAACTCGAAACCGGTCGACCAGCTCGGTGGTGTCATCGAAAAACGAACGCCCCGTGCGCGTGTAGACCACGCCTGTGGAGCCGTCACCGATACCGAAGCGTCGCTCGGCGACAGCGGCATCCTTGGTGATGACCGCGATCGCGCGTGAGCCCATATGTTTCTCCTCGCACACCACCCGTGTGACACCCCACCCGGCGTACTCGTCGAAGGCCTGCTCGGGATGCTCGAGGAAGCCGTCGACCTTGGCCGTCGCAACAGGCGACATGGTCGGTGGCAGGTAGATCAGCCAGCGCGGATCGACTGCGAATCGACTCATGATCTCCAGTGCGGCAGCGGCGTTCTCCTCGGGGATCTTGACCTTGCCGGCATGGGTGGTCTCCAACCAACGGGTACCCGCGACATCGTCGATCTTGAGGACCGAAGCATCACGGTCGCCGGTAGCTGGGGCGAGCGGGCGAACCGGCTCGTACCACTGCCGTTCGGCAGGGACCGAGACGATCTCGCGTTCGGGGTAACGCAACGCGGTGAGCTCTCCTCCGAACACGACGCCGGTGTCGAGGCAGATCGTGTTGTTGATCCACTCAGCCTTCGGGACCGGGGTATGGCCGTAGACCACCATGGCCTGGCCGCGATACTCCTCGGCCCAGGGGTAGCGGACCGGCAGACCGTACTCGTCGGTCTCTCCGGTGGTGTCACCGTAGAGAGCGAACGACCGCACCCGGCCGGATGAGCGGCCATGGTAGGACTCCTTGAGCCCGGCATGTGCGACGACCAGCTTGCCGCCGTCGAGTACGTAGTGGCTGACGAGCCCGTCCATGAACTCCAGCGCCTGCTTGCCGAAGTCCTCGGACTCGGTTGCCATCTGCTCGAGCGACTCGGCCAAACCATGGGAGACGGTCACCTTGGAGCCCTTGAGAGCACGCGTGAGCTTGGCTTCGTGGTTTCCGGAAACGCATAGCGCGTTCCCGGAGGCGACCATGCCCATGGCCAAGCGCAACACTCCCGGGGTGTCCGGGCCCCGATCGACGAGGTCGCCGACAAAGACCGCCTGACGTCCCTCGGGATGGGCGGCGTCGATCGCGATCGCGCCCTCGTACTGGATCTCCCAGCCGAGTTCGGCAAGCAGGGTGCGCAGCTCGGATGCGCAGCCATGGATGTCGCCGATGATGTCGAAGGGACCGTGGATGTCCTTGCGGTCGTTCCAGGGCCGCTCACGAACGATCTCGGCTGCGTCGACCTGATCGACGTCACCAAGGTTGTGAACGCGCCGGAAGCCTTCCTTGCCAAGGCGTCGCAAGGACCGCTTGAGATCACGGTGCTGCCGAGCGATGACGTGGTTTCCGAAGTTGCGGTCCGGTCGATGCCTGTTTCGCTCGATGGCGATCGCTTCGGGGACGTCGATGACGATCGCGTCGACGAGGACGTCGTGGCTTCTGGCCAGTTTGACGAGCGCGGCCCGTGCCTGGGGTTGCACGTTGGTGGCGTCGACCACGGTGAGCAGTCCTCGGCGCAAGCGGGTACCGACGATGTAGTGCAGGACGTCGAAGGCGTCAGGAGTAGCGGACTGGTCGTTCTCGTCGTCGGCCACGAGTCCGCGGCAGAAGTCGCTGGAGACGACTTCGGTGGCCTTGAAGTGGGTCCGGGCGAAGGTGGACTTGCCGCTGCCGGAGACGCCGACCAGGACGACCAGGCCCATGGCGGGGACGGTGATCTGCTGCTTCCGGGGCGAATCAGTCATCGTTTCCCTCCTTCCGGGTGAAGATCGCCAGCTGGGTCGGGTTGCCCAGCTCCTCGTCGTGGTCACCAATGCCCCGACGCTCAACCCGATAGCCGTAGGTGGCAGCGACACGGTCGGACCACTCGGCGAACTCCTGGCGGGTCCACTCGAACCGGTGGTCGGGGTGCCGCATACCGACAAGTCCCTCGTAAAGCGCGTTGTACTCGCAATTCGGGGTGGTCACGATGACGGCGCCCGGCACGGCTTTGCCGAACACGACCCGTTCGAGAGCTTCGAGACGGGACGGGTCGAGGTGTTCGACGACTTCCATCAGCACGGCAGCATCGAAGCCGGCGAAACGTTCGTCCTCATAGGTCAGGGCGCTTTGGAACAGCTCCACCCTCTCGGCTTGTCGCTCGCTCATCCGGTCGGTGCGCAGCCGTCGCGCAGCGTACTGAAGAGAGCGGGTGGAGACATCGGTGCCTGCTATCCGAGAGAAAGCTGGGGTCTTGACCAAGCGGTCGAGGAACTGGCCGGGACCGCAGCCGAGGTCGATCACCGAACGCGCTCCGAGATCGAGCAAGGCTTGATGGACAGCGTCGTGTCGCTGCGCGTTGAGCGGCACACGTTTCTCCTGCGGCTGGAGGACCTCCTCGTCCTCAGCCGGCTCGATAGCCTCCTCGAGCTCGTCACCAAGCTCGGCTAGCCGGGCCAGTGCCATCCGGGTGAGCCCGCTGCGGCGACCGAGGTAGCGGCGGGTGATGAGGTCGGCCTCCGGGTGGCCGGCAAGCCAGCCCTCACCCGAACGCAGCAGCTTGTCGACCTCGTCCGGCCCCTGCCAGTGGTGCTTGGACTCGTCCAGCACCGGGAACAGGACATGGAGTTGGTTGAGCGCGTCGGCCAACCTGACCGTGCCGGTCAGCTCGAGGCGGAGGTAACGGGAATCACCCCAGCTAGGCATTGCCGCATCGAGCGGGATCGGCTCGGCCTCGACCGTCCAGCCCAACGGCTCGAAAAGTCGGCGCGAGATGTCTGCTCCGCCCCGGCACGGCAGGACCGGGAGGAGGATCTCCAGAGGGATCGCGGAGTCGGCGAGCTGCTGGTTGGCCTTGCACCTACCGCTGCGTGCAGTGCTGAACACGTCGGCCATCGCCACCCCCAACAGCGATGACGCAGCATAGGAGCGGTCGTTGACGTACTGGGCCAGACTGAAATCCGGAGTGTTCTTGGCTCGGGACCGCGCCAATCGGACCGGATCGACGTGCAACATCAGCGCAACCGTGCAGCGTTCCTGCGTGGCTTCGGGATAGAAGACGGTGACAGTCCCGAAGGACTGCTTGAACTCCTGCACACGATCGGGATGCTTGTGCAGGAGGTAACCGAGGTCGGTTGCCGGCTGGTGGGTGGTCGAGACAGTCAGAAGCACAGCAGCCAGTCTGCCCGAAACAGGTAAGCCTCAAGCAGGGCGGGGCGCGTACATGATGATGCCGACACCGACGAGGCAGATGAGTGCGCCGATGACGTCATAGCGGTCGGGTTTGAAGCCGTCCATCGCCATCCNCCACGCCAGCGATCCAGCCACGAACACCCCACCGTAGGCCGCGAGGATGCGCCCGAAGTTGGCGTCGGGTTGCAGGGTGGCCACGAATCCGTAGATACCGAGTGCGATGACACCGGCTCCGATCCAGATCCAGCCGCGGTGCTCGCGTACGCCCTGCCAGACCAACCAGGCCCCGCCGATCTCGGCAATGGCGGCAACGATGAACAGGCTGATCGAGCGCAAGATATCCACAGCCCTAGTCTGTCCGATGGACGTCGATATACCGCTGCAGGTCGTATATCGAGATCCACTCGGTAAGTCACGCCGCTGCGAGCTCAGCCAACTACGACGACGCGAAGGTCGCGGGGTCCATGTACGCCTTCGACTCGGTTCAGCTCGATGTCGCTGGTGGCCGACGGACCGCTGATCCACGTCTGTGGTCGATCGGGGTCGAGAAGCGCCACCGCATCCGGCACACCTGCAACGATCTGAGCGGCATTGATGACGCACACATGCAGGTCCGGCACCAAGCTCAGGGCCCGCCGGCCCTGACCAGATCCGTGATCGAGCACGATCGTCCCGGTCGCGGCGATGCCGAGCACGGCGCCTGTCACCACTGCGTTGATCCGGTCCAGCTCTGCCGCGCTCTGCCCGCTGTCCTGGATTGCGTTCGGCACCTGCCACGGCAAGCCCGCCGGCACGATGACCCGGCCGGGACCGACCGCATCCGCGATGGCGGGCTCGACATCGTCTGCCGAGCAACGCACCACCGTTGCCCGATAGTCCTCGACCCGAGCAACGAAGAGGTCGATATCGACAGAGCCCGTGTTGCGGTAACCGCGGGTGACCGCGGGAGCAGAGCGATCGGCACCGACCAAAGCTGCGCGCACGCGGCCGAGAATCTCGTCGCGGGCCATCATGGCCGGCCNCCCTGTTCGACGCCACCACGACCGGAACGATTCCTGTGGTGGCGACGGCAGGTTCCGCGACGCGATCCACTTCCTCGCCCCGACTCGCCGAGCCAGAAGGAGTCCGACACGGGTAAACCGCTCGGCCGCTCGGAGACGGCGTGGTGAGCGCAAGGTCGCAGTGGCGCCCTTCATGGCCAGCGCTTCGAGACTGGGTTTGCCTCGATGTGCGTCGACGACCTGTGAGCGCAGATCTACCAACACTGTCGGGATGTCGATCTTGACCGGACATGCCTCGTAGCAGGCACCGCACAACGAGGAGGCGTAAGGAAGCGAATCCACTTGCTCACTGACCCCGACACCGCGTAGCAGCGGGTTGAGAATCGCGCCGATCGGGCCTGGGTAGACCGATCCATAGGCGTGCCCGCCGGTCCGCTCGTAGACGGGGCAGACGTTGAGACATGCCGAGCACCGGATGCAGCGAAGCGCCTGGCGACCGACCTGATCGCCCAGGGCGCGAGTGCGTCCGTTGTCGAGGAGCACCACGTGCACCTCTTGGGGGCCGTCGCCAGNGGTGACACCGGACCAGGTGGACGTGTAGGGGTTCATCCGCTCGCCGGTCGAAGAACGCGGCAAGAGCTGGAGATAGACATCGAGGTCGGCCCAGGTCGGCACAACCTTCTCGATGCCGACCACGGAGACCAGGACCTCGGGAAGGGTCAGGCACATCCGGCCGTTGCCCTCCGACTCCACCACTACGAGCGTCCCGGTGTCAGCGACCGCGAAGTTCGCACCCGACACCGCGACCTTCGCGCGCAGGAACTTCTCCCGCAGATGCAGCCGCGCCGCCTCGGCCAGCTGGGCCGGCTCGTCAGTGAGATCCGCAGGCGCCGGTCGCCCGACGGCCGCCATCGACCGCGCGAAGATGTCGCGTATCTCGGTGCGGTTGCGGTGGATCGCCGGGACGAGAATGTGTGAGGNGAGGTCCTCGCCTAGCTGCACGATGAGCTCGGCCAGGTCGGTCTCCCAAGCAGCGATCCCTTGAGCGGCGAGTGCCTCGTTGAGGCCGATCTCCTGGGTGACCATCGACTTGACCTTCACGGCCTCGTCGACGCCGTGAGCACCGGCGATCGAGGCAACGATTGCGCAGGCCTCAGCCGCGTCGCGGGCCCAGTGCACGCCTGCGCCGCGCGCCTGGAGAGACGATTCGAGCTGGACCAGGTAGGTGTCGAGGTTCAGCAGCACATCGTCCTTGATCGCAGCGCCGGCCGTACGCAGCTCCTCCCACTCTGCGACCTCCCCGACCACGGCAGCACGCTTGCCACGAATCGTCGAGGTCGCATGTCCGAGATTGCGCCGCAGTTGGTCGTCGGCCAACGCGGCCTTCGCTGCCTCGGGGAAGGCCGGCATCCCCACGAACGTGCCGGTCACTAGGGCACCATCCTTTCTGCGGATGCCTTGATGGTGTTCGTTAAAGGGACTCGGTGGGGGCCGAGGTGACGGCTAGCGTCGGTCGCCCCTGAGGGCCTGCATGACACCGCTGCCCTCGGTCCTCCCGGAGTCGCAGACCGGCATCAGGGAGACGCGCCGCAGAGCGCCAGTTAGTGACCGTCCGGTAGCCGATTCCGGGGCCTTACCGGGTCGTCGCTGCCAACCTGAGGAGTTCTGTTGTCTGAGGAAACCCCGAAGTCGTCTACGTCGGCCTGGACTGGGCCGCTGTCGTTCATGCTGTGTGCGTGATGTCCGCGGCCGGGAAAGTGGTGGGCCAGTTCATGATCGAACACACTGCCGACGGCATCGCGACGCTGATCCACCGGCTCGCCAAGCATGGTGATCCCGAACTCGTGCAGGTCGGGATCGAGCGCTAACGGGCGCCTGGTCGACCTGCTGCTCGAGGCCGGACACCCGGTCATCCCGGTCTCGCCGAACGCGATCAAGACCTGGCGTGAGGGCGAGGTCGTCTCTGGAGCGAAGTCTGATACCGGCGATGCGATGGTGATCGCGGAGTACCTGCGGTTGCGTCACCACCGACTGGCCCCGGTCCAGCCCTACAGCAGCGAGACCAAGGCGCTGCGCACGGTGGTCCGCACCCGCGACGACATCGTCGAGATGCGCGTGGCCGCCACCAACCAGCTCAGCGCATTGCTCGACGACTTCTGGCCAGGCGCCAAGGCGGTCTTCGCCGACGTGGAGTCCCCGATCAGCCTGGCGTTCCTGCGCCGCTACCCCACCGCCGTGGCAGCTGCCCACCTCGGCCAGAAGCGCATGGCGGCGTTCCTGACCAAGCACGGCTACTCCGGCCGCCGTCCCGCTAGCGTCCTGCTCGCACGACTCCGCCGCGCGCCCGCTGGCAGCAAAGACCCGGTCCTGACCGAGGCCGTCCACGATGCCGTTCTCGCGCTGGTCACCGTGCTCGAAGCGCTCAACACCGCCGGGAAGAACCTCGACCGGTCCGTGGTCGCCCACCTCGGGGAGCACCCGGACGCCGAGATCTTCACGTCGCTGCCAAGGTCGGGTCAGATCAACGCCGCCCAGGTACTCGCCGAGTGGGGCGATTCCCGCGCAGCCTACGACGGACCCGACGCCGTCGCCGCCCTCGCCGGCGTCACCCCAGTCACCAAAGCCTCCGGCAAACAACACGCCGTGCACTTCCGCTGGGCCTGCAACAAGCGCTTCCGCAAGGCCATCACGACCCTCGCCGACAACAGCCGGCACGAGAGTCCCTGGGCTGCGCACGTCTACGCCCAAGCGCGAGCCCGAGGACACGATCATCCCCACGCAGTCCGCATCCTTGCCCGTGCCTGGATCCGTGTCATCTACCGCTGCTGGCACACCAGTCAGCCCTACGACACCACCCACCACGGCGGAGCACAAAGACTGCCGATCCCGGCCTGAGGTTGACTCAGGAAGTGTCATGCCGGCTCCTGGGCGGCGAGGACCTCCGCCAGGTGCAGTACCTGGACGCCGGCACGCCGGCGTGAGAGCAACCCTCCGATGTGGGTCAGGCACGAGTTGTCGCCCGCGACCAGCACCGACGCACCCGTCTCCCGTACATGGGTCACTTTGTCGCAGCCCATCGCCACCGAGGTATCGGCGTTCTTCACAGCGAAGGTCCCGCCGAAGCCGCAACACTGCTCGGCATCGGGTAGCTCGATCAGGTCGATGCCACGAACCGCCCGCAGGAGGCGCAGAGGCCGCTCCCNCACTCCGAGCATGCGCANGTGACACGTCGGGTGATAGGTGACCTTGTGCGGGAACGACGCCCCCACGTCCTCCACTTCGAGCACGTCGATCAGGAACTCCGAGAGCTCATAGACCTTCGGCGACATCGCCTCGACTGCTTCGATCAATGCCGAATCACCGCAGCGGCGCGCCACCATCCGGTGCTGGTGACGCGCACAGCCCGCACAGGAACCGGACGGGGTCACCACCGCGTCATAGCCCGCGAACGCGGCGACGAAGTTGCGGACCAGTGGCACGGCCTCGTCGAGGTAACCAGTGTTCACCATCGGTTGCCCGCAGCAGGTCTGTCGCTCGGGGAAATCCACCTCGACACCGAGTCGCCGCAGTAGGGTCAACACCGCCTTGCCCGTATCCGGATAGAGGGCATCGTTGACGCAGGTGACCATCAGGGCGACCTTCATGGGTGCATCATGCTCGGTTCGGGTGAAGCGACTCAAACGTCAACGCCTCGCGTGTAAACCGATTCCGAAGACTGCGCGTGAAACTAGTGTGAACGAAACGGTGGTTTCCGACCGGAGGGGTCGAGTCCGATCCGAGACACGGTTGACGCCGACGCCGTCATCGAGCACCTGTACGCCACGCACTATCGCAGCCTAGTGAGGCTCTCGACGCTGCTAGTCGGTGATCGGGAGACCGCCGAGGACGTGGTGCAGGATGCCTTCATCGCCACCCATGGCCGGTGGGGACGTCTACGCGAGCCGGAGAAGGCGCTGGCCTACCTGCGGCAGGCGGTGGTGAACCGGTCCCGCTCGGTGCTGCGGCATCGCGGCGTCGAGCGACGGTACGCCGAGCGGCTGACCACCCCGCCCGCCCTCGCCCCCGACCACGAGCGCCGCGCCGTCGTGCTGGCCGCACTCCAACAACTNCCCGAACGGCAGCGCGAAGTGCTCGCGCTGCGCTATTACTACGACCTGGACGAGGCGGCGATCGCCGAGACGCTCGGCATCTCCCGTGGCACCGTCAAGAGCCACGCTTCCCGTGGCGCCGCTAGCCTCCGCACCCTCCTGGAGAACCGATGACCGACGACTGGATCCGCCGCACGCTCTCCGAGGCGGTGGACGATATCGAACCCACCGAGGCCCTGCATAACATCCAGGCCCGCACCGCGAAACAGGCCCGACCGCGCTGGCTCTGGGCGGCCGGTGGAGCCATGCTGGCTACCGCCGCGACCATCATCGCCTTCGCAGTGCTCACCAGCGGCGGCTCACCGACGACGGCCGACCCGATCGCGCCACCGAGCGATAGCAAGGCCGGCAGCCCGATTCCGACTCCCACCAAGAGCGCGACATCCTCGGTCAACCCGCCGCCGGGACTGACCCAGGTCGCGGTCTACTTCATTGGCGACACGCCACACGGCCCCAGGCTCTACCGGGAGTTCCAGTACCGCGACGTGAGTCCGGACGAAAGGCGGTCNACCGCTGTGGAAGCGGCGATGCTCCGACCCGAGGATCCCGACTACCGGGCTCCGCTGCTGACCCCATCCGACGTCGGTCACCTCGGGGTGAGCTTCGACGGAGACCAGATCACCATCGATCTGCCCGGCGACGTGGTCCGACGCGCCGACGCCGAGGCGGTGTCTGCGGATGTCGCCTGGCTGACTATCGAGCAACTGATGCGGACTGCGCAGGCTGCCTTGCAAGCGGGTCGCGCGCCGGTGCAGTTCCTGGTGGACGGCCAGCACCACAATGAGATCCTCGGCATCTCCACCGCCGAGGCGCTGAGCAACGAAGACGATGACAAGGTGCTGGCGCACGTCTGGATCAACACCCCGGCCGAGGGCCACGCGCTGCGTCCGGGCCAGACGATCGAGGGTCTGGCCGCGGCATTCGAAGGCACCGTGCACTGGGAGATCCGGCAGGACGACGCCGTGGTGGCGAGCGACTTCACCACGGCCGAGGAGTGCTGCCGGATGATGCCGTGGTCGTTCACACTGCCCGATCTCGCACCCGGAACCTACACCTTGACGGTCACCGAGGATGATCCCTCGGGCGGGGAAGAGGAGCCGGCCCGCACTCGGACAGCCGGACCTTCGACGTCATGCCGTGAAGGCAGCGGGTTTCGATACGCCGCCCGCCATAGGCACTGAGGCACTCGACAACCAGCTGATCGAGTGCGACCGCAGGTCGTCTATCGAGATCCAGAGTGCTACTTCAGGACCGGCCCGGCCGGCAGGGTGACGGCGCGGCGACGGTCGAGGGTGAAGTACCGCACCCAATCGATGCCGCCCTTGGTCCTGGTCATCGCCTTGCCCTGCGCACCGATCATCTCGATACGCGGCACCCACTTGGTGCCTTGGGTGGGTTTACCGCCCGACTGACCGACCACCTTGCGGTCTATCACCCAGGTGATCTTCTTCGGCTTGATCTCGATGGCGAGGTTGTGCCAATTGTTGCGATTGCGCTTGTGGCCGGTCAGATCACGCTGGAGCACCTTGTTGCCGTTGCTGATCGCGATCTTGGTCTTGGAGCTGTACCCGGTCCACTCCCCAGCACGATGTGCTTGTCCGGGGTGACACCGTCCGGGGTTCCAGCGGGCACCAGGCTGACGCGAACCTTGTAGGGCGTGTACTGGGCGCCGATTGCGGCGCACGTACCCGCAGTTCCCATCGGCCGGTGGCGAATCCGGCCACCTGCAGAGTCGAGCTGGCATCACCGAAGCCACCGGGGCGCTCACTGGTCTCGATACTCAACTGACCGGTGAAGATGTTGATCCGGGCCGAGCCGGTGGAGTAACCGGTCCACGGCTTGAGCGACTGGCCGTGTTCCATGTCCCAGAACTCGTTGGCCGGCCACCAGTTGTACTTGGCGGCGGCACTCCAGGAGCTGCTCGGCTGGGGTTGAGCACGCCGCGCGCTCCGGGATCGTTCACGTACTTCCAAACCAGATCCGGTGAGTCCAGGTGCAGCGGGAACGAGATGTAGGAGCCCATCCCCTTCCAGCCTCTGGCCACAGCCCGATAGATGCCGTCATCGGTGGCAGGCACATGGCTGAATGCCGCTGCGCCGCCGGCCCTGGTGGTTGCGGTCTCGAGGGTCTTCCACTGCCCGGGGCTCACGCGCTGCTGCAACGCGACCACCCGACCAGCACCATCGGGAGAGGTATTGGCCCGGAAGGAGTTGCCGGAACGATTGAGTCGCACTTCCTGCATGACGTTCTTGATCTTGAAGGTCTTCGATCGCCATGCCTTGCGGTTGCCGGCCTTGGGGGCGAACACCGAGAAGTACTCCTCAGGCATTGCCATCATCCGCACCTTGATCGAGTACGCACCCGAGGCGTTGCTGCTGCCCCGGACCGGGCTGACCCACTTGCCGGCCCACAGGCGCTGCACGATCACCGGACGCTTGTCACCTGTGGGGACCTTGCCGCTGAAGGTCAGCCACTGCCCCGCGGTTGCCTTCATCGGGCCGACGTTCGCCGTACCTGCGCGGGCTGCAACCGGGGCGGCAGAGGTCGCCGTGCTACTGGAGATCACCAAAAGGGAGGCCAGCAGGCCTGCTAGCGCCACTAGCGCAAGCACGGAGCGACGTGAGGATGCGGAGACTGCTCGACCCATGCAGGCACGGTAACGGTTCCGAGCATGGCCTGCAGTTGGAATGACATTTCTGGTCCTTGACAGCGGGGCCGGCGTCTCCTAACGTACAACTATATGGTTGTAGATCAGACGCTCAGCGACATCGAGGTCGACCGGATCTTCAGGGCTCTGGCCGATGCCACTCGACGCGACATCGTGCGACGCACCCTGTCCGCGGAGGCTTCGGTGTCCGTCCTGGCCCGCGACTACGACATGTCGTTCGCGGCGGTCCAGAAACACGTCGCGATGTTGGAGGGAGCCGGGCTGGTGACCAAACATCCACGAGGGCGTGAGCGCATCGTCCGGGGCAATCCCGAGGCGATCCGACGTGCGCAACAGCTACTGAATACCTACGAGCAGATCTGGCGGGGACGCATCGACCGACTCGATGCGCTCCTGGAGGAGAACCCTGGCTAGCGCCGACTCGAGCAAAGAACCACAACGAGAACCCAAGACCCAAGGAAGAGGAATCACGATGCCTATCACGTCTGTCACCAAGGACCCCGAAGCGCTGACCATGACAGTGGTTGCCGACTTCACCGCGCCACTGCAACGACTCTGGGACGCCTACAGCGACCCACGTCAGATCGAGCGGTTCTGGGGGCCTCCGACCTATCCAGCGCGGTTCACCCGGCACGACATGTACCCCGGCGGGCGCTCGGCCTACGCCATGTACGGCCCGGACGGCGACGCCTCCCGCGGCTACTGGGAGTTCTTGTCGGTGGAGCCGTTGAAGTCGTTCGAGGTGATCGACGGCTTCGCGCTCGAGGACGGCTCCCCCAACTCCGAGATGCCTTCGATGCGGATGACTTTTGAATTCACCGAGACCGAGACCGGCTCGCGGATGACCACCACCACCTACTTCAACACCGCCGAGGAGATCGAGCAACTCCTGGAGATGGGGATGGAGGAGGGCATGCGAGCTGCGATGGGGCAGATCGACGCGGTGCTGGCCGACCTGGCGAGCTTCGCCTCCGGCATGTCAGCCGAGACGCAGATCCTCAGCGACACCCAGGTGCGAGTGACCCGAGTCATCCGCGGGCCTCGCGAGCTGGTGTGGCGCGCCCACAACGAAGCGGACCTGGTGCGACGCTGGCTGCTCGGCCCCGACGGCTGGCGGATGCCGGTCTGCGAGCTGGCTACCGAGGTCGGGCAGACCTATACCTACGAGTGGGAGCGGGAGGACGGATCGGACCGCTTCGGCTTCACCGGAGAGCTTCTGGAGTACGAGCCGACCTACCGGTCGGTGACCACCGAGCAGATGATCGGGATGGAAGGGCCGGGCACGATCAACGAAATGACGCTGACCCCGGTCGAGGGTGGCACCCTGATCTCGATCCTGATCACCTACCCGAACGCGGAGCTGCGTGACACGATCCTGGCCACCGGCATGGTCGACGGCATGGAGACCAGCTACGCGCGCCTGGAGAACACCGTGTTGGCAGACGCCTGAGACGTCTGCCAAGGACTACTTTCGTACTCGGTAAGGCCTCTGACACTTGGGGCACCAGAAGGAGTTCCGGCCGGCGAGAACCGCCGTGCGCACCGGTGTGCCGCAGATATGGCAAGGCATACCGGTGCGCCGGTAGACGTAGACCTCTCNCCCGTGGTCGTCGACCCGTGCCGGCCGGCCCATCGCCTCCGGCGTGTGCTCCTCGCGCACGGTGTCGATCCGGCCGAGTCGCACACCTTCGGCCATCAGGCCGACCAGGTCGTTCCAGATCGCTTCGAATTGCTTGCGCTGCAGGGTGTTTCCGGGCCNGCAGGGGTGGATCTTGTTGCGGAACAGCACTTCGGCTCGATAGACGTTGCCCACGCCGGCGAAGACCTTCTGGTCCATCAGCAGGTCCCCGATGCTGCGCGGACTCTTGTGCACTCGCCCCCAGGCCCGCTCGGGATCGGCATCGAGGCGCAGCGGGTCGGCGCCCAGCGCTGTCACCACCGCATCGCGTTTGGCCTCGGTGACCAGCTCGCACGTCATCGCGCCGCGCAGGTCGGCGTATCCGGTGTGGTTCTGCAGGCGCAACCGTACCTGCCCCACCGGCGGTTGCACCGAACCGGCATGGATATCGAACGCGCCGATCAGGCCGAGGTGGATCCAGATCAGCCGGTCGCCACCGAAGTCGAGGAACAGGTGCTTTCCGGCCGAGTCGGCAGCAAGCAGCTCCGACCCGTCCAGCAGAGCAGCCGCCTCCGCGAAACGTCCCTGCGGGCTGCTCACCCGCACCGGCCTTCCGGCGAATGAGGCGGTCAGCAAATCGGCGAGCCGCCGCAGAGTGTGCCCCTCAGGCATCGCGCGAATGACCCAGTGAGTGACCCGGTGAATGACCGAGGGNNCAGAGTCGGGAAGTGGTGGGAGGTTCTGGGTCTTCTCGTAGTCGGTGAGCATCCCGATCCTGCGAACGTGCCGCTCCTCCCNCGTAAACGGTGTCGTCAAGAACACCTCCACGAAGCGGGTCATGTCCTCCAGCGAGTGCATCCGCCCACCGACCGAGATCACGTTGGCGTCGTTGTGCTCCCGGGCAAGTACGGCGGTCTCCTCGCTCCATACCAGCGCCGAACGGACTCCGCGTACCTTGTTGGCCGCGATCTGCTCGCCGTTGCCGCTGCCGCCGATGACCACGCCGAGCGCCTCGATGCCGTCCTCGGAGTCGGCTACCACGCCGGCGGCAGCCCGCAGGCAGAACACCGGGTAGTCGTCGAGGGCGTCGTAGACGAACGGGCCGTGGTCCACGGGCTCATAGCCATGGTCGGTGAGCCAGGCCAGCAGGTGTTCTTTCAGCTCGAGGCCGGCATGGTCGGAACCGAGGTGTACGCGCATGCCCGGAATCTTCCCAGACCCTGGGTTCATCGAGATCGCGGGTCAGCCACCGAGTCGGGCGAGCTCCTCTTCGACTACCGAAGGATCGAGCTTGGTGAACACCGGCTCCGGCTTGGCGATCGGGGTACCGACGACGATCGGTTGCCGCGCCCACGGCCGTACGCCGGTGTAGTCGCCAGTGATCACCGGATAGGCCGAGCCGTTGTCGAGGTCGGCGACTTCCTCCAGTCGCGGCATCGGCGCCAAGTCTCCGGCTCCGCCCAGGATCGCGTCGATCTTGTTGGCCGAGTGCGGCAGGAAGGGCGCGAGCAAGGTGTTGCAGTCCGAGACCGCTTGGGCGGTGACGTGCAGGATCGTCGCGAGCCGCTCGCGTTGGTCTTCGCCCTTCAGCTTCCAGGGCTCGGCCTCGGAGACGTACTTGTTGACCTCGGCCACCGTGCGCATCGCCTCACCGATGGCCTGCTTCTGGCGGTGCCGCTCGATCAGGCCCCCTACGCTTGCGAATGCCTGCTCCACGGTTGCCAGTAGGTCTGCGTCAGTGTAGGTGAGCGCGCCTGCCGCCGGGATCTCCCCGAAGTTCTTGGCGATCAGATTGGTAGTGCGATTGACCAGGTTTCCCCAGCCCGCCACGAGTTCGTCGTTGGTACGCCGCACGAACTCCGACCAGGTGAAGTCGCTGTCCTGGTTTTCCGGGCCGGCCGCGCAGATGAAGTAGCGCAACGCGTCAGGCTGGTAGCGCGAGAGCATGTCGCGCACGTAGATCACCACGGCCTTGGAGGAGGAGAACTTCTTGCCCTCCATGGTCAGGAACTCACTGCTGACCACTTCGGTGGGCAGATTGAGGGTGCCGTAGGTTCCGGGCTCGCCACCCTTGTCGCCGCGACCGTCGTACGCCAGCAGCTCGGCGGGCCAGATCTGGCTGTGGAAGGTGATGTTGTCCTTGCCCATGAAGTAGTACGACAGTGCCTCGCCCCCACCATCGGGCGCAGGGTTCCACCATTCCCGCCAGCGATCGGGGTCGCCCGTCCTACGCGCCCATTCGATGCTGGCCGACAGGTAGCCGATCACCGCATCGAACCACACGTACAGCCTCTTGGTGGGCTGCTCGCGCCACCCGTCCAACGGGATCGGAATCCNCCAGTCGATGTCGCGGGTCATCGCCCGGGGCTTGATGTCCTCAANGATGTTCTGGCTGAACTTGATCACGTTGGGACGCCACAGCCCCGTCGCTTCGCGTTCATCGAGCCACACCTTGAGCGCCCCGGCCAGCGCCGGTAGGTCGAGGAAGAAGTGCTGGGTCTCGATGAACTCCGGGGTCTCGCCGTTGATCCGGCTGCGCGGGTTCTTCAGATCGGTGGGATCGAGCTGGTTACCGCAGTTGTCGCACTGGTCGCCGCGCGCTCCGTCGTACCCGCAGATCGGGCAGATGCCCTCGATGTACCGGTCGGGCAGGGTGCGACCGGTCGACGGCGAGATCGCGCCGCGGGTGGTCTGCTCGATCATGTAGCCGTTGCGGTGCACGGTGCTGAACATCTCTTGGACCACCGCATAGTGGTTGGCGGTCGTGGTCCGGGTGANAAGGTCGTAGCTAAGACCCAGCTCCACCAGGTCCTCACAGATCACCCGGTTGTTGCGGTCCGCGAGCTCACGCGGCGAGAGCCCCTCGGCGTCGGCCGCGACCAGGATCGGGGTGCCATGCTCGTCGGTGCCCGACACCATCAGCACGTCGTGACCCGCCATCCGCATGTACCGGCTGAAGACGTCGGAGGGCACACCGAAACCGGCAACGTGGCCGATGTGGCGTGGACCGTTGGCATACGGCCAGGCGACAGCGGAAAGGATCTTGGACATGGGGAAGTCTAAAGACCCCGCGGAGGTCGCGGTGATCGGCGGGAGATCAGGTGAAGTCGGGTGGGGCGTACCGGGAGCGCTTGATCTCGTAGAAGCCAGGAACCGTACCCAAGAGGCGGAAGTAGTCCCATAGCCGACCGGCGTCCTCGCCCTTGGGCGAAGGAGACACGATCGGACCGAAGAAGGCGGTGTCGTCGGCCCGGATGATCGGAGTGCCGACGTCGTTCCCGACCAGTGCCATGCCCTCCTCGTGCGAGGTGCGTATCGCGTCGTCATGGGCCGGGTCGTCCCAGGCGTCGGCGTACGAGGCCGGCAGCCCTGCCGCCTCCAGCACCTCGGTCATCAACGCCTTGTCGGCTTGCCGCTGCTCGAGGTGGATACGGTTGCCGGTCTGTGTGTAGAGATCACGCAACACTTGTTCTCCTTCCCCCTGCGCGGCCGCCATGAGGACCCGCACCGGGCCGTGCAGCCTGTCCCTGAACTCGGGGTCCTCGATCTTGTCCTCGTTGAGGACGAACAGCGACATGAGGTGGAAGTTCACCTGGATCGGGCGCACCTGCTCGGCGTTGAGGATCCAGCGGGAGGTGAGCCATGCCCACGGGCAGGCGGGGTCGAACCAGAAGTCGACAGGTGTGCGCTCAGTGCTCATATCCGTTGTCTACCACTACGTGATAGACAAACCCACCAACGGGTATAGGCGTACCCCGCAGGTCTTCGCCCGGCACTTGCTCCGCGGTGCAGTCAGCGCCGCTGCCGCAGTCCCGCAGTTCCATTTTGTGCCCACCAGGAGGGTGCGAGGATGGGCGACATGCCTGGAACCAACCTCACTCGCGAGGAAGCCCAAGCTCGCGCTGCGCTCCTCGACGTCACCTCCTACACCGTCGAACTCGATCTCACCGTCTCGGACAAGGTGTTCGAGAGCATGACCGTGGTGGTGTTCGACTGCACCACACCAGGCGCGAGCACGTTCGCCGATCTGGTCGGGGCCGACATCACCGAGATCACGCTCAACGGCACCGCGCTCGACCCATTCGAGGTCTACCGAGACAGCCGTATCCAGCTCGAGGATCTCCAGACCAGCAACGAGCTTCGGGTGCGTTGCGAGCTCCCCTACAGCCATACCGGCGAAGGCCTGCATCGTTTCATCGACCCCGCTGACGGCCGGGTCTATCTCTACACCCAGTTCGAGGTGCCTGATGCCCGGCGTGTCTACACCACCTTCGAGCAGCCGGACCTGAAGTCGGTCTTCACCTTCACTGTGACGGCACCCGAGCACTGGAAGGTGGTTTCCAACACCAAGCCGGGCGACCCTGAGCCGATCGGGGACGGCAAAGCGGTGTGGTCCTTCCCGACGACCCAGCCGATGTCGACCTACATCACCGCGCTGGTGGCCGGTGAGTACGCCGAGGTGCTCGACGAATACCACGGCAAGCACGGCACGATCAAGCTCGGCCACTACTGCCGGCAATCGATCCTGGAGCACTTCGACACCGACGACCTGCTGGAGATCACCAAGCAGGGCTTCGAGTTCTTCGAGGATGCCTTCGACTACCCGTACCCCTTTGGCAAGTACGACCAGTGCTATGTGCCGGAGTACAACATGGGCGCGATGGAGAACGCCGGGTGCGTAACATTTCGCGACGAGTATCTTCCCCGCTCCCGGCAGACCCACGCCTTCTACGAGCAGCGCGCCAACACGATCCTGCACGAGATGGCGCACATGTGGTTCGGCGACCTGGTCACGATGAAGTGGTGGGACGACTTGTGGCTCAACGAGTCGTTCGCCGAGTGGGCGGCCCATCACGCCTCGGCTCGAGCGACACGGTTCACCGATGCCTGGACGGGGTTCACCAACGCTCGCAAGAACTGGGCCTACCGCCAGGACCAGTTGCCCTCCACCCACCCGATCGCGGCCGACAACTACGACCTGGAGGCGGTGGAGTCGAACTTCGACGGCATCACCTACGCCAAGGGGGCATCCACTCTCAAGCAGTTGGTCGCCTGGGTCGGTGAGGACCCGTTCCTGGCCGGGCTCAAGAGCTACTTCCGTAAGCACGAGTTCGCCAACAGCGAGTTCGCCGATCTGCTGGCCGCGTTGGAGGAGGCATCGGGTCGGGAGCTCACTTCCTGGGCACAGGAGTGGCTGCAGACCTCGGGGGTGAACACGCTGAGCCCCGAATTCGAGGTCGATGCGGACGGCAACTTCACCTCGTTCGCGGTACTCCAAAGTGCTCATCCCGATTTCCCGACCATCCGTCGGCACCGCATCGCCATCGGCCTGTACGAGCAACGCGGCGACCGGCTGGTGCGCCGCTCGTCGCTGGAGATCGATGTCGAGGGCGAACGTACCGAAGTCCCGCAGTTGCTGGGCCACGCCCAGCCGGACTTGGTACTTCTCAACGACGGCGATCTGACGTACGCCAAGATCCGGCTCGACGAGCGGTCCCTGGAAACCCTGATCGACGGGATCGACACCCTGGACGACTCCCTGGCCCGCGCGTTGTGCTGGGGTGCGGCCTGGGACATGACCCGGGACGCGGAGTTGCGAGCGCGGGACTTCGTGGCGCTGGTGCTGCGTGGCGTAGCGACGGAGTCCGACCTCACCGCGGTCGGCGCCCTGCTCGGCTACGCCCGCGCCGCGGTCAACTCCTACTCCGACCCGAGTCATCGCGACGAGCTCAAGCAGACCTGGGAGAACGGCGTACGCGCCCTGCTGGAGCAGGCGGCGCCCGGCAGCGACCACCAGTTGGCCTTCGCCAGGGCGTTTGCCGCAGCGGCCGGGAGCGACCACGCCGTGGCGCTGATCGAGAGCATCTACGACGGCTCGACCGACCTGCCCGGCCTGGTCATCGAACCGGACCTGCGTTGGACCCTGCTGACCAGCTTGGCCGCCGCCGGGCGTGCCGACCAGGGCTGGGTCGACACCGAGCTCGAGCGTGACAACACCATCTCCGGCCAGGAGCGCGCGGCCGCTGCGCGGGCGGTCATCCCGACGGCCGAAGCCAAGCACCAGGCCTGGACCGACGCAGTGTTGCGGGAAGACGTTCCCAACGAGACGATGCGCCAGATCTGCGCACACTTCCAGGTATTCGGTCAGGAGGAGTTGCTCTCNCCTTACATCGAGAAGTACCTGGAGTTGGCCGAGACCATCGTCGAGGAGAAGTCGGTGTGGCTGGCTCGGGTGATCTTGGAGAACCTCTTCCCGCGGGCGATCCCCACCCAGGCGACCTTGGACCGGGTCGATGCCTGGCTGGCCTCTACTCAGGCCAATCCGGCAGCACTGCGGTACGTCCGCGAGGGTCGCGCCGACCTCGCCCGAGCGCTGGCCGCCCAGGCCAAGGACGCCGGCTGAACGAAGTACGCTCACCCCGGCATTTCCGGGACGCCGACGTGGTGTAAAACGGATACATGGCAACCACCGCATTCAAAGGCTCACCCGTCAGCACCGCCGGCGAGCTGCCGGCCGTCGGCAGCGCTCTGCCGTCCTACTCCCTGGTCGGCAACGGCTTGGCCGATGTGTCCTCCGGTGACCTCGACGGTCGCGTCGTGCTCAACATCTTCCCGAGCATCGACACCGGCGTCTGCGCCGCCAGCGTCCGCCGCTTCAACGAGCTGGCCGCTGGTCTCGACAACACCACCGTGCTTTGTGTGTCGGCCGACCTGCCGTTCGCCCAGGGTCGCTTCTGCGGCGCGGAGGGAATCGAGAACGTCACCGTCGGGTCGGCGTTCCGCTCTTCCTTCGGCCAGGACTACGGGTTGACGATGCTCGACGGCCCGTTGGCCGGCCTGCTCGCCCGTGCCGTCGTCGTCGCCGACGCCGACGGCACAGTCCGCTACACCGAGCTGGTTCCCGAGATCACCCAGGAGCCGGACTACGACGCAGCCATCGCCGCGCTCGCCTGAACTCAAGCAGTCGGCTACGCGGTTCGCTCACTCCAAGCCGCGGCGACGTAGCAACGGCTCGATCTCGGCGTCACGACCTCGCCAGGCGCGATAGGCCACCAGCGGATCGCGAGCGCCACCGAAGCCGATGACATTGGTCCGGTACTCCTCGCCGTTGGCCCGGGTCAACCCGCCGTTGGCCTTGAACCACTCCACGGTGTCGGCGTCGAGCACCTCACTCCAGATATAGGAGTAGTACGCCGCTCCGTAGCCTCCTGCGAACAGGTGCGCGAAGTAACCGGTGTAGTAGCGCGACGGCACCGCGGGCAGGTCCAGGCCGACCTCGGCCAGGGCGTTCTCCTCGAACCCAGCCGCCTGCTCAGGATCGGTGAACTCGGCGGCCTCGGCGGGCTTGAGTTGATGCCAGGCCTGGTCCAACAGCGCCGCGGCTAGGTACTCGCTGGTGGCGAAGCCTTCGTTGAATGCCCCGGCTTGCTCCAGCCGCTCGATTACCGCCGAGTCGAGCAGCCGGCCGGTGGCGTGGTGCCGGGCGTAGTTCGCGATCACCTCAGGCCAGAGCATCCACATCTCATTGACCTGGCTGGGGTATTCCACGAAATCGCGGAAGACCGCTGTGCCCGCGAATTTCGGGTAGGTCACCCGAGCCAGGAGCCCATGCAATGCGTGACCGAACTCGTGGAAGAGCGTAGTGACCTCGTCATAGCTGAGCAGCGTCGGCTCACCAGGACCGGGCTTGGGCACGTTGAGGTTGTTGACCACGATCGCAGTCGGCATGCCGAGTAGCTCCGACTGGTCGACCAGGCTGTTCATCCATGCCCCACCGCGCTTGGAGTCACGGGTGTAGATATCCAGGAGATACAGACCCACCGGGGTGCCGTCCTCCTCGGCCACCTCGAAGACACGGACATCCGGGTGGTAGCCGGCCAGGTCAGCGCGCTCGGTGAAGGTGATCCCGAACAACCGGGTGGCGGCGAAGAAGACCCCGTCTCGCAAGACGCGCTCGGCCTCGAAATAGTCGCGTAGCGCAGCGGTGTCCACGTCGAACTCGGCTGCGCGTACCCGCTCGGCATAGAAAGGCCAATCCCACGGCTGGATCGCGAACCCTGCCTGACGTTCCAGCGACTCCTGCTCGCGACGAGCGTTACGCGCAGCAGGCCCGGCCAACCGGGTCAGCAACTCCATCACCTTCGCCGGTGTGCCGGCGGTGTTGTCCGCGGTCACTGCAGCGGCGTGATTGGCGAAACCGAGCAACTCGGCGCGCTCAGCACGCAGTCGCACCAACTCCAACGCGATGCCACGGGTGTCGTGCTCACCGCCGCGACTGCCTCGAGCGCGCTGGGCCTCGTACAGGCGCCTGCGGGTTTCCCGATTGGCCAGGGACTCCTGGTACGGGTGCGCAGTGGGCAACACCANGGAGATCACGTACTTGCCGTCCATCCCACGTTCGCTTGCCGTCAGCGCGGCCGCGGAGATCTCCCNCGCCGACAATCCGTCGAGTTCAGCGGCGTCATCGACGATCAACGCAAGATCGTTGGTGTCTGCGAGGAGCTCGGTGTCGAAGGCCGTGGTGAGTGTGGAGATCCGGGCATTGAGCTCGGACAGTCTCGCCTTCTCTTGATCGGTGAGCCCGGCCCCGGCGAGCTTCATCTCGATGAAGTAGCGCTCCACCAGGTGCCGCTGCTCGGCCTCGAGCTTCTCGGCTTCCTCGTCTGCACCCTGGCGCACGGCAGCAATCCGGGCGAACAGCCTGCTGTTGAGCTGGATGGCATCGGCGTGCGCGGCAAACCGAGGCGCCCACTCGGCTTGGATGGCGTCGCGGACATCGTTGGTGTCAGCCGAGGTCAGGTTGAAGAAGGTGAAGGCCGCACGCGACAGGATCCGACCACTCCGCTCGAGTGGGACCAAGGTGTTGTCGAAGCTGGGCGCATCGGGGTTGCCGGTGATGGCATCGATCTCGGCCAGTTGCTCAGCCATGCCGCGCTCGAAGGCGGGCGCGAAGTCATCGTCGCTGATATCGGCGAACGGCGGTAGCTCGTAGGGCAGGGTGCTGGCGGAGAAGAACGGGTTAATCACTAGGGACCCCCTCCTCCCGACAACATGGACACGAGCGCAGCGAGGCCCGGAAGGGAGGGCCAGAGCGTGGCCAATTCAGGACGGTCACACCTGGGACCCTACGCCGGGCAGGCAGCAGCGGCAGCCAAGTTTTCAGTCAGCTTGCGGGTCGCGGGACTCCAGGCCCTCGCCCGGAGCATCGGACTTCTTGAGCACGTAGGGCACCGAGACCAGGAACCAGATCGCGACGAACAGCAGGATCGGGATGCCGACGAGCACCAGGATGTACCACATGAGCGACTCGTTCTGCGGGTCCGGCCAGGACGGAGAATCCGGGGTGGCCGCGGACGCAGGGACGGTGCTGGCCAGCGTGCCGATCAACAGAGCCAATGCCGGGATAACGGCAGCTGTGCGCAGCGAACGACGATGACGGGGTTGCTTCTGCTCGATGGTCACGCAGACAGGCTAGCCTGCGGGCATGATCTCGCTTGCGACCAGTCCCTGCGAGGCAGGCGACTCGCTGTGCGACAAGGTGTGGAACACCACCGGCTCGACCTGGCTGGCCAATGCCTCCGGTTGGCTGATCGCCCGCCCGTTGTCGATCCTGATTCTGCTGCTGCTCGGGTTCCTGGCCCGGTGGCTCATCCACCGGCTCATCGGCCGGATCGCCACGCACGCCGAGAGCAACAAGCTGTCCGAGGCACTCGCCTCGGGCAAGCTGACTCGAGGCAGGGAGCAGACGGAGGCAGCTCGCGTCGCCGCCGCCAGGCGCGTGCAACGCGCGCAGACACTTTCCTCGGTGTTGAAGAGCATCGCGTCGTTCGTGATCTTCACGATCGTAGCCATCATGATCGTCTCCGAGCTCGGCTACGACATCGGCCCGCTCATCGCCGGCGCCGGGATCATCGGCCTGGCGCTCGGCTTCGGCGCCCAGAGTTTGGTGAAGGACTTCATCTCCGGGATCTTCATGTTCCTCGAGGATCAGTACGGCATCGGCGACGAGATCTCGGTCAACGGCGTCACCGGGCGGGTTGAGGAGCTGACCCTGCGAGTCACCCGGATCCGCAACGAGGACGGCACCGTCTGGTACGTCCGTAACGGCGAGATCCTCAAGGTCGGGAACCGCTCGCAGGCCTAGCAGTGCGGGACAAGGCACTGGGTGATCTCGCGATCGTTCCGCTTGGCACAATGGCAGGGTGACCCAAGCGACCGAGACCACGTTGTACGAGTTGATCGGCGGCATGCCCACGATCGAGCGGATCGTCCACCGGTTCTACCAGGGTGTCGTGACCGACGAGGTGCTCAAGCCGATGTACAACCCCGACTACCTCGCGGACGGGTCGGCGGAGAAGCGACTGACCCTGTTCTTGGCGCAGTACTGGGGCGGACCCACCATCTACTCCGAAGCGCGCGGGCATCCACGGCTACGAATGCGGCATGCGCCGTACGCCATCACCCCGACCGCACGGGAACGCTGGCTCAAGCACTTCCGGGTCGGACTCGACGAGGTCGCACTGGCCCCGGAGTTGGACGCGCAGTTCTGGGGCTATGTCCAACATGCCGCGGAATTCCTGGTCAATACCGACGAGCCGGCCTGACTCGAACCTGCCTTAGAGATCCCGCCGATAGGGCGAAGCCTGCTGCGCGTCGCCCACAGGCGGAACCTCTAAGCGTCGGTCCAGCGGGCAAGCTGCTCGCGCAATTCCGGCGAGACCCGATGCGGGAAGCCGGTGGTCATGTTCACCGGCGCCAGCACCGTCGTGGCCCTGGCATACAGCAAGCGAGTCTGATCGCGGTCGTCGTACAACTCACTGGTGATCGCAAACGAGGCATTGCCGGCACGCTCCACCCATACGTCGATGGGCAACGGTTCCTTGCGGTAGCGCAGTTGCGCCTTGTAGTCGATCTCGTGCCTCACGACCAGAAAGCCCTCGTCCGGCTTGCGCTCAAGGACGCCTTGGCCGTAGAGCAGGTCGACGCGGGCCTCTTCGACGAGCCGTAGGAACACGACGTTGTTGACGTGTCCGAGAACATCGACGTCGGACCAGCGCAACGGGCACAGGTAGGTATGACGAGCCATGTGTCAGCCGGAGTCAGCGAGTCGTTCGCGGATCAGTCGCGGGTCAGCTTGCGGTGGGTGACCCGGTGCGGCCGGGCTGCATCGATGCCGAGCCGCTCGATCTTGTTCTCCTCGTACGCCGCGAAGTTGCCCTCGAACCAGAACCACTTGGCCGAATCCTCCTCGTCACCCTCCCAGGCCAGGATGTGGGTGGCGATCCGGTCGAGAAACCACCTGTCGTGGGAGGTGACCACAGCGCAACCGGGGAAGTCCAACAGCGCGTCCTCCAGCGAGGACAGCGTCTCCACGTCGAGGTCGTTGGTGGGCTCGTCGAGCAACAGTAAGTTGCCGCCCATCTTCAGGGTGAGCGCGAGGTTGAGCCGGTTGCGCTCTCCGCCCGAGAGCACTCCCGCCTTTTTCTGCTGGTCGGGTCCCTTGAAACCGAACGAGGCCACATAGGCGCGCGAGTTCATCTCGAAGTTGGCGACCTTGACGAAGTCCAGGCCGTCGGAGACGACCTCCCACACGTTCTTGTTGGGGTCGATGCCGCCACGGCTCTGGTCGACGTAGGAGATCTTCACGGTCTGCCCGATGACCAGTTCCCCGGCGTCCGGCTGCTCGCTACCGGTGATCATCCGGAACAGTGTGGTCTTACCGACACCGTTGGGGCCGATCACGCCCACGATCCCTGCTTTGGGCAAAGTAAAGGACAAGTCGTGCATCAGCACGCGGTCCTCGAATCCCTTGGTCAGTTCCTTGGCCTCCAGGACGACATCACCCAGCCGTGGTCCTGCCGGGATGTTGATCTCGGAGGTGTCGATCTTGCGCATCCGGTCGGCCTCGGCTGCCAACTCCTCGTAGCGGGCGAGCCTGGCCTTGCTCTTGGCTTGCCGGGCTTTGGGGTTCGAGCGCACCCATTCCAGTTCCTTCTCCAGCATCCGGGCGCGCTTGGCGTCCTTTTGCCCCTCGATCTTGAGGCGGTCCTTCTTGGTCTCCAAGTAGGTGGAGTAGTTGCCCTCGTACGGGTGGGTCTTACCGCGGTCGAGCTCCAGGATCCAGCTTGCGACGTTGTCCAGGAAGTACCGATCGTGAGTCACTGCCAACACCGCACCTGGATAGGAGGCCAGGTGGCCCTCCAGCCATTGCACGGACTCGGCGTCGAGATGGTTGGTCGGCTCGTCCAAGAGCAGCAGGTCGGGTTGTTGCAGCAGCAGCTTGCACAGCGCGACGCGGCGCCGCTCACCTCCGGATAGGTTGTCCACCAGCGCGTCCGAGGGCGGGCAGCGCAGCGCATCCATAGCCTGCTCGAGCCTGCTGTCCAGATCCCATGCGTTCGCGTGGTCCAGGTCGGACTGCAGGTCACCCATCTCGGCCAACAGCTTGTCGAAGTCGGCGTCCGGGTTGGCCATCTCCTCGGAGATCTGGTTGAACCTGTCGAGCTTGCCCTTGATCTCGCCGACTGCCTCCTCGACGTTCTCCAGGACGGTCTTGCCCTCGGTCAACGGCGGCTCCTGTTGCAGCATCCCCACGGTCGCCTCGGGGTCGAGGATGGCATCGCCGTTGGAGGGCTTGTCCAACCCCGCCATGATTTTGAGTAGGGTCGACTTGCCGGTGCCGTTGGGACCGACCACGCCGATCTTCGCACCATGCAGGAACGAGAGCGTGACGTTGTCGAGGACCACCTTGTCGCCGTGGGCCTTGCGGACGTTGCGGAGCGTAAAGACGTATTCAGCCATGGTGGGGCAAGCCTATCGGGGCCTTTGGCTCGCCCTCTCGGGTGGAGCAGGCTCACACCGGCTCAGGCACAAGCTCGTCTTTCGGGGTGGCCTCCTGCTCGGCGATGCTCTCCACCATCATGTCGGCCACCTCCGCATCCAACCCACCTTCGGCGCCGGCGGAACGCTGCCGTTTGAGAAAGGCGCTGGTCCCCCGGCTGAGGTCATGACCCACCAGGATCGCATCCACCTCCAAAGTGGTGATGTCGTCGCCCTCGTCCTTCTTCCAGGTGTGGCTGCGGAGCCGGCCGTGCACGATGACCGCGTCTCCTCGTTTGATCGAGTCCCGAACATTTTCGGCCAGCCCCCGCCAGGCGGTCACCGAGTACCACGTCGTGTCGCCGTCCTCCCAGCTACCACCGCGACGAATCCGGGGTGTGCTGCCGACCCGGAAGGTTGCCACGTTGATGCCCTGGGGTTGCCGAAACACCACTTCTCCCCGACCCACCCGTGCAAGGTCACCATCGTCTCGCTCATGTGCTTCTCCTTCGCCTGAACTCGTTGTCGTTGAGGAGACAAGATTCGGTCGGAAGAACAAGCACCAGCCATGCCGATCACGGGCAACTGTGAAGAACCCTCGATGTGGGCAGTTCGATAGAGGCGGGAACGGCGTGGACAGCTCTGTCAGCGGGAGAGCGCCGCGTTCAGGCCTGACCGAGAGCGGTCGTACTGTTCCACCTCGGCCTCGATCGGCGCGAGAACGAGGTCCTCGGCAACCTCGGTAATAGCAGCGCGCAACCGCCGGTTTGCGGTACGAGCGCGGCTCTTGGCGCTCAGACCGCCCAGCCCGCGGAAGATCAGCGACAGCGCGATCCCGGCGCCGGCGCCGGCCAACAGCAGCAAAGTCGGCAAGGCCATCCCTGCCACCTTCGGCGCAGCGGGCACATCGACCTGCAGGTAGTCCAAAACAGCCAACCCGAGCAGCCAGAGTCCACCGGCGACCGCCGCGACGAACAACAGCGCTTGCAGCACCTGCGTCAACCGCCACAGCACAGGTGTCCTGGAGACACCCAGATCGGTGTGCGCGATCGCCTTGTCCAGCGCGTCGCCCAGATCGCCTATCTGGGAAACCGACGCCCTGCGAATGGAGTCACTCCACGCCGGCGTCAGATCGGCCGAGACCTTGTCAGCTGCTTCCCGCACGGCCATGTCGACACGGGCACGCTGCACCGGGGTCGCCTCGGGGAGCGAGGTCCGCGCTATCGCGGTGAGTTTGCGACCCTCCTCGTCGAGGTCCAGGTGGAGTCGCTTCAACGGGTCTCGACGCAGGCGCCCCAGCCATTTGGTCAGCGGCCACCCTGTTGCCTGCCGTGCACGCTGTTCGCTGGATTTGCGTACCGCCGACACCACGGTCGGCACCCNCGCAGCGTCGGCAAACGCATCCACCAATGCTGCCTTGTCCGTCTTGTCGAGCTCTCGGGCCCTCCCGGTTCCGCCTGCTTCCCGCATCGCCTCGGCGGCAGCGGTGACGTCCGTGCCGATGCGGTCCAGCTTGGCGCCCTTGTCGCGTACTCGGCCCGCGATCGCCGCTTTGAGGTCCGCGATGCCCTCACCGAAACGCGCCGAGGTGGCGATCACGGGTATATCGCCCAGTCCGTCGGCTGCCAGCACCTTGCGCAGGTCGTCCAACATCGCCTCACGGCGATCCTCGGGAACCACGTCGATGTGATTGAGCACCACCATCATCGAGCCACGGTGCTCGACCATGGGACGCAGGAAGCGATCGTGCAGCGCGGCGTCGGCGTACTNTTGCGGATCCAACACCCACACCAGCAGATCGGCGAGCTCCACCAGGCGCTCCATCTCGACGTGGTGGGAGATCTCGGTGGAGTCGTGGTCGGGCAGGTCGAGCAACACCAGACCACCCAGATCCCGATCTACGCGCTTCTCCTCCAGCATCGAGGCATGGGTCACCCGGTGCCGCGGTGGCACCCNCAACCAGTCCAGCAGTTCATCTGCCTGCTCGGTGCCCCAGGTGCAGGCCATCGTCCAGGACGTGGTGGGGCGACGCACACCGACATTGGCGACGTCCATCTCGGCCAGTGCATTGAATGTCGAGGACTTGCCCGACCCGGTGGCACCGGCCAACGCGACGACAGTATGGGCGCCCGACAGCGCGATCCGCTCCTGGGCGCGCAGCACCACGGCCTCAGCCTCATCGACGACCGCGTCGGGAAGTCGGTCACGGGATGCGACGACAGCCTCGCTCAGCCCGGCTACCCGGTCGGCAAGGTCGTTGCCGCTGCCGAGGAGCTTCTTGGCTCCCTCGACGATCGTGGTCATCCGATTTCCTCTGCTACCTGCGCGGCGAAGCGTAGGTCGTCGATCTTGCGAGATTCGTTACGCAGCCTGTTGGCCCCTTCGGGGTCGACATTGAGCGCATCGAGAGTGTCAGTGAATCGCGCCCTCTCCTCTCCGAGCAACAACGCCACCCGGTGTTGGAGATCCTTGCGAGCATTCTCGGCAAGCGTACGGACTGCCTGATCACCGAAGACAGCCTCCAGCAGTTTCTGGCCGAGCACCGCGCTGCCGCCGGCGATTCCCACCTCGGCGCCGGTCACTCCACCGGTCGAGCTGAACACCACGATCATCAGCGCAACTGCCAGTCCGTTGACGCCCATCGCCAGGAAGCGAGCTGTGCTGCGCTTGTCCTGGCCCTGTTGCCGCACCATCTCCATCACGCTGAACTGCCAGTCCCGCACCGTCCGCTCGGCCCGGGCACGGAAATCACGTGAGGCTCGACCGAGATCCTTGCCGGAGTCCTCGACCAAGTGGCGGCCTGCTTCCAGAGACCGCCACGACGCAGTGGCCCGCTCGGCGGCATTCTCGGCATGCTCGGTGATCAGGCTCTGCAGGCCCGACTCCACCGCGACGGTGATTCGCTCGGTCTGAGCAGGCATGCCCTTGAACCAACTGACCACGCGGTCACGCATCCACCCGACGCGGGTCTCCAGAGACTTGAGCAACTCACCTGTTCCGACGAACTCCTGCCAACGGGCCAGCACCTCGCCGCGCAGCANGGTGCCGTCCGCGCTCGCCTCGTCGATCTTGGCGATCGCATCCGCGTACGCGCCGGTGGCATCGGCGCGCAGGCGGGCGACCATGTCGATCTGTTCGGCAGCGGCTTGGGACACCTCGTAGCTGCGTTTACCGATGGTGCGGACAGCGCCCTCCAGGGTGCGGCGCACCACCGAGGCCCGCGCATCCACGTCGTCGGCGAGCGACTCCAGCCAGTCCCGGATCTCCGCAACCTCGCCGGCGGGAAGCAGGCCGTCCTCGTCAACGGCGCCCTCGGTCACGATGAACAAAGGCGAGTCCTTGAGGCCCCGGGTGCTCAGCATCGTGAGCAGGTGGCTCTTGATCTCGCCTATCGCGTCCGNGGNGGTGCGGTCCAGCACCACGGCCACCGCGGTGCTGCGCTCGGCCGCGGCGCGCAGGAAGTCCCACGGGACCTGGTCGGCGTAACGGGCTGCGGAGGTCACGAAGAGCCATAGGTCGGCGGCCGCCAGAAGCTGAGCGGCCAGCAGCCGATTGTCCTCGTCCACCGAATCGATGTCAGGCGCGTCGAGCACCGCGAGCCCTTGCGGGATCGCGTCGGTGGCCACCAACTGCAGGGCCCGTGGGTCGGCGGTGGAGCGATCGGTGCGCGCCAGGTCGGGAAGGATCCGGTCCTCGGCGAACCAGCCGGCATCTGCAGGGTTGTGCACCAACACCGGCGAACGGGTGGTCGGGCGCAGCACCCNCGGCTCGGTGACCCGGGTGCCGACCAGCGAGTTCACCAGAGTCGACTTGCCGGCCCCGGTCGAGCCACCGACCACCGTCAGCAACGGCGCCTCGATCGACATCAGCCGCGGTAGGGCGTAGTCCTCGATCTGGTCGACCAGCTCTCGGCGAGTGACACGATGCTCGGCTACCTGCGGCAGATCCANGGGTAACTCCGCGGCCACGAGCGCAGCTCGCAGCCGCACTAGCGCGTTGATCATGTCGGTCGTGGTCGTCACGGGGTGCTCCAGACCTGGCTGCGGGCGGACGGGGGAACAATACGTAAGGGCGAAGCAGGGCCAGCCGGTTGACCAACTCGTTGCCATGCGAGGCGGCGTCCTGGACTGCCATCCCTCGCCGATAGCGATCGTGCACGAAGGCGAGATCGATCGCGTCGGCCTGGTAGACCCGCATGGCGGTCTCGGCGGTCGGACCTCCTGTCTCGCGTGCGTACCGGCGTGCCTGCTTACGGGCGGGCAACCGTACCAGCCAGGGAACCTCGGCATGCCTGACGTATCCGAGGTGGGCAGCATCGGTGAGACTTCGCGTCAGCATCGTCGCCTCCTNGCGTCGCATTCCGACCGCGAATCCGACCGTCAGCAGGAAGGCCGGCACCATCGCCAGACCGTAGGTGAGCAGGAAGAGACTGCCGCCGGCGAAGAAGGCCGAGACATTCCAAGCAGCGTGCAGTACGACGGCGGCCAGATAACCGGCCAGGATCGCCAACGGCCGCAACCAACCCCGTCGGGTGGTCACTGCGATGCCCACGCCGATACCGACGAAGGAGGTGAAGAGCGGGTGCGCGAACGGGCTGATCACCCCGCGCATCACGAAGGTGGCGGTTGCCGATCCCCAACNCCCGGGACCGAGATCGGCGCCACCGAGATAGGCGCCGGCCAGATACAAGACGTTCTCGACGAACGCGAACCCGATTCCGACCAGGCCCGCATACACCAGGCCGTCGAGAACCCCACCGATCTCGTTGCGGCGCAACCACAGCAGCAGCACCACGAAAGCGCCCTTGGCGAACTCCTCGGTGAGCGGCGCGACGACCGCAGCCGACCAGTCGGTCGAGGTGCCGACGAAGTACTGGTCCAGGCCTTGGAGCACAAGAGCAGCACCTGTCGCAGCAAAGGCCCNCCAGAGAAACGCGGAGACCAGCAGCCGACGGGGTTCGGGCTCGTATCGGTCGAGCCAGGCGTAACACGCAATCAGCGGGCCGACCGGCAGCGCAGCGAGGACGACTCCGAGCGCGATGGCGCTGGGCGCCCNCGAGGCGTGTAACACCACGGCCATCACGAGACCACCCAGGATCGCGCAGACCGACACGATCACGGTGAAGCCGACGCCACTGGGGCGACGGGGCCTGCGCAAAGCTCAGGCGGCACCACCCGGGGTGAGGTCGCAGCACTCGGCCCCGGGTCGACTCCCGTGACCCAGCTCATGGGACGAATCCTATCGAGTCACGACACTTTACTTTCACGGCGCGGCCGTAGAGTGGAGAGATGATTGGCGAACCGACCGACGAGGGCGAGAAAGAGGCCGGGACCGAGACTCACGACCAGCCTGTTCCCGCTGCGTACGCGGCATTCATGCGCACCGGCTGGGGTGACAGAGAGCTCGATCTGCCTACCCATCCGGTGGCCTCCTATGCTGCCGCGCGCAGGCAGCGGCTGACCGAGATGTTTCCCGGCGAGAGGCTGGTCATCCCCGCCGGCTCGTTCAAGGTCCGCTCCAACGACACCGACTACCGGTTCCGCCCCGAGACCGCTCACACCTACCTGTGCGGCAACCAGACCAGCGACGCGGTGCTGGTGATCGAGGACGGCGAGTCGGTGTTGTACGCCCGTCCTCGCTCCAGCCGTGACACCGACGAGTTCTTCCGGGACAGGCAGTACGGCGAGTTGTGGGTGGGTCGACGCCCGTCGCTGGCCGAGATCTCCGCCTCGCTCGGTGTTCAGACGGGCCACATCGACGAGTTGGCCGACCGGCTCGGCGGCAACAGCAAGACCCGCACGCTGCGCGGTGTCGACGCGCGGGTGGACGCGCTCGTCTCTCCCGATACCGCCCGCGACGACGACTTCGCCCGAGTGCTCTCGGAGTTGCGCCTGGTCAAGGACGACTGGGAGCTTGGCGAGCTGCAAGAGGCGTGCGACATCACCACGCTCGGCTTCGAGGACTCGGCCCGGGAGTGGGATCGAGTGCTGGAGTACGGCGAACGCTGGTTGGAGGGCACTTTCTTCCGGCGTGCTCGGGCGATGGGAAACGATCTGGGGTACGACTCGATCGTGGCCGGCGGCAGCCATGCGACCACTCTGCACTGGATCGACAACACCGGGCCTGTCGAGCCCGGGACCCTGATCCTGCTCGACATGGGCACCGAGGGCCGCAACCTCTATACCGCCGATGTGACCCGCACGCTCCCGGTGAGCGGCACGTTCACGCCGCTCCAACGCGACCTCTACACGCTGGTGCTCACCGCACAACAAGCCGGGATCGACGCGGTCGAGGTCGGGGCTGCCTTCCATGATCCGCACAACGCGGCGATGGAGGTCCTGGCCCATGGCCTGGCCGACCTCGACCTCTTGCCGTGTTCGGCTGAGGAAGCGTTGTCACCGGACAGCAAGGTGTATGCCCGCTGGACCCTGCACTCCACCAGTCACATGCTCGGCATGGACGTCCACGATTGCGGCAAGGCCTCCCGCGAGGCCTACGTCGCCGGCAACCTGGAGGCGGGGATGGTGCTGACCGTCGAGCCGGGGTTGTACTTCCAGTCGGACGATCTGCTGGTGCCTGAGGAGATGCGCGGCATCGGCATCCGGATCGAGGACGACATCGTGGTCACCGACAACGGGCCGCAGAACCTTTCGGTCGCCCTGCCCCGGGACCCAGGCGAGGTCGAGTCCTGGATGGCTGAGCTGCGCGAGCGCTGAGCCTGATCTCATAACGTCACTGATTCGCTCGGCGCGAGGCGGATCCGCTCGCATCCCGGCGCGAGATCGGCCAACGCGAGATCGAATCCGCCGGGTCGCTGCATCCAACCGCGAGGGAACCGGCTCATCGCCGGCACCGTGAGGGTGCCGTAGTGCACGGCCAGCGCCTGTTTGGCTCCGACCAGTCGACACGCCTCAGCAGCTTCTCGAGGTCCCATGTGCCCACCGGAAAGCCGGGCGCCCCAGCCGCCGATCGGCACCACCGCAAGGTCCACCGGCTGCTCTGCCAGGTCAGCCAGGACGGCGATCTCGTCGTACAGGCTGGTGTCACCGGCGAACCAGACCACCATGGCCGACGTCCTCAGCAAGTGGCCGTTGGCGGCGTTGGGGCGGTGCGGCATCGGCCGGTGACCATGAATGGCACGCACCAGTCGCACTTCGACTCCAGGGGCTACCTCGAGCCAGTCATCGGCGACTAGCCCGGTTGCACCTCGAATTCCCTTGCCACGCAGGAAATCCGCATTCGCCGGCGCTGTCACGGTGGGTGCGCCATTCACCATCCGTAACGAGGACAGCTCGGCATGGTCATGATGCAAATGCGAGATCAGCACGGCGTCGGGGTCTGCCCATTGATCGCGACGCGGCGGCGGCGTCATCCGGCGCAAGATCCCGTTGTGGGCTTGGAGCAAGGGGTCGGTGAGCACTCGCGCCCCGTCGACGTCGAGGACGACCGTCGAGTGGCCCAACCACGCCAGCCGTGTCGTCACGAGGCGACCGGGACGTAGGCGCACTCATCGTCCGCCTTGGTGTCCGGCCGACTGGGTGAGGTTTTCTTGTCCTTCTTGGCCAAAGTCGCGGCGACCGTCTCATGTACGTAGGTGAAGTCGGGGTTGCCCGGGTCGAACTCCGCGGAGCGCCGGAACACCACCGACTTGAGCTTGCGGTCCTTCATCTTCAGGCCCAGGTCGACGAACGCCGGCAGCAAATGGCGTGGGATGTCGGTGCGGATGATCTTCTTGGCCTCCCGCGCCAGGTCCTGATAGCGCCGCAACAGCGTGAACGGCTGGGCCTGCTCGACCATCGCGTTGACCAGGCAACGCTGGCGCTCCATCCGTTGATAGTCGTCCGAGCCCCAGCGGCCACGGCCGAACCAGAGGGCGTGATAGCCGTCCAGATGCTGGTCGGGCCCGGGCTCGATGTAGTCGACCGGGGGAATCCCCGCCGAGGAGTCGCCGTGGATGGCCACCCGCTGGTTGACGTTGACCGTTACTCCGCCCATTGCGTCGACGACTTCCTTGAAGCCCGCCAGATTGACCAGTGCGTAGTAGTCGACCTCGATCCCCAGGGTCGCCGAGACAGCCAGCTTGATCGCATCGGCTCCCTCGTTCGCGCTCTTGCCGAGGATCCCGGGGTGCTGTTCGGGAACGACCTTGTAGATGGCGTTGAGCATCCAGTTGCCATCGGATCCCGCTCCGGTGAAGCCACTCGGATACACCGCATGCAAAGGCGAGTCCTCGGGGAACGGAGCGAGCATCATGTTGCGCGGCAGGCTGAACAAGGTGGCCTTACCGGTTTTGGTGGCGATGCTCATCAAGATCACCGAGTCGGTGCGGATGCCGTCACGCCCCAGGCCGCCGTCACCACCGAGCAGCAACACGTTGACCCGGGACCGGCCCGCCCACGGGTCCTTCTTGGTGGCCTGCGGCGCGGTCGCGGTCTGGTTGTCCTCGAAGACGGTCCCGACGAGATCGGCCTGGACCATCGCGTAGCGGGCACCGACATAGGTGGGCGCGACCACGGCCAGACACAACAGCGCCACGAACACCCCGCCGGCCAGCGACTGCTTGCGGGTCAGCTGCTCGGGTCGCACCATCCGGTAGGTCGAGATCACGATCACCAGCCAGGTCAGAAGCCCGATGCCAAGCAGCGCCGCCGCGATCTTTAGCCGGGTCGGATCCGTGGCGAAGGTGAGGGCGGCCTGGAGGTCCCTGCCGACGTACCAGAGGGCAAAACCGAGCGCGGCGACCGCGCTCGCGAGCACGAGCCAACCCAGGAGGCGGCGGCGGGCGTACAGGTAGCCGACACCCGGGGCCAGAGCTCCGAGAANGGTGACACCGAGAGTGCCAGGAAGCCCGGCAGCGCGACGTCGCGCGGGCATGAGTCGGTGCGCACCCGGTTTGCGGTGCCGCGCATCGCTCATCGCCCTCGTACCCCTCGTGGCCCGCCCTGGATGCAGGGCGCACGGCCGTAAGACCCCGGGCAAGCCTAGCTATGCACTCAAAGGGTCGCCAGTGGCTGGTTTCCCGGCGCCAGGGCTCTAGTCGTTCACAACTCGGGGATCGGTGGCACCTGCTCGCCGGGGCGCACCGGCCCCGGTGGTGTTCCGTCTCCGAAAGGCCGGCCTCCCAGCGGCTCGCGGCCGTGCGGTGTCAACCACATGCCCAGGCGTGGTCCCTTCGGCACTATTCCGGTCGGGTTCACGTCGTGATGAACGCGGTAGTAGTGGTCTTTGATCTGTCCGAAGTCGACCGTGTCGCCAAAGCCGGNGGTCTGGAACAAGTCGCGCGCGTAGCCCCATAACGCCGACATCTCGTAGAGATGATTGCGATTGCATTTGAAGTGCGCGTAGTAGACGGAGTCGAAGCGGACCAGGGTGGTGAACAACCGGATGTCGGCCTCGGTGATCTGATCGCCCACCAGATACCGCCGACCGGTGAGCCGGCCCTCGAGTTGGTCGAGTGCCGCGAACAGCCGATCGAAGCTGCGATCGTACGACTCCTGGTCGGTGGTGAACCCACAGCGGTAGACGCCGTTGTTGACGTCGCGGTAGACCCAGGCGTTGATTTCATCGATCTCGTCACGCAGTTGCTCGGGGTAGAGGTCAGGAGCGCCGTCGCGGACGTAGGCGGTCCATTGGGTCTCCAGGTCGATCGACATCTGCGCGAAGTCGTTGGTGACGACGGCTTTGGTCGGCACGTCGACGATCGCCGGAACGGTGATCCCCTTCGGATAGTCGGGGAAGCGGGCGAAGTACGCCTCTTGTAGGCGCTCGTATCCCAGCACCGGGTCACGGCNCCCGGGGTCGAGGTCGAACGTCCAGGATCGGGCGTCGTGCGTCGGACCGGTGAACCCGATCGAGACCACATCCTCGAGCCCGAGCAGCCTGCGCTGGATGATCAGCCGGTTCGCCCAGGGGCAGGCGCGAGCAACCACGAGCCGGTAGCGATGCGGCTCCACGGGCCACTGGGCGGTGGGGTCATCGAGGATCCGGTCCTCGATGTAGCTGGTGTCCCGTTTGAATTCCCTCACGGCGTACGCGCTCTGCTCGGCCATCGGATTCCGCCCTTCCTCCAGGTATCCAGGCGAGGTTGCCCAATCCGAGCCTAGTTCCAGCCAATGAGTTCAGGACATGCGCGTCTGCGCTCGGGCAGACCCCGTCCGACCGAGACACGGACCGTACGCGGCATACTTCCTTTGTCCGATTCGGTCACCTCGATTCGGCCGGCCTCCATAGCTCAATTGGATAGAGCAGACGGTTTCTACCCGTCAGGTTGTGGGTTCGAGTCCTACTGGGGGCGCCGGCGCGAGCGCAGTGCCGGGCTTGCTCGAGCGCTGCCGAGCCAAGCCCCCAGTCGAGTGCCGCAGGCGCGATCACTGGGGGCGCTTTTCGTGATCTCACCCTCGCTGGTGGGATCACCCTCCTGCTTGTGGCCCTGATCACAAAAAGTCGTCCCGGACAGGTGGATCCTACTGGTGAGTACGGTACGATTCCCCCACTTCAGGCGGGAAAGGAACACCAGTGACGACTTCCACCACCAGCCCCTCCCCGAAGACCCCGAGTGACAAGGCCCGCCCTTCTCGTCTGGGAGTGATCCTGACGGGAATCGGCGCCTTCCTGACGGTGATCTCGGTGCTCGCTCTCATCGTTTTGCCAGGGCAGGTGAAGCAGACTCCACTCGATATCGATGAGCGCACCGTCTACGCGGGCACAGCTCAGATCCTCGACACGAGCATCGGTGAGTTGGTGGATACCCCGGTGAAGGTGTTCCAACGAGACCGCGTCGTCGAAGGCGTATCCAAAGACGGTGTGGTGGTGTTCGACAGCGCGCTGTGCCTGACCCGCGACTTCGACAACATCAGCGGATGTGTCTCCGAGGACGACCCGGCAGGGCGCCTGGTCAACGTCGCCGAGTCGCGTTTCGCCACCGATCGCAAGACCGCGGTGTCGGTGCCTGCCGATGAGGCTCCCCAGTTCATTGGCGATGCCACACCGTCGGTGGGCCTGGTCAACAAGTGGCCCTTCAGCCCCGAGAAGAAGAACTACGAGGTCTGGGACCGCACCGCGAAGCAGCCCATGACCGCCGAGTACGTCGGCGAAGAGACGATCCAGGGGCTCAAGACCTACCACTACCGCACCAACATCGACGTCGACGCGATCGAGATCCTGCGCGGGATCCANGGAAGCTACACCGACCAGAGCGAGTGGTACATCGACACGGTGACCGGCGCGATCGTGCACCGGGCGACCCACCAGGAGCGCGCCGTCGATGGCGTGACACCGGCGCTCATCATGGACATCGAGTTCACCGACGACACCCAGACCAAAAGGTCNGACAGCGCCAAGAGCAACGGCCGGATGCTCAAGCTGGCGACCTTGTGGGGTCCGATAGCCGGCCTGGTGATCGGCGTCCCGATGCTCGCCTACGGCCTTCTCTCGCTGCGCCGCAAGAGCTGACCCGCGGATCCGGCAAGGACACCGGAGCTTGATCTGGGGCCAAGGTCCCCGAAGTGAGTGGAAGTCTGGCTTAGCATCCAGCCTGAGACCTGAGCAACACAGGCTGCGAGGGAGGCTGGGCCGATGGTCGGAAAGCACGCACGCGAGCGAAGGTTTGCCGACCGTGGCTTGAAGCTGGCTTGGTTCGGGCTGCGCGAGTTACTCGTAGTCGTGGTGATCGGGGTGGCCCTGCCTGGGGCGATCCTGGTGCTCCTGCCCCGGTTGCGTGATCAGGTCGACACTTTGGACGTGGGCGCGTTCCTCCTTGCCGCAGCCTGGCCGGCGCTGGCCTGCGTGATCATGTGGGCGCTCGGGTGGCGACATCCAGCCCGATTGGCCAGCCCGACGATCGCGCTCCTGGGAGCTGTCACGGCCTCTCCGCGGCGTACGCCGGCTTGCAGGAAGGCGGGTACGAGCAGATGGCACGTGCAGGTCTGATCACCCTTGGCGCCGGGCTGGTGTTGGCGGGTCTGGTTCTGGCCGGCCAACGCGTGTATGCCCGCAGGAATCACGCCAACGGGCGGTCGATGTCCGCATCCGACCCCCTGCTCGAGAACACAACCGGCTCGCTACCGGCCCAGCGATCTGCGCAACCAGGGGTTCAGGTGCCTGTTGCCGATGAGATCCCGGAGCACTCCACCGCTGGACATTCCACCTTGGGGCACCCCGACCCCGAACTGGTCCCTACTGGTGTCGAGAGCTCGGCGTTCCCGGCACAGCGCCACCGCGCGTCACCCGCTCGACCACGCGACGACTCACCCATGCCCTGACATCGGAGATCTCCGGAGGCTGTCCCACCCCGCACTCCGGCCAGCCCGCAGTCTCGATATCCTTACTTTTGTTGAGTTGAGTAAGGTATGCCTAAGAGTTCTCGGATCGTCATTCCTGAGGAGCCCCCATGACCGCCACCACGGACGCCCCTGCGAGCCTGGCTGCACTGTTGAGAGAAGGCTCGGCCCAGGAGCACCGCGACGCCGAGGAATCCACATTCGTGCGCGATCTGCTCGCCGGCGAGGTCGACGCTGCCGGCTACCTACGATTCCTGTCCCGTCTCGCGGTGGTGTATGACGCGATGGAATCCACCGCTGCCGAGCTTGCCGATGACCCGATCGCCGCTGCGGTGATCGATCCTGCNCTGGAGCGGCGCGCCACGATCGATCAGGACCTCGCCTACTGGTCGGAGCGGGCCGGAGTGGAATACCCCGGCATCGACGCGGTGATCGCCCAGGCCGCCGCCGACAGCCCCGTAGCAGCCGGCTACGCGCAGCGAGTGCGNGAGAGCGCACGCTGGGGCGGCCTGTTCGTCTCCCACCACTACACCCGCTACCTGGGCGATCTCTCCGGCGGGCAGGTCATCGGCCAGAAGCTGACCCGCGACCTCCCCAAGGGGCAGGGCGTCGCCTTCTTCGAGTTCCCCGAGATCCCCAAGCCCAAGCCCTACAAGGACGACTACCGCGCCCGCCTCGACGCGCTCGAGGTCACCGAGGATCAGCGCGCTGAGATGCTGGCCGAGGTCAAGGCCGCGTTCGCCTTCAACGAGGCGCTGTTCCGCGAGATGAGCTGACTTCGGCTGCCTGTTGCACTTCAGACGCATCTCTCTGTGGATGCTGTGCACAACTCCTGTGGATGAACTCGAGGAAATCAGCGTGTCGTTCGAGACACGCCGAACTCAGCGAAATTCATGCGAGAAACCTCTTGCGCCCTAGCACCCCAGAGGCGTAGAAATTGCTTACGCCGTAAGGGGAAACCCGATAAGGCGGGATCGGAAGGCAAACCGAGATTCCAGTCGAGGAGCAATCCACGACAAGGGCCCGTGACGGGGCCTGGGACCGACGGAACCGACCGTGAGATCGGAGGCGTCACAGGCCGATCAACCAGAGGCCCCGCAAACTCATACTTTGCGGGGCCTCACCTTTGTATCGCACACAGCTGCCCTATTCGGGTACGACACGCGGGCACCCCGCATTCAGTTGCTGTCAGCGCGGCCACCAGTTGCGGGGCCATCCCGGCCTTTCCGGCCAGCTACTTACTCGCGGCCTCGATAGCCGCCTTCATCGCAGCGGCGACCTCTGCGATCGAGCCCTCGGCCCTCTCGCCGTCGATCTCGACTGTCGGCGTACCCGTGACACCGTCCTTGGAAGCCTGGTCGGTGGCATTGACCACCCACTGTCCGAAGGCGCGGTCCTCGATAGCCGCGCTGATGGTGTCGCGATCAGCACCGGCTTCGACAGCCAAGTCGATGAGCTTCTCATCCGACAACCCGTCGGTGCCTTCTTGTGGTTGGTTGTCGAACAGCAGGTCGTGGAAGGCCGCTGCGACCTCGGGACCTGACTGATCCAACACCGCAGCCAGGGCGTTGACCGAACGTGTGGAGTATTTCGTGCCGTTGGAGTACCGGTCCAAGAACGCCACCGGGCGGTAGATGACGTGTACGTCGCCGTTGTCCACGGCCGGCTCGAGGAAGTCCCGGGTCAAGGCCTCCAGTTGCCCACAGACCGGACACATGAAGTCCTCGAAGATCGTGATCTCGACCGGCGCGTCGGCGTCACCGCGTGGAACACCGAAGTCGCCGACCGCGCCGGCCGGCGGGGTCGCGGATGCGCCGGTGCTGTCACGACCACTCTGGATGGCGAGCGCAATGCCGACGATTGCCACGATTGCCACCAGCACCACCGCAGAGACCGCGAGATTGCGACGGCGCGCTTCTTTCTTGGCCGCCTCACGCCGGATCTCGGCGGCCTGCCTCGCCGCGCGGCTCCGCTCGTTCTTGCCGGCATTGTTCTTGGCCATTACACTCGTCCTTCGAGGTTGACGTCGGGTTGAAGGTCATCGCTGGGGTCTTGATCAAAGTCCGAATCAAAGTCTGGGTCGAAGCCCTCGCCGGCATCGGCGGCGAACAAGAACCTGTCCACCGACCAAGGTGTACGCGGTCGCCAGACGAGCAGGAGAGATGCCGCGAGCAGACCGACGTCACGAGCGATCTCCCACGGATACTTGCTGCTCGCGCCTTCCTCCACGCCACCGCCGCCGAAGCAACCGCAGTCGATCTCCAGCCCGCGAACCCAGGCGGCCGCAATGCCGATGATGAAGGCTACGAACAAGACCGAGGAGACCACGGCCATCGGCCGCACCATCAGCCCGACGATCAGGCAGACCCCGACCACCACCTCGACGACGGGTAACAAGTACCCGACCGTGGGGACGATGGCCTCGGGCAGCAACTCGTAGGCGCGGACCGCTCGCACGCTCTCGGCCGGATCCGGGAGTTTGAGGGCACCGGCAGCTATCCACACGCCTCCCACCACGAGACGCGCGATCAGGGCCAGCCACGGCACGACACGCTGCATGTTCACACGCTATTGCCCGAAGCCAAGGGTTCGCTTGAACATCGCCGAAGTTGAAGAGTTGCTTTGGTCATACTCACGGATACTGCAGGCGCCCGGCAGCAGACTGGGTAGGGTGCTCAGGTGAACGACCGACTTGTGTGGATCGACTGCGAGATGACCGGACTGAGCCTGGAGTCCGATGCGCTGATCGAGGTAGCTGCCCTGGTCACCGACTTCGACCTGAACGTGCTGGGTGACGGGATCGACCTGATCGTGAAGCCGCCGGCCGAAGCACTGGCCCAGATGGACGACTTCGTACGCAACATGCACACCAACTCCGGTCTCCTCGAGGTGCTCGACAGTGGGCTCACTCTGGATCAGGCACAAGATCAAGTCCTCGGCTACATCACCGAGCACTGCCCTGAGGGAAGTCGACCGCCGTTGGCCGGCAACACCGTGGCAACGGATCGGGCGTTCCTGGCTCGTGACATGCCGGTGCTCGAGGCATTCCTGCATTACCGGATCGTGGACGTGAGCTCGATCAAGGAACTGTCGCGACGCTGGTTCCCACGGGCTTACTTCCAGTCCCCTGCCAAGTCCGGCAACCATCGCGCACTGGCCGATATCCAGGAGAGTATCGAGGAACTGCGCTACTACCGGGCCGCCGTATTCGTACCCTCNCCCGGCCCCGACAGCGACACCGCCAAGGCCCTCGCCCAGCAGTACGGCGGTTCGTTGACCGGGGTCGGCCAGTCAACAGAATCCACCGATTCATAAGCTGTCGCCAATACCCGCTACACTTGCCGATCGCGGCCTCATGAGGTCGTCGCGGTGGATGTAGCTCAGCTGGTAGAGCACCTGGTTGTGGTCCAGGATGTCGCGGGTTCGAGCCCCGTCATTCACCCTGAAAAGAGCGAGGTCAGAGGGCATCTTCTGGCCTCGCTCTCCGGGTGGCCCCAGGGATTTGCACATTAGCCCGCCGTAGAATGAGCTCCATGTTGGAGCCACGACGGACACGCGGGCCGTGCATCATCCACGACAACGAGCTGAACTGGGTCTACTCACTCTGGTCGGGAGATGCCTGCCTCTATGTGGGGATCACGAACAATCTCAAGCGGCGACTCGCGCAGCATCGCTCTGGGCAGCCCTGGTGGCCGGAAGTGGACCGGATCGTGAGCGACAAGGTCATCGGGCGCGTGCCGGCTATGGAGTTCGAGGCTCACGACATCCGCAAGTACCGCCCGAAGTACAACATCGCCCACAATCCCGACCATCACCGCGACCCGCTGGGCGGCATCGAGCACACCGAGCGGGGCCTGCGTGTCTCGTAAGCCCAGCCCCAAGATCACGCCCTATCACCACAAGGACGGGACCACGACGTACCGGGTCCGCGTGCGCCTCCCGAGCAAGCAGACGACCGAAACGTTCGACTCCTACATCGCCGCTCAATCCTTCGTGACGATGGTCGTAGAAGACGGCGCGGTCGCTGCCGTCGCCAACCGCGACATGCTCGACATCAACTCCAAGGTCTACGTCCCCACGCTGGCCGAGATGCTCGACCGGCACATCAACGCCCTGACCGGCGTCGAGCAGCGCACCCGCGACGACTACCGGGCCGCCGCGCGCCGCTCCTGGCTCCCGATGCTCGGCAAGACCCGCGTCTCGATGATGACCCGCGAACACGTCGCCCGCTGGGTCAACGACCAGGACGGCAAGAGCGCCCCCAAGACCATCGCCAACGCCCACTCGCTGCTGTCCTCGGTCCTCGAATCAGCGGTGCGTGACGGGCACCTGACCACCAACCCGGCCCGCGGAACCCGTCTNCCCCGCTCCGGCGAGCACGAGAACGAGGGAAACCGCTACCTCACCTACAGCGAGTTCGACCGCTTCATCCAGGCCGTGGAGTTCCTACACCCCCACTACCTGCCGTTCGTGATCCTGCTGTTCGGCACCGGCCTGCGGTTCTCGGAGGCCACGGCGCTGCAAGTCCAAGACATCAACCCTGAGAACAAGACCTTGCGGGTGATGCGCGCCTGGAAGGGCAGCAAGCACCCGCGGCGCATCGGGCCGCCCAAGTCCAAGGCTTCTCGCCGCACGATCTGGATTGACGACATCACCCTGGACGCGATCAAGCCGCTCCTGGTGGACGAGGACGGCGGCGACCGGCCCGGGACCGACTGGCTGTTCACCACGGCCACGGGCAAGGTCATCAACCACGGCAACATCCACTCCCGCGTCTGGCTCACCTGCTGCGCCGCTGCGTGGCTCATCGACGCCGACCGGCCCCGCATCCATGATGCTCGCCATTCGCACGCGAGCTGGCTCATCGCCCAAGGAGTACGGCTGGAAGTGGTCCAGGACCGGCTCGGGCACGACGACTATCAAGTCACCAGGCGGGTGTATGGGCACCTGCTGCCGGACCTGCGGCGAGAGGCGGGCATGGCCGCGCAGGTCGCGTTCGCGCAGACGACACTGGGAGCAGGGCGGAAGACGAAGAAGAAGGCGAAGGCGCTCACCTAGCTGTCGAGCATCGCGGCGAGGTCAGCCGCTGGGCCGATCAGGACATAGCAGCTGTCCGCCGCGTGTCCAGCGCTCGGGCCGTAGAGCGTCACCGCTGCGAGGTCTTCGCCGACGTTCAGCCGCTTCACAATGCCTGGCGCTCTCCCCGCTGGACGTATCCGAAGGGGTCCAGCGACCCCGGCGCGACGAGCGCGATCGCATTCTTGTCATGAGGGTTATCTGGCTGAGGCAGTAGCTCGACCGGCGATCCAGCGCTCAACTCGGCAGCGCGGAACGCGGCTTCGTAGTGGTCATGGCCTCGCGCATAAGTGCCGACGAAACCGAAGTGCCGGATACCCGGACCCTTCGGGTTAATCATTCCGCCGCCGTTGACGGGCGACCAGATGACGAGCCGGTCTCCCGCGTACACGAGCTTGACTATCGGCAGCCCGTTATCGTCCCGGGTCAGGTACTCGGCCTCGTCCTCCTTGGGCACGTACTCGGATCGGTAGATGGTGGTTGCCGAGCGCGCGGGGATCTCCCATGCGTCCGGGTCGGCAAACTCGTCAGGGTCAGGGCTTCGCGGCGCGACTGCCTGCTCGGCGTCTTCGGTATCGACCGCACCTAGGAGCCACTTGAGGAACTTGAAGATGGCCACCAGGATCAAGATGAGAAGTATCCACAGCGCGGCGTCCATGACGGGTGATTCTCCCCGAGGATCGAGCGCTTGTCTGCCCCTGTCTCAGCTCATGCACTGTCGAGCGTGCCAGCGCCTCCACGCGAGGATCAGCCGCCGCGTCACCCCAAGTTCCGTAGCTAGCGCGCCGGGGTGGCCACCCACCAAGTCCTCGGCCTCGGCGTACTCGTCAGCGGTGATGACTAGGGATGCGCCGTACTCCCACGCTCGGCGCTCGACCGCCGGAGACGAGCACCTGTCCCCGAACATGTGGTGCCCCAGCTCATGCGCCAGCGTCGCCGTTGCCTGCGCACGNNTCAGCCGTCGATTCAGGACAACGAGCCCTGATCGGCNGTGGTACTGGCCGCGCCGCTTCTCTCCCAAGTCGTCCCATCCAACTTCAAGCCCGAGATCGGCCGAGTGGGCGAACAACAAGTCCAGTCTCACGGATTCTCGTCGTGCCCCTGTTCGTCTTCGATCGGTACGTCCTCTTCGTGGGCCGCAACGGGTTCGATCTCAGGCGTAGCGGGCGGGTCCGACGCAATGGCGTCGGCGTCGGACTGCGAGCGGAGTTGCTTCCCTCGGGCGATGGCGGCGGTGATGCCGCCGAGGTCGCGGACCCTCTGTGCGCGAGAGTCAAGCCGCCGACGGAGTTCGTCAAGGAGCTGTTCGTCGGCGAAGATCCACAACGAACCGCTCGGCGGCGACGCCGATTCGATTGAGTCCATACTCTCCAGCCATGCCTTGAGCTCGTCCAACGCTTCGATGCCGCCCGCAGTTTGCGGCCCGAACACGAGATCCGTCTTGTCAACATCACGCGAGGCCTGCTTGCGAGCCGTCGCGAGGTCAGTAGAGAGCCCGAGCGCTTCCCGGACCTTACGAAGCGTCCCTCGTTGCGGAATCAAGGACTCGTCGTTCTCTAGGTTCGAGATCGTCTTCAGTGAGACGCCTGCTGCTTTCGCTAGCTGCTGTTGCGTCATCTCGAACGCCTCGCGCCGCTTGTAGATCACCTCGGCCCAGCCAGATCGCTCAGTTTCCACCGTGCCATCGTTCCTCTCTTACTGATTTTACGCAATAGCTTAGTAAGTTTTGCGTGTCCTACTTGTGCTAATGAGTAAGACACGTAAAACTTCTACGCATGACGCAGCCAACCGACGAAGCTCTCGGCGTAGCACTCCGCACCTTGCGCAAGACGGTCGGCATGACCCTCGATGACGTATCTCGCGCCGCCGGAATCAGCGGGCCGTACCTCTCCAATGTCGAGAGCGGCAAGGTCAGGCCAACCGCCGATTGGGTGCGCACGGTCATGGCTGCAATCGGATCGCAGATCCGGGACGCAGCATGACCGCTGTCGACACTGTGACCGGCGAGGTTGTCGAGACCATCGGCGAGGCCGAAGCCCGTCGCCTTACTACCGAGGCGCAGAACGAGTTCCGGTCCTCGGCGGATCACTTCGGCAAGGGATGGGCTGCGATCGAGGAAGCCGTCAAGGGTGGCGGTCACCTGGACCTTGGCTATCGCTCCCCGGCNGACTACCTCCATTCGGAGTTCGACGGTGTGCTGTCGGGCCTGGACGTGGCTGCGCGCCGAGTGGCCGTGCGGTCAATGACCGAGTGGGGGCTGTCTACGCGGGCAATCGCACCCGTTGTGGGTGCGAGCCAACAAGTCGTTCACAACGACATCAAGGTGACAAACGATTTGTCACCTGCTGAGACTCCGGTGGCCGGGGTTGAAGACCGNACCCTCACGCCCGCCGCTGATGAGAGCTTCGGGCTCTGAGTTAGCGAGTACGCGGGCAAGCGGAGGCGACCACGCCGAGGGCACGGAAGTAGCTGCGCCTCGGCCACCGGACCCTCTTGCCACGCGCGTGGCAGGTTCCGTGGTGGGCATCGATGGCAAGGCGTATAGCCGCCCCGCGCCCCGCATACAGACCAAGGAAGANNGCGCGACCGCGTCGAGCTAGAGCAAGGCCGTCGCGACACCTGCACCCGCATCGCCGAATGCGTCCGGTTCCTCGACGGCGGCGAAGAGTACGCCGCGATCTTCCTCGAAGGCTTCTACCCCCACGAACACCGCTTCCTCGCCGAAGGGATGCGCCTGACCCCGAGCGGGTCCAGTCCGCCATCGACTTCCTGACCGCCGTCTACAAGGGGATCGACCAGTGAACGACTTCATCCAGCGCGCCATCATCGACGCCTACGACGAGGCAATCGCCGCCGACCCGACCGGGGTCAAAGTAGGCGAAGCCAAAGCCAGCATCCGCGACGAGATCAAGCTCCTGGTTGCCACCACTGACCGAGACCTCGACGCCGAAACCGACATGCTCATCGCCGCCACGATCACCGGCGAACGTGGAAACGGTCGCGCTCGATGAAGCGCCAACTTGAGTACCTGCTCGACTACTTCACCGACCCCGAGAACGCGATCACCGTCGATGCCCTACTGGACACGGCGTTCAGCGTCGGCGACGAACACGGCATCGACAAGACGCTGCGCAACTGGACCATTGAGGATCTGGCCAGCGTCACTACGACTAGGTATCGCGTCTCCGCTGAGGCTGTCGCTGCATCGAAAGCATTCGATGAGACCGCCAGCGAGATCATGCGTCGGATGCGCCTCTACGGCGCGCAAACCCTCGGCCAAGTTCCGTGGGGCGATTCACCGGCAGGTGCCGCATGACCGAGTACCTCACCCCGAGCAAGCCGCCGAACTCCTGCCCTTCGGCAACGCCGACTGGGTACGCATCCAGATGCGCAAGGGCAAGCTCGCGGGCTCCAAAGTCGGCGGGCGCTGGCTCACCACCCGTGACGCAGTCGAGGGAATGGTCGCCGCGAACACCAACGGTGTCACCCGCCGTAAGAGGCGCGCATCATGAGCGGGGTCAGCGGCGCGATGATCCCCGCCGAGTTCGCGTCAATCCCCGCCGAGTCTTGCTGCAACCGTTCTGTGGCCTGCTCTCGCCATTGCTGCATCTCCTTGTGCGCTTCAACTGTGGCGAGCCAGTGGCGGCCTTTGGCTCGCCTCGATGCCCATTGCTGGTGGCGTTGCAGGACTTGCCACCACCGCAACTCTCTATATCGCCAGTCGCTGGGTCCGCTACGCCGTCCAGACCTCGCGGCAGCGAGCCCTTCTGCGAGAGGTATCCACTCGATGACTGGCTTGCTCACCCGCGTCGGCTCGGGAATCCACGCCACGCGCAACATCACATCCCTCGGCACTCCATCGTGCCGGACGATCAACTGGAGCCGTTCTCCTGGCGGAAAGATCGCAATCTGCTCGCCAAGCCTGGGGTGGTCGATCCCGCCGTACCGCAGCACTTCACCCGGCCTCGCGGTCACCTCGACCCGGTACGCGACGCCATCGCCGGCGTTGACGAGGGCGAAGAAGTCAGACGCTGGCTCTGACCCTCGGGCTTTGCGGCTGTCTCGGTCCGCGATGTGCCAGTACACCTCTGGACGGTCCCGCTGTCGCAGCCACAACGTAACGCCGGTGGATATCGCGGTGGCAATGGTCGCCGCTGCTGTGGTCGCAAGCCAGAACGTGTCGCCCATCCCCGCAGCCTGCCAGATCGGAGCCGCATCATGAGCGTCTCAGTCCACGAGTCTCACGCTCTCAATACCGGGTGTCGGCCCGTCGGGAGTGACCGCGATCATGATGGGTCCCAAGCCCTCAAGTTCGAGCCTCATCAACCCGCCACCGTCGGCCATCAACTGGTCGATGCGGGCTTGGACTTGGGCGCGGTCTGTGGCGCCCACGATGGTCCAGTATCGGTCGGCGTGTTCGAGTCGAGCGGGCACGGTGTTGAGGGTATGGCGTGGGTGCGACGCAATGAGGTCGCAGCATGAGCGCCCGACGCGAGCGGGAGTCAGTGCTGTTGCTCTGCCGCAGCCTGAGCGACCTCAGCAAGACCGCGAGTCAGCTTGCTGATCTCCTCCAGGAGGGGCGCGAGGGACGCACCAAGGATCGCGCCCAATGTGCTCTCGGTCTCAACTCCCCCGATGCTCTCGACGCTTTCGCGAATGACATGTGGGAGGCGATCCGGAAGGGCGTCGGCCTCTCGGGTGAAGTGGGCGGCAAGGTCGTCCAGTCGGGACATGGGTCCTCCAATGCTTCTGTGGTCGATGCTGCTACAGAAGGTAGCCCGGTGGCGGGTTCTCGTCAGCCCGCCACCGGGATCGGTACCGCTGACCTGATGCTGGCGTCTGCTCGAGCGGAAATTGCCCGGATGGCGGCAGCTCGGCAAGCCCGTGAGCATGAGCAGGCCACAGGTTCGCAGTGGCCGGGTGCGTCATGATCACCGCGCTGCTTCTCATCGCCGCTGGTCTCGCCGTGTTGTGGGTCGCTGCGTTCGTGGTGAATCTGCTGCTCGGTGAACACGCTGTCGATGCGGCAGTGGTTGCGACGATCCTGGCGATTGGTATCCCGGTCGCGGTGACCGTGGTCCTGGCTTCGTTGGCGTTGATTGCGGTGGGTGTGTACGGGGTGATCGCGTGACCGCCCCCGACCGCGAGTCAGTCGCCTCTCCTGCCTACGAGTACGGCCGCATACTCGGCGCGATGAAGGCTGGCTTCGAGCAGATGCTCCAGCAGATCGGGGCCGGGTTCAATGCCGCCTACAGGCAAGGGACCAGCCGGCCGTTGTCGCTTGAGGAGCGCGAGCGGCTATCGGAGGCCCGGTATCGGGCGCGCATCCGGGCTGAGCGTGAAGCTGGCCGGCGGTGCGCCATGAGTTGGAGAAAGCGCGGGCTGATCGCCTTTGGCTGCGCGGGCCTGACGTGGAGCGCGGTCGTCACGCTGACCGCCGAGCTAATGCTCATGCGCATCCTGACGCTGATCTTCGTGATCGTCTTGGCGTTCGCGCTGGGTGACGAGTGTGCGCCATGACCACGCTCGCCGCCCGTCCTTACGACGACCCCGACCAACTCGTCCTCGCTGCGGACCCGTTCACGCCGCTCGGGAAGCTCTCCTGGGACGCCTTCAAAGCCGCCTGCTGGATCGAGGCGTGCAAGGCCAACGGTGTCGTGGACCCGAACAAGGTCCGCGAGCACTTCATCGACCACCACGGCGACTGGATCGGGGACTGCGCCCGGTCGTATGCCGCGAAGTGGTCACCGGCGTCAGGGCAAGGTCCGCTCGCGTTCCTAGATGTGCTGGACCGGGAAGTGCCGATCAGTGGTCCGGGGTCTAAGGGAAACGGCAACAAGAACGTGAACCTGCGACGTTGGCGGGGTGGGTCTCGTGATGCTCCCGGAGAGCCACATCTTGCTTGGCGGCCAGATCGATGCCCGTCTCTTCGTGGAACTCTGCAACGCGATCGACGCCAAGTACCCGGACATCTGTATCCAGCAGGTCGGCAGCCAGTGGGTGTTCGACGTGTCCGCCTGGGAAGCCGAGCAACTCTCACAGTCCGCCGCGCCTGCCCCCTCCCCGTTGGCGGGCGCGGCTCAAGCAAAGGAGACCAGTAATGGCTATGACCATCGAGCGCACCATCGTCTTGGTCGAGATGCGTTGCGGGGTGTGCGATATCTCGTTCGCGGTCCCTGACTATCTCCAGCGCGAATGCATGGAGACGGGTCGGACCTGGTACTGCCCCAACGGGCATCCTCGGGTCTACGCGACGACCGAGAACGCCAGGCTGCGCAAGGAATCCGAGCGTCTGCAAGCGCAGCTGGTCCATGCCCGCGACCAGCGTGATGCCGCTGAGCGGTCGAACGTCGCGCTGCGGGGCGTGGTCACCAAGAAGTCCCGCGAGCTGTCCCGCGTCAGCAAGGGCGTGTGTCCGTGCTGCAACCGCTCGTTTGCCAACCTGCGCCGCCACATGGCCGGCCAGCACCCGGACTACGAGCCCACCTAAACCTCCTGGCTGGTCGCGGACTGGGGAAGACCGTGGCCAGCCAGGGAAGACCACAAGAAACCGAACGGCCCGGCGCCACCTGAAAGCAAGCACCGGACCGAACGACAACAAAGGAAAGGCTATCTGATGAATCGCAATGCAGCAGCCAACATCATCACCGCAGCGATTGAAGCGATCGATGACGACCAACTCCCAAGCCAGACGGGATCGAGGAGCGCGACGGTCGGACGATCGCCTGGTTCGGCGGCACGGGCTACCACTTGGGCTCTACTCGAGACGGCTTCGGTGAGCACATTCCTGGCGGGAGTCACCGCAACACAGCCGTATGGGAAGCGTTGGTCCACGAGGCTCTGTACCGGCTCGACCTAGCACATCCTCGGGTTGAAACCTACAAGGAGCAGTCCGCGCGCGCGGAGGTGTCGGCATGATCGTCCGCACCCAAGCCGAGCTCGACGCCGCACTCGCCGCTAGTGAGTCACTGATCGAGATCCGCTCCGAGCCAGGCGTCTGGCTGCGAGTGGGAGATACCAAGTCCAGCCGGGTCGAGGCGCGGGGCTCCAGCCGGGTCGTGGCGTGGGGCTCCAGCCGGGTCGAGGCTGAGGCGGTGGCGTAATGCGCTTTCCCGACCCCGCACTTCGCCCGAGATGTCAACGTCACCCGCGCCTGGCTCGCTGCTCGCCGACGCGGGAGCGAAGGACGCCCCGCAATGCCACGCCATCCCTTCGAGCGCGGCTGGCGACCCCTGCGTCTCGGGCGAGCCCACCATCGCCGTCCCGGCACGCATCGCGCACCTGGGCTACGAGGCCGCTGCTCGCCAGTGGATCGATGACCGAGCAGCGGTGACCGAACCCACGCCGCTGTACGACGCGCTCGTTGCGGAGAGGCGGGCGTCATGACTTCCGCGCTCAGCATCCGCCTGGAGCACAACGGCAAGACGTACTCCGGTGAGGTCATGCGTATCAAGTCCACGATGCTCGGCTATGAGGATCACGGCATCTTGACGGTGTTCTTGCATTGCGAGGGCGCCGGGTCGGGTGTCGGGGTCGGTGGCATGGCGCTGGACGCCTATGACGAGGACCGCAAAGAGCGCGTTGGGAGTGCTTACGGGCTCGACCACATCACCGCTTTGATGCGCGTGGTTGGTGTCAGCCAGTGGGAGCACCTGGCGGGCAAGGACGTTGTTGTCCTCTTTGACGCTGCCGGCGATACGCATTGGGGTCACGCCTCAGTGGGTATCGCGAGCCTGGATGGCAACCGGGTCCTGATCCTGGCCGAGCACGCTGCCGAGTGGCGCGAGCGTGAGGGGGCCACTCCATGAGCGTGTTCTTCGACATCGTGATCCTGCTGGCCGGTTGGGCGTTGATGCTGACCGCTGTCGGTGTCTTGTTCGCCGTGGTCGCCGGCCTGATTGCTCTGCGCCGCGAATCGGCTCCGTTGGGTGGTCCGTTGCCGACTGGGCGCACGGTCACCACCCTGCATCTGTACCCCGAGGTCAAGCCTGAGCATGACCCGATCCGCGTCATGCAGGGTGCCCGTGACGAGATCGACGCCGAGCACTTTCGCCAATGGGCAAAGGAGATTGAGGCATGAAGCCGGCAACCAAGCGCGCACTTGTGATCGGCATCAGCTTCGGCATCTTCAACGCCGCGCTCGGTGGCCCTCTCTTGCTTGGAGGCCTCGTGGCGGGCGCCGTGGTGGTTGTCATCATGCTGCTCGAGGCCGACTCATGAGTCGGCCGCCTCTACTGCCGACGCAAATCGCGAGCACGGACAACGAATATTCCGAGGGCAGTCCTTTGCTACCCGCCGAGTCGCTCGCCGCCACAGTGGCCGACGCCGTCCTTAAGCGCGGCGAGACACCCGATATCAACGTCGCGGTGATGTGCACTCGCGCTGCTACGCCTGCTGGGCCGCTACGACTGGACCGCCGATGAGCCAGGCGGTGACTCATGAGTCAGATCGGTTACAACCGCAAGCGCGCCGAGGAGTACGCCTCTTTGCGCTGGGCTGCCCGGTACGCCTCGGACTGTGGCCTGTGCGATCGCCGGATTCAGCAGGGCGACACCGTGCGGTGGGAGCAGCGTGACGTGGTGCACGCGGACTGCGAGGCCGAGTCATGAGCGCCGGGAAACTCGGCCTGCACGACGGCATCCCCGACGCCGTTTACCGCTCAGCGCAAGGGCTCTCGGCATCCGAGGCCAAGATCCTGCTAGGTAAGCGCCCGCCCGCGCCGTCACCCGCACTCGCATTCGGGACTCTCTTTCACACGCTCGTCCTGGAGCCCGACCGCGCCGGGGAGTACCTGGCGCTGGATGCGGAGAAGATCGGCGTCAAAGCCGATGGCAGCAAGGCCGAGAACCCGACCATGACCAACGCCTGGAAAAAGGCGGTCAAGGAGGCTGAGCAGGACGGCAAGACCGTGGTCGCGCAAACCGATTGGGATGCCGCGTGTGCGATGCGTGATGCCGTGTACGCGCACAAGGCTGCCGCTGAAGTCATGGATCTGTGCACCCGCCACGAGGTATCGGGGTGGGCCGAACACGAGACCGGGGCACTAGTGAAGGGTCGTATTGACCTGCTTGGGCCTGGTGTCGTGGCTGATTTGAAGTCCACCAAGGACGCCGATCCGGAGCGATTCGGGTGGACGTGTGCCGACTTCATGTATCACGTCAGCGCCGCNGATTACCGCGATATCGCTATGGCTGACGGGGAATCGGTCGAGGCTGTGATCTTCATCAATGCCGAGAAGGAGCCGCCCTACCGGGTGTCGGTGGTCGACCTTGCGCCCCGCGCTATCGACCTGGGCCGCGACCGCATGACCGAGGCGTGCCGCCGCTGGCTCGACCTCGGCACCGTCCAACTGCCGTCCTACGGCGACGGCTACCACCGCATCGACTTACCGCCCAAGGCGTACAGCGCTGGGTACGCCGACTACACCGAATTCGAGGGGATCGAATGACCACGCTAGCGAAACACGAAGGTAGCGGCCTGGCGATTGAGCCTGGCCAAGCCCGCTTCACCGAAACCCAGATCGCCGCCCTGACACAGATCGGCGTCGAGAAGGCCAGCCCTGGCGACCTTGAAGTGTTCTTCCACGTCTGCCAGCGTTCCGGGCTCGACCCGTTTGCCCGCCAGATCTACCTCATCGGTCGCCAAGTCAGCGAGCTGGGCGAGGACGGCAACTGGCGCAAGGTCACCAAGCAGACCATCCAGACCGGCATCGACGGATTTCGGCTCATCGGTCGTCGCGCTGCCGATAAGCACGGCCATGCGGTATCCGTAGCTGCGCCGGAATGGGCGCACCCAGACGGGTCCTGGCGTCCGGTCTGGATGGGCGAGTGGGGCAACCCGGTCGCCGCGCGGGTCACGATCAAACGCGGAGGCGAGCCCTTCACTGCCGTTGCCTTGTTTGATGAGTACAAGCAGACCAAGCGCAGTGGTGATCTGACGGCGATGTGGTCGCAGCGGCCGGCTGGACAGATCGCCAAGTGCGCCGAGGGATTGGCCTGGCGGATGGCGTTCCCGCAAGACCTCGCCGGGATCTACACCGACGATGAGATGGGGCAAGCCGACAACCCCGAGCCCGAGCCCGCCAAGACGGGACTCGCGTCCGTACTCGGCGACCGGCCCATCACCGACAAGACCAGGGGCGCGCTGTTCAAGCTGATGGGAGAGATCGGCATCAAGGAGGCCGAGGACCAGCGCGAGTTCCTCACCGACACCCTGGGCCGCGAGGTCGCCTCTCGCTCGACGCTGACCGAGGCCGAGGGAGTCAAGGCGGGCAAGCGGGCGCGGGCGATCCAGCAGGGCGACCCGTCCGCTGAGTGGATACCGAGCTTCGGCGCCGCGACCGGCGAGATCGTGGAAGCCGAGCTCGTGGACGAGGACGCCCTGATCGAGCAAGCAGTTGCCCTCAACGATCCGAGCCTTGACCCGCCCGCTGGAGCGCCGTCATGAGCGACCGCCGCACGATCCGCCGATACGCGCATGAGTTGTACCCGCACCCCGACGAGTGGGAAGTCAGGCCGTTAGAGGTCGAGGTGCCCTACCTGTATGCCCGCATGGTCGGCCTCGATATGTGGAACACCGACTGGTTCGACCTGGGCAACGACCCCGACAAGAACACGCGCCGACTCGCACACGACCGCACGATGCTGTTCATCGCCGCCAAGGAAAAGGCACTTCTGGCTGACGCGATCTTCCAAGGCATTACCAGCGGCCAAGCCTGGGAATGGGCGATGTCCCGAGCAGCCGACGAGGCCAGCGAAATCGCCTACGAGCGCGCCGCCTACTACGACGTGCCGATCCGCCAGATCAAGCCGTACCCGATCCTCGGCGAGCGGGATCACCACTATCACGACGGTGAGCGTGTCGGGTCGGGCGTGGTCCAGGTCCTCATCAAGAGCAAGGAATCGGAGTGCCCCGTCTGCACCGAACCGATCGAGGCCGAGTCATGACCGCCGGCATCCACGACATCGAGGCCGCTGAACGTGCCCGCGCCTACGACGAGTCCGCTGCCACCGACCACGCCCTGGAACGTGACCAGGAGCGCCGAGACGCGCTCGCGGACATGACACCCGGCGAGCGGGCCGAGTGGCGAGCGGCAAGGAGGGGACGGCGATGAGCGAGCCGACGCCTGCGCAAGCAGTGACTGAGGGCGGTGCCCGGATCAAGATCGCGGACGCAATCAAGGCCAACGATTTCCGAGGCGCGGCCCTGATGGCCCTCGCGCTCGCCGAGATGGTCGGCGTTCGGTCGGCCGAAGGGGCCGCCGTCTACATGGCCCAGGCGCAGGTTTTCGCGACCCTGCATCAGGCTGAGATGGCTTTGTTCATCGCCGAGAATCGCCAGCCGATTCACCCAGGTGGGTGGTCATGACCACGCTGCTACCCACGGTCCCTGGCTATGTCACCGGCATTGTCGACACCGACCCGCTCACGTTGCAGTGCGGTGCCTGCGGAGCCCTCGCCGTGAAGACGGGCGACCAGTCCACCGGCGCGTTCATGGTGCTGTCCGACTTCCGCTTCTGCCGCAACGAGCATCCCCACGGTGTACGCCGCTGCAAAGCCTGCCGAGAGGACCACAAGACCGAGTGCGCGAGGTGCAAAGCCAATGACTGACGCGGCATCAATCCTGGCCGAGCACCGACCAAGGCGCTGGCGGTCCTTCACTAACGGCAACACGATCCTCCGCTGCGCACGCTGCCGCACTGACTTTGGGAACGCCACTCGCAAAGCCAAGCGCGGTGACGAGGAGCGAGCTTGGGAGGAATGGGGACCCACGTCGCTGCCCTGATCCAGGAGCTCATCGACCAAGCCTGCGAGATGGCCAACATAGAGGGCTACGAGAAGGGGCTCATGGACCCCGGCTCGAAATGGATGCAGGTGCGCACCGACGAGATCAGCCGAGCCAAGGCCGAGGCGCTAGAGGAAGCGGCACGCGCTTACCCCTCGATGCTGCGCGACATGGTCTCTCGCGGCCAGGTAGCGCGCTGGCTCCGTGACCGCGCCCAGCAACTCCGAGGTGGTGAGTGATGGGAATCCCCAGCGACTTCCGCTGTGGCTACGCGGCCAGGCCTGGAGAGAAGTGCATCATGTGCGACTGCTTCGTAGATCAGTACCCAGACGACCCATTCGGGCTTCACCCCGAAGCCTTCGTGGCGCTGGGAGTCACCAATGACTGACCCCACGCAACTCACCGAGGCCGAGCGCGAGGCGCTCAAGGCTGCCTGCGGGTGGATGCGCAACACCAATGTCGAAGCGGTCGCCGCCCGCATCAAGGCCGACGCGATCGCGGACACCAAACGCGCCCTACTCGCAGACTCTCGCACCCGCGTCGAGTGGGAGGTGCGAATCCTAGTCGACCAGGGCAGCCATGAGTGCACTTACACCGAACTGCTCGAGGCCGACGCGACTCGCATCGCCCAAGTGTGCGGCGGCACTCTCTGGCGGCGCGAGGTCACCAGCATCTACGGCGAGTGGGAGCAGGTGGAGATATGAGCTTCAACCTGCCGCCGAAATGGTGCGGCGTCACCCACTCTCACGCCGCGCATCAATGGTCCCAGCAAATGGGCGAAGTGACCGCCCTTTGGCGCTACTGCCCCGGCTCGATCTGCACACACGAGGAGTCGGACGATGACTGACTCGATCACCCCCGAGCGCTTGTCTGAGCTACGCGAGATAGCCAGCAGGGCGGGCGTGGAAAGCCCGGGGCCTTGGTCGCCCGATCAATGGCTCGACGGCATGTCTCCCGATCTCAATTGGGAGGTGCACTACAGCACTGACGCCGAAGACGGAATCCTCGTCGCGGGCCAAGCGACCGAGCAGAGCGCCCGGCACATCGCCGCCTTCGACCCGCCGACAGTCCTCGCGCTGCTGGACGCGCTGCAATACGCAAGGGACTGTGACGACCGCCTGTCCGTGCAGGTCGACGAATACATCGACGAGGTGGCTGACCTCCAGCAGCAGCTGGACGAGGCCCGCAAGCGCATCGAGCGAGCCCCCGCCGACGCCTTCGGGGCAGTCATCAAAGCCGTTGTCGAAACCGAGGGCGACCCCACCGGACACCTGCCCAACTGCGGCTACACCGAGGACGACCCGACCTGTGGATGCGCTGCCTTCGGGGAGCGACTGGGTAGCACGCTCCTTGCTGCCTTGTGCGGCGAGGGGGACGTATGACCCGCTTCCTCGATTGGCTCCTTGGCCCCCGCTGTACCCGCCACGGTGTACGTGCGTGCTACTCGTGTCGGCCAGCGCCGGGATGTGCGTGCTTGAAGTGCAGGGGATGCGGTGAGCGACCACGACTACGCCCTCGCCTGGCGCGGTGGCTGGCGACGCAAACGTGGCATCCTCGTGCCCACAGGACCGCGACCTGTAGAAAAAGTTCAGCCGCAACTACGTCCTGATGTGCCAGCTTTGGTGATCGACAAGTGCGGCACTCGCGCCGGCTACAGACAGCACAAGCGCGCCGGGAACCCGGCCTGTGACGCCTGCCTGGCAGCGAACGCCGAGAACGTCCGCGAGTGGCTGTCTCACAAGCCCATCGAGCACGGAACGCGCCACGGCTACACCGTCCACAAAGCGCGTGGCGAGGACGCTTGCACCGCCTGCCTCCGCGCCAATGCTGAGCACCAAAGGCTCCTCCGGGCGCTCAAAATCGGAGGGCCGCATGAGCGTTCTCAACATGTTTCCGTCAACCCCTTGTGTCGGCGGGGACAGACAGGATGGACTTGCAAACGCAAGCGCCCCGAGCCTGCACCCGACTGCGCCAACAGTCGGAGACCCGGGGCAAGCCGCACCCTACGAAGGAACGACTATGCACATCCTGCCCGAGCGCCCCGACACATTGCCACCCCCGGTTCCGATCGGTGCATACAGCCGCGTCGACGGCTGCCCCGAATGTGTCCTGAACGTTGAGCCTCCCTACGCCGTCGAAGCCAGTACGGACGGCTACGTGGCTGCCTACCTGTGTAGCGACTGCGGGCACGCCTGGATGACCACTTGAGGGACCAGTAAATGGCGCGCATTCGCACCATCAAACCCGACTTCTGGACCGACGAAGCAGTGGTCGAACTTGACTTCGCTGACCGCCTTCTGTTCATCGGACTATGGAATTTCGCCGACGATCAGGGATACCTCGACTACCGGCCCAAGCGCGTCAAGATGCAGGTTTTCCCAGCTGATGACTACGACGTGGTGGCGGGTCTGAAAAGGCTCTGGGAATCCTCTCTAGTGTCTCTGTACACCTCAAATCAGGGTCTGATTGTCTACATAAATGGTTGGGATAAGCATCAACGGGTCTCCAATCCCGCTAAGGAGCGTTTTTCGTCTGCTGACCTGCATGTTTGCGGTGACTTCGACACCGCAGTACAGAGCCCTCGCGAGGACTCTCGCGTTTTAGGGAAGGGAAGGGAAGGGAAGGGAAGTATTTCTTCGTCGGACGCCGCTGACGCGGCACCCGACCCGGCGACCCCACGCGACGACGTCGAACGACTCTGCGACCGCCTCGCCGACCGCATCGAAGCCAACGGCTCCAAACGACCCGCCGTCACCCAGAAATGGCGAGACGCCGCACGTCGGATGCTCGACAACGACAAACGCACCGAAGAGCAGATCGCCTGGATCATCGACTGGTGCCAACGCGACGAGTTCTGGCGGTCCAACATCCTCTCGATGCCAAAAGTCCGCGAGAAGTTCGACCAAATCCGACTCAAGGCAGTTCCGCCCGCTAACGTCACCCAGCTCCCCACCGGCCCCGACGGACACCCGGTCCTGCCGCCCCCACGAACCAAGGACTGGCTCCAGTGACCGACAAACGCAGCGACCCCGCTGCCGAAACTGCTGTCCTCGCCGCCTGTCTCGCCTCCCCGCTCGCACTCGCCGAAGCCCGTAAAACCCTGACCGGCAAAGACTTCGACTCCCCGCCCACGCCGCGNATCTGGGACTCGATGCTGCGCCTGGTCCGCGCCGGGAAAGCCGTCGACCCGCTCACCCTCGGTGCCATCCTCGCCCCAGGTCTCAAACCCCTCGTGGTCGACATCGCACTCAACGCGATCGCGCTGCCCGAGCACGTCACCGAATACGCCGCGATCGTCCACGCCTGGTCGATGCGCCGCAAGATCCACCACGAAGCCCACGCCACGATGCTCCAAGCCCTCAACCCCGACCTCAACCCCGTCGGATACGCGGCCAGCGTCGTCACCCGCTTCCAAGCCATCCGCGACGGCGGCACCACCGAAGACATCACCGCGCTCATGCTGTCCGAACTCCTCGACCAAGCCGACGACGAACCCGACTGGCTCATCCCCGGACTCCTGGAACGCCGCGACCGGCTCATGCTCACCGGCCAAGAAGGCCTCGGAAAGTCCTACCTGCTCCGCCAGATCGCCGTCCTCGCCTCATTCGGCATCACGCCCTGGGACCACATCCCACGCATGGAACCCATCCGCGCCCTGATCTACGACTGCGAAAACTCCTGGTCCCAAGTGCGCCGCAAAGTCCGGCCCCTCGTGGACTTCGCACGCAGCACCGGAGCCGACGGCGACCGCGTCATGGTCCAATGCACATCCCGGATCGACATCTGCCGCGACCGCGACCTCGCCGGCATCCACCGCGCCATGGACGCCTTCCAGCCCGACCTCGTCGTCATCGGACCCCTGTACCGGCTCNNACCCCGAGCCATCAACAACGACGACGAAGCCACCCCCGTCCTCGCCGCACTCGACACCCTGCGCGATCGAGGCTGCGCCCTACTCATCGAAGCCCACGCCGGACACTCCGTCGGTCAAGCCGGACAACGCGAAATGCGCCCGCGCGGCTCCTCTGCCCTGCTCGGGTGGCCAGAGTTCGGCCTCGGCATGAGACACATCGGAGCCGAGGGCTATTGCGACCTCGTGGAATGGCGCGGAGGTCGCGACGAACGCCCCTGGCCCGACCGCCTCGTCCGCCGCGACGGATTCCGCTGGGTACCCCACACCGGACGGGACTGGACCCCAGCCGACATGGCCGGAGCCGCCTGATGACCGACCAGATCCGCGCCAACCTCCACGCCGTCAGGAGCCAGCCATGAGCACCGGCTACCCGTCCAGCGACCGCACCGCCGACCAGCTCGCGACGCCACCCAGGTCCCTGCCGCCCGGATCACGCCACCAGATAGCCCCCACAAGCCATTTGAAGCCCCTTCTGGCGTCGAACAGGTGTTCATTGGAACCGAATACCACGGTTGTAGTTTCCGGCCCTCAAAACGGCTCAGAAGCCCAGGAGGCCCAGTGAGCGAGCCAACCTGCGCCTGGTGCCACAAGACCTGCGCCCCCGGCATCACCCTGTGCCCCAAGTGCGTCACCACCCTGGACCACGCCCTGGCCAACATCGCCGCCTACTGGCGCGACCTCGACACCATCCGCACCAAGCAAGCCCGCTACAGCACCAGCAACACCACCAAGGGCAGCGTCGGCAAAACCCAGCCGCTGCCCGTTGATGGCCGCTTCACCGACCCCACCGGCTACGGCTCCGAGGTCGTCTACGGCGCCAAGAACACCCTCGTCGCCTGGGCTAAGACCCTCATCGAGGACTGGCCACCCGCCAATGGCCCGGCCTGCCCCAGCTGCCTGCACGTCAGCTGCCACGAGCTCAAGCGCCGCGCCTTCCCTCGCGACACCATGCCCGGCCTGTGCGCCTACATCGCAGGCTGGCGGCACGCCATCGCCGCNACTCCCTGGGCCACCGACATGCTCGATGAGCTGCTCGACGTCGAACGGAGGCTGCGCAAGCTCATCGACCGGCCCGCGGACGGCTGGTACGCAGGCGAATGCGGCTCCGAAACCGACATGGACGACGGCAGCACCGTGACCTGCACCCGTGCCCTGTACGCCGAACCCGGATCACCCTTCGTGCGCTGCCGAGACTGCGGCTGCACCTACGACACCGAAGCCCGCCGCGCAACACTGCTCGCCGAAGCCGAAGACCGTGAAGCGACCGTGCGGATTCTGGCGAGGGTCGCCTACACGCTCAAGGGCATCGATGCAAGCGAATCCCGCCTAGAGCGGCGGATAGCGGGCTGGGTCAAACGCGGCAAGATCAAGGCCAACGGCACCCGCGTCGTGGGCGGCAAGCCTCTGCCGGTGTACCGCGTGGGTGACGTGATCGACCTGCTGACCGACCCGGATGACGAGGCGAAAGCGGGCTGATGTGGTACGGTCTGCCTGACTCGATTCGACGGACGACCTGTGTCCAGGATCGGGTTTCGTCGTTTCAGGAGTGGCCAGCGGTCAGGCGTTGACTAACTGCGAGGCGCGCTGGAACGAGACGCCGAGCATCTGCCCGATGTCCCTGACTGGCACACCAGCGGTGGCCATATCGCTGGCCAAGGTGCGCACGAGCTTCGCTGCAGTGGCCTCTGCTTCCTCGGCTTGGGTCCTGAGCGCGGTGATCTCAGCCAAGCTCGACTCCACGTCAGCGGTGCCGGGAACACTGATCGCCACATGACCGAGAGTCACCGTGGAGAGCGGTACATCGAGCGTGACCGCGATGTACTCCTTGGCCATCTGCTCAGCATCAGCGAGTCTGCGGGCTTGGGTGAGTCCGTCGAGCGCGGGAATCTTGACCATCCACCACTTGCCCTCGCGGGTGATGGTGATGTCGTAGCTGGTCATGGATACCTCCGGGCGTGAGTCCTTATCGGTGAGCGGGTGACGCTCAGCAGCCGCAGCCACTGAGCGCCTTGTCGGCCTTGCGGACGACCCNCGCGGAGATGGTCTTGTGTCCGTCCGGGAGGCTGAACGAGTGCTTTCCTGTCCGGCACTCCCAGACTGTGTGGCTGCCGACTGTGCGGACTGCGGTCCAGCCGGCGTCCTTGAACATCCGGACCATCTTGCGGGTGGGTTGCTCACTAACCATGAGTTTAGTCTAGCGTGATAGACAGTTTCTAGTCAAGAGTTACTAGACACTTTCTTAACGGGAGTCCACCATGCGCGCCGACACCCCACAAGCCAACTGCGCCAACCACCTCGACCTCATCGACCTAGCCGTCCACGACGAGCGTGTCAGCCACTGGGCTAAGCGGGAGCAACGGGCAGCACGGCGGGAGCTGGCAGGGCTGTGCAAGGAATGTGCGCTACGAGAGGACTGCCCAGATGCTCGACGCTGAGATGATCCTCGACCAGAAGCGCTCCCCGGCCTCATCGATGAGCACGCGGTGATGGATCAGCGCATCGCAGTTGGCCTCGTAGAGAATCCCTGCTGCTGGGCGCTCGAAGCCCTTGCGGCGCATGTCCCCGGCGATCAGTCCGCGATCGAGATTGGCGCGTATCGCGGCAGGACCACCGGCTGGCTCGCACTCGGTGCCCAAGGCGGTAACCGTGCGCACGTCTACTCGATCGATCCGTGGACAAGTGGCTCCATCCCGACCGGGTATGCAGACCTGTCGCCTTCGGTTAGCACGTACAACGCCAGCGAGACCAAAGCGGCGTATGACGCCCACCTGAAAGAGACTGGCGCCGCCAGCTTCGTGACACCGATCCAAGCGACTGCGGTCGAGGCAGCGAAGACATACGACGGTCCGCCGGTCGGGCTCATCCTTCACGACGGATTACATCGAGCGCAGGATGTCGCTGCTGATCTGCGCGCATGGATCAAGCACACCGCCGACGACGCCGTGATCGTCCTACATGACACCGACGACGCCCGCCTCGGAGTCTCCGAAGGCGCCGCCCGCGTACTCGCAACCAAGGCCAACGCGGAGAAGTGGGCGTGGAATGGCCGCGTTGTCCATTCGTGGGCCAAGAACGCCGGAAAGGCACCCGAGCAACGGCGACGCGGATTCACGGTCGTCTACACGCGGGCGTCGTCCTACCCGCAGCTCAGCGCGCCGATCACCGGACGCATCTGCAATGAAGTGACCCCGCGAGGCTGCAACCTCCGGGGTCTTTGACCGATCTAGCAAGGAGATCGATATGCCCAAGGTACCTACCGTATTCGTAGAGGTTGGACAGAGGTTCGGGCGACTCGTCGTCGCTGACCCCGACGCCAGATCCGCCCCCTCTCGGAGCTACCCCAAAGGCCGCCGTACACCTGCGGTCGCATGCGACTGCGGCGTGGTAAAGAACGTGGCTATCTATGACTTGCTGCGCGGCTATACAACGAGTTGTGGCTGCCTTCATGCTGAGGTAGCAGAGGGTCGAGTGCGTGACTACAACGCAAGGCGCGGCTTCGATCGGTCCAACGCCTCACGCCACGCGGAGTACCAAACGTGGTGGAACATGATCTACAGATGCACCAACCGCAAAGCCATCAACTACCGCCGCTACGGCGGCCGCGGAATCAGCGTGCATCCTCAATGGATCTCCGATCCGTGGCTGTTCCTGAACTATCTCGATTCCGAACTTGGCCCTCGACCCGCTGGATTCTCGCTCGACCGAATTGACAATGACGGCAACTATGAGCCCGGGAATCTGCGATGGGCAGACCAGTCGCAGCAGATGTCCAATCGCGCCAATACGGTGGGCTCTCACTGCCACCAAGGGCACGAACTGACGCCCGACGTGCTCTTAGTTGACCGAGGGCGCCGCATCTGCCGCACCTGCCGAAACGCCAAGCGTCGAGCTTGGTACCGCACCAAGTCGATCGCATGACCCGGACCGCGCTCTGGATCGTTGGTGGCCCGACCGACGATGACCGAAGTGATTTGAGGTACAGCCTCAGATCGGCACATGTCAATGCTCCCTGTGTCACTGAGGCATGGGTGGTTGGAGATGTCCCGCGATGGTTCGCGGGAGTGGCCATGCCACTGCCGCCGAAGCAAGAAAAGTTTGGGAATCAAGCCGCCTCGCTCGCGGCATTCGTGAACTACCCCGGCGCACCCAAGACCTTCTGGCTCTGGAATGACGACATGTACGCGCTAGAGCCGATCACCAAGCCGTACCCCGCCTTCCACCTCGGCCCAGCAGCCGCGTACCTCGCCAACCGCAACCCCAACAACACCTGGGTCAAAGCAGTCAAGGCGACCGCCGAGTGGTGCGGAACGATGGACCTACCGCTGCATGAAGCGCACGTCCCGTTGCTGCTGGATACCACCAAGCTGCGTGACCTGCTCGACACCTACCCCACTGACCGGCCCTTCGCAGTCGGTGCCACCTACCACCAGACCAGAGCCGGAGACATCGGCGTCAACGCAGGCAACGCCAAGTGCAGCGGTGGCGACAGTCTCACCGAGAAGCTCTCACTGCCGATGCCCTACTTGTCCGGCAATCCTGAGTCCTGGGCCGGGACGCTCGGCAGCTACGTCAAGCAGCTATTCCCTGAGCCATCGAGGTGGGAGCGATGAGCGCCAACCATGGCCGCTCCACCCGCAGATTCAAAGAGCAACGCCGCAAGTTCAAGCAGCGATGCCGCGAACACGGCGCCGTCTGCTATCACTGCGAGCAGCCCATCGACTATGACGCCGGACCTGATGACCCGAACTCATTCAACGTCGACCATCAGTTCCCGCTGTCCACGCATCCACACCTGGCCGAGGACCCTGCCAACTTCCTACCGAGCTGCGCAGGATGCAACAAAGCGCGGGGCGCTGGACCAATCAGGCGCACCCTCGGCGAGACCTCGCGCGACTGGTAAAGGGGAGGCGGGTCGAAAGTCTGTTCGATCGTCAGCCGGCCCACTCGCCCCGGCAGTGGTCCCATAGCGAGCCGACCCCACCCCATCGCGCGTAAGGAGTTGTGATGGCCCGGAAGCGTGACACGCCGTGCGCTGGTGGATGCGGCCGCCTGCTCTATGGCGGCAGTCGTGGCTCTCTGCCTCCTGGTGTTCGGTGCTGTCGTGAGTGTCGGGCGCAGGGGCAGAATCCGGTGGCGTCTCGCAAGCCCGCCCATCAGGTTGCCGCCGAGGCCAAGGGGTGCTCTGTTGAGGGATGCCCTTCTCGTCATCTCGCGCTCGGCTTCTGCTCGTCGCATTACCGGAAGTGGCGCAGGTCGGTCGGGTTGGAGAAGTCGAAGTCGGCCTACCCAGTGGTGCACCTGTACGGCATGGCGTTTCGCTTCGGGGCGTGGGCGTCCAAGCAGAAGCTCGTGAAGTGTCGGGTGACGCGCGGGCTGGTGGCCGAGTGCCCGAACTGCGATGACTGGATGGCTGCGGTCACTGCCGAGGTGCGTATCTGCCCGTCGTGCGGGACCGAGGTTCGGTTGAACGGGAGGAAGTCGAGTGGGCGATCTACGAAGCGCGTTTGACCGCAGCGTAGATGCAAGCAAGCACCTGGTGCCCCAGGTCGATGACGCTCTAGTTGAGGCTGGCCGGGCAATCGCGGACCGCGTTGATGCGGCGACCGAGGACGGCGAGGGGCAAGAGGTCACCAAGGCGCTCTACCTGCTTCCGCACTTAATGAACGTGCTGCGCGAGATGTACGCGACACCGAAGGTCCGCCTAGAGGCTGGCATCGCGAAGGAGGCTGCCGGTGGCAAGCTCGCAGCGGTCCGCGACCTCCGTCAGCGCCAGGCGCCAACCAAGAAACGCGCGTCCGGCAGCTAAGCGATTCGGCTCCGAGGTTCCTCGGATATGGACGCCGCCGCTGCGGAAGCTCACGCCGAAGACGACACTCGGGTTCGAGTGCATCGAGTTCGCGGAATCAACCCTCGATCTTGACCTGATGCCGTGGCAGAAGTGGTTCCTTCTGCACGCACTCGAACTGCATCCGACCGAGGTCGATGACTACGGCGACCCGACGTTCCGATTCCGGAAGGTCGTCCTCTTGGTCGGCCGCCAGAATGGTAAGTCCACAGTCATGCAGGCCCTCACCTTGTGGCGAATGTATGTGGATCGTTGCTCGCTGGTCATCGGCACGGCGCAGGACCTCGAAGTGGCCGAGTCGCTGTGGGGCGAATCGGTCGAGATGGCACAAGAGACCGAGGAACTCAACGACGAGATCGGGAAAATCGAGCGCCAACCCGGCCGCAAGATGTTCCGGTTGCGCTCGGGCGAGACGTACAAGGTCAAGGCCGCCACCCGTCGCGGTGGTCGTGGTCTCTCCGGTGAGCTGGTCTTGCTCGATGAGCTGCGCGAACACCAGACCTGGGATGCCTGGGCGGCCGTCACCAAGACGACCAACGCCAAGAGTCGCGCTCAGGTCTATGGAATCTCCAATGCGGGCGACGGTTCTTCGGTCGTGCTTCGCCATCTGCGCAAGACGGCGCACGCGGAGCTGGGCGATCCCGATGGCATCAACTCCGATGCGAGCGAATTAGTCGATGATCTCGACGGCATCGACCCTGATGAGATAGACGATTCCGGGCTGGGCATCTTCGAGTGGTCGGCCCCGTCAGGAGCAGACATCTTCGACCGCGATGCGTGGGCTCAAGCAAACCCGGCGCTGGGTTGGCGTATTCGCGAGGCGACGCTGGCGAGCGATGCCCGCACTGACCCGGAGTGGGTGTTTCGCACCGAGTGCCTGTGTCAGTGGTCGGACGGGTCGCTGCAAGGCCCGTTCCCGCCTGGCGTGTGGGAGGCGCTGCAAGACGACGCCTCTGCTGCCGCCGCTGAGTCGCCGTTGTTGTGGGGATTGGACGTGTCGGTCACCTCGCCGACCGCGCACATTGGTGTCGCTGGACTACGAGAAGACGGCATTCGACATATCGAGGTCGTCGCGTCTCGCGCTGGGGTGCATTGGGTCGGCGAGTGGTTCCGTGAGCGTGTCGTTAGGTACGGCGGGATGCGGGTCGCGATCCAAGCCCGAGGCTGTCCGGCATCGGCGCTGATTGAGGATCTGGAAGCCATCGAGGAAACTGACGCGGAGACCGGCAAGGTTCACAAGGTCGAGGTGGTTGCCTGGGGTGGCAGCGACCTGGTGACGGGGACGATCGGCTTCTACAACGCGGTCGTGTTGCCGCGACCGAATCCGGACGGCTCCCCGGTCGTTGACGATGAAGGCCACCGAGTCGACCACACGCGCGGGCTGCGGCACCGCGACCAACCTGGCCTGAACTTGGCAGCAGCTACAGCGGAGATCAAGCCGATGGCTGACGGTGGCTGGGTTTGGGATCGCAAGAAGTCCGCTACTGACATCGCTCCNCTAGTTGCCGTTACTGCCGCATGGTGGCTGCTGAACCAAAGACCTGAGGCCGAGAAGCCACCGCCGGCCGTGCATGCGTGGCCCACTGAGCTGCTCCAGGAGGCGTGATGCGTTCGTTCGTCTCCGATGCCCTAGAAGTCGTGGGCGCACTAGTGTTTCTCGCCTGCCTCGCAGTGTTGTCGCTGTGGGTCGCAGGCATGACGCTGGGGCTGGCGCTCGTCGTGGCGGGGTTCTTGTTGGGGCGGTCTGACTCGTGAGCATTGTGCGCCGCCTGGCTCAGGTGGGAGAGCGCCGGGGATTGACGCCCGAGAGTGTGCCCGCATTTGCTGGGATTCCTTCGAATGGCGAGCAGTTCGATGCAGGTACGGGCGAGATTGTTTCGGATCGCACTGCATTGCAGCTCATTGCTGTGCAGGCGTGCGTGGGGCTTCTCGCGGATCAGGTTGCGTCGTTGCCGTTGACGGCGTACCGCAAGGGTCCGGACGGGTTGCGGATTCCGTTGGACCCGCAGCCCTCGCTGGTGGTGAACCCGTTCGCGAACGCGGACTACTTCGAGGGCATGTTCGCGATGATGTCGCCGCTGGCGATGCGCGGCGAGGCGTTGAACGTCGTAACAGGCTTGGACGCGTTGGAGCGGGTCACCTCGTTCGAGACCATCCACCCGGACGACTGGACAGTCCGCAAGGACAGGTCGACCGGCAAGGTGACCTATCGAGTCGCCGGAGTGAAGCTCGACCCCGGCGAGGTCTTCCACATTCGCCGGTTCCGGCTCCCCGGCTCGCTGCATGGCCTGTCCCCGATCGGTGCCGCCCAGCGCGGCATCGGAATCGGCCTCGCGGCCGAGCGGTACGGGGCGCGCTACTTCGCAGATGCTTCCGACCCGCGCTCGACCCTGACCACCGATGCCGCGCTGACCGACGATCAGGTCAAGCAGACGCAGGCGCAATGGGTCAACACCCACGGCGGCCGGCGACTCCCGGCTGTGCTGACGGGCGGCTTCGAGTACAAGGCGATCAGCATCAACCCCGATGAGGCTCAGTTCCTGGAGACTCGGAAGTTTCAGCGGTCTGAGATCGCGATGCTGTTCCGGGTGCCGCCGCACATGATCGGCGACACCGAGAAGGCAACCTCCTGGGGCACCGGGATCGAGCAACAGTCCATCGGATTCGTGACCTACACGCTTCGGCCCTGGCTGACCTGCATCGAGTCGGCGATCTCGTCACTACTGCCTCGCGGCCAGTTCGCGAAGTTCAACGTCGACGCGCTACTGCGCGGCGACACCAAATCCCGCAACGACGCCTACACCCAAGCCCGAAACGCGGGCTGGATGAGCGTCAACGAAATCCGGTCCCTAGAAGACATGCCCCCGATCCCGGACGGCGACAACTACCTACAACCGTTGAATATGGGGCCTTTGGGCTCTGATCCTCTCGCTGCCAAGGAGGCCCCGAGTGATCCCCAAAAGTGATCTGATCGACGTGCCCGAACGTCGCGCCGTCGCAGTCTCCGACTTCGAGATCCGCAAGTCCGGCGACCTGCTGTCCCTGCGCGGCTACGCATCGGTCTTCGACGCCCCCTACGACATCTACGGCGGCCCCGAAAAGGGCGGCTGGACCGAGATAGTCGACAAACGCGCCTTCGACGTGACGTTGCGGGAAAAGCCCGACCTCCACCTGCTCATCAACCACGAGGGCATGCCACTGGCGCGCACCAAGTCCGGCACCCTCAAGCTCTCGACCGACAGCACCGGCCTGCTCGTAGATGCCCCCGACCTGGACCGCCGCGACCCCGACGTGCAGCGGCTCGAAGTCAAGATGGAGCGCGGCGACATGGACGAGATGTCGTTCGCGTTCCGGGTCAAGAAGCAGGAATGGGAAGACGACGAGACACTCCGTCGCCTGACCGAGGTCTCCTCCACAAGGGCGACGTGTCGGTCGTCAACTTCGGCGCCAACCCGGCGACCTCGGTCGGCCTGCGCGGCCTGCTGTCCCAGCTCGACGACCTCGACGACACCGTGGCGCTTGCTGAGGCCAGGGCGCTAGGGACCCTGGATGACCTGATCGCCGCACGCGACCTACTGACCCGCCTCGTCCGCGAGGCCACCCCGGCCGAGAAACGCACCCTCACGGTTGCGCAAGCTCTCGCCGCCCAAGAGGTCTAACCACCTCACCCATTCTTCGACCGCCGTCCTGGCACTGGACGCGGGCGATGGACCTGGCACTGGTCCGGCTCACCACGCACAAGCGCAGTGACGCCACCCATCCATCCATCACCCCGATCCATTGCCAGGAGGCAAATCATGGACGAGCGTCTCAAGCGGCTTATCAAGCGCCGCGAGGAGAAAGCTGAAGAGCGCCAGAAGCTCTTCGATCAGCGCAAGGCGATCACCGACCTTGCCACTGAGGAGGCCCGCGAGGACCTCTCCGAGGAAGAGGACAGCGAGTTCCGTTCGCTGACCGACCAGATCAAGGCGTGCGACCTCGCGCTCAGCGAGTTCGACGAGCGGATCAAGGAACTGTCTGACGAGGAGGCTCGCGCCAACGAGCTGACCGCCGGCGCCGAAGCTGTGCGTCGTGCTCAGGCGCGTGCTCAGGTCACTGAGGGCCGCACTTACGACAAGGGCAACGGCCAGTCCTACTTCCGCGACCTGATGCGGCACAGCTTGCGCATCGACGGCAGCGAGGAGTCCAGCGAGCGGCTTCGTCGGCACGCCATCGACGTGCAGACTGCTGCGGAGTACCGCGACCTGTCCCGCGTGGACGGAGCGGGCGGGTACTTTGTGCCCCCGGCCTGGCTGATGTCGGACTGGGTCGAGCTGCCCCGCGGCGGGCGTGTCACGGCCGACCTGGCCAACCCGCAGCCTCTCCCGGGTGGTACGGACTCGATCAACATCCCCAAGGTCGCCACCGGCACCGCTACGGCGGTCCAGTGGACTGCCTCGTACTCGGACAACGCTCCGGTGCAGGAGACCGACCTGACTGACACCTACATCACTGCCCCGGTGCGTACCATCGCCGGCCAGCAGGATGTGGCGATCCAGCTGCTCGACCAGTCCCCGGTCCCGTTCGATCAGGTCATCTTCCAGGACCTGATGGCCGACTACGACACCAAGGTCGACGTGCAGGTGCTCTCCGGCTCCGGCTCGGCTGGCCAGGTGACCGGCATCCGGAACACAGGCAGCATCGAGACGGTCAGCCTGACCGACACTCGCGCCTCAGCGCTGTACGCGAAGATCGCTGATGCGATCCAGCGCGTGCACACCCTGCGGCACGATGTCGCCACGGCAATCGTGATGCACCCGCGTCGCTGGGCTGCCTACAACGCATCGTTCGACACCACCGGCCGACCGCTGTCGGTGCCGAACTCACAGGCCCCGCAGAACGCGATCGCCCAGCTCGGTCCGGTGGCCGCACGCGGTGTCGTCGGGAACATCCAGGGCCTCCCGGTCCTGACGGACCCGAACCTGCCGACCAACGTGTCCAGCACCCAAGACGTCGTTTTGGTGCTGCGGGCCTCGGATCTGCGCCTGTACGAATCGGCACTGCGGACTCGGGTCCTGCCCGAGGTCGGGTCTGGGACGCTCACGGTCCGGCTCCAGGTGTATGGCTACCTGGCCTTCACCGCGGGCCGCTACCCGAAGTCCATCGTGTCCATCGGCGGCGCGGGCCTGACCACTCCGAGCTTCGACGGCCCGGACGAGTCCAGCTCTAGCTAACCGAACGGGTGCTGCGCGGCGTGACCTTCTGCTCGGTCGTGTCACGTCGCGCAGCCAACCCGGCCAACCGAAAGGAGCCTGCGATGGCTGAGATACGTGACGAGCAGGCCGACCTCGTGGCTGCCTATCGTCTGGAGTACGACCTAGCGGTCGAGCAGGGAAACCAGCGCAAAGCGGCCCGCGTCGCGGCGATCCTCCTCGCCGACCACGGCATCGAGGTCACCGCACCTGTTGAGCGGGCTATCCCCACCGATGACCTGGAGACACGCCCCGCCGACCCGCGCTCCACGAAGCGGACTCGCACCAAGGCATCCAAGGCCACCGACTCCAAGTAGCCAATGGCCCACACCTCAACGCGCAACGAGCTACTACGCAAACGGCGCGTCGATGCCACGGTCGCAGAACTCGTCAAGGTACTGACCGATCAACGCCAGGACGTGCAGGCGCGGCTCGACTCCCACGCAACCACGTTGCTGTCCAAAGCATGGGACCAGCGCCTGGCTGAGGTGATCGGGCCGGTGAATCTCGCCACCGCCCGCGAGGTCGCGCTCCGCGTGGCCCGCGCGCTGGCCGGGAAAGGCCACGGCTACGACCCCGACGTGATGACCAACTGGCTGACCCTCAACGCAGGTATCGCGGCCGAGTCAGTCAACGACTCCACCCGAGCAAGCCTCGCTGCGGCACAGGAAACAGACGACCCCGACCCGGTGGGCAGCGTGTTCGACCTACTACTCACCAGCGGTGTCGCCTCTCTGGCGGTATCGATGGTCACCACAGCGGTCAACTTCGCTGCCCACGACGCCGCCCAAGCAGTCGGCGCGCAATACAAGACCTGGAACACCGGACGCAACCCACGCCCCCGGCACGCCGCACTCAACGGGCAAGTCGTGGCACTCGACTCCACGTTCTCCAACGGTGCCCGCTACCCCGGCGACCCGACCCTCGGTCCCGCCGACCTCGCCCGCTGCAACTGCTCGATGACGATCTCCACCTAAAGGCGGTGACCCCGATGCCGACAGCCCCGACAGCAAGCGCGTTCGCCGCAGTCCGCCGCTTCTGCCGCTGGCATGTGTTCCCCTCCCAACAAGAGACGGCCACTGTTGACGGAACCGGCACCAACAAACTGGTCCTCAAGACCCTGCACCTCACCGACATCACGTCCGTGACCATCAACGACCAGGCCATCGAGGACTACACCTGGGACACAGGCGGCATCGTGACCCGCAGCCGTGGCCGCTGGCCCCGTGGCATCAAGAACATCACCATCGACTTCACCCACGGATACCCCAACGTCCCCGATGACCTCGATGCCGTCCTCGAATCCATCGCAGCCCGAGCGGGCGCGTTCCCCATCGCCGGGGCCGAACAACAGAACGCAGGACCGTTCGGCGTGCGGTTCACCAAGGGATACAGCGGCGGCCTCGCGCTCCTGGAGTCCGAGAAACAAGCCCTCGCCGACTACCGAGTCCCGGTGGGGTTCTGACGATGCAGCCCGTTGTACACACCGTCAGGACCACGACTAGAAACGCGGACGGCGACGGAATCGAAACGGCCGAGGTTGTATCCCGCTCGGCCCTGATAGCGCCGGGAGCATCCCCTGAGAGCAACGTGGCGAGCGCACCGAATGTGATCGTGGACTACACCCTCTACTTTCCCGGCCAAGAGTTCGAGGCCGACTCTGATGACGCCTTCACCTTCTACGGCCAGGATCACCGAGTGGTGGGCCACTCCAAGACATGGCCGTGGATGTCGGGCGGCATCGCGGGGACCGTGGTCGAAGTCGTGAGAGCGGGCAAGGTCTGATGGCGCGCAAGGGCGTCACTCTCGACCACGCGGGCATCGCGTCGATCCTCAAGTCCGCGGGCGTCGCGTCCGTGATTCAGTCGGCAGCCGAGACCATGAAGGCCGACATCGAGGCCGCTGGTGTCACCGTTGGCGACCGTGACGGTGGGCCGCGTGAGATCGCGCTACCCGTCACCGTCACGATGTTGACCACCGACCGGGCGAAGGCCCGCGTCTCCCTGGCGCACGCAGCAGGCGAGGCAGTGCAGGTGAAGCACGGTCTGCTTACCAAGGCTGCCGGTGCTGCTGGTCTCGATGTGAGGGCCAAGAAGTGAAGCCACTCGTTGAGTTCGGGGACCCCGAGACGCTCCTACGGTCCTACCTCGAAGCCGTCCTCGCCGATGAGACGCCAGTCCCCAGTGTCTCGACCGAGTTCCCCGACCAGCTCCGCGACAACCAGCGGCGCGTCCAGATTCAACTCGAAACCAGTGATGCCGCGGACTGGCCCGTGACCGAGCGTGCCCAAGTCCGGGTAACCGTCCACGCCCCGAGCACGAGGCGTTCGGAGGTCAAGTCGCTGGCGTCCCGGGTTCAGGGGCACCTGTACCGGCATCCCGGCAGCGCCGAGCTAGCCGCCTGTATCCCAATGTTGGGCAGGTCGTCGGTCGTAACCGATCCGACCACGCACAACCTCATGGTCTGGTTCCTGTGCCGGGCCATTCTCAAGCCGATACCCGTGTCGGCCTAAGTCGTCTGCCGCCCCACGCGGCAGAGCAACCGCGCGCATTCACCCTTCACAACTCTCTTGAGGAGCCTTGTCATGTCTGGACATGGAGACACCAAAAAGACCGCGGTGTGGGGCGGCGCGGACGTATTGATCGCGCCCGCCTCCGCGACCATTCCCACTGGCCTTGCTGCATTCAGCGGCGACTGGAAGTTCGTCGGCTTGCTCGACGGCGGCCAGGGTTTTGAGGAAGCTATCGAGGTCGAGTCCACCGACTTCAATGCCTGGGGCTTCGGCGTCGTGGCCACCACCTATCGGGGCCAGAAAACCACCAAGACCTTCACGGCACTGGAGGAGAACGCCACCGTCATGGGGCTCGTGTACGACACGGCGGGCATGACGTTCAGCGACGAGGACGGCACCTACATCGGTGACCTGGCGGTCAAGGACTTCACCGAGAAGGTCCGGATCGCGTTCGTCACCTACTCCGGTAGCACGGAGAAGCGCTTCATCTCGAAGAACTACGCGACCATCGCACCCTCTGCGGCGGGCACCGAGTCGGAGGAGGCCCTGCAGTCCAAGGGCTTTACCGCCACCGTCTTCCCGACCGAGGGCCGGGTGCTCTGGTACGCCGTCAAGGACACCAACGACGACTCGTCGTCGTCTTCGTCCTCCGAGTCTTCCTCGTCTTCGTCCTGACCCCTGATCGGCCGGCCCGGAGTTCCGCGCGGTTCGCCGGGCCGGCCTCACACCTGAACCGCGCTACCTGGAAGGAACCGCGCAATGACCGAGAAAACTAAGATCGAGAAGCTCAAAGACGAAGCCGAGGGCAACGACACTGCCACCTTCTTCTGGCGCGACATCGAATTCACAGTGCCGACCAATGCCGACGACTGGTCCACCGACTTCTTGGAATCGCTCGAGGAGGGCAAGGCAGTCGGCATCGTCCGCGGCGCTCTCGGCCCAGCTCAGTGGCGCAGGGTCAAGGCCATGAACCTCAAGGTCCGCGACCTCAGCGAACTCAGCGAGCAAGTGGCCAAGGCGATGGGCTTCGGCAGCACGGGGAATAGCCAGCCTCGTCTGGGTCCTCAATGAGCATGGGGACGTAGCCGAGGCGTCGTTGGCCTATCAGGGTATTGACCTACTCGATGCGTTCCGGGGCCGCATCAGTGCCCGCAAGCTGTACGTACTACTCAAAGCACTGCCAGCGGATGCGCCGCTCTGGGGTGCGATCAAAGCCGCTGAAGAAGCCGCGCTTAAGCCGCAGGCAGATCAGATCCGGGACCGGACGAAGTACTGGGCAGATCGCGGGAACTAGGCGTCACCAGATAGGTGACGAACGCACTCAGTATCGCGGCAGCCCCCAGCACGATCAGTGCACCGGGGATGGGTCGGGCGTTTGCCCGCACGTACCCGCACTCGCTGTTGCTATCGCTCAGTAGCGAGTCCGGGCCACTGAACACGCTGCCGCAATCGAGGCCGACTGGCAGTAGCCCGAGGGTCAGTCCGCCGATTAAAAGCACGACGCCAGTCGTGATCAGGCACGCAAGCAAGGTTCTCATCCGCTCAATCTGCCACGGCTTATCCCAATGTCGCCAGAGGGTGCGCGCATGTCCTCTGTCGGTTACGCCACCCTCGATGTGATCCCCTCGCTCAAGGGGCTGCAGAAGCGCCTTGACGCGGAGGTCGTTCCGGCTGCGAAAGCCGCTGGCAAGAATGCCGGTTCACAGATGGGTGAGGCTGCCTCGAAAGAGGCGGGCGGCAAGATCCGGTCCCACTTCTCCAAGGAGCTTAAGCAGCTCGGGGCAGTGGCCGCTGGTGCGTTTGCGGGCCGGGCGATCGTCGGGTATTTCTCCGGCGCGATCCGAGGTGCCTCTGATGCCGAGCAGGCCATCGGTGGTGTCCACGCGGTGTTCGGCAAGTACGCCGATGAGGTGGAGGCACGTTCTAAGACCGCTGCCCAGTCCCTCGGGTTGACTTCGACGGCCTACCAGCAGTTGGTCACTGTCTCCGGTGCCCTGTTGAAGAACAAGGGCCTCGAGGACTTCGCGGCCCAGGCCGAGCAGCTCGTGCAGACGGGCGCGGACCTGGCGGCCCAGTTTGGTGGCTCGACCAAGCAAGCGGTTGAGGCGTTGAACGCGGCCATGCGCGGTGAGTCGGACCCGATCGAGCGGTACGCGATCAGCCTCAACGAAACCAGTGTCCAGGCTGAGCTGGCGGCTCGTGGGCAGAAGAAGCTCACCGGCGCGGCGTTGGAGCAGGCCAAGGCCCAGGCCCGGTTGGCGATCATCCAGAAGCAGTCCGCCGACGCGCAGGGCACCTTCGCCCGAGAAGCAGACACGCTGGCGGGCCAGCAGCAGCGGCTGTCGGCGCAGTGGCAGGAGATGCAGACCACGCTGGGCATGAATCTCTTGCCCGTGGTGACCCAGTTCGTGGGCGCCATGAACAACGGGGTTCTTCCGGCGATCGAGTCAGTGGGTGGCGGTGCCGCCGACATGGTGAGGTGGTTTAACGAGCTGCCGCCGCCGGTTAAATCTGCTGCCGCGGCGTTGGTTGCGTTCAAGGTTGCGGCCCGGTTCGATCTCGGCGGCAAGATGTACTCGACCCTTTCGGGGTCGGAGGGGTCCTCGGGACCGTGCGCACGCGGGCATTGTTCGCCGCTGACGCTTTCCGGATTGCTGGCGGTAGTGCGAACCGCATGGCGGCTGGCCTCGCAGCAGCACGGGTGGCCGCGTCGGGTACAGGAACTGTGCTGCGGGGCGCACTCGGGCTCGTCGGCGGACCCTGGGGCGCTGCGTTCATTGGCGGCACGGCGATCCTGACCCACTTCTGGCAAGAGCACCGCAAGGCCAAAGCGCGAGTCCAAGAGCTGACCGACACCCTGGACAAGCAGACCGGGGCCGCGACCGAGAACACCCGGGCGCTAGTCGCCAAGCGCCTCGAAGATCAAGGGCTCCTTGAAGTCGCCGAGCGACTGGGCTTGAAGACCGCTGACGTGACGACCGCGGTCATTGAGCAGGGCAGCGCACTCGATGACATCGTGGACAAACTCCGCAATATAGAGGCCGCGAACCGTGTTCACACTGGACAGGGCGCGATCCTGTTTTCGATGGGCCGTGATGCTATCGACCTGCGCGAGGAGCTGACCCAGACCGATAGTGAGCTGAACAAGGCAACCGCGTCCTTCTACGCCAACGCCGAGGCGGCCCGGCGCGTCGAAGAGGCAACCGGGGGCGCTGCTGCTGCGACGGGCAAGAGCGGCAAGGCCTATGACGATCTGACCACGAAGGTCAACAAGGCGCGGGACGCGATCTTCAAGCTGATCGATGCCGAGAATAAGAAGCGCAACAACGCCTTGGCTGTGCGTGGTGACCAGATCGCGCTCAATCAGGCCATGCTCGACCTGAAGAAGCAGGCCACTGAGGGCGCCAAGGGCTTGAAGCTGAACACTCAGGCAGGGCTCGACAACAACAGGGCACTGCAGGACTTGGCCAGCCAGTGGGCGAACTCCGAGCAGAAGGTCAAGAACGCAGACGGTGCCTACCGCCGTATTCGCGCCTCCTTCATTGACGCCGCGACCGAGATGGGCGCGACCAAGAAGCAAGCCAAAGAGCTGGCCGACAGGCTGTTGGAAACACCGAGGAAAGTGGAAATCAAGACCTCTGTTCCCGGGCTTGAGGCCGCTATCGAGGCTTATGAGCGGCTCGCGGCTGCCGCGAGACGCGCGTATGAGGCGAGGCGCGGCGGTGTGGTGAGGAACGCAGGCGGGCTGCAAGCTCGTGCTGACGGTGGCCCGGTGTCACGGTTCACGCCCTATGTGGTGGGTGAGCGCGGACCCGAGATCTTCATGCCGAAGTCTGATGGGCAGATCATTCCGAACCATCAGATCCGCACCGGCAATGGCGGCGGGACGCCTGTCGGCGGTGGCCTCACTGAGGCCGACGCGAAGATGCTCGCCAAGGCGATGGCACCGACCCTCTATGACGCGGTCTACCGCGGCATGGCGCAGCAGCAGGACATCTCTATCGGAAGGGGTCGTTGATGCCGAATCCGCCGTTCCCGTTGCTGCGGTTCGTGGCGGCCCCGTCGCTGGATGCTGAAGTGTTCTTCGACTTCAACCCGCACGGCATCAAGCCCGACAGCTTCTCTCTCGGCTCCCCGTCGTACTTGGGTGATGTGGATGCGATCGCGCCGTCGCTGGGTTTCCGGTCGGTGTCGTTCACGGCGCATTTCGCGTCGTCGAAGTTCGATAACGCCCGTGATGCGGTGCGGTTGTCGCGGGAGATGGCGCGGGACCGGAACTGGTTGTTGTGGTGGTCGGACGACAAGGTCCCCCGGTGTGGTTCCGGACCTATCCCAGTGCGCCGGGTGCGGTGTCGTGGGACTGGTGGCGGCCCTTCGGGGAGTCCGACATGCTCGCGTTGCCGCTGGTGATTGATGCAGATGCGGCCATGCTCGGCGAACGCGCCGATCTGGGTGAGTACGCGATCGCGAACGACCCGCAGGGTGTCGCAGAGTCTGACCCGGCGAATGCTTACACGCGGTTGCCGGAGATTAAGGGTGATCTTCCTGCGCCGTTGCATGTGCGGGTCGGGGACACGGGGTCGTTGCAGCCGCTGTTGGTGACGGCGTCGAGTTGGCCGCGGCGGATGTGGGCGCAGACCTCGACGGTCACGGGTGGTTCGACAGGCTCGGATGCTACGGCGTCGGCTGGGTCGTATGTGACGCGGACGCTGACCTCGAGTTATCAGCAGGTGGCGCGGGCGACGATCGACAACATTTGGCACGCGGGCCGGTACCGGGTGTTGGCGCGGGTCCGGACCTCGGGTGCGGGCGGGGAGAACATCAGGTTCCGCCTGGTCAATGGCGAGGCCCGGAAGCTCGCGACCGGCGAGTGGACTGTGGTGGATCTGGGTGTGATCGCGGTCCCCGGAGCAACCTGCCGCCGCCGGGCGCGACGCAGATCTGGTCGCAGGAGATCTATCTGGAGGCGCTGCGGACTAGTGGGTCGGCGGCGTTGCATGTGGACTATATGGCGTTGGCGCCGGCGTCGATCCCGGGCGAGCAGGTGACCACCTTTGATGCGCGGGTGGCATCGCCTGTGTTGGACCCGGGCGGTGCGCAGGATTGGATCTGGATCGACGGCGAGTCCCGGTTGTGCGGGGTCTTGGATCGGGTGCACGGGGTCGGGGACTTCTATCCCTCTCGGCCCGCGGCGATTGGGTTTGCGGGCGGGTTCCCGCATGTCTTCCCGGCTCGGTCAACGCGATGGCGATGTATCCACGGCAAGCGCTGGGTGGTGACGCGCTGACGTTTACCCCGAAGGTGCAATTGTCCTATCACCCGCGCTATCTGATTCTTCCGGGCGCATGACCGGCCCGTTGTCGGTCCGGGTCCGTGACAGTGCCGGTGGCGATCGGCACCCGAGGTTTAGCGGCCTGCGGTTCACCTGGTCGGCTTACGGTGGCCCGGTCGAAGCCGCTGCGACGTTGACGGCACCCTTAACCGACTTCCATGACCTGGGGCCGAATGCGCCGTTGACAGTGTACGACACGGGCACAGGCGAGGCGCTGTTTGAGGGTTTTTGACGATCCCTGGCCAAACCTCGGGGCGTGCGGGTCAGTCGTTTGAGGTCAAGGTCGCCGGCGTGGGGACGCTGGCATCGGATTCGTCACGGCCCTACATCCTGGTGACCAACGACCTGGGCGGCTGGCAGCGGTACCGGACCTCGAAACCCAACGCCACCACGGGCACTGACGAGGACCCGACCACCGCTGAACCGTGTTTGCAGGTCTCTGCCGATGAGGGCAAGACCGTGGGCACGACCTGGTGGGGCGACTGGGCCAACGAAACGTTGGCGGATGCGGGCATGATCCTGGGCCGAATCCGGGCGCGTGCACTCGCGGGAGTGACGACGGGTTGGCAGATGTCGATCCGCACCAAACCCAGTGCCGTGGTGTTCGGTGATGGGACCGCGCGCCGCACCATCACAGCCCCAGCTACACAAGCGTGGCTGATCAGCGAACGGGGCGGCAGTAATCCGATCACTGATGGTGACGATGTGCCGATTCTGCGGGCCGCTCGCTCGGGGTCCGCGACCACGGGTGTTGAAGCTGCGTGGTTCGACTTCTCCGAGATCTATCTGACTGCTGAACGGTTGGGGATCGACGGGACCCGGATACAGACCGGGTATGGGACCAGTGCTGTGTTGCCGCATCAGGTGGTGGCCGACATGGTCGGGCGCGGGATGCTGCCGATGGTCGATGTGGATCGGTGCGTGATCGATGAGTCCACCGCCGAGATCTGGCAGCTCGCGTCCCCTGAGGGTATTAGCGGGTCGTCGGTGCTGGACATGTTGCAACTGTGGGAGTCGGACTTCCACTGGGGCTACGGACCTAGTGGCAGCGTGAGTGGTTATCCGTTTTGGTACCGGCGTTGGGATGACACCAACCCGGTCTACGAACTCGATGACGCCACGGATCAGGTGCAGATCGAGGGGTCGGGGGACGACCTGTGCAACCGGATCGTGGTCGGTTACACCGATGCCCAGGGCCGCGCTCGCACTGAGACGGTGACCAGTGTTGTCCCTGCCCTGGGGTCGCGGGTCCGGGATGCTGAACCGTTGACGTTGCCTGCCGGGTACGGCACCCAACTCGACGCCCAGCTGATCGGCACCCAACTCCTGGCCTCGAAAGCACATCCCCACTGGCCGGCAAGGCAGTGATCCGACGCAAGATCCGCAACCTGCAGACCGGGGATCGACTGAATCCGTGGGAGATCCGGCCCGGTGTCTCGATCGTGCGCCGCTCCACAGGCGACGTGATCCGGTTAGCCGAGGTCACCTACGACCACGACGCCCGCGCCGCCTCTCTGACGCTGGGGTCGCCGCCACTGAACAGCCGGCAACTCATTGAGCGGCTAGCGAAACGTGCACCCGTATCCAAGGCGATCAACGTGACCGCGGTGTATGCGACCTATCACGCCAAGGGCAACAAGAAGACCAAACAGAAGTACGGGATAGAGGAGGTCTAGGCATGGGGTTCGATGACCTATTGGAGTTCAACGGCACCGACATTGGCACGATCGTCGGATACACCTACGACCTCAAAGTCGGCACCACGTGGCAGCTGACCTGGACCGTGGTCGATGGCGACGACGCCAACGTTGACCTTTCGACCGGGTTCACGGCCTCCGCGAACCTCTGCACCAACGACGGTGTATCCCGGCTAGCTTTCACCCACGAGGAGACATCAGGTCGCGAGATCGATCTGTCGGAGCCGGGGTCGATCGTGCTGCGCTCCACTCCCGCAGGTAATGCCGGGATGTCGTCCTACTACCTGCAGCCGTTGCGGTTCGACCTGACCGTGACCCGGACCTCCGATGGCGCGAAAGTCCCGATGATCCGGGACTGCTTCATCGTCCCCGCCGACTCGACGCCGCCTGACATGACCGACGACTGGGACACCCCGAAATCGTCCGGGCACTCAAGCGGCTCGAAGAGGGCCAGGCACGCACCGAGGGCAAGGTGGACAACATCGCCTCGGGGTTTGTGCCGCGTAGCGAGTTCGAGGCACGGATGACAGCGCAGGACCGCGAGATCCGTGACATCAAGGCCGCTGCGTCGTCCTCGCGGCTTTCGCCACTGGCGGTGGCTTCCACGATCATCAGCTTCCTCACCTTGATTCTGGCGCTGGTTATCGCGGTCGCAGTCAAGCCATGAGCCTCGACCTGTGCACATGGAACGTGGGCAATGCGTCCAATGCCAAGGTACTCAAGGATCTGCTTGCCCTGCTCGACCAGTGCGATGTGCTTGCGCTGCAAGAGGTTGGTGACCGGGGCGCTGTCCTGCATCAGGTGTGCGTACAGACGGGCGCGCGGCTCGTGCGTTTCTCCGGCGAGGGCCGATCCTCGGGGCACGTCGCGCTGCTTGTCACCAAGGGCATCAAGGTCACGTCCTCGGACATCACCCTGATCAGCCCCAAGACCTATGTCGGCCGCCTCGTCGCTGGCAGCCGCAAGACCGGCTACGCGGAGCCGAAGTACATCGTGCGGGCCACGGTGCGCAAGGCCGGCGACCGTAAGCCGTACCCGGTCGGTGTCACGCACTTGGTACCCAGCACGTCGAACCCGGCCAACGGCAAGGCACGGTCCTTGTACCGCCGCCAGGTCGATGGCTGTGTGCGCTGGATGCTCACCCGCAAAGCAGGCAGGCCCGTGGTCTTGTGCATGGACGCCAACGCTGGGCCAATGCGGAAACTCCTTGCAGGGCTGAGGAAAATCGCCGCCTACATCGCGCCACGGTCACACGGGCGCAGACGCATCGATCACATGTGGCTACGCAACTGCGCCGCGTCGAACGTGCGCGCCGTCAAGACAAGCAGCGATCACCGCGCAGTCCTAGCGACCATCACGCCCGCTTAATCCCTTCAATCTGCTCGGCCTAGCTGCCGAGACGCCGGTGGCCTTTGTCAGGGAACTAGGCCCTCTCTGCCCGTCCCCTTCGGGGTAGCCCGCCTCGCGCGGTGCCTGTGACGCACGGATATAGGGCGCGACCGGCACTTACTCATCGACCCGACTTCTAACGCATGGAGGTCGACTCATGCCCCGAACTCCCCAGCAGGCAATCGCCGCCGCTGCACAGCAAGCCAGTGATGGGCCGCGTTTCGAGGTCGGTACCTGTCTCATGCAGGTTCGCGAGTGCTACGACGTCGCCGCCCGCTACCCCGACGCTGCGACCGCCTGGGAGCACGCCCGCCAGCAGGTCACCCGCGACCCGAACGAGATCCCGCGCGGAGTGCCGGTGTGGTGGACCGGCGGCGCGAAGGGTCACGGACACGTAGCTATCTCGCTTGGCAAGGGCATGTGCTGGTCCACCGATATCAAACGCCCCGGCTACTTCGACCGCGTACCCATCGCCGACATCGGCAAGCGGTGGGGCTGACGCTGGTCGGCTACAGCCCGGACATCAACGGCGTCACGGTGTGGACCAAACCCGTCAAGCGCCGCCCCAACGCTGACGCGATGCTCGCCGCCGCCCTCAAAGGGCAGGCCTGGCACACCCGAAAGCAGCACCCGAAACGCGCTGCCCTCTTTGCCCAAGCCGCCAAGATCGCTCGCCAACTCGGCGGGAAGGAGAAGTGACCATGTCCAACCCACTCAACGAGGCCCTGCCCGCCAGGCACCGCAAGGCCGTCTACGCCGTGCTGTTTGTGGTCGGCGTGATCGTCGCTGCCGTACAAGCCTCCGATGGTGACTGGTTGACCGCACTTGCGGTCATCGTCGCCGCGCTCGGTGGCCCCGGTATGGCCGCCTCCAACGTCAACAAGAGCTGAGGTAGTCATGGCTCGTCGTGGTGGTATGCACCCCGGACGCCGGGGACTGACCGGACCTGCTGGCCCAGCCGGTGCCGCAGGCGCTACGGGACCCACAGGTGCCGCTGGACCCACAGGTCCCCAAGGTCCCGCTGGTTCGGGCATCAACTACAAGGGCACAGTCGCATCCTCTAGCGAGTTGCCCACCTCGGGTAACACGCTGGGCGACGCCTGGTCATCGACCGCTGACGGCGACGATGTGTATATCTGCATCGGCCTACCGGGCACCTGGGACGGACCTAAAGACTGGGCCGGCCCTACGGGACCCACGGGGCCAGCTGGTCCTACGGGGTCGACGGGCGCGAAGGGCGACAAGGGAGACCAGGGCGACCCCGGGTCGACAGGCCCCACGGGTGCGGCTGGTCAAGGTGTCCCCACGGGCGGCACCACGGGCCAGATCCTCGCGAAGAAGACCGGCACGAACTATGACACGGAGTGGGTTACGGGGACCGCGGTCACTGACGGCGACAAGGGCGATGTGACCGTCTCGGAGTCGGGGTCGGTGTGGACGGTAGATGCCGGTGCCGTGGTGAAGCTGACGGGCAATCAGTCCGTCGCGGGGGTGAAGACTTTCAGCGATGCGCCGGTGGTGCCGACCCTGGAAGCTGAGACCGATACCGATGAGGTGGCGTCGACGGCGTTTGTGCAGGAGGCGATTGCTGCTGCTGCGATCGCGGAGGGTTTCAAGCGGTGGGTTTCAGGCAGGGACGCTGACCCGGAGGAGCCACTACCAGAGGGCGTCTCGTGGGAGGTGTGGCTGGACGAGGCTGAGCCGGTCCCGGACTGGGTGCCTCCGTACACGAGCATTATTCGTTTGGTTGAGGAGACGGACCCGACCCCGGTCCCGGTAACCGCGAACTTCGTCGGCGAGTTCAAGTCGACGGGCAATGTCACTACCTCGGGTTCGATCAGTATCGGGTCGGTTCCGATCGGCACCCCGATCCTGGTACTCGCCGCAGCGGGATCAGCTAGCGCTGGCCTGGGTGTCACCAATACCAATAGCAATACCTGGTCCCTGCTGGCATCCCATACCGTCACCGCGTCGGCTGCTACGGTGTCGGCCTTTTTGACGGTCGCTACGTCGGCGACCTCGGATTCGGTGACGGTGACCCGGTCTCCTTCGGGTGGGCTCGCGGTCGCTGTCTACACCCTGGATGGCTCCGATGGGACGCTCGCGAACTCCGGGTCGGTACCCCAAGGCAAGTCCGAATCGAACGTCACTTCGGCCACGTCGGCGGCGGTGACCGCGCTGCAGGACGGCCTCGTGATTTTCGCGGTCGCCACCAGCCACGACGTGACCTCGGTGACCGCGACCGGGTCGACCGACACCGCTACCCAGTACGCCGGATCAGGGACAGGCAACCCCGCTCGCTGCTGGTCGGCCTGGATCAAGCCGCGTCGGCTGGGTCCTCCACGCCGGGCATGTCGTGGACCAGCTCCCGGACGTGGACCGGGATCACGCTCGTGTTCAACCCGAGCTAAAAGGAGAGGCTGTAGATGACAACGTTGGGGATCATCGGGGACTCTCTCACCGACCGGGCCGAGGACCATCCCTCGCCCCCGACGCGGGAGATGCTGACCCGCGCCGTCATGGTCGGGGTCGGGTACCGGGACAGTGATGTCGGGTGGAAGGCCCGCGGCGGAAAATCGCTGACCGGGGTCGATAGTGCGGGCAAGACCACGATGCAAGACATCGCTGATCTCCGCTCTCAGCTCGGGGTGTCGGTCGGTGGGTGATCGCACTCGGCACCAACAACGGCGCCGACGACAACCCGACTTTCGCGGGCCGCGTTAACACCGTCCTGGACGCGATCTACCCGACCGGAGACGAACCCGACCGGGTGTATTGGGTCAACATGGCGGCCCTCAACCCCGCCAATGCGACCTATGCGCGCCTGAATCCCGTCTTGGCGTCCACGCTCGCTGGGCGCCCCGAGGGCAACCGGATTACCTTGCTCGACTGGCACACCCACATCCACTCGCCGGGCATCTTCGACGTGGACGATTGGCTCCCTGCTGATATCCCGCACATGACCGCCCAGGGATACGCCAAACGGGATGCCTTTATCGCGGAGGCAGTACGACCGGGATTAGTGGCGACACCGCTTCCCTGCACGTCGTGGACGGCGACGGGGACGAGCGGGCCACCACCCTCGCGCTCTGGGTCGACGATGTGGAGCACCCCGCGTATGTGACCACCGCCGCACCCGACATCGACGTCGAAGAACCCGACGACGACTATCCCGAATACCCCACCATGCTGGCCGGGTACCAGCTGCAGGCGCAGCAGATCGATACCTCCTACAACCAAGGCTGGACCCAAACCAACGGCGTGAGGACCACCGACCAGGCGATCAACCGGGCCGCCAACACTGCCTTCGGGCAAGGCCCCGACAACGACGCGATGGTGGTCACCGTCACCTACGACGGCACCAACTACTACAGCTCCGATGCGCAAGCGCGGTTCTGTCCCATGCCCCCGGTCGGGGTGGTCGAATGGTACGGACGGATGGGGCCACTCGGGTCCGGGTCCTTCCCCGCCGTGTGGGCTCGGCCGTCTGGTGCCGGGGATGGGGAGATGGATTTCTTCGAGTGGAAGGGCAAATTCTGGCTCCAGGACCCCAACCACATCAGCCGGTTCGTGATGAACTACATCACCACCTACAACGGCAGCTACACGAATCAGAAGATCAAGGTGATCAACCTCGGGAGCGGGCTCAACGCCAACAGCATCGATCTGACCGAGTGGCACCACTACCGCTTCCGGTGGACCAGCACCTCCGGCACCTTCTGGATGGACGGCATCCAGCTCGGGCAGATCACCCGCGCCAACTCGGTCAACCAGATCGGGAACACCGACTTCGACTCCCAGTTTGGTGGCACCCACGATTGGTATCTCCGGGTCACCTATCAATTCGGGCTCGGTACCAAAGGCACCGCCGGTGGACCCGCCGACCCCAACATCTGCCCGACACAGCTGTGGGTCCGCGACATCAAAATCTGGGAACCCGAACCCTAAACAAGCCCCCGCCACCAGCGCCCCCACTCAGCCTCCGGGCCGAGTGGGGGCCTGTCGCTGTTAGCGACAAACACCACGCTGATACCCAGCTCGTCGCGCACCCCGGCAGCCGCCCGCGCGACCGCAACCCGATGCAATACAGCCGGAGCCCGAGCTTTCTTAGCGCGCGCGTCCATCGCCCACCACGCCTCATCAGTCGCATAGGTGCGGACCTCGATCGCCGGCGAGTCCTGCACCGCGGGCGCGTGCTCCACCGCCTCGACGGCCTCGTCCTCCACTTGCATCGCGAGGTCTTCCCACTCACACAGCAGTACATGGATTCCGGGCCAGTTCTCCGGGGACCGCTCGCCCTTCTCCCACCGGGAGATGGTCGCCTGGGTGACTCCGAGCAGGTCCGCGAGCTGCGGCTGCGACAGGCCCAGGGCCTCGCGGCGGGCACGCAACTCGATCATGCCCACTCCCCGTTAATCAGGTGCTCCAGGTGGGTCTGGGCTAGCCCTTGTGCCGGTAGGCCGCGACCTCGACGCCGCGCTTCATCACGCGGTAGGGCTGCGGGTTGCCGGTGCGGGTCTCGATCGCGTACAGCGGCTTGGTCTGGCCCTTGCTGTTGGTGTAGGTCTGCTCGTTCATGGTCTGCTCCCTCTGCGGGTCCCAGGCTTAGCCGGTGCTGTCCTGGTCGTTGGTATTAATCTATACCAGTCAAGTAGGGCACGCAAGAGGTTGGGCAAAGAAATCTCACGAATCTCCCAGCACCGGCCGCAAGTGATGCTGCATCACCCACTCCTGATACACCCGCACCTCATCCTCAGCCGGCCGATACGCAGCAAACACCACCCACCCGAACCACTCCACCCGATTCGTCGGTGCCCTGCGTTGCGCCCAAAACAGCAACAATCCCGGACGCTGCCCAGCGCCCCACTCCGCCGACATATCCACCCACACATGCCGCGGGCCACCACGAGGCTCAATCAACGTCATCTGGCGAGTGTGGCAGGGAGGGGCGACACAGGGCCGTCAAAGAAAGACGGCGGGCACTCTCAGATGAGAGATGTCCCGCCGTCCCTTGATCTAGGTGGGGAAGATTTTCACTTCGCCACGACCCTCATACAGCATGTTGGAGGGCATATAGCCCTTGGCTCGACTCAGAGCCCATAGCTCTCATCGAGTGCGAAACTCAGAGCCCACAGCTCTCATCCCGCACTTCTAATGTAGCCAATCATGTCAACCCCGCGCTGGTTCGGCAGTTTTCACGCGGAAGCGAGTCTGCGACTGGTCCTCGAACGAGTGAGCCCCAAACCCAGCAGCGAGCCGCAACGCGATCCGCGACTTGGGATCATCGCCCATCGACTCCGGCTCAAACCGAGCGCGTCGTATGGCCCCTGCTGTCAGGTCCGCCAGTTGAAGCAGGTCATTGGTCTTTGAGTTCAGCGAGACCGCCGAGACGACCTTCCCGCCGCCGATCTCATAGTTTGACTTGCGCTTCACGAGCTGCCCGAGCGAGGTGTTATCCGGCGTCGTGATCCCGTCCATATAGACCGACATCACCTCGAAGTGGTTGATCGCCGAGACAACCAACCGGCTCAACATCGCCGCCTGGACCGACCAGTGTTGCCCACCCTTGAACGGATTCCAGATACGCGCATCGACCACCAGAGCGTGAATCTGCACGTCGCTATCACTCAGGAGATCAACAAGATCCCGGTAGCGATGCTCGTTGCTGCCATCGACCCTGGTGAACTTGAACTCATCCGCACAGTGGCCATGCTTCTCCCTGACCCGGTGGATCGACCGCAGTAGGTCATCAGGGTGGCGCGTCTTGATCCCGGCTATCACCAAGCCCTCATGCCGCGACCCACGAGAACCACTCTCGTCAATCCATAGCGTCGCCGTCTGTACATTCCTCGGCAAACCGCGAAACGGCTGCGGACGATTCGACGACTTGTTACTCGGCCGCGTCACGGCATCATCCTGGCGACCAGAGTCATGGCGGGATTTGACACAACCCCACGGCACCCCGTCCCGAGAACCCTCCCGCGCGTGGGGCAGAACGCGGGGTGGGGGTTAGATTTCAATGTGCGTTTTTGCACGTAAAGCCGCTGAGAACCACCCTCAGACACCGACCATCACTGATGGAAACATGCTCTGACCTGCACTTTCTTGATTCTACGCCCGATGATGCACGGATTCGAGCCCCGTCATTCACCCCAAGTTGTTGATCGTTGTCGCCCTGATCAGTTCAGAGATCGGGACGGCAACGACGCGCGTTCATCGAGGTCGTAGCGCACCTCCCCGGGTAGATCGCTCTGATCCGATCCAGTCGCAGCTGCAGATCTTCGAGCGCGAATGGATGCAGTCATTCGGGGTGCGTCTGCTCCACGCATCGATGATCAACACCACCGGGCTGCACCGCAGCGCCTCCCGCAGCTCAACTTCGGTAGTCTCGAATCGATGACGAACCACGAGACCAGGACTCCGGTGCACCCTCAGTACTCCCACCTGTGGGACAAACTCCGCGCCGAGAATCCCGAGCACTCCGCACAGTACGCACAGCGCTGGCGGAACTTGGCGGCCGAGGGAATGGACCTCAATGGTGAGGCGAGATTCGTCAGTGCACTCGTCGCACCCGGCGCGAAGGTTCTCGATGCCGGCTGCGGTCAGGGCCGAGTAGGTGGCTACCTCGCGGATCAGGGTTATGTCGTGGCAGGCGTCGATCTCGACGACTACCTCGTAGCTGAGGCTGCCGCGAACTTNCCCCAAGCCGAATGGCGGGTTGGCGACATCGCCACGTTCGACTTCACCAAGCTGGTCACGGCATCGGACAGTGCGGAACGAGCCGCCGGTTTCGACGTGATCGTGTCGGCGGGTAATGTGCTCACCTTCATCGACCCCGCGTCACGTCGCGCGGCCCTGACCGGTCTTGCAGCCGTCCTCGCGCCTGGCGGTCGCTTCGTCAGCGGCTTCGGCTCGGGTCGCGGCTACGACTTCGCCGACTACCAGGCCGATCTCGTCCATGCGGGCTTTGAGATTCGGCATCGTTTCTCATCCTGGGATCTGCGCTCTTTCACTGCTGACTCGGATTTCCTCGTCTGCGTGGCGCAATAGCCACATCCCACTAGGAGCACATCATGGCCAAGCAGTACGTCGTTACCCGAACCATCTCGATCGCTGCGCCGCCCGAACGGATCCAGCCGCTGATCAGCGACTTCCGGAAGTGGGTGGCCTGGTCTCCGTGGGAGGACCTGGACCCAGATCTGCAGCGCAGCTACAGCGGCGCCGAGCAGGGCGAGGGCGCAAAGTACGCCTGGGACGGCAACAAGAAGGCAGGTAGGGGCAATATGACGATCGTGGGCGACAGTCCCGGCACGGTCGAAGTCGACCTGGAGTTCGAGAAACCGTTCTCCTCACGCAGCGTCATCGACTTCACGCTCCGCCCTGAGGGCGATACGACGACGGTCCAGTGGCAGATGACCGGTGACTACAGCCTATTAACCAGGATCTTCACCGTGATCAAGTCGATGGACTCCATGATCGGGCCGGACTTCGAGAAAGGCCTCTCGCAACTGAAGACACAGGCGGAGGCAACCACCTGACGCATCTCTACCCCGGCATCATCCAGCGGGGATGTGACCCAGCCGGCCTTTCTGGTAGTCCTCGAAGGCTTGCTGCACCTCCGCCTTGGTGTTCATCACGAACGGGCCTGCCCAAGCCAATGACTCCCGAATAGGCCGGCCACCGAGCACCAGCACCTCCATCATCGGATGCCGCGACTCCTGGTTTTCGGCTGCCCCGACGGTCACGAAGTCGCCCGCACCCAACACCGCCAACTGGCCGCCGTGGACAGGCGTTCGGTCAGGACCGACGTATCCGTCGCCCGACAACACGTACACCAGGGAGTTGAACTCGACCTCCCACGGCAGGTCCATCTGCGCGCCAGGAGCGATCGAGGCGTGCACCATGGCCATCGGCGAATACGTCATACCAGGCCCGGTCCGTCCGCCTACCTCACCGGCGACCANCCGGACCAGCGCGCCGGCATCGGCGGTGGTGGTGAGCCCGAGTTGCGAGGAGCGCAGGTCCTGGTAGCGCGGGTCCGCCCACTTGTGGGACTTCGGCAGATTGACCCACAGTTGCACGCCGTGAAAGAGGCCACCTTTGACAACCAGCCACTCCGGTGGGGCCTCGATATGCAAGAGCCCGCTGCCTGCCGTCATCCACTGGGTGTCGCCGTCGGTGATCGATCCGCCGCCGCCATGGCTGTCGCGGTGCTCCATCACGCCGTCGATGATGTAGGTGACGGTCTCGAAGCCCCGGTGCGGGTGCCAGGACGTCCCCTTCGGCTCTCCGGGGGCATAGTCGACCTCGCCCATCTGGTCCATATGGATGAACGGATCAACCTGTTGCATCGGAACGCCCGCGAAGGCCCGGCGCACCGGGAACCCCTCCCNCTCGTACCCCTGCGGCGCTGTGGTCACGCTCATGACAGGTCGCACGGTCTCACCCAACCCGGGTGCGCTCAATCGCGGCAAAGTAGTGAGGTCATCGACAGTGACCGCAGGCATGACACCTCCAGATACGCAGATATCGACAGCCGAACGCAGGCGATGAGGCAGTCCGACTGTGCCGACAACGGTGTCAACCGAGGAGATCAGCACCATATTCCGCTGTTCCCAAGTAAAGAACCCACAACCCCACTAAATTGGGGTCCGTGCCCAGAGGCTCTCGACTAGACAGGTACGACGTTGTGGTCATCGGTGGTGGCCACAACGGGCTGGTTGCTGCCTGCTACCTGGCCAAGTCGGGGATGTCGGTGCTCGTCCTGGAGCGACTCGACGTGCTCGGTGGGGCAACCCAGTGCACCTCTCCTTTCGCCGGCATACCAGCGGAGGTCAGCTCGTACGCCTCGATGATGGGGTTGTTCCCCGACCGGATCGCCGACGATCTCGGGTTGGACCTCCAGTCACGTCCGCCTCGGATCTCATCCTTCACCCCGGCGGTACGTCACAATCTGGCCACCGGGTTGCTGGTGGAGCGGCACGAGGCCGAGCCCACCCAAGCAGCGTTTCGGGAGCTGACCGGCTCCGATGCGGAATACAACGCTTGGCGGTCGTTCCAAGCCGAGGTAGGCGACCTCGCCAAGCAGGTCTCGGCCAGCTTGATGGAGCCACTGGCACCGGCATCCGAGATGCGCGAGCGCGTTGACCAGGAGACCTGGGAGATGCTCGTCGAGCGGCCGCTGCGAGAGGCGATCGAGTCCCGATTCACTGACGATACGGTGCGAGGCCTGGTCGCCGGCGACGCCTTCTTACACGGAATGGTCGACCTCGACAGCCCGGCCGCGGGCCGCAACTACCTCTACCACGCCCTCGGCACAGCGAACGGCGAATGGCGCGTCCCCCTCGGAGGCATGGGGGCATTGACCGCAGCGCTGGAGCGCAGCGCATGGCGTTTCAACGTGGAGACCGTCACCCACGCGTTCGTGACCAAGGTCGAGGCCGATGGCCGAAGCGCCCGGGTCACCTGGCAGTCCGATGGCGAGGAATGCTTCGTCGACTGCGACTGGGTATTGGGCAACGTCTCTCCGTGGGTGCTGAAGATCATGCTCGGCACCCAGCCAGGACCGCGGCCCGAGGGGTCCAACGTCAAGGTCAACATGCTTGTGGAACGGCTTCCCAAACTTCGCTCCGATGTCTCTCCCGCGCGAGCGTTTGCCGGAACCATGAATATCGCCGCAGGTTACGAGGAATTGCGCCAGTCGTACGCGGCAGCACGCGCCGGGCAACTTCCCGGCGTGGTACCCGGCCAGTGGACCTGCACCACCTTGACCGACCCGTCGACCTTGGGTCAGTTGGCCATCGACGGCATGCACCTGTTGTCGTTCCTCAGCATGTGTACACCCGCGCGTTTGTTCGTCGAGGATGTGTCAGGAGTGCGCGACGAGGTCGTTTGCCGAGCACTGGACGCCATCAACGCCCATCTCGACGAGCCGGTGGAGTCGCTCATCGTCCGCGACGCCGACGGTGCCCCGTGCCTGGAGGCATTCGCTCCCCAGGATCTCGAAGCCGCGCTCGCACTCCCCGGCGGGCATGTGAACCACAACGAGTTGTCTTGGCCTTGGATGCCGGACAACGCGCCGCTGGAGACTCCGGCTCAGCGCTGGGGCGTCCAGACCCACATCGACAACGTGATGGTCTGCGGCGCCGGCGCGCAACGAGGTGGCGCCGTCAGCGGGATCGGCGGGCACAACGCGGCCATGGCCGTACTGGACAGCCGCTGACAACATCCCATTGGACGTGCAGTTCCCCGACGTGAGGGGCATCTTGAACGTTCCAAGACGAGAATCGCACGTCCAATCGCATAGCTCTGCCACCGATTTCGATTCCCACCGGGACCTGCGCTATGGTTTCTCCTGCTTCCCGCGCCGTTAGCTCAATTGGCAGAGCAGCTGGCTCTTAACCAGCGGGTTCGGGGTTCGAGTCCCTGACGGCGCACAAAAACCGGGCCTGATCTGCGAATCTGCAGGTCAGGCCCGGTACGGTTTGAGGCTGCTACCGGCTACTTGATCTTGATGGTCACCTTGATGTTGCCAGGCATGAAGGTGAGCGTGACCTTGTTCACAGACTCCGGCGTTTCCGGATCGACTGCGATCGAGAGGCGCCGGGGAGAGCCGGTGGTGGCTTTGCCTTTGCTCGACTCGACGATGATGAACTTGCCGTTCGCACCCTTGGTCATGCTCCACGACACCGATGCGTTCTTGGCCCCGATCAGGATGCTCCCGATCGATCCACCACCCGCCCGCTGAAGCGTGAGGGTCCGGGGGCTGACCGTGAGCGTGCCCACCACCGGGGGCTTTTTGGTCGGTTTCTTGGTGGGTTTCTTCGTCGGCTTCTTGCTGGGCGACTTGCTGGGCTTGTCCGTCGTCGGATCAGAGCTGGGGCTCCCACTCGGCGTGCCGGTCGGGGTACCGCTGGGGGTGCTTTCCGGAGTCTTGCTCGGCCGCGGCGTGTTACTCGGAGTACGAGTCGTCTTGTCCTTCTCCGGGGTCTTGTCCTTCTCCGGAGTGTTTTCCGCCGTCGGGGACGGAGTGGGAGTCGGAGTGGACTCCAGGGTCGTCTCGGCCCGCTGCGGTACGACCGCGTTGAGGTTGTCGTCGCCCCGAACGGGTTCAGCAGCACCCTATGACCGCGAGGACGGCCGCTCCTCCAACGACGAGCCACCACAGCGGCACGCCGCGCTTCTGGCGGCCCGTGTGCCGTCCGGGGAGATGTCGAAGACAACTGCCTCTCCCTCTTGGGGAGGAAAGCCCGTGGCATCGAAGGGGTCGGCCGCGATGCTGACAGCCGCGGCCACCGCGGCGACGTCGCCAGTGGTGGGGAAGACAAGCGCGCGGGTCGTCCCGGGAGCCGGCTCCAGCGGCAACGCCGCTCGCACCGAGCCTGGCGACAACTCGGTTTGCTCGACCACCGAGCAGAACTCGCAGCCGTCGATGTGCTTGCGCATCCGCCTGGCCCACGCCGAGGACAACTCGCCGTCCCAATCACTCAAGGCATCCAGGAGGTTGGGGCAACTGCTGGCGCCTGCGACCGCAACCGGGCCGGCTCCGTTTTGCAGCGCTTGGAACACCGTTGCTCGCCGGGCCTCCACACGCGGGGTGGGCTCATCGGAGATCCGGGCTATCTCGCGGTCGGTGAGACCGTGCCGGAACCCGAGATCGAACATCTCGCGCTCAGCTCGGCTAAGACCCAAAGCGACTGCACCGAGTGCGGCTGCCAGGTCCGTGGCTGGTGGGCGGCCGTGATGTGGATCGCTGGCTCCGGATGCGCGGAACCGGGAGCATCGCTCGCGCATGATCGCGTAGAGCCAGACTTTGAACTCGCTGGGCTGGGCCAGTCGGGGGCGCGATCGTAGGCCAGGTGCAGCGTCTGCGCGACCATCTCGGGCGCGAGCTCAGCGCGGGACCCCAACAACGTCAGCGCATAGTCATGCAGCGGATAGGCGTACGCATCGAAGGTCGCGCTGAGTCCCGCCGGGTCACGCGTCACCAAGGAGGTGACGATCTCACCATCGTTCACACCCAGAAAATACCAGTGTATGGGCCACCTGCGGACGTGGTTGGTACAAGAGCCCGACTAAGCCCCCAATACCTCATCACAACCGTTGAAATGGTATAAATCGGTATATTCGCGACAGTGAAAATCAGCCGTTCGGCCGGTACTCGCTCAGCCCTCAGTCTGGAACGCTGGACCAAGCGGTAATTGGGAGCGGGAGACACTTCATGAGCGTGGGGCTCAAAGGTTCCGGTCGGCCGGCCGGGCACCCTCTACGACCAGTCGCATCATCATCGGCGCAGCCGCGGTGTTGGCGATCGTCACCTTGGGTGCCACCATGGCCGATGCCCTCACTCCTGCCAACAATGCGACGGTGAGCGCCTGCTACACCGCCAGCAACGGCGATCTGCGCGTCGTGGACACCGAGACCACCTGCAAACAGACCGAGGTCAAGGTGGTCTGGAAGCAGCGCGGCCGTACCGGCGCAATCGGTCCGGCCGGCGCCCAGGGCGAGCAAGGCCTTCAAGGGCTGCCAGGTCTACCCGGCTTGCAAGGCCGCCAGGGCCCTCCCGGGCCGGTGGGCGAGACCGGCCCCAAGGTGAGCCCGGCGAGCCAGGCGCCCAAGGCGTTCAGGGCGACACCGGACTCGAAGGCCCTCAGGGCATTCCGGGAGAGCCAGGTGCGACCGGCGCCACCGGTCCTATCGGCGAGACCGGGTCCACTGGACCCATAGGTCCCGCCGGAGAGAAAGGCGCACCAGGCGAAAAAGGTGAGAAGGGCGAGAAGGGCGCACCTGGTGAAAAGGGCGAGCCAGGTCAGCCAGGACCCACTGGACCCTCAGGGGTAGCCAACACCACGGTGCGCACTTCCGACTCCTCAGCCGCCACCGTGGTGGTGCGCTGCGAGGCAGCCGAGGTCGCCACCGGTGGCGGTGGCTGCCGGTCACCGACGCTTCATCGTGGCATCGGTTCCGGTCGTCGAGAATGGCAAGCCTGTCGGCTGGTCGGTGACCTACAGTCGCGCCGGGGGCACCAAGACCACCTACGCCATCTGCGCAAGCTGACCACGAACTGACTGCGCCCGGCCTCCGACTCAGGCCCGACGACCGCCACCTAGACTGACGATCATGCCGAAGAAACTCCTGTCCTTACTGGGTTGCGCCACCCTGTCCATCGCCCTGCTCACGGGATGCGGTGGTGACTCCGACGAGAACGGCACCCACAACTCCGACTCGACCACAAGTCCCAGTGATGCCCCCGGTAACACACCCAGCGACACACCGGGCGGCGTCGTGATCGACGCGACCATCCGCGGCGAGAACCTCGAGCCCAACGGTGACCGGGTCAAGGCGAAGGTCGGCGAGCCGATCACGATCAACGTCGACTCCGACCGCGAAGGCGAGTTTCACGCACACACCCCTGAGCAGGAACTGGCTTACGGAGAAGGGACCACTACCCTCACCCTGACTATCGACACTCCCGGCATCGTCGAGGTCGAGGACCATGTCGCCGGCAAAGTCCTGGTCAGCATCGAGGTAAGTTGACCGCCATGACCGAGATGACCTATCGGAATGTCGGCGATTCCGGACTGAGGATCTCAGTCGTCGGCCTGGGATGTAACGCATTCGGAGCACGCATCGACCAGGCTGGTACTCACGAAGTCATATCGGCGGCACTCGACCACGGCATCACCTTCTTCGATACCGCTGACATGTACGGGTCGGGCAAGGGCGAGGAGTTTCTTGGTCGCGCGCTGGGCGAACGTCGCCAAGACATCGTGCTCGCGAGCAAGTTCGGGATGCCCACCCATGGAGTGAATGGGCCTGCCTGGCAGGCCCTGGGGTCCCGGTCGTACCTGCGGCGCGCCGTCGAGGGCAGCCTGCGCCGCTTGGGGACCGACTGGATCGACCTGTATCAGTTCCACCAGCCCGACCCGCTCACGCCGATCGAGGAGACGCTCACGACGCTGGAAACGCTGGTCGAGGAAGGCAAGATCCGCTACTACGGTTGCTCGAACTTCTTCTCCTGGCAGCTCGCCGACGCAATGCATGTGGCTCGCGCGCTGGGCCTGTCCGGGTTCGTGTCGACGCAGAACGAGTACTCGCTGTACAACCGAGCAGCCGAGGCTGAACTGGTCCCCGCATGCGAGCACTTCGGCGTGGGACTACTGCCCTACTTCCCGCTCGCCTACGGCCTGCTCACCGGCAAGTACGCCCGCGACAAGGACGCACCCGCTGGCAGCCGACTCGCCGGCTCCAATGAAACGCAGCGGCTGCAGAGTGCCGAGTTCGATCGGGTCGAGGCCCTGCAGGACTTCGCGGACAAAGCCGGCGTCTCACTGCTCGATGTCGCCATCGGCGGTCTCGCTGCCCAACCCGCAGTAGCTTCGGTGATCGCTGGAGCCAGTCGGCCGGAACAGATCGCAGCCAACGTGGCCGCCGGGCTCTGGGTGCCCACCGAGGAGCAGCTCGCGGAGCTCAACGAGATCAACACCACCCCGGTCCCCGGTCGAAGCTACGCGGGCTATCAGCGTTGATGCTCGGTTGATCCGGTAGTGACTGCGGTGAAACGACCGTCGCAGCTGTGGGTCAGCTGCCGGCGAGGCGACGTCAATGCCGACTAGAGATAAAGACCGGTGTTGCTGTCGCCGAGACGCTCGGCAGCGACCGCGTGCACATCACGCTCACGCAACAGGACGTAGGTCTCCGCACTGACTTCGACCTCGGCCTTGTCGTCAGGATCGAACAGCACCCGGTCGTCGACCTCAACACTGCGGACGTGGGGCCCAGCAGCCACGACTCGCGCCCAGCACAACCGGCGGGCACCCATCGCAGCGGTCGCGGGAATGACGATGCCGCCGGTGCTGCGTCGCTCCCNCGCATCCTTGTCGAGGGTGACCAGAAGCCGGTCGTGAAGCATCCGGATCGGGGTCTTGTCGACCCCGCAGTAGCGGCCACCGTCAGCGCGCCACCTTGCGGATCAGCACGAGCAATGCCACGAAGCCAGCAACTCCCGCTCCGACCTTCAAGATGTTGTCGGTGCGCGGCGCGCCTTGAGGGTCGACGAAGAAGGCCTTGACGGAGGCCACCTCACGCTTGGCGATCTGCTTGGGGCTGGCACGGTCGACAAGCTCGTCGATCGTCGCTGCCAACCGGGCGCGCGTTTCGGCGATGTCGCTCTCGATCTCGTCGTACGCAGCCATGCGCGTCTCCCCGCCTATCCCTGTTCTGACTTACTGCGACAGGTTACCGGAGGCCGGTCGCGGCCGGACGCGGGGTTCGAACCCGAACGGCAGCTCCAAGCGGTGCGATCTCATCAGCTCGTCGTCGGTCAGCAGGTCGTAGGTGGAACCGTCGGCCACGATGTTGCCCTGGTCGAGGACGACCGATCGGTCGCACAACTCCAGCGCGTATGGCAGGTCGTGGGTCACCATCAGCACGGTCACCTCCAAGGACCTCACGATGTCGGCGAGCTCGCGCCGAGACGCGGGATCGAGGTTGGAGGACGGCTCATCGAGGACGAGGATCTCCGGCTGCATCGCCAACACGGTCGCGACCGCGACCCGGCGGCGTTGGCCGAAGCTGAGGTGGTGCGGTGGGCGATCGATGAACTCGGTCATGCCGACCTTGTCCAAGGCATCGATCACTCTTTGGGTGAGCTCGTCGCCACTGATCCCGAGATTCTTGGGCCCGAATGCGACGTCGTCGCGGACCGATCCCATGAACAGCTGGTCGTCGGGGTCCTGGAAGACCACACCCACTCGTCTGCGGATCTCGGCCAGGTTGTCAGCCTGGACCGCTAGACCCGAGACATGCACCGACCCGTGTCCGGGGTGCAGGATTCCGTTGAGGTGCAGAACGAGCGTGGTCTTACCAGCCCCATTGGGACCGAGCAGCGCAACCCGCTCGCCGGGATGAACGTGTAGATCGACACCGTAAAGAGCCTGGTGCCCGTCGGGGTAGGCGTAGGCCAGTTGGCGGACATCGAGGACCGGGGTACTCANCTGCGGCATTCTCCCGGTGTATCCGCGCGACAGCATCGCCAGGTGCACCCGTTCACCGCGTTCGTAGGACCGGATGAACAGCGCACCCAAAGACTTGGCCAGCACCGGCCAGTGGGTGGGGTTGCGAGCGGAGAACCCGCGCGACCGGCGCGCGATCGACATCCGGCGCATCTCGTCGGTGACCACGTCCAGGTAGCGGATCATGAAGCCCATGATCGCCACCAGCTGAGCAGGCATGTGCAGGCGCTCCAACCCCGCCAACAAATCGTGCGGCTCGGTGGTGGCAGCCAGGAGCAGGCTCGCGAGCACACCCAGGGTTCCCTTGATCAGCAGGGCGATCGCACCGGTCAGGCCGGATTGGCTGACCGTGATGCCGAAGACGTCGGTGGTCGGGCCAGTGGCGAAGAACGGGAGCAACAGCGCAAAGATCACGAACGGGATCTCCACACTCATCCGCGGCAACAGGTAGCGCAGCGGCACCCGGGAGACCGCGATCAGGCAGCCGAGCAGCACGGCGTACGCCGCGAAGGCGAGGTAGGTGCCTCGGGGAGTCGCCACGACCACGAGCATGAACACCAACAGCGCCACCAGCTTGAGATGCGCCGGCGCCCGATGCAGGGCCGAGTGGCCGTGGAAGTGGAGCTTGTGCCCGTGCCCAGCACCCATCAGCGCTCGCCGGTCTTGGCTCCAGCGTTGGCGGCCATCGAGTCTGAGCCCTCCCCGCCTGTCTCCCCAGGGCTCGCCTGGTTGCCGCGGCGGAGCACAAAAGCGAGTCCGCCGGCGGCACCGAGCACCAAGACCGAGCCGATGACTCCGGCCAGGCCGCCAGAGAGCCGGTCGTTGTCGATGCCCTTGGTCGCATAGTCGGCGAGGGGGCTTCCGGAGGCATCATGCTCGGTCGCCGCACTGTCGAAGCCCTTGTCCACCGCGACCTTCTCCAGGCCGTCGGGGTCAGAGGAGGCATAGAAGCTGACCACACCGGCAAGAACGAGTGCCACCAGAAGCCCGATCAGGACCACCCAGATAGTGGAAAGGCGCCTCATGCCGTCACCCCNCGTACGAACCTCGAGTTCGCGCTCGGCCAGTACCCGGCGGGCTCCATAGACCAGGTCGGGCCGCACTGCGGTAATCGCAGCAATCGCGAGGAAGGTGATGACGGCTTCGCCGAGGCCGATCAGGACATGGACGCCAACCATCGCGGTAGCCAACGTGGACACCGGGATATCGACAGTGCCACCGATCTCGTACAGCAAGGTGAACACCAGGGCCGAGGCAGGTACTGACACCAGTGCCGCAGCTGCCGCGGACGGCGCCACCATTGCCACCTTCTTCGGCAAGATCGCCTGCAATCCGCGAAACACTGCCCAGCCGACGATGACGGTGACCAGGCCCATGCACACGATGTTGGTGCCGAGTGCGGTGATGCCGCCGTCGGCGAACAACAGCGATTGCACGATCAACACCACCGACATACACAAGACACCTGTGTAGGGGCCGACCAGGACGGCGGCAAGCGCTCCTCCCAACAAGTGTCCACTGGTCCCGGAAACAACCGGGAAGTTCAGCATCTGGGTGGCGAAGACGAAGGTCGCGACCAGCCCCGCCATCGGCGCTGTGCGGTCGTCGAGTTCCTTACGCGCGCCGCGCAAAGCGAGCCCTACGCCGGCGACCGCGATCGCGCCGGTGGCTACCGAGGTCGGGGCGTTCAGGAAGCCGTCGGGGACATGCATGGAGGCACTCCGATACGTTGGGGGCGAACATCTGCATCGTACCTTGTTGCAAAGAACTTGCAATAAGCAGTACACCGAAGGAGCGACATGCCCGACCGCCTCAACCCCGGCGACACAGCACCGGACTTCACCTTGCCCGACGACCGAGGCAACGAGGTCACTTTGTCCGCGTTGCGTGGCAAGAAGGTGATCGTCTACTTCTACCCGGCTGCGATGACACCCGGCTGCACCAAGCAGGCCTGCGACTTCACCGACTCCCTGGACTCCCTACACACCCAGGGATACGAGGTGCTCGGCATCTCNCCCGACAAGCCGGAGAAGTTGGCAAAGTTCCGCGCCCGCGACCACCTCACGATCACCCTGCTGTCCGACCCTGACAAGCAGGTGATGCAGTCTTACGGCGCCTTCGGAGAGAAGAAGCTGTACGGCAAACTCGTCAAGGGCGTGATCCGCTCCACGATCGTGGTCGACGAGCAAGGCGTCGTCGAGCTCGCGCAGTACAACGTCAAAGCCACCGGCCACGTCGCCAAGCTGCGCCGCGACCTGGACCTAGCCGGCTAGTCCGTAACAGGACGCTCCAGCGCGACCCATAGACTTCAGCCTGAGCCAGAGTGGTGGGATTGGCAGACACGCGGGTTTTAGGTACCCGTGCCTTCGGGCGTGGGGTTCAAGTCCCCCTCTGGCACCGGCTAGGCCCTGTGCAGAACCCGGGCAACGACGGGCGCGATCTGGCGGAGCGCCTTGCCACGGTGCGAGATCGCGTCCTTCTCCTCGACGCCCAGCTCGGCGGTGGTGACGTCGTAGCCGTCGGCACAAAACAGCACGTCGTACCCGAAACCGCCGCTGCCCCGCAGCTCGTGGATCACTCGTCCCGGCATCACACCCTCGGCGGTCTCGTGGCAGACCTGACCAACCGCATCACGATAAGCGAGCACGACCGAGCAACGGAACTGGGCACCGCGACGCTCGTCGGGCACATCAGCGAGCTGCGCCAGTAGCAATTGATTGTTGGCCAGGTCGTTCTTAGCCATCCCCGACCAGCGGGCGGACAACACCCCAGGCATACCGTTGAGGGCATCCACGCAGATACCGCTGTCATCGGCCAGTGACGGCAGTCCGGTAGCGGCCAAGGCTGCGTCGGCCTTGAGCCGGGCATTGCCCACGAAGGTCGGCTCGGTCTCATCGGGCTCGTCGTAGCCGGGTACGTCGTCCAGTCCGAGTACGCGGATGTCGGGGAGGTGCTCAGCAAGGATGCGTTGCATCTCCGCCAACTTCTTGGCGTTGCGGGATGCCAGGAAGACCTCGGTCACAGACCGGCCGACTTGGTCGAGCTTGCNCGCGAGGGCCGCCTGCTGGAGCACAGTCAGATCTGCGCAACCCTTGACGCCCAGGTCCAATAGGGCGTCGAGCACGTCGCGATCGAACGGGTCAGCCTCGGCGGTGCCCTGCACCTCGACAAAGCGGCCGTCACCTGTCATCACGATGTTCATATCGGTCTCAGCACGGACGTCCTCCTCGTAGGGAAGGTCGAGGCGCGGCTCACCGTCGATGACTCCGACCGATACTGCTGCGACCGAGCCGGTCAGTGGCTCACCGGTCAGCGCTCCCTTCGCGGCTAGGTGGGCGCAGGCATCGGCGAGCGCGACGTATGCTCCGGTGATCGCGGCGGTACGNNCGCCACCATCCGCCTGCAGGACATCGCAGTCCAGCACGATGGTGTTCTCCCNCAGCGCCTTGTAGTCGATCACGGCGCGCAGCGAGCGACCGATCAGCCGGGAGATCTCGTGGGTACGTCCGCCGATACGCCCCTTGACCGATTCACGGTCGGAGCGGGTATGGGTGGAGGAAGGCAACATGGCGTACTCCGCCGTCACCCAGCCCAAACCCGAGCCGGTCCGCCAACGCGGCACCCCNNAGGATGCCGAGGCCGCGCACAGCACGCGGGTCTTGCCGANTTCGACCAGCACCGAACCGGCGGCGTGGTCGAGCCAGTTGCGAGTGATCTTGATCGGGCGGAGCTCGTCGACGGCACGGCCGTCAGCGCGAGTCACTTGATCTCCGAACGCATGATGCGCCAAATTCCGAGTGCGCCAGGGACAACGATCCAGATCAGCACACCTGTGGCTATCTGCGCCCATTCCTGCCCGGTCAGGCCACGATCCTCGTACAACACCGACGATGAGGTGTTGACGTCGACCCAGAGCAGCTTGTCCTGAGCAGAGGTCCATACGCCGGTCACGATGCTCACCACGGTCGGGATCGCGAAGTACAAGACGATCGCGAACGCGGAGTTGAGCAGCAGCGCGCCGAACGCCAGGCCGATCGCCAACCCGATCACCTGCGCGAGCGTGACTCGACCGACTACAGCCAGGGAGAATTCTTGGAACGGATCGCTGGCGCCACCCAGGGTGCCAGGATCGCACCGATGAGCATCGCTATCAGCAGACCTGCCACCGCGAAGATCAAAGCCGCGATCACCTTTGCGGTGATCACTTTGCCACGGTGTGGGACCTGGCTGAAGGTGACCAGAGCGGTGCGCTGACCCCATTCCTGGGTGATCAGCAAGATGCTGAGCACCGGGAGCAGGAAGGCGAGCGGTATCGCACCGAACGAAGAGAGCGTGCCCCAGGTCATCTCGTCTCGATCGCCCCAGATGAAGAAGGCGACGGTGACGATCACGGTGATCGCGGCGATCGAGATGAGCAGCCACAGACCGGCCCGAGTGTCACCCATCTTGCGCAGCTCGGTCTTGATCAGCCGGCTCATCGGAACCGGCTTGGTGCTACTGACATCGAGGGTGCCGAGAACGGTGGTCATGCGATCCCCTCCCGAGGACACGAACGTAGCGAGGCCCCCGGTGACAGACACAGGGAGGGCGTTGAGCATGGCCAATCCAGGGTGGTCATACGACGACTCCTTCCCGCTGGGTGCTGGCAGTCAATTCCAAGAACATTTCCTCAAGCCCAGCTCCGTCGGCTGGTCTGAGCTCCACCAGGACGATCCCCGCCCCAGCGGCGATGCGGCCGATGTCGATGGGCTCGGCTTCGGTGCGCAACCCGTCACCGGACGGCGAACTAGTGATTCCCTGGGCTTGCAGCGCCGCTACCAGCGCGGCCTGGTCCTCGGCCCGGGCGTAGGTTCCCGCGGTGGCAAGCAGCTCGGCCTTGGTTCCTTGCGCCACGATCCGGCCGTTGCCGATCACGACCATCTCGTCGGCGATCAGCTCGACCTCGTGCAGCAGGTGGCTGGAGAGCAGCACCGTGCCACCACGCTCGGCGTATCCGCGCAATAGGCCACGCATCCAATGGATGCCGGCTGGGTCGAGGCCGTTGGCGGGTTCGTCCAGGATCAGCACGCTCGGGTCCCCGATCAGCGCGTTGGCGATGCCCAGCCGCTGCCGCATGCCGAGTGAGTAGTTCTTCACCCGGCGCTTGGACTCTTTGTCCGACAGGCTCACTAGCGCCAGCATCTCGTCGACCTTGGACTTAGGCAGTCCGAGCACGGTCGCGGTCAGAGTCAGCACCTCGCGCCCGGTGCGCCCAGCATGCTGGGCGGAGGCATCCAGGAGGACGCCGACATGACGGCCAGGGTTGGGAATGTCGTGATAGTTGAACCNCCCGATGGTGCTGCGGCCTTTGGTCGGGATGGTCAGCCCACTCATCATCCGCATCGTGGTGGACTTGCCAGCGCCATTGGGACCGAGGAATCCGGTCACCAGACCCGGTTTGGCCTCGAACGAAATATCATCGACAGCGGTGAACCCGCCGTATCTCTTGGTCAGTCCGGTCACGGAAATCATGGGCCCCACTATGCCGGATTGTCCCGAGAGTCCCGTTCACGCGGGTCCGGCTGGAGCGATCCACCGGGGAAGTGATCGACGCAGGCGTTAGAAATCAGGTGCCGAAAACGGTCCGAGGCCTGGTTCTCAAAAACGAGGCGTGGTCCGCTCCCAGGGCAGCGGCCACGGGTTGGCCTTGCATCCACCCAGGCCCTTGGACTGCTGGGCCATCACCGGTGCGAGCTGCCCCGCGCCACCGCAGTAGGCGTGGCCATGGCCCAGCCAGTGCCCGGTCTCGTGGTTGACCACCAGGTGCCGATAGTTGCGCCTCCCCAGACCCGAGTCCTTCCAGACCGGGGTGGCCTGCAACCAGCGGGTTTGGTTGATGATCACGTTGTCACCGACGCGACACGACCACGAGGAGGAGCACATCGAGCTGAAGCTCGGTACCAGGGCCGCCTGGCTCAACACCAGCGCGAACAAGCCGCCGGTCTTGACCCGCTTGAACCTGATGCCGGCGCTGCGCCATCCGCGCGGATCGTCGTAGGTCGCCTGCGCCTGTTTGGCGAAGACGCCCAGGTCGGCGGTGATCTTGCCGCGAGTGACGATCCGGTAGGTGACGGTGCGCCGCAGCGGCCGCAGGTGCAGACCGTCGCGAGCCTTGCTGACCACGGTCCGCTTCTGATAGCCCGGTTTAGTGACCATGGCTTGCAGCGTGATCTTGGCTCCGACGTCAGGTACCCCGATCGTGTATCGCTTCTTGGTGGCGCCTTTGATCGGCTTCCCGTCACGCAGCCATTGGTAGCGAATCCGGTTCGGCTTCGGAGTCAGCACCGGCGCAACCAGGCGCACAACCCTGGTGAAACGCATGGTGCCGGTGATCGCGGGGCGCTTGACCACCGCGAACCGGGCCTTCTTGACCTTCTTGGTCGCCGTCGAATCGGCTTGCCCGTCGGCGAACCCCTCGAGAGAGGCAGTGACCCGCACCGAGATCCGGTGGCCGAGGTCGTCCAGCGTCAACTTGAGTTTGTTGCCGGTGGCGCCGCCGATCGCAGTGTCATCGCGCAACCATTGGTAACTGACCGCAACGCCGACCTGGTCCCAGCTGCCTTTGCTGGCCTTCAGGGTCTGACCGAAAACCGCTTCGCCGGTAAGCACCGGCGGTGCGGTACTGGTGACGGCGACAGGTTCATCCCCACCGCTTGCAGCGGGCTGAGCAGGAGCAGCACACTAAGAGTTCCCGCCAATAGGGCGAAGCCCCTACCGGCGGAACCTCTAAACACCAGGGCCATCAGTTTCACGAGGTGCTTCCTCCAGTGAAAGTTCTCAGATCTCGAAACAGGCACCGACCACAGCAAGGTCGGTGGGTCCAGTGAACACTGTTGCGGCTTCGTCGAGCGCGACCGATCGGTCGTGCCAGGGAGCGATATGGGTCAACACCAGTCTGCGTGCGTTCGCCTCGAGCGCGACTCGAGCGGCATCGGATCCGGTCAGATGCAGACTCGGCGGGTTCTCACAGTCGTCGCGGAAGGCAGCCTCGGCGAGGAGCAGATCAGCATCCTGGGCGAATCTGGTGAGCCCATTGCAAGGACCCGTATCGCCGGTGTAGACGAGCCGACGGCCTCCCGCTGTCACGCTGAGGGCGTACGCCTCGATGGGATGTTCGACCAGACGCTGGGTGACGGTGAAAGGCCCGAATCGCAGCGGCTCGGTGCCGTACTCACGGAAGTCGAACTCCTCGGTCATGCCGGGGTCCGGCGGCAGCCCGTACGCCTGTGCAAGCCGTTCTGCTGTCGCGGCAGGACCCCACACCGGAATCCGGGGCTGTGGCCCACTCGGGTGGTACTTGCGCAGCACGTAAAAACCGGACAGGTCGAAGAAGTGATCAGCATGCAAGTGGCTGAGGAAAACAGCGTCGATGCTCAACGGGTCGGCAAATCGCTGCAGGCTGCCGAGCGCGCCCGAGCCCAGATCGAGCAGGATGCTCCAGAGGCGTCCGTCCTGCTCGTGCTCCACCAGGTAGCAGCTCGCGGCGGAATCAGGGCCGGCATACGAGCCGGCGCAGCCGATGATCGTCAGTCGCATCAAGCACGCACCCAGGCGAATTGGTGGACGTCGCTGAGCTCAGGCCCGAGGAACCTGTGACCGATCGACTCGAAATCGTCGGGTGCACCAGTGGTCAAGAAACGATGGGTAGGAGCGGGTGCTGCCGGGTCGCGTTCGATGCCCCGGGCGAGCAAAGTGCGGTAGACATCCTTGGCGGTCTCCTCCGCGCTGGACACCAGCGTGACCTGGTCGCCCAGGACGTAGGCGATCATTCCGGTCAGCAACGGGTAGTGCGTGCAGCCCAGGATCAAGGTGTCGATGCCTTGGGCGACCAGGGNGTCGAGATACTCGTGTGCGGCTGCTTGGAGTTCTGGCCCACTGGTGATGCCACGCTCGACGTACTCCACGAACAACGGGCACACCTGGGTATGGAGGCTGATATGCGGCGCCGCGGCGAAGGCATCGTCGTAGGCCATCGACTCCGCGGTAGCTCGGGTGCAGATCACTCCGATGCGCCCAGACTTCGTGGCGGCCACGGCTCGGCGAGTGGCGGGATAGATGACCTCTACGACGGGCAGGTCGTAGCGCTCCCGGGCATCGCGCAAGACGGCGGCGCTGGCGGAATTGCAGGCGATCACCAGCAGTTTGACGCCCTGGCCGGCCAGGTGGTCCAGGCACTCCAGCGCATACTCGCGCACCTCGCCGATCGGCTTGGGTCCGTACGGCTGCCTTGCGGTGTCGCCCAGATAGAGGACTGACTCGTGCGGGAGTTGGTCGATGACGGCACGGGCAACGGTGAGCCCACCGAAGCCTGAGTCGAAGATGCCGATCGGAGCGTCAGCCGTCATCCCTCAACCCTAAGGCGCCAACCCGGTGTCGGGACCGAATCTTGACCCACATCACAGACAGCCGCGCAATCACCCGCACCGAGATGGGTCATTCACCTACTCATTTACCGGCGGGACCCGAGGCCACATAGGTGTGCAACCGGGCTCCCTCGCTGTTGAAGATGCTCAGCACCTCGGCGGGTCGCTGCCCGAATGCTGACATGCTGTGCGGCACCCGAGTATCGAACTCCGCCGCCTCACCGCGAGCCAGCACCAAGTCGCGGTCACCGAGGATCAGTCGCAGCTTCCCGGTGAGGACATAGAGCCACTCGTACCCCTCATGGACCCGCGGCTCTGGTAGCTGAGCGGTCGGTGGGTAGGTGACCTTGTACGTCGCCACCGGCGAGCNCTCGGGCGCGAGCGGAGCGATGATCAAACCGTCGCGGCGGATCACCGGACGGCGCACCCGAGGGTCGGCTACCGCCGGACTCACCAGGTCGTCCAGGCCGATCCCGAGCTGGCGGGTCAGCGGCAGAAGCAACTCCAGGCTCGCCTGTCGTTTCCCGGACTCCAGTCGCGACAGCGTGCTGGGCGACATCTCAGCCCGGGAGGCGAGTTCGTCGAGGGTCCAGCCGCGGCTGCGCCGGATCGCCCGCAGGCGGGCACCGACCTGCTTGAGTTCGTCGCTCATCGGACTCCTCGCTGTCTTGGGGACTGCCTCGTCGAGCCCGTCTTCTACGGTATTGCCTTCTTGGAATCTTGCTAATTATGCAAGGAAGTTTGCGATTTCGCGAGTATGCCGGTGAACTGGATCCATGACCGAACAACACGATGTCGTTATCGTCGGCGCCGGCGCAGCGGGACTGTCCGCCGCGCTCACCTTGGGCAGGGCATGTCGCCGTGTTCTCGTCATCGACGCAGGCGAGCCACGCAACCGATTCGCCGCCCACATGCATGGCGTCCTAGGCCTGGAAGGCATCGATCCCACCGAGCTACTGCGTCGCGGCCGAGAGGAAATCGCCGAGTACGACGTCACGATCCGGCCCGGAACCGTCGACCTGGTCGAGGACACCGACGATGCGATCACTGTGAGACTGGCCGACGGAGGCACCATGTCCGCGCGCATATTGATCGCTGCCAGCGGTATGACCGACGTCCTCCCGGAGGTACCGGGTCTGGCCGAGCACTGGGGCACGAGCGTGCTGCACTGCCCCTACTGCCACGGCTGGGAGGTCCGAGGCAGCCGCCTCGGCGTGCTCGGCTCCTCACCGATGTCCCTGCATCAGGCCGAACTGTTGCGGCAGTGGAGCAACGACTTGACCTTCTTCACCGCCGGCTGTGGCGACATCCCTCCCGAAGCCGCGCACCGGCTGCGCTCACGCGGTGTCGAGTTGATCGACGTACCTGTCACCAAGGTGCACACCCGACGCTCGGAGGAAGGCGATGTGCTCACCGGCGTACGACTCGACGACGGCCGAGAGATCGCCCTCGATGCGATCTTCACCGCTTCGATACCGCGACCACATGAGGAGTTCCTGGCCGGACTCGGCTTGGACCGGGTCGACAGCCCGATGGGGAACTTCATCGCCACCGACCCCACCGGCAGGACCAGCCANCCCCGGATCTGGGCGGTCGGCAACGTCGTCAACCCCGGCGCGAACGTGCCTATCTCGGTCGGGGCCGGTTCTTTCACCGCCGGCATGGTCAACATGGCTTTGGTGACCGAGGATTTCGACCAGGCGATTGTGGCCGATCATGGGCATATGCATGAACACCCCGAGCACAGAGACACCGAACACAGTGATACAGGGAACAGGGATGACGAAGATGTCACACCTGCCGACTACTGGGAAGGGCGATACGCCGACAGCGACAGGCTGTGGTCAGGTCGCGTGAACGCCACCATGGCCGACGTCATCGGCGGTCTCGAGGCTGGAACCGCTCTCGACCTGGGCTGCGGCGAGGGCGGAGACGCCGTCTGGCTGGCCGAGCAGGGATGGCAGGTCACCGCCATCGATATCTCCTCGACCGCAACCGCTCGAGGAGCCGAAGGCGCTGCGAGCAGGGGCGTCGCGGACCGGATCAACTGGGTGGCCCACGACCTGACGACCTGGGAGACCGAAGAGACCTTCGATCTGGTGACCGCCTCCTTCTTCCATTCCACCGTCGACCTGTCCCGCACCAAGATCCTGCGCCGTGCGGCTGGGAGAATCCGCCCCGGCGGGCACCTGCTGACCGTCTCCCACGTCTTCGAGACCGACGAGGACATCCCACCTTGGGCCTGGCGCCACAAGAACAACCACGGAGACGACCAGCAAAACGGCCACAGTGCCCATCCCATCCTGCTCACACCGCCGGAAGAGATCGCCGAACTCGACCTCGACACTTCGGAGTGGCAGGTAGTCACCGAGGAGATCAGGACACGCGAGGCGACCAGCCCGGACGGAGAGCAGAAGGCCATGGTCAAAGACGGCGTCGTTCTGCTGCAGCGCATCGGAGGCAACCAGACGCCGATTTGACGAAGCCGGAGACCCAGGACACCTGGGGCATTCAGGAGTCTTCCGACAAAATAGTCCGACCGTTATCAGACTGTTAATAGAAAAGTACGACATTTTATTGACAGGCTGTACCCGTATTTCTTAACGTCGGGCACAACCACGGCCAGACCGTGAGAATTCGAGGAGACACGAATGCGTAAGAAGCACTTCGCCGTCGCGGTCGCGCTGGCCGGGCTTGCTCTGAGTGTGGCGGCCTGTGGGTCGGATGATGACGACAACAGCTCGACCGGCGACCCCACCACCAACACCCCAGAGACTCCGGCCACCGTTCAGGTCGATGTCGGGAACGGNAACCCCATCGAATTGCCGACCGGTGAGCTCCGGGTCGGCTGGTTCGCCACCGCTACCAATAACGAGCACCTGCAGGCGATGCAGAGGACTCTCGAAGAATCCGCCGACGAGTTCGGCTGGAAGCTCCGGGTTTACGACGCTGCCTTCGACCCTGCCAAGCAGCTCAACCAGATCCAGAACGCGATCCAGGGAAAGCAGATCGACGCGGCGATCGTCATGCCCGTCGACGGCAACCTGGCCTGTAAGCCCGTCACCGAGGACCTACCCGCTGCTGGCATCCTCACCTTGGTGCACCTGGCGCCGATCTGCGGACACGAGGTCGACGACGGCCCCAACTCCTGGGAGCCTGGCCTGCTCACGTTCATCGGCTCGACCGACAACATCACCTTGAACCGCTCGTGGATCAACGCCGCCGCAGAGCTCAACCCAGGCCCGCAGCAGGTCGCGATGGTGATGGGACCGGCGATCGGAGCGCAGGCGATCGCGATCAACGCGGCCCTTGATGCGTTCAACGCCGACAACCCGGACACCGAGTTCAAGGTCGTCGAGCAGATCGAGACCTACTACACGACCACTGAAGCGCTGGAGAAGACCAAGGCACTGCTGCAGGCGAACAAGGACATCAGTCTGATCATGTCGGTGTACTCNCCGGACGTGACCCAAGGTGTGCTCCAGGCGCTCAAGGAGGCCGGGAAGCTGGGCCAGATCCCGGTAGCCGACGCCGGTGCCACCAAGTTCTCCGTCGAGCAGATCAAGGAAGGCAACATCCAGTTCACCGTGGAGCAACGCCCGATCGATCTGTCCCGTCTGTCGATGCAGGCGATCCTGGACGCTCAGCAGGGCAAGACGGTCGAGAAGTGGATCGATGACCTGCCTGCCGATTTCCCGAGCTCGGACCCGCTGATCATCACGATCGACAACGTCGACGATTTCACCCCGCAGATCTAGGAACGCTCAGATCCAAGAAACTATGGCCCGGGTTGCCGAGAGAACGTTCTCGGCAACCCGGGCCATAGCGTGTCCGAACGCAACCACGTTCAGAGATCAGCTGCCGGAGACGGCTTGCTTGAACGCTGTTGCGGGCTTGAACGCGGGCGTCGTGCTCGCCGCGATCTCCATCGGCTCCCCGGTTTGCGGGTTGCGTCCGGTCCGAGCGGCGCGGGAGCGGGCCTCGAAGCTGCCGAAACCGGGAATCATGACTTNTTCTCCTGTGGCAAGCGCCTCGCTGATCACAGCAGTGGTGGCGCTCAGTACGGCATCGGCGGTGGCATGGTCGAGGCCGGACTTGGTGGCGATGGCGTCGACGATCTCGCGGCGGTTCATGTAGCTCCTTGACTTGGTTGGGTTCGGCCGATACGACTAGCTACCGGCTGTCGGAGAGTTCGGGGCTTAGCCTTGACGGGCCTTGAGGCGCGGGTTCTGCTTGTTGATGACGTAAGTACGGCCGCGCCGGCGGACGACTTGGGAACCGGGCTGGTTCTTCAATGACCGCAGTGAGTTACGGACCTTCATCTTTTGCTCCCTCCTTGTCGGTTCTCTCGGTCAGTCGAACTTGTCGAGGTCGAGGTAACCGCGGTGAGCGGCCCTGACCAGGCGACGAGGCACGTTGTAGACACGCCCATCAACCTGGATGGGAACGAGCTCGACCGGCGCGGCCTTCCAGGCCGAGCGGCGGTGACGGGTGTTGCTGCGCGACATACGGCGCTTGGGTACGGCCATGATCGGCCCCTTCGGCTCGAGTTGTCAGGTTCAAGTTCGCGACACGATCGCGTTCCAAGTCGAGTTGTCAGGTGTTGACAGGTCACCTCCGCCACCGGCCCGGGTGGTCAGGCGACCCGGTCGATCGGACCGAGCCAGGGCTCGAGTCCGTCCCAGGACTCTTCCCAGACCACGCCCCGAGTTGCGAGTTCCTCATCGGTGAGCAGGCAGCGTTGGAACGCGAGCGCGATCTCGGCGTGCTCTTCCCGATCGTCGTCGATCCCGGTGACGACGATGCGGGTCANACGGCGGTTGACCCTTCCCCATTGCTGGGTGGAGCCGACACTGGCTTGGCCGCCGGCGCCCTCCCACACACATACCGCGCCAGGCCTGGTGGGCAACCAGAAACAGCCGCGCGACCGGCGCGGGCCGCCCCCGAGAACAGCCAGTTCGTCCTGGAATCGAATCGGGTGGAACGGTCGGTCCGAGACCAGGTCGAGCCGCCACGCGCCTTTCCCGGACAGGGGCGGCAGGCCACCTCTGCGGACCTCGGCTATCCAACCTTCGGTGACCTGATGGCGGTGTACTCCGACTGCCAGCGCAGCGGCATCGATCAAGGAGGGATCATCGAGAACGCCGACGCGCGGCTGTGCCAGCGCGATGATGAGGTCTCGCTCCTCCTCACAAGGCGCCTCGGTCAGCGAGACGACATCGGCGTACTCCACCATCGCACAGGTGACCTCGGCCACCCCGCGACGGTCGTCCTCAGAGGTCGCCAGACCGCGCTCGTCGAGAAGGTCCTCCCNCAGCAGGTCTTCGGCAACCCGGGCGCCGTCGAGCGCGGTGACCACTGCCGCGACGTTCACATGCGGGGCATTGCGAGGAGCCCAATTGACGACCCGGCAAACCTGCACCGCCTCGGCCGCAACAGGGAGGCAGGCGATGATGCTGCTCCAGCGTGCTTGTGCGGCAAGGCGCTCCAAGGTGGGCACGATGTCCTCGCGGATCGCACACGAGACGCATGCATGCGCGAGATTGATCTCCTCCCGCTCGACAACGCCGGTGACGTCGCTGACAGTGCGAGTCAGCAACTGCCGCTCGGGATCGATCGTGTGCCGGACGGCGACCGCATCGGGAAGCCCGAACTGCATGGAGATCGCCGTGGCCATCATCGCCGCCTCGTCGACGCCGCTGACCAGAAGCACCGGGACCTTGCGGCGCGGCAGCCGTCCTCGCAGGTTCGCGCTCATCGGCCGGCCTCCTGGCTCGCGCTGTAGCGGCGGTTGAACTTCTCCACCCGACCCTCGCTGTCCACCACTCGGCCACGACCTGTCCAGAACGGGTGGCTGGTGCTGGTGATGTCGACGTCCACGACCGGGTAGGACGCGCCGTCCTCCCACGTCACCACAGGATGGTCGGCGGCCAACCGACTCACGAGCGTCGAACGGGTCAGCAGCAAGGTGCCCTCGGACCGATCGCGGAAGACGACGGGACCGTAGGCCGGGTGGATGTCTTGCTTCACGAGGGGCTTCCTGTCACACTAGTTTGATAACGGTTCTCATTCTAGACATAGGAAAGCCATGTCACGCAAATGTCAGGTCACCGGAGCCGAGCCGTCGTTCGGCAACGCGGTTTCACACTCCCATCGCCGCACCCGGCGCCGCTGGAACGTCAATGTCACTTCCAAGCGTTACTGGGTGCCCTCACTGCGACGGCACATCACCTTGCGCGTGAGCGCACGGGGTATCAAGACCATCGATCAGCGCGGCATCGAGGCTGTCGTTGCCGACCTGCTCGCTCGCGGGGAGAAGTTCTGATGGCTTCCAAGAGAGGCTCCGACATCCGGCCGATCGTCAAGCTCCGGTCCACCGCCGGGACGGGCTACACCTACGTCACCAAGAAGAACCGGCGCAACGACCCCGACAGACTCGTGCTGCGCAAGTACGACCCGAAGGTGCGCCGCCACGTCGAGTTCCGCGAGGAGCGCTGAGCATGGCCAAGAAGAGCAAGATCGTCGCCAACGAGAAGCGCAAGGCTCTCGTCGAGCAGTACCGGGAACGCCGAGATGTCCTCCGCTCCGCGACCAAGGACACCTCATTGAGCATGGCGCAGCGGCAGGAAGCCGGGCGCGCGCTGGCCAAGCTCCCCGTGACTCCTCGCCGAGCCGGGTCCGCAACCGGGACCAAGCCGACGGGCGCCCGCGAGGCTATATCGGCAAGGCGGGTCTATCTCGGATCAACTTTCGCACCGCTGCTCACCGCGGCGAGCTACCAGGAATCACGAAGTCGAGTTGGTAAGAGGTTGCGCGGATAGGCGCCGGGCGACTCGGTAACATGGGGCCATGTCGACCGAGACTGCGCCCCGCGCCTTCGGCGAGGTGGGTCGCCGCGACACCCGCCAGCGCCGCGCCCTGCGTGAGCACTTGGCGATGTCGGACTCCTTCGTCAGCGCCCAGCAGCTCTACGACGACCTACGGGCCGGCGGCGATAAGGTGGGGCTTGCCACTGTCTACCGCACTCTCCAGGCGATGACCGAGGCCGGCGAGGTCGATGCAGTCCGCACCGACGACGGCGAGACCCTGTACCGCAAGTGCGGGCCTCGCCACCACCACCACTTGGTGTGCCGTAGCTGCGGCGTGGCGATCGAGATCGACGGTCCTGGCGTCGAGCGGTGGGCGGCCAAAGCGGCCGCAGACAACGGCTTCACCGAGGTCACCCACGTCGTCGAGCTCTTCGGCCTGTGCGCCGATTGCTCCGCCTGAACGCTCAGCGCTAGCTAGATCTCGATACACGACCTTCGGTCGCACTCGATCAGCCCAACCCAGCCCAACCCACCGGTCTCTGCCGTTCGGCCTTGTCCGGTTGGACTCGCCGGTCGTGCCAGCTGGTCCCCCGCCACGACAAACAAGGCGTGAGCCCCAAGGACACCCTCTACTAGCCGCCGCTTTCCAGGCTTGCTAATATCAATAATCGTTCTCAATAACGATGTCGATAGGAAACGATGCTCTCGTCGAACCGCGCTCGTGTTGCCCCTCGCGCGCTGGCGCTCGCTGTCGCCGGCGCGCTGGCGCTCGGTGCCACTGCAGTCGGTCTGACCACGCCGGCAGCCGCCGAAGACGAGTTTGCTCTCGTCCTCGATCACGGACACATCGACGCCTTCACGATGGTGCACGAGGACGATCAGCTCCGCCTTCGGCTCCGGGAGGATGTCACCGGGCACCACGTCCTGCACGAGGCCGCCGACGTACTGCTGCAGGTCAAGGAGCAGGCCGAACTCACTCTCCCCTCTCCGGTGCCGGCCCGCTGGTCCTTCCTCGGCAAAGCCGGTGACACCGTCTACCTCCTGCCCCAGACCCAGGACCAGGAGCTGATTTGGCCGGGATGGAGCACCGAGCGCCTCAATTCGGCCGACTTCACCAACCCGATGCGGCTGCACATCACCGAGGTGAACGGACCCGGTCGAGCATTCTTGTGGCAGACCGGCGCTTTCGGAGACTCCCAGCCTGTGTTGGAGAGTGGCAGCTACCGGTTACCCGGCGACATCGCGGTGAACGTCAACGCCCACGTACACGCCAATTGGGCCTTCACCAGACCAGGCCGCTACACGCTGACCGTGCACGCCGGCGGCACTCGTACGTCAGGGACAGAAGCAGTCAGTGATCCGGTCACCTACACCTTCGACGTGGGCGACCCGGGAGCCGATCCGGATCCCGATCCTGAGGAACCCGAGCCGGAAGACCCTGACCCCGAAGACCCCAAGCCAGAGGACCCCGACCCGGAAAAGCCCGAGCCGGAGAAGCCAGGGCAATATGGAACGTCGCGAACGGCACCGTGAACAAGCAGGGCGCGACCGTGCTGAACAACGGGCACGTCGATGTCGCGTCCTTGCTCGGCAAGTCCAAGCTCACTACCAAGATCAAAGACACCACGAAATCTTCGACGCCGGTATGGCGCAACCCAGCCAAGACGATCTTGCAGTTGCTGCCCTCGTCGCGAACGAAAGTTCCTGCCGGTGCTGCCTACGCCTTCCTCGGCAAGTCCGGAACGTCGTTCTACCAGGTGAGTCAGGTCCAGCAGGCCGGGCTGCTGTGGCCGGGCTGGTCGACCGAGTCGATCGAGGAGTCGGCCACGACCGGTGGTGTGCTGTGGTCCCTGACCGACGTCTCCGGGCCTGGTTCTTTCGCTCTCTACGAGACCGACCCGTTCGGGCAGCCGAAGGTGCTGTTCAACAGCCGTGACGGCATCAACGCCCAGGATCGCTTCACGATCCCCAAGAAGACCCATGCGCACGGCTCCTGGGCCTTCAGCAAGCAGGGCAACTACTGCCTGTCGATGCAGAGGGTCGCCCAAACCAGCGCTGGCGAGACCGTGGCTGACCAGTTCGTGCTGGCGATCGCCGTCGGGCGAGCCGACGTGATGCGGGTGAACCCGAAACAGTGTGACAAGAAGGTCAAGACCGATCCACCGACCCCCAAGCCACCGCCGAAGGACCCGCCCAAGAACGGAGGCGGGAACGACGACGACACCGGAACGTCCAAGACGGTTCCCCAGACCGAGTGCACGACCAGAGCCACCATCCTCTCGGCCGGGCACATCGACTACGCGACCCGGATCGTCGGTGGCAAGTTGCAGTCCCAGATCGGTGACGACACCAGTGGCTCGAAGATCTACCGGGAACCGGCAGAGACGATCATGTGGCTCAAGCCCTCCTCGAAGGTCACGTTGCCGTCCGGCTATGGGCAGGTCGGTGGGCCAGGAACAGTTGTCTGGCAGGTGCCTCAGACCCAGAACTCCACGTTGATCTGGCTGGGCTGGAACACCGAATCGCTCAACGCCGGCAACGTCAAAGGCTCGGTGACCTGGCGACTGGACCAGGTTCAGGGACCGGGCACGGTGAAGGTATACCTGTCGGGGCCCTTCGGTGGTGTGCAGCAGTTGGTGCTCGCGGGCGCCGGGTCCTCCTACACGATCCCGCTCGGCGTGCACGCCCACGCCAACTGGGCGTTCAGCAAGCAGGGCATCTACCGGCTCAGGATGACCCAGAGCGCGACCCTGACCAATGGCACCCGGTCGTCTGACACCGAGACGATGACTATCGCCGTCGGCGATGTCGACCCCGCATCGGCCGCTCGCTCCGGAGCCGATTGCAAAGCCAGCACTGGCACCGAGACCACCTCGACAGACGAAGATGAGACAACCCCAAGGCAGCCCCGCAGTCCGTTGCGCCGCCTGCCACGGCCTCCGGGACGGGCTCGGGTATCACCGCCGGCGGCGAAGTGGCTGCGACGACCATGGTGGCCAGCACCGATGGCGACGAGTCGGTCCCGCTCCTGGTAGGCGCCTTGGGCGGGCTCTTCCTGCTGGGCTCGGCTGGCACCGGTGCACTGTGGTGGCGCGGCGGCCGGGCAATGCTTCCATGACAACGGCAACTTTGGGGAGCATCGGAGCCAGGACCAGGAGCCGCACAAACATCGCGTCAGCAGCAGTCCCAGCCGTGGCTGCAGCCGTAGCTCTGGTCGGGGCACTTGCCGGATGCGCGAGCAAACCTGTGTTGTCGGCCCACAGCGACCGGCTCCAAGTGGTGACGACGACAGGGCTGTTGCGCGACCTGGTCGAACAGGTGGGTGGGGACCAGGTCGATGTGGCCTCGATCGTTCCCGATGGCGCCGACCCGCATTCGTACGAGCCGACACTGCGCGATGCCCGCAACGTCGTGTATGCGGACGTGGCGTTCTCCAACTACGCCTTGCTGGAAGAACGTGCTGTCATCAAGACCCTGGACTCCAACCTGCAAACCGAGGCGATCAACGTGTCGCTGGCCGAGGAGGCAGTGAAGTACGCCGCGGAGATCATCCCGATGGTGGAGAACGTCAACCTCGACACGGTGTGGCTGGGGCTACGGGCACACGGTGACGGTCGGGAGAGGTTCGGCGCGAACCGAACCTCCCAGGTGCTGGTATCAGTCACCGAGCTCACCGGGCCTGGCAAGATGTACGCCTACCTGACAGGTTCGCTGGGCAACACCGATGTCTACTTCGACTCCTCCGACGGATTCGATGCCGCCAACGGGTACAAGCACGACACGATGTCGCTGCCACCTGCCGCGCACACCCACCTGTCGTGGGCCTTCACCGAGCCCGGCATCTACACCCTCACGCTGCAAGCCAAGGTGCAGGTGGACGACACCTCTCGGCCGCAGGAGCTGGATACCCAGACCTTCACGTTCGCGGTCGGCGTCAACCCGGCCGATGCCGGCGTACCCGATGCAGTGGTGTTGAGCCAGGGACATGCCGATCTCACCGCGAACCTGGACAGCGGTGGGCTGGAGGTGCGCTACGACCCCGAGGGCGGCGGCGAGCACAGCCAGGACTCCTACCCCGCCGACCGCGTGGTGATCGACGTCCCCGCCAAGGCGCTGGACGAGGTGCCGAACGGTGACCAGTTCCGTTTCCTCGGCAAACCAGGAACCAAGGTCTACCAGCTTCCNCAGGCAGTGCTGGGCAAACACGTCCACGGCGAGATCGATCCGCACCTGTGGCAAGACGTCCGCAACGCCATGGCATACGTCCAGCTCATCCGCGACACCCTGATCGAGGCCGATCCGAGCCGAGCCCGGGACTACTCCGCGAATGCGGCGGCGTANCTGAAGGTCTTGGAGGACACCGACGACTACCTGCACGAGACCATCGCCGATATCCCCCAGCGATACCGGTACCTGGTGACCACCCACGATGCCTTCGGCTACCTCGCCCACGCCTACCACCTGGATGTCGCCGGCTTCATCACCCCCAACCCCGCCGTCGAGCCGTCCCTGGCAGGTCGCCGCAAGCTCGCCGCAACCATCAAGACCCTGAAGGTGCCTGCGGTGTTCCTCGAGCCCAACCTGCGCACCCGGGCCACGACGTTGACCGAGGTCGCAGCCGAGGCCGGCATCGAGGTGTGCCGGATCTACGGCGACACCTTCGATGGCGAGGTGACCGACTACGTCCAGATGATGCGGTTCAACGCCGACTCCCTGCGCGACTGCCTGAGAGACTCTGCGGATAGGGGCAGCCGTCGCGAGCGGCGCAGCCACGGGATGGACCGCAAGGCGGAGGAGGGAGCCGGGCTGGATAGCCCGGTGACTAATCGACAACGAAGCGGGGCGCCCGTGGGGCCGACGCGCAGCAGGCTTCGCCCTATCCGCGGAGTCTCTAAACCCCTGAATCTCCTAAGCCTCCAGCCGCGGGCTTCGGCCCTGGCCTTCCCATACCGAGAAGAAAGCACCGCAGATGAAACTCCGCGTGACCTTGTCCGTCCTGGCAGTGGCCGCCTTGCTGACCGGGCCTTCGGCCGGACTGCCGATCGCAGCCGCTGCCGAGGACGANCCCTCCCTGCAGCAGAAGCTCGGCGATCTGGCGATCGTGCACGGCGAGCGAGTGCTCGAAACCGGTCACATCGACATGGGCCCGAAGTTCGACGACGGCACCTGGACTTTCCTGATCCACGACGACGTCGCCAAGGCCGACGCAGACGCGACCAGCGTGTGGCGCTACCCCGACGAGACGGTCTTTCGCGTCCTGGATCAAGGCAAGCTGGAGATCCCCGACGATCCGGCGTACTCCTTCATCGGCGCGGAGCCGGGTAGTCCGGTGTGGGTGGTGCCGCAGACCCAGAACCTCGAGCTGGTCTGGCTGGGCTGGAACACCCAGGACCCCGAGGTGATGAAGACCATCGACCGTGGCATCACCATGTCGCTGACCGGAGTCCAGGGTCCCGGGATCGTGAACGTCTACCTCCAGTCCGGGACCTTCGGTGAGCCGCAAGTGCTATGGGACTCACGCAAACCTGAGACGCAACCCGTGTGGGTCGACGTCAACACCCACACCCACGCCAACTGGACCTTCACCGAGCCNGGGGTCTATCTGGTACGGGTACGGGCGGAGGCCGACCTGCTCGACGGCACTCACGCATCCGACACCCAGCTTCTCCGCTTCGCCGTCGGCACCGACACCTCTACCGCCGAGGCAATGACAGCAACCTGGCAGGGAGTCGAGGAGCAGACCGGCACTCCTGGAGAATCCGAGCAGGCAGGCACCAACGACACCGAAGGCACCGGCCAAAACGTCGAGGATAACGAGAGCAGCTCGCTCGTACCGATCCTGGTCGGCGCGATCGTGCTGGTCGCGCTGGCGTTGATCGCCGGGTTCGCGGTCGCGATCCTGCGCGGTGACCGCGCTCGCAAGCAGGTGCTCGCCGGCCACGGCGCCAGGGCCTCTGGTGAAGATGCCGGCAGCAGTCCGGCCGAGGTGGACAGGGATGCGCGATGACCTCCGAGACCGCCCTCGAAGACTCCATGGGATCGGAGCTGGACAGCCTCGATTCGTCGGCGACCACTCCCGCCGACGCAGCTGTCAGCACAGGTGTCGATCGCCCAGGAACCGCGCTGCGGATCGAGGATGTGCATGTCAGCCTGGGTGGACGCCCGGTGCTGACCGGGGCCGGCCTGAGCGTGGACAAAGGCGAGTTGCTGGGCCTGATCGGCCCCAACGGGGCTGGGAAAACCACTCTGCTTCGCGTCGCACTCGGCCTGCTCCGCCCAACCTCGGGCCGAGTCGAGGTCGAGGATCGACCGGCCCGGCCTGGTCGGGTGCGAGTGGGGTACGTCCCTCAGCGCCATGAGTTCGCCTGGGACTTCCCTACCTCGGTCGCCCATGTGGTCATGACCGGGTTGACCGCGCGCCTCGGGCTGTTCCGACGCGGCCGGATCGCAGACTGGGAGGCGGTCGCCGGCGCTTTGGAGCGCGTCAAGATGACCCACCTCGCCGACCGGCCGGTCGGCCAACTCTCCGGCGGGCAACGCCAGCGGGTGCTGGTCGCTCGGGCGCTGGCGCTGCGACCAGCAGTGCTGCTGTTGGACGAGCCGTTCACCGGGCTCGACATGCCCACCCAGGACTTGCTCTCCGGCCTGTTCGCGACGCTGGCCCATGAGGGCCGGGCCGTCTTGATGACCACCCACGACATCCTCGCTGCACTGGACGGCTGTGACCGTATCGCGCTGCTCAATCGCGTGATCCTCGCCGAGGGCACACCCCAGCANACTCGCCGGCAACCCCGAGGCGTGGATGCGCACCTTCGGTGTCGGACCCGATTCGGCGCTGCTACGCATCCTGGCGGCCACAACCCGTGAGTGCGTGACATGAATCCCATCGACTTCCTCGGCGACCTGCTCAATCCCGACCTCGCCTTCCTTCCCAAGGCACTTGCTGTCGCCGTCATGTCCTCCCTGGTCTGCGGAGTCGTCGGCTGCTACGTCGTGCTGCGCGGCATGGCGTTCATCGGCGATGCGGTCGCACACGCCGTCTTTCCGGGGCTCGCAGTCGCATTCGTGATCTCGGGCAACCTCGTCATCGGCGGCACCGTCGCCGGCGTGATCACCGCAATCCTGGTCGCCGTCTTTTCCCAGAACCGCAGGGTCAAGGAGGACTCGGTCATCGGTGTCTTCTTCGTCGCGGCTTTCGCGCTGGGCATCGTGATCATCTCCCAGGCACCTGGGTATGCCGGCTCCTTGCAACAGTTCCTGTTCGGCTCCATCGCNGGAGTGCCCACCTCCGACCTGTACGTCGTCGGTGTCACCAGCCTGGTGGTGCTGGCCGTGCTGTTCGCCCTGCACAAGGAGTTCGTCACGATCAGCTTGGACCGCGAGTCCGCCCGCGCGCTCGGCGTGCCGGTGTTCTGGCTCGACCTCGTCCTCTATGTGCTGATCACCTTGGCGGTGGTGATCTCGGTGCAGACGATCGGCAACATCTTGGTGCTCGCGCTGCTCATCACCCCCGCGGCCACCGCGCGGCTGCTCACCGACCGACTGGGCGTGATGATGGCACTGGCTCCCCTGATCGGTGGCGGCTCTGCCGTGGTGGGTGTCTACATCTCCTGGTCCGCCGACCTGCCCACCGGCGGCACCATCGTGCTCGTCCTCACCGCGGCATTTCTGGCGGCATGGTTCCTGGCTCCCCGCCAAGGCCTGATCGCCCGCGTCCTGAGCCGTTGTATCCAACGCTCCCAGCCTGAGACGGTTTTCGAGCCGACCCGCACCGGAGCGGCGGGATGAGCAATCCGGCAGGCCCTCCCCAGTGCACAACTGGGTGCTCCCGGCACTCGCCGTCGCGCTGTTGGTCATCGGCACCGTCACGGTGACCATCGCGATCATGATCGGCCTGACCGACTCCAGCGACGACAACGAGAGCAAGCAAGTGCCTGCCCTGGCCAGCACGCCGTCATCGGTCCCCTCGCTGTCGGGAGATGAGACGAGTCCGGGCGATACCGCCGACGGGCCGATCGCCGAACTGGCCGATCCCGGTTGGGTGAGTCGCACCGCGAGCGCCACCGGCATCCCCGCACGCGCTCTGGCAGCCTACGCCGGAGCCTCACTCTCCGCGAACCGAACCCACACCGGTTGCTCGATCGGATGGAACACGCTGGCGGCTATCGGCGGTGTCGAGTCCGCGCACGGGAGTCTCAACGGTGCCATCCTCAACGACGACGGCACCGTTGGTCCCGAGATCATCGGAGTGGCTCTGGACGGCGACGGTGTCGCCAAGATCACTGATACCGACAACGGCGACCTCGACGGCGACACCACTTGGGACCGGGCTGTCGGCCCGATGCAGTTCTTGCCCAGCACCTGGGACGCGTACGCGGTCGACGGCAACGACGACGGNCTCCCCGACATCCACAACATCGACGACGCCGCATTGTCCGCTGCCGGCTACCTGTGCACGACCGGCGGTGATCTCACTCAGCCGGACGACTGGGTCAAGGCCATCTCGGCCTACAACGCCGGCACCGACTACAACGCCCGCGTGTCCGACCTCGCGACGACGTACGCCGGCGCAGCCGACGCCGGCTGACACCGCAAGACTGTTCAGCTCCGTACAGCCGGCGAGGGTGGTCGACATCGGCACACGCCGGGGAGACGCAATCCGCGATGTCGACTGAGCAGAGAGCGATACTCGTTCTCGATAGCATTTACCGACTCCGGAGTCGTCTTGTCCACCACAGCCAGCGGGCCTCGGCCGCGCCTGATCACGCAGACAAGCGTGATAGCACTACTGCTTCTGGTGGTTCTGCTCGGGCGCTCCTGGCTCCAGCCGCTGATCACCAGCGAGTCGTTCCGAACCTGGTGCACGATGTTCGTGGCAATCGTGGTGCAGTCGATGCCCTTCCTGGTCGGCGGGGTGCTGTTGTCCGCGCTGATGTCGCGATTCCTCTCCGAACGCCTGCTGCGCAAAGTGATCCCCGGCAATCCTGTGCTGGCGGTGCCGGTAGCGGGTGTCGCGGGATTCGGGTTACCGGGCTGCGAGTGCGCCGCGGTCCCGGTCAGCGAGGGCCTGATGCGGCGCGGGCTGGCACCGGCAGCTGCGCTCACTTTCCTGTTGGCGGCTCCGGCGATCAATCCGATCGTGATCGTCTCGACCGCTGTGGCCTTCCCGAACGATCACGTGATGGTGGTGGCGCGCATCGCGGCCTCCTTGCTGACCACGATCCTGGTCGGCTGGTGGTGTGTGGCGCGAGGCGACAAACTGCAGATGGCGCGACGCGTCACCAATCATCACCACAATGACGACTTCCTCTACGGTGCGCTGCACGACTTCCTGCACGCAGGCGGGTTCCTGGTCATCGGTGCGATGGCCGCGGCCGCAGTCAACACCTACGTGCCCCGCGAATGGGTGGACAGCCTCGCCGGCCAGGCCGTTCTGAGTGTCCTGGTACTGGCCCTGTTCGCGTTCGTCGCCGCGCTGTGCTCGGAGTCCGACGCGTTCGTGGCGGCGAGCCTGACCTCGTTCTCCAACACTGCGAAACTGACCTTCTTGGTGGTGGGGCCGGCGATGGACATCAAGCTCGCATCGATGGAGTCCGGACAGTTCGGGACCCGATTCGCCCGCCAGTTCGTGCCGGTCGTCCTGATCGTCGCGATCGGGTCGGCCGTCCTGATAGGGGCGATCCTGCTGTGAAGACCATGACCCAGGGCCTGGTAGCCGCCGCGTTGGCGGCAGTGCTCATCCGCATTTCCTTGACCGGGGAATACCTGCGTTTCGTACAACCGTGGATGCGATGGCCGCTACTGGCCACTGGTCTCGCGTTGCTCCTGATGGCGTTGCGCCCCGCATCCGGCTATGCGCCCAAGGAAAGCTGGGTGCCGGCGACGAGTTGGCTCCTGCTACTGCCCACCCTCATCGTGTTCTCCGTCGTCCCACCACCCTTGGGTGCCTATATCGCCGAGCGCCGACCGGCCCAAACACCTGTCCTGGACAAGGCGCCTGACAGGCTTCCGGTCGCGACCAACGGCAACCCCGTCAACCTCGGTGTCGACGAGTTCACCTGGGGAGCTGCCGAGCCGGGGGATCCGATGGGTCTGAAAGGCCAGGCCGTGCGTCTCGAGGGATTCGTGAGCACCGACGAGGAAGGCGGTTGGTATCTCACCGCGCTGGTGATCTTCTGCTGCGCCGCCGATGTGGTGGTGGAACGGGTCAAGATCACCGGCCGGCACCGCCTCGCGATCAGTGGGTTCGCGTCACCGGAACCTGGATCGAGGGCACCGGAACCAGCCCCGGCAATCCGGCAGCGCTGCAGGCCGGCAAGGTCATCAAGATCCCGACCCCGAAGAACCCGTACAGCTGACCGTAACCTGTCATTCAGCGGGCATGGGCCGGCTCAGTGCCAATGGCGGTGTCCCTCGGGAGCGACTGCATGGGCACTGCGGTCACGGAAGTACCCGATGCCGCGGCACACCAGGTAGGTCAGGAACGAGATCGTGGTGATGTAGGGACTGATCGGCAGTGAGCCGCCCAGTGCGAGCAGAATGCCGCCGACTGCAGCAAGTACCCCGAACGCTGCGCTGAGCAATGGAACGACCACCGGCGAAGCCGAGACCCGCAGCGCAGAGGCAGCGGGCGTGACAAGCAACGCGAGCACCAGCAATGCGCCGACGATCTGCACCGCGACCGCAGTCACCAACCCCAGGGCCAGCATGAACAGCATCGCCATCAGCCGCCCGGACACACCTTTGGCTGCAGCGACATCGGGATCGAGGCTGTCGAAGAGCAGCGGCCGCCAGATAGCCAGCAGGATCGCCAGCGCGATCAGGCAGATGACGATCAGCGTCCCGAGCTGTGGGGCGTCGACCGAAATGATCTGACCGGTCAGCAGTCCGAACTTGCTCGATGCCCGCCCTTCGTACAGCGCGAGGAACAAGATGCCCATCCCCAGCCCGAAGGGCATCAGGACTCCGATGGCCGAGTTACGGTCTCGCGCCTTCGCGCCGAGCAGACCGATGGCAAGCGCCGCGAGCACCGATCCCACCAGCGCTCCGTTGACGACGCTGACTCCCATCAGCAGCGCCGCGGCCGCGCCTGCGAAGGAGAGCTCACTGACACCGTGCACCGCGAAGGCCATGTCGCGCTGCATCACGAAGACCCCGATGAGTCCGCCCACCACACCCAGTACGGCGGCGGCGATCAAGGAGTTCTGGACCAACCCGAGAAGCTGTCCGTAGTCCTCGAAGTTGAAGACCCGCTCCCACCCGCTGCTGGCCGGCGCGATCACGCGAACTCCTCGACGTGATGCGGTCCCGGATGAAGTGGCTCGGGGTGATGCCCGTGATCGTCGGGCGCGCCGAGCACGACGACACGCCCGCCGACTCGGGCAACCTCGACCTTGGTGCGATAGAGCGCGCTGAGAACATCGGAGCGCAACACCTCATCAGGCGTCCCGAGCTGGTGACTCCCGGCCGCGAAGTACAGCACTCGATCGGTCATCGACAACACCGGATTGATGTCGTGAGTGACGAAGAGGACGGGTGTGCGGCTCTCCCGCCGACGCTTGTCGATCAGGCTGCTGACCACCTGCTGCTGATGGAGGTCGAGGCTGATGAGTGGTTCGTCACACAGCAGCAACGACGGATCGGTCACCAACGCCTGTGCGACGCGCAGACGCTGCTGCTCTCCTCCGGAAAGCTGGCCTACCGGCCTCTTGGCGAAATCCGAGGCCGCTACGGCGTCGATGGCGGCGTCGACCTTCTGTCGTAGCGCTCGGGCGCCGTGAAGTCGTGGACCCATCCGGTGACCATCGATGCCGAACGCGACCAAGTCACGCCCGCGCATCGGAGTCCCCGGCGGAATCAATCTCTGCTGAGGGATGTAGCCGATATGGGNGTTGCCTCGCGAAGCCGGCTGACCAAGAACGTGGACCTCGCCGGCACTGAGCCGGAGCAGACCCAGGATCACCTTCAACAGCGTGGACTTACCCGAGCCGTTGGAGCCGAGCACGGTGATGAACTCCCNCGGTCCGACATCGAGATCGAGCCCGGACCAGAGAGGAAGCTCACCGAACGCCAGCGTCGCGCCTCTTAGGCGCAGCACCGGCTCGGTCTGCTCGTCAGCTGGGCGAGTCACCCGCTAACCGAGTGCTTCCGCGAGATTGTCCAGGTTCTCCTGCTGCCATGCGACATAGGACTGACCCTCGGGCAAAGTCTCGGTGAAGTCCACTACCGGAACCTCAGCGGCCTCAGCGGCCGCCCGCACCGCCTCCGTGGTGCTGTCGGCAGTCTGGGAGTTGTAGGCCAGTACTGCTATCTCCTCGGTGGTGAACATGTCCAAAGTCTCCTGCAATACCCGTGGAGGCACATCGGCGCCCTCCTCTACCGCCTCGCTGAACTCGTCGGTCGTGTGGTTGACCAGGCCGACGGCCTCGAGCAGGTAGAGCGGAACCGGCTCGGTGATAGCGGCCCCGCGGCCTTCGCCGGTGGCCTTGATCGCCTCAGCCGAGGAGATGAGCCCAGCGATCTGCTCGGCGAACGCCTCGTAGTTCGCCTGGTAGGTGGCGGCGTTGTCCGGGTCCAGCTCGCTCAACTCGTGGCTGAGTTCCTCGGCGACCTTCTCGACGGTCGGGAAGTGGTACCAGACATGCTCGTTGAAGCCCTCGATGTGGTCGTGGCCCTCGTGACCGTGCTCGTCCTCACTGTCCTCGTGGGCGTGCTCATCGTCGTCCTCGTGGGCGTGCTCATCGTCATCCTCGTGGGCATGGTCGCCACCGTCATGCTCGTCGGGAGCGAGGCCGGAGATCTCGACGGCGTCGAGCACGATCGGATCACTGCTCGATGCCTCCAGCAAGGTGTCGACGAAGGAGTCGTAGCCACCACCGTTCTTGATCACGACATCGGCGTCGTCGAAGGCAAGGCGGTCCTGTGCCGAGGCCTCGTACTCGTGCGGATCCTGGGCCGAGCTCGTGATGATGCTGGTCACCTCGGCATGGTCACCTGCGATCACCTCGGCGATGTCACCGTAGACGTTGGTCGAGGCGACGATCGAGATCGCCCCACTACCGGCGTCCTTGTCGGCGTCGGCCTTGGTGTCGTCGGAGTCACTGCCACAACCGGCGAGCACAAGAGCAAGGACCGGGAGCGCCGCGATCAAGCGCAGAGGAGTACGTGTCATGTTTCCAAGATAACGGGAATGACTATCGTTCCACTAATCGAGTCACCTGCCGAGTGGTCGCTACCAGGACAAACCCGACCGGCCGGGCCGCCGCCGTGGCTCGCCCAACCGACCGGGAGACTAAGAGGTCCCGCCGAGAAACGCCCGTCAGCGGATCTTGAGCTTCAACTTCTTGGCGTCACCCTTGGCTATCTCCTTGGTGCCCAGGTAGGAGACAGCCACGTTCCGGGTGCTCTTCTTGGCCGACTTGGCAATGGTGAATGTCACGCTCGCCCGGCCGCCCAGGACCTTGACCGTCTTGGCCTTCAAACCCGCAATCTTGACCTTCGCCTTGCCGGCGGGTTTCAGGCCGGGGGCTGTGACCGTGACCGTGAGCGTCACTCTGGAGCCGCGACTGGCCGTGTCCGGGGCCTTTGCCCGCACCGTCGGCTTCGCTTTCACCACATGCACCGTTACCGGAGCCACCGTCGGCGCATAGATTCCCGCCACTCCCGCGTACCGGATCTCGAGGTGGTGCTCGCCGGGCTTGAGGGAACGCGCAGGCAGCTTCAGTCGAGCCTTCCCGGCCGACAACGACGAGGTCACCGTCTTGCTACCGACTCGCACCGAGACCGCACCGGTAGCGGCCTCCGGCGTTATCCGGGCAACGAGGTCGGCTGCGCGCCCGAACCTCACCTGAGGAACGGCGACGGCAAGAGTGGTCGGGGTGGCCAGATCCAGCTCGCCGACGTGGAACACGTAGTCGGCCGTATCGGTTACCGGCGTACCGGCGATGGCCGCATCGGCTCGTACCCGCAGCACGTACCGACCGGGCTCGGAAAAAGCCCAGTTGGCATGCACATGCTGGTTGTACGCCAGCACCCACGCTGGTCCCCCACCTGCAACAGATGCTCCGGCTCACCCTCGACGTCGATCGAGTAGAGGTGGAAGTTCCCCGGGCCACTGACGGATTCCAAGGTGAGCGCCACCTGGTTGCCGTCGAGTACACCCGCCGGGATCGACTCGGTGTTGAAGCCGGGCCAGAGCACGTCGGGCTGCCAGGTCATCGGGGCAAGCCAGATCCAGTCACCGGATTCACCCAAAAAGGCGTAGGAGGGATTGGCCGGGATCTGGCGCCTCAGGTTGTCCTCGACGTGAAAGAGCACGTGGTCAGCCTCGAACCGCTTGCCGGGGACGCCGTCGACATCGGCCTTGGACCCCAACGTGAGGCGCGGCTCCGAGCCGGTGTCGTCGACGAACACCGCAACAGCGTCGGTGTGGACACGCGCGATGACCCGGCGAGACTCCTCGGCAGCTGCGGTCGGGAGTCCAAGAACAGGCCCGAAGACAGGAACGGCGAGGACAGCCAGTAGTAGTCCCGTCACCGCCAGCCATCCAGTACGCCGAACACCGCCGCCGATGTCGGAGCCGGACTCGCAGACGCTCACTTCGACGTCGGTTCGTCTCATAAAGCAGACCCGCCTTTTACTGAGAATGGGTTTCATTTACGATATCACTGGACATCGCGCCGCCGTGGACCCACCCGGTGTCCTGACAGATGAGAGGAACCACAACCCGATGAGAACAACCATGAGGCGACGGGTGGCAGTTGCTGCCGCTACCGTCGTCGGCGGTGGGCTGCTGCTGGCCCCGCTCTCAGCTCCGGCGCAGGCGACGACGCCCTATGACGACCGGACGATCCTGACCCAGGGACACGTCGACCTGCTCTACATCGAGAAGGTGGCCGGACAGACCACCTTCGCTGCGCACACCGACGAGTTCGGCAACCTGGCCCACGACGACCTGCTCGTGCATGCCGACCCCGCCGTGCATCAGCGCACTGTCGGTGCCGGTGTCGCGGCTGCCGTTCCGGGCTTCACGCAGGGAAGCAGCTACTACCTGCTGCCCCAGACCAGCCAGCTGAACCACATCTTCGCCGGTTTCGGCTACTCGGCTGACATCCCCGGTGGAACCAACGTGACCTACGAGCTGGTCGACTACCAGGGCCCTGGCGCGTTCGGCATCTGGCAGAACTCCGAGGAAGGACCCCGGGTCTGGATGTCGTCGGAGGCCGGTGCCGTCAAGTCGTTCACCAGCCAGGCCAACCACGAGCACGTCAACTGNGGGTTCTCCGCCCTGGGCGAGTACAAGCTGACGGTTCAGCCCACCGTGGCATCGCCGGGTGTCGCACCCGAGGTACTGGCGCCTGAGACCGTCGTGGTCTACGTCGGCAGCGAACTCCCGCAGATCGACCCCGAGCCCGAGCCCGACACCACCGTCACCATCACCGGTCTGGCCGCTCACTACCACGCCGGTGGTGCTGCGATCCTGACGGCCGTCAAGGACCCGGCAGGCCCTGGTCACTTCCACTGGTACACCCGCGCCAATGCTGAGGCTGCGTGGGAAGAGGTCGAGGACGCCCACGGGGCGACCTACGGCTTCATCGTCAGGACCAACGACCACGGACGCCAGTACAAGGCAGAGGCTCTCGACGACACCCACACTGTGGTCGGAACCTCCGACCCGGTCACGGTCCTGGTCGACGACCACGGGAACGACCCGGTCAACGGGCCGACCATCACCGCCACCCTCGCCGAGGACGACGGAATGCTGGCGATCAGCGTCCCCGAGTCCAGCCGCGACGTCGACCTGGGCGCGTTCGCGCTCTCGTCCGACGCCGGCTACTGGGCGGCCACCGGCGAGCTGAAGCCGATCACGGTGACCGACACCCGCGCCGCTGACCCGGGCTGGAGCGCCTCGGCGCGCGTCCGCACCTTCGTCACCAGCGATGGCGTCACCCTGCCGGGCAACAACCTGGGCTGGGCCCCCAAGGTCCTGGCCAGTAGTCCCGGCCAGCAGGTGAACGCCAGTGCCGCGGTTGCCCCGCAGGCTCCCGGCATCGGGAACTGGACGTCGTTCGCGACGACCGACGCGGGTTCGGGTCGGGGCACTGCTTCGCTCGGGGCGGATCTGGAGCTGCGTGCTCCGACCACCCAGATGCCCGGCGTCTACAAGGGAATGCTCCTCCTCACGGTCATCTAGGACATCTGAGGAACCTGAGCAGAACCAACAGAACAACATCAACGAATGGGGGTGGGTCCGAGCGGGCCCACCCCTCCCCACGACAGGATCCGCCACAGCATGTGCCTGACCACCCGAATCGCATCTCTGACCACCAGGCTGATTGTGGCGATGACCATCGTCATGGGCGGGCTTGCCGCTGTCCCCTCCCTCGCGGCAGCAGCGGACCCGGAACCGACCACAGAGCCGACCACCTGGGGCATCGCGCCCGCGACCAAGAGCGGCCCTGATACCCGCGATCGCTTCGAGTACATCGTCGAGCCGGGCGAGCGCTACGACGACCACATCGCGATCCGCAATCTGGGCAACACCACCCTGACCGTCGACCTCTATGCTGCCGACGCCACCACCGCCACCGACGGCGCGTTCAGCGTGCTGAGCAGGGACGAGGAATCGACGGGCTCGGGTAGCTGGATCAATCTGAGGCGAGAACGGGTGCGCGTCCCGGCTCGGCAGACCCGCGTGGTCGCCTTCAGCATGCGGGTTCCGGCCAATGCCGAGCCTGGTGACCACGCGGCCGGGATCCTCGCTTCGGTGACGACCGAGTCCGACAGCGTGGGCATCGAGCGGCGGGTCGGCACCCGGGTCTATGCCCGCGTCGCCGGAAACGTTAGCCCGGGCTTGGAGATCTCCCGGATCGAGGCCGGCCACGATGTCGGCTGGAATCCGCTCTCGCTCGGCGGCGCCACTGCTCGCTTCAGTTTGACCAACACCGGAAACCTGAGGATCTCGGCCGAGGTGGTCTCGGAGTCGGCGGGTCTACTAGGACTCGGACACACGTTGTCAGCACCCAATCGCCTGCCGGAACTTCTTCCGGGCGCCTCCCTGGAGATCACTCAGGAACTGCCCGGCGCATTGCCGTTGGGCCCGATGCGGTTGACCGTGGTAGGCACCCCGGTGGAGAGTGCCGGTCAGGCCAGCACCGAGTGGCCCATCGAAGTGACGGCCGATGCGAGCTACTGGGCGTGGCATCCGGGCTGGCTCACCCTCCTGGTACTGATCGTCGTCGCCGTCGCGGTCACAGTCCACTGGATTCGCCGGAATCGTCAGGGACGCGATACCGCTCCAGGGACGCCGGCTGCCCGGACTGCCCAGGTACTGGAGCCCCGACTGTGAGCGCGGCGATCCCGGTAGTCAGCGGGACAGCCAGCACCAGGCCGATCACCGCCGCCAAGGTACGGACGATCTCCTGGGCGATGCTCTCGGTCGACACCAGGTCGATGAACGGTCGCTGATACAGCGACACCAGCAACAGCACCGCCAGGGCCGCGCCGGCGTAGGCGAACATCAGTGTGTAGATGGTCGAGGCGATGTGGTCGCGGCCTATTCTCATCCCGCTGGTGAACAGCTCTCGGCGAGACAACGTCGGACCGGCGGCGCGCAGCTCCCAGACCGCCGAGGCTTGGGTGATCGTGACGTCGTTGAGGACGCCAAGGCCGGCGACGATCAGGCTGCACATCAGCAGCCCCTGGAACGAGACGTCACCGGCGAAGGCGGTCAATTGAGCGCTGGCGTCGTCCGCGACCCCGGTCAGCGACGACCGGGTGACGAAGATCTGGCCGATCACCGCTGTGATGGCGATACCGAGCAGCGTCCCTGCCAAGGCGGCGCTGGTGCGCACCGACGGCCCATGGGTCAGATAGAGCACGACGAACATGATCGCGGCCGACCCGATCAGCGCCACTGCGATCCCGGAGTAGCCGGACAATAGCGCCGGGAGCATGAACTTGAACAAGACCAACCCGCACAGGACGAGGCTCAGCAGGCCGAGGATGCCCCGTAGGCGCGCGACTGCGGCGATGACGATCACCGTCAGGATCGCCAGGGTCAACAGCGGCGCGGTTCGCTTCATACGATCGAAGGAGTAGATGGGACCTTGGTCGTCATGGGGCGGGATACGCATCAACTGGACACCTGCGGAAACGTCGACACCTGTGTTGAGAATGTGGGGCGCTACATCCACCGTGAGCAACTCGCCCTTCTCCGGGCCGCTCTCGAGTCTGGCTTCGATATGCCCACAGTCGGTCGGCGTGTCCTGGTTGGCATCGAAGATCGAGTCGTCGACGTTGCCCATCACACATGCCGGCTCCACCCTGGTCACCGTCGCGTCGACGAAAGTGACATTGGGCGCGGTGAACTGAGCATCTTCCTTGAGCCGGTCGACTGCTTCTCGATCCGGCCACAAAGCGATGAGCCCGGTGAGTGTCGCCAGGAAAGACACGGCCAGGAAACCCAGGAGCACAGTGACCGCGGTCCTGGAGGTGGGGACGCCCCTGGCACGGTGGGTGTGGGTCATGCGATCCCCTCCTGAGGACACGAGCGCATCAGGAGATTCCGCTGATAGGCGCTGCCGTTGCGAGCGGCGTCAGGCGCGGGCGATGGCGAGGCGGAGGAGGGAGGCGGGCTGGAGGCCCGTTGACCGAGGACAACGAAGCCAGCGTGCGTGGATGGCGGCGTGTAGCAGGCATGGCCTAGCGGTGGGAGCTCCACGGCCCGGAGGGAGCGGGCTGAGCATGGCCAGTCCAGTATGGTCATGACTCTGACCCTACGGACAGCGGGTTCCGGCGCGGTGATTGCCCACAAACCCCGATGTGATGTCAGTCTTGTCCCGTGCTGTACGAGATCCTCCACCCGGTACTGCCCCCGGTCGCCAAGGCGCTGTGGCGTCCGACGATCGAGGGCATCGACAATGTGCCGGCCGACGGTGGCCTGCTGATCGCCAGCAATCACCTGTCGTTCATCGACAGCGTGGTGATCCCGATCGTCGCACCGCGCAAGGTCGTGTTCATGGCCAAGAAGGAGTACTTCACCGGCACCGGCATCAAGGGCCGTCTGTCCAAGGCGTGGTTCGAGGCGCTCGGCAACGTGCCGGTGGACCGCGACGACACCAAGGCCGCCATCGCCAGCCTCGACGTCGCCCTGGACGTCTTGGAGCAGGGCCTTGCCTTCGGGCTCTACCCCGAAGGCACCCGGTCCCGTGACGGCCTGCTCTACCGCGGGCGCACCGGTGTCGCACATCTGGCTCTGACCGCAGGCGTGCCTGTGCTGCCCGTCGGCCTGATCGGCACCCAGAACATCCAGCCGGTCGGCAGCCGGCTTCCTCGGCTCGCCGAGGTCACGGTGCGGTTCGGCACGCCGATCGACTTCATCGGCCGCTTCGACGGCATCCCCACCGGCAAGGCGCGCCGCATCGCCACCGACGAGGTGATGGCGGCGATCCAGCAGTTGTCCGGCCAGGAGCTAGCCGGCCGTTACAACGAGAAACCCGTGGACTAAGACCGAGTTCTCAACCGATCACCCCACGGCCGCTGGGGTCGTGTTCCTCGCGCTCGCGCTCGTCAACGCACTCAATCGCCTCGGTCATGCCGAGCAAGCTCGCATGACCCTCGCCTCAATCGCGCGTGCATGGCAAGGCCGAGGAGCGAAGGCGGCCTTCACCGGGCCCCAGCGCCGCTAGGGGCGAGGAGAACGCCGCCAGAGTGCGGCTCCGATGGGCGTGTTAAGCCCAGAGTTGGCCCTCGAGGGAAGTTTCAGCCTCATCGATAGTGCCTTCGTACGCGCCGGTGGACAGGTACTTCCAGCCCGCGTCGGGCACGACGAAGGCAATGTCGGCGCGCTCGCCTGCCTTGACGGCCTTGGCGGCTTGGCCGAGCGCGGCATGCAGGATCGCTCCGGTGGAGACACCGGCGAAGATCCCTTCCATCTCCAGTAGCTCGCGGACGCGGCGGATAGCGTCTCGCGGGCCGACCGAGAACCGGGTGTCGATGTAGGCCGGGTCGTAAAGCTCGGGTACGAAGCCCTCGTCCAGATTGCGCAGGCCGTAGACGAGCTCGCCGTAGCGGGGCTCGGCAGCAACGATCCGGACCTGCGGGGCACGTTCCTTGAAGAAGCGTCNCGACCCCATCAGGGTTCCGGTGGTGCCCAGACCGGCAACGAAGTGAGTGACGGTCGGCAGGTCGGCCAGGATCTCCGGCGCGGTGCCCTCGTAGTGGGCAAGCGCGTTTGCGGGGTTGCCGTACTGGTAGAGCATGACCCAGTCCGGGTGTTCTTCGGCGAGCCGCTTGGCAACGCGCACCGCCTCATTGGAGCCGCCCGCCGCGGNGGAGGAGACGATCTNCGCTCCCCACATCCGTAGGAGCTGGCGGCGCTCCTCGGAGGTGTTCTCCGGCATCACGCACACCAGCCGGTAACCCTTGAGTTTGGCGGCCATGGCCAACGAGATACCGGTGTTGCCGCTGGTGGGTTCGAGGATCGTGCAGCCTGGGCGCAAGGTGCCGTCCTTCTCGGCGAGCTCGACCATCTTCAACGCAGCCCGGTCCTTGATCGACCCGGTGGGGTTCTGGTCCTCCAGCTTCGCCCACAGGCGTACTTCTGGGCCGCCAGCATTCCCCGGGGACAACCGGGGCAACCCAACTAGCGGGGTGCCGCCTACGGACTCCAGGAGGTTGTCGAAACGGGCCATGGGCTCAGCTCGATCTGGTTCGTTCGAGCAGCTCAGTAGGCGCCGCCGGCGACAGCCGGCAGCACGACGACCTGGTCGCCGTCGGATAGCGCTGTCTCCAGACCACCGGTGAATCGCACGTCCTCGTCGTTGACGTACACGTTGACGAAGCGGCGCAGGTCACCGTCTTCGATGAGACGGTCCTTGATGCCAGCAAAGTTGGCCTCCAGGTCGTCGATGAGTTCCTGCAAGGTCGCGCCGGCACCGGAGACGGCCTTCTCGCCGCCGGTGTAGTTGCGCAAGATGGTGGGGATTCGGACCTCGATGGCCATGCTCANTGCTCCTGGGGTTGGGGTGCTGATGAGGACGGTGACCTCTTCCTCGGTCACCTCACCGTCCACGATCCTGAAGGATCGTAGGTCGACGGGTCCCTCGCTGTTGCCGTGTTCACGGGTTGAGACGAGTACGTAATGCGCGCCTGGCTCACTGGCGAGTCCGATATCGGTGCGGGACGGGTAGGCCTCGGTGGCGGTGTGCGAGTGGTAGATCACGATCGGCTCCTCGTCGCGGTCATCCATGTCCCGGTAGAGCCTGAGCAGATCGATCGAATCGAATTCGTAGAACGTGGGGCTCCCCGCGGCGTTGATCATCGGGATGAACCGCTCCGGCCGGTCACTGCCGACTGGGCCCGCGACGACGCCGCAGGCCTCGTCAGGATGGTCGCGTCTGGCATGCGCGATGATCGCGTCAACGATCTCTTGACCAATGGTGAGCACCAAGCAAGCCTACTGGGCGGGGGCCTTGCACGCTCAGTAGGCGTTCCGGTGAGACGGCTATTTGTTTCCGCTGTTCGCCACGGCTTCCACCAGAGTCTCCTGCAGGAAGCCGAGCCAGCCGTACATCTGATAGGCCTGGTGGCGCGGATCCTCGGTCGGCAGCGATGCCCAGTACGCGTCGTCATCCTGCTCCACGCCGAGTCGGGTGGCCAGCGCGAGCCGCATGTCGGTCAGGCACTTCATCCAGCCCATAGCGGGGTCGCGCTCCAACTCGACGTCGATCGTCACCGACTCCTCACCCAACTCCGGCGGTAAGCCGGCCGCCTCCAGTGTGTCGATCACCAGGGCCGCATTGCGGGCTTTGCCGTCGCGCAGGGTCCCTTCGGTGAAGCGGCGGAACTCCCCTGCCGCCTCCTCGTCGTCGATATAGGCAGTCGGAAAGAACCGCGCCAGCACGGGATCTTCCGGTGCGCTGGTGGGCCCGGTGAAGTCGAGCAGCTGCTCCAACGGGTCGGCACTCCTGGGCTCGGCCATCTCGTTACGGAGCAGCTCGACGAGTTGCCCGGCCAGGATCCGCAACAGGTCGGCCTCCCACCCCGCGAAAGTGGCGACCACGGCGCCGTCGCGGGTGGGCTGGAAACCGTCGATCACGTGTCCACCTTCTCCATGGTGGCCCAGAGGCCGTACTCGTGCAGGGCTTGCACGTCGCGCTCCATCTCTTCCCGCGAGCCGGTGGACACAATCGAGCGCCCATCGTTGTGCACTTGCAACATCAGCTTCTCCGACTTCTTCTTGGAGTAGCCGAAGTACTGCTGGAAGACGAAGGTGACGTACGACATCAGGTTGACCGGGTCGTTCCACACGACGGTCTGCCACGGCCGATCGACCATGGTCAGGTCACCGAGGTCGGGTTGGTCCAACTCGACAGGCATAGGGGTGGACACGGTCACCAGACTAGCCGGGCAATCTGCCCGTCTAATCTGGTGACCGTGCACTGAGACGTGAGCCGTTAACTCCGGCGAGCCCGTGGCCAGCTGCTCCGCGGTGCGGCAACCCGAGCTGCCGCGGCCCTGCATTCCCTTAAATCAGCACCACTTGAGATTGAGGGCGTCGATCACTCTCAGATTCCGATTGGTGCCTGGTTCGAGGAGCTTGCCGAGGTCCTTGAACACGACCGCGTCGACAGTGCCACCGGCGATCCAGATGTGCACGGCGCGGCCGTCGGCCCAGGCTCGCTCACGCTCGGCGGTGAACTCCGCGACTCGGGCGTGCTCGAGCTCGGAAAGGGGTCGCTTGAAAAGCGTGACGTATCGCTTCGCCTCCGGGTGATCGGCGAACTCCGGGGCAGGAATAGCAGCCGCAACAGCGCTGATCTGGCGCAGCTCCGCAGGCGAGAACACCATGCAGGGCACCTCGAAACCGCACCGTTGAGCCAAGAGCGTCTCGATTTCCCGCTCGACTTCGGCGGCGCCACGGATGGTGCTGGTCACTGCGACGTTACCGGTCTGGATGTGGGTCTGCACCTCGGTGAAGCCGGCCTCGGCGAGCCATCCGCGCAACTCGGCTATCTTGACCTGCCGTTTGCCGACATTGACTGCCCGTAGGAATGCGATGTGTCGAGGCATACCGGTGAACCTACTGGCAAAGTAGGTCGGGAATGAAGTGCGCTTCGGAAGGAACTGCGATGCCCCAGATCCCCGCCGGTTGGTACCACGACCCGGCACCGCAACCCCGGGAAGTCCGCCGATGTTGCGGTATTGGGATGGCCGGTTGTGGACTCAACACGTGGCGCCGCTATACCCCCGGCTACTCCCTCGGTGGCTCCCGCAGCGCCCTCGGCACCCCAGCGGCAATGGCACCTGCGGCACCGGTAGTTCCCGCATCTGGCCCTGCAGTAGCTCCAGCACCTGTGCCGACGCCCTACCCAGTTGAGCCAGGGCAATCCGACTCCGGGCAATCCGGGCGCGCTCAACCAGCGTTCGCCCCTCGTGAGAGCACGCCACCGCCCACCACCGCCGACGGCGAGGCTCTGGCCGGTTGGTGGTACCGCGTCGCGGCGTTCGTGGTCGACTCGGTGCTCATCTCGATCGTCTCCAGCATGGCCACCATCCCCGCCCAGATCGCTTTGACCCGCGACCTCACCCCGGTTCTGGACGATTTCGAGCGCCGGGTCGACGCCAACCCCGACGAGTTCCCGCCGCTCGGCCAGCTGTTCCGCGACATCCTCGACGTCGGCGAGCGGAACCTGTTCTGGCTGATCGTGCCAAGCTTGGTGATCCTGGTGGCCTATCACGTCATCTTCCTGCGCTGGAAGGGCGCGACTCCCGGCAAGCTGGCTGTTGGGCTCCGGGTGCGCTCAGTTGCCCCCGCAGGCCGAGAGCCATCCGGGCTCGAGTCGGGCGGCTATGAGCTTGCGGGGTACGAGTCGACCAATCGCAATCAGACAACCGATCCGTCTCGACCGGGCTGGGACGGGATCGTCATCCGGGTCACCACCCAGTTCCTGGTCGCATACGTGGCGCTGGCGCTGGGCTTCCTCACCGGGTCCTGGGTCGTGCTCAGCCTCCTGCTCGCGCTGGCTACCCTCTACGGTCTGCTCGATCCGCTATGGGCGACCTGGGACGACAAACGGCAGACGCTGCACGACAAAATGGCCCGCACCCAGGTCGTCAAAGTGGATTCCTCTGCAACCGCCTCACCCGAGAAGGACGCGAATACGAATACTTAGAGGGGCGCGTGGCCCATTCCCGGAGCCGATCGATCCGGGCGCGCAGTTGCTGTGCGGAAGCCACTCCTGCGGCGGGTCNCCCGCACTCGCGTCGTAGTGCCGCGTGGGTCAGGCCGTGCGGCTGACCGGTGCGGTGGTTCCAGGCTGCAACCAGGCCGTTCAACTCGCGGCGCAAGATCGACAGTTGCTCGTGGGTGGCCACCGAGGTCATGTCATGTCCCTGGTTGTGAGCAGGGTCAGCGCCCGCGGCTCGCACCCGAGCCCGCTCGGACTGACGGTGCCGCAGCAGGTCACGCACCTGATCGGGATCGAGGAGACCGGGGATGCCCAGGAAGTCCATCTCCTCATCGGACCCAACATGCACCTCACCGGCATGCCCGAACGCCGCTCCGTCGTAGAGCACCTGGTCGAAGACGGCTTGTGAGCCCAGCGCCTGGAAGGGCAGCGCCTCCTGGTCGCTTGAGGCGGACTCAGCGGTGTTCGCCTGCTCGAGCAGGCTCTGTTCGGCTGCGAAGACATCGTCCTCCTCACCCCGCCTGGCCAGCACATGGTCCCGCTGTGCTTCCAGGTCGGCTGCCAGCGTGAGCAACGGAATGGTCGAGGGCAAGAACACCGAAGCCGTCTCGCCTCGCCGACGCGCACGCACGAACCGGCCTACTGCCTGGGCGAAGAACAACGGCGTGGTGGTCGTGGTCGCGTAGACACCCACTGCGAGCCGCGGCACGTCCACGCCTTCGGAGACCATCCGTACTGCCACCATCCAACGCCCGTCTCCGTCGCTGAACTTGGCGATCTTGGCAGATGCGCCCTTCTCGTCCGACAGCACGACCGTGGGTTTCTCCCCGGCGATCGCCGCCAACTGCTTGGCGTACGCCCGGGCGGTGTCCTGGTCGGCTGCTATCACCAGGCCACCTGCGTCCGGGACATGCCTGCGGATCTCGGTCAACCGGGTGTCGGCTGCCGCGAGGACGTCCGGCACCCAGGATCCCTCCGGGTCCAGCGCAGTGCGCAGCGCCTGGGCAGTCTGGTCCTTGGTCAGCGGCTCTCCCAGCCGGGCCGCGATCTCGTCCCCTGCCCGAGTGCGCCACTGCATGGTCCCGGAGTACGCCAAGAACAGCACCGGGCGCACAACACCCTCGGCAAGTGCCTCACCGTATCCGTAGGTGTAGTCGGCGGCACTGGCAAGCACACCTTCGCCGTTACTGGCATAGCGGACGAACGGGATCGGGTTCACGTCGCTGCGAAACGGCGTACCGGTCAGGGCCAGCCGACACCGCGCCGGTTCGAACGCCTCTCGGCACGCCTCACCCCACGACAGCGCATCACCGGCGTGGTGGATCTCATCCAGGATCACCAGCGTCTTGAAGCGCTCCACCTTGATCCGCATCGCCAGCGGATTGGTAGCCACGCCGGCATAGGTCACCGCCACCCCGACATAGTCCCTGCTGGTGCGTCCCTTGCCGGTCGAGAAACCGGGATCGAGCGCGATCCCTACCTGATCGGCGGCCTGCGCCCATTGCGTCTTCAGATGCTCCGTGGGCGTCACGACCACCACCCGGTCGACCTGGCGACGCGACAAGAGCTCGGCAGCGATCCTCAACGCGAAGGTGGTCTTGCCGGCACCAGGGGTCGCGACCGCGAGAAAGTCACGCGGCGAGGTCGAGAAGTACTGCTTGATCGCCTCTGCCTGCCAAGCCCGCAGTTTCACGGAGCTCAGTCGTCGTCCTTCAGTTGCTCCCATGCCTCTTTGCACTCGGGGCAGACGGGATACTTCTCCGGGTCTCGGCTGGGCACCCACACCTTGCCGCACAGCGCCACCACTGGTGTACCCATCACCATCGCTTCGGTGAGTTTGTCCTTCTCGACGTAGTGCGAGAAGCGCTCATGGTCGCCGTCCTCGTTCGTCTGGGTGCGACGGTCCTCGATCGTCTCGACGCCCGGGCTCAACTGGGTGCTCACCTTGTGGATTCTATCGGTGCCTGCGGCGCCCAGGAGCAGGCGCCCAAGGCGGCCGTCAGTTCTGGCTAGGGTCGAGCGGATGGGTCGAGACCCACGACAGTTCCCCGGGTTGTCGACGCAACACCTCGGACCACAGCCTGTCCGGGCGGTCGCCGAACAGGTCGGCGTGGGTGGCGGGGAGGACGTACCACGCACCTTCGTCGATCTCACCCTCGAGTTGGCCCGGACCCCAGCCCGCATAGCCGGCGAAGACCCGCACCCCCACCACAGATCCGGCCACCGTATCCACGGAGGCATCGAGGTCGACGATCCCAACATTGCCGAATACCGGCCGGAAGCCACCTGACTCGACGCCGATGGATCCGGGCGAGAACCCGACCGCCAGCGCGGAGTCTCCCGATACCGGGCCACCAGCGAACACCACATCCGGAGCAGTGATCATGGTGATCCACTCCGGGAGTATCGATTCGACCGGCATCTTGGACGGCCGGTTCAGCACCACTCCGAGCGCGCCGGTCTCATCGACGTCGAGCAGCAGCGCCACGGTACGCGCGAAGTTCGGGTCGAGCAGCGTCGGCGTCGCGACCAGGAGCCGACCCGCGGCGAGCTCAGCGAGCATCCAGCTTCCCGGGTTGGGCGGCTTTGCGCACTGCGGCAGCGACTTCGCCATGTACCTCCGTATGGAAGACCGACGGGATGATGTAGCTGTTGTTGAGCTCGTCGTCCTCCACGCTGGCCGCGATGGCGCGGGCCGCCGCCACCAGCACGTTGTCGTCCACGACGTGAGCTGCGGCATTCAGAAGGCCCCGGAAAACGCCGGGGAATGCGAGCACGTTGTTGATCTGATTGGGGTAGTCGGAACGGCCGGTGGCGACCACGGCCGCGTACCGGTGAGCCTCGGCGGGATCGACCTCGGGAACGGGGTTGGCCAGCGCGAACACGATCGCGTCCTGGGCCATCGCCGCGATGTCACTTCCGGTGATGATGTTGGGCGCGCTCACTCCGATGAACACGTCGGCACCCACCAGGGCCTCTTGCAGGGACCCGGTCAGCCCGTCGCTGTTGGTAGCTTTCGCGATCCAGTCCAAGGAGGCGTGCAGCCCGGGCCGACCGGCATGGATCACACCCTCGACGTCTGCGACCACCACGTTGGTCGCGCCTGCGGTGAGCATCAGACGCAGGATCGCACTTCCAGCGGCGCCGGCGCCGCTGAGCACGATGCGCACGTCGGCCAGGTTCTTTCCCACCACTCGGAGCGCGTTGGCGAGGGCGGCATTGACCACGATCGCGGTGCCGTGCTGGTCGTCGTGGAACACTGGGATGTCGAGCACCGAGCGCAGCTGCGCTTCGATCTCGAAGCAACGCGGGGCCGAGATGTCCTCCAGGTTGATCCCGGCGAAACCCGGAGCTATCGCCTTGACGATCGAGACGATCTCATCGGTGTCCTGGGTGTCCAGGCACAACGGCCAGGCATCGATCCCCGCGAACCGTTTGAACAGCGCCGACTTGCCCTCCATTACCGGCAGCGCGGCTTCCGGCCCGATATTGCCCAGCCCGAGCACGGCAGATCCGTCGGTGACCACCGCGACGGTGTTGCGTTTGATCGTCAGCCTCCGAGCGTCCTCGGGGTTCTCCGCGATTGCGGTGCACACCCGCGCCACTCCAGGGGTGTAAACCAACGAAAGATCGTCACGGTTGCGGATCGGGTGCTTGGCGGCCATCTCGATGGTGCCACCCAGATGCATCAAGAACGTACGGTCAGAGACTTTCTTGACCTCGACCCCGGNCACCGCGGCCAACGCGTCGACCAGTTCCTGGGAGTGCTCGCTGTCGCGTGCCGCACAGGTGACATCGATCTGGAGCCGGTCCAAACCCGAGGCGCTGACATCCAGCGCCGTGACCATGCCGGCACCTTTCTCCACAGCTGAAGTCAGCAGGCTGGTTGCCGAGCNCCCGGAAGGCAACTCCAAACGCACAACGATCGAATACGAGATGCTCGGCGCGGCCACCGGAGCATTGTTTCATGTCCAGTCCGGAGCCTGATCTGGCCGGCTGCGGTCATCCGATCCACCTGATCTATTTGGTCACAGTGACCGATCCCGAGTCCGCTGGAACCAGGCCGATCCATACCTTGCCGGGCGGTAGCGTTATGTCGCCGTCCTTGTTGGACAAGGTCAGCGGGGCGTCGTAGTCGGCCTTGCTCCAAATGGCGCGAACCAGCTTGCCACCAGTCAGGATCATGGCCTTGCCCTTGCCGGTGAAGTGCGTCTCGGGCACTGGGTTGCCTGCTCCGTCGGGGTAGCCGGCGTCGCCGATCCGGACTCGCAACACCAGCACTGTGGTCGGTCTGAACAAGTCGTCGGCTGCCATATGGGAGTTGGTGCCGACGTACGAAGTGCCCTCGTACTCCCAGCGGGTCATGCTGCCGGAGGAGAACCGCGCTTCCACACCGGTAGCCGGTTTGCCGACAGGCAGGGTCGACTCGCCCTCGGTAGCGAACGGGAGGTAGAGCTCCTCGGGACGCTCGCTCCCGGTTTTCTGTCCCAGTTCCTGGGCTAGCTCTTCGAGATGATTGAACAAGTTGTGCGGGGCACTCCGGCTCGGCTCCCGGTAGAAGCCCGGTCCACCTTCGGTGATGGTCTGGATCCCCGCCTTGTCCACTCTGCTGATGGTCTGGGGCGCGCCGCCGCTGGCGACCAACACGGCTTTCGCGGGCATCACGATCCCGATGTCAGTAGCCCGCATCGATCGGACCGGGCCGACATTGTCAGGGATGGTCTGATCGAACATCGCTGCCAAGCGGGTGATGCCACCCTCGACGAGCTCCTCGACGACCAGGTCGGCCTTGCTCAGCCCGATCTGGGGCGCGGCAGCCGAGGTGTTGTCGATCTTGACGACGACCACCGGGTGTTTGGGATGTCTGCTGACCTCTTCCCCGGTCAACGGCGAGTGCAGCACCTCCGGGGTGGGAGTGGGTGATGGCTCGGGGCCAGCCTCCTCTTTCTTGTCTCCTCCGCAGCCGGCCAGCATCAGGCCGACGAGCGCGAGTGCGACGAAAACGCTCCCGGGAAGGGGCAAGCGGGTGCGACGATGGGGTGCGGCCATGCGAACCAGTGTGCGGCACCGAGGCAACCAGATCGACGCACACGCGAGCGCGTGTTCCCCGCCGATTTCTTTGCTCTGCTCAACGGTCGATACCATATTTCCTATGGAACGGGGCAGTTTCAGGTTCGCGGTGATACTCGCGCTGAGCTTTACGGCATCGGCGTTCATCGTCGCCTGGGTATACGACCTGCCCCTTCGCGACCCTGATGACGGGATCGCCGGGCCGGCCTACGTCCGGCTCCCCTTGATCGTGGTAGCAGCCCTGCTCGCCGACATCGTCCCGCGCGCGATCTGGCGCGCCCGGCGTACGCCTTCGGCGATCGGAAACCAACTGGGCGCTGTCGTAACCGAGCGCTGGACCTGGCCGCATCTGCGGTTCCTGCTGATCGGCCTAGGCGCCTGGTACCTGACGTACTTCTCGTTCCGGAACCTGAAGTCGGCTGTGCCGTTCGTCAACCACGATCTGTGGGACACGACCTTGGAACGCATCGACCGGGTGTTGTGGTTCGGCAACGACCCCGCAATGGTCCTGCACAATCTGTTCGGCACCGGGTTCGCCGCGCACTTCTTCGCCTGGGTGTATGTGATCTGGCTCGGGTTCATCCCGGTTACTTTGGCGATCGCACTGGCTTGGACTCGGGCTGCTCGGGCAAGCGCCTGGTTCGTGACCGCNATTGCAGTCGACTGGGTGCTCGGCGCGATCGTCTACTTCATGGTGCCCAGCCTCGGTCCGGTCTACTCCCGTCCCGAGTGGTTCGCGAACTTGCCCGAGACGGTCAACTCACCGCTGGTACGCCAGCTGATGGATGACCGGCTCGAAGTCATCCACCTGGGCATGAACGCCGACACCGTGCAGACCATCGCCGCGTTCGCCTCCCTGCACGTCGGGCTCACGGTCAGCGTCGTGGTGATGGCCGAGCTGCTGCGTTTCCACACCTGGATCCGGGCCTCGCTGTGGACCTATCTCGGCCTCACCATTCTCGCCACGATCTATCTGGGTTGGCACTTCTCGGTCGACGCCATCGGTGGCGCCGCACTCGGATTCGCCGGGGTGGCGATCGCCGCTTGGGGTACCGGGAACTCGATGCGCCGGGTCCCCAAGAAAACACGCGACACCGAACCGGAACCTGCGGCCATCGAAGAGATTGCTACGCCACCCGGCGCGTGATCGCGAACCGGGACGGTGTCACCAGCCCGCCCACCAACCAGGACGCGATGAGCAGCACCGGCACAACCGCGATCGTCGGCAGCCATGCCATGTCGATGCCGGGCAGCCCGTCGATCTGGGTCAGCGCAAGGCCTGCCGGCACCCCGATGGCCAGACCGAGACCAGTCCCAGTCAGGCCGAGGAACAGCCCGTGCATCGCCCCCATACGGCGACGTGTCCACGGATCGGCGCCCACCGCAGCCAAGGTGGCGACGTCGCCACGGCTTTCGGCTGCCGCGAGCGCGACGGCCGTCCCCACGACGAGCACGGCGAGCAAGCCTGCCACCGCGAGACCGGAGTACTGCATCCTGGTGAGCCAGGCCCGCTCGGGATCGTCACTCCAGGCGTCCATTCCATGGGCGCGAAGGAGGTTGAGGGTGTCGGAATTGACCGGACCGTCCAGCGTTATTTGAATCGTGCCCGCACGAGGAACCAGGCCAAGCTCGGCAGCAGCCCCGGGACTCATCGCACTCCAACCTCGGTAGCCAGCCAATCCAGACTTCGGGACCGGCACAGCCACTGCTGGGATATCGGCTTGGTGCCGACCCTCTTTGTCCTTGATCGTGAGCGTGACGATCTCGTCATCGACGCGACCGGTGGTGATGAGGGCTCCGCCCTCGAATGCTTCCTGGGTGGCATCGTCAACATCGATGAGCCCGCTCAGGTGATCCGGTTCCACCATATGGACGTCGTACCGGTCGTGTCCACGCACGGTACTGACCCATCCGTTCGGCGCTTCGGCCGGGCTCAGATAGAACCACGCGGCAAGCGAAGACGCGCCCGTCAGCTCCCGCACTGTGTCGGTGACCTTGGCCGGGTCGACCGGCTCACCCTTCTCGCTCTCCCATACTGAGGCGGTCACAGTGTGGGAGGGTCAAGACCCTCGTACTCCCGNCAGCGCGGATTTGAACCCGAATCCGGCGAGCACGGCACCCGCTACCGTGACGGCCAAGGCGATCACCGCTGCTCCCGAGCGGAAGCGGTGACGGCCCGCGTCGCGGAACGAGTACCGGCCCGTCAGTGGCAGCGCCCTACCCAGGCCCGAGACCAACCGGACGACATAGGGGGCGCACCAGGCCACCCCGACCACCATGACGACCAGCCCGACCATGGTGAGCAGGAAAGCCTGCTCGTACAGGTTCCCCTTGCGGCGGCTCCATGCGGTCAGCGCTCCACCGAGGACCATCAGGACCAGTCCCAAACCAGCGACGAAGAAGGCGCCGCGGCGGGCTCGCGACTCGCCGTATTTGACCGGGAAGCGCCCGGACAGCGCTTGCACCGGGGTGAGCTGGCCGACTTTCAACGCCGGCAACAGCGCTGCCAGGACCGCGGTTGTCGCGCCGAGCAGCGCGATACCGGCTACCAACAGCCAATTGATCTCGTGGCGCCACAGGAAGTAGTCCAAGCGACGCTCGAAGAAACCGGAGCCGAACCGGAACAGCAGTACTCCCGCGGTAGCACCAAGAATCGAGGAGGCGATACCCAAGACAAGTCCCTGAGCAAGCAAGACCCGGCGCAGATCGGGGCGGCTTCCGCCGTTGACAGCCACCAGACCGAGGTCGCGGATCTGGCGGCGTGCTGCGATGAAGAACGCCGCGCCAACCAGCAGGACGACCTCCAAGAGACCGACCAGGATCACCAGCGCGCCCACCAGATAGGGAGTTGGATCAACTGCACTCCCATCGCGGGGTAGACCCCACGCCTGTGGGTTCAATACTGCGTCACGCGGTTGTAGTGCCACTCCCTGGGCCGCGAGCGCGCGCATCAACTCCTTGGTCTGGGCACGGTCCAGGTCAGGGAGTGACACCAGATAGCCCCGAGCTGCATCTGGTGGCAGCGTCCCCAACCCCACGATCGCTGTGAGTGAGGAACCGTCCCAGCCGGCACCGTGCACGGTGCCGACCACCGGGAGCGAGCGGCCATCGGCCAGCTTGATAACGGCACCGGCTTTCGGGTCGCCGTGGTCGTCTACCAGTTCCAGAACCTTGGCAACACTGCTGGAAAGCACTGCTTCATTCGGCCCGCTGGGCACCCGGCCTCGGTCGAGGGTGGCGGTGCCGGTCGTGATCGGACTAGCGAGATCCACCTCACGGAGTTGGATGGTGCCGCCCTGTTCCAGGGTTGCGGTTCCCCNACCAAGCCTCGGGGTCATGGTGCTTCCCGCCGGGAGCAGCGAGCTCAGGTCCACCTCGGCCGGATCGCGTTNTGGTTGCCCCGGAGCCTTGACGGGACTGTAATAGTCCCAACTCACGACCGAGCGCGGCTTGACCGCGGTGAACCTGGTCGCCACGATCCGGGCATCGGCATCGGCCATGACCGAGTGCGCGCGTAGCTGCGGACTCCAGGCCTGGTTGTTGTACGACACCAGTGCCGCAAGCGTGGCCGCGAGCACCGGGAGTGCCACCAAAACACCTGTCAACAATGCCCTCACACGATGTCGGCCCAAGTCTCGTCGTGCCATCCGGATCGCAGGCCGCCACGACTTCATCGTGAGCCTGCCAGGAAGGTGGAGGGATCCAGGCGACTACCGGCCTCGTCGGTGACCGCGCCATCCCGCAGGAATACCACCCGATCAGCCCAGCCCGCGTGCCGGGCCTCGTGGGTGACCAACAGGGCCGCGGCACCCTCGTCGCATCGCTTGCGCAGCAAGGCGAGTACCGCCTCTCCGGTCTCTGAGTCCAGCGCGCCGGTCGGTTCGTCGGCCAGGATCAGTCGCCGGTCACCGATCACCGCGCGGGCGATCGCGACCCGCTGTTGCTGTCCGCCCGACATGTCGTCCGGGAAGCGGTCGCACAGCCCAGCCAGCCCGACCTCGTCCAGGGCATCGTTCGCCTGGGCCAACGCTCGCCGAGTTTTGACGCCGTCGAGTTCGAGCGGGAGCGCAACATTCTCGGCCGCGGTAAGACTGGGGATCAGGTTGTAGTCCTGGAAGACGTAGCCGACCTTGCGCCGGCGGACCGTTGCCAAGTCCGCCTTCGACAGCGAGCCCAGTTCTTGGCCCTCGATCCGAACCCGACCGGCAGTGGCCTGGTCGAGCCCGCCGGCAAGATTCAGCAGTGTCGATTTGCCGGAGCCCGACGGTCCCATCACCGCGACCATCTCGCCCGGCGCGACGGTCAGGTAAAGGCCACGCAACGCATGGACGGCAGCGTCGCCACGGCCGTGGATCCGGCTGACGTCGATGATCTCCAGAGCGGGTGCGATGGCGTTCATGAGCGGGCTCCTTCGGCGCGGTCTGTTGCAGTGGTGTCGGTCGACATCTGGGCGTGGCGTTCGCGAGCTGCGCGAGCCAATCGGGCTTCGCAGTGGTCAAGCCACTTGATCTCTGCATCGGCCTGGAAGCGCATCGCCTCCAGCACCAACGCCCAGGACAGCTCTTCCTCCCCGCAGCCTTGAGCCGGGTGAGGTCCTGCATCGCCACGATCGTGGCAGCGCGCTGACGTTGGATCACATCCCGTACATCGACCCCGGGCACGGTGATCGCCAGCGCGAGCTTGATTGCGAGCTCGTCACGAGGTCGGTCGGTGGCGATGACGGGACTGGCGAACCAGTCCTCGAGCTCGGACCGACCCTGGACCGTGATCGAGTAGCGCACTCTGCCCTCGTCGTCGGAGTCCTGCGGCGTCACCAATCCGTCGCGTTCGAGGCGAGTGAGCGTGGTGTACACCTGTCCGACGTTCAGTGGCCAGGTCGAGCCGGTGGTGGCGTCGAACTCGGTGCGGAGTTGGTAGCCATACATCGGCTCACGCTCCAAGAGGGCGAGCAGACCGTACTTGATAGACATAGATACTGAGTATGCATACCGAGTATGTAAACGTCCAGTTGTTGCAGGCTGACGGCGTGTCGATCCGACGGGTCTGATTGGCTGGTCCCGTGCTCCACGCCTTCGGACAGCTACTNCCCCTCGGAGTCGCAGCAGCGCTGAGCACCGTGACGATCACCGCGACCCTGGTCATCCTGCTTTCGGAACTTCGCAAGGTCACCGCGCTGCCGTTCTTGCTGGGTTCAGTGGCAGGCTGCGCGGCACTCGTCGGCCTAGCAGCCCTCGGCTTCTCTACCGCTCCGCCCACCTATCCATGGACCGACGAGGCGCTAGCCGGCCTCGAAGTCGCAATCGGGCTGCTGCTGATCGCCTTGAGCGTGTTCTCCTGGAAGTGGGCGCGACGTCAACGGCCAGCCAAGGAGTCGAAATGGCTCGACCGGATCGGAAGTATCGGGCCGATCCAGGCATTCGCGGTGGCATTCTTGTTGAACCTGCGCCCCAAGGGGCTGCTGCTGTCACTAACCGCCGGCATCGTGCTTCGCGGTCACGATCTCTCGCTCGAGGCGGACCTGGCCATGATCGCCGCGTACGTGGCACTGGCCACCTCGACCGTGGTGATCCCGATCGTGCTGACGCTTCTGTTCCCAACCCGGATNGATCCCCGTCTAGCTGAGGCTCGCGAGTGGATCTCCGCCAACGGAGCCGTGCTGACCGCATCGATCATGTTCATGGTCGGCGTCGTGATCACCGGCCTCGGCCTCAGCTCCTGGTGATTGATGGGCCTAACCAAGGCGCGCGGCCGAACTCCCGTTCGGAGAGATACCGCCATGCCCGGCAGGTCCTCATTCGGCGCCACGATCCGCGCCAGTCACCCGTTCCGCGGTGCGGTCGGCTGAGCTGCCACGATCCCTGCGGGGCTCATTTCCGGGCGGGGTAACCGAGCACGGCGCTCAGCGCAGCGCCAGCCGAGTCCTGGGCGAGTTTGTCGTCTATGTCACCGCTGATGGGGACAAGGACGCGGGCCAGCAGCGGGCCAAGCAGCAGATCGCACAGAAACGCGACATCGACAGCGCATTCGGCGATCTCACCGCGCGCGATCGCCGCGTTGATCGCGGCGGCGACCCGTGCCCGCCTGGGGCCGGCGAACCCTTGCACCCAGAGGTCGTAGATCGCGGGGTCGGCACGCGAGGTCTCCAGCAGCGCGGGCAGATTGTTACCCATCAGCGGATCAGCGAACACCGCCACATCGGCACGCTGGATGGCCAGCAGATCACCGGCCAATGAGCCGGTGTCGATGCGCTCACCTTTTCCGAACTGCTCGGCGATCACCGAGAACGCCAAGTGCCCCAGATTGGGATGGCGACGGTAGAAGGCACCCCGGCTCACGCCAGTCTCCCGCAAGATGACGTCGACGGTCATCGAGCTGAAACCCTGGGCCAGCATGACCTTCTTGCCGGCAGCCAAGATGGCCGGCCCGATGCCGGAATCGAAGGGACGCCCGACCTTGACCTGCCGTCTCGCGCGGCGCGGCGCGTTTCGCAGCCTGCTGGGTTCCTCGATCGCGCTGGTACATCGTCACCCCAGCCTACTGACATCGAGCCGCAAGATGAGAAACCGCCGCTAGGCAGCGAGACGTACACCACAGATATACACAATAAATATAGGATAGGCTTACCTAAGAATATCCTAGTTCTTATTCTCTATGCCATCGATGGATGTCGTCGAGGAACTCGGCGCGGAGCGGGAACCCATGAGCCTGATCGTCTCTACTGCCGCCTGAGGTGAGCCCGTGTTCGAGGTGCTCTCCGACGGTGCCATCTGGTGGCATCCCACGCCGCCTGATTCACAGACAGATGCGACAACCTCGCTCGGCACATCGCGATGGCCGCCCCTACCCGACTGCTGGCGCTGTCCGATCGGCATCATCTCTACGCCGCGAAGATCTCCCGAATCCGGCGACCACCTGACGTTTCCTTCTTAGGGTCACCTAACTCAAGCATACGCTGTGCTCACTACTAGCAAGGAGTTCCCGTTGTCCGAGAGCACGCCCAACAATCTGCCGGCAACCAGGATTAACCCGGCACTCGTTTTGGCGACAGTCTGCTTGTGCCAGGTGATGGTCGTCCTGGACGCCAGTGTTGTGAACGTCGCGCTGCCTTCCATCGACAGCGCTTTGGGCTTTTCGGCCGGAACACTGTCGTGGGTGGTCAACGCCTACACCCTCGCCTTCGGCGGCCTCCTCTTGCTCGGCGGGCGGATCGCCGACTTCATCGGTCACCGGCGCGCTATGTTGTGGGGACTCGGGCTGTTCGGACTCGCCTCGTTCCTGGGTGGTCTCGCCCAAGATCCCGGCCAACTCATTGCCGCTCGCGCCGGGCAAGGCGTCGCGGCGGCGCTACTAGCGCCGGTCAGCCTGACCGTCATCATGGTGACCTTTCCCGAAGGACCGACCCGGCGGAAGGCGATCGGGATCTGGGCGATGGTCGCCGCAATGGGCAGCGCTCTAGGAGTCTTGCTCGGTGGCGTGCTCACCGATCTGCTCGATTGGCGCTGGGTACTCTTCGTCAATGTCCCCATCGTGGCGGTGACCGCCCCGCTCGCAGTGCGGGCGATCCACGAGACCAGACAGCTTGCCAGTCGACGACTCGACATCACAGGCGCGGTGCTGGCCACACTGTCCACCACCGCCCTCGTCTATGCCATGATCCGCGCAGGCGATGACGGCTGGACCGATGCCGGGACGATAACGGTCGTGGTACTCGCCGCGGCCGGCGCTGCGGTGTTCGTCTTCTGGGAACACCGGGTCGCCGCGGCTCCCCTAGTCCGGCTGGGCATTTTCGCCACCCGCACGGTATGGGTCGCCAACACGATCGTGGTGTTCATCGGCGCAGCCACCATTGCGGGCTTCTACTTCGCATCCCTGTTCCTCCAAAACATCTTGGACTACTCCCCGCTCCAGGCCGGGGTCGCGTTCCTACCGTTCTGTTTTGGGATCGTGGTGGGTGCGATGGCGAGCGGGAAGGTGGCCGCCCGGATCGGCTACCGCGCCACGATCAGCATCGGCCTCGTCGCCGGAGCAATCGGCATGTTCGCCTTCAGCCGCCTCGATGCCGATTCCACGTTCACCTCCGGCTTCCTCCTACCCTCGATACTGGCCTCGGTCGGCATCGGCCTATGCATGGTGGCCAACACCACTATGGGTACCTCGGGTGCCGCTCACGAGGAAGCAGGATTGGTCAGCGGCCTGCTCAACACCAGTCGCCAACTCGGCGGGAGCATCGCCTTGGCGGCACTGACCACCCTTGCGGTCTCGGCCACGCAGCGATCCGATGCCGCCAATCCGCTGCACGCGGTGGTAGCCGGTTACCAACACGCCTTCACCGCAACCAGCGCGCTGGTCCTGATCGCCGCGATCGTCGCGCTGGTGTTCATACCCGCTCGAGCTGCGACGACCGACGAGACCGGAAACGAGGTCGCAGCTCCCGGAGCTAGGCAGATAGGCGCCCGCTAGCAGGGAACGCCGGTAGGACCGGCAACTTCGGTTCAGCGGTGCCTCAACACCGGATATGCAGAGTAAGTTACCGGTCCTACCGGCAGGGTCTTGGATGAAAAGCTCAGGACACCGTGCGGATGTGCGTTTTCATCACTCGGCGTTGAAGATGCTGGGCACCTGTGCTGGCGGGTTCAAATATCGACTTGCTCGCCAGGGTCGCGGCGGAGAAAATCGAAGTGGATCTCACTGGCCAGCGTCTCGACACCGACAACGATGTTGTGCCCCAGTCGCAGCGCGCCCTCGGNGGCGTGTCGCTGCTCCGCTCCACCAACCGCGACGATCAGATCCGGAAGGCGCTCGCGCAGCGCGGTCACAACAGCACCGGTCGCATCGATATCGGCAAGGGTGGGCAGCGCCAGCACTACGGCAGCCAGGTCGTACTGACCGACCAGCCTCAGCCAATCATCGATCGGCAGATCGGCGCCCAGGTAGTCGGTTTTCATCCCGCGGCGACGGGCAGCCACAGCAAACGCGAGCAGCCCGATCTCGTGGCGAACACCGGGAGCCATCCCGAGGGCGATTCGCGGGCCGTAGCCACCGGATGCCGCCGCTTCGTAGCAGATCGCGAGCCGGCGCATGACGGCGTGAGAGGCCAGGTGTTCTCCGGCGGTGCTGATCCGACCGGCGGCCCAAGCATCTCCTAGCTCGGTCAACGCGGGAAACAGGTGGTCGGACATCACTATCTCGAAGCTGTTGAGAGCGAACAACTGGTCCAGGACTGCGGCCAGCTCACTGGTCTCCAGCGTCGCGGCGGCCTGAATCAGTCCGGCCCCCAGATCTGAGGGATGAGCCTGGCCTTCCGCCGGTGCGGCGACGCCGCCGGGATCGGCCCCGACCCGCTGGCTCGTCTCGCGAAGCGTATGTGCGGCGGCGAGCCCGGTGGACCACCNCTGATCGACCAGTTGCTTCATCGATCGCAGTACCGAGACGTCGCGTTCGTCGTAGACCCGATAGCCGCTGCCGGAACGCTGGGGTGACACCACGCCGTAACGGCGCTCCCAGGCACGAAGCGTCGCGGTACCGATGCCGACCTGCTGCGCGACATGCTTGATGGTGTACAACTCAGTTCCGCCGATCAGTCCGCTGATTCCAGCCTGTCCAAAACCTCGCGCATCTGCGCGGCTCCGGCGTTGCCCAGCCGGGCGAACGCGTGAGCCAACAGCGGTGCGGCCAAGCGCGCCAAGCCCTTCAGTTCGAACTCGGCCTGATAACGCACCATGGTGCCACCGTCGGTGGTGGGCGTGAACGTGATGGTGTCGCGCGCCACCACCGTCCCGTTCTCACCGCGTAGCACGATACGGGTGTCGGGCTCGTACGCCTGCACCACGTAGGTCAATCGAGTCGTCCTACCGAAGAAGCGCGAGGTGTTCGCGTAAATAGTCCCCACTCCGCCGGCACCGGCTGCGCGTTCGGTCCGCACGGTGCCCGGGTCCCATTGCTCGGTGGTGGTGAAGTCAGCAAGGAAGCCGAACGCCTCGGCGATCGGTGCTCTGGTCCGCACGATCTTGTCGATCTTAGCCACGCTTAACCCTATACTAACTTTTGACATACTATAAACAAAGAATGAACGTAAGTGTCGTACGTCGGTCACGCCGCGGTCGACTGCGCACCGCACCCAGGCACCCCGGCGAAGGAGAACCAGATGGACCGAGCCGCCGCAAGCCGCAGGCCCAAAGCAGCCGTGATCGGTGCCGGTGTCTCCGGGCTGACCGCCTCCTACCTGCTGGCGCGCACCCATGACGTGACGGTCTTCGAAGCCGACCAGCGCCTCGGAGGTCATGCGCACACACACGACGTGGCGACCGGCTCGGGTGAAACCCTGCGCATCGACAGCGGGTTCATCGTGATGAACGAGCGCACCTATCCGCATCTGCTTCGCCTGTTCGGCGAACTCGGCATCCGAACCCGCTCAACCGAGATGAGCATGAGCATCTCCTGCCAAGGCTGTGGACTGTCCTACGCCGGCGGCAAGAGCCTGGGCGGCATCCTGGCTCAGCCGCGGCGCGTCCTGGACCCGCGCTTCGTACACCTGCTCGCCCAGGTGCCCAAGTTCCACCGACGCGCACGTCGCCTACTGCAGACCGACAGCGAGCTGACCTGGGGCGAGTTCCTCGCCGGTGCTGGCTTCAGCGACTACTTCGTACGTCACTTCGCGGTGCCGTTGGTGTCCTGCGTCTGGTCGTGCGGTGACCAGGACGCCTCGGCCTACCCGGCGCGACACCTGTTCTCCTTCCTCGACCATCACGGCATGCTCCAGGTAACCGGGTCACCGACGTGGCGCACGGTGGCGGGCGGTTCTGCCGCGTACGTCGAGGCGATCGCCGCTCTGGTGGGCCAGGTGCGTACCGGATCACCGGTCGTTGCGGTGCAACGGCATGCCGATCGGGTGGAGGTGCGAACCGCCGACACGACCACACTGGACGTCGACCACGTGGTGGTGGCCACACATGCCGACCAGGCCCTGGCGATGCTGGTGGATGCCTCGCTTCAGGAGAAGACGGACCTGGCTGCCATCGGCTATTCGGTCAACGACGTCTGGCTCCATCGCGACCCCACAGTGCTCCCGGACTCGACTCGCGCGCGAGCATCGTGGAACTACCGGATGACAACGTGTCGAGCCGACGCGGGCAAGGTGGCGGTGAGCTATTGGATGAACCGACTCCAGGGCCTGGCCGACGAACAGGACCATGTGGTGACCCTAAATGCCACCGAATACGTCGACCCCGCTGCGGTCACTGCTCAGATGACCTACCGGCACCCGGTGTTCACCAGCGAAGCCGTAGCTGCGGCCGCGCGACTGCGTGCCGCCGGCGGGCCTCGCCTGGCCTTTGCCGGCGCCCATCTGGGCTGGGGCTTCCACGAAGACGGCTGCCGCTCCGGGGTGGAAGCGGCACGATCGTTCGGGGCGACTTGGTGACAGGTCAGCTGCGCGTCCCCGAGCTCNCCCGCATTGGTGGTGGGCCAGGTGAGCCACACCCGACGGGTGCCGGTGCGGCACGCGCTGCGGCACCGCAGCTACCAATGGCTCGTCGACGTCGACGACCTGCCCCGGTTACCGCCGTGGCTGCGTCCGCTGGCGGCGTTCGCCGCCAGCGACCACCTCGACGGCGGTGCATCGGGTGGTGGCATTCGCGGCGACCTCGCTGCCTTCCTGGCCGGTCACGGCGTTCGGATCGAGCAAGCCGACCGGGTGCTGATGCTGGCGAATGCTCGCGTTCTGGGTCATGTTTTCGACCCGCTCACGGTGTTCTGGGTCCAGGCACCTGACGGCACGGCCAGAGCGGTGGTCTTCGAGGTGCACAACACCTACTCCGAGCGGTACGCCTACCTGCTCGATCTCGATCGGCACGGACATGCTCGCACCGACAAGTCCTTCTACGTATCGCCGTTCAACGATGTCTCGGGCCGCTACGAGATCCGGCTGCGGCTCGATCCGGAACGGGTCAACGTCACCGTTGGCCTGGAGCGCGACGGCGTCCGGGTGCTGACGGCCACTAGCAGCGGCGTACCGGAACCCGCCACCTACCGGGCGCTGGTACGGGTGAGCATCACTCATCTGCTGATGCCCCAGCGGGTCAGCGCCCTCATCCGTATGCACGGAATCTGGTTGTGGCTGCGCCGACTGCCCATCGGCAAGCGCCCTGCTCCGGCGAAGCAGGCCAGGTTGTGAGCGCCAGGATGTTCNCTTGCCCCGAATCGAATACCCGCTTCGCAGCGGCTGCGAACCCGGTTAGCCGAATACGTCTTGCGGCTGGCGACCAGCCAGGCCCCCGTCGACGTCGCCCTACCGGACGGCAGCTTGCTCAACCGCGCCGGACCCAACCACCCAGGCCCCGAAACGAGGAGTCGGCCCCGCATCGTGCTGCATCGCCCCAAGGAGGTCTTCCGGCGGATGGCACAGAACCCGAAGATCGGGATCGGCGAGTCCTACACGGCTGGTGACTGGTCCGCCGACGACGGCAGCGACCTGGCCGATGTGCTGGCNCCCTACGCCGAACGACTCACTGAGCTGGTCCCGCGTTGGCTGGTACGGCTGCGTCACCTGGTCGACCAGCCCATTCCCACAGACCAGCACGGTTCGGTTGCACACACCCGCCACAACATCGCTGCCCACTACGATCTGGGCAACGAGATGTTCGCCGCGTTCCTCGATCCCAGCCTGACTTACAGCAGTGCCCGGTTCGACCCCACCCGTCCGATCGTGGACCAGGACCTGCATGAGGCTCAACTGCGCAAAGTCAACTCCGTCCTCGACCTGGCCGACGTCAACGCCGGCACCCGGCTACTCGAGATCGGCACCGGCTGGGGCACTTTGGCTATCGAGGCGGCCCGCCGCGGCGCCCGGGTCACGACGGTCACGCTGTCGGTCGAACAAGCTGCCCTGGCCCGCGAGCGGATCATCGATGCCGGCTACGCCGGCCAAGTCGACGTGGTCGTTCAGGACTACCGTCAGATCACGGGCACCTTTGACGCCGTGGTCAGCGTGGAGATGATCGAGGCAGTCGGCGAACGCTACTGGCATGAGTACTTCACCACCCTGTCCCGGCTGGCCGGCCCAGACGGCATTGTCGTCCTGCAGTCGATCTTGATGTCGCACCAGCGCTACCTGGCCACCCGAGATTCCTACGGCTGGATTCAAAAGCACATCTTCCCCGGCGGCCTGATCCCCTCAAGCACAGCTATCGCCGAGCACGCGGGCCGAGCCGGGCTGACGGTGACTTGCATTGACAAGTTCGGCGGCGACTACGCCGAGACGCTACGCCGGTGGCGTTCGGCTTTTCTGGCCGCGTGGCCGGTGACCGATTCGGACCGCTTCGGTGAAGAGTTCCGGCGCACCTGGGAGTTCTACCTGGCCTACTGCGAGGCAGGCTTTCGGGCCAGGTACCTCGACGTCGCACAACTGCGCCTGGAACCGGCGGTTGGAAGCACCCGATGACGACGAGACTGCTTTGGTTCCGCCGCGATCTCCGGCTGTCGGATCACCCGGCCCTATTAGCCGCCGCGGATGATGCCGCCGTAGTGCCGCTGTTCGTGCTCGACCCGCGGCTTGCCGTGCCGGGGCCGCGGCTGGAGCGTCTGCTCGCCTCGCTGGCCGTCCTGCGCGAGGCGACTGATGGTGCTTTGGTGGTGCGCCACGGCGACCCGGCCGAAGTGGTGACCCAGGTCGCCGCGCAGGCCGGGGCCAGCCAAGTGCATGTCTCTACCGAGACCACGCCGTATGGTCGGTGCCGGGACACTCTGGTGCGGGACCGGTTAGCCGGTGCGAAGATCGGCCTGGTCGAAACCGGCAGTCCGTACGCCGTCACCCCGGGCCAGGTGCGCAACGCCAGCGGCTCGCCGTACCAGGTATTCACTGCCTTCCTGCACGCCTGGCGTGAGCACCGGTGGCGGGCGCCAGCTGGCGATGCCCGGGTCGACTGGGTCCACGGCATCGAGTCCGAGACATTGCCTGCACCCGGTGGCGTCGAAGCCGGCGAACGTGCCGCACTGCGCCGCTGGGCGCAGTTCCTCGATCATCATCTGGTCGGATACGCCTCGGCCCGCGACCGGCCCGACCTCGACCGGACTAGCAGGCTGTCGGTCGCGTTGAAGTACGGCGAGATCCATCCGCGCACCCTGCTGGCCGATCTCCTGGAGCCGGGCATCAGGTCGCCAACAGACGATGTGGAGCGGTTCGTCACCGAGCTGGCCTGGCGTGAGTTCTACACCGACGTGCTCTGGTACCACCCCGGNTCGGCGTGGCGGGATCTACGCGGCCAGATGAGCCGGATGCGGTACGACGACAACCCGTCGATGCTGGCGGCCTGGTCGTCGGGCACCACCGGATACCCGTTCGTGGACGCCGGGATGCGGCAACTGCTGGCGCAGGGATGGATGCACAACCGCGTGCGGATGGTCACAGCCAGCTTCCTGGTCAAAGATCTACACGTCTGGTGGCCGGCCGGGGCCCGCCACTTCCTGAAGCATCTGGTCGACGGCGATATCGCCTCCAACAACCACGGCTGGCAGTGGGTCGCGGGCACCGGAACCGACGCGGCGCCGTACTTCAGGATTTTCAATCCGGTCCGGCAGGGGCTGCAGTTCGACCCGGACGGAGACTACGTACGCCGCTGGGTACCTGAGCTCCGGCATCTTCCCGGCGCGGCGGCCCACGAGCCCTGGCGTCATAGCGAAGGTGGCGCCGCGGGATACCCCGCGCGGATCGTCGACCACGACCAGGAGCGCCGGGAAGCATTGGCCCGGCTAGCCGAAATCAAGGAGCTGCCCCGATGAGCCTGTTGTCACCGAGCGTCCACGAGTTCGCGTTCACCGTGCCGGATCCACCCGAGGTCGTCTTCGACTGGCACACCCGTCCGGGTGCCTTCTTACGGTTGGCGCCGCCGTGGCAGCCCGCCCGAGTTGTCCGGGAGGCCGAGAACCTGGTCGACGGTGTCGCGGTGCTCGCGTTGCCGGCCGGGCGCCGCTGGGTCGCCCAACACCTGTATGGGGAGTACGCCGCCGGGCGCAGCTTCGCGGACCGTCTGGTTTCGCGTCCGTTCGTGGTGCCGGTGAGCTGGCACCACCAGCACGATCTCGAGCCCGGTCCGGGAGGCACGGTGGTGGTGGACCGAGTCACCACCACCGTGCCGCGGCGGCTGCTCGAGCCGATGTTCGCCTACCGGCAGCGTCAGCTCTGCGACGACCTCACCGCCCACCGCCTCGCTGCTAGCTCACCGCGACTGACCGTGGTCGTCACCGGTGCTTCAGGCCTGGTCGGCAGCGCCCTCTCGGCGTTCCTGACCGCCGGTGGCCACACGGTGATCCGCCTGGTGCGACATGAGCCGACTAGCCACGGCGAACGCTACTGGAATCCAGACCAGCCCGATCCCGCCGCCCTGGTCGGCGTAGACGCGGTCGTACACCTGGCCGGGGAACCCATCGCCGGCCGCTTCACCGCCGAGCACCAGGCCCGGATCCGCGATTCGCGTGTCGAGCCCACGCGCCGCTTGGTCCGTGCCGCCTCGACCGCCGGCGTCCCGGTGTTCGTCAGCGCGTCCGCGATCGGCATCTACGGCGCCGCCCGGAGCGAGGAGGAACTCACTGAGCTGTCCACACCAGGTGGGGCTTCCTCGCCGGCGTCGTAGCCGAGTGGGAGGAAGCGGCGCTAGAGCCGGCCTCAGATAACTTGCGCGTGGTCACCGTGCGGACCGGCATCGTGCAGAGCCCGCGCGGCGGCGCCCTTCGACTGCAACGACCGCTGTACGCCGCCGGCCTGGGCGGACCGATCGGGTCGGGCGATCAATGGCATGCCTGGATCAGCATCGACGACCTCGTCGACATCTATCACCGAGCGCTCGTCGACGAGCGGCTCACCGGGCCGGTGAACGCCGCCGCGCCGCACCCGGTAAGACAACGGGAGTACGCCCGTGCTCTGGGCCGGGTGCTGCACCGTCCGGCGAAGCTCCCCACGCCACCTCTCGGTCCCCGCCTGTTACTCGGCCGACAAGGTGCGCGGGAGGTTGCGTTGGCCGATCAGCGGGTGGTTCCGGCGCGGTTGACCGAACTCGGCCACCGTTTTCGGTTCACCCATGTCGAAGACGCGCTGCGCCACTTGCTCGGTGGCAACCGCCCATCCGCGACCATCGACCCACGGTGACAAGGCCGCCTATGTCGCCCGACCACGGCCTGGACCGCCTGCTCGACCGAGCCGTACTGCCCGGCTACTCCCGGTTCGGCCATGCGATTCGCCGACCCGGATGGGATGGGAACGACCCGCCCACGGGTGCGCTGGAGGGCAAGACCGCTCTGGTCACCGGCGCCGGGGGCGGGCTTGGTGAGGCCATCACCTTGGGTCTGGCCCGCCTGGGCGCGCGAGTTCACCTGCTGGTCCGCTCCGCCGAGCGCGCCGCACCCGCGGTGGCGCGGATCTCGGAGACGCTGAGGGAAGAGGACATCGCACCGGATCTGCGGGTGGAATCATGCGATATCTCCGANCCTGGNGTGCGGTCCACGTTCGCCGCTGAGTTCAGCGGGCGCGATGAAGGCAACCCGGCGGTCCATGTCGTCGTACACAACGCGGCCGTCATGCCCTCCCACCGCAGCGAGTCGGTCGACGGCCACGAGCTCACCGTCGCCACACACGTACTTGCCCCAGTGTTGCTGACCGAGCTGCTGCGTCCGTCACTGCGACTCTCGGGCTCGCGGGTAGTGTTCGTGACCTCGGGTGGGATGTACACCCAGCGGCTTCCCGTCGACGACCCGGAGTTCGAACGGGGTTCCTACCGCGGGGCGGTCGCCTACGCGCGGTCGAAGCGGATGCAGGTTGAGCTGACCCCGCTGCTGGCCCGCAGGTGGGCNCCCGACCAGATCTCGGTATATGCGATGCATCCTGGCTGGGTGGATACGCCTGGGATTGCCCAGTCGCTACCTGTTTTTCGGAGATTGCTGCGTCCGGTGTTGCGTCCGCCAGAAGCCGGCGCCGATACGGCCGTGTGGCTTGCCGCTACATCGCCATCACCGGTCTCGGGCAGCTTCTGGCACGACCGCCAACAACGACCCACCAGTTACCGGGAGGCGACTCGACCCGANCCCCAGGACGTCGAACGGCTCTGGCGGTGGGTCCAGCAAGCGACCGGCCCAGCTTTGGGTGGAAAGGCGTGAGCAAACCAATGCCAGACGACGACCGCTCATGAGTTCGGCACTCGAACGTTTGGCTCGGCTCACGACCGGCAAAGCCACCGCATGGGCGGTCCTGGTGGTCACCCTTGTGCTGACCGGCGCGGTGATGGTCGTGGGCTCTTCGGCCGGGTCGGGCAGGTCGGCACCGGACCCGTTGCCCGCCGATGCCGAGTCTGCTCGAGTGGCGCAACTACAGCAGGACTTCCCTGGCGGCCACGTGTTGCCCGCTGTCGCGGTCCTCGAACGCGCCGGCGGGTTGACCGCCGAGGATCTGGCTTGGGCCAGGGAGGCCTCCCAGCGCTGGACCGAACTCACCGGCGGCGAGGTCTCGGAGCCGATCCCGGCCGAGGACGGCAAAGCGGCGATCATCGTGATCGATATCGCGGCCGAGGTCAGTGGCCTGAACCTAAGCGATCTCGTCCAGGAGGTGCGTGCGGTCGCAGGGCAGGAGCGCCCCACCGGCCTGACGGTCCAAGTGACAGGTGGCGCCGCTTTCGCCGCCGACATCTCGTCGGCATTCGCAGGTGCCGACGTACGGCTGCTGTTCGTCACCGCCCTAGTCGTGGCGATCGCGCTGATCCTGACCTACCGCTCGCCGGTGCTGTGGCTGGTGCCGCTGATCGTGGTCGCGGTTGCCGATCGCACCGCTTCGGTGGTGGCCCAGATCCTCGCGGACCAGATGGGAACGAGCCTGGACGGTTCCACCTCGGGTATCACCAGCGTGCTGGTCTTCGGTGCAGGAACGAATTACGCGCTGTTGCTGGTCTCGCGCTATCGCGAGGAGTTACGCCGTTATGCCCAGCCTCGTGACGCGCTGGCCGCGGCGGTGCGTGGCTCGGATAGGGCGATCGTGACCAGCAACCTAACGGTGGTCCTGGCCCTGCTGGTGCTGGTTTTCAGCGTGGCGCCCAACAGCCGGTCACTNGGGGTTTCGGCGGCGGCCGGACTGGTGGTGGCGTTGTTGTTCGCGCTGTTCGCGTTACCTGCCGCGTTGTCGTTGTTCGGCAGAGGACTGTTCTGGCCGTTCGTTCCCCGGCTGGAGGATCGCTCCGATACGCCCGATGGCGCCTGGTTCCGGATCGCTCGCGCAGTGGTGAGCCGTCCCATCACGGTGTTGGCTGTCGCGGTTGTGGTCCTCGGCCTGCTCGCCTCCGGTCTGATCGGTGTCAAGTTCGGCCTGTCACAGACCGATCAGTTCCGCGTGAAGGCCGAATCGGTCTACGGCCTGGCGACCCTCTCCGAGCACTTCCCGCCAGGGGCCGCCGACCCGGTAACGATCATCGTCAGGACAGAACAGGCAGAAGCCGTCCTCGCCCGCACCAACCGCACCGAGGGGGTGGTCAGTGCCAGGCCCACCGGACGCAGCGGCGATCTGACCAAGATCACCGCCACCCTGCAGGATCCACCCGCGACCCCCGAGAGCATCGAGACGATCAAGACACTGCGCAGCGAGCTACGTGAACTGAACGGGCTGGTCGGCGGCAGCGTGGCCCAGGACCTGGACAGCCGCACCGGCGCGGAACGCGATCTACGGATCGTCGTGCCGTTGATCCTACTGGTCGTGCTGCTGGTACTCATCGCGGCGCTGCACTCTATCGTGGCTCCTCTGGTGCTCATCGTCATCAACGTGATCAGCACGCTCGCGGCACTCGGCCTCGGCACCTGGATCGGCCGTCATGTCTTCGGCTTNCCCGCGCTCGACGTCAGCACGCCGATCTACGCTTTCCTATTCCTGGTCGCCCTCGGGATCGACTACACGGTCTTTCTCGTCTTGCGTGCCCGTGAGGAAACCGCCAAACACGGCACCGCCGAGGCAATGGTCCTGGCGGTGGGGCTGACCGGNGGCGTCATCACCAGCGCCGGAATCGTACTGGCAGCGGTGTTCGCGGTACTGGGCGTGCTACCNCTGATCACGCTGACCCAAGTCGGCCTGATCGTGGGCCTGGGCATCCTCCTGGACACCTTCGTGATCCGCACCATCGTGGTACCAGCGGCCTTCGCAATTGCAGGAGATGCCATCTGGTGGCCCGCCCTGCGAGGGTCCCGAAACCCTGGCAGTTCTGACTGATCGGGACCGAATCGGAGGCTTTCACGATGGAGTTGCCAGTGATCCGAGTCTGCCCGCCCCAGCGGCAGTGGCTATGTGGAGCTGCCGGGAATCGAACCCGGGTCCTCGAGCGCCGTTACAGGTCTTCTCGGGTGCAGTCTGTAGCAGCGTTTTCTCAGTCCCGGCGCTCGTACAGACACGTCACCGACGGACTCAGCCGTAGAAAAGTCCTGATCACCGCCTACGGCGAGCGATGACCAGCAAGCCTCCTAGATAAGGCCAGGGTCTGAGGCGGAGGCGCCCTCAGTCTGACCCGTCGCTAGTCGCCTCAGGCGGCGAGAGCGAACGAACTGCGCTTAGCGTTGGCAGTTATTGGTTTCCAGAGTTCGTTTACGAGATGACCCTGGATCCTCGACCCGCTTCTCCTGGAACCAACGTCCCAAGTCGAAACCAATCAGCCCCTCTTGAGTTTTCAAACCGGTGATCGGCACGTGGTCGGTCACCGGATGTTCAGTCTACGGGAGACAACCCCGGCAGGCACACGAGTATTCCGGTTGGTGCTCAGTTCAGGGTCAATCCATGCCCTTGGCGCGGCGGCCCATCGCGACCGCGGCCTCCCGGTTGGCGGTACGCTCGGCGATGGCCTGGCGCTTGTCGTAACTCTTCTTGCCTCGGGCCAACCCGAGCTCGACCTTGGCGCGTCCATCCTTGAAGTACAGCGACAGCGGTACGAGAGTGAAGCCGCGCTCACGTACCTTGCTGTCGATCTTGTTGATCTCGGCGCGGTTGAGCAGCAGTTTGCGCACTCGGCGCGGTTCGTGATTGGTCCAGGTTCCCTGCTCATAGGTCGGGATGTGCACACCATGCAGGAACGCCTCACCGTGGTGGATCTCACCGAACCCGTCGACCAGCGATGCCCGACCAGCGCGCAGCGACTTCACCTCCGTGCCGACCAGAACCAGGCCGGCCTCGAAGGTCTCCTCGATGTGATAGTCGTAGCGCGCCTTCTTGTTCTGGGCGATCAGCTTGCGACCGGTCTCCTTGGGCATAAAGAGAAGTCTCTCAGGCGTCGGCAAGTGATTTCGAAGAGTGGTCTCGATCTCAGAGCCACTTGGTGGGGTTGACCGTCGAGCCGTTCTCCAGCACCGAGAAGTGCAGATGGCATCCGGTCGACCATCCGGTGCTGCCGACGTACCCGATGGTCTGGCCCTTCTTCACCTTCTCGCCCACACCGACGGCGTAGCCGCTCATGTGGTTGTAGATGGTGGCGACGCCTACGCCGTACTTGACGCCGTGGTCCATGATCAGCCGGTTACCCCACACCGAGTGCGAGTACTCCGAGAGCACCGTGCCGCTCTGCGCAGCTTTGAGAGGTGTGCCACAGGCAGCGCCGATATCGATGCCGTCGTGTAGTGACCGATACCCGTAGATCGGGTGGATGCGCCATCCATAAGGGAAGTGATCCGGCCCGGAGCAGGCCAGTCGAGCCAGCCGTTGCCGGTCGTGGGCCCGTTGTATCCCTTGCCACGTGAGGCGCGGTCCCTGATCATCTGCTCGATCCGGGCTCGCTCGGCCTCGGCTTCCTTGAGTTGCTTGAGGTCGTCCTCTCGGGCCTTCTGCGCCTGTTTACGGGCACCGGCGCGCTTCGTCACCAGCTCCGAGACCCGTTGCTCCGCGGCCTCGGCACTCGCCTCCAGGGTTCGGCGCTGGGCAAGGTTGTCGGCTGCCTCCTTGCGGCGCTCGGCTACCTCGAGCTTGGCGGCGTTGACTTCCCGCTGGTGCACGGTGAGCAACGCTTTGGTCGCCGCGAGCCTGTCGAGTACGCCCGACTCCTTGTCGAGCACCGTCTGGGCCGACTTCAGGTGGCCGGTCAGCGCCGCGGGGTCCTTGCTGGTCAGCACGGTGGAGAGTCCCATCAGCCCCGGGTCGCCCGATTGGTAGTTGGACACCACCATCTGTCGCAGCAGCAGGGCCTGGTCCTCGACCTCCTGCTCACCTTGTGCAACGCCAACACGTGCCTGCCGCAGTCGCTCCTGGGCTTGAGCAAGACGGCGTTGCATCTGCTCGTCGAGAAGGACCGCAGCCTGGAGTTGGGCGCGCGAGGTCGCCAACTCCGAACGCGCAGTCACCAACTGGGACTTGGCACTGTCCAGAGCCGCAGTCGCGTCCCGCAAGGCGGCCGAAGACTCCTGCACATCCTGTTTGCTGGCTTTGATCTTGCGTTCAGCCTCATGCTTGCGCTCTTTGAGGTCATCGGCGATCGCAGAACCGATGACCGTGCTGAGGAAAAGGGATGCGATGACCGCGGCACAGACAGCAAGTAGTGTCCAACGGCGGTGCTGCAGCATGACGGGGAAGCGTCGAGTCAAGACCATGCCTCACGTGGGGAAGAAACGATCAGCCGTCATCGACCGTAGTGGAGGCAGGTCCTCGATCCGGGGATTTCACGGTCGTGGCGGTTTGCGGATCTCGATACGCGACCTACGGTCGCACTCGATCAGCCTCAGATGGTCGAGTGCCGCGCAGCGGTGTATCGAGACCGAGTTCCCGAAGCAGGATCAGACCTTCAGATAGCGGCGGGTCAGCAGCAGGGTCGGGATCAGCGTCATCGCGATGCCGAGCAGTCCGATCCACATGACCGCCTGTCCCGCGTCAGCCCACGTGACCCACGGGACCAGCGTCGAATCACCGAGATATCCGTAGATCACGACCACCATGAACAAGGCGACCGCGGCAGCCGCCAACCCCACCCNCACCAGGGCAGCGAACAGCGACTCCATCAAGAAGGGAAGCTGGATGTACCAGTTGGATGCTCCCACCAGCCGCATGATCCCGATCTCGCGACGGCGGGCCAGCGCCGCCAACCGGATCGTGTTGCCCACTTGGAGGATCGCGGCCAGCACTAGGAAAGCTGCGATACCGATCGCGCCGTACTTGAGCCCGGAGATGATCACGTAGAGCGGTTTGAGGACGTCGCGGAGATCCCGGACGTCACTGACTCCTTGAATACCCAGCAGCTCGGACTTGACACCCCGGAACTCCTGCGGGTCTTTCAAGGTCACCCAGTACGACTCGGGGAAGTCGGTAGGCGACATCGAGTCGAGCACTGCCTGCTCGGTCTCACCGCTCTTGCCGTCGTACAGGCTGCGGAACTTGTCGTAGGCCTGCTGACTGGTTTCGAAGCGCCAATCCTCGACCTGGGGGTTGGACTCGAGGACCTCCTCGACCTCGGCCTTCTGCGCTTCGGTGGCCGCGCCATCGATGCAGCTGGCCTGCGGCGAAACCGGGGTGCACATGAACGCGGTGATCTGCAGCCGATCACCCCAGTAGTCCTCGGCCTTGTTGGCCTGCTGGTTGAGCAGGAAGCCCAACGCGACCAGCGTCAGCGAGACGAAGATCGTGGTGATGACCGCGATGGTCATCGACAGGTTGCGGCGGATTCCGTTCCCCAGCTCGGAGAACACATACGTCATCTGCACGTTCTTGTTCCAGGCCTCTCAGTGCTGGTAGCCGTAGACGCCGCGGGATTGGTCGCGCACGATGTGGCCACCTGCCAGCTCGATGACGCGCTTGCGCATCTGGTCGACGATGCCGGCGTCGTGGGTTGCCATCAACACCGTGGTCCCGGTCCGGTTGATCCGGTCGAGCAGCTTCATGATGCCGACGGAGGTTTCGGGGTCGAGGTTTCCGGTGGGCTCGTCCGCGATCAAGATCATCGGCCGGTTCACGAACGCCCGGGCGACCGCCACGCGCTGTTGCTCACCACCGGAGAGCTCGTCGGGCATCCGGTCACCCTTGCCCTCCAGCCCAACCAGCGCAAGCGTCTCGGGTACGACCTGCTTGATCTGGGCACGCGGCCGGCCGATCACCTGAAGCGCGAAAGCAACGTTCTCGGCAACCGTCTTGTTGGGAAGCAACCGGAAGTCCTGGAAGACCGTGCCGATCTGACGGCGCAGCGCCGGCACCTTCCAGGAGGCGAGCCGGTTGATCTCCTTGCCGGCCACATACACCCGGCCGGTGGTCGCACGCGCCTCACGCAGCGTCAAGCGCAGGAAGGTCGACTTGCCCGAGCCGGAGGACCCGACCAGGAAGACGAACTCACCCTTCTCGACCTCGACACTGACCTTCTCCAAGGCCGGGCGCGCCTGCCCCGGGTAGGTCATGGTGACGTTCTCGAACTTGATCATGCGGTGGCCTTCTCTGCTCCACGGCGCCAGCGGATGCCGGCCTCGATGAAGTCGTCGATGTCGCCGTCGAGCACCGATTGCGGGTTGCCCGACTCGTGCTCGGTGCGTAGGTCCTTGACCATCTGGTAGGGGTTGAGCACGTAACTGCGCATCTGGTCACCCCAGCTGGCCTGCACGTCGCCCTTGAGCTCCTTGAGCTGGGCGGCCTCCTCGGCCTTCTTGACCGCGAGCAGCTTGGCTTTGAGGATCACCATCGCCGAGGCCTTGTTCTGCAACTGGGATTTCTCGTTCTGACAGGAGACCACGATGCCAGTGGGCAGGTGGGTCAGGCGCACCGCGGAGTCGGTGGTGTTGACCGACTGGCCTCCGGGGCCGCTGGAGCGGTAGACGTCGACCCGGATCTCCTCATCAGGCACCTCGATCTCATCGGTCTGCTCCAACACCGGCACCACCTCGACCGCCGCGAAGCTGGTCTGGCGACGGCCCTGGTTGTCGAACGGGCTGATCCGCACCAGCCGGTGGGTTCCCGCCTCGACCGAGAGGGTGCCGTACGCGTAGGNGGCGTGCACCGCGAAGGTGGCGGACTTGATGCCGGCTTCTTCGGCATAAGAGGTGTCGAAGACCTCCACTCCGTACTTGTTGCGCTCGGCCCAGCGGGTATACATCCGCATCAGCATCTCGGCGAAGTCGGCAGCATCTACCCCGCCTGCGCCAGACCGAATCGTGACCAGGGCCTCACGGGCGTCGTACTCACCGGACAGCAGGGTCCGCACCTCGAGCTGCTCGACGGATTTGGTGACCCGCTCCAGCTCGGTTTCGGCCTCGGTAAGCGATTCGGTATCACTCTCCTCGTTGGCGAGCTCGACCAGCACCTCGACGTCGTCCAGCCTGCCCTGCAGCGTGGTGAAGCGCTCCAGCTCGCCTTGCAATGCCGATAACCGCCCGGTCACCTTCTGGGCGTTGGCTTGGTCGTCCCACAGGTCAGGAGCAGCCACCTGCTCTCCCAATGCGGCGATCTCAGCGCGCATCGCGTCGAGGTCGAGCACCTGCTCGATGGTGTGCATCGTCGCTTGGAGCTGCTTGATCCGGGTGTCGAAGTCTGGGCCTGCCACAAGACGCAAGGCTACCCGCGCGACGTGAACCAGCCTGGATGCAGGTAATGAGGCGTGCCGCTGCCTGTTCCCGTCCCCCATACTCCGAGCTAGTCAGTGACAACCACGTAGGCCGCAGCCGTCGCACTGACGGTGTGTGAGTCCGACCAGCCCGGTGGCACGAGCGGCAGATCCAGTGGCGAGACCAACCGGACCGTCACCGATCCCCGCTGGCACCAACCTGCACCTGAACTCCGGGATAGTGCCGGCTGGCGCCGACCTGTTCCAGATAGGCGCCGGCGTACCGGGAGGCGACCTGCAAATCGATCTGGTCGCTGTCGATGTCGCCGCGGTAGGCCTGCTCAGCTTTGACACCGTCAGCCGCGGCCAGGGCTGCCGCATCCGCGAGGTTGGCCAGCCCATCATGGCGCAGGTAGGCGGCAGAGGCGTTGACCACCACGACGACCAGCGTTACCGCGAGCAAGAAGAAGCCGATCACCAGCACCGAAACCTGGCCGCGCTCGTCCATAGGCCGGGCATTCCGGGAAAACCTCATCGGTCCTCCCGGAAGGTGCCGTAGGGGTGGGCGTGCGTCGCATCAACCTGGATCTGGGGAGTGTCACTGCCAAGCACCGCGGGCATAAACGGCAGTTTGACCGCGTAATCGATGCGCACCTCGATAGTGGCGCCTGGCGCGAGGCAGTTGCCCGGATCTGGCCGGCAGGTGATGCGCACCAACAAGCCCTCGTCACCGAGCTTCTGGTCGGCGAGCGCAAGCCGGGCGGCTGCCTGTGCCCGTGCCCGTCCAGAGGCCTCGTCAGGTGCGCCCGCGTAGGCCTGACCAGCAGCCCGGGCGGCCTCGGTGACCGCGAAGGCGCCACGCTGGAGCTGGAAAACCGACACGACGACATAGACCAACGGAATCAGGAGCAGCAGGCTCAACCAGACCACCTCGATCAACGCCGAGCCGCGCTGCTCACGCTGCTTTCTCACGGCGTTGTTCCCTCGACAGCNCGGTTGCGCAAGCGCGTGTCCGCTGACTCGCACCCGGGTTGCCGGTCCCCATAATCCCAGCGGCGGGACCTCGGCGATGACTTCCACCTCGACTACCGGCACGCCGCCACGACTGATCTCTCGCGCCACCACCTCGCGTGCGAACCTGTCGGCGAGCGCGCCACGGATCCGCTCACGGCTACGTTGCGCACCGGCCTCAGGGCCGCGATCGATAGTGGCGGCATACCGAGCACCTTGGCTGGCGGCCGACGTCAAGGTGGCGCGGACATGCAGCACCAACGCCACATGCACGATGCCGAGGACGAGCGGCAACAACACCACCAGCACCAAGACGAAGTCGACGACCGCGACCCCGCGTTCGTCCCGGGCACACTCGCGCCGGCCGAAACGGGCCATCAACCTGCTCAGTTTACCGAGGACAGCGCGTTGCTGAGCAGGTCCTTGAGTTGTGGTTCAGCCACCACCCAGATCGCAGCAACTAAGCCGGCTGTCATTATTGTTACCAAAACCCACCCCGGTATATCGCCACGTTGGTCACGTCCTCGGCGAGTCAGACACCGAGCGGCGACGGTGCGCATCCAGTTGTTCATTTGTCTCCTCCTGTTCACAGATGGCGGAAGGTTGAAGGTCATGCGAGGCCCGCAGGGGCGCTAAACTGGGCCAATCCAGCACAGTCACGGGACCACCAGATTCAGGCCGATAACCCCGGGGTAGAAAGCAAAGAGCAGAGTCACCGGTAACACCACGAAGACAACCGGCACCATCATCGCGACCTCGCGGCGCGCACCGGATTCGATGAGGGTCCGCCGCCGCGCTTCTCGCACATCGCCTGCTTGCGCGTGCAGCACGTCGGCCAGTGGAGTACCCCGCTCGAGAGCAACCGCGAGACCCGCAGCGAACCGTGCAACGACCGGTTGCCCGGAGCGACGAGCCAGGTTGTCCAGTGCGTCAGCCACCGTGGCACCCGCCCGGATCTCGGCCAGCACCCGGCCGAGCTCGCCCGACAACGCGCCATGAGAGCGACTGCAAACCCGCTCGATTGCCGCCACCGGCCCCTCACCCGCGGCCACCGACAGCGCCAGCATCTCGGCGACCGCCGGAAACTCCTCAAGAATGCGCTCCTCGCGTTGTCTGACCTGGGCGCTGAGTCGGTTGTCACGTAACAGCAGACCTAACACGAACGACACACAGCACAAGATCAGGACCGGGACGATGCGGTCGGTGTCGCGAACCAGGAGAACGGCAAAGCTGCCAGCNNCTCCGGCGGCGATCACTCCCCAGGTGAGCTGTTCGACGCGAAAATCCGTGACCGTCATCGACAAACCAGCGCGCTCGATCTTGCGGCGAACAGAGGAGTTGCCACCGAGGAGGTCATCCAAAGTGGCAGCAGTTCTGCCGACCAATGCACGGATCGGCGTACCGACAATCGTCGGCGGGCCGAGCTCAGGGATGTCGGCAAGGTAGGGCAGCACCCGAACGGCGAAGTCGGAGCGGCGCATCGCAGCCACCCGCGAGGCGATCAACACGGCGGCCAGACCGGTGATTGTTCCAAGGACCAGACCCCAAGTGGACAGGCTCATGCTGCAACCGACGTTTCGCTCATGCCAGCACCCGCCGCTCGTCGGGGAGCCGACCGATGCGCACCATCAACCGGTAGGCGACCAGGCATGCCAGTCCGCCGATCGCCAGGATCAGCGCACCGGTAGGTGAGGCATATCGAACGATCACCTCACGCTGGAAACTGAGCATCAGCAACACCAACCACGGAGCTGCGACGGCAAGTTTGGCGCTGTTCACGACCCAGGCCTGGCGAGATTCCAACTCTGCGCGAGTGCGAGCATCCTCACGCAGATGCTGAGAGAGATTCCGCAAGAGCTTGCCGAGGTCCCCGCCACCTACCTCTCTGGCGATCCGCAGGGCTTCGCAGACCCGGTCACCAACGGGATCGGCCAGGCGCTCCTTCAGCCGATCCAGTGAGTCCGCGAACCGGCCGGTCGCCTGATAGTCGGCCGCGAACGACGCGAACGCGGGCTGGAGAACTTCCGGCCCACGGATCGCCAGGCCGGCGAGACCTTCGGCGAGCGACAACCCTGCTCGTACGCCGGAAGCGAGGTTGTCCACCGCGTCGGGCCAGGCCTCGGCGCGCTCCCGGCGACGATTGCGTACCCGCCCTTGCGCCACGGCGTACGGCAGGTATCCGCCGATAACAGCAAAAGCAAGAGCCACCGTCGGAGTGCGGGTCAATGCTTGGACGACCAGTGCGCACAGGACAGCACCGACAACGCAAGCCAACAATGTGTTACGCGAGACACCTGGGCCACGGCGACGACGGGCCCGAGGTTGATGAGGACTCACAAAGGAGAGCCAGATCAGGACGANCCCCGATCCCCGTCCCCAGCCCGAGCGCGAGTCCCATCAGAAGTCCTCACGCAGCAATGCGGCGATATCGATCCCGAGCCGCTCGAAGCGGTCGAGCCGGGGCGGTTGCCCGGAGGATCTGCGCAGTCGCTCGCCGTCGTGGGCGAACAACACCTCGGACTCGATGGTGTCGCCTTCGGCCCGGCCGGACACAGCGACGATTTCCTCGACCCGTCGCTGACCTTCATGGTCGATACCCAGATGCACGACCAGGTCGACCGAGGCCGCCACTGTCGGCACCACGAACCGGGCCGAGATGTTCTCACCGGCCAGAAGCGGCAGCGTGCACAACTTGACCAGGGCCTCCCGGGCGCTGTTGGCGTGCACGGTCGCCATCCCTGGCATACCCGCATTCAGGGCAAGTAACAGATCCAGCGACTCCTCGGCGCGCACTTCACCGATCACTATCCGGCTAGGTCGCATCCGCAAGCTCTCCTTGACCAAATCGCGCAAGGTGACCGTGCCGGTGCCCTCCAGCCCGGCCTGTCGGGTCTGCATCGCCACCCAGTCAGGATGGGAGAACTGAAGTTCAAAGACCTCCTCGCAACTGACGATCCGCTGCGTGCCAGGGATCGCAGCTGCCAAGCAGTTCAGGAAGGTCGTCTTGCCTGCAGCTGTCGATCCCGACACGATCGTGTTGAGCCCGACTGCGATCGCTGCTTCCAGGAACGCCGCTGCCCGCCGAGTCAGCGAACCGAGCGCAACCAGCTCGCTCAGTCGAGATGCCCGCAGCACGAACTTGCGGATGTTGACAGCTCGGAAATCCCGCGCGATCCCCTCGAGCACGACATGCAGCCGATGACCGCCCGGCAAGAGCGCATCCACGAATGGCTGACTCAGGTCCACTCTCCGACCGCTGGACTTGAGCATCCGCTCGACCAGCTCATCGACCTGCGCCGCTGTGAGTATCACCGAGGTGAGCTCGTGCCGGCCCCTTCGTGAAAGAAAGACCCTGGTTGGTTCGTTGATCCAGATCTCTTCGACTTCGTCGTCCTCGAGGAACTTCTGCAACGGCCCGAACCCGGCCACATTGGCAACGAGGACCTCGACCGCCTCCCGCGAGTCGGCCAGCGGCAGCACCGCGCCGGTCAGGCTGCGGCGATCGTGCTCGTTGACGACCTGCTCGGCCAATCGCCGAACCCGATGCGTATCCCCGACCGGGTCAAGACCCTCCCGACGCACAGAATCTCGCAGCGCAGCGTCGAGAACCCCGAGAATGTCGTCCCCCATGCACTGGTTCTAAACCTATTCAGGTGCGGCTGTCTGTAGTCATTTCAGAAATGTGGACAAACTCGTGACCTATGAGCAACAGTGAGGCAACTGGGACAGATGTTCATCCCAACTCACGACAAAGATAAGCAGCGGCTGCTAGAGACAACCGTTGGCAGCGCCGATGCGGCCCATACCGGTGATATCGCCGGCAGCGAGGTTGTGGTTCAAGGGGGATACCGAACCTGCCATCACCTGCATGGAACCAGAGGCATGGCCCAATCCCAGAGCGTGCAGGATCTCGTGCATCATCACCTGGCCCCAGGTGGGGTTGCCGGAGTCGGCAAAGCCGTTGCGGAGCTTGGCTTCCAGATCGAGGACTAGCTGCCCGCGAACGATGCGTTGACCGACGTCCTTACCCGATACCCCGACAGAGGCGTATCCGCCGATGCCCACCACGCCACCGGCCAATCCGGAGACCTGGCTTGCATCTGCCCAGCCGATGAAGAAGTCGGCATCGCTGGGTGCGCTGCCACCGGCGTAGGGGACATAGCTGGTGGTACCGGCATAAGAGAACTGCAGCCCGGTGTAGTAGGTGATCCGGGCAAGGGCTCTCTCGACGTGCTCACGCGAGCCCGAGTACGCACCGGAGGAGTTGTAGCGCCAGCGGATCACCGAGCAGGGGTTCCACCTGGCTCCCGCCGAGGACATGAACGTCCAGTCGCCTGCGCTGCCTTGACCGGCGCTGACGCTCGGCCCTTCGGGAGCTACCACCGGCGGACCCGGAGGGCTCGCAGTGGGACTGGCGCTGGGGCTAGCACTCGGACTCGGGCTCGCCGAGGGGCTCGCACTAGGAGTAGCACTCGGGCTCACGCTGGGGTAGGAGATCCGGTGGGTTCGGGCGTGGGAGTCGGCCCCGTCGGTGACGGGCTCGGAGTGGAGCTCGGCGTCGGTTCTGGAGACGGTGACGGGGTCGGCTTGACGGCGGGTGTCACGACACGTACCCGGATCGGCTTGGTGTGGGCGCGGCGTAAACCGTGGCTACGCGGGGCGACCACCCGGAACACCCGGACTCGCTCCCGCTGCCCTGCCTTGACCACGAACCGGTAGCTCCCGGTGCGTTTCGTCAGCTTCCGCGCGCGTGGCCGCCAGTCGCCGTCGATCCTCTCCTGGAGTCGCACCAGGCGCTTGCGGGCTTGCTTGCCCGCCCGGACCTTGACGGCCCCGCGCACCCAGATCCGGTGCCCGGTACGCACCTGCTTGCGATGGGGTTCCGCACCGATTCGCAGCCGTCGGTCGACATGCACGATCTCGGGATGGGACCACTCCAACGAATCCAGGACCGGGAAACGTTGTCCGTCGACCGTTCATCAGATGTCTGTTCAGCGCCACTTCCGACGCTCGCCAGGCCGGCCAGCGACAGCGCTGTCACCACGCAGGCGAGCAGCGCGACACCTCGACGCATCCTGACCATTAGTCCCTTTAATCCTATTTACGGCTTTCAGGGGACTCTAGTGGATTTGCTCGAACCGATAGCAACTTTGACCAGGGCAGCTCACGGAGGAGACAGCCGGCCACCCGAGGAGGCCGTGCGCTCGCGACTCAGGCGCCCGCTAGGAGCTCACCGAAAATGTCACCATCGCGCTCGACCCGCGTAAGCACCTCGTCGTACCGGAGTTGGCCCAACCCGTGAGGGTCCTCGGCGCCCTCCTCGATCTCCTCCCAAGTGCGCGGCGCCGCGACATAGGGNNTGAGCCTCCCGCGCAGCGAGTACGGCGTGATCGTGGTCTTGCTGCCCGCATTCTGTGACCAGTCGAAGAAGACCTTGCCCCGGCGCAATGACTTGGTCATCCGCGATACGACCAGCGGGTTGTCGGCCTCCAGGGAGACAGCCAGCTCGCGAGCCACATGGGTCACCTCATCAGCGCTCAACCTCCCCGACAACGCGGCGTACAGATGCATCCCCTTGCTTCCGGAGGTGACCGGAGCACAGGACAGACCAAGGTCCGCCAATCGATCCCGCGCCAGCAGCGCCACCTGTGCGCACTCCTGCAGGTCGGCGGGATCGCCGGGGTCCAGGTCGATCACCATCCTGTTCGGGTTGCCCAACTCGACCTGGTCGTTCTCGACGCCATCGTTCAGGTCGCCATCAGTCGTGGCACGGGCAACAGTCCACTGGTGCACATGTAACTCGAGCGAGGCCAGATTCACCAGATAGGTCAACGCTGCAAGGTCGGTGATCAGCGGAAACCTCAACACACTCGCGCCTGAATCACTGCGCGAACCTGTGGTCGGCACCTCGACTCGCGGTAGCCAACTCGGCGCGCCGGAGGGCAGGTTCTTTTCGAAGAAGGACGCCTCGCCGGTGCCGTGCGGCCAGCGGATCCGGGTGACCGCACGGTCGCGAAGGTGCGGCAACAACACGGGGGCGACCCGGGCGTAGTAGTCCAGCACCTCGCCCTTGGTCGTCTCGGTATTCGGATAGAGCACCTTGCCCAGGTTGCTCAGCGCGAGCGTACGGCCCTCGACGGTGACCCGGACCGCACTCTCAGCCATCGCAAACCCCGCGACCCGGTCGGTCAGCCATCGAGCAGATCNCTGAGCAGACAGGTCGACGCGCATCCCCAGGTAGGCAGGCTGACGCAACCGACGCGCCGGGGTCAGCCCGAGCGAAGCGACCTCGACCACCAACTCCGGACGCACCCACACCGTGCCTACGGCATCCACGACCGGCACCTCGTCGGCGAAAGGTGACTCTGCTTCGACCAGCGACTCCAAGGCCTGCATGAGCCGCGCGCCTTGCTTGCCGGCGATACCGCTGCCGACCCGCCCTCGATAACTCANTGCCCCACCCGGCATCACCGAACCCCCGGACCGTAGCTCCCGCCGAGGCTCACCCACCAGCACCGCACCCAGCCTGGTCAACGATCCGTTCTCGAATCGGAAACCTCCCACCAGGTAGGAGCCTGATTCCCGGTGCGCGAACTTCAGCCAGGAGGCCGACCGGCGACCAGGCTCGTAGCGAGACTCCAGTTGCTTGGACACGATGCCCTCCAGGCCTTGATCGACGGCGGCCTGCAACAGTGCCTGTCCGTCGTCGTAGACCGGAGGTGTCTTCCACGCCGGGCCATCCAGCTCGAGCGCCTCCAGCAACTGCCGCCGCATCGACAGCGGCTGGCCGACCAGCTCGTAACCATCCAGTTCGAGCAGGTCGAACGCCATGAACGTCACCGGGTCGGTGCGGTCGCCCAGAGCCGCGAACGTCTGTCGCCCGTCGAGAAAGCCGACCACCTCACCGTCCAACACAGCACCGCGGCCCAACCCAGCCAACCCGGCCAACCCCGGGTAATGGGCGGTCACGTCGTTGCCGTTGCGGGTCGTCAACCGTAATCGCCCGGCATCGATCTGGGCCAAGAGCCGGATCCCGTCCCACTTGACCTCGTGCTGCCAACCCGGTCCGAGCGGCACAGTCGTGCCGCGAGTGGCGAGCATCGGACGCATACCGGCATCCTTCCAGGGATTTCCCTTCATGGCATTCCTGTCGAGGCACCCCTCGAAGGTTGGGTACCGTGAGCAGCATGAGAGCGATCTGGAAGGGAGCGGTGTCCTTCGGCCTGGTCAGTGTGCCGGTGCGGGTGTACTCGGCGACCGAGAGTCACGACATCTCCTTCCGACAAGTGCATGCGAGCGACGGCGGGCGGATCAAGTACCAGCGCATCTGCAGCCTCGACGGCGAGGAGGTCTCCTACTCCGATATCGCCAAAGGGTACGAGACCGAGGACGGCCAGATGGTCATCCTCGATGACGCCGACCTGGCCGAGCTACCGGCCACCAGCAGCCGCGAGATCTCCGTGGAGAAGTTCGTGCCCCGTGATCAGATCGATCCGATCCTGTTCGAGAAGTCCTACTACCTGGAGCCGGAGACACTCGGCGCCAAACCGTATGCCCTGCTGCGCGACGCCTTGGCCGGCGCCGACCGGGTAGCCGTGGCGACGGTGTCGCTGCGCACCCGGATGACCACGGCAGTACTGCGGGTACGTGACGACGTGATCGTGATGCAGACGATGATGTGGCCCGACGAGATCCGCGAACCCGATTTCGCCGGCATCAACGACATCGAGGCACCCAAGCCACAAGAGCTGGCGATGGCCAAGATGCTGATCGAGACCCTGGCCGGCGACTACGACCCCGAGGACTACGAAGACGACTACGCCGAGGCGGTCCACGCCCTGGTCGAGGCAAAGCTCGAGGGCGGCGAGGTCACCAAGGCACCGGAAGAGGCTCCGGCCAGCGGTGAGGTCATCGACCTGTTGGCGGCCCTGCAGAAGAGCGTGGCCGCAGCGAAGTCCGCGCGCGGCGAGGAAGCCCCGAGGCCCCGGAATCCACCGAGGAGCTAGGCGCGTAGCAGCGTCCGCACTACCCGCAGCCCCACCGACAACCTGGCCAGGTCCGCCTCGTCGTCGGAGCAGATCTCGTGCAACGTGTTCACCGCCCTGGTGACGACGACCTCGTCGTCGTCCTCCCAATCCGCGATCCGCTCGGCGACCGATTGCCGCTCGGAGGTTTCTGCCAGTACCTGGGCGGTGAGCCGGCCGTGCACCGCATGCAGATCCTCGCGCAGCGCTGCCCGGGCCATGGTCTGCCAACGGTCATCACGCGGCAACGCCAAGATGCGCGAGATGAGCTCCGAGAGCCCCAACCGCTCGCCGAGCGCGAAATGCAAGCGGGTGACCTCCGTCGGATCGATACCTGTGCGTTGTGCGGTTTCGGTGGCAGTCAGCAACGAGTACGCCGGTGGCATCGACGCGATCCGAGCAGCCAGATCCTGCGACACGCCCTGGTCCGTCAGCAATTCCTGACGAGCACTGAACGCATCGAGCTCGCGGCCGGTGAGCAGGCCAGGCAACGCGGCCAACACCGGTTTGACGACGGGCAGGAAGAAATCGACCGTCGCCTGACTGTCCAATGGTGGCCGTCGATGCAGGATCAGCCAGCGGCTGACCCGCTCGATCAGGGTTCGAACCTCCAGTCGCATCGAGGTCTGCAACGCAGCGGGCAAGAGGTTGTCCAAGGCATTGATCTCGTCGGTCAGCTCACGGAAGCCGAAGATCTCCCGCGCCACGAAGTTCGCGCGCACCAACTCCTCCGCCGAGGCCGCGGTCTCCTCCGACAAGCGCGGAAAGAAGGTGATGCCCGAGCCGTTGACGAGCTCGTTGACAGCTTGGGTGACCACGATCTCGCGGTGCAGCGGATGGGCGAGCATCTGGTCGCGATAGGTCTCCCGCATCGCAGTCGGGAAGTACTCGAAGAGGTCGGACCGCAAGAACGGGTCGTCCGGCAAGGTGGAGTCCAACAACTCCTCCTCCAGGTAGATCTTGGTGTAGGCCAAGATCACCGCCANATCCGGCACCGTCAGCCCGAGCTTCGATTCGGCCCGCTCACGCACCTGCTTGGTGGACGGCAGGAACTCCAGCTCCCGGTCGAGGTGACCCTCGCGTTCCAGGCGTTGGATCCAGTCCTCGTGCACATGAAGCAGCGCGGCGTTCTGGGCGGCGGCGCTGCCGAGCGCGACGTTCTGCTCGTAGTTGTCGCGCAACACGAGGTGAGCGACCTCGTCGGTCATCGAGGCGAGCAACTCCCCGCGTTGCTTCGTTGTCAGGTCACCGGCCGCAACCACGCCATCGAGCAGGATCTTGATATTGACCTCGTGGTCGCTGGTATCGACGCCTGCGGAGTTGTCGATGAAGTCGGTGTTGATCCGGCCCCCTTTGCCACCGCAACCTGCCAGCGCGTACTCGATCCGGCCGAGCTGGGTGAAGCCCAGGTTGCCACCCTCACCCACCGCCTTGGCCCGCAGTTCCCCGCCGTCGACCCGGATGGCGTCATTGGCCTTGTCGCCGACATCGGCATTGGTCTCCAGCTCGCTCTTGACGTAGGTGCCGATCCCGCCGTTCCACAGCAGATCGACATCGGCGAGCAGGATCGCGGTGATCAGTTCCCNCGGTGTCAACGTGGTCGTCTGCTCCGGAAGTGCCAGCGCCCGGCATACCTGGCTGCTGATCGGGATCTTCTTGGTAGTCCGGGAAAAGACCCCGCCACCTTCGGAGATCAGCGCCTTGTCGTAGTCCTGCCAGCTGCTACGAGGCAACTCGAAGAGCCTCTTCCGTTCCGCGTAGGAGATAGTCGCATCCGGGTCGGGGTCGAGGAAGATGTCGCGATGGTCGAAGGCCGCGACGAGCCGGGTGCGCTCCGAGCACAACATGCCGTTGCCGAACACGTCACCTGACATGTCCCCGATTCCGACACAGGTGAAGTCCTGGCTCTGGCAATCGATTCCGCGATCGCGAAAGTGCCGTTTGACCGATTCCCAGGCGCCACGGGCGGTGATGCCCATCGCCTTGTGGTCGTACCCGACCGAGCCACCGGAAGCGAACGCGTCCCCGAGCCAATAGCCGTACTCGATCGACACCGCGTTCGCGATGTCGGAGAAGCTGGCGGTTCCCTTGTCGGCAGCGACCACCAGGTAGTAGTCGTCCCCGTCGTGACGCACCACTTGCGGCGGGGGCACGACCTGACCACCGACGAGGTTGTCGGTGACATCGAGCAGACCGGAGATGAACGTCTGGTAGCACGCAACTCCCTCGGCCAGCCACGCCTCCCGGCTGCTCGGGTCGGGAAGCTGCTTGCAGAAGAACCCGCCCTTGGAGCCGACCGGCACGATCACGGTGTTCTTCACCATCTGGGCTTTGACCAGGCCGAGCACCTCGGTGCGGAAGTCGTCGCGGCGGTCCGACCAGCGCAGACCTCCGCGGGCCACCAGCCCGAAACGCAGGTGCANCCNCTCCACCCGCGGCGAGTACACGAAGATCTCGTACTTGGGCCGCGGCTCGGGCAACTCGGGGATGTCGACGGGTCGCAGCTTGAACGAGATGAACGGCTTGATCGCGCCATCGGCGTCGGCGCGGAAGTAGTTCGTCCGCACGGTCGCCCGAATGACGGTCAGATACGAGCGCAGGATGCGGTCGTGGTCCAAGGACTTCACGTCGTCCAGCGCCTGGGCGATCTTGGCCTCGACAGCCTCGCAGCTCTGCGCCCGAGCGGCCTCGTCGACGATCGCCGGATCGAAACGCGCGGTGAACAGATCGACCAGAAGCCGGGTGATGTCGATGTTGTTGCGCAGAGTCTCTTCCAGGTAGTCCTGCGCGAACGGAGTCCCGCCTTGGCGCATGTACTTGGCGTATGCGCGCAGCACGGCGGCTTGCCGCCAGGTCAGGCCGGCGCCGAGCACCAGCGCATTGAACCCGTCGCTCTCGTTGAACCCGTCCCACACTGCGCGGACGGCGTCTTGGAACAAGTCCCTGGCGCCCTCGGGGATGGCCTGGGCGTAGCGCAGCCCGAAGTCGTAGATCCGAGAGGGGTGCGGCAAGCCGTCCAACTCGTACGGACGCTCGTCGACCACCTCGGCACCCATGCCCGCGAACACCGGTAGCACTGCCGACAACGACATCGGGGAACCGACCCGGTACACCTTCAGCCGAGCCTCGCCGGGACCGGCGTCGAGCGGCTCGTAGAAGGCCAGACCCAGACCCTCAAGGGNAAGGGCCTCGAGCCGTCCCAGGTCCACAGCTCCGGTCCGGGGCGAGAAGTCCTCCTTGTAGGACTCGGGAAACACATCCGCATAGCGGTGTGCGAGCCAGGCTCCGTCCTCCTCCCCGTACTCGCTGATCAACGCGGCGGTGAAGTCGTCGCGCCAAGACCGGGCGGCCTCGGCCAGCCGTCGTTGGATATCGGTGACGTCGTAGTCCAACCGCGCCATCTGGTCGGCGGGTGGGCGAACCACGAAGTGGAGCCGGGCCAGTAGCGACTCACTGACCCGCGCTGTGTACTCGATGCTCTCGCCGCCGAGCTGCTCGGTGAGGATCGCGGCGATCCGCTCCCGCACCGTGGTGTTGTAGCGGTCCCGTGGCAGATACACCAGGCAGGACAGGAATCGGCCGTAGGTGTCGCGACGGACGAAAAGACGCAAGTGACGGCGATCCTGAATCGCCAGCACCTGGGAGACGATCGGCACCAGCTCGTCGATCGGGGTCTGAAAGAGCTCGTCGCGCGGATAGGTCTCCAACACGTTGAACATGGCGTTGCCGCTGTGGCTGAGCACGTCGAACCCGAGGCTCTCCAGCACCGCCTCGGCCTTTTTCCGCAGTACCGGGATCCGCCTCAGCGATTCGGTGTAGGCAGCAGAGGAGTACAGGCCGAGGAACCTCCGCTCCCCGATCACCTCGCCCGCATCGTCGAAGGACTTCACCCCGATGTAGTCGAGATTGCTGCGGCGATGCACGGTCGACTTGCTGTTGGCCTTCGCCAGCACCAACAGGGTCTTCTNCCGGGCCTTCTCCCGGACCAGCGGAGGCAGCTTGGCCAGGCCTGCGCTCAAGTCGGGGTCATCACGCAGGATTCCCAAACCAGTGCCCGGAACAGGCCGCAGCACCTCGTCATCTCCCTGTTCCTCCAGGCGATACTCGCGATATCCGAGGAAGGTGAAGTGGTCCTCGACAAGCCAGGTCAGCAGAGCCCGTCCTTCGTCGATCTCCTCGGCCGGCAAGGACTTCGGCGGGTCCAGACCCAGTTCGGCCTCGATCTCGACAGCACGACGGCGCATCCGGTCCCAGTCGTGGACTGCGTCACGGACGTCAGAGAGCACCCGGCGCAAGATGGCGGCAATCTCCTCGAGCTCGGCGGGCTCGGTCTCCCGGTCGATCTCGACGTGCATCCAGGACTCGCAAGTCACGTTGCGATCAGCGCGTGAGCTGGCGTCCCGAGCAGGATCATCGTCTCCGCACAGCACCTCGAGCAGTTGCCCGGCAACATCACGCCGGACGTAGAACTGTGGATGCACTACCAGATGCACCGCTCGATTCTGCGCGAGGAGCTCCATCGTGACCGAGTCCACCAGGAACGGCATGTCATCGGTGATCACCTCGACAACCGTGTGCCCGTCGGCCGCCCACCCGTCAGTGCTGGCCGAGGGGGTGAAGACCCGCACCGTGGCGGTGGCTTGCGGGCGCACCTCCGCGGCCTTCCACTGGCTCACCGCCGCCCCGTACAGGTCCAGCTCGGGCCGGTTCTCGATGTCTTCGGATGCCACATGCCGGTAGTAGGCGCTCAGGTAATCGAGGAGGATGCCGGGCGGAGGTCNCCCACTGCCCTTCCGGTGTGCCGCTTGCGCGGCCACCCGCTCCATCAACTCGATCTTGGTGTCCCCTAATGACGTGTACACGACCGCGGCCCTTTCTGTGTGACGCGCCGTTGCGCCACTACTACCGACAGTAGTGCCGCCTGGATCGGATTGGACGTGTCCTGGGGCAAGATGCCGTTATGAAATCGAGCACACCAGCACCTACCAGGCACCGTCCATCGAGGTTTACGCGATGCTGACCGACCCGGCTTTCCGGGAGAAGGTGTGCAGCTACGTGAAAGCTCCGGACTTCACCGTCGAGGTNGACGGTAGGACCCCGCTTGTCGTGGAAGTGACCCAGGAGCAACCAGTCCGTAACGTTCCGGCGTTCGCCACGAAGGTGGTCGGGGATGCGGTGGTGATCCGGCAGATCGAAACCTGGGTCGGCACCACCGAAGCCGAGCTCGACCTCACGATCCCCGGCAAGCCGGGCCAACTATCCGGCTCGATCAACCTGATCGAGAGCGACGGGGTGACCCGATACGCGATCGATGGCGAGCTCAAGGTGAAGATTCCGCTGATCGGGGGCAAGCTGGAGAGCGTGATCGAGGGGCTACTGAAGGCGTTCCTGGTCGCCGAGGCCGAGGTCGGGACCGCTTGGCTCGCGGGGACCGCTGACTCCTGCCCCGAGTCGGGATGCTGCCCTACCTGTTCTTGGGCCTGCTCCTGTGCCTGTTCTTGGGCCAGGTCTCGCTTACGCAGTAGGTAGATGACGAAACCCAGCACCACGAACGGCCCGAAGGCGATCAGGATCACCAACACGGTCTCCAGGGGATGCAGAGCGCCCATGTGCTCGACAATCAACCCGATCACCTGCCGGACGGTTTCTCACGCGCCGTGTCGACGAGCTCGGCCAGCGATTCCTGGATGCACTGGGCGATCACGTCGACATCGGGGATCGCGTCCCGGTCCGCGTTCAATCCGTAATAGACGCCGCCGTCGTAGGAAGTGACCCCGATCGCCAAAGCATGGCCCGGTAGCAAGGGTTGGACCGGATAGCTCTCCAACATCGTGTTGCCCGCCAGATAGAGCGGGAACTGAGGACCGGGCACATTGGTGATCGCGATGCTGAACGAGCGCGATGGCGCGAAAGCGGCGACTCGCGAACCCAGCGCATGGAAAGTCGCCGGCGCAAAACCCGAGGTATGCAACAACTTGGTGGCGCTCACCGAGCGACCGGTCTCCTTGTGCGCCTTCATCTCGTAGGACACCTGCGCCAGGCGCACCATCGCACTTGCCTCACCGACCGGCAGGGTCAGTATCTTCCCGATCACCTGCGAGCCCAGCGAGGTCGGCTCCAGGTCACCCACCTCGACACTGAGCGGCACCATCGCCTTGATTCCCGCGGAAGCAGGAACCGCCTCGGCTCGGGTCATCAGCCAACTGCGTAAGGCACCGGCGATGGCGGTGAGGATGACGTCGTTGACGGTTCCGCCGCGCGCCCAACGCACCTCCCGGTAGTCCTGCAAGTCGGTCTTGACCGGCGCGAAAGNACGCTGCTGCGAGAGCCCTGCCGCGAGTGGTCCCTCCGTCGAGCCACGACCCAGGCCCGGGACCTCGATCCGCCCCAGACCCTGCCGCAGCAAGCCAACCGTGGAGCCGATCGCACCCGATGGATCGGCCAATGACCGGCGAAGCGATTCAGCCACCAGTTGTGGTTGGGCCGGTGGTCGCTGCGGAACCCACTCGTCCAGGACTCGGTCCCGCGCAACGGTGTCGACGTCGAGGAGCACCTGGCCGAGGTCGACGGTGGAGACCCCGTCGACCAAGGATTGATGGGATTTCACCAACAGGGCGAACCTGCCGTGCGCGAGGCCTTGGATGAAGTACAGCTCCCACAGGGGCCGGCTCTGATCCAACTCACGGCCGATGATCCGGTCGGCCAAGGCGCGAAGTTGGTTCATCGAGCCCGGTGAGGGGACCGCTGACTCGCGAATGTGATAGCTGAGATCGAATCTGGTGTCATCCACCCAGGCGGGCGTTGCCAAACCAACCGCAACCTGACGCAATCGCTGCCGATAACGCGGCACGAAGGCCAGTCTGTCGGCGACCAGCGTCAGCAGGTCCTCGTAGCCGAACCCGTCAGGACCGGGTTCGAAGATCTCCAGGGTCGCGTTGTGCATCGGAGTGTTGACGGACTCGATCTCGAAGAGCCTGCGGTCTTCGAGGCGGAGTCGCTCTGTCATGGCACCCCTTGCTGCCGACGCTTTGCCTATGCGTGGAAGTGTGTCACTCATGATCCTGGAGCACGGCATCGGAGGGGCCAAGGACCTCCCCATCCCCTCCCAGTTCGCCATCGCGGGCGCCTCGGCGGCGCTCGCGGTCTCTTTCATCGTGCTTGCCATCGCCTGGCGGACGCCACGCTTCGACGCCGCCACCCAGGGCCGCCCGGTGCCTCGGCTGGCTCGAGTGGTCGATTCGGCTTGGTTCGCCTGGGCTGCCCGGTTGCTGGGGCTGGCGTTCGCCGGATACGTCGGCTGGGCGGCGGTGGCCGGTCCCGACAAGATACTCAACCCGTTCCTCGGGGTCGTCTATGTGTGGCTGTGGGTCGGCCTCGTCCCGGCCTCACTGCTGTTCGGCTCGTTCTACAAGGCCATCAACCCGGTACGCACCCTGCATCTGCTGATGACGCGAGCGACGGGCACGGATCCGTCCCAGGGCGTACTGCGCCTGCCTGCCCGGGTCGGGTTGTGGCCCGGGGCTCTGGGGCTCTTCGCGTTCGTGTGGATGGAGTTGGTGTACGAGCGTTCCAGCTACGTCGTCGACCTGCGACTGTGGTTCCTCCTCTACATCGCGATCGTGTTCATCGGCGCTGTCATCTTCGGCGACCGTTGGATCGCCGCTGCCGACCCGTTCGAGGTCTACTCGACCTTGGTCGGCCGGCTGTCGTTCTTCGGGCGCACTGCCGACCAGACCCTGGTGGTCCGCAGCCCGCTGCGCAACCTCGACGGCACNTCCCCCGCTGCGGGCCTGACCGCGGTTATCGCGGTGCTGTTCGGCAGCACCGCGTTCGACAGCTTTCGCGACTCNCCCACCTGGACCAAGGTGCTCCAAGGGGAGGGCTTGGCCGGCATCAGCTTGGACCTGTCCCGCCAGACCCTGAACCTGCTAGGGCTGCTGTTCTTCGTGATCGTGGTCTTTGCATCCTTCTGCTTGGCCACGATGTTCACCGGAGTCGAGCCCGGCACACGTCGCAGACGCCTGCCCGACCAGTTCGCCCACGCAGTGATACCGATCATCGTCGGCTATGTCGTGGCCCACTACCTCAGCTACTTCGTGGTGATGAGCCAAACCACGCTGATCCAGCTCAGCGACCCGATGATCCGTGGCGACAACCTCCTCGGCACCGCGAACCTGACCATCAATCAAGAGATCTTGATGCACCCGACCATGCTCGCCTTCATCAAGGTCGCCTCCGTGATCACCGGTCATGTGCTGGGCGTGATCGCCTCCCACGACCGCGCCATCAAACTGCTGCCCCGCCGTCACCAACTCACCGGGCAACTGCCCTTGCTAGCTGTCATGGTCTTCTACACGACCGCAGGTCTCTACTTGTTGTTGAATGCCTGACGGCATTCAACAATGCCGCAACATGCGATCCTTTAGGGCTTTGCGATCTCTGCGACGGAAGTCGTCAGCTCGGCCAGCTCAGCCAAGGCGCGGCGCAACGGAGGGTCGGCGTGCTCGTTGATGGCTCGTCCTGCCATCAACGCTCGATCGGCCGCATCCGGATCGTCCGGAAGCTCGACGATGCGCGCATGAGGCGCGACTGCCCCGATCGCCTCGGCCAGGTCCCCAGGCCCCCAGGCGAGAATCGGGCGCACTCGGTTGAGGGCCACCACGATCGGCATGCCGGGAACGATCTCGGACAGGTCGCGCAGACCTCGGACCAGGCGCGTCAATCCGACCGGGTCGGTGGTCCCGACCGCGATCAGGACATCGGCGGCTCTGACGCTCTCCAAGGTCATCATCACGCGAGCCTGCGCGGTGCCGTACGGGTCCGTCTGCTCCTCCAGGCAGAAGCCTGCGTCGACAACGACCAGATCGGCCAGTTGGCTGCCGCGTCTGAGCAGCTCCTGGAAGGCCCGAGTTCGGACCTCGATCCACCTGTCGGCCCGGGGCAGGCCGGTCAGGACCCGCAACCGCCGTCCGATGCGCGGGGTCGTGGCCGCCATAGTCTCCAGCGTGAGCCTGCCGGCATTGGCGGTGCGGGCTGTCGCAAGCAGTCCGGATGCCTGATCGAGCAGCCCGAGGTGTTGAGCGACGGTGCCACCGTACGGATCGGCGTCTACCAGGAGCACATCGCGGTCGGCGGCCAGCTCGGTCGCCACTCCCACCGCAACCGTGGTACGTCCAGGCGCGCCGACCGGGCCCCACACCACGATGCGACTACCCCGCTCGGCACCGGGAGGCTCGGACGCGGACAAGTCAGCGACCTCCTGGTCGATCGCATCCACGCCGCCACCGAGAATCGGGTCGGTTTCTCGCAGCCTGGACGGTTGTGCGGCAGCTTGCTCGGCCATCACTGCCTCGACCCGATCAGGAGGTTCTCCAAGGCCTCGGGAGCAAGCACCACGTCCACGCCGAGCGCCAGCCAGGCCGGGTCNGTCGATACCGATCAGCACTACTGAGCAGCCGTGGGCGTGGAGTCGGCCGACCACCTCGGCGTCGAGCCCTAGAACCGAGGCCGAGACCACCGCCACCTCCGCAGTGCCGGTCCGGGCCGAGGCGACCAGATCGGGCAGATCAAGACAACGCTGGAGCAAGGTGGTCCGCGGTCCGTCCAACAACTGGACCGCCGCGGTCTCCCACTGCGCGCCGTCCGCGAGGAGCAGGACAGCCGTCTTGGATCGAAGCGTCATTGCGCGGCCTGCCGGGTCAGAAGGATTGTGGCATCGGACAACGCACCCACGATCTCGCCGATCCCGGTGGCTTGGTCCTGCTCCAGGCCTACGATCACCTGCCGTTCGACGCTGGGCGAAAGGCCGGAACCTGTCGAGGACAGCGCTACTACCGGAACGTCTGCAAGCAACCGCTCAGCGCGGGTCGTCCCTTTCCTGGTTGCCCAGACATCGACTCTCGATCCGACCTTGACGGTCTCGGGTACCCCAGTCGCAGGCACCGTGAGCGGGAGCTCCACCAGGCTCGCGCCTCCGGTGTCACTCAGAGCCGCGCGCGGGAGCAGCTCACCAGCCATCAGCGCTCGGGTGCTCGACAAACCGCTCGGCAGCGATTGACTCGTGGCCAGATAGCGATCAGCTTGCTCGGCCGAGGTGAAGCGGACTCGGGCAGTAGTCAATGCGGCTCCGCCCAAAGGCTCACCTGGTCCCACCTCGTGACGCAGCGCCCAGACCTCGATCGTGTTGTCGGCATCGCCCAGCAGCTTTGCACCGAGCAGGCCGCAGACTGCCACCAGCAGTACTCCCAACGCCAACCGCGGGTCACGCCAGGTGGGACGCCGGGCACGATTGGCGGCAGCAGACGGCGGCGGTGTGGTCATGCGATCCCCTCCCGAGGACACGAACTGTGGGAGGCCCCCGGTGACAGACACAGGGAGCGGGCTGAGCATGGCCGATTCAGGGTGGTCATGCGATCCCCTCCCGAGGACACGAACTGTGGGAGGCCCCGGTGACAGACACAGGGAGCGGGCTGAGCATGACGAATCCGGTATAGCCATGGGCAATGGTGACCATCTGGCGCCCGATTGGTCTAGCCCGATGGCGAAAATATCGGGATGGAGTCAAACATTGTCCTACTTTGCCAACTGCTGCCATACTGCCTCACATGTCACCGAGGTTTCTCACTCCGGCCGAAGTCGCCGAAGTTCTCAACGTGAAAGTTCCTCAGGTGATGGCGTTGATCGCCGGCGGCGATCTGATCAGCATTCAGATCGGCGGGCGCGGTGTGCACCGGATCGAGGACGTCGAGCTCGAGGCCTACATTCAGCGCCAGTACGACNNAAGGCTCGGGCCAAGCGCGAGGCCCGGCCGGGCTCAGTCGGGGCCACGGCGGACGAGAGCCACTGAGCCGAGCCTGACCACTGTCGGCTCCGCACCTGGAGTCCTCCCATTGCCATCGGCACTCGCCTCACCCAGCAACTCGGCGAAATCGGCTCCGACCCGACCCAGCCTTCCCCGTAGTTGAGTGCCGTCGGTCAGGATCACCACGACCGTCTCCCCGGTTCGCGCCAGCCGGCGCAGCGCCGAAGGCGGCTTGGTGCGACCGCTGATCGGCACAGCCGCCTCGGCAACTGCCTGCTCGGTGAGCCCCTGGACCGAATCGATCACATCGACCATGACCAGGTTCTCGGCCGCTCCGGCAGCCAACAGCATCCAACCTGTGCCGACGGCCTGAACCGTGCCGCGCAGCGTTAGACCTGCGAGGCGCACCAGGATCTGCTCGTCCACCGAGGCGCGCAGTCGCCCGAGCAGAGTCACCTCCGCGTAATGCGAGACCGCGAGATCCGCGGTGGCAAACTCGCGGTCGGCCAGATAAAGCCCCTCTGCTTGCAACTCGAGATCGTCCAGGGTGCGCAGCAGGTACTCCCAATCTCCCTGTTCACCAGCAGAGCGAGCGACACCGTCCATGGCACTCAGGGTGTGACTCATCCACCGGACTGTCAACAACTGTGGACAAATTCGGATCTCCGATTGACTCTTCGCATTAACTATCCTTAGATACCTTAAACAAGTTCAAACGATGTGTTTCGATGTCTTTTGATGACTTCTTCTGAGGCAATCAGGATGGGGAAAGACCATGCCTATGACAACGTCCGTGGCGACTGCCTTAACCAACGGCCTCCACGGCATCGCGGCAATAGCGCTGGCATGGCTCGCGCTCAGCCTCGCGCTGTGCTTAGTCGAGGCAGCACTCACCGGAAGCATCAGAATCACCGGCCGATTCGCTCCTGGTTTCGTACGTCGCCTGGTCGCGGTGATGCTCGGTATGTCGTCGGTACTCGGCGGGGTCTCCAACGGCCTGATAATCAGCCAGGCTGCAGAGCCGTTGCCGCAACCCATTCCCGGATCAGCAACTGGCTCGGCAGTGAGCCCGATGGTCGCACTGTTGGCCGGTCTGCCGCTGCCCGAGCGACCAGTGCTCGATCCGGGGCCCTCTACACCTCGGGCACCGGCAGCGAACGCTGAACCTGGCAGCTCCTACGGTTCTGGCAGATCTGACGGCGCACACAGAGAAGCCGTGACGGTCCGAACAGGTGACTCCCTGTGGGCTATCGCAGAGCGGCTCGGGTTGGATTGGCAGGACCTGTACCGGCACAACGTCGCGGTGATCGGTGACGACCCGGACCTCATCCATCCCGGACAACGCCTGGCTGTACCGGCCTCGATCGTTCCAAGGGCCGAGCATGGCTAGCACGGGCGAGCTGCGTACCCAGTTCGTTCCCGCCGGCCAGGAGCGTCTGGACGGGCAATCCGACCAGACGGCGCACCGGGCTGTCGGGCAACCGTCCTCGGTGCAAGGGACCCTGGCCCTGGAACTATCGCCCTCCGCAACACCGGATGTGCGGGTCCCATTGCCGCGCTCCCGTGTGGCCACCACCCAGGAGCGCGAGCTCCGAGCCTGGGCTGCGCGATTCACCACCGCGGTCTTCGAAGCCCTCAGCGGAGATCGTCCAGTCAGTCAGCTGTTGCGCTGGACATCTCCGGTGGTCTACCGGCAGCTCGATCGGCGCTCGAAGGCGATGGGCTCTCGTGGGTTGGACCGGATCGGTTCGTCGCGGGCACAGGTCCGCAGCGTGCACATCTTCCAGCCCGGCCCGCACAAGGCCGAGGTCAGCGTCCATGTCCGGATCGCGAACAGGTCCCAAGCCGTCGCAGCCCGGATCGAGCGCGCCGACGGCCGCTGGGTGTGTACGGCCTTGGAGCTTTGAAGCCGAGCAGTCGGGCCCGTGCCCAACTCAAGCAGGCTTCTAACGCAGCTCGGCGATCAACCCGGTCGGACCACCCGGCGCACCATGACACCGTTTGAACTTCTTCCCCGAGCCGCACGGACACAGGTCGTTGCGGCCGGTGCCGGCGAAGGGGTCATCGGCGTTGGAGGCCGAACCCGACCCCACCAGCTCCGCTTCACCGCTCTCCGAGGGAGCCGAGTAGCTCAGCCCCTGTTGTGGCTGCGGGGATTGCAGTCCCTTGGCGGTGATATGTGGCGCGTGCTCGGCCTCGTCGGTCTCGTCCTCGTCGTCCTCGTCATCGGCGGTGACCTGAACATCGATGTTGAAGAGGAAACCGATGGTCTCCTCTTTGATGCCATCCATCATCGTGGTGAACATCTCGTAGCCCTCGCGCTGATACTCCACCAGCGGGTCACGCTGGGAGTAGGCCCGTAGCCCGATGCCCTCACGCAGGTAGTCCATCTCGTAGAGGTGCTCACGCCACTTGCGGTCCAGCACGGACAGCACGACCCGGCGCTCCAACTCGCGGGTGATCTCCTCACTGAGATCGGCCTCACGGGCATCGTAGGCGGCGTGCATGTCGGCCTTGACCTTCTCGACGAGCTCGTCTCGATCGATCCCCTCGCGCCCACCGGCCTCTTCTTCGATCGTGGCGAGCGAGAGCGAGATCGGATAGACCTGCTTGAGCATCGTCCACAGGTTCTCCAGGTCCCACTCCTCGGNGAACCCGTCGGTCGCGCCGTAGACGTATCCGCGAGCGACGTCGTCGATCATGCCGCGAACCTGCTCGGCCAGATCGGCGCCCTCCAGCACCGCCCGGCGCTCGGCATAGATGACTTTGCGCTGGCGATCCATCACGTCGTCGTACTTGAGCACGTTCTTACGCGAGTCGAAGTTCTGCGATTCGACCTGGCCCTGCGCCGAGGCGATGGAGTTCGTCACCGACTTAGCCTCGATCGGCACGTCGTCTGGCACCTTGAGGGTCAGCAGGATCCGGTCGACCCAGTCGGACTTGAACAACCGCATCAGTTCGTCCTCGAGCGACAGGTAGAACCGCGACTCACCGGGGTCACCCTGACGACCGGACCGGCCCCGCAACTGGTTGTCGATCCGCCGCGACTCGTGGCGTTCGGTGCCTAGCACGTAGAGCCCACCGAGCTCTTTGACCTCGTCGTGCTCGGCTGCGACCTGTGCCTTGACCTTCTCCACCATCGCAGGCCAGGCGACCTCGTACTCCTCAGGAGACTCCGTCGGATCCAGACCCTGCTTTCGCAGTTCTTGGTCGGCCAGGAACTCCACCGAGCCGCCGAGCATGATGTCGGTACCACGACCCGCCATGTTCGTAGCCACCGTGACCGCGCCCTTATGGCCGGCCATCGCGACGACCTTCGCCTCGTCTGCGTGTTGCTTGGCGTTGAGGACCGAGTGTGCGACGCCGCGCTTCTTCAGCAGGCCGGAGAGCAACTCGGACTTCTCCACCGAGACGGTGCCGACCAGAATGGGCTGGCCCTTGCCATGGCGCTCGACGATGTCCTCGACCACGGCGTTGTACTTGGCGTCCTCGGTGCGATAGACGAAATCACGTTGGTCGTCGCGGGCCATCGGTTTGTTGGTCGGGATCGGCACGACGCCGAGCTTGTAGATCTTGTCGAACTCCGATGCCTCGGTCATCGCAGTACCGGTCATGCCCGACAGCTTCTCGTAGAGCCGGAAATAGTTCTGCAGGGTGATCGTCGCCAAGGTCTGGTACTCCTCGCGGACAGTCACGCCCTCCTTGGCCTCGATCGCCTGGTGCAGGCCATCGTTGTAACGGCGACCGGAGAGGATGCGACCGGTGTGCTCGTCGACGATGAGCACCTCACCCTCCATGACGACGTACTCCTTGTCGTTGTGGAAGAGCTCCTTGGCCTTGATCGCGTTGTTCATGAACGAGATCAGCGGGGTGTTGACCGAGTCGTACAGGTTCTCGATACCGAGGTGGTCCTCGACCTTGGTGATGCCCGACTCGAGCACCGAAATCGTGCGTTTCTTCTCATCGACCTCGTAGTCCTCGTCTCGAGTCATCTGCGAGACGATCTTGGCGAACTCGGTGTACCACTTCACCTCGTCCTGGGTCGGACCGGAGATGATCAGCGGGGTCCGGGCCTCGTCGATGAGGATCGAGTCGACCTCGTCGACGATCGCGAAGTTGTGGCCACGCTGGACGCACTCCTCGATGTCGCCGGCCATGTTGTCGCGTAGATAGTCGAAGCCGAGCTCGTTGTTGGTCGAGTAGGTGATGTCACAGGCGTAGGAGGCCCTGCGCTCCTGCTTGGACATCTGCGGCGCGATGACGCCTGTGGTCATGCCCAGGAAGTGGAAGATACGGCCCATCCACTCGGCGTGGTACTTGGCGAGGTAGTCGTTGACGGTGACCACATGGACGCCCTTGCCCGACAACGCATTGAGATAGGCCGGCAGGGTCGCGACCAAGGTCTTGCCCTCACCTGTCTTCATCTCGGCGATATTTCCCATGTGCAGCGCAGCCCCGCCCATGATCTGGACGTCGAAGTGCCGCATCCCGACCACTCGGTTGGCGGCCTCACGGACCGTCGCGAAGGCCTCGGGCATCAGGTCGTCGAGAGTCTCACCGGCATCCAGTCGCTGGCGGAACTCCTCGGTCATCCCTTGGAGCTCCTCGTCGCTCATCGCGACGAACTCGTCCTCGATGGCGTTGACGGCTTTCGCGACTGCCTCCACTTGCCGGAGGATCTTGCCCTCGCCGAGACGGAGGATCTTGTCGATGATGGCGGGCACGCGCGCTCCCGGTTCGTTTGTTCGGTGGGTCCACCCCGGAGCTGTCTCCGGGAGCCGGACTGTGCTTAGCCACTCTACCCAGCGGTACGAGCGGCGGCAGACACAGTGGCGGACAGGCTGGTGGATAAATCTCCCACCGGCTCCATCACCACCTCGGCGAGTCCGAGCCACCCGGCCAGCCGCCACAGCTCGGCGGCAAGCTCCTCGGCGGTTTCCCCAGGCGCTCCCGCTTCTGCCCAAGCTCCCTTGACCACGAGCACCGATCCTGCCCGATCTGCCTTGAGGTCGGTTCGGGCGACGATCCGATCACCGAGCAGGAAGGGCAACGCGTAATAGCCGTGTACCAGCTGCGCGGCCGGTGTGTAGATGCCGATCCGGTAGTGGAAGTCGAACAGCGATTCGGTACGCGAGCGCTCCCAGACGACAGGGTCGAAGGGGCTGAGCAGGGCGCGAGCGGCAACCCTGCGTGGGATGCGGGCATCACGATGCAGGTACGCGGGGCGATCCCAACCCTCGACGACGACGGGGAACAGCTCCCCGGTCTCGGTCAGTATCTGGACAGCTTTCTGGGCAGAGGCGATATCGAACCGGTAGTAGTCGGCCAGGTCCCTCACCGTGGCCACGCCGTGCGATCGCGCCGCACGCCTGGTCAACTCGAGCTTCGCTTCGTGCTCGGTCGGCTCGGGCACGTTCAGCACGTCAGCAGGCAGGACCCGCTCGGCAAGGTCGTAGAGCCGCTCGAACTGGCTGTTACGCCCGGCGATCGCGACCTGGCCGGTGAGGAAGAGAAACTCCAGTACCTTCTTCTCCTCCGACCAGTTCCAGCCCCAATGTTGCTTCTCCCGAGGCAGCCCGGCCTCGAGATCACGTGCGGTCTTGGCGCCGCCGTCACGCAGCTGGGACAACAGCGACCCCACCAGACCAGGATTGTGTTGGATCGCCTCCCACTTCTGGCCGCGCTCCTGAAATCGACGCATCCGCCAACGCATCTGCGGCCACAACTCCACCGGCATGAATGTGGCCACGTGTGCCTCGTACTCCACCAACCGCCGGGGTCGCTGCCCTGCGGCGCGATCCAACAAACCAGGATCGTAGGGCCNCATCCGGGCGTACAGCGGCATGTAGTGAGCCCGGGCCAGCACGTTGACCGAGTCGATCTGTATTACGCCGGTCCGGGCCACCGTCCGGGCGAGCGTGCGCATCGTCGGGGGTCGTGCGGTCGNGTCGGCGAAACCCTGGGCGGCCAACGCGACGCGACGCGCTTGCGCGCTACTCAGCGAGTCCAGAGTGCTAAGTTCACCGGCTACTGGGGGATGTCGAGAAGCTTCTCGCGGACCGCGTACATCACAGCCTCCATGCGGGAGTGCAGCTGCAGCTTGTCCAAGATGTTGCGGACATGGTTCTTCACGGTGTTCTCACTGATGAACATCAGTTTGCCGATCTCGCGGTTGCTCAGGCCTTGAGCCACGAACCGGAGCACCTCCAGCTCTCGTCCGGTCAACTGCGGGGTCGGGGTGACATCACGGTCGGCGCGCGACATCTCCTTGAACTCATCCAGCAACTTGGCCGCCATGCTGGGGCTGATCAACGACTGGCCGTCGGCTACCAGGCGCACAGCCTGGGACACCTCGTTCATCGAGGAGTCCTTGAGCAGATAGCCACTGGCGCCGTTCTTGACCGACTCGTACAGATCGGACTCGGCATCGCTGGAAGTCAGCATGATCACCCGGCACTCGGGAACCGCCTCCTTCAAACGCGCGCACGCCTCGATTCCTGAGCTGGCGCGCAGCTGCACGTCCAGGAGCACTACCTCGGCTCCGGTGGCACGCACCATATCGACGAGGCTGGAGCCGTCCGCCGCCTCGCCTACGACTTCGATGTCATCCTCGGCGGCCAGCAACAACGTCAACCCGCGCCGGAACAACTCCTGATCGTCGACGACCAGCACTTTGATGGTGCGGTCGACGGCGGAATCACGCTCTTGGACTATGGCCACCGAAGGATCATGGCACGAACGGACTAGTCCGTGGGCGGTTTTGCCCGATCTCGCCTTCGGCGGCCCTCGTCCGGCCGGCCCTACTGAACGTCAAGGCTGATGACGCCGTAGTCGTACCCACGCCGGCGGTAAACCACCGACGGGCGCTCACTCTCCTTGTCGATGAACAAGAAGAAGTCGTGGCCGACCAGCTCCATCTCGTACAGCGCCTGGTCCAACGTCATCGGGGCCCCGGTGTGCGTCTTCTCACGTACGACCAGGGGACCGTCGCCCATCACCGTGATCGGCCCGACCTGGCGTACGACTTCGGTGTCGTCCTCCTCCTGGTCGGCAGCAGGCAGCGCGACCGAATCCGCAAGGGCCTGCGCGACCGAGACAGGAGCATGCCGGCCACGGTGAACCCGTTTGCGATCGGCAGCCCGGCGCATCTGCCCACTCATCTTCGACAACGCCAGGTCCAGTGCCGACATCTTGTCCTCGGCCGCGGCCTCTGCCCGAATCACCGGTCCCTTGGAGAAAGCAGTGAGCTGCACCCGTACCGCACGGTCGTGCTGACGGGGATTGGACTCTCTGGTGACCTCGAGTTCCACCCTGATGATCCGATGGTCGTGTTTCTCCAGACGGGCCAGCTTCTCCTCGGCATGACTGCGGAATTTGTCACTGACTTCGCAGTTCCGGCTCTTGACCACGACATCCATCAGACCCTCCTGGGCAGTAGTGAGATCGTCATCTCTACAGAATGGGCATCACCGAGAAACTGGATACCCCTAGGATTGGAAGTCCGTCCGGCCGACCTGGTCTTCGACCCCACACCCGCCTGCTGAGGCTCTCGCAGCTTGCTGCCACTACCCACCTTCTCCCCGGTCCCGACGTATCTGACGACAGGCGGGGGCAGGACTTACGACTAAGCCGCACCGTGATCGGCGCGGATCGAGAACCCGCGCCTTACGTGGACCGCTTTGCCTGCGACTGGCTTCGGCTTGTCGGGCGGCTCCACACCGCAATGGCCTGCGCCACGACGGCACGTGCCTCCCAACGCAACCACGGACCCGGACGGACTCCATAAATAGACGTTAGTCGGCTTCGGAGGAATTCGGTAGCAAAGCACGCGAACGGTCCGAGGTNTCGGCTTGCTGTTCCAGGTGATGTTTCAGACAACCTCTGTGTCGCCGCAATACAGGCAGCCGAGTCAACGGCTACTCCCGCCTGCTCCAGTGCTCGCTGCGCCTCGCGAAGCGTCGCACCTGTGGTGATCACGTCGTCGACCAGCACCACGACACCGAGGCGTCGGCCGGCTAGGGCCTGGATGGCACCGGACCGCGCGGTGAGCGCACGGTCGAGGTTGGCGAAACGATCCGCACGGGCAAGTCCTGCCTGATCGATCGGCCGACGGACCATCGACAACGGCGTCCACACACTCACCGAACAGACCCCGGCGCGCCTCAGCTCGGCTGCAGCACGGCGAGCGACCCGCAGCATCGGGTCCTGACCGCGTCTGCGGATCGCTTGCGGCGTGGACGGCACCGGCACCAGCACAACCCGTTCGCTTCGATGATCCAGGACCGCGCCGATGACGGCAGCCAGCACCAAACCCAGCGGTCGGGTCAACGCCAACCGGTTACGGTCCTTGTGAGCAACGATCAGATTGCGGAGCAGGTGTTCATAGGCGCCTGCAGCGTGAACCTCGATCAGTCCGTTCGGAGCGGGACTCGGCCGCACCGTCATGGACTCGACCGGGAGCCCGGCGATGCACGCAGCGCACAACGCCCTGCCGGGCCGATCACATCCGGCGCAGCGCGACCCGAGAAGCAAATCCAGGGCGGCATCGAGCACGGTCAGCCTGCAAACGTTGGAATCTGAAGGTCGGACGACAGGGGGCTCAGCATCCAATGTCCGGTCGAGGAGAGTCGGAAGAACCCGCCCGCGCTGATCTGGACGTATGTCGGCGCCTCAGCTCCCGGCCAGGTGAGTAGCCGCTGCGCGGGAGCGAACAATGCCTCCCCGGCAGCGCTGCGGCCCAAGGGCAGCGAGCCGTCGACACTGACCTCGTCGACTCGCGCGCTCCGCTCCCCGGGAGTGACCAGGACGCCCAACATCGCCGATGCCGTATAGGCAATATCGAGAGGTGTCGCATCGAGCTGGCCGATACCGACCTGCAGCGCCGGTCCGACTCCGGTGGGACGGCCGTTCTGATTGCGGCTGATCCGCGCCACCAGCACCTCGCCCTCCACCAGAGCAGCCAGTCGGGTGCCGTCGCGGGAGACGCGAATCACCTCGACCGATCGGCCGGAGATCCCCGGAACCTGCAGTGTCCGCCACCGTGTCCCGCGCAGCACCCGGATCGCAGTCCCCTCGGCTCGCCTGTCCGCGAGCCACAACTGACCGGCCAAGTCGTAGGACGGTCGGGCCAGGTCGGTTCCCCGGTAGAGGACACGCGAGGTGGGTTCTTCCTCGGCCGGTTCACGGCTGAGTTCGGCTACCAGCAGATCGCGGCCGTTCGATGCCACTGCGGCCATCCGTAGGTCGGCGGGATCGGGAGCCAGACCGACAGCCAAGGAGCGTAGCTCGGCGCCTGCGAAAAGATCGCCGACCTGCTCCACATCGCCGTCTGCCGGGTCGACGGCTACGACGGCGTCTTCCTGCATCGCGAACATGGGCTGCGGTGCCGTGGGCAGACTGGGGTCGTACCCTGACCAGCCATCAACGCTTCGAGCCGAGGCGCCGGTCTCCTGGTCCAGTGGCGTGCCCTCCACCGTGACGCGCATCCGGTCCACGTCCGGGACCTGCCGCAATGTCCAGCCNNATTGCGCAAGCGCTTGATCGAGCCGGGTTCCGTCTATGTCGAGCATCTCCTCCGACAGCGGCACCTCGACCACTCCGCCATCGACCGGCGCGGAGATGTCCAGGCGCGTGCCAGGAGGGAAGAACGTGCGCTCCACCGTCTGCAACGACGGATCCGGGCCCTGGAGCAGACCGTCGACCAGCAGCGTCGGCGTGGACTGGCCGGAGGGAAGGTAAACGGGCTCGGGAACGAGAACGCGACCTGACGGGTCGAAGAAATACAGGTTGTACCGCAGGAACCTGCTGTCGAAGTGGTTGCGAGAGACGATCAGCGCATTGGGCGGATTGGTGATCCGCCACTGCCCTTCCACCTGGGTGAGCTGCAACCGGAACCGTTCACCGCGCCCGTCGGTCGGGTCACCCTGCCAGCCGCCGCGGCGATCCAACTGCAGCATAGAGCCTAGGTTGACGGTGACCGTGTCGGCCTGTCGCGCTTGCCTGGTGAGCAGCGTTCCGTCGGCATAGATGATCGTGCGGTGGCTGGNGGTCCACTTCGCGCTGGCCGCATCGGTGAGGAACTCACGCGCCACCGAGAAGGTCAGCGGAGTCTCTCGTAGCGCATCCAGGAATCCCTCGACGATCTCGATCGGCTCGTCGCCTGGCGCCGGCCCGCGCGGGTGGTAGTCGAAGCCGCGCGCCTCCGGGGAGGGACGAGCTGCCGGGGTGGTGTGGATCGGGCCTGAATCCGGTAGCCCGGCGCAACCGGCTACCAGAGCCAGCCCGAATACGACGACTCCCAGGAGGCGCTGCTGTCGCAGGCGCACGATGGCGGTCCTCATCGACGCGCCTTCGCCGAGTAGTTTTCGGCATCCCGACCGTCGGCACTGTCGTCGCCGTCGCCATCCACGTCGCCGCCGCTCGATCCGTTGCTCCCGGAGCTCGCGGATCCGTATCGGGGATCGAGTGGGATCGGGCTCCCGATGACGGGGTCGCCGGCCCGGCGTGGCACCGTCAGCCGGAACTGACTTCCTTGCCCGGGCGACCCCCAGGCTTGTAGCCAGCCTCCGTGCAGTCGCGCATCCTCCAGCGCGATCGACAATCCGAGTCCGGTGCCACCGGAAGTGCGAGTACGGGCCGGATCGGCTCGCCAGAACCGGCTGAACACCCGAGTCTCGTCGCCCGGTTTGAGACCGATGCCGTAGTCACGCACCGTCACCGCGGCCGCTGTCCGGTTGCTGGCGACGGACACCACGACGTCGTCGCTGCCGGCGTAGTCGATCGCGTTGGTGACCAGATTGCGCAAGATCCGCTCCACCCGGCGCACATCCACTTCGGCGATGGCGGGGTCGTCGATGACCCGGACAACCAGATGAGTGCCTCTGGACTCGGCCAGTGTCTGGTTCTCCGCGACCACCCTGCGGGCCACATCGGCCAGGTTCACGTCCTCGAGTTCGAGGTTGGCGGCGCCGGCATCGAATCGGCTGATCTCCAGCAGATCCACCAGCAAGCCCTCGAACCGGTCGAGCTCATGTTGCAGCAACTCTGCCGATCGCGCTGTGGCCGGATCGAACTGNNCGCGCGCGTCGTGCAACACATCGCCGGCCATTCGCACGGTGGTCAAAGGCGTGCGCAGCTCATGGGAGACGTCGGAGACGAACCTGCGTTGCGAAGCCGACATGTCCTCGAGTTTGCGGATCTGCTTCTGCAAGGAGGCGGCCATCTGGTTGAAGGAGCCACCTAGCCGCGCCAAGTCATCGGCGCCCTTGACCTGCATACGCTCCTCGAGCCTTCCCGACGCCAATCGCTCGGCGGTGCGCCTGGCCAATCGGACGGGAGTGACGACTTGCCGAGTGACCAGCCAGGTGATACCGGCGACCAACGCCAACAACAACGCACCACTGGTCAGCAGCGCCTGCCTGACCAGCGAGAGCGTTCTCTGCTCCTCGGTGAGCGGAAAGAGGTTGTACACCGCGTAGGTGGACCCGTTGGCCGGCACGATCAGCGTCGAGCCGGTCACCACCCCGGCGATCGAACTGCGCCCGGTCTCGGGTCGGTACTCGATGGTGGTGTAGGTCCATGAGGTCCCGGTGTGGTCAGGGTCTTCGACGGCCTCGCTCAGCGTTGTGGGGATGCTGGAAGCTTGCACTCCGGTGGTCGAACTGACTCCACCGGCTCGCGCGGCGCCGGTACGGCCGCTTTGCAGCGGGCCGGAAACGACCACCTCATAGCCTTGAGCCAATCCACGAGTCACCAGCGTCGAGGTGAGCTGGTTGAGCTGGGTAGCGGGCTCTGCCTCGAGGCTGCTCGCTGCCCGGAGGCGCTCCTCGGCCTCCTGATTCCCCCGGGTCGCCTCGGCGATCGAGGTCTCGGTTCGTGAGTCGACCAATCCGCCGGTGATCTGGCGCATCAGCGTCCAACCCACCAGCGTCACCACGGCGGCGCTGAGCAACAGAGTGCTGATCACCACCCGGGCCTGGATCGACCGGCGCCAGATGTTCGGGCCGCGACCGGCTCTCACGAGCCGTTGCCCGCCTTGTACCCGACNACCGCGGACGGTCACCACGATCTCAGGGTTCTCCGGGTCGTGCTCCACCTTGGAGCGCAGCCGCTGCACATGGACGTTGACCAGCCGGGTATCGGCGGCGTGGCGGTAACCCCACACCTGCTCCAGGAGCACCTCACGGGAGAACACCTGCCAGGGCTTGCTCGCCAGGCACACCAGCAGGTCGAACTCCAGCGGGGTGAGGTTGATCGGCTTCCCGTCGCGACTGACCTGGTGCCCGGCGACATCGATGACCAGATCCGCGATCGTGACCGACTCGGGCACCACGTCATGGGTGCGCCTGACCCGAGCACGCAGGCGAGCCACGAGCTCTTTGGGTTTGAACGGCTTGACGATGTAGTCGTCGGCACCCGATTCGAGACCGACAACCACATCGATGGTGTCGCTCTTGGCGGTGAGCATCACGATCGGCACACCGGACTCCGCCCGGATATCGCGGCAGACATCGATGCCGCCACGTCCGGGAAGCATCAGGTCGAGCAGGACGACATCGGGACGGTAGTCGCGAAACTCGGCCAGCGCACGATCGCCGCGAGCGACCACGCGTGACTCGAATCCCTCGTTGCGCAAGACGATCGTGAGCATCTCGGCCAAGGCCTCGTCGTCATCGACGACGAGGACACGCCCTCGGCTGCCCTGCTCCGGATGGCTACCTTGCTCGACCACGACACTGCCTAACCGGATGCGCCGAATCGCGGCGGCAGGCCACCGGGAGGACGAGCGAACTCAACGGTCACTGCCCAACTCCTATCCGACTCCAAGTCACGCTTTCTAGTACCTATAGTGATCCGGCTTGTAGGGACCGTCCACTGACACTCCGAGATAGTCGGCCTGCTCGTCGCTGAGCTTGGTGAGGCTGACCCCGAGTGAGGCCAGGTGCAGTCGCGCGACCTCTTCATCGAGATGCTTGGGCAGCACGTAGACCCCGACCGGGTACTCCTCGGTCTTGGTGTAGAGCTCGATCTGAGCCAGCACCTGGTTGGTGAACGAGTTCGACATCACGAAGGACGGGTGTCCGGTGGCATTGCCCAGGTTCATCAGCCGGCCTTCGGACAGCACGATGATCGCGCTTCCTCCGACGGCGTTGGTCTCGGGGAAGGTCCACAGATCCACTTGCGGCTTGACGTTCGTACGCTCGGCAACGCCAGGCGCTTCCAGGCCCGCCATGTCGATCTCGTTGTCGAAGTGGCCGATGTTGCCGACGATCGCGTTGTGCTTCATCCGCTTCATCGCATCGAGGGTGACGACGTCCTTGTTGCCCGTCGCGGTGATCACGATGTCGGCGATCGGCAGTACCTCGTCGAGAGTGGCGACCTGGTAGCCGTCCATGGCTGCCTGCAAGGCGCAGATCGGGTCGATTTCGGTGATCACCACGCGAGCGCCCTGACCGCGCAGGGAGTCGGCGCAACCCTTGCCCACGTCTCCGTATCCGCACACGACCGCGATCTTGCCGCCGATCAGAACGTCGGTGGCACGGTTGATGCCGTCGATCAGGGAGTGCCGGCAACCGTACTTGTTGTCGAACTTGGACTTGGTCACCGAGTCGTTGACGTTGATGCCGGGGAACAGCAGCGAACCGTCCTTGTGCATGTCGTAGAGCCGGTGCACACCTGTGGTGGTCTCTTCGGTGACGCCCTTGATACTGCTGGCGATGTTGGTCCAGCGGTTCGGGTCCTCGGTGAGGCTCGCCGCGATGGTCTCGAAGATGATCCGCTGCTCGGTGCTGGTGGCGGTGCCGGGATCAGGTGCCTGACCGGCCTTCTCCGCCTGGACTCCGAGGTGGACGAGCAATGTCGCGTCGCCACCATCGTCGAGGATCATGTTCGGCGCTTGGTCCTGGCCGTCTCTTGAGGGCCAGACCAGGATCTGCTGAGTGCACCACCAGTATTCGTCGAGGGTCTCGCCCTTCCAGGCAAAGACCGGAACGCCGCGGGGATCCTCGATCGTGCCCCCTGCNNGACGGGGACCCACCGCCACTGCGGCGGCGGCGTGGTCCTGGGTGGAGAAGATGTTGCAGGAGGCCCAGCGAACCTCGGCTCCCAATGCCACCAGCGTCTCGATCAGCACAGCGGTCTGGATGGTCATGTGCAGCGAGCCGGCGATCCGGGCACCGGCCAGTGGCTTGCTGGCGCCGTAACGCTCGCGCATCGCCATCAGGCCGGGCATCTCGTGTTCGGCCAGCGTGATCTCGGTACGTCCGAAGTCAGCCAGGCTCAGGTCGGCGACCTTGTAATCCATGAAGTTCCCTCACGGTGAAGAAATGTTGTGACCGCTGCGCGTCTGCGCTCTTCGGGATCTCCCGCGCGGTCGGTTCGTGCGCTCTCCAGCGTACCCGTCCGGTCAGTGCCGACCGGAATCCAACGCAACACGACGACCCGGCCAGAACCTGTGGACAACACTCATCACAGCCAGCGCGAGGAAGCCGACGATCAGCCCGACGGCAGCCGAACCCAATGTGTTCGCGACCCAACCCAGCATGCTGCTGAGCCATCCAGGGCCCAACCATGTGCCCAGACATGGGCCCAATGCTCGAAATCGTGGACGAGCCCATAAGGCCAGTGCCAGCCCAGATCCTCGAACCCACCCAGCAAAATGTGTCCACCGACCCACACCATCGCGGCCACTCCGACCACCGAGATCACGTTGAGCACCGTCGGCATCGCCTTCACCATGCCGCGACCGAATCGCTGGGAGAACGGCGAGTCCCGCTGAGCGAGCGCGAGCCCAACGTCGTCCATTTTCACGATGAGCGCCACTACGCCGTATACCAGCACGGTGATCCCCAGGGCTACCAGCACCAGGATGACAGCCCGAGCGAAGAACGGCTCCTCGGCGACCTCGTTGAGCGCGATCACCATGATCTCGGCCGACAGGATGAAGTCGGTGCGCACCGCGCCCGCCACGACGGTGTTCTCCGCATCCGGCCCCTGCACGGCAGAGGGTGGCGCATGCTCACCGTGGCCACGGATCGCGCCCCAGATCTTGTGCGCGCCCTCGTAGACCAGATAGGTGCCACCACACATGAGCAGCGGCGTGAGCGCTCCGGGAAGGAACTGACTCAACAGCATCGCGGCGGGCAGGATGAACACCAGCTTGTTGCGCATCGAGCCCTTGGCAATGCGCTTGATGATCGGGACCTCACGTTCCGCAGTGACGCCGTGGACGTACTGCGGCGTGACCGCGGTGTCGTCGACGACCACACCGGCGGCTTTGGCGCTGGCCTTGGCAGTGGCACCCGCGACGTCGTCGAGTGAGGCGGCCGCCATCCGCGCCAGGGCTGCTATGTCATCGAGAAGGCCGAACAGTCCGGCGCTCATGCGGACTCCACACCCACGACATCGAGCCCGATCCCGAGATAAGCGGCGGCATACCAGCCGGTCGCCAGCAGCGCGGCATAGCGAGCCAACTCGGTGGGTGCGGTTGACGCGACGGTCTCCACCCGCACATGTCGTTCCTCGGCTGCGACCACGAGCCGGCCCCGGTCGACGCGCACCGCGGCATCTTGTGAGCCGTCATCGAAGATGACCAACGTCGGACGCAGCTCCTCGGCATCGCCGCTGTCCCCACCTGTGTCCCAACTGGGATCGGCGAAAGGGTCGGCAAAGAGGTCGGCCTGCGGGGCGCTGGCCAAGATCGGCAGCAGGTGCTCGGCATCGGCCGCGAGAGCGGCGCGCCCGCTGGAGCGCCGGATCGCCTCGGCCACCCGGCGGGCAGCGCGAGCGGCCAGCACCGAGCCGCCCCACAGAATGGGAGTCGCTTCGGCCAAGCCGATAGCGAGCAGTTTGGCGGGGTTTTCCGTCTGATCGACATACGGAGAGCAGCTGACCGCTATCTCATCCAAGGCAGTGGCAACACCTTCGGGGTCTGTCTGCGGACCGAGTCCGACCTTCGACAGATAGCTGAGCATCACCACGGCCGTGGCCAGTTGATCGCCGGATGCCGCGGGCAACAACACCGTGTCGCGTCCTACGGCGTGCTCGGCCACCACCGATCCCGACGGTGCGGCTACGACCACCTGGCAACCGCGGCGAACTGCCTCGGCGATCGCGGATGCGGCTCCGGTGTCACCGCCCTCCGGCGCGAGCACGACCACGAGATCCAACGAGCCGGCCCAGCCGGGAAGGGACGGGTTGGGCCAGGCGACGAAAGGTACCGGGCACCACGGCTCGAGCACGGCGCGGAGCAGCCGTGAGTCCGGGCCGGCTGCGACCACGGCTCGTGGGCGCACACCGTCGTGTGCGCGCAGAACCTGGTCCAACGCCTCGGCGGCGTCGGCCACCTCACGGCGAACCCGGGCACCGGCGGTCGCCAGCTCGCGCAGCACCGGATCGGCAGAGTTGAGGGCGTACTCGTCGTCGAGCCGGGAATCGTCGAAGGGCGACACGAGCGATCAGGGCCTGCGGGCTTCGTCGATCAGCAGGATCGGGATGTCGTCACGAACTGGGTATGCCAGCCCACAGTCTTGGCAGACGAGCTCGGCCTCGACTGGCGCAAGCGCTCCATGGCAATCGGGGCAAACGATGATCGCCAACAGCTCAGGGTCCAGATTCATCGGTTCCTCCGGATGATCGAGAGTGCGGCGTCGCGCACCGTTGCCATCGTCGCCTCTTCGTCGCCCTCGACATTGAGTCGCAGCAACGGCTCGGTGTTGGAGGCTCGGACATTGAACCACCAGGTCGGACCAGTCACCGTGAGACCGTCCAGCTCGTCGGTGGCGACGTCGTGCCGGTTGCCGTACTCGGTTCGCAGCTCATCGAGCACAGCCGCCTGGTCGGCGACCACCGAGTTGATCTCGCCACTGGCGCTGTATCGCGTGTAATCGGCCAGGAGCTCGCTCAGCGGACGATCGGATTCGGCCAGTGCGGCCAACGTATGCAGTCCCGCCAGCATGCCGGAGTCAGCTCGCCAGAAGTCCCGGAAGTAGAAATGGCCTGAGTGCTCACCACCGAAGATCGCGTCCGTTTCGGCCATCGTCGCCTTGATGAACGAATGCCCTACGCGGGTTCGCACCGAGGTGCNCCCGTGCTCGGTCACGATCTCGGGAACGGCCTTACTGGTGATCAGGTTGTGAATCACCGTCGAACCGGGCTGCTTGGCAAGTTCGCGGACCGCGATCAACGCGGTCAGCACGCTGGGGCTGACAGCCGCGCCCCGCTCGTCGACGACGAAGCAACGGTCGGCATCACCGTCGAATGCAAGGCCGACATCGGCGCCCTCGGCGAGAACCCGCTGTCGCAGATCGACCAGGTTCTCCGGCTCGATCGGATTCGCCTCGTGGTTGGGAAAGGTGCCGTCGAGCTCGAAGTACATCTCGATGAGATCGACGTCCAAGCCGGCGAGTACCGCCGGCACGGTGTGGCCGGCCATGCCGTTGCCCGCATCGATGACGACCTTGAGCCGGCGGCCGACCACCGGTGCGAGCTCGAGCAGGTGTCGGGCGTAGTCGGCCAGGACGTCTTGTGCCCGCACGGCGCCGGGGATCTCGGCGCGAATGTACTCTCCTGCAGCGACCCGGTCGCGGATCTCGGCGAGCCCGGATTCCATCCCGATCGGCACCGCGTAGGCCCGGCATTGCTTGATCCCGTTGTACTGAGCCGGATTGTGGCTTGCGGTGAACATCGCGCCGGGCAAGCCGAGGTGGCCTGAGGCGAAGTACAGCTGGTCGGTGCTGGCCAGTCCGATCAGCACCACGTCGGCGCCGGCATCGGCTGCCCCGGCCGCGAATGCTTGGGCGAATCCGGGGCTGGAGGACCGCATGTCGTGTCCCACCGCGATCGCCGCGCCGACAGCGCCGGTCTCGGCGACGAATGCGTTACCCACTCGGCGGGCAAGATCCTCGTCGATCTGGTCGGGCACAGTGCCACGGACGTCGTAGGCCTTGAAGACAGCGCCGAGGTTGGCGGGGTCGGTCGTCGCAGACATGGGCGCAGCCTATCGGCCAGTGGGCGTAGAGGCCGCGCGGATAGGGGCTGCCGTCGCGAGCGGCGCAGCCACGGGATGGACCGCAAGGCGGAGGAGGGAGCCGGGCTGGATAGCCCGGTGACTAATCGACAACGCGGCGGGGCGCCCGTGGGGCGGCGCGCAGCAGGCTTCGCCCTATCCGGGCAGCCTCTCTTTAACTTGGGTCGTATCGGGGATGGATCTCCCGCGGTTCTCGGCCGAGCAACTCCGCCACCTGCTCGACCACGACCGTGAAAACCAAAGCGGCGAGATCCTCCCGGGTCTGGGCGCGAAGCTCGATCGGGCGCCGGAACACCACCAACCGGGTCGGTGTCGCACCGACCCCCGTACCAGCGAGGCCAGCGGGACCGTGTCAGCAGTCCAGTCGCTGGGCATCAGCGGGGTCTCCTCCACTCCGAACTCGATCAGACCGAGTTCCCGCGCCCAACGGCCTTCGATCTCACCCACGACCGAGACCACCAAGTTGTCGAAGAACTCGCGATTACTCGGTCGGCGAGGTGTTCCGCTCGGTGTGAGTGGACCAGGCAACGTGGCGGGACCTCGTACGCCACGGCCATGTCGGTCACGCCTGTCCCCAGCACGTATGCCGTTCCCGGACGTTGCAGCAGTCCCGGCTGCTGTCTCTGCCGTTGTGGGGTGGTAGCTCTGCTCACCTGGCGAGCCTAGCGAGACCGGCGGTGATCACCGGGTACCGTACGGTCCGTGAGTCTTGGCCGTCGCTGTTCACGCACCGCTTGTACGCGGGCCGCAGTTGCCACGCTCACCTACGTCTATGCCGACCAGACCGCCGTGCTCGGTCCGCTCGCGCTGTACGCCGAGCCACATGCCTACGACCTGTGCGACGAGCATTCGGTACGACTGTCCGCACCCCGCGGTTGGGAGGTGCTCCGCCTCGCCCAGGACCCGGCTGCTCTCGAGCCCAGCGACGATGACCTGCTGGCGCTTGCGAACGCTGTGCGCGAGGCAGCCAAGCCGCCCCGGCACAGGCCTCCCCGCCTCGAGCGGAGGCCGATAGCCGCGAAGTCGGCCGCCGGGGTCATCTCCGGGTCCTCAAACCCGTCGACTGACTCGCTCCGATCAACTCGGGCATACCTACTGGGCACACCTGTTGGGCTCACCCTCCTGGACGAACCCCGGAATCCGCAATCGGTCCGGTAGCGCTCGAAGCACACGGGTCGAAGCCGTGATCTTTCCGCTGTCCGTGGCCCACACGGTGGCGCCGTAGATCTGTCCCTTGGTCGGTGTGACCATGACGTAGGCCGCCTTCTTGGGGATCCGGTAGGTGGCCAAAGCGTGGGCCGCCATTCCGATCTGCTCGGAGGCGAGTTCCGTGCCGTCTGCTTGATAGGAGACGACATCTGCGCGAGCATTCCAGGCACCTGCGACGAGGTGGAGCCAGGCTTGCCCGGTCGCCCCGGTTTTGGCCAAGACCGGGGTTGCTGCGGACGAGTCGAGCGCCTTGCTCATGCCCGCGACCAGGTGGTCGCCGGAGCTCAACACCGTCCGCATGGCACCGACGACAGGGCGCGACGACTCCATGACCACGGCAAGCGCATCATCGGCGCCTGCTCCATCGAGTGCTTCGGTCAGGTCCACCGTCGCCACAGAGCCCGGGGCGATCGACAGCGTCTCGGTGCCGGGCATGGTCGAGCGTCCGTTCGGCCCGGACAGCTCCAGATCGACCACAGCCTCGGCGTCACCGGGATTGGCAACGATAAGGGTGTGTTGCCGTACGCGGGCTTGCTTTCCGGTTTGTTTTCCTGTCCTCACCGCGCCCGGCACGCCGACGATCCGCGTCTGCCGGATCGGCTGCAGCTGTGCCGGGAGCCACTCGTTACCCACAGCGGCTGTCGGCGTGAGGGCGAAATGGTCCGCTATCGCGGCCACCACACGGCCCTGGCTCGCCGCGACCTGGACGGCAAGCTCGTCGGTCTGCGGTGCCAACTCGACCATCGGCACTCTGATGAGCTCACCGGGCGGCACGGTGATCCCGCGGCCACCGGCGGCAGTGACGTCGATCGGCCCATCCGGCCCGAAGACGGCCACATCCACAATCGCGGGAGAACCATCGAGGTTCTGCAACACGAGCGTGGACTCGTGGTCCAGCGCGGCTCCGGCCCCGATGAACCACCAGCTTGCTCGCGGAGTCGAACAGTCCGCGACCGCGAGACCGCGGGTCCGGTCCGCGCGCCATGCGAAGAGACCCTGAGCCGAGCCTCCGGTCCCGCGCACCGACACCGAATCACCGCCGCGACCCTGGCTCGTGACAACTCCGCCACGGGTCGGAGTCGATCCCTCGGGGTCGGTGATCAACCCGCCGCCATCGGAGGCCTCGACCAAGGGAGCCAGACCGATCCCGAATTGGGTCTGCCTGCCCACGCCCGATCCCGGACAACCGAGGCTCGTGCTGGTCACCGGCTCCTCACGCGCGGCTGGTGGACCGCTCGGGGCCGGGTCGGGCTGGGGGCTGCCCAGATCACTGCTCCTGCGAGCACCGGCAACACGAGCGCGAGCACCAGGCCGTACCGTCCACCACGTCGGCTGCGGGAGGTCGCAGGGGTCGTCTCTGGGTTCATATCGGGGCTCGTCACGATGTCGATCTCTGGGCTCATCGCTGCCTCCGCCGAGTTGGCGCCGCCAGAACGAGCACGATGACCACGGCCAGGCACTGCAGGCCCACCCATGCCGAGTACCAGACCCGTTCGGGTCGCTCCGGACCTGTCCCGGGGCCGGCGAGCTGCCAGCCACGCGAGCCGGGGGCGGGTGCGCTGGCTCGCTCGAGCCCGTCGGTCACATCGAGGTTGCCGGCCAGCTGCGAATCCACCGGAGGTGGCGCGTACACGAACCGCACCCCCAGCCCGGCGAGCCGGTCCACGTCCGTGCCGTCCGGTGAGGCGGCCAAGGCGCCGACAAGCCTGGTCAGCGGCTCCTGCTCGACAGCAGTGGGAAGAACGCTGTCGTCGCCGAGGCGAAGACCGCGCTCCCGTAGCACCTGGTAGCGGAAACCGGCTCGCTGATCTCCGCGGATCACCAGGACCCCCTGGCCTGGGTCGGTTTCTGCCGCATCGGTCATATAGCGCGGAACAGCCGTCACCGCTCGTCGGTCCACCAGCCCCTGTTCGGGGTCCCCGGTGCCCTGAACCGCCCACCAGCCGAGCCCGAGCAGGGTCGAGACCGCTACTGCCAGAATCAGGGCCGCGCTGGTGAGCTGACGCCAACCGAAAGCGTGCGACGCCATCACTTCCCGCAGACCGGTCGCCGCGATCGCAACAGCGAGGATCGCTGCAGCCTGAGCGATCAACAATGGGACACCCGACCACACCAGCTCGTCGACCCCTGTGGTGGCCTCGACCAGTCGCAGCCCGTTGAGCATTCCCGCGGCGGCGAATGCCACGACGATCACCCACCAGCAGGCGACAACCCGGCGGCGGGTATCTCGTCGAAGTAGCGCGGCGATAGCGGCGATCATCAGGACCGCACTCAGCCAGGGCGGCGCCGAGCCCACTGCGCCAGGACGTCCGAGCGCAAGGTCCCAAGCGTCGCGAGCTCCGATCAGCTCCGAGGCTGGGCGGCCGAACTCGAACAACCAGTCGGCTCCTCCGTGATTGCTCCACATCAAGGCCGCCCAAGGCAGCAGCAACACGACAGCAACCACGAGGAGGACCATCAGGTAACGCCACACCGCGCGGAACAGGGCACGATCTGTGATTCCCCAGACTGCGAAGGCAGTCAGTGTCACCGCGCCGGCAAGAACCAGGAGCAGGGGCGCAAAACAAGCAGCCAACGCCAACCAGAGCGCCGTCCGGAAGGTTGCCCGCCAGGCCCGGTCAGGATTCGAAGCAGGCGCCTGGTGGTACGCGGGGAACAGGAACAGCGCCGAATGCGCAAGCCAGGGCAACACCACGAGTACGACGAGCGTGCCGATCCTGCCCTGTTGCGCCGAACCCGACAGCACCGCCAGCAATCCGTAGGAAACCCNCGCCCATAAGGCGATCGACCAGACACCGGTGACCCGCCGGACAAACCGGAAACCTCCCCAGGCTGCCAGCGGCACCGCGAACAACACGATCAGATCTACTACCAACCAGGCCTTGCCGAACAGGATGGTGCCGGCCAGCGCCAGCGGGAGCAACGCCGGAGCAGCCGGAGCTGTGGAGACCACTCCGAAGCTGTGCGATCCGGCGAACAGAGTGCTCCACCAGTGGGCGACCGTGTCAGGTGCCGCGAGCAAGGNCCCTCCCCACAGGTGACCGTCGCCGAATCGCCCGCGCCCGGCGACGACGGCGAGCACGATCAGACCCAAGAAGGTCCAGGCGATCGGGTTGGTCACCAACCGGGCGACGAGCCCGGTATCGGCTTCGAGATTATCGCTCTCCTCGTCGATCGGACCGGTCTCGGCCAACACCCGCTGTTGGCGGGCACCGGCGAGATCTGCGGCCTGGTTGACCACTGCGCTGGCGACATCGCTGACGAAGTCGAGACCGTGGCGATAGGGAACCCACCACCCGGCGAGCAGGTGCTTGACGTCGGCGTGCCCGACCGTGGAGGTGCGCCGCCGGTCACGGCGCCCACGCATCACCCGGCTCGGCCGGAGATAGGTGGCCACCAACGCACCGAACTCGTCCCAGGCCTCGCCGGGTGAGCGGACCAGGAGGAAGCCGAGCATGCGCAACAGGCTGCCGAGGAACAGCCGTGTCAGCCGCCAAGGAAGTCCGCGGCTGCTGCTGTTGACCAGCAGCGTGTAGAGCGCGGCTTCGCGCTCGACCCGGTGATAGCGAGACCCCGTCAACGGGGTACGGCGCANCCCGCGGTGCGCGGCCTCGACATGGAACACCACCGCCTCGGGCTCCACAACGATGCGGTGACCGGCCCGGGCGGCACGCCAACCGAAGTCGACGTCGTTGCCGAACACCGGCAGGCGGGGATCGAAGCCGATATGCTCCAGCACCGAACGCCGCACCAACATTCCCGCGGTGTTGACCGCGAGGACATCACGTTTGCGATCGTGCTGGCCCTGGTCGTACTCGCCACGCTCCAGACCCGTCTCGCGGCGACCGGTGCCACTGATTGTGACGCCCAGTTCGAGTAGCCGGCGCAGCGAGGGCCATTCACGCAGTTTGGGACCGACAGCGGCAATGCCTGGGTCGCTGGTCGCCGTCTGCAACAGCTTGGCGAGGGCATCGGGGGCCGGGTTGGAATCGTCGTGCAGGATCCAGATCCACTCGTCGTGGTCATCGCCCTGCGGGGCAAGGTGACTGAGTCCGGCGCGGATCGCCTCACCGAACGGCGTAGCGGCAGAAAGCTCGAGGAGGGTGTGGCCCGCGGAGCGAGCGATATCGGCGGACCGATCTTCGGAACCTGTGTCGACGACAAGCAACCGATCGACGGGCCGGGTCGAAGCGGCGATGCCGGCGAGCACCTGCGGCAGCCAACGCTCCCCGTCGTGGCTGACCAGCAGCGTCGTCACGGTGGAGGCGGTCACGCCGCACCACTCTAGTCTGGAAAGGAACCGCCCAATCGCGGCAGCGCCGCCAACCGCACCGCGGAGCAGGCGACCACTGCAGAGTGTGGCGCCACGCGAGATCTGCTAGAAGGTGGCATGCCCATTCTCCGACGGGCGCTCCGGCAGGAACCCAACCTAGACAGCTTTTTCTTGAGTTTGCGGCGCTCCCGCTCGGACAAGCCGCCCCAGATGCCGAAGCGCTCGTCGTGGGCAAGCGCGTACTCCAGACACTCGTCACGGACTTCACAGGTCAGGCAGACCTTCTTGGCCTCGCGCGTCGAGCCGCCCTTTTCCGGGAAGAACGCCTCGGGGTCGGTCTGCGCGCACAAGCCGCGTGCTTGCCAACCGAGTTCATCGGACTCCTGATCGAGTACGTAGAGTTCTCGCACGTCCATCCGTTTCACCCTTGCCTTCGACCCTCGCGGCCCCGAGCGGACCACGAACAACAACAAGGGAATTACACGCCTGTCGTTTCCGGGATGTCAAGCGGAACTCTGGTATAAGTCCGCAAGCGACCCGGTGAACGGCCCACGCAGGAGGCCTGCTATGTCGCACATTCCGCAGCGGATCCCGAGCAAGATCACCGTGCTCGCGGGCGGAATCGGAGGCGCGCGTTTCCTTCAAGGCCTGCTCCACCTGGTCACCGACAGCGCCCCGCAGGCCGTGGCCGAGGCCGCAGTTGGAGCCGCGGCCGGACAACCGGCTGGGCAACTAGGAGCAACCCCGGAGATCACCGTCGTGTCCAACACTGGTGACGACATCTGGTTGCACGGACTCAAGGTCTGCCCGGACCTCGACACGGTGATGTACACCCTCGGCGACGGCATCGACCCCGAGCGTGGCTGGGGTCGCCGCGCCGAGACCTGGAGCGCCAAGGAGGAGCTGGCGGCCTACGGCGTGGAACCCACCTGGTTCGGCTTGGGTGACCGGGACATCGCCACCCATCTGGTACGCACCCAGATGCTGGAGGCCGGTTATCCCCTGTCTGCTGTCACCGAGGCTCTGTGCCGACGCTGGCAGCCGGGAGTGCGGCTCCTACCGATGACCGACGACCGAGTCGAGACCCATATCGCCATCGACGATCCCGAGTCGGCCAGCGGGCAACGCGTGGTCCATTTTCAGGAGTACTGGATCAAGCTGCGTGCCGAGGTGCCCGCTCGCGCGGTGGTCGCGGTGGGAGCGGAACACTCGACTCCCGCACCAGGGGTGCTGGAGGCGATCGGCGATGCCGAGGTGGTCGTGCTTCCNCCGTCCAACCCGGTCGTATCGGTCGGCACGATCCTGGCAGTGCCTGGGATCCGCGAAGCTCTGACCAACACTGCAGCCAAGGTCGTCGGGCTGTCACCGATCGTAGGAGGCTCACACGTGCGCGGGATGGCCAATCAGCTATTGGAGTGCATCGGCGTGGAGGTGTCAGCAGCAGGAGTCGCACGGCACTATGGCGGCCGTCCTGCAGGTGGGCTTCTGGACGGCTGGCTGATCGACGGGAGGGACGCCGCATCGGTCACGGAGATCGAGAGCTTGCAGATGGCCTGCCGGGCAGTGCCGCTGATGATGACCGACCCCGCGGCGACCGCTGCCATGGTCCGGGCGGCATTCGACCTGGTGGAGGTCTGAGCGTGCCGGAAAATGAGCCAAGAAAAGAGCGAGAGACTGGGTCGGAGAATGGGCCGATCACGGTCTTCGCGATTCCCGGCATCGGGGAGGTCACNACCGGAGTCAATCTGGCCGACCTGATACGCGGCCAGGTGGTCGACGGCGACATCGTGGTGATCACCTCCAAGATCGTCAGCAAGGCCGAAGGACGCTTCTTCGTCGGCGAGAAGTCCGATGCCGTCGCTCAGGAGACGGTTCGCACCGTCGCCCAACGGGGAGGGACTCGCATCGCGCGCAATCGGCTGGGGCTCACGATGGCCGGTGCCGGAGTGGACGCCTCCAATGTCGAGCAGGGGAAGCTGCTGCTGCTGCCCGAGTACCCCGACCGTACGGCTGCGAAGGTACGCACCGAGCTCGCCGCCGGTGGTGACGCCAATGTCGCAGTGATAGTCAGCGACACCTCCGGGCGAGCTTGGCGAACAGGCCAGACCGACATCGCCATCGGCGCAGCAGGGCTGCGCGTCGAGCTCGACTACGACGGGATCACCGATGGGTACGGCAACACCTTGGCCGTCACGTTGACCGCTGTCGCAGACGAGCTCGCGGCGGCAGGTGATCTCGTCAAAGGCAAACTCAGCGGGTGTCCTGTCGCAGTGATTCGCGGCTTGAGCCAGCACGTGCTGCAACCCGGAGAGAACGGCCCCGGGGCCACCACGCTGATACGCGATGAGCGCTCCGACCTGTTCGGGCTAGGCGCCCGGGAAGCCGTGATGGCAGCACTGCTTCGAACCGACAGCCGTGGCTTCGGCGCCCCGGCGCCGGCTGAGACGGTTGTCAGTGCCTTGGCTTCNCTTGGGCTCGACGCCAGGATCGACCCCAGCGACTCCGCCGGCTCTGCCACCGATTTCACTGCTGGGGGCTCGATCCTGGCCACCGACGACGAGCGAACCTTGGTAGTCGCCTACGCCCACGGCTGGCGCGCCGTCGCCGGCGAGTCCGTCACCTCTCGCGATGGGCAACCCGGCCGGACCCGGTTGTTGCCGGGCGATATACCACCGATTCCGTAGACTTCTCGCAATCCCTCGCCCGAGGGACCGGGCAACCCTCTCCCTCTCCCGGCAAGACGATCCGAGGGCTTCCAGAAAGGCACACCGTGGGCAAGTCGAGCAAGGACCGTGATCGGCGGGCGATCGCCGAGCAGATCCGCCGCGAGCAGCAGTCGAAGGAGCGTCGCCGCACGATCGTGGTAATGCTGGCCTGCTTGGCGGTGGGCGCGATCATCATCGGCTTCGCCGCGGTCCAGTACCTGGACAACAGGCGCAAGGAGAACCGGCCGGTCTCCGATATCGGTGCGGCCGCGAGCGCTGCCGACTGCCAGCCCGTCAAGCGCCGCAACGCCGAGGGAAGCGGGCAGCATGCGGCGACCGGCACTCCGATCGACTATCCCGACACTCCNCCGGCGTACGGGGAGCATTGGGGCAACTACCTGATGGGCGCTGAGATCAAGAACTTCTACTCCGACGACCGTCCCGAGGTCGAGCGTCTGGTGCACAGCCTCGAGCACGGCTACACGATCTTGTGGTACGACGAGACCGCCGCCGCCGACAGTGCCACGATGAGCGACCTCGAGGCGCTGGCGGACCGATTCCCGGTCGGCGATCGGCTGATCATCGCTCCTTGGACCGCAGAGGACGGCGATGCCTTCCCCGACGGCACCCCTCTGGCTCTCACCCACTGGACCGGCCCGAGCAACCAGCAAGGCATCTGGCAGTTCTGCGGCAAGGTCAGCGGCGACGTCGTCAGTGACTTCATGAAGGAGTTCCCGGCCGGCAACGCACCCGAACCTGGCGCTGCCTGACCCTGCTGAGGACCTGAAAGGGCAGCGCCACCTACAGCGTCGTCGCGTGCTCTTGCGCCCCGCGCCTCTCCCAGGAGTCCGGCGCAGGGTTGATCACCCAGACACAGCCGGTCTCGTTCTGCAGCGGGCCGAGCAGGGTGGCCGCGCCCTGTCGCGTGACAGGATTGAGCTCGGTCAGGATGCGGCCGGTTGTCCCGAGGTCCGCACAAGCCGCCAACAACTCCTGTTGAGTCTCACCTGTCACGACGAAGGTTGGGTCGGCCGGGCCGGGAGGGTCCGACACGAAATGTGCGTCGGGCTGACCCAGCACGACGGCGCCATAGTCGGTCACCCCAGCCGGGAGTTCAGTTGCGAACCGAGCACCCAGCGGCCGCAATGACAACGCCAGCACCGGGATGCCCGCGGGCAACGTCCCTGGGCTCTGCAGTCGCTCTGGTCCGCACACGATCAGATCCGCCGCATTCGGATCGTTGATGACCCTCAAGCCCAGCGTCAGAACGGCACCCAACCATACGGCTCCCAGCCAATGCGTGGGCAGGTCGAGGACGACCTGGTCTCCACGCGCGAGGTCGAACTCGTCAGCCACCAGGTTCACGGTCTTGCTCACCCAGTTCGCGTAGGTCACCACCGAGAGCTCGACCCGCTCCCCGGTCGCGTCGTCATAGAAGGTAACCAGGGGACGGCCAGGGTCCTCGCGGACAGCGCCGGCGAGGAGGGACTCGAAGGTTTCCGCGCTTGCCGAGTTCTTCACCGTGCTTGTCTCTTCACTGTGCTCGTCTCACTGGGGCTCGTCTCACCGGACTCATCTGGATGTCGACCACCTATCCAGCCTACGAGCGGCCGGCCTGGGAGACTTCAGCTGTGGGACAAGTTGAGGCTGTGATCATCTCCGGTGGGTTCGGCACCCGGATGCTGCCGCTGACCGAGCGGCACCCCAAGCACCTGCTCACCGTTGGCGGTGTCCCCTTCCTCGAACATCAGCTGACCAAGCTGGCGGCGGCCGGTGTGGCACATGTCGTGCTGGCTACCTCCTACCACGCCGAGGCGTTCGTCCCCGTGCTCGGCGACGGCAGCCGCTTCGGGCTGTCGCTGGTCTATGTACGCGAGTCCGAGCCGCTGGGCACTGGTGGCGCGATCCGCAATGTCGCCGATGCGCTGAGCAATAACGATGACGGGGCCGTCATCATCCTCAACGGTGACGTGCTCTCCGGTCATGACGTGACCGCCCAGCTTGCCGATTTCGAGCGTCCCCGCAACGGCCGTCAGGTCGGCGTCTCGCTGCACCTGGTCGAAGTCGGCGACGCTCGCCCCTTCGGATGTGTCCCGACCGATACCGACGGCCGGGTTCTGGAGTTCACCGAGAAATCCGACAACCCGGTCACCAACCAGGTCAACGCCGGTTGCTACATCTTCCGGCGGCGCGTCATCGACACCATCCAGGCCGGTCGGGTCGTCTCCGTCGAACGAGAGACCTTCCCGGGCTGGTCGCCGACGACGAACTCGTGGTGGGCTACCTGGAGAACGCCTACTGGCGCGACGTTGGCTCTCCCGAGGCGCTGGTCGCGGCATCGGCCGACATCGTGACCGGCCGCGCCCCGACGACCGCGATCACCATCGAGGACCCTCGCTGCCTGATCCACCCCGACGCTGACAACCAGGGCACCGTCGACGGCGGCAGTGTGCTCGACGCACGGTCGGTGGTCGGTCCGGATGCGGTGGTGACCAGCAGCGTGCTGATGGCGGGTGCTCGGGTCGGCGCCAGGGCAACAGTCATCGATTCGGTACTCGGCCCAGGAGCGGTGGTCGAACAGGGTGCCACCGTGACAGGAGCGGCGCTCGGGGACGACGCCGTGGTCTCAGCCGGCCTGACCCTGGCTCCAGGGACCAAGCTCGCCTGCGGGGAGCGGGTCTAAGAGGGCGGTCCCGAATCGAGTGCGGCCGAAGGCCACGTATCGAGATCCAGCTCTCAGCCGGCCGCAGCCAGGTCGTAGCCCGAGAACCCGCTGGCGATGAACTGCTTGTCCGCGAAGCCGGACTTGGTACCGGGCAGGATCCACAACACGCCTGCCTTGTCGCGCACCAGGAGGTCGGAACGACCGTTGCCGTCGAGGTCGCCGAGGCCGAGAACCCAGTTGTATCCCTTGATCCCGCTGGCGATCTGCTTACCGGAGGTCATACCACCGGGTCCGTTTCCCGGGTAGAGCAGAGCTTTGCCGTCACTGGTGAACAGGAGTGTGTCGGGGGCACCGTCGCCATCCCATAGGCCCATCGGAACCTGTCGGATCGAGGTGAGCGGCGAGTGTGCGAGATAGCCCGCTTTCACCTTGAATTGCCGTCACCGGGATAGATCATGTACGCGCCGCCCTTACCGGCCCGTGCCATCAGATCGTTGTGGCCATCACCGGTGACATCGCCAACCGAGATGACCTGCTTCATGTTCGACCACCCGGTGGCCGCCACGACAGGCGCGGAGAACTTCTTGCCGCCTTTGCCGAAGTAGAGCAGCAATTGCCCGGCCTTNGTCGCGCGCGATCACGTCACCGAAGCCGTCGTGGTTCCAGTCCCCGACGTTACGCACGAGGTTCATGTCCGCCAACGACACGTTGGTGGTCACCACGTCACCGAGGTTCTTGCCCGGGAGCCTGGGGAAGACCACCAGGTTGCCCTTGCCGTTACGCCCGATCACGTCACTTGCCTTGGTGCNCGGCGTAGTTTCCTCCCCGGCAATCCAGTCAACGCCTCCGAATCGCTTGAAGGGACCGTACGCATCCCCGAGGCCGCCCTTGCCGTCGCCGGTGTAGATCTTGGTCAGCTTGCCACTGGCCTGCCGAACCAAGATGTCGGGTCGGCCATCACCGGTGATGTCGCCATGACCGGCGATCAGGTCGTAGGCGTTGAAGCCGGTTCCCAGCAGTTTGCGCGCGCCCACCAGTTCACTGGGCTTGTTCGACTTGTTTCCCGAAAAGAGGAAGAGCTTGCCGGCATTGCCACGCGCCACCAGGTCGGCCTGGCCATCGCCGTTGAAATCGCCGACACCGGCAGTGAGGTTGAAGTTCCAGGTGTCGGCCAGGGTCACGGGCGCCGCGAACTTACCCGCACCTTTGCCTTTGTAGAGCACGAGTCGCTTCGTCGCCGCCACTCGCCCGACGAGATCGGCCTTTCCGTCGCCGTCGAAGTCGCCTACCGCGGTGAGCTGATCCAGACCCGCGAATGCAGTGGTGGTGCGGACGACGTTGTTGGCGCCGAACTTACCGAACTTGCCCGATGCGTTGCTCGCCTGCAGCGAGGTGATTCCCGTGCTCTTGGCTCGAGCCAGCACATCCGGTCGGCCGTCACCGGTGACGTCTCCGATCGGGACAACCAGGTCAGCGCCGGCAAAACCGTTGCCGATCTTGACCGCGGGGGCATACCGCACTTGCCCACCTGTCCGAATCACGACCAGGCGTTTGCTGACCTTGTCCCGGGCTGCGATATCGGGCCACTTGGAGCCGGAGATGTTCATGGCAAGATTCCGGGAATCGAATGAGCGCTGGTACTCGGCTGCCTTGGTACGAATCTCGCCGAGCTTGGCATACAGGTACCTACCTGGGCACGCGGTCTTAGCGGCGTCGCGGTGACCGTTGATCGCCGGGAAGTACCGCGATCCCACCCACTGCTTGGTGGAATCGGCCTTGATCCCATGCAGCGACAGTTTCCAGGCCCACAAGCGCGCGTACGCATCCAGCATCGCCGCCGATGGTTTGACCGTCTCGAAGTTGCCGATCGCCGACATCGCGGTGGCGTAATCGTTGAAGCCGAGCGTGTGGGCGCCGACGCCGGGACGCGCCACACCACCGAAGCGGCCCTCCCAGATCCGGCCGAAGCGGTCGACCAGGAAGTTGTAACCGATGTCGCTCCAACCACGGCCGTTGACGTGGTAGGCGTAGATACCGCGCAGGATCGCGGGCACATCGGCCTTGGAGTAGTTGTTGGCGTTGACGGTGTGGTGGACGAAAGCTGCGTGTACTTCGCCGTAACGCAACGAGCCCTTGTCCCGCATCTTCTCGTTGGCGCCCCATTGGGCCCGGGAGAAGATCTTCGGCTTCGGCGTCGTCCCGTTCGCGGCGACCGGCACCGCGGTGTCATCGGCCTCGGGATCGGTCAGAGGAGCAGCGTCGTCGGCTTCGGTGTTGGCCGGTCGGCTCGCAGAGTAAGAAGCCGGGTAGGCAGTGTCGATCGCGGGTGCCTCNNGTACGTCGGATCGGGGTCTNNCGCCCGGATCCACCAGCGCCAACTTCATGTCAGCGGGCAGCGTCCCGTCGGCGGTCACCGCCTTGACCTGGATGTCGTCGACCTCGCCGACCACCATCGGATCAGTTCCGGGCCGGGCTCGCTTGGCCTCTTCGCTACCGGGATCCGGAGCGTGGTCGTCGTGGTACTCCAACTCCTGCCAGGGCCNCCAAGCACCGTTGGTCTTGGTGCGGATCGAGACCACGATGTCCTTCTCAGCAACCTGTTCGCCGTGCTTCCAGCTCACTCCGACGGTGGCAAAACCGGCCACCGACTCGGGCTTGGTCAACCCGCTGAGCTCACCGGCCTGACCACTGGGAGCTCTTCCATCGTNGGCGCCGGCAAGGGCAAGACCCTGCCCGCCTGCGCGCTGGTTACTCCGCTCGGCCTGACGCTGGCTGACTCGGTCCAGGGCTCGCTTGGAGGCGACGTCAACGCCGGTGATCGGGACCGACCGAACCGTGGGCGCAACCGGGGCCGAGGCCACCACTGCGCCCTGCTCAGCGGGATCGACCGTTCCGGTCCGATCCGATGCATCACCCGAAGCGCCNNATCGGCATTCTGGGCATTCTGCTGCGCACCACTACCCGCGGGGGACGATATCCAAAGAGAGCATCCGCGCCGCCGGCGCAACCACCGCCAGCACCGCCGCGAAGACCAGAGCCTGTTGACACAACAACACGTACCGGTCGCGGTGCTCGCGCTTCTCGTGCATGACGGGGCCGTGCTCCTGGGGATCGGGGAAGTCTCAGGTTCCCCAACTTTCACACCAGTAACAGGCTGTCGACAACCACTTCGCCGAAACTACAACGGTGTAACTTGGTTTGGAGATTTAAAATCTCCTGAATATAGAGAAAATATCGGAAAATATCCTGAGCAGGCCCCGGCTCAGATATCAGCCCCGAGCTCCTCGTCATCAAGTCCTTCTGCCAGCTCATCACCAGTCGACTTGGGGTCGTCGTACTTGACGTAGCGAATGCCCTCGGCGGTCGGGCCGTCGAAGCCGAGCCTGCCGCCCTCCAGCACCAACACCCGATCACACATCCTGCGCACCGAACGAGCGGCGTGGCTGACATAGAACATCGTGCGACCCTCCTTACGGATCTCCTCCATCCGGGCCAGGCACTTCTGCTTGAACGGTTTGTCGCCGACGGCCAGCACCTCGTCGATCAAGAAAATGTCGCTGTCGGTATGCACCGCCACCGCGAAGCCGAGCCGAGAGAACATGCCCGAGGAGTAGTTGCCGACCGGCACATCCAGGAACTTCCCGATGTCGGCGAACTCGACGATCTGGTCGAACTTCGCGTCGGTCTCCTTTTGGGTCATGCCCAGGATCGCCGCGTTCAGATAGACGTTGTCACGACCGGTCAACCTTGGGTGGAAGCCGGCCCCGGTGGCGATCAATCCTGCGATCCGGCCCCGGGTGAGCACCTCTCCCTTGTCGGGCCGCATCACGCCGTTGATGAGTTTGAGCAAGGTGCTCTTGCCGGAGCCGTTCAGGCCCATCAGACCTACTGATTCACCCTGTTGCACGGTGAAGGAGACGTCGTCGATCGCCGAGAACTTCTCCGAGATCTCCTGGCGGCGCATCGCCGCGATCGTCATCTGCTTGATGCTGCGGTGGTAGCGCAACGTGAACTCCTTGCTCACGTTACGGACCACGATGGACTCGCTCATCAGCTGGACAACCGTTCTGCGAACTTGCCCTCGAGCCGGGTGAACATCCATTGGCTGAAGGCCAGGAAGGCGATGCCGACCACGACCATGACGATGCCGCGGGTGAACAGGTGGTCGGGGAAGGCGTACTCGGGCTGACAGGCCAGCTCCGTGGAGTCCCCGCACGTCGGATACCAGAAAGCGCGCTGCATCAAGATCACCGCTTCGCTGAGCGGGTTGGCCAGGTAGAGCTCCTTGAANCCACTCGGGGCACCCGACTTGGCGATCTTGCTCCACGGATAGATCATCGGCACAGCCCAGTGCGTGAAGATCGTGACCGTGGAGACGATGTTCTCGAAGTCGCGGAAGAAGACGTTGCCGGCCGAGAAGAGCAGCGCGAGTGCGGTCCCGAACAGCATCAGGATGACCGCGCCCAGCAGGAAAGCCCACAACGTCCAAGTTCGGCCGGAAGCCACCGATGCTGGAGGCGATCACCAGGATCACCATCTGGGGAAGGCATGGATCGCCGACACGATCATCGCCGAAACCGGGAACATCTCCGCGGCATTGCCATCTTGCGCACCAGCGCCTTGTTGCGCTGGATCGACCGGGTTCCCGAAGCAAAGGTCTCGGTGAAGTAGCTGACGAACACCAACGCGCAGAACATGTGGATCGCGAAGTTGGGGACCTCTTTGTGCAGCCCCAGCACCAGGCCGATGACGAAGAAATACATGCAGAACCGCACCAGCGGCTGCACGTAGGACCAGAACAGCCCGAGCGCCGAGCCCTGGTACCGCGCCTGGATCTCTTTGTCGACCAGAAGTCTGAGCAAGTAGCGCCGACGGAAAACCTCCAGCAGGCCACCAGTGGCGTACGGAGCACGCAACGGCGCTTCAGGGACCCGGCTCGGGTCGACGGTATGCCCGGTCGAGAGCTCAGCCACCTGGCTCGCCGTCCCGGTCGATGCCGAAGGTCTTCTCCCACATCGCGGGGGACGCCAACCTCGGCAACTGCTCCCGGTAGCGCTTGGCGAGACTGGGCCATTCCGCATACAGACGCGCGTGCAACGCAGCAGAGCGTCGCAGTTGATCGGAGAACTCAGCCCGATCACGACGATGCCAAGACGCCGATCCACCGTCGGCGGTGGACACGATCGCAGAATCGAAGTGAGCCAGCCGGTACCACTTCTGGTCCACGTGCGGCACGATCGCCTCGGGATGGGTCTGGGAGAACTCCCGAGGCCCGCGAACCTGGCGGGCAAGGCCGGTGACGGCCATCTTCAGCTTTCCCGAGCGAGTGGTCGGGTTCGGGACCCNCCTGCCCTTCTTCCGCGGCTTGCGCAAGGCGGGCTCGGGGAACTGGTCGAGCCCGGGGCGTACCTGTGCGTCGCCGTACTTCAGCCGCAGTGCTCGCACATCGGCCAGCCGGTTCTGCAGGTCGTCATGCATCCGCTCCGGGCCGTCGAGGACGTCTTGAAGGGCCATCATGATGACCTCGCCGGTGCTGTACTGCATCGCGACAAGCCGCTTGACATGGTTCTCCATGCTTTCCTGGACGAGCCGTCCACCGCGAGGGTAGGGCGAGTGCAGCAGCGCGGAGATGATCCGGTTCCGCTCGTGGAAGTACGCCTGCCAATCGAGGGTGTCGTCCTTCTCGGTCCACGGCACGTGCCAGACCGCCGCGCCGGGAAGTGAGACCGTGCGGTAGCCGGCGGCCTTGGCGCGAATTCCGAACTCGGCGTCGTCCCACTTGATGAACATCGGCAACGACAGCCCGATCTCGCGCACCACCTGGGTCGGGATCAGGCACATCCACCAGCCGTTGTAGTCGACGTCGATGCGGCGGTGCAGCCACTTGGTCGATCGCAACGGCACCCGGGCGAAGTCGTGGCTCTCCCTGGTCGCCGGAGCCGGTCCCCAGAACCAGCGCCACGGTGCGATGGCCTCGCCATAGGCGTGCATCACCGTGCGGTCGTACAAGCTGAACATGTGGCCACCGACCAGGGTCGGGGTCTTGGTGAGGTCGGCGAAGGTGACGGCACGCTTGATGCCCTCCAGTTCACACACCACGTCGTCGTCGAGCAGAAGCACGTAGTCGGACCTCTTGGCCCGCGCCGTCTCGTACATCGCCCGAGAGAACCCACCAGATCCGCCGAGGTTCGGCTGGCGGATGATCTGGAGTTTGTCTCCGAGAAGCTCGGCTGCCTCGGCGTACTCCGGGCTGTCGGTGACCAACTGGGTGCCTTGGTCGATCACGAAGACCGTGTCGATAATCTCGAGCACGTCCGGTTGGCGACCCAAAGCCAACAGCTGGTCCACGCAGAAAGTCGGCCGATTGAAGGTGGTGATGCCGATGCTGACCCGGCCCGAGGTCTGTCGGTCGGTCTGCACACTCCAGTCGGCATCGACCAGGGTCAGCTCGCCTTCTCCGCCCTCGATGTCGAACCAGTACCAGCCACCGTCGATGAAGGGCTCCAACGGCAGGTCGAAGACGCTGGTCGCAGGCTCACCGTCGGCCTGGGAGATCTGGGCGCTGTCGACGCGAAGCACATGACCTCGGGCGGTGGAGCGATAGACCTGGATGCTGCCGGTGCCCTGGGCATGTGTGGTCAAGCGCACAGTGCCGATGTCGGTCCAGCGGCGCCAGTAGCCGGCCGGGAAGGCGTTGAAGTACGCCCCGAAAGTGATCCGGCGGCCGGCCTCGACCACGACATGGCCGTTCTCGACTCGACCATGGCCGGCCAGGCCGATGTCGGCTGCCGAGTAGTCGGGCTTGTTGTTTCCCTCCCCAGGGTGGGNGCCGGCGGACTCTTCGGAGGACGGGTCCGCGCTGGTCATCGTGGTCACCGCCCAGAAGTAGAGCGAGCGCACGTCTCGCTCCTGACCGCTGCGCATCTGGGTCCGCTGGACCACGCGGTATCCGGTGTCGTTGGCGCTCTCGGGTGTTGCTGGAGCGGCAAGTGCCACGTGAGAAATCCTTACCTAGAAGCAGGAACCGCGAGGAACCGCAGGGGCGAAATCAACCGTCAAAGGTTATCAGCCGAGCAGCGTTTCCAAGCGCTGACCGAACGCCTCGACCTGGCGTCGTGCACCGGCGGGATCGAGGTCGAGGTGCTCCAAGATGGTGTATCGGTCCGGGCGGGTCGCCGGAGCGGCGAGCACCGCCTGGGTGAACTCCTCGGCACTCAGGCCGAGTCCCGCTGGTCCGGTGGCCAGACCATGCCGGGTCAGGCAACCGGTCAACTCGCCGAGTAGAGCCTCCTCGCCCCGCAGGAAGGTGGCGAAGCAGGCCCCGACCCCGGCCAGCTCGCCGTGGTTGAACCGCCCGGGGAACATCGCGTCCAGCGCATGCACCACCTCGTGACATGCCCCACTGCACGGGCGCGACGTGCCTGCGACCGACATCGCCATCCCGGACAGCACCAGCGCCTCGGCCAGGACGACCACGAAATCGTCGTCCTCGACCGTGTCGGCTCGTTGAAGCACCGACAGTCCGGCTGCCCGGGCCAGGGACAACGCCAAGCCGTCGACCTTCTCCCNCCGCTCATGCTCGGCCAACAACCAGTCCTCGATGGCCGAGAGGTTACTGACCACATCCCNCACGCCGGCCGTAACCAACTCGCGTGGCGCAGCCTTGACGTAGTCAAGATCCACCACTACTGCCAACGGCATGGCCACACCGAACGAGCCTTTGCCGAATCGATGCTCGAGCGAGGCCACCGGTGAGCAGATGCCGTCGTGGGCGAGGTTGGTGGCAACGGCCACCATCGGGATGCCCGCCCTGGTGGCGGCGTACTTGGCCACATCGATCGTGCGTCCACCGCCGATGCCCACAACCGCGTCGTACCCGCGGGTGCCGAGCTCGGCCTGGAGCTCACCGGCTGCGGCCAGGGACCCTTGATCGACGACGAAAACATCGGCGCCGGGCATCGCGGCACTCACCTGCGCCCAGATCTCCTCGCCGGTCGAACGGCCGACCGCGACCAACACCGAGCCGGTCGTGGAAATCCGGCTCTCGGAGAGGATCTCCGGCAGTACCGACACCGCTCCATGCCGGATATCGACGTGGAGCGGCGTGGCGACCATCCGCGCTAGTAGAGGCACGCGATCTCCCTGGCCTTGGCCAGATCCTCGTGGTTGTCGACCTCCACCCACCGGGTCCCCGACGGAATCGGAGACAACCTGATCGTCTCGCCATGATCGGCGAGGTATTGGAAGCCATCCTCGTAGTAGAGGTCGGGGTTCGACTCGAAGGTCGCTTGCAGAGCATCGGCCAGGCGCACCGCGACGGTCCTGGGGATCAAGGTGGCTCCGATGTACTCGCCGAACGCATCGGCAGGGTCCATGAGTTTGGTGATCCGGCGCAAGTGACCGTCGTCGTCGACGGTCACCTTCATCTCCTCCTCGGCCAGTGACTTCTCCACGTCGACGGCGATGAGCAGATCCTCGCCCTCGTCGGCCAGCAGCGTCTGCTCCACCGAGATCGGGTGCACGGTGTCCCCGTTGACCATGAGCACCCCATCGGTGAAGTGATCCCTGGCCACCCACAGCGAGTAGGCGTTGTTCCAGATCTCGGCCTTGTCGTTGTGGATCAGCCTGAGCTTCACACCGTGTCGCTCCTCCAGGGCCGCCTTGCGTTTCTCCACCGCCTCGGCGGCGTACCCGACGACGACCACCACATCGGTCAGCCCGACCCCGGCCAGGTTGCTCAAGGCGATATCGAGGATGGNACTGCCCGGGGCAACCTCGAGCAGCGCCTTGGGCAATGTGTCCGTGTCAGGGCGGAGCCGCCGTCCAGCTCCCGCAGCCAACACCAATCCGATCATCGTCGTCCTCTCCTGAACCCGCCGGCGGCAGCCGGAGCCGTTGCGAGGCAACGCTACCGGCCAGGTACGTCCCGTCCGGGTCGCGGGCGCTGTAGTAGCATGACGTGCCGCTCGCGGCCCTCCCCGGCCGCTTACGCGGCCATCTGCATTCCCTGTCATCGGAGGCAACCTGATGTCCGACACGCCGGCAGCCAAGCGCGTCAGTGAGTTCTCCGCGAGGCTGCGTCGCAACGCCCCGGTGGCAGCCGGAGCCTGCGCAACCGAGTGACGGAGCTGGAAGCCGAGATGCAGGAGATGCGACGGCTGAACCGGAGACTCGCCGAGCTGACCGACATCGTCGAGGAACTCCTGGTCCCACTGAGCGAGCGCGACGAGGCCAAGGTCCGCGCGTACATCGACAGCCACGTCATGAGCCAGTAATCCCATGGCACGCCGCGTGTTGCTCTACATCGGGCTGCCCAAGACCGGTACGACCTTCATCCAGACCACGATGTGGCACAACCGCACGCGCCTGGAGGAGCAGGGTTTCCTCTATCCCGGCGAGGACAGGTTCGACCACTACCACGCCTTCGCGGACCTGCGTCGCAAGCGGCGCGACCCAGGTTCACCGAAGGCCCCCGCCCGCCCGATGTGGGATGCGCTGGTGTCCGCACTCAACGCATGGGACGGCGACGGCCTGATCACCCATGAGTTCTTCAGCATGCTGACGCCGGCCCAGATCGGACGGGCGCTGGCAGACATCGACACGGCCGAGATCCAGGTGATCATCACCGCACGCTCCTATGTCGCCCAGTGGCCGGCTGTATGGCAAGAAGGCCTGAAGATGAACGTCGACCAGACGTTCGACGAGTTCATGGCTGCGGCGCTGTCCGGTGAGTTGAANGGGGCTTGGGGCTGGCGGTCCCAAGACATCCTCAAAGTGCTGTCACGGTGGGAGCGGCATGTGCCCCGTGAACAGATCCACGTCGTGACGGTTCCTCCGCCGGGCTCGCCACGAAACCTGCTGTGGGACCGCTGGGTGAAGGTCACCGGCATCGACGACTCCAACTTCGAAACCGATGTGGCGTTTGCCAACTCCTCCCTGGGCGCCGAGCAGGCAGCACTGCTGCACGCGCTCAAGCCGAGGCTGTCGGCTGAGTTACTGGACGGCCCTACTCGTCACCGATGGGTACGCCAGTACTTCGGGCACGAGGTGCTGGTCCCCCAACGCGGCACAAGGTTCGGCCCGCGGCCCGAGGTAGCCGAAGAGTTGGCGCAGCGCAGCGAGCAGGCCGCCAGGACCATCGAGCACCACGGCTACCCAGTGACCGGCGATCTCGCCGACCTCACCTACCGGCCAGAACCCGGTGCGGCTGACGCGCTGTTCCCCGACGATGTGACCACCGAGCAGATGCTGGAGGTCGCACTCGATGCGATCGAGCAGATGATCCGCGACCAGCGCCGGGTGAGCCTGCAGCGCGACCGGTTGCGCAGCAAAGGTGTCCGGGGTATCGGCTCCAAGGCACGCAAGGCCACCCGCAAGGCGACAGACAGAGCGCTGCGCCGGGGGTATCAGTCGTGAGTGACACCAACGGGCTGAGCGCGAGCGAGCGCGGCTTGCTCCTCCCCCTCGAGCTCGACCCCGAAGGCACCTACGACGTGATGGCGAACGGCCAGCACATCTGGTCGATCCAGCCTTCTCGCGACACCACCCGCGAAGCCGGCGGCCTGCTGGCCGCCTGGCCCAAGGCACTGCGGCGCTTTCTCAAGGGACGAGCGCACTTCGAGCTGCGCGAGCATGTCACCCAGGTGCTGGTCGCCCATGGCGCCCACGTATTCGGCGACGACCCGGAACGAGAGCTGAGGGTCACCAACCGCCGAGGCGACCCATTGGTACTGGACAAGTACGGACGCCTGATCAAACCCCTGTCAGCAGATAGCGCCGAGGCGATCGATGACCTGATGGAACAGTGCGATCAGTTGTTGACGGTGCTGACCGAGGAAGCCGGAGTACCGGCATTCATCTCGTACGGGACTCTGCTCGGTGCAGCGCGCAACGGCAAGATCATCGGTCACGACAACGACGTGGACCTGGCCTACCTGAGCCGGCAACGACACCCGGTCGATGTGATCCGGGAGTCCTATCGGATCGAGCGCCTGCTCGTCGCGCGCGGATGGGTCGTGCGCCGCGGTATGGGCACCCGGCTGAACGTGCGGCTTCCGGGCGCGGACGGCTCGATGCGCTTCGTCGACGTGTTCACCGCGCACTGGGTCGAGAACACCCTCTACATGCCTTCCGACACCGGCTTCGAACTTCCCGAGGAGGCCCTGCTCCCGTTGACGACACTGGATCTGCATGGCTTTCCGATGCCGGTGCCGGCCGACTACGAGCGACTGCTGGAGGCCACCTACGGGCCTGGTTGGCGAGTACCCGACCCGTCCTTCCAGTACGACACCCCACGCTGGCTCGAGCGTAGGCTGGAGGGTTGGTTCGGCGGGCTGCATCCCTACCGCAAGCAGTGGGATTCCTTCTATGCCTCGCGTGGCCATCGCCTGCCGAAGAAGCCGACCTCGTTCGCCAGATGGGTCCAGCGGCACTATCCCACCCAAGGCACACTGGTCGATCTCGGCACCGGCACGGCACGGGATGCCCGTTGGTTCGCGGTCGAGCAGGGCCGCGAGGTGCTGGCACTGGACTATTCGCTGGGCGTGCTCAGCCGCGACCTGGATCTTCCCGACGGCACCCACTTGCAGCGTGAGGCCGTCAATCTCACCGACCTCCGGCAATCGCTCGTACTCGGCCATCGCTTGAGTCATCGGTCTGAACCCGTCGATCTCTACGGCAGATTCCTGCTGCATGCGATGGACCCCCAGGGCCGCAGGAACCTACTGCGAGTCGCCTCGATGTCGCTGCGGCGTGGCGGGCGGCTCTTCCTGGAGTTCCGCACCACCGCCGACCGCACGTTGCCCAAGACGTTTGCCAAGAAGCGGGAGTTCATCGACCCCGACCGATTCGTCGCCAACCTGGAGGCAGCCGGTGGCACGGTGATCGAGCGGGTCGAGGGTCAGGGCCTGGCGAAGTTCCGCGGCGAGGACCCGCATGTCTGCCGCCTAGTAGCCACCTGGGACGGCAAGTAGAGTCCCTGACCTCATTGTGAGCTTTGAGCCCACTACCGCCCGGTGAACTTACCCCAGGTCGACTTGGCCTTCTGGAGACTCGGGCGCGTATCAGCCGCTTGGGAGACCGCGGTGCGGAACGGATGGCTCTTGAGGTCGGTGACCAGAGCCTTGGTCTCACGTCCCGCCTTCTCCCGCTCGGACATCACCGCGAGCAGATCAGCGATGGCCGCGATCGCAGAATCGGCGAGCTGATCGGTCGTGACCTCTGCTCGGGCTTCGGTATCGGTCGGCGCCACCGAGATCAGTTCGCCGAGTGAGCCGACGATATCCACGTCGAGTTCGGAGAGTTCGGCGACCATCAGCTGCGAGGTGGCGACCGCGTAAGCCACGTCGTGGTCATCCAGTTGCAAGGGCAAGCCGGCTTGGGCAGCCAGGATCTTGTGCGCCAGCACATCCTTGGCTACACCCGGGTAGGGACCGGGAACCGGGAGCCGGTCACCTAGGGCCAGATTGACCTGACGCAGCAGCTCGGTCTGCGCCAGCCCGAGCGAGGTGTTCTGGCGCTGGCTCGTCGTGTCGAAAGATCCCGGCTCCAGGCCGAGCAGCCTGGCAAACCGCTCCCACAGCAGCCCCGGAGGGCCTCCGGAAGGAGGAAGCGTGACGATGTGGATCCTCTCGGCGGGAACCGACTTTCCCCAACGGTCGATGATCCCGGCAACATCTTGCACGCGCCAGAACCACCCGGAGCGGTCTTCGGCGCGCTCACGTAGGTTGGCCACGAACTCCGACAGCGTCGAGGTGGAGCGGTGCTTGACGTGCTCCTGCCATTCGGCGGTCACCTGTCGGACCAGATCGCGCGCGGTCACCACCAGGTGCACCTCGGCAGCGCCGAATCGCTCCATTGCCCGCCTGGCCTGGGTATCGCTAGCTCCGGCGAACAGCTCGTGCGAGATCAGTGCCCGGGGAGCGGGGTCGGCCAGCGCCGCCGAGCTCAGCCGGTCCCATGCCCCCATCGCCTCGGTGGGATGCGGCTCCTTGCCTGCCAGGCCCCGGACATCCAGCGTCGCCCAGTAGTGGTTGTTGAAGTGCTCCAGCGGCAGCACGACGCCTTGCTCGGCGGCCAGCGCACGCTGCGACCACAGCACCTGCTGCAAGAAAGTGGTACCCGACTTCGGGGTGCCGACATGGACATAGACGACGGAACTCATAGCGGCACTAGTCTGGCATCACTTGGCGTCAGGTGCAGAGGTCGATACCGATAACCGGCGGATGCGGGTTGACCCAGCCATAAGGCAGCGGCACCGGCTTGGACTTGGCCCTGATCGCGTTCCAGTTCGCCAGGTAGGCGTTGTAGGCGGCTTTGGTCTCGATATTGAGCGACACCTCGTCACCAACCGTGAGGGTGCCACCGACCCAGTTCGACGAACCTGTCATCACCACATGCGCGGACTTGTCGCCACCGTAGTTGCCCTTGACCGCGATGTACTTGCCGTGGGTGCGCACCTCGGGTCTGTCCACACAAGCGCCATCGTGGAACTCCTTGCGCTGCAGGAGGTTCCAGCGGGAGTCCCATACCTTGACTCGGCCTTGGTTTCTGGCTGCGTTCTTCAGCCGATCCAGGATCTGGTTGGACGGGGCGCCGACGATAATGTTCAGCTGACAGCCCTGGCGCGCCAGGTTGAGCACCTTGGTGGCTAGCTTGTTACCGCGTTTGCCCTTCCAGTAGAACATCGAGATATAGATCTGGGTGGGCCCGAACGCGCTTTGGCACTTGATCTTGTTCAGATCGACCATCATCGGGTCCTTCATCTTCTTCCGATACTGCATCGGGAAGAAACGCGCCAGGTAGGGACCCGAGCGGAACTGGACACGCTGCTCCGAAGCGCGGGTCTCGCGGGTCATCGCCAGGTGGATGGCCTGGAACTCCTTGTACAGATCAGCGCGGTTGTTGACCACGAAGAGGTCATTCCAGCCGCTCTTGACCCCGCCCGCGTTGAGATTCGACGAGCTGACCATCACGACGTTCTTGGCCTTACCGCTCTTGGAGAACAGGTAGAACTTGCTGTGCATGTTGCCGGTGGGAATCCCGCGACAGGAGCCTTTGCACCACTTGGCGTAGCTGCGGTCCTTACCCCACCGGGGTTCTCCGACTTCGGCTTCTTCTTGATGTCGGACGGCTTGATGATCGAAGGCCTCTCGCGCACGCTCTGCCCGGCGCTGGCCTTCTTCTTCTTTTCTNNTCTTCTTGGGCAGCTTGGTGTCGCACGGGCCACGCTTGGGGTCCTTGAGTTTCCCGTTCTTCTTCACCCCGACGTTGTCGGCATTGAGCACCCGGAACAATCGGCGCTGGGTCGGATTGCGCACAGCGCCGTCGAGGATAACCCGCACGCCGACGCCACGACGACAGGCCGCGATGAGGGCATCGGCACTGGTACGCCGGTCGAACAGGAAAGCAGCGATCGTGATCGTCGGATACGGGTTGGCCTTCGAGGGCTTGGGCACATGCCTGATGGCATCCTCGACGGTCCGTACGANTCTTGGTCTGATCCCCCGGTTACCGAACGGCACCGGCCTGTTGAAGGTCGCTCCCGCTCGCGGAGAGTAGGGCTTCTTCTTTTTCTTGGCCTGGGCTTTGGCCGCAGGTTGCGCAGCCGCCTCGGCCGTCGTCGTCGATCCGACGACGAGCAAAGTCCCGACCAAAGCCAGACAGGTCAGCAGACCGGTAGCTGCCCATGAACGCTTATGCATGTTTCTTCCCCCGCGCGGTTACCCGTGTTTGGTTCGTATCTCTGCCGTTACGACGTTCAGCCATCAGCCGCCACCCTACCGTCCGAGCTCAATCTCACCTGTGAACTCACTCGCTCCACCCACTCGCGAAACCGGCCTGTTCGGTGAAGTGGGGCTTGAGCTTGTTGTCGTACATCGACAGCGCCGAGCCGATCGCCATGTGCATGTCGAGGTACTTGTAGGTGCCGAGCCGCCCGCCGAACAGGACCATCGGCTCAGCCTTGGCCAACTCGCGGTAACGCAGCAGTTTCGCGCGATCTTCCGCGGTGTTGATCGGGTAATACGGTTCGTCGTCGTCGGTCGCGAAGCNGGAGTACTCGTGCACGATCACGGTCTTACCGCTGATGTAGGTGCGCTCGGGATGGAAATGTTTGAACTCGTGGATCCGGGTGTAGGGGACGGCCTGATCGTTGTAGTTCATCACCGCACAGCCCTGGAAGTCGTCGACCTGCTTGACCTCGGCCTCGAGATCGACCGTGCGCCACGACAACCTGCCCTCACAGTTCCCGAAGTACTCGTCGACCGGCCCGGTGTAGACGACCGGGACCTTGCCAAGGTACTCCTTGCGCACCTCGAGGAAGTCGGTCTCCAGCCGCACCTCGATATTGGGATGGTCGGCCATCCGGTTCAGCCACGCCGTGTACCCGTCGACCGGGAGGCCTTCGTACTTGTCGTTGAAGTAGCGGTTGTCGAAGTTGTAGCGCACCGGGAGCCTGGTGATGATGTCCGGGCTCAACTCGGTCGGGTCGGTCTGCCATTGCTTGGCGGTGTAACCCTTGACGAACGCCTCGTACAGTGGCCGCCCGATCAGCGAGATCGCCTTCTCCTCCAGGTTCGCGGCATCCTCGGTGCGGATCTCGCTGGCCTGCTCGGCGATCAACGCCCGCGCCTCGTCCGGGGTATGACTGTGACCGAAGAACTGATTGATCAGGCCGAGGTTCATCGGGAAGGAGTAGACCTGGCCCTGATAGTTGGCGAACACCCGATGTTGGTACGAGGTGAACTCGGTGAACCGGTTCACGTACTCCCAGACCCGCTCGTTGGAGGTGTGGAACAGGTGTGCGCCGTAGACGTGCACCTCGATACCTGTTTCCGGGTCGGGCTCGGAATAGGCGTTGCCGCCGAGGTGGGAGCGCCGTTCCAGTACCAGCACGTGCAGGCCGAGATCCTCCGCGCAGCGCTCGGCGATAGTGAGTCCGAAGAACCCCGATCCGACGACGACGATGTCGTATGTCACGCACGCGCTCCTTGTTTCTCAGCGTTACTCGGCCAAGGATCGAGTCTAGCCTTGACGAGGTCCTGGCAGGGTCTTGGTCAGGGCGCGTCCAGCGGCCATCGCACGCGCATCACGCCAGGCAGCCCACACATTGCGCGCCTCGCGAACCCCGCCACGCAGCGGAGCCAGCAGCAGGACGGCCAGCGTGATCAGGGTGGGTTTGAACCGGACCGCAGCGTTCTGGCCGTATTTGAGGTGCACCAGGAACAGGTTGCGGTACATGTAGTACCCCTTCCAGTTCCGGGTGTCGTGCTGTTGGTCGAAGTCGAGCTGCCGGACCAGCACCGCGTCACGCACAGCCATGATCGGGAATCCGGCACGCCGAGCGCGCAGAGCGAAATCGACATCGTCGTAGAAGATGAAGTAGGCCGGATCGGGTAGCCCGATCACGTCGATGACCTCCCGGGCGACCATGAAGCCCTCGAAAGCGACGTTCTCGATCGCGACCTCGGCCGGCATTGCGGCCCGCTCGCCGTACTTGTCCTCGACGCTTTGCCGCTTGGGCCGGATCGCCAACGGGTTGCGCAGGTCGAAAGTGATCGCGGCTTTCTCGCAGAGGTTCCCGTGACTGTCCTCGCGCACCGCCATCAGGCAGGGCCCGGGATGTGCACACAGCACCTCGAGACACTCTGGCGCCGGTACCACGTCGTCGTCCATCAGCCAGATCCGGTCGAAGCCCTCCTCGTAGGCGACCCGCACACCGAGATGGAAACCGCCGGCGCCACCGAGGTTCTCCGTGGACCTGATCTGTCGCAGATTCAGCCCGGTGCTCGTACTCAGCACCTCCCGGGTGTGGTCGGTACTGGCGTTGTCGACGACAATCACCGCATCAGGCACCTGAGTCTGCGCAGCCAAGCCGGCCAGACAACGCCGGAGCAGATCAGCCCTGTTGAACGTGACGATGACGACCGCGACTCTCACGANGAGGAATCTCCGATGTCCGGTGAAGTCGCCCTTCCCCGCGGCGCGAGCCGCCTGCGCGCTGAGCCGCAGTCGCCTCGGACTGGGTTTGGTGAAGGTGTAGAACCACAACGTCTTGATCACGAACGCGATCACGCCCAATGCGCCGACGTACTCGGCCAGATTGGTGATGTTGTTGCGCACCAGGCAGTAGTGCTTGAGGTCGCTCGGCGAGTGGTTGTACGTCGTGCGCCCGAGCATCATCGGACTGCCCAGGTCATCGGTGGCGGGGTGCTCGAACCGAGCAGCTACCACGGTCGCAGTCCGCGCGCCCTCGCGCTTGGCCCGCCACAGGTACTCCACGTCGTCGCCCCAGATGAAGAACTCCTCGCGGGGCAACCCGATCCTGGTCACCAGCTCGCGGGTAACCAGCACCCCGTTGAACGGAATGACGATGCCCTCGACCAACCCATCGATCGCCGCCCGCTCGACGTCGGCCAACTCGTGCACCACCGCTGCCCGGCCAGGGAGCCGGATCGGGAAGCACAATCGGCTCGGATCACCCTCGGCTACGACAGCCGGACCCCAGAAGTCCCATGCCCCCGCATACGGCAGCAGCGTGGCCAGGCAGTCCGGCATGGGAACGCCGTCATCGTCCATCAGCCACACCAGGTCGGCTTCTGCCTCGATCGCAGCGGCCAATCCGGCATGGAAGCCACCAGCTCNCCCGGAGTTGTCGGGCAGCTCGAGAACGGTGAGCGGCGTGGCCAGATCCAACTCGCGGGCCATCTGGGCCGAACCGTCGGTGGAGGCGTTGTCCACCACGATGACCGCATCAGGACGGCGGGTCTGGACATCGATGGCTCGCAGCACCCGCTCCAGCAGGACACGGCGATTCCAGGTGACCACCACCGCGACAATCCGTTGCTCCACCCAGCGACCCTACTCAACAAGCGTTGGACAGGTTCTTGCTGTCATTGGCCGCGTAGCCGTCGCTGATGTTTCCCTTGGACGCGCCGGTGGTGGCCGCGCCACCCTTGCTGAAGCCCTTCTTACCGCCCTTGGCACTCTTGCCGGCGCCATCGCCTTCACCAGGCGGCACGATGGCCTTGTCGACCATCGCCTGGATCTTGGCGATGTCGGGGTTACCGGTGTTGATCATGGNGGGAACGAAGGAAACCGTACGCATCGGTTGGTCTTTGGCCTTCAAGGCGAGTTGAGCGAAGTTGTCCAGTTCGCTGGCGGGCAGATTGGTCGAGATCAGGCCCGTGGTCGCCGTGGCGATGGCCTGGAAGTTCGTGACGACCTTGGTGGGGCTGAGCTGGTGCAGCATCGCGTTCATCACGCACTTCTGCCGAGCCATCCGCGAGTAGTCGTCGGCAGCGGCTCGGGAACGGGCGTACCAGAGCGTCTCGAACCCGTTGAGCTTACGGATGCCCGGCTTGACGTATCCCTCGATCTTGCCGATCCGGCCGATCGGGATCGGCTCACGCACGTTGAGCGTCAGGCCGCCCATCGCGTTGACCAGGTTGCGGAAACCGGCCAGGTTGATCATCGCGTAGTAGTTCATCTTCAGCCCGGTGATGCCCTCGACACCTTGTATGGTCGCCTGGATGCCGGGATCGAGCTTTCCGGTGAACAGATTCTTGTGATCAGCCGCCCAGGTGGTCAGGCTGTTGAGCTCACAGCCCTCGCAGTTGTAGCCGCCCGGGAACTGCGCGGCCATCACCGAGCCCTTGGGGAAAGGGAAGTTGGTCATGTTGCGCGGCAAACCGAACAGCACCGTCTCACCCGAATCGGCGTCGATACTGGCCACGGTCAGGCTGTCGGGGCGAAGCCCCCATCGGGTCTTGCCGGAATCACCACCCAGCAGCAGCACGTTGTAACGCCCGTTGTGCGCCGGTGTGGCGATGCCGTCGCCGAACATGGTGAGGATGAAGGAGCGCTGGACCCNCACCAGGTGCGACCCGTAAAGGAGCACCCCGATCGTGCTGACCATGAGGGTCACGTTGATCCCCACCATCCACAACCGCTGCCGTTGTAGCAGTTCGAGTGGCTGCCCCAGGCGCCAGGCATCGACGAACAAGTACGCCCATCCCACGGCCAACACTGCGAGCGTCAGGCGCAGAACGGCCAGTATCGCGGTGTTGCTGGCGAACCAGAACGCGAACGAGTGCGACACCAAGCTGGTCAGAAACAGGCCCACCCCTACCAGGACGCAGCCGAGGAAGACCCGCAATGCGATTCTGCCGACGCGCCTTTCCCCGGCGACCAGTTGCGCCGAGCCAGGCAGCACCAAAGTCATCAGGACGAGGGTCACGGCTCGACGGAACCGGACACGAGACAGCTCTTGGGCTCGCAGCTGAGCAGGGGTCATGGCATACCGACCCGGAGACGACGGGTCATCAGGCGCTGCCCCGGGGAAGACGGGTTGCATGGGCTAAGTATCACTAGTCACAGACGTCACACCCGTCACGGCACGCCGAGAACGGCCGGTTGCGTTGTGCCGGTACCGTCACTGCCATGGGGAACGACCGGCCGGAGAACTACGACTGGCTTTACGGCACCAGCAATCAAGGCATCGGACAGAGCGCCAGCCCCACTTCTGGCNNCCAGGACCGGCCGACCCCGAGCCAACCCGTATCCTGGCGCGCCCGATAGCCGCAGGAAGCGGCTCGGCAGGGCAATCAGAGCAACCAACGCAAGCTGAGCAGTCGGACCCAGCGACTCGTACCATCGCCCCACCGCCAGGCCCACCGGGCAACCCGGGACTGGCCGGAGCCGGTGACGGGAATGGCGGGGGCAAGCCTGCCCGGAAGANNAACGCAGATTCCGGCCCGTTCGGATCGTGCTGCTGTTGGTGTTGTTGTGGTTNNGGTCTATCTCGTAGCCGTCCCGATTTTCGCCTTCCGCTCGATCGAGAAGGTCGACGCCGACCCGGGCAAGGGCAGACCGGGTGAGCAACCCGGCACCACCTACCTACTGGTCGGCAGCGACAGCAGAGAGGGACTCACCAAGGCCCAACGCAAACGACTCAGCACCGGGGCGCCNACCGGCAGGCGCACCGACACGATCATGGTGATGCATATCGGCTCAGGCCCGAACCTGTTGATATCGATTCCGCGGGACTCCCTGGTCGAGGTCCCCGGACATGGCGTCACCAAGATCAATGCCGCCTACGCCTACGGTGGGCCGCAGTTGCTCGTCCAGACGATCGAGAACAACACCGGCATCCGGATCGACAACTACGTCGAGATCGGGTTCGGCGGTTTCGTCAACCTGGTCAATGCCGTCGGCGGAATCACCATCTGCCCGAAGACCGCGATGACCGATCCGCTCGCCGGGCTCGACATCAAGGCGGGCTGTCAGCCCGCGAATGGCAAGAAGGCCCTGGGCTACGCCCGTTCACGCTACGTCTCAGCGTTGGGAGACATCGACCGGGCAGCTCATCAACGCGAAGTGGTCGCCCAGGTGGGCAGCCGAGCGATGTCTCCGATGACGGTGCTCAACCCGATCCGCTACTACGAACTCGCCTTCGCGGCCTCCGACTCGCTGACAGTCGGCAAGAATGTCGGCCCCATCGATATGGCCCGGTTCGCGATGGCGATGCGCAACGTGGACGGTGACGACGCGCTCACCTGCGGGGTGCCTATTTCGGACCTGGCCGTGCACTGGGACACTGAACGGGCCAACCGCCTCTTTCAGTTGATCCAGAACGATCGCACCGAGGAGGTGGGGAAGAATCTCTGCCGACCGTCAGGCCTACCACGATGAACACAGAAACCCCCAGCAATCCGAGCAACGACGACCCCCGATCGACTGATCAGGAGGACGAGCTCCAGCGATTGCGCGCCGAGGTGTCGCAGTTGCGCAAACGTGTCCCCGATACCACGGCTGCCCCAGATGCCGCACCTTCCCAGCCGACCCGGCGCACCGAATGGTGGCGGGCCTTGGTGACCATCGTGCTGGTGACACTGGCGACGTTGCTCGCGCCGGTCTCGGTGGTCGCGACCTGGAGCAAGGACCTGGTTTCCGATACCGACCGCTATATCGAGACCATCGCGCCTCTGGCAGAGAACCCGGTGGTGCAGCAGGCGATCGCGACCAGGATCACCAACGAAGTGATGGACCGGATCGATGTACGCGCTGTGACCGACGAAGCCGTCGACGCACTCACCGACCGTGGACTGAATGCGAGGTTGGCCCAGAGCCTGACCCTGCTGGCAAGTCCGCTGAGCGACGGCGTCTACAACTTCGTCCACAAACAGGTCCTGCAGATCATCGAGAGTGACAACTTCCTGGTGGCCTGGGACGCCGCGAACCGGGAAGCGCACGTGGAACTGGTGGCCGTGTTGACCGGCCGCGATACCGATACCGTCGAGGTCACCGACAACTCGGTGACGGTCAATCTCGCCGCCCTGATCAATACCGTGAAGCAGAACCTGCTCGACAACGGCTTCCGGCTCGCCTCCCAGATTCCCACCGTCACCGCGGAGTTCACCCTGCTTCAGTCCGATGACCTGGGCGATGCTCAACGCGCATTTCGCTGGTTGAATGCCACCGCCCGTGTTCTGCCGTGGCTCGCCCTCGGACTCCTACTGGCTGCGGTCTTCCTGTCCCGCAATCGCCGTCGCACACTGGTGATCGGCTCGGTCGCCGTCGCCTTCTCCATGGTGGCCCTGGGAATCGCGCTCAACATCGGGCGCGGCGAGTATCTAGCCGCGCTGCCCGGCACTATCAACCAAGAGGTCGCCGGCCTGGCTTTCGACCAGCTCGTCGAGTTCATGCGACAGGCACTGCGAGCGATCCTCGCGCTGTTCCTGATCGTCGCTCTGATCGCCTGGGCATCGGGTCCAGGACCCGCGGCCTCTGGGATCCGCCGCGGGATCACCGGCACGATCAACGCGATCCGCCACAAGCGCGACGGGGCCGGCCTGAACACCGGGCCGGTCGGCGAGGCCGTCTACACCTACCGCAACCCGATCCGGGTAGCGGTGCTCGGGTTGGCTTTCGGCGGGTACGTCATGGCCGATCATCCGACCGCAAGGCTCACCATCTGGCTGGCGGTGATCGCGGGGCTGATCCTGCTGGTGGTCGAGATCATCGCCCGGCCACCTGTCGAGTCGGCCGAACCCGCCTCGGCCTAAGGCTGCTCGTCGACCAGGACCCGCTCCATCTGGTCGGCGCGCTCCATGCGCACCAGCGGCTTGGGGCCGGCGAGTACTCGACCGATTTTCCCCTGATCGGTGACCAGCACCTGACCGAGCACCGCCGACACCAAGAACACCCAGGAGATGACGTACAACCAGGCCAGGTAGGTGAAAGCCACCCCGATCGTGCCGTAACGCGAGGCGCTGGCGCCTAGCGAGTGTGTCAGCCAGACCTCGGAGATCGGCCGGAACGTGAGCATCGTGACGGCGAACAGCACCGCGCCGACGAGCAGAGCTCGCGCCGACAGCACCCCTTTCAGCAGAACCCAGGGCACGAACACCGCAACCGAGGTGTAGAGCAAGAACATCAACACCAGCATCCACATACTGGGGGCGGCAGGTCCGCGGTGATCTCGGCCGCCCGTCGTACGAGCACCAACAACAGCACCAATGCCAACACNCACCGCGATCCATCGCCACGCCGACCCGAGACTGTTACGGGGCCTCGGCAGAATCCAGATCGAGGAGAACGCCCGGGCCAAGGCGCGGGAGAGGCTGGTTGCCGAGGCCAGCACGATGATCGTTCCCAAGAGACCGAACGTGGCGGATGCACTGTTCTTGACGGCGTCCCCGACCGTCGCCTCCGCCGCGGGCGGCATCGACAACGTGTCGGTCAGAATCGTGTCGGCGTTCCCCACCCACGCTGCCGCCAGGATCAGCACCGGGAAAACCGAAGTGAACAGTTGCGCCGCGATCGCCATCGAGCGATCGAAGATCTCGATGCGCTGCAGACTCCAAGCGGTCCCGAGCAGCATCCGCGCGATCCAGGTATCAAGCAGAAGGTCGGCAAGCTTACGGAACCGGGGCGGCAGCAGGCTCAAGCCGCGCTCGAAACGCGCCTGCTGCTCGGGGTCGGCTGCGACACCGGCTACTCCTCGGTCGGGGTAGAGAGCAGGCTACCCCGCGGGATCTCCTACAGGTTGGCTATCACCCGCAGCGGGTGAACCCGAGCAAAAGCGCGTAAGACAACATCAGCAGGTGCCTGCCGAATCTGCCGATGTGGGTCGCCACGGTCATCTCAGCGCAACCATTCCCCGAAGTCAGCTTCGGCGAGCAACTCGCGTGCCGCGAGCTCATGCTCGTCCGGGACCAAGACACGACGCTGCCACACGCCGATCGACCCTTCCAACACACTGACATTCCGGTCGGCCACGTGGTACGGGATTTCAGCGGCGATAAGCAAGCCCTCGATCGCCGAGATAGCCGCAATATCGTTGGTACGCACAATCTCGCCCATCATCACCCCTTGAGTTCGGACTGCACTCCGGCGAGCAGTTGCCGGGCCATCACGATGCGCTGGATCTGGTTGGTGCCCTCGTAGATCTGGGTGATCTTGGCGTCGCGCATCATCCGCTCGACCGGATAGTCGCGGGTGTAGCCGTACCCGCCGAGCACTTGCACGGCGTCGGTGGTGACCTGCATGGCCACATCGGAGGCGAAGCACTTGGCCGCGGCGCCGANAAACGTCAAGTCGGCATCTTCGCGCTCGGAGCGGCCCGCGGCGGCGTAGACGAGTTGCCGAGCGGCCTCGGTCCGCATGCCCATCTCGGCGAGCATGAACTGCAAGCCCTGGAAGTCGGCAATCGGACGGCCGAACTGCTTGCGCTCCTTGGCATAGCCGAGTGCATAGTCCAGCGCGCCCTGGGCGATACCGAGGGCTTGGGCCGCGATGGTGATGCGGGTATGGTCCAATGCCCGCAGCGCGGTCTGAAAGCCGGTTCCCTCAGCGCCGATCATCCGATCTGCAGGCAGTCGCACATTGTCGAAGTAGACCTCGCGGGTGGGTGAACCCCTGACTCCCAGTTTCTTCTCCGGGGCTCCGAAGGTGACACCCGCGTCTGCTTTCTCGACCACGAAGGCGGAGATGCCCAGGGAACGCTTCTCGGGGTCGGTGACCGCGAACACCGTGTAGTACTCCGAAATCCCGGCGTTAGTAATCCAGCGCTTCACCCCGTCGAGGACCCACTCGTCACCCTCACGCACCGCGCGGGTCTTCATTGCCGCCGCATCCGAGCCGGCATCTGGCTCGGACAAACAGTAGGAGAACATCGCCTTGTTCTCGGCCAGCGGGGTGAGGTACTTCTTCTTCAAGTCCTCGGCTCCGACCAACAGCAGCGGCAACGAGCCCAGTTTGTTCACCGACGGAATCAGCGAACTGGACGCGCAAGCCCTGGCGATCTCCTCGATCACGATCACCGTGGCCAGCGCGTCCGCGCCCGCACCCCCGTACTCCTCGGGCACATGAGGAGCCGCGAAGTCGGCGGCGGCGAGGGCGTCGTACGCCTCTTGCGGGAAGCGCGCCTCTTCATCCACTGCCGCCGCGAAGGGCGCTACCTTGGCGTCACACACTGCGCGCACCGCCTCGCGGATCGCGAGGTGCTCCTCGGTCAGGGCATAAAGGAGGCCGTGCTCATGCCGCCATGCTAGGAGATAGCCCTCCGAGCCCGGATCCACCGATGACCTTCTGGATCCGGGCTTGGAGTTCTCGCGCTATCCAGCCTGCGCAATGTCCTTGCGGGCGCCGCGCGACGAGAAGGCGAGCCAGATCGTCAACAGTCCACTGACCAGGATGAACAGACCCAGCAACCAGGCGATGCCGTTGGCTGTGCGGTGCGGGTGGATCACGAAGATCAGGCCGAGCGCCAGGTCGACGGCGGCAACCAGGAGCGCGATCAAGCGCGAGGTCTGCAGGTCACTGCCGAAGGCGGCGAACAGGCCGAACACCGCTCGGATGATGAGCCAGATCCCGATGAACCAGATCACGGTCGCGGCCGCCACGCTGGGACGGAACAGGCAATAGAACGCGACCACGAGCGAGATCAGCCCGAACAACCCCAGCAGGCCCTTTTGGGTGCCTGACTTGGCTTGGACCATATCGGCCAAGAGTCCGATCCCCTCGATCAGCGCCCAGATTCCGACCAGGATGACCAGCACCTTGAGCGTGATGTCGGGCCAGACCATGACAATGATGCCGAGGGCGACCGTGATCAGCCCGCGCAGCATGAGCGAGCGCCATAGCTTTGAAGTAGTCCTCCATGACCGGCTCTCCTTCCAGTGCCCCGGAACGATTCACAGGGTCGGGGAAACGCTACCTCTCAACACCGATCAAGGGGAGAGGCGGTGCCGGAAGCGCTAGAAACCAGCCGAGCGACTTCGCTGCCCGCGTACGATCTTGCCTTTCTCCCGAGCTGTCTCGGCCAAACCGGCCCGGTAGTCGTCCAGACGCGCGCGCANGCGCTCATCGGCAGCCCCCAGGATCCTGGCGGCAAGTAATCCGGCGTTCTTCGCGTTGCCGACGCCGACGGTGGCGACAGGCACCCCGCCAGGCATCTGCACGATGGACAGCAACGAGTCCATTCCATCGAGGTAGGCCAGCGGCACCGGGACGCCAATGACCGGCAGCGAGGTCACCGAGGCCAGCATTCCGGGCAGGTGCGCGGCACCGCCGGCCCCGGCGATGATCACCCGCAGTCCCCGGTCGACCGCGCGGCGACCGTAGTCGATCATCTCCTCAGGCATCCGGTGCGCCGAGACCACATCGGCTTCGAAGGCGACGCCGAGCTCGGTCAGAGCATCGGCTGCCGCCTGCATCACCGGCCAGTCGGAGTCCGATCCCATCACGATGCCGACCAGCGGCTGCTCGCTCGTACTCATGCGGAGTGNCTCTCCTAGGTCACCGCGGAACCACGCTGCGGCGTGCTCGGCCCGCTCAAGGACATCATCAAGGTCGTCGCCGTAGGCGTTGACATGTCCGACCTTACGGCCCGGCTTGACCGTCTTGCCGTACAGATGCACCCGCAGCCTCGGGTCGCGGGCGAAAGTATGCGGGTACCCGTCGTAGAGCCGGCCCACCTCACCGCCCAAGATGTTGACCATCACGCTCCAGCGCGCCCGCGCCTCGGGCGCGCCCAACGGCAGATCGAGAACCGCGCGCAGATGATTCTCGAACTGGGAGGTGACCGAGCCGTCCTGGGTCCAGTGCCCGGTGTTGTGCGGGCGCATCGCAAGCTCGTTGACCAGGATCTCGCCGGCACGGGTCTCGAAGAGCTCGACCGCGAGGATGCCGGTGACCTCCAGCTCGGCCGCGATCCGCATTGCAATCTGTTGCGCGACGACCGATTGCTCCTCGGCGAGCCCAGGTGCCGGCGCGATCACCTGCCAGCAAATGCCGTCGCGCTGACGCGATTCCACGATCGGATAGGCGGCTACCTGTCCCGAGGGCGCGCGGGCCACCAGCGCNNCGAGCTCGCGGGCGAAGTCGACGCGCTCTTCGGCCAGCAGACGGACACCGGTAGCGGCGGCCGCGGCCAATGCCTGATCAGCCTCGTCTTCGCTGGAGACGAACCAGACCCCCTTTCCGTCGTACCCGCCACGGGTGGTTTTCAACACGATCGGGAACCCGCCGACCTGCTCGGCGAACCTGGCCACGTCGGCGCGGTCGGCGACGATGGCATTGCGAGGACACGGCACATCGAGTTCGGCCAGACGCTGTCGCATCAGGCCTTTGTCCTGGGCGAAAACGAGCGCATCCGGTCCGGGATGGCAGGCATGGCCCTCGGCTTCGAGTGCCCGCAAATGCGCGGTCGGCACGTGCTCATGGTCGAAGGTCACGACCTTCGCCTGGCCGGCCACCCGGAGGAGATCCTCGAGTTGCCGGTAGTCCCNCACGATCGAGTCCGGAATCACCTGAGCGGCCGAGGCATCGGCAGCCTCGGCGAGGAGCTTAAGGGGCACTCCGAGCGCGACTGCGGCCTGAGCCATCATCCGGGCAAGCTGTCCGGCCCCGATGATTGCAACAACCGGGAAGTCGTCAGGGTCGGGAGGCGAAGTGGGCACCTGCCAAACCCTAGGCCAGCCATTGGTAGCTATCGCGCCCGGGCATCGGCGAGGTCAGCTCTTCAACCTGCCTGTGCCGTCCGACCTGTGTGCGCTACCGGCGCGATCGAGGCCGGCCGGCGGATCGGGCGGTCGGCGTATACCGGTGGCGTGACCTCGAAACGCAGGCCATGTCCTCGAATAGTGGTGATCAGATGCGGACGGCGGGTGTTGTCGCCGAGCTTGCGGCGGACCCAGCCCAGATGTACGTCGATGGTCTTGGCGGAGGTGTAGAAATGCGTCTGCCAGACCTCGCGCATCAGCTGATCACGGGTCACGACCGTCCCCGCCCGCCGGATGAGCGCATACAGGAGGTCGAACTCCTTGTTGGCGAACCGCACCTCGACGCCATCGACGAACACGCGCCGCGAAGCGGNGTCGACCTCGACCCCTTGCACACTGACCATGTGCAGCAGGATATGTAGACAAAACGGACAGTGTCTGGACTTTGAGTGGAAAGGGACCCGCCCTAGTCCGTTCGGACTACTCAAGCGGGGGTACCAGTCATCACCAGAACCTTGATTGCGGCCGTCGCAGGTTACTGGTCAGTCCTCGAAATAGTAGTTCATGGCGCCGAGCATGACTCCCACCGTCGGCGAGGGCTTACCCAGGGCATCGTGCGCGATCCCGATACGGGAGCGCCTGAGCTTGCCGTCGGCGTACCGCAACTCGATCCGGCCCTTGCTGATCACCTTGTACTTGCCGCGACTGTCCGGCGGCACGGTCGCCCAGGTCGACCCGAGCCCGGGCCAGGAGCCGATCGAGTAGCCGCTGAGCACGAAGCGTCCCTTGTTGTCCATCGTGAGGAAGACCGAGGTTGTGGTGCAGGTGATCATGCAATAGCCGGTCCAGTCGCGGTTGACCAAGCTGGTCCCGAACTTGGCGCCCTTCTTCGGGAAGGTCACCGGCTCGAAGTAGCGCATCTTGGCTCCGGGCATCTGATACGTGAACCCGGAGGTGGTGACCTTGAACTTCTTGGCACCGATCTTCGCGACGCCGGTCTTGCGGTTGTAGGTGTAGGTCTTGCACGACGAGGTCACCTTGCGGCAGGTGGGCTGAACCCCGTTCTTCGCCTCACCGAGGTGGACCCATTTGTTGTTCAAGAACCACACCACATCGGTGTCCCAGCCGTTGTAGTCACTCAGGCTGGTGGTGGCGAACCNCCAGAAGTAGCGGCCCGCCAGCGGCGCGTACTTCTTCGGTTTGGGTGAGACCCCGATCGTGAACGACTTCTTCTTCGTCACGCCGTTGCCCTTGACGGTGAACGTCGCCTTGCGCGGCTTGGCGCCTTGCGCGACGCGCACCTTCATCTTGATGCCGTACTTGGTGGAACGGTCATCGATCGTGCCGAGGTTGCGGCTCCGTGGGGAGAACTTCAAACCCTTACCGCCCCCGGTGATAGTGACCCCGCTGACCGGGGACCGCGCGCCGTTGTAGACCTCGAGACGCATGTTGACCCACTTGCCCTTGGGTGCGGCCTGCACAGGCTCGCCACCAGCGATCGAGAACTTGGGTTTGAACTGGGTGACCAGATCCTCGGCGTAGAAACCGAAGTAGGTGCCCTGCTCACCGGTGCCGGTGACTCTGGCGAATGCGCAGTCGTAGGCAGCAGTACGGAAGGTGGCGTTGGCGGCCGAGGTCAGCTTCAGCACTGCACTGTCACGAGACTTGCTCACCGCAAACTCGGTCGAGGGGTTTCCGCTGTTGTCGAAGAAGGTTCCGAAGGTCGCATTGCCGTAGGCGGCCGCCGCGATCACCGCATCGCCCAGACAGGTGTTGCCATCCCAGCGACCGAAGTAGACGAAGACCAGGGAGTCGGCCGACGCTGTGGGCGCGGCGCGGAAGGTGAGGGTGGCCTTGAGTTTCTTGGCCACTAGGTCCTGGGTGACATCGGCACGCAGCAGNNCCGTTGCCGGTCCGAGGGAGCGCTGTCCACCGATACCTCGACCAAGCGGGCGGTACGGCGGGTCGCACCGTCGGCAAAATCCGACGCGGATGACCGCAGTGCCTGGGCGCGCTGCGCAGCCTTCGCTCCGGTGCCGGCTTGCGACGCGGCGGCGCTCAACCCGCTCAACTGGCTGGCGAGTAGCTGACTGGCGCTGTGTTCTCTCACCTGNGTCAGCGGCTTGGGCACCGGCCACAGTCAGCATGGTCAGGGGCAGTGCGATGGCAGATGCGGTGGCGACAGCCAACTGAATTCTCCCGAGATTCATGTTCTGCACGATAAGGAACAGCCCGTTTGGCTGGCAACTCCCGGCATCGCCGCGATTCAGGCACTGATATTGACCCGAGTTGCCAGTGGAAGTGGTCGACTGGCAGGTCAATTAGCTAGAGCCGTCGCACGGCGATCGGCTCCCTGACTCCGAACCNCCGGATCGGGCGAGCTGTCAAAGCACGGGTCTCGTACCTGTTCCCCGGCAACGCAGCGGCTGTGGTCTCATCGGTGATGATGCGGTTGCGGCGGGCGATCGTAGTCAGCCGCGCTGCGTAATTGACAGGTGGCCCGAACACGTCACCGAAACGGTGGACGACAGTCCCCGTAGCGACACCCAGGCGTACGTCGGGGAGCCGGCTGTCGGCGCCGATCACCGAGATGATGCCGTGCGCGATCTCTATACCGACCGACGGCGACTCGCACTCGAAGAGCACGGAATCACCGAGAGTCTTGACCACCCGGCCACCGAGGCCGTTGACGACGTCGGTGGCCCGGGTCTCGAACTTCTCGACCAGCTCTCCGATGCGGTCGTCGCTGAGCCGGTTGGAAAGCTCGCTGAACGAGACGATGTCGGCGAACCCCACGGTTCTGACAACCTCCGGGGTGTCTACCGCGTCACCGACCGCCAAAGCGCGGTTGATAGCAGCGATCAGGTGCCGCTTCCAGGCGAACAGCAACACCTGCTCGTATGCGGGGCCGACCGTGTCGGCAACCTGGAGTCCCACCGACTGGGTATCGGAGACGGTTCCGCCGGCGTCGACCAGATCATCGGTCCGGGCGAGCATGACGTTGACCTGCCAGTCCGCCAATCGGGCGACCATCTGGCCGATCGCCCGAGCCAGCCGTACCTCGGTGTCCTCATCGATCACGCTCGGGTCGGCCGCGGCGGTCATACCGCTGAAAGCGACCAGGTCATGATCGGTGAACACCGGCTCACCCTCGGGCGGGTTCGCAAATCCGAGCGCGCGCCACAACCGCAGGATCAGCTCGGCATCGACTCCGGTGCGCTCGGCGGCCTCCGCGAGTGTGTAGACGGGATCGGCTTCGAGCAGCCAGTCGTAGATCTGGTGTCTCAGATCAGCCATCAGGTGCCGTCGTCGATACGTTTCAGGTCCGGATCGGCGTTCTCTCCGGCCGCGCCACGATGCAGGAGATCGACGATCTTGAGCTGCACGTCCTCCACATGGGGGATGTCGCGCAACCGGACCCGTTGCTCACTGGCATCAGCCAGGATGAGGTGCCGCAGCCGAGCATTCGGTCGATGAGGTGGCGCTCGCTGGCGACATCGCTGATCCGCGGGATCGGGATGTCGTGACCTGTCCGGGTGAAGATCCCCGTCCGAGTGATGATCCTGCGGTTGGTGACGGTGTAGGTCGTGGTCAGCCACTTGATGAACGCGGTCAGCGACCACACCGCGACGATCACCAGCGCGACGATCCAGATCAGCGCCAGCAGCGGCCGCTTGTACTCGCCACCGACCTTTGCGGACAAGAACCCGGCCAGTCCCATCGTCGCGATCAGGATGAGAGCGGGCACCAACATTGCCTTGACATGGGTGTGCAGGGTCACCACGACGTACTCGTCAGGACCCAGATGCTTCTGCGAGATAGCCACGGTTGGATTCTGGCACGGGTGAAGCCCCGAATCCGCCAGACGCTGCGACAACTCAGCAGCACACCCGGGGCTCAGTGAGGTCGCACATGCACGACATCCCNCGCGCCGATGCTGTGCCTTTCACCGTCGGCCTCGACCACGAGCCGGCCCTGGAGGTCGATGTCGACGGCCTCAGCCACCAGTGTCTGGTCACCAGGCAGATGTACCGACACCTGCCTGCCCACAGTGCTGCACACCTGGCGATACGCGTCCCGGAAGCGGTCACTGCTCCGACCGGCGGACCTATCCTCGAAATCGTCGTACAACTCGGCGAGGTGGGTGAGAACGGCCACCAGCAACTCCGCACGGTCGAGAACAGCGCCGGAGTCCAGCAGCGACCCTGCGGTGGCCACCGGTAGCTCAGCGCGCGTGGTGGTGACATTGAGGCCGATGCCGACAACCGCCGCGGAGTCGGCGCCGCCGGCTCGCTCGACCAGGATGCCGCCCACCTTGAGACTCTCGGCCGCCCCCAAGCCAGTGGCCAGCAAGATGTCGTTGGGCCACTTCAGAGTGACACCTGCCACCTTCATATCCCGCAGGGCGCCGACCACGGCCAACCCGGTGAGCAATGGGAGCCAGGTCCATTGCTCGACCGGAACGCTGGGACGCAGCAGCGCCGAGAAAGTCAGCGCAGAGCGTGCCGGGGTCTCCCATACCCGATCGAGGCGCCCTCGGCCAGCGGTCTGATGCTCCGCAACCAGCACCAACCCCGCCTTGGCACCCTGGGCTGCCCGAGCCGCCACGTCGGCGTTGGTGGAAGCAGTGGCATCGACCACCTCGACCCGCCAGCGAGCCGGCAACGTGGCCAATCTCTCGTGGTCAAGTGGTGGGCGATCGGTTCGGTCGAAGCGCATAGGCACTAGTGTCAGGCGTTGGAATATGCGCCGCACCACCGCGTCCAGCACACCCGCTCGACGCAGCAGTGACAGGAGTCCTCCGTGAGCGAAGCAGCCGCCGCTGGTACCGGCCCCGACATTCACACGACAGCCGGCAAGCTGGCAGATCTCGAGCATCGACTCGACGAGGCCGTGCACGCTGGTTCGGCCAAGGCCGTGGAGAAACAACACGCCAAAGGCCGTAAGACCGCACGGGAGCGGATCGAGTTGCTGTTCGACGAGGGGAGCTTTGTCGAGCTGGACGAACTCGCAAGACACCGATCGACGGCGTTCGGACTCGAGGCCACTCGGCCTTACGGCGATGGCGTGGTCACCGGCTACGGCACGATCGACGGCCGTCAGGTGTGCGTGTTCTCCCAGGACTTCACGATCTTCGGCGGCTCCCTGGGCGAGGTGTACGGCGAGAAGATCACCAAGGTGATGGACCTGGCGATCAAGACCGGCAGCCCGATCGTCGGCATCAACGAGGGCGCCGGTGCGCGTATCCAGGAGGGCGTGGTCTCACTCGGCCTCTACGGTGAGATCTTCAAGCGCAACGTGCATGCCAGCGGCGTCATCCCGCAGATCAGCATGATCATGGGCAACTGCGCGGGCGGCCATGTGTACTCNCCCGCGGTCACCGACTTCACGATCATGGTGGACCAGACCTCGGCGATGTTCATCACCGGACCCGACGTCATCAAGACGGTCACCGGTGAGGACGTTTCGATGGAGGACCTCGGCGGCGCGCGCACGCACAACACCAAGTCCGGTAACGCCCACTACATGGCGACCGACGAGGAAGACGCGATCGAGTACGTCAAGGCGCTGTTGTCCTACCTGCCCCAGAACAACCTCGACCCGGCTCCGGTCTATGAGGAGGTCGCCGACACCGAGATCAGCGATCTCGACCGCAGCCTGGACACGATCATCCCGGACTCTCCGAACCAGCCCTACGACGTGCGCGACATCGTCACCGCGGTGCTGGANCCCCAATGGAGATGACAGGGGGAGTTCCTAGAGGTTCAGGAGCTGTTCGCACCCAACATCGTGATCGGATACGGGCGGGTCGAGGGGCATCCGGTCGGTATCGTCGCCAACCAGCCGATGCAGTTCGCCGGCACCCTCGATATCGACGCCTCGGAGAAAGCAGCACGTTTCGTACGGTTCTGTGACGCCTTCAACATCCCGGTGCTGACCTTCGTCGACGTGCCCGGGTTCCTCCCCGGCACCGACCAGGAATGGAACGGCATCATCCGGCGCGGCGCCAAACTCATCTACGCCTACGCCGAGGCCACGGTCCCACTGGTCACGGTCATCACCCGCAAGGCCTATGGCGGCGCATACGACGTGATGGGCTCCAAGCACCTCGGCGCCGATATGAACGTCGCCTGGCCGACCGCTCAGATCGCGGTGATGGGCGCCCAGGGCGCCGCCAACATCTTGCACCGCAAGACGCTGAAGGCCGTCGAGGACGCCGGTGGTGACGTGGAGGCCAAGCGCGCCGAGCTGATCGACGAGTACGAGACAACGCTGGCCAANCCCTACATCGCCGCCGAGCGCGGCTATGTGGACGCAGTCATCCAACCGCACGAGACACGTGTGGAGATCATCCGCTCACTACGCTTGTTGCGTACCAAGCGGGAGATGCTGCCGCCCAAGAAGCATGGGAACATCCCGCTGTGAACGCCCCGACCGACACAAAGCCGGAAACGCCGTTGTTGCTCATCAAGGGCAATGCCACCCCCGAGGAGGTGGCCGCTGTGGTCGCCGTCCTGCAGGCGGCCTCGGTCGGCGCTGCACCGGCTCCTGCGCCGAAGCGCTCGCACTGGGCCAACCCCGGGCGTACCCATCGCGCTCTGCTGCACCACGGCCCCGGCGGCTGGCGCGCCAGCAGCCTGGCCAGGTAGCACCGGAGTACGAGATCTCGATACGCGACCTGCGGCCGCACTCGATCGGCCAGTCGTCGAGTGCCTCAGTGCCTATGGCGGGCGGTGTATCGAGACCGACCCATCTCATAGCGCAAACTGAGTAAGGTCGCAGGCATGAGCGCTCGCCCGGTTGATGACTTGTGTGACCAGTTCGTGGCCGACTACGCCGCAGCGGATCCGATGGCCGCAACCGCCATGGGGATCGCCGGCCATGAGAGCCAGTGGCCCGACCTCACCCCCGACGGGTACGCCGAGCGTGAGCGCTTGATCGCGACCGCTCACCGCAGGGTCAGCGAGACCCAGGCCGTCGACGAGCGCGAACAAGCCGCGAAGGATGCCTTCTTGGAGCGGACCACGCTCTACCTCGAGCAGTACCGGGCACACGAGCCCCAGGCGCAGATCTCGGTGATCGACAGTGCCTTGCATGATCTGCGCGCCACCTTCGACCTGATGGACACCAGCAGCGAGCAAGGCTGGACCGACATCGATGCCCGGTTGGCGGACCTGCCCCAGGCGTTGACGCAATATCGGGCGACGCTCTCGGAGGAGGCCGAGCGCGGCAACATCGCCCCGGCACGGCAGTTGCGGGAGGTCGCTGCTCAGGTGCGCGGCTGGACCGGCCAGACCGGCAGCAATCCGAGTGTCTTTGCCGGCCTGGTCGAACCCGCATCCAAGACGCCCCTGGGCGATCAGCTCAGCGAGCATGCGGCTGCTGCCACCGCCGCGGTCGCCGAGTTCGGGGTCTGGCTGGAAACCGAGTTGGCTCCTCGGGGCCGCTCCAAGGAAGCCGTCGGACCAGAGCAGTACGCGCGCGCCTCGCGTTACTTCCTCGGTGCGGCGGTCGACCTCGACGAGACCTATGCCTGGGGATGGGACGAACTGGCACGCATCGAAGACCAGATGCGCCAGGTCGCGGACCGGATCGTTCCTGGCGGCTCGGTCGATGAGGCCGTTGCGGCACTCGATGCCGATCCAGCTCGGAATCTGCCCAGCAAAGAGGCGTTTCGCGACTGGATGCAGGAGTTGGCCGATACCACGATCGCCGAACTAGCCGGCGTGCACTTCGATATTCCCGACCCGGTGCGGCGCATCGAAGCGATGATCGCGCCGACCACCGACGGTGGGGTGTACTACACCGGCCCCAGCGAGGACTTCAGCCGACCGGGCCGGATGTGGTGGTCGGTTCCTGAGGAGACCACGACGTTTTCCACCTGGCGTGAGGTCACCACCGTCTACCACGAAGGCGTGCCCGGACATCATCTCCAGGTCGGACAGACCACTGCCCGCAAGGAGTTGCTCAACCGGTTCCTGCGCACGATGTGCTGGGTGTCGGGCAGCGGAGAGGGCTGGGCGCTGTATGCCGAGCGGCTGATGGACGACCTCGGCTACCTCGAGGACCCCGGGGACAAGCTGGGTATGCTCGACAGCCAGGGATTCCGCGCAGCGCGGGTCATCGTCGACATCGGCGTGCACTTGGAGCTGGAGGTCCCCGACAACCCGTTCGGCTTCCACCCCGGACAGCGCTGGACACCCGAGCTGGTCTGGGAGTTCATGCGCGCCCACTCTCGGATGGGAGATGCCGAGCTCCGCTTCGAGGTCGACCGCTACCTAGGCTGGCCGGGCCAAGCGCCGTCGTACAAGGTCGGCGAGCGGCTCTGGCTCCAGGCCCGTGAGCAAGCCAAGCAGCGCAAGGGTGCGGCGTTCGACCTCAAACAGTTCCATACCGATGCGCTCAACCTCGGCTCGATCGGCCTCGACCCGCTCACCAAGGCCTTGGCACGACTGTGAGTCCGGCTGCGCAGCCCGGCATGAGAGCGGTAAGAGTGGTGCTGGCATCTCAGTCCCCGGCACGACTGACGACCTTGCGCAACGCAGGCCTGGATCCCGAGGTGATCGTGTCGGGAGTCGACGAGTCCCAGGTGACCGACAATGATCCGGCGGCACTTTCGGTGGCCCTGGCCAAGCTCAAGGCAGAAGCAGTAGCTGGGCAACTGGCTGCCCAGGCCCCCGGACAGATTTCCGGGAATCCGACGGACGCCTACATCATCGGCTGCGACTCGGTGCTCGCGTTCGACGGCGAGATCTACGGCAAACCGGAGAACGCCGAAACAGCTGTGCGCCGATGGCAGCTCATGCGTGGATCGACCGGCGTGCTCCACACCGGCCATTGCCTGATCGATACCTCGTCGGGCCGGTCATTGGCCCGCTCGACCGAGACGATCGTGCACTTCGCCTCGATCAGCGACGCAGAGATCGCCGACTACGTGGCCACCGGGGAACCGTTGCAGGTCGCCGGGGCGTTCACGATTGATGGCCTCGGTGGTCCGTTCGTGACAGGGATCGAGGGAGACCCGCACACAGTGGTGGGTATCGGTCTGCCGATGCTGCGCGACATGTTCGCCGAACTCGGTGTCTGCTGGACCGACCTTTGGCATCGGACGGGTACTGAGCGCTAGCCGCGCACCTCTCGCAGCTGCGCCGCCCGCTCAGGGTGCACGAAGATGAACGTACGGAACAACAGGAACCGCGCCCCCATCCCGAGTACCAGACCGATCACGTTGGCAGCAAGGTTGTCCGAGACCGGGTCGGTGTGCTTGAGGACGTAACGACTGAATGCCAGACAGGCCAGTGGGATCAACAGAGTCACGCTATTGATCACGAAGTACCGCGCCATCCCACCGGCGATTCCCATCACTTCCCGGTGCCGGAATGCCCAATTCCGCGCTCCGCGGTAGCTGATCACCATGCCGATCAAGTTGGCGATGGCGAACGCGATCAGCGGCTGATTGTGCATCGGTCCGTTGGGAGGACCGAAGTAGCCGTGTACCAGCACGTTGAAGATCACGAAAGCGACCAGCGTCGCGGCCCCGCCGACCGCTAGAATTTGGCAAGCTCGACAGCCAGTCTGTGCAGTCGGCGCCCCATTCGCACAGGCTATCGGGAACACTGTGATTAGTTGTCCAGGCCCACCAGGATCACTTCTATTCGACAGGTAGGCCCAGACCGCGAGCGATCAACATCCGCTGCACCTCGGAGGTGCCCTCGCCGATCTCCAGGATCTTGGCATCGCGGTAGAACCGGGCCACCGGATACTCCTCCATGAACCCGTACCCACCGAAGACCTGGGTCGCGATCCGGGTTGCGGTCACCGCTGCCTCACTGGTGTAGAGCTTGGCGACGGCGGCTGCCTGCTTGAAATCCGCGACAGGGACGTGGGCGTCCCTCATCGCGGCCGCGCGATAGGTCAGCGCACGACCTGCATGCACCATCACCTCCAGGTCCGCGATCTGGAAGGCAACGCCTTGCTTGGCACCGATTACCGTGCCACCTGTCGTAGTGCGCTCCTTGGCGTAGGCAACACACAAGTCCCGGCAAGCACGTACACACCCCAAGGCCAACGCGGCGATCGCGACCCTGCCGTCGTCCAGCATGGCCAGGAACTGCGCATATCCACGTCCGCGCTCCCNCAGCAGGTTCTCGGCCGGCAGGCGTACGTCGACGAAGGTCAGCGGATGGGTGTCGGCAATGTGCCAGCCCAGCTTGTCGTAGGCAGGTTCGACGATGAAGCCCTCGGTTCTGCCCGGCACGATCAAGGTGCTGATCTCGGCACTGCCGTCAGCGCGAGTCCCGGTGCGACATGCGACGTTGACCAATGAGGTGATCGGGGTCCCGGAGTTGGTGATGAACTGCTTGGCTCCGTTGAGTACCCATTGGCCGTCGAGGAGCTCGGCTCTGGTCTTGATGGCGCCGGCGTCCGATCCTGAGGCAGGCTCGGTGAGTCCGAAGCCGGCCAAGGCTCGCCCCGTGACGAGATCGGGTAGCCACTGCTGTTTCTGCTCGGTGTTTCCGTAGGTCTGCAGTGGATTGATACCCAATCCGACGGCCGCCTCCAGGGTGACTCCCAGCGACTGGTCGATCCGTCCGATCTCCTCGATTGCGATGCACAAGCTGGTGAAGTCTCCGTTGCCACCCGTACCGCCGTACTCCTCGGGCGCAGTCAGGCCGAACAGTCCGAGCTCACCCATCGAAGCGATGACTTCGACCGGGAAGTGGTGATCACGATCCCAGCCGGCGACGTGCGGAGCGATCTGTTTCTCCGCGAAGTCGCGCACTACGGCGCGGAACGCCTCATGCTCTGTCGACAGCTCGAACCTCATGCATGTATGTTAACGATCATTAACTCCCGTGACCAGCACCTCACCCGCCCCGCATCGCCAGTGCGCGCGGTGCGCCCTAGAATCCGCAGAAGACATCCCACCCTGCCTCCGTTGAGGCAGGCGCGTCCGAGGAGAGTTCGTTGCCCGAGATCAAGCCCCTGCAGAAAGTGCTCATCGCCAACCGTGGCGAGATTGCCGTGCGCGTCATCCGCGCCTGCAAGGACGCCGGGATCGGGAGCGTCGCGGTGTACGCCGACCCCGACCGCGATGCGCTCTTCACGCGACTGGCGGACGAGGCCTACTCCCTCGGTGGCGCTACGCCTGCGGAGTCCTACCTCTCGATCGAGAAGATCATCAAGATCGCTGCCGACGCTGGCGCTGATTCGGTGCACCCCGGCTACGGCTTCCTTGCCGAGAACGCCGAGTTCGCCCAGGCGGTCATCGACGCCGGACTCATCTGGATCGGCCCATCACCGGCTGCGATCGATGCACTGGGTGACAAGGCAAAGGCAAAGCACATCGCCGAGCGCGCCAATGCTCCGTTGGCTCCTGGCACCAAGGACCCAGTCAAAGATGCCGACGAGGTCGTCGAGTTCGCGAAGGCCAACGGCTTGCCGGTCGCGATCAAGGCGGTCTTCGGCGGCGGCGGCCGCGGTTTGAAGGTCGCTCACACCCTGGAGGAGATTCCCGAGCTCTACGAGTCGGCCGTACGTGAGGCAGTCACGGCATTCGGTCGCGGCGAGTGCTTGGTCGAGAAGTTCCTCGACCGCCCCCGGCACGTCGAGACCCAGTGCCTGGCTGACACGCACGGCAACGTCGTGGTGGTTTCCACCCGCGACTGCTCGCTGCAGCGCCGCCACCAGAAGCTGGTCGAGGAAGCGCCCGCGCCGTACCTGACCACCGAGCAGATCAAGCGCCTCTACGACTCCTCCAAGGCGATCCTGAGGGAGGCCGGGTATGTCGGTGCCGGAACGTGTGAGTTCCTGGTCGGCCGCGACGGCACCATCTCCTTCCTCGAGGTCAACACACGACTACAGGTCGAGCACTGCGTGTCCGAGGAGGTCACCGGCATCGACCTGGTGCGCGAGATGTTCCGTATCGCCGCGGGTGAAGAGCTCGGCTACGACGATCCGGAGATCTACGGCCACTCGATCGAGTACCGCATCAACGCCGAGGACGGCGGTCGCAACTTCATGCCCGCTCCCGGCACCCTGACCGAATGGGTGCCGCCNGCAGGGCCCGGGGTTCGCATCGACGGCGGGTACGAGAANGGGGAGACCGTGCCCGGCTCGTTCGACTCGCTCATCGCCAAACTGATCGTCACCGGGCGTACTCGCACCCAGGCACTCGAACGTTCCCGTCGCGCGCTGGCTGAGTTCAAGGTCGACGGCATGCCCACGGTCATTCCCTTCCACGCCGCGGTCGTCAACGATCCCGCCTACACCGCCGAGGGCGGATCCTTCGACGTCTACACGACCTGGATCGAAACCGACTTCGACAACCAGATCGAGCCGTATGCCGGCGGGACTTCGGACGAGGAAGCAGCGTCTCGGGGCGAGCGCCAGTCGCTGACCGTCGAAGTGGGTGGCAAGCGGCTGGAGGTCGTACTGCCCGCTGGTCTCTCNGCTCGGCGGCGGTTCCCCCGCTGCGGCAGCAAAGAAGCCCAAGCGCACCGGAGCCAAGAAGGCCGGGGCCGCAGCNNATCCGGCGACGCGGTCACCTCGCCCATGCAGGGCACCATCGTCAAGGTTGCGGTGGAAGAGGGCGCCGAGGTCGCCGAAGGCGATGTGGTGATCGTGCTTGAGGCGATGAAGATGGAGCAACCGCTCAAGGCGCACAAGGCCGGCGTGATCACTGGACTCGCTGCCGAGGTCGGCGCCACGATCACCAGCGGCGCCGTGCTGTGTGAGATCAAGTAACGGCAACTCCGAACTGGCGGGACGCTCCGGTCCGGTGCTGGGATGCCGCGCCCCGCAGACGCCCAGCTCATCATCGCGGCCCGCAGCGCTCACCTGCTCCGCGGTGCGGTTGGCCGCCGCTGCCGCAAGTCCGCTAGCAACCTTTATATGCCCTCGTGAGTCGTGAGGGTGTGAGCGAAGACCGCGTACGGGCGATTTTCGAGGCCTCGTACACCCGACTGGTCGGCCAGCTGTATGCCGTTTGCGGCGACCTGAGCGAGGCCGAGGACGTAGTCGCGGAGGCCTTCGCGAAAGCGGTCCAGCATCGGAGCAAGTTCGAGAGGGCCGACAATCCGGAGGCGTGGCTGCGCACAGTGGCGGTCAACCTCAGCCGTTCACGGTGGCGACGCCGACAGCGCGGCCGGAGGCTGGAGCGCCTGGCCCAAGGCCAAGCCCAGGGCGACGAACGACATCCCGAGATCGGCGTCGAACGCCTCGCCGTGATCGCCGCCCTACGTCGGCTTCCNCGGCCGCAACGCGAGGCCATCGCATTGCACTACCTGGCCGACCTGCCCCTGCACGAAGTCGCCACTGCCACCGGTGTGCCGCTGGGGACAGTCAAGGCCCGGTTGTCTCGTGGCCGCACCGCCCTCGCTGCACTGCTCGCCGCCCACGACGAGGAGTTATCCCATGATCGATGAACTACTCACTCCGGTCGCCGACGCCGCCTCGGCAGCGGCCCGTACCCCGGAATCGCCGATGTCACCACCCGAGCCGCCGCCCGTTCCCGGCGTACCGCTTATCGGGTCACGCTCAGCGCGGGCCTTGCCACCGCGGCTGTGGTCGCGGTCGTGGGCCTGGCGTTGAACGACGGATCGAACGAGGTACCCGAACCAGCACCGCAGCCGACACCGACCAACAACGCGACCACTCCCTCACCCACGCCGGGCCACGAGATCGTCGACCATCCCGACGCAAGGATCTACCAGATCGTCGTATCGGCCACCGACCCCGATGTTCGCGCGGTGATGTGGGGATGCCCGATGGGCCACCGGGTGCCCTAGCTCTGACCGACGACGGCTTCGTCACCCGCGGCATCGTGACACCCGATGGTGAGATGCTCAGCCATCTCGGCGAGGACTGGTTCGTCTTCGGAAATGCTGGTGAGCCCAACGCCTCCCTGACCACTCTTGATCTCACCCTGGTCAGGACAGATGGCACCATGAAGCAAGTTCGCGGAACAAAGGACCCCGGCCCGATCCGTCCCGGCGAGTTCTTCTACACCTACACCTTCGGCGATGGCCCGATCACCGCCCTGGCGATCGACCCCGACAGCGGGGTGGCGCGCGAAGCCGAGGTCCCCGAGCTCTACAGCGGGATCACGACGGGAGCCGAGGGACGAGCATGGGGCACCGCGGCCAACTGGTACGTCCACGAGCCGGCCTTCTACTACCGTTCCGAAGACGGCGGAGCGACGTGGTCCTCGACCCAGCTCGCGAACCAAGGACTATGGGTCTACGACGCGCCCCGGGCGCTCGGCGATCCGAGCCTCCCCGTCGCGGTGTTGGAGTACGCCCGCAATGACGGCCAGGACAACCTCGCCGCCGTGCACCGCAGCACCGACGACGGACGGACCTTTGAGCGGATCCCACTTTTCGTCGACAACGAGGGCAAATCCTTCGGCGCAAGCGGGCGGTGCTTCCCGACGGTCGCCTGGTCGTCCATGTCCCCCAGTGGATCGGCGGCTCCGAGCCGACGGGCCTGTTCGTCAGCGATGGCGACGACTGGTCCAAGCTCAGCCATCTTCCGGGCAGCACCACCGGGGAGGTCAGTTTCGTCGCCTCCACGGACTCGGTTCTGGTGCTGGCACGGACCGATGTCGAGGCGCGCGCGTCCTCCGACGGCGGTCTGACCTGGCAGCCGTTCGCCCTGCGGTAAGCGCGGGGCTATGCGCGACCCAGCCCGCCCCCGCATCTGTCTGGGCCATCCGTCTGGGCCAGTTTGAAGATCATCGAGAGGGGTACCGATAGGCATGGAGATACTCGCAATTATTGCCGCGGCAGCTCTGGTCTTCGGCTGCTTCCTGCTTCTGTGGTGGGCCGATGCTCGCCGGGCGGATGAGCAGAGCCAAGACCCTGAGCGCTTCGACCAGGACGGCGACGGGCGGCCAATCCGGTCCCATTTCCAACACTGGGGCAAGAGCCAGCCGCACTGAACGTGATACCCCGCCGGACCACCTCCGTGAGAGAGTGGTCGGATGAGCGCTGGGCCGTCCGAGTCCTCCGGCTCGGTCGGCCTGCCCGAGCCGGTCGTGAGCTTCTCCCAGATCGCTCTGGATCTCCACGATGCCGATGGCTCGGAGGAGACCGTCGAGCGGATAGTCGAGTTCAGCCGCATCGCCTTGGCAAGCGACGACGCGGGTGTGTTGATCCTGCGATCACGCAGCCGGATAGAGGTGGCCGCATCCACCAGCGAAGCCGCCTCTCAGGCTCATCTGCTGGAGGTCCAGCTGGATGAGGGACCATGCCTTGACGCCATTGAGGACTTCAGCACCGTCTACCGCATCAACGACACCACCACCGATCTGCGCTGGCCTCGGTGGAGCGCGGCAGTCGTCCAACTGGGCTTTCGTTCTGTGCTCGCAGCTCCCCTGGCGACCAATGAGCGTCGATACGGGTCGATCAACGTGCTCGCTCATCGACCGAACGCATTCGACGAAGACGACGAGGCGGTCGCAATGATCCTGGCCCGCCATGCATCGGTGGCACTGGCCGCTTCACATGACATCGAGGGTCTCCGCAAAGCGATGGACGCTCGCAAGCTGATCGGTATCGCGATGGGCATCTTGATGGAGCGTTACAGCATCGAACACCAGCAGGCGTTCGATGTGCTGCGTCGCTACTCCCAGGCAAGCAACATCAAGTTGCGTGACGTCGCGCAACAGGTGGTTGCCGAGGGCGCTCTTCCCAGCGACCAGCACCGCCTCAGCTGACATAGGAAGGCGTTCCCTACTGGCACATGCTCTAAGTCCTATTTGAACGTGAACCAGGTCGAGCGCAGACCGAACTTGAACCGGAAATCGTCTCCGGTCACCGTCACATCCTTCTTGGTGCCCTTCAAGACCAGAGTCCACACCCGACCCTTCCATTGGCCTGCACCCTCGCGACTGGTCACCTTGATCGACTTGAGCTTGCCCAGCGTCGGGTAGGCGCGCTCGATCGTGGCTGCCTTGAGTTCAACGTTCCAGTTCGTGTACGGGTTGCCGCTGGTCTTCTCGTACGGGTCCGCCTGTGACACCAGGTAGGGAACACTCCCGGCTGAGGTCCGGCCGCCGCTGGAGGAGGAGAACTGAGTGAAGGCCGGCTTGCCGTCGTACCTCAAGATCACGCCGGCGGTGGCATCGACCGCGTTGTTGGCCGAAGGGTGCTCCGAGGCCACACCGCCGTAGACCTGGCAGGCAGTGGTGTCGCAGATCTGCCAACCCTGGCTGCTGCGGGTGGCTCGCGACCAAGCAGCGTACGTCCGCGCTGCGACGGCTTGTGCCCGCACAGCGGGACGCTCCCAAGTCGCGGGCATCTCAGCCGGCACGACACCCTTGATGTAGTCGTCGATCGACAACACGTTCACGGTGTCCCGGTCGCCTGAGTTCGCACTCGGAGGCACAGCGCGCAAAGCGCCTCGGTAGGCACGAGTAACTCCGCCCGGCAGGATCAACGTCACTGGCTCAGCCCCGGCGTGGAACTCCGCCAGGCCAGGCAAGGTGCGCCATGGGCGCCATTTACCGTCGTGGTAGGCGATCACGTTGCGGACACCATCGGGTCGCAACCGCCACCGCTTGACGCCCTTCTTCTCGGGCAGCTTGTACTCTTTGCCGCTAGCCAGATCGCGAACCCGCAGTCCCTTCGTCCAACGCACCGCCACCGGCGCGGAGGTGTCGGCGGTGATCAGCACCCGGATCTCGCTGGCAGTGGCTCCGCGTTTGGTGCCCGGGTAGTAGAACGCGAGGATCTGCTTCCAGTTCAGGCCTTGTCGGGCCGCTCCGCGGGCGCCGTACTGGCTCATCCCATGCCCATGGCCGTACCCGCGGCCCGTCACCTTCAGCACGCCGTTCTCAGGTACCGGATAGCTCTGGTTGACCGACTTCGCCGAAGCTGCGGGAACCAGCCCACCCAGCGCCAGGACGAAGCCGAGAAGCATGATCGTCGGAACCGACCAGTTGGTCGTCCGGGCGGGTCGCATGAGTCACCTGCTCTGAATCATCGATGAGGTCATCGATCGGGATTGGCGCTTGTCCGGGGGCTCTTCGATTATCGAGGCAATCTCGCCGAACCGCAGCGGAACCTCGAAGTCCGCGCCGAGGCCTGGATCGGGATGCTCTAGTTCACCGAGTGCAGGCGACGCGCGGCCTCGGCCACCGAGCCGCTCATCGACGGATACACCGTGAAAGCGGTGGCCAGTTGATCGGCGGATACCCCTTCGGCCACTGCAAGCGAGATCGGATGAATCAGCTCGCTGGCGCTGGGGGCGACGACCACTCNCCCGATGATCGTCCCGACTCCTGGCCGGGTGAAGAGCTTGACGAAACCGTCGGCGACTCNCTGCATCTTCGCCCGCGCGTTACCGGACAACGGCAGCATGACCGTCTCGGCCGTCACCTCGCCGGCCTCGACCATCGCCTGGGTAACGCCGACAGTGGCGATCTCGGGCGCGGTGAAGACGTTGGAGCAGACGTCACGCAGGTCCAGTGGCCACACCGTGTCACCCAAGTAGTGCCACATCGCGATCCGGCCCTGCATCGCGGCGACCGAGGCGAGCATCAACACTCCGGTGCAATCACCTGCCGCGTACACACCGCGAGCCGAGGTGCGGCTCACCCGATCGACACCGACGAAGCCATCTTCCTTGANGTCGTACCCCGACTCCTCCAGGCCGATACCTGCCGTATTCGGAACCGACCCGAGCGCCAGCAGACAGTGAGTGCCGGTGACCACCCGTCCGTCGGTGAGGCTGACCGCGACCTCGTCGCCTGAGCGGCTCACCGACTCCATCCGTGACTGGCCCAGCACCGTCATTCCGCGACGGGTAAAGACGTTCTCCAACACCGTGGCCGCATCGGCATCTTCACCCGGCAGCACCCGGTCACGGCTGGAGACCAAGGTGACGTCGATGCCCAGCGCGTTATAGGCACCTGCGAACTCCGCTCCGGTCACGCCGCTTCCCACCACGATCAGCTTCTCGGGAGTCTCGGCGAGGTCATAGACCTGCTCCCAGGTGAGAATGCGCTCTCCGTCGGGTTGTGCCGCGGGCAAGGTACGGGGAGCGGCGCCCGTCGCCACGAGCACGCAATCGGCCTTCAGCCGTGTCGTGCCACCATCATTGCGGGTTACCGCGACCTGGTCGGCCGATTCCAGAGCGCCTCGACCGGCGATGATCTCCACCTGCTCGGAGGCCAACTTCGCTTCGATGTCTTCCGACTGGGCACGAGCAAGCGCTTTGACCCGTTGGTTGACCTGGGACAGGTTCACGGTCGCTCGACCGATGTCGATACCAAGCTCACGAGCATCATCCAGCCCGACCATGATCTCGGCGGTCGCGATCAAGGACTTACTGGGGACGCAGTCGGTGAGCACCGCCGATCCACCGATCCCGTCGCTGTCCACGACGGTGACCTTGGCACCAAGTTGCGCGGCCACGAGCGCCGCCTCGTAGCCACCAGGCCCGCCACCAAGGATCACGACATGATTCACGCTGGTCATCATCCCACTGCTCTGTGACAGCTAGGCTGCCGTGGTGTCGTTCTATGCCGCCTACGGTGCCAACCTCGATCCCGCCCGGATGCAGGAGCGCTGTCCGCACTCGCCTCTGCACTCGGTCGGCTGGCTCCAGGGTTGGCGGCTCACCTTCGGCGGTGAGGAATCGGCTGGGACGGCTCGCTGGCGACCATCGTCGAGGATCACTTCGAGCAGGTCTTCGTGGCTGTCTACGACGTCACCGACGAGGACGCATCAGCGTTGGACTCCTGGGAGGGCCCAGCCGGTCTGTTCCGCAAGACTCGGCTCCGCGTCGACACGATGAGCGGCGAGCTGTTGTGTTGGGCCTATGTCTTGGATGCGTACGAGGGCGGTCTGCCCTCAGCGTCCTATCTGGGGATCCTGGCCGATGCCGCCGAGGCTGCCGGTGCCCCCGATGACTACGTGACCTCGCTGCGACACCGTCCCTGCAGATCCAACGGCCTGTAGTCGCACGCCCAACCCGCCTCACCGGGATTGATGGTGGTTTTGCAGGCATGTGGTGACTGGAAACCCACTATTGATCGCCCTACGCTGCACCAATGAGCGAACCCCAGCAGGCAGCGGCCGAGGCTGCCGAGAAACTCGCCGAACTCACCGGTCAGGCCTCCCACGATGTGCTTCTGGTCGTCGGGTCGGGTTGGCTACCCGCAGTCGATGCGCTCGGTGAGACCCTGGCCGAGGTCAAGACGACCGACCTGCCGGGTTTCGCCGCCTCATCGGTGGTGGGACATGCGGGAACGATCCGGTCGGTGCGCTGCGGCGACAAGACGCTGATGGTGTTGATGGGGCGTACCCACTTCTACGAGGGCAAGGGCGTACGCGCAGTGGTGCACGGTGTCCGCACCGCCGCTGCGGCCGGAGCCTCGGTCGCTGTCCTCACCAATGGTTGCGGNGGTCTGAAGGAAACCTGGTCACCGGGCACGCCGGTACTGATCAGCGATCACATCAACCTGACCGCCACCTCACCGATCGAGGGCGCGAACTTCGTCGACCTCACCGATCTCTACTCACCACGACTGCGGGCGCTGTGCCACCAGATCGACCCGAGCCTGGACGAGGGCGTGTATGTGCAGTTCACCGGGCCGCACTACGAGACGCCGGCGGAGATCAACATGGTGCGGGCCATCGGCGGGCACCTGGTCGGGATGTCCACAGTGCTGGAGGCGATCGCCGCCCGCGAGGCCGGGTTGGAGGTGCTCGGTATCAGCCTGGTCACCAACCTGGCAGCAGGGATCAGCGGCGAGCCACTCAACCACGAGGAGGTACTCGAGGCAGGTCGCGCCGCAGCTTCCCGGATGGGAGACCTTCTCGGCGCGATCCTGGCTTACGTGTGAGCAAAACAAGGACGCTGCTCGTGGCAACGCACCCGCTGGCCGGAATGCGTGCACACACCCGGCCAGCGAATGGTCACCTGCTCCGCGGTGCGGTCTGGTGCCGCTGCCGCCGCTCAGCGATTACCTTTGTGCCCTGAGCTGATCTTCACGATCGTGCCGGGAGCCGGCGGGTCTTCGTTGCCCATGGTCGCTGCCCACAATCCGCCGTGCCGGCCGGACTCGACCGCAACAACACCGGGTAGCGAGAGGTACTCGCTGATCTTGCCATGCTTGATCACCGAGATCCGGCCTCCGAACAACTCGGCCACATAGATCTCACCCCGGTTTCCGATCGCCAGGTTGGTGGCGCCCAGGAACCCGCCGGCGATCTCTTTCGCCTTGCCGGTATGCGGGTTGACGCGCCACACCTTGCCCCGAGCACCGAGTACTTCTGACTCCGGGCCACCTGGAAGCGTGGTGACGTACAAGAATCCGTCACGTCCCACCTCTACATCGGTGGGCACGCCCTCGAACCCGTAGGTGACACCCGCGACGCAGTCAGGGAAGCCGAAGGCCTCGGCGGCCTCCGGGGTGATCTTCGCCGGCTGCGGCGGCACCACCCACAGGGTGCTGATGCGGCCCTTGTCGTCGATCTTCCACAACGTGTTGGCTCCGGCGTCGGCCACGATCCACTTACCGCCTGCACGAACAACCGAGTAGGCGTGCGAGTCGACCATTCCTGTGTAGTCGTAGGGGAATTCGGCAGCTGTGAACGCGTCGATCACGCACTGTGACGGGTTCTCGACCCCGTAGCGATTGACCTGATCGGGATTCCTGGCAGCCTCGTACGCATGGGTGTCGGCATAGACCTTCTTGACGCCCATCTTCTTGACACCGGGCTTGTGGCCCCAGAACTTGCCCTTGTGCTTGCTCCACTTCTTGACCGGTGACCAGATATGCAGCCCACTCGCGGTGTTCTCGAATGTGTCGTAGTTGGTCTCGGTGGTCGTGAACGCGAGCCTCCCCGCAGCCAGGTCGACCCCAGCTGCTCCTGGGGCATCGGCGACGATCGGTTTGATCGAGCCGTCCCGCTTCAAGAGCCCGACCAGCCCCGGGCCGCCGTCGGCGACGAGGACGCGGCCACCTTTGACCGCTAGGTTGAACGGCGCTCCGACCTCGGTGGAGAGTACGACGGGTGCCTTCACAGGCTTGCCCGACTTAGGTGCCTTGTTGCCTGCCTGAACAGTCGGTGCGAGCAGCAGACTCGCCGCGACCAGTCCGGTTGTGCTGATCAGTGCTGTCGCGCGCATGGATCACCTCCGACGTGAATGCGCTAAGAGCGACCCGACCGAGACCGTCCCTGGCGCTTCGCCATCCGGCGACCTCATCGGACGGGCCTACTGGCGATGCCAGCATCGCGCCCATCGATGGTCAACGGATTTACCGGCTGTGTGGGTGGGAGTGTCCGGAATTGCGCTCGGATGCGAATGCCACCGGTCTAGGCACATCGATGCGTCACGCTCGGAGGCTGTCTCTTGGAGAACCACTAACCCAGATCCGGGGCGAGCCCGACATCGGTCCGGTCGGCAATGTCGCATATCCCTGCCACCGAACAGGTGATCGTGGTGTAACCGCGTGGGAGCTGCGACTCGCGGTCCAGAAAATACATCCGCACACTCAGTGGCTTGAGCGGCGCAGATATCGGAGTGCTGAACTCGTTGAACGTCGGCCGATTCTGTACCCCACCGGCAGTACCGAGTTGGTCGACGAGGGTCCAGGTGACCTCTTCACCGTCGGTGTTCCAGAGCAGCCAGGGTCCGTCGGTCTCGTGCAGATGCCCGATCGCGACGATGCCGGGGGCACNGTCGGGAACGCCGTCCTCGTAAGGGACTCGCGAATCATCGCTGAGTCCGCGCAGAGAGGTTAGGTCTTCCAGGCCGAGGTAGCCGGCGGCGGCAACAGGCTGGTGCAGCAACACGATTTGCGACTCGTCGCCGACAGCGTCACGCAGCTTCTCCCNCAGTTCGCGTTCGCCAATGCCCTCGTCATTGAGGACCAGGCCTCCGAAGAGCGTCTTGTGCTCGCGGTCGTTGGCGCCGGAGACCTTCAGCCCCGCGACGTCCACGGTGCCGAAATCGGGCACCTGGATCCCGTTGTCGGCCATCTGCTGCCAGGTCTGCTCCGAGTCGTGGTCGCCACCGACCGCGGCGATCGGGATGCCAGGGGCAATGCCCGCCTCAGCCTCGACGTAGGTCGACTCGGCAACAGTGCCGTTGGAGGTCACGTCGCCCGCGATAACGCGCAGGGCGACGGAGTCCGCGCCGATAGCAGCAACGAGCTGCTCGTAGAGAGCCTCACGGACCCGACCACCGACCAGGCTGCCCTGAGGGTCTGCCTCGCCGAGTACGACGATCTCACCCTCGCCAGGCGTGACCTGGGTCAACTTGCCGGCAAGCTCGGTTGCGAAGGTCGCGGCAGCGGTGACCTCGTAGCGGTCGGCCACCTCCCGGATGCGCTCCAGGTTCTTCTCGACGAAGGGCTTGACCTGACGCGCGACCTCCAGCGCCTGCGGGTTGTCGAAACCGAGCCGGTCATTGCCGGGCATCGCATAGTAGGTATTGACTTCCTGGTCGCCTGACCACTGGTCGAACAGACGCATTGCCACCAACGTCGATGTGCAGGTGGCAACTACCAGGAGGACGGAGCCGATGACGAGTTCGCTTGCCAGCGGAGCGATTCGCATCCGTGCCCATGGCAACAAGACGTAGATCAACGCCCCGCCGAGCACCGTGCCGACGAGGAGATAGCGCCCAATGGCGTTGAGTGACTCTGCCCGGAACTTCGCGGTGTAGGCCTCGACCACCGTATTGGGGTCATTGATCAGGGCGACGTTGGCGCGAATGAACTCTGGATCGACGTAAGTGGCCAGCGATCCGCCCGCAGCCGGTGGCCCGGTGGCTCTCGCGCATGCGCCGAGTCCGAACGCGCCGGTCTGCTCCCAGAAGACCTTGCCCAACACCCNCGTGTCCAAGGTCGACCGGCCGTTGTGGCACAGGCTCACCTCGACCGGGAGCGTGCCGAGATAGTCATCGAACCGAACGCTTTGAAGACCACGCTCCACCGCCAGCGGCAGCGACACGACGGCGGCAGCAACCAGACAGCCCACCAGCGCCCCGGCCCTGCGAATCCAGATCTTCATCACTTGCAACGCTGGCCCGCTGTGCTGCAGCAAGCTTCGCCCCATCCGCGCACGTTCTAAGCCTAGATCCGTGGACGAAGCTAAGGTGTGGCAATGAGCGATCTCTTGGCCGAGGCCCGCTCCTGGCTGGCCGACGATCCCGACCCAGCGACGAAGGCAGAGCTGGAGGATCTCCTCAGCCGCGCTGCCGATCCGGCCGTGCTGGTCGAGCTGACCGACAGATTCTCCGGGACCCTGCAGTTCGGCACAGCCGGGTTGCGCGGGGCGTTGGGCGCCGGGCCGAACCGGATGAACCGCGTCGTGGTGGCCCGGGCAGCCGCCGGACTCGCCGCCTACCTGAACGCAGGGCCAAGCAGGCCGTTGAGCGTCGTCATCGGGTACGACGCCCGGCACAACTCCGATGTGTTCGCATCCGACACCGCCGAGATCATGCAGGGCGCGGGGATCTCGGCCTACCTACTGCCCCAGGCGCTGCCCACCCCAGTGCTGGCCTATGCAATCCGGCACCTGGGCTGCGCAGCCGGAGTGATGGTGACCGCGAGCCACAATCCTCCCCAGGACAACGGCTACAAGGTCTACCTCGGCGATGGGAGCCAGATCGTGCCTCCCGCCGATGCCCAGATAGCTGCCCGAATCGCCGCAGTGGGGCCGATCGCGGATCTGCCCCGCAGCAGCGACTGGACCGAGTTAGGCCCCGAGGTGCTCTCCTCCTACCTGGCCGCCACCAGCGCGCTGGTCGACAATGCCGGGCCGCGCGAGCTGGTCACGGTCTATACGCCACTGCATGGTGTCGGTGGTGACGTGGTCGCCCAGGTGATGGAGCTTGCCGGGTATCCGACACCTCATGTCGTAGCCGAGCAGTTCAATCCCGATGCCGACTTCCCGACTGTCGCATTCCCCAATCCGGAGGAGCCCGGCGCGATGGATCTGGCGATGGCGCTGGCGGCCGAGGTGGGCGCGGATCTGGTCCTGGCCAATGACCCGGATGCGGACCGGTGCGCGGTGGCGGCGCCCGGCCCGCGTGGCTGGCGGATGTTGCGTGGCGACGAGGTGGGGGCGCTGCTGGCCGACTTCCTGATGCGGCAAGGTGTGGCCGGCACCTACGCATGCTCGATCGTGTCCTCGTCGCTGTTGGGCAAGATGGCGCAGGCTCACGGGCACCCCTACACCGAGACATTGACCGGGTTCAAGTGGATCGGGAGACTGCCCGGCCTGGTGTTCGGCTATGAGGAGGCGCTGGGCTACTGCGTGGCACCCGAGCTGGTCAAGGACAAGGACGGGGTTTCAGCGCTACTGCGGATCGTCGAGCTCGCGGCTCTACTCAAGGCGTCCGGCCGGACGTTGCAGGACCGGCTCGACGAGCTCGCGGCGACCTACGGCCTCCATGCAACTGACCAGCTCTCGGTGCGGGTTGCCGATCTGTCGCTGATAGATCAAGCGATGGCAGGGTTCCGCGTCGACCCGCCCCGATCCCTTGGCGGCTTGATGGTCGAGCAGATCGACGACCTCACGCTCGGCGACGCCGGGCTACCACCTACCGACGGGCTGCGGTTCCGCTTGGCCGAGGGAGCCCGGGTGATCGTGCGACCGTCGGGCACCGAGCCGAAGCTCAAGTGCTACCTGGAAGTCGTGGTCGGTGTCGCCGATTCCCTTGATGCTGCTCGGATCGCCGCCGCCGGCCGCCTCGATGCCATTAGGGCCGATCTCGCCGACACCCTGAACCTCTAGATCGCCGGTAGGCTGGCCGTTGTGACCGTTGTTGCTCACGCTCTGGATGATGTCGCCGGGTCGAATGCCTCGCTACGGCGATTCCTGCACGGCCTGCCGGGCGTCGACCAGGTCGGCGCTGAAGCACGGACCTCAAGCCTGGGAACCCGCTCGATCAAGACGACGGCTAAGGCCTACGCGCTGGACCTGGCGATCCGGATGGTCGATCTGACCACCTTGGAGGGCGCCGATACCCCCGGCAAGGTGAAAGCCCTCGCCACCAAGGCGATGCGGCCCGATCCCGCTGATCCGACCTGCCCGGCCACAGCCGCGGTGTGCGTCTACCCCGACCTGGTGGCCATCGCCAAGAAGGCACTCAAAGGCAGTGCCGTCAATGTCGCCTCCGTCGCGACGGCGTTCCCGAGCGGCCGGGCCGCGATGGACGTCAAGCTCGCCGATACCGTCGACGCGGTCGAGGCGGGCGCGGACGAGATCGACATGGTGATCGATCGAGGCGCTTTTCTCTCGGGCCGCTACCTGGAGGTGTACGAGGAGATCGTTCAGGTCAAGCAGGCCTGTCGACGACAAATGGCAAGGGCGGCAGCGGCGCCNAAGAGCTCGGCTGCCCACCTTAAAGTCATCTTCGAGACCGGGGAGTTGCAGACCTACGACAATGTGCGCCGTGCCAGCTGGCTGGCAATGCTGGCCGGCGCCGACTTCATCAAGACCTCCACCGGCAAGGTGCAACCGGCCGCGACTCTTCCGGTGACCTTGGTGATGCTCGAGGCCGTCCGCGACTGGCGAGAGGCCACCGGCCAGATGGTCGGCGTCAAGCCCGCCGGCGGCATCCGCACCGCCAAGGACGCGATCAAGTACCTGGTGATGGTCAACGAGACCTGCGGCCCCGACTGGCTGGACCCGCATTGGTTCCGGTTCGGCGCCTCGACCTTGCTGAACGACCTGCTGATGCAGCGCGCCAAACTCACCACCGGCCGCTATTCCGGCCCCGACTACTTCACCCTGGACTGATCTGATGGCCACCAGTTTCGAGTACGCGCCGGCCCCTGAATCCCGCGGCGTCGTCGACATCGCCTCGTCGTACGGGCTGTTCATCGACGGTGACTTCGTCGACGGCAGCGGCGGGTCGTTCAAGACGATTTCCCCTGCCAGCGAAGAGGTCCTGGCCGATATCGCCGAGGCGACCGAGGCCGATGTCGACCTGGCAGTGCGGGCCGCTCGGCGGGCCTACACCCGGGTCTGGTCACGATTGAGCGGTCGTGAACGCGGCAAGTACCTGTTCCGGATCGCCCGGATCTTGCAGGAGCGGGCTCGCGAGTTCGCCGTATTGGAGTCACTGGACAACGGCAAACCGATCAAGGAATCCCGTGACACCGACATACCTCTAGCAGCCGCACATTTCTTCTATTACGCGGGCTGGGCGGACAAACTCAGCTACGCATTCCCCGGTGAGACCGACCCGAAGCCGCTGGGTGTCGCCGGGCAGGTGATCCCGTGGAACTTCCCGTTGCTGATGTTGGCCTGGAAGATCGCACCGGCGCTGGCGACCGGAAATACCGTCGTTCTCAAGCCCGCCGAGACCACACCGCTGACCGCGCTGCTCTTCGCACAGGTATGCCAGCAGGCCGACCTGCCGCCGGGCGTGGTCAACATCGTGACCGGAGCTGGCGAGACCGGGCGCGCTGTGGTGTCTCACCCCGGCGTGAACAAGGTCGCCTTCACCGGATCGACCGAGGTCGGGCGCCTGATCGCGCGCGCCGTGGCCGGGACCGACAAGAAAGTAACGCTGGAGTTGGGCGGCAAGGCAGCGAACATCGTCTTCGACGATGCCCCGGTCGATCAGGCCGTCGAGGGCATCGTCAACGGGATCTTCTTCAACCAGGGCCATGTCTGCTGCGCCGGCTCTCGCCTGTTGGTGCAGGAATCGGTGGCTGATGAGGTGCTGGCCCGGCTCAAACGGCGGATGCGTACGCTCCGGGTCGGGGATCCACTGGACAAGAACACCGACATCGGCGCGATCAATTCCCGCGAGCAGCTCGACAAGATCCGGGCGTTGTCCGAGATCGGCGAACAGGAGGGCAGCGAGCGCTGGTCAGCACCGTGTGAGCTACCGACGAGAGGGTTCTGGTTCGCGCCGACGATCTTCACCGGCGTCACCCAGGCGCACCGGATCGCGCGTGAGGAGATCTTCGGTCCGGTGCTGTCGGTGCTGACCTTCCGTACACCGAAGGAGGCTGTGGAGAAGGCCAACAACACCCCGTTCGGCCTCTCGGCCGGGATCTGGTCCGACAAGGGGTCCCGGATCCTGTGGATGGCCGATCAGCTGCGCGCCGGCGTGGTGTGGGCCAACACGTTCAACAAGTTCGATCCGACCTCGCCGTTCGGTGGCTACAAGGAGTCGGGCTACGGCCGCGAAGGTGGCAGGCACGGACTGGAGGGCTACCTACGATGACGCGGCTGGCCCCGCGAGCGGAGCGAACCACAAGGATCGCCCAAGCCCCCGACCGGCAAACCGCCCCGCGGAGCCGGCGACCACAGCACCACCGCACCCTGGAGGCGAACGTCGGATGAGCCGACTAGNAGGTCAAAAACCTACAAACTCTTCATCGCTGGCGAATTCCCACGCTCGGAGTCCGGCCGCACCTACGAAGTGCTCGACGCCAAGGGCCGGTTCCTGGCCAACATCGCCCAAGGCTCCCGCAAGGATGCTCGCGATGCCGTGGTGGCGGCACGGAAGGCATTCGGCGGCTGGTCGGGTCGCACTGCGTACAACCGGGGCCAGATCCTGTACCGGATCGCCGAGGTGATGGAGGGGCGGCGTGACCAGTTCACCGCCGAGTTGCAGGCCAGCGAGGGCATTCCCATCGCCAAGGCCCGTACCTATGTCGACGCCTCGATCGATCGCTGGGTCTGGTACGCCGGCTGGACCGACAAGATCACCCAGGTGGTCGGCGGAGCCAATCCGGTGGCCGCGCCGTACTTCAACCTCTCGAGCCCTGAGCCCACTGGTGTCGTCGCGGTGATCGCGCCTCAAGGACCGCTGCTCGGCTTGACGAGTGTGATCGCGCCGGTGATCGCCAGCGGAAACACTGCAGTGGTCATCGCCAGCGAGCGCTACCCGGTGCCTGCCATCACCTTGTCGGAGTGCCTTGCCACCGCGGATCTGCCGGCCGGCGTGGTCAACATCCTGACCGGCTCAGCCGGCGAGATCGCGCCGTGGCTGGCCAGCCATATGGACGTCAACGGCATCGACCTGACCGGGGCCACAGATCCGGAACTGGCCACCTCGCTGGAGGCTGACGCGGCCGAGAACCTCAAACGTGTTCGGCGGCCCGCTCCCCAAGACGGTCCCGAAGACCTGCTCGCCACCCCAGCTCTGGATCGGATGACCCAGTTCCTGGAGGTCAAGACCGTTTGGCATCCGATCGGGACTTGACCGGCGCAACTGTCACCACCAGACCGCGGCTCACTCATAGGGGTGCTGGCGCAGTGATCGGCTAGCTAACCGACGAATGAGGTCGGGTCGATAAGGGTCACCATGCGCGTCACCGGATCAACCCGTTTCTGCTGGTCTTCAAGGCGGTCACGTCGAATCATGGCGGCCTTGACGACTTGGCCACCGAGGAACCGGATAGGCTCTGGCGGGAGCCTGCGGCCCTTAGGGGAACGGGTCAGGAATGATTCGGATAACTCGTCTTTGACACCGGTCGCGAGACTGGCGAGGAGCCACCCTCCCATGACGCAGGGGCCGACGCCATCGCCCGAGTAACCTGTTCCATAGAAAACGCGAGGATACCCAGGGACATTCGAGAAGAACGGCAACGAAGACAGCGAATACTCCACAGGAGCGCGCCATGCCGAGAGCATCGTCGAACCCTGGAGTGCCGGGAACTCACGGTGCATCTGCTTGATCAAGTTGTCCAGGCGCGGCGCCGGACGGAAGAGCGTACTGGCGCCACGAGTGCGGTAACCCAGACCTAGACCCGCCTTGCCGAATAGCCAGGTGCCGTCTTCCAACGGGCGCCAGTAGTCGAGCAGCCGGCCCGCGTCCGACACGCCAGCAGCGGTGGTCACCGGCGCGTAGGAACCGGGCGCCGGTTTGACGACGATGTTGTCGGATGCGGTCATCACCAGTTGCTGACGCACCGAAGGGATCTGCGTGGCCCACGCGTTGATAGCGAGTACGACGCTCGCGGCACGAATCTCCCCAAACGGGGTGATCGCCACGGGGGCGTGAGCGTTCGAACCCAGAGCCCGAAGCGGAGTATGTTCGTAGATACGAATACCCATCGATTCCGCAACCCGAGCCAGACCACGAACGAGAAGACCCGGGTGGAGATTGGCGCAAGAGTCGTCGACAACACCTCCGCGGACTCTTGTACCCGCCAACTTGGACGCGGCCTGCCCGTCAAGGACGCGGAATGGGGAGTCCCGATAGCTGGCTGCCGCCTCAACGGCAGGATCCCAACTATTGTCCTGGCTTCGGTTGGTTGACGCCCACAGCCATCCTGTGCGGTAGATCTGCGCATCGATAGCGTTGTCTTCGCAGAAGTTGATGAGGTAGTCCACGGCTTTCACCGATGCCCGGGCCACTGCTACGGCTTCATCCTCCCCGCCTTGCTTGATCAAGGCAGACAATTTCGGCCAGAGGTTCATCGCCATGCCACCGTTGGCTCCACTGGCGCCGGCACCACAGACCGCAGCTTCGATGAGGGTCACTTCGGTACTCGGATCGCGCCGCTTGAGCTCAATGGCAGTCCACAGCCCCGTGAACCCGCCGCCCACCACGCATACGTCCGCGTGAATCCTGGAACGGAGTGGCTGACGGTGAATCTCGTCGTTCTCCGCCAACAACGCATCCCTCATCCAATAGGACCGCACTGCGGAATCTGGAGGATCGATTCGCCGGAGGTCGCCCCGGGTGAGTACGAATGCTGGGCGCGTCACCGCAACGCCTTTCTCGCACCATTCGTAGTGGAGATGGGGGTGATCGGGATGAGATGGGTAAGCTCAGCGTCGTAGTCGGCCTCGTTCCAACCNNTGAATCGCTGCTCGCGAATGAAGGGAAGCGGGGTCGACGGGTCGGGGGCATCAATCTCCCGGGCCAGCCGGTGTCCGTCGAAGACCGACTCTGCGATCACCCGGGGTTCGACGCAGTCTCCGATGCGGAACACCCGGTCGATGCCGTTCTTGTCCAGTGCTCCCAGGTCGGTGGTGAGCTGTTCGTACAGGTCGTTTCGCGACCGGCGCTGAGTCACCAGCACGATGCTGTCCGCCACCCATTCAACGGTGCGGCCTGGATGGTACTTGTGATGACCACGTATAACACCAGAGCCGATCTCAGACACCTGGTGACTCGCCACCAAGGTGACCCCTAGATCGAGCAAGCGGTGCATCACGTGCCCTCCCTCGTCGGTAAAGAAGAGGTAGGAACCGATCTGGTCGGCAGACGCAACGAGAGTGACCGACTTGCCGTCGAGTGCCAGCTTCTCGGCTATGGATCCACCCATGTAGTAGTCGTCGCAGTCGTAGACGAGGACATCGTCGCCCAGGACCTCGACGCCGGGTGTCATGACCTGTTCCGGGGTAAACACCATCGCCCGGTTCTCATTCACGCCGGGAATCGCCCGATGGCTCAAAGCATTGGCTCCGGTGTCGTCCCAAACTGATCCCGTCGCGAGGATGACGGTGGAGGCGCCGTAGTCCAGGATGTCGACAGCGGTCATTGTCTGGCCGGTAATGACCTGCACGTTGGGAAGCTTGGCGAGCTGGCCCTCGCGGTATTCGACGACCCGCCGCCAGGCGCGAAGCCCCGGAAGGTCGGGCACCCACGCCAGGTGCCCGCCGAGCAAGCCGGCCGCTTCAACCAGGTGGACGTTCTCGAAGCCACGCTCACCGAGGACCCGCGCACACTCCAGCCCTGCGGGGCCGGCACCGACAATGAGGATCGGCTCCTGGGCATTGGCAGAAGGGTTGAACTGTTCCGGATGCCAGCCACGCCGATACTCTTCGCCGGCGGTGGCGTTCTGCGTGCACACGATCCGGCCACCACCATTGTTGAACCGGGACACGCAGATGTTGCAGCCGATGCACTCACGGATATCGCCTACGCGTCCCTCGTGGATCTTCATGGGGATGAAGGGATCGGCGATCGCGGGACGGGCTGCTCCGACGATATCGATGACGCCGTCGGACACCGCCTGCGCCATCAGGTCGGGATCGGTGAACCGGCCCACGGCAGCGATAGGCTTCTGGGCGTAAGGACGGATCTGCTCGATGTACTCCCGCTGCCAGAAGGGGGNAAAGAAACGTGATGAGCTAACGTCGTCCTCGAGCGATCCAACCTGGACATCCCACAGATCGACGAGGTCGTCGAGGATCTGCACGACGGCGATGCCGTCCTCGGTCACTTTGAAGGCATCATCGGTTTCGTCGTTGAAGGAGTCCAGGCAGAACCCGGCTACGATGGCGCAATCGGCCCCGACCGCCTCGCGCACCTGCTCGATGGTCTCTCGCCAGAAGCGGACCCGGTTCTCGATGGAGCCACCGTACTCATCGGTGCGGTGATTCCAGGACCGCCAGAGGAATTGGAGCGGGAGAGAGAAGCCCTCACGTGCAGCTACCTGTACGAGGTCGAAACCCACCTCCCGCGCTCGAACCGCTGTGTCGACATAGGAGCGTTGAATCCGGCGTATGTCCCGCTTGTCCATGGCGTAACACGAATGGCCGGACAGGGCGCTGCGCACCTGGGAGGGACCGCCGGCAGGCAGGCGAGTGACATAGCCGGTGTGGTCGGCGCCCATGTAGACCAGCTGGACACCGGCAAGCGCACCGAACTCATGGACGCGTTCGGCCATCAGACGCAGGTTGGCCTCATCCCGCTGATCGATCAGCCGCGCCTGGACCCAGGGAGCATCATCGCTCTCCGCATCCACAGCGCAATATTCGGTGTTGACTGCAGCCCAGCCGCCTTCGGCGCGCATGCCGCGGAAGTAGGCCTGAGCGCCGGGAAATTCGACACCTAATCCAGAACAGTGCGGCGAGACGTAGAAGCGGTTCCGGAACATCTTCGGGCCGACCTGAATGGGGTCGAACAGCGACTGGTGGCGGGGTCGGTGTTCATTGGCGAAACAATGGCAGCCACGGCCCGGGTCGTCTTCTTCGGGATCCGGCAATTGCTCTCTCTCTTTGCTTGGTACCGCGCAAGCATGCTTCGCCAGCTATCGCCGGCCGCTGATCTCGCACGCAAGGCATGCCCACATCTCCTGCGCCTAGGACCGCAGGCAACTGAACGTGTCGTTGTCGCATTCCAACAATCTGGCTTCAAATGCTTGTCGCTCCATGAAGAGCGAAGGATCACGACAGTGACTCAAACTCGTCCCACCAGATTGGAATCAGCTTCCGGCGTTAGAACAGGAGAAGCACCGAATGCAGTTGGTCAATGAGTTCAGTGTCAATCTTCCCGCCGAAGAGGCCTGGCTCCTGCTCACTGATCTTCAGAAGGTGGCGCCCTGCCTGCCCGGCGCTCACATCACTGACAAGCAGGGCGACGAATACCATGGACATGCCAAGATCAAGGTCGGCCCGATCACTGTCGAATACAAGGGTGTCGCCCAGTTCACCTCGCTCGACGCCGGCGCGAAGACGGCCGTTCTGCTGGCTCGGGGCAAGGATGCCCGCGGGCAAGGGGACGCAACCGCCACGGTGACTGCCCAGCTTGCGACCCTGCCTGACGGTGGAACCAAGGTCGAGGTGCGCACCGATCTCGCGCTGACAGGGAAGGTCGCCCAGTTCGGTCGGGGCGTGATCGGTGAGGTCAGCGGAGCGCTGATGGACCTGTTCGCCATCCGCCTCCAGGAAATGGTCAGCGCGCAGGGTGGACTGACTGCGAAGCCGGCAACTTCCACGCCGATACCGGCCGCACTGCAGCCGACGGATGGTGCCGCCGAGTCAGCTCTCCCTGCGGCATCTAGGCCCACACCCACGCCTGATGCCAATGACGAGGTACTCGACCTCCTTTCGCTCGCAGGCGGCATGTCCTGGACCAAGGCCCTGCCCAGCGGAGCGGCTGCAGTCGCCGTGGGCGCTGCCCTCATCAGTGTGTTCGCCGCCGGCTACGCCTCGGCCCGGGCTCGCGCCACCGGGCGTTGACCCCCAGGCCGCAGGCGAAAGGAACGACACATGAAGCCACCAAAGTTCACCTACATAGCGCCGACCAGCCTCGAGGAGGTCATCGGACAACTTGCCGCCGACCCGGACGCCAAAGTGATCTCTGGCGGACAGAGCCTGATGCCGCTTCTGGCAATGCGCCTGGCTAGGCCCAGCTGCCTGGTCGACCTGCGTCAGGTCCCCGGCTTGGACCAGATCGAGCTGGTAGATGGCGGGGTCCGGATCGGCGCCCGCGTCACGCACAGCACCATAGAGCACTCCGCCCTTCTTGCTGAGCAATGGCCGATTCTGGCTGTTGCAGCCCGGCACATCGCACANCCCCAGATCCGGTCCCGGGGAACGATAGGTGGCAGCGTGGCGCATGCGGACGCATCCGCCGAGTGGCCCTCGGTGCTGCTGGCCCTGGGCGCAGACATCGAGGTGGTGGGGCCGCAGGGTCCAAGGACGATTACCGTAGACGATTTCTTCGTCGGCCCGTTCACCTCCTCGCTGCTTGATGCCGAGGTAGTCGTTGCCATCCGAATCCCGCAGAGCACTCGCCGGTGGGCATTCGCGGAGGCCGCCCGCAAGAGCGGCGACTACGGGCTCGCCCTGGTCGCGATGTCGGCCAGGATCGAGCAAGGGCGCCTAGTGGCGCCCCGGGTAAGCGTCGGCGCCGCCGTAGGCACAGCATCCCGGCTCATGGAGGTTGAGCAGGCCCTCGACGGAGCAGCCGTGACAGACGAACTGCCCGGCCAGGCCGCTCAGGCCGCCATCGCATCGGTGCAACCGATCTCTGATGTGCACGGCAGCGGCGACTACCGCCGGAACCTGGTCGGCGCGCTGGTGCGACAGGCCGTGACTGACATGACGAAGGGAGAGTGACATGACTGCCACGCCTCAGGAACGCGCAGACATCAGCGTCACAGTCAACGGGCGCCGTTACCGGGCCAATGTCGAGGTCCGCAAGACCCTCGCGGACTTCATCCGGGAAGACGCCAACCTCACCGGGACAAAGCTCGGATGTGAACACGGAGTTTGTGGGGCATGCACGGTGTTGGTCGACGACGAGCCGGTGCGCGCCTGCCTCATGTTGGCAGTCCAAGCAGGCGGAGGCAGCATCCGCACCGTGGAGAGCCTCTCCAACGGCGCGGAGTTGAACGCGCTCCAACAGGCGTTCCGGCACAACCACGGCTTGCAGTGCGGGTTCTGCACGGCGGGATTCCTCATGTCGGCGACCTCGCTACTGGAAAGAACCCTTCTCCGAGCCGGGAGGAGATCGTGGAGAACGTCTCCGGGTCGCTGTGCCGGTGCACCGGCTACCAGACCATCATCGAGTCGGTCGAGGCCGCGGCCAAGATCGGGGCGCCCAATGGGAGTGATGAAGCAGTCCCTGCAGCACATCAAGGCGCCAGTGATCGCAGCTCGTTCCGTTGGCGCACGCGTCCTGCGGTCGGAGGATCCCCGTCTCTTGAGTGGGCGTGGCCAGTTCGCCGCCGATATCCAGCTTCCAGGGCAGCTGCACGTCGCCTTCTTGCGGAGTCCCATCGCCCACGCACGGATCACCCATATCGACGTCAGCGCTGCCCGTGATGTCGAGGGCGTCCACCTGGCCTGGTCCGGTGCAGACGTCCTACCGTTCTGCGCGGGTCTGGTCGGGTTAATGGCGCTGGAAGGATCAGTGGCCACCACCATGCCGCTGTTGGCGCACGACGAGATCTGCTACGTCGGCGAACCATTGGCACTCGTCGTGGCAGATTCTCGCTACATCGCCGAGGACGCCCTGGAGTTGATTGAATGGGACTTCACGAAGCTCCCGGTCGTCATGAATGCCGACGATTCGCTGGCAGTGAAGCAGACCGCAAACTCCCAGTTGCCCGACAACATCGGGGTGACCAACGGCGGTAGCCATGGCCCGGTGACAGAAGCGTTCGACTCGGCTGAGCGGATCATCCAGGGGCGGTTCTACACAGGCCGAGTGACCGCGGCGCCGATGGAGACGCGCGGAGTCCTCTCCACTTACGAGTGGGCCAGCGGACAGCTGAAGATCTGGTCCAACACCCAAATGCCGCACTTCCTGCGCTACGTACTCACCGATGCACTGGGCTTTCCTGAGCACAAAATCGAGGTAATCACTCCCGACACCGGTGGCGGGTTCGGCCAGAAGGCACACGTCTACTGCGAGGAGATGTTGTTGCCGCTCCTCGCACGCGAACTGGACGCTCCCGTGAAATGGATCGAAGACCGGCGCGAGAATTTCCTTGCCGGCACCCACGCACATGAGCAGTACATCGATATCTCCTACGCGCTGAACGACGAGGGCCGGATCACGGGTGTCCGCACCCACGCACTCGGAGACGGCGGTGCATATCACGCGCCGCCGTGGACTATGGCGGTCGAACCATGGTGTGCAGCCGTGACGACGCCGACCGGCATCTACAACGCAGCCGCCGTGGAATACACCTTCACTGCTGTCGCAACGAACAAGACNCCCGTTGGGGCATACCGGGGTGTCGGCTACATGGCGGGAACCATGGCGCGCGAGTGCCTGGCCGACGACGCTGCGCGATCACTCGGCCTATCGCCGTTCGAGTTCCGCCGGCGCAACGTCGTCAGGGAGTTCCCGTGGACCAATCCCCAGGGCATCGTGTACGACGAGGGCAGCTGGGCCGAAACGATTGACACCCTGGAGCAGATGGTCGACTACCCGGCCTTCCTAGAACGGCGGGCCAAGCTTTGGGACGAAGGGCGCTATCTCGGGCTGGGTATCAGCTGCTTCGTTGAGAGCAGCGGCGAATCGACCGCAACGAACACCGAGCACGGCCTCATGGAGACCTATCACGACACGGCCACAGTACGCCTAGACCCCAATGGCACCGCCGTCGTGACGATTGGCCTGACAGCCCAAGGCCAAGGGCTAGCCACCACCATGGGGCAGATGGCAGCCGACACCCTCGGCATCTCGGTGGAGAACGTCACCGTCCATTGCGCGACCTCGACTCGCCACGCATACGGCTCCGGCACTATCGGCAGTCGCGGTGCGGTCATCGCAGGCGGCGCAGTGTCCCGGGCCGCAGCCGTCGTGCGCGAAAAAGTGCGCATCGTTGCGGCAAAACTGCTCGAGGCATCGGTGGATGACATCGAGTTGGTGGACGGTCAGGCGAAGGTTGTCGGCGCCCCGGGATCCGAAATGCCGATCGGAGAGATCGCCACGCGGATCTACTTCGACATGGACGCCTGGCCCGACGGTTTCGACCCGACTCTGGAGGCGACACTGGCTTACGACGCCGGCCGCCTGATGTTCAGCAACGGCGGTCACGCGATGATCGTCGAGCTCGACCCCGACACCGGATTCATCCGGCTCGAGAAGGTCTTCTCCGTCGAGGACTGTGGCACGGTCATCAATCCCACCATCGTCGAAGGACAGATCCGAGGTGGCGTGGTCCAAGGGATCGGAGCCTCCATCTTCGAAGAACTCGCCTACGACGACTCGGGGCAGCTGCTCGCGACCAGCTTCCTGGACTACGGCTTGCCAACCGGGGACGTGGCGCCGCCGTTCGAGATCCACCACAGCGAGACTCCCTCGTCCCATTCAGCACTCGGTGTCAAAGGCATGGGCGAGTCCGGATTGATCGCAGCGCCCGCGGCAGTGCTGAATGCAGTGAACGACGCACTCACCCCCTTCGGGGTAGTCCTACGCGAACTCCCGTTGACGCCGGAAAAGGTGGCGAAGGCGATGAGCGGCGGGCCGCTGAAGAGAACCAGCGCCAACGCCTGATCGAGCATAACCAGCCGGGCGGCGGATGACACTGAGGAAGCAGGAGAAAGCAAAATGAGCGAGATCAGGCACGTGCCCGCCAGCATTCCGCTGGAACCCGGGCAGCCAGAAGGCGTGACCGTTCTGGAAGGCGACCCCGCGGGTCGTGGATTCCTGATCCACGAGAGCGCCGAGCCAGGACTACGGGCAGCGGGGATTTTCGAGTGCGAACCATCGAAGACCACCTTCCTCCTGGAGCAGAACGAGATCATCTATGTGATCCAGGGTGAGGCGACGATCGAGCTGGACAACGGTTCGCGAATCGATCTCAGCGCAGGCGACATGGCTCACCTGCCCGCCGGACATGTGTCGACCTGGACCTTCCACTCCACCTATCGCGAATTCTGGCTCTACGCCGACTAGCCGGCGGCCAGCCAAGTTCTCAATCGAGATCCCCGAGTCAGGAAAGGCGGTGATGGAGTCATCAACGTGATCAGTAACGTCCTGCAACAGATCGGCCAACCGCAGCGCGATCGCGAGCTCGTCCCGGCGAGAGTTGATCGACGCATCGATCTGCTTCTCGATCGAGCGCAGCCGGTAGGCCACCGTTCGTTCGTGCACATGGATCGCCGCAGCAGTCGCCGCAGCATTCTGGCCGGCCTGGAAATAGGCCTGCAGAGTGGACCGCAACAGGCTCGCTCTGGACTCCGTCTTTCCGAGTCCGCCCAAGGGCCCGAGCTCGCGCTGAACGAAGTCCTGCATCGTCTGGCGATCCTTGAGGAGAAGGGACTCGAGGGCAACTTCGCGGTAGTTGACCACCGGCCGCGGACGAATTCGATTGACCCGGTAGGCCTGCCAGGCCTGGCGGTAGCTTCTCCGGAATCCGTCGAGGCCGGAGCCGATCTCTCCCAGCGCAAGATAGGTATCAGGACGGGCGATAANTTCGCGCCCATCCTGTCCCAGAACCTCGCCCAGATCACCGCGCCCCAGCCATCCGAGCACGGTTCCCGAAGGCCNCCCAACTGTCAGGTGCTTGGCTCCGGCTGCTACCGCTGCTGCCCGGATGCTCGCCTCCGACGACTTTCCCCACGCCACGACCGCCACGTGCTGGGTTCGCAAGTTATACCCCAACTGATCGGTATCGGTCGGAATCTCTCGCAAGAGATCACTGACGATCGCGCGACGCTTTCGATCCTGATTGTGGAAAAAATAGTCGTTGTGCTCGGCCTGATAGGCCTCGATCACTCCTTCTGTCGCCTTGTTGTTCCAGGCGAAATGAAAATCGGAAGCCTGCTTGAGGACCGCAGACCGGCGATCGTCTTCAGGAATGACGTACCACACCACATCGACGATGAAGTTCCACATGATCGATTGACCGATCCGATAGGTGCGAAGCAACGCATGAAGGTCGATGCCAGCCTGGGCGACAGCGCGAGCGTATTGCAACGAAGCCTCCGATGTTTTCTCCGGAAGCCGGCGACCATCGGCGAGTCCGTCAATGATGCTGGTTACGGAGGCGAGAACACTCGGGGTCTGGGCATTGGTAAGTGCAGGATCCTCCCGCCCCCGCATTTCAGGGACCTGCTCCAACAATGCGCGTTCGATGATGGAAACCAATTCTGGAATACGCGGCCTAAGTTGCTCGCAGACAAGTTTCAAGTCCAATTCAATCGACATTCTCAGCCTAACCAAATCCGTTTCGGCGGTGACGAGTATCCCTGGCCGCCGCTGTCATCAAGTTCTTCCACGAGGCCACTCGCGTCTCGCGGAATCTCCATCCACACACCGTAATCCGTGAACAACCCCAACCTCATTTTAGCCAGACCAGGAGATTCGCATGACGAAACTTGAAGGCGGTGCGCCCCACACTGGAACAGGGTCGGCGCACCTAAAACACAATGCCATGGGCGTCACCAGTATGGTGTTCTTTGTGGTCGCGGCATCCGCGCCGCTATCGGTCGTGGTGGCGCTCGGGCCGCTGACCTACGGCCTTGGAAACCCCGGCGTCCCGATTCTGTTCCTTGTCGCGGCGGTGATCTTACTGCTGTTCTCAGTCGGCTACGCTGCCATGAGCCGATTCATCTCCGGCCCCGGTGGGTTCGCCGTCTACGCATCCCGAGCCTTCGGCCCGTCCTTCGGTGGCGCCACGGCAGCAGTGGCTACCGTGAGTTACTACGGTGTGCTGGGTGCGATCTACGGCCTCTTCGGCGCACTCGCTCAGCCCGTTTTCGCGGACATGGCGGGCTTGGACCTGGACTGGTGGGTATGGGCACTTCTAGCGGCTGTCGTTGTCGGATTCCTCGGGTACCGCAGTGTCGACGTCAGCGCGAAGGTGCTCGGCGTCGTCCTAGTCGTCGAGATCCTGCTCGTCTTGATCCTGGACATCGCCATTCTGATCGACGGTGGATCGCACGGCATCAACTTCGATGGGTTCAATCCCTCACATATCACGGGTAGCGGAGCCAACATCGTCCTGCTGCTCGCGTTCGCATCATGGCTCGGGTTCGAGGCAACGACTCTCTACGGGGAGGAGGCCAAGGACCGGCACGTGACGGTACCTCGGGCAACCTACGGTGCGGTTATCCTGATCGGAGTCTTCTACGTCTTCACGTTCTGGGCCATCGGTATCGCCAACGGGGACGACACCGCCCAGGTCGCCCTGGACTCGCCAACCACGATGGTCTTCGATCTGGGCAGGCAGTATCTCGGTTCCTTCGCGTCTGACGTGATGCAGTGGCTGGTTCTGGCGAGCGTCTTTGCCTGCCTACTGGCGTTCCACAACTCGCTGTCGCGCTACATGTTCGCGCTCGGTCGCAACGGTCTCATGCCAAGTGCCATGGGGCGTTCTCACAAGCGGCATCAAGCACCGTCCAACGCGAGCCTGTTGATCTCGTCGTTCGCGGTTGTCGTCATTGCCTTCTTCGCGCTGATCGGCAAAGACCCCTATCTGAATCTCTACGCCTGGTTCATCGGTGTAGGTACGATCGGCGCCCTATGTCTTTACCTGATCGCCTCGGCCTCGGTGATTCGATACCTATGGATGCTTGGGACCGACCGTCGTCTTTGGCAGGCGCTGATTGCCCCCATCCTTGCCCTTCTGGGCCTGGGCATGGCGCTCTACTTGGCACTTGACCAGTTCGACCTGCTCACTGCCTCGACAAACACTGTCGTGAACCTGCTGTGGCTACTTCCGCCACTTGCCGCGGTCATCGGATTCATCGTGGCGCATCGCTGGTTCAGGGATAAGCCAGCGGATGCCTTCGAACAGGGTCTCGCGGCTGACCTCGATGTCCCTCTCTCCACCGAAGCCACTCTTCCCGACGCCTGATATATGCAGCCCCGCGCGCGCCCGGCGGGATGCATCACCGATTGCGTTCCGAAAGGACCGACGAACTCATGGACATGAACCAACTGAACGATATCTGCCTGCAACAGCTCACGTTGAGCAAAGTAAACGAGGGCGAAACCATAGCCGTATTGTCCCAGGGAACCGAACGCCAGGAACTCGCTGACTCGTTCCTCTGGGCAGCGACCAGACTAGGCGCAAGTGCCTATCACATGCGGTTGCCCGCACCTGTGAGCACAACGGGCGCCTGGGCGGTCGGGAGCTCAGGACTCGAGACCAANCCCCGAGCGGTCCAGGCGCTCAAAGATGCGGACATGCTCATTGACCTCAAGTTCCTGCTGTTCAGCAAGGAGCAGTTCGAGATCCAAGCCGCAGACACGCGGATTCTGACGGTCGTCGAGCCCGCGCCTTTGCTGGCCCGGCTGATGCCGACGACCGAGATTCGTGACCGGGTCGAATTCGGCGAGCAGCTACTGGCGAGCGCGCGACAGATGCGGATTACCAGTCCGCAGGGAACAAACGTCACTTACCAGCTCGGCGTCTACCCGACGATGTCGGAGTATGGGTACACAGACATTCCCGGTCGCTGGGACCACTGGCCCGCCGCGTTCGTGTTCACCGGCGGTGCTGACGATGGTGTCGATGGCCAGATCGTGTTGTCACCAGGTGATGTGCTGCTTCCGTTCAACACCTACGTGCAGACACCAGTGACACTCACTATCGAGAAGGGGTTCATCACCGACATCCGAGGCGGCCTGGACGCCGACCTGCTGAAGTCCTACATCGAAGCCTTCGATGACCCGCGGGGCTACGGGATGTCCCACGTGGGCTGGGGCCTTGATGAGCGCGCTAAGTGGCATGGCCTGACGCAGTTCGGCGGTGGAATGGGCATGGAGCTCCGTTCGTTCTTCGGCAACGTCATGTTCTCAATCGGGCCTAACAACGAGCTGGGCGGCCCCAACGACACTCCGTGTCACTTCGACATTCCTATGCGCGGCTGCAGCCTCTACCTAGATGAACGGCCAGTCGTCGTCGCTGGTGACGTCGTGATCCCCGAGATGCGACCGATGTCAATGCGCTGATCGCCGACCCGAGGCCCAGCAATCCAATCGAGGAGATCAAGTCTTGCCCACCTATCACATCGGGATGCTCGTCCCGAGTTCCAACCTCACAATGGAGGCCGAACTTCCGCGGATGCTCGCTCTGCGTGAAGCCGTCATCCCGGATCAAAACTTCGTCTTCCATAGCGCACGAATGCGGATGAAGCATGTGACGCCTGCGGAACTGGTCAACATGAACGCGCAGACTGAGCGTGCCACGGCCGAACTCGCCGACATCTCACCCGACGTGGTGGCTTCGGCCTGCCTGGTAGCGATCATGGCGCAAGGCCCCGGTCACCACAAAGTGGCCGAGGAGACGATGGGGCGGGTTCTGGTCGAGAACGGCCAAGACGCGTCGGTGGTCTCCAGCGCCGGGGCACTCGTCGAGGCTTTACGCCACACCGGCGCACATCGCGTGGCTGTCGTCGCGCCATACATGAAGCCTCTTACTGCAACCGTCATCGAATACCTCGAGTCGGAGGGGTTCGAGGTCGTGGACTCGCTCAGCCTCGAGGTATCGGACAACCTGGCGGTCGCCCGCCTCAATCCCCAAAACCTGCTCAAGCACTGGCGCAAACTCGATCTCACCAACGCGGACGCGCTGGTGCTGTCCGCCTGTGTCCAGATGCCGTCGCTTCCCGTTGTCGCCGAGGTGGAGAAGGAAGCGGGGATCCCGGTTATCACAGCAGCAACTGCGACCGTGTTCTCAATCTTGCAGTCCTTGGGCCTCGAACCGGTTGTCCCGGACGCCGGATCGCTGCTCGCCGGCGACCGTTGAGCTGAGGGTCCGATACGCACGGCGAAAAGGTGCCCGACGTATCGGCAAAGAACTTGCTAAGGATGGATCCACTATGAACCCCGACGTCTACTCGTCGACCGGCGCNNCGAAGACGCGCCTCCCGTCTTGTTGTTTCCGCCGCTCGGCCGTGATCGACAGGTCATGTCCGGGTTGGTGGAGCAGCTTGCTGATTCCTACCGCTGCATCGTTATCGACACTGCAGGCACCGGGCAGGCCAAAAGCGAGGTCGACAACCTCAGCATCAGCCGGTTCGCGGCCGACGGAGTCACCACGCTCGACCAGCTCGGCATTGAATCAGCCCACATCGCCGGCTGGTCGATGGGATCGGCGGTGGCAACCCAGCTCGTTCTCGACCACCCAGATCGTGCGACCAGTCTGATCACCTACGCACCCTGGGCCGGTCCGAGCCAACGATTGACAGCGATCTTCGGCTTCCTATGCGAACTGGCCTTGCACGCACCCGGCCTAGAACACGTCGAGGTAGCGACCCTCGTCCTCCTGCTCTCACCGGACGCCCTCAACGAGATCGAGGACTTCCCCGGTTACGTCAGGCGTACGGTTCAGGATGCCGCCTACCCCAGTCAGGGCGGACTCGTGGGGCACATTCGCGCATGCCTCGAGCATGACGTTCGAGCACGCTTGGCAGAGATCAACTGCCGCACCCTGGTGATCGCGGGAGAATACGACCAGCTTGTCGATGTCGAGCTGAGCCGAGAGATGGCATCGTTGCTGACTGCGGCGAAGGTCGACTATGTCGAGCTGAGGGGAGCGAAGGCATCCCACGGACTGCTCGTGGAGAGGCTAGTCGAAGTCGCCGAGGCCACGAAAGGTTCCTCGAGCGATGAGTGCGGATCACAAGCCTGCGCCTGTACCAACAGGAAGCAGCGATATAACGGGGATCTATCGCAACGCCGGTTTTGGTGGCGCGGTCAAGCGAGGTTCGCACCCAGCGCTCGTCGTCGTCGACTTCACCTGCGGATTCACTATGCCTTCCTTCCCGACGGGGGCGGACATGAGTATCGCCGTAACGAACACGAGGCAGTTAGCAGATGAGTTTCGTGCTGCTGACTTGCCGATCATCTTCACGGTCATCGCCTACTCACCCGCAGAGCTCGACGCTGGGGTGTATCCGTGGCATCAAAATCTACCNGGAATGCGCTCGCTGGTCCAGGGGAGCGAAGCCGTGGCGCTCGATCCGCGGCTCGGTGCTGTTAGCACAGACATGGTGGTCGAAAAGAAGGGCGCATCGCCCTTCTTCGGCACCGGCTTGGCCGCAATGCTTTCCGGGCTGCGCTGCGACACAGTGATAGTGACAGGCGCAACGACCAGCGGCTGCGTGCGTGCCACGGTTGTCGACGCGGTACAGAGCGGGTTCCCGACTTTGGTCGTCGGTGATGCGGTGGCGGATCGGGCGCAAGCGCCGGCCGACGCTGCGCTGTTCGACATCCAAGAGAAGTACGGCGATGTCGTGACCCTGGCCGATGTACTCCACTACGTCACCGCATGTGCCAAGAAGACAGGAGATGTGACNGTGCTGACTGAGGCGATGCAGGCAGACCTTGACGCGACCGGGGCATCCAGCGCCTGGGCCACCCGGCTTGACGGTGGCAAACTGCATGCCCTGGACTATGGAGGTGATGGCCGACCACTAGTCATCCTTCCCGGCATAACCACGCCAGCAATCGCGTTCGACTTCGTCGCCACACGTCTTTGCGATCTTGCGCGCCCCATTGTCCTCGATCACCGCGGGCGTGGCCTGTCGGACGACGCGACCTCCTTCACCCTGGACGACCACGCGGCTGACGTGAACGCCGTCGTGGAGGCTCTCGCCCTCATGGAACCGATCATCCTTGGTCATTCCCTGGGCGCTCGCGTTGCGGCGGCCTATGCCGTGCGCTTCATGTCCAAGGATCCGCTGATCCTCTGTGACCCGCCGATGAGCGGACCGGGGCGACCCTACCCCACCACGTTGGAAATGTTCCTTGCCCAGCTCGACGATGCGGTCGAGGGGACAACCCGAGAGCGGGTCCGTTCCTTCTGGCCTAGGTGGCCCGATCGGGAGCTCGACCTGCGGGTGCGCTGGCTTGCCTCATGCACCAGAGCCTCAATCTCCGGAACCCATCAGGGCTTCGAGACCGAGGAATTCGAATCACTCTGGCAGGAACTCGCAGGTGAAAACCTGTACCTGATGTACGGCGAGAACAGCCCGGTGGTGACGGCGGACGATGTCGTACGGCTGAGAAAGCTGAACCCGCAAGCGCAGCTAGTNAGGGCGCCCGGCGCAGCTCACATGTTGTTCTGGGACTCCTTTGAGTCCTCTGTCGCGCTGGTAAGAGGGGCGCTTGCTCGCTTGCTTTGACCGGAACGACCGGAGAGGGGCGCCAGACCTCCGAGCAAGAACACGAACATCAACTTCAGCTACTCGGGCCAAGCCTCACAAGTAGCCCCATCGAGAGGAGATACACCGGATGATCCAACATTCGTCAGTTGACAACGAGCTACTGGACGCCGCCATTGTCGGCGCAGGATTCGCGGGACTCTACGCTATCCACCGGCTTCGGACGGACGGATATCAGGTTCAGGCTTTCGAGCGCGGCTCCGACGTCGGNGGAACGTGGTACTGGAACCGCTACCCCGGTGCACGCTGCGACATCGAGAGCATCTACTACTCGTACTCGTTTTCCGAGGAGCTCCAGCAGGAGTGGACCTGGTCGCACCGCTATGCGACCCAGCCCGAGATCCTGGACTACCTGCGCTTCGTTGCCGACCGGCTCCAGTTGCGTGACGCCATCAAGTTCGACACCTCGGTCGTCTCGGCTATTTGGGATGAGGATGAGTCGGTCTGGACCCTGAGGACCAGTGACGGTGAGCAGGTGACTGCGCGGCATCTGATCATGGCCAGCGGCGGTCTCTCGGTTCCGCACGTCCCTGACCTGCCAGGCATCGAGAACTTCCAAGGTCAGATCATCCACACGAGCAGTTGGCCCGGNGAGATCGACTTCACCGGCAAGCGCGTCGGCATCGTCGGTACCGGCTCTTCCTGCATTCAGGCCTCGCCAATCATCGCCCAGCAGGCCGACCACCTCTTCGTCCTGCAGCGCACNCCGCAGTTCGCGATCCCCGCGTGGAATCGCTCGTACGACGACAGCGAGATGACAGAGATCAAGGCGAGGTATCCCGAGATCCGCCGACAGGCACTCGAGGAGACCATCGGTGGAATCCCATTCGAGTCGCCCGACCACGAGGCTGCCTCAGCAACTATCGAGCAGCGTGANAAATGGTTGCAGAAGGCCTGGGAGCGCGGCGGATACCTGATGATCGCGACCTATCCCGACGTCCTCTTCAACGAGGAGACCAACGCGATCGTCGGCGACTGGGTCAAAGAGCGAATACGCGCGCGCATCACGGACCCGTTGGTTGCCGACCGGCTCATGCCGACCTATCCGTTCGCCGGAAAGCGGCTGTGCGTGGATACGGACTACTTCGAGATGTACAACCGCGACAACGTCACTCTGGTCGATCTCAGGCAGAGCGGGATCGCCAGCTTCGACGACAACGCGGTGATCCGCGAGGATGGTTCCCGGGTGGAGATCGACGTTCTGGTCCTGGCAACCGGCTTCAACGCGATGACCGGCGCCATGCTCGCGCTGGACATCCGGGGCCGCGACGGCGTGCCGATCCAGGAGAAGTGGGGCAAGGGTGCTGCTAACTATCTGGGCATCGCCATAGCCGGATTCCCCAATCTGCACATGATCAACGGTCCGGGCAGCGTATCGGTGCTGTACAACATGATCCCGGCCATCGAGCACCATGTCGACTGGATCGCCAATGCGATGAATCATCTACGTGACAACGGCTTGAAGGTTATCGAAGCGCTTCCCGAAGCTGAGCAATCGTGGACTCAGCATGTCGACGAGGTGGCCGCTCAAACCATCTATCCCAAGGCAAACTCGTGGTACATGGGTTCGAATATCCCGGGCAAAGTACGAGGCTTCCTCGCCTATGCCGGTGGTGGGCCGGCTTACTTCGCGGCAGTCGAGAAAGATCGAAACGCTGGATACCCCGGCTTCAAACTGACCGCTGGATCTCCGATCCAAGGGGAAGCATCAAGTAACTCGTTTTCTCGTGACGGTAAGCCCCTATAGCCTAGGGCGTTTGAAGTGCACGACTTCAGGTGGCAGGCCCCACTCATCTCCACCCAAGCGCGATATCGGGCGCAGTCGGGCCATCGAGGNGCGGTCTCCGTCCAAGACGTCGGCCCTGACCGAAATAGCAACGACATTGCCGAACACCACCGTCGAATCCCNCATCGAAACCGTCGAGTGCAATCGACACTCAATCGAAGCCGGTGATGAGCTCACCCGCATCGGCGCGACTTTCTCGGATGGCTCGGTGATCATGCCTAGTTCTTGTGCCTCATCGACATTAGGTGGATAGGGTGCACTGGACTGGTTGACGAAATCAGCGAGATCAACGGACGCCAGGTTTATGACGAACTCCTCCGTTGCTATGACATTGCGGAGGGTGTCCTTTGAGCCAACCGAAGTGAACTGGACAATCGGCGGATCTGCAGAGGCTACCGTAAAGAACGAATGAGGCGCCAAATTCCCAATTCCTTCTATCGAAAGCGATGAGATCCATGCGATCGGCCTTGGCACGATGATCGATGTCAGCAATTTAAGCGTTGACACCCGGGCTCATGGGTTCGAAGGAAAGACGGGCTTCCGGCATTTCGCCAGAATAGACGACGTCCGGGATCAAGCCGCCATCCCAGCCGCAACTAGCGGCCATGAGACAGAGATGACTGGCTAATATCGACGGGCCTCGGTAAGCCGACATGATTGTCATAGCTGTGTCCCGTCCCGGGGCGGATCGAGAACCAGTCACGCAGGTGCCGCGTATGCCGGCTTGATGATGTCGTCGATGATCGCAAGCCGCTGGTCGAAAGGCAGGAAGGCCGACTTCATCGCGTTGATCGTGAACCAGCGAATGTCGTCCATGGTGTAACCGAAGGCCTCGACCAGGCCCGCGAACTCCCGGGTCATCGAGGTACCGCTCATCAACCGGTTGTCGGTGTTGACCGTCACCCGGAACCGCAATGCGGCTAGCAACCCGATCGGGTGCTCAGCGATGGAGGGCGCAGCGCCGGTCTGCACGTTGGACCGTGGGCACATCTCCAAAGGGACCCGCTTGTCACGTACATAGGCGGCAAGCCTCCCGAGCTCCACGGTTCCGTCCTCGGCGACAGTGACGTCGTCGATGATGCGGACGCCGTGCCCGAGTCGGTCGGCGCCACACCACTGCAACGCCTGCCAGATCGACGGCAGCCCGAACGCCTCGCCTGCGTGGATCGTGAAGTGTGCGTTCTCCCGCGCCAGATACTCGAATGCGTCCAGGTGTCGGGTGGGTGGGTAGCCGGCTTCGGCGCCGGCGATATCGAAGCCGGCCACTCCTCGGTCGCGATTGGCGATCATCAGCTCGGCAATCTCCCGAGAGCGGGCCTGGTGCCGCATCGCCGTCAGCAACTGACGCGCGACGATGGGACGACCGGCCGCGGCAGCATCGGCCTCCCCTTCCAGGAAGCCCTCACGGACCGCGTCAACGACCTCCTGTAGTTTCAGCCCGCCGGTGACCATGAGTTCGGGGGCGTACCTGACCTCGGCGTAGACCACTCCGTCAGCGGACAGGTCCTCGACGCATTCGCGCGCCACCCGGGTGATGTCTTCACGTCGCTGCATCACCGCAACCGTGTGGGCAAAAGTCTCCAGGTAACGCTCTAACGAGCCGGAGTCCGCAGACTCCTCGAACCAGCGGCGCAACGCGACCGGATCACCAGCGGGCAGCTCCCAGCCGATCTGGTCGGCGATCTCCAGGATCGTCTCGGGCCGCAGGCCTCCGTCGAGATGATCGTGCAGCAGCACCTTCGGCGCTCGACGGATCTGTTCCTCGGTGGGTTGAGTCATCAGCCGACTCGCCCCAAGATGATCGGAGTCGGCTGCGGTGCCTGTGTGGTGATGTTGTAGCCACCGGCCATCGACTCCAACGCCCTGTCGAAACGACCGGGCTCGTCGGTGTGCAGGGTCAACAGTGGTTCGCCGGCTTTCACTCGATCACCGGGTTTGGCATGCAACACCACTCCTGCTCCTGCCTGCACCGTCTCGCCCTGCTTGGCGCGGCCGGCACCGAGCCGCCAGGCGGCCATCCCGACCGCCATTGCATCCAGGCGAGTCAGTAAGCCCGAGGTCGGCGCGGCGATGACGTGGGTTTCGCGGGCAACCGGAAGCGGAGCATCCGGATCGCCGCCTTGGCTCTCGATCATCGCCCGCCATGAATCCATCGCCGATCCATCGCGAAGCTTGGCCTCCGGGTCGACATCGATCCCGGCACCGGCCAGCATCTCCCGGGCCAAGGCCAAGGTCAGCTCGACGACATCGGACGGCCCACCACCGGCGAGCACTTCGACGGATTCAGCGACCTCCAAGGCGTTACCGGCAGTACGCCCCAACGGCGTGGACATGTCGGTCAGCAGCGCCACGGNTGCGCACCCCGCATCAGTGCCCAGCGCCACCATGGTCTGCGCCAACTCCGTGGCCCGGTCCAGGTCCTTCATGAACGCGCCACTGCCGACCTTGACGTCCAGCACCAGGGCGCCGGTTCCCTCGGCGATCTTCTTGCTCATGATCGAGCTGGCGATCAAGGGGATCGCCTCGACGGTCCCGGTGACATCACGCAACGCGTAGAGCTTCTTGTCCGCAGGCGCCAGGCCGCTGCCAGCCGCGCAAACCACCGCCCCCACCGATTCCAGTTGCGCGTGTATCTCCTCATTCGACAACCCAGCCCGCCAGCCCGGTATCGACTCGAGCTTGTCCAGGGTGCCGCCGGTGTGCCCCAGCCCACGGCCCGAGAGTTGCGGCACCGCAACACCACAGGCCGCCACCAAGGGCGCCAGCGGCAAGGTGATCTTGTCGCCCANCCCTCCGGTGGAGTGCTTGTCGGCAGTGGGCCGCGAGAGGCCCGAGAAGTCCATCCGCTCCCCGGTGGCGATCATTGCTGAGGTCCAGCGCGCGATCTCGCGGCGGTTCATGCCGTTGAGCAGGATCGCCATCGCCAATGCCGACATCTGCTCGTCGGCCACCATCCCACGGGTGTAGGCATCGACCACCCAGTCGATCTGGGAGTCGGTCAGTTCGGCACCGTCACGCTTGGCGATGATCACCTCGACGGCATCGTGCGGCTCGTTCACTACACGCCCCCNTGCCTGGGCCAGATCCTCGGGTCCGAACGCCTGGGGAAGCACCTGGTCGAAGGTCTGCACACCGAGCGGGGTGTCGATCAGCATCTGAGCGCCGCCGAACTCCCACAGCAGTTGGCGGCAACGGCCGCACGGCATCAGGGTTGCTCCGGCCCCGTCACAGCAGGTGAAGGCGACCAGTCGCCCGCCTCCAGTTGCGTGCAGCGTGGACACCAGTCCGCATTCGGCGCACAGAGTGGCGCCGTAGGCGGCGTTCTCGACGTTGCAGCCCACGATCACCCGACCGTCGTCGACCAGCGCTGCTGCACCGACCGGGTATTGCGAGTAGGGCGCATACGCGAGCGTCATCGCCTCTCGAGCTCGATCGCGCAGCCCATCCCAGTCGATAGCTGTCGGCATCGTCAGCTCTTCACGTACGGTTCGCCGTCAGCCGCCGGTGGACGTACCCGGCCGACGAAGCCCGCGACCGCGATGATCGTGGCCAGATACGGCGCAGCACCGAGCAACTCACCGGGCAGCTTGTCACCGAAGGACAACTGGTTCTGCAGGTTCCACATGAACCCGAAGAACAGCGCGGCGAGCGTCGCCCCGATCGGGTGCCAGCGGCCCATGATCACCGCAGCGAGCGCGATGAAGCCGGTGCCGGCAGACACGTCCCGGTCGAAAGCACCTGTCGATCCGACGGTGTAGTAGGCGCCGCCGAGCCCGGCGAAGACACCGCCCAGCAACACGGCCTGCCACCGAACCCGGTTGACCTTGATACCGACGGTGTCGGCGGCCTTGGGATGCTCACCCACCGAACGAGTGCGCAGGCCCCACTTGGTCTCGAACAGGATGAACGTCACCACGGCCACCGAGAGGTACATCAGGTAGACGAGCAGGGTTTGGTTGAACAACGCCTGGCCGATCACCGGAATGTCGGCCANGGCCTGGGATGGCGAGCTTCCCAGGATCGGTGGCTCGTTGAAGTACTGCTTGATGTCGTGGTCGTTGGGGATCTGCCCCAACAGAAAGCTGGTCACTCCGGAGGCCAACGCGACCAATACCACACCGAGCACGACCTGATTGACCTGGTACTTCAAAGCGAACACGGCCAACAAGGCGGCGATTCCGATGCCTGCCGCGATGCCGCCGACCAGGCCCATGTACGCGCTGAAGGCCAGGCTGGCGAAGACCGAGGCGAAGAACGCGCCGGCAAGGAACTGGCCTTCGATGGCGATGTTGATAACACCGGCGCGCTCACACAGGCAGCCGGCCAATGCGCCGAGCACCAGCGGGGTCGCGATCCGGATCGTGCCGGGCAGTGGGTTGGCGATCGCCGCCTGGAAGGTGCCGGCCTGGTCGGCATAGGCCCACATCAGGAAACCGGCGTAGAAGGCCAACCCGACCAACACCGACAGCAGTGCGCCGGTCAGTCNCCTTGGGAAGCGGTCGGCGACCGCCAATGCCAGCGCTGCCAACGCGATCGCCAGCGCACCCCAGGAAATCGGGGCGCCATTGATCTCGCGGGGTCGGTCGTCCTTGGTGATCCGCTCGCCCAGGATGTAGCTGACGTGATGATCCTTGATCAGCACCAGGAACAACACCAGCAGCGCGGAGACGATCGCGAAGGTCACCACCAGGCGGAGCCGGCGCACAATGCTGGCCCGGTCGCGGACCTGTGGTTCTGGCGTCATTGCAGCCGAGGCAGTCATCGCGGTCATCCGCCCCACCCCTTGGCCATCACCGCACCGCTATCAGCGGCGGCGCGCATCCGCAACACTCCTCGCACTAACGCGGGAGCAGCCACGAACAGCACGATCAGCGCCTGCAGCACCTGGGCGATCTCGGGCGGGATCCCGGCTGAACCCTGCATCGCCAGGCCACCGGCCGAGAGCGCCCCGAACAACAGCCCGGCAAGCACCGTGCCCAGCGGAGTGGCTCGACCGAGCAGCGCAACCGTGATCGCGTCGAAACCGACGGTGCCGGCAATGCTCTCGTTGAGCGGATCATGGTGACCCAGGATCTGCATGGCTGCAGCCAGACCTGCCAACACACCCGCGACTGCCATCGCGAGGATGTAGACCTTCTTGACGTTCATGCCGGCTGTGCGAGCGGCGTCGGGGTTGGCGCCGACGGCGCGCAGCTCGAAGCCGAGAGTGCTGCGGTCCAGCAGCCACCAGACACCAGCAGCCGCGACGAACGCGAGCAGCACCCCGGTATGGACCCCGGCTATCTCGGGGAAGGTGGCCGAGTCGTTGACCGGTGGCGAGAGCAGGTTGTCGCTGCCAGGGCGTTGGAATGCGTCCTTGGCAAGTAACCACAACAGCAGGAACCGCGCTACGTAGTTGAGCATGATCGTGGAGATCACCTCGTGCGCTCCGGTGTAGGCCTTCAACGCTCCGGCGATCGCGCCCCATAGCCCGCCCGCGATCAACGCGCCGGCCAGTGCGAGCAGCAGGTGCAGGCCGGGCGGCAGGTCGTAGTGGAAGCCGATGTAGCCGGCCAGGATCGCGCCGAGCAGCATCTGCCCCTGCGCGCCGATGTTGAACATGCCGGCGCGGAACGCCAGGCTGACACCCAGCCCTGCGCAGATCAACGGAGCGGCGCGCTCCAAGGTGGTTTCGATCGCGCTCCAGGACCCGACCGATCCGCGGACCAACGCCGAGTATCCGTCCCAGACGGCTTGGCCCGCGAACTTGAAGAAGTCCCAGGGGTAGGTGAAGAAGTACTTCAGTGACTCGATCACCTCAGGAGTGGAGAAGATGATCAGGAGCGCTCCGACCACCAGCGCGAGGAAGATCGCGGCGATGGTCATCTTGATGGTCGGCAGGAACGACTCCCAGTCGACTCTGCGCCGAGCCCCCGGCGTCGGCTCAGCTGGTGTTGCGGGAGGCCCGTTGGGATCTGCCGGCTCGGTGGCTGTCTGATCGCTCACGCGGCACCTCCTCGGGCGGTGTCCTCGGGAACGACGCCGGCCATCAGCAATCCGATTGCCTCCCGACTGATGTCGGGGCTGACCACATCGACGATGCGGCCGTCATGCATCACCGCGATCCGGTCCGAAAGCGCGAAGATCTCGTCGAGTTCGGTCGAGACGATGACGACCGCGGTACCCCGGTCACGCTCGGCGATGATCCGTTTGTGGATGAACTCGATCGAACCGACGTCGACTCNCCGGGTCGGCTGGGAGGCGATCAGCACCTTCAGCGGCCGGGAGAACTCCCGGGCGACCACGACCTTCTGCTGGTTACCGCCGGACAACGAGGAGACCGGAGACTCCGCTGACTCGGTGCGGATGTCGAACTCGGCGATCCGGTGCTGAGCGTTCTCCGCGATCGCGTCGAGTTTGAGTGCGAGCCCGGAGGAGAATTCGTCATTGGCGTACAGATCGAGCACGAGGTTCTCGCGCACGCTGAAGTCGCCGACGAACCCGTCGTGGGAGCGGTCTTCGGGGATGTAGCCGATACCGGCATCCAGGGACTCGCGAGAACCTTGGTGGGTGATGTCCTTGCCCCCGAGCCTGATCTGGCCCGCGTCCGGGCGTACCAGTCCGAGCAGGGACTTGATGAGCTCGGTCTGACCGTTGCCCTGGACACCAGCGATGCCGAGCACCTCACCGGCACGAGCCTCGAACGAAACCTCCTTGACCACCGTGGCTCCGCGGGAATCGACCACCGTGATACCGGCTACGTCGAGCACCGGATCCCCCACCTGCGCGGGCTCCTTGTCGACGACGAGCTTGACCGCGCGTCCCACCATCATCTCGGCCAACTCACCCTCGGGAGTCGAGGGTGGCGCGGTGCCGACGACCTTGCCGCGGCGGATCACCGTGATCTTGTCGCCTACGGCTTTGACCTCGCGCAACTTGTGGGTGATGAACACGATCGAGGTTCCTTGGGCCTTCAGCGAGCGCATGATGTCCATCAGCTCGTCGATCTCCTGCAGGGTCAACACCGCAGTGGGCTCGTCGAGAATGAGCACCTGGGCTTCGTTCGCCAGGGCCTTGAGGATCTCCACCCGCTGTTGGACACCGACCGGAAGAGACTCGACCAATGCGGTCGGATCGACCGCCAGCCGGTAGCGGTCCGACAACTCGCGGACCAGGTCTGCGGCCTTCTTGCGATCCAGGACGCCCAGACCGCGGGTCTGCTCGCGGCCGAGCATGACGTTCTCGGCGACGGTGAAAACCGGTACGAGCATGAAGTGCTGATGCACCATGCCGATACCCGCGGCGATCGCATCACCCGGAGAGGTGAAGGTGACCGGCTTGTCATCGAGGAGGATTTCGCCCTCAGTGGGGTCCAGCAACCCGTAGAGCATGTTCATCAGCGTCGACTTACCGGCGCCGTTCTCACCCAGCAGACAGTGGATCTCGCCCGGCTCGATCGTCAGATCGATGTGATCGTTGGCGGTGAACGAACCGAACCGGCGGGTCAGGCCCTTGACCTCGAGCTTCATCGCCCTCCTAGATGCCATGAGTGAGCAACCGGGACTACTTGATAGGCACCCTAGACCGGAAATGGCGCTCGCGGAATCGCGGAGCACAACCCAACCGCACCGCACCGCGGCGCCGGCGACCACCGCGGTGCGCGATGTCGAGCGGGACCTACCGGCACGACAGTGCGAGTGGATGCATCCTGCCTAGACGCGAGCAGCCGGGGTGGGAACCTTCCCACCCCGGCCCGCCTTGCGTCTCGTGGCCGGAAGATCAGCCGATGGCCAAGCTGCCGTCGATGATCTGCTGCTTGAGTTCCTCGAGTTTGTCCTTGAGTTCCTGCGGGACGCTGTCCTCGAACTCGTGGAACGGCGCCAGGTCAACGCCGCCGTTCTCCAGGGTCCCGACGTACAGCTCGTTGCTGAACGTGTCCTTGACCGAGTCGGTGATACCCGCCTCGACCGCTACGTCCATGCCCTTCATCACCGAGCTGAGCAGGATGTCGCAGTATTCGGCGGCCGAGACACAGCCGTCGGTGTCGACCCAGATGGCCTTCACGTTGCCGGCGTCCTTGGCTGCCTGGAGTCCGCCGAGACCAGCCGGACCGGCGACGGGAAGGATGATGTCGGCGCCTTGGGTGATCATCTCGGCGGCCGCGTTCTGACCCTTGACCTTGGCCTCGAAGTCGTTGGTGAAAGTGCCCTTCTGCTTGGCCTTGTCCCAGCCGATGACCTTGACGTCGGAGCCGTTGTCCTCGTTGTACTTGGCGACACCGTCGACGAAGCCGTCCATGAACGCGGTCACACTGGGGATCTGTTGACCACCGAAGGTCCCGACGATGCCGGTCTCGCTCATCCCTGCCGCGAGGTAACCGGCCAGGAAGGACGGCTCGCCGGTGTTGAACACCAGGCCCTTGAGGTTGTCGGGAGCAGTGTTGTTTCCCTTGTCGTCGGCATAGGCGAAGTCGACGATCTGGAAGTCGATGCCGGGGTTCTTCTTGGCTGCCTTCAAGGTGGCGTCACCGAGAAGGAAGCCGACCGTGGTGATGTTGTTGCACTTCTGGTTCACCATCTCGCGGATGTTGTCGGCGAACTCCGAAGGTGCGTTGGATTCGACCTCGGCGGTCTGAATGCCCAGGTTGTTCTTGGCCGCTACGAGACCGTCATGCGAGGTCTGGTTGAACGACTTGTCGTTGAACCCGCCCGAGTCCGACACCATGCAGGCCTTGAAGTCTGGATGGCTCTCGGTGGGGCTGGGCGTCGGCGTATTCGTCGGCTCAGCCGTCTCGTTGTTGTCGGTCCGGTTCCCACAACCGGCCAGAGTGAGAGCTGCAATAGCGGCTGTTGCCACCATGACGCGTCCCGTGCGCTTCACGGCGCCTCCTTGTTGTAGATCCACCGGTCATGCCAGTCGGCTGTCCGGTTTGTACGCTCGCCACGTTAGGACCGATCCGCGCCGAAAGCACTCCCCGCAGGCAAGGCGCGCGAAGTTGTTATCAAGTCGTTTCAGCCCAGCTCGGCGCAGGCATTACGCATGTCACTGGAGCCCCGGAATCAGCCCGGTTTCAGCGCAGTTCGGTTCAACTCAGGACCACCGATGACGGCAAGAGCAGCGCGTACCAGCAGGGTCGCGCCAATGGTGACGCTTCGCTCGTCAACCCGCAGATCACCTTGGTGCAGGTCGTAGGTCGGACCTCCAGGGGTGCGGGTTCCCAGCCGGGCCATCGCACCGGGAACCGTCTCCAAGTACCAGGCGAAGTCCTCCCCACCCAGGCTTTGAGCAGTCGGCACCACCCCATGGGCTCCCACAGTCTGCTCAGCGGCATGGCGCAGCAAGCTGGTCGCGAACGCGTCGTTGACCACTGGCGGCACCCCACGCTGGTAGACCACCTGAGCCTGGACTCCGTACGGCGCGAGGATCTGGTCCACCAACTCACGGACCAGGCTCTCGGCCTCTGCCCAGGCAACCGCATCGAGCATCCGGACCGTGCCGGCCAACTCCCNCGAGGAAGGGATCACGTTGTGGGCGGTGCCTGCGGCGATCCGGCCCCATACGATGCTCGCGCCGGCACGCGGATCCAACCGGCGCGAGAGCGCGGACGGGAGCCCGGTCGCCAGTGCTCCCAGGGCGTAGGTCAGATCCTGGGTAAGGTGCGGCCGACTGGTGTGGCCACCGGTACCGGACAGGCGCACGGTCAAAGCATCGGCAGCACCAGTGATCGGTCCTTCGCGAAGCCCGATCCGGCCGACATCCAGGGTTGGGTCGCAGTGGAAGCCGAAGACCGCGCTCACCTGGTCCAAGGCACCGGCGGCGACCATCTCCAGCGCTCCACCGGGCATAACCTCTTCAGCGGGCTGGAACACCAGGCGCACACGCCCCGCGATCGGTAGTTGTGACAGGGCGAGCCCGGCGCCGAGCAGCGCGGTGGTGTGCACGTCGTGACCGCAGGCGTGGGCGACCCCGTCGACAGTGCTGGTCCAGGNGTCGTCGGTGAGATCGGCGACAGGTAGCGCGTCCAGATCGGCCCGCAACGCGATGACCGGTCCTTNGGTCCGGACCCAGGTCCGCGATAAGGCCACCCTTGGGAAGTCGCTNNCGACCACGATCCCGGCACGTTCCAGACGCGTTGCCACCAACTCGGTGGTGCGCTCCTCGGCCCAGGAGAGCTCCGGGTGGGCGTGGATGTCGCGCCGAACCTCGACCAGCTCCTCGGCGAGCTGACCCACCAACGCATCAACGGGTTGCTCAGCAGCAGCAGCAGGGATATCCACCCTCACAGGGTAGTGGTGCTGAACTTCAACCGGCGCGGGATCAGCCCGCGGGGAAGAGGTAGTCGCGTACGTTGTCGGGCACGCCGAGCACGATCCGGTGTCCGTCGTGGCCGAGTTCAAGTCCCCGGGGTACCCAGGCAAGCTCCCAGTTGTGCATCTCGGTGTCGTGCAAAAGGCTTTCGATCAGCAACGTACGCCGGTCCTCGACAGAGCTCGGCTCGCGGTCGGTACGCATCGCGATCCAAAGCGGCAACCCCTTGGCGGACTCGGAGGCGAGTTCCTCGAGATCGGCATCGACACGGATCGCAACCGGCGCGAGGTAGAGGTCGGTGAAGTCCTTCGGTCTGGTGTTCATGGCATTTCCTCCTTGCCGCCAAGGTAGGCAGCCGAGCACCCGGTCCGCGAGGGTCCAAAGGTCCCGCAGATCCAGCAAGCGGCCCAACCGCAGGGGCGGAAGGGCCGCCGCGCCTGCCAGGTCCCGCTCGACGTCACGGCCTGCGTCGCTCGGCCGCGCCGCGGTGCGGCCAGTAGCGCTGCCGCGATTCCGCGATTCCATCTCCGGGCCAGGCCGAAGTCAGCCGTGGTCGTAAGCAGCCAGGATCCTGTCGGCGGCGACAGTGGCAGGCAACTCTCCGGACAGCACCGCGGCCTTGATCTCGTCCCGGACAGCAGCCACGCCTGGCGAGCGACGCAGTCGTTCGTCCAAGGTGTCGCGGACCAGTGCCCAGGTGAAGTCGAGCTGCTGGGCAGCTCGTTTGCGAGCCAACCCATCGACGCCGAGTGCCTCACGATGAGCGAGCACCCGCTCCCAGACGGTGTCGACGTCGGTGCCGTCCAGACCCGAGCAGGTGAGGACAGGTGGAGTCCAGGCAGGCTGGTTTCCCGGTTGGCCGCGGTAGACGAAATGCAATGCACCGGCGAGCTCCTTGGCGGCAGCCTTTGCCGCGATCGCATGGTCGCCGTCGGCCTTGTTGACCGCGATCACGTCCGCGATCTCCAAGATGCCCTTCTTGATGCCCTGAAGCTGGTCACCGGTGCGCGCAAGGGTGAGGAACAAGAAGGTGTCGACCATCCCGGCGACGGTGACCTCCGACTGCCCGACGCCGACCGTCTCGACCAGCACCACGTCGTACCCGGCACTCTCCAGCACCGCCATCGCCTGGTTGGTTGCTCGAGCCACTCCGCCGAGCGTGCCGGCGCTGGGCGAGGGCCGGATGAAGGCGCGCGGATCAGCGGACAGCTTCGCCATCCGGGTCTTGTCTCCGAGCACCGATCNCCCGGTGCGCACCGAGGNAGGATCGACGGCCAGTACACCGACACGTTTGCCCTGGCCGGTCAGATAGGTGCCCAGCGCTTCGATGAAGGTGGATTTCCCGACGCCCGGGACGCCGGAGATGCCGACCCGGATCGCCTTTCCGGTATCGGGCGCGAGCTGGGTCATCAGATCACGCGCCTGGATCCGGTGGTCGGGCCGGGAGGACTCGACCAAGGTGATGGCCCGCGAGATGTCGGCACGATGTCCGGCCCGCACTTGCTCGGCAAGTCTGCTCACGTCGGGGACCGGGCTCACATAAGGAGTCTAGAGATCTCGAAATACCTTGCGCTGCTAGGTATAGTTACCTTGCACATCTAGGTATTGGGACGCAAGGACCGACATGCGAGTGGACAAAGACCTGGTTGCCGCGTCGGCGACAACGCTGGTGCTCGGCATCCTGGCCGAGGGCGAGAGCTATGGCTACGCGATCCTCAAGCGGGTCAACCAGCTCTCCGGCGGCCAGATGGCGTGGACCGACGGAATGTTGTANCCCCTGCTGCACAGGTTGGAGCGGTTCGGGTACGTCACCGCCACCTGGGGCACCTCGGAGCAGGGCCGCCGGCGCAAGCACTACGCGATCACGCCGAGCGGACGCGACCTGCTCGAAGAGCGCCGCAAACAGTGGCATGTCGTCAACGGCGCACTCGATCGACTGTGGCGGACACTGCCCAGCCCTACTCCCGAGGCGGGATCGGCGTGATAAGCGAGCTGAACAGATGGTCTGGAGCGCGGCAGGGCTGGAACCGCACCGCGGAGCCGGCCACCACCGCGGCACCGCACAGGCTCCCGCGACCACGCCAGCGCCAGCGGCGGTCATGCGCGGCCGGAGGCCGAGCATGAGCACNNGTTGGAGGAGCAGATCGGCCAGTGGCGGGCCTATGTCCAGCGTGCCCGCGCACTGGAGCCGGCCGATGTCGATGAACTCGAGGAACACCTGCGCGAGCAGATCGCCGACCTGTCAACGGGCGGCTTGCAGGACGACGAGGCGTTCCTGGTGGCCGTCAAGCGGATGGGCGCGCTGGACTCGATCTCCCGGGAATTCGCACGCGAGCACTCCGATCGGCTCTGGAAGCAGCTCGTGCTGGTCGGGTCCGATGACGATGCGACCGGGCGGCGNCCCCGGGAGCTCGCCATGGCACTCGCCCTGAGCGTAGGCGCGGCCCTCGCGCTCAAAGCAGGTATCACTTGGTTGCCCGAAACGCTCGCCATCCGCAACTCGTCGCTGTTGGTGCTGCCGTTTCTGGCGGCGTACTTCTGTTGGAAGCGACACCTCGGCATTCCCGTGGTGGCCACGCTCGTCGCGGTCGCAGTTGTCGTGGGACTGGTGCTCAACCTGTACCCGTACGACGATGCTTTCGCCGCTGAGAGCATGTCCGACGTTCTCATCGTGCTCCATGCCCCGGTGGTGCTGTGGTTCGCGGTCGGGATCGCGTATGCCGGNGGCCACTGGCGCTCCCACGAACGACGAATGGACTTCGTCCGCTTCACCGGGGAGTGGGTCGTCTACTACGTCCTGCTGGCCTTGGGCGGTGGTCTGCTGATGGCCCTGACCGTGGGCGCCTTCGCGACACTGGACATCAACATCGAGCGAGCTCTCGTCGACTGGGTGCTGCCTTGGGGAGTGGCCGGCGCCGTCGTCGTGGCGGCCTGGCTGGTCGAGGCCAAGCAGAACGTGGTGGAGAACATCGCGCCGGTGCTCACCCGCGTGTTCACACCACTTACCGTGCTGATGCTGGTGGCGGTGTTACTGGCGTTCATGATTGCACCGGACGTGATCGACGTTGCGCGCGAGCTGCTCATCGTGATGACGGCAATTCTCGTGCTGGTGCTCGGGTTGCTGCTCTATGCCGTCTCGGCACACGATCCGCTGGCGCCGCCTGGTGTATTCGATTGGCTCCAGTTCGCGCTGCTGGTGGCTGCGCTCGCTGTGGACGCGATCGTGCTGGTGGCAATGCTGGGCCGGATCGCGGAGTTCGGCGTCTCGCCCAACAAGGTCGCCGCGCTCGGNCTCAACCTGGTGATCTTGGTCAACCTCGTCTGGTCGACGGTGCTGACGCTGCGGTTCACCAGAGGGCGTGGGACCTTCGCTGCCCTGGAGCGGTGGCAGACCAACTACCTGCCGACCTACGCCGTCTGGGCAGCCTGGGTCGTGGTCGTGCTGCCGCCCGTATTCGGGTTCGAGTAACTCCGCCGAATCCGTGTCGGTGAGTCGCTGTGAGTCGTCAGTGAGTGCGGAGCTTGTCCAGTAGCTCCAGCGCCGAATCTGCAATGACGGTGCCAGGCGGGAACACCGCTGCCGCGCCCATCTCGAGCAGGGTCGGCACGTCGTCGGGCGGGATGACGCCTCCGACCACGATCATGATGTCGGGACGCCCGGCGGCAGCAAGCGCCTCACGCAATGCAGGCACCAAGGTGAGGTGGCCGGCGGCCAGTGAGTTGACGCCGACCACATGTACGTCGGCATCGACGGCTTGCTGGGCGACTTCCTCAGGAGTGGCGAACAGCGGCCCGACGTCGACATCGAAACCGAGGTCGGCGAACGCGGTCACGATGACCTTCTGACCACGGTCGTGTCCGTCCTGGCCCATCTTGGCGACCAGGATCCGGGGACGACGGCCCTCGTCGTCGGCGATTTNCGCGGTGGCTGCCAGGACACGGTCGACCGCCTCGTTGCTGGCTCCGGTCTCGTTGCGGTACACCCCTGAGATGGTACGGATCACGGCCTGGTGCCGACCGAACACCTTCTCCAACGCATCGCTGATCTCGCCGACCGTGGCCTTGGCGCGGGCAGCGTCGACGGCCAGCCCGAGCAGGTTCCCTTCCAAGGAGCCCAGCTTCTGCCCGGCGGCCGCCGAGTTGGTGAGCGCCTCCAGGGTCCGGCGTACCTCGCCGTCGTCGCGTTCGGCACGGAGCCTTTCCAGCTTGGCGATCTGCTGGGCGTACACCTGGTCGTTGTCGACCCGCAAGAGGTCAAGCGNGAGCTCCTCATCACGGTCGGCGAGCCGGTAGGTGTTGACGCCGATGACCTGCTGGGCGCCGGAGTCGATCCGCGCCTGGGTACGGGCCGCAGCTTCCTCGATGCGCAGCTTGGGGATACCGGCATCGATCGCCTTGGCCATGCCGCCGGCCTCCTCGGCCTCGACGATATGCGCCCAGGCTCGCTCGGCGAGGTCTTGGGTGAGCCGTTCGACATAGTAGGAGCCAGCCCACGGGTCGATCGTCCCGGTCGTGCCCGATTCCTGCTGCAACAGCAGTTGGGTGTTGCGGGCGATCCGGGCGGAGAAGTCCGTCGGCAACGCGATCGCCTCGTCCAGCGCATTGGTGTGCAGCGACTGGGTATGGCCCTGGGTGGAGGCCATCGCCTCGATGCAGGTGCGCCCCACGTTGTTGAAGACGTCTTGGGCAGTCAGCGACCACCCCGAGGTCTGGGAGTGAGTGCGAAGCGAGAGGGACTTGGGGTTCTTCGGATCGAACTGTGAGACCAGCCGCGCCCACAGGGCTCGGGCAGCCCGCATCTTGGCGATCTCCATGTAGAAGTTCATCCCGATCGCCCAGAAGAAGCTCAGCCGTGGCGCGAACTTGTCGATGTCGATGCCCGCGGCCAGGCCGGCGCGAATGTACTCCACCCCGTCGGCCAGGGTGTAGGCGAGCTCGAGATCCTGGGTCGCTCCGGCCTCTTGGATGTGGTAGCCGGAGATGGAGATCGAGTTGAAGCGCGGCATCTTGGCCGAAGTGAAGGCGAAGATGTCGGAGATGATCCGCATGCTGGGCGCCGNGGGATAGATGTAGGTGTTGCGGACCATGAACTCTTTGAGGATGTCGTTCTGGATGGTCCCGGTGAGCTGTTCGGGCTTCACGCCCTGTTCCTCGGCAGCGACGATGTAGAGCGCGAGCACCGGCAGCACCGCGCCGTTCATCGTCATCGACACCGACATCTGATCCAACGGGATCCCGTCGAACAGCGTGCGGGCGTCGTAGATCGAGTCGATCGCGACTCCCGCCATGCCGACGTCACCTCGCACGCGCGGATGATCGGAGTCGTACCCACGATGGGTGGCCAGATCGAAGGCGACCGAGAGTCCCTTCTGCCCGGCCGCCAAGTTGCGACGGTAGAAGGCGTTGGACTCCTCGGCGGTGGAGAAACCCGCGTACTGGCGGATGGTCCAGGGCTGGGTGGTGTACATCGTGGGGTAGGGACCGCGAATGAACGGCGCCAAACCTGGCAAAGTGTCCAGTCCGTCCAGGCCCGCCAGGTCATCGGCGGTGTAGAGGCTCTTGATCTCGATGCCCTCCGGTGACAGCCAGGGCTCGGTCTGTGGTGGCCGGACAGGCTGCGCCGAGCGGGTCGGGCTCTCCAGAGGTAGGCCCGCGAAGGAATCCGGGATACTCACTTGGCCAGCTCCTCTCGTACGCCGCGCAAGAACGCGAGCGCATCGATACCGATCGCTGCATAGGCATCGACCAACTCGGCAGGCACGGTGCGCTCCCCCGGCTTGCCTGCCAGGACGACGTATCGCGCGCCGGCCTCACGTAGCGCCTGCACCGCCTGCGCACCCCATTCGGCATAGCTGGGGTCGTCGCCGCACAGGCAGACCACCGGCTGTCCCGCATAGCCGGCAAGCAGCTCGACGGGACCCTCGGTAGCGCCGGCGGCCACGGTGTCGATGCCACCGGCGGCGAACAGATTGGACGCGAACGTCGCACGGGCTGTGTGTGCGGCAATGCTGCCCAGTGTCGCCAGGAACACCGGGGTGCCGGCCGGAGTATCGCGCAACACTTCGAACTCGATGCCGTAGCGATCCGCCTGCACCGCCCTCTCCGGCGTTGGGCGACGTTCCGGAAGCGTCTCGCCCAGGTTGGGGAACTCGGTCAGGCCGGTGATCGGAGCTTTGCGGGTACGGATCGCGGCGAGCCGTGGCTTCAGGCCGCGCTCCTTGATGCGGTCCAGCAGACCGCCCTGCTCCAGAGCTAACGATTCCTGGATGCCACCTTCGGCCTCGACAGCCTGGANATCCGTCCAGCCCGCCACCGCGAGATCGTCGGTGAGCCTTTCGACCATGAACGAGCCACCGGCCGGGTCGACCACTTTGGCGATGTGGGCCTCGGAGATCAGCAACGACGAGGTGTTGCGTGCGATTCGACGACTGAATGCATCGGGCAGGCCCAGCGGCTGATCGAACGGCAGCACGGTGACCGAGGCGGCCCCACCGACACCAGCCGCGAAAGCGGCGACCGTGCAACGCAGCATGTTCACGTAAGGGTCGTACTTGGTCATCATCGGTCGGCTGGTCACCGCGTGCTGGACCTGGATGCCCGGGTCGCTGACATCGGATAGCTCCAGGACACGCGCCCATAGGCTGCGGGCGGCCCGGAGTTTCGCAATGGTCGGGAACTGCTCGACGGTGGCCGCGTAACGGAACTCCACCAGCTCGGCGGCCTCGGCTGCCGAGAGCCCGGTTGCCACCAGGGCGCGCAGATAGGCGACACCTACGGCGAGGCTGTAACCCAGTTCCTGCGCGTCGGTCGCACCCGCATCGTGCACCGCGGTTGCATCCACTACCAGCGCCTTGGTCCCGGTCTGGCGCGCCAGGTCGGCGAGAGATGGCACGATCTCGCTGACCGAGCACTCGAAGCCGCGCAGGCCGGCACCGATCGGGTCACCACCCAGGTTGGTCCCCTTCGCCGGCTCGACAGCACGCTCCTTGAGCAATGCCGCGAAGGCCTGTGCTGCTTCGACCGGGGCATCCGGCGCATCCAATACCACCGGCGCGAGATCGACGTAAACCTTCTCCAGGACTTTGCCCAGGTCGTCGACGTCCATGCCACCACGGCCCAGCGACAGCCAGAGACTGGTGGCCCCGTTCTCGAGGTCGACCAGGATGTCTTGGGCGGCACGGACGGCATCGGGGTCGCCCAGATGAGCCCGAATGTCCCAGCCTGCTGCCCGGCTCACCTTCTCGGGCGCTGCGATGCCGCGAGTATGAACATCGCCACGGCTATCGTCGGTGTCTTCGCCCGTGCCTTCTTCCGGGCCGGGCACGCCCAAGGGCGTGATCACGATGCCGTCGAGGGTGGTGCGAGACAACTTGTCCCAGACAAGCGAGTCGGGCTGCTCCGTGGTCAGCCGACCGGACTTGCGCAGGACCGCAGCGGCCTCACGCTCCCAATCCGTGACCGAGTGCTCCTGACCGCCGGCCAGAAGAGACAGGTGCTCCATAGGATCGAAGGGTACGACGACCCAAGCCTGGCCAAAACCCGCCCGGATACGTGAGATGGGCCATACTCACGCCGCACAACGTGGACAGATGAGCTAAGAGCCCGCTCTAATACGGCGCAAAGATTTTCGCCATAGCAGCGTGCAGTAATTGATCTCACAGCGATGCTGGCTATTGCCCTCTGCAAGCGCCGATAGAGTGCGTAGTTGCCCTTGTCTCGATTCCGAAGGACCGTTTCCTTGGCCAGCTCACCGGTTGGAACCCTCTACCGTGGTCGTGAAGGCATGTGGTCGTGGGTCGCCCACCGCATCACTGGTGTGGTGATCTTCTTCTTCCTCTTCGCCCATGTCATCGATACCGCGATGGTGCGAGTCTCGCCGGAGGCCTACAACAAGGCCGTCGAGGCATACAAGAACCCGATTGTCGGCGTGATGGAGATCGGCCTGGTCGCCGCCATCCTCTTCCACGCGCTCAACGGTGTCCGGATCATCCTGGTCGACTTCTGGTCCCAGGGCCCGCGCTACCAGAAGCAGATGGCCTACGGCGTCATCGGTGTGTGGTTGGTGTTGATGGTCCCGTTCGTGATCCGCCACCTGACCAACGTATTCGGGCACTGAGGGGAATCACTGTGTCTATCACTGGGTCTACCACCAGGTCTGTTTCCGCAAGCTCGGCACCCACTCTGGACGCTCCACGCGCCAAGGCGCCCAAGGGCAGCAATTTCGAGCTCAACTCCTGGCTGTTCATGCGCGGTTCGGGGATCTTGCTGATCGTGCTCGTCTTCGGGCACCTGTTCGTCAACCTGATGGTCGGTGAGGGCATCCACCGCATCGACTTCGCGTTCGTGGCCGGAAAGTGGGCCAATCCGTTCTGGCAGGTCTGGGACCTGGCGATGTTGTGGCTGGCGCAACTGCACGGCGCCAACGGACTGCGCACGATCATCAACGATTACACCACCAAGGACACGTCCCGCTTCGTCCTCAAGACGCTGCTGTACTTCTCGGTCCTTGTCGTTCTGGCACTCGGCACCTTGGTGATCTTCACCTTCGACCCGTGCGCCGACCCGACTCAGGCCGCCAAGCTCGCGGCCTGCCAGTGAGCCCGGAGGTTTGACTCAGGTGGCATCTGTGACCTACCACAAGTACGACGTCGTGATCGTCGGCGCCGGCGGCGCCGGTATGCGGGCCGCACTCGAATCCGGTCAGCGCACCCGTACCGCGGTGCTCACCAAGCTCTACCCGACCCGCTCCCACACCGGCGCTGCCCAGGGTGGCATGTGCGCGGCCTTGGCCAACGTCGAGGAGGACAACTGGGAGTGGCACACCTTCGACACCGTGAAGGGCGGCGACTACCTGGTCGACCAGGATGCCGCCGAGGTGATGGCCAAAGAGGCCATCGACGCGGTACTCGACCTGGAGAAGATGGGCCTGCCCTTCAACCGCACGTACGAGGGAAAAATCGACCAGCGCCGGTTCGGTGGGCACACCCGCAACCATGGTGAGGCTGCCGTGCGCCGCTCGTGTTTCGCTGCCGACCGCACCGGTCACATGATCCTGCAGACGCTCTACCAGCAGTGCATCAAGCACAACGTGGAGTTCTACAACGAGTTCTACGTGCTCGACCTTCTCTACGTCGACGGTCGCGTTTCCGGGGCCGTCGCCTACGATCTGGCTACCGGCAACATCCATGTGTTCCAGGCCAAGGCCGTGATCCTGGCGACCGGCGGTTTCGGCAAGGTCTTCCGCACCACCTCCAACGCCCACACCCTGACCGGTGACGGCATGGGCATCGTATGGCGCAAGGGCCTGCCACTGGAAGACATGGAGTTCTTCCAGTTCCACCCGACCGGCTTGGCCGGCCTGGGGGTGCTGCTCTCGGAGGCGGCTCGCGGCGAGGGCGGCATTCTGCGCAACAGCGAGAACGAACGCTTCATGGAGCGCTACGCGCCGACGATCAAGGATCTCGCACCGCGCGACATGGTGGCGCGTGCGATGGCCAACGAGGTACGTGAGGGCCGCGGCGCGGGGCCGGACAAGGCGTATGTCTACTTAGATCTCACGCACCTGCCCAAGGAGCAGATCGACGCCAAACTCCCCGATATCACCGAGTTTGCCCGGACCTACCTCGGCGTCGAGCCCTATACCGAGATGATCCCGGTGTTCCCGACCGCGCACTATGCGATGGGCGGGGTGCCGACCAACATCAAGGGCGAGGCGCTGGCTGACAACTACACCGTGATTCCGGGCCTGTACGCCGCGGGCGAGGTCGCGTGCGTATCGGTGCACGGCGCCAACCGACTGGGCACCAACTCGCTGCTGGACATCAACGTGTTCGGGCGTCGGGCAGGCATCTATGCCGCCGAGTACGCGCTGACCGCCGAGTTCGACGAGTTGCCGGAGAACCCCGAGAGCGTCGTGGTCGACATGGTCGAGTCCATGCGGAACTCGACCGGCACCGAGCGGGTAGCCGCGATTCGCTCCGCGTTACAGGCCACCATGGACATCAACGCCCAGGTGTTCCGCAGCGAGGCCTCCTTGAAGCAGGCGTTGTCCGACATCGAGGCCCTCAAGGACCGTTACCAACATGTCTCGGTCCAGGACAAGGGACAGCGGTTCAACACCGACCTGCTGGAGGCCATCGAGCTCGGCTTCCTGCTCGAACTGGCCGAGGTGCTCGTCGTCGGCGCCCTGGCGCGCAACGAATCGCGCGGCGGCCATATGCGCGAGGACTACCCCGACCGCGATGACGTCAACTTCATGCGCCACACGATGGCGTACCGCAACGAGGACGGCAGCGTCCGCTTGGACTACAAGCCGGTAGTGGAGACGCGTTACAAGCCGATGGAGCGCAAGTACTGATGACGATCACCGAAACGCCGGCCATACCGGCCAGCACCCCGCATCGACAGCACCGGCGCCGATGACCGTCACGGTCAAGATCCTCCGCTACAACCCGGAGTTCTCTCCCGACTCGCACTGGGAGAGCTACCAGGTCAAGGCCCAGCCCACCGACCGAGTGCTGGATGCCCTGCACAAGGTGAAGTGGGACCAGGACGGCTCACTGACCTTCCGCCGCTCCTGCGCGCATGGTGTCTGCGGCTCGGACGCGATGCGGATCAACGGCAAGAACCGGCTGGCCTGCAAGACCCTGCTCAAGGACGTCAACCCGACCAAGCCGATCACCATCGAGCCGATCAAGGGCTTGCCGGTGCTCAAGGACCTCGTGGTCGACATGGAGCCGTTCTTCGCGGCCTACCGCTCGGTGATGCCGTTCCTGATCACCACCGGCAACGAGCCGACCCGCGAGCGGATCCAGAGCCAGGCCGACCGCGATCGTTTCGACGACACCACCAAGTGCATCCTGTGCGCGGCCTGCACCACGTCGTGCCCGGTCTACTGGACCGACGGGCAGTACTTCGGCCCCCAGGCCATCGTCGGTGCCCACCGGTTCATCTTCGACAGCCGCGACGAGGCATCCGAGCAGCGCTTGGAGATCCTCAACGATGCCGAGGGCGTGTGGCGTTGTCGCACCACCTTCAACTGCACCGAGGCCTGCCCACGCGGCATCCAGATCACCAAGGCGATCCAGGAAGTCAAGCGCGCCCTGATCTTCCGCCGCTGACTGAGAGATCCCGCGGAGCTCACTGCAAGTCGGCGNGTATCCGGATCGGAGTCTTCTGAGTTGGACTCCCGNGGGCGCGGTGTACGCCCAAGCCGCGCCGTACATGATCACCTGCATGAAGTAGTTGAGCATCACCAAGACCACCAACGCGACCCCGAAGACCGTGAAGGCCGGGTTGCCGTGGGTGGCTTGGATCAACCGGTCGGTGACCACCTTCAAAACCACGAAGCCGATTGCGGCGAGCATCGAACCCTCGATCAGTGCCCGGCGAGCAACCGTCGGCCGAGCCAGGAACTTGTAGAGCAGCATGAGCAGACCAGTCACCACCACGATCGCGAACAACCAGCCCAAAAGCTGCACTATGCGTGAGGCGAGCGTCCAGTCCATCCCTATCCAGGACGCCACCTCGTCGGCCCACCTGTTGACCCCGGTGGTGATCGTGAACGACACCAGCATCATCAACCCGGCAAGCGACAACGTCGCCAGATCCCGAAGCTTGCCGATGATGAAGTTGGGCCGGTCCTGTTGCGGGTTGACGAACAGTTGCTGCAACGCCATCCGCATCGAGGACATCAGGCCGATCCCGGAATAGACGAAACCCACCAGGGCCAACACGCCGGCCGTGCCCGCATTGTCGGCGAACACCTCGATGCTGATCTGGCCCGGCCCGTCGCCGACCAGCCCGGCGAGCAGGGTGTTGATGCCCTCGGTGAGGTCCTCGCGAGCTTCCGGGTAGATACGCGCCAGGTAACCGACGATGAAGAACGCCAGCGCGATGAGCGGGAAGAAAGCCAGGAACGCGTAGGTCACGGCTCCGGCCAGGCCGCCGCCGTTGACCCGGCCGTAGTGACCGAGCATGGCCAGGACATGATCGAACAGGCCGACCTGGTTGCGCAGGCCGTCGACCGGCCTGACGATGTGGTTGTTCCAGGCCTTGCCGATGTCGAAACCCAAGGCTCAGACTCCACCGAGCGCGAAGCCGCGTGCCGGAATCCAGCCTTGATCGACATCATGGCTGTAGAGCCAGAACTGGTCCACCACGAACTCGCAATCGAAGTCGCTCTGCTCAGCGAAGCTGCGATCCATCACGTCCTCGGGCAGATGGTGCGCGATCGTCACATGCGGGTGGTAGGGAAAAGCGAGATCTATGGCCAGCGGTGGTTGGCAGATGTCTGCGGCCAGTGACTCGCACTCACTGATCCCGGCGACCACGCCGACGAACACCACCGGGGAGACCGGCTGGAAGGTGCCGGTGCCGCGTAGCTGAACTGCGAACGGCGCGTGTTTGCCTGCAGTCCGGTCCAGGAGCGCGGTCACGCTCGGCAGCAAGCTGTCGTCGAGGTCGATCGNGGGAAGCAAGGTGATGTGGGTCGGAATCATGGCGGCGGTGTCGTCGCCCAGTGACTCGCGGTAGTCCTGCAGTTGCGTCCCCCACGGCTCGGGGACGGCAATTGCCACGCCGATCGTCGTCACAGCGGCAGCCTAGTCGTCCTGCCGGTCAGGCGGCAGAAAGCCGATCCGCTCATACACATCGGCCAGGGTCGCCTCCGCAACCGCTGAGGCTCGCTTCGCACCTTGTGCGAGCACAGCATCGATCTCGGCCGGATCGGCGAGCAGCGCCTGTACCCGGTCGCGGAACGGAGTCACGAACTCGACGACTGTCTGCGCCAAATCGCCCTTGAAGTCGCCGTATCCCTTCCCCAGGTAGGCCTGCTCCAGATCGGCGATCTCGCGCCCGGTCAGTGCGGAGAAGATCGTCAACAGATTGCTGATCCCCGGTTTCTCCACCGGATCGAACCGCACTTCGGCACCGGAGTCGGTCACCGCCGAGCGAATCTTCTTCGCCGAAACCTTGGGGTCGTCGAGCATCTCGATGATGCCGGTCGGCGCCGATGCCGACTTCGACATCTTGGCGGTCGGATCCTGCAGGTCGAAGATCTTCGCGGTCTCCTTGAGGATGTAGGGCTCGGGGAGTCGGAACGTCTTCTTCTTGTACTGACTGTTGAAACGCCCCGCCAGGTCGCGGGTCAGCTCCAGGTGCTGCCGCTGATCCTCACCGACAGGCACGTACGCGGGCCGGTACAGCAAGATGTCGGCTGCCTGCAGGATCGGGTAGGTCAGTAGGCCCACGCTGGCGGCGCCCTCACCGCCCTTGGCGGACTTGTCCTTGAACTGCGTCATCCGGCGCGCCTCACCGAAGCCGGTGAAGCACTGCATCACCCAGGTCAGCTGGGCATGCGCGGGGATGTGGGACTGGACGAAGATCGCCGAACGGTCCGGATCGATACCCATCGCGATGAGTTGAGCGACCGCGATACGCGTCCGCCCGGCCAACAGTTTCGGGTCGGGTTTGTCCGCCGTGATCGCATGCAGGTCGGCTATGAAGAAGTACGGCTCGTAGTCCTCCTGCAGGGCTACCCACTGCCGGGTGGCGCCGAGGTAGTTGCCGAAGTGGAAGGAGTCGGCAGTCGGCTGGATTCCCGACAACACCCGCGGACGGGCCATCGGCTGCGACGTGGGTGCGGCGTCAGACATAGCAGGCATTCTCTCAGAGGCCGGCGAGCGGCCGAACTAGGGATTCGCCTGCGCGGTCGCGTCTGATTCGGGCGGAGAAGCCACCGGCGAATCCGTGAGGACAGCGGAGACCAGAACCCGGTTGACACGCCGTCCATCAAGCGCGGTTACCGTCAAAGTCCGGTCTGCGTAATGCACGGCATCACCGACCAGGGNCACCCGGCCGAGCTCGGCCATGATGTAGCCCGCCACGGTCTCGTACGGCCCTTCGGGCAACTCCAGGCCGGTCTCGTCCTCGAAATCGTCGAGGTTGAGCAGTCCGTCGACCTCGACCGTCCCGCCGGTGCGGGTGGTCTCGCCCTCGTCCCGGTCGTACTCGTCCTTGATATCGCCGACCAGTTCCTCGACCAGGTCCTCCATCGTGACAATCCCCGCCGTGCCGCCGTACTCGTCGGCCACGATTGCCAGGTGGGTGCCGCCCCGGCGCATATCTGTCAGCGCCGCCAGAATCGGCCTGGTCCAGGGCAGGACCAGCGTCTCGCGCACCAGTTCGCTCAACCGCACCGAGCGGGTCGCCATCTCGGGCGCGAAGAGGTCCCGGACGTGCACGAAGCCGATCACGTCGTCAGGAGAGCCGTCGATGACCGGATACCGCGAGTGCGGCATCGACATCGCCTCCCGCACCGCCTTGTAGACCGGCATCGACGCGTCCAGGAAGTCCACCTCGGTCCGTGGCACCATCACCTCGCGGATCTGCCGGTCCCCTGCCTCGAAGACCTCCTCGACGATCCGGCGCTCTTCTTCACTGAGAGTCTGGTGGGTGTTGACCAGCTCACGCAGCTCCTCATCAGTGATCTCCTCACGTTGCGCATCCGGGTCGCCACCAAACAAGCGCACGACGAGGTTGGTGGACTTGCTCAGCAACCAGATGACCGGCCGGGAAACCTTGGAGATCCGGTCCACCATCGGGCCCAGCGCCATCGCAAACGCCTCGGCCCGCTGCAAGGCGAGCCGCTTGGGCACCAACTCCCNCAGCACCAGGGAGAGGTAGGAGATCGCGATCGTGACCAGCACCAGCGAGGTCGCGGGGACGATCGACTCCGGGAGGCCGAGGTCACGCAACACCGGCTCGAGGTCTTTGGACAACGTCGCGCCACCGAACGCGGCGGACATGAACCCGGCGAGCGTGACCCCCACTTGAACGGCGGCCAGGAAGCGGTTGGGGTCCTGGTTGAGCTCGGCAACGATCCGGCCCCGCCGCCCTCGGCTGGCCAGGGCGCGAGCCTGGGAGTCACGCAGCGAGACCAGTGCGATCTCGGCTGCCGCGAACACCCCGCCGATCAGGACGAACAGCACCACCAGCGCAATCGAGGAAGCAGTGCCGTTCACCGGGCGGTCACCTGTCTATGACCTTCGTCCATAGGTTGAACGATAGCCAGTCGGAGCCCTCAGAGCTGACCTAAGGCGGCATTGAGCGTCGCCGACGGCCGCATCACTGCCGATGCCTCGGCGTCTTCAGGCCGGTAGTAGCCGCCAATGTCGGCCGGTGCCCNCTGGACGCCCAGCAGCTCGGCAACGATGGCCTCCTCGTCGCCTGCAAGCCGCTGGGCCAGCGGTGCGAATGCCGCGGCGAGCCCGGCATCCTCGGTCTGCGCAGCCAGCTCCTGGGCCCAGTACAGCGCCAGGTAGAAATGGCTACCGCGGTTGTCGATGGTGCCGAGCTTGCGCCCCGGTGAGCGATTCTCTGCGAGGAAGGTGCCGGTGGCGCGGTCCAGGGTGTCGGCCAGCACCTGGGCGCTGCGGTTGCCGGTCACGGTGGCGAGGTGCTCGAAGGACGCGGCGAGCGCGAAGAACTNCCCGAGGCTGTCCCAGCGCAGGTAGTTCTCCTTCTGCAGCTGCTGGACGTGCTTGGGTGCCGACCCGCCCGCACCGGTCTCGAACAGGCCACCGCCGTTGATCAGCGGGACGACCGAGAGCATCTTGGCCGAGGTGCCCAACTCCAGGATCGGGAACAGGTCGGTGTTGTAGTCACGCAGCACGTTGCCGGTCACCGAGATGGTGTCCTCGCCACGGCGGATCCGCTCGATCGAGAGCTTGGCTGCAGCAGCCGGCGCCATGATCGAGATGTCGAGGCCCTCGGTGTCATGTTGCGGCAGGTAGGCGTTGACCTTTTGGATCAGGTTGGCGTCGTGGGCGCGGGTCTCATCCAGCCAGAACACCGCCGGCATCCCGCTGGCGCGAGCCCGGGTTACGGCCAGCTTCACCCAGTCCTGGACCGGGATGTCCTTGGTCTGGCAGGCGCGCCAGATGTCGCCCTTCTCGACGTTGATCGAAATCAGCTCGTCACCGTTGGAAGCGACCACGTTGACCACGCCGTCGGCGGTCATCTCGAAGGTCTTGTCGTGCGAGCCGTACTCCTCGGCCGCCTGGGCCATCAGGCCGACGTTGGGCACGGTGCCCATCGTGGTGGGATCCAGAGCGCCGTTGGCCCGGCAGTCGTCGATCACGGCCTGGTAGATCCCGGCGTACGACGAGTCCGGGATGACCGCGAGGGTGTCGGCCTCCTGGCCGTCAGGTCCCCACATATGGCCCGAGGTGCGGATCATCGCAGGCATGGAAGCATCGACGATCACGTCGCTGGGGACGTGCAGGTTGGTGATGCCGCGGTCGGAGTCGACCATTGCCAGGCGGGGTCCGGCGGCGAGTTCGGCGTCGAAGGAGGCCTTGATCTCAGGCCCGTCCGGCAGCGCTGCCAGTCCGTCGAGGATGGCGCCAAGGCCGTTGTTGGGGGACAGCCCCGCGTCCTCGAGCTGGCTACCGTAGGCCGCGAAGGTCTTGGNGAAGAACGCGCGGACCACGTGACCGAAGATGATCGGGTCGCTGACCTTCATCATGGTGGCCTTCAGGTGCACCGAGAAGAGCACGTCGTCGGCCAGGGCCCGCTGCACCTGAGCGGCGAGGAACTCCTGCAGCGCGCCGACCCGCATCACGGTGGCGTCGATGATCTCGCCGGCGAGCACCGGCAGGCTCTCCTTCAGCACGGTCACACTGCCGTCGGCGGCGACGTGCTCGATCCGCAAGGTGTCGTCGGCGGCGAGGATCACCGACTTCTCGTTGTGCCGGAAATCGTCGGCGTCCATGGTGGCCACGTTGGTACGCGAGTCGGGGCTCCAGGCACCCATCGAGTGCGGGTTGGCCTTGGCGTAGTTCTTGACCGAGGCAGGCGCCCGGCGATCGGAGTTTCCTTCGCGGAGAACCGGGTTGACCGCGCTGCCCTTGATCTTGTCGTAGCGTGCCCGGGCATCCTTTTCGGCGTCGGTCTGCGGGTCGTCGGGGTAGTCGGGGAGGTCGTACCCCTTGCTTTGCAGTTCGGCGATGGCGGCCTTGAGCTGCGGGATCGAGGCGCTGATGTTGGGCAGCTTGATGATGTTGGCTTCCGGCTTCTTGGCCAGCGCGCCCAGCTCGGCCAGCGCGTCACCGATCTGCTGATCGGNGGTGAGGCGCTCGGGGAAAGCGGCGATGATCCGACCCGAGAGTGAGATGTCGCGGGTCTCGATGGTGACACCCGCTTTGCCGGCGTAGGCCTGAATGATCGGAAGGAAGGAGTACGTCGCAAGCAGCGGCGCCTCGTCCGTGTGCGTGTAGATAATGGTCGAGTCGCTCACCGGAGCTCCATTCGTCGGTGGTCGTCAGCAGAAATCTCTTGATGTCAAGATATCTCACTGCGGGCTCTCCCGCACCTGCGGGCAGCCCCTTGCGATCAGGGGTGACCGACGCTGCTAGCGTCAAGCCATCAGCACAACCGCACATCGAGGAGTCCCTGTCGTGTCCCAGCCCGTCAAGGTCGCCGTGACTGGCGCCGCCGGTCAGATCGGTTACAGCCTGCTCTTCCGTATCGCGAGCGGCTCACTGCTCGGTCCAGATACCCCGGTCCAGTTGCAACTACTGGAGATCGAGCCGGCACTCAAGGCCCTCGAGGGTGTCGTGATGGAGCTCGACGATTGCGCGTTCCCGACGCTGGCCGGCGTCGAGATCGGGCACGACCCGACCAAGATCTTCGACGGCGTGAACCTTGCCCTGTTGGTCGGCGCCCGTCCCCGTGGCCCGGGCATGGAGCGCAGTGATCTGTTGGAGGCCAATGGCGCGATCTTCACTGCCCAGGGCAAGGCGCTCAACGAAGTCGCGGCCGACGACGTACGCATCGGCGTCACTGGCAACCCGGCCAACACCAATGCGCTGATCGCGATGAGCAACGCACCCGATATCCCCACCGAGCGGTTCTCGGCACTGACCCGCCTGGACCACAACCGGGCTATCTCCCAGCTTGCCGCCAAGACCGGGGCGCGGGTGACCGAGATCAAGAGGATGACGATCTGGGGCAACCACTCCGCTACCCAGTACCCCGACATCTTCCACGCCGAGATCGCCGGCAAGAACGCCTTCGAGGTCGTCGGTGACCAAGCCTGGCTGGCCGACACCTTCATCCCGACGGTCGCCAAGCGCGGCGCAGCCATCATCGACGCCCGTGGCGCCTCTTCGGCCGCCTCCGCCGCATCGGCGACCGTGGACGCGGCACGCGACTGGCTGCGCGGCAGCGCAGCGGGCGACTGGGTGTCGATGGCGGTCCGCTCGGACGGCTCCTACGACATTCCCGAAGGCCTGATCTACTCGTTCCCGGTCACCACCAAGGACGGCAACTGGGAGATCGTCGGTGGCCTGGAGATCAATGAGTTCTCTCGCGAGAAGATGGACGCCACCGCTGCCGAACTCATTGAGGAGCGCGACGCGGTCAAGGAACTCGGGCTGATCTGAACCGATAGCCCCGTTTCCTCAGGAGGGGATCGCATGACCGTACTGGATTGGCCATGCTCAGCGCCCTCCTTCCGGGCCTCACTTCGTTCGTGTCCTCCGGAGGATCGCATGACCGCGCGCATCCTGGACGGGTCCGCCACCGCCGCCGATATCAAACGCGAGCTCACCGAGCGCGTCACCAAACTGCGCAATGCCGGTGTGGTGCCGGGGCTGGCAACGATCCTGGTGGGTGATGATCCCGGGAGCCGCTGGTACGTCGGGGGCAAGCACAAGGACTGCGCCGAGGTCGGGATCAACTCGATCCGGATAGATCTGCCCGGTGATACCTCGCAGGCCGAGGTTGAGGCAGCGATCACCGAGCTCAACCAGCGCGAGGACTGCACTGGCTATATCGTCCAGTTACCGCTACCCAAGCATATGGACGAGAACACCGTGCTCGGCCAGATCGATCCCGCCAAGGACGCCGACGGCCTGCATCCGACCAACCTCGGCTGGCTGGTGCTCGGCGAGCCCGCTCCNCTACCCTGCACTCCGGCCGGGATCGTGNNGATGCTGCGCCGCCACGACGTGGCGATCAACGGCGCAGAGGTATGCGTGGTGGGCCGCGGCGTAACAGTCGGGCGGCCGCTCGGCCTGCTCCTGACCCGGCGCTCCGAAAACGCCACCGTGACCTTGTGCCACACCGGCACTCGCGATCTGGCCACCCATGTCCGCAACGCCGACATCGTGGTGGCTGCAGCAGGCGTGCCCGACATCATCACCGGCAGCATGGTCAAACCCGGTGCGGCAGTACTGGATGTCGGGGTGTCCCGCGATGCCGAGGGCAAGATCGCCGGTGACGTGGCCCAAGACGTCTACGACGTGGCCGGCTGGATCTCACCCAACCCCGGCGGGGTCGGGCCGATGACCCGCGCGATGCTGCTGGCCAACATCGTCGAGGCCGCAGAGCTTGCCGCATTCGGACCGTCCTCGGCGTGAACGGCCTACCGGAGCCGGAGCTTCGCCCTGACCCTCGCCGCTACCCCTCGACGATCGGTGGCCTGTTCTACATCGTCATGGCGTTGGCTGCGGCCGCTGGATTGGCCATCGCGGCCATGGGTGCTTGGCGCCCCGGCCTGATCGTGATGGGAATGTCCCTCCTAGGTGGCGCAGCCGCGCGCCTGGTAATCGCCGACGAGGCCGCGGGAATGCTGAAGGTCCGCCGCAAGTCCCTCGACGTCGCATTCGTCACTCTGCTCGGAGCCGGGCTGATCGTCTTAGCACTGATAGTCCCCGAGCCCTAGCCCCGTCTCACCAGCCCGAGTGATGCAGCCTGAGTGATGCAGATTGGCTGACTTGAGGCCCAGGTGCGGGCCATTCTGCATCACTCACCGATCAGGGCAGAAGAGAGCAGGTCAAGGTCCAGGTCGAGTGGCCGCTCCTCGACAAAGCCTGTCGGTGGCACCGTCGTCCACTTTTTCGTCTTCTGGCTCCTCATCTGGCCCTGGATGTTGCGCGCGGCGCGATCGCGCGCCGCCTGCAACCGCGCGATGGCCCTCGCCGGCTCTCGGACGTCGATTCCGGTGAGTCTGGTGACCTCAAGACCGTGGTCCCGGAATGCCGCCTCCCGTTGCACATCGCGTGAGTGCCGCTTGGCGCTGCGATGATCATCACCGTCGTACTCAACCACCAGGCCAGTCTCGATATCGAGCAGGTCAGGGAATCCGAGCAGGCGTCCCGTCATCGCGAACACCGGCTGGTTCACCAAGGGCCTCGGAAACTGCGCGCCAAGTTCCCACAACAGCCGGGCACGAGTCTCTTGAGGAGAACTACTGTGCTCCGATGCCAACGTGAGAGCCCGGCGTACCTGCCGCACACCTCGGTGGCCGCTCCTGGCCGAGCAGTAATGCTGCATCCGGGCGATAGAGGTGATCCGTGCCGCGGCGGCCATATCCATCGCGACAACAGCCTCGACCAGGCAACTCGCCCTGCTGATCGTGTCGAACAGGGCGCGGCACGCTGTCGTGCAGCGGACGCCGTGGATTACCGCCACCTCGGTGGCTGGAAGGAAGTCACGGACCACTTCGACTCCCCGGCAACTTTTCGNCATCGCAATCGGGGACACCAGAGTGACGGGAAGCTGGGTTCTGCCGTCGTCTGTCAGGCCGTCAANAAAGGCACCCCCGTGAAGTCTGAGTGCCGCCCATCCGGTCACCGCACCCGCGGGCGCCAAAGCTGCAGCCTCGGCTGCCCGTTGCTCTGGGCGTGTGGGATCGACCTCACTGGGCACAACCAGCCCTGCCGAAGTCCGGCGCCAACGCCTACTCCGGCTCTGACCTCTCGTCGGGCCAGTGACGCCTGCTGGATCGATCCGCACCGGGAGGACTGGCCGGATCGGCGGCTGGCGCGGCGTCCAGCGGTGCACTGTCCCAGAACTGGCTGACATCCGGTCACCCCACCGAGGGCGCTGAGCAAGACGAGTGATGCATATTGGCTCGTTCTCCGAGTTCAACACAACCAAACCGCATCACTCGCCGGAAGCCTCGCTGCCAAGCCAACCCAGCCATCATGGAAATCCCTCCCTATCTCTGATGGAGGGTGACAGTAACTACTGGGCCTGGCACAAAGAAAAGAACGGAAGCCGCGGCAGCGTCACTACCCGCACCGCGGAACACCCAGCCACGCAAAGACCGGAGCCAAGCCCAGGAAACCAGCCAGGCACCGCGCGGCACTTCGCCACTGAAGCCGAAGGCTCAGTGGTAGAAGTGACGCGCGCCCGTGAAGTACATGGTGACGCCGGCTTCTTGAGCTGCGGCGATGACTTCGTCGTCGCGCACGGAGCNCCCGGGCTGGACGATGGCTTTCACGCCGGCCGCGAACAGGATCTTGGGTCCGTCGTCGAAAGGGAAGAACGCGTCGCTGGCGGCCACTGCGCTGTCCGCCCTCGAGCCGGCGCGCTCGACGGCAAGGCGACAAGAGTCCACACGGTTGACTTGGCCCATCCCGACACCGACCGAGGCGCGGTCGGCAGCCAACAGGATCGCGTTGGACTTGACGGCGCGGCAGGCACGCCAGGCGAAGGCGAGGTCAGCCAGCTGATGCTCGGTGGCCGCCGAGCCGGCAACCAGCGTCCAGGTCGCGGGGTCATCCCCGTCGGCGTGCAGGGCGTCTCGGGTCTGCATGAGCATGCCGCCGGAGATATCGCGGGTCTCGCCGCCGCCGCGTGCCAGCGGCGCGCATTCGAGGATGCGCAGGTTCTTCTTGCCGACCAGAACCTCGATGGCGCCGTCCTCGTACCCGGGCGCGATGAGCACCTCGGTGAAGATTTCGGCGACCTGTTGGGCCATAGCGACACTGACCGGCACATTGGTGGCAATCACGCCGCCGAAGGCGGAGACAGGGTCGCAGCTGTGGGCCTTGCGATGCGCCTCGGCGACGTCGAGCCCGACGGCGATGCCACATGGGTTGGCGTGCTTGATGATCGCAACCGCCGGTTCATCGAAGTCGTAGGCGGCGCGTCGGGCGGCGTCGGCATCAACATAGTTGTTGTACGACATCTCTTTGCCGTGGCGCTGGATCGCTTGCGCCAGGCCCGGGGTGAGCTGGAAGCCGTTGGTGTAGAGCGCGGCGGGCTGATGCGGGTTCTCGCCGTACCGCAGATGGGAGGCACGGTTCCAGGTGGCCCCGACCCAGGCGGGAATCCGGTGCCGTCGNNGAGGNNTGTCGGTCAGCACATTGCCCATCCACGAGGCGACGGCGACGTCGTAGCCGGCGGTGTGCGTGAACGCCTCGGCAGCGAGCCGCTGCCGCTGCGCAAGCGTGAAACCGCCGCCACGGACGGCCTCCAGCACATCGGCATAACCGGCAGGGTTGGTGATCACCGCGACGCTGGGGTGGTTCTTGGCGGCGGCTCGCACCATCGACGGTCCACCGATGTCGATCTGCTCGACGCACTCATCGAGCGAAGCACCCGACGCGACGGTCTGGGTGAACGGGTAGAGGTTGACCACGACGAGGTCGAAGGGCTCGACCTCCAGGTCGGCGAGCTGCTGCTGGTGGGTCTCCAGCCGGAGGTCGGCCAAGATCCCGGCGTGGACCCGCGGGTGCAGTGTCTTGACCCGGCCGTCGAGGCACTCGGGGAAGCCGGTCAGGTCCTCGACCTTGGTGACCTGGAGGCCCAGCCCCTCGATGAGTGCGGCTGATCCTCCTGTGGACACCAGGGTGACGCCGAGGTCGGCCAGCCCGCGGGCAAGCTCTTCCAAACCGGTCTTGTCGTATACGGAAACCAGGGCGCGCCGGATCGGGCGCTTCCCATCCCCACCCAGTTGTCCAGCCGGCTGACCCGTTGCCTGCCCAGTCACTACTTCACTCANCCTGCCGAACCGCACTTTCCTGTCGTTGATGCTGAGGCCCTCACGGGCGATCCTGCCCACCGAGTCGACGAGCATGGCCCGCTCGGCAACCTTGATCCGCTCATGGAGGGTATCGACGTCGTCGTCGTCGAGAACGGGCACCGTGGTTTGTGCGACGATCGGCCCGGTGTCGACGCCATCATCGACGACGAAAAGTGTCGCGCCGGTGACCTTGACGCCGTACACGAGCGCATCGCCCGGCCCGTTGGTGCCGGGGAACGCCGGGCACAGAGCGGGATGGGTGTTGAGCACCCGGCCGCCATAGGCGGCCAGGAAGTCAGGTCCGACCAGTTTCATGAAACCGGCGAGTACCACCAGGTCCGGGGCATAGGAGGCCACCTGCTCGGCAAGCGCGCGATCCCAGTCGGAGCGAGTGCTGAAGTCCTTGAGTCTGGTGATGAAGGTCGGCAGTCCGAAACGCTCTGCGCGCCGAATTCCCTCGATGCCGTCACGGTCCGCGCCGACGGCGACGATCCGGGCTCCGAAGGACTCGTCCCGACTGGCGTCCAGCAGCGCTTGGAGATTGGTGCCACTACCGGAGACGAGCACGACAACGCGCGCTGCATTTTCAGGAACTGGCACCGACTCAGACTAGTCCAGGGAATAGGGCTCACCGAATCGCGGCAGCAAGGCTGGCCGCACCGCGGAGCACGCGACCACGGCAGATCGCCGCGTCAATCCAAGCCCGCTGGGGCACAGCGTCAGGTCGCCGGGCAAGAGTCTCGGCAGAGGGCACCTGGCTAGAAAGTGACAGTGGGCTCGGATCCGGTCGGGTCGGGTGAGATGACGACTGTCACCTCGGTCCCGTCCGGCTGCAGTTCGGGTGGGCCGACGCGCCAGCGAGTGAGCACAGCACCCACGACTCCGCCGATCCCGAGCGCGAGTGCTGCTGCCACAATGCAAGCACCCAGGTCGACTCCGAGATCGGTCATCCGCCCCGGCCCGATCGCTCNCCCGCACAGCAGCCAGGCGATCCCGAGCAGCAGCGCACCGGCGATGCCGCCCGCCAGTGCCTGGAGGGCGGTGCCGGTGTAGGAGTGCTCGGGATGGCGTCGGGCCTGCAGGTGACCGGCGTACACCCCACAAAAGACGGGCACGAGCAGGAACAGCAGGTGCCATCCTGGCGCCGCGCCTTCGGCCGGCAACGCCGCCGCCGGCGGATAGGCCGGGAGCGGGCCCAGGGTGGCCGTCACAACAGTGACCGAGGTGCCGGTTCCGACGGTGAATCCCGGGCCGACCAGGTAGGCAGCTCCGAACAACGCGAGGTTGGGCGCCACCAGCGCGGTGAGGATCACCAGTAGTGCGGCCGCGGTGGTGTCGGCATGCAATCCGGACAGCACGGTCGCCGCTGCGTTGAGGTCCAGCGCCAAGCTGATCGCGAACAGCGCCGCTCCTGCGATGAACACGGCGAGTGCTCCTACAGCCCCCGCGAGGAGAGCCGAGTGAACCGGGGCCGGGAGCAAACCGGTGATGTCGGTGAGGGCATCGGCACCAGCGAGAAGTCCGGCACCACCGAAGACCAGCGCGAGCAGGAAGGCTCCGGTGAAAGAGCGCGGTAGGGATGGCTCGGCCGTCGGCACAGCGGCAAGGATCGCGGTCACCAAAGCCACCAGTGCGTACGAGGCGGCGAACACCAGCATCGCCAGGAACCGGGACGTTCTATCTTCTCTCGCCGAGGTGGTGCCCGCCCATCGTCCGAACCGATAACAGACATGGCCGGCCAGGGCCAGCAGACCCAGCGGAATCACTGTGATGGTCACCGTGCCCACATCGAGTGCGCTGCCGTGGGCCAACAACCAGCTGTCGGACCCGAGCCGGATCGCATCGGTGGTGCTCCCATGGGTGCCCTGGTCCAGCGCGAACCAGACACCGAGCGCAACGGCCATGCACGAGACGAGCACTGCGCCCGCTGCTGCCGGTCCGGCCAACAGCGCGCTGAGCATCAGCGGGCGGCGGCCACCTGAGTGTGCGCGAGAATCCGAGAGCGAACCGGCGCGCCGGCGCGAGGATGTCGGAGGAACGGTGAGGCCAGTCATCGTTCGTCCATCATCACGCTCGGTGCATGGCCCGCAGGCTAGGCGCGCCGCCGATTTGCCGGATCGCGTAGTTTAGGGATTCTGCAGATGAGGCTGTTGCCGCGAGGGGCACAGCCGGGCAATGACACGCAAGGAAGAGGGTGCACCAGTGACTGCGGAGGAGACATTCGACTCCTTCTATCGGTCAACCCGAGAGCACCTCGTGCTCCAGGCCTTCCTCCTCACCGGCGATCTGACCGCGGCGACGAGCGCGGTCAGNGGCGCGTACGTGATCACCTGGCAACACTGGAGGAAGGTCTCGCTGAGGCCTGACCAGTCCGGTGGACCGCTCTCGTTCACCCGTCCTCTTGCCTGGCGGCTGGCGAGCCGTCGTCACACCGGTCGCATCTGGCACCGCAATAAAGGGCTGACCGATACCGAGCGGGAGGTACTGGATGCCGTGCACCAGCTCACCGGGGGTGAGCGCCGCGCACTGTTGTTGTTCGAAGTGGCCGAAGTTCCCCTGGCCGCCGGCGCCCGCGAACTCGCCATCACCCAGGACGTCGCCACCCGACGCCATGCCAAAGCGCGGCTCGAGCTCACCGAACGGCTGGGCGAGGGTTACCAGGAAAAGCTGCGAGCACTGTCCGGGGCCGCATCTCGAGCTCGGCTTCCGCGTACCCAAACGGTGCAGCGTCATGGCCGAGACCGACGCCGAGTCACCGCAGTGGCCGCTGTCGCGGTCGCGATCGCACTGACCGTGGCAATGGGCGCCGTCGCCCATGAACCGGGCGAGGACCGCGACACCACAGCGCGTTCCGTGCTCCCCCAGCAGCCCAAGGCCCCGGCAGCACGTACACCCGAGTTGCCGAGCACCCGACCCGACCAGCTTCTTCAGCCCGATGACCTGGCGACCTTGCCGCCGACCACTTCCTGGGTGAGTGAGCGAACCGACCCCAACACCGGCGGGGACGGGATCAACATGATCTGCCAGACCAAACGATTCGCGGATCGCAACGGGCTCTCAGCCCTGGTTCGCACCTTCACGGCAAAAGGGAAGCCGGCGCGAGAGGCGCTGCAAACGGTGGAGATATCCCGCAACGAGCGCGCCGCCCAGCGCGCCTACAACACCACGATCCGGTGGTTCGCCCGCTGCCAAGAACCTCGCTTGCAACTACTGCACACCTACCGAGTCGGCAACGTGGGTGATGAGGCGACGCTATTGCGGGTACGGACCGGTGGACCTCCACTGCGCGGCTATGACATCGGCATCGCTCGAGCCGGCGACACCACGACCACAGTGATGATGCAGACCACGCGAGGGCCGGCCATCCGCCCCGCCAGGTTCGCCCAGATCTTGAGTGAGGCGACGCTCCGGCTGTGCCCGAGCCCAGGCCCAACCCCAGTTACCAGCCAAGACCCCTCGGCTGATGCCTCCCCCGACATGTCGCTCGGTCCCGCTTGCGCGGGCAAGCCCACCCTCGAAGCGACGGCTCCACCGGCAACGGGAGAGGAGCCGGGTTTCCTCTCCACCATCGACCTGCCACCCGCGGGCAGGGTGCAAAACCCGTGGGTGGGGGTGCCGTCGGTCAATGCGCTCGGCAAGGTCGACCGGACCACTCGCTGCGATCGGGCGAACTTCCGCAGAGCCGGAGCCACCAAAGCTCGCTCACGGACCTGGCTGGTGCCGGAGGACAAAGACCTCCCGCAGACGTTCGGGCTCACCCAGACCTTCGGGAAGTTCCGCACGGAGAAGGCAGCCAAGCGCTTCCTGCAGCGGGTACGCGCCAGCGTCGCCGGTTGCGAGGACCGCGAGCTGACGCTCGAGGTCCATGACATCTACTCCCGCAACTCCGAGCGCGATCAGGTTTCGGCCTGGAAGTTCGAGAACAAGGTTTCCGACAAGGTGACCGTGCCGATCCGGGTCGGTTTCGCGCGGTCCGGAAATGGTGGCCAAGGTGGTGTTCTTCCCGGCAAGGGCGCCGACGTCGGCCGACCAAGCTTTCAGCAGCTATTGCATCGCGCAGCCGACCGGCTGCGCGAGCTGTAACGTCCGACGAGTCAACAGGTATGCCCGAACCGCGGCAGCGCTACCAACCGCACCGCGGAGCGGTCGACCACACGCGAAGCCTGCTGGCCAGCGACCCGCCACAGATCCTGAGGGTGGGCGTCAGCCCGCCGTCAGGATCTCCCGCATCAACGCGGCGGTTTCCGACGGAGTCTTGCCGACCTTCACCCCGACCGCCTCGAGGGCTTCCTTCTTGGCCTGGGCAGTACCCGAGGAACCGGACACGATCGCGCCGGCGTGACCCATGGTCTTGCCCTCGGGCGCGGTGAAACCGGCAACGTAGCCCACCACGGGCTTGGTGATGTGCGCCTTGATGTAGTCGGCGGCGCGCTCCTCGGCGTCACCACCGATCTCGCCGATCATCACGATCGCCTTGGTCTCCGGGTCGTCCTCGAATGCCTGCAGCGCGTCGATGTGGGTGGTGCCGACGATCGGGTCTCCACCGATGCCGATGGCGGTCGAGAACCCGAAGTCGCGCAACTCGTACATCATCTGGTAGGTCAGCGTGCCCGACTTCGAGACCAAGCCGACCGGGCCTTTGCCCGCGATGGTGTGCGGCGTGATGCCGGCCAAGGACTCACCTGGGGTGATGATGCCGGGGCAGTTGGGACCGATCATGCGGGTGCCGGCGGTGTTGGCGGCACTTTGCAGGTAGCTCCACACCTCGGCAGTGTCCTGGACAGGCACGCCTTCGGTGATCACGACCAGCAGGCCGATGCCTGCATCGATCGCCTCGATGCAGGCGGCCTTGGTGAACGCCGGCGGCACGAACGCGACCGATACGTCGGCACCCGTTTGGCTCATCGCCTCGGCAACCGTGCCGAACACTGGCAGCACCACGTCGTTGCCGTCGTGGTCCTTGTGGGTGACGGTGGTACCCGCCTTGCGGGCATTGACCCCGCCGACGATGTTGGTGCCCGAGTCGATCATCAGCGCGGTGTGCTTGGCACCCATCCCGCCGGTGATGCCCTGGACGATGACCTTGGAGTCCTTGTTCAAGTAGATAGACACAGCCCTGTCTTCCTTACTTCGCCGCGTTCGCGAGTTCGGCGGCCTTGTCGGCCGCGCCGTCCATCGTGTCGACCATGGTCACCAGCGGATGGTTACGCTCAGTGAGGATGCGCCGACCCTCGTCGACGTTGTTGCCGTCCAGGCGTACGACCAGGGGCTTGCTTGCCTCATCCCCGAGGATGTCGAGCGCACCGACGATGCCGTTGGCGACCTCGTCACAGGCGGTGATGCCGCCGAAGACGTTCACGAAGACAGCCTTGACCTGCGGATCGTGCAAGATCACGTCGAGTCCGTTGGCCATCACTTGGGCGTTCGCACCACCGCCGATATCGAGGAAGTTGGCGGGCTTGACACCGCCGTGGTTCTCACCGGCATAGGCGACGACGTCCAGCGTGCTCATCACCAGGCCGGCGCCGTTGCCGATGATGCCCACCTGCCCATCGAGCTTGACGTAGTTGAGGCCGAGGTCCTTGGCCTTGGCCTCCAGCGGGTCGGCCTCCTCGCGGATCTCGAAGGCCTCGTGATCGGGGTGGCGCACCTCCGAAGCATTGTCGTCCAGCGAGATCTTGCCGTCGAGTGCCTCGAGCTTGTCGCCGGCCAGCCGCGCCAGCGGGTTGACCTCGACGAGGGTGGCGTCTTCCTCGGCGAACACCTGGTAGAGCTTCTGAATCATCTCCACGGCCTGCTCGAAGACCGGCTCGGGGAACTTGGCCTCGGTCGCGATCGCGCGCGCCTTGGCCTCGTCGACGCCGGCACCGGGGTCGATGCCGATCTGCTTGACCGCGTCGGGGTTGGTCTTGGCGACCTCCTCGATCTCCACGCCGCCCTCGACCGAGGCAATGCACAGGTACTGGCGGTTGGAGCGATCGAGCAGGAAGGAGAAGTAGTACTCCTCCTCCGGCGGGGTTGCCGGAGTCACCAGCACGCGGTTGACCCGCAGCCCCTTGATCTCCATCCCGAGGATGTTCGAGGCGTGCTCGAAGGCCTCTTCGGGCGTCTTGGCCAGCTTGACACCGCCGGCCTTGCCACGGCCGCCGGCCTTTACCTGGGCCTTGATCACGGTCACGCCGCCGAGCTGCTCAGCAGCGGCCTTGGCTTCCTCAGCCGTCTCGACGACCACGCCGAGCGTTGTCGCGACACCGTGCTTGGCGAAGAGCTCCTTCGCTTGGTACTCCATCAGGTCCACAAGATCTGCCTGTCTGCTCGGTCGGTTCCCACTCGCAAAGCGCCGGCCACGATCAAAGAGTGGCGAACAACACAGGAGTTGGGCATACCCGATGAAGACTAAGCCCGTCGCCCGGACACGGCTACGTCATGCTCGTCACATCTGCCTGATCCGCGACCTGAGCCAGGCTCCGTAGCAACCCAGAGGGAAACCAAGGAGAAGAAATCCGGGCCTCTTTGATCGCAGCGGCGCCCGTCCAGTAGTGTCAGGACCTCCACGTCAGTATCTCGGGGTCAGACCAACTGGGGGTTGGAAGAACCGTGGCAGGTCGCCGCGCCGCAGGGCGCGATGCCGGTGCGCGTCGCCAAGACGTTGCCACCACATCTCGGGCGACCCCAATGCGGGCAAACGCAAAGCCGTCAAGTCACGCTCCAAGCCACTCTCCTCTGGTCCCCGCCAGCCCCTCGAGTCCCACCGGACCCAGACCGCCGCTCGTGCTACCGCGCCACAGGACCAGCAGCAATCCGGCGGTCGGCGCAAGGCGGTCACCCACCGCACCACCCGGTCACGCGGACTGGCCTTCAGGTTTCCCCTGCCCTCGAAGCTGCCGTCCCTTCCAGCCCTGATCGGCAGCGCGGCCGTCGTCGTCGCAGCCACTGGAGCTCTGACCGTGACTCAGGCGCCGACAGCGACCTTGGCATCCGGCACCGTGCAGAGTCTGGCCGGCGTGGCCAACGCGCTCAATGGCGCCAGCGGCGTCGGCTCCAGCAATCCGCTGCGTGACCGGAAACTGGCCGTCTCCCGTGACGCCGCCCGCGCCGACAGTGACGAGGCTGAGCGCGACAAGCTGCTGCTAGAGGCAGAGCAGCAGGACGAGGAGTTCCAGCAGGCCATCGAGAACCTCGCCGCCCGCTCCGAGGCGCATGCCGCAGAGGTAGCCAAGAATGCCTGGAAGATCCCAGTGACTCCGGGTGTGTACCGCCTCACCGCGGGGTTCGGTCAGTGCAGCGGGCTGTGGTCGCACTGCCACACCGGCCTGGACTTCGCTGCCCCCAGCGGCACCTCGATCTTCTCGGTCGCCAACGGCGTCGTGGTCTCGACCGGCTACGACGGCGCTTACGGCAACAAGACGATCATCCAGTTGGAGGATGGCACCGAGATCTGGTACTGCCACCAGAGCTCGATCCTGGTCTCNCCCGGCGAGACTGTTGTCGGCGGCCAACAGATCGGCACCATCGGCACCACCGGCAACACCACCGGTGCTCACCTGCACTTGGAGGTCCGCCCCGGAGCAGGTGACGCGGTGGACCCGTACTCAGCATTGATCGCACACGGATTGACGCCGTAAGCAGGGCACCAGACAGTCCCCGCGATCTCCTAAGGTTGGGAGTCATGGCCCACCCGATCATGTATGACGAGCAGGACCCACTCCTAGCGCGCGTCCGCGAACTCGCCCTTGATCTCCCCGGCGCCGCGGAGAAGGTGTCCCACGGCCGCCCCAACTTCTTCACCACCAAGGTCTTCGCCGTCTACGGTGGCGGCCGCAAGCTGGCGCCAGGCAAACATGAACGGCACGACCACGCGCTGCTGTTCTTCGCCGATCCGGTAGAGCTTCCCGCCCTGGACCAGGACGAGAACTTCTTCAGCCCTGCCTACCTCGGCCCGTTCGGCTGGCGCGCGGTGGACCTGGACGTACCCGGCACGGACTGGGCGGAAATAACCGAGCTCATCGAGACCTCATACCGCCTCACGGCACCGAAGAAGCTGATCGCCGAGCTGGACGCGCGCTAGTTGCGGATTAGAGCTTCTCGACCGGGGCGTAGCGCAGTAACAACCGCTTGACGCCGAGCGAACCGAAGTCGATCGAGGCGACTGCTTTGTCTGCCACACCCTCGATGGTCACCACGGTGCCCAGTCCGAAGGAGTCGTGGGTGACCCGGTCACCGGGCTCCAACGACGGCACCTCGCGCTTGTGCGCTTTGGCCTCGGCATCGGCTCGCGCGGAAGCAGCAGAGAACCGCCGGGCCGGCGGGCCNNGGCGTTGCGGCGCGGGAGGGACGGCAGNCACCGGTCTGGTCCAGCTCGCCTGGTCGTCAGCCGTGCGCTGCCAGTCAACCAGATCGACCGGGANTTCATCGAGGAATCGTGAGGCCGGGTTGTGCGCCGGCGCTCNCCACGCCGATCGAACGACGGCCCGGGAGACGTGCAACCGGCGCTCCGCGCGGGTCACCCCGACGTAGGCCAGCCGGCGCTCCTCCTCCAGCTCGGTGCGGTCCCCCAAGGCGCGCATGTGCGGGAAGATGCCGTCCTCCATGCCGGTGAGGAACACAACAGGGAACTCCAGGCCCTTGGCGGTGTGCAGGGTCATCAGCGTGACGACGCCCTGCCCACCGTCGTCGTCGGGGATCTGGTCGGAGTCGGCGACCAGCGCGACCCTCTCCAGGAATTCCGGCACCCCGGGGCTGGCAGGGGCCAGATCTGCGGGATCGGCACTGGGCGGCGGGGTGGGCTCGTCAGCGANTTCCCGGGCCACCGCGACCAGCTCGGCAAGGTTCTCCAGCCGGGTCTCGTCTTGCGGATCATCGGACTTCTCTAGCTCCTCCAGGTAGCCGCTACGGGCCAGCACCTGTTCCAAGACGACATCGGCGCGCTCACCGGCATCCACCATCGACATGAGCTCTTCGGCCATATCGACGAACGGCTTGATGCAGTTCACTGACCGGCTCGCCATTCCCGGCGCGTCCTCGGCCCGGCACAGCGCCTCCCAGAAGCTGATCCGGTCGCGGGTAGCCAGTGCGGCGACCAGCTCCTGGGACCTGTCCCCGATACCTCGTTTGGGCACGTTGAGGATGCGGCGCAAGCTGATCTCATCGGCCGGGTTGGCCAGGAAACGCAGGTATGCCAGCGCGTCGCGTACTTCTTTACGCTCGTAGAAGCGCACCCCGCCAACCACCTTGTACGGCATCCCGACCCGGATGAACACCTCCTCGAACACCCGGGACTGGGCATTGGTGCGGTAGAACACCGCGACTTCCCGGGNGCGGGCATCACCGTTGTCGGTGAGCTTGTCGATCTGCTCGGAGACGAACCGGGCCTCGTCGTGCTCGTCGTCGGCGACGTACCCGACGATGCGCTCACCTGGGCCTTGGTCGGACCAGAGGTTCTTGGCCTTGCGACCGGAGTTGTTTCCGATGACCGCGTTGGCGGCCGACAGAATCGTCTGGGTGGAGCGGTAGTTCTGCTCCAGCAAGATGGTCCGGGCGTCCGGGAAGTCCTGTTCGAACTGGAGGATGTTGCGGATGTTGGCGCCGCGGAACGCGTAGATCGACTGGTCGGCATCGCCCACGACCATCAGCTCCGAAGGCCCCACTCCCCCATCTCCGTCGGGCACATCCGGGTCGTCACCACCGGTCCCAAACACCTCTGGCCGGGCGGCTCCGCTATCTCCGCACAGCTCCCGGATCAGCGCGTACTGCGCGTGGTTGGTGTCTTGGTACTCGTCGACCAGGACGTGACGGAACCTGCGTCTATAGGTCTCGCGCACCTCCGGGAAGGCCTGGAAGAGGTGCACCGTGGTCATGATGATGTCGTCGAAGTCCAGCGCGTTGGCCTCGCGCAGCTTGCGTTGATAAACGGCGTACGCCTCGGCGTAGGTTTCCTCGACGAAGTTCTTGGCGCTACTGCGAGCTTCCTCGTGGTCGATGAGCTCGTTCTTCTGGTTGCTCACCCAGTTCAGGATCGCCTTGGGACCGAATCGCTTCACGTCCAGCTCGAGTTCGTGGCACACCAACGTCATCAGCCGTTTGGAGTCGGCGGCGTCGTAGATCGAGAACGACGACTTCCACTGCCCATCGGAGCCGGCGAATCGGCCGATCTCCTTGCGCAGGATCCGCACGCACGCGGAGTGGAAGGTGGACACCCACATCACCCGGGCACGTCGACCGACCAGCGCCTCGACCCGCTCCCGCATCTCGGCGGCTGCCTTGTTGGTGAAGGTGATCGCCAGGATCGAGCCCGGATGCGCGCCGCGCTCGGAGATCGTCCAGGCGATTCGCCGGGTCAGCACCCGGGTCTTACCGGAGCCTGCTCCCGCCACCACCAGCAGCGGCGTGCCGGCATGGACGACTGCCTCGCGCTGAGGCTCGTTGAGCCCCTCGAGTAGCTCCTCGGGTGCGGGGCCGCGGCGCTTGGCAGGCTCGGCTATTGCTACTTCGTCACGAGGGAACAAGACGTCTTCGTCGGCCGGCACTCTGGCTACCTGCGGGATCGGGAATGGACTGCTCATCGTCGGTCAGCCTATGCCGCCGGGGAGACAGAATCGGGTTGGCTGAGCCGGTCAGCGCCAGAAGATCGCGATGCCCACGTTGACGACCGCGAGGCCGAGCACGGCGTAGTAGAGCGCTTGGGTGAGTGAGGCCTTCTTCCGGTCGGCCTCCAACAGCCCGACCACCACCAGCGCGATCAGCAACTTGACTCCCACCTTGGCATGGTTGACGTCGACGTCGTCAGCCTCCAGCACTCCGACAACGAGAACACCGAAGAGCAGAGCGAGACGAGCCGACCAGACGGTGAGCGCCGACGCCGGCCGCTGGGTCGCGTTCCATTGCGCCAGGAGAGAGCCGATCAGGCCCGCGATGGCAAGGATGTGACCGAAGAAGAGCAGGTGGCGTAGGAAGTCCATGCCGCCATTCTCACAGCACGCGGTCTTACAGGAGCCGGCGGTCCGAAGCCCAGCGAGTCAGTTCATGTCGCGACGAGAGCTGTAACTTGCGCAGCACCGCCGATACGTGTGTCTCCACGGTCTTGACCGAGATGAAGAGCTCGGAGGCCACCTCCTTGTAGGCGTACCCGCGAGCGATGAGCCGCATCACCTCACGCTCGCGCTCGGTGAGCCGGTCCAGATCGGAATCGATCTGGGCAACCTCGATCGTGCCCGCGAAGGCATCGAGTACGAAGCCGGCCAGACGTGNGGAGAAGACCGCGTCACCGCCTGCGACCCGCTTGATGGCATCGATCAATTCGGGCCCGGTGATGGTCTTGGTGACATAGCCGCGCGCGCCACCGCGAATCGTGCCGATGACGTCCTCGGCGGCGTCGGAGACCGACAGCGCGAGGAACCTGGTCTCCGGCAAACGTGGTGCCGTACGCCGCATCACCTCGGCGCCGCCGCCTCCTGGCAGGTGTACGTCGAGCAGGACCACGTCGGGCCGGTGCTCGATCACCGCGGCGACAGCTGTGTCGACGTCCTCGGCCTCGGCAGTCACCTCGACCGCGTCGGCAAGCTCGGCCCGTACGCCAGTGCGGAACATCGCATGATCGTCGACGATCACCACGCGCAGCTTGCCGGCCTGTTGCCGGTTCGATCCTGGTGTCGGGTCCGGTGTCATGCCCGTCATGCAGGGTCCTCCCACTCCATCGACAATCGCACTTCGGTTCCGGATCCGGNGGTACTCCTGACCTCCGCAGTCCCGCCGTGCCGCTCCATCCTGCCGATGACCGAGTTGCGCACTCCCAGCCGGTCGGTGGGGATGTCGCTCAGATCGAACCCGATGCCTCGGTCGCGGATGAAGACTTCACTGCGGTCCTTCTCCAGTTCGGCGTACACGTCGATCTGGGCTGCACCACTGTGTTTGGCGGCATTGACCATGGCCTCACGGGCGGCGTTGACCACCGCGTTCGCGCGCTCGGAGTTCGGACAGTCACCGACGATGACGATCTCGACCGGGATCCCGTGGGTGTCCTCGACCTCGGCTCCGGCAGTTCGCAGAGCGGTCGCGACCGAGGTGGGGCCGGCCGCGAAATCGCCGTACAGCCACTGTCGTAGGTCCCGCTCCTGGGCGCGAGCCAATGTCGCGACGGCGCGGGNGTCGAAGGCCTGCTTCTGGATCAGAGCCAGGGTCTGCAGCACCGAGTCATGCAAATGGGCAGCCAGATCGGCCCGCTCCTGTTGCCGGGCACGCGCTTCGCGCTCGTCGGAGAGCTCCCGTGCCAGACGCGCCAGCCATGGCCCGAGCATCAGTGCGATGCCACCGACCCCGATCGCAGCGGCGATGATCACGTCACGGGCGATAGTGGCCCCACCGGACTGGAAGGCGAACATCACGATTGCGGTGCCGACCAGACCCAGCCCGATCAGCAGTCGTGCATACGAGGCCCATCCACCTGGCCCGATGATGGCGCGCACGACCGAGAGTCGCCCCCNGCTGTCGAACCATCGTGACCGCTGCGCCTCGTCGGCCTGCCACCAGATCAACACCACCCCGGCCAGCGCAATCACCACAGGCCAGAAGACGAACGACCCCTGCCAGATCACCCGGCCCAGAAAAAGCAGGCCTAGCCCCACAGCAGCGATCGCGACCACCGGACCGATGTCGTTGACCCGAGCCAATCGCCCGGGCCGTTTGCCCTGGCGAGTTGCCGCATCGAGCCCTGGCGTGGATTCGGTCGCTTCGGTGCCGAGCGGGAGGAACAGCCAGAGTCCGCCGTACAGCAGCACACCGAGCCNCCCGACGAACGCCGTGGCGAGGAAGAACGCGCGCGTATAGGTGGCGGGCACGCCGAGGTGGGCCGCGAGTCNCCCTGCGACGCCGCTGAGCATCCGGTCATCGGCGCTGCGGTACGCACGCCGCGGCTGGGCACCCGGCGGGGCGCTCGCAGGAGCGGGTGACGGTGAGGGCTGTGGGGACGTGGTCATCGCACTGCCATCGTGACAGAGATACCGGCAGAGCTGGTATGCGTGACCACCCTGACTCTGCTCTGGCCGACCTGGGGGCGACCCGGGGTCAATCAGGGTCCTACCCGATGGCCCGGACGCCTGTCCGACGGCAAGGTAGATGCCATGAGCGAGCAGTCCGACTCCCGCGACAGCGGGACTCAGCCAACAGATACCCAGGCGACCGACACCGACCAGCTGCGCAACTACCGGAACTACTCCGGTTTCCGGCGCAGCACCACCGACCGCAAGGTCGCAGGTGTGGCCGGTGGCCTCGGCCAGCATCTGAACATCGACCCGGTGATCATCCGAGTGGCGCTCGTGGTGCTGTGCTGTTTCGGTGGCGCGGGTTTCCTGCTGTACGCCATCGCCTGGCTGCTGGTCCCCAACGACACCGGGGCACCGGCAACGGTGCAACTGTCCGACAGCAACCGCAACATTGCGCTGATCGTCGTCGCAGCTGTCGCTGTCCTGCTGGTGCTGGGTGACAGCTGGGCCGGCTTCGGCCCGCCGTGGTGGCTGGCCATCGCCGGACTGGTGGTCTTCGCGCTGCTGATGAACCGGGAGAACCGCTCCAGTCATACCACCACCGAGNNGCGACCGCGGTTCTTCCCGAACCCGACCCCGCTCCCGCCACCTACGTTTGGCAGCCCGTTGCTCCGGCACCCGGCCCGGTCCTGGTCNCCGGTCAAGAAGAAAGGCCCGTTGCTGTTCGGCATCACACTGGCGTTGATCGCGGTCGGGCTGGGCATCCTCGGGCTGGTCGACGCGGGCGGCCAAAACGTGTCCGACGCCGCCTATCCGGCACTGGCTCTGGCGATCATCGGCGGAATGCTCGTGGTCGGCTCGTTCTTCGGGCGTCCCGGCGGCCTGGTCCTGCTGGGCCTGGTCACCAGCGTGGTCGTGCTGGGCACCGGGATCGCCGAGCCCCGCTACGACGGCGACCGTGATCTGGTGGTGCGCCCCACCTCGATCACCGAACTGGAGTCGTCGTACTCGATTCCTGCGGGCCGCCTGGTGCTGGATCTCACCGATCTCTCCGAGCCCGGCGCGCTGATAGGCAAAGACATCGAGCTCGATATGAACGCCGGCGAGATTCAGGTCCTCCTGCCCGAGGGCATCGGGGCCAACGTTGCCGCCGAGATCGGCTTTGCAGGCGCGATCGATCTGCCGGACGACAGTCGGGGCGGGTTCGGGCCGTCGATCACCACCTCGATCGGTGACACCGGGTCCGACGACGCTCACATCAACCTCAGCATCGACCTCGGGGTCGGGCACATCGAAGTCAAGGAGGCAGCATGAACAGCTCCATCCGGGTCGGCTACCTCGTCATCGGGCTGATCTTCCTCGGCATCGCCGCCATCTGGTGGCTGCACGACAGCGGCGCCATCGGCACCGACGGCCTGGACTGGCTCGTACCCACGGTGCTTCTCGGTGCCGGACTCGTCGGGCTGCTGGCGACGGTGCTCCGTGGCCTGACCGGTCGTGGCGCGAGCGCCATCGATCCTGTCGCCGACTACGAGAGTCAGCTGAGTGATGTCACCGACGTCACCGACGTGACAGTCACGACCAGCGCGACCGACGAGGGAGACGACAGGTGAGCAACTACGAGTACGTTCCGGCACCTGCTCCCCACTCGACACCCAAGAAACTGATCCGGCACCCGGACGACAAGTACGTCGCCGGTGTGCTCGGCGGAATCGCCTACTACCTCGGGATCGACGCCACGGTCGTCAGGATCGTCTTCGTGGTCTTGGCAGTCGTCGGGTTCGGTTCGATCATCATCGCCTACCTGGTGGCCTGGGCGCTGGTCCCGATGGGCGTCCGGGTCGGCCCGGTCCCACCGGAAGCTTCGCCATCTCGATAAGCCGCCCGATCACCGGGATAACCGTTGGATCATGAGGCGGTGCCGGCTCTAACGTTGGCCTGATGCGCCACCTCCCACTCGAGCACCCCGGGATCCCCGATCACCGATCCCCGGTCGGTTCCTGTGGTGGCTGGCCAGGGCCAGTGGCAGACCCTGCTCGGGGGCATCTTCTTCGGTTCGGTGTGGATGGTCAGCCAGGCGCTGATGCCGGCTGTGATCGGCCGCGCGATCGATCAGGGCGTCGCAGCCAAGGACACCAGCCGGTTGGTGTGGCTTGCGGTGGCTCTGCTGGGCATCGGCCTCATCCAGGCGGCAAGCGGCATCATGCGGCATCGTTTCGCGGTGACCAACTGGCTGACCGCGGCGTACCGAATCGTCCAGCTGGTCACCCGTCAGGCGACACGCCTGGGTGGCACCTTGCCGAAGCGAGTGGCCACCGGGGAGGTGGTTGCGATCGGCAACAGCGATCTGTCCCATATCGGAAACGCGATGGACACCACCGCCCGGATGGCGGGCGCGGTGCTCTCGGTGTTGGTCGTCGCGGTGATCCTGCTGCAGACCTCGGTGACTCTGGGGCTCCTGGTCCTGATCGGCGTGCCCGTGGTGCTGTTATGCACCGCTCCGCTGTTGCGCCCCTTGCAGCGACGCAGCCTGGGCCAGCGTGAGCTGATGGGATCGTTGTCCAATCTCGCCACCGACATCGTCACCGGACTCCGGGTGCTGCGCGGGATCGGTGGCGAGTCCCGGTTCCATGCCCGGTACACCGAAGAATCCCAGCGCGTACGCGAGGCAGGCGTCCGGGTGGGCAGGCTGCAGTCGGTGCTCGATGCGGCCGAGGTGCTGCTACCCGGCATCTTCGTGGTGACCGTTGTGTGGCTGTCGGCACGTTTCGCTGTCCGCGGCGACATCACCGTGGGTGAGCTGGTTGCGCTCTACGGATATGCCGTCTTCTTGCTGCTGCCTTTGCGCACGACGCTGGAGTTCACCAACAGGATGATCCGGGCACTGGTCTCAGCGCGCCGCATCGTCCAGGTGCTCGCCCTGGAGCCCGAGGCCAGTGGGAGCGCCCTTGCTCCACCGGCGGGCAACCAACTGGTCGATATCGCAAGTGGGCTGGTGGTGGCGCCCGGACGCATGACGGCCCTGGTTTCGGAAGTTCCCGAGGAAACAGCCGTGATCGCCGACCGGCTCGGTGGGCACGGAGCCGGCGCGGTCGACTGGGGTGGAGTCGAGGTGTCTCAGATCTCGCCCGTAGAGCTGCGTGAGCGGATCGTGGTGTCCGACACCGGCGCCGGGCTGTTCAGCGGTTCCTTGCGTTCGGGTGTCGATGTGCGCTCCCACGGCGAGACGGCGTTGCGGACCGCGATGGAGGCAGCCGTCACCGCCGATGTGCTGACCAGCCTGGAGCACGGCTACGACACCAAGATCACCGAGCGCGGCCGTAGCCTGTCAGGCGGTCAGCGCCAGCGCCTGGTGCTTGCGCGCGCGCTCGCCACTGATCCGGAGATCCTGGTCCTGGTCGAGCCGACCTCGGCGGTGGACGCGCACACCGAGGCGCAGATCGCCGACCGGATCAAGGCTCTGCGCACCGGCCGGACGACGGTAGTGGTCAGCAGTAGCCCGCTGCTCCTGGACCGAGCCGACGAGGTGGCATTCGTGGTAGCCGGACGCGTGGTCGCCACAGGAAACCACCACGAGCTGCTCGCCCACAACCCTGCGTACCGCAGCGTCGTGACCCGCGATGTCGAAGAGCCCTCCAGAGATTCCCAGCTCAGAGATTCCCAGCCCGGGGAACCCGAAACAACGGTGGCGCGATGAGCACTCAGCTTCCTATCGCCACCAGCGCGGAGGTGCTCCGGTCCCTGGTCGCGATGGCCCGCCGCAACCCGGCGATCGTGCTGGGCGGTCTGCTCCTTCACGCTCTGGCGGCCACTGCGGGCCTTGTTGCGCCTCGCGTCCTCGGTGACATCGTCGAGGCGGTCCAGCACGGCACCACGCTAGGGCATGTCAACCGGCTGACGATCATCATCGGAGTCGCTCTGCTGGCGCAGACCGTGCTGACGCGGTACGCCCGCTATATCTCGTTGGTCTTCGGCGAGAAGGTGCTGGCCGAGCTCCGTGAGGACTTCGTCGACAACGCTTTGACCCTGCCGATCGGCACGGTGGAGTCGGCGGGCAGCGGCGATCTGCTGACCCGGGCAAGCCGCGACATCGACGAGCTCGGCTACACCGTTCGGTGGGCATTGCCGGAGTGGATGATCGCGCTGGTCACCGGATCGCTCACCCTGGTCGCCGCCATCGCCGTCGGCTGGTGGGTACTGCTGCCCTGCGCACTCGGCATTCCGCCGTTGATCCTGGCGACCCGCTGGTATCTGGCGCGCGCCAAGGCCGGTTACCTCCGGGAGGCGGCAACCTACTCCGAGATCACCTCCTCCCTCACCGAGACGGTCGAGGGCGCCCGCACGGTGGAATCCCTAGGCCTGGCCGAGTCCCGCATCCGGCGCGCGGACAACGACATCGCCGCCTCCTATGCCGCCGAGAGATACACGCTGCACCTGCGCACAGTCTTCTTCCCGTCGGTCGAGGTCGCCTACCTGATCCCGACCGTGTGCACGCTGTTGCTCGGTGGGTGGCTGTATACCCGCGGGCAGGTGTCACTCGGCGATGTCACCGCAGCGACGCTCTACGTGCAAATGCTCATCGACCCGGTGGACCGGTTGGTCTCGGTGCTGGACGAACTGCAGGTCGGATCCGCTGCCCTGGCTCGGATTCTCGGCGTCGCTCACGTCCCCGACGACCGGGTCACCAGTGGACGGACTCCGGACGGAGATCAGATCGAGGCACGTGATGTGCGCTTTGCCTATGCCGAGGGGCGCGACGTGTTGCACGGCATCGACTTGCTGGTGGCGCCTGGCGAGCGAGTGGCGATGGTGGGGCCATCCGGCGCAGGCAAGTCCACGCTCGGGCGGTTGTTGGCGGGTATCCACCCGCCACGTACGGGGACGGTGGAATTGGGGGAGGGCGAGAAGGTCTCGTTGACCGAGTTGGAGCTGGCCGAGCTACGCAGCCAGGTCGCCCTGGTCACCCAGGAGCACCACGTCTTCGTCGGCACGATCCGCGACAATCTCGAACTCGCACTGGCATTGGACCTGATCGCCGCGGCCGGCGATGAGGCACTGCTCCAGGCATTGGCCGCGGTCGATGCCCGCGGATGGGTCGAGGCGCTTCCCGACGGACTCGACACGGTGGTCGGCTCGGGTGGACGCCATCTGTCTCCCGCACAGGCCCAGCAGATCGCGCTGGCGCGGCTGGTACTCAAGGACCCGCACACGCTGGTGCTGGACGAGGCCACTTCGCTGATCGACCCTCGCGCGGCGCGGCACCTGGAGCGTTCACTGGCCGCAGTACTGGAGGGACGCACGGTGATCGCAATCGCGCACCGGCTCTTCTCGGCGCATGATGCCGATCGGATCGCGGTGGTCGAGGACGGCCGCATCACCGAACTCGGCTCACACGACGAACTCGTCGCCGCCGATGGTTCGTACGCCTCCTTGTGGCGCTCCTGGCAGTCCTAGGGCTACTTGGCTACGTCTCGATACACCACTACGCGGCACTCGACCACCCTGGAGTTCTCGCTACGGGCGCTCGACACCTTGAGGTACTAGCCGACACCTGTCTCGTCTTCTGTCGAGGGGGCCAACGCCAGCGGCGTACCGAGTTTGAGGTCGGCACTGCGAACGGCCTCCCAGACCGTCACCGGACGCGCGCCGATAGCGCCGCCGGGAGCGCACACGGTCAGCACATATCTCCCGTTGGCCGGGCGGGGAATCAGGTAGCGGCCCTCGTGGTCGGTCCGAATGGTCCGAACGAACTCACCTGACGCCTTGGTCAGCACGACCAGCGCGTCTGCCACCGGAACCTCGTCGGCATCGGTGATCAGACCTGACAAGGTGTACCGCTCACGCAACACGATGGNGGGAAGCGGTTCGGCGTCATCGATATCCATGATCCGCGAGCGAGGCTGCCAACCTTCGGCCGCGGTGATCACCAGGTACTCGTCCGGCTGTGGAATCACGACATTGAACCGGCCCTCGGAGTCGGCCTGCCCCCAGTCCACCACCTCGCCGCGAGGCGTGAGCACGGTGACCACTGCGTTGCGGATCGGGTTATCGGCCGCGGAAACCACTCGGCCGGCGATGACCCGGGCAGCGGCTCCGATGCGCTCGGCGCCGGAGCGATCCCATTCTTCGGAGTAGGCCCGCATCCGCACGGTCGAAGTGCCGATCAACGCGGCGATGAGCGACGCGCCCGCGGCCAGCCACAACAAGAGCGTCACAGCACCCCGGGTCGGTGCGACATGTCCGGCGATGACGACTACCGAGGCCGCGGTGATCGCGGCCGAGGTGGCACTTGCCGTCGAGGTACCGATCGAGCGCATCAGCACGTTCAGGCCGTTGGCCGACGCAGTCTCGGTCACCGGGACCGCGCGCATGATCAGGGTGGGCAGCGCCCCGTATACGAGTGCCGCGCCGATGTTGACGATCACCGATCCGGCGACGATCTGAGCAAGGTTCTGACTGAAGAACACCAGTCCGCAATAGGCGAGCGCCATCAGCACGCTGCCGAGAACCATGGTGAGTTGCGGGCCGTACCGGCGGATTATCCAGGCCGAGATCGGCGCCATCAGGCCGAATGCGGCGGCGTTGGGAACCATCCACCATCCGGCTTCGGACACGCTGAGACCAAAGCCGTATCCGGTACCGATAGGCATCTGCAGGAACTGCATGATGACCAGCGTGTTGGTGAACATGGCGAAGCCGGCGAAGATCGAGATCGCGTTCACCAGGAACACCGGTCGACGGGTAGCGACCCGGATGTCGACCAGCGGGCTCGGAGTGCGCAGCTCCAGTGGGACCCAGATAGCGAGCACGATCATGCCGATGGCGATCAGGCCCAAGGTGGTAGTCGAGGTCCATCCCCACTGGGCACCGCCCTTGGAGATCGCGAGCAACAGCGCGGTCAGCGCCAACGACAGTAGGACCGCACCACGGACGTCGAACGATCCGCGTGTCTGCACGGGCGACTCGGGCAGCGTGAGCATGGCCGTGACGAGCATGACCCCGGCCACCACTGCGGTGACCCAGAAGACGGCATGCCAGTTGAGATGGTTGGTGATCAATCCCGACAGCGGCAACGCGACCGCCGCACCGATGGCAAGGGTGGCGCTCATGATGGCTACACCCAGGGGGACCCGCTCCTGGGGTAGCTCGTCGCGCATGATCGCGATGCCGACAGGGATCAAGGCGAGCCCGACCCCTTGAAGAGCCCGGGCTGTGATCAGCAGTGGGAGAAGCTCGCTGACTGCTCCCAGCAACGAACCGGCCAGCGCGGTCCCCAAAGCGGTGACCATCATCCGCCGTTTGCCGTACATGTCGGCCAACCGCGAGACGATCGGCGTGGCGACCGCGCCGGCGAGCAAAGTGGCGGTGATCAACCACGAGGCGTTGTCAGCCGTGGTTCCGAGCAATCCCGGGAGCTCGGGAAGCAGCGGCAGCAACAATGTCTGCTGCAGCGAAACGACGATGCCGCACAAGGCCAGCACCGCCACGATCGTGGCCGGTCGCCTGGGTCGGCCAACCTCACGGGCGGCGCCGGTCTCGCCTGCGGTGGCCTGGGCTGTCACGCGAGCATCACGTTGAGCATTCAATCAGCCAGCCCGTCGACAGCGTCCACCAGTCCTGGCGTCGGCTTTGGAGTCAGCAGCTCAGCTCAGTGCTCGAGGCCACCGATCACGAGCCCGGACTGAGTCTTGTACTTCTTGTTGATCGAGATAAGCACTGCCGTGAAGGGCTCCAGCTGCGCAGCCAGGCGGAGCTTGCCGGCATCGACACCGGGTCGGCCGGTGACCGCGACGGCCAGCTCGATGACGGTCGCCTTGGCATCCGCATCGTCGCCACAGACCAGGACGTCCTCGTGGTCGAGATACTCCTGCTCACTCCACAGCGAGACCGCAGAGACATGGTGGAAAGCCCCGACCAAGGTCGCCTCAGGCGCCAACGACGCAGCGGTCTCGGCCGCCGAGCCGCCTGGAACGACCTTGCCGAACGGGCCGCCCTTGTCGAAACCGAGCGGATTCACGCACGAGATGACGGTCTTGCCGGCGAGCTCCGGCGCCAGAGCGGCAACCAGCTCGTCATGCCCGTCGTAGGGAACGGCGAGCAGCACCAAATCAGCTGCTGCAACTGCGTCCTGGTTGGCTGCACCGCTGACCTGGGCGTCCGGCACCCGCTGAAGGATCTCGGCCGCCGTTTCGCTCGCTCGATCGGCGGACCGTGACCCCAAGGTCACCTGGTGTCCGTGCTTGGCGAACCGATAAGCCAAGCCCTTGCCCTGCGGACCGGTCCCTCCGATGACTGCGATGTGTGCCACGTTTGCTCCATTCTGAACTCTGACAGTGTTGCTGTCACAGTGTTACTGTCACGGTTAGCCGATGCCCGCACGCGGGCTCCGACCGTAGAGGACCCGATGAAGATCTCCACGATGCTGACGTACAACGGCGATCCTCGTAGCGCGGCCGACCAGGTGATCGCCTGGGAGAAAGCCGGACTCGACACCGTCTGGGTAGCTGAAGCCTACGGGTTCGACTCNCCCACCCTGATGGGGTACCTCGCTGCGAAGACCGAAACGATCGAGATCGGCTCCGCGATCCTCAACATCTACTCCCGCACGCCCGGAGCCCTGGCCCAGACGGCAGCGGGCCTGGACAACGTCAGCGGCGGTCGCGCGGTCCTTGGTCTGGGCGCCTCTGGTCCGCAGGTGATCGAAGGATTCCACGGGGTTGCCTACGAACGACCGCTGATCCGGACTCGCGAGGTCGTCGAGGTGATCCGGATGGCGTTGCGCCGCGAGCCCTTGGAGTACGCCGGGCGCACGATCACCCTGCCGCTCCCCGCCGACCAAGGGCTGGGCCTGGGTAAGCCGCTGAAGCTGCTCACTCGTCCTGAGCGTGCCGCTCTCCCGATCTGGATCGCCGCACTCGGCGCCAAGAACGTCGAACTGACCGCTGAGATCGCCGACGGGTGGATACCGCATTTGTTCTACCCCGAGAAGGCCCATCAGACTTGGGGTGCCTCACTGGCAGCCGGGTCAGCCAGGAGATCGACTGACCTGGGTCCCTTGCAGATCACCGCCGGCGGAATCTGCGCGATCGGCGAGGACGTCAAAGGGGTCTTGGACCTGGTCCGGCCGATGGTGGCCCTCTACGTCGGTGGCATGGGCGCGCGGGACAAGAACTTCTACAACCAGTTGGTCTGCGAGTACGGCTTCGAGGCCGAGGCCAAGCAGATCCAGGACCTGTATCTGAGCGGGCGCAAGGACGAGTCGGCCGCGAAAGTGCCCGACGAGCTGGTGGAGGCGATCAGTCTGGTCGGTCCCGAGAGCTATGTGCGGGAGCGGATCGAGGCGTTTCGTGAGGCCGGTGTAACCAACCTCCAGGTGATACCCGCGACACCCGACCCCACCGCGCTGATCAGTCGGATGCGGGAGTTGGCGGGCTAGAGATCTCGTCGAGACGGATCGGTTTGTGAGCCGGTGCCTTCCGTTGACGCAGGCCCGCCTCGTGCAGGCGCCGCACGATCTCCCGGGGCGCAACCGAGACCGCACCGGCAGCGATGATCGCTTCGTAGTAGTCCTGCGGCACGTCGTAGTGGTCTCGCTGAAAAGCCCGCTCGGGAATCCCCATGGTGGCTGCGAACGCATGCAGCTCCTCGTACGAGGTGTCGCTGACCAGATGCGACCAAAGCTTGCCACGCCACGGCACCAGCGGCGGATCGATCAGGATCACGACGTCACCTTAAGACTTCACGCAGACGTTGGAGTTCGGCAGCCATGTTCTCCCGCGCCGGACTCTCCCAGTGCTTGCGCGCATAGACCGTATGGAACAGCTGTGGTTTGCCCAGCAGGTCCTCGAGGACAGCGATGCGACCCGACGCGAAGTCGCGGTCGTCATAGGCGGCATACTCTGCCCGCACATCGGCGACGTACTCCTGGTAACGCGGCGTGGCACTGGCCAGGATCGCCAGATCGGCATCGCACAGCAGCTCACCGGCGGTGTCGCCAGGGCCAGGTCGATGCTCGGCGGTCAGGCGCACCAAGCGAGCGACTTCGACCACATCGATGTCCTCGCCCGCCAGTTCCTGCTCAGCCAGCCGAGCAGAACGCTCCTCGTTGGTGTCCGGCACCGACCCGCCCGCACCAGCCGCGGTGTCATAGACGGCGTCATGGAACCAAGCAGCGAGTACGACCTCCCGATGGTCACCGGCGCCGAGTTCGGTGATCCGCTGCAGGACCTCGGCAAGGTGCCGTAAGTCGTGATAGCCGCGGGCTGTCGAATACGCGGCCACGAGTCGGTCACGAAGCTCGGGGCGGTGCGGCAACGGCCAGTCCAGATGCACCCGCCTAGTGTGCCCGCTCTAAGATCCTCGATATGTGGAACGCACCGAATCCCGCACAACTGCGTCGCGCCTTGGCACGCGCGAGCCGGGCATCGGCGCTGAACCTCGAGGAGGCGACCACGCTGCTCTGGGCGCGTGGCGACGATCTGACCGAGCTGCGCAAGGCCGCCGCCCAGGTCCGCGATGCCGGCCTGAGCTCGGCAGGCCGGCCCAACGTGGTCACGTACTCGCCCAAGGTGTTCATCCCGGTTACCCGGCTGTGCCGCGATCGGTGCCACTACTGCACGTTCGTCACCGTCCCCGGCAAGCTCAAGGCCGAGGGACTCCAGCCGTACCTGTCCCCCGACGAGATCCTCGCGATCGCGAGCCAAGGCGCGGCGCTGGGGTGCAAGGAGGCACTGTTCACCCTCGGTGATCGACCGGAGGACCGCTGGCCCGAGGCCGCGCAGTGGTTGTCCGAGCANGGGTACGACTCCACGCTCGACTACGTCCGCGCGATGGCGATCCGGGTTCTGGAGGAGACCGGGCTACTGCCTCACCTGAATCCCGGGGTGATGAGCTGGGCAGAGATCAACAGGCTCAAACCGGTGTCCCCGTCGATGGGGATGATGTTGGAGACCACCTCCACCCGGCTGTTCACCACCAAGGGCGAGGCGCACTATGGCTCNCCCGACAAGGACCCCGCGGTTCGGTTGCGAGTGTTGGAGGATGCCGGCAGGTTGAGCGTCCCGTTCACCACCGGGCTTCTGGTCGGCATCGGCGAGACCATCGACGAGCGCGCCGAGACGATCTTCGCGATCCGCCGGATCGCCCGGCAGTACGGGCATATCCAGGAAGTGATCGTGCAGAACTTCCGGGCCAAGCCCGACACCGCAATGCGCAGTGTCGAGGATCTGGGCCTGGAGGAGTACCTGGCGACGATCGCGGTGGCACGGCTCGTACTAGGCCCCAAGATGCGCATCCAGGCACCNCCCAACCTGGTGGACCTGGCCGAATGCGCCGCGCTGCTCGGCGCCGGCGTGGACGACTGGGGCGGGGTATCGCCGCTCACTCCCGACCATGTCAACCCTGAGCGACCCTGGCCTTCCCTGGATCGGCTGCGGTCCGTGACCGTCGAGGCCGGCTTCGAGTTGCGCGAGCGCCTCACCGCTCACCCGGAGTACGTGCGCGGCAGCTTGGCCGGCAACGAGCCTTGGATCGANCCCCGAGTTCGAGCACACGTCACGGCGTTGGCGCTGCCCGACGGGCTGGCCAACCCCGCAGCACGTCCCCGTGGACTCGCCTGGCAAGAACCCGACGGCGGATTCGAGGGGCCTTTGAAAGGCCCGAGAAGCATGGGCCGTACGGATCTGCATACCACCATCGACACCGAGGGCCGCACCCATGACCGACGCGACGACTTCGACACCGTGTACGGCGACTGGGACGCGTTGCGCTCGAGTCTGGAGAACTCGACCACTGCCTCACACCGGGTGCACAACACATCGCTGGCAGCCGCGATGCGACAAGCCGAAGCCGACCCCAAGGCACTGACCGACCAGCAAGCTCTGGCCCTGATCACCGCCGATGGTGATGATCTCCGCGTGGTCGCCCAGTTGGCCGATGCGCTACGTCGCGAGGTCAACGGCGACGAGGTCAGCTACGTGGTCAACCGCAACATCAACTTCACCAATATCTGCTACACCGGGTGCCGCTTCTGCGCATTCGCGCAACGCAAGCAGGACGCCGATGCCTACAGCCTCGACCTCGATCAGGTCGCCGACCGGGCCGAGGAGGCATGGCTGCTGGGTGCGACCGAGGTGTGCATGCAAGGCGGCATCGATCCTGAGTTACCCGGCACTGCTTATTTCGACCTGGCAGCGGCGGTCAAGAAGCGCGTGCCCGACATGCATGTGCATGCGTTCTCNCCGATGGAGATCGTCAACGGCTCCATGCGCGCCAACCTGTCGTTCCGCGACTTCCTGAGCCAGGCCAAAGAATCGGGGCTCGACACGATCCCGGGCACTGCCGCGGAGATCCTCGACGACGAGGTCCGATGGGTGTTGACCAAAGGCAAGCTCCCCGCCGACCAATGGGTCGAGATCGTCACCACCGCGCATCAACTCGGCATCCGCTCCAGTTCGACGATGATGTACGGCCATGTCGACCGGCCTGACCACTGGATCAAGCACCTCCGCGTGTTGCAACGGATCCAGGACGAGACAGGCGGGTTCACCGAGTTCGTGCCGTTGCCGTTCGTACACACCAGCGCACCTATCTATCTTGCCGGGGTGGCGCGCCCCGGCCCGACGATGCGCGACAACATCGCCGTGCATGCGGTGGCCCGGATCATGTTGCACGGCCGCATCGACAACATCCAGACCTCGTGGGTCAAGCTCGGCGTCGAAGGAACCCGGGCCATGCTGCAAGCCGGGGCCAATGACCTGGGCGGCACCCTCATGGAGGAAACCATCTCCCGGATGGCCGGCTCCGAACACGGTTCGGCCAAGACCATCGAGGAGCTCACCGAGATTGCGGCCGGCATCGCTCGCCCGGTACGAGAGCGTACGACGACCTACGGCCAGGTGCAGCACACGTCGGATTCGCGGGTGAACACCCCGTTGGATGCCTCTGCTTTCCTTACTCCCTTCAGCTTCTGCTGACCGCGATTCGCCTGACATCGGCAAGTTCGCCGGGGCATGATGGCCGGATGAGCCGTCCCTGGTCGCATGTTCTGATCGCCGTACCTCTTGCTGGATCACTGCTTGCCACGCTGGTGAGTTCGGTACCAGCCGCGACAGCCGAGCCGGCTCCTGTGCCCGTGCCCGCACCCGTTCCCAAGGTTGCAGCGAAGTTACACAAGGTCGGCGGCTGCCAGGTCTTCCCCGCCGACAATCCATGGAACACCCGGATCGATGACAAGCCGGTCTTCAAGAACTCCGCCAAGATCATCGCCAAGCAGGCCAAGGGGCACGCGATCCATCTCGACCTCGGGACTACCGAGACCTACTGGGGAATCCCGGTCAATATTGCCAAGGCCGACCAGCCCAAGCTGCCGTTGCGCTTCGGTGTCGAGGGCGAGAACTACAAGAGCGAGAGCGACATCGGCCCGGTCCCGATTCCCAAGAAGGCCCGAATCGAGAGTTGGAGCAAGAAACGCCCCAACCCCGCTTCAGGTGACCGGCATGTGATCACCGTGCAGAAGGGCAGCTGCCGACTCATCGAGCTCTACAAGGCCAAGCGCGTCAAGAACGCCAGCGGCAAGGTGATTGCGTGGCGAGCCAGCGCGGCCGCCCGCTGGGACCTGTCGTCGAACAAGCTGCGGCCGAAGTACTGGACATCGGCCGATGCCGCCGGTCTCCCGATTCTGCCGGGGTTGCTGGACTACAACGAGGCCGCCTCCGGCCAGATCACACACGCTCTGCGGTTCACCTTGCCGTCAGCGCGCAACGCGTTCACCAAACCGGCGCGGCACTGCGGCCCGAGTCGCGGTAGTGACTATCCGGCGTACGGTTTGCGGTTTCGTCTCAAGAAGAGCTTCCCGACCCGGCACTACACCGGAGCCGCCAAAGCGGTCGTGGTCGCGATGAAGCGCTACGGATTGATGTATGCCGACCAGGGCTCGGCGATGTATGTCACGGGCAGTGCTGACCCACGGTGGGCCGGCGTACTGGACCAGTTGCGCAAGCATCCGATCGACGGCTCCAAGTTCGAGGTGGTCAAGCCCGACGGCGCCATCACCGTTTGTCAGTGATCGTGGCTAGCAATCAGCTGGGCACCCGGACGCCGAGGCGCACCGGCAGGCTCTCGATCCCGTACACGATCGATTTCTGGCGGAACTGCAAGTCCTGCTCGACCATCGACAGATCCGGGAAACGCTGAGCCAGCATCGGGTAGGCCATCCGCAGTTCCATCTTGGCCAGCTCGGCCCCCACACAGCGGTGGAAGCCATGCCCGAACGCCATGTGCGATCCGGTCACGGCGCGATGCGGGTTGAAGGTCTCCAGCGAGATGTCATCGGCGGCCAGCTCCGGGTCGCGATTCATCCCGGCCAGATGGCAGATGACGACATCGCCTTGGCCGATCTTGTNGACCCCTACCGTGATGTCGTGCTTGGCAAATCGCGGGAAGGCGATCTGCACGACCGAGAGGTAACGCAACAACTCGTCAACCACTTTGTCGACGTCGGCGGTGCCGTTGGCGAGCGCGGCGTACTCCTCGGGATGGCTCAACAGCACCGCTGTTCCCATCGCCAGCATCGACGCGCTGGTCTCCAGACCGCCGGTGAACGCGCCGTCCGCGAGACCACCCAGATCGTAGTCGCTGATCTCGTCGCCGTGCTCCCGGATAATCTGCCCGACCAGTCCGTCGCCTGGGTTCTCGCGCTGTTTTGCGGCGAAATCGAGGAGGAACTCCCGCGACCCGGAGATGGCGCCGAGTACGCCGGTCCCGCCATAGCTGACGTCGAACCGTGCTGTGGCCAGAGACCGGAAGCGCTCGCGGTCTTCGACCGGCAGGCCGAGTANATCGCAGATCACCTGGAAAGGGACCTGGAACGCGAAGCCCGGCACCAGGTCGACCTCAGGTCCCGCGGCGGCAAGGTCGTCCAAGCTGGAGGAGATGATCTCCTCGATCCGGGGCTTGAGCCGGTCCAACCGGCGCATCGTGAACTCAGGAGTGAGCAGCTTTCGCAGCCGGGTGTGTTCCGGCGGGTCGGTGAACCCCAGGCCGCCGATGTCACCGTCGGTGGCCGATCCGGACTTGCCCATCAGCGGGCGGATGTCGTTGCTGAACGCCTCGGCGTCCGACATCACCAGACGCGCCTCCTCCAGGCCGGTGACCAGCCAGACTTTGATCCCGAAGAAGGTGGTGAGCCGGTGGATCGGCTCATCGGCTCGGACCTCACCCAGCTTGTCCACCGGATCGAAATCGACCCGATTCAGCGGCCAGGACAGCGACTCGGGGACGCGATCGATCTTGGACAGGTCCAAGGTGCCACCTGAGGTCGCCTTGGAGAGCAGGATGCCGCGTACCTTGTTGCGTACGTGCATAGATCCCGGGCACGTACTGCTCCTCGCTGCTGCGACTCACCGGCGCGGATGCGACGCCAGCCTGCCCAGTTTAGGCAATGCTCAGTCAGGTTCGCGCCTTGACCGCCTTGGGGTGTGTCCCCGGGCTACTCGCGGCCGACCCAACCGAGACTCGGGCTACGACTCGGCTTACTAGCTGGAGATCGGTGTCTGATGCACCCGGGTGATCGGTGAGGAGTGCTCGGAGACGCCGTACTTGGCGTGGATGCGCTTCAACCACGCAGGCGCCCACCAGTTCCAGCGACCCATCATGGTCATCGTCGCGGGGACGATCACCATGCGCACGATCGTCGCGTCGATCGCCACCGCCACCGCAAGCGCGAAACCGGTCTGCTTGATCACCAGCATCTGGCCCGCCGCGAAGCCGGCGAAGACGATCACCATGATCAGAGCCGCGGAGGTGATGATGCGCCCCGAGCGTTGCAGGCCGAGACGGACCGCGGTGTCGTCGTCGTAGCCCTGCTCGTGCAACTCGATGATCCGGGCCAACAGGAAGACCTCGTAGTCCATCGACAGCCCGAAGCCGAAGGCCAACACCAACAGCGGGATCACGGATTCGATACCGCCGGTGCCGGTGAAGTTGAGCAGTGACTCCAGGTGGCCGTCCTGGAACGCCCATACCAAGATGCCCAGGCTCGCGCCCAGCGAGACGACGTTGAGGATCAGCGCCTTGATCGGGATCACCACGCTGCCGGTCAACAGGAAGAGCAGGATGAAGGTGGCTCCTCCGATCCATAGCGCCGCCCAGACCGCACGAGCGCGCACCGAGTCGTTGAAGTCCAGCAACGACGCCGCTGACCCGGTCACCCAGGTCGGGAAACCTGGGGATTCCAGGGACTCAGCACCTTGATCTCTCAAGGTGCGGGCGAGATCACGGGCCTCGTCCCCCATCTCGCCGCCTGCTGTGTGCAACTCGATGGAGACCAGTCCCGCACCACCCGGGTCGGCACCGGGCGCGTCGATATCCGGGGGCAGGGAACCCAGATCCAGCGGCGGGTTCACGCGAGTGACTCCAGGCAACTCGGCAAGCTCCGTTGCCCAGGCCTGAGCCTGCTCCGGTGTCGCTTGGGCGACCACGGTGACCGTCGGAGTCGCGAGAGCTGGAAAGTCTCTTTGGAACTCTTCGTAGAAGACCCGTTGCGCGGCACCGACCGGGAGCAGCTCGGCGCCGGATGAGTTGAGCCGTATACCCAACGCCGGAGCGGCCAGAGCCAACAAGACCAGCACAGCGGCCAGGGCGATGAGCACTGGCTGCTTCTGCACCAGACGAGCCAGCCGGCTGAACACACCGTCCTCCGGGGCTGCCTCGGCACCTTTGCGACGCCCGAGGCGTCGAGCCCCCAGCGCGCACAGGGCTGGAACCAAGGTCAACGCCACCAGCATGGCCAGCACTACGGTGGAGACGCCGGCCGCGCCGATTGCCCGCACCAGCGGCGCCTCGAAGATCAGTAGACCCGATAGTGAGATTCCCACGATCAGCGCCGAGAAGAGGATAGTGCGGCCTGCGGTCGCGACAGCACCGCCGACGGCGTCGTGAATCTGGGTCTTGGTCAAGTCTGTCGATGCGACCGCTGGAGCGATCCGGGCGAGTTCTTCACGGAAGCGGCTCACCAGCAACAACCCGTAGTCGATGCACAGCGCCAGGCCCATCACGGTAACGATGTTGACCACGGTCACGTCGAGTTCGATGAAGACCGAGAAGGCTAACAGTGTCGTCAGCGCCCNCGAGATGGAGGCGATCGCGCCGACGATCGGCATACCGGCGGCCACGAAACCGCCGAAGACGAACACCATCAGCAGCAGTGACAGCGGCAGTGCTATGCCTTCACCGGTAGCCAGATCTCGCTCCATCTGGTGAACGATGTCGTCGATCAGCAAGCCGGTGCCACCGATCTGCAACTGGTCGGCATGAGGCGCGAGCAGTTCTTCGCTGTTGCTCTCCAGCTCCTGCGTCACACGCTCTTGCAATGGACTGCCCGGTACGTCGCCGGCGCCGACGGTGATCAGGAACCGTCCGCTGACCGGGTCGTTGTCGCCGACCAGAAGCTGCGACTCCGGCGCTGTCGGCCAGCCCTGGGTAGTCATCGGAGAGTGGACCGCGCCCACACCCGGGATCTGCCCCAATCGATCGACCAGTTCGGCCACTGCTTGGGTCAGCTCGGGCGATGCCAGCTCGGCTCCGTCGACTCGCAGGACCACGTCCAGCGTCGAGTCGTCGGTGGCCGAGATCAGCGCGCTTGCGGTCAATGCCTGGCCCGGCGCCTCCACCGGCCCGGACTCCAACCGGTCGAAGAGGGCGGGAGTACCCAACAAACCCAAACTCGCCGCGAAACCGGCTACGACCAGCACCAGCCAGGTCAGTACGAACGCGAGCGGATGCCGGGCCGTGCTGCGACCCAGGCGAAGCAAGAAAGGGTCGCGCAGCTTGCGATGGGACGGACTATTGCGCACCGTCGACCTTGCCCGTTCCATACCTCACCTAGCGCACCTTACGTCCTTCGGTGGAAGGTGATCTTGCCGCCACCACTGCTCGTTCTGATGACGATGTGGGGATCGTGGATCAGGGTGTGGTGGCGTTTGCAGAGCAAGAGCGCGTCGGCTCGGTCGGTACTACCCCCTGCGGCCCATGGGGTGCGGTAGTGGTGGGCATCGCACCAGGCAGCAGGAATAGTGCAGTCATCTGCGGCACAGCTTCCTTGCTGGCTCACTGTTGCCGCAAGACGTTGTTTGGCAGTAAAGAAGCGGGCTTTGCGACCCAGGTCGAGTACCTCGGAGCCGGTCCCGAGCACGGCAGGGATGACACCGGCCTCGCAGGCAAGACGACGAGCCAGGCCGGGTGAGAGCGACTTGTCACTGCCCAACACCATCGCTGGGCTGTGCCCGTCCATCAAGGTCTGGAACGGCATGGTGACGATCACGGTCACCGGCATACCGCCCTGGCGAGGTAACGTCGCTGGGTCGATGCGCTCCAAGAGCTCGCAGAACGCCGCCCCATAGCTGGGGAGTGCAGACTCGTCCTGGCCACGTACGGCAACCAACGGATCCTCGCCGGTCTGCAAGACGGCTTCAGGATCGTCTGAGGTGGCGGGCCGGTCGGGGTTGCGCAACGCGGCCAGCATGGTGCGCAGTAACTCGCCGTGTAGGGAGGGGATCTTGAAGGAACCGTGCGTACTGCCCGCGTCGTCGTCGCGTAACCGCAGGAAGCACTCCCGGCCAGCCCTGCGCTCTTCGGCTTCGAGCTGTTCAGCCAAGAGTTCGTCAGCGTGGTCGGGGTCGATCACCTCGGCCAACCGGTTGCCGAACACTTTGAGTGCATGAGCGTCATGGTCGAGTGCGAGATCAATGAGGTGCTCTTCTGCCTTGACCACCGATTCGATCGGAGTGTCGTCTGGGAGCCTGTCGATCGCCTCGATGATCACCGCTGCTTGCGCGGGAATCACCCGGCCCGCCTCGAGCGCGACCCGGGTCGGCTCGTGAGCTTCCAGACCAACCGCGAGCTTGACCTGGTGGCGTGCAGTGAACCCGGTCATCTGACAGTGCCGCTTGACCAAAGCAGCGGTGTTCACACATCCGTGTGTGGGAGCAGCGTTGACCTGGTCGAGCTCTGCGATCAGCGCCAGCCGACGCTGCGCAACCTGGGCCTCCAACTGGGTCAGTTGCCGCAGCAATGTCGTCTGCTCATCGGGCCTAAGCGACCAGAACGGCGCCTCAGACGACGCCTCCAGTGCAGCGCGAGCCAATGCCACCGCACCAGTGTGCGTGTGAGGCAAGAGCGCTACGTCATCCATAAATAGAAGCTACGCGCCACCCCCGACACAATGCCGAACACAACCATCAGAGGTGCAGAACGTCGGTAATAAACGGTCGTTCCCGCTACGGTGAAACGTATGGCGGAGGAAAGTTGGCATCAAGCCCGGTTGATTCCCACCTCAGGAATCTCAGGCGCTGAAGAACAGGAGCGCAGAGCTACATCCGCACTACTGGCTGTGATGGGCGCCGTGCGAGAGTTCTACCGAGCGCTGCTGGCGCCACTAGGAGCACCCTCTGGCGCAGTCGAGACTTACATCGAGGTCCCATTCATGGTCGGGGATAAACGGGTCTATCCAGATGGGTTGATCCGCACCGCTCGTGGCGGCAAGACCTGGACTGCGCTCGTTGAGGTCAAGACGGGACGTAATCAGTTGGATGCGGAGCAACTGAATTCATACCTCGATGTGGCCCGCGAACACGGATTTGATGCCCTGATCACGATCTCCAACGAGATACCCGCGGTCGCNGGACAGCACCCGACAGCCGTTGACAAGCGCAAGCTTCGCAAAGTGGCCCTGCATCACTGGTCATGGGCACATCTGCTTTCCACTGCTGTCGTGCAGAAAGAGCACCGCGGAGTGAGCGATCCCGAGCAAGCCTGGATTCTTGGAGAACTGATTCGCTATCTGGAGCATCCACGCTCGGGCGCTTTGGAGTTCGAGGACATGGGAACGAGCTGGGTACCAGTCCGGGAGGCGGTCACGGCTGGAACCCTACGCGTCAACGACAAAACCATCCCCGACGTAGTTGCGCGGTTCGACGCGTTGCTCAGATACGCCGCCCTGCGACTCGGACGCCAGCTCGGTACCGAAGTCGTTCCTGTACTTTCTCGTAGGGAACAAGCGGATCCCGTCATCCGAATGCAAGCACTCACACAGAGTCTCGTACAGCATGGCGAGCTATCGGGAACGCTTCGCATACCAAGCACCATCGCACCGATCGCAATGACAGCTAATTTGCGAACAGGGCAGGTATCCGCCCATGTCAATGTGGAAGCGCCCCGAGAGGGACGACCTACCACCCGCATCAATTGGCTCATCCGTCAACTCAAAGATGCTGGAGCCGACCTCCGGATCGAAGCTTTCGTCGCCAACCAACGTGGCGCGGGTGCTGCCGAACTGCTCGGAGCCGTGAGAGACAACCCCGCCGCGCTGGTACTGGACCCAGCCAAAGAACTACGATCCTTCACCGTAACTCGCAGCGCGAACATGGGTACCAAATCGGGCCGGGGACGCGGAGCCTTCATCGACTCAGTTCTCAATTTGCTGGACAGCTTCTACGTCGAGGTCGTACAGAATCTACGTCCGTGGGCTGCAACTCCACCGAAACTCCGCGAAGCCGCAGACGCGGACAACGTGCCTGGCCCGCTCGTATCAACCGCGCTGTCATCACAAGATGGCCCCGAAGAACCAAAGCCTGACACAACTCCCTTGGCTAGCGCCGAAACCGAAGCCGAAGCCTCGGGCGGGGGAACTGAACCGCCAGTTTTACGACTTGTCTCCGATACCGATACATCAATGAGACTTGAGAAAAAGACTCCAGATGAGCTGGAGGCTGACGCAGTGGACAGAGAATCAGAGTCGACCACGACAATCGCCGGCGAGGGCAGACTGTGGGTACCACCACCTGGGAGCGACAACCGAGGCTCCGTTCCGTAGTTAGGTACATTTAGCAATATCCGCTGCCTGCCTCAACTGCCCGGCTTGATGCGCACTTCGACGCCGGTCGTGCCTTCATTGCGCAACTCATATTTCGGCAGGCTTTGAAGCACTTTGGTCCAGGTGGCCTTGCCGTGATCCCTGGCCCCCTGTCCATGCTGCTGACGCATGTGGTTCGCTACCACACTGAGCCGAACCCAACCCTTCTTGTCCGCGCTCTTGGTGATCGCGCCAGCAAGCAGTTCCTCAAGTGAAGAAGCGGGTTTGGGTTCGCTTTTCGGTTTGATGGCGACAGGATCCTTGATCGGCGTGAACGCCGTGCAGGCCTCTCGGAACGACACCGGGGTGGAGGATCGCCCAAATCCGTGAACTTTCGCGCCACGCTCGCGTAGGAAATGAGCCAGCGGAGTGAAGTCGCTGTCGCTGGATACCAGCGCGAACATGTGTGGCCTGACAGTGTGATGGAGGTCGACAGCATCGATCACCAGCGCGAGATCCGTTGCGTTCTTCCNCTTCACGGGATCCGACTGCTGGATAGCGCGGAACCCACGTCGGCTCAACTCGCCATCCCAATNCCGTAACGCAGGCTTGAACCAGTTGCCGTAAGCACGGCGGATGCTGATCTCTCCATGCTTGTCCAGTGCGGCAAACACCTGGTCGAGACTGCCCAACGCCGCATTATCGGCATCGACCAACAAAGCGATTGAGGGAGAAGCACCAGTCACACCGGCACACTAGCCGGATCGGTATCCGCTATCAGCCGATTCTGGAACCCCGGCCCTGGTCACGCCTGTGGGAGCGGGAGCTGACCGCCGCTCGTTCCTCGCTCTGGTCACTCCCACTCAATGGTCCCCGNGGGTTTGCTGGTGATGTCGACCGTCACTCGGTTGACCTCGCGCACTTCGTTGGTGATGCGGGTCGAGATGGTCTCCAGTACCTCGTAGGGAAGCCGGGCCCAGTCTGCGGTCATGGCATCTTCCGAGGTCACTGGCCGCAACACCACCGGGTGCCCGTAGGTGCGACCGTCGCCTTGCACGCCCACCGAACGGACATCGGCCAGCAGCACTACCGGGAACTGCCAGATATCGCGATCCAGGCCGGCCTTGGTCAGCTCCTCCCGCGCAATCGCATCAGCCTCCCGTAACAGGTCCAGGCGCTCGCGGGTGACCTCGCCGATGATCCGGATGCCCAACCCCGGTCCGGGGAACGGGTGCCGCCACACGATCTCGGCGGGTAACCCGAGCTGCTCTCCGACCAGCCGCACCTCATCTTTAAAAAGAGTGCGCAACGGCTCCACAAGCTCGAACTCGAGGTCATCCGGCAGGCCGCCGACATTGTGGTGGGACTTGATGTTGGCGGTACCGGTACCGCCACCAGACTCGACGACATCGGGATAGAGCGTGCCTTGGACCAGGAACTGCACCGGGGCCGAGTCCGAAGAACTCTCGGCAACGACCTCAGCCTCAGCCTGCTCGAAGACCCGGATGAACTCCCGGCCGATGATCTTGCGCTTCTCTTCAGGATCGGTCACCCCGGCAAGCGCATCCAAGAACCGCTTCGCGGCCTCGACGACCTTCAGGTGCACACCCGTCGAGGCAACGTAGTCGCGCTCGACCTGCTCTGCCTCGCCCTTGCGCAGCAAGCCGTGATCGACGAACACGCAGGTGAGCCGGTCACCGATGGCACGCTGCACCAGTGCCGCCGCAACTGCGGAGTCCACACCGCCTGACAGACCACAGATAGCGCGTTTGCTGCCGATCTGCTCACGGATCCGCTCGACAGACTCATCCACGATGTTGACCATCGTCCAGGTCGGGCGGCAACCCGCGATCTTCAACAGGAACCGGGCCAGCACTTCCTGACCGTGCTCGGTGTGCAGCACCTCGGGATGCCACTGCACGCCGGCGAAGCGCCGGTCGAGGTCCTCGAATGCTGCCACCGGAGTTGCGGCCGTGCTAGCCAGGACGACGAAGCCCTCAGGCGCGCGCACCACCGAGTCGCCATGGCTCATCCAGACCCGGTGCTCGACTGGGATCCCCGCCAGCAGTTCGCCGGGTTCGGTCACCGCAACAGGGGTACGCCCGTACTCCGAGGTGCCGGTCCGCGCCACCTCCCCGCCCAAGGTCTGGGCCATCACCTGAAAGCCGTAACACATCCCGAAGACCGGGACGCCGGCGTCGAACAGCCCCGGCGTCAGCTGTGGCGCTCCTGGCTCATACACCGACGACGGCCCACCGGACAAGACGATCGCCTTGGGCTGCTTGGCGAGCATTTCGGCGACCGGCATCGTGCTCGGCACGATCTCGGAGTACACATGCGCTTCACGCACCCGGCGGGCGATGAGTTGCGCGTACTGGGCGCCGAAATCGACGACGAGGACCAGATCGTGTTCGGTGCTCAAAGAACAGCCCTTCCGGGTCAACGCTGGGGTCACGCGAGAGAGCAGGAGTCTATCGGTGCCGGTCAGAACTACGCTTAGCGTGTGCAGACGATCGTGATCACCGGAGCGACCAGCGGCATCGGGTACGAGGCAGCGGCGCAACTGGCCGAACAGGGTCACCGGGTGGTGCTAGTGGGACGCGACCAGTCCCGCACCCATGCAGCAGCAGCCCGTTTGCAGCAGCGCTGCGGGATCGCCGACGGCAGCGCTCAAGCACCGACGTACGCGTTGGCGGACTTCTCCTCGCTGGCCTCGGTACGCGCGCTGGCAACCGAACTGCTCGAACGGCTCCCCCGCATCGATGTCCTGGTGAACAACGCCGGCGGCGTCAACTCCCAGCGAAGGCTGACCATCGATGGATACGAGGCCACTTTCGCGGTCAACCACTTGGCACCATTCCTGCTGACGGCGTTGCTACGGGACCGGATCACCGCCGGCGGCTCGGCCCGGATCGTCACCACAGCTTCAGCTGCCCATCACAAGGGGACCATGGAGCTGGACGACCTGGGCTCCGAGAACGGCTACTCGATCATGGCGGCCTATGGCCGGTCCAAACTCGCCAACATCATGTTCACGCGGTCGCTGGCGCGCAGGCTCGAGGGCACCGAGGTTACGGCCAACTGCCTGCACCCGGGCACTGTGCGGACTCATATCTGGAGTGGCGCTCCCTGGTTCGCCCGGCCGGTGCTGGCAGTGGCGAAACTACGGATGGACTCGGTCCCCAAGGGCGCCGGCAAGATCACCTACCTCGCGACCAGTCCTGAAGTGGCTGAGGTGAGCGGTGAGTACTTCGACGACAACCAGGTGCGCTACCCGTCCCGGTCGGCACAGGACGACGAGCTGGGCGAGCGCCTGTGGAACGTGAGCGAGCAGCTGGTCGGCCTACGCTGACCGCTCACATGGCGATCCAGCTCCAGAAGATCAAGCTCTGCGCAGTTTGCGCATGATCCGCTCGTTGCGCACCAGTAGCGCGCCCCACTGCTCATCGCTCATCCCCGGTAACGGCCCAAGTTTCATCAACCGCTGAGCGGCTACGGTTTGGAGCTCGACATACCGCCGGATCCCCTCACTTCCCTGCCGCCTGCCGCTGCCTGAGTCACGCATACCGCCCATCGGTGAGTCCAGACTGGCGAAACTCGCCGCGAATGCCTCGTTGATGTTGACCGAGCCACACCGGATTCGAGCCGCAAGCGCTCGGGCTCGGCTGACGTCACGGCTGTAGATCGAGGCGTTGAGCCCGTAGCTGCCCTCGTTGGCCCGATCGATGACCTCGGTCTCGCTGTGGAACGGGTACAACGAGATCACCGGCCCGAACGTCTCGCTCCCAAAGCATGTCATCGCCGGCGTGACACCCTCCAGGATCGTGGGCTCGAAAAAGTACCGTCCCAGATCGGCCCGGGGTCGGCCACCTGTCAGCACGGTGGCACCTTTGGCTACGGCATCATCGACGTGCGCGGTAACTTTGTCGAGCTGGTCCTGGGAGACCAGCGGACCCATGTCGGTCGCCCACTGCATTGGATCACCGAACGTCATTGCCCGAGTGCGTTCGACGAACCGGGCGGCGAACCTGTCATAGATCTGGTCGGCCACGAACAGTCGCTCCATCGAGACGCACAGTTGGCCGGAGTTGCTGAAGGCCGCACGGACGGCACCCTCTGCTGCTCGGTCCGGATCGGCATCGCGCAGCACCAGCATCGGGTTCTTGCCGCCCAACTCCAGCGAGCATCCGATCAACCTGTCCGCGCATTGGCGCGCGATCAACCTTCCGGTCGCGGTAGAACCGGTGAAGCACACGTAATCCGCTCGCTGCGTGATTTCGGTGCCGATCACCTCGCCCGACCCGGCCACGATCTGCCACAGATCGACCGGGAATCCGGCCTCCTCCAGCAGTCGCATCCCCAGCAAGGCGGTGAGCGTCGCCTGCGCATCAGGTTTGGCCACCACCGCATTGCCTGCCATCAAGGCGGGCAATCCGTCTGCCAGCGCCATCGTGAACGGGTAGTTCCATGGCGAGATGATGCCCACCACACCCTTAGGGACGTGGTTGACCTGGACCCTGGTCAGCCCCGGCAACACCCCGGAACGATGATCCGATGCCAGATGAGCTGCGCTCTTGAGACCGTAGTACCGAGCAGTCATCGCTACATGCATGACCTCGTCGAAGGCATGTTTGCGGGCCTTGCCGGATTCGGAAACGATCAGGTCGGTGATCTCCTCGCGCTGCTGGAGGATCAGGTCGTGCAAGCCCAGCAGCAGGCGCTGCCGCTCGACCACGGGAACGTGCGCCCATCGCCGCTGAGCTGCTCGGGCCCGCGCGAAGGCGGCCGCGACGTCCTCGGGGCTAGACTGCGGAATCATCCCGAGCGGAGCGCCGTCGATCGGCGAGCACACCAGTTGGGTGCTGTCTCCGCTCGCTCGGACTCGGGCGGTCAACCGGCGCACTGCCTGCTGGTCGAGGCGGTACGTCGCGGTGGGGTCGAGCTCTGGGTCACGCACGTCGGTGCTCATGGATTCGATGGTAAAAGGACGGTGGAATCGCGAGGGCCGCACCGCCGAACGAGACGCCAATATCTCCCAGGCCGGAGGCCTGGAACCAAGAACTGGGGAATCGCGGCAGCGAGACAAACCGCACCGCGGAACACTCAACCACCGAGAATCCGCGCGCCCAGACCAAAGCCCACCACAAAGAGGCAAGCCGCGAAGCGGCGAGCCTCGCGGGTCCCGTCGCAAAGCGACGGGACCCGCACCGGAGGGAGGCGTGCGGGTCCCGCTGTTCGCGGAGCCATTGGGGGTTGGGAGAGTGTTTCCCGGCTCCACTGGTGGATCGTGGGACCCCGAGAAGCCCCGCGTCGTGCCTACTCTCAGTTTGTCCGGTGTCCGATATCCCTTCAACGATTCGGTGCCCAGTGCTTTCTGCACTGCATAAACCTGCAAATCTAGTAACAGTGAGTCTGAATCCGGGGGCTAGCGACTGAATCAAAGTATGCAACTTGCTGCAAACGCCCGGTTTGCAACCAAATCTCCAACGGTCTCTCACACGATCTCCGGAGCAGCGACCCGCTTCTCGTCCGCCTCGAGGTCTGTCAGCTCTCGCTGGCTCTGCCGTTCGGCCTCGACACGACGCATCCAGTGGTCGACCTCGATGTCGATCGTCTTCTGGTTCCACCCCAGTGGTCCGGCCATCAGCTCTGCTGCGGGGCGAGCCGCTGTCACTCCACGGTCGAAAGTCTCGATCGAAATGCGGGTACGTCGGGCGAGCACGTCGTCGAGGTGGCGGGCGCCTTCATGGGTCACCGCATACATGACTTCGGCCTTCAGGTAGTCCTCGGCTCCGGGTAGGGGTGCGGCGAGTTCGGGGCTCTCGGAGATCGAGGACAGCACCTCGTCGATGAGCGCGCCGACCCGGCCGAGCAGATGCTCGATCCTGGCCGGATGCAGGCCGGATTCTCGAGCGAGCGCCGTAATCTGATTGGCCCGCGCCTGATAACCATCGGCGCCGGCGAGCGGCTGCTCGTGAGTCACCGACGCTGCCACGGTCCCTTCCAGGCAGAATGCGGCCGCGTCGACGGCGTCCTTGGCCATCACGCGATAGGTGGTCAGCTTCCCGCCTGCGATGATGACTAGGCCCGGCACCGGGGTGACGACGGTGTGCTCACGGGATATCCGGCTGGTCGGCTCGGACTCGCCCGACAGCAATGGCCGTAGCCCTGCATAGACACCTTCGACGTCAGCGTGGGTCAACGGCACCTTGAGGACCCGGTTGACCTGATCGAGCAGGTAGTCGATGTCGGACAGGCTGGCTGCCGGATGTGCCTTGTCGAGGTTCCACGGAGTGTCGGTGGTGCCGATGATCCAGTGCCGGCCCCAGGGGATCACGAACAGCACCGAGGTCTCGGTGCGCATGATCAGACCAGCGTCCGAGCGGATCCGGTCACGAGGCACGACCAGGTGAATTCCCTTGCTGGCTTGGACATTGAGTGCGCCTCTGCCACCCACCATGGCCTGGATCTCGTCGGTCCAGACACCGGCGGCGTTGATCACGACCTTGGCTCGGATGGTGAACTCGGCACCTGTTTCCAGATCGGTCGCGGTGATGCCGGTGACCCGTTCCCCTTCCCGCAGAAAGCCCGTGCATTTGGTGCGGGTCGCGATCTGAGCACCAAGTCCCGCTGCGGTACGCGCCAGCATGGTCACCAAGCGCGCATCGTCGACCTGGGCATCGTAGTAGCGCACCCCACCGACGAAGGCATCTGCCGCGAAGTCGGGAACGGAGCGCAACAGTTGACGTTTGCTGAGGTGCCGGTGTCTGGGCACTCCCTNGTCGTACTTACCGGTCACCGCCATCGTGGTCGCCATCGTGTCGTACAGAGCCAGACCGGCCCCCACGTACGGCCGCTCGAGATGGGACCGGAGCGGATAGATGAACGGCAGAGGTCGCACCAGGTACGGGGCGAGCCGGGTCAGCAGCAAGCCCCGCTCCGCCAACGCTTCTTTGACCAGCGCGAAGTCGTACATCTCCAGATAGCGCAGGCCACCGTGGATCAGTTTGCTGCTGCGACTGCTGGTACCCGAGGCGAGGTCGCGTTGTTCGATCAAGCCGGTGCTCAGACCACGGGCAACCGCATCCAAGGTGGTGCCGGCGCCAACGACACCGCCACCCACCACCAGCACATCGAGCTCGGTGACGGCCATCGCGGCGAGCGAGTTGGCGCGAGCTTGCGGGCTCAACGCTATGGCGGCGGGATACATGACTCCATCGTGCCGGATCGAACCACGCTAGCTTGGAAATAAGATCGAGGAATCGCGGCAGCCAAGCTGGCCGCACCGCGGAGCAGCCGAGTAGCGCAGGCCGCGGCGCTGATCAGAATGCTGCGCACAGCGGCGTTCCCCACATCTGAAGCGACCGTCGCAGCGGCTAGATCGGAACTACTGGACGACTACCTCGACGCGCTGGAATTCCTTGAGTTCGGTGTAGCCGGTGGTGGCCATGGCGCGGCGTAACGCTCCGACGTAGTTCATCGTGCCATCGGCGACGTAGGAGGGCCCGTTGAGGATCTCCTCCAGCGTGCCGATGGTGCCGATCTCGATGCGTTCGCCGCGCGGAAGCTTGGCATGCCAGGACTCGGAGCCCCAATGGAATCCGGCACCCGGGGCCTCGGATGCCCGGGCCAGCGGGGAGCCGATCATCACCGCGTCGGCACCACAGGCGATCGCTTTGGCGATGTCACCGCTCTTGCCGATCGAGCCGTCGGCGATCACATGCACATACCGCCCACCGGACTCGTCCAGGTAGTCTCTGCGGGCTGCCGCGACATCGGCAACGGCCGATGCCATCGGGACCGCCACGCCCAGCACCGTACGAGTGGTGTGGGCGGCTCCACCACCGAACCCGACCAGCACTCCCGCGGCGCCGGTTCGCATCAGGTGCAACGCGGCTTGATAGGTCGCGCAGCCTCCCACGATCACGGGCACGTCGAGCTCGTAGATGAACTCCTTGAGGTTCAGCGGCTCCGACTGTCCCGAGACGTGCTCGGCGGAAACAGTGGTGCCGCGGATGACGAACATGTCGACACCCGCCTCGACAACGCACTCGGCATAGTCCTTGGTGCGCTGTGGGCTGAGGCTTCCCGCTACGGTCACACCGGAGTCGCGCATCTGCTTGAGGCGCGCGGTGATCAGCTCCGGCTTGATCGGCTCGGCGTAGATCTCCTGCATCCGCTTGGTGGCGGCCACGGCATCGAGCTGAGCCACCTCGGCGAACAGCTCGCTGGGGTCGTCGTATCGGGTCCACAAGCCTTCCAGATCCAAGACACCCAAGCCACCGAGCCGGCCGAACGCCACCGCGGTCGCCGGTGACATGACCGAATCCATCGGCGCGGCGAGCACCGGGATGTCGAACCTGTAGGCGTCGATCTGCCAGGTGGTCGAGACCTCCTCGGGGTCGCGGGTGCGCCGCGACGGCACGATCGCGATGTCGTCGAATGAGTACGCTCGGTGGCCGCGCTTGGCGCGACCGATCTCGATCTCCTGCATGGGGTGAGCCTATCTGCGGGTGGCGTTGGGAGGCTGCCCGGATCTCGAGCGCCGGCTCTAACGCCGGAGCAGACTCGGATCTGCGGCTACCGCCAGCGCAGTGAGCGCAAGAGCCTTGGCCGCATCGAGCATCGTCTTGTNCGCCTTCGGGGTGATACAGGCCGCGGCGAACTCATGTTGGTGGTTGACCGCGCCGCCAGCGGGCACGTCCATGTCGGCATGCAGGCCAGGCACTCGCTGGCTGATGTTGCCGAAGTCGGTTGACCCGGTGATCTGCTGTCCACCCGGGTCGGGGTTGGGCACTCGGCCGATGGCCTCGCAGGCGACGGTGAACGCAGTGACCAGGCCGGGGTTGGAGTCGATCGGCTCGTACACATGCCCGACGACCTCGACCGTGACGGTGGTCCCGGTAGCCAGTGCCGCGCCGTCGATGCAGGCTCGCACTCGTCCACGTAGGTCCTCCAGATCCTCGATCGTCCGAGCCCTCAAGAAGTAGGCGGCCTCAGCACGCTCGGGCACCACGTTCGGCGCCTTCCCGCCGTCGATGATGATGCCGTGCACCTGTTGCAGCGGCCGCAGGTGCTGGCGCAGCATCGCGATCGAGGTGTAACCGGCGACGACACCGTCCAGGGCGTTGCGACCGAGTTCCGGAGCGGAGCTGGCGTGTGATGCCTTGCCGGTGTGGACGACCCGCCACTCCTCGATCGCCAAGCTGGTCGGCGCATAGTCGTNCGTAGGGGTGGGATGCATCATGATCGCGGCGTCCACTCCCTCCAGCGCGCCGGCATTGATCAGGTCGACCTTGCCGCCGCCCTGCTCCTCCGCGGGCGTGCCCAGGACGGTGACCCGGAGCCCGGCTCGGTCGATCAACGGCGCCAACGCCAGACCGGCTCCGACTGCCGAAGAGGCGATGATGTTGTGACCGCAGGCGTGCCCGACCCCGGGAAGCGCGTCGTATTCGGCGCAGATCACCACATGCGGCCCAGTCGAGCCCATCCTTGCCGCGAATGCCGTCGGGAGACCGTAGGCGCCCCGCTCCACCTGGTACCCATGCTGCTCCAGCAGGTCCGCGCACCGGGCTGCGGAAGTGTGCTCCTGGTAAGCGAGCTCGGCGTCGGCAGAGATGTCGCGGGAGAGCCGGATCAGCGCATCTGACAGGGAGTCGACCGAGGTGGTCACGGCGTCGATCGTGTCAGGAGCGTGTGTCGTCATGACCGCATCGTGCCACGCCGGTCCGGACTCGAGGATGCACAGGTGGGGCGACAGCTCACCGAGTGAACTGGGGTTCGCTCGGCTCAGCGCAGCGTGTAGTTGGGTGCCTCGACGGTCATCTGGATGTCGTGCGGGTGGCTTTCTTTCAAGCTTGCCGAGGTGATCCGGATGAACTGCCCACGGTCCTGCAAATCAGGGATCGAGCTGGCACCGACGTAGAACATCGACTGCTGGAGCCCTCCGACGAGCTGGTGCGCGACTGCCGCAAGCGGCCCGCGATAGGCGACCTGACCCTCGATACCCTCGGGGACGAGTTGGTCGTCGCTGGTGACCTCGGCCTGGAAATACCTGTCCTTGGAGTACGACTTCTTGCCCCGCGACGACATCGCGCCGAGCGAGCCCATCCCACGGTAGGCCTTGTACTGCTTGCCGTTGATCAGCACCAGGTCACCAGGGCTCTCCTCGCAGCCGGCCAATAGTGATCCCACCATCACACTGTCGGCGCCGGCCACGATCGCCTTGGCGATATCGCCGCTGTGTTGCAGCCCACCGTCAGCGATCACCGGCACTCCCGCCGATTTCGCCGCCAATGCCGCTTCGTACACGGCGGTGATCTGCGGGACACCCACACCGGTGACAACCCGGGTGGTACAGATCGAGCCCGGCCCGACCCCGACCTTGACCGCGTCGGCCCCGACGTCGATGAAAGCCTGGGCGCCGGCACGGGTGGCGACGTTGCCGCCGATCAGCTGGACGTGCTTGGTGGCCGGGTCGGTCTTGAGCCGCTTGACCATGTCCAGCAGCAGTCGCACATGTCCATGGGCGGTGTCGGCGACGAGCACATCGACCCCTGCCTCGATCAGGGTTCCGGCCCGCTCCCAGGCGTCCCCGAAGTACCCGATCGCAGCACCCACCAGGAGCCGGCCGTCGGGATCCTTGGAGGTGTTGGGGAACTGCTCGTTCTTGACGAAGTCCTTAACCGTGATCAGCCCCGCGAGCTTGCCGTCGGAGTCGATGATCGGGAGCCGCTCCCGCTTGTGCTGCCGCAACAGCATGGTGGCGTCCTCACGGGAGATGCCCACCGGCGCCGTCACCAGCGGCATCGGCGTCATCACCTCGTTGACCTTGGTGCTGGCCCACTCCGCGACCGGGGTGAAACGCAGGTCGCGGTTGGTGATGATGCCGAGCAGAGTGTTGTCGAGGTCGACGACGGGAAGCCCCGAAACCCGATACTCGCCGCACAGCTCGTCGAGCTCCTCCAGGGTCGCGTCCGGTCCGATCGTCACAGGATTGGAGATCATGCCGGTCTGGGTGCGCTTGACCAGGTCCACCTGATAGGCCTGATCGGACACCGAAAGGTTGCGGTGCAGCACCCCGATGCCACCCTGACGCGCCATCGCGATCGCCATCCGGGATTCGGTGACGGTGTCCATCGCCGCCGAGATCAGCGGGACCTTGATGCCGATCTCGCGGGTCAGCCGGGTGCTGGTATCGACCTGGCTCGGCACCACATCGGTATCCCCGGGCAGCAACAGAACATCGTCATAGGTGAGTCCGAGTGCGGCGAACTTCTCGGGTACGCCAGAAGGTGCGAGTTCCATGGGGCCTTCCGCTGGTGACGTCAACGAACTGGGCTGGGGATAGTTCCGATCCTACCTGTGTCGGCACACGGTGCCGGCCTGGAGTTACTGGCCCTCGACGCTTTGCAGCAGAGGCGCCACCCGGCGCAACGACACGATCAACTCGACGCGGCCGTTGACATGCCGGACTCGGCCACTGAGCCCGGAGGCGGCCGAGAGTCTGGGAACTGCCGCGCTGTTGTACTCCGAGGACAGAACCAGCTCGTCGGCACCGCCTGCCTTGGCCAGCCGCGCTGAGAGAGCCAGCAACCGCGCCCCGACTCCCCTGCCTTGCCAGCCGTCCTCGACCAGGAGCGCCACCTGTGCGGGCTCCCCAGCGGTCACTGTCGACATCGCGACGATCTCGTGACCGACCTCGACGACCAGAGTCGCTCCCTCGGCCAGAATCTGACGCGCCATCCGGGGCTGCAAGCCCAGCAAAGGAGTGCCGAAACGCCCGGCCAGAGTCTTCGACGAGCACCGATCGGCCATCCGCACCAATGCCATCGCATCGCCCGGCACTGCGAGCCGGGTGACCGGCTCCGACTTCGACGGAGGCTCCACCGCCGTCCGCGCTTGCTCGATGGGAAGTTCCATAACGGTGGCCAGATCCGCGAGCAGGTCGGTCACGACCGAGGCGAAGACCTTCGCCCTGGCCTCCTCGGTGCCTGTGAAGGGCGCCTTGCGACGGACTGTGATCGCGGAGTCGCCGATCGGGACGGTCAGCGAGGCAGCGCCATCGCGCGAGGAAGCTTCAGCTGATTCCTGTTCCTCCGTTTCCTCGGGGTCATCGTCGATCTCGCAGTCCAGCAAGTCAGCGAGGGTGTCGGTGATGGCAGACGGATCGTCCAGGACGCGGCGCACTCCCTGCAAGAAGCGGCTCGGTCCGTCCGCCAGCGCCGCCGCCGAACAACGCCGCACCGTGGTCTCGCCTCCGCCGGCTCCCTCGACCAGCGCAACCAGCCGGTCCTCGGTCCAGTCCTCGGGCACCTTGACCACGAGCTCGTCAGTGACGACGTCGACACCCGGGAAGATCTGCAGCCCCAAGATGTTGACACCCTGATCCCCGCAATGAGCAGCCAGCGTCGCGAGCGCGCCAGGGCGATCAGTCATCGTGGTACGTACTCGCCAGAGCATCACTCACCTCCGTCCAGCCACAGGATGCCGCAGCTGTTGGCAGTCATTGTCTCGTGCAGATGACAGCTAGGAAACAGTCACCTGGGAAGAGCAGAACGCCCCCTGGCACATGCCAAAGGGGCGTTCTGAACCGAACAAGTGTCCGGCCAAACGGGCTGTCTGCAGTTGGTTACCTGCGCCGCGGTGCGGTCAACTACAGCTGCCGCCACTCTGCTTGTTTGTTTGGGCGATGCCAGGGGCGTTCTGGGCGAACCAGCGTGCCCGAACACACGCACGGCCTGCGGTTGGTCACCTGCGCCGCGGTGCGGTCGACCGCGCTGCCGCCACTCTGCTTCTTTGTTAGTGGCCGTGTTCTTTGTTAGTGACCGTGGCCGTGACCGTGGCCGGCTGCCTCGGGCTCCGCGTCCTCGGGCTTGTCGACCACCAAGGTCTCAGTGGTCAAAAGCATGCCCGCGATGGAGGAGGCGTTGACCAGCGCAGAGCGGGTCACCTTGACCGGGTCGAGCACGCCCTGGGCAACCAGATCGCCGTACTCGCCGGTGGCGGCGTTGTAGCCCTCGCCGGCAGCACCCTCACGGACCTTGGCAACCACGACGTACCCGTTCTCGCCACCGTTCTCGGCGATCCAGCGCAGCGGCTCGTCGGCGGACTTGCGCACGATCTTGACGCCGGTGGCCTCGTCACCTGACAGTCCCAGACCGTCGGCGAGCACAGCGGTGGCGTGCACCAGGGCGCTACCGCCGCCGGCGATGATGCCCTCCTCGATCGCGGCGCGAGTTGCCGAGACGGCGTCCTCGATGCGGTGCTTCTTCTCCTTGAGCTCGACCTCGGTCGCAGCGCCGACCTTGACCACGCATACGCCACCGGCGAGCTTGGCAAGGCGCTCCTGGAGTTTCTCGGTGTCCCAGTCGGAGTCGGAAGCCTCGATCTCGGCCTTGATCTGCGCCACGCGACCGCTGACGTCGGCCTGGTCACCGCCACCGTCGACGATCGTGGTGTTGTCCTTGGTGACGACCACGCGACGCGCCGTGCCCAGCACCTCCAGACCGACCTGATCGAGCTTGAGGCCGATCTCGGGAGAGACGACCTGGCCACCGGTCAGGGTCGCGATGTCCTGCAGCATCGCCTTGCGGCGGTCACCGAATGCCGGCGCCTTGACCGCAACAGCGTTGAAGGTGCCGCGGATCTTGTTGACCACGAGGGTGGACAGCGCCTCGCCCTCGACGTCCTCGGCGACGATGAACAGCGGCTTGCCGGACTGCATGACCTTCTCCAGCATCGGCAGCAGCTCGGCGATTGCGGAGATCTTGCCCTGGTGCAGCAGGATGTAGGGGTCCTCCAGGACCGCCTCCATGCTTTCGGGGTCGGTGACGAAGTACGGCGACAAGTAGCCCTTGTCGAACTGCATCCCCTCGGTGAACTCCAGCTCGGTGCCCATGGTGTTGGACTCCTCGACGGTGATCACCCCGTCCTTGCCGACCTTGTCGAACGCCTCCGCAAGCAGGTCACCGATGACCGAATCGCGGCTGGAGACAGTAGCGACAGCGGCCATGTCGGCCTTGTCGTCGACTTCACGCGCAGCCTTCGACAGCGCATCGGAGACTGCTTCGACAGCCTTGTCCATGCCACGCTTGAGGGACAGCGGATTGGCACCGGCGGCTACCGCGCGCAGTCCCTCGTGCACCATCGCCTGGGCAAGCACCGTCGCAGTGGTGGTGCCGTCACCGGCGATGTCGTTGGTCTTGGTCGCGACCTCTTTGGTGAGCTGAGCACCGAGGTTCTCGAACGGGTCGTCCAGCTCGACGTCACGGGCGACGGTCACGCCGTCGTTGGTGATCGTGGGGGCGCCCCACTTCTTGTCGAGGACGACGTAGCGGCCCTTGGGGCCGAGGGTGACTTTGACTGTGTTGGCGAGAGCGTCCACGCCACGCTCAAGTGAGCGGCGGGCTTCCTCGTCGAACTCCAGGATCTTCGGCATGCGAAGCGGCCTTTCTCAAGACTTGGGTTCTGTAAGACTTCTAGTTCTCATGATGAGCGGCTGGTGGAGCGACGCCGCCCGGGGACCGAGTGCTCGGCCGCCCGGGGCGGCGCCATTGAATTGGTCAGCCCAAGATGGCGAGCACGTCACGGGCCGAGAGGACGAGGTACTCCTCGCCCGCATACTTGACCTCGGTGCCGCCGTACTTGCTGTAGATGACCTTGTCGCCGACGGAGATGTCGAGCGGGACACGCTCGTCCCCGTCTTCGTTCCACCGACCCGGGCCTACCGCGATGACCTCGCCCTCCTGGGGCTTCTCCTTGGCGGTGTCCGGGATGACCAGGCCAGAAGCCGTGGTCTGCTCGGCGTCGAGCGGCTTCACGAGGATCCTGTCCTCGAGAGGCTTGATGTTGACCGACACGATGTCGACCTCCACTTGTCGTTGCGAGTGTGTGATCATCCGGAGCGTTGGGCGTACGCCGTCGCGGGGGCCGTACTCCCGATCCGGTTAGCACTCTCAGGGTGAGGGTGCTAATGCGACACTAGCACTCGACTGGTGCGAGTGCCAGAGTCGGGGTGGGTCGGACATGACGTACTCGGAGAACCGCGGCAGCGGCACCGACCGCACCGCGGAGCAGACGACCCATGCACGCTGGTGTGATACGCCGACTCTGCGGGCACGGCATCCTGCCGCTCGCTCGCAACAGAATGTACTCACAGAGCCGCGGCAGCGGCACCGACCGCACCGCGGAGCAAGCGACCCAAGCGCGCCGGTGTGGTGCACCCGGCTCTGCGGGCACGGCATCCTGTCGCCCGCTCGCGGGTGACAGGATGCCGGAGTGGATCTTGCAACCTTCGAGTGGCTCACCAGCTCGGCCGGTGCCGAAGCGCTGGAGCGAGCCCAGGAGCTGGTGGTCGAGCACGGGGATTCGCTCCAGGTCGGTGAGCTCCTGCGCCGCGATCTGACCGCAGACCAGGCTGCGGCCACGCTGACCCAAGTGGAGCTGCGGGCGCGGGCCGTCGACAAGTTCGGAGATCTGGCGAGCTCGATGTTCTTCACCCGGGACGGGCTGGAGCAGGCCACCCGGATGCCGGTGGCCCGGCACCGGGCCGCTCGGATCGCCCTGGCTGCGCCGGGTTCGGTGCTCGACCTGGGTTGCGGGATCGGCGGGGACCTGATCGCGCTGGCCGGCGCTGGCTTGACCGTGGCCGGAGTTGATCTGGATCCACTCCGGGTTGCGATCGCCCAGGCGAACCTGGCCGCTCTCGGGCTTCCGGGCGCGGTCGCGGTCCGCGATGGCACCGAGTTGGACTTGGCGGGCTTCGGCGTCGTCTTCGCCGACCCGGCGCGGCGCAGCGCCAAAGGAAGGGTGTTCTCNCCCGACGACTACACGCCCCCGTGGTCGTTCGTCACCACGCTTTTGGAGCAGACCGCCTGTGTGAAGGTCGCGCCGGGGATCAGTCACGATCTGGTGCCCGCGGGCGTCGAGGCCGAGTGGGTCAGCGACCAGGGCGATCTCAAAGAGGCGACGCTGTGGTCGGGCATGTTGTCCACCACGACCAGACGCGCCACCGTCATCCAGCGCGGTGGGCTCGCCACACTCACCGACGAGGACGATAGTGGTGCGGAGGTACGCCCGGTGGGCACTCACCTGTACGAGCCGGACGACGCGGTCATCCGGGCGGGGTTGGTCACCGCGGTCGCCGGCATCGTCGGTGGCGGGCTGATCGACGAGCAGATCGCCTACGTCACCGCTGATTCACTGACTGTCACCCCGTTTGCCCGCGCGTACGAAGTGCTGGAGACCTTGCCGTACCGGGAGAAGCAGTTGCGTGCCGCACTGCGGGAGCGCGGCATCGGCACCCTGACGATCAAGAAGCGCGGGGTCAGTGTGGTGCCTGAGCAGTTGCGCCGCAGGCTTGCGTTGCAAGGACCCAACGAGGCGACGCTGGTGCTCACCCGCGCCGCCGGCGAGGGCGTTGCGTTGCTAGTGGCGGTCAGCTAGCCAGACAAACCAAGCACAGGTTGGGCCCTCCCGATCGGGAAGGCCCAACCTGTGCTGAACAGCGATCAGGGTCGCGACGTCAGGTGCAACGGGAGGTCCCCGTCGAACGGGTCCTTGATCGGGATCGGCTCACTGGCGCTTTCCACCTGGCCGTCGACCCCGAGACGGACCAGTTGCCACTTGCCCTCGTCCCACATCTGAGCGATGACCGCGTTGGCCTCACCGTCCCACTGCGCGTCGACGATCGCACCGTCACGGATGGCATTGAACACCCGCACCGGTTCGCCGGTCTCCGCATCCAAGATCGCGATAGAGGTGGATCCGAACCCGCTGCCGTACGACGGGAGGCCGAGCACATAGCTACCGTCGGCGCTGAACTTGGTCGGCCGGTAGTCATTGCAGGTGTACCACTGCTGGATCCCACCCGGGTTCAGATCCCGCACCTCGGAGCAGGTGTTCCCTCNGTCATCAACTTCCGTTACGAGCGAGGCAAGACCAGCCGTCGAGACTCCGGCAGCCGAGCGGGCGCCTTCGATCTCGGTGGTCGTCTCGAAGTCGGTGCGGAACACCTTCGTGTGCTCACCGTTGATCGAGTAGACCACTTCGCCATCGGGGGTGAAGCCGGCGAGGTCCGGTTCCGGGCCCTCGGCCCGCACCCTCTTCTCACCCTCGCCCATCCCTGAGGCGATGCCACTGACGATCTCGTCCTCCTCGACCCAAGCCAGTTGCAACAGGTCGGCGCTGCGGGCGAACCCCAGCTCGAGGCAACCGTCTTNGGTGACCGTGCCAGACGCATCGATGGTGTCGAGTACCGCACCGCCACTACTGTCGTCGCCGTCGCGGTCGGCGCGAATCGCCAACCAGCCACCGTGGTAGGCGACGACGTCGGAGTAGTCCTTGCTCGGCAACCTCACCGTGTCGCCGCCGGCCAGATGCAGGGTGTTGCGCTGGATCCAGTCGATGGCCGGGCCGGCTCCGACGGGCAGGTCGTTCAAGGTCACGGTGACCTCGAGCGGCAGGTTGGTCGGCTCGGGGAAGCCTGGGTTGGCTCATTGGTCGGGGTGCTCGTCGCGACCGGAGGCTGCGGGTTGGTCGAGTTGCCCTGAGTATTGAGCACGATCACAGGCGCCGCGATGGCGACTGCCGCGCACAGGGCACCGGCAGCGACACCGTANACGGCGGCGCCGGATCGAGCCGGCCCGTCCCTTGACGTCTGCCAGCGAGACCGGGTGGGCAGTGCCGACCTGGCTCGCTTGCTCACGCAGGGCGCGGCCGAGCTGGTCTTCGGTGTTCATCGTTCCTCCTCGCGATCGTTGCGNAGCGTTTTCGTTAAGACTGGGGTGGTTATCGACGCGAGCTCGCAGAGAGGCGAGTGCGCGGCTGGTTTGGGACTTCACCGTGCCGACCGAGACGCCCAACGCGGCCGCGGTCTCGGCTTCGGACAGTTCCTCGTAGTAGCGCAGCACCACGGCTGCGCGCTGTTTCTTCGGCAGGGTCTGCACGAACTCCCACAGTGCCTGGCTCTGTTCGGAATCCGGCCCACTACCTGCTGGCGCAGGCACATGGTCGGGGAGCTGATCGGTGCTGACCTCGCGACGCTTGTAGGAGCGGCGCCACAGCGAGTTGTGCTCGTTGACCAGAATCCGGCGAACGTAGCCGTCCATCGACTGGGCGCGTTGCACCTTGTTCCAGTTCAGGTAGAGCTTGGCAAATGCGGTCTGGACGAGGTCCTCGGCCGTATGCAAGTCACCACTGATCAGGTACGCGGTGCGCAGCAGGCTCGGTTGTCGCGCGGCCATGTAGTCGGCGAAGTCCGCGTCTTTGTCGACCACGGTTCTCGACCCCGCTCCCCTGTCATCGGTGCCGGTGACGGCTAACACTGTGCTCACATCCTCTCTCCTTGTTCAGACCCAAGACGCGAGCGGCCGCGACAAGGTTGCATTCGGCAGAGGGCCAATCACATCGGCGGGATCAGCCAGGCAACCTGCTCACATCTGCCAGTACCGACCCGGCTCGTACGCTAGGCACATGTCCCGCACCCACCGCTTCGCCTCCCTCGGCTTGATAGCCGTTGTAGCGACGGGGCTGTTTCTGTGGAAGTACGGCGGCACCACCGGCGGCATCGACCCGACGACTCCAGCCGCCGAGCAGATCGAGCTGGGTTGGCATCAGGCCGACCTCGAGTTACCCGCCTCTGCCACGGCGCTACCGGGGATCAGCGGCGCCGCGGATGGGATTCCCGGCAGGGCACCTANNCTTGGTCAACGTCTGGGGATCGTGGTGTACGCCGTGCAAGAAGGAGATGCCGCTGTTGGAGCGCTACTCCCAAGCCGACAACGGTGTCGGGGTGATCGGCTTGAACCGCGATCCGCTGCTGTCCTCGGCCGAGGAGATCATCGCCGACCGCGGAATCACCTATCCCAACGTGCGTGACGAGTTCGGCGATTTCGGCGGCGAGATCGCCACGGCGGTGGATCCTAGGCCGGTGCCTAGCTCGTTCCTAGTCTCCGACGGCGTGATCGTCTGGTCGCACATCGGGGAATTCAAGTCGTACGAGGAACTCGTGGACTCGGTGGCAGCACGGTTATAGGCCAGGTTTGTTGGTCTCAGCAGGTCCGACCGGCAACTCAAGCGGCGAGCTGAGCTGGTGACGGCCGAACGCGGAAAGTTGCCGGTTGAAGCGGCTAAGCGACAACCGTCGTGACCGGCAGGGACGAGTCGGCGGGGATGTCGAGGGCAGAGGGCTCGCGGCCGCGAGCGACGAGCTCGGCTCCGAGCGCGGCGACCATCGCGCCGTTGTCGGTGCACAATCCCGGGCGGGGCACCCGGACTCGGATGCCGAGCTTGGTGGCGCGTTCCTCGGCCAGTACCCGGAGTCGTGAGTTCGCGGCAACGCCGCCACCGATCAGCAGATCCTCGATCCCTTCGACAGTGGCGGCATCCAACGCCTTGCGAACCAGGACGTCACAGACCGCCTCCTGGAACGACGCAGCTACATCGGCTACCGGGACCGGCTCACCGCTGCGCTCGCGGGCTTCGACCCAGCGAGCGACCGCGGTCTTGAGACCGGAGAAGGAGTAGTCGAACCGGTGCCGCTCCAGGTCCCGGCGCGAAGTCAGGCCCCGGGNGAAGTCGATGGCAACCGAGTTGCCCGAGGCTGCCGCGCGGTCGATATGTGGGCCGCCGGGAAAAGGCAGGCCGAGCAGCCTGGCGACCTTGTCGAAGGCCTCCCCTGCGGCGTCGTCGATGGTGGCGCCCATTGGGTCGACTCCGACCGTGACATCGGTGACCTTCAACAGAGAGGAGTGCCCACCGGAAACCAGCATCGCCAAGCAGGGCTCAGGAAGCGGGCCGTGCTCGAGCTGATCGACCGCGACATGGGCAGCGAGATGGTTGACGCCGTACAACGGCTTGTCCAGCGCCACCGCGAGCGCTTTGGCCGAGGCGAGCCCCACCAAGAGCGCGCCGACCAGCCCTGGCCCGCTGGTGACCGCAATCGCGTCGACGTCGCGCAGTGCGATGCCCGCGGTGTCGCAGGCCCGGTGCAGGGTCGGCACCATCGCCTCCAGGTGAGCCCGGGAGGCAACCTCGGGCACTACTCNCCCGAAACGCGCGTGCTCGTCGACGCTGCTGGCAACCGCATCGGCAAGCAGGGTGTGCCCGCGCACGATCCCGATCCCGGTTTCGTCGCACGAAGTCTCGATCCCGAGCACCAAGGCCTCTGTCACGACGCAGTGCTCCCGTCTAGGCCTAAGCCCACGCTCATCACGACCGCGTCGTCGCCGTTCTTGTAGTAGCGCGGGCGGCGGTCGATCTCGGCGAAGCCCGCCCGGCCGTAGAACCCCAACGCGGTCGCGTTGGAGGCCGCCACCTCCAACAGCATCCGCTGGGCTCCGTCTCCACGAGCTTGCTGCTGTGCGTGTGCCAGCAGATCGCGGCCGATGCCCGTGCGGCGAAGACTGGCGCGTACGGCGATGCGCTGCAGGTCGGCGACCTCGCCGGCCAGCAATGTCACCGCATACCCGGACCTGTCCACGGCCACGAACCCGCGGCGGCGTTCTCCCAGAAGCTCCTCAGCGACCTGGGCCGGCGTCCAGGCGTCGGGCCCGAATGTCTCAGTTTCGAGCTTGGCCACCCAGTCGAGATCCCCGGGCATCGCTCGCCGGATCTCCGGGGTGGTCTGGCCCCGGTCTGGGCGGCAGCCTCGATCCCGGGCCGACTCACGACACCTTCTTCGGCTGGCCGGGCGCTACTGCATCAGGGCGGCGCAGGTAGATCGGCTCGGGGTCCAACAGCTCGGTGGACTCGGTGCTGACCAGCTGCGCCAGATCCGCGGCTCGCGGGTAGGCCGGGGCCAGGACGTGCGGGAAGATCTCCGGGTAGAGCTCATGCGCGACCCCGGCAACGGGCCGCCCGGCCAGGTCGATGTCGGCGGGTTTGGAGACTTGCGGCTCTCCGATCCGTCGGCCGTCCTCATACGCGGCCCAGAACAGTTCCTTGCGGCGCGCATCGGCGGTCGCCACGAGTGGGCCTCGCTCGGCACAGGCGGCAGCGATCGCGTCAAGCGAGCACACCCCGTACGCCGGGATCTCCAAGGCTGTCGCCAAGGCCAGCGCGGTGACCACTCCCACTCGGAGCCCGGTGTAGGGACCGGGGCCGACCCCTACCACGATCGCGGTGAGGTCTTGGCGCACCAGGCCGGCCTCGGCCAGGCACGCAGTGATCGTGGGCGCCAGCAACTCGCCATGCTGCATCGGGCCGACATCATTGCGCTCAGCCAGCACCTGTTGCTCGTCGGCATCGAAGAGCGCCACCGACACGTATGCGGTGGAAGTATCGATCGAAAGCAGCACGCCGCCGACCCTATCTGCAACGAAACCCGGGTCAGCCGCGTAGATACCGTGTGGAGATGTCGACGCGAGAACCCGCGATGCAGGCTATGCCCGTCGACTTCGGCGTTCGTCGCTGCCCGGCGCCCGGCACTGGTGCGGTTCGCCTATCTGGTCAGTGGGGAGCGCGTCGAGTGCGACGACCTCGTCCAGGAGGCATTGGCCGGAGCCTGGTCTCGCTGGGACTCGCTGGCCGCGCGAGGCACCCAAGAGGCGTACCTGCGCCGCTCCATCACCAACGGCGCGGTATCGCGGTGGCGCAAGCTCGGCCGGGTCGTACCCATGGAGCAACCTGTCTCCGAGGGGCCGACCGTGCCCCGCGACGACGCAGAGGTCGCCTGGGAGCTGTGCGCCGAACTTCCGCCGGCCCAGCGGGCGGCTGTGGTGCTGCGCTTCTACGAGGACCTCTCCTACGCCGAGATCGCCGTGATCCTCGAGTGCGCAGAAGCCACCGCCCGATCGCACGTGCATCGCGCACTCGCCGCGCTCCGTGAGCGCCTCATCCCAGGAGCAGAAGATGGCTGACACCGAAAACACCGACCGGGCCGAGCGGGCTTTCCGCGATGCCTTCGAACGCCACGCGGCCCAGGCACCCAGCCTGACCGAGCCCGTCCGCCTGCGTCGACGACGCTGGGCGGTGGCTCTGCCCGCAGTAGCAGGAGTCGTGGCCGCGGTGACAGCTGCTGTGATCGTCGTACCGATGTTGCTGCCCGCGAGCGACGACACCGCACCCACTCCGCCTGCTACGACCGTCAAGGTGCCCGAAGTGGAAGGCCAGGCGATGCGGTGGGTGAGCTACCGGGATCTCGAAGTGCAAGCGCCTGCCGGTTGGGAGTTCGACTACGACGCGGTCCGCCCCGACTGCATCAACCGGAACCGCAAGAACCCGGCCAAGGATCGATGGGCCAGAGATGTGCCGACCTCTCCCTACGTCATGGTCGGAGTGCCGATGAGGGGAATACCTGCCATCGGGTGCTTCCCGAAGTCAGCTCCCGGCGACCCCGGCCCGGAGTTCGGNGGCCCTCCCTACGCTCTGTGGCAGCCCTACGTCCGGCTCGATGCCGCACGCCCCGATCTCGACTCAGCCGATCGGGTCGACGGGGAGTGGGTGCACGACGGCTGGCGGCTGACCCGGCAAACCCTCGGTGAGGTCCAGGTGTCCGTGCTCGCCTCCCCGCAGGATCCGGACCTGGCCGAGGTGGTGCTCGCCTCGGCCCGCACCGTGGCCGTAACCGACCTCGGCTGCGAGGTCGATTCACCGGTCGCCGCGGGCGAGTTCACCACCCCGGCAACCACCATCCCGGCGCCCGAAGACGTCGGCGCGGTGACGATCTGCGAGTACGCCCGCAACTCCGAGGACCTGGGAAGGATGGGGCTGAAGGGCGGGTTGGAGGGCTCGCGGCGGATCGAGGAAGCCGCGGCGCGCACGCTGACCGAGGCGATCGTGGCCGCACCGATGGGCGGAGGCCCCGACCGGCCACAGAACTGCGCCGCCGACATGTACGGCGACCGCGCCATCGCGCTGCGCTTCTTCGGGTCCACCGGCGATGCCGGCGGATCGGCCGGAGCCACCGACCCGATNCGGGAGGCGTACGTCTACTACGACTGGTGCTTCGGCAACGGCATCGTCGACGCCGACGGCATCCGGCGACTGACCCGCGATTCTTGCGCACCTCTCTTCACACAACCGCCGGTCGACTACTGGGGCGGAAGCGCCGGCATCTACAAGTTGTGCTGGTCAGCCCAGAAATAGGATCACCGAGCCGCGGCAGCGGCACTGGGCGGCACCGCGGAGCAGGCGGGCAGCGCCAACCGTGATGAGCAGCGCGACCTGCGGGGCACCGCATCATTTCGGAAACGAACGTCCCGATGGGCACCTCACTCAATGGTAGATTGATGGTATGAGAACTACCATCGATTCGGCAGGGCGTGTGGTGCTTCCCAAGGCGCTGCGACTCGATGTCGGGATCTATCCCGGGGAGGTGGAGATCGTGGTCGACGGCAACGCGCTACGGATCAGCCCCGTCGCGACCGATGAGCTGGTCGAGGACGACGGCCTGCTCCTGTTGCCCGACGGCCCGCCGCTGACCGACGACGACGTCCGCGAGTTACGTCTTGCCGACCAGCGCTGACCCGCTTCTGCTCGACACGAGTTGCGCCATCGCCTTGGTGCAACCACAACACGCCAAGCACGGCGTCGTCAGAGAAGTCCTGCGTGGCAAGCCTCTCGGGTTGGCCGGACATGCCGAGTTCGAGACGTATTCGGTGCTGACTCGTCTCCCGGCACCCAGCCGCCTGACTCCGGCTGCCGCCCTCCGGCTGATCAGTGTGAACTTCCCCGCCACCCGCAGGCTGCCGGCATCCCGAGCTGCCACGGCGCTACAAGAGCTGGCGTCGTTAGGACTGGCCGGCGGCGCGACGTACGACGGGCTGGTCGGACTCGCTGCCCGGCACCACGACCTACGGCTGGCAAGTTCCGACCTTCGTGCTGTCAGCACCTACCACGCCCTGGGAATCGACGTCCTCGTGCTGTGAAGTTCCCCGCCAGTGAGTTCAGCCACTGAGTTCAGATCGTGTGCAAGCCGGAGCCGACCCACCTGGCTCCGATAGGCACGAGCTGGATCATCCGGCGCTCGTCGAGCTCGTCGCCGGCCGCGCGGGTCAGCCGTACCTCCAGCCGGTCCTCGGCCAGGCCCTCGGCCAGCCCGGTCCCCCACTCGACCACGGTCACCGACTCGGCCACCGACGCATCAAGGTCGAGGTCGTCGATCTCGGCGAGCCCACCCAACCGGTAGGCATCCACATGCACCAGCGCCGGGCCGGCCGCCAGGCTGGGGTGGACCCGGGCGATCACGAACGTCGGTGAAGTGATGGGACCACGCACCCCCAGGCCCTCACCGAGTCCTTTCGTGAACGTGGTCTTGCCGGCACCGAGGTCGCCACTGAGCACCAGCAGGTCTCCGGAGCGCAACAAACCGGCCAGGCGGCGGGCCAAGGCCCGGGTGTCGTNCGGCGAGCGCGGCGGAGAACTCCAGCGGCAATCTTTGGCAAGCGTGAGCAGCGTGCCGCGGCGGCTGATCTCGCGATAGCCCAGGGTCAGCCAGAACCGCACGGTCGCAGGCAACTCGGTACGCGCGTCCAGGCGCACCCCGGACCAGCCTCGCTCGGCCGCGACTTCTTCGGCGAAGCCGACCATGGCGGTGGCTACCCNCGAGCCCTGGACCGTTGGGAGCACCGCGACCCGGCGCAGACCGAGTTGGACACCCAGTACATCGTCGTGCGGTTCGAAGAGCAGGCTACCCAGCAGCGCGCCATCTGCGTCCCTGGCGATGACACCACCGTGTTCCTCCAGCGCGGCAGCGACCGAGGCTCGAGTCTCTTGTAGCGCTGTCGAGGGCGGGTCCAGCACCTGGCGCGCCCCGAATCCCTGGTGGATTGCCGTGAGCACCTCGGCTGCGGCCTCAGCGCCCACCGCGCTGACCACCAGCTTGCTCACGATCTCTCTCCCACATATCTCCGAGTGAAGCGGCCGCCGATCCGGGTGACGATCTCGTAGTTGATGGTGTCGGCCGCCTCGGCCCAGTCCTGTGCCGTGGGCTCCCCGTCATCACCGGGTCCGAACAGCACGACTTCATCGCCGGGGGCTGCCGCGTCGTCACCCAGGTCGACAAGGAACTGATCCATACAGATCCGGCCCACGATCCGCCGCCGCTGCCCGGCTACCCAGACCTCGGCTCGCCCGGAAGCATGCCGCGGGATGCCGTCGCCATACCCGACCGGCACCAAACCGATGTTCATCGCCTCGGGCGCGGTGAACGTGTGCCCGTAGGAGACTCCCGCTCCGGCCTCGATGCGTTTGACCAGGGCCAGCCTGGCGCGAGCTGTCATCGCCGGGGTGATCTCGAGATCCGCGCTGGAGGCGACCTGCGGAGCAGGTGAGAGGCCATAGACCGCGATCCCGCATCGCACCAGGTCGAACCGGGCGCTGGGCCGGAAGAGGGCAGCCGCGGAGTTCGCCAGGTGCCGCACCTCAGGTTCCAGACCCGACTCTTCGGCGACCCGCAGAGCGTCCCGGAACCGATGCTCCTGCAAGTTGTTCGTGGGGTTGTCGGGTTCGTCGCTGCAGGCCAGGTGCGACCAGATCCCGGTGACTTTCACTTTGCCGGACGATTCGGCAGTCGCGGCCGCGGCCACGAGCTCGGGCCAGCAGGACAGCTCCACACCACCTCGGGAGAGACCGGTGTCGACCTTGAGTTGAACTCGCGCCGGCGTGGTGACCGTGGCTGCAGCCAGCACCTCGTCGAGCTCAGCTGTCGAATAGACCGTCACGTCGATGCCGGCAGCGATAGCGGCCGCGTAGGCGACACCCGGAGTCGCGAGCCAACACAGCACAGGGCCGGTGTCTCCTGCCGCGCGCAGCGCCAGGGCTTCCTCGGGAGTGGCAACGCCCAACCACCGCGCTCNCCCGGCGCGGGCAGCGGCGGCTACCGGCGCCATCCCGTGCCCGTACCCGTCGGCCTTGACCACCGCCATCACCGGGCCGCACCTCTCGACCAGAGTGACGACGTTGCGGCGAATTGCGTCGAGGTCGACGACGATCTCCGCGGCGTTGGTCACGCCGCTATCTTTTCACCAGCCGTGTGGTCCTAGATCGGCACCCGCAAGGTCGCGACGAGGCCGTCGTCGACCGATCCGGTGACTTTGGCGAGCTGTAGCGAGTACCCGTCGGAGAAGACGTTGTCGGTCTCGAGGCTGATGCCGGCCAAATTTCCAACGCTCGCCTCGTAGCCGTCGGTGGCATACACCTGTTCGCAGACGTCTTGCGGGAAGGCAAGTTGCGAGGTGCGCTGCCGGTTCTGAGCGTTCGTCGCGTCGGCGAGGCTCGGGTAGACCTCGAAGTGGATGTGTGGCCATCGGCCCGAGTAGCAACCCGGGAAGATCGAGGTGAACGTGACGTTGCCGTCAGCATCGGCTTCCTGCACTCCTCGGAGGAAGTTCTCGTCCTTGACCGCCTCGGAGTACATCGAGTATTCGCCCTCTCGGGTGCAGTGCCATGCGTAGACGGCGGCACCTGCAGCCGGTGTGCCGGGATCGTCGGCACTGGACACGTCGACCACCGTGAAGGAGAAGGTCAGTGCCACCCNCTCGGCTACTCCGGAGGCATCACCGAACGACGAGCGGATGTCGGAGCGCACTATCCCCGATTCGGTGAGCACATTGACCCCGTTGGTTCCGTCCGCAGGATAGGGGCCGTTGGTCTCCTCGGGGATCTCGCCGTCACCGACCTCGGCGCTGCTCCCACCGGCTCCTCCCGAGGGAGCGCCGCCATCGGGAGGTCCCGGCTGAGCGGTTGTGCCGCTGTCGGCAGAGCTGTCCTGGTCGGAGACACCACATGCGACCAGGGTCGCCAACATGCCGGCACCACCCAGCAGACCTAGCGCACGTCGGCGTCCCAAGATCGTGGGGAGGTCGTGGGAGAGGCCGCGATCGTGATCCTCGATCTCATGCGGGGATCGGACGACCTGTCAGGAGCGTCGGGAGTATCGGGTGCTGGAGAACTCATGACCTCACGCTACGAATGGTTCCTGTGCGGTTCCTGTGCGCGAACTTTGGAGTCGGATAGAGACAGAGAGCGGTCTCACCTCAAAGCGAGCAGCGACCGGCAGACCCCGGGAATCGCCTCGGCGACTCGACCGGCAACGACCGGGCCGTCACCACAGGCTGCGCCGGCGGCACCGTGCACCCAAGAGCCGACCGAGGCGGCATCGAAGGGATCCAGCCCTGCCGCCAGCAACGCGCCGATCAAGCCGGCAAGCACATCGCCTGCCCCAGCAGTGGCCAACCAAGGCGGGCCAACGGTCGTGACTCGAACGCGGCCACCAAGAGACGCCGGTTCGACGATCAGCGTGTGCGGTCCTTTGAGCAACACCACCGCATCGAAGCGATCAGCCCTNNCCCGGGCGTACCGCAAACCCTCCGCCTCGACCTCGGCCCGAGTCACCGACAACATCGCGGCCAGCTCTCCGGCGTGCGGCGTGAGCACCGCGGGGACATCCAGGGGGCCATCGAGGTGAGCAAGCGCCGTCGCATCCACAACCACGGGGACGCTCCGGGATATCGCCGCAGCCAGCTCCGCGGAGCTGTCCTGGTCACCGCCGGGACCGACCACCCAGGATTGGGCCTGCCCGTCTCCGACGACCTCGGGGTGGGTGGTCTTGACCATCTCGTCCGCAGAACCGACGTACCTCACCATGCCGGCCAATCCGGTCGAGGCCCCGGCAACGCATAACAGGGCCGCGCCCGGGTAGGTCGCCGAGCCTGCCCGGACTCCGACCACACCGCGGGTGTACTTGTGCGCGCTCGTCAGCGGCCTGGGCAATAAACCGGCGACATCGACGGCCTGTAGGGCCTGGATCGGCGCGGTCGGCAAGTCCAGGCCGATGTCGACCAGATGCACGGCGCCACAGCGGCCGGCAGCCGGCTCGACGAGGTGGCAGATCTTGTGGGTGCCGAAGGTCACCGTCACGTCCGCGGTCACATGGGGGCCGTCGATTCGCCCATCGTCCACCGAGACGCCGGATGGGAGGTCGACGGCGAGCACCGGCACGCCAGGCACAGTGCCCGACAGCTTGTTCAATGCGACAACGGCGGCTTCACGCAAACCGGGGGTACCGCCGATCCCCACGATCCCGTCCACGACCAACTCAGGTGCCCCCGGCTCGTCGACCACCGAGCCACCCGCGGCTTTCAGCGCAGCCAATCCGGCCTGGTGAACCTGGTCAGCCAGCGGCAGTGCATCGACCTGGGCACCGCGTCTGGCCAGCATCGCGCCGGCGAACAACGCGTCACCGCCGTTGTCACCGGCGCCGACCAGCAACAGGATGCGCCGTCCGTAGGTGTACCCCAGGAAGTCGGCTATCGCGTACGCGAGCCCGGCGGCCGCGCGCTGCATCAAGACACCCTCTGGGAGCACGGCCAACAGCTCTGCCTCGGCAGCTCGTACTTGCTCGACAGTATGGGCGGACCTCATGGGTTAGATCTAACCAGTCATCCAACCAGTCACTGCCCTACTCCACGGGGCGCGTCAGCCATGGAAACCGCCACTGGATACCGGAGCTGAGGGTCTTCACTGGGATACTGAGTGGTGATGAATATCGATGAGCTGTCGATCGCCGCGATCGTCCCGTGCCATAACGAGGAGCTAAGCGTCGGGACCGTCGTTCGCGATCTCCGGGAGGCGTTGCCTACGGCCACGATCTACGTGTACGACAACGCCTCCACCGATCGCACCGCGGAGGTCGCGACCCAGGTCGGCGCCGAGGTCCGCCATGAGCAACGCAAGGGCAAGGGCAATGTGGTGCGCCGCGCCTTCGCCGATATCGACGCCGACGTCTACCTGATGATCGACGGCGACGACACCTACGACGCCGCAGCAGCTCCGCTGCTGATCAAGACCCTCGTGTCAGGACCCTACGACCATGTCCTCGGTTGCAGAGTCGACAGCTCCCCGGACGGCAGCTACCGAACCGGGCACGCCATGGGAAACCGAGCGTTCAACCGGGCCACGAAATTCCTGTTCGGCGAGCCGGTCTCGGACATGCTGTCGGGATACCGGGCGTTCTCCCACCGTTTCGTGAAGTCCTTCCCGGCGAACTCCGAGGAGTTCGAGATCGAGACCGAGTTGACGATCCACTCGGCGAACCTGCGCGTTCCCCAGGCCGAGGTCCCGGTGGGCTTCAAGGATCGCGAAGAGGGGTCTGAGTCCAAGCTGCGCACCTTCCGTGACGGCTTCAAGATCCTGGGCTTGTTGCTGCGCCTGTTCATCCACGAGCGCCCTTTGATCGCCAACGGCCTACTGAGCGTCCTCTCGATCCTCGTCGGCCTGGGAATCGGCCTGCCGGTGGTCGCCGACTACCTGCGGACCGGAGAGGTCGACCGGCTTCCTACCGCTGTGCTCGCTTCCTCGCTGTGCGTCATCGGAATCCTCGTGTTCGGGATCGGTTTCGTGCTCAACGGGGTGCTGAAGAACAGGCAGGAGGCACGGCGGCTCTCGTACCTTCGGTTCAAGGCGCCCGACGCCGGCCTTCGGTTCAAGGCGCCCGACGCCGGCCTTCGGTTCAAGGCGCCCGACGCCGGCATCGCTCGGTCAGGCGAGTCCCGGTGATCGGATGATCCCCGAGTGAGGCGGAGCGTCAACCGGTACCTGGTCGTCGGGGTCGCCAATACGATCCTCGACATCGCGATCTTCTCGGTTCTCGCGGTCGCCGTCGGCCTGCCCCTNCTGTTGGCCAACGTCATCTCGACGCTGATCGTCGTGACGATCAGCTTCTTCCTCAATCGCTCCTGGGTATTCGCCTCCCAGGCCACAGGTATCGGCACCTACGCCGGCTTCGTGGCCATCACGCTCTTCTCCGCGCTCGTCGTCCAGTCCGCGGTCATCCTCGGGGCGCTTGCGACCCAGGAAGCGATCTGGCCGGGGTTGTCCGAAGCAGCCGCGAAACCGGCCGCGAAAGTACTGGCGGTCGGTTGCGGCATGGTCGTCAACTTCGCCGGCTACCGATGGTTGTTCGCTCGTCCGGGTCGGGCTCAACCGACGGCGCCTGCTTTCGATCCGGAATCGCCATCACCATGATCAAGATCCCCAGCGCATACATGAAACCCAGCCCGTAGCGGCCTCCGGCGCTCAGCGGCGACATCGCCACCACCCCGAGCTGCAGAGCGAACGGGAGCGACCAGAACCAGGCATACCGGCGTCCGACCGCGATCGCCGCAGCGCAGATCAGCACCACGAGCACCATGCGGGGCGTCGGCGAGATCAGGACCCGGCAACCCATCACTTNCATAGCAGCCGTACGCCGCGCCGCGTACGTAGGTGCGCGGGGTGTGGGCCCACGTCACCGGCGCAATCCGGTAGTCACCGACCGAGCGATCGTAATCGGCTGCCATGCCGGGTACCACGTCGTGCCCTTGTCGAGCGGATCGAGGTAGCGGTAGGTCTTGAGCACCAATCCGTCCAGGAAGGTGCCGGGATACTTCAACGCGGCACGGAGGTAGATGCCGTTGAAGGCGTCCCAATCTTGCGGTTGCACGGTCTTGTACTGGTAGCTGTCGGTCTTGCGGATGAAGGGGCCTGTCGACTTCACCGGGTCGGAGCTGTCCGGATCGAACACCTCCACCATCACATCGGTGTCGAAGATCCGCGACAATGCGGCGCGATCCTGAGCCGAGAGCGCATCCGGGTGCTCTTTGAGGATGAGCGTGAGCTGCTGCAGTTGCAGGCCCTTGGTCTCGATCGGATCCGAGGGGATCACGGTGCCCATACTTACCAGCACCACCACCGCGCCATGGACCACGAGCGCGGGAACCGCCATCGCCGTCAGCGGCCCACGCCAGCCACGACGCAGGAACAGCATCGCGATCGCCTGGCAGACAAGCAGGATCCAGCCGAACAACACGCTTGCGGTGATCAGCACACCGACCAGGACCATCTCGACGTACCAGCGTCGCAGCATCCGTCTCTCGGCGTGCAAGTACTCGGCGAGCAGCGCGAGCCACCATGCAAAACCTGCCGCGAAGAGCTGGTTCTTGCTGTGGGACATGCTCCACAACGCGATGAGCGGGGAGAACACCACCAAGCCGAACCCGATGCCGCGTATCTTCCAGTCGGTCACGAACCGGCCGAGGATCGCAAACGCCCGGCCGAACGCCACCAGCGTAAGGATCAGCGTGACCGTCGACAGCGCGTAGATCGCCGGCATCACGGTGCCGAAGAGCGTGATGCTCAGCTTGCTGACGCTGCCGTAATACAGCATCAGGAAGAAGTTGTGGTGGTTCGACCAGAGGCTGTCACCGCCGGGCAACAGGTAGAACGAGGTCGGATAGTTCTCATAAGCCGGAGTGGCTCCGACAGTGTCGGGGCGAGTGAGCAGGAACTCCTCGAGCATCCGGGCGAAGTCGGGATTGGGCTGACCCGGGTAGGAGGTGAGGTACCACGGTAGCCAGCACACCGCGAGCACCAGCGCGATCCGCCACCAAGAGGAGAACATCCAGTCGAGGAAGCGGACCAGGGTCGCTGTGCGAGGGCCGCGGGGCGGGTGGGTGTGAACGCCGTCGCGCCAGCCTGCGAGCAGGCCGCACAGTTTCCGGAACACCCAACCGTACGCTCCGAAGCTGACTACGAGCAGCCCCAGCGACGCCCACGGGTGGGCGGCCACCTCGCGAGTCAGCAGGAAATAGGGCGCATCCGCGGGGGTGAAAATCCGGTTGATCAGACCGATCGTGGTTGCGAGGGCGACCGCGACTACGACCAGCCAACCGGTTGCCCGAGCCACGCCGGCCGTGATGGCGGTGCGCATGGCGGCGAGTGTAGGACAGTCACCCAACTCTCCAGAGTCCGGGCCAACTGTCTGGGCTACCTGTCTGGGCTAACTGTCTGGGCTAACCCTCGAGTACCACAAAGGCAGTCGCGACTCCGGCGTCGTGGGTCAGTGAGACGTGCACGCTCACCACCCCGATCGCACTCGCGTGCTCCCAAACGGTGCCACGCAACTCGAACCNGGGAGCGCCGCTGGCTTCGGTGACGATCTCGGCGTCGTGCCATCCCAGCCCCGGCGGAGCGCCCAATGCCTTGGCGATCGCCTCTTTGGCCGCGAATCGCGCAGCCAGCGAGGTCTCGTTACGGAGGAGCTCGGTGGCGGTGAAGAGCTTCGTGGCCAATGCCGGGGTGCGCTCCAGCGATTGCCGGAAGCGCTCGATGTGGACGACGTCGACGCCGATCCCAATAATCGTCATGACCGCTACTCGACGGTGACGGACTTGGCCAGGTTGCGGGGCTGGTCGACGTCGTGCCCCAGAGTGTGCGCGAACTCCAGCGCCAGCAGTTGCATAGGCACCGCAGCCACCAGCGGCTGCAACAGGGTCGGCGTGCACGGAATGCTGATCAGCACATCGGCGAAATCGGCAACGACCTCGTCACCCTCCTCGGCGATGACGATCGTCTGCGCGCCTCGAGCGCGGACCTCTTGGATTCCGCTGATCACTTTGCTGTGCAACTGGCCGTGTCCGGATGGAGGCACCACACACACCACCGGAAGGCCTGGCTCGATCAATGCGATCGGCCCGTGTTTGAGCTCGCCTGCTGCGAAGCCCTCGGCATGGATGTAAACGAGCTCTTTGAGCTTGAGCGCGCCCTCCAGCGCGACCGGGTATCCGGCATGCCGGCCCAAGAAAAGCACCGCTTTGGAATCGGTCATCCCTCGAGCGATCCGGTACACCGCTTCGCTGTTGTCGAGGACTCGCTCGATCCGCTCCGGCGACTGCTCCAACTCCCGTATCACCACGCCGATCTCGTCGCCGTACATGGTTCCGCGAACCTGGGCCAGATAGAGCCCCAGCAGATAGCAGGCAATCAACTGGGTCAGGAAACCCTTGGTGGAGGCGACCCCGATCTCCGGGCCGGCATGGGTGTAGATCACCGCATCGGACTCGCGCGGGATGGTGGAACCGTTGGTGTTGCAGATCGCCAGCACCTTGGCGCGCTGCTCTCGGGCATACCGGATGGCCATCAAGGTGTCGGCAGTCTCCCCGCTCTGGCTGATCGCCACCACCAGCGTCTCCCGGGTCAGGATCGGGTCCCGGTAGCGGAACTCCGAGGCCAGCTCCACCTCGCAAGGGATCCGGGTCCAATGCTCGATGGCGTACTTGGCGACCATGCCCGCATAGAAGCTGGTGCCGCAGGCGATCACGATGATCTTGTCGACTTCGCGCAGCTCCTCATTGGAGATTCGCAGCTCGTCGAGCTGGAGCCGACCCTGCGCGTCGTGCCTGCCCAGCAGGGAGTCGGCGACCGCGCGGGGTTGCTCGAAGATCTCCTTGCGCATGAACCAGTCGTAGCCGTCCTTCTCCGCGGCCGCCAGATCCCAGTCGACATGGTACGGCCTGGGCTCGGCCTGGTTGCCGCGGAAGTCCGTCACCGTCGCTCCGGCGCGGGTCACCGTGACCACCTGGTCCTGACCCAGTTCCAGGGCTTCTCTGGTGCAGTCGATGAACGCGGCGACATCGGAGGCGACGAAAGTCTCGCCTTGGCCGATGCCCACCACCAAGGGTGAGTTCCTGCGGGCAGCCACCACCTGGGAGTCGTCGTCAGCGGCAACCGCCACCAAGGTGAACGCGCCCTCCAGTTGCAGGCACAGCCGCTGCATCGCTGCCGTCAGGTCCCCGTCCTTGGCGTACTCCAACTCCAGCAGGTGCGCGGCGACCTCGGTGTCGGTCTCGGAGGCCAGGATGTGGCCGGCTCGCTCCAGACCCTCGCGCAGCGTCATGAAGTTCTCGATGATCCCGTTGTGGATCAACGCGACCCGCCCGTCCTGGCCCAGGTGCGGGTGCGCGTTGCGGTCGGTGGGTGGACCGTGGGTCGCCCACCGGGTGTGGCCGATGCCGGCGGTCGNCCGGGGAAGCGGATCCTCGGCAAGCGCCTTGTCGAGGTTGGTGATCCGGCCCGCCTGCTTGGCGGTGGCGATCCCCTGCGCACCGACCAGAGCGATGCCGGCGGAGTCGTACCCGCGATACTCCAGGCGCCGTAGGCCGCGCAACACGACATCTTGCGCCTGACTGTTGCCTACGTATCCGACGATTCCGCACATACCCGAAGCGTACCGAGAGACACAGTGCTGACCGACCCTGCGCATATCGCGAGCCGTGTTGGACAATGGCGCCCATGTCGTCTTCTCCGGCCGAGACCCGGGAGGGCTCGCCGTATGTCGAGCTGGATCGGTCCGACTGGGCTGTCCTGGGGCGTCAGACCGATCAGCCGTTGACCCCTGACGAGATCAGCCGAGTGCGGGGACTCTCCGACCGGCTCGATCTGGCCGAGGTCAACGAGGTCTATCTGCCGTTGTCCCGGCTGCTGTCGAAGTACGTCGAAAGCTCCGGCGCCCTGCACCGGGCGCAGGAGGCGTTCTTGGGTCGCCCGCAACCACCACGCACCCCGTTCGTGATCGGGGTGGCCGGCTCGGTAGCGGTCGGCAAGTCCACCACAGCGCGGGTGCTGCAGCAGATGCTGGCGCACTGGCCGGAACACCCCGGNGTCTCGCTGGTCACCACCGACGGCTTCCTCTACCCCAACGCCGAGCTCGAGCGCCGCGGAATCATGCACCGCAAAGGCTTNCCCGAGTCCTACGATCGCAAGGCGCTGTTGCGTTTCGTGATGGACATCAAGTCGGGCAAGGAGGAGGTTGCCGCACCCTCGTACTCGCATCTGGTCTACGACGTGGTGCCCGACGAACCCGTTCGCGTGAGCCGACCCGACATCGTGATCGTCGAGGGCCTCAACGTGTTGCAACCGGCCAGAACCCACGAGGACGGTACGACGGGGCTCGCGGTGAGCGACTTCTTCGACTTCTCGGTGTATGTCGATGCCGCCAAGGAGACGATCCGACAGTGGTACTGCGAGAGGTTCCTGCGTTTGCGCGAGACGGCGTTCACCGACCCCCAGTCGTACTTCTCGAAGTACGCCTCGCTGACGGTCGGGCAAGCAGTGGTGGAGGCAGAGCGAATCTGGGACACCACTAACGGCCCCAACCTGGAGCAGAACATCCTGCCCACCCGGGGCCGCGCGACCTTGGTGCTCCGCAAGGCACCGGATCACTCGATCCGCTGGGTGCGGCTGCGGAAGCTGTAGCGGCAGACCGATCACCGCGAGCGCTCAGGTCTAGGGCAGTTCCATCTCCGGGCATTCCTGATCGTCCGGTGGACAGACCTGGAATCCCGTCAATGCAGTGGTCGTATGTGTCCACCTGCCAGCCCGATACTTCAGTGACATTGTCGGCCAGTTCCAGACGCCGGTCTCGTGCACGCTAATGATGTACAGCACTGCGGCTTCGTCCCCCGGTTCCAACTGGAAGCCCTTCAGCGGAACTGAGTTCTGCTTGTAGTACTCATCGGGCCAGGGTCCCACGATGAGGTCAGTCCGCCCCGGGCGAAGCAGCATCACGCGCACCTCGTCGACCTCGGCCTGATCCGCGGAGACATCACCAACCAGGCTCGCGTCCATAAGCATGGCCGTCTTAGAGCCATTGTTCTCTACGATCGCCGTACCGAAGAGCATCTGCGTCCCCGCAGTGGTGTAGCCACCGGAGTAGTTGCGTACATCGGCCCCTTGGAACACGACCGGCCCCGACCCACGGCTAGCGCCGCACGAAGCCAAGACCGCAACCGCTCCGAGGAGGGCTAGTCCAGGAACGAGACCGAGCCGGTTACGGCCGATTCTGGGCATGGACCACACCGGCAGTCGGCGGGGGTAGTTGGTTCCGCACAGCCAGATTCCGTTTCCGCGCTTGGAGTCCCAGCGCATTCCTACGTTGCTGGAGTATCCGCTGTCCGCGCCGACCGAGAGCGGGCCGAGGTCGACAGCGCCGGAGATCTTCGCCGCATTCTCGGTGTATCGGCTGAAGTAGTGGCCGACCCTAACGCCAATACGATGCTGGGGTCGGGTCCCGGTGTCGCAACCCAGATACTCAGCGCCCGGGAGGGTCTTGTTGATGCCGGCACCGCCCACCCACTCGGTTGCGTCGCGGCGCTTCGAGCCGACTTGGTACACCGGATTCGCCGGTCCGTAGAAGCACCAGGTCCCGTTCGGAGCGGTGGGGTGAGTGTAGTGCCCGTCGGCCCATAGGAAGTCGGTGCGCACGTAGGCGTTGAGCCGCTCCTTGATGGTCCCGCCGACCTCGGCGCCCGCGTTGTTCGAGACCTTGTAGGAACCGCCGATCTTCCAGCCCTGGCCCGGGAGGTTGTAGCCGATGTCGATGCTCGAGTCCGCCTTCTTCCCATAAGACCAGCTCACGTTGGAGTTCGTCGCGTTGTGCAACTCGATCACGCTGACCCGACGCTGCGGTCTGGCATCGATCTTGTAGGTGCAGCCGACCGGCGCTGCGGCAGCCGCCGACGTCGCGGCTTGGGCACGCTGCCCGCCCCCGCCTCGATAGCCCCGTCGGTGCCGCCGGCGAGGAGGCATCGATCAGGACGTCAGTCACTGCCGAGGTCGCGGGGTACTGAGCACAGTGCCGGTGGTCAGCAACTCATCGGCTGCCGAACTATTCGCCAATCCCTGCAACACTGGAAAACCTGCCACTGCGACGATGATCGCAGCCGAAGACATCACCGTTCGACCCATATGCTTCCCCGTTCAACTCGGGCGCGCCCGGATCCGAGTCGCCCGAGTACACCAGGCTTGGACACTACACCATCTATAGATGGTGTAGTGTGCCTCTCGAGCTCGCGGCGCGGCTGTCTTGTGGGTGATTGGAAGCTGTAGCCGCCCGCCGAATCAGAGTGCGAGGCGCTCCCGTACGACATCGGCGAGTTGCTCGGCGACACGCTGGGCGTCGGCCTGGGTCGGGGCTTCCACCATCACCCGCACCAGCGGCTCGGTCCCGGACGGCCGCAACAGCACCCTGCCGCTGTCCCCGAGCTCGATCTCCGCGGCAGCGACCGCGGCGATGAGCGCTACGTCGTCGACACGATCCTTGTCGACCTCCTTGACGTTGAGCAGGACCTGCGGGAGCCGGTCCATCACGCCGGCCAGGTCCGCCAGCGGCCGCTGGGTGGCGGCCATCCGAGCCAGCAACTGCAACGCGGTCAGCGTTCCGTCGCCGGTGGTGGCGTGCTCGCTGAGGATGACATGACCGGACTGCTCCCCGCCCAGGGTGTAGCCGGCATGGCTCATCGCCTCCAAGACATAGCGGTCGCCAACGGCCGTCTGCTGCACGGTGATTCCGGCGCGCTGCATCGCTTGGGCGAACCCAAGGTTGCTCATCACGGTCGCCACCACGGTGTCGTCCTTGAGCCGGCCGGATTCCCGCATCGCGAGCGCCAGGATCGCCAGGATCTGGTCCCCGTCCACCGGCTCACCTGCCGCATCGACGGCCAGGCAGCGGTCGGCATCCCCGTCGAGCGCGATTCCCAGGTCGGCGCGATGGGTGAGCACAGCAGCCTGAAGCAGTTCGAGATGGGTGGAGCCACAACCATCGTTGATGTTGAGCCCGTCGGGCTGGTCACACACCGCGATCACGTCCGCTCCGGCTTCACGCAACGCGGTCGGTGCTGTCACGAACGCGGCACCGTGGGCGCAGTCCACCACCACGCGCAACCCGTCCAGCGACACCGGAACCGTGCCGACAAGGTGCCTGACGTAGGTGGGCACAGCGTCCTCGAAGCGGCTGATCCGGCCGACCGCGGCGCCGGTGGGGCGCTCCCAGGGTTCTTCCAGCCGCCGCTCGATGGAGCGCTCGATCTCGTCGTCGAGCTTCACTCCGCCTCGGGCGAGGAACTTGATCCCGTTGTCGGGCATCGGATTGTGGGAGGCCGAGATCACGACTCCGAGGTCGGCACCTGAGGTAGCCGTCAGGTAGGCCACACCTGGGGTGGGCAATACGCCCAGCCGCAGGACGTCGACGCCGGCGGAGGCAAGTCCGGCGACCACTGCTGCCTCCAGGAACTCACCGGACGCACGAGTGTCACGGCCGACAACGGCCAATGGCCGGTGTCCGGAAAAGACACCGGCCTCGCCGAGCACATGCGCAGCGGCAACCGCGAGGTCCAGAGCCAGCTCGGCGGTCAGATCGACGTTCGCGAGACCGCGTACGCCGTCGGTGCCGAACACACGAGCCAAGGGTCAGCGCTTGCTGTATTGGGGAGCCTTACGGGCTTTCTTCAAGCCGGCCTTCTTACGTTCGATGACGCGGGCGTCGCGGGTGAGCAGACCGGCCTTCTTCAACTCGGGGCGGTTGGCCTCGACGTCGACGGCGTTGAGGGCCCGGGCAACGCCCAGACGTAGCGCGCCGGCCTGACCTGTCACGCCACCGCCGTGGATACGGGCGATCACGTCGAAACGGCCGACGAGGTCGGTGGCGACGAACGGCTCGTTGACGACCTGCTGGTGCAGCTTGTTCGGGAAGTAGTTGTCCAGAGCACGGCCGTTGACGGTCCACTGTCCGGTGCCGGGGACCAGGCGTACCCGGGCCACAGCCTGCTTGCGACGGCCGGTGGCAGCAGCTGGAGCGATGGTGGCGGGGCGAGCCGGCGCGTCGGCGGGACGAGCGCTTTCGGAGCTGTAGGCGACACCGCGCTCATCGACCTCGTAGGTCTCTTCGGTGCTGTCGGTCTCAGCAGACTCGTCGACGACGGCGGCACTGTTGTTCTCGTTCTCTGACACGTTCAAATCCTCGGTGCTCACTGGGAGATCTGCTTGATCTCGAACGGCGTGGCCTTCTGGGCCTGGTGCGGGTGCTCAGGACCGGCGTAGACCTTGAGCTTCTTCAGCATCTGGCGACCGAGGCGGTTCTTGGGGAGCATGCCCCAAACAGCCTTCTCGATGGCCTTGCGCGGGTCCTTGTCCAGCAGTTCGCCGAACGGAGTAGCGGAGAGGCCGCCCGGGTAACCCGAGTGGCGGTAGGCGAGCTTGGTGACCCTCTTGTTGCCGGACAGGGCAACCTTGTCGGCGTTGACGATGATGACGAAGTCACCGCCGTCGACGTGCGGAGCGAAAGTCGGCTTGTGCTTGCCGCGGATGAGGTTCGCGGTCTGGACGGCGAGGCGCCCCAGGACCACGTCGGTGGCGTCGATGACGAACCACTCACGCTGGATGTCAGCGGGCTTCGGGCTATAAGTACGCACGTCGGTGCGCCTTTCTCGTTCGTGTGGCCATTCCCGGAAACCCCGGGAATGGGGATCGTGCCACGGCTTCTGACGAACACTGCCCGCATCCACTCGCTGGGCTGCGAGAGACCGGGTCTGCCCCACTGACTTGCAGGTAGTGGAGCGGCAGGAGCCGCGACCGACAAGATTACCGGCCACGGCGGCGTGGGGTCAAAATCGCGACCCAGTTGCCCGGGTTGGACAGCATCGGACTAGGTTTGACCTAGACCCCACCGTTCGAGCCACCGCTCGTTACCGAGGAGCCGACGTGACCGAGACAACGGCCAACGCCGGAGGCGCCACTACCGCTGACGCCGAGGCAGGCAACCAGACCCTGAGCGTGACCGACAATCGCACCGGTCAAATCTACGAGGTGCCGATCATCGACGGGACCGTCAAAGCAGCCGAGTTCGGGCGGATCAGGGTCACCGAATCCGAGCCCGGCCTCGCGGTCTACGACCCGGGGTTCACCAACACCGCCTCGTGCCGTAGCTCGGTGACTTTCATCGATGGCGACAAGGGCATCTTGGAGTATCGCGGGTACCCGATCGAGCAGCTCGCGGAGAAGTCGAGCTATCTCGAGGTCGCCTATCTGCTTATCCATGGGCAGCTGCCGACCAAGGCCCAGTACGAGACGTGGGTGCACGAGATCACCTATCACACGTTCGTACATGAGAACCTGCGCAGCTTCATGGAGGGCTTCCGGTACGACGCACACCCGATGGGGATGCTGCAGGCGTCGGTCGGGGCCCTTTCCACTTTCTACCCCGAGTCCAGTCGCATCTCCGACCCCGACTTGCGCCACATCCAGATCGTGCGGCTGATCGCGAAGATGCCGACGCTGGGGGCCTGGTCGTTCCGGCACGCCCAGGGCAAGCCGTACGTCTACCCCGACAACGAGCTCGGCTACGCCGCGAACTTCCTCTCGATGCTGTTCAAGATGAGCGAGCAGAAGTTCGTCGCCGACGAGCGGCTGATCCGCGCACTCGAAGTGTTGTTCATCCTGCACGCCGACCACGAACAGAATTGCTCGACCAACGCGGTCCGGTCGGTGGGCTCTTCCCAGGTCGACCCCTACTCCGCTACCGCCGCGGGCATCGCGGCACTGTACGGCCCGTTGCACGGCGGCGCCAACGAGGCCGTGCTGCGAATGCTGCGACGAATCGGCACCGTCGACAACATCTCCGAGTTCATCGAGGGCGTGAAAAGCGGCAAAGAGAAGCTGATGGGCTTCGGGCACAGGGTCTACAAGAACTACGACCCACGCGCCAAGATCATCAAGAAGGCCTGCGACGATGTCTTCGAGGTCACCGGGGTCAACCCCTTGCTCAAGATCGCCCAGGAACTGGAGAAGATCGCGCTGTCCGACGAGTATTTCGTCAAACGCAAGCTCTACCCCAACGTCGACTTCTACTCCGGCCTGATCTACGAGGCCCTGCAGTTCCCGCCGGAGATGTTCACCGTGCTGTTCGCGATCCCGCGCACCTCGGGCTGGCTGGCCCAATGGCTGGAGCTCGTTCAGGACCCCGAGCAGAAGATCGCCCGGCCCAAGCAGATCTACACCGGCGACCGCACCCTGGATTACGTCGCGGCCTCCGAGCGCTGGAAGTAGCAGTCACCGGACCCGGCTGACCCGGCCCTCATCCCAGATTGGGCCGGGAGCCTCGTACACCTGGCCGTCGGCTCCGAAGATCACGAACCTGTCGAAGGCGCGGGCGAACCACCTGTCGTGGGTCACTGAGATAACCGTTCCCTCGAAGCTCGCGAGCCCCTCCTCCAGCGCTTCGGCCGAGGTCACATCGAGGTTGTCGGTCGGCTCGTCGAGTAACAGCATCGTCGCTCCCGCCAGCTCGAGCAGCAGGATCTGCAGGCGCGCTTGCTGCCCACCTGAGAGCGACTCGAACCGCTGCTCGGCAGCGTGGGCCAACTCGTACCTGTCCAGCGCTCGGCTCGCCTGCTCCCTGCCCATCCCGGCCCGACCCCTTCCATCGGGCGAGGCGTCGCCGCGATGCAGGATCTCCAGCAGCGTGCGACCGACGAGCTCGGGGTGCTGATGGGTCTGCACGAACCACCCGGGCCGAACCCGAGCCCCCAGTCGCGCCCGACCTGTGTGGGCGACGTGCTCGACCGGGCGATCGCCGACCGGCAGATGTCCTAGCTCGGGCTCGGTTCCTCCGGCGGCCAATAACCGCAGGAAGTGCGACTTGCCCGAGCCGTTGCTACCCAACACCGCGACCCGCTCGCCGTACCAGACCTCCAAGTCGAAGGGACGCATCAGCCCGGTCAGCTCCAATGCCTCGCAGACCAGCGCTCGCTTCCCGGTGCGACCGCCGGACAGCCGCATCGTGACCTGTTGCTCACGCGGCTGCTGGACCGGCGGGCCGGCCTCCTCGAACTTGCGCAGCCTGGTCTGGGCGGCCTGATAGCGCGAAGCCATCCCGTCGTTGTATGCGGACTTCTGCCGCAGCGTCGTCACCAAGGTCTTGAGCTTCTCGTGCTCCTCGTCCCACCGCCGGCGCAGCTCCTCCAAACGCGCGAATCGGTCGCGGCGAGCTACCTGATAGGTCGCGAAACCACCGGGATGGGTCCAGGCCGTGTTGCCGGATACCCCGAGCTCGACGGTGACCACCCGGGTTGCGGTGTTGTCGAGGAGCTCCCGGTCGTGACTGATGAACAAGATGGTCTTGGCCGACTCGGTAATCCTGCGCTCCAGCCACTGCTTGCCGGGAACGTCGAGGAAGTTGTCCGGTTCATCGAGCAACAAAACCTCGTCCGGACCGTCCAGGAGATACTCCAGCACCAGGCGTTTTTGTTCACCGCCGCTCAGCGTCGACAGATCGCGGTACTTGACCCGGTCGTAGGGCAGCCCCAGGGCGCGGGTGCAACAGACGTCCCAGGTGACCTCCAGGTCGTAGCCGCCGGCATCGGCCCATTCGGCGAGCGCCTCGGCATAAGCCATTTGGGTTTTCTCGTCGTCGGTCTCCATCAGCGCAAGTTCGGCCGTTTCCACCTGCGCTGCGGCGGTTCGAGCGCGCGGAGGCGCTACCACGGACAGTAGATCCTCGACAGTGAATCCCCTACCGTCGGTGGATTCAGACTCACCGACACCCACCAACAGCTGTCGCATCACCCCAACGCCACCGGAGCGGGTCACCGCACCACCATGAGGGTCCAGCTCTCCGGTGATGATGCGCAGCAGTGTGGTCTTGCCGGCGCCGTTGGCGCCTACCAGTGCGACCTTCGCGCCCTCGCCGACCCGGAAGGAGACGTCGTCGAGAAGCACCCTGCCGTCCGGCAACTCATAGCGCACTCCGGCGACATCGACATGTCCCACGATCAGCGATTGTCCCGGGTCGGGCGCCTACGCGCGACCGGGTTTCAGAACGATGGGATCAGCCCAGCGCTGCTCGGCCTGCCTCCAGCCTGGCCACCGGCACCCGGAACGGCGAGCAGGAGACGTAGTCCAGGCCGACCTCGTGGAAGAAATGCACCGAGTCGGGGTCGCCACCGTGCTCACCGCAGACGCCGAGGTGTAGGTCGGGGCGGGTCCGCCTGCCCTTCTCCACGGCGGTCGCGACCAGCGCGCCCACCCCGTCACGGTCGAGGGTCTCGAACGGGCTGACTCCGAAAATGCCTTTGTCCAAATATGTCGAGAAGAACGCCGCCTCCACGTCGTCCCGGGAGAAACCCCAGGTCATCTGGGTGAGGTCGTTGGTGCCGAAGGAGAAGAACTCCGCCGCCTCGGCGATCTCATCGGCGGTCATCGCTGCCCGCGGCAACTCGATCATGGTGCCGACCTCGAACCGCAGGTCTGCGCCGGTCTCAGCGCGCACCTGGCTCGCCACGCTGATCACATCGGCCTTGACCAACTCCAGTTCCTGAACGGCGGCAACCAGCGGGATCATGATCTCCGGCCGCGGGTCGCCTCCCTTGGCGATGCGGGCTGCAGCAGCTTCCAGGATCGCGCGAGTCTGCATGCCGAACAGGCCGCGGATCACGATGCCCAGGCGCACTCCGCGCAGACCGAGCATCGGGTTCTCCTCATCCATCCGCCTGACTGCCTCGAGCATCCGCAGGTCACGGCGATCAGCCTTCCCCACAGCCTCGGCCGCGGCCACCCGCATCGAGAGCTCGGTCAGGCCGGGCAAGAACTCGTGCAGCGGCGGGTCGATCAGCCGGATCGTGACCGGCAACCCGTCCATTGCCTCGAAGATCTCCTCGAAGTCGGCGCGCTGCAACGGCAGCAGGTCCGCCAGCGCAGCCTCGCGCTCCTGGTCGTCCTCGGCCAGGATCAGCCGCTCGACCAATTCGCGCCGCTCACCGAGGAACATGTGCTCGGTGCGGCAGAGTCCGATTCCCTGGGCACCGAACCGACGCGCCCGCCCGGCGTCTTGCGGAGTGTCGGCATTCGCCCGCACTCCCAGCCGGCGAGCCCGGTCAGCATGTGACATCAACCGGGCCACTGCCTGGACCAGGTCGTCATCGATCTCCTCGCCTTCGAAGTGGCGCACGATCAGGCTGTCCTCGACCTCGACTGCACCGAGGAACACCTCGCCGGTGGTGCCGTCGATCGAGATCACGTCACCCTCGTAGACGGTTTCCCCTTTGGCGGCTCGGAACAGGCCGCGGCGTACGTCCACATCCAGCTCATCGGCACCGCAGACGCAGGTCCGACCCATGCCTCGGGCGACAACCGCCGCATGGGAGGTCTTGCCGCCACGCGAGGTCAGGATCCCGCGAGCCGCGACCATTCCGTGCAGGTCCTCGGGGTTGGTCTCCCGGCGCACCAGGATCACGTCTTGGCCTTCAGCCGCGCGCGCCACCGCCTCCTCGGAGGAGAAAACCGCCACGCCGACCGCTGCCCCCGGCGAGGCGTTCATCCCCTTGGTGAGCAGTTGCCGCGGAGCCGAAGTCGAGAAACGCGGGAACATGAGTTGGACGAGCTGGTCGCCCCGCACCCGGCGCACTGCCTCGTCCAGGTCGATCATGCCTTGATCGACCAGCTGGGTGGCGATCCGGAAGGCGGCGGCCGCAGTGCGCTTCCCGACCCGGGTCTGGAGCATCCACAGCTTGCCGCGCTCGATGGTGAACTCGATGTCGCACAGGTCGCGATAGTGCTCCTCCAAGGTGCTCATGATGGACATCAGCTCGTCGTAGGAGGTCTTGTCGAGCTGCTCGAGCTCAGCAAGTGGAACCGTGTTGCGGATGCCCGCGACGACGTCCTCACCCTGTGCGTTCTCCAGGTAGTCGCCGTACACGCCTTGGGCACCACTCGCCGGGTCTCGGGTAAACGCCACCCCGGTGCCCGATCCGGCCCCGAGATTGCCGAAGACCATGGTGCCGATGTTGACCGCTGTTCCCATATCACCGGGGATCCGCTCCTGGCGACGATAAAGGATGGCACGCTCGGTGTTCCAGGACTCGAAGACGGCCCGCACCGCGAGGTCAAGCTGCTCACGCGGGTCCTGAGGGAACTCACGGCCGGTCGCACTGCCGATGATCTGTTTGAAGGTATCCACCAGACCACGCAGTTCCTCGGCCGAGAGATCGGTGTCGGCACGCTGGCCTTTGAGCTCGTCCAGGGCATCCTCGAACCCGTCGACGCCGAGCACGGTGCGACCGAACATCGCGACCAGGCGACGGTAGGAGTCCCAGGCGAAGCGCTCGTTACCGGCTTGTTCGGCAAGACCGAGCACCGACTTGTCGTTGAGGCCGACGTTGAGCACCGTTTCCATCATTCCGGGCATCGAATGAGCAGCACCGGAGCGTACCGAGACCAAGAGTGGGTCGACCGGGTCACCCAGGCGCTTACCCATCGTCTGCTCCAGTGTCGCCAGATGCCGGGTGATCTCCTCAGCCAGCCCGTCCGGCATGTTTCCGGTGGCTAGGAAGGCCCGACAAGCCTCGGTGGTGATCGTGAACCCAGGCGGCACCGGCAATCCAAGGTTGGTCATCTCGGCGAGGTTGGCTCCCTTGCCACCGAGCAGTTCCTTCTGGTCCTTGTTGCCTTCAGCGAAGTCGTACACATAGGTGGTCACGGACCGATCATGCCTCACCTCATCAGCGGCCTTTGAACGACCTAGGCGGGACTGGCGTCACCGGCGCACCTCGAGCACTCGGAAGCCCTTGGCGCCGGCCAGCCGGACGCTCGGGAAACCCTGCTCCCCCAGCCACCGTTGCAGAGAGTCGGCGCCGAGGTTCTTACCCACCACCAGCACCGCTCGGCCTCCGGGGGCCAGACGCGGGAACCATCGCAACAGCAGAGCGTGTAAGGCCTGCTTGCCGATCCGGATCGGTGGATTCGACCAAATCTCGTCGAAGACCAGATCATCGGGCACCTCGTCAGGAAGCGCGGCACGATAGCGCCCGGCGAGCCCCAGGGCAGCGGCATTCTGGTTGGCCAGCAAGACGGCACGTTCGTTGACGTCGATCCCCCAGACAGTCGCATCCGCCACGTGAGTGGCCAACGCCAACCCGATCACGCCGTACCCGCAACCCAGATCGAGGTAGGTACCCCGGCCGCCGGGGGCTCCGGCGGCTCGGTCTCACGGAACAGGACCGCGGTTCCCACGTCGAGCCTGCCGTGGGAGAAGACCCCGATCCGCTGGCCAGCTCGAGCGGAGATCCCCAGACCTCGGCCAGAACTGGCTTGCGCTCGAAGGCCACCGACGGGTCGGCCGTGAAGTAGTGTTCGTCATTTTCATTCACTGATCGGCTCCGTGTCGCGTCGTGAACGGGCACGCTTGGCCTGCTCTGCGAGATCGTCAGCATCGGGGTAGCCGACCTCTTCCAAAGTGAGGCCATGAGCAGGCACTACCGGGATACGTGAATCGCGCACACCGGCGGACCGGATCTCGGCCAGCAACTCAGGTGGAAGCCGACCCTCCCCGACCGCGATCAGACCGCCCATCAACGCACGCACCATGTTGTGGCAGAAGGCGTCGGCGACGACGGTCGTCTCCAGCCCACGATCGGTCGTTCTCTCGGTACGTAGCTCCAGCAACGTGCGGATCGTTGTCGCGCCCTCCCGCGCTCGACNAAAGGCTGCGAAGTCGCCCAACCCGAGCAACCCCGACGCCGCCTGGTTCATCGCGGACTCGTCCAGGCGCCGCGGCCAGCGCAACGTGAAGCCACGCGTCAGAGGATCGGCCGCAGCGGGATCGTCGACGATGCGATAGCAGTAACGTCGCCACACCGCGGAGAATCGGGCATCGAACCCAGGGTCGGCAACCTGGCAACTGTTGACGACCAGATCGTCGGGCAGCACCCCGTTCAGTCGCCGCAGCAGCGCCTCGACAGGTGTCGCCGGGGAGCGGCCGGCGGCTTGGGCCAGCGCGTCGGGATCCAGATCCAGATGGGCGACCTGGCCTCGGGCATGCACGCCGGTATCGGTGCGCCCTGCACAGGTCAGTGCCACCGGAACTCGCAACACCGTCTGCAGCGCCGCCTCGAGCTCTGCCTGGACCGTACGCAACTGCGGCTGCCGCGCCCAGCCGTGGAACTCGGCGCCGTCGTACGCCACCTCCAGTCGCAGCCGCATCCGTACATCCTCTCAGGGCGTCATCCTGTGTTCAGCAAGGAGCGGCGAATACCGGCAGATACAACAAGGCCCGGCCCCAATCGGGGGCCGGGCCTTGTCAACGGCGTTGTCAGGCCTTATCGGACTCGGCAGGCTCATCGCCGGCCTCAGCCTCGGTAACCGGCTCGGCTGCTTCCTCGGCACCCTCAGCTTCGACTTCCTCGGCATCTGCAGACGCCGCATCCTCGGCGGCATCGGCTGCCTCCGCAGCTTCAGGGGCCTCCTCGGCGACATCCTCGGTCGAGACTGCTGCGTCTTCGGCTACCTCTTCAGTTGCCTCTTCGACTGCCGGCTCCTCGACTGGAGCAGCGGCCTCCTTGGCGGTCTTGTTCGAGGCCTTGGGCTCGTACGCCTCGGTCACCAACTCGATGACCGCCATCGGGGCGTTGTCGCCCTTACGCGGACCGATCTTGGTGATCCGGGTGTAGCCACCGGGACGCTCGGCGAAACCGGGCGCGATCTCGGTGAAAAGCACGTGCACGATGCCCTTGTCGCGGATCGTCCGCAACACCAGGCGCCGGTTGTGCAGGTCGCCCTTCTTGGCCTTGGTGATCAGCTTCTCCGCGAACGGGCGAAGCTGGCGAGCCTTGGCCTCGGTAGTAGTGATGCGACCGTGCTCGAACAGGCTGGTGGCCAGGTTCGACAGGATCAATCGCTGGTGCGCCGGACTGCCGCCGAGGCGGGCGCCCTTCTTCGGAGCAGGCATTGCCATTCCTCATTCCTCCCGGGCCGTACCAGGTACCCGGATAGTTGTTACTCAGTACTGTTCGTCTTCGACAAAACTGTCGTCTTCGTCGTCGTCGTACTGGCCCAGGACCATGGACGGGTCGAAGCCGGGAGCGCTGTCCTTGAGAGCCAGGCCCATCTCGTGCAGCTTGGCCTTGACCTCGTCGATCGACTTCGCGCCGAAGTTGCGAATGTCGAGCAGGTCCTGCTCGGAGCGAGAGATGAGCTCACCCACGGTGTGGATGCCCTCGCGCTTGAGGCAGTTGTAGGACCGCACGGTGAGCTGCAGGTCCTCGACCGGCAGAGCCAAGTCGGCGGCGAGCTGCTCATCGACCGGGGAGGGACCGATGTCGATACCCTCGGCCTCGACGTTCAATTCACGAGCCAGGCCGAAGAGCTCGACCAGGGTCTTACCGGCAGAGGCAATCGCGTCACGCGGCTTCATCGACTGCTTGGTCTCGACGTCGATGATCAGCTTGTCGAAGTCGGTGCGCTGCTCGACACGGGTGGCCTCGACCTTGTAGGTCACCTTGAGTACGGGTGAGTAGATCGAGTCGACCGGCATCCGGCCGATCTCGTTGTCGAGGCCCTTGTTCTGGACCGAGGAGACGTAACCGCGACCCCGCTCGACGACCAGCTCCATCTCGAGCTTGCCCTTGTCGTTGAGGGTGGCGATCTTCAGGTCAGGGCTGTGCACCTCGACACCGGCCGGGGGCTGGATGTCGGCGGCGGTGACCTCACCAGGACCCTGCTTGCGCAGGTACATGGTGACGGGCTCGTCGTGCTCGGAGGAGACGACCAGGTCCTTGAGGTTCAAGATGATCTCGGTGACGTCCTCCTTGACGCCCTCGATCGTGGAGAACTCATGGAGCACGCCGTCGATCCGGATGCTGGTAACAGCGGCACCAGGGATCGAGGAGAGCAGAGTACGACGCAACGAGTTTCCGAGCGTGTAGCCGAAACCGGGCTCCAAGGGCTCGATGACGAACTTCGAGCGGAACTCGTCGACTACCTCTTCAGACAGCAGGGNGCGCTGAGCGATAAGCACGTGATTCTTCCTTCCCGAGGCCGACCGCTATATGAGGGCCTCGACTTTTGGGAGTGANNTGCCTCCGACCGCGGATGCGAGCCGGAGGCGCCTGACTCACTTCTTCGAGTAGTACTCGACGATGAGCTGCTCTTGGACCGGGACGTCGATCTGCGCCCGGACCGGGACACTGTGGACCAGGATGCGCATGCGCTCGGGAAGCACCTGCATCCAGGCAGGCACGACACGCTCGCCGTGCGTCTCCCGAGCCACGATGAACGGGGTCATCTCCAGCGACTTCTCGCGCACGTCGATCACGTCGTACTGAGTCACCTGGAAGGACGGGATGTTGACCTTCTTGCCGTTGACCAGGAAGTGGCCGTGGCTGACCAGCTGACGGGCCTGGCGGCGCGTGCGGGCGAAGCCGGCGCGGTAGACAACGTTGTCGAGACGGCACTCGAGCAGCTGCAGCAAGTTGTCACCGGTTTTGCCGGGGCGACGCGACGCCTCGTGGTAATACCGGATGAACTGCTTCTCCAAGATGCCGTAGGAGATACGGGCCTTCTGCTTCTCGCGGAGCTGCAGGAGGTACTCCGACTCCTTGATGCGGCCGCGGCCGTGCTGGCCGGGCGGGTAGGGACGGCGCTCGTACGCCGCGTCGCCACCGACGAGGTCAACACCCAGTCGACGCGACTTCTTGGTCATGGGGCCGGTGTAACGGGCCATGGCTATAAGTCTCCTTCTTCTGCTTAGGTGTTAACGGCTCAGACGCGGCGGCGCTTGGNGGGCCGGCAGCCGTTGTGCGGGGTGGGGGTCACGTCCTGGATGGTGCCGACCTCCAGGCCGATGGCACCCAGGGACCGGATCGCGGTCTCGCGGCCCGAGCCCGGGCCCTTGACGAACACGTCGATCTTCTTCATGCCGTGCTCCATGGCGCGGCGACCCGCGGCCTCGGCAGCCATCTGCGCGGCGTACGGGGTGGACTTACGCGAGCCCTTGAAGCCGACGGTGCCGGCAGAAGCCCACGAGATCACCGCACCTGTCGGGTCGGTGATGGTGACAATGGTGTTGTTGAACGTGCTCTTGATGTGAGCTTCGCCGCTGGCGACGTTCTTCTTCTCTTTGCGGCGCACCTTCTTGGCGCCGGTTGCACGAGCCTTGGGAGGCATCTGTTGAACTCCTGAAGTTGCTGGTGAAGTAATGAGGAAGTCGGCAGATCAACTGAGCTGGGCCGCGTGGGCCAGCCTCAGCGTGCCTTCTTCTTGCCGGCGACGGTGCGCTTGGGACCCTTGCGGGTACGCGCGTTGGTCTTGGTGCGCTGACCACGCACAGGCAGGTTCATCCGGTGCCTGCGGCCCTGGTAGCTGCCGATCTCGATCTTGCGACGGATGTCGGCTTGGACCTCACGACGGAGGTCACCCTCGATCTTGAAGTTGCCTTCGATCTCGTCGCGGAGCTTCACCAGCTCCTCGTCGCCCAACTCGTGGACGCGGAGATCCGGGTTGACGCCCGTGGCCGCCAGGACCTTCTGGGCGCGAGTACGGCCAATACCGTAGATATAAGTGAGTGCGACCTCGATGCGCTTGTCGCGCGGCAGGTCCACACCAACGAGGCGTGCCATAAAGGCAGTCTCCTTCGGTTCTCCCAGAGGTGTCGGATCATGTCGCGTCCCGGCGTTGCGGGCTCCGGCCTCTGGTCCGAGGTGAACTCAGGCGGTTGCCTGAGCAGCGATCACGATTCAAGGTGTATTCAGTTTGTCGGTTACTCAGCTGTGCTGTTTTCGCTTCAACCTGTGGGGCTCGGCTCCGGATGCCGCTGCGCGGCATCCCTCCGCCTCACTCCTCGGTCTCAGCCTTGGCGCTGCTTGTGACGCGGGTTCTCGCAAATCACCATGACGCGGCCATGGCGACGAATCACCTTGCACTTGTCACAGATCGGTTTGACGCTGGGATTGACCTTCACGAGAAGGACCTTTCAGTTCGGCTGGTGGTTACTTCCACCGGTAGACGATGCGGCNNCACGGGTCAGGTCGTACGGCGAGAGCTCGACGACGACGGTGTCCCNCGGAAGGATCCGGATGTAGTGCTGACGCATCTTGCCGCTGATATGGGCGAGGACCTTGTGCCCGTTGGTGAGCTCGACCCGGAACATCGCGTTCGGGAGCGCCTCAGCCACCGTGCCTTCGATCTCGATCACGCCTTCTTTCTTCGGCATGTCCTCCGCAATCTTCTCCGCTGATAGTTGTCTACCGGTTGGCCTGGGAACCGCCTGTCGATTGTCATCGCCAGTGGACCTCGTGAGACGTCGGGTGAGCCTCTTTCCCGGGGAACACAGCACCACCGACCGATGATTTCGATCGACAGATGCGGTGAGGCGCGGGCAGCCGCGAGGCACCACACAACAGACCCACGTTGGGCCAAGGATGAACTCTACCCGCCCGGGCGTCTCCACACCAATCGGCACCTAGTCCACGGGCCGGCGGAACCAACTCTCCCGGCGAGGCTGGCCTTCCCGACGGCGCCGGGAGCGCAGAGAGCGACTTGCCGCGGAGCGGGCCATGTCCGCAGCGCCGATGAAGTTGGCCTCCGGACCCATCCGGGCAGCGACGATCTGAGGCTCGGCGCGGAAGCCACGACCCACCAGCGCCCGGGAGAACGACTTGCGGGTCGGCTCCAGCAGCAGATTCCCCGCATCGGAGACCCCTCCCCCGATGATGACCAGGCTGGGGTCGAACGCAGCCGCGAATCCGGCCAGGCCCACGCCGAGCCAGTGGCCCACATCGGCAAGCAACTCGATCGAGAGCGGGTCGCCCTCCTTGGCGGCATCGGTGACATCGGGACCGGTCAGCTTCGTGGGGTCACCATCGCAGATCTCGGTCAGGCGGTGCGCCACCGGAGAGTTCGCCGCAATCAGTTCACGCGCCTCACGCTCCAATGCCCGCCCCGAGGCGTACTGCTCCAGGCAGCCCCGGTTACCGCACGGGCAGCGGTGTCCGCCCTCGACCATCTGGATGTGCCCGAACTCACCGGCCATCCCATTGGCGCCCCGGTGGATCCGGCCATCGATCAGCAGCGCACCGCCGATGCCGGTGCCGAGCGTCGCACACATGACGTACCTGTGCCCGACCCCTGCACCGAACCGGCACTCGGCCAGACCTGCAGCGTTGGCATCGTTGTCCACCACAACAGGCAGGCGAACCCGCTCGGCCACCGAGGCGCGCAATGGTTCGTTACGCCAAGCGAGGTGCGGAGCGAACATGACTATCGACCTGGTGGCGTCCACGAAGCCGGCCGCACCGATCCCGACCGCGGCGAGGTCGTACCGGGAGCCGAACTCCTTGACCACCTCCACGATGGTGTCTTCGACGGCGCGGACATCACTACCCAGCGTGGGGCGCCGGAGTCGCTCGATGACATTGCCGCTGCCGTCCACGACGCCTGACAGCACCTTGGTGCCACCGATGTCGATCCCCACGGTGAGCGCATCAGGACGCAACCTCGGGCGAGCAGGTCGGACCGCCCGGCGTGGAGTTGTCTCCGGCATGGAGGTCAGTCTGCCAGGGGCCCGAACGGAACGCCGAGTTCGGCGAGCTTGGCCTCTCNCCCGTCGAGCGCAGTCAGGATCCAAGCACCGTTCGAAGTCAGCGTGAAGGTGTTCTCGTAATGCGCGGACAACGAGCCGTCAGCGGTTGCAACGGTCCACTCGTCGTCGGCCAACTGGGTTTGGATCGAGCCCCGCGTGATCATCGGCTCCACGGCCAATGCCAGGCCCTTGACGAGCTTGGGTCCGCGGCCGGCCCGACCGTAGTTGGGCACGTTCGGTGGCTGGTGCATCGCCGAGCCGATCCCGTGGCCGACGAAGTCCTCCAGCACCCCGTAGTCGCCTTGGCTATGGACATAGGTCTCAACGGCGTGCGAGATGTCGGTGACCCGGCCGCCGAGTCTGGCGGCTGCGAATCCCCGCCACATGCTCTCCTCGGTGACCCGCATCAACTCCAACGCCTCGGTCGATACCTCGCCGATCGCGACAGTGATCGCAGCGTCACCGTGCCAGCCGTCCACGATCGCGCCGCAGTCGATGGAGACGATGTCGCCATCGACGAGCACACGATCGCCAGGGATACCGTGCACCACCTCGTCGTTGACCGAGGCGCAGATGCTGGCTGGAAACGGTGGGTGCGCATACCCCTTGAAGGAGGGCACGGCGCCGGAAGAGCGGATGTTGTCTTCGGCGANTCGCATCCAGCTCCCTGTGGTCACGCCCGCCTGAGCGTGCGTACGCAGCAACTCCAGCGTGCGACCGACCACCAGCCCGGCGCGGCGCATCGTCTTGATCTGCTCGGGGTTCTTGATCTCGACCCCACGGTCGCGAAAGCTCATGACGAAACGCCTACCGCTGGAACGGCGTCAGTGCCTGTTACGGTCGTCGATCGCGTCGAAGATCTTATGGCTCACGCCGTCGATATCGCCCATGCCGTCGACCTGGATCACCAGGCCACGCTCGGAGTAGATCGCGATCAGCGGCGCGGTCTCCTCGGCATAGACATGCTGCCGGGTGCGGATCACGTCCTCGGTGTCATCGGCGCGGCCTTCGACGTGGGCGCGCTGCAGGAGCCGCTTGACGAGTTCGTCCTGCTCCACGGTGAGCGCGATCACGGCATCCAGCGAGACGCCGAGATCGGCCAGCATCTTGTCGAGCTCAGCCACCTGGGCAGTGGTACGCGGATAGCCGTCGAGCAGAAAGCCGGGCGCGCAGTCCTCCAGCGCGAGCCGGTCGTGCACCATGGCGTTGGTGACCTCGTCGGGAACGTACCTGCCCGCGTCCATGTAGGACTTCGCCTCGGCGCCCAGCGGTGTGTTGGCCGAGACGTTGGCCCGGAAGATGTCGCCGGTGGAGATCGCCGGGATCCCGTAGTGGGTCCCGATCACCTTTGCCTGGGTCCCCTTGCCCGCGCCGGGCGGACCCATCAGGATCAACCTCATCGCAGGAACCCCTCGTAATTGCGCTGCTGCAGCTGACTCTCGATCTGTTTGACGGTGTCGAGCGCGACACCGACCATGATCAGGATCGAGGTGCCACCGAAGGCGAAGTTCTGCGTGGCATTGACCAGCCCGATCGCCACCAGCGGGATCAGCGCGACCACCGCGAGGTACAAGGCTCCGGNGAAGGTGATCCGGGACAGTACGTAGCTGAGGTACTCCTCGGTCGGCTTACCGGCCCGGATGCCGGGGATGAACCCGCCGTACTTCTTCATGTTGTCGGCGACCTCTTGCGGATTGAAGGTGATCGCCACATAGAAGTAGGTGAAGAAGATCAGCATCGCGGTGAACGCGAGCATGTAGAGCGGGTGATCGCCCTTGACGAAGTAGGTCTGAATCCAACGNNTCATAGAGCTCGACCCGTCCTGGTCGAACTGCGACATCAGCGCGGGTAGATACATCAAGCTGGAGGCGAAGATCACCGGGATGACGCCGGCCTGGTTGATCTTCAACGGGATGTAGGTCGAGGAGCCGCCGTACATCTTGCGACCGACCATGCGCCGCGCGTATTGGACCGGGATGCGTCGCTGGCCCTGCTCCATGAAGATGACAGCCGCGATGATCGCCAGACCGACCGCGATGATCATCGCGAAGACCCAGACACCCTGGCTCTTGCGGATCAGCCACAGCTGCGCGGGGAAGGTGGCCACGATCTGGGTGAAGATCAGCAGCGACATGCCGTTACCGATGCCGCGCTCGGTGATCAGCTCACCCAGCCACATGATCACCGCGGTGCCTGCGGTCATCGTGATGACCAGCATCAGCATGGTCCAGGTGGAGTCGTTGTTGTAGAGCAGCTCGCGGTTGCAGTTGGCCAGCAACTGGCCACTGCGGGCAAGCGCCGCGATGCCGGTTGCCTGCAAGACTGCCAGGGCGAGGGTGAGGTATCGCGTGTACTGGGTGATCTTGGTCTGGCCGGCCTGGCCCTCTTTCTTCAACGCCTCCAGTCGCGGAATGACCACGACCAGCAACTGCAAGATGATGCTGGCGGTGATGTAGGGCATGATGCCCAGCGCGAAGACGGTGAGCTGGAGCAGCGCACCGCCGGAGAACATGTTGATCAGGCCGTAGATGCCCTCGTTCTTCGTATCGTTGAAACACGCGCGCACATTCTCGATGTTGACGCCGGGCGATGGGATCTGCGATCCGAGCCGGAACACCACGAGGATGAACAGAACGAACAGCAGCTTCTTACGCAGGTCCGGCGTACGGAACGCGTTGGCGAAAGCGCCAAGCACCTGGTCCTCTTTTCTGCGTAAGCCTGCTGATGAATAACCCCGGAAGCCTAACAGGGGCACGGGAAGCGCTGGGGAGTCAGTCCCCAACCACGCTTGTCCGTACCCCGCCAGGTCCCGGAAATCGGGTCAGATCTCGGTCGTGGTGCCGCCCGCGGCCACGATCTTGTCCTTGGCCGAAGCAGAGAACGCATGAGCGCTCACCTGTACAGCCACCGACAACGCCCCACTACCCAGAACCTTCACCGGGTGCCCGGCGCGCACAGCGCCCTTGGCAGCCAGGTCGGCCGGGGTCACCGCGCCACCGTCGGGGAAGAGCTCGTTGATGCGGTCGAGGTTGACGACCTGGAACTCCACCTTGAACGGGTTCTTGAAGCCCTTGAGTTTCGGCAACCGCATGTGCAGGGGCATCTGGCCACCCTCGAAGGCGGCCGGCACCTGATAGCGGGCCTTGGTGCCCTTGGTGCCTCGACCTGCGGTCTTGCCCTTGGAGCCCTCACCGCGACCCACTCGGGTCTTCGCGGTCTTGGCACCTGGCGCAGGACGCAGGTGATGAATCTTCAATGTCATGGCGAGTCATTCCCTTCAATGACGTCGACGGTGACCAGGTGACGCACGGTGTGGACCATGCCGCGAATCTCCGGCTTGTCCTCCTTGACCACCACGTCACCGATCCGTTTCAGGCCGAGCGAGCGCAGCGTGTCGCGCTGGTTCTGCTTACAGCCGATCTTGGACTTGGTCTGCTGGACCTTCAGGCGCGCCATTACTGGGCCACCTCCGCGCGTGCCTTGAGCAACGCCGCCGGAGCGACATCCTCGACCGGCAGACCGCGACGGGCCGCGACGGCCTCTGGCTCCTCCAACGACCTCAGCGCCTCGACGGTCGCATGCACGATGTTGATCTGGTTGGACGAACCGAGCGATTTGCTCAGCACGTCGTGGATGCCCGCGCACTCCAAGACCGCGCGCACCGGGCCACCGGCGATCACACCGGTACCGGGAGCGGCCGGGCGGAGCAGAACCACGCCGGCAGCCTTCTCGCCCTGGACCGGGTGCGGGATGGTGCCCTGGATACGGGNGACCCGGAAGAAGTGCTTCTTGGCCTCCTCGACGCCCTTGGCGATCGCGGCCGGCACCTCCTTGGCCTTTCCGTACCCAACACCCACCATGCCGTCGCCGTCGCCGACGATCACCAGGGCGGTGAAGCTGAAACGACGACCACCCTTGACGACCTTGGCGACACGATTGATCGCGACGACACGCTCGATGTAGGCGGTCTTGTCGGCAGCCTGACCACCGCGACGGTCGTCGCGTCCGCGACGCTCGCCACCGGCGCCGCTACGCCGCTGCTGTCCGCTCATTCGAACCTTCTCCTCTTCTACCGTCTGCGATCAGAACGCGAGGCCGCCCTCGCGGGCGCCGTCCGCTAGGGCCGCAACGCGGCCGTGGTACTTGTTGCCGGCGCGGTCAAAAACCACGCCCTCGATCCCGGCAGCCTTGGCACGTTCGGCCACGAGCTCGCCGACGCGCTTGGCCTTGACCGACTTGTCGCCGTCGATACCGCGAACATCGGCTTCCATCGTGCTGGCAGAAGCCAGGGTCTGACCCACCAGGTCGTCCACCACCTGGGCGGTGATGTGCTTGCTGGACCGGGTCACGACCAGACGCGGGCGCTCGGCGGTGCCGGCGACCTTCTTGCGGCCGCGCATCTGGCGACGCAAACGGGATGCCGTGCGACTGGCTGTGTGCTTGTTGTGTTTGAGCGAGATGGCCATCGTTACTTACCGGCCTTTCCGACCTTGCGGCGGACGTGCTCACCCGCGTACCGGATGCCCTTGCCCTTGTACGGCTCGGGCTTGCGCAGCTTGCGGATGTTGGCAGCGACCTCGCCGACCAACTGCTTGTCGATTCCCACCACGCCGAGCTTCGTGGGGCCTTCCACCGTGAAGGTGATGCCCTCGGGAGCGTCGAAGGTGATGTTGTGGGAGTAACCGAGCTGGAACTCCAGCTGGGTCGGTCCCTTGGGCAGGACGCGGTAACCCACGCCCACGATCTCGAGCTTCTTCTCGTACCCCTCAGTCACACCGGTCACCATGTTGGCGATCAGGGTGCGGGTCAGCCCGTGCAGCGAGCGACTCAACCGCTCGTCGTCGGGACGGGAGACGATCACGGCGCCCTCGTCGTCGCGGCCGATGGTGATGGGCGCGGCGACAGCGTGGCTGAGCGTTCCCTTGGGACCCTTGACGGTCACCAGACGCTCGTCAATAGCGACATCGACACCGGACGGGACCGGGATCGGGAGCTTGCCAATACGCGACATAGCTGACTTTCTCCTCCTCGTCCGTTACCAGACGTAGGCGAGGACTTCCCCACCTACGCTCTTCTTGTTCGCCTGACGGTCGGTGAGCAGGCCCTGGCTGGTCGAGATGATCGCGACGCCGAGACCGCCGAGCACCCTGGGCAGCGCGTTGGCCTTGGCGTACACCCGCAGGCCGGGCTTGCTGATCCGGCGCACCCCGCGATGGAGCGCTCACGGTTCTGGCCGTACTTGAGCGTGAGCACCAGAGTCTTGCCCACCGGGCTCTTCGAAGGCCCGGCGTCTGCGGCATCCTCCGCCTTCCAGGAGGTGATGTAACCCTCCTGCTGCAGGATGTCGGCGACACCGGCCTTCAGCTTCGAGTACGGCATGCTCACCGTGTCGTGGTACGCCTGGTTGGCGTTACGCAGACGGGTCAGCATGTCTGCGATCGGGTCTGTCATGGTCATGAGTTGGGTTCTTTCTCGAAGTGGTTTCGCCTGTAGCCACAGGCGACCTTCAACGTGTTGGGGCTAACGCTGGATCACCAGCTGGACTTGGTCACGCCCGGGAGCTCGCCACGGTGGGCCATCTCGCGCAGGCAGATCCGGCACAGGCCGAACTTGCGGTAGACGGCCTTCGGCCGGCCACAACGCTGGCAGCGGGTGTAGGCGCGTACCGCGAACTTGGGCTTGCGGGCGGCCTTGACCTTGAGTGCAGTCTTTGCCATCTCAGTTGCCCTCCTTGAAGGGGAATCCCAGCTGCTTAAGGAGCGCACGCCCTCGTCGTCGTTGGTCGCCGAGGTGACGACCGTGATGTCCATGCCACGGGAGCGGTCCAGCTTGTCCTGGTCGATCTCGTGGAACATGACCTGCTCGGTCAGACCGAACGTGTAGTTGCCCCGACCGTCGAACTGGCGGTCGGACAGACCCCGGAAGTCACGGATCCGCGGCAGCGCCAGGGTGAGCAGCCGGTCCAGGAACTCCCACATCCGGTCGCCCCGCAGCGTGACGTGGGCACCGATCGGCATGCCCTCACGCAGCTTGAACTGGGCGATCGACTTGCGGGCCTTGGTGACCTGCGGCTTCTGACCGGTGATCACGGTGAGGTCGCGCACAGCGCCCTCGATCAACTTGGAATCGCGGGCCGCCTCGCCCACACCCATGTTGACCACGATCTTGACCAGGCCGGGCACCTGCATCACGTTGGCGTACCCGAACTGCTCGCGCATGGCAGGCAGGATCTCGGCGCGGTAGCGCGTCTTGAGCCGCGGGATGTCGTGCGGCGTGTCGTGTGTGGTGGTGGCGTTCATCAGATTCAGACCTCCTCACCCGTCTTGCGGGCGATGCGGACGCTGCGCTCCGCCTTGTACGTCGAGCCGTCCGAGCGACGCTTGTCGACCTCGACGCGCTTGTAACCGATCCGGGAGACGCCCTTGCCGGCGACCAGCATGACGTTCGAGACGTGGATCGGCGCTTCCTGGGTGATGATGCCGCCGGTGTTGCCGGCGCGACCGCCCTGGTTGATCGCCTTGGTGTGCCGCTTGACGCGGTTGACACCCTCGACGATCACACGGTCCTCGTCACGAAGGACGGCGATGACCTTGCCCTCGGCGCCCTTGTCCTTGCCGGCGATCACCTTGACGGTGTCACCCTTCTTGATGTTCACACTCTTGCCCATGGCTCTACAGCACCTCCGGTGCCAGCGAGATGATCTTCATGAACCGCTTGTCGCGCAGCTCGCGACCGACCGGGCCGAAGATGCGGGTACCGCGCGGCTCACCGTCGTTCTTGAGGATCACGGCCGCATTCTCGTCGAAGCGGATGTAGGAACCGTCGGGACGACGACGCTCCTTGACGGTACGTACGACCACGGCCTTGACGACATCGCCCTTCTTGACGTTGCCGCCGGGGATGGCGTCCTTGACCGTGGCGACGATGACGTCACCGATGCCGGCGTAACGACGACCCGAGCCACCGAGCACCCGGATGCAAAGGATCTCCTTCGCGCCGGTGTTGTCGGCGACCTTGAGTCGCGACTCCTGCTGAATCACTGTCTTCTCCTGGTCTCACTGGTTCTCAGCCGGCTGTCGTAATGACTTGGGCTGAGCCTTGCGGAACTCGTCTCCGGCCGGCAGCGTGACGCGCAGCGACACGCTCGGCCATTCCAGTACTACTTGGCCTTCTCGAGGACTTCGACAACACGCCAGCGCTTGGTGGCCGACAGCGGACGGGTCTCCATGATCAGGACCCGGTCGCCGACGCCACACTGGTTTGTCTCGTCGTGCGCCTTGAGCTTGCTGGTGCGGCGCATGACCTTGCCGTAGAGCGCGTGCTTCACGCGGTCCTCGACCGAGACCACGATGGTCTTGTCCATCTTGTCGCTGACCACCAGGCCCTCACGGACCTTGCGCGCGTTGCGATCTTGAGCCACAGCCGTCGTTCCCTCACTCATGCGTCGTCACCGTCCGTCTCGGCGGCAGTGTCTGTCGCCTGCGCCGCCAGAGGGTCCTGACGGATCCCCAGCTCACGCTCACGCACCACGGTGTAGATGCGGGCGATGTCGCGCTTGACCGAGCGCAGCCGGCCGTGGCTTTCCAACTGTCCGGTGGCCGACTGGAAGCGCAGGTTGAACAGCTCCTCCTTGGCCTCGCGCAGCTTGGTCTCCAGGTCGACGTTGGTCATCTCGTCGAGCTCGTGAGCGGTAGCCATCAGAAGTCACCTGCCTCACGGGTTACGAAACGCGTCTTCATCGGGAGCTTGTGCTGGGCACGGCGCATGGCCTCACGGGCGATCTCTTCCGAGACTCCGGAGAGCTCGAACATCACCCGGCCGGGCTTGACGTTGGCGACCCACCACTCGGGTGAACCCTTACCGGAACCCATCCGGGTCTCGGCGGGCTTCTTGGTCAGCGGGCGGTCCGGGTAGATGTTGATCCAGACCTTTCCGCCACGCTTGATGTGGCGGGTCATCGCGATACGAGCGGACTCGATCTGCCGGTTGGTGACGTAGTGACCCTCGACCGCCTGGATTCCGAAGTCACCGAAGGCCAGCTTGGTGCCACCCTTGGCAGCGCCGGTGCGCTTGGGGTGGTGCTGCTTGCGGTGTTTGATCCTGCGGGGCATCAACATGTCGTCATGCCTCCTGTCCTGCGACTGCGATGGTCTCGGCGACCGGGGCCTCTAGAACTGGAGCCTCCACCGCGGGAGCTGCCTCGGCAGCACCGCGGTCGGAGCGAGCCGGACGGTCCCCACGTGAGCCACGGGTCGNNGACGGTCGCCGCCACGGTTGGGGCGGCCACGACCGGGAGCGCCGGCGCGTGCAGCAGCCTGAGCCTCACGCTCAGCGCGGGTGCCGGCGACCTCGCCCTTGTAGATCCACACCTTCACGCCGATCCGGCCGAAGGTGGTGCGGGCCTCGTAGAAGCCGTAGTCGATGTCGGCGCGCAGCGTGTGCAGCGGAACGCGACCCTCACGGTAGAACTCCGAGCGAGACATCTCAGCGCCACCGAGACGACCCGAGCACTGGATCCGGACTCCCTTGGCGCCGGAGCGCATCGAGGTCTGGATCGCCTTGCGCATAGCGCGACGGAACGCCACCCGGCCGGATAGCTGCTCGGCAACGCCCTGGGCGACCAGTTGCGCGTCGATCTCGGGATNTTTGACCTCGAGGATGTTGAGCTGGACCTGCTTGCCGGTGAGCTTTTCCAGCTCACTGCGGATGCGGTCGGCCTCCGCGCCACGGCGACCGATCACGATGCCGGGACGGGCGGTGTGGATGTCGACCCGGACCCGGTCGCGGGTGCGCTCGATCTCGACCTTGGAGATCCCGGCCCGCTCCATGCCCTTGCTCAGCAGCTTGCGGATCTGGACGTCCTCACCGACGTAGTCCTTGTAGAGCTTGTCGGCGTACCACCGGCTCTTGTGATCGGTGGAGATGCCGAGACGGAAGCCATTCGGGTTGATCTTTTGACCCATTACCTCTGACCCGCCTTCTTCTCGGCAACGACGTCTTGTGGCTGCACGACCAACGTGATGTGGCTGGTGCGCTTGTTGATCCGCGAGGCGCGGCCCTGGGCACGGGCACGCCAGCGCTTCATCGTCGGCCCCTCGTCGACCGTCGCCTTGGAGATCACCAGCGAACTGCGGTCCAGCCCCTCGGTGGTCTCGGCGTTGGCGATGGCGCTCTCCAGGACCTTGTAGACGGTCTCGGAGGCAGCCTGCGGCGCGAACTGCAGCAGGGCCAAGGCGTCATCGACCGGCAAGCCGCGCACCATGTCGACGACACGACGTGCCTTCTGCGGCGTGATCCGCGCGAAACGGGCGCTCGCGAAAGCTCCCTGCTCGTCACCGAGCAGCGTGTCACGGCGAGCGCTTACGCGCCTACGCTCCAGAGTACTCATTTCCTCGAACTCATCTCTGTGTTCTTCGTACGCCCCGCGTCAGCGGCGGCGGCTCTTCCGGTCGTCCTTGACGTGCCCGCGGTAGGTGCGGGTAGGGGCAAACTCGCCGAGCTTGTGGCCGACCATGGAGTCGGTCACGAACACGGGAACATGCTTGCGTCCGTCGTGTACGGCAAGCGTGTGACCGATCATGGCCGGCACGATCATCGAGCGACGCGACCACGTCTTGATCACGTTGTGGGTGCCGGCTTCGTTCTGGGCGTCCACCTTCTTCATCAGGTGGTCGTCGACGAACGGACCNNCTTCTTCAGGCTGCGTGGCATGACAATGACCCTTACTTGCGCTTGCTGTTCTTACGGCGACGGATGATCTGGGCATCGGATGCCTTGCGCNCGACGCGCGGCCCTCCGGCTTACCCCAGGGCGAGACCGGGTGGCGACCACCGGAGGTCTTACCCTCACCACCACCGTGCGGGTGGTCCACAGGGTTCATGACGACACCGCGCACGGTCGGGCGCTTGCCCTTCCAACGCATCCGGCCGGCTTTACCCCAGTTGATGTTGGACTGCTCGGCGTTGCCCACCTCACCGACTGTGGCGCGGCAGCGCACATCGACGTAGCGCATCTCGCCGGACGGCAGACGCAGCGTGGCGCGCGATCCCTCNNACGGGCTNNACCAACTGAGCCGAGTTGCCCGCTGACCGCGCCAGCTTTGCTCCACCACCGGGACGGAGCTCCACGCAATGGATGGTGGTACCGACCGGGATGTTGCGTAGCGGCAGGTTGTTACCGGGCTTGATGTCGGCCTNNTGACGCCGGCCTCGACCGCCATCCCCTGCTTCAGGTCCTTGGGCGCGATGATGTAGCGCTTCTCGCCGTCGGCGTAGTGCAGCAAGGCGATGCGCGCGGTGCGGTTGGGGTCGTACTCGATGTGAGCGACCTTGGCCGGCACGCCGTCCTTGTCGTAGCGGCGGAAGTCGATGATGCGGTACGCCCGCTTGTGGCCGCCACCTTGGTGCCGCGTGGTGATGCGTCCCTGGTTGTTGCGGCCGCCCTTCTTGGGCAGCGGCTTGGTCAGCGACTTCTCCGGCGTCGTACGAGTGATCTCGACGAAGTCGGCGACCGACGAGCCGCGACGACCCGGCGTTGTCGGCTTGTACTTACGGATACCCATGTCTTCTCAGTCCTCTTCTCGCAAGCCCCGGTCAGGAGACCGGACCTCCAAAGATGTCGATGCGCTGGCCCTCAGCCAGGCTGACCACGGCGCGCTTGGTGTCCTTGCGCTTGCCGATGCCGGTGCGAGTGCGGCGGGTCTTGCCCTTGCGGTTGAGGGTGTTGACAGAGGTGACCTTGACGTTGAACACCTTCTCGACCGCGATCTTGATCTCGGTCTTGTTGGCGTCGGGGTGCACCAGGAAGGTGTACTTGTTGGCGTCGAGCAGGCCGTAGCTCTTCTCGGAGACGACCGGCGCGAGCAACACGTCGCGATGGTCCTTGTGGAAGGTGCTCATTCCGCGGTTCCTTCAGCTTCCTCGGCGGCGGCTTCCTCAGCAGCAGCCACAGCCTTGACCGACTTGCCCTTGGCGGGGCCGGCGACGAACGCATCGAAGGCGCCCTTGGTGAAGATGACGTCGTCGGCGACCAGCACGTCGTAGGTGTTGAGCTGGTCGACCGCGATCAAGTGCACTGCGGCGACGTTGCGCAGCGACAGCCAGGTGAGGTTGTCACCCCGCTCGAGCACGACCAACGCCTTGCGACCTTCGGTGAGACCGGTGATCGCGGCCAGTGCCGCCTTGGTGCTCGGCTGGTCGCCGGNGGCGAGCGACTCCACCACATGTACACGACCGGCACGGGCCCGATCGGAGAGGGCTCCGCGCAATGCGGCTGCCTTCATCTTCTTGGGAGTGCGCTGGTCGTAGCTGCGCGGCTGCGGGCCGTGCACCGTGCCACCACCGGCGAACTGCGGCGCGCGAGTCGAGCCCTGGCGAGCCCGCCCGGTGCCCTTCTGCTTGTACGGCTTGCGGCCACCACCGCGGACCTCGCCGCGAGTCTTGGTGGCATGGGTGCCCTGGCGAGCAGCAGCCTGCTGCGCGACGACGACCTGGTGGATCAGGGGGATGTTGACCTCGACGTCGAAGATCTCGCCGGGGAGGTCGACCTTGAGAGCGGTCACTGGGCCTCTCCCTTCTTGGCTGCGGTGCGGATGACCACCAGGCCACCCTTGGGGCCGGGAACGGCGCCCTTGATAAGGATCAGGCCCTTGTCGATGTCCACCGAGTGGACCGCGACATTCTGGGTGGTGACGGTGTCACTGCCCATCCGGCCGGCCATCCGCATGCCCTTGAAGACTCGGCCAGGNNTGGCGCAGCCACCGATGGAACCGGGCTTGCGGTGGTTGCGGTGCGCGCCGTGTGACGCCGAGACGCCGGCGAAGCCGTGACGCTTCATCACACCTGCGAAACCCTTGCCCTTGCTGGTCGCGGTGACGTCGACGATCTCACCAGCGGCGAAGACCTCCGNGGAGATCTCCTGACCTACCTGGTAGGAGGCCGCGTCTGCGGTGCGGATCTCGGCCAGATGGCGACGGGGAGTGACCCCAGCCTTGGCGAAGTGACCGGCGGCGGGCTTGTTGACCTTGCGCCCGTCGATCTCGCCGAAACCGATCTGGACAGCGTTGTAGCCGTCGGTCTCCGCGCCTCGGACCTGGGTCACCACATTGGTGCCGGCAGCGATCACGGTGACCGGAACGACCTGGTTGTTCTCGTCCCACAGCTGGGTCATGCCGAGCTTGGTGCCCAGCAGCCCGCGGACGTTGCGTTCAGTAGTCATGTCTGGTGTATCCGTCCAGGCCTCAGAGCTTGATCTCGATGTCGACGCCTGCGGGCAGATCGAGACGCATCAGCGAGTCGACCGTCTTCGGCGTGGGGTCGATGATGTCGATCAGACGCTTGTGCGTGCGCATCTCGAAGTGCTCGCGCGAGTCCTTGTACTTGTGTGGCGAGCGGATGACGCAGAAGACGTTCTTCTCGGTCGGCAGCGGCACAGGGCCGGCGACCTTCGCACCCGTGCGGGTGACCGTGTCCACGATCTTGCGAGCCGAGGTGTCGATCACCTCGTGGTCATAGGCCTTGAGCCTGATGCGGATCTTCTGTCCCGCCATCGCCTCGTACCTTCTCCTCGTCCTGAGCCCGTGGGCTCGTGCGCAACTTGTCTCGTCGTACCCCGGGAGGCACTCCGCCGTGCTCCCCGGCCCGACCCCGCGGTCGGGCGTGTCGCGCGTTTTCGGCGCAACACAGACCACGCAGGTAGTGCTTACAGTGTTGGGATGGCACCCGACGGATGTCGGGCTGAGTGGGATCTCACGGTGCGGTCCGCGCACAGGCGACCGCGACCCATCAGGAGAACCGATTCAGCAGTCAATGTGCGAGACCCCGGCGATCCCGCCGGAGCAACCTGACTATCTTTGCAGAGATCGGGCGCGCTGCCAAATCCAGGGTCATCCACCACGCCGACACTCGACCGTCGGACAACGGGTCAGGAGTTGCCGGGAAGTCTGCCGGTACGGTTGCACCGACTATGAGCACACTAACTGTCGGCCCGACCGAGCAACGCGATGAGCAAAGGCGGCCACCTGACCCGGACCCACGTATCTGACGGCAGCCGCACTCGCCAGATCTGGTTTCGCACCTCACCTGCGATTCCGTTCCTCCAGGGCAACACCGCAGATTTATGGGCGCCGCCAACACTGCTAGCGGCGATGCGCCGCGGTGGCCGGCTCGTGTTCACCGAACCTGTCTCCGAGGACCGCCGCTCCGGGATGGAACAGATCCAGGACTTGATGACCTCGTGGTTCCCCGAGCGCATGCAGCGCGTCGAGATCGAGGCTCCACAGCCCGACAGCAACTGGCTGCGTGCCTGGCGCGAGTCCCGCCGGTCCAAGGAACAACTGCGGAACCGGGGCAGCATCGCCTGCTTCACCGGCGGCGTGGACTCGTTCTACACCCTGATGCAGCACCCCGAAGTAGACGCCGTGGTGTGGGCAGCCGGCCTGGACATCCCGCTGGCCGAGAAACGAATGCTGGCCCGGGTACGCCGCCAGAACCGCGAGTCCGCGCGCCAGGCCGGCGTCGGGTTCGTCACCTTTCGCACCAACCTGCATGCCTACCTGCGGCAGAGCAACGTCTGGTGGGGCAAAGAGGGCCACGGCACCGCCTTAGCGACGATGGGCATGCTGTTGTCGCCGTTGTTCCACACCTTGCTGATCCCCTCGACCCACAGCGCGGAGGTCGACGTCCAGTGGGGATCGCACCGCCTGCTCGATCCACTCTGGTCGACCTCGCGGATGCGAATCGTCCACGACGGCGGGGTGATCAACCGCGCCGGGAAGATCATCGCGTTGGCCGACCATGTGCCGGCCCAGCAATCACTGCGAATCTGCTACTCGCAGTTCCAGGTGGACAACTGCGGTAAGTGCATGAAGTGCCTTCGCACGATGGCCTTGCTCGCCGGCCTGGACCGGCTCGAATCCTTCCCCACCTTCCCGGCCTTGGATCTGGACGCATTGGCCGCGGTCGAGCTGAAACGGCCGAACGAGTTCCTGGGTATGCGCGACATTTTGAAGGTGCTGGAGGATTCCGGCAGGCATCCGGAGATCGCCGATGCAGTCCGGGCCAGCATCGCCGGCTCGGCAGCAAGAGATCCGCTCAATCCCGCGAACGCTGTCAACAACGGGCAAAGCTGAAGTCAGCGATCTTACGGCCCTCGCGCAACCCGCGGCGCTCGAACTTGGTGAGCGGCCGCTGCTCCCAACGTGGACACCGACCACCCCAGAAGGCCGGGTNGCTCCCCAGCACCTGAGCGATCTGCGAGGCGTAGTCCTCCCAGTCGGTCGCCAACCGCCAAAGCCCTCCCGGCTCGAGACGGTTCGCGATCAGGCCTGCGAATTCCGCCGAGACCAACCGCCGGCGACGGTGCCGCGACTTGGGCCATGGGTCGGGGAAGAACGTCCATAACTCACCGATGCTCTGCTCCGCGAGAAGATGCTCGATCGCCCAGACCGCATCGATGCTGATGAGTCGTACGTTGGTGGCACCACTGCGCTCCAGATTGAGGAAGGTCTGGGCTACTCCTGGCCGCCATACCTCGAAGGCGAGGACATTCGACTCCGGACGAGCCGCCGCCAGAACCGCTGTCGCCTCACCGGTCCCGGAGCCGATCTCCACAATCAGGTCAGCCTCCCGGCCGAACCATTGGGCCAGATCGAACTGGTCAAGCTGATCAACAGCCTCGGACGGGATCAGCCACTCTCCTGCCCGCCGTTCCCAGGCCTGCTGTTGGCTCGAGGTCAGCCTGCTCCCCCGCCTGGTGTAGGTGGTGAGCACCCGCAGCCGCCGGCCGTCAGCGGTCAAGCCGGTGTCCGGACGAGCCGGAGACACCTTCGATTCAGTAGCTGGCTTGGGGCTGAACTCACGATCCGCAACGCTAGCCGCTACCCGCCACAAACATGCCGGTGGGCCTGTCTGATCGGACAGGCCCACCGTTTGATGCTCTTGAGTTGTGCTCGACTGGGTTACTGGACCTTGCCGCTCCAGCTGAAGTTGCGAGTACCAGCGAAGTTCTTGTTCGCCGATACCGTCACCGACTGGCCAGCAGCAATACTCACCGTGGCTGCGCTTGAACAGGTCGTTGCGCTAGTCCCACTCATCGTGCAGGTAACACCAGTGTTAGCGCCATTGACCCGCAACGTGAATACGACATTGGCGCCACCGCTAGTAGGCGCCGAGCTCATCCGGACCGAGAACCCGGAGAAGGTTCCGGCAACCGGAGACGGCGTCGAGGTGTCTGTCGTGAGAGCACTGCCGGAGAGCAACCCGAGCGGCGAGTAGTAAGTGCCGGTGGCATTGTTCGTAACGGCGTACCCACTGAACACCGTGGCACCGGTCGCACCAGTGGCGCCAGCCGCACCTGCCGGCCCAGCCGGACCCTGAGCTCCGTCAGCACCAGCGGGACCTGCAGGCCCCTGGGGACCCTCTAGGCCCTGCTCACCTTGGATGCCCTGGACGCCGTCTTGCCCATTGGCTCCATCAGCGCCGTTCGCGCCGTCCTGGCCGTCGACACCATCGGCACCGTCAGCGCCGTTCTGGCCATCCTGACCGTCAGCGCCATTCGCACCATTCTGGCCATCGGCACCAGGCGCGCCCGGGAGTCCTGGAAGTCCGATCGGGCCCTGCACACCGGGCTCACCTTGGTCGCCCTTCTCACCTTTCAGCGCGGCCAGCCACTGGGTGAGACTTCCTCGAACCCGTCGAGCTGGGCCAGCTGGTAGGCGGAGAGCCCATCAGCGCCATCGGCACCGTCCTGACCATCAGCACCATCCTGACCATCGACACCGTCAGCGCCATCCTGGCCGTCAGCACCATCCTGACCATCGACACCGTCAGCGCCATCCTGGCCGTTCGCGCCGTCCTGCCCGTCAATTCCATCGACACCGTCGCGGCCATCGATACCGTCGGCGCCGTCCTCACCCTTTTCACCCTGGATGCCCTGTTGCCCCTGGGCGCCGGTCTCGCCCTTGGCGCCGGGTGCACCGTCAGTTCCGTTGGTGCCGTTGGCGCCATTGGTTCCATTCGCCCCGTTCGCTCCAGGGACGCCCTGCGCACCCTTGGCACCTTTGACGCCCTTCTTGTTCCACGAGACCTTGGTTTCGGTCTTCTTGCACTTGGCGTTCGGCTTGATAACCCGGAGGTCACCGGTCTTCTTCACGTAGCACGCGGTGACGGTCTTCTTACCCGCTGTCGGCGACGTGGCCGCTTGGGCCATCGTGTAGCCGCCGACGACCGCGAGTGCAAGGCTCGTCCCGACGATGATCTTGGTACGACGCGTTACGTTGCCGCGCTTGGACTCTTGGTGCTTGGACACGCTTTTCTCCCCAGAAATTTGGTCCCGAGATTCGGTTGTCGTCCGATGAAGCCCCGGACTTGGTTCGCGTTCTCCCCGGCCCGGACCCGGCGTGACACGCTCAGTCCAGTGAAGGGCAAAGATCTTCGCCCTGTCTTCAAGATCGAGAAAATCAACCATTCGGCCGATAACCGATCAAAACGGACGGTTGAGCTGAGACGTGGGGGCAGCTGGAAATACGACGAGGCCCGCCACCTGGGGTAAGGGGCGGGCCTCGGCCGGCAAAGGGGGATATCTAGGGAAAGCCGGCTAGGGGTTCTTGATGTACCTAGTTAACCGCGCCGGAGATAGCCTGTATATCCCTTTTCGCCCATATCATCCGTTCGGCTGATGAATCCATCCGAATGGACAGGCAAGTCAGGGCATTCACCTCTGGGAACGACGAAGCCCCGGGCGCTAACCCGGGGCTTCGTAACTGTAATGCTCTAAAGGATTGTCACTTCGTGATCGGGCTGCGCGAGATCACTCGTTCGGCTCAGGTATGCGCGAACAAGTTCGCCATACCCTCACGCTCACTTCGTGATCTTGGTGACGCGACCGGCACCGACGGTGCGGCCACCCTCACGGATCGCGAACCGCAGACCCTCGTCCATGGCGATCGGCTGGATCAGCTCGACCGACATGTCGGTGTTGTCACCAGGCATGACCATCTCGGTGCCCTCGGGAAGGGTCACCACGCCGGTCACGTCGGTGGTCCGGAAGTAGAACTGTGGGCGGTAGTTGTTGAAGAACGGCGTGTGACGGCCCCNCTCCTCCTTGGACAGGATGTACACCGACGCCTCGAAGTTCGTGTGCGGGGTGGTGGTGCCCGGCTTGATCACGACCATGCCGCGCTCCACGTCCTCGCGCTTGGTGCCACGAAGCAGCAGACCCACGTTCTCGCCCGCCTGGCCCTCGTCGAGCAGCTTGCGGAACATCTCGACACCTGTGACGGTGGTCTTGAAGGAGTCGCGGATGCCGACGATCTCGACCTCTTCGTTGACCTTGACGATGCCGCGCTCGATACGACCGGTGATGACGGTGCCACGACCAGTGATCGTGAAGACGTCCTCGACCGGCATCAGGAACGGCTTGTCGATCTCGCGCTCCGGCTGCGGGATGTAGTTGTCGACGGCATCCATCAACTCCAGGACCGACTCGCCCCACTTGGCGTCGCCGTTGAGGGCCGGGAAGGCCGCCACGCGCACGACCGGGACGTCGTCACCGGGGAACTCGTACTCGCTGAGCAACTCACGAACCTCGAGCTCGACGAGCTCGATGAGCTCCTCGTCGTCGACCATGTCGCACTTGTTGAGCGCCACGACCAGGGCCGGCACGCCGACCTGGCGGGCGAGCAGCACGTGCTCACGGGTCTGCGGCATCGGGCCGTCGGTGGCGGCGACCACGAGGATCGCGCCGTCCATCTGGGCCGCACCGGTGATCATGTTCTTGATGTAGTCCGCGTGACCCGGGCAGTCGACGTGCGCATAGTGGCGCGCCTCGGTCTGGTACTCGACGTGCGCGATCGAGATGGTGATACCACGCTGACGCTCTTCAGGGGCCTTGTCGATCTCATCGAACGGCGTGAAGGGGTTCAGGTCCGGGTACTTGTCGTGCAGCACCTTGGTGATCGCCGCGGTCAGCGTCGTCTTACCGTGGTCGATGTGACCGATGGTGCCGATGTTCACGTGCGGCTTAGTCCGCTCGAACTTCGCCTTAGCCACTGTGGGCTCCTCCTGTTGTTGGTACTTGACTCGATGGGTGTTGGCGTACGCCGTGCTTTGAGTAGCTTAGGGAGCCTACTCGCCGCGGACCTTCTTGATGATCTCGTCGGCGACGTTCTGCGGAACTTCGGCGTACGAGTCGAACTCCATGGAGTACGAGGCCTGGCCCGAGGTCTTCGACCTCAGGTCGCCAACGTACCCGAACATCTCCGACAGAGGTACCAGGGCCTCGACCACGCGGTCGCCCGCGCGCTCGGTCATGGCCTGGACTTGGCCGCGACGGGAGTTGATGTCACCGATCACGTCGCCCAAGAAGGACTCCGGAGTAGTGACCTCCACCTTGAACATGGGCTCAAGGAGAACTGGGCGCGCCTGACGTGCGGCCTCTTTGAAGGCCTGTATCGACGCGAGCTTGAAGGCGAGCTCCGAGGAGTCGACCTCGTGGTAGCCGCCGTCCTCAAGCGTGTACTTGACGTCGACCATCGGGTATCCGGCGAGAACGCCGAACTCCATGGCCTCCTGGCCACCCTGGTCGACCGAGGGGATGTACTCGCGCGGCACGCGGCCACCGGTGACGTTGTTGACGAACTCGTACCCAGCGCCTTGGCCAGTCTCCTCGTCGATGCTCGGCTCGAGCGAGATGATGACCTTCGCGAACTGGCCGGAGCCACCGGTCTGCTTCTTGTGCGTGTAGGAGTGATTGGCCACCTTCTGACGGATGGTCTCGCGGTAGGCGACCTGGGGCTTGCCGACAGTCGCCTCGACGCGGAACTCGCGGCGCATCCGGTCGACCAGCACCTCCAGGTGCAGCTCGCCCATGCCGGAGATGATCGTCTGGCCGGTCTCCTCGTCGGTCTTGACCTGGAAGGTCGGGTCCTCCTCCGACAGCCGCTGGATGGCCGTTCCCAGCTTCTCCTGGTCACCCTTGGTCTTGGGCTCGATGGCGACCGAGATGACCGGCGCCGGGAAGCTCATTGACTCCAGGACCACCGGGCTGCCCGGGTCGCACAGGGTCTNCCCTGTGGTGGTGTCCTTCAGACCCATCACGGCGACGATCTGACCGGCGCCGACCGAGGCGATCTCCTCACGCTTGTTGGCGTGCATCTGGTAGACCTTGCCGATCCGCTCCTTGCGGCCCTTGGTCGCGTTGAGCACGTTCGCGCCGGCCTCGAGCTTGCCGGAGTAGACCCGGACGAAGGTCAGCTTGCCCAAGTGCGGGTCGGCAGCGATCTTGAACGCCAGGCCGGCGAACGGCTCGGCGTCGTCGGGCTTGCGCTCGATCTTGGTGTCCTCGTCGCCGGGCTTGTGGCCCTCGATCGCCTCGATGTCCAGCGGCGAGGGAAGGTAGCGCACGACCGCGTCCAGCAGCGGCTGGATGCCCTTGTTCTTGAAGGCGGTGCCGGTCAGCACCGGATTGAGCTTGTCGGCCAGCGTGGCACGGCGGATCGCGGTGTGCAGCTGCTCCGCTGTTGGGGTCTNCCCTCNCAGGTAGAGCTCCATGATCTCGTCGTCGGCCTCGGCCAGCGTCTCGAGCAGCTTCTCGCGCCATTCCGCGGCCTGGTCGGCGATCTCGGCCGGGATCTCCTCGACCGTGTAGTCCTCACCCATCTGGGTCTCGCCGCGCCAGGTCAGCGCGCGCATCTCGACCAGGTCGACCACGCCGATGAAGTCGGACTCGGCGCCGATCGGGATCTGCAGCACCAACGGGGTGGAGTTGAGCCGCTCGATGATCATGTCGACACAGCGGAAGAAGTCGGCACCTGTGCGGTCGAGCTTGTTGACGAAACACATCCGCGGCACCGCGTACTTGTTGGCCTGACGCCACACGGTCATCGACTGCGGCTCGACACCGGCGACGCCGTCGAACACGGCCACTGCGCCGTCGAGCACCCGCAGCGAACGCTCCACCTCGACGGTGAAGTCGACGTGCCCGGNGGTGTCGATGATGTTGATCTGGTGGTCCTTCCACCAGCAGGTGGTGGCGGCCGAGGTGATCGTGATGCCGCGCTCCTGCTCCTGCTCCATCCAGTCCATGGTGGCCGCGCCCTCGTGGACCTCACCGATCTTGTAGGTGATACCGGTGTAGAAGAGGATCCGCTCGGTGGTGGTGGTCTTACCGGCATCGATGTGCGCCATGATGCCGATGTTGCGGACCTTGGTCAGGTCGGTGGTGATGTCGACGGCCACGTCGTGTGTCCTCTGTGAGTCTTGACTCGGCCCCGTGGTCGGGGGCCGAAGATCTGGGCTGCGGGGTTGAACTGGGTGCCGGAGGCGTTGGGCGTCAGCGGGATCTCCGCCGACGCGCCGTCACCAGCGGTAGTGGGCGAAGGCCTTGTTGGACTCGGCCATCTTGTGGGTGTCCTCACGGCGCTTGACCGCCGCGCCCAAGCCGTTGGAGGCGTCCAGGATCTCGTTCATCAGGCGCTCGGCCATGGTCTTCTCACGACGCTGCTGCGAGTAGGAGACCAGCCAGCGCAGCGAGAGCGTCATGGCGCGGTTGCCCTTGACCTCGACGGGCACCTGGTAGGTGGCGCCACCGACGCGGCGGGACTTGACCTCCAGGCTCGGCTTGACGTTGTCCAGTGCGCGCTTGAGAGTGACCACAGGGTCGGTGCCGGTCTTCTCACGGCAGCCTTCCAGCGCGGTGTAGACGATGCGCTGGGCAACCTGCTTCTTGCCGTCGACGAGAACCTTGTTGACCAACTGGGTGACGACCGGGCTGCCGTAGACGGGGTCTACGTCGAGCGGACGCTTGGGCGCGGGGCCTTTGCGAGGCATCAGCTCTTCTCCTTCTTCGCACCGTAACGACTACGAGCCTGCTTGCGGTTCTTGACNGCCCTGGGTGTCGAGCGAGCCGCGGATGATCTTGTAGCGAACACCGGGCAGGTCCTTCACCCGACCGCCACGCACCAGCACGATCGAGTGCTCCTGCAGGTTGTGACCCACACCCGGGATGTACGCGGTCACCTCGATGCCGCTGGAGAGACGAACACGCGCCACCTTGCGGAGCGCGGAGTTCGGCTTCTTCGGGGTAGTGGTGTAAACACGCGTGCAGACACCACGGCGCTGGGGCGAACCCTTGAGAGCGGGCGTCTTGTTCTTCGACACCTTGTCCTGGCGGCCCTTGCGGACCAGCTGGTTGATGGTGGGCACCGCGTGGTTCTCTTTCCTGTCGGGAAACTTCGTCTCAATCCAATGGTCAAACTCGTGCGAGCTTGCTCTGAACCCGATCCGGGCCGCTCGGCGCTCGCCCACCCCGCGGTCGGGCGTGTCGCCCGGCCATGCGTCTCCCGATCCGGGAGAGTGGAGCCAGTTGGGTGAGCGCTGCGGGAAGCAGCCGACGGCTCGGCTTCAGAGCACGCGTCATGCGCCCAGGCAGCCTAGGCACGAAGAGCAAGACTACCGGCTGGATATACGGGGTCAAAACGCGCGCGTTGCTGTCGGCGTCGGCCCTCCAGGATCGCCGAGATCAGCCCTGGATAGCCGTCACCAGAGCGTCCAGCGTCGGGTACCTGTTCCAGTCAGCGTTGCCCGGAATGTCGTGGAAACCGCCGACGAGGTTTCCGCAGTCGTCGAGGTAGAGGCCCTGCACTCCGACACCCGCCAAGTGCGCATCGCCCGGTAGCTCGGCGGCTTCAGCCAGATCTTCGCGCGCAGGTCCGGCGAACGCCACCACTACTGTGCCCGCAGGGACGGCTGCGGCGAAGTCGTCGACCCCGTTGACCGGCTGACGAGTGACGGCGTACACCGGCCCCTGCGGGACCGGCACGTACATCAAACCGTTGGGTGCAAGTTCGCCGAGGTGCCCGGCCAGCGTCTGGTCGACCGTGATCTCCATCAACACGTAGCGATCCGGATACTGCGGATCGCCCGCTACGGAAGTTCCGGGCCCGGCAGGAAGCCCTTCACCGTTCCCTTGACGATGGCCGTCTGACGGCCCTCTCGCTGTTGCTCGGCGAGGGAATCGTACGGCTCGTAGTTGTAGGCAATCGCGCGCAGGACCTCTACGTCCAGGCCTCGGCAGGTTTCCTCAGCGCTTACGGACGCCGAAGCCAGCGATCCTCACCGCAAGCGCTGAGCAGAGCACCAGCTATCAACACATTTGCCCCGAGAAGCGCGACTTGCTTCCGGTCGAGGAGTGGCTTGCGCATGTGGTCTTGGACGCCGCACCGGGGCGATCGGTTCCGCGATACGCACCAGCACCAGCCCTACCGGCGTCACCGAACAGAGCGTCCAGGAGCGTTTCATGGGGAGCCCGCACCCACTTCCGTTCTATCGGCTAGCAGGGTCGCCAGGTGTATCGCCCGCTGAACACCCAGATCGTTCAGTTGGGTGCGACACGAGAATCCGTCGGCGAGTACGACCGCATCCGGGTTCGCGCGTACAGCCGGTAGAAGGTTGTGCTCGGCGATCGCCACCGAGGTCTCGTAGTGGCCCTTCTCCATGCCCCAGTTCCCGGCCAGCCCGCAGCATCCGCCAACCCGCACCAGCTCGGCTCCTGTCCGGCGGAGCAGCTTCTCGTCAGCGTCCCAGCCGAGCACCGAGGCGTGATGGCAGTGAGGCTGGGCGACCACGGTCGTTCCCTTCAGATCGGGCGGCTGATACCCGATGCTCTCCAGATGCTCGGCCAGACTCCGCGCCAGGACCGTTCTCCCGATAAGCCGCTCGGCGTCCTCCCGCAGCACCGCCAAACAGGACGGCTCGAGCACGACGACGGGTGCCGTCAGGCCACCGAGTGCGCCCGCAAGCCGTTCCAAGGTCGCGCGCGCCCGACCGAGCTGGCCGGTGCTGATCAGGGTCAGTCCGCAGCACTGGTCGTCGGCAAGGATCCGAACCCGCTGGCCGGCTCCTTCCAGAAGCCGCGCCGTCGCATACGCCGCTCCGGGCGAAAAGTGCTGGGTGAAGGTGTCCAGCCAAAGGACGACATCGTAGGCAGCCGGTCTCGATACACCACTTCGCGGGGCTCGACCACCCGCCCACTGATCGAGTGCCGTCCGTGAGGTACGAGCGGGCGGCGTATCGAGATCCCGCGAGACCCACCGACTGACTCTCGGCAGGCTCCGGCGACGGTCGATACCAGCAACCGTCTTGACGAGCGGCCCCGTCGCGAGAAAGGCATTGGCCAGCGGCGCCGGCACCCGGCTCACCAACTCGGGAAGCCTGCCCAACAGGTAGTGGCTGCGAGGCCGGCGCTTTCCGGCGTACTTGCGGTCCAGTACTTGCGACTTGTACGTCGCCATGTCAACCCCGGTCGGGCAGTCGCTGCTGCACCCGCGGCAGGACAGGCACAGATCCAGGGCAGCTTCCACTTCAGGTCCGTCGATCCTCAGGGCGCCTGCAACCACCTCCTGGAGCACCCTCGCCCTACCTCGGGTGGAGTCCTTCTCCTCGCGGGTGGCCAGATAGGAGGGACACATCACTCNCCCGCTGCCAGTGTTGTCGGCCAGGCACTTGCCGACGCCGGTGCAGCGGTGCAGCTCGGGATCAGGCGCAGAAAGCGCGAGGCGAAGGCCCGCGTCGAGAGGCGCCGGTTCGACGAGTACGCCGGGGTTGAGCAAGTGCGCGGGATCGAAGGCACGCTTGACCTGCGCCATCAACGCGAGTGCGGCCGGGGAGTACATCGCCGGCAGCAGCTCCGAGCGCGCCCGGCCGTCGCCATGCTCTCCCGACAGCGATCCCCCATTGGCAGCCGCGAGACGAGCCGCTTCCTCGACGAACGCGCGATAGCGACCCCGGCCCTCGGTGGTGTCGAGGGTGAAGTCGATCCGGATGTGCACGCAGCCGTCGCCGAAGTGCCCATAGGGGACGCCCGTGAAGCCGCTGTCGGCCAGCAGCTGCTCGAACGCGCGCAGGTAGGAGCCCAGCCGATCGGGCGGCACCGCGGCGTCCTCCCAGCCCGCCTGCCCGGGCGGGTCGGTGGCGCGCGCGGCGAGTCCGGAGCCGTCCTCCCGGATCTGCCACAGCGCTGCCTGCTCGTGCGGATCGGTGACCAGCCAGCCACCCAGACGCTGGGCCTTCGCGGTCGCCTCGGCCTCGGTCTCCCCGGTGACCTCGGCGAAGATCCAGCCGCCTCCAGGCGGGAGCTCGGGCGCGTTCGGGGCCAGCTGGACGATGCGGCGGTCGAGGCCCTCACAGGCGACCAGACCGTGGGTGAGCAGTTCAGGAACGGCATCGGCGGCCTCCGCCATGTCGGCGTAGGCCAGCACCACCAAGAGCCGGTGGGGAGCGTCACGGACGAGCCGGACAGTCGCACGACGGACGACCGCGAGGGTGCCCTCGGAGCCGACCAGCATCCGGTCGAGGCTGTGGCCGTTCTCGGGGAGCAGATGCTCGAGTGCGTAGCCTGACACCTGCCGGGTGAACCGGCCGAACTCGGTGCGGATCAGCGCCAGGTGGCGCTCGACGATTCTGGTCAGGTCGGGGCGCGCACCAACAGTTTCCAGCGCAACCACGTTGTCAGCGGTACGCCCGTACCCCAGCGCCCGGGAACCGCAGGCATTGTTGCCGATCATGCCGCCGACGGTGCAGCGGGTGTGGGTCGAGGGGTCGGGGCCGAACCTCAGCCCGGTACCGGCCAGCCTCCGCTGCAATGCCGCGTGTACGACTCCAGGCTCCACTGTTGCGGTCCGGGCCTCGGTATCGATCTGGGTGATGCGGTTCAGGTGCCGACTGGTGTCGACCACGATGCCCGGGCCGACCGCGTTGCCGGCGATGGAGGTGCCGGCGCCGCGCATCGTCACCGGAACCTTGAGATCGCGTGATACCTCGAGAACGGCATCCAACTCGTCAACGTGTCGCGGCCGAACCACTACTTCCGGCTGAACCCGGTAGAGCGAAGCGTCGCTGGAATACAGTGCCCTAGCCAACGGGGAGTCGTCGACATCGATCAGCCCGGCTCGTCGCAGCGCGACGCCAACGTCGCTCATGGCTGGTTCACTTGATCGAGGCAAGGGCGTGGGCAGCGGCGGCGAGCAGCTTGAGTGAGCGCGCCCGGCTCAACAAGATCCACTCGGCACGCTCGGTGGAGCTATCGAGCTCGAGGACCTGTGGGGTCACTCCCATCGACTCCGGCAGCAATGTCGCCTCGTAGACGACGTGCAGCCCGTGAAAATCCTCCACCAGACCGTCATGGCGCATACCGGTGAAGTGCGTGGAGCTCACGTCGATGATCGGGCCAGGCGTGATTCGCAGTCCGGTCTCCTCATACACCTCTCGAACGACCGCGTCACGGGGATGCTCACCGTGATCGATCCCGCCACCAGGGAGGTTCCAGGAGCCGGGCATCGGAGTGCGCGTCGACATCTCGGTCAACAGGATCTCTGTGTTCACGACGCCGTCGCTGCCCACGGCGCTGTCTGCGCCCCGGGCACTTTGCGCAGCAGGACTGCGTACGCCCCGACTCGTTGGCGTTGTGGCGGCGGTGAGGTCACCTGGCCACGATAGATGCAAGCACGCGAAATAGACTCCAGGACCGCCCCGACGGGACGGCCCTGGAGTTCGTGCTATGTCCTGGCTCAGAACTGGCCGGGCGAATGGTCGAACGAGAAGTCGTCCAGAGCAACCGCGGGCATGCCCGAGGGGTTGTCGTAGTCGAAGTCGTAGTGGTCGTAGCCAGTGACCGCGTACGCGTTCTGACGAGCCTCCTCGGTCGGCTCCACCCGGATGTTGCGGTAGCGCTCCAACCCGGTGCCTGCGGGGATCAGCTTTCCGATGATCACGTTCTCCTTCAGGCCGAGCAGCGAGTCGGACTTGCCGTGGATCGCTGCGTCGGTGAGCACCCGAGTGGTCTCCTGGAAGGAGGCCGCCGAGAGCCACGACTCGGTGGCCAGCGACGCCTTGGTGATCCCCATCAGCTCGGGACGACCGGAGGCAGGCTTGCCACCCTCGGTCACCACCTTGCGGTTCTGTGCCTCGAACGAGATCCGGTCGACGAGGTCGGCCTGCGGCATCAAGGTGTCGCCGGCTTCGAGGATGGTCACCCGGCGCAGCATCTGCCGCACGATGATCTCGATGTGCTTGTCGTGGATCTGCACACCCTGGCTGCGGTACACCGCCTGGACCTCGTCGACCAGGTGCTGCTGCGCGGCCCGGACACCCAGGATGCGCAGCACCTCCTTGGGGTCCGGGGTACCGAGCGTGATCTGCTGACCGACTTCGATGCTGTCACCGTCGGCGACCAGCAGCCGCGAGCGGCGGCTGACCGGGTACTCCAGCGGGTCCGAGCCGTCGTCGGGAGTGACGATGACCTTGCGGGACTTGTCGGTCTCCTCGATCGTGACCCGGCCAGCAGCCTCGGCGATCGGCGACAGACCCTTGGGCGTACGTGCCTCGAAGAGCTCCACGACACGCGGCAGACCCTGGGTGATGTCGTCGGCCGATGCCACACCACCGGTGTGGAAGGTGCGCATCGTCAGCTGGGTGCCCGGCTCACCGATCGACTGAGCGGCGATGATGCCGACCGCTTCGCCGATGTCGACGAGCTGCCCGGTTGCCAGTGACCGGCCGTAGCACTTGGCGCAGGTGCCGGTCTTGGCGTCACAGGTCAGCACCGAGCGGACCTTGACCGACTCGACGCCGGCTTCGATCAGCTCGTCGATCCGCACGTCACCGAGGTCATCGCCGGCTGCGACCAGCACTTCGCCGGTCTTGGGGTCGACCACATCGGTCGCGACCGAACGAGCGTACGCCGAGGTGTCGGCGTTGTCGGCCAATCGCAGCTTGCCGTCCTCACCCGGGACGCCGATGACCTTGTCCAGGCCTCGCTCGGTGCCACAGTCGACCTCGCGAATGATGACGTCCTGAGAGACGTCGACGAGGCGACGGGTGAGGTAACCGGAGTCGGCCGTCCGCAGCGCGGTGTCGGCCAGACCCTTGCGGGCGCCGTGGGTGGAGATGAAGTACTCCAGCACCGACAGGCCCTCACGGAAGTTGGCCTTGATCGGACGCGGGATGATCTCACCCTTGGGGTTGGTCACCAGACCACGCATAGCGGCGATCTGACGCACCTGCATCATGTTTCCGCGGGCGCCGGAGTGGACCATCATGTAGATCGGGTTGTTCTTGGTGCCCTGGAACGTGGTCTCCAGTTGCTTGGCTACCTCGTTGGACGCCTGGGTCCAGATCTCGATGAGCTCCTGACGGCGCTCGTCGTCGGTGATCAGACCGCGGTCGAACTGCTGCTGCACCTTGGCCGCGTCCGCCTCGAACTTCTCCAGGATCTTGGCCTTCTCCGGCGGTGTGACCACGTCGTCGATCGAGACGGTCACACCCGACCGGGTCGCCCAGTGGAAACCGGCGTCCTTCAGAGCATCGAGCGCAGCGGCCACCTCGACCTTGGTGTAACGCTCGGCCAGGTCGTTGACGATGATGCCGAGCTCCCGCTTGCCGACCTCCTTGTTGACGTAGGCATAGTCGGCGGGCAGCGCCTCGTTGAACAATGCCCGACCCAAGGTGGTCGTGAACGGCTTGCCCTCCTCGTAGCCCTCGGCCAGCATCTCCTNCGTCGGGGCGATACCGGGGACACGCAGCTTGATACGGCTCTGCAGCCGGATCTCACCACGGTCGAAGGCCATGATCGCCTCAGCGGTGGAACTGAAGGCGCGACCGTCGCCCTCCAGGTCGCTGATCGCGTCCCGAGTCAGGAAGAACAGGCCGATGATCATGTCCTGAGTCGGCATCGTCACCGGGCGACCGTCGGACGGCTTGAGGATGTTGTTGGTGGACAGCATCAGGATCCGCGCCTCGGCTTGGGCCTCGGCCGACAGCGGCAGGTGCACCGCCATCTGGTCACCGTCGAAGTCGGCGTTGAAGGCAGTGCAGACCAACGGGTGGATCTGGATGGCCTTGCCTTCGATCAGTTGGGGCTCAAAGGCCTGGATGCCCAGCCGGTGCAACGTGGGCGCACGGTTGAGCAACACCGGATGCTCGGTGATGACTTCTTCGAGGACGTCCCACACGACGGGGCGTGCACGCTCGACCATGCGCTTGGCGGACTTGATGTTCTGCGCATGGTTGAGGTCGACCAGGCGCTTCATCACGAACGGCTTGAACAGCTCCAGCGCCATCTGCTTGGGCAGACCGCACTGGTGCAGCTTGAGCTGCGGACCGACCACGATGACCGAGCGACCGGAGTAGTCGACGCGCTTGCCGAGCAGGTTCTGGCGGAACCGGCCCTGCTTGCCCTTGAGCATGTCCGAGAGCGACTTGAGTGGACGGTTACCCGGACCTGTGACCGGGCGACCACGGCGGCCGTTGTCGAACAGCGAGTCGACGGCTTCTTGCAGCATCCGCTTCTCGTTGTTGACGATGATCTCGGGGGCACCGAGGTCGAGCAGCCGCTTGAGCCGGTTGTTCCGGTTGATCACCCGGCGGTAGAGGTCGTTCAGGTCCGAGGTCGCGAAGCGGCCACCGTCGAGCTGCACCATCGGGCGCAGGTCCGGCGGGATGACCGGAACGGCGTCCAGCACCATGCCGATCGGCTTGTTCCCGGCCTTGCGGAACGCGTCGACGACCTTGAGCCGCTTGATCGCGCGAACCTTGCGCTGGCCCTTGCCGGTGGCGATGATCTCCTTGAGCGACTCCACCTCGGCATCGAGGTCGAAGTCCTCCAGGCGCTTCTGGATCGCGGTGGCGCCCATGTGGCCCTCGAAGTACTTGCCGAACCAGCTCTTCATCTCGCGGTAGAGCAGCTCGTCGCCCTCGAGGTCTTGCACCTTGAGGTTCTTGAACCGGTTCCACACCTCGTCGAGACGGTCGAGTTCGCGCTGAGCGCGGTCACGGACCTGCTTCATCTCCCGCTCGGCGCCGTCTCGAGTCTTGCGACGCGCATCAGCCTTGGCGCCCTCGGCTTCGAGAACCTCCAGGTCGGCTTCCAGCTTCTTGGCGCGCTCGTCGATCTGGCTGTCGCGGCGGCCCTCGAGACGCTTGCGCTCCAGGTCGATCTTGGCCTCCAGCGAGGACAGGTCACGGTGACGAGCCTCCTCGTCGACCGAGGTGATCATGTAGGCCGCGAAGTAGATGACCTTCTCCAGGTCCTTCGGGGCCAGGTCGAGCAGATAGCCGAGCCGGCTGGGAACACCCTTGAAGTACCAGATGTGGGTGACCGGAGCAGCGAGCTCGATGTGGCCCATCCGCTCACGGCGCACCTTGGAGCGGGTGACCTCGACGCCACAGCGCTCACAGATGATGCCCTTGAAGCGGACCCGCTTGTACTTGCCGCAGTAGCACTCCCAGTCCCGGGTGGGACCGAAGATCTTCTCGCAGAAGAGACCGTCGCGCTCGGGCTTGAGCGTGCGGTAGTTGATGGTTTCCGGCTTCTTCACCTCGCCATGGCTCCAGTTGCGGATGTCCTCCGCAGTGGCCAGGCCGATCTGAAGCTGGTCGAAGAAGTTGACGTCGAGCACTTGGTTCCTTAGGTAGCTCTGGACTGTGACGTTGGGGGTGCAGCCTGTCGGCTACACCTCTTCGACGCTGCTGGGCTCGCGACGCGAGAGGTCGATGCCGAGCTCCTCGGCCGCGCGGAAGACGTCTTCCTCGGCGTCCTTCATCTCGATCGGCGTGCCGTCCTGGGACAGCACCTCGACGTTGAGACAGAGCGACTGCATCTCCTTGACGAGAACCTTGAACGACTCGGGGATACCGGAGTCGGGGATGTTCTCGCCCTTCACGATGGCCTCGTAGACCTTGACGCGACCGGGCACGTCGTCGGACTTGATGGTCAACAACTCCTGTAGGGCGTAGGCGGCGCCATAGGCCTCCATTGCCCAGACCTCCATCTCACCGAAGCGCTGGCCACCGAACTGGGCCTTACCGCCGAGCGGCTGCTGGGTGATCATCGAGTACGGGCCGGTCGAGCGAGCGTGGATCTTGTCGTCGACCAGGTGGTGGAGTTTGAGGATGTACATGTAACCGACCGAGACCGGGTCCGGGAACGGCTCGCCGGAGCGACCGTCGAACAGCCGCGCCTTACCGTCGGTGCCGACCAGGCGCTCACCGTCGCGGGTGGGCAGGGTCGCGCCCAACAGCCCGACGATCTCGTCCTCACGGGCTCCGTCGAAGACCGGGGTTGCGACCTTGGACATCGGCGGCGCATCGGTGACGCCGATCGAACGCAACCGATCGGCCCATTCGGCCTTGACCGAGTCGTCCACATGCCAGCCGTTGGCGGCGAGCCAGCCGAGGTGGATCTCCAGGACCTGGCCGATGTTCATCCGGCCGGGAACACCCAGCGGGTTGAGGATGACGTCGACCGGGGTGCCGTCCTCGAGGAACGGCATGTCCTCGACCGGGAGCACCTTGGAGATGACGCCCTTGTTGCCATGGCGACCGGCCAGCTTGTCACCGACCGAGATCTTCCGCTTCTGGGCGACGTAGACACGCACCAACTGGTTGACACCCGGAGGAAGCTCGTCGCCTTCCTCGCGGTCGAAGACTCGGACACCGATCACGGTGCCGTCCTCGCCGTGCGGGACCTTCATCGAGGTGTCACGCACCTCGCGGGCCTTCTCCCCGAAGATCGCGCGCAGCAGCCGCTCCTCCGGAGTCAGCTCGGTCTCACCCTTGGGAGTGACCTTGCCGACCAGGATGTCGCCGGTCGTGACCTCGGCGCCGATCCGGATGATGCCGCGCTCGTCGAGATCGGCCAGCATCTCCTCCGACACGTTGGGGATGTCGCGGGTGATCTCCTCCGGACCCAGCTTGGTGTCGCGGGCGTCGACCTCGTGCTCCTCGATGTGGATCGAAGTGAGGACGTCCTGCTGCACCAGACGCTGGGACAAGATGATCGCGTCTTCGTAGTTGTGGCCCTGCCAGGGCATGAAGGCGACCAGCAGGTTGCGACCCAAAGCCATCTCGCCCTCGTCGGTGCACGGGCCGTCGGCGATCGGCGTGCCGATCTCGAGGCGCTGACCTTCGTCGACCAGCGGGCGCTGGTTGATGCAGGTGCCCTGGTTGGAGCGGGAGAACTTCTGCAGCCGGTAGGTGGTGTAGGTGCCGTCGTCGTTCATCGCGTCGATGGCGTCGGCGGACACCGAGGTGACCACGCCGGCCTTGGTGGCGACCGAGACGTCACCTGCGTCGACCGCAGCCCGGAACTCCATGCCGGTGCCGACCAGCGGGGAGTCGCTCTGGATCAGCGGCACGGCCTGGCGCTGCATGTTCGAGCCCATCAGCGCGCGGTTGGCGTCGTCGTGCTCGAGGAACGGGATCAGCGCGGTCGCGACCGAGACCATCTGGCGCGGTGAGACGTCCATGTAGTCGACGTCGGCGGCCGGAATGAAGTCGACCTCACCCAGGCGTTGACGCACCAGAACCCGCTCGTCGGCGAAGCGGCCGTCGTCGGCCAGCGCTGCGTTGGCCTGCGCGATGACGTACCGGTCCTCCTCGTCGGCGGTGAGGTAGTCGATCTGGTCGGTGACAACACCGTTGGTCACCTTGCGGTAGGGAGTCTCGACGAACCCGAACGGGTTGATCCGACCGAAGGTGGACAGCGATCCGATCAGACCGATGTTGGGACCTTCAGGGGTCTCGATCGGGCACATCCGGCCGTAGTGGGACGGGTGCACGTCGCGGACCTCGAAGCCGGCACGGTCGCGGGACAGACCACCGGGGCCGAGCGCCGAAAGCCGGCGCTTGTGGGTCAGGCCCGCGATCGGGTTGGTCTGGTCCATGAACTGCGACAACTGTGAAGTGCCGAAGAACTCCTTCAGCGCAGCCACCACGGGGCGGATGTTGATCAGCGACTGCGGCGTGATCGCCTCGACGTCCTGGGTGGTCATCCGCTCCCTGACGACACGTTCCATGCGCGCCAAACCCGTGCGGAGCTGGTTCTGGATGAGCTCGCCGACCGTGCGCAACCGGCGGTTACCGAAGTGGTCGATGTCGTCAGCGCGAATCTCGATCGGCTTGCCGTCGGGGTCGTTGACGACGGTGCCGTCAGCCAGCGTCAGCTCGCTGTCACCGTTGTGCAGCTCCACGATGAACCGGATCGCGGCCACGATGTCGTCGATGGTCAGCGTCTGCTGATCGAAAGCCTGGGCGACACCCAGCTTCTTGTTGACCTTGTAGCGCCCGACCTTGGCCAGGTCGTACCGCTTGGGGTTGAAGTAGTAGTTCTCCAGCAGGGTCTGCGCGGCCTCACGGGTCGGCGGCTCGCCTGGGCGGAGCTTGCGGTAGATGTCGAGCAGCGCGTCGTCCTGGCCCTGGGTGTGATCCTTCTCCAGGGTCTGCATCATCGACTCGTACTGGCCGAACTCTTCACGGATCTTCTCGTTGGTCCAGCCGAGCGCCTTGAGCAGCACCGTGACGTTCTGCTTGCGCTTGCGGTCCAGGCGTACGCCGACCATGTCGCGCTTGTCGATCTCGAACTCCAGCCAGGCACCCCGCGACGGGATGATCTTGGCGGTGAAGATGTCCTTGTCCGAGGTCTTGTCCGGGGTGCGCTCGAAATAGGCGCCCGGGGAGCGGACCAGCTGGGAGACCACGACACGCTCGGTGCCGTTGATGATGAAGGTGCCCTTGTCGGTCATCAGGGNGAAGTCGCCCATGAAGACCGTCTGGCCCTTGATCTCACCGGTCTCGTTGTTGGTGAACTCAGCCGAGACGTACAGCGGAGCGGAGTAGGTGAAGTCCTTCTCCTTGCACTCCTCGACCGTGTTCTTCGGGTCGTAGAAGACCGGGTTCTCGAACGAGAGCGACATCGTCTCGGAGAAGTCCTCGATCGNGGAGATCTCCTCGAAGATCTCCTCGAGGCCGGACTTGGGACTGACGTCCTCACCGCTGTCGAGCCGAGCCTGGACCTCGGTCTCCCACTTCTCGTTCCCGACCAGCCAGTCGAAGCTGTTGGTCTGCAGAGCGAGCAGGCGGGNGACCTCGAGTGGCTCGGAGATCTTGGCGAACGAGATGCGACGGGATTTTGCGGAACTGGCGTTGGAGCTGCGCGAGGCGGCCAAGAGGGGTCCTTCCGGAGCTTCGGACTCATCGATGCTGGCGCCAACTCACCTCTGAGTGGGGCTCACTGCACGGGCTACGATCCACGACCGCAAAGCGGTCAGGAGCAGACGAAGTGGGCTGAAGTCGGAGTTGGGCAGGCGCAAAGAGCCATGTTACCGGAGATGGCGCGCAGGCACAACTAGGAAGAGCACACCTTCGTCGCTCCCGGCGCTCGGACCTCTATATGACCTGCGCGCGGAAACCTCACTCAGTGGCTCGGAGCCGCACCGACAGAGTGAATGAGGGAAAAAGGAGAGTCAAGCGACACGACACAAGCGTTACCTAAACCGTTATAAACGGTTTAGGTAACACAGTTAATGCCCTGCATTGCCTGGCGGCAGCCACCCCTCCCGGGGTGACCGCCGCCGTTAGCGCGATCAGACTGGACCGCAGTGATCGCTAGCTCCGCGGTGCGGCTGCTGCCGCTGCCGCAGCTATGCAATTTCTTATAGTTACTTGACCGTGACGGTGGCGCCGGCGGCCTCCAGGGCCTCCTTCGCCTTGTCGGCCGCTTCCTTGTTGGCCTTCTCCAGGATCGGCTTGGGCGCGCCCTCGACGAGGTCCTTGGCCTCCTTCAGGCCCAGGCTGGTCAACGCGCGCACCTCCTTGATGACGTTGATCTTCTTGTCGCCGGCAGCTTCGAGGATGACGTCGAACTCGTCCTGCTCGGCGCTCGCGGCGGCGGCCTCGCCGCCGCCGGCGGCGGCAGGAGCGGCAGCTGCAACGGCAACCGGAGCGGCGGCGGTGACGCCGAAGGTCTCTTCGAACTGCTTCACGAACTCGCTGAGCTCAAGAAGGGTCATCTCCTTGAAAGCGTCGAGGAGCTCGTCGGTGCTGAGCTTCGCCATGGTGGCGTTCCTTCCGGGTAGCTGACCTGAGCGAACTCAGGTCGGTGGTGGGTGGTGTAGTCAGGCCTCGTCGGTGGCATCGGTCGAAGCTTCTGCTTCAGCCGGCGCCTCCTCGGCCTCGGTGGTCTCCTCTGCCGCGGCAGCCGGAGTCTCAGCCGATGCCGGGGCGGGGGCTGGAGCCGGGGCACCACCCGCGAGGATTGATGGGTCCTGTTCAGCCTTGGCTTGCAGGGCGCCGGCGAGCCGGGCAGCCTGCGAGATCGGGGCGTTGAGCAGGTAGACGGCCTGGGACAGCGAAGCGAGCATGCCGCCCGCCAGCTTGCCCAGCAGCACCTCACGCGACTCGAGATCAGCCAGCTTGGCGATCTCGGCTGCGTCCATGAGGGCCCCGTCGACGTACCCGCCCTTGATCACAAGAGCCGGGTTTGCCTTGGCGAAGTCGCGAAGACCCTTGGCTGCTTCGACCAGATCACCGTTGATGAAGGCGATCGCGGTCGGCCCGGAGAGCAGGTCGTCGACTCCCTCGGCGCCCACCTCCTTGGCCGCGAGCTGGGTCAGGGTGTTCTTCACCACGGCGTAGTTGGCGTTCTCGCCGAGTGCACGCCGCAGTTCCTGCAGCTGCTTCACGGTGAGACCGCGGTACTCGGTCAGCACAGCGCCCGCGGACTCGTTGAACGAATCCACGATCTCCGCGACTGCAGCTGCCTTGTCCGGCCGCGCCATGGGTCTCCTTCCGTAGGGAGACTGCCGTGAAAGCCCGGAAAGAAAAACGTCCTGCGCAGGGCACAGGACGGAAACCAGCGCTCGAAGCGCGGATTCTGCTCGGTGTCACCTGCGCGGGCCGCCCGCTCTCGCGGAACCTTCAGCCGGAGGCCCTTGCGGGCACTACCGACGACCGGCGGTCTTTGGTTACCTGGCCAAGGGTACGGGAACCACCGGCAACTCACCAAATCAGTGCTGAGTCAGCTCCCACTCTAGGCCTGGCTCAGGAACAAACGGGTCCAGGTCACTGCCACCAATTCGGGCATTTGTAAGTAAAGGAACCCGTGTCGATGGTGAAATCGTGGGGTGGACCTCTCCGTACAGAACCTCAACGAGACCCTGGAACAGGCTGACTACCGGGTCAAAGCCGGCGCGCATTCACAGTCGCGGGTCTGGCCGACCGGATTCACTCCGCTGGACGAGTACCTCAGCGGGGGCTTCCGCGCAGGTGACCTGATCCTGCTCGGTGGCGCTCAGGGGCTCGGCAAGACCACCTTGATGATGCAGGTGGCCCGTAATGTCGCCCGGTCGGGTCGAGCGGTGCTGGTGTTCTCCTACGAACACGATCAGCAGACCTCGCTGATCCGGCTGGTCGCGATGGAGGCCGGGATCATCGGTGGCGCCGATGCCCCGAGCGTGCAGCGCATCCGGCATGCCTTCGAAGCCACTGACGGCATGGGGTACGGGCTGGCTCAGCGCCTGGCAGATACGGCCGGCGGGGCCGAAGCGATCGAGATCGTGCGGGAGTACGCCGACCGGCTTGCCGTGCATCGCTCCACGGGTTCGTCGACCGGCCTGGAGATCATCGCCGAGACGATCGAGAAGGTTCGCGCCGACACCGGGATGTCACCGCTGGTGGTGGTCGACTATCTGCAGAAGGTCCCGACTCCCGGCGAACGCCTGGACGAGGCGGACCGGACGACCGTGGTCACCGAGGGTCTCAAGGATCTGGCCTTGGACCACGAGGTCCCGGTGGTGGCGATCGTCGCCTCGGACAAGGACGGCATCGGCGGCGGCAAGCGGATGCGGGTCAACCACTTCCGTGGCTCGTCCGCGCTGGCCTACGAGGCCGACACCGTGCTCGTGCTCAACAACAAAGCCGACATCGTGGCGCGGCACCATCTCGTCTACAACCTGCAGAACGTCGACGAGTACAAGAACTGGGCCGTGATGACGATCGAGAAGAACCGCAACGGGCTCAACGGCGTCGATCTGGAGTTCCAGAAGCTGTTCGCCCAGAGCCGCTACGACCAGAACGGCCGGGTCGTCAAGGAGCAGCTGACCGACGAGCGGGTCTTCACCGAATAGCAAGCGCTAGGGAATCTCGGCACCGACACGGTCGTTGTGGCGGTATGACACTAACCGGAGAGTACGTACCGAGCCCGACAGCGTGGGTCCGCAACCAAGTGGAGGCCTACGAGGCCTCCGGCGGACGGGAGGCCAATACCCTGCAGGGCGGCAAGGACCCGATCGTAGTGATCACCTCACGAGGCGCCAGCTCGGGCAAACTGCGCAAGAACCCCGTGATGCGCGTCGAACGCGACGGCTACTACGTGGCAATCGGCTCCAAGGGCGGCGCCGACGACAACCCGGCGTGGGTGGCCAACTTCCTCGCCCACCCACTGGTCGACCTCCAAGACGGCCCTGAGCCCAAGCCGTACCGCGCCCGTCTACTCAGCGGCGATGAGCGTACGAAGTGGTGGGACTACGCCGTGGGGACATGGAAGACCTACGCCACGTACCAGGCCAAGACCGAGCGCCGAATCCCGGTCTTTCTGCTCGAGCCCGAAGGGCAGTAGGCGCGTCCGACGCCGAGGTCGAACCAGCGACGATTCCGCTAGCCGGACTCGGCGTCGAACGCGACTGACTCAGGCTTCGTCGTCGCCCGCGACGTTGCGGGTGCGGTTCGGGTCGACCTGGATGCCGGGGCCCATCGTGGTGGAGAAGGTGACCTTCTTCAGGTAGCGGCCCTTGGAGCTGGACGGCTTGAGCCGCAGCACCTCCTCAAGCGCGGCAGCGTAGTTCTCGGCCAATTGAGCCTCGGAGAAGGATGCCTTGCCGATGATGAAATGCAGGTTGGAGTGCCGGTCCACCCGGAACTCGATCTTGCCGCCCTTGATGTCGGAGACGGCCTTGGCGACGTCCGGGGTCACCGTGCCCGTCTTCGGGTTGGGCATCAGGCCCCGGGNGCCGAGCACCCGGCCCAGGCGACCGACCTTGCCCATCATGTCGGGCGTCGCGACAACGGCGTCGAAGTCGAGCCAGCCGCCGTTGACCTTCTCGATCAGTTCATCGCCGCCGACGATGTCGGCGCCTGCCTCACGAGCCGCCTCGGCCTTGTCGGCGTTGGCGAACACCAGGACGCGGGCGGTCTTGCCCGTGCCGTGCGGGAGGTTGACGGTGCCACGGACCATCTGGTCGGCCTTGCGCGGGTCGACGCCCAGGCGCATGGCGACATCGACGGTCTGGTCGAACTTGGTCTTGGCGCCTGCCTTGGCAAGGCGGATAGCGGCCAGCGGGCTGTAGAGCTCGTCGGAATCGACGCCCTCAGCGGCGGCTCGGTAGTTCTTGCTGCGCTGCATGGTGATCTCNNCCTCAGCCTTCGACCGTCACGCCCATCGAGCGCGCGGTGCCCTCGANNTGATCTTCATGGCCTGGTCGACGTCGTTGGCGTTGAGATCGGGCATCTTGGTGGTGGCGATCTCGCGCACCTGGTCGGAGGTCAGCTTGCCGACCTTCTCCTTGTGCGGCACGCCGGAACCCTTCGCCAGACCGGCCGCCTTCTTGATCAGCTCAGCCGCCGGTGGCGTCTTGGTGATGAAGTCGAAGGTGCGGTCCTCGTAGATGGTGATCTCGACGGGGATGACCTGGCCGCGCTGCTGCTCGGTGGCAGCGTTGTAGGCCTTGCAGAAATCCATGATGTTGACGCCGTGCGGACCGAGCGCGGTACCGACCGGCGGGGCCGGAGTCGCAGACCCGGCCTGTAGCTGCACCTTGACCAGCGCAGCAATCTTCTTCTTGGGAGGCATTGCCTTGTTCTCTTTCTCTTGTGGTCATGACGGGGTAACCCCTGCCACTGGGTGTTGCGGAGCTCGAGCCGATCAGACGCGCTGAATCTGGCTGAAGCNTTCGACCGGGGTCTCCCGGCCGAAGATCTCGACGAGGGCCTTGACCCTCTGGGACTCCACGTTGATCTCGGTGATCGTCGCGTGCAAGGTGGCAAACGGACCGTCGACCACCATCACCGAGTCGGAGACGCCGAAGTCGGCGAACTCGACCTTCTTCTTGGCCGTGGCGGGAGTCGTACCCGACTCTGCCGCGGCTTCCGCCTCTGCCTCGGCCACGACGGTCGGGGCGAGCATNNGCTCGACCTCGTCCAAGCTCAGCGGAATCGGCTGGTGGCTGTGGCCGACGAAGCCGGTCACCGAGGNGGTGTGCCGGACAGCGGCCCAGGACTCGTCGGTGAGGTCCATCCGGACCAGGACGTACCCGGGAAGGACAGTGCGCTTGACCTTCTTGCGCTGCCCATTCTTGACCTCGAAGACTTCCTCGGTCGGGACGATCACCTCATGGATGTAGTCCTCCATGTTGAGCGAGGTGATCCGGGTCTCGAGGTTGACCTTGACGCGATTCTCCATGCCGGAGTACGTGTGCACGACGAACCAGTCACCAGGCTTGTCGCGCAGCGCCGCCCGGAACTCCTCCAACGGGTCGGCAGCCGCCTCAGCCTCTTCCTCCGCAACGACTTCGGTCTCTGCAGCGACCTCGGCCACAATGTCCTCGGCACCTTCGGTGCTCTCAGCGTCCTGGGGGACTCGTCTGCGAACAGGGTGACGTCAGCCGACTCCTCCCCTGCGGGGCGAGTTCCTCTACCTGCTCGTCGTCGAATTCCGACACCGTGTCTGTCACCTTTGCTCGTCATACGCCATAGCTGGACGCTGTGGCAGTTACTGGGTTGCTCTAGCCGAAGATCTCGAAAGCCAGCTTTCCGAAGGCCAGGTCGAGCAGCGACACGAAGGTCATCACGACCAGAACGAAGACCAGCACCACGAAGAAGTAGGTGACCAGTTGCTGCTGAGTCGGCCACACGACCTTGCGAAGCTCGGCCACCACCTGACGGTAGAACGTCGCCGGGCTGGTGCGCTTGTGCTTCGTCGGGGACGCAGACTTGCTGTCCGCCACCAGTTCCACCTGCTTCCGTTACCGTCCGATGCTTGCTTCGCTCTTGTCTCTGCTCACCGACCAGGTCGGCTTCGCAGGGCACGAGGGACTTGAACCCCCAACCTTCGGTTTTGGAGACCGATGCTCTGCCAGTTGAGCTAGTGCCCTCCGGCGGCTTGCCCACGGTCCGATCCGCCCGTTTCCGGGCGCGCCTCACCATGTGGCAGAACCACCAAGGTGGCAGTCTACGGGGAGAACCCACCTGAGTCGAAACGACCGCCCATCAGAGTCCTCACCTGTGGCTTTGTGACCTGACACGCTCGGCCTGATCACTCCAGGACAGCGCCTGCTCCGGCTCGCCCGGCACGAATGGCGCCATCAGATGGGAAAAGCGGGATCGTCGACGCCAACAACCTGACTGCCCTGGAAGAAGCGAACCATGTCGGTCGGCCCATGTCNCCCGATACCGGCGGAGTTCCAGAAACTCTGCTCCGAGTTGTCGGCGAGGTCAGCCAGCTTGCAGCCGTTGACGCGAACCTCTCCAGCCGGGATCCGCGCCGCCGCCACCATCGCCTGCTCTATGTCGCTGCCGAAGACGAAGCCGGTAAGACCCGTCTCGGGGCCGACGGCCGCCGCGATCGCCTCCTCGTCACTGTCCATCGCATGCACCGAGAGCACCGGGCCGAAGAGCTCCGAGTTCGAGTCTGCTGCCTCCGTGCCCACCACGATCGTGGGCGCTAGGAACCAGCCACCGAGATCAGGCCGATCGTGAACCGTCAGGGCCTTGCCTCCGCGGTTGAGCAGGTCATCGATTCGCGCCACGAGATGATCACGATGGGAGGCGTGTGAGAGCGGACCGACGTCGGTGCTCTCATCCAAGCAGTGGCCGAGGGTGAGCTCGCTCAGCTTCGCCTGAAGCGCTTCGACGAGTGCGTCGTGCAGGGAGCTGTGCACCAGCACCTTGCCGGGAGCCTCGCACCACTGACCGTTGAGCTTGGTCATTCCGTCGGCAAGTGCCGTCGCGGTTTCCGCGATGTCGGCGTCGCGAAGCACCACCGCTGGATTGTGACCACCGAGCTCGAGCTGCAACTCGGTGAAGTGCGGAGCCGCGGCCGCTGCCACTGCTCGGCCGCCGATGCCACCACCAGTGAACGAGACGGCCCGGATTCGCGGATCACCAACCACCTGCGCACCAACCTGCGCGGCTCCGTGAACGAGTTGGAATACCGTGGACGGCAAGCCCAGGTCACCGAGCGCGTCGGCGAGCGCCTCAGCCACGATCTGGCAGCCACCCGGCGCCCACTCGGAGGGCTTCAGCACCACGGGACAGCCGGCCGCGAGCGCACTGGCGAGCTTGGCGACGGCCACGAACGTCGGAGCGTTCCACGGGGCCAGCACTGCAGCCGGCCCGAGCGGACGACGCAACAGCCGCACCGGACGGCCTGCGCCATGGAGGTCACGGCCGGTACCGACCTCGAGTAACTGGTCCCGGGCCGAACGCACTCGTGGTCCGAGGTAACCGGCCATCTGAATCGCGACGGTGAGCGGGTTGCCGTTGGACATCGCGTCGGCATAGCCCAGTTCGGCCACTCGCGCGTCGAGGCGGTCAGCGAGACGGTCGAGAAGGGCGACTCGCGCGTCTGTCCCGGCTCCTTCCCACTCTCCGCTCGTATGCAGCCTGTGAGCGGCTGCGAGGGCGCGTTCGACGTCGCCTACGGACGTCGCGGCCTGCGGCAACAGGAACTCTCCGGTGTTCGGGTCATCGAGGGTTGCGGCCAGCCGTTCGCTCGGCTCGACCCAATCCCCATCGATGAGGTTGGTCTGAGGCTTGAGGGCGGTATCGGTCACGATGCGTCACTCCTAGGCTTCGGTTACGGTCGAACGCTTTGGAACTCGGCGTCCCAGGTCATGCTGGTGAGCGGGTCATGTCGACGACGATGCGCACCGTCTCCGCATCCCCGATCTGGCTCAACCCCTCGTTGATCTCGGCGAAGTCGATTACGCGAGTGACCATGGCATCGAGGTCCAGCCGTTCACCGAGGTAGTGATCGGAAAGCATGGCGACGTCGCTGAGGAACCGGTTGGCGCCCATGTACGCCCNCCGAATGCCACGGTCGCCGTACACCAACGCATCGGCTGACACGTTCAGCCGGGCGCCCTCGGGCATCAGGCCCAGGATGGTCGCGGTGCCCGTCGGCGCCAGGATGTCAAAGGCAAGCTCCGCGGTGGCGGTGCGGCCAACCGCTTCGATCGCGTGATCCACACCCCGGGNGACGATCGCGTGCAGAGCGGTGACGATCTCCTCCTGATCTTGGCCGACAAGTACGACGTCGGTGGCCCCGAAGCGCTTGGCCGCCTCGAGCTTGCCGGGCAGCGCGTCGATGGCGACGATCCGCCGGGCGCCGACAAGCCGAGCACCCTGGATCGCTGCGATGCCGACTCCGCCGCAGCCGATCACCGCGACCGTGTCCGTCAAGCCGATGCGAGCACCATGCACTACTGCCCCGACCCCGGTAGTGATCGCGCAACCGAGCAGGCAGGCGACCTCCGGCGGAACCTNCCGGGGGACGGCAGCCAGGGCGGACTCGGTCACCACGATCGCCTCGGCGAAGGCGCCGATTCNCCCGAGGGAACTGACAACCGATCCATCGAGCGATCGGTGTTTGGAACGCGGACGCACCCGAACCGCGTCGACACGCTCACACTGCGTCGGTCGGCCGGCAAGACAACGGCGGCACATGGCGCACGCCGGCGTCAATGTGGCAACCACACGGTCTCCCGGTCGGAAGCGAGAGACGTCCGCTCCGACCTGCTCCACGACACCGGTCGCCTCGTGACCGAGAACCGCCGGCAGGTCGATGGACAAATTGCCTTGGACGTAGTGCAAGTCGCTATGGCACAGGCCNNCACGTTCGACACGGACCAATACCTCGTGGGCCAGCGGATCGTCGATCTTGATCTCTTCCAGGTGAAGAGGCTCGCCGATCTCGCGTAACACGGCGGCGGTAATGGTCGTGCTCACGCACTGCTCCTTCGAATCGTGCCGCCGCATTCGGCGGCAGCAGCACCATGCTCCGGCGGTGAACCAGGCGGCACAACTTCCGTGGCGCACCGGACCTTGCGACCTCGTGTGCGCCACAACCACCCTCCGTGAGCCGTCACACACCCGGCCGCCGGGTATCCGCTGAACTCAACTGCGGCTTACGCGTGAGCACGCATGCCGATGTGCAGCCACAGCACGACCGACCGATGGTCACGACGCCCTGCGGGCACGGTCCATGGTCATCCGCGCGTGGACTCTCCTCACCCAGTTCCGTCCTACTGAGCCGAGTCAGGCGCGCGGCGAGACCGGCAGAGACCCAGTCGTCGAAGTCCTCAGGAGACTGCCCGATGAGTTCCACGATGCGTTGTAGACGCTGCCGCAGCGTGTTGCGGTGGATGAAGAGAGCCTCGGATGCACGGGCGACCGACCCACTGTGAGTGAAGAACGCCTCCAGCGTCACCGCGAGATCGGTGCCATTGTCGAGGTCGTAGCGAATCACCGGGCTCAACATGGTGAGCAGGGCGCGGAGAGAGGGCGACATGGCAAGTGCAGCTCCTGGCAACAGGCACAGGTGAGCAACATCCTCGAAGGTGACGACGGTCGACTCCGCGGGGGCCGCCAGAGATGCCCATTGTGCTGCCAGGGCGGCCTGCCGGATGGCACGGTGCATCTCCGGCAACGAGCCGGCCAGCGGACCGACCCCGGCGGCGATCCCGGCACCGCGGCGTATGTCGAGCTTGTCCAGTCGTTCGACGACGGCCGCACGCGAGGCAACGTCCGGTGTCTCGATCAAAGCCAAGTAGTGGGTGCCGTCACCCAGTAGCTCCACCCGGCGGCCCGGCACGGACAGCCATGTCACGATCTCATCCCGGGAGGAGTCCAGCTCACCAAGCACTTCCCTGCTGGCGTCGGCACCGATAAGGCGCAGCACGACCGGGGTCGTCGCGCGCCGCTTCCAGCCGAGACCGAGCAGCAACTGTTCGGTGGTCTCCGGGTCGGGCGCGCCAAGGATGCGGTCACGAGCTGGGCGGAGCTTCTCGGCTCCGATCAGCGCCAGCGACGCGGCCGCCACCTGCGCTCCGATCGCTTCCAGCAGCACCTCGTCCTCACTGGTGAACCGATATGCGCGGTAGACAGTGACGGCACCGATAGGCGCCGGTGCACCGAGCGGAATCCGCAACCGGCTCAGCGACAGTGGAGCGAGCATTTGAGTAAGGGCGGTCTTGTTGCGCTCGCCGCTCGAGATGACGTCGCCGTGCTCCTGCGCGAAGCGGTCCGAGGCCGCGACAACGTGGATCCATCCCTGAGCAGAGGTCCGGTCGGTCGCCACCTCCAGGGTGCAGAGTTCGGCGTCGAGATTCGCAACACATTCCGCAGCCATGGCACGCAAACACTGCTCGAGCGAACCCCAGGCCTCGTCAGGCAGGTTGTGAAGGAATCGGGCGGCCGCTGACTGAACCTGGAGTTTGGTGAGAGTCTGCGCCTGCACCAGACCGCTGGCCAGCAACGAACCGACTTCGGTGGCCAGGCTGACGTCGCTGTCCCGAAAGGCGTCCTCCGCGGGGGCGTACAAAGTGAAGACACCCAACACCTCTTCGCCCGGGACGAGGATCGGCACGGCGACCATGGACTTGAACTCGGACTCGCGCAACTCCGGGAACGACCGGAAACGCGGGTCAGCAGCGGNGTCGTGACCCAACAGCACAGGTTGCCGCATCAACGCCGACCACCCTGTGACGCCCTCGCCCATGTGCAGCCGGATCTTGTCGACATGCCGGCGCTGCCATCCCTCGGTCGCCGCTCGCAACACCAGTCGCTCGGCCTCGCGATCATAGATGTAGATGTAAGCGCCCGCAGCCTTGGTCGCCCGGGCGGTGAGCTTCACCGCCCGCTGGGCCAGCTCCAGGGGGTCGCGCCCCTCGTTCATCAACGCGGCGAGCTCGGCGAGCGTCGCCGCACGGCGCTCGGCGGCCGCCAAAGCGTGCCGCAGTGCCTCGACATCGTCCACACTCGGGCCGTCCGGACCGGTCACGCCCACCATCTTCCCACTCGGACGGCGAGCACGTCCCCACTCCGTGATGCGGAGCTTGCGCCTGCCGATTCAGATGTGCTCCAGATAGCGAGCGATCTCCCACTCGGTTACCGCGGCGTTGAACTGGCTGATCTCCCAGCGTCGAGTTGCCACGAAGTGGTCGACGAAGGCTTCCCCGAGCAAGGATCGCGCCGTGTTGCTGGACTCCAGCAGGTGGGTCGCCTCCCACAAAGTCTGCGGAAGCATCGTCTCCTTCGTCACCTGCTCATAGCCGTTGCCCGAGATTGCCGCAGGTGGCGTGAGCCCCTTTGTCACGCCGTGAATGCCTGCGGCGATGCTGGCCGCGATCACCAGGTGGGNGTTGGCATCCGCACCCGCGATCCGGTTCTCGATACGCGCCGCAGCACCGGCACTGGGAATGGCGCGTAGCGCGACGGTCCGGTTGTCAAAGCCCCAGGTCGCACTCGAGCCCGCCCATGCCGCGCCCTCGATGCGCTTGTAGGAGTTGACGGTCGGGAGGTAGAAGGCCGTCATCTCCTTGGCAAGCTCCACCACGCCGGCCATGTATGAGTCGCCCACTGCGCTCAGGCTCGCCGGGTCCTCGGCATTCGAGAAGGCGACCGCCCCGTCCCGGGTCAACAGGCTCTGGTGACAGTGCCCCGACGAGCCGGCCCAGTCGGGATGCAGCTTCGCGATGAACGACGCGGTGTATCCCTCCCGAGCAGCAAGTTCCTTGACAGAGTGCTTGAGCAGCATGGCGCTGTCGGCGGCATGCAACGCGTCGCAGTAGCGCATGTTCACCTCGAACTGGCCGGGACCATGCTCGCTGTTGCTCGCCTCGATGTAGATGCCGTACGCCGCGAGCTGCTCACGAATCTCACCCATGATGTGCTCGGAGGCGGTGTCACGGTAAACGCTGTAGGTGTGGTTGCCCCGCGAGTACGGCTCGAGGTCACGGAACCCGCGGCCGGCAAGCTCGTCGGCGGTTCCCTTGAGAAGATAGAACTCCAGCTCGTACCCGCACTGGGCCTGGTATCCGGCATCCTCGGCCTGCTCCAGAATCCGGCGCAGCACCTGGCGCGGAGACAACTCCAGCGGCGTGCCGTCGACGGAGTAGATGTCACAGATCACGGCGGCTACCCCGGGTTCCCACGGAACCAGCTTGAGCGTGGAGAGATCCGGCATGAGCGTGACGTCCGGGTAGCCGGTCTGGTAACCGGTGTACTTCAGGTCGGAGACAGGAAGATCCTGTATGTCCCAGCCGAAGAGGATGTTGCAGATGTTGGTGCCTTTGTCGACCACGCTCTCCAGGAAGTACGGGGCCGCAATCCGCTTTCCGCGCCAGAGCCCGTCGATGTCCACGGCACCGATCTTGAACGTCTTGATGCCATGCTCGCCGATGAACGCCTCGAGCTCGTCGCGAGTCAGCGTTTCCGCCTCGTTCTGGGACACGGTCTACCTCGTTTCTCATGGATTGATCGATGCTAGGAGCAAGGTTCTGCGACGGAAGTGGCCGCGGGGCACACCGTCGGAGCGCGACCAGTGCCACGCGCACGCAACCGGGACCGTGCCGGGCTATCAGCGTGCCGCAACGGTCGACTCACGCATGGCGAGCGCGAACTCTCTGGGGCGATTGACCGAGATCCAGGCAAGCGTCCCGTCGCGGCCTTCGACCGTGTAGAACGCCGCACGACGCTCCGGGTCGTCGACCTGCTGGGCGAGCCTGCCTTCCGGAACCGGGGTGCCGAGCACTTGGATGCGCCGGCCGAACTGGTTACTCCAGAAATAGTCGTGCTGGAGGTCGTGGATTCTCGAGGACTCCGAGCCGAGCAACTTTCGCGCCACGTGGCGGCCCTGGCGCTGGGCGGAGGTCCAATCCTCTCGGCGGCGACGTGCGCCCTCCGGACCGACCCAGCTCGCGACGTCACCCACGGCATACACAGCAGGCACGAGCGCCCCGTCGAGGGCCTGCACTCTCCCGTCCGCATCGCAGAAGACTCCATCCCCGACCGCGATTCCGGAGCCCGCGAGCCAGTTCGTCACCGGTCGAGTGCCGATTGCGCTCACCACGAGGTCGGCGTCGAGACAGGCGCTATCGGTCTCGACCACCCAACGCCCTCCGTACCGGCGGATCGCGGTAACGCTGGTGCTGAGGCGAAGGTCGACGCCGCCTTGTCTGATCCAACCAGTGGCCTCGTCGCCAAGATGGCCGCCGAAGAAGCGCTGCAGCGGACGCTGTGCAACGTCGACAAGAGTGACGTTCGTCCCGGCCGTGGTCAGACTCGACGCGAGCTCGGTGCCCACGGTGCCTGCCCCGAGCACGATCACTCTGCGCTTTCCCGCAGCGTGGGCTCGGAGGAACCGCGCATCTGCCGCGGTACGCAACTCGGCCACCCCATCGGGTTGACCGGGGATGCGTACCGGGGCGCTGCCGGTGGCAATGACGATCTCGTCGGCAAGTACCTCGCTCACCGATCCGTCAGGCCGGCATACGGTCGCAGTGCGGGAGAAAGGATCGAGGCTGGTGACCTCGCCCGTCACAAGTTCGCAGTCGTCGCACCACCAAGGCGCCTCGGGTCGCTCAGCCTCGGCGAAGAGAAAGTCCTTGGACAACGNGGGGCCGATCGTAGGGGCGTCCGGATCTCGGTCGACGACCAGGATCCGTCCGGTGTGTCCGTCGGCCCGGAGCTGTCCCACGAATGCGCCTGCTGCGACCGNAGCCCCCACGACCAGCACCGAGGCGCGCTCGGTCACGACGGTGAGCTCTCGCTGACGACGATCGCGCGCTCAGGGCAGTTCGCCACCGCCTGCTTGACGTCCTCGGGCAGTTCGTCCCAGATCTGCTTGTCCTCCGGGACAAAGGCGTAACCCTCGTCGTCGAAGTCGAAGACCTCCGGAGCGAAAGCCAGGCATCGGGCGTGACCCTGGCAGCGTGTGTTGTCGACGCTGAGCGTGACCAAAAGACTCAGCCTCCGATCTTCAGCATGAGCGGCCCGACGCCGTGCCATGCCTGGTCCTGCTCCGCGAGCGAGAACTCGTCGACCACTCCGAGGAACTCCTCGAGGGCCACCACGACCTCCTGACGGCCCAGATTCGACCCGAGACAGCGGTGGATGCCGGCACCGAAGGCGAGGTGTCGGTTGTTCGGGCGGTCGATGAGGATCTCGTCGGGGTCGGTATACGCCTCGGGGTCGCGGTTTCCGGCGCCGAAGACGAGGACCACGCGATCTCCCTCCTTGATCTCCTGGCCAGAGACCACCGTGTCCTTCTGACACGTACGGGCCATGCCCTGCACCGGGGAAAGCGTGCGCAGGAACTCCTCGACCGCAGCGGGGATCAGCGTGCGATCCTCGCGCAGCTGCTTCTGTGCCACCGGGTTCTGTGCGAGATACCAGAGACTGGAGCGGATCGCCCAAGCGGTGGTGTCGAGGCCGGCGAGGAACAGCAGATAGCAGTACGACAACAACTCGTCGTGGGTGAGCTTGCGCCCGTTGACCTCAGCGGTCGTCAATATCTCGATGAGGTCGTCCTGCTTCGGCATGCCTTCACGTGACTTCAGCAACTCGTCGAAGTAGTCCATCACCTCGCTGCCTGCCTTGTATGCACGCTCGGGGTTATCGGTCCGCTCGTAGATGATGTCGTCGATCCATTGATCGAACATCGGCCAGTCCTTCTCGGGAAAGCCTGCCAGGCGACTGAAGATGATCGTCGGCATCGGTCGGGCGAACAATGCCGAGGCGTCGACCACTTCGCCCTCGGCCACCGCCTCAGCCAGCTTGCGCGCCGTCTCATGCATGCCATCGTTCAGCTTGGCGACCGCCCTGGGGGTGAACAACGGCAACAGCACACGGCGATAGTCGGTGTGCTCGGGCGGGTCGATGTCGATGGGGATCAGCGGTACGTCGGTGCCGAATGCGGGCATCAGCATCGAGGGGCTCACAGCGAACGTCGCGGGATCCTGTTCGGCGGCGAAGATGTCCTCGTTCCGGGTCAGGAACCAGAAGCCGCCATGCTTCTCACTATGGCCGACGGGGCACTTGCCTCGCAGCTCTTGATAGGTCTCGAACACGGTGTCCAGCGCGGGGCCGTGGTAGTCGAAGTCCTTGGGATCGACGATCTTGTCCATCATCAGTTCTCCTTAGTCTTGCTGTTCGCAAACACCGACGCCGCGGTGACGAATGATGAGAAGAGAGCGAGTTGCTGGGCATCCACCCCGACCATCTGTTCGGGGTGCCACTGGACCGCAACCAGATCGGTGTCCTCAGCCTCCACTGCCTCAATCACCGACCCGCAGGCGGCGGTGACCCGAAGCCCGACTCCGAGCTTGTCGATGCCCTGGTGGTGGTAGCTGTTGACGCCCACGCTCGGCTGGTCGAACACCTGAGCAAGTCGCGCATCTGGTGCGATCTCGATCTTGTGGGCCATCCCGGTCGGGGNCGTCGTCTGCCAATGGTCGACCTCGTCCTCGAGGTTCTGGATCAACGACCCTCCGCGCAGCACATTGATCAGCTGCATCCCCCGACAGATCGCCAGGATCGGCATGCGCCGCTCGACCGCCTCGCTGTAGAGCGCAGTCTCGAACGCGTCGCGGTCTCGACGGACGCCGTAGACGGAGGGATCGGGGTTCTCGCCGTAGAGCTCGGGGTCCAGGTCCCCGCCACCTGTGAGGACCAACCCGTCGAAGCCTTCGATCAATCCGCCGGGCGCCGCAGTCGTGACCGGCATGATTGCGGGCCGTCCACCCGCAGCGTAGACAGCGTTGGTGTACGCCACAGCGAGTCGGGTGCAGTCCTGTGCACCGAAGAGTGTGGACAGTTCCTCGATGGCTGCGGAAACCGCGATGAGCGGACGAACCATCTGTGGTCAGCCTCCTTGATCACCCGTGGGTCGCGACGATGTTCCCGAACCTAGGCGGGCACGACGTCGCCGACTGTGGTTGTCGTGCACATCGTTCTGGAGTCGGGAGGGCGCACCGCACGTTGTGGGCTCGGCGGAATCTCTAAACCGGCTCCGCCGCCCAGGAGTCGAGTTGTCGCTCCATGGCGCCGAGCGCGCGATCGAGTTTGCTGAGCAGCAACTCGATCTCATCCTCGGCGATGACAAGAGGTGGACTGATGACGACGGCGTTGTTGATCGGCGCGATCCCGGCCGGGTAGATGATCAGCCCTTCTTGCAGGCACAGCTCGACGAAAGTCCCCGCCGGATCATGGTGCGCGGGAGGCGCAGTCTTCTCAGCCGCGTCGATGACGAACTCGAAACCCCAGAGCAGTCCCCGTCCGCGTACATCGACCATATGACGGTGGCGTCGAGCTGCCTCTTGCAAACCGGCCTCGAGCTGCTTGCCGCGAATCCGTACGTTCTCGAGCACCTGCTCGCGCTCGAACAGGTCCAGCACGGCAAGGCACGCCGCCGCGCCGAGGGNGTTGCCCGAGAACGTGTGTCCGAACGGCGCCACGCCGGTGCCCGACCTCAGCGCATCGACGATGTGGTCACGGAGCAGTACCGCTGCGACCGGGTAGTAGCCACCGCTGAGGCCCTTCCCGAGGACCAACACGTCCGGGACGACACCCTCGGCGGAACTGGCGAACCACTCCCCGGTCCGCCCGATCCCCGTGATCACCTCATCCATGATCAGCAGGATCTCGAGTCGCTCACACACTTCGCGCAGATGCGTGAAGTACCCGGCCGGAGGAACGATCGCCCCGCCTGCGGCCCNCACGACGGGCTCCACGATGAGGGCAGCGACGGTGTCCGGATCCTCGGCGAGGATCGCGGCTTCGACTTCAAGCATAGACCGTGCCGCGTACTTTTCATCGGTCTCACCATCCCGGGCATACCTGAATGCGTAGGCCGGCGGCGCCACTGGAAACGCATGCAGAAGTGACCCGTAGTCCGGGCGCCGAGCGGCGTGACCCGACATGGACAGTGCGCCCATGGTCATACCGTGGTAACTGAGGTGCCGACCCAGCACCTTGACCTTCGACGGCCGACCAACTTCGCGCCAATGATTGACGACAGCCCGGATCGCGAACTCGGTTGCCTCCGAGCCGCTGCTCACGAAGAAGGCATGGTCGAGGTCCCNCGGCGCGAGCTCAGCGAGTCGGCATGCGAGCGCCTCGGTCGGCAGGCTGGTGAACTGCGTCCGGTACGTGAACGCCACGCGCGCCGCCTGATCCCGCAGAGCCTCCGCTATCTCTGCGACACCGTGCCCGACGCTTGCGGTCATAGCACCGCTCGAGCCGTCGAGATACTTGCGCCCCTCGACGTCGAAGAGAAAGACGCCATCGCCATGCGACACCGTGGGATAGACCTTGTCCAGCCTCTGCTTGAGCAGTGCGCTCTCCGGGCTCAACGAAACCTCCAACCGTCTCGATCACCGTTCGCGTCGTCGCACTTTGTGCCGACGACCCGCGTACACGGCACGGTAGGGCTCACCTACACCGGCTCGTGTGGCTCGAATGCACATCCTCAGACGTTGGGCAGGGCGCAGCGCACGTCGTCGGCAGCACCTGGTGGGCATCTCTGCCGGGCCACCGGGCTAGTCGAACAGGCTGTCTGCCCAATGAGTCGGCGAGCCGAACCGATGCGCGGTCACCGAGACCGCCTGCTCGTGAAGGAACGTCAGGAGCTCGATGCGGCCGGCTTCGACCACCGGCTGCGCGTAGAGCGCCACGTCGGGACGCCCTGCACTCGCGGAGGCGAAGTCCGCGCGGGAACTGCCCAGAAGGCGCACCCGCGACGGCGGTTGCTCAGCCAGGACCTGCTTCCAGGCGGCCCTGTCCTCGTCTCGGACCTCGACGCCGTTGTCCCGCAGCAGCGAGGTGACAGCCAGGTCGAGCGGAGTCGAGGTGGAGACGGTCAAGGGTGCACCGGCCAGCAGCCCGGCGCCGACGACGCGCAGGAGCGAGATGGTCGGGACCTGTTCACATCGGATGGTGACCGGGGTCGGCAGGTAGCGCAGGATGTTTCGCTCCGCTCGGAGCCCGGAGACATCACGCGCGACTCCGAACTCCTGCTCCCAAGCCAGAGCATCCGATCCCAGGCTGCGAGTGAGGAAATCGAGATCCACGGAGTCGAGGCCGAGTCCCCGGAACCCTTCAGGAAAGCGCTGATCCTCGGGGGCAATGGTGCNCGCGTCGGACGCAGGTGCAGAGCGCCAATCGCTCAGCCCGATCAAGTAGTTCGGACNCCCGGCCTTGGTGCCGGCGCCGACTGCCGATCTCTTCCAGCCACCGAAAGGCTGGCGACGTACGACTGCGCCGACCGTCGATCGGTTCACATAGGCATTCCCGGCCTGCACCGCGTCGATCCACTGCCCGATCTCGGAGTGCTCGAGGGTGTGCAGGCCGGCGGTGAGCCCGTAGTCGACCTGGTTCTGGATCTCGATGGCCTCGGTCAGGGTCTCGGCCTCGATCAGCCCCAACACGGGGCCGAAGTACTCGGTGAGGTGGAACTCGGATCCGCGTCCGACCCCGGTCTTGACCCCAGGCGACCAGAGTCTGCCCGAGTCGTCGAGTCGCCGTGGCTCGACCAGCCAGCTCTCCCCGTGCTCGAGCTGTGTCAGGGCCTTCAGGAGCTTGCCGCGCGCCGGCTCGATGACGGGTCCCATCTGAACGGTCGGATCATCGGGGTAACCGACCTTCAACGAGGTGACGGCGTCGACAAGTTGGTCACGGAAACGCCGGGACCGCGCAACCGAGCCGACCAAGATCCCCAGCGAGGCGGCCGAACATTTCTGCCCTGCGTGTCCGAAGGCCGAGTAGACGAGGTCCTTGACTGCGAGGTCGAGATCCGCATGGGGGCTCACGATGATGGCGTTCTTGCCGCTGGTCTCGGCCAGCAGCGGAAGATCGGGGCGGAAGTCGCGAAACATCGCCGCTGTCTCGAATGCACCGGTCAGGATCAGCCGATCGACCCGGGGATCGGAGACGAGCTGTCGTCCGAGCTCCCGCTCTTCGAGATGCGCGAGTCGAAGCACCTGTTCGGGTACACCCGCATCCCACAACGCCTGTGCCATCAGGGATCCGCAGCGGCGCGCCTGGCCGGCCGGTTTGAGGATCACCGCGCTACCCGCAGCCAGAGCCGCCAAGGTCGAGCCGGCGGGAATCGCAACCGGGAAGTTCCACGGAGGAGTGACGACCACCAGCTTCACCGGTTGGTGGACGGCCCCGTCGACGTCATCGAGTGCCTCGGCAAGCTCCGCGTAGTAGTTGGCGAAGTCGATCGCCTCGGATACCTCGGGATCACCCTGGTCGAGCGTTTTCCCGCACTCGGCGGCCATCACCTCCAGGAGCGCACCTCGCTGCGCCTGGAGCTGGGCGGCGACCCGACGTAGCACCGCGGCGCGCTCGGCACCGGATCGGCTCGCCCAGTGCGCGCTCGCGGCAACCGCGCCATCGACGAGGGTTTCCAGCTCAGCCACATCACCGATCAAATGCGTACCGACGAGGTCGACTCCGATCCTCGAAGTGGCGATGCGCTCGGTGATAGCCGCTCNCCAAAGCCGGTTGCCTGGGAGCGCGGGATCGGTGTCGGCAACGTTCTCGANAGACCCCGGCACGTTGGCGGCCTGGCTGGGGTCATCGGTCCGCCGATCCTGGCGGCGGTTGGGCTGCGGGACCGCATCGTCGAGGGCAGCCAGCGATGCGGCGAACCGATCCCGCTCGCGGTGGAACAGGCTCTTGTTCCCGTGGAGCTGATAAACCGCCGACATGAAGTTGTCGTGGCTGGCTCCCTCTTCCAGTCTGCGGACGAGGTAGGCGATCGCGACGTCGAAGTCCTGGGGGTGTACGACCGGGACATAGAGGAGAAGCCCACCGACGGTCCGACGCACTGCCTCGGCCTGTCCCTCGGCCATCCCCAGCAACATCTCGAACTCGACTCGATCACGGACACCGCATCGCCCGGCCAGCAGCCAGGCGTAGGCAATGTCGAACAGGTTGTGACCCGCAATTCCCAGTCGAATGTTCTCGATGTGTTCCGGATGCAACCCGTAGTGGAGTACCCGCTTGTAGTTGGTGTCGGTGTCCTGCTTGGTCGACCAGGTGGCTAGTGGCCAGCCTCGCAGCGAAGCCTCGATCTGCTCCATCGGCAGGTTGGCGCCCTTGACCAGGCGCACCTTGATGCCGGCGCCTCCTCGGCCGCGGCGTGCTGCGGCCCATTCCTGAAGGCGGATCATGGCTGAGAGCGCATCCGGCAGGTATGCCTGCAAGGCGATCCCCGCTTCCAGGTCGAGCAGCTCAGGGCGATCCAGGAGCCGGGTGAAGACTGCGATGGTCAGCTCGAGGTCGCGGTACTCCTCCATGTCGAGGTTGATGAACTTCGGCGTTGCGCCGCTCGCGGCGAGCCGGAACAACGGGAGCAGACTCTCCTCGATATCGGTGACAGCGTCATCGAATGCCCAAGCAGAGTGCGGCGGGACCGTGGCGGAGACCTTGATGGAGACATAGTCGACGTCGGCGCGGCTCAGCAGCCGGTAGGTCCCCTCCAGACGCCGTTCGGCCTCGACCGAGCCGAGCACGGCTTCTCCGAGGAGATTGACGTTGAGGTCGACTCCTTTCCNCCGGATACGCGCGATCGATTTGCCGAGCCGGGCGTCGGTGGCATCGACAAGGAGATGCCCGACCATCTGGCGCAGGGTCTTCCGGGCGATCGGGATCACCAGCCATGGCGCGATCGATGACAGCCGGGCTCCTAGGTGGATGGCAACGCGCAGGTGCCAGGGTAGAGAGGTCGGGGTGGCTTGGGAGAGATCTCTGAGGTTCGCTGCTGCGACACCGACATCCTCAGGTCGGATGACGCGGTCGACGAAGCCGACGGTGAACCCCAGACCTGCTGGATCTTGGAGGATGCTCGCCAGTCGCGTTGCGGCGCGAGCAGGTTTGTTCGGTGAGGCCTCGTTCAGCCAGCGACGCACCAGACCCTCCACCTCGTCGAGAGCGGGAGATCGATAGATGCCATCGGCTTCGCGGTGCCCTTCTTTGCGGCGTTCCCTTGCGTCTGTTCCCTTATGTCTGTCTCTTTGCGCCTTCGGGTACGTCCATCCTGGCCCGAACGCGACACGAAGCAAAGGAACCCGACCGAGACAGCCGGGAGTAGGCTGCGGGCCTACCGACCTCGGATCAGAGTAGATAGGCCCACGTTGATGCATGCCGTGTCGATGCACGCTGAGCATGACGCGCGAAATGATCGAAAGGACCGCGTAGCCATCGTGGTGATGGGCGTCGCAGGTTCGGGGAAGTCGACAGTCGCCGCGGCGCTCGCGGATCACCTGGGTTGGCAGATCGTCGATGCGGACGACCTACATCCGCCGGAGAACGTGGCCAAGATGCGCGGAGGTGTTCCCCTCACCGATGCCGACCGGATGCCATGGCTCCGGCAAGTACGCGATCTGTTGTCGACAGAACATGGTGGCCTGATCGTGAGTTGCTCAGCGTTACGACGCCGGTATCGAGACATCCTGCGGGGGCGCGCTGTCGGATCCGGTTTCTCCACCTCGACGGCACGCCTGAGTTACTGGCAAGCCGGCTCGACTCGAGACGCGGGCACTTCATGCCTGCCACGCTCCTGGACTCACAACTGGCCGCACTGGAACCGCTGGAGCCCGATGAGGACGGGTGGTCGTCGACGTCACGGCATCTCCGGATGACATCGTCGCCATCGCGCTGGAACGGCTCGGTATCGACAGCACCGATACTGCGTGACGCCAGGCGTGCCGAGTTCAGCTCAGCACTGGTACCGAGAACTCTGTCGAGTTCGGACTGTAAGGGCTCGGTCGGACCGCGGAGAGTTCGTCCTCGGTGATCGTACGCGGATGGTGACATGCGACGAGCCGTCCATCCGGGTACTCGATCAGCGGCGGCTCGACCTCACGACAGATATCAGTGGCCACCGGGCATCGCGGGTTGAAGCGGCATCCACGCGGTGGGTCGATCGCGCTGGGTGGCTCACCGGAGAGTTGGATCCGCTCACGTTTGGCATTGAGGTCAGGATCGGGAATCGATACTGCGTCGAGCAACGCCCGCGTGTACGGGTGGACGGGCCGCTCGTAGACCACATCCACCGGCCCGGACTCCACCACCTTGCCCAGATAGAGCACGACGAGCCGGTGCGAGAGGTGACGTACGACCGCCAGGTCGTGGGCAACGAACAAGAAAGCGATCCCGGTGCGCTCCTGGATGTCTTGCAGGAGGTTGACGATCTGGGCCTGGATCGAGACGTCCAACGCGGAGACCGGTTCGTCGAGAACGACGACCTCGGGGTCCATGGCCAAGGCCCGGGCGATACCGATCCGTTGACGTTGCCCACCTGAGAACTCGTGCGGGAACCGACCCGCATGGGACGGCTCCAAGCCCACCTTGGTGAGCAGATCGGCCACCAGCGCCTTGTGCTCCGATCGGGGAATACGCCGTCGTTGCAGCGGATCCGACAGCACCGCGCCGATACGGCGCCGCGGGTTGAGCGAGCCCTGCGGGTCCTGGAACACCATCTGGAGAGCGAGGCGAGCCACCCGCAGCTTGCGGCGGCCCAAAGATGCCAGATCGACGCCGTTCATCGTCACCGAGCCGGCCGTAACCGGTCGCAGCTGCGCGACTGCCCGCATCAACGTGGTCTTTCCGCAGCCCGACTCCCNCACGATGCCGAGAGTCTCTCCCGAGCGCAGGTCGAACGACACGTCGTCGACGGCATGGACGAACTCGCGGCGATCCCAGGGCGCTGACTTCGCCAGCGGGATGTGCACTTTCAAATGCTCGACCTGTAGGACGACATCGCCTTGCCTCGTGCCGCTCTGTCCGGCTTCAGCCGGCGCCGTCGAATCGAGGGGCGANNGATGTTGGACGGCGCGCTAGGCATGGGAGTCCTCCAGATCAGCCGGCCACAGCCGGATATCGCCGGTAGGTCCACGCAGCAGCGTGCTCTTCTGCTCCAAGGACAGCCAACAACGGTCCTTGTGCAGCTCGTCGACCGGATCGGATCCACGCAACGGAGGTTCGGTTCGACAAGCATCGTGAACGTGGGGGCAACGTGGCGCCAGCCCGCATCCCACTCGCTGGGAAGTGGCCGACGGCGGCCCTCCGGGTATCGCCGACAGCCGGCGACGGCGCGGGACGTCCAGCCGCGCCACCGACCCGAGCAATCCCCAGGTGTAAGGGTGTCGGGNGTCACCGAAGACCTCGTGGACCGACCCCTCCTCGACCACTGTTCNCCCGTACATCACCGTGACCCGATCGGCGACCTCGGCGACGACCCCGAGGTCGTGGGTGACCAGCAGCAGGCTCGTCCCCTGCTCTTGGCACAGCGAGCGGAGGTAGGACAGGATCTGCGCCTGCACGGTAACGTCCAGCGCAGTGGTCGGCTCGTCGGCGATGATCAGCTCCGGCGAGGTCGACAAGGCCATCGCGATCATCACGCGCTGCCGCATGCCGCCGGAGAACTCGTGCGGATAAGCGCGTCCGCGGTCTTCTGCACGAGGGATCCCGACCCGGGTGAGGAGCTCGATCGCGCGCGCCCGGGCAGCCTGTTTGGAGACCCGCTCGTGCGCCCGGATCTGCTCCGCAATCTGCGCCTGCACTCGCTGGACCGGGTTCAGCGCCGTCATCGGATCCTGGAACACCATCGAGATCCGGGAGCCGCGTAGCTTGTCGAGCTCTTCCTCCGTCGCCGTCACCAACTCGATGCCGTCGAACAAGATAGAGCCCTTGATCGTCGCATTCGGACTGCGAGTCAGGCCCAGCACCGACATCACGGTCGCGGACTTGCCCGAGCCGGATTCACCGACGATGGCGACGGTCTCTCCACGGCCGACCGTCAAGGAGACGTCGTCGACGGCACGGACGATGCCTCCCTCGGTCGCGAAGCCGACAGCAAGGGAATCTATCGCGAGAAGTGGACCGGACGTCATGTGCTCTTCACCTTGATCCTGGGGTCGAGCAGCATATTGATGATGTCGGAGACCACGCCCGCGATGACGACGAAGAAGGAGGCGAACATCACGATGACCAGCAACGGGGGCACATCCAGGCCGGCGATGGAGGTCGCGGCGAACTGCCCCAAACCGTGCAGGCTGAAGACCGATTCGATAAGGATCGCCCCACCGCCGATGGTCGCGGCGAAATCCAAGCTCCACAACGAGAAGATCGGCATGATCGAGTTCCGCAGGACATGGCGATAGAGCACCCGTTGCTTACCGATTCCCTTGGCTTTGGCGGTGCGCACGAAGTCGTCGTTCATGCGCTCGAGCATTTCCGACCGCAGCAGTCGTGAGTAGATTCCGACCGCGAGAATGGACAGGCTGAACCATGGCAGCAACATATGCATGAACCAGTCACCCGGATCCTGCGCCAGTGGAACGTAGCCGCCGTTGGGAAATATCGGGATCTTGTAAGCGAAGAAGTACAGCAAGGTGGCGGCTACGAAGAAGATCGGCAGTGAAACCCCGGTCAATGCCATCATCGTGATCAGGCGATCCAAGAAACGGCCTGCGCGCGTGGCGGCGATGAGGCCGAGGAGCACCCCGAAGACCAGCCAACACACCCCGGCGCCGATCGCCAACGAGATGGTCGGCGGGAGCGCGGACACCATCTGGTCCATGACGTTGGTCTGTTGGGTATAGGACTCGACGTTACCGGTGAAGATGGCCTTCATCGTGAGCGCGTACTGCACAGGTAGCGAGCGGTCGAAACCGTACTGGTGTCGGACCGCCTCGACGACCTCGGGTGAGGCGGACCGGCCGGCCATGCGCAGGGCCGGATCTCCGTTCGGGATCGTCTGGAAGATCAAGAAGGTCAGCACCGAGACCGCGAACATCACCAGCAGCGCCGCGCCGCAGCGCCGGATCACGAACCCGATCATCCTTTCACCTTCAGCTGTCGATGCGGGTCGAGTGCGTCCCGGACTCCGTCTCCCAAGACGTTGATCGACAAAGCGGTGAGCGCGATCATGATGCCCGGTACCAGGGTCAGTTGGATGGNCGCCGGGAGCATCCGAACCCCGTCCCCGATCATGGTTCCCCAGGACGGGTTGGGCGGTTGGACTCCGGCGCCGAGGAAGGACAGGCTCGACTCGAGCAGGATCGACTGGGCCAGCAGCAGCGGAATGAAGACGATGACCGTCGGCAATATGTTGGGCAAGATGTCGCGCACCAGGATGCGCGGCGACGACCAGCCCTGGACCCGGGAGGCGTCGATGTATTCGCGCTCGCGCAACGTCAAGGTCTGGGTGCGCACCACACGGCCCAGATAAGGGATGTAGACGATCCCGATGATGAATGCCGGCACCAGCAGAGAATTGCCCTGTAGCACGGTGAATCCGAGGTTGATCCCGCTGAGCGAGATCGTGGTGCCGAGGGCGATTCCGAGCAGCAGGACCGGGTAGGCCCAGATGACATCGAACAGGCGGCTCACCAATCCGCCCCCGAGCCCTCGCGAGAAGCCACCTACCAGGCCCAGCAGTGTGCCCATCAGCACGGTGACCGCTGCCGCGAGGAACCCGACGGTCAGGGATGCCCTGCCACCGTAAAGGAGTCTGACCGCCACGTCGCGGCCGTTCTGATCGGCTCCGAGGAAGAACTGCTTGGTCCAGGTCGGGCCGATCGGCATGCCTTGCATCGAGATGACATCCATCTCTTGGCCGCGTACGACGATGGTGTCGTCGATGTGGTTGGCGTTCGGCCCGGTGCCGGCGATGTTGGCGTAGACCGGGGCGAGCAGGCAGATCACGACCAGCAGGAGGAAGAGACCGCCGAAAAGCAACGGCGTCCGCTGCTGCCGCATGCGGCGCAAGAAGTCACGCAGCGGCGACCTCTCCTCCAGGGGTGTACCAGGAGACAGGGAGGCGGAACCCTCAGGCTCCGCCTCCCCGCCCTGTACCTGTAGCTGCGATGTCATCGACCCGTCACTTGAGTGTCATCAGTGACCAGTCGTTGGCGAAGTTCGCGTGGAACACGCCCTCATCGAATACCAACCGCTCGGAGTAGAACTGCGGGTAGGCCAGAACTCCGAAGGTTGCGTGGTAGGCCTGCTCGGTGGCGTACTCGTCCAGAGCCATCCACTCGTCCACCGTGCTCGGGTCCGAGATCGGCTTCTCCGCGAGCGCCGCGAGCTCGTCACCGATCTTCTTGTCCTTCGCAAACGCCAGGTTGTAGGCGTTCGTCGGCGTCGCGAAAGCCGGGTCGAGCGCGATGTACAAGGCGTACGGGTCCGCGAAGTTGGCCTCGAAGCTCGCCGTGCCGATTTGCGACTTCGTCTCCTCGTTGCCGACCGTCGGGTAGTACACGCTGTCGGAGAGCGTCTTCACGTCGGCGTCGAAACCGAGTTCGTCCAACACGCTGGCCATGTACTCGACCCATTCCTTGCGTGGGCTGCGTTGCTGGCCCCAAACGGTGACCTTGGTGCCGGCAACCCCGGCCTCGTCGATCAACTTCTTGGCGTCGTCGAGTTTGGCCTCACCGTCAGCGGTCGTCCACGGGCACGGGTTCGAGGAGTGCCCCGGGAAGTTCTCCGGCAGGTAGTAGCACTCGGGCGTCAGCTGGCCGGCACTCAGTTTGGCCAAGGCGGGCCGGCTGATGGCTTGGGCAACCGCTTGACGGACTTTGACATTGTCGAAGGGCGGAGCCTGGGAGTTCATCCAGAAGTAGAAGACCGCATTGCTCTGCCGTAGGGCGAAGCGATCCTTTGCCTTCGCCTCGATCTGGGGCAGCAGGCCTGGCGGGAGTTGGTCGTGGGCATCGAAGACATCGGCATTCCCGTCCAGGACTGTCGTCGCCGCGGACTGGTTGTTCGACACGATGTTGAACGTGATCTTGTCGAGGTTGCCGAGCGGGATCTCGGGGATGTTGTTGTCGGCGAACGTTGCCACCTTCGACAAGGAGTACGACTTGGTCGGGTCCGAGGCGTCGGTCAACTCATAGGGCCCGACACCGGGCACGGTGATATCGACCTCCAGCGGAGCCGATGACGGCACGAAACCCATGGCCGGCAGCCCGAGGATGCTGAGCAGGGCGCCGTAGGGCTTGGTGAGCGCGATGCTGAGCGTGCCCGCCGCATCGTCGGCTGTGAGCCCGGCGATCTTGTCGGCCTTGCCGGCGTCGTAGTTCTCCGCTCCCTTGATCGAGAGGAGGTAGCCCTTACCGGACCAGTCGAGTTTGAAGGCCCGCTCCACCGTGTGGATGAAGTCACTCGCCTTGACCTCGGTGCCGTCGGAGTACTTGATCCCGTCACGCAACGTGAAGTCGTACTTGAGTCCGTCGGCGGAGATGGTCGGCATCTCGGCAGCAAGTGCGGGGATGAGCTCGTAGCCTCCCGGCCCGGCCTCGTGCTTATAGCTGACCAGGCCGAGGTGGGTCAGCCAGTTCGCCGAGGTGCTTTGGACGTTGTTACCGAGACCCGGGTCCAGCGAGTCCGGCGTGGTGCCGGTGAGCACCGTGATGGTGCCGCCGGTCTTCGGAGACGGGGACGAGTCGTCGCCACCGGGAGTGTTGTTGTTCGACGAGTTGTTGGATGAATCACTTCCGCCACATCCCGCCAACACCATCGACACAGCGAGCGCTGCCGCGGTCGCGATGAGTCCACTTCTTCTTAAGCGCATTCAGATTCCCTTCCCTGTACGTGCTCGTCAGCTATTCACTGTTCGGCGTCGTCGGTTGACGGCCAGAATGCGGCTGTGCCTATGGACCCGAGCGCGACGCCGCGGAACGCCTCGGGTGATTCGTGGCCGTTGTCTTCCAGAAAGGCATCCAGTTCGCTCAGCATCGTCGGCACCGCCCCATGGCCATCGCGGTAGAGCACTGCGCAGATGCCGGCCAGATGCGCGCCGAGCATGATCCTCTCGATGACCTGTTCACCGCTCATCACACNCCCGCCGCTGATCATCGGAGTGTCGAAGAGCTTGCCGAACTGCGCAGTCACCCATAGCGCCGCCGGCGCCACCGCCTCTCCGAACAGCATCGAGAAGCCCTGGGTGGCGGAGTCCTCGTAGAGCGGCCGGCCACCCTCACCGATGTTCACACCGGGGAGACCGACGGCGGCGTTGAGCAGGCTGAGACCGTCGGTGCCGCCCGCGATCGCGGCCTTCGCGATGCTGATCATGTCGGCGGTCACCGGGGAGATCTTGGTGATGACGGGAATCCGGACCGCTGCCTCGACCACCGAGACCACGTTCTGTGTCAGTCGCGGAATCGCGCCGATCGACGGGGGCTGGAACTGCGCCAGTTCCGGCGAGATCGGCACCTCGTCCTCGTCGGTGAGGTGGGCGTTCAGATCGATCTCGATCATGTCCGCCCCGGCAGCCTCGATCCGCTGGGCCAGCGTCGTCCACTTGTCGGCATCGTCGGAGATCGAGATCAGATTCGCGATGACAGGAACGTCGGTTCGGCTCTTGACCTCAGCAACCACCCGTACCGCGTCTTCGAGCGAGAGTCGCTGATCCGNACGACACGAATTGCATCCCCGGTGGGAGAGGAAGGCCGTGGGCTGCGGCGGTAGCAGGTCTTCTGAGATCGTCTTCGTGACGATCCCGCCCACACCCGCATCGACCAAGCCCATGATCGACTCGACATTTCGCGTGAGCGAGCAGGAGGAGACGACGAGGGGGTTCTTGAACTTTACGCCCAGGTACTCGACAGAAAGATCGGTCATAGGCTCCAGCTCCTCCCATCCCGACTTGTTCCTGCAGAAGCTGCTGCGCCTGGCACTGGCGGATGCTTGCGCTTTCCGTCACCGCAGTGGCCCAATGCTGCACCGTGCGCGAATCGCTTCCAATACCCTGGGTCCGGTCAGCGGATCGTGAGCGAAATCACTTCAAGAATTAGTTGCCAGATCCAAACTTTCCTGGTCGATGACCTCCCCGCCCACCAGCACCTGCTCGATGCTCTCGAGGTTGCGGATATCGGTGGTGGGGTCCTGGCCCAGCACGAGCAGGTCGGCCAGCGCCCCCGGTTGGACCGAGCCCAGCTCCCNCTCGCGACCGAGCACGAGCGCGCCGTGATGGGTGGCGCTGCGGATGACATCCCAGGGCTCGATCCCGGCTCCCTGCAGGAGCTCCAACTCGCGGTGAAAGTCAGGCCCGAAGGAGCGATCGGTTCCTGCCGCGACGACCGCACCGGCCTCGGCGAGCAGACGCAGGTTCGTCTGGGCGATGGGTGTCATCACGCGCATCCAGTCTGCCCAGGGCAGCTGATGATCGGGCGGTCCGTGAACTGCCGGCTTCGGCCCCAAGCCCGCTTCGGGGTCGCCGCACGTGGCATAAAGCCCGCGATAGGCGAAATCGGGATCTGCGATCAGCCGGAAGTAACGCTCACCGATCGCGAGTGTGCTCACCACCGGCACCTGAAGCTCGGCGACGAGGTCGACGAACTCGTGGGTCACCGGAGACTGGATCACCGGATGGGCGAGGACGTCGGCACCGGCTGCAATCACCTCTCGACAGCGCAGTTCACTGGAAGCGTGCGTGATCACCCGCTGCCCGGCTTCGTGGAGCGCATCGATGAGCCGCCTCAACAAGTCCTTGCTCAGGATCGTGATCAGCGGGCGTACTCCCCAGTTGTGCTCGTCGTAAGCGATCTTGACCAGATCCGGGCCGTTGCTCAGGTGCGTGGCTACCAGCGCCTCGATGTCGGTGTCCTCGTCGACGAAGGTGCCTACGGTGGCCCCGTGGCCGTCGACCGAGGTGAGCATACGGCCGGTGCAGTGGATCCGCGGCGAGGCAAGCGAACCCTCCTGGCCCCAGCGCCGCAGACCATAGATGACATCGGCGTTGTTGCCCGCGTCGTACAAGGAGGTGACACCGCAGCGCAGGTACGAGTGCAGAGCGCGCTCGAACGAGTGTCTGATCATGTCGCTGGGCGCCTCCGGTGACCAGTCAGGCCAGTCACCGGGATCAAGGCGCTCGTCACGGCTCTTGACATGCACATGGGAGTCGATCATTCCCGGCATGACGAACTTGCCGGTGCAGTCGAGCGTCCGGTCCTGCTCGACCGAGTCCGACGCAGCGGGCGGCGAGTCGAGGATCCGGCCGTCGGCGATATGCAACGACCGAGGCTCACCCACCGTCCGTGTCACCGGATCGATCACCCGAGCTCCGAGAAGAGTCAGCATGGCGCTACTCCCTCGGCGGCGAGCACACCACCACGAAGGTCACGCCTTGTACGCCGACCTTGTGCTGGAAGGAGGCACCCGGCTTGAAGTACAGGGTCGAGCCCGGTCGCAGGCAGTGCTCCTCACCGTCGTAGCTGACCGTCATCTCGCCGTCGAGGATGAAGAGGACCTCTTCGTCCTTGACGTTCGCGTTGAAGCGCTCATGGCCGCCGTCGAAGTGCGTCACGTGAAACGAGAAGGCCTTCGCGTCCGCGGACTTCATCGTGACGATGCGACGGATCTGCTCGCGGCCTTCCTCCTCGATGATCGCCGGCGTGTCATGGACGTTGAATACCTTGATCGGTTCGGACATGGTGTGCCTCTCGTGAATAGGTTGGAACGAGTTGGGACTGGCGGACAGGACGATTAGAAGAACTCGCGCGCAGGTAGGCCGTTGCCGTGCCGGAAGCGATTGGCGTCCAGCACGTCGATGTCGAGGACTGAGCAGCCACCGGTGGTGAGCAACTCGGCGGCCGCGTCGCCCGCCCCCAGCGACTGCATGACACCGGAGCCGTAGAAACCGCAGAAGCAGAACAGATTGGGTGAGTCCTCGTGGAAGCCGATGAGCGGGTAGCCGTCGGGAGCCCGGTCGAGAACACCCCAGATACCACCGGTGATCTGCTGACCGGCAAGGTTGGGCACCCGTTTGACCGCTCGTGGCCAGTTCGCCTTCGCGTCCTCCCATTCGACGCCGTGATCACCGGAGGGAAAGACCTGGCCCTCGCCGGGGAACCCGATCATGATGCCGGGACCGTCGCCGCGGAAGGCGAAACCCGATCCGATGTCGAAGGTGAACGGGTAGGGGCGATCTGCTTGCGGCACCTGGTCCACCAGGAATCGCTGGGACGTGTGGCTCTCCAGCGGCAACTCGATGCCGACTGTCCTGGCCAACTCCAAAGAGCCGATGCCGGAGGCGAGGATGACGGTGTCGGCGGCGATAGTGCCGGCCGAGGTGCGCACCGACGTTATCCGGCCGTCGCCGGAGGCATCCAACGCCTCGACTCGAACCCCGTTGATCAGGCGCGCACCGTGCCGACGCCCGGCCCTGGTGAGGGCGACGGCGTACTCCATCGGCTCGAGGAAGCCGTCGTGTGGGCTCCAGATGGAGGAGGTGAGCCCTGCTGGATCCAGCCACGGAAACTCGCGGGCGGTCTCGTCCGCGGAGAGCAAGCTCGCGGTCCCGGGCGCCAGTTCTTCGACGTACTCCATGACACGTTCGGCATCTGCCTCTTGCGCGGGGTCGTCGAACAAGTAGAGGTAGCCGACCTCCCGCAGAAGCGGCGCGGACTCGGCATCAGCCTCCAGAGTCGAGAGCAGTTCCAGAGAGCGCAGCGTCGTCTGGGTGCCGATGCGCTCGTTGAAGATCCGCCGCATCCNCCCGCCGGACTTGTTCGTTGCGCCGGTGCCGAAGACTCGTTGGTCGAGCAACATCACGCTTCCGGCGTTCCGCCGAGCGAGGTGATAGGCGATCGAGAGCCCGGCTGCTCNCCCGCCGATGACGAGAAAATCGCACGAGGAAGGGATGAAGTCCTCGCTGTCGCTCATTCCCGCCGCCTTTCGCTCGTCACTTGCGCTGAGCTTCCCTAGAGAGTTCTCGACTGTCGAGCACGAAGGTTCGCTGTATGGACCCTCCCGGGATTCGGTCCGGGACCACTGACCGGATCAGCAGGCGATGGCCTCAGGCGACCTGGCTTTAACATTCAAGCCATGAGCCGGTCGACATCGGGGCCGACGAGCAGTCGCCAGTCCCGCTTGGCCCGGGTCTACCAAGGGACGACCGTCGCGCTCAGACTCCCTGCCTATCGTCGCTATTTCCTCGGGCAGCAGCTGGGGCATATCGGTCAGTGGATCCAGATCCTCGCCGAGGCATGGCTGGCTTTCGAGATATCCGACGGATCAGGCACCGCGGTGGGAGTGATCACCGCCGCCCGGTTCCTTCCGGCCTTCGTCCTCGGGCCTTGGATAGGCCTCTTCGTCGACCGAAGGGCCAAACGCAAGGCCCTCATCAGCGCCGCGCTTCTGACCATCCTGTGCGCAGTCACCCTCGGTGTCCTGGTCGCATTCGATTGGGTGACATTGCCCATCTTGGCGATCCTGGCCTTCACGGCGGGGGCCGCGGTGGCCGTCGAATCCACGAGTCGATTCGCCTATGTCCTGGAGATCGCGGGCTACCGCAACGCGGGTAACACCTCGGCGCTTACCGGCGCCAGCTACAACTTCGCTCGCATCGTCGGGCCGATTGCCGGTGGGGCGCTGATCTCCTTGGGAAGAATCGAGCTCTGCTTCCTGGTCAACGCCGTGATCTACCTATGGGTCGCCCTCACCTTGTTCCGTATGCGCTTGATCGCCGACGACGCGGCTCCGCAGGCACGGCGTAAGGGACAGATCCGTGAGGGCTTTCATTACCTTGCGAAACATCGCCAGCTCCGCAGAACTATCCTGCTCACAGGCTGGGTCTTCGTTTTCGCCAACAATTTCAACGTGATCTTGCCGATGCTGGCACGTGACGACCTGCACGGCGACGCCAGCACGTTCTCCTATCTGATGGCCGCGCTGGGAATCGGGGCTCTTCTCGGGGTACCGCTGGCGGCGACCCGCCCCCACTACGGCAACCGGCTCGTCGCGTTGGCCACGTTAGCCTTCGGCTCGTCCATGGTCCTTGCGTCATTCGCACCAGGCATCGTGGCCATGCTGCTCGCGTTGGCACTCATCGGCGCCAACGAGCTCCTCCTCCTGACCAGCTCGTCGACTCTGGTGCAAGTCACTTCCGACCCTGCCATGTTGGGTCGCGTCCAAGCTCTCCGAGGCATTGTCACCCAAGGCGCCACCCCGCTCGGGGCCATCCTGACCGGCTTCTTGGTCGATCTCCTCGACGCTCGGGCGGGTCTTGCCATCGGGGGCTGGGGCTGATCGCCGGAGCTGTGGTCTTCGCCTGGCTCAGTCGCCGCTCACCGGCCTCAGCAGAGAATGCGGCACCAACCCAACCTCTTCGCTGACGGCGCTGACAGCTCTGGGACCCAGCGCTGGGACCCGAGCACTGGAAACCGGGGCTCACCGGAAGTCCCGGGAGTGGTGTCGCTCCTGCAACCCTCGGCCCGCATCCGGATAGAACGTCGTCAGCGGCAGCAGTTGATCGGCAACCAGGTTGAGGGCGCCGTCTTGATGCTCGACGATCCCGCGGATCACCATCGCCGCAGCTGACCGGGCAGTGTGCCGGTACTTGTTCCAGAGCGGGACGGAGCAGACCACGTTGAGCATGCCGGTCTCGTCCTCGAGATTGAGAAAGGTGACCCCAGCGGCAGTGCTGGGTCGCTGGCGATGGGTGATCAGCCCGGCAACGCGCAACCGGCGCCCCGTATCACCAACTGTGAGCTCGTCGACGGCGCGGATCTCCCGGCTGCGCAGCAAGTTGCGCAGGTGACCGAACGGATGGCTGTCGGTGGTCACCGCAGTGGCCCACAGATCAGCCATCGTGGTCTCCACCTCGTTCATGCCCGGCAGCGTGGGAACCTCAGGCGCAACGGTGACGCGCAGTTGGTCGGGCCGCTCGGTGTAGCCGGCCTGCCAGAGGGCCTCACGACGGCTGAGTTCCAGGGAGTCGAAGACTCCTGCGGTGGCCAGCGCCTCCAGCTGGCGGCTGTCCAGCTCCGCGCGCCGTGACAGGTCCACCAGATCGTCGAACGGGCACTGCTCACGAGCCGCCACGATGCGCTCGGCGACCTCGGTGCCGATGCCGCGCACCGAATCGAATCCCAACCGGACCGCGTAACCGGTGTCTCGGCGATGCAGCGGCGTCGGGTCGGNGGTGTTCTCCTCGTAGGTGGTCTCGCCCTCGTGATCCACCAGGCAGCTGTCGAGTCCGCTCACGCCGGAACCACGGGCATCCCCGATCGGCTCCAGATCCGCCTGAGCTCCCGAACACAGCAGATCGGGCCGCAGTACACGCACTCCGTGACGCCGGGCATCTTGGACCAGTGACTGCGGGGAGTAGAAACCCATCGGCTGCGCCCGCAGCAAACCGGCCAGGAACGCCGTCGGGTAATGCAGTTTGAGCCACGAGGAGGCGTACACGAGTTTGGCGAACGACAGCGCGTGACTCTCGGCGAAACCGAAATCCGCGAACGCCAGGATCTGCTTGTAGATCGCATCGGCCCGCTCTGTCTCGATGCCGCGCTCGGTCATCCCCGNGTAGAGCTGGGCGCGGAGAGTCTCGATCCGCTCGATACCGCGCTTGGAACCCATCGCCCGGCGCAGCAGGTCGGCATCGTCCTCGTTGCAATCCCCCAGCACCTGGGCCATCGCCATGAGCTGTTCTTGGAAGAGAGGCACACCGAGCGTGCGTTCCAGCACCGGCTCCAGATCCTCATGCGGCACCGTGATGGGCTCACGGCCGGTCTTGCGCCGGATATAAGGATGCACTGCGCCCCCTTGGATCGGCCCGGGGCGGATCAACGCGATCTCGATGGCCAACTCGTAGAAACTGCGCGGCCGCAATCGGGGCAAGGTGCCGATCTGAGCCCGGCTCTCGACCTGGAAGACACCGATCGCATCGGCGCGACACAACATGTCGTAGACCGCGGGTTCTTCTTTGGGCAGGCTCGCCAGCGTCCAGTCCTCGCCCAGGCGCCTGGAAACCAGGGTGAGCATGTGGTCCAGGGCGGACAGCATGCCCAATCCGAGCAAGTCGAACTTGACCAGTCCCATCCACTCACAAGCGTCCTTGTCCCACTGGAGCACGGTGCGTTTGTCCTTCCGAGCGCGCTCGATCGGGCACACTTCCCCGATGGGCTGATCGGTCAGGATCATCCCGCCGGAGTGGATACCCAGGTGTCGTGGCGCTCGAAGCAATCGCTCGGCCAAGTCCAGCACGGGCTCGGGAATCTGATGATCGGTTTCAGATCCCCGTTCTCCCTGTCCGCGGACCCTGGTCCAACTGCTGATCTGCTTGGACCACGCATCCTGTTGACCCGGTGAATAGCCCAGCGCCTTGGCGGCATCGCGGACCGCCAGCTTGGGGCGGTAGCTGATCACGTTGGCGACCTGGGCGGCGTTGCGGCGGCCATATTCTCTGTACACCCACTGGATCACGTCCTCGCGACGGTTGGAGTCGAAGTCGACGTCGATATCGGGCTCCTCCTCCCGATGCGCGGAGATGAAACGGGCGAACGGCAGGTTGTAGAAGACCGGGTCGATCGCGGTGACGCCCAGCGCGTAACAGACCGCCGAGGCGGCCGCCGATCCTCTGCCCTGACACAGGATCCCCTCCCTCCGCGCGTACGCGACGATGTCGTGCACGATCACGAAGTAGCCGGCAAAGCCTTTACCGACGATCGTGGCCATCTCGTCTTCGACCCGGGCGCGGGCCTTGGCCACCTCCTCGGCAGAGCCGTGTCCGTAGTGTTTGGCGAATCCACGCTCGACCAGCTCCCGCAGCCAGCTGGCGGCATCGTGGCCGGCGGGGAGTCGCTTGGGCAGCTCCGGCTTGGCACGTTGAAGCTCGAAGGCGAGCTCGCCGGCCAGCTCGACACTGCGGGCCACCGCACCCGGATAGCGGACGAACCGCGCCGCCATCTCCGCCCCCGAGCGCAGACACGCACCGCCCCAGGACGGTAGCCAGCCGTCCATCTCGGCGAGGCTACGACGCGCTCGGATCGCTGCGACTGCCGTGGCCACCTGGTGATCGGAGGGCCGGGCATAGTGCACGTTGCCGGTGGCGACCACCCGCAAACCACGCGAGGAGGCAAGGTCGGCAAGACGATCGTTGGTGACACTGTCGAGAGGCAACCCCTGGTCAGTCAACTCGACCACGACGTTGTCGCGACCGAAGCGATCGATCAAGGAATCGACGGCGGCGGGGCTGCGCATTCCCTTGCGACAGCCGGTCAGTATCAGCCAGTGATCACGGCCCCGCTCAGCCAGCTCGTCCAGGTCATAGCTCGGACGGCCTTTCTCGTCTCCGGCCAGCTGCGCATCGGTGATCGCGGCACAGAGTCGGTGATAGCCCTCGACTCCCCGGGCAAGCACCAGCAGATGGGAGCCCTCCGGGTCGGGCACACCGAGCTGTGGAACGGACAATCCCAACGACAGCTCGGAACCGTAGACCGTAGCCAGGTCGTACTTCTGGGCGGCCTCGGCCATCGCCGGAGCGCCGTAGAACCCGTCGTGATCGGTGAGCGCCAACCCGGTCAGCCCGATCCGCACCGCCTCCTCGGTCAGCTCCTGCGGGCTGCTCGCCCCATCGAGAAAGCTGAAATNACTGTGGCAGTGCAGTTCCGCGTACGGCGTCACCGGTGCCTCAGGTGGCCGCACATCAGGCATAGGTTGGTACGCCCTGCGCTTGCGCGATCCCGCGCCCTGCTGCTCGGAGCGATCCGCGTCCTCAGCAGGTGCTGGTCGCCCGGAGGAAGTTCGCCCGGAAAGAGTCTGCTCGATCTGCGACCAGGACATCGGTGGGTTGCTCCAGCCCACCTTCACCACCACCGCTCTCGGCGTGGTACCTGTCCCAGGGAACTGGCACAGTGCCCCATAAGCCGCGCTCCTAGCGACGGTAAACAGGTGCTCACCCGCGCCGCGGTGCGGTCGGCTACCGCTGCCGCAACCCCGCAATCCATATTCCGCCACCACCGTTTCCAGCGCGGATTCCCATACAGAATCAGTTCAGTCATAGCCGGCCTCGGTCCACCAGCGACCTCGGTCGCACAACATCAGCCATGCCCTGCCATCGGCGCCGACGACCTGGAAGCGCGTCAGTTTGCGGCTGTCGTCCTCCCACCAGCGCTCCTCGACCGGCCAAGGGCCTGCCCACGCCAGCACCGGTTGCCAGTCAGCGCCAGGGTGCGGACGGAATCGCGCCAGGTCACCACTGAGCGTTCCCCGATCGCTGACCCGGGGCACCCCGCCCGCTTGGTCGCGCATATCGGCCGGCCAGGGCTGGTCGAACACCAGCACAGGCGCCGGCGGCGGAATGCTTCCCGGCCATGGAAGCTCACGCGGACGCAGACCGGCAGGCTGCTCTCCCCACGGAACCTGGGTCTGTCTCGCCCGAGGCGAGCGCCCGCCTTGCAGCACCGGGGCGACGACCTGGTCGTAACCGAGCATCGCCTGCACTCGGGCGATACCGCGCTCGACCTTTTCCTCCGCGCCGCCACCCCATAGCCCGTCGGGGCAGGCAGTCTCGACCACCTCGGGTAGGAAACGCACCGACTCGATGCCAGNCCCGGCCATCCCTGACTGGTCATCGCCAGAGCCATCGGGGTGAGCTGAGGCAGCTTGTCCCGCAGCCGCGAGTGCGGCCAGTTGCCAGCGCACCCGGTCGAGGAGATCCTCGGCCTCGAACCAGCGCACATGGGTCCAGGACCGGGCCGAGACGAGTCGGCCATCGGCCCGTGCCTCGATGTGGACCCGGGTGCAGACCTGTTGTCGCGCGGCTAGTTGAGCGACGAACCGTTCGGCAGTGCGCCGCACGCTGAAACCGACCGTCTCCGCCGAATCCAGCGGCGGTTCGAAAGACACCGCGCAGGTGAGCTCCGNGGGAGGTTCCCGGACGATCAGCGGGCTGGGATCGATACCGCCGGCTAGTCGGTGGATCCGGGCACCGTAGTCACCGAAACGAGCCCGGATATCCCTTGCGGGGAGCTGGGCGAATGCGCCTAGGGTGGGGACACCGAGCCTGCGCAGCAAGCCCGCTAGCTCAGGGTCGTCGAGCACTTCGACCGGCAACATCGACACGAAGGCCGGGGAACCTCCCGGTGGCACGACCAGGCAATCGCCGGGACCTGCCCGGCGAGCAGCCTGAGTGGCAGTGANAAGGTCGTCGGCGCTACCACAGCGCACCTCGAGGACACCGATCGTGGCCAGGTGCTCGATCAGAACACCCGCGGCAGCGCGATCGTCACCGTAGTAGCGGGCCGGAGAGGCCAGCGCGAGCAGCCCTGGCCGTATCGGCGCCACCTGAGCGCATAGCTCCTCGACCATGTTCAGAACCGGCTCGAAGCAGCGGGCATCTCGCTCTGGGCAGTCGGCAAGCAACGTCAGCTCCGGGCAGCGCGCTTGCGCATCACGCCGGCGCATCCNCCGGTGCACCCTGTCAGCACGGGCGGCGTCGTTGCAGGCAATCACTACGTTGCCCGCCAGCACCGCAGCGGGGTCCTCGATCGGCAGACCAGCCTCGGCTGTCGCCGCGGACACCGGCCAGTCCGGGCACCACAGGGTCATCATCCGCTTGGTCATGCGATCCCCTCCTGAGGACACGAGCGCAGCGAGGCCCGCAGGGAGGGCGTTGAGCATGACCTAAACGACACGGTCATGCGATCCCCTCCTGAGGACACGAGCGCAGCGAGGCCCGGAAGGAGGTGGTTGAGCATGACCGATTCAGTTTGGTCACTAGGGCAGTCACACTGCGACCCTGCTGTCGCCGACGACTGGAGCTGACCGGACCTCGACCTCGGCCACCTGCCGGACAAGTGTGCCGTCGGCAGCCAGCATCAACTCCATACGCCGCGACGGCCCAGATCCGTTGCCTGCTCCCTTGCCTACGACCAGCTCAGCCGTACGCGTATGCAGCCTTCCCGCTCCTCTCTCCAGACCCGACCACTGGGGTGCACGAAGACTCAACCGAGCCGCGCTGCCAGGCCACGAACCCCAGACCACCAGCGTCGTCTGCTTGTTGCGCAGCCGCGCTCCGAGCCGGGTTGCGTCTCGGGCAGCGACCCGCGCCGACGGCCGGAGCATCACCACGCTCGTCACTTCGATCAGCGCGGCCGTGGCTTCCAGCCACCTGTGTCGCGGATCCGGCACCAGCACTGTGCGCCCCAGGTCCACCCNCATGGCAGCCGCGGCTTCCCAGCCGAGGTCGGTAGCCCCGATCACCGAGGACCATGCCCCTTGACGTGAGGCACCGGCCAGTAGCGCGAGCGCCAAGCATGCCGAATCCACTTCGTAGGCAGCGCCTGGGCGTAACTCCACCANGCCCCGACAACGCCGGCAGCGTGGGCAGTGTCGGGAGGACCGGGGTCGACCGACCGGTCGAGCTCCCTCCATCCGGCGCACCCGCGCCCGCAAGCTCTCGAGATCGAATTCGGCCATCAACCCAGGATCGAACATATGTTCGAGTCAGTCAAGGCGACCGCGGCTCTCTTCGGGGCAACTTAGGCTTGCGGTCGTGCGTCAGGGTCTGTTCGCAATGCGTCGCGCTCGGTGGTTCGACCTGGTTCTGCTTCTGCTGTTGCTCGGCACCGCCTGGGTGGTGAGCACTCGGCTCGGCCGGCTCGATCTCGGCGAGGCGTGGGAGCAGATCAAGCAGGCGAGCCTGGCGTGGCTGGTCGTCGCATTCGTCGTCGCGCAGTCGGTATTCGCGACTCAGGCCATGGTGTTGCGTGCTGCTACCACGCTGCATATCCGCCGACTGCCCGCGATGCTGCTCCAAGTGGCGATGAAGGCGATCAGCTACACCCTGCCAGGAGCATCGGGCCGCATCACTTTGGACATGCGCTTCCTGACCAAGGCCGGCGCCGCACCAGGCGCTGCGGCAACCACCGCCGGGGTCGAGGAGGCCGCGCGGGGCATGGCGCGGTTGATCGGCCTGGTCGTCTCGCTTCCTGTGGTCGGCGTCGCTCTCGGCACCGCAGCCAAAGGGGTGATTCCCGGCAGAACCGCGCTGATCATCGTGACCGTTGTCGCCATCGGGGTCGGGATTGCCCTGACCTCCCAGCAGTTACGCCGTTGGCTGGCACGCCAGTGGGCGGCGGCAAGGCACACCTTGAATCTGATCGTCTCCCAAAGCCACCGCCGGCTCCGGATCATCGGCGGCAGCCTGGCCGGAGAGATCGTGTACGCCACCACGCTGCTGTTGGTCGCGCACGCCTACGGCATCAGCCTGGGTCTGCTGGAGGCCCTAGCCGTGACCACCGCCGGCGCCCTGATCGCAAGCCTGTTACCAGCTCCTGCAGGAGTGGGGAGCGGAGAGGCCGGTCTGATCACGGTTCTGGTGGCGCTGGATGTGCCGGCACACAGCGCATTGGCGCTGGCGGTGACCTACCGGATCGTCACTCAGTACCTGCCCTCATTGGGTGGGGCCGCGGCATTGCTCTGGTTACGCCGCCACGACCAAATCTGAGCCGAAGAGATCCCCGCAACTTCTCAACACAGCCCAATTCAGTCCAGCAGATCATCGGGGCGGTACCACCGCACTTTGGCGAATCGGGAGAAATCGTTGTCGTAGGACACCACGCTGGCCCGGTGCTCGATCGCCAGCGCCGCTAGGTGGGCATCAATGACCAGGTTGCCACCGGTTCCGAGCTGAGTCACCAAGCCAGTGAGGATAGCTGCGTGCCGCTCTCCCCNGTGGATCAGCCGGGCACCAGGGGCATCAAGCCAGGCGGTGACCTGGGCCATCCCTTCTGCAGGAGTGAGCGGCGAGGAGAACACTGCCGGCAGGGTCGAGATCCGCACGAAGGCGGTCAGCGTAAGCCAACTGAAACCAACGGTGTCGCCTCCTTGCAGCGCCTCCTCCAGCCACCGATGCGCGCCCTTGTGATGAACGGCATCGGCATNGACCGCGTACAGCAAGACATTGGCGTCGACGACTCTCACTTGTCGACCTGCAGCTTGCGGACGATCTCGTCGCCCTCGAGCGCTCCAGCAAATCCGAGCGCGCGGTCGAGATCGACACGAGGAGCTCCCATCTCGTGCACTCGAGTGATCGCCTCTGCCTTCCGGCGCCGACCCCGACTATCGGCACCCGCGCGGATCGCCTGGTTGAGAGCACGCTTGAAGGAGACCCCACGCTCGACCATCAACCTACGCACCAGCGCCTCGGTATCCGCATCCAAAGTGACCGTTGTCCGCATATTGACAGCATGGCATCAAATCAAATGGAGCTTTGCTATCACGCTAGATAGCCGTGAATGGTCACAACGGGATCGGGTTCGACCACCGACAGGCGGGATGAAACGATGGGCCTCATGACCACACTGTCTTGGCCATGCTCAACACCCTCCCTGTGTCTGTCACCGGAGGCCTCACTGTGTTCCTGTCCTCAGGAGGGGATCGCATGACCACACGCATCTCCCGCCGAATCGGTTCGATTGCCGAAAGTGCCACGCTGGCCGTCGATGCCAAGGCCAAGGCACTGAAGGCGGCGGGCCGTCCGGTGATCGGTTTCGGCGCCGGTGAGCCCGACTTCCCCACGCCCGGCTACATCGTCGATGCCGCCGTCCAGGCCTGCTCCGACCCGGCCAACCATCGGTACACCCCGGCAGGTGGCTTGCCTGCCCTGAAGCAGGCGATCGTGGACAAGACCCGCCGCGACAGCGGGTACGAGATCGAGGCCTCCCAGGTGCTGATCACCAACGGTGGCAAGCAGGCGGTGTACGAGGCGTTCGCGACGCTGCTCGANCCCGGGGACGAGGTGCTGTTGCCGGCGCCGTACTGGACTACCTATCCCGAGGCGATCAGGCTCGCCGGCGGTGTCCCGGTCGAGGTGCTGGCTGATGAGACACAGGACTATCTGGTCACTGTCGACCAACTCCAGGCGGCGCTGACCGACAGGACCAAGGTGCTGTTGTTCTGCTCGCCCTCGAACCCGACCGGCGCGGTCTACTCCCGCGAGCAGGTGGAGGCAATCGGCCAGTTCTGCCTGGACAACGACTTGTGGGTGGTGACCGACGAGATCTACGAGCACCTGACCTATGACGGGGTCGAGGCGGTCTCGATGCCGGTCGCTGTTCCTGAACTGGCCGACAAGTGCCTGGTACTCAACGGGGTCGCGAAGACCTATGCGATGACCGGCTGGCGGGTCGGGTGGCTGATCGGGCCTGTCGACGTCGTCAAGGCGGCCACGAACCTGCAATCACATGCAACCTCCAATGTCGCCAACGTCTCCCAGCGCGCGGCGATCGCCGCCGTGGCGGGAAACCTGGAGGCAGTCGAGGAGATGAAGGTGGCCTTCGACCGACGCCGGCGCACGATGGTGTCGATGCTGAATGCGATCGACGGTGTCTACTGCCCCGATCCCAAAGGCGCCTTCTACGCCTACCCCTCGGTCAAAGGCCTGCTGACCAAAGAGTCAGGTCGGTTGTACGACGGGCAGGCAATCGACTCCTCAGCCGAGTTGGCGTCCTACATTCTCGACAAAGCCGAGGTTGCAGTCGTGCCNGGGGAAGCGTTCGGGTCACCGGGTTATCTGCGGCTCTCCTACGCGCTCGGTGACGATGATCTGGTCGAGGGCATCACCCGCCTCCAGAAACTGTTCGCGTAAGGATGAGGTTGCTGCCGCAATCCAGCGATCCTATTGAGGCAGGCAATCCTTGACCGATCCCGCGCCGCGGCGGGACCTGACCGCGTTACCCAAGGCGCACCTCCACCTGCACTTCACCGGATCGATGCGGCATTCGACTCTGGTGGAACTGGCAGAGCGCGACGGCATCGTCTTGCCCGACGCGCTGGTGGACGATTGGCCACCACAACTCTCGGCGTCCGACGAGAAGGGCTGGTTTCGGTTCCAGCGGCTCTACGATGTGGCCCGTTCGGTGCTGCGCACCGAGGATGACGTACGCCGCTTAGTCCGCGAAGCAGCCGAGGACGACCGGGCCGAAGGCAGTCGCTGGCTGGAGATCCAGGTCGACCCCAGTGGCTATGCCGCCCGATTCGGCGGGATCACCACCTTCTTGGAGCTGGTGCTCGATGCCGTCGCAACGACCTCGCGCGAGGTCGGGATCGGCATGACGACGATTGTGGCCGCCAATCGCACCAGGCACCCACTCGACGCTCGCACTTTGGCCAGGCTGGCCGCCCAGTACGCCGACAAAGGCGTGGTCGGTTTCGGTCTGTCCAACGATGAGCGCCGTGGCGACACCGAGGCGATGGCGCATGCGTTCCAGTTGGCTCGTCGAGCCGGACTCGCATTGGTTCCCCACGCCGGGGAGTTGCGCGGGGCAGGTCATGTCCGGACTGCTCTGGAGGCGCTCGCGCCGGATCGGTTGGGCCACGGGGTACGCGCCAGTGAGGACCCGGACCTGCTCGCGGAATTGGTCGAGCGCGAGGTGGCATTCGAGGTCTGCCCGTTGTCGAATGTGTCGCTGGGCGTCTACTCCGATCCCGCGTCGGTGCCACTGCCCGAGCTGATCGCCGCTGGAGCCACCGTCGCATTGGGCGCCGACGACCCGCTCTTGTTCGGATCCCGGCTGGTGGGTCAGTATGCCGCGATGCGGGCAGCCCACAATCTCACCGACGCAGAGCTTGCGGCGCTGGCCGCGTCCTCCTTCCGTGCATCGAACGCGTCTGCCGAGATGAAAGCCGAATCGCTGGCCGCAGTGAGGGCGTGGCTTGATGACTGAGTTCGGCTATCAGGCCCCGCAACCGGCCCACCCACGGGCGAGAACCGCCTTGGTTCTGGGCATCATCTCTCTGACGGGCATTACTTTGTGCGGACTGGGGTTGTTCCTGGCTCCGATCGCCTGGGCAGCAGGCTTCGGCGCCATGCGTGACATCGACAGGGCGCCAGGGTTCTACGCGGGTCGCTCGGAGGCGAAAGCCGGGATGATCTGCGGCATCATCGGCTCGGTGTTGCTCGTGCTCACCGTGCTCGCGTTGACAGCGCTGCTGCTCGCGGGTCCTCCCGAACCCGAACCGGGTCAACCGACCTACACCAGCGTCTAGGAACCGCTGATCAATGGGCCATCGGCGGGCGAGCGGCCCTGGCTGCGGCGTCCATCATCTCCAGGAACCGCTCACACTTCGAGTCCGCCGACGGTTGTTATAGCATTTTTGCTATACTAGTCGTATGAGTAACCGGAGTGGCGTGCTGCGCGACGTGATGCGGGAGACCCGCACCACCCAGACCGTGCTGTCGCGCCTCTCGGGAGTCCACCAGCCGTCGATCAGCGGCTTCCTCTCGGGCCGTGTTGACATGAGCGACGAGATGCTCGACCGGCTACTGTCCTGCATGGGCTACCAGCTCGAAGTCATACGCCGTCCCGTCCGCCCTCTGATGACCCGCTCGGTCGAGCGATCCTGGCGGCTGCATCGGCAGCTCTCCACCCACCTGTCCTCCGAGACCCTGCGCAACTGGAGGCCGACGATCCTCTCGAACATCAAGCGGCTCAAGGGCGATGTCCGAGGGCAGCCCCACACACGCAACCTCGACCGCTGGCGCAAGCTCATCCGCGACGGCGACGTGTCCGGGCTTCGGCGCGTGATGACGGGCCTCGACACCGACTCAATCGAGATGCGGGAGGTCACACCCTTCAGCGGCCTGCTCCCCGATGACGAGCGCCTGGAAGTGCTGCGCCAGATGCGGGAGGCGAGCTGATGCGCCGAGACCAGTTGGAGCATGCGATCCGCACCGCGTGCCAGATCATCGAGCAACCTGCAGTCATCATCGTCGGGTCACAAGCGATCCTCGGCACCTACAGCGAGGACCAGCTTCCCGAGGCGGCAACCGTTTCGATCGAGGTCGACGTGCTCCCCATCGCCGATACCAACGAGGAGACTGTTCGCCTCGCCGACCTGATCGAAGGCGTCGCCGGCGAACTGTCTCCCTTCGAGCAGCAGCACGGGTTCAACATCGACGGTGTGGATCTCTCGACCGCGATCCTTCCCGAAGGCTGGCGCGATCGCCTTGTGAAGATCCAGAACGCCAACACCGCCGCTCCCGCAGGCGAGCCCCGCTTCACCGGCTGGTGCCTCGACAAGGAAGACCTCTGCGTCGCCAAGCTCTGCGCCTTCCGCGAGAAGGACCGCAACTTCGTCACAGCCTTGCTGGACGCGGGTTTGGTCGACGCCGACGTGATCGCGTCGCGGCTGCTCACGGTGCCCACCGCCCATCTTGCGTCGACGGAACAAGCGCAATCGTGGCTTGCCTCACGGCGATAGCCTCCGCAGAGTCCGACTCGGGTCATCCACCGGAGACGCCTCCGTTCCCTTCCACGAGCCCGGCAAGAATTGCTCGAATGAGCGGCCTGGCGTAGTCCGCTTCGGGGCTGATCGCTGTCCACCCGCCCATCATTTCCTAGCTACCCTCGCCGGGCCCGCACGCCAGGCCGGGCTATCGAAAGATCAGCGCATCCCTAAGGCAACACGCAACCGACGAAGGTCGGTTCAGGATCGAGCGTGATCCCGAAACGAGCATGTACGCCGGCGCGGACCTGGCCTGCCAAAGCGAGAAGATCGACTGTGGTTGCATCGCCCCGGTTGGTCAGGGCGAGGGCGTGCCTGGTGGACAGCGAGACGCGCTCGTTGCCGTATCCCTTGCCGAAGCCTGCCTGCTCGATCAGCCAGGCGGCGCTGGTCTTGATGCGTCCGTCAGGTTGCGGGTAGGCAGGCGCTCCCTCGGGGAGTTCGCCAGTCGCGGCGTCGATGAAAGGATTGGTGAAGAAGCTTCCGACGCTCCAGGTGTCGTGATCAGCCGGGTCCAGGAGCATTCCCTTGCTCGCTCGCAGGGCGAGCACAGCGGCGCGGACCTGGTCGGTCGGAGCACNGCTCCCCACTGCGACACCGAGGCGATCGGCGAGTTCGGCGTACCCGATCGGGTCCGACAGCTCTCCGAGCCGAAGCTGGAAGGTGACCTGGAGGATCACGTAGCGACCTGGCTCGGCTTTGAACCTACTGGTGCGGTAGCCGAAACCGCACTCGGATTGGCTGAACGTCCGCAGCTGTCCCTCTGCACGGTCGTAGGTGCGGACCCGGGCAATCAGGTTCGCGACCTCTTGACCGTAGGCGCCGACGTTTTGGATCGGGGTGGCTCCGACGCTGCCGGGGATCCCGGAAAGTGGCTCCAGCCCGACCCAGCCCTGACGCAATGCCTGTTCCACGAACGGGTCCCAGGGCTCGCCTGCGGCAACGGTTACCGTGGCGCCGCTGCAGGCATCGGCATCGACATCGATGCCACTGGTGGCCACCTGAACGACCGTTCCGGGATAACCCTCGTCAGCGACGACGAGATTGGAACCGCCGGCGATCAACAACGCCGTGGGATCGGCCCTGATCGCATCGAGCAACTCGCTCTCGGAAGCCGCCCGAACGTAGCGGCGGGCAGGCCCTCCCAGGCGCAGGGTGGTCAAGTCGCGGAAGGTTACCGGCCCAGGTTCAGCCACNNGCGCTAGTACCGCCTTAGGCATGCCAAGCACCTTCTCACCTCCACAGGTGACTTCCAGCGTCACCACAACGGTGTTGTCAGTGACTTCCTTGATCATGCCGGCGACCGTCACCGTGGCGCCGGTGTCGTCGTCAGGGACCACCACGGGCTTGGTGAACTTGCAGCCCAACTCACGCACTCGCCCTGGTGCGCCTGTCCATTCCTCGAGCGCGCGCGNACCAGCGCNCATCGTGAACATGCCGTGCGCGATCACCCCTGGTAGCCCCACTTCGGTCGCGACCCGGTCGGACCAGTGGATCGGGTTGAAGTCCCCACTCGCGCCCGCATAGCGGACCAGGTCGGCACGGGTGACGGTGAAGGTCTGCGGCTCGAGTTCCTGGCCGCTCTCCCATTGTCGATCGCTCATCACGCACCTGCCTTGTGGACGAGGGTGGCGTAGGCCTGGACGACGAGCTCACCTGAGGCATCGACCAGGTCGCTGCGGGTGGAGATGATGTCTGCGCCGCCGATCTGGCGTAGGTTCTCCACGGTCAAGGTCGCGGTCAGCACGTCAGTCTCGGTCACGGGTCGTTGATAGACGAAGCGCTGATCTCCGTGCACCACATTGTGTAGCTCGATCCCGACCGAGGGATCCGACATCAGGCCGAGCATCGCACCGAAGGCGATCACGATCGGGAAGGTAGCCGGCGCTGCGCTCGGCTCGTAGGCGCAGCCGGTAACCGCGGCGAACTCGGTGAGCTTGGCGCGCGAGACCTCGTATGGCTCGGTGGGGCCGAACTCGCGGCCGATCAGGCTGGTGTCCACAGGCATAGGGCGAAGTTAGCAAAGCCGAGGGCGGCTCTCCGGGTGAGTCCGGGAGCCGCCCTCGGCGAAACAGGTGGGACCGCGGTCAGCGGGTCTCGCGGTGCTCGGTGTGGTTGCGGCAGCGAGGGCAGAACTTCTTCAACTCAAGACGATCCGGGTCGTTGCGCCGGTTCTTCTTGGTGATGTAGTTGCGCTCCTTGCACTCCACGCAGGCCATGGTGATCTTGGGGCGTACGTCGCTGGACTTGCTGGCCACGGTGTTGTGCCTCTTCTTCGCTCGGTCGGTTGTGCAACGATCAAGTTTGCCTCAGTGGGCGCGGACTCACCAAATCGCTTGTAGCGGGGGCGGGACTCGAACCCGCGACACCACGATTATGAGCCGTGTGCTCTAACCACCTGAGCTACCCCGCCGCCGGGACGGGCGCCGCCGATATCCGGCTTTCACCTGATGCAATCGGCGGGCTCCCTACCCAGAGCCCCTTTACGGAATCGAACCGTAGACCTACTCCTTACCATGGAGTCGCTCTGCCGACTGAGCTAAAGGGGCAACGGCAGAGAACAATACACAGGGTCGCCCGAGTACGGGAAATCAGATCGTCCTGTCGATGACCCAGTAACGGCCCAGCCATGACCGTCGCAATGGTCGGCTGCCACCCGACTGCCAATTGCGTGGCTTTACCACCCCTTTATATTTGTGTCGTGCAAGCAAGCCGGGGGACCCGGAGTCGCAGATCCCAGGCGCGTCGGAGCCATCGGAACCGGTCATATCCACGGCGAGCCGGCCCGTCATCCATCCGATGACTCATCGCGAGATCCTCGAGGCGCTCTCGGGACTTCTACTGGCGCTCTTCGTCGCGATGCTGTCCTCCACCGTCGTCACGAACGCCCTTCCTCGGATGGTCTCCGACCTCGGCGGCACCGAGTCGGGCTATACCTGGGTGGTCGTAGCCACGATGCTCACGATGACCGCGACGACCCCGATCTGGGGCAAGCTCGCCGACCTGGTCAGCAAGAAGCTTCTGGTCCAGTCCGCATTGGTGATCTACGCCCTCGGGTCGATCGCCGCCGGGTTCGCGCACTCGATGGGCTTCCTGATCGGCGCTCGCGCCATCCAGGGCATCGGCGTCGGGGGCCTGACCGCCCTGGTTCAGGTGGTCATCGCGACGATGGTCTCGCCGAGGGAACGCGGTAGGTACAACGGCTATATCGGCGCGGTGTTCGCGCTCGCGACCGTCAGTGGCCCGTTGATCGGTGGACTGATCGTCGACACGGCCGGGTGGCGCTGGTGTTTCGGCGTCGGGATCCCCGTCGCGGTTTTGGCGTTCGTTGTACTCCAGAAGACCTTGCATCTACCGCTGCTGACCCGCGAGGTCAAGGTGGACTACGTGGGCGCGGCCCTTATTGCGGCTGGTGTCTCAGGGTTGCTGGTCTGGGTTTCGATGGCCGGCACCGCATTCACCTGGACCTCGGCCACCTCGATCATCCTGGTAGCACTGAGCCTCGCTTTCCTAGCTGCAGCGCTCCTGGTCGAGCTACACGTCCAGGAACCGATCATCCCGCTTCGCCTGTTCGGGGATCGAACCACCTCTTTGTCGGTATTCGCCTCGGCGATGATCGGCGTTGCGATGTTCGGAGCCACGGTGTTCACCTCCCAGTACTTCCAGGTCGCGCGCGGCATGACTCCGACTCACGCCGGCCTGATGTCGATCACGATGGTCGGCGGCCTGATGGTCTCGAGCATGATCTCGGGTCGCCTCATCACCACGACCGGACGCTGGAAACGCTTCTTGGTGTCGGGCATGGCGCTATCGATCGCCGGGGTGGCCTTGCTCGCGACGATCGATGCTCATACCTCGTTGCTGGAGGTTGGCGCATTCATGGCGATCCTCGGCGTCGGAATCGGCGCGAGTATGCAAAACCTGGTGCTGGCGGTGCAGAACAGCGTTTCTCTCAACGATCTGGGGGCGGCGTCGTCGCTGGTTTCGTTCTCCCGCAGCCTCGGCGGCTCGATCGGCATCAGCGCGCTCGGCGCGGTGTTGGGCCACCGAGTCCATGACAACGTCACCGCTGGGCTGTCCGACATCGGGGTGAAACTACCGCCGGGAACCGCGGCCAATTCCGTGCCGGACATGGGCTCCTTGCCTGAACCGATCCGAGTGGTGTTCGAGAACGCCTTCGGTGAGGCGACCGGCCACCTCTTCCTCACGGCTGTGCCATTCGCGATCCTGGCGTTTGTCGCAGTGTTGTTCATCCGGGAGGTCCCCCTGCGCACAACCGTCGAGGACGACCCCGAGAGCAACACCGAAAGCAACCTGGCGACAACCGTCGAATAGAGGCGCGGGATCTCGATACACCGCCCTCCGGGCGGCACTCGATCACCCTTGGGGCGCTGTTTGCTGCTCCCGTGCTGCGAGGAGCGATGCGTGCGTGGGAGCCTCGGGCACATGGGCCGGCTTGAGCGCCGCGAACTCCTTGCGTAGGACGGGGACGACGTCCTCGCCGAGCATGTCGAGTTGCTCCAGCACCGTTTTGAGCGGAAGCCCCGCGTGGTCCACCAAGAACAGTTGGCGCTGGTAGTCGCCGGCGTACTCGCGGAACCCGAGAGTGCGCTCGACGACCTGCTCAGGCGCGCCGACCGTCAACGGGGTCTGCGCCGTGAAGTCCTCCAGCGAGGGCCCGTGACCGTAGAGAGGCGCATTGTCGAAGTACGGCCGGAACTCCCGGATCGCATCCTGGCTGTTCTTGCGCATGAAGACCTGGCCGCCCAGCCCGACGATCGCCTGATCGGCGCTGCCGTGCCCGTAGTGCTCGTACCTCTCGCGGTAGAGCCGCACCATCTGCTCGGTGTGCTCGGGCGGCCAGAAGATGTGGTTGGCGAAGAAGCCGTCGCCGTAGTAAGCCGCCTGCTCGGCGATCTCAGGGCTGCGGATCGAACCGTGCCATACGAACGGTGGCACTCCGTCCAACGGCCGCGGGGTCGCGGTGAACCCCTGCAATGGGGTACGGAAGCGGCCTTCCCAGTCGACGACCTCCTCTCGCCACAATCGGTGGAGCAGGTGGTAGTTCTCGATCGCGAGCGGGATCCCCTCGCGGATGTCCTGGCCGAACCACGGGTAGACCGGGCCGGTGTTGCCGCGGCCCATCATCAAGTCGATCCGCCCATCAGCCAAGTGCTGGAGGTAGGCGTAGTCCTCGGCAAGCCGGACCGGGTCGTTGGTGGTGATCAGCGTCGTGCTGGTGGTCAGGATCAGGCTCTTGGTCTGCGCTGCCACATGCGCCAGCAGCACCGACGGGTTGGCCGGCGCCACGAACGGCGGATTGTGGTGCTCGCCGACGGCGAACACATCGAGTCCGACCTCCTCGGCCTTCTGGGCGATCGTCACCAGCGACTTGATTCGCTCGTGCTCGGTCGGTGCCTTGCCGGTCGTCGGATCAGGCGTGACATCACCGATGGTGAAGATTCCGAACTGCATGTCGCTAGCACTCCTAATAGTTGACACTTCAACTATAACAACGAAGGTAGGCGCCTGGCTATTCCCCCGCCTATCCTGCAGATGCGCGACGACTCCGCTCGTGACAGTCTTGGGCCATGGCTATCGCAATCACCGATCCCCGCACTGGCGAAGTTGTCAAAACCTACGACGAGCTCATCCCTGAGCAGCTCGAGGACAAGTTGGCACGGGCAGCCGCCGCAGCAAATTCGTACCGCCTCACCAGTTATGCCGAGCGCGCCGGATGGTTACGCGCCGCGGCCGATCTGGTCGAGCAGCGCGCCGAGAACATCTCCGAGCTGATGACCCTGGAGATGGGCAAGCCGAGAAAGGCCGCTCGCGCCGAGGCCGTCAAATGCGCCACGGTCTTGCGTTTCTACGCCGAGCACGGCGAGGCCTTCCTCGCCGACGAGCCGATCGATGCTGCCGACGTCAACGCCAGCGAGGCGTACGGCCGCTATCTGCCACTTGTCGTGCTCGCCATCATGCCGTGGAACTACCCGCTGTGGCAGGCGATGCGCTTTGCCGCNCCCGCCTTGATGGCCGGCAATGTAGGCCTGCTCAAACACGCCAGCAATGTGCCCGGCAGCGCGGTGTTCCTCGAGGAGCTGTTCCGCGACGCCGGCTTCCCCGAGGATGCCTTCCAGACCCTGCTGATCGGTTCAGCGGCAGTTGCAGATGTCATTCGCGACGATCGGGTCGCCGCGGCCACTCTGACCGGATCGGAGCCTGCCGGCGTCTCGGTCGGGCGTACCGCCGGCGAAGCCCTGAAGAAGGTAGTGCTGGAGTTGGGTGGCTCCGACCCGTTCATCGTGATGCCGTCGGCCGATCTGGCCAAGTCGGCACAGATCGGGGTGACAGCCCGATGCCAGAACAACGGCCAGTCCTGCATCGCTGCCAAGCGGTTCATCGTGCACGAGGACGTCTACGACCAGTGGCTGGAGCTGTTCACCGCGCGGATGGCCGAGTTGGTCGTGGGCGACCCGATGGACGACAGCACCGATATCGGTCCCCTCGCCACCGAGTCGGGCCGCGACGAGGTAGCCCAGCAGGTAGACGACGCGGTGGCAGCAGGAGCCAAGATCGCCCTCGGCGGCAAGACTCCGGAGCAGCCCGGTTGGTGGTACCCACCGACAATCCTGACCGATGTCGCNCCTGACAACCCCGTCTACGCCGAAGAGGTCTTCGGGCCGGTGGCGATGGTGTTCAAGGTCTCCTCGATCGATGAGGCGATCGAGCTGGCCAATGTGACGCGCTTCGGGCTGGGCGCCAACGCCTGGACCACCGACCCGGAGGANGAAGGGGTGTTCATCCGCGACATCCAGGCCGGCCAGACCTTCATCAACGGCATGACGACCTCGTTCCCGGGACTCCCCTTCGGCGGGATCAAAGCCTCCGGGCACGGCCGGGAGCTCGCCGCCGCAGGAATCCGAGAGTTCACCAACCTCAAGACCGTCTGGGTCGGGTGATCTGAGGCGACTATGGCCGATATCAAGACCCCGCTAACGGGCCTTCGCATCATCGAGGCGGCCAGCTTCGTCGCCGGTCCGTCAGGTGGCATGTCCCTGGGTCAGCTCGGAGCTGATGTCATCCGAGTCGATCCGCCTGGCGGCGGCAGCGACAAACATCGTTGGCCTGTCACTCCAAACGGCGCCAGCCTCTACTGGGCCAATCTGAACAANGGAAAGCGCTCGGTGTTGATCGACTACCGAGCACCGGAGGGTCGTGAGTTGCTTATTGCGCTCGCCACTGCCGAGGGGCCAGATGCGGGAATCTTCCTCGACAACATGGTCGGTCGCGCCCGAGTGCGGTACGAGGACCTCTGCGAGCGCCGCGCCGATGTCATCCATGCGCATGTGCAAGGACACGCCGACGGCAGGCCGGCGGTGGACTACACCGTGAATGCCGAAGTCGGAATCCCGGCGATGACCGGCCCGGAGAGCGTCGGCATCCCGGTCAACGCGGTGCTGCCGGCTTGGGACCTGCTGACAGGAATGACAGCAGCCACCGGCATTCTCGCTGCACTCCACCAGCGAGCCACCACTGGTCGCGGCTCCCGAATCGATTTGGCACTGGCCGACGTAGCGCTGGCCGCAGTCGGCAGTCTCGGCTGGCTGGCCGAGGCCGAGGTCACCCAGCGCGGCAGGCCACGACTGGGCAATCACGTCTTCGGTTCCTTCGGAGTCGACTTCGCCACCGCCGACGGTGAGCACGTCATGGTTGTGGCACTGACTGAAACGCAGTGGGACGCGTTGTGCCAAGTCACCAATACGACGGCCGTCTTCGAGGCGCTGGCTGTCAGCTTGGGAGCGGACCTGGCCGATGAAGCGGAGCGCTATCGGCTGCGGGAAACGATCGCGGGGATCCTTCGCCCGTGGTTTGCCGAGCGGTCCATGGCCCAGGTCAGCGCGCAACTCGACGCTGCCAGGGTGCTGTGGGGGCCATATCGCGATATGGCCGAGGCGGCTCAGGTGGCCCGTGAGACCACCGACTCCATCACCGCCGAGATCGAGCAACCCGGGATCGGACCGATGCTGGCCACGGCATCTCCGCTGCGCTGGAGCGGGCACTTCGAAACGCCGGCGCCGGCGCCAGCGCTGGGAGCCGACACCGAGAATGTGTTGGCCGAAGTGCTCAATCTCTCCCAGACAGAGATCGGCCGTCTGCTGGATCGCGGTGTCGTCGAGACAGCCCAGGCCGATCGGTTCTTGCGATGAGCACGNCCGTCCTCTCCCACACTGACCGAGGAGCTGGTCGATCCCGCGCCTGTGCGCGCTCTCGCAGCCCTGTTCGACGACGGCCTCCCTGTACCCTCCGACGGCGATCCACTCCCACCGTTGTGGCACTGGGCAGCGCTCGCCCGCTGGGCGTCGTCCTCGCAGACCGGCTCCGACGGCCATCCTCACCGCGACGGGTTTCTCCCGCCAGGGATCCTGCCCAGGCGCATGTTCGCCGGCGGGGAGATCCGCTATCACGGCGATTGCATCATCGGCTCGACGGTGCGCCGGGAGAGCCGAGTCGCGAGCATCACCGAAAAGCAAGGGCGCAGCGGTCTGCTGCAATGGTGGCGGTAGAGCACCGCATCCTGAACGAGAACGGTCGCTTGCTGTTGGAGGAGCGCCAAGATCTGATCTACCGCGCCGCGGCCGAGCCCTCAAGCTGCCGGTATCACCACCGGGGTCTGAGCAGGCGCCGACGGGGAGGCCACTGGAGCAAATCGGGCCGTGGCAAGCCCGGTTCACGACCGATCCGACATCGTTGATGCGGTTCAGCGCGGCGACCGCGAACGCACACCGCATCCACTACGACTGGCCCTACGCAACCGGCGTCGAAGGCTACGGCGGTTTGGTCGTGCACGGGCCGCTGATGACCATGGCTCTGGCTCAGCTGCCGCGCTTGGAAGCGCCGAACCTGCGGATCGACCGCCTGGTCCACCGCAACCGCCATCCGCTGCTGTGCGGACAACCAGCGCGGGCGGCCAGGGAACCAGCGAGCGAACCTCACGGGGATGACACCATGCGCTTGGCGCTGATGATCGACACTTCCGGCAAGCAGACCGATGATGCACTGGATCCCACGGTTCTGGTCACCCTCGACCTTGAAACACTCCACGCCGAGAGGGAAACCAGGCGCTGACAACCTCGACCAACGGTTGCTGAGACAATCACCGAATGGAGATCGACCTCAAGACNNCGTCAACGCCAGCCTGGGCGGCTTCAACGAGTCGCTGGGTCTGCAGTTCACCGAGGTGACACCCGATCGGGCTGTCGCCATCTGGACTGCTGGTCCGCAACACCATCAGTCGTTCGGCATCGTGAACGGTGGGGTGCATGCGGCGGTCGTGGAGACGGTCGGCAGCATCGGCGCAAACGTCTGGCTCAACGGCCGCGGCCACAGTGTCGGGGTCAACAACAACACCGACTTCTACCGCCCGGTCTCCGAAGGAGAGCTGACCTCCACCGGCACTCCGATCCATCGCGGCAGAACCCAGCAAGTGTGGCTGATCGAGACCCATGACACCGAGGGCCGGCTTGTCGCGCGCGGGCAGCTACGGCTGCACAACATCGACGACCCCTCCTTGAGCCTGCCTGTCAACACACACCGGACATAGGCTTGGGGCATGGACCGGAAACCACCTGCCGAGACGCCGTTGCTGGCGCGGATCCGCGAGTCGGTGATCGGTGACGACCAGGTGATGCTGGGCCCGTTCGGCCCGCGGCGGGTGACCTACGCTGATTACACCGCATCCGGTCGGGCGGTCGGCTTCATCGAGGACTTCATCCGTAGCCAGGTGCTNCCCCGCTACGCCAACACCCACACCGAGTCCAGCGGCACCGGCCTACAGACCACTCGGTTACGCGAGGATGCTCGGCGGATCGTGCACGAATGCGTGAGCGGTGATCCGGACTTCGCGGTCATCTTCGCCGGATCCGGCAGCACCGGAGCGATCGCCAAGCTGGTCGGCATCCTCGGCCTGCGCATCCCTTCGGCGATGGAGGACGCCTACCACCTCTCCGAGCACATCGATCCCGACCAGCGGCCGGTGGTTTTCATCGGCCCGTTCGAGCACCACTCCAACGAGTTGCCGTGGCGCGAGTCGATCGCCGACGTCGTAGTGATCCCCGAGGACCCCGACGGGCACATCGATCAGGATGTGCTGCGCAAGCACCTGGAGGAGTACGCCGACAGACCGCTCGTGCTCGGCTCCTTCTCGGCAGCCAGCAACGTCACAGGAATCCTCAGTGATGTGGCGGGAATCTCGGCGCTCCTGCATGAGCACGGTGCACTCGCTTTTTGGGACTATGCGGCAGCGGCTCCGTACGTCGACGTCAGCACCACCGGCCTGGACGGGCTCTTCATCAGCGCACACAAACTGATCGGTGGCCCCTCCACGCCCGGGATCCTCGCGATCCGGCGATCACTGCTGGTCAACCGGGTGCCCGATGTCCCCGGTGGNGGAACCGTCTCGTATGTCAACGAGAGCGAGCATCGCTATCTCGACGATCCGGTGCACCGCGAGGAGGGTGGCACCCCGGCGATCGTGGAGGCGATACGCGCCGGTCTGGTGTTCCAGCTCAAGCAAGCAGTCGGTGTCGAGGTCATCCGTGAGCACGAGGAACACTATCTGCGTCGCGCGATCTGCGCCTGGTCACAGGTCCCGACACTACAGATCCTCGGGAACACTGATGCCGAGCGGCTCTCGATCGTCTCGTTCGTGGTCAAAGCACCCTCAGGACGGCATCTGCACCACAACTTCGTGGTGACACTGCTCAACGACCTGTTCGGCATCCAGGCCCGAGGCGGTTGCTCATGCGCAGGACCCTACGGCCACCGACTGCTCGGGATCGATCTGCAGCGCTCGCACGAGTTCGAGCACGAGATCACCGGAGGCTGCGAGGGGATCAAGCCCGGTTGGGTGCGGGTCAACTTCAACTACTTCATCTCCGAGACCGTCTTCGACTACGTGATCGAGGCAGTGCGCCTGGTCGCCGAGTACGGCTGGCGGATGCTCGGCCACTACCGTTTCGACGTAGCCGCCGGGTTGTGGCACCACCGGGACGGGCTGGTCGAGCCACCACTGCGCCTGGACCAGATCAGCTATGCCGCCGACGGATCCATGACCTACCCCGAGTACCACCAGACAGCTCCCGAGTCGGCCCTGGCCGGCTACCTGACACAGGCCGAGCACATCATGCTCGCAACCGACCCGGCCGAGGATCTTCCACCGATCGGGGTCAGCGCCCACTTCGAGGCGCTGCGCTGGTTCGAGCTTCCCGCCGCATCGACCCAGCCGCGATCCCACCCGTAGTGAACGAATCCTGACTGACCAATCAGTAACAGGATGAAGTAGCACAACGGGATTCGGACTAGCATCTGCTCATGACCGTACTTGGTAGGCCACGCTCGCTCCGCTCGTGTCCTCAGGAGGGGATCGCGTGACCGCGCTGAACTGGCCACGCTCAACGCCCTCCTTGCGGGCCTCGCTCCGCTCGTGTCCTCAGGAGGGGATCGCGTGACCGTCGAACCTTCCTACGTGCTCACCATCGACTGCCCCGATCGACCCGGGATCGTGCACGCCGTATCGGGATTCCTGGTCGAGGCGGGCGGCAACATCGTGCAGAGCCAGCAGTTCGGCGATACCGCCAGCGAGCGATTCTTCATGCGCGTGCACTTCGACTGCGCTTCGGGTGCCGAGGAGCTCCGAGCCGCCTTCCAGCCGGTCGCGGATCAATTCGAGATGTCGTGGAAGTTGTGGGACCGGTCGCAGCTGCCGCGCACGATCGTGATGGTCTCCCGCGAAGGCCACTGCCTGAACGACTTGTTGTTCCGCTGGAGTATCGGATCGCTGCCGGTCGATGTCGTCGCGGTCGTGTCCAACCATCGAGACCTCGAGCCGATGGTCCGGGCGCACGACATTCCGTTCCACCATCTCCCGGTCACCGCGCAGAACAAGCCCGAGGCCGAGGCGGCACTGCTGGACCTGGTCACCGGTCTCGAGGTCGACCTGGTGGTGCTCGCCCGTTACATGCAGATCCTGTCGACCGAGCTGTGTGAACAGATGTCGGGCCGGATCATCAACATCCATCACAGTTTCCTGCCCAGCTTCAAGGGCGCCAAGCCCTATCACCAGGCCTACGATCGCGGAGTCAAACTCGTCGGCGCCACCGCGCACTTCGTAACCGCCGACTTGGACGAGGGTCCGATCATCGAACAAGACGTCACGCGGGTGGACCACTCCGCAAATGTGGAGGACTTCGTCGCGGCCGGACGCGACGTGGAGTGTCAGGTCCTCGCCCGCGCTGTGCGCTGGCACGCCGAGAGCCGAGTCTTCCTCAACGGCAACCGGACCGTCGTCTTCCGCTGATTGATGGAAGGCGTCTTCGAGGGCTTCACCAGCATCACGGTCCTGGTCCTCCTGGGAATGCTGGTTGCCCACGTCGGCCTCATCGACGCATCCGGCCAACGCGCGCTTGCCACCATCGCCTTCTTCGTCGCCGGCCCGGCACTGCTGCTGGTCGTCCTGGCCGACAGCGAATTGTCGGAGGTGTTGTCAGGCAACATGATCGCGATCGCGGCCGCCATGCTGGCAAGCGCGGTACCCGTCATCATCTTCACGGCATGGAAAGGGCTCAGGCTCGGCGACTCCGTCATCTACATGCTGTGCTCGGCCTATCAGAACGGNGGAAATCTCGGCATCCCCATCGCCGCCTATGTGTTGGGGGATGCGGCACTGGTGGCGCCGGTTATGCTCATCCAGCTTCTCGTCCTACAGCCGATCGCACTGGCTCTGCTCGACGCTGATGCCCTCGGTCACATGTCAGCGCGTACGATCCTGGTGCGTACGACGACCAATCCGTTCACCATCGGAACCGGCATCGGGGTGTTCCTCTCGGCTACGAGCACCTCCTTGCCAAGAGTGGCGATGGATCCCCTGGAGCTGATTGCGGGCATGGCAGTGCCGGCCATGCTGATGGCCTACGGGATCTCGCTGCGGCTCGGCCCGCTTCCCGGACGCGGCGCGCCGGTCGGTGATCTGGCGTTGGTGACCGGGCTCAAGATGATCGTGCAGCCCGCTGCCGCCTATCTGATCGGCCGGTTCACGCTGGGCTTGGAGGACACGGCCCTCTTGGCGGTCACGATCCTGTCCGCTCTGCCGACCGCGCAGAACATCTTCATCATGGCAACGCGCTACAACCGGTCGATGATCCTGGCCCGGGACGCGATCTTCATCAGCACGATCTCGTCGGTTCCCGTCATCGCGATCATCACCGCCCTGATCGCGCCGTAGGAAACCCCGGAGCTGGAGCGCTCGGAAAAACTCACCTGACGTCCAGGCGTCACGGCTCTACCGTTGTCCTTATGGATGTGCGCCTGTTGGACGCCGACGATGAGGTGGCGCTGAGTCAGTGGTACGAGGCCTTGCGCGCCGGCTGGCTGTACCAGCGCCCGTGGGAGATCGTCTCCCCGATCGACGCCTTCGCCCACCTGCTGCGCAATCCGATGGTCGATCAGTTCCATGAGGGTTACGTCGCCTACGACGGCTCGAGGGCCGTGGGCGCGATGATGTTGACGGTGGCGACCCAGTCCAACAGCGACAAGGTCAATGCCGAGATCGCTGTTGCCCCGGCGCATCGACGCCGTGGCGCGGGTACGGCTCTGCTGGAGCGCGCCTACCGGCGGACCGCTGAGCTAGGGGCGATCTACACCCAGGTGCCGGGCTCGTACTCCTTCGCGGATCGCGACTCCCATTTCACCCATGCGTTCGCCCGCGCTGTGGGGCTGCGGTTGGATCTGGACGAGATCCAACGGCGTTGCGAGCTCCCGATCGATCCCCGGCTACTGGCTGAGTTACGCGAACAGGCCGCCCGGCATCACCAGGGTTACCGCATCGAGGTCTGGGACGGGGAGATACCCGAGATGTTCCTCGATTCTTGGCTGGAGACCCAGAACTTGCTTGCCATCGATGCGCCACTGGGTGAGGTTCCTTACGAGAAGGACAGCTGGACTCCGGAGGTGTGGCGTGACACCCGGGCCTATGTCCGGGAGACAGGTCAGCAGATCCTGCTGGCTGTCGCGATCTCGCCGGATCAGGAGGTGGTNGGGGTCACCGATCTGGTGATCCGGAGCAACCGGACCGATGTCGAGCAGTGGGGAACGATCGTGCGCGGCGAGCATCGTGGGCATCGGCTAGGCCTAGCGATCAAGGCCGCCAACCTGCAATACCTGGCTGAGGTATGCCCCGGCGCGCGCCGGATCGACACCATCAACGCCGAGGTCAACGACGCCATGATCTCGGTCAACGAGACCTTGGGATTTCGAGCTTTGGCTGTGCATCCGATGTGGTATCGCAAGGTTGCCTGAGCCGCGCCTGCGACACTCAACCTGTGCATGAATTCTTGGTCTTTCGCCACGCTCCGACCGCGCACAATCGAGGCCGGGTCTTCCAGGGCCAGATCGACGTGCCGCCGTTGCCGCTCGGCGAGATTGCCCCGATCAGGACCGGCGACGAAGCCACCGATGGGTACGTCCTGCTCACTTCACCACTACAACGCGCTGTGGTCGCCGCGCATGCGTTGTTCCCGCGAGCGACGCCTGTGCTGGACAACCGCCTGCTCGAGCGCTCGGTGGGAGCCTGGGAGGGGCTCACCCACGACGAGGTGATTGCAGGCTGGCCGGACAGCTTCATGGACGGGAAGCTCAACGCCCTGGCCGATCCTCCCGGTGGCGAGTCGGTGCTGGCACTGCTCACCCGCTGCCATGACTTCCTATCCTCGCTGGACCGTTACGACGGTGAGGTGTTCGCGGTCACCCACAACGGCTGGATCCGGGCGGCCCTGCTGCTGACTGGGAAATCGCTCCTGCCGAGATCTTCGCCGATCCCGTACCGTTCCTGACCCCGATCCCGGTCCAGCTCAACCAGCTGCAACCACCGGATCAATGCTGGCCAGCCGCAGCCAACGGCAGGGTGTCACCTCAAATCAGGCAATGAGAGAAGCCGGTGCAAAGCTGACAGGAAACGGCGAGGCGACCTCGAACAGCTCCGTACCTACCGCATGTGCGACCTCCCGGTAGACCCCGTCGGCCAGATCCCAAGCGATCACCGAAGGCTCGTCCGGGTCGACGACCCAGTAGTGCGGGCATCCCGCCCGCTCGAGCCGATACTTCTTCAACAACAGATCAAAACCTCGCGTCGAGGGCGACAACACCTCCACCGCAAGCAACGGCGCGCCCGGAAGATCACTTTCGGTGAAAGCATCCGGCGGCGCCACCAATAGATCCGGCTGGATCACCGTGTCCTCTGCCAGCACGACATCGACGGGGGCGACCATGACCTTGAGACGATCCGGCATAACCGCTCGCACAATCACAGCGATATTGAGCACAGCGTCCTGATGCCGGATCCGTGGCGCCGGAGTCACGACGAGCACACCATCGATGAGCTCGTAGCGGTGCCCGTCATCGGGCGCCGCCTCCAGGTCGGCGCGTGTCAACCCACGCCCATACGGTAGGAAGCCACGCGCCTCGGTCGTCACAACAGCCATCGTAGTCACCCCTTTCGACCATGTTTCGCATCCACCCGGCCGGACACACACAACGCCAGAGCCGATTTCATCAATGTGGATACCCAACGGCGACTCGACGCTAAGGTGCGGCCTCCAGGCTGACCACCCAGTAACGCACTCCGTACGGGTCGCCCGCATAACGCAGCTGCGCCCGGGTGATCGCCAACTTCGCCAAACCCGAAAGAGCGCGCAATCCGGTCGCCCACAACTGGTCGCCGAGCTCCTGATCGATCAGGCCCAGCGCGGCTGGATCGCCTGCTGCCAACGCCGCCTCGATCACGGCATCGAAATCTGCACTGCGCTCATCGAAGTGGCCTGGCGCCTTCTCGGTACGTTTGGCACTCCCGTTGGCGACGATCAGCAGGCTGTCACTNNGATGGCCGCACCGGTCACCCATCGAGCCCCAGGTAGCAAGGCGCGANNGCGATCCGCAGGCAGGCCGGGTCGACAAGACCACGATTTTCTCGACAGCAGTCAGTGGATCGCCCCAAACCGCCACTGTGCCAACAAGGCCGGGGGAATCCTGCACCAGCCAAGCGACGCCAGCACCCACAGCAGCACGAAGCTCAAGGATCGGGTCATCGGCTCCGGCGTACTCCGGGAGTAGCGCGAGCGTCCCAGGCACGATCAGTACCCTCATGCCAGCCCCGGATAGCCCGTTGTGGCGGGCGTTTGCCGGCGATCGAGGACACCATGTCGACGACCTGACGGGTCTCGACCACCTGATGCACCCGGAAGATCCTGGCTCCGGCCAGAGCGCTCACCGCTGTGGCGGCCAGGGTTCCGGACAGCCGCTCTCCTACTGGCAGGTCGAGAGTCTCCCCGACGAAGTCCTTGTTGGACAGCGATACGAGCACCGGCCAGCCGGTCGCCACCATCTCGTCCAGCCGCCTGGTGACCTCCAGGGAGTGGAAGGTGTTCTTGCCGAAGTCGTGGGCAGGATCGATCACGATGCTCGCCGGATCCACTCCAACTTCGAGCGCACGTCGGGCTTGGGCTCCGGTGGAGGCGAGCACGTCGGCCATCACGTCGGCATATTCGACGCGATAGGGGCGAGTTCGCGGGGTTGCGCCTCCGGTGTGGGTGAGCACCACCGCGGCGCCGAACTCGGCAGCCACCTCCACCAGGCTGGGATCGTGACCTCNCCAGGCGTCGTTGAGCAGATCGGCACCGGCCTCGCACACCGCCCGGCCTACCTCGGCGCGCCAAGTGTCCACGCTGATCACCAGCTCGGGGTAAGCGGCACGTACCCGGGCGACGAAGTCGACGACCCGGCGCCGTTCCTCGTTCACGTCGATCTCGGCACCTGGCGCCGCCTTGATGCCGCCGATATCAACGATCTCCGCGCCTTCGGCGACCACCTGAGCTACCCGGTCGAAGGCGGCGTCCTCGGCCCAGGTCGCCCCTTTGTCGAAGAACGAGTCGGGTGTGCGGTTGACGATCGCCATCATCAACGTCACGTCGTCGGCGAACTCATGTCGCCCCAGTTTGAGCGTCACCACAGGTCCTTGGCAGGTGGGCGCTCGTCGAGGGGACGGTGCGGTCGACAGGCTGTGTACCGGATGGCCCGGGCAGATACTGACGTAACGATGCATTGGCCGCAGGCTCGAGACCAGCGCCGACGCCGGCACGCTGTTGGGCGGCAGCCATCACCTGGACCGCCATCGCCCCGAGATCGCGCAGCGCCTGGTGCCGGTGCGCCCGGCGACCGAGATCGACCTGGGCAATCGAGTCCAGACCAGTAACCCGCAGCGTGTCGATCAGCGCGGCGATCTCCACCGCATACCCGGTTGGCACCGAGAGCGACGCGAAGTGCTCTCGGCGGACCGCCCACTCCCNCGCCAACGGTTGAACCAACCCGGCCAGCTCGGGGAACAACAGCGAGATGAGCGGACGGGCGACGAGCTCGGTGACCCGGCCACCCTCGTACGCCTGTACCTCCGGCGTGCCCGAGACCGGAGCGGTTCCGGGCAGTAGCGGGCGCTCGTAGAACCCCTTCACCAGCGAGACTGCTGGATCGGTCAGCAGGGGCCCGAGCAGTCCCGGCACGAAATGGGTGTCCCAGTCGAGCAGGTCGGCGTCGATGAAGACCAGCAGGTCCCCGTGGGTGACGAACAGCGACTTCCACATCGCCTCGCCCTTACCTGGTCGAGTCCCGAGATCCGGCCGGATGTCACGGGAACGGAACACCACCGCCCCGGCATCGGCGGCAATGGCGAAGGTGTCGTCACAGGAGTCGGAGTCGATGACCACGACCTCGTCGACCAGCGAGACCGTCTCCATCAACGCCGAGCGCAGCCGGGTCACGACATCGCCCACGGTCGCGGCCTCGTTGCGGGCGGGAACCACCAGGCTGACCGAGGTGACCTGTGCCGCCTTGGCGGCGACGAGATCGGTCAGGGACCAGTCTCGCCACGCATGGGTACGGCGGGCGAACCAGTCGGAAGACACCCTTGGACCATAGCCCCGGGGCCTCCGCCCAGGGACGGCGAGGTCAGGTGTGGTGGGAGATGGCGCGGGACACATGGTCGCGCGCATGTTCGATCGCCTCCGGCGTGGTGGCGAAGAGGTGTCGCTCGTGGGCGAGTCGGTCGTACACGCCGACGCCGCGCAGCATCTTGTCGTGCTCAGGGCGCACACCTGACAGCATCACGGCGATACCCCGGCCCTCCAGCCGGCTCATCGTGTCAGCCAGGACGGTCGCCCCGGTGGCGTCGATCGCCGTCAACCGCGACATCCGCAGGACCACCACGCGCACACTGCTGACTTCGGCCAGCTCCAGGAGGAAGTCATGAGCGGCAACGAAGAGCAGTGGCCCGTCGATCCGGTAGGCGACGATGTGCTCATCGATCAGAGCCCGCTCCGAAGCAGCCTCCTCGCTCTCGGCCGACGGAGTGTCCCCGAGTTCCTCTAGGGGCACCTCGTCGAGCCGAGTGGCGGCTGCTGCCTGGCGCAATGCCAGGAAACCGGCCACCACGAATCCGAGCGCAACGGCCTGCACCAGATCGAGTGCCACGGTTGCGGCGGCGGTGATCACGAGTACGGCGGCCTCGCCACGGCCCGCGGTGGCCAGCGCGCGCACGCTGGTGACCTTGACCATCTGCACCGCGGTGGCGATCAGTACCCCGGCCAGCGCAGCCGGTGGAATCGCGCCGATCCACCGGGAGGCGACGAGGACGGCGACCAGGATCAGCACGGCGTGTAGGACCGAGGCCAGTCGCGAGGTGGCGCCGGCTCGGGCATTGACGGCGGTGCGTGCGATCGCACCTGTGGCCGGGACTCNCCCGAACAGCGGGGCGACGAGATTGGCGATCCCTTGACCGAACAGCTCCCGGTCAGGGTCGAGGTGGCGGCGCACGCTCATCGCATCCGCGACTGTCGCCGACAACAGACTCTCCAAGGCGCCCAGTGCAGCGACCGCAATAGCAGGTAACAGCAGGGACGGCAGGTCGCCCAGCGGCACCGTCGGCAACGCCGGCACGGGCAGCCCGGACGGGAGCTCACCGATCGTCGCGACGTCCCACCCGAATCCGTGGTTGGCCAGCGTCACCAGGGCTACCAGACCCAGGGCGGCGGGGATTCCCGGCCACAGCCGGGCACCGGTCACGAGTACTGCGACCACGAACGCGGTGATCCCCAGCACCAGCCAGTCAGGATCAACCAACCATTGACGTACCGAGTCCACAGCGATCGCGACCACCTGAGTGCCCTCGGCCTCGGTTCCCAACGCCTGGGGCACCTGTTGCAGCGCGATCACGGCAGCGATCCCGACAGTGAAGCCCTCCACCACCGAGACCGGCACGTAGCTCACCAGCCGGCCTGCTTTCAGGAAGGCCAGGCCGACCAGGATCGCTCCGGCCAGTATCCCGACCACAAGCACTCCACCGGTGCCGTGGGCGGCAACGATCGGGATGAGCACCACGGTCATCGCTCCGGTCGGCCCGCTCACCTGAAGTCGGCTGCCGCCGAAGATCGCCGCGAGGATTCCAGCCACGACGGCGGTGACCAGCCCGGCTTCGGCGCTGACGCCGGAGGAGACTCCGAAACCCAGGGCAAGCGGTAACGCAACCATCGCCACCACCAGGCCGGCGTTCAGGTCACGAAGTGGCCGGGCATCGGCATAGTCGGCCCGAGTGGGAAGCAGCCTCACCGCCGGGCCGCGCTCAGCTCGGACTCGAGCTCACCTTGGGCAGCGATGATCCCCGACAGGATCTTTCTNGGCGGCCAGCAGCAGGTCGCGAACCTCGGGAACGCTGATGGAGTAGATGACCTCGCCGTTGACTCGCCGGGAGACCACCATCGAGGTGCGCCTGAGCACCGCGAGTTGCTGAGAGAGGTTGCTCGCCTCGATCTCGATCGACTCGAGCAACTCGTGGACCGCGTAGTCGCGCTCGGAGAGCAACTCCAAGATCCTGATCCGCGCCGGGTGACCGAGCGTTTTGAAGAACTCGGCCTTGGCTTGGTAGAGCGGAACGGTTCGAGGCATAGGCGCAAGCATTCCAAGACTTGATGATTTCTTCAAGTTATGGATTATTGCACCCGTGACGTCCGCGTAGTGAGCGGGTGAGCCCTAGACGGCTGGGCGAGTTGGCACGGTGAGCCGGGAGTACCTCACCGTCGGGATCCAGCCCTTGCGCCGGGCTGTCACCTCTGCGCGGATGCGGTGCCCCTCGTCGGCCACGCGTACCCGGTACACCAGGCGGTGCGCGTGCGGAATCGGCTTGCCGTCTCGCAGCCAGCGCACCTTGATCCGCTCGCCGCGTCCAGGGATGTTGTCGGGGTGGACGCGGAGCAGTTTGTAGACCTGTGCTCGTCCGGTGAGCTTGGGACGGGTCTCGAAGCGCAGCTCTCCCTTGAAGATCCGCATACCCGCTTTGGCCTTGGTGGTCTGATAGCCGGGCTTGCTGATGGTCACCCGCACCCGCACCCGCTCTGCCTTCGTGGGGATGTAGCTGCTCGCGGTGGCACCGGCAACCGGCTTACCGCCGAGGAACCACTGGTACTTGATCTCGGCCGAGGCCACCGACCATCGGCCAGGGTTGGCCTGGAGGCGCTTACCGACCACGGGCTTGCCCGACAGGGTCGGCTCGGCAAGGTTCTCGATCACGCCGAGTCGAACGGCTGCGGTAGCAGGCGAGGTCACTGCCCTGGTCGTGTAGCCGTCGCGACTGGCCTGTACCCGTAGGCTGATCTGCTTGCCCACATCGGCGGGCCGCGGGCTGAACGTGGCGCCGGTGGCGTTCTTGACCGCAACGCCGTCGACCAACCACTGCAGTGTGGTGGTGGCTTTCGGGCTCCAGGTGCCGGCGGTCGCGGTCAGCGTGTGCCCGATCTGGGCTGTGCCCGTGATCGCGGGTGCGGTGACCTGGGTGAGGACTCCGGGGACGACGGCCGTGGTGCGCACACTGGTTTCGGCGACGCTGGTGTACCCAGCGGCTGTCACGGTGACGCTGACCTTGATTCGCTTGCCGATATCGGCCGGCTTCGGGGTGTAGGTGGCCTTGGTCGCGCCGGCGATCGCGACGTTGCCCAGGTACCACTGGTAGGCGTATGCCCCGGGCGGGGTCCAGGTGCCCGGTGAGGCGGTGAGCACCTGACCCACCTGCGCGGTTCCGGTGATGGCCGGGCCGGTCTCCCGCTCGAAGGCGCCTTCCTTGACTGCGGCCGTCGCTGTCGAGGTGCTGGTCGCCGAGGTGTAGCCGGCCAGGGTGGAGGTGACGCGGACAGTCAGCTTCTTGCCGACATCGCCGGCCATCGGGCTGTAGCCGGCTTCGGTGGCACCGGCGATCTCCTTGCCAGCGGCGCGCCATTGGTAGCTGTAGCTTCCGGCCGGCGACCAGGTGCCGGTGCTCGCGGTGAGTGTCTGCCCGACTTGCGGCGTACCGGAGATTGTCGGTGTCGCGGTCGTCTTGAACACACCTGGCTGGACAGCGGCGGTGAGCGGTGTCTTGGCGACCACGTTGTCCAGGCCCGGCTTGGAGGCGATCACCCGGGCTCGCACGGTCTGGCCGAGCTGGTCGGCCGTCAGCGTGAAGGTCTTCTTGGTGGCGCCGGGGATCAGCTTGCCGTTGGCGGCCCACTTGTAGGAGATCGTCGCGTCACCTGGCGTCCAGGTGCCGGTGCCGGCGGTGAGCTTGGCTCCCACCTGAGCGGTACCGGCCAGGGTCGGCTTGTTGACGTTGGCGATCGCGAGGTCGCTGACGTGAATGAAACCGCTCGGGTACTTGGAGTCGTTCTTGGCCAGGGTGCGCGTGCCGTAACCACCGACCTTGGCCCAGTTGTACTCCTCGATGACGATGCCGTTCGAGGTCACGTCCATCACCCACGCGACGTGGCCACGCGAGGAGCCTGGTGTGCCCGCAGCCCACCATGCGACAGCGCCGACGACCGGCACGTTGTCGACCTTGACGCCGACCTTGGTCGCCGCGTTCTTCCAATTCGAGGCGTTGCTCCAGCGAATGCCGCCGTAGTAGTTGTCGAAGTCGACGCCGTTGTCATTGTTGAGACGCCACGCCACGAAAGAGGTGCACTGCCTGTTGTAGAAGAGCCACGGGTCGACCAGAGCATCTTGGCGCGCATTCTTCAGTTTGGCCGGATAGTCGTCGGTACCCGGCTTGGCATCGGCGGCGCGCAGCGGGCCGAGCAGTACGGCGGCAACCGCGATCACCACGGCCAGCGCGGCAAAGTTGAGGGTCCGCAACCCCGGAAAATCATCCGCGATCGGGGTCGAGGACCCTGTAAATCAGGCCGACTTGAAGAACGCATGTGCTTGAAAGTAACTGTTGTTACTAACGGTGCGTAAGGGGTTCGAATGAACTACAAATTTGTATTCGTGAACTACAAAGATGTAACTCCACGGCACATTTCTTCGGGCAATTCTTCGGGGTGGTTCTAACGCCGCAGAAAGGCACTCACAGCGTCTGCCAGGTCGACCCGCCAACAGGCGTAGTCGTGTCCGCCGTCATAGCTCATCTCGTGTACGTCGTGGCCGGCCGCGCGGAGACGACGAGCCAGATCCCGGTGCGGCTCGGCGAGCACCCATTCCTGCTCACCGTGGGCAAGGTGGACGTAGGCGCCTGTTTCGGCTTGCCCCAACTCGCCGGTTAGCTCACCAGTTAGGTCGTCCTGCCACAGCGATGCCGACTGTGCGATGGCGGCGCCGATCCGGTCACCATGCCGCAAGACCGTCCGCAACGCGGTCAGGCCACCGAGGCTCTGACCGACGATCGCGATATCGGTAGCAGACGGCAAGGCACGCCGCTCGGCCAACCAAGGCAACCAGGTCTGAGCCACCTCGTCGGCTGCAGCTCCATCGGCACTGAGGTCGGCCCAGCGCTGATCGGTGCCACCGGAGTCGATGAACAGCGCCCGTGCCGCCCTGATCGGCTGACAATCCGAACCGGGTTGAGCAGCGAGGTTGTCCAGGATCGTTGGCAACGACTGTTGGGTCGTCCATACCTCGCCGTCGAGCACGATCAACAGCGGCAGCGCGACGTCCGAGGCGCTGGCATGACCCGGAGGGTCATAGATCCAGGCACGCCNGCTCCCCGGACCGGTGAGCTCGGTGAGCTTTCCGGCCCGCACCTCCGACCGCGGTCGAATCAGGTCATCGGACGGCGCGGCCGGCCCGGAGACCACGGACTGCAGATGCCCTGCCCGGTTGCGGGAGCTGTCCGGGTTGCGTGGATCAGGACGTCCACGGTCCAGTGCCGAGCGGAGCGCGACGTGTCCGTCGGCGGTCTCCCACGGTGGGCGCTGTCCCAGCTCAGCCACCAAGAAGGCGTACGACGCCCGCCAGCGCGTGCTCATCCGAAAAGTCGCGTGCCAAAGGTCCGTGTCCGGCAGTTTCTCCAGCAGCGTGTCGGCCAGGTGGGTCTCGTCGGTCAGCCGGTTGGCGAACAGCAGCACGGCTTCCGCATCTGGATCACGCCAGCAAAAGGTGACCAACATGGTGTCCGGGTCTGGTCCGGGCTCGATGATCGGCAGTATCGGTGTGTCCGCCCAGAAGGCATCCAGCTTCTCGGATCCGAGCCCCTGGATCGTCGGAGAGAGGACCCTGGGCACCGGGGTGGGTCGCGGTAGTTTCGGGGCTGTCTCACCGGGTCCTCCACTGCAATGCGAGCAAGCCGATCAAGTACACGCCTCCCAGCGCCCCGGTCACCGCCCCGACGGCGAGCTCGGTGGGCGCCAGGAGCCGTTGTGCGATCAGGTCGCTGGCCAATACCAGCACTGCGCCGGTCAGTGCGGGGCCGAGTACGCCCANGGCTGGGGTCGCGGCCAGGCGTCGATAGATCTGGGGTGCGGCCAGGGCGATGAACCCGATCGGGCCGGTCGCGGCGGTAGCCAAGGACACCAACGCCACAGCGACCAACACCGTGCTCGTTCGCACTCTTCCCGCGATCACACCACCCGAGATGGCCAGGTCATCGCCGAGCTCGAGCATCGTCAACGGCCGGGCCAGGACCGAGGACAACACCAGCAGCGGAAGCACCAGCGCGGCCAACAACCCGAGCCGGGTCCAGCTCATTGCGTTGAGGGAGCCGGCCAGCCAGTGCGCGGCGACCTGCGCTGCCTCCAGCGAAGCCCGAACCACCAGCAGGGTGTTGAGCGCGGCCAGCGCGGCTCCCACCCCGATTCCGATGAGCACCAGCCTGACCCCGGACAGGTGGTGGCGCCCGGACAGCCCCAACACCAAGGCGGCGGTGGCCAGTCCGCCGAGCAAGGCCCCTGCCGAGACCGCCGCGGGACCGGCGCCGACCACGATGATCATGATCAGCGCGCCGGTCGCGGCTCCGATGGTGAAGCCGATGATGTCGGGGCTTCCGAGCGGGTTGTGGGTGATCGTCTGGAACTGCGCCCCGGCAACACCTAGCGCCGCTCCGACGACTACTGCCGCGAGAACTCGCGGCGCGCGCAACTCGCGGACGAAATAGTTGGCCAGCGGGTCCTCGGCCCGGCCCAACAACGCCCGCCCAACCTCGGTAGGGCTCAACCCGTAATCACCGAGCATCATGCCCACGACGGCGAGCGCGACCAGGAGCAGCGTGGTCACCGTAACCACCGCAGCCGTCCGGCGGTGGATCCGCAGCCGGGCATCACCGCGCTCCAACACGAGGTAAGCCGCACCAGCTGTCCCTAATGATTCAGTCGGCGACTCTCCTGGAGACATGGNCTGGGGTACTCATACCGCCACGACCTTGCCCTGGCGGACGATTGCCACGAACACCGGGGCGCCGAGCAACGCGGTGATGATTCCGGCCGGCACTTCCTGGGGCGCGAGCACCACTCGGGCAAGGGTGTCGGCGAGCAACAACCAGACCGGCCCGAGTAACAGACACAGCACGGTGACCCAACGCTGGTCGGTCCCCACCAGAGCGCGCGCTGCGATCGGCACGGCAAGTCCGACGAATGCGATCGGGCCGACTGCCGCTGTCGCCCCACCACACAACAACGCCACCGTGACCATTGCCAGCACCCGGGTGCGGCCGACGCTGAGCCCCAACGCGTGGCCGGTGTCGTCACCGAGCGCCAACACGTTGAGGGCCGGCCCGAGCAGGAGCGCCAGCACAACACCGGCGAGCAAGAACGGCCAGGTGGCGGCAAGCACCTGCCACCCTCGGCCTTCCAGCGAGCCGGCGACCCAGAACCGGAACTCGTTGAACGCCTCCTGATCGGACAAGATCACGATCTGAGTGATCGCAGCCAACGCGGCACTGATCGAGACGCCGGCCAGCGCGAGCCGTACCGGTGTGCCGCCGTTGCGTCCGGTGCCGGCGAGCACGAAGACACCTGCTGCTGCCAGGCCCGCACCGAGCAGCGCGAACCAGACATAGGTGGTGACTCCGGCCAGGCCTCCCAACGCGACCGAGGTCACCACCAGCAGCGAGGCTCCAGCATTGATGCCGAGGATGCCCGGATCGGCAAGAGGGTTGCGGGTCAGACTCTGCATGATGCCACCGGCCACCGCCAGGGCCGCGCCGACGATCGCGGCGACCACCGTGCGCGGCAGGCGCAGCTCCCGGATCACGCCGGTCTCGGCCGAGGAATCGGGGTTGAACAGGGCCGACCAAACCTGGGGCCAGGAGATCGCATTGGAGCCGAAGGACAGGCTCATCACCAGCGCAAGCAACAGCAGCAATGCCGAGACCAGAGTGACCGTGGCTCTCCGGGCGCGCAGGTCAGACACGACCGGGACGCGAAGCTGGGGCGAGAGCCAGGTCCTGGTCCGCGTGGACGGCGGCGATCGATGCGGCTGCGGCGGAGTTCTTCGCGGTGATGGCAGCCAGCAGCGCGGCATGTTGCGACTGTCGCGTCGGCGCATCCTGCTCGGAGGCCAGGGCACCTTTGCGCATGCTTGCTCGCAGCGCAGACATCACGCTGGCATAGAGCTCGATCAGGAGCCGGTTGTCACTGAGTTCGACGAGCAGCGCGTGGAACTCTCCCGGTGACTTTCCTCGCTCAGCGCTCCCGAGGCCGGCGACATCGGCTTCGTGCGCGGCCCGTAGCGCGGCCAGGCCCTCTTCGGTGGGGTTCTGCGCGGCAGCGGCAGCTGCTTGGACTTCGAGGGCTCGGCGTACATCGAGCAGGTCGGCGACGCTGTGCTGCGCGGCAAACTCCGCCAGCAAACCGCTGACCGGACTGTGCGAGCGCACGAAGGTACCCCGGCCGGGCAGTGGCTCCAACATTCCAAGATGAGCGAGACTGCGGACCGCCTCACGAATAGTGCTGCGACCGACGCCGAACTCGGCGGCCAACTCGGCCTCAGGTGGGATCTTGGCGTTGACCGGCCAGCGGCCCACGGTGATGTCGTGCTGCAGTCGGCGAACGGTGTCCCGGGCCCGCTCGCTGCCCATCGTGCTCACTAGTTCGGCCCCTGCTCTTTCCTGGCGAGTTCGGACTTCCAAGCCCGGAAGGCCTCTTCGGTACCACCCAATCGCCAATAACCCGAGATCGATACCTGAGCGCGTTCCAAGCCCTTCTCCTTGAACAGGTACGGGCGGATGCCGTGCATCACTTCTTCGGCCTCGCCGTGGACGAAGGCGTGGACCCGCCCCGCTGGCCATTCCAGCTCCCGGACGGCTTGGGCCAGGTGCCCAGCGGTCCCACGCGCCCGGTAGAGGAACCGTAGATCAGCCTCGGCTACAGTGATCAGCTCTGGCTCATGCTCGGGTGACTCCACCTGGATGATGACCACAGCACGGGCATCCACACGTAACTCCGCCAGCTCCGCCAAGGCCGCCGAGATCGCGGGAATCGCCGCCTCGTCTCCTACCAGCAGATGCCAGTCCGCTTCCGGGTCCGGGCGGTAGGCACCGCCCGGTCCGTTGACGATCAACTCGTCACCGGGCTTGGCCGATGCCGCCCAGGGGCCGGCCACACCCTGGTCACCATGGACCACGAAGTCGATGGCCAAGGTGCCAGCCTCGATGTCGGGCAGTAAAGCCGTATAGGTACGGACGGCGGGCAGATCCTCGGCAGGGATNNCTCCCCGCAACCGCTTTACGTCCAGATGCGGGTATTCCACACCAGGCTTGGGGAACACCAACTTCACGTAACGGTCGGTGTAGATGCTGTCGGCGAATGCCGACAGGTCGTCGGAGGCGAAGTGGACCCGACGCAACGACGGGGTGCGCCACTCGGCGCCGACGACTCTCAGGCGGGTGGACATGCCCTGACCCTATCGGCGGCCTCCCAGCGTGAGTTGCTCGCGGCCATGCTTTCAGCTGGTCGCTTCGATAATCTCGGCGAACTTCGCCGAGGCTCGACCGAAGACCTCCTGTGGCAAGTTCGGGAAGAGGTAGCTCACCTCGTTGATCGACCCGTCGGGGAAGATCAGCGGGTTGTCCACCAGTTCAGGCGCCACCTTGGTCATCGCCTCTCGGGCCCCTTGCACCGGACAGATGTAGTTGACCCACGCTGCCACTTTCGCGGCGACCTCAGGCTGGTAGTAGTACGACACCAGCTCAGCCACCGCTGCGGCCTGCGTCGATCCGCGCGGCACCAGCAGGTCGTCGGACCAGATCAACAGCCCCTCCTCGGGCACCACGAATTTCAGGTAGGGATTCTTCAACTGTTCCTGCAAGACATCACCGGACCAAGCCAGTGAGGCTGCCAGGGTGCCCTGACGTAGGCCTTTCATGAAGTCGTTGCCGTAAAAGCCGGCGAACTGGCCGGCATCGGAGCGGCTGCGCAGATAGTCGATCGAGGTGTCCAGATCGTCCTCGGACAGGTCGTTCAGGGACTGGCCTTGTCCGAGCAACACCATCCCGAGGGTGTCGGAGAGCTCGGTCAGCAGCCCGACGCCGCCGGCAAGGTCCTTGCGCTCGAACAGCTCCGCTATCGAGCCGATCGCCCGGTCCACCCGACGCGCGTCGTACGCGATGCCGGTCAGGCCCGCCTGCCACGGCATGGAGAACCGCTGCTCGGGGTCCCAGTTGGGTGTGGCCAGTGAGGAGATGACCCGGTCGGCGCCCTCGACAGGACCGAAGGGCTGCAGCACGTCCTGATCGAGCAGTTGCGCGGTCACCCACGACGTCATCGTGATGATGTCGTAGCCGATCGGGTTGCCTGCGGTCAGGTCGTCCCCGACGAGTGCGAGGAACTCGTCGTTGTCGTTGATTGGAGTCTTGTAGTCGACCTGGATCCCGGAGTCCCGTTGGAACCCCTTGAGCGTGCCTTTCGCGATATAGGCCGGCCAGTTGGCCCAGATGACGGGTCCGGTCGCCGGCTGTGAACTCGCCCGGGTCGGGCTGGTAGGCCTCGGGAGGCAGATCCACTGGGCAGTCCGCCGGGGTTGCACCCGAGCCGCCCCCGGTGCAACCGGAGAGGCCGGTGACCGCAGCTCCGAGCCCTGCGGCGCCGAGACCAGCCAGCAACCCGCGTCGGGTGATGGCTGATGTCGGGCGGGTGAGGTCCACTCCATGGATTCTGCTGTTTGAGACGGCCCGGCGCCACGCCGACGCGCAGTCAATCAGACTCAATCACGGTCTCGTGTTGACATCGGCTCAGCCGGGACAGCATCGTGACGATCGTGACTCAACCACGCGCGGGCGGCCATCGGGGCTCCAGAAAGCGTCCCCGCTGGGGTGGGCTGCTCGTGATCGCACTCGTCATCGGGCTGGTCGCAGGCGCCGCCGTGGTCCTGCTCGATGTCCTTCGGGACGATGACGAGAGCAGCGCGAGCGGGACCGATGTGCAGTCGCGGAGCCAGACCACCGACTGCGGCGAGCAGCGGTTCTCGATCGCGGCCGACCCTCGGATTGCCACGACCGTCCGGGAGATCGTCGAGACGTTCACCGACAGTGAGGGCGACGCGTGCATCACTGTAGGGGTGCGCTCGGTAGCTTCGGCGCGCACTGCCGCCGACGTGGCTCGGGCCGAGGGCAAGGGGCTCGGTGGCTCACTGCCTGATGCCTGGATCCCGGATTCCTCGCTCTGGCTCGAGGTGGCGGGACGTACGGACGAGGGTAAGGAGCGTTTGGACGGGTCAGGGACGAGCCTCGCGACCACACCAGTGGTCTTGGCGACCACCCGCGATCGAGCAACTGCCATCGGTTGGCCCGATGCGCCGGATTGGTCCGAGGCGCTAGAGACGAATGGGCCGGTCACTCTCGCCGTCCCGCGACTGGACCGCGATGCGCCGGGCCTGGCGAGCCTGGGGGCGCTGCAGGGGTCCCGATCGCTTCCGGAGTTCGCGCGGTTGGTCGCGGCCCCACCATTACCCGAGGGGCAGCCGATCAGCCTGGTTGTCGCGGGGGCCGCCGAGATGGTACCCAGCACCGAACAGGAGGTCGCCGCCGCGACCGACGCAGGCGCCGATGTTGTCGCGATCTACGACGAGTCGTTCAACGCGCTGAACTTCCCGTTGGTGCGGGTCCAGCCGTTGGGAGCAGAAGAGAACCCGGACCTCGATGCACTGTTCGCCAAGCTCCGCGACGCGCTCACCAAAGACGCCGGCCAGAAGGTTCTGGGCGCGGCCGGTTTCCGNGCCCCGGATGGCACCGCGTCCGACGATGCTCTTCGAACCGACGGCGTCGATTACAGCGCTGCTGCGGGAGAACCTGCTTCGACGACGGAGCAGATAGACACGGCCCGGAGCGATTGGGCCACCCAAGGTCGCCGGGCTCGGATGCTGTTGCTGATGGACCGTTCCGGATCGATGGGCGAGCGACTGCCCGACGGTCAGACTCGCGCCGAGGCCGCCCAACCGGCGCTCCGCGCTCTGGCGGCAGGCGCCTCGCCCGATGACGCACTCGGGCTGTGGGCCTTCACTACCGGGATCGGTAACGGCGACTACGAGATCCTGTTGTCCGCACGGCGCCTCGACCTGCAGGAGGACGGGGTCGGTCGCCGCGCACAGTTCCTCGGTCAGGTGGACGAGCTGACTCCGGTGGTGGGTGGCGCCACCCCGTTGTACGACACCATCGCTGCGGCCTACGAGAACGCCACCCAGCGGTATGTCGACGGTCGCTTCAACGCCGTGGTCGTGGTCACCGACGGGCGCAACGAGGACGCGGGCAGCCTTGGATTGCCGCAGTTGCTCGACCAGATTCGGCGAAAGTTCGACGGCGCCCGCCCGGTGCGGATCATCACGGTCGCTTACGGGGAGGATGCGGACGTGGCGACGCTGCGGAGAATCGCGGACGCAACCGGCGGCCGGTCTTATCGAGCCTTGACCGCTGAGCAGGTACAAAGCCGGCTCGGTGAGCTGTTCTCCGAGCTCTGAGTTCGCTGCCGGCTGGTTAGTGCCGGATAGGTCAGAAGTCCACGGGGTCGCGAGTGATCGGACACGTCATGCAGTGACCGCCGCCGCGTCCTCGTCCGAGCTCAGCTCCGACGATGGTGATCACCTCGACGCCGGCCTTGCGAAGGAGCGTGTTGGTCAAGGTGTTGCGGTCGTAGGTGAACACCACACCCGGCTCGAGCGCGACCGCGTTGTTGCCGCTGTCCCACTGCTGCCGCTCGGACTGGTAGACATCGCCACCAGTCTCGATCACCCGCAACTGGTCCAATCCGAGCGCCTGGGCGACCACGTCGACGAACGGGGTCGACCCCTCGTCGACGACCTCCACACCCGGCGCCTGATCCGAGGGCAGCAAGGTGAAGGTGTGCACACCGTCCATGATTCCCGGGTAGAGCGTGACGATGTCGCGGTCGGCGAAGGTGAAGACGGTATCCAGATGCATAGCTGCCCGTAGTTTCGGCATGCCCGCCACGATCACGCGCTGGGCAGCGCCTTGGGCGAACAACGCGGCTGCGACTTGGGTGATCGCCTGGCGCGAGGTGCGCTCGCTCATGCCCATCAAGACGACGCCGTTGCCGACCGGCATGATGTCGCCGCCCTCGAAGGTGGCCTGGCCCCAGTCCAGGTCGGGGTCGCCCCACCAAACGGTCGAGCCGACGAAGTCGGGGTGGTACTCGTAGATCGCCTTGTAGAGCAGGGTTTCCTGCTTGCGCGCCGGCCAGTAGAGCGGGTTCATCGTGAGCCCGCCGTAGAGCCAGCATGTCGTGTCGCGGGTGTAGAGGGTGTTCGGTAGCGGCGGCATGAGGTACTCGCGGACACCGGTCGACTCCCGCGCCAAGGCGACGTACCCACCCCGGAAGTCCTCGGGCAGGTCGCTGGTCGCCAACCCGCCGATCAGATACTCGGCGAGCTGTTTGGGCTCCAAGGTCTCCAGGTAGGCGCGGGTGGGATCGACCAGGCCGAGACCGGCCTGGTTCGGGGTCACCTTGCGGTCCAGCAGCCAGTCCCGGGCGCCGGGGACCTCCATGGTCTGGGCGATGAGGTCATGCAGCTCGACCACATCGACTCCGCGCTGGGTCATCTTGTTGACGAAGTCGGCGTGGTCGCGCTGCGCGTTCTCCACCCACATCACGTCGTCGAAGAGCAGGTCGTCGCTGTTGGACGGGGTAAGGCGACGGTGCGCGAGGCCCGGGCGGCACACGAGCACCTTGCGTAGCCGCCCGACCTCGGAGTGGACGCCGTATCCGGACGAGGGCTGTCCGGGGCTGGGGTTCTCGGTCATCGTGAGGGCCTTTCTCGACGTGGGTGCGTTCAGGTCAGATTGTCATGTGTGGTGCTCAGATGCTGATGTTGCCCGACCACAGGCCATAGATGCCGAAGATGGCACCGATCACAATCGCCGCGCAGAGCACCATCTCGGTCGGGGTGAAGATCTGCCGGCCGCGCTCGCTGCGGGCCTTGACGTACAACAGGGTCATCGGCGCCAAGATGATCGTGCACAGCAGCAGGAACTTCAGCCCGGCAGCGTCGANAAGGAAAAGCGTATACGCGGTCGCGATACCCGCAATGATCGTCTCCTTGCGCCGGATCCGCGGTTCGATGCTCTCGTACGACTCCCCGGTGAGGCCGAGTTTGAGCCCGTACGCCGCTGCCAGGAAGTACGGGAGCAGCGCCAGGCTGGTGCACAGGTCCAGCATGAAGTTCAGTGCGTCTGTCAAGACCAGCGTCAGCGCCAGCAGGCCTTGGACCGCCATCGAGCTCACCACGAGCGCGGTGATGGGCGTGCCGTTGGAGTTCTCCTTACCCAGGAACTCCGGGAAGTCCTCGCTGCGGGCAGGGACGTACATGACCTCCGCGGCCATCAGGGTCCAGGCCAGGTAGGCGCCGAGTACCGAGATGATCACCGCTGCGCTGATGAACCACTCGCCCCAGTCGCCGACGACGGACTCGAAGACGCCCACCATCGACGGCTGCCGGGTGCTGGCCAGCTCGGGTTGTGGCATCACCGAGTAGCTGGAGAGGGTCACCAACGCGAAGATCGAGAGCACGCTGAGGAAGCCCAGCACGGTCGCCTTGCCGACGTCCGCGCGTTTCTTGGCGTACCGCGAGTAGACGCTGGCTCCTTCGATGCCGAGGAAGACGAAGGTGGTGATCAGCATGGTGTTGCGGACCTGCTCGTTCAGGTTGCCGAGATCGCCGTAGCCGGTGGCCGTCCAGTTGTCGGCGAAGACGCCCGCATCGAAGCTGATGAACAACACCACGATGAACAGCAGGATCGGCAGGATCTTCAAGATCGTCACGATGCGGTTGATGATCGCCGCGTCGCGTACTCCCCGCGCGATCAGCATGTGGAACAACCACACGCCCACCGTCGAGAGCGCTACCGCGAGCACGGTGTCGCCGTCCCCGAAGCCGTCGAAGAAGGCACCCAAGGTCGCGGTGATGAACACCCAGTAGAAGGTGTTGCCCGCTACCGCACTGGACCAGAAACCGATCGCTGAGTTGAAGCCCGCATAGTCACCGAAGCCAGCCTTGGCGTAGATGAACACACCGCTGTCCAACTCGGGCTTGCGGATGGCGAGGTTCTGAAACACGAAGGCGAGCATCAGCATGCCTGCACCCGCGATCGCCCAGGCGATCAAGGAGCCGAGGATTCCGGTGGCGACACCGAAGCGCGCCGGTAGCGAGAAGACACCCGCGCCGACCATGCTTCCCACGACCATTGCGGTCAGGGTGGGAAGGGTCATCTTCCCCCGGAAGTGGCAGTCTGCTGACTCATTCAGTACTCCTTCCGATTCGCACTGCGGTACCTCACTCCGGCACACGCCTGATGGCGCGTACCTCTGTGGGGGTTCCTCGCGCTCATCATTACTCCTTAACGGGCGGGTTCTGGTTTACCGCTGAGTTCTGGCTGATCTTCTCGATCTTGAATCCGGTGAAGCCGTACAGCACACTCAATGCCGGGCTGGCATAGCAGAAGATCGCGTACGGCAGGTAGAGCAGCGTGGAGACTCCCAGCGTCGCGCTCATGAAAGCGCCGCAAGAGTTCCAGGGCACCAGCGGCGAGGTCACCGTTCCGCTGTCGGCGGCAAGCCGAGAGAGGTTGGTGGGCGCGAGATCGCGTTTCTCGAACTCTGCCTTGAAGATCCGGCTCGGCAGCACCAGCGCGATGTACTGGTCACCGGCGACGATGTTGAGCCCGAAGCCGCAGGCGAACACGGTCAGGAAGAGCCGGCCGGTCGAGGATGCTGCCTCGACCATCGGCACCACCAGCCGTTTGATCAGCCCGAATTCGTCCAGCATTGCCCCGAACGTGACAGCACCGAGGATCAGCCAGATGGTCAGCAACATCGAATCCATGCCGCCGCGCGACAGCAATCGGTCGACGTCGGCAATACCCGAGTCGATCGAGAAGCCGTTGGCCATCGCCGACCAGACCGCCTTGATCGACTCGATGATGGCATTACCGTCGCCAGAGACGAAGGCCGCGTACACATCGGGTTGTAGGAAAGCGCCGAGGACGCCGGCGAACAAGGTAGCGGTGAGCAGCGCCAGTGACGCGGGCACCTTACGGAACGACAGGTAGCCCAGCAGCAACAAAGGCAGCAGCGCCAGGGGCGTGATCCAGAAGATCTGATTGAGCTTATCCAGATCCGAGCTGGTCTCCGCGTCCGAGACCGTGTCGGGACCGGTGAGCCCCAAGATGAAGAAGACGACGCAGGCGATCAGGAACGCCGGGACCGAAGTCCAGACCTGGCGTTTGATGTGTTGGTGCACGTCGACGCCGACGATCTGGGAGGTGAGAATCGTGGTCTCCGACAGCGGTGAGACCTTGTCGCCCAGGTAGGCGCCCGAGATGACAGCGCCGGCGGTGATCTCCGGTGAGACACCGATCAGCCCGGCGACGCCGACCAGGCCCACCCCGATCGTCGCGGCCGTAGTCCAGGAGCTGCCGATACTGAGCGCGACGACTCCGCAGATCACCGCCGCGGCGAGATAGAACCACCCGGCTGAGAGCGCCTGGATCCCGTAGTAGACCAGCACCGGGATGGTGCCGCTGAGATTCCATACCCCGATCAACGCGCCGACCGCAAACAGGATGAAGATCGCGCTGGTCACCGATGCCACCGCGCCACGGCTGGACTCCTGCACAGCGGCGAACTCGTAGCCGTTCTTCATCGCGATCAGGGCGACCAGTGCGCAACACAGCAGCAACGCAACTTGGATGGGGCCGTCGAGCGCGTCCAGGCCGAACGCGATCAGCGAGGCGGCGATGAGACCTGCGAGAGCGACCAACGGGATGACCGCATCCCACAACGACGGTTCCCGTTGCGTCCGCGCCATACCGCCTCACCGCCCCTGCTCGTGTCGACGCTGTACGCCGACGCCCGCTGAACCATGACATGTGTCAGGGCCAGGTGACAATACCCCTGCTCATCTGACGATCATCACTGCGCACCGCGCATGTCGAAGGACGTCGGCGCTGACCGATCCCAGCAACAAACCCGAGAACGCGCCACGGCCCCGGGATCCCACGACCACCAGCGCAGCATGACCAGAGGCCTCGACCAGGGCGCGCGATGCTGAACCCGAAACCTCCTCGACCTGGGCATCGAGACCCGGATAGCGCTCGAAGACCTGCTCGACCTCATGCCGCACAGAAGCCGCTTGCTCATCGAAAATACGGACCAGTTCAGNGGGCAAGGTCCGTGGGATTTCCGCCCCATGCGGCTGCCAACGCTCGGGAACGCAAATAGCGGTGACTTCCTGACCACGCTGTTCAGCGAGGCGAATGCCGGCGTCCAATGCTGCAAAGCTGGCGGCAGAGCCGTCCACCCCCACCACCACTCGGGCAGAACTCTCGTCCTCGGCAAGGCGGGTGACCACGACCGGGCACTTGGCATGGCGACTGACGTGTTGGCTGACCGAGCCCAGGAGGGCACCCAGCAAGGCGCCGTGGCCGCGGCTACCGACGACGACGACCGCGGCCTCGGCGCTCTCCTGGACCAATGCGGGGCCGCGAGGCCGTCCACGACGGCTACCTCTGCGGCCATCCCAATTTCCTCGAGCTGCTTACGCGCAAGCTCGACCCACTCCTCGCCGAGCCCGCGACTCCAGTCGTCGGCCCATGCCGAGCGTGTGGAGGTCACCCCGAGCGATCACGACACGGAGTGCGGCATTGCTTGCTTGCGCGAGGCTTGCGGCCCACCTCAGGGCAAGGGCCGCATCGGGGCTGCTGTCGAAACCGACGACGACGGGCTTGCTCATATCCATGTCACAACAGTCGGGCATGTGGGGTTGCGTCATCAGTGCCGAAGGTCCCGATCCAGTCTGCGGGACGACCCTGGCTCGCTCTCACCTGCTTACATCTGCAATCGCCATACCCGCAACCGCCGACTCGGCACAGGGCGCCTAAAATCCGCACATGCAAAGCACGGGGCAGGCCGCCCCTCGACGCGCCGGCGCCAGGCAGGACGAGATCCGCGAGGCCGCACTGACACTGTTCTCGGAACGCGGTTACCACGGCACCGGGATGGAACAGATCGCCGCCGCGGTCGGGTTATCNCCCTCAAGTCTCTACAACCACTGGAAGTCGAAGCAGGACCTCCTGGCCGACATCATGGTCGCGACGATGGAGGACCTGCTGGCAGGTTTCGCTGCAGTCGTCGACCCGGCACGCAGTGCTACCGAGGGTCTGCGAGCCGCGATGGACGCGCACGTCCGATACCACGCGACGCACCATCGCGAGGCCCGTGTCGGCAACCGTGAGCTGACAAGCCTGGCGGACGCGTCGCGCGAGCGCGTGCGCGGATTGCGCCAGGAGTACGCGACAGCCTGGCAGCAACTCCTCGCGACCGGGGTGGAGCAGGGAGAATTCGCCGAGGTTTCCCCGCGACTGACGAGCTTCGCACTCCTGGAGGCAGGCATCGGCGTTTCCCAGTGGTACCGACCCGACGGCGCGCTGACGCTCGACGACGTGGCTCACGAGTATGCGGAAATGGCCCTGAGACTCGTCGGATCCCGATTGACCTGACAATCAAGCCCTCATAAGATACGAATGGCTATTCGTACGAATAGCCATTCGTATGCAAGGGCGGTGCGCATGGCGATCGATCTGACTTATTCCGACAAGGTCCTCGATCTTGTCGAGCACACTTCGGCGTTCGTCCGAGCAGATGTCCTCCCTATCGACGACGAGTTCGCGGGCGACATCGAGGCGGCCGGCGGTGACACTCGCCGCATCGAACTCCAGACCGCCGCCAAGGCCGCCGGAGTATTCGCACCGCATGCCCCGGCCGAGTACGGCGGTCACGGGCTGGGAATGAGCGATCGTGCGCCAGTATTCGAGGCTGCCGGCTATTCGCTCTTCGGGCCCATCGCCCTCAACATCGGCGCCCCCGACGAGGGCAATGTCCACCTCCTCGCTCACGTCGCGACCGATGCCCAAAAGGAGCAGTTCCTCGCTCCCCTCGCTCAGGGCGAACAGCGGTCGGCATTCGCGATGACCGAGCCCGCGCCAGGCGCAGGGTCCGATCCGTCAGCACTGACGACCACCGCGACGAAGGTCGAGGGCGGCTGGCGCGTCGATGGCAGCAAATGGTTCATCACCGGAGCCGACGGCGCGGGCTTCTTCATCGTCATGGCGCGCACATCGGGAGCGCCAGGCGACCGGGGTGGCGCAACAATGTTCCTTTCNCCTGCCTCCGCNCAGGGAATCCACGTTGCGCGCCACCTCCGCACGCACGATCGCTCGATGATCGGCGGACACTGCGAAGTCACGTTCGACAGCCTGTTCGTACCCGACGAGAACGTGCTCGGCGCAGTCGATGAGGGCTTCACCTATGCCCAAGTGCGCCTAGGCCCCGCCCGGATGACGCACGTCATGCGCTGGCTGGGCGCCGCTCGCCGCTCGCACGATACCGCCGTCGGCTATGTTGCCGAGCGAGCAGGCTTCGGCGGTCCCCTCGCCTCGCTGGGGATGATCCAGCAGATGATCGCCGACAACGAGATCGACCTCGCCGCGACGCGCGCTCTCCTGACACAAGCGTGCTTCGCCCTTGACAGCGGGTCATCTGCGGGCAACGAGACGTCGATCGCGAAGACCTTCGCGGCAGAGGCACTCCACCGCGTCGGGGATCGCTGCGTCCAGATGTGCGGTGGTCTCGGTTACACCGATGAGTTACCAGTCGCCCGCATCGCAACGGAATTGCGCGCTTTCCGCATCTACGACGGTCCGTCAGAGGTACACCGCTGGGCGATCGCGAAGCGCGCAGTTCGCTCAGCTCGACAGGCCGCGAAGCGGTGACAGCCCTCCCGGGATGGATGTCGCGGCTCTGCGCTCCTTCCTCATTGCCAACGACGTCGAGGTCATCGGCGAGTTCAAGGTCGAGCAGATCAGCGGCGGCCGCTCGAACCTCACCTTCCTCGCATCCGACGACCGGTCCCAATGGGTGGTACGCCGTCCCCGACCGCCGGTCTGACCCCGTCCGCGCACGACATGGCCCGCGAATGGGCCGTCACGGACGCCCTCCAGTCGACGCCCATCCCCGTCGCACCGACCATCGCGTTCGACCGGGACGGGCTCGCCGTCGGGGCGCCGTTGACTGTCGTCGGATATGTCCCCGGCCGTGTCCTGCGGACGGCGGATGACCTCGTGGCGCTCTCCGAGGACGACCTGGATCGCAATGTCGATGGCCTCCTTGATGTCCTCGTCGCCCTGCACGACGTCGAGCACGTCGCAGTCGGGCTTGCCGACTTCGGCCGCCCCGAGGGATTCGTCGAGCGCCAGGTGCGCACCTGGTCACGGCAATGGGAACGCGTCAAGACGCGCGACCTGCCCGACGTCGAGCGACTCTGCGCAGCCCTTGCGAACCGCGTCCCGGCGACTTCTGCTGCCGCGATCGTGCACGGTGACTATCGCGTCGACAACACGATCCTCGCCAACGACGACCCCGGCAGGATTGCAGCCGTCGTCGACTGGGAGATGGCGACGCTGGGCGATCCACTGACCGACGTCGCCCTGATGTGCGCCTATCGGCGCCCAGCCTTCAACCTCGTGCTCGGCATCCCAGCCGCATGGACGAGTGTTCGCTATCCCACCGCCGATGACCTCGCCCAGCGCTACGCGATCCGGTCCGGGCGCGACCTCGGCGATTGGGGCTTCTACATGGGGCTTGCGAATCTCAAGCTCGGTATCATCGGCGAGGGTATTGCCCACCGCGCCCTCTCTGGAGCGGGTAGTCCCGACGGCGAGCGGGCCGCCCTCGCAACGCAGGAGTTCGTATCGGCAGGCCTCGAGGCTCTAGCAGGAGGTCGAGCATGACGGCCGACAAACGGGTCGCACTCATCACCGGCGGCTCTCGCGGCATCGGACTGGGCATCGCCCGGCGCCTCGCCGAGCAGGGTTACTCACTGACGATCACAGCCCGCAACTCCGAGACGCTCGATGCCGCGGCTGCACAGCTCCGCGAGGACGGAGCCGAAGCCGTCGCAACGGTCGCGGCAGACCTCGCGAAAGAAGGCGCGGCCGAGGCAATCCTCAAAGAGCACGCACGCACTTTCGACGTACTCGACATCCTGATCCTCAACGCGGGCGTCGGGACCGCCGGGCAGATCGCCGACTTCCCGATCCATCGCTTCGGCAAGACCCTCGACGTCAACCTCCGCGCGCCGTTCGAGATTCTCCAACAGGCGATCCCGTTCCTACGTGACAGCGCTGCGCGAAACCCCGACAACGGCGCCAAGGTCGTCGCGCTGTCGTCCATGACAGGCATCTACGCAGAGGCAGGCCTCGCCGTCTACGGCGCTGCGAAGGCCGCCATGATCTCCCTCGTCGAGACCCTCAACGCCGAGGAGAACCAGCACGGCATCGCCGCAACCGCGATCGCCCCTGGCTACGTCGAGACCGACATGAGCGCGTGGGCGACCGACACCATCCCGGCCGAAATCATGATCGACGTCAAAGACATCGTCGAACTGGTCGACGGCGTTCTGCGCCTTTCGGCGCGTGCCGTGGTCCCGAGGATCGTGGTCGCTCGGAGCAAATCGCCCTACCAAGCCTGAGAAACCCGAGAAGAACGCCACACACAGGTCACACAACCTCGTTTTGCGGTATACCCCTTTGGGGTATACCGTAGTCTCTACTAGTACCTGGTAGGGGTATACAGGAGGAAGGAACGAGTGATGGCGACCAGCGAGTACCAGGTATCCGGGATGACTTGTGGGCACTGCGAGATATCGGTCCGCGAAGAGGTGAGCGAGATCGCCGGCGTGGAGGACATCCAAGTCAGCGCGCAGACCGGCAAGCTCGTAATCACCGCCTCTGGTGACATCGATGACGCGCTGGTGCTGGCAGCGGTCGAGGAGGCCGGTTACTCGGCGGTGCGAGCCTGATGAATGCCGGTGGGCGTCTCGCCCTCTACGGCGCGGGATTGGTGATGGCTTTCGGCGCTGCCTTCGGGATCGCCGGTGCCGTCATCCCTGACAGTTTCGTGACCTCGTGGCTGGAGAGGAGTGACCTGGACGCTCATGGGGACACCCATGGCGATGAGGATGAGCAGCAGGCTTCCGGCCACACGCTGAACGGACTCTCCTCGACNGCCGATGGCTTCGCACTGTCACCGATCGAGGCCCCGAAAACCACCGGCGCGGACGGTGAGCTGAGGTTCCAGATCCTGAGCGAAGCCGGTGAGCCGGTTACGGAGTTCACGACTGCGCACGAAAGGGATCTGCACCTGATCGTGGTGCGCACCGACGGAGCACACTTCCGTCACGCGCACCCGACTCTGGATGAGCACACCGGCACCTGGTCGATCCCGTGGACATGGGACGAGGCCGGCACGTACCGCGTGTACGCCGACTTCACCCCGGCCACCAAGAATGCTTCTGGCACTACGCTGACCCGCGCGGTCGAGGTTGCCGGTGACTTCAACCCGGTCGAGACCGTGGTGCGGACGACGGACGAAGTAAACGGCTTCACCCTCTCCCTCGACGGGCATCTGACCGCCGGAGCATCGAGTGAGCTCACGATCTCGGTCGAACGTGACGGCGAGCCCGTCAAGGCACTCCAGCCCTACCTCGGCGCGTTCGGCCACCTGGTGGCGCTGCGTGCGGGCGATCTGGCCTACCTACACGTCCATACCGAGGGCGACGAACCGCAACCTGGCGACATCGCAGGCCCTGAGATCGCCTTCGCTGCAAAGACCCCGACCGCAGGTCGTTACCTGCTGTACCTGGACTTCCAAGTCGACGATCAAGTCCACACCGCCGAGTTCGTGCTCGATGCCCGGCACAGCGACAGGCCCAGCAAAGGACACAGCGAAGAGCCCGATGAAGGACAAGATGACGGCTCCTCGCCGAACGACCACTCACATTCCGACGACCACTGAACCCAACCGGTCGTCACCACAGATCTGAGAGAACAAAGAGATGAGCACATCAGCGCCACCCACAGGTGGGCCGGATATCGAGCTGGAGATCGGCGGGATGACCTGTGCCTCCTGCGCGAACCGGATCGAACGGAAGCTGAACAAGCTCGACGGCGTCTCGGCCACGGTGAACTACGCCACCGAGAAGGCCAAGGTGACCGTGCCGGAAGGGTACGACCCGGCCCTGCTGGTCGCTGAGGTCGAGAAGACCGGCTACACCGCAACACTGCCCAAACCCAAGGCCAGCAAGACGTCCTCGACAACCGACGGCATCGACGACACCGATGAAATCGATCCGGAGTTGACCTCGCTGCGGCAGCGGTTGATCGGCTCGATCGTCTTGACCGTGCCGGTGATCGCGATGGCGATGGTGCCCGCATTCCAGTTCGAGTACTGGCAGTGGGCCTCGCTCACACTGGCGGCTCCGGTGATCGTGTGNGGGGCATGGCCGTTCCACAAGGCCGCGTGGGCGAATCTCAAGCACGGCACCGCCACGATGGACACGCTCATCTCAATGGGCACGTCCGCGGCTTTTCTGTGGTCGTTGTACGCACTGTTCTTCGGCACCGCCGGCACGCCCGGCATGACGCANCCCTTCGAGTTCACCATCGCCCCCTCCGACGGCGCAGCCAACATCTACCTCGAAGCCGCTGCCGGCGTGACAATGTTCATCCTGGCCGGCCGCTACTTCGAGAAGAAGTCGAAACGTCAAGCCGGAGCCGCGCTGCGGGCCCTGCTCGAGCTCGGCGCCAAGGAGGTCTCGGTGCTCCGCGATGGCGCCGAGCTCAAGATCGCCATCGATGACTTGGCCGTCGGTGACGAGTTCGTGGTCCGTCCCGGCGAGAAGATCGCCACCGATGGCCTCGTCATCTCTGGTACGTCCGCGGTCGACGCCTCCATGCTCACCGGTGAGTCAGTACCGATCGAAGTTGTTGAGGGCGACGCGGTGACCGGAGCAACCGTCAACGCCGGCGGCCGTCTGGTCGTACGAGCAACCCGAGTCGGGTCGGATACCCAGCTTGCGCAGATGGCCAAGCTCGTCGAGGACGCCCAGACCGGCAAAGCCGAGGTACAGCGGTTGGCCGACCGGATCTCCGGGGTGTTCGTGCCGATCGTGATCGTCATCGCGGTGGCCACTCTCGGCGCCTGGCTCGGTGCCGGGTTCGGTGCCTCAGCAGCCTTCACTGCCGCTGTCGCGGTCCTTGTGATCGCCTGCCCCTGCGCCCTGGGCCTGGCAACCCCGACCGCGCTGCTGGTCGGCACCGGACGCGGCGCGCAGATGGGCGTCCTGATCAAAGGCCCCGAGGTGCTCGAATCGACCCGCAAGCTCGACACCGTCGTACTCGACAAGACCGGCACTGTCACCACCGGCAAGATGACCCTGGTCGATGTGGTCACTGAGCCTGGTGTCGACCGAGCAGAGCTACTGCGTTTGGCCGGCGCTTTGGAGGACGCCTCCGAGCACCCGATCGCCCAAGCTATCGCCAAGGGCGCCACTGAAGAGATCGGCCAACTGCCGACACCTGAGGACTTCGCCAACGTCGAGGGCAAGGGGGTCCAAGGCATCGTCGACGGCCATGCCGTCCTCGTCGGCCGCGAGTCCCTGCTGGCCGAGTGGTCCCAACACCTCTCCGACGAGGTCGCCTCGGCCAAGGCGTACGCCGAGAGTGAAGGCAAGACTGTCGTCGCAGCCGGCTGGGACGGCCGCGCGCGCGGAATCCTCGTGGTCGCCGACACCGTCAAGCCCACCAGCGCCGAGGCCATCGCCCAACTCGAACAGCTCGGACTGACCCCGGTGCTGCTGACCGGCGACAACACCGCCGTGGCCCACCAGATCGCTTCCGAGGTCGGCATCGAGCAGGTCATCGCCGAGGTGTTGCCTACCGACAAGGTCGACGTCATTGCTCGCCTTCAGCGCGAAGGCAAGATCGTCGCAATGGTCGGTGACGGCATCAACGACGCTCCCGCGCTCGCTCAAGCCGACCTCGGCCTGGCGATGGGCACCGGCACCGACGTAGCGATCGAGGCCTCCGACATCACCCTGGTGCGCGGTGACCTGCGCAGCGCGGTCGACGCGATCCGGCTCTCCCGCAAAACCCTGGGCACGATCAAGAGCAACTTGTTCTGGGCGTTTGCCTACAACACTGCCGCGATCCCCATTGCGGCTCTCGGGATGCTCAACCCCATGCTCGCAGGCGCAGCGATGGCGTTCTCCAGCGTCTTCGTCGTCGGCAACAGCCTGCGCCTGCGTGGGTTCAAGAGCATCTCCACCACATGACCCGTGAAACCACTCTTCTAGCACGTAAGGATCTGCACATGACATCGACCGGTGAGTCAACACACGGCTACGTCGCCGACAAGGACGCCTACCTCAAACGCATGAGCCGCATCGAGGGACAGGCGCGGGGCATCTCGAAGATGATCGTCGAGGACAAGTACTGCATCGATATCCTCACCCAGATCAGCGCCGTCACTCGAGCACTCCAAGGCGTGGCGGTGGGATTGCTCGACGACCACATCAGACACTGCGTCCTCGACGCGGCGAAGATCGGCGACGAAGAGGCTGCCGTGAAGATCAAGGAAGCCACCGACGCCATCAATCGCCTCGTCCGCTCCTGACCCCGTTCAATCGGTCGAAGGTGATTGCCGCCAGCGTGAAGGCGTCCTGGATTTCTCCCTCGGCGATACGGCGGTCTAGCTCCTGAGCGGAAACCCACACCACCTCGGACACTTCACCTGAATCACGGGGCACCGTTTCGGGCAACGTATCGAGGACGACGCGGTGGATGTCGACATAGGTTGACATCAGACCCGAGTCCGGCGTCACGGTTCCAATGCGGACCGGCGTGACACCTTCTAGGCCAAGCTCCTCCGCGAGCTCGCGGCGGGCAGTGACAGCTGAGTCTTCTTCGTCAGAGAAGCCGCGTGGCAGTGCCCACTCCCAGCTCGCAGTCGGATAGCGATACACACGTACGAGCGCGATACGCGCTTCGGCCTGCACGAGAATCACGGCACCGCGGCCCTTCTGGGCCGGCTCTATCCGGACGTAGGAACCGGAACGGCCTCCAGGAAAGGCGACCTCGTCGTCCCAGACACGCACGAACTGATTCTGGTAACGAAGGTGGGCCTTGATTCTGGCGATGGGCAGCGATTCCGTCATACCCGACCCGTCTTGATAGTCATTCCTACCGAGCGGCGCAGCCGGCTGACCGCGCGCCGCCGCACCATATCTTCCCATCGTCCTGCGGCTCGGCCACCGATGAGGAACTCGTCCGGAGTCAGGGCCTGGCCGAGCACGCCTCCTAGTACGGCCCCGAGCAGCCCCATGTGCTGGCCAACCAGGTAGCCGGACGCGCCACCAGACGTGCCCCCATGCACCGCTTTCAAGAGGCGTCGAGGCGCAGCGGCCATGACCTTGACCAGCCGCAAGCCATCGACCATCTCTACCAACCGGTCGGCAAACAATTCTTCGAGCCTGACATCAGGGGCGTCGAAACGTCGCCTTGCTCGACGCTCTCTCACCGCGTTCCAGGTGAGGAGCTGGTCTTCAGCCTCCTGGCTCAGCAGAAACGTCGCCCGTTGGTCGAACTCGACAGGTATCGCGGAATCACGCAACCCGATCGGGATTCGAGGCACGACCGTCTCATCAGCGCAACTGGCTGCACCCAGCGACAGCGCAACGACGCAGTTGTAGTGCATGTCGACGACATCAGAAGCAGCCGCGACCACGTCCTGGGTGGCGCCAAGACGCGCCGCTGCCGCGGGAAGTGCCGAACGCCAGTCACTGCGCGAATCAAGATCAATGACCGGTTGCCCTACATCGTCGTGACCAGCCTCGTGGCTCATCACTTCAACTAGCTGCCCTATTTCACGCAAGGGGTGCCCGGCAGGGCGTGTCGCAAGGTCAGCGAGCACACGCGGCCCCAGCCGCTCCTGACCGGCCAGCGGTTTGGCTTCTTCGCTCGCCAGTGAGCTTCTAAAGGCTCTGTCCAATGCGCGTAAAGCGTCGAGTCGTTCGCCAAGCTCCCCATCAAGTGGTTCGGACGATTTTCCACGCACAACGGCGTAGACCATCTCCCGCACATCGGGATCAGCCAACTCCGGCCATGCGCTGAAGTGGAAGCCACTGCGAAGCCGGCTAGCAAAGGCGTTCAGCACTGTGTGGCGATCCTCGCCCGGAACTTGCTCCAAACCAGCAGAAAGAAATCGTGTCTGAATCAGACTGTCGGCAATCAGCCCAAGGAACGCATCGTGGGTGCCGTCGTCACGAACAGCGTCGAGAACGAATGTGCTATCGATGACCTGGCTCAGAGACAGCACTGGCACTGTTTGATGCACGATCGTGTCGACCATCAGCGCCGAGGTCGCGCTCACTACCCGGATGGGTATGTCCTCGTCCTGGTCGCTCTCGAAAAGGACCGAGTCAATCAACGGGTAGTAACGCAGCGGGCCAGTGTGATCCACACCCCTATCATGCTGTGCCCTCGACGCTGACGCGATATCGGAGTTCCGGCCGATGTGCGGTGTTGCGCACAGTACTCGACCACCCGAGCGGCTCCGCGAAGGTAGACCTGTTCGCAGTGCGGTGGCGGGTGGGGCTGGTCACCGGGACTCCAGGTACGTCACGACGGCAAGGACCCTGCGGTGGGTGCTGCCGTCGTCGTCGAGGCCGAGCTTGGAGAACACCGAGCGCATGTGGGACTCGACGGTGCGCCCCGACAAGAACAGCTTCTCGGCGATGGCGGTGTTGGTGTGGCCCTCGGCGACCAGGCGGAGGACGTCGAGCTCTCGCTCCGACAGCGCGTCCAGCGCCGAAGCCGACGTGGAGCGGACCAGGGATCGGACGACCTCCGGGTCCAGTGCGCTCCCGCCACGAGCCACGCGCTCCACGGCCGCGACGAAGTCGGCCAGGTCGAGCACCCTGTCCTTGAGCAGGTATCCGAAACCCGGGGTGCCGACCAAGGACAGTACGGGGCGTAGCTCGATGTGCTGGCTGAGCAACAGCAACCCCAACTCGGGGTAGTCGTCACGAAGGGCGGCCGCGGCGTCGGCACCGTCTGACTCCATCGTGGGCGGCATGCGCACGTCGATGATCGCCAGCTCGGGCAGGTGTTCGCCGACGGCGTCCTTGAGCGCCTGGGCGTCGGCGACCGCGGCGACCACGTCGTGTCCCTTCTCCTGGAGCAGGCGGACCAGCCCCTCCCGGAAGAGCACCGAGTCCTCGGCCACGACGACTCGCACTAGATCACTGCCGTAATGGTCGTGCCACGTCCGTGGGGGCTCGTAACGCCGAGCGTGCCTCCCACCGAGAGCACCCGGTCTCGCAGCGCCGACAGGGGTGCGTCCTCGGGGACCCCGCCTATCCCGTCATCGGTGACCTCGACCCTCAGCCGGTCTTCGGTGGCCAGGATCCTGATCTGGATCGAGGACGCTCGGGCGTGCTTCAGGGTGTTCGCGACGGCCTCGTTCACCACGAGGTAGGTGGTCAACAGGCGGACGTCGCCCANCCTCGGGAGGTCCCCGGCCTCGACCGCGACCGGAATGGGTGTCGCCTGCTTGAGGGCATCCAACGCGGCGGCGAGACCGTCGTCGAGCTGGCTCGGGCGCACGCCGTGGGCGATCCTGCGGAGCTCGTCGACCGTGCCCCGCAGTTCCTCAATGGCCGCGTCGATCTCGCTGGCCTGGTCGGNGGGAAGTCGCTCCTGCAACAGGCGCAGCCGTATCCCGGTGGCGACGACGCGCTGTTGCACGCCATCGTGCAGGTCCCGCTCCAGTCGGCGCCGCTCCACCGTGGTCGCCTCCACCAGCCGGCCTCGGCTCGCCTCGACCGCCGCAAGGGCCTCGCGCAGCCTGCTCACCTCGACCGGGACCCACGCCGCCTTCGCCACATCAGCGAGACGACGGCGGGCACGCGCGGTGTCCCAGCCGAGACGGACTCTGGCTACGACCTCGTCCCNCGCTTGCAGGGCGAACCCGGTCGGCTCCGGCACCGGACTGCCGTCCAGGAGCATCCAGCCCCCGTCGGATCCGGCGACTTGGACGACCAGCTCCGGGTCGTCCTGCACCTGTCGCAGCACCGCCTCGATCTCCTCAGGCTGCCGGATCCCCGCGCGCACGTCGGCGGCGAAGCCCTCCACCGTCGCCACGGCGACGTACCGGTCGCGGTCCACCGCCCGTCCGACCCACGAAGCGACATGTCGTTGCANGGGAAGCAACACCAGGGCCGTCACGAACGCCGCGATCGCACTGCTCAGTCCGGTCCCCGCTGAGACGGCGTGCCCGACGCCGTACACCACCAGGCCGAAGATCCCCGCCGAAACAACGGCCGTGACCAACCAGGCAGCCGTGCCGCTGAGCAGGCGGTCGACATCGAGCAGGTCGTAACGCACGATCGCGACACCCACCGCGGCCGGCACCGAGACGATGATCGCTAACAGAAACGGGGTGTAGGCGGCATCGATCGAGGCGCCCATGGCCTCGGCCACCCAACCGGCGACCAGCAAGATCACCACGGCGACACCGGCCAGGGTCAGCCACCGGATCTGCCGGCGCGTGCGTCCGCTGCCTCGCCGATGGCGAAGCACCAGTGAAACCAGGCCGAGGAACATGCACCCCGCCACTGCGAGCACGGAGACGATCGCGACCGGCGCCAGCCACGGAGCAGGCGGGCCGCCCATGAGCTCACCGTCGACCTGCTTCGCCCNCCACTGGGCGACCACCATGCCCACCGTCGCGACACCGAAGACCCACGGCACCGCCCGCCACACCCGTCCGGGCAACGGGCCGTCGGGGAAAACGAGCATCAACGCCAGCAGCCCGGCCAGGTTCAGCGGCCACGCGCCACTGGACCACGGCAGGTCCGCCAACGGGCCGACATGAGCAACGGTCAGCGCGATCGCGGCAGTACTCCATGCCAAGGCGGGGCCAACCGGCGAAGCCGGGTCGTGACGGACGACCACCCAACCCACACCGACCGCGAACCCACAGGCGCCACAACCCGCTGCCACGCCCCAGTCGCCGATGGCCGCGCCGAAGACCGTAGCCGCCACGACCACGATCGTCGCCACGCCCGTGAGGACGCGNNCGACCACACGGCAGACATGCTGATCATCCTGCCAGCGGCGACACCTGCAAATCGATCCGTGCAGGCACTGAACCCAACAGCCGCGACAGCCCGGATGAACCCGCGCATTGCCAGGACCAGGCTGGCGGGCATCGGTCAACCACAGATTCGACGACAACCCGGGAGCATCCGATGAACATCATCTTCACCGTCCTGTTCGCCTTCCCCATCGGCTTCTTCATCAAGAAGCGTGACCTGGCGATCCTGACCTACCTTGCCCTCGACGCGATCCTGTTCACCTACCAAAGCGTGGGCGTGCTCCTGGATTGGCTCAGCGACAACCGCCCCGTCGCCTTCGGACCTGCACCCACCGGGTTCCCCATCTCCTACAGCAACAGCGAGTACCTCGGCTACGGCGTGATCAACCTGGTCGTCATCGCCGTCGGCATCGGCCTCACCGTGCTGGGCAACTACGTCGCCAAGCGCCGCGCCGCCAAGCGCACCGCAGTCACCGTCGCCTGACCCTACCGGCAAGACATGACCCACGACCCGCGCACTCTTGCCGGGACCGGCGGCGCGTCCCGTCGACCCGGCGCAATCGACCCATCTCCTTGTTGTCTGCTCACACGATGACGTGCCATCGCGTGCAGCAACCGGCTGTTCACACGAGGCAACCAGAACGCTCTTCGCCGTGAATCGTGTCGCAAACGCGCCACCCGCACCAAGAGAAGGGCCTCTGACCCTGCGTTCTCGCAGGTCAGCAAGCAGGTACGAGCCCAGCCCTCACCCGGGCAGATCAGTAGTCTCAGGGTTGAACGGACATCAACGACGAAAGTGTCGGTGGCCACCTCTAGGGTTGACACCTCCGCAAGACAGAACCCGTCAGACCACAGCAGAGGCACCTGCCCCTTCGCAAGGCCAGAGGACGAGAGATGAGTTCCACCCCACCGATGATCCAGGCGACCGGCCTGGTCAAGCGCTACAAGAACGTGGAGGCCCTCAAGGGCCTCGACCTGACCGTTCCAGAAGGCAAGGTGCTCGCCCTGCTGGGACCCAACGGCGCCGGCAAAACCACCGCGGTGCGCTGCCTGACGACCCTGCTCGAGCCCGATGAAGGCACGGCGACAGTAGCCGGGGTCGATGTGTTGAATGATCCGGCGTCGGCTAAGTCCAAGATCGGATTGTCCGGGCAGTACGCCGCTGTCGACGAGCACCTGACAGCGTACGAGAACCTGGTGATGATCGGACGTCTCTATCACCTCGGTCGACAGCGGGCCCGAGAACGAGCCCATGAGCTGTTGGATCGGTTCGACCTGACCGAGTTCGCCAGTCGGCCGACCAAGACCTACTCCGGTGGTCAGCGACGACGACTCGACCTCGCATGCGCGTTGGTGGCCGCGCCGCCGGTGATCGTGCTCGACGAGCCGACCACGGGCCTGGATCCGCGCAGCCGGCAGCTCATGTGGGACGTCATCCGCGATCTCGTCGCCGACGGCGCCACTCTCCTGCTCACGACGCAGTACCTCGAGGAAGCCGACGTGTTGGCCGACGACATCGTGGTGATCGACCATGGGCGCGAGATCGCCCATGGCACCGCCGACGACCTCAAGGCGCAGATCGGCGGGCAGCGGATCGACGTGGTGCTGGCCAGCGCCGCCGACGCCGAAGCGGCCCGGCAGATGCTCGACCAGGTGGCCGTGGGCGAGGTGCAGCTCTCCAGCGACGGACGCGAATTGAGGGCCGCCGTGGGCGACCAGGCAGCCAGCGACCTACTCCGGGTTCTCCAAGGATTCGAGCGGGAGGCCATCAAGGTGCTCGACATCGGGCTGCGGCGACCGACCCTCGATGACGTATTCCTCACCTTGACCGGTCACACGGCCGANGACGGAGTCCGCCCGCGATTCCGAGGAGAACATCAAGGACCAGGAGGTGGGCAAGTGAGCAGCCCCGTGCAAGCCCTCAACGACGGCTGGGTGGTTGCCCAGCGCAACCTCATCAAGATCAAGCGAGTGCCGGAGATCCTGGTCTTCGTGCTGCTCAGCCCGATCATGTTCGTGCTGCTGTTCGCCTTCGTATTCGGTGGCGCAATCGATGTGCCCGGCGTCAACTACCGCGAGTGGCTGATCGCCGGGATCTTCGGTCAAACCATCGTGTTCGGGGCCACCTTCACCGGCGCCGGGCTCGCTGAGGACATGCAGAAGGGCATCATCGATCGGTTCAGGTCGCTGCCGATGTCGAACTCCGCAGTGCTGATCGGCCGGACCGCCTCCGACGTGGTCTACAACGTGCTCTCCCTTGTCATCATGGCGCTGACCGGCCTGCTCGTCGGCTGGCGGATCCGGGAAGGGATCTTCGACGCCCTCGCCGCGTTCGCTCTACTTCTGCTGTTCGGCTACGCGATCAGCTGGGTGATGGCCTGGGTCGGCCTGATGGTGCCGAGCGTGGAGGTCATCAACAATGCGTCCTTCATGGTCATCATGCCGCTGACCTTCATCTCCAACGCCTTCGTGCCGACCGAGAACTTCAACTCGGTGCTCAAACCAATCGTGGAGTGGAATCCGGTGTCCGCTGTTACCCAGGCCAGTCGAGATCTGTTCGGCAACACCGGGCTCGGACCAGGATCGGATGCTTGGTCGATGCAGCACCCGGTGGCCTACACACTGATCTGGGTGGTCGGCATCCTCGCGGTGTTCGGTCCTGTCTCAGTCCGGCAGTACCGCCTGGCCACCAACAAGTAACGACTCATGCGCAGGGAACCGGCGCGTTCAGCAAGCCGTCATACCGGTGTGCGCCCAGTTGGTTCCTCGCTGCTCGTGGTGGCGATTTCGCCTTGCTCCCACTGGTTGTTGCGTGCGGCACGGAACGCTCGCTCCGGGAGAAGGCCGCTACTGCCTACGACGGTCCGCTCTACCTGGCCGAGGGAGAGGGCCGGCATCCGCGTGCCGGAGCGGCAGGCGATGTCGTCGATTGCGACGCATGGGGCACTGGCGGCGGGTTCCGCGGCGGAGAGTACAGCGAGGGTGCCACCTCTGACTCACCCGCAGAGGCGGTCCAGACGGCCTACAGCGAGGGCCTGTGGCTGATGCCNCCCGAGCTGACGATCGCCGCCGAGTCCGAGGACCGGGTGCTCTACGTCACCGAGGTGGCCGGCCGTCCCAAGGCGGCACTGATCGTGTACGACGGTCAGGGGAGCCAGGGTGCCGGAGGGGACGGCTGGTACGCCGAGTCGTGGGCGGTTTGCGACCTCGTCGAGTTGCCTGCCGACTTCGTCGAGGACCTGGGCTATGAGGTGTGGACCGACGTCGACGGACAGATCGTCCCTACGCAACGCCTGGAAGTGTTCCGCGGTGCGGAGCACTGCGACTGGCAGGACATGACCTTCCTCAGTCTGGGGCGATGGGACGATCAGGCGCCGACGTTCGTGCGCGACCCGAATCCTGACCCGTACTTGCGGGAGTACCTCGCCGATCCGTACCTGCCACACACCACACTGCCTGCGGGCGCCGTTGACTCTGGATTCCGCCGTGGCCAGGTCAAGCTCTGGCTTACGCCCGACCGCTCACGCGCCTACGTCGGCACCGTTCCCAGCGATGTCGAGATGTGGCCACGGATGGTGAAGCAACTCAGCTGCGCATGAGTCCAGATTTACCCGGAGCCGCCTGTCGGAATCGAACCGACGACCTAATCATTACGAGTGATTCGCTCTACCGACTGAGCTAAGGCGGCCTGTGCCGGCTGGAGGCCGGCACGCCGGATGAGTATACGGAGGCGGTTGGGGAACTTGGTAATCGGTTCAGGAGGCGGCGTCGGCCTCAGCCGCGGCCTTGAGCTTGACCAGTGTCGCCTCGATCGCTTTGCGAGTACGCCGACCGAAAGCCAGGTACAGAGCGCGCTTGGCAACAGGGTTGTGCCGACTGAGATCCCAGGTCTCGGTGACGATCGTGCCGGTGTCGGTGGGTTCGAGTTCATAGCGCCAGCGGTGCGCACCCATATGACGCCAGGCGATGAGCTGGTCCTGCTCGAACTCCACGACTCGGTTGGTCATGGTGTAGGGAACGCCGTTGCGCATCTTCATGCCGAACTTCGAGCCCAGCTCCAGCTGCGTCCCTTCCTGGACTTGGGCTACCACCGTGCCCGAACCGTCGATGCGGACATGCTGAGCCGGGTCGCGCAGGATCGCGAACACCGCAGACGCCGGGGCATTGATTGTGATCTGGGCTGACTCTTTGTAGTCGGTCACGAGTTCGAGAGTAGTTCGGCGTCCGAGACCGGCATCAACAGCGGGTGTCGTCGGCCGGCACCTTGCCCTCCACCAGATAGGACTCGATGGCCTGGTCGGTGCACGCGTTTCCCGCGTTGTAACCGGTGTGGCCATCACCGTCGCGAGTCAGCAGGACGCCGCTTTCCAAGTCCGCCGCCAGAGCCTCGGCCCACTCCAGCGGAGTGGCCGGGTCCCGAGTCGTGCCCACGACCAGGATCGGTGCCGCGCCAAGCGCGCGCAGCTCAGCACCCCTGCGCCCTGATTGGAAGGTCCAGGTGGAGCAAGACGTCAGATCTGAGACGAACATGCGACCGAAGGTCGGCGAGGCCTCGAGAAACCTCGGTTCCAGCTTGCGGGCCCGTACCGTGCTGATCGGCTCGTTGTAGTCCGTGCAATTGACCACCGGCAGCACCTGGAAGGCGTTGCCGAGGAACCCATCCAGACCGCGACGGGTGTAGGCGTCGGCCAGCGCGAGCAACTGCAGTCCATGCCCTTCCAAGGCCGCTCCCAGGGCTGCGTCCAGGATCTCCCAGTAGTCCTGGTTGTAGAGCGGAGTGATGACGCCGTACAGGCCCAGTCCCTCGGTGAGTTCACGGTCGCCGACAACCAGCGGCTCGGCATCGAGTTCGGAGAAGAACTCCTGCACCCGAGCAGCACCGGCCTCAACCGTGTCACCCAGGTAACAGTCACCCTTGGCGACACAATCGGCCAGATAGGCACGTAGGGCCACCTCGAACCCACGTGCTTGCGTCAGGCTCGAGTCCACAGTCGACTGCGAGGGGTCGATGGCACCGTCTAGCACCATGCGTCCGACACGCTGGGGAAACAGGTCGGCGTACATTCCGCCCAGGAACGTCCCGTACGAGGCGCCGAAATAGGTCATTCGCCCCTCACCCAGCACGGACCGGATGACATCCATGTCCCGCGCAGCCTCCTCGGTGGACATGTGGGTTGCCAATTCCGCGTCGCGGCGCATGCAGCCGGCGAAGAACTGGCGGCTGAGCAGCCGATCCGCCGCCACCTCCGCCGGCGTATCCGGGGTCGGGTCGGAGGCAAGGATGCGGTCCAACTGCGCGTCGTTGACACAGGTCAGCGGATCGCTGGAGGCCACCCCGCGCGGGTCGAAGCCGACGATGTCGAAGTGGTCGCGCAACGGCTTACCCCAGTACGCCTTGCCGCCCATGGCGTACTCGATGCCGGATCCGCCGGGACCACCGGGATTCACGACCAGCGAGCCGACTTTCTTCGACGATGCCGCAGCCTTCAGCAACTGCAAGGTGATGGTGCGGCCGGTCGGGTCGGCATAATCCAAGGGCACGTCCACCGACGCGCACTCGAACGAGTCCTGGCACTTGGTCCAGGTGAGCTTCTGGGTATAGAAGGGGTGGAGCTCAACCGGTACGCCGTCCAGGTCGGGACCGCCGTCGATCGGTTTCGGTTCCAACCCGTCACCGCGGAATGCCAGCCACGCGAACACTCCCACGATCAGCGCCATCACCAACACCGAGGCGATGACCCGCGCCGAAGACCTCATGCCTTCAACCCCATCATCATCGATTCCAAGCCGAGCAGTGGAGGCGTGTTGAACTCCAGAATCTGTTGCCGGGCCTCGAAGATCGCATCGATCCGGTGCAAGTTCGACTCCGGAGTCGTGCGCCCGGCGAGCAGGTTCACGTCAGCACCGAGCTCCGCGTTCACCAACGCTCCCCGGGCACCGGTCTGCGCAGCGATCACGTCGCGATACACCGAGACCAGGTCCATCAGACAGCGATCCACCACATCATTGGTACGACGTCGCTCACGTTGTTTCTTGACCTCGGTGATCTCTTTCAGCGCAGCCTTGTATGCGCGGGACGAGCGCGCTTTGGGGTCGCTTCCCATCAATGACTGGAGCGCCTCGATGTCTCGGTCGTAGGCAGCCTCGACCTCTCCGGTGATCTCCTCTTTGGCCAGGTCGGCTATCTTCGCCGCGGCATTGAGGCACGCGCGCAGATCCGTCAGCACGGCCGGGATCCTGGTCACCTCCAGTCGCCGGTTGTTGGCCGCCGGGTCGAGGGCGAGCGCGCGCGCCCGACCGATGTGACCCTGGCTGGCTCGGGCCGCGGAATGTGCTGCTTCCTCGGGGACTCCGCAGCGGGTGGTGAGAAATTCGGCGACGGCGCTCTCGGTCGGTGTCACCAGCACCAGACTGCGGCACCGCGAGGTAATGGTCGGGAGCATGTCTTGCTCGGTCAACGCACACAACAACCACACCGTACGGGNGGCAGGCTCCTCGATCGCCTTGAGTAGCGCGTTGGCTGCGGCGGTGCGATCGCCCCAGGCCAACCGGTCGGCGTCCTCCATCAAGATCACCTGATGGCGACCAAGGGAGGGTCGCAATGCCGCCTGCAGCACCAGGTCGCGCATGTCGTCGATCCGATGCGACAGCGTCTCGGTACGTACCCGCTTGATATCGGGGTGGGAGCCGGCCAGGGCCGTGCGGCACGAGTGGCACTGACCGCAACCACCCTGCTCGCACTGCAGGGCCGCGGCAAAAGCCAATGCGGCATTGGAGCGACCCGATCCCGGCGGCCCGGTGAACAGCCACGCNNGGGTCATCCCGTGCCCGTCGACCGCTCGCTGCAACTGCTCGATAGCGCGTTCTTGACCGACCAGGTCGTCGAAGACACTCATGCGCCGGCCGAGTTCCGGGCCGCGTGATTCAACAGCGGCAGCACCGCATCGCGCACAGCGGCCGCGATCACCTCGATGGGTTGGTCGGCCGACAGCACCAGATAACGCTCTGGTCGCTCAGACTCGCTGCGGGCCAGTTGCAAGAACATCTTCCGCACGGCCTGGTGGAACTCCTGGCCTTCGGCTTCGATCCGGTCGCGCTCGGTGAACCTGGCCATGCCATCCCCGGNGGCGACATCCAGCAACACCGTCAGCTGCGGGCGCAAATCCCGGGTTGCCCAGCGCGCCACCTGTTCGACCTCGGCCGACAATCCCCTGCCTGCGCCTTGATAAGCCAACGTGGAGTCGACGTACCGGTCGGTGATGACCACTGCTCCACGCTCCAATGCGGGTAACACGACCGTGTCGACGTGCTCGGCCTTGTCCGCGGCATAGAGCAGTGCCTCGGTGCGATGTGAGAGCTCGCCGGTAGCAGGGCTGAGGACGANTCTCCTGATCTTGCGTCCCACCTCGGTGTCACCGGGCTCATGGGTCGAAACGACGTCGTACCCCTGCCCGGAAAGCCACTCGGCCAACAGCCGCGCCTGGGTCGATTTGCCGGCGCCCTCACCACCCTCGAAGGCGATGAAGCACCCCGTCGGCGCGTAATAGGTCACGTTGTTTCCTCGAGAAGCGGNTCGGGACTGCATCTGACGATAGGAGACAGCCCCGACAGCAACCATCAGGAGCGCCGCAAGCAAGACCGTCACCGAGGCGCCATGGTAGGTCGTTGACCCGATAACCAGATCGGGCAGCGAACCGGCCAGGAACGGGGTGACGGCCAACACCAAGGCGAGCGAGAGTTTGGTGAGTGATCCAACGAACGCGAAGGTGCGGCCGCGTAGCTCGTCGGGCACCTCGAGTCCGAGCAGGGTGTTGCCGATCACCCATGCCGTCCCCGCGCAGGCGCCGAGCGCAACCGCGAGCACGACCACGATCGGCAACCACGGCACGAGCGCCACTGGAATCAGAAGCGCACCTGTTGCCAGCAAGGCGTACCCGAACACCTGGGTGCGCTCTCGAGTGGCCACGAAGCGCGGCCCCTGCCACATTCCCAATCCCAGTCCCAGGAACACCGCACCGAACAGCAAGGCGTACCCGGAATCTCCGCCGCCCAGGTCGGCCACCAAGGTGCGCGACAACCCGATTACCGCACCGCCGGCCATGAATGCCCCGGTGATACCGATGATGAGGCCGCGGATCACGGGCGTGCGACCGACGTAGGACCAACCGTCGACGATCGTACGCACCACGGAGGCCTCGGTAGCAGAGGCGGCACCACGCGGGATCGTGGTGAGGGTTGCAATCACCAGGCCGGAGACGAGATAACTTGCGCCGTTCAGGAGCACGGCCGCATCGACAGCGCCGTTGGTGAACCAGCCGAAGGCAGTTGGGGCTACCCGGTCGATGAGCGACATCAGCGCGAACAGCGCCGCAGCGGGCAACGCTGAGCTGTAGGTAGTGATTAAGCCGATCTGGTTGGCCTGCTCGAGTTGGTCGGGTCGCACCAGGTTGGGCACGGTGGCGTCCTTCGCGGGCAGCCATACGACACTGATCAGCTCGACCAGGACAGTCACCACGAAGACCCACCACAACGTCCCCACCAGAGGGATGGAGATGAACAGCGCCGCTCGTAGATAGTCGCCCCAGATCAAGGTGGTACGGCGGTCCAGCCGGTCCGCGACGTACCCGGCAAGCGGGCCAACCACCAGCGGGGGCACCACACGCAGGAACAGAACCGCCGCGATCGCGTAGTTCTTCTCGGCGTAGGAGTCCGCGAACAGGTTCGCCATCGCGGTCAGGGCAAGCAGGCCGAGCCAGTCGCCCAGACTGGACAACCCCAATCCGATCCACAGCCTGCGGAAGTCCCGCACCCGCAGGACACTCCCGCTCGCACTCACAACGACAAGACTAGGCGCTGCCCACCGTCGGTTCGGCCACGAGCACTCGACGCTGGACGGACGCAGAGGTCGCGGACGAATCCGATTGCTCAGCGCTACTGACCAGCCAATCAGTAACGGCTAACATGCTGAGGGTGATCAAGACGACGCCGTTCCACAGCCGGCTGAGCGAACTCAACACCCAGGGGCTCTATACCCACTGGCAGGGGCACCTCTCAACGCTGCGCTACTCTCATGCCCCCAAGCACGAGTACTTCGCGGTGCGCAACAGCGTGGGGATCTTCGACACCTCGCCGCTGTACAAGTATCGCGTCACCGGCCCTGACTCCGAGGCGCTTCTCGCCGGCACCCTGGTCCGTGACATCCGCACTTGCCGGCCAGGCAATGCGATGTACACGGTGTGGTGCGACGACCGCGGTTATGTGATGGAGGACGGTGTCGTCTTCCGGCATTCCGCGAACGACTTCCTGCTCACCTCTGCCCGCCCCACGATGAGTTGGCTCAGCTCACACACGGGCCGGCTGCGGGCATCCATCGAGGACGTCACTGACGAGTACGCGATGCTCGCGGTCCAAGGACCACGCTCTCGGGCGGCTCTTGCGCCGCTGATGAACGAGGTCGACGATCTGGCGTACTTCGAGCTCACCCAGACCAAGCTCGACAACGTTCCCGTCACGCTGTCTCGTACCGGGTACACCGGCGATCTGGGATTCGAGATCACCGTCGCCGCTGACGATGCGATCCAGATGCTCGATGCGGTGCTCGAGGCCGGCAAGCCGCACAGCCTGCGCCCGTTCGGCGAGGAGGCGTTGACGACGTTGCGCACCGAAGCCGGCCTGCCCCTGGTCGACGTCGAGTTCCACAACAGCGCCTTGGTGTTCACCGACGCCGATCGGGTCACNCCCAAGGAGCTCGGACTCGGTTGGATGTTGCGCGGNGTGCGCGACGGCGACCGCAACTTCATCGGACGCGAGGCGATCCGACGCGAGCTGATCGAGGGAACCTCACGCTGGACCACGGTCGGGATTGTGGTGGATTGGCAGCACTGGGACCAGCTCTACCGGGATGCGGGACTCTTCCCGCCCAAGGACGACCAACCCTGGCCGTACGAGTCGATGCTGTACGTCGGTGAGTCCGGCAAACGCGAGGACGCCGGCTACTGCACCACGTTCCTCTACTCCCCGGTGCTGCAAAAGCACATCGGCATCGCCCGGGTGCGACCTGACCTCGCCACACCTGGCACCGAGTTGCAGCTGGAGTTGGCGATCAACCACCACAACACGACCGTTCGGGTCCACACCACCAAACTCCCGTTCTTCAACCCAGACAGGAAGACCGCGAAATGACCCCGTCTATGACGCAATCGTGGTGGGTGGCGGCCACAACGGCCTGACGAACGCCGCGTACTTGGCCAAGTCAGGTCTCAAGACCCTCGTACTCGAGCGCCGGCATCTGGTAGGCGGCGCGGCCATCACCGAGGAACTGCTACCCGGCTTCTCCTTCACGACCTTCTCCTATGCGCTCTCGTTGTTGCGACCGGAGATCATCCAGGAGCTGAACCTGGTCGAGCACGGGTTCTTGCCGCTGATGATGCCGTCCTCGTTCCACCCGACCGGCGACGGCGACTACCTGCTTTTCGGTGACGACCACGATCAGAACGTGGCAGAGATCCGACGCCACTCCCGCCACGATGCCGACGCCTATGAGCGCTATCACCACGACATGGACAGGCTGTGCCAAGCGATTCGCCCGCTATTCGACAACCCGCCACCGAACATTTTCGGCAAGGACCCCGAGGACGCCGCCGATGTGAAGTGGCTGTTGGATCACCTCGGCGGGTTCGATCGCAAGACCATTCACGATCTGGTGCGGTTGCTGACCGGGAGCGCCGGCGACTGGCTGGACGACTACTTCGAGAACGACGCGATCAAGGGCTACCACTGCTCCTCGGGTTCGATCGGCACCAAAGTCGGGCCGCTGTCACAAGGCTCGGGATTGGTGTTGCTTTTCCACAAGATGGGTGAGCACGACGGCGCTTTGGGGTCGTGGGCATTCCACAAGGGCGGCAACGGTGGTTTCACCCAGGTGCTGGCCCGCGCTGCCGAGGCGTTCGGCGCCGAGATCCGCTTGGAGTCGCCGGTCACCTCGGTGCTCACCAAGGAAGGGCGCGCCATCGGCGTCGCGCTGGAGGACGGCACCGAGTTCCACGCGCCCGTGGTGGTCTCCGCACTGGATCCGCGACGCACCTTCCTCGAACTGGTGGAGCCACGCGAGCTTCCCGGCGACCTGGTGGAGAACATCGAGCGGATGAAGTTTCGCGGGGTTTCCTCCAAGGTCAACTTCGCCTTGGACGGGCTCCCGGTCTTCCCTGCCCTGCCCGACACGGTCGACCACTTCGGCGGCTTCTTGAACATCGGCCCGACCATGGAGTACGTCGAGCGGGCTTTCGACGCCGCCAAGTACGGCTGGTACAGCGACCAGCCCTACATCGACGGCGCGATCCAGTCGGTCATCGACCCCGGCATGGCCCCGCCTGGCAAGCATGTGATGAGTTGCTTCGTGCAATTCTCACCCTATGAGCTCAAGGGCAGCACCTGGGACGCCGAGCGTGAGCGGTTCGCCGACAAAGCCCAGGCCGTACTCGAGTCGCACTTCCCGGGTTTCGGCGATCTGGTGCTACATCGTGAGGTGGTCACACCTGCCGACATCGAGCGAGTCTCCGGGCTGTCGGAGGGCAACATCTTCGCCGGCGAGCTCCTGGCCCCGCAGATGTACTTCTTCCGGCCCGCGCCCGGTTGGAGTCAGTACGCCACCCCGATCGATGGGTACTACCAGTGCGGCTCAGGCACCCATCCTGGCGGTTGTGTGACCGGCGCGCCCGGCAAGCTGGCCGCTCAACGGATCATCAAGGATGCCGAGCAGTAACTAAGCAACTGCGCCGATCACCCGGACAGCAGCCCTTTGGCGACGTGGGTGATCTGCACTTCGTTGCTGCCCGCATAGATCATCAGCGACTTGGCATCGCGCGCGAGTTGCTCGACCCGGTATTCGGCCATGTAGCCGTTGCCGCCGAACAACTGGACGGCCTCCATCGCCACCTCGGTGGCAGCTTCGGAGGCGTACCACTTCTGCGCGGAGGCCTCGGCCAAGCTGATTGCCTTGCCCTCGCGCTGGTGCTCCANAGTTGAGAAGACCATGTTCTGCACGTTGATCCGGGCCACCTCCATCTTGGCCAGCTTCAGTTGGATCAGTTGGAAGTCGGAGATCGGCTTGCCCCACAGCTCTCGCTGCTTGGCGTAATCGATCGACAAACGCAAGCACTCGTTGATGATCCCGAGCGCGAGCACCGCGACCGCGATCCGCTCGGCGACGAAGTTCGTACGGGCGCTCTCACGTCCCCCATCAGCATGGGGACTCCCACCTTGCCGTGCAGGCCGACCCAACAACCGGTCCGGACCCAGTCGGACGTTGTCGAAGAACAACTCGCCGGTGGGCGAGCTCATGATCCCCATCTTCTTCAAGGGCTTGCTCTGTGTCAGCCCGTCCATGCCCTTGTCGAGCACGAAGGTCAAGACCTCGCGGTCACGTTTGGCCTGCTCGGTCATCGGGCCGGCGCCCCCAGATGGGTCTGCCTGCGGATCCAACTTGGCGTAGACGATCATGATGTCGGCATAGGGGCCATTGGTGATAAAAGTCTTGTGGCCGTTGAGGATGTAGTCCTCACCGTCGCGCCGCACACTGGTGCGCATACCTCCGAAGGCATCGGACCCGGAGTCGGGCTCGGTGATCGCCCAGGCCGCGACCTGCTCGGCGGTCACCAGGCGAGGAAGCCAGCGCTCCTTTTGTTCCAAGGTTCCCCGAGCGCGGATGGTGCCTACGCTCAGGCCCGAGGAGACTGCCATCGATACGACCGTGCCGAGCGAGACACCAGCCAGCTCGCTGAGTACAACTGCCGTCATCGACGCCAGGTCGTCGCGTTGCTCACCGACCGGCGATCCGCCGTCTCCCGCTCGTTCCCGAGCCAGCTCCTTCTCCAGCCGCTCCGCCGCCAAGACATCCAGCCCGAAGGCCTGATAGAGCTTCCGGATGATGTCGTACGGAGGAATCTGCCCGGTCTCGAGCGCATCCAGGTGCGGACGGACCTCTTTGGCGATGAAGTCACCGACGGCCTCGCGCACCGTTTCATCGGTTTGCGACCACTCGATCATCTGATCCTCCTCGGCGAGCTTGAGCATGCCGCCTCAGCGAGCGACACCCGTCCGATCTCCTGGACAGTCCGAGTCGATACCTGAGATTGTGGGCAGGGCCAGATATCAACCTGACCTCAACCCTGTCACAACGCTGTTGTCGCAGGGCAGTCATTCGCAGTCCTGATCTCAATCCGTTTGGGGGAATCAAATGGGAGTTCTCAATACCCTCCGTCGGCGCCGCAGTGCGGCCGTCGTCGGCTCAACCGCGCTGGTGGCAGGGAGCTTGGTCGCGTTGGCCGTTGCCACCGCGCCGACAGCCACAGCAGCAACGCCCTGTGGCGCAGCGTCGCCGACCTTGACCAAGCTCACGCTCACGCCGGGGTCGGTCAATGTCAAGAGCAAGACCAAGACCATCAAGGTCAGCGGCACCACGTCAGGCACCAAGCTCACCAATGTCTCGATAACCGCTATGGCAGTCGGCTCCACCAAGAAAACGGTCTACGGTTCGTTCAAGGTGGGTAGCGGCGGGCACTCGTTCTCCGGCAACCTCACGATCCCGAAGTTCACCTCCAAGGGCACTTGGCGCATCGACTACCTGTACCTGAGCACTGATGTCGGAGGGCAGTACTACGACTACGCCCAGCTTTCGGGCATGGCCAACGTGAAGTCGTCGTTCTCGGTGGTCTCCAATCCCGACGGCAAGAACCCGACAATCTCGGCGATCTCTTTGTCCAAGACATCGGTGAATACCAAGAACAAGGTCGCCAAAGTGACCTTCACCGCGACTGCCAAGGACACCGGCGGCGCCGGTTTGGCCGGTGCGTACGTCTCGCTGCAGGCTGGCAAGAAGAGCCTCTACGGGTATGCGACCCTCAAGAAGGGCAAGCTCAAGGGAACGGTGACCGTGCCCAAGTGGATCGGCAACGCGACCTACAAGGTGAACTCCTTGACGGTGTACGACAAGGTGAGCAACTCCACCACCTACCGTTCCGGGACGGGATCGGCCCTCAAGGAACTTCCCAAAGAATTCGTGAAGTCGCTCAAGAAGGACGGCGTGACGCTCTCGCGCGGCGCGAGCTCTAAGAAACTGCCACAGAAGTTCAAGAAGTCGCTGAAGGTCATCAGCAAGAAGGACACCACGAAGCCGAAGATCGGCGCCACCTCGGTGACCCCAGGGACTGCTGCGGTCGGTGCGGTCGCCCCGGTGAAGCTCAACGCCAGTGTCAAGGCAAGCGACTCACAGTCGGGTATCAGCTATGTGGCCGTCGAGCTCCGTAACCAGGACCCGGCTGGCTGGGGCAACGAGTACGGATATCTCTCCCCAAGGCCGGTGGCACCTGGAAGGGCACCATCAAGCTCGGCTGCTACTCGCAACCCGGGACCTACGACGTCATCGTGACGGCCTACGACAAGGCGGGCAACGTGGCGACGGCAACCAAGGGCACTGTGACCATCACAGCTGCTCCAATCTGACCTGGTAACTAGTTAGGTTCCTTCTACTGCGGGGTGTCGCCTTCGGCGGCATCCCGCAGTGCTGTTGGGCAGCTTTGTTTTCGGCCCGCAACCGATCCACTTTCTTGCGGCTGCGCTTGGCATTCCAGCTCGCGATCAGCCAGGTCAGGGCGAGCAGCGCGCCACTGATAGCACCGATCGTGGTTCCGAGCCGGAAGCCGGGTGCGTCCACGTCCAGGATCCGGTCGCCTGCGTGGGCGCCCGAGCCATTGCCCACGACGATCGCAAGCGTCAACAGGTTGGGCGCGGCGAGCAGCAACGCAACCACGAGCACAGAGATGCGCAGCCACCGCTTCATGGGTCGGAACACCTGCCGCAGCACGACCAGCGGCAGCAGCGTGAAGACGAAGCCCAGCATCGTCCCGTAAAGCACGCCTTCAGTCATCCGGCCGTCGACGCGATCGCCTATCCGTTGGGCCCACCAGCGCGGCACCACCGTGACGCCCAACATGACGCCGACGGCAAGCGTCGCCACGATCAGGACCGCAACCACGATCCGGAAGGTCCAGTTGACCTCTGTGACCGGCTCCGCCAGCGCTGAGGGTTGCTCAAGGTTGTCGGTCACGCGATCCCCTCCTGAGGACACGAACGTAGTGAGGCCCGGAAGGAGGGGCCTGAGCGTGGCCAATCCAGGGTGGTCACGCGATCCCCTCCTGAGGACAGCAACACAGTGAGGCCCCCGGTGACAGATGCAGGGAGGGCGCTGAGCATGACCGATTCAGGGTGGTCATGGGTCCACACTCTCAGATGAGATGGGCACACCTCGTCGTCGCTCGTCTGTCAGCCGGGCCTCCTCGGCGGCGTTGGCCTCCAGCCGGGCACGCACCGCATCCCACTCCCCTGGCCGGCTGACCAGTGAACTGGCGCCTCCGTCGAGCCGCTCGACCGCTTGGCGGCCGAAGATCTGCTGCTCGGTGAAGGCGCGCTCTTGGCGACCGCGCGTCACGAAGCTCACCGCCCAGTGCACCAATGCGGTGAATCGGTTCTTGAAGCCCGTCAGATAGGCGAGGTGGATGACCAGCCACAAGAACCAGGCCAGGATCCCCGAGAGTTTGAGCTTGCCGATCAGAGCAACGGCGCTGAACCGGGAGATGGTCGCCATCGACCCTTTGTCGAAGTAGCGGAAGGGCTTCTGCGACGGCTTCCCTTTCACGCGATTGCGGATCTCTTTGGCGGCGTACTTCCCGCCCTGGATCGCTACCTGGGCGACTCCGGGAAGGTTGTCCAGCGCAATCATGTCGCCTACCACGAACACCTCGGGGTGACCGGGCAAGGTGAGATCCGGATTCACCGCGATCCTTCCGGCGCGGTCCAGCGGTGCGCCGGTTTGCTCGCCGAGGGTCTTGCCCAACGGGCTCGCTGCGACGCCGGCGGCCCAGACCTTGGTGATCGCATCGATGCGCTGCTGGCGTAAACCGTCGGTGCCGTCCTTGAACCGCACCTCGAGGCCACGCTCGTCGACGTCGGTGACCATCGCACCCAGCAGCACCTCCACACCGCGTCGCTCCAACGATTTGTGCGCGACCTCACCTAGTTTCGCGCCGAACGGTGGCAGCACCTGGGTCGCGGCGTCGAGCAGGATGACCCGCGCATCGCGGGTGTTGATCCGGCGGAAGTCCTTGCGCAACGTACGGTGCGCGAGCTCGGCGATCTGCCCGGCCATCTCGACGCCGGTCGGCCCGGCACCCACGACCACGAAGGTCAGGAGCTGCTGGATCTCCTCCTCGGTCTCGGCCAGCTCGGCCATCTCGAAAGCGCCGAAGATCCGGCCGCGGAGCTCGAGCGCATCGTCGATGCTCTTCATCCCCGGTGCGTAGCGAGCGAACTGATCATTGCCGAAGTACGACTGGCCGGCTCCTGCGGCAACGATCAGGGAGTCGTACGGCGTCACGGTCTCGCGGCGCAGCACCTGGGAGGTGACCGTGTGCGCTTCCAGGTCGATCGCAGTGACTTCGCCGAGGATCACGCGAGCGTTCTCCTGCCTGGCCAGGATCTCCCGAGTCGGCGGAGCGATCTCACCTTGGCTGAGGATGCCCGTGGCAACTTGGTAGAGCAGCGGCTGGAACAGGTGGTGGCTCGTCTTGGCGATCATCGTCACTTCGACGTCCGCCCGCCTCAAGGCCTGGGTGGCGAACAGGCCACCGAAGCCGGACCCGATGACGACCACGCGTTGTCGGCTGTCAGTCATGTGCTGCCCTCAATCTCCGGTTGTCCGCTACCGAAGCTCTAGTGTCTGTAACTCCATTGTCTGTCGCGTCGAGACTCCCTCCAGTTCCCGCCGCGGTTTGGGACACAGATCACTGCGAGTCACTGCTCATCCGTTGTGCCCTACGCTCGGATCTTGTGAGACGCGTCCCGCCACTGTGGCTTGCAGCGGCTCTGGGCGGTGCGCTCGGCGCACTGGCCAGGCTGGGAGTCACTACGGCTTTCCCGGCCGATCCCACCGATTTTCAGTGGGCCACTTTGGCGATCAACGTGTCCGGGTCGTTCCTGCTGGCTCTGCTTCCGGCGATCGCGCTGATCCGGGAGAGCACCTGGCTCACGGTCATGGCCGGCCCTGGTGTACTCGGCGGCTACACGACGCTGTCGGCCTATTCCGAACAGACCCGCGCTCTGTTGGCCTCCGACCAGGTTCTCCTGGCCGCGGTATATGTCTTCGGCACGCTGGCTCTCTGCTTGATCGCAGTGGCGCTCGCATCCCGTGTCACTACGCTCACCGAAAGATGGCAGTTCCGGGTCGAGGGTGGTGACGAATGACTGTGCTGTCTTGGCCACGCTCAACACCCTCGTTGCGGGCCCTAGAGCTCCCGCCGCTAGGCCATGCCTGCTCCGCGGCGCCATCCACGCACGCTGGCATCGTTGTCGTCACTCGACGGGCCACCAGCCCGCCTCCTCCTCCGCCTCGCCATCGCCCGCGCCTGACGCCGCTCGCAACGGCAGCGCCCAGCGGCAGAACCTCCTGCTCCGTTCGTGTCCTCGCGAGGGGATCGCGTGACCGCCCTCCTGGTGGCATTGGGCGCAGCGGTCGGAGCTGGGCTCCGTTTCGCTGTGGCGACACGTCTGGACAGGCAGTTGCCGTGGGGCACGCTGCTGGTCAATGTCTTCGGTTCGTTCGTCCTGGGCTACCTGATCGGCTCAGCCGCCGGTCACGACGAGGTGTCCCTACTAGGTGTGGGTTTCTGCGGCGGCCTGACCACGTACTCGGCGTTCAGCGTCCAGACCTACTCGGGCGGGTGGCGGCTCGGTTCGATCTACGTCGCCCTCACCCTCGTGCTGGCGATCCCGGCCTGCGCGCTCGGCTACGCTCTCGGTCGCCTCTGAACCGGTCAAACGGCCGATGTCAGGCGTAGCCGAGGTCGTGCAGACGGTCGTCATCGATCCCGAAGTGATGTGCCACCTCGTGTACGACGGTGATGCCGACTTCACGGACAACCTCGTCCTCCGATGCGCACATGTCCAGCGTGGGGTTACGGAAGATCGTGATGCGATCGGGCAGCACCATCGCGTAGTTGCTGTCGCGCTCGGTCAACGCGATCCCGTCGTACACCCCAGCAAGCCGGGGTCATCAGCCGGCGGGTCGTCCTCGACCAGAACCACCACGTTGTCGATCAAGGCGGTGAGCTCTGGGGGAATGGTGTCCAGTGCGTCGGACACCAGTTCCTCGAAACGCTCGCGACTCATCTCGATCACACGGCCAGTGTGCCCGAGCGACCAACCCACGATTTGGCCGGGTCAGGGCGTGCGACCTATAGTTACGTGGTCCCCGACAGGGTGGAGCCCCATCGTCTAGCGGCCTAGGACCCCGCCCTTTCACGGCGGTAGCGCCGGTTCGAATCCGGTTGGGGGTACTAGCTTCGAGAACCGCTTCAGGTCTGCAAACGTGCAGGTCAGAGGCGGTTTTTTACTTTTCTTACCTCCTCGGCTGACAAGCGAGCTTTGAGGGAGTGAAACCCCGATCTGGAGCAATCTGGAGCAAACGCTTTCGAGACCAGTTGCCGGATCACCTCTCCAATCGAAGTTCTAGACGCATCGAGGAGGGTCACGACATGACGCACACACCACGCCCAGCACCGCGCCAAGCGCACTGGTGGCTGAGCAACATCGCACCGGGCCGGCTGGCCCAAGCATTCCGGCAGCGAGCCAAGTGGGCCGGGATCAACTGGGAGGCCGGTTATGCCACTGGCGGCGGCGCCTTCAAGGACGACGGGCGAACGATCGTTGACGCCCTGGAGAACGCCGAAGCGATATCGAGCGCGCACGAGTCCCACCCGGACACCCACATGATCATGCTGGACGTCGACTCCGCTCAGTGATTTCCTGGCCTACCGCTCCTCAGACGGTCAGGGTCAGGCTGTCGTCGTTCGGGTCCGGTCGTCATGGCGTCCCGGTTATGATGTAGCCGCCGCCGTCCCACTGCTGGTACGCCTGGCCAACTTCGGTAAACCACATCTTGCAGTTCGACGACTCGTACTTTCCGACGTACTGATCGTCACCACCGCCAGCTCTTCCCTGATGCGATACTGCAGCAATGCGAGGCACGCGGCACCTTCCCGTAGTAGTGGCCACCGCGGCAGCAGTTGTCTGCGCGGCCGGCTGGTACCTGAGCACACGCGCAGGTACCGAGCAGGATTTCGATTCATGTCAGCGATCCGGTGACCAAATGACGTTGACCTACAGCCACCTCCCAGGCCAGGAAATCTCAGTCTCGCGGGTATCGCACGGCAATGGAGACGCGACTGTGTCGTACCGCGTCAAAACTCCACGCGGCAACACGGTGATGATGTCTGTCACCAGCACTACACATCTCGACGCACCGGGTGGCAAGGTCCTTTACCCAGATGGTCGCGAAGTCAAGTGCACGGAAGTCGATCCCGACAAAGCAGAAACCGGCCGCTCCTGAACCTGCGACGGTCGGTCGACAATGAGGACCGTGGACAGGTCACATCTGAGGAGCTGCGGCTAGCTGCCGGTGATCCAGAACGCGATCGACGAGAACGACTGGCCTGTCGTTGGGCGGGCGAAAGTCCAGCGCGCTGCGAACATCGAGATCCTTCTCTCCCACCACTCAAAGGAGTGGATCGCTGAGAACGTCGCCGCGGACCCGAACGTGAAGGAAGTGAAGATCCTCCGCGTGCCGGGCCAGGAGGTGGACCTTGCCGAGGCGATCCGGCATGGGTGAGCTTCCAGCAGCTACGCGCCCGACAAGGCGGTAGCGCCGGTTCGAATCCGGCTGGGGTACCAGCTTCAAGAACCGCTTCAGATCTGCAAACGTGCAGGTCAGCAGCGCACCTGCGGGCGCCGTGGGACGCGAAGATTCGCGGTCGGGTGGCGTGTTGCGGGTGGCCGGGGACCGGGTTGAGACTTGTGAGGGTCCGTCACGGTCGACCCCGATGGCCTCTGTGGTGCCTGTGAGCCTGAAGGTCAGCATGGTGGTGGAGGGCTTCCACGGGAACCGTGGATTGGTGCTTTGAGCCCGTGCGTCAGACTTTCGTTTCATCCCTGCCCTCCCCGTGTCGGTCGCCAGCCGTGGAACGAAGGGAGTGGCTGATGGAGATACTGCATTCGCGGTGTGCCGGGATAGACATCTCGAAGAAGGATGCCAAGGTGTGCGTCCGGGTCGCTGGTGCGGGACGTCGTAAGACGGTCGAAACGGTGACGACGTGGGGATCGATGACCAACCAGATCCTCGCGCTGCGCGACCACTTGGTCGCCGAGAACGTCTCCTGTGTGGTGCTGGAGGCAACCAGCGACTACTGGAAACCGTTCTACTACCTGCTCGATGACCTGCCGGGCGTGGAGGTGATGTTGGTCAACGCCCGACACGTGAAGAATCTGCCCGGCCGCAAAACAGACGTCTCGGATGCGACCTGGCTGGCACAGCTCGGTGCCCACGGACTGGTCCGTGGATCGTTTGTCCCCCGGAGCCGATCCGACAGTTGCGCGACCTGACCCGGACCAGGTCCTCAATCACCAGGGAACGCGCTCGGGAGATCCAGCGGCTGGAGAAACTGCTCGAGGACTCCGGGATCAAGTTGTCGGCGGTCGCTAGCGACATCATGGGTGTCTCCGGCCGGGCGATGCTGGAAGCATTGATCGCCGGTGACCGCGACCCCGTCGCGCTGGCGAACCTGGCGAAACGGCGCTTGAGGTCCAAGATCCCCGAACTCACCCAAGCCTTGGTGGGACGGTTCACCGAGCACCACGCATTCCTGGCCCGAGTGCACCTAGACCTGATCGACCGGCACACCACCGCGATCGAGGCGTTGACCCAGCGGATCGAGGTGGTGATCGAACCGTTTCAGGGCTTCCGGGACCTGATCTGCACCATCCCCGGCATCGGCACCCTGATCGCCGACGTCATCGTCGCTGAGACCGGTGCGAACATGTCGGTGTTCCCCACAGCTAAACACCTCGCCTCTTGGGCAGGCACCACTCCTGGGAACAACGAGTCCGCCGGCAAGGTGAAGTCGTCCAAGACCCGACCCGGCAACCCCTACCTGCAAGGCGCTTTGGGCACCGCAGCAATGTGGGCGGCTCAGAACCCGCACACGTTCCTGGGAGCCCGATACCGGCGGATCGCGACCCGCCGAGGACCCCAACGGGCCAACGTCGCGATCCAGCACACACTCTTGACCGTGATCTGGAACATGGGCACCACCGGCACCCTCTACGAAGACCTCGGCGGCGACTACTACAGCCGCCTCCACCCCGAACGCACACGAACCCGAGCGATCAGACAACTCGAAGCCATGGGCTACCGCGTCACCCTCGACACAGCCTCATGAAACAGGCCCCTGACGCGAGACCCACTCAAATGAATCTTCGCGTCAGAGGCGGTTTTTTACTTTTCTTGCCTCCTCGGCGGACAGGTGAGCGTCCCTATAATGAAGGCTGGGCGGCAGTGCGAAGTCGAAAGCAAAGCGGTGAGGTTTGGAGCAACCGCGGAATAAAGTCCCCGAGAGATGTTGGCGTGCCGATTGGCCATTCAGAGACGATTGCGCGGGGTCAGGTTAAATGAAGAGTAAATGGACTCTGCCGGGTCTGCTGATGCTGACGACCCTCATGGCGTGTGGCTCACAGACGAACGTGGGTAACGAAACGCCGGCCGCCGCGTCAGCCCCGCAACGTGAGCTTGTGGTGCCGGTGAGCGCTACGACAGCCGGGCTGATTGAGGATATCCAACATGACTTCGACCGGTGGGCAGGAAGTGTGTATGACCATCAGGCAGCCGCGGTAATACGGGCTCACTGGCTCAACGGCCCACAACATGCCTGCATACGTGAAGCTGGAGTGCCCTTCGAGGGATGGCGGGGTTGGGAAGGAGCGATCCCACCAACCATGTTCCCGGTCTGGTACCCGACCATCGACTCCCTGCCGCCAGTTCGGCTCTACTCCTTCGAGCACCAGATGAATGCGTCAGCGAATCGGTTGGAGCCAGGAGGTCATACCCCTCCGCCTGTGCAGTATCGAGATGCCCTCGACCAATGCTCTACAGAAGGTGATGTAGGGCCAGAAGACGAGATGCTGACCTACACCAATCCCGAGGTAGTCAATGAACTCGCCACCGCATGGCACGACGCTGCCCGCGAGGCGCTGGGCATCACCCCAGGGTCACCAGACATGGATCCGGACTCTCCGGTGGTAGCTTGCCTGGCTGAGTCATCGCTGCCCGCTCCTTTCGACCATGTTGACGATGTTGAAGTCGAGCCTGCTGGAGTGGACGGCGAGGCTTGGGAGAAGTTAGTCGCAGTACTGGATGAAATGGTTCCGGACCCGACGAAGATCCCAGTCCCGGGCGAAGAGCCCAGCCCCGAGTGGACGGCCTACCTTGCAGCTGAAGAAACCCTGGTGTCTGCGGTCTGGGAGTGTCAGGACGAGAGCTATATCGACTCTGCGATGGAGCAGGTGGCCATTGCTTCCGATGAGTTCGCTGAAGACTACAGCGAGCAGATCGCTGAGGCAGTAGCGGCTTGGGAGCGGACTAGGGACAAGGCAACCGAGTTGGGGTGGGCGCCCGATCGTCCACTGGCTGGTTACCCACTCGGCGAGCTACCTACTGCCCCCGCGCAGTAGGTAGCTCTTCCGTTCAACGCTCGTTCAACAGTCATGCGGTTCAGGCATCGGACGGCGATCACGCCTCCGACCTTCCCCATCTGTGACGAGACCGCTGGAAGCAGCCCACCTGCATGCTCGCCAAAAACGGCTCAAAATTGATACTGTTTTGGCAGGAGGTGAAGTCTCATGGCAACCGCACAACAGCGACTGTGGGAGATCGCACTGGATCAGCACGGGTTCGTCACCACCGACGACGCCCGCGCGCTCGACGTAGCACCCCATGCACTGAAACTGCTGGCCCAGCGCGGCACACTGCGTCGCGAGGCCCACGGCGTCTACCGATTCGAGCGCTTCCCGTCCAGCCCTGCCGACGACTACCGCCAGGCCGTGCTGTGGACCGGCCGGCCCGAGGCCGCGCTTTCTCATGAGACCGCGCTGGACCTGCTCGAGCTGGCCGAGGTGAACCCCGACAGGATTCACCTCACCGTCCCCGTCGGCTCGCGCGTGCGGCGCCAGGGCGGCGAGCACATCGTCGTCCACGCCGAAACCCTGACCCCGGACCAGATCAGCTGGTGGCAGGGCATCCGCTGCGTCACCGCCGCCACCGCGATCCGTCAGGTCATCGCAGCCGGTGCGACCCAGGTCCACCTGATCAGGCAGGCGATCGACACCGCCCGCGACAACGGCGCGATCACCGCCGCCGAACAGGACGAACTCATGAACCAGCTGGAGGCACGTCTTGCCCGGTGACCCGTTCGCTGACCTTCCGGAGAAGGACCGGACTCCCAGGAGCGCCCGCGTCCTGGACGGATGGGTGCGCGACGCCCAGAAACTCGTAGGATCACGCGGCGAGAGAGTCGGCTGGATCCTCGCCTCGACCATCGTGGCGGCAGCACTGCAACGCGAGCTCCGGGACGGCTCACCGCTCTTCGTACTTAAGGGCGGGCTCTTCATCGAGCGTGTTCTCGACCTCAATTCCCGCGCAACCAAAGACATCGACACCCTCTACCGCGGCGCCGAGACCGACCTCGTCGACCACATCGACCGTGCACTCGCCGAACCGTGGGGACAGATCACGTTCTCGCGCGCACCCGTGGAAATCATCGACAAGGCCCGCAGAGTCCCCAAACCGCGCCGGCTGAAGGTGCGGCTCGACATCCACGGCGTCCGATGGCGAACCATCCAGGTCGAAGCCTCCTTCGCCGAAGGCGCCTCCGGTGACGACCTCGGCATCCTCCCTCGGTCAACACCGCCTTCTTCGGCATCGAGCGGCCCGACGACCTGGTCACCATCTCGCTGGCCTACCAAGTGGCGCAGAAGTTCCACGCCTGCACCGACCCCGACGCGCCACCGGAGTTCGTCAACGACCGCGTCCGCGACATCGTCGACCTGCTCCTTATCCGCGAAGCGTTCTTCCCGACGGCACCGACCTCTCGCCGATTCGGGCCGCAGCCCACGACGTGTTCGCCGCCCGCGCCGCCGAGGCCGAACAACTCGGCTATACCCCGCGTACCTGGCCCCCGGTTGTCACAGCCAACAACGTGTGGCAAGCCACCTGGCACATCCCCGCCGGACAAGCCAGCCTCACTATGAGCCTCGACGATGCACTCGCCTCGGTGAACGACTGGATCGACCGCATCGACGCTTCCTGAGTACACGCGCGCCGGCCCAAGACGGGCCGTCCACGACTCCCCAGCATCGTCCGGGCGCCAACACCAAGCCGTTGGCACTCCCGGCCGGCACCCGCCTGTCGGCACAGAGCGTGTCCGATGAACGGTGTCTCTGGGCCGGCGGTCGCCGCCCTTCTCGACATAGCCCAAGACCACGCTCTCCCATCTGCTGCACGAGGCTGGGCTGTTCCGGCAAGGCATGGGCTTCGACTGCTCTGAAATCTGGAGCAGATCTGGAGCAAACTGATCCAATTGACAGCTCTGAACCGAACTGAGATAGGCTGCCGTTGCGCTGAACGAGCGTCACGTTTGTCCGATCTGGGGTACCCCTCACCCTTTCACGGTGGTAGCGCCGGTTCGAAATCTGGTTGGGGGTGCAACGTCCGGGCACGATTCGGACAAAGGCGCTGGGACTGTTACAGTTCCTGCGCTCGGCAAGAGCAACACAACTTCATCAAGGCCCCGTAGCGCAGTTGGTTAGCGCGCCGCCCTGTCACGGCGGAGGCCGCGGGTTCGAGTCCCGTCGGGGTCGCCATCAGGAAGACCGCTTCAGATCTGCAAACGTACAGATCAGAGGCGGTTTTACTTTTCCTACCCCTCAGCTGGCAGGTGAACTTGCCGGGTCCAGGCCCGATCTGGAGCAAACGAGAGGGACATGGGGTTCGGCGGTCTCCGGTAGTGTTCTTGTGGGTCGTTTCGGGCAGATGCTCGACTGAGGTGCCCGGCTGGCGGTGACGCCACTTCACGAGGGGATCGTTGTGCGCACTCGGTTATCGATGTGGTTGGTCGCCTCGCTGGCATTGAGCCTGGCGGGGCGTTCGTGACGGCAACAGCGGCCGATGGAGAGGAAGAGACGCTCCCTCGCGGTGCCGACACCACGGTGCCCTACCTGGTCGACGGCGTGATCCATGCGGGCGCGGCCACGATGCCGTTGCCGGACTCTCTGCTCGACAACGCCAGCTTATTCGAGTCCAGCTGGTTCGATTTGCTGGGCGCCACCCCCGCGGGTGGGCTGTCGTCGGCACTTATAGCCATGGCGAAGACATATCCGTCAAAGAAGTGCACCTCGTGACGGCTTCTGGGGCCAAGACCGTGGCACGGGTGGACGAGCCTTACTACTACCCGCGCTACTACCTCTCGTCTTCTGGCTGGCGCCTCCTTGAGGTAACCGACTCTGACGACGAAGAACACATAAGGGTGCTGGACCTGAATGGCAAGCAAATCGCCGACAAGCGGGTCCAGGTGGGGTCCAAAGTGCTGGACTTCACCGGGAAGCGAATGCTGTACCGCGACTGGAACCTCAGGCTGAACCGGTACGAGGTCCGAGTCTGGCGGATCGATGAGAACAAGGTTCGTAAGGTCGTGGCCAGAAATGGGATCTTCGGTGACTTCTCCGCCGATGCCCTGGTCTTCGACGATCGCAACCGGACCCAATACAAACTCACCTGGTCGAAGCTCTCCCGGCCGGCCCAGGGCATCTGGAACTCGAGGATGGAGCCGACGGCGATCAACCCCACGGGCAAGCGGGTAGTGGGCATCGCGTGGACCGGGGAAGCAGCTGGCAGCTGCAGATCCGGCGTACCCGAGACGGTGCCGTACTGTCCCGCCCCCGGGTACCAGGCTTCGTTTCCGGGGACTTCGTTCTCGGGAGGGGCGGGGCTGTCTGGGAGTCCAAGGATGCGGTGATTCTTCGGTCTTGGACCAGTTCCGGGAATGCTCTGGTCCGCTGCACGGTCACAGGTCAGTGCGAACTCGCCAGCCCGCGCTACCCAGGCTGGCTCTCGCTGGCTCCGTGAGCCGCTGGTCAAGGTAGCCAACGCCGCAATCCGATCTGTGGCATTCCTATGTTCCGCGGTTGATCCCGACATAGCGCCATCGCCAAGCCAGGCCCCAGGCGAAGTAGACGGCAAGAAGAACCGCCCACACTGCGTAGAGCCAGTCACCAGATCCCGCTCTGAGCACAGCGATCACGACAAGCGCCAGCGCTCCGATCACTCTGAGGCCGAGCAACGTGGCCTTCAGCCACACTGGCCGCGATCTAGCCCGGACGAGAACCTCGGGACTGGTCCTGGTGAAGAAGGCCTTGTACCAAGGCAGTTTCGCTATCAGCTCAGAGCCTTCCGGCACCGAATCGGCTGGCTGGTCGAGGATGGCCACCGGATCGGTAGGAACGCCGATCAGCGGAAGAAACTCCAGTAGGGGATCACCGCTCATCACGTCCCGGCGCAGGAGAGCACGCAGTGCGACCGGGTCGGTAACCCCAGCGCTGAACCGCTCACTCAGCACTTCCGCAACTTCTGCCGCTGCCCGAACGCGGCTCGCCGCGGTGTGTCGCCAGAGCTCATTCCAGCTCCAGCCTGCTTCTGGTTTGCCTTGGCGCCACTGCTCGTAGCCTGACTCTGCGCCTCTACGCCACAGCCGGATGACCGTGCTGTTACGGCCCGCCATTGAGCTGGCGGCTGCGGCCGCACCGGCCATGGTCTCGACCTGGCCGGTAAAGACGAACCACCCGTTGCCGATGGGCAGCAAGCACAGTGGACCAGCGAGCTCTGCTGCCATCCGTACGTCCCCAGGCTTTGCCCGGATGACCACCACCGCGGTGTCGAGATCGGGTTCCTCGAGATCTGGGAGGGCGACAACTTCACTCAATGCATGCAAGACAGTGTCCGGATCAGTCATCTCGTCCGACAACGAATCCGCGATCGCCGCGGGGTCCACTTTCCAGAGCGCACCCAGGTCCGCAACGACTCGGCCGAAGGCCGCGGCATTCTCCTTCCTGGGGAAATCCGTCTCACTCGAAGCTCCGTCACGCGACACGCAAAGACGAGTGCGTTTGTCATGACTGAAGAGCAGAACATAGTCGGGGAAAGCCGCTCGAACTGGCTCGTCGTCATCGACCCAGGAAGCCGTCCAACCCGAGGCACTGGTGGGACCTACGACGGCTTCGGCATTCGCCCGGTCGAGAACCTCGAAAAGCGCGTCTTTGCTCGCATGCACGAATGCCAACATGGGCGGCTCACTACTTCCATCGCACTCGGACCTGCTGGGAGTTCGCAGCCTGGCAGACAACGGTGGCCTTCTCCCGTTTGGTGACCCGGATCGCCGCCTTGGCGCGAAGGTTCTTGTGACGGTTAGCGTTGAGAGCGAACGAGTAGGAGCCGTTGGGCTTCGTCTGGGTGGTCGCAACCACGCGGTCACCCTTCCCGAGAAGTCGCACTTTGCGACTGGCCTTGCAGCCGTTGGTCGCGCTGACCATCCCGGTGATCTTGGTGGCTCGCTTGCCCTTCCGGGTTGCCGCCGCGGTGACCTTCGTCTTCACCTTCTTCTTTGCACCCCCGCCGTTATCGCCCAGCTGCGGGAGGGGCTTGGCGGCGGCCAGGCTCCAGTTCCCTTGCGCATCGGATGCCCAGACGGCGACCCCGATAGAAAGCACCTCGCCCCAGCCGTCCAGGCTGAGCCAGTTGTCGATGTGGAATCCACCGACGGCGACGCAGCCGCTGGCCCGGCAGGCGACGGCGTGGGCCCCGCGTGGTCTTTGGCGTACTGCGGTGAGTTCTTGAAATCGGTCACCGACCAGGTCCCGCCCGCAGGAGATCCGAACCAGCTCTTGTAGTTCATCAGCGGACCGGCGGTCGCCGCGCCGCGGTCCCGGCCCCACGCGATACACGCCGAAGCCGAGAAGCAGTGCATACCGTTGAGATCGAGGCCGTACTGCTTGGGAGGGTGAGGTCGACGCGGGCAGCCCCGTTGGCCGGGTCAGCAGTGGCCCCGAGGATCGAGCGGCCGTTGATGAGACAGACGGCGCCGAAACATCCCGCCCGCGGGAACTGGTAGCTGGCACCAGAGAGGGGCTTCCAGGACCAGTCGCCGGTGAGCGCATCGTCGGTGTACCAGTATCCGTAGTAGTGCTGCACACCGTCGCCGAACACCTGCGCAGAGTCGCCACCGATGATGCAACGTCCGGAAGATTCGCATTGGGCGAGGCCGCCCGTCTCGGCCCCGAAGCTTTGCGACGGCAGCGCAACCGAGGTCCACGGCCCGTTCACCGGGTCGGTGGTGGTCACGAAGAACTCGTCATCACCGTTCCACGACTGCACGAAGCAGAACACCAGACTCGGGCACTCCACATGGTCGATCCGGTAGCCGGGCACGGTGAGCCCCTTGGTGGGCGTCCAGGTGGCGCCCTGGTCGCTCGACCACACGACCTCGCCGATACAGGCGTCCGACTCGTTCGGGCGCTCGCAACGCTCGGCAACACAGAAGGACGTCGTCACGCAGTCCATCGACTGCAAGCTCATTTCATACGTGCTCTGCTGTGGGCGTGCCGTCCAGGCACTCAGTGTCGGGTCGGTGGTGGTCCACACCATCGCTACCCGGGACCCCTCGGGTTTGTACTCGTTTCCCAGCGCGTAGCAGAACTGCGCAGACAGACAGTCGACCTCGAAGACGGTGATCTCCGACTTGGCGCCAAGCGTCCGGGGCAGAGTCACCAGTTTCCAGTCGGACAGTGAGTCGACACTTCTCGCGAGGGTGTGGTCGTTGGTGAGCCCACTGACCTTGTCCCACCGGCTGACGGTTGCGAGGCAGGCGCTCTCGCTCGGGCAGACCAGCTCGCTTTCGAATTGCGCGATCGCCGGGTCGATGCTACCGACCGTTGGGACCGGCAGTGGAGCGGCCGTGGCCGGGCTCGTGCCCAGGATAGGCACCAGCGTCCAGACCAGCATCATGACCAGAGCCGATCCGATTCCCCGCCGCAGAGCCCCCATCGGCACAGTCTGATCAGAAGGGGTAGTCGATGTCCAGTATCTCCGGAGAAGACGCTCTCAGACGTAGATCGACTTGACCTCGAGTGACTCAGTCAGTGCGCTCCATAGGAAGGTCTACGAGCTCCGCGAGCAGCGCCCGGTGCCGTCCCGGGGTGCCGAGAGCGATCTGGTTCGACTTGGCCCGTTTGAGGTAGAGGTGGACTGGGTGTTCCCAGGTCATTCCGATGCCGGCGTGTAGTTGCANNCGGCTTCCTCGGCAGCAAGGACGGCGAGGTCGCTGCAATAGGCCTGCGCCACTGCAGCCGCAATTGAAACGTCCGGATCGTCGGCAGCGAGAGTTGCGGCTGCATAGCGGGCTGCCGCGTTAGCTGACTCGACGCCGGTGTAGAGGTCAGCCAGGCGGTGTTTGAGCGCCTGGAAGCCACCGAGGACGCGGCCGAACTGTCGTCGCTGTTTGAGGTAGGCGACCGTGGTCTCCAGGCACCATCGGGCTAGGCCCAGCTGCTCGGAGGCGAGTAGTGCCGNCCCGGCAACCAGGGCCTGGCCGATCGCAGATTCAGCGTCTCGCAGCAGGAGCTCACCAGAGACCTCGTCCAGGACAACGGTTGCAAGCTGCCGGGTCATGTCCAAAGAAATAANTTGAGTGACGTCGACATCCGTCGCGCTCACGGCATAGATGGCGGTGCCACCTTCTGCCGCGACTGGAACTAGCAACAGGTCGGCCTCTAGCGCACCGGCCACGCTGGTACTGACGCCGCTGATCTGATCGCCCTCGATCCGCATCGCGGGGATAGCGGCATCTGGGGCCGTGGACCAGGGGACGAGCAGAGCAGCAGNTACGTTTCCCTCCGCCACCTGACCGAGTAGATCCGACTCGGTTGCCAAAAGCAGCGTGGTCGCCACGACGGCGCTGGTGAGGAACGGCACCGGAGCGACCGTACGGCCCAGCTCCTCCAGCACCACCGCGGCCTCGCGTGCCGACGCGCCGTGTCCGCCTCGTTCCTCGGGGACAAGTAGTCCCGCTAGGCCCAAGTCAGTCGAGAGCGATTTCCAGAGTGGGTCCACCGGCGACCGGTCCCCGTCATACATGGCGATCAGCGCGGCGTCGTCGCGACGGGAGTTGAGTAGGTCGGCCACGCTCGAACGCAGGTCGTCCTCGATCTCGGTGTAGAGCAGGTCGAGTTCGCTCATCGTGGGATCTCCTTCCACGCAACGTCTTTGTCGACTCGGTGCTCCCCGGGNAGCCCCAGCACTCGCTCGGCGATGATGTTGCGCAGAATCTCCGAGGTGCCGCCCTCGATGGAGTTTCCCTTGGTGCGCAGGTAGCGATAGCCGGGATCGCGGCCGCTGAACTCCACCTGGGTGGGTCGCACCATCGTCCAGTCGGAGTAGGCCAATCCCTCCTCACCGAGGAGCTCGAGCTCCAGACCGGAGAGCTGCTGATTGAGTCGGGCAAAACTCAGTTTCATTGCCGATCCNCTCAGGACCGGGCTGGCCTTGTGCGAGTTTCTGTCGTAGTCGAGTGCCGGTCAGCCGGGCAACTTCGGCCTCGACCCAGAGCCGCATCAGCCGGTCGTGCAGGCCTGGTGTGCGCAGCTCGGGACGCTGCCGCCAGGCACCAGCCACCACTCCGACTATCCCGCCTTCACGCGGCATGGCTGCGCCACCGATGGCTACCCGCTCGTTGTTCAAAGTGCCGTTCGCAACAGCCCAGCCCTGTCCTTCATCCCCTACTCGCTGGCTGTCCGGGATGCGCACGTCGGTGAGGAAGACCTCGTTGAACTCCGCCTCGCCGGTGATCTGGCGAAGCGGTCGAACCTCGACACCCGGATCAGTCATGTCACACAGAAAGTAAGTGATGCCCTGGTGCTTGGGCAGATCTGGATTGGTGCGCGCCACCAGGATCGCGAACTGGGCCACATGGGCAACCGAGGTCCACACTTTCTGGCCGTTGACGATCCAATCGTCACCGTCGCGGACCGCTCGGGTTGCCAAGGCAGCCAGGTCGGAGCCGGCGCCGGGCTCGCTGAACAGCTGGCACCAGATCTCTTCCCCGGTCCACAATGGCCGCAAGTAGCGTGCCTTCTGCTCCTCGGTGCCGTACGCCGCGATGGTCGGCGCCGCCATCCCGAGCCCAATGGCATTGGCTCGCGGGTTGTTGTCGGGAGCACCAGCCTGCACGAAGAGCCGCTCGACGTCTGACTGCAGTGCTTGCTCCGCACCAAGACCACCGCAGCCCACCGGGTAATGCACCCAGGCAAGGCCGGCATCGAACCGAGCCCGCAGAAACTCCAGTCGTTCGGTCGTGGCCGGATCGTGCGCGGCCAGAAAGTCCGCTACGCGCTGCCGTATCTCCTCAATAGTCATCGTGCCTCCCGCTGTCGCCGTAGCTCTGCCTTGGCCAGCGCATTCTTGTGCACCTCGTCAGGCCCATCGGCGAACCTCAGCGTGCGGTTCACGGCATAGGCATAGGCGAGGGAGAAGTCCTGGGAGAGTCCAGCTCCGCCGTACAGCTGGATCGCCTTGTCCAGGATCCATTGCACTGTGCTCGGCGTAGCGATCTTGATGGCCTGGATCTCGGTGTGGGCCCCCTTGTTGCCGACGGTATCCATCAGCCAGGCGGTCTTGAGCACCAGCAACCGCAACTGCTCCAAACGCACCCGGGACTCCGCGATCCAGTCCCGGATCACGCCCTGCTCAGCCAGAGGTTTGCCGAAGGCGATCCGTTCGTCGGCGCGGGCGCACATCATCTCGATCGCCCGCTCGGCACTGCCGATAGCGCGCATGCAGTGGTGGATCCGTCCGGGACCGAGCCGGGCTTGCGCGATCCCGAATCCGTCGCCCTCTCCTGCGATCAGGTTCTCAACAGGCACCCGGACGTCGGTGAGGGTCAGCTCGGCGTGACCGCCGTGCTCGCGGTCGTCGTACCCGAAGACCTCCATGCCGCGCTCCACGCTGACACCCGGGGTGTCTCGTGGCACCAGGATCATGGACTGTTGGCGATGCCGGTCGGCATTGGGGTCGGTCTTGCCCATCAGGATGAAGATCTCGCAGTTGGGGTTCATCGCGCCAGTGATCCACCACTTGCGGCCATTGATCACGTACTGACCGCCGTCCCGCTCGATCCGGGTGGAGATGTTGGTGGCATCGGAGGAGGCAACGGCCGGCTCGGTCATCGCAAACGCCGAACGGATCTCACCAGCCAGTAGCGGCTGGAGCCAACGCTCTTTCTGTTCATCAGTACCGAACTGCGCGAGCACCTCCATATTGCCGGTGTCGGGCGCGGCGCAGTTGAGCGAGGGAGGCGCCAGGTGGATGCACCTTCCGGTGATCTCGGCCAGCGGTGCGTACTGCACATTGGTCAGACCGGCGCCGTGATCTCCAGGAAGGAAAAGGTTCCACAGGCCACGCTCCCGAGCTGCGGCGCGGAGCTCGGCGAGAACGGGCACCGAATCCCAAGCCCATCGGTCCTCCAGCGTGGCGAGCTGCTCATGGAAGATCGGCTCGGCCGGATGGACATGGTTGTCCATGAAGTCCAGCAGCGACTCGCGAAGCTCCTGGGTCTTGGCGTCATATTGGAAATCCATCAGGAGTACTCCTTCATCGCGGTGAGGCCGCCGTCGAGCAGCGGGTGGATGGCATCGCCGATGCCGGCGAAGCCGTCGCCGACCGTCTGACCGTGCAGGTGGCGGTAGTAGATCCCCTCGAGGATCCCGGCGAGCTTGAACGAGGCGAGCCCGAGGTAGAAGCCGAACCGGGACATATCTCGCGACGTATGCCCGGCGTAGCGTTCGATGATCTCGATCTCGCTCAGGTAGCCCGGAGCTGATGCCACGTTGACGATCTGATTGTCATTGATCGCCTCGCCGAGACGTCCGTAGATCAACATCAGCGCCAAGTCGGTCAGCGGATCGCCGAGCGTAGCCATCTCCCAGTCGATGACGGCCCGCAGCCGGTCTGCATCATCGACAAGCACATTGTCCAAGCGGTAGTCGCCATGCACGATGCCCGTGACTGACTCAGGTGGGATGTCTGCGAGCAGCCGCGCGTACAGTTCGTCGGCCGCGGGAAGTTCCCGGCTGTGGGAGGCATCGAGCTGCTTCTTCCAACGACTCACCTGTCGAGCCAGGAAACCCTCGGGGCGGCCGAAGTCGGCAAGCCCCACAGCAGCAGGATCAACGGCGTGCAGAGTCGCCAAGGTGTCGACCAACCGGGCGGAGATGGCCCGGGTTCGCTCCGGCCCCAACGGGACGATGTCGGTGACGAATCGGTACGGTCTACCGTCGACTTGCGCCATCAGGTAGAACGGCGCTCCGATAACGGAAGCGTCCTCGCAGAGCCCGTAGGTCACCGGCACCGGCACGTTGGTCGAATGCAGCGCCGACATCACCCGGTATTCGCGCGTCATGTCGTGAGCGGTAGCCAGCACATGGCCCAGCGGCGGGCGACGCAGGATCCAGGTCGTCACGCCATCACTGATCTCGTAGGTCAGGTTGGACTTGCCGCCTGCGATCAGTGCCGCTGATAGTTCTCCATCCGCAACGGGTAGGACGGTCGGCAGCCAGGCTCTCAGTCGCTCCAGATCCAGGCCCGGCAGGGACCGCTCGCCATCACTCATCAGGGCACCATGACGCTGACTGTCTCCACCACGCAGACCGGCTTGTCGCCGCCCTCACGCTCGACGGTGACCTTGGCGACCACCTGGTAACCGCCGCCACCGGGTGCGACCGAGAGCAGCTCGACGCCGGCCCGGACTCGGGATCCCACCGGGACCGACGCGGGGAAGCGGAGCTTGTTGGCGCCGTAGTTGATCCCCATCCGGATGTTCTGGACGGTGTAGATCTCCCAGGCCAGCATCGGCACCATGCTCAGCGTCAGATAGCCGTGCGCGATCGTGCTGCCGAACGGGCCTTGCGCCGCCCTTTCGGGGTCGACGTGGATCCACTGGTGATCCCCGGTGCTCTGGGCGAACAGGTCGATCTGCTCCTGAGTGACCGTGTGCCAGCTGGAGTAACCCAGGTGGGTGCCGACAGCCTGCTCGAGTTCCTCAATGCCGTTGAAGGTTTTCACACCGTCGGCCCTCCTGCCACATAGATGACCTGACCGGACACAAAACCGGCACCTTCACTGACCAGGAACGACACCGCATGAGCAATGTCCGCGGGTAGACCGGAGCGGCCGACGGGGATCTGGGAAACGACCGCCTTTTTGAATTCCTCGAAAGACACCCCCACCCGCTCCGCCGTCGCCTTGGTCATCTCGGTCTCGATGAACCCCGGAGCAATCGCGTTCGCGGTAACCCCGAACTTGCCGAGCTCGATTGCCAGAGTCTTGGTGAACCCCTGCAGACCCGCCTTGGCTGCGGCGTAGTTGGCCTGGCCACGGTTACCGAGCGCCGAGGTGCTGGACAGGTTGACGATCCGGCCCCAACCAGCCTGGGTCATAAAGTCCTGGACCGCGCGGCTCATCAAGAACGAACCACGCAGATGCACGCTCATCACCGCGTCCCAGTCATCCAGCGACATCTTGTACAGCAGGTTGTCGCGGATGATCCCGGCGTTGTTCACCAGCACAGTCGGCTCACCGAGTTCAGCAGCGATCCGCTCCACAGCAGCCTGGACGCCAGGCTCGTCGGCGACATCAACCCCTATCCCGAGAGCTCGGCCACCTTCAGCCTCGATCTGTTGGACAACAGGGACGCAGGCCGCCTCGTCGAGATCCAGCACCGCGACTGCCAGACCGTCGGCAGCCAGCCGGGCTGCGACGCCTGCGCCAANTCCTCGCGCGGCACCGGTCACGATCGCAGTACGAGTACTGTCGGTGATCATAAGTTTTCTCCTGTCATGGTTGGAAAATCAGGGGTCGGTCCAGGGATCATGGCGTCATCACCACCCGGCCTACAGTTTTGCCGTCAGCGAGTCGCTGAACCCCGGCAGCCAGCTCTTCCAGTGGTAGCCACTCACTGATCAGCGGCCGTACGACGCCGCCGGCTGCCAACTCACTCAGCTCGCGATGGCACTGGGCCACCAACTCCGGCGCGTAGGTGTTGTAGAGGCCCCAATGCAGACCGAGGATCGAGTAGTTCTTCACCAGCGCATGGTTCAGCGCGACAGACTGGATCTCACCACCGGCGAATCCGACCACCAAGATCCTGCCTTCGAAGGCGACGCACTTGGAGGAGCGCTGGTACGTCTGGCCACCGACCGGGTCGTAGATCACATCGGCGCCGCGGCCACCAGTCTCGGCTTTGACGACGTCCACGAAGTCCTGCTGGTAGCGATCGATCACCAGCTCAGCACCCAGCTCGCGAGCGACAGCCGCTTTCTCCGGGCCGCCCACCACCCCGATGACGCGGGCGCCGGCTGCCTTGCCGAGCTGGATCGCGGCGCTGCCGACACCACCGGCCGCAGCATGCACCAGCAACGTCTCGCCCTCCCGCAAACCAGCACGGCGGTGCAGCCCGAACCAACCCGTCTGGTAACCGATATAGAGCGCGGACGCCTCGGCATCATCGAGAGCCTCAGGCGCCGGGAAGGTCACCGCTGCATCCATCACAGCGAACTCGGCGAAGGCACCGTTGGGGAGAACGGGGCTGCCGATCACCCGATCACCAACGGCAAAACCAGTCACGCCTCCACCGAGGTCGACTACCTCCCCGCACAACTCGACCCCAGGCGTAAACGGTAGCTCCGGCCTCTCCTGGTAGAGCCCACGACACATCAACACGTCAGGGAAATTCGCCGACGCAGCCAACACCCGAACCAGGACCTGACCAGGCCCCGGCTCAGGGTCGGGCACATCGGCCAACACGAGCACGTCTTGCGGCTCTCCCAACGCCGACACCTGCCAGGCCCTCATATCGGAGCCCCCTGCGAGTCCAGTTGACGCTGGAGCCTGTTCATCCCTTCCAGCCACCGATCCGGGTCACTGGCGCGCGTGAGGTAGTAGCCGGCCACCTCCGGGTGCGGCAAGACCAAGAACCGGTCCTCCTCGATCGCCTGCCAGAGCGCGTCGGCGACGACCGCCGGCTCAACCTGCCGGTCGTGGGTGAGCAATCCCTGCACCGCGCCGGACATCTCGTGGAGCATCCGGGTGTTCACGCCCTGAGGACAGATAGCGTGCACTCGCACGCCTCGATGACGGTAGGTGGCCGAGAGCCATTCGGCGAACGCCACGGCGCCGTGCTTGCTCACCGAGTAGACCGGGCTGCCCAGCATCGTCAGCAGCCCCGCTGCGGACGCGGTGACCACGAATCGCCCGGAGCCGCGCTCAAGCCAACCCGGGACCAGCAGCCGGGCTGCCCGAACATGTGCGAGCAGGTTCACCTCCAGCCCGGTCGACCAGTCAAACTCCGAGGCATCCAAACCGGATCCGGCAGCGGTCCCGGCATTGGCGCACCAGGTGTCGATGTCGTCGAACCGCTCCCGCGTCGCCGCGATGAGATCGGCCACTCCCTGCTCGGTTGCGGCATCCCCGGNAACCGCATACCCGCCGATCTCATTGGCGACCTGTCGAGCGGCCGCGGCGTCGACGTCATTGACCACGACGCGGGCACCCTCGCCCGCGAAGCGCCTAGCGAGCGCTGCGCCGATGCCGCGCCCAGCGCCCGTGACTACGACAACCTGGTCCATCGACTCACTCGACACCTGCGGTGAGGGTGACTCCACNNCGTCGATGACCACCGTCTGTCCGGTGATCCAGCTGGCGTCGTCGGAAAGCAAGAACGCCACGGCGCTGCCGATGTCTTCGGGCTCGCCGAGCCGCTTGAGGGGTACACCTGCGCGACCTCGTCCTCACGTCCCTCGTACAGCGCGGTCGCGAACTTNTGTTTTCACCACTGCCGGCGCCACCGCGTTGACTCGGATATCCGGCCCCAGCTCAACGGCCAGCAGCTCGGTAATCGAGTTGAGCATCGCCTTGGTGGCGCCGTAAAACCCGATGTTGGGAGACGACCGAATGCCGGCGACCGAGCTGACATTGACGATCGCGCCACCGTGCTTGGCCATCCACGCCTGGTGAACCTTCTGTATCCAGGAGAGCGCGGCGATGCAGTTGACGTCGACAATCTTGCGGGCGACAGCTGGGTCGAGCTCGACCATCGGGCCGTAGGTCGGGTTGATCCCGGTGTTGTTGACCAGCAGGTCGAGGCTGCCGAAGGCCGCTAGCGTCCGGGCGATCGTCTCGTCCTGGTGATCCGGGTCGTCTGCCTTCCCGGCGATACCCAGAGCGACATCCGGCCCNNCCAGTTGCTCGACTGCCTTGTCGAGCGCCTCTTTGTTCCGGGCTGTGATCGCGACCTTGGCTCCCTCGGTCACCAATCGCTCCGCGATACCCAGGCCGATACCCCGGCTCGCGCCGGTCACGATCGCGGTTCGGCCCACCAACCGCGTCGACGTCATGACAGCCGCTCCACGACCATCGCCATGCCCTGGCCACCGCCGACGCACATCGACTCCACGCCGAACTGCTTGTCATGCCACTGCAGCGAGTTGATCAACGTGGCCGTGATCCGCGCGCCCGTCATCCCGAACGGGTGACCAACCGCGATCGCGCCGCCGTTGACGTTGAGTTTCTCGATCGGGATACCCAACTGCTGGGCCGAGCCGAGCGACTGCACGGCGAACGCTTCGTTGATCTCGAACAGATCGATATCGCCCAGGTTCATACCCGCATGCTTCAACGCGGCCGGGATAGCCTCGACAGGGCCGAGGCCCATGATCTCCGGGGAGAGCCCCGTCACGGCGGTGGACACGATGCGGGCCAGTGGAGTCAGGCCAAGTTGACTGGCCTTGGTATCGCTCATGATCACCAGGGCAGCTGCGCCGTCGTTCAGCGGACATGCGTTGCCAGCGGTGACGGTGCCGTCGGGACGGAACACGGGCTTGAGCTGGCTGACCGCCTCCAGCGTGGTGCCTGGGCGAGGCCCGTCGTCGGCCGCGACGACCGTGTCGTCAGGCAGTGTCACCGGCGCGATCTCGCGGGCCCAGAAGCCCTCCTCGATCCGCTGGACGGCGAGGTTCTGGCTGCGCACCCCGAACTCGTCCTGCTCCTCGCGCGACATGCCCAACACCTGAACGACGTTCTCAGCCGTTTGGCCCATCGCGATGTACAGATCAGGCAGTGCACCTGTCTCGCGCGGGTCGCTCCATGACTCCGCGCCACCGAGGGCACGCTTCGCGGTGCGGGCCTGCGCGTCCGAGAACGCGGGGCTCTGTCCCTCGGGATTGTCCGACCAGCCGTTGAAGAAGCGGCTCACCGTCTCCACCCCTGCCGAGATGAAGACATCACCCTCACCGGCTTTGATTGCGTGGAAAGCCATCCGGGTGGTCTGCAGACTGCTGGAGCAATACCGGTTGACGGTGACGCCTGGCAAGTGATCCATACCGGCCAGCACCGCTACCGCGCGGCCCAGATTGTTACCCGCCTCACCCGCCGGCTGACCACAGCCCAAGATCAGGTCGTCGATCTCGGCCGGGTCGAGCGCCGGCACCTTGGCCAGGGCAGCGCGGACCATCTGCACGGTCAGGTCGTCGGGACGCATGTCCTTCAACGACCCCTTACCCGCACGACCGATAGGCGATCGGGCGGTGGCGACGATGACGGCTTCTGGCATGGGAACCTCCACTGACTAAGCGCTTGCTTATGTCGTAGAATAGCCGCACACTCGTAGTGACCGTCAAGAGCAAATTCCCCCACCCGGGGTGTCCCCTACGTCACACCAGCTACCAGCGCCCGCTGCCCGGAGCGAGCAAACCTGAATGATGAGCCCGAGATGACCGAGACCCATGACCTCCCGCGCGCCGATGCGACTCGCGCCCGCCTCCTGGAAGCGGCGATCGAGGCGTTTGCGGAGAAGGGCTTCCACGGCACCACCACTCGCGACATCGCCACCGCTGCCGGGATGTCGCCGGCCGCGCTCTATGTGCATCACAAGTCCAAGGAAGAGCTGCTCTATCTGATCTCTCGCAGCGGACACGAGGAAGTCCTCCGATTGGTGCGCGACACCGCTGCCTCGTCAGCTGATCCGGTGACCGCGTTGCGTCAACTGATGCACGACTTCGCTCTACATCACGCCCGCTACCACACCGTGGCCCGGATCGTGAACTACGAGCTAGCCGCGCTAGAACCCGACCACCTGAGCGAGATACGCCAGATCAGGCACGAGATCCAACGCGAGGTGCGAGAACTGGTCGAGCGAGGCGTAGCGGCAGGCGCCTTCCACACCCCCGACCCACGTCTGGCCGGCACCACGCTGCTCTCACTCGGCATCGACATCGCCCGCTGGTACCACGACGACGGCCGCTGGACCACCGAACACATCGCCGACAGCTACGCCGACCTCGCACTACGCATCGTCGGCGCGGGCTAAGAGGTTCGCCGGCCCGCCGAACTACACAACGGTTCCGACTATCGTCGGACTCTTGACTCTTTGCGCGCTTCAAACCATGATGTCTGACATTAATTGGAATGACTTAGATCACAGTGCTCAACGGACTGACCGTTTCGGCGAGCACCCGTTGATCCCAGACAAGGGAAGTAGATGAGCGCATCCGACGAAACGGCTATCGAGCCGGGGCTCCCGGGCGGAGTCCAACTCACCGACGAGGAGATCATCAAGGATCCGTTCCCGCTGTACGCCGAAATGCAGCGGTCCTGTCCGGTCGCCCATGCCAAAGATGTCGGTTGGGTTGTCAGCCGGTACGAGGACGTGCGCTCGACGACTCTCAACACCGACGACCTCACTTCGAGCATCGCCGGTGATGACGGCCCCAAGTACATGGGAGTCAGCCCCGAGCCGTGGTCGGACGAGGTCGCGGCGCTCGTCGCTCAGTACGAGCCGATGCAGAACGCGCTGTTCACGGCCGACCCGCCGATCCACACACGTCAGCGAGCCATCGTCACCAAGGCGCTGCACCCCCGCCGTATGCGCCAGCTCGAGGGCGCGATGCGGCAGATCGCCAACGAGCTCGTCGACAGCTTCATCGACGAGGGCAAGTGCGAGTTGCACTCACANATCGGCGTTCCGCTGCCGCTGACGGTGATCGCCGACACCCTGGGAATCTCCCGCGATGATCTGGCTGACTTCAAGTACTGGTCCGACTGCATGATCGCCGGCGACCTCGACCCGATGAACAACGAGCAGCGTGCCGAGGTGGCCAAAGCGGTGATCGTGTTCCAGAAGTACATGATCCCGCTGATCGAGGACCGCCGCGCCAACCCCAAGGACGACTTGCTGAGCGACCTCGCCAACAGCGAGATCACCGACGACGAGCTCGCCGAAGCCGATCAGAGCGGCGGACAACGGCGACTGACAACTGGTGAGATCCTGCCGATCCTCAGCCAGATCCTGCTGGCCGGCAACGAGACCACCACCAGCCTGATCGGCAACGCGCTGGTCGTGCTCATGCAGAACCCGGACATGATGGCCGAAGTGCGTGCCGACCAGTCCCTGATTCCACGGCTTCTGGAGGAGTCGCTGCGCTACGAGCCACCGGCGATGGCCATCTACCGGCGGGCAAACATCGACATGGAGATCGCCGGGCAGAAGATCGCCGCCGGCGACATGGTCGTCCCGTCGATCGCAGCAGCTTGTCGCGATGCCAATGTGTTCGAGAACCCGCACACTTTCGATCTGCACCGGTCCAACGTGCGCAAGCACGTCGCTTTCGGCGTAGGTGCGCACTTCTGCCCCGGCGCCGAGATGGCCAGAGTGGAGGCTCGGGTGGCCTTCGAGGTGCTCTTCGACCGGCTCGACGACATCCAGCTCGCCAACGACACGCCACTAGAGGTGTACCCGACGTTCACCGTCCGGGGCTACCAGAAGATCCCGATCACGTTCACCGCTCGCAAGTGACCTTCAGGCGCCAGGAGGCTACTCGTCTCCTGGCGCCCGTCACGTTGTGACTCGACTGCTCGGTCGCCGACTCAGCTGGTCCCGAGCCCCGAGGCGGCAGCGGCAGCCCGTTCGGGGTCCGAGGCGACGATCGCATCCAGGATGGCTTGGTGACATTCGGCGATGCCCTCGACAGAAGACGCCTGGGCGGCTTGGCTGAGCGCGGCCCTGCCGATCCGGGTGACCAGACCGTCGTGCAGGTCGGTCAGCAACGGATTGCGCGCCACCCGGAAGAGAGTCGCATGGAACTGATTGGCTCCTGACTCACACGCGACCCCTTGTGAGGCGAGAAGGGCTCGGCGCAGTTCTTCGATGTCCTCCTCGCTACGGGACTGCGCCGCCAGGCGGGCAGCCTCGACCAGCAACGCCCGGCGGGTCCGCCGGAGATCGCTCAAGTCGTAGCCGGTGGTGAAGTCGGCCATCGCGGCCGGGATGGCCGAGTTGGTCCGCACGAATGTGCCGGCGCCTCGCGTCGGCGCCACCATGCCGAGGTGCGCGAGCGTACTCACCGCCTCCCGCAACGTGGTTCTCCCGACGGACAGACCGACCACCAGTGCGCTCTCCACCGGAATCGGGGTACCCACCGGCCATCGACCCGAGGAGATCTCGTCGTGGAGAACCCGCATCAGCCGGGAGGAAACCGGCTTACCCGCACGACCGAACACTCGCGCTCGTGGCACCTGATTCACCGGAAGACATGAGGAACCCTCGGGCAGGAGCACCGTATCTGCTGACTTGGACAACGCTGGCTCAGACAACTTTGATCGTCACCACCTTGCTGGTCGTGGACTTGACGTTGACGCTCCCGGCATAGCCGATCTTGAGCTTGTGGTTGCCCAACTTGCCGAACTTGGGCAGTTTCACCTTCAGCACGCCCTTGTGACTCGCTTTCAAGGTGTAGGTCTGAAGCTTCTTCGCCCCGTCGTACACCGTGACCTTCCCGGTGGCAGCGATCGACTTCGGAGCGCCGTTGATCGTCACCCGCAAGGTGACCTGGAGCCCTTTCGACTTCCGGACCTGCTTCTTGGCCGGCTTGATCGACGCAGTTGCCTTCGCCTTGGTGACGGTGAAAGAGCTGGATGCGTCAGCCGCGCCGGCGGTGTCATCACCGTCGAAACGCGCGGTCACGGTGTGTTTGGCCACCTTGGCATCACGTGGCAGCTGGACCGTTGTTCCACCGATGGCCACATCGACGGTCTTGGACCAACCACCTTGGCGGATCAGGACACTGCCTGCGGCAGGCTCTCCGTCGAAGGTCAGTCGCACGGTTGTCTTGCGGGCGGCTCCGTAAACCAACGGGCCTGGGGCACTCAAGGTGACAGCGGACGTACGCTTGGCCACCACCGGGAGCACCGCCGCTGCGGTGTTGGTGCCGTCAGCAGCGAGCAGCCGGTAGTCACCGGGCTGCGCCGGAGCGGGAACCGCACCCGAGATGGCGCCGGCCGCATCGGCGATCAGAGTCGCGGCGGGCTCGTCTCCGGCAGTCACCGCCACAGCCGCACCAGGAGTGAAACCGGAGCCGGAGACCTCCACCGACCCGGAGGCATAGCTGGCATCGGGAACGCTTACCTGTGGTGCGGTGTCACTGACTGTGATGGTCTGCGGGGTGCTCGAGACCGGTTGGTCGTTGACCACACCTGCAGGCGGGAGCACACAGGAGAGTCCGACGTTGAAGCGGACCAGGACCGATTCGCTGATGCTGGTTGGCAAGGTGACGGCACCGCTGGCCGTACCGGTGGCGTCAGCCTGGATGCATTTGAGCACCGCTTCTTGTACGACCACGGCGACTTTCTGGGGCTGGCCGCTGACGCCGATGTAGCCGGCGAGGTCGTAAGCGATAGTGCCGCCGGGACGCACCACGGTGGTGGGGACGGTAGCGGTCGGCGGGGCAGTCACCGTGATCTGTTTGGAGGCGGTATTGGCTCCGGTCGCCACGGTGAGCGTGTGCGTTCCGGCCGTGACGTCGACGGGCAGGTTGGCACGCGCACTGGAGGNGAGCTGGCCCTCGGCAGTGGTGGTGATCGAGGTGGCCAAGGGGTNGCCGTCCAGGGACACGGTCACCGCAGAGCTGGGGTCGTACCCACGGCCGGTCAAGGTGAGCTGCGCACCAGGCCGGAAGATGCTGCCCTCCTGGTAGGTGCCGGTCGGGCCGGTGAGCCCGGTCTGCAGCCGCTCCCCGAAGGTGAACGGGACGTTGAAGGTGATCGGGGCGGTCAGCCGGTCGCCGGTGGTGGTGAAGAAGGCACCGGAAAGGATGCGCAGCCAGTGGTTCCCGGTGCCGTACGGACCTTCTTTGGTCATCGTCGCGGGTGCCTGGATCCAGCCCTCGAACGAGCCGTTGTCGGTGTGGTCGGTGATGAACCAGTGCTTGGCCTCACTGCCTGGCGGCAGGGTCGGGTTCGGCGGGATGTACGCGTCCTCGCCACCCATGGTCCAGGCCGGATTGGTGTCGTAGTCGTACGGGCGCACCGCGACCAGCGTCTCGCCGGTAGACCCCGAGGCCGCTACGAATCCAGTCCCGGAGATGTTGACGCGCTCACCTGGTGCGATCACCGACGAGCTCAGCGTGATGCTGGCTCCGGNATTGGGATCGGTGATAGTCACTGGTTCGGCATGGGCAGGCGATGCCGCCCCGAGAACGACACCGAGTCCGGCGATGAGTGCTGTCACGAACACAGCGGCCATCGATCTGCGGAAGTGGAGGGAGATGACTGGTGGTGCGACTGCATCAGAGAGTTCCGGTCCTGGAGGTAGGGAAATCGAATAGAGAATGCCGAATCGGCCGGCCCAGGAGGAGGTGTCGTCCTGGGCCGGCCGCGGTTCCGCTAGGCCATGGATCTGGCCATCGGGCTAAGCAACAACCTTCAGAGTCGCCTTGGCCGAGGAGGACTTCAGCTTGGAGTCCCCGGCGTAGTTGACCTTGATGGTGTGGTTCTTCACCGCGAGCTTCGGCAGCTTGACCTTGACCGTGCCCTTGTTAGCTGCAGTGAGCTTGACCGTCGCGATCTTCTTGGTGCCGTCGAAGATCGTCACGGTGCCAGTGGCGTTGGTGCCGGCGGGAACGCCGGTGCCGGTGACCTTGATGGTCGCAGTGGCCTGCTTGCCCTTCTTGATCGTCGCCTTCGACAGCTTCACGGTCGTCTTGGACGCGGCCTTGGTGACCTGGACGGTCGCGGAAGCCGTAGAGCTCGCTACACCGGCGCTCTGTGCCAAGGTGGCAGTGAGCTCGTGCGAGCCGACCGCGAGGTCCCGCGGCAGCGCGACCGTGGCCGTACCCGAGGCACCGACCGAGACCGTCTCCAGCGCCTGGCCGTCGAGCTCGACTGCAACCGATCCGGCGGCGGCTGCCCCACCGACCTGCACGCTGATGGTGGCGCTGTTGGCGGCGCCGAAGGCCACCGAGCTCTTGGCAAGGGCGAGCAGGGTGCTCGACGCGGCAGGCGAGAGGTCCAAGGTGATGATCTTGGAGTCATCGCCGCCCAGACCGGCAGCCAGGATCTGGTAGCCGTTGCCGACTGTGGTCATGCCCCAGAGATGGTCGTTGCTGCCACCCAGGTCGATCGTGGTCGACTCTCCGGTGGAACCGTCCGGGCTGGTGACGGTCAAGATCGCGTCTCCGGTGCCCTGAGTGCCACCGACGCCGACGATCCGGCCATCGGGAAGCACGACGTGGTCACGGTGCCGGTCACCGCTGCCATTGCCGTCATCACCGAAGTGGTAGGTCACCAGGCCGTTCTGACCCCAGGCGGTGTTCAGCGTGCCGTCGGGCTTGAGGCTGAACAGGATCGCGTCGACACCGTTCGCCGCGGCAGCACCAGTGCGGCCACCGCGGTAACCGTAGGCGCTGACCAAGTAGTTGCCGTCGGGGAGCTTGCTGATGCCGTACGCCTCGGCGAACCCGCCGAGGCCACCCGGGTAGAGGGTCGCCAGGCCATCAGACCNCCACGACTCATCCGGGTTGCCGTTCGCATCGGCCTTCGCGATCCACGGCTGGTTGTTTGCCCCGACGTTGGCGTACCCGGTCATGAACCAGGAGCCATCGCTGTCGAGGTAGCCGCGGCGCACGTTGACGCTGAACCCGGTATCGAAGGTGGTCACACCACCGTCACCGAAGGACGTGTCGAGTCCACCGTTGGCGCGCAACTGGGCTACACCGATGTCGCGGGAGGTACGAGTACCGGCGCTGTCGGTGCCTACCCCGACGGTGAAGACCGCCTTGTTGTTAGGCCGGACGGCGATGTCGAAGCCGGCATAGTCGACCACCCCAGCTCCACCACCGGGATTCACCCCATCACTGAGCGAGAGACGCATCCAGCCGGCGTTGCCGTAGCTGGTGTCGAGTGCGCCGGTGGGGTGGAATCGGGCGACGAAGATATCGGTGTCGATTGCGGAAACCGGGTTGGACTGAACGCCCTCGACCTCGCCGAGCACCAGGATGCGACCGAGGCTGTCGACCGCAACGCCACGCCCTAGCTCCTTCGCACCAGGGTTGGCGGTAATGGCCTCGTGGAACGAGCTCACCAGGTTGACCGTGGCCCGGCCCCCGGTACCGAAGCTGGTGTCCAGTGAGCCGTCGGCTTTGGTCTTGACGAGCGAGACCGCCCGGTCGGTACCGCTGGCTACCTGGAACCCGACCGCATAGGTGCCCCCATCGGGTGCGGCGGTGATTCCGTTGAAGTTGTCGACAAGATCCGGCACTCCGTGAGTGATCACGTTGAAGTCGGGTAGGTCGGCCTGTGCTCCAGGCGCGCCCGCGATGACCAGCGCGGAGGCGAAGANCCCGGCTCCGGCGGCAGTGCCCACTATGCGGGCCCGGCGCGCGAAGCGATTGTGCTGCTGCATTCTCTCTCCCTCGAAGGAGGCCGGGTAGCCGCGCGTGCGTGCGCAGGCCTGACCGGCCACGAATTAGGTTAGGAATACCTAATCAACAGCAGATGATGAAGGGGACCCCCAAAATTAGGGGTGCTATGGCGAGCGAGCGGGATGACCAACCGCAGCTCGGTACCCGCGCCCGGCTTCGAGGTCACCGTGACCTCTCCAGCGGCAGCGGAGGTGGCATGCCGGATGATGCGCGTCCCGAGTCCCGGCGGGGCGCTGGTGTCGAACCCCGTCCGTCGTCGACGACCTCCCCGATCAAGTCACCACCGGCAAGCCGGACACGCACTCGGACCGTGGTCGCATCGGCGTGTTTGATGGCGTTGCGCACCGCCTCCTTGATGATCCGGAAGGCGAGGACGACCTGGGGATCCATCGAGATCAACTCGGCCGGGAGATCGCAGCTGACCAACTCCGGATCGGGAAGCGTGTCCACCCAGCCTCGCAACGCCGTCGCCAGGTCGTCGGCTTGCCACTCGGTGCCCTCACCGCCGGTGAGCAGCACCCGTAGCTCCCGGACGTCCAGATCGAGCATGTCGCTGGTCTGCTCCAGGACCCGCTCGGCTTCTTCGGAGGCGGGCAGGTCTCGGATGGTGTCGAGCATCAGTCGTACGGCGGCCAGATCCTGGACGGTCCGCTCGTGCAGTACCTCGGCGATCCGCTGGTGCTCCTCGGCGCGGGCTCGCAGGGCACGGTCCGCGTACAGCGCGCGATCGCGCTCCGCCTCTCCCACGGCTCGGGCCAGTCGGAGGCTGAGCGGCAAAGTGATGGCGCCGAGGAAGAGCACCCCCAGGACCGACACCAGCAGCCAGTCCCGCAGCAGCCCGGACCGGATCTCGTCGTACTCCAAGACTGGTTTGTAGACCTCGAGCACGTACTTCTCACCGGTGGCGTCAGTGAAGGGAAGATAGACCTCGTAGAGATTCGGCAGCGCCGGGCCCTCCGAATCACGGCCGTCCAGGAGTTTCTCCACCACCGGCTCCCCGGTGTCGAGCGCCACCTGGGCACCGCCGAGCGGGACGACACTGCCGCGCTTGGCCGGGGCGGTGGACCACACGATCTCCCTGTCTCGTGGTCGATGCGCCGCCAGATGTGAACCGTCAGGATCTCCCCGGATTCCAGTTGCGGCTCGGCTGCGGCGCTCAGGTGCTCGATCCACTCGTCGTCGTCTGCGATGTGCTCCGATGTCAGCGGAAGGGCCAGGCTCAGTGCCAGCGCCCGCACCTTGTCCGCAGCAGCTGCCTCAGCCTGCTCGGTGGCCCGTTCTCGCACCAGCCACCAGGTCAGTAGCGCGACAACGAGGACTGCCAGTGCCACGCCGAGCAGGTGCTGTCGAAGCGCTGGGCCACGCACCGACGACCTCGATCCTGTCATCGGCTGGGCAGTTCGACGATCCCCAGACTGGCGGCAGCCACCACTGCCGCGAGCTGGGTCTGCACCTTCAATTTCGCTCGGGCGCTCTTGATGTAGTCGCGCACCGTATAAGGACTCAGACCGAGCAAGCGCGCGATCTGCTGGGGTCCTCGCCGTTGGCGAGCAATTGCAGCACCTCTGCCTCGCGGGCGGTCAGCAGACCCTCGGAACACTCGATCGATGTGCCGACATGGAAGAGACGCTCTCCCGAAAGCACACTGCGCAGCGCAGTCAGCAGCTCACCCAGGCTCATGCCCTTGGGGAGGGCTGCCCAGCCACCCAGGTCCCGCGACCTGATCACGACATCACGTTGTAGGTGTCCGGTCAGCATGACTGCTCGCGCGGTGGGCGCGAGATCAGGATCTCGCCCAAGAAGGACAGGCCGTCCTGCTCTCCGAGCCGGAGGTCGACGAGCACCAAGTCCGGAGCGCGTTCGGCCAACAGTTGCCGAGCGGTAGCGGTATCTCGCGCCACCCGTACGTCGGCGAAGTCCGGCTGGGTGCGCAGCGCAGTTGCCAGGGCCTCGGCGAACACGGCGTGATCGTCGATCACCACGACCTCGAAGCCGACCCAGTCACCATCGTGCACGCCCTGCGAATCCATGCCGCGCTGCGTGCTCAGCGAGATGGTCGACATCGGACAGCCTCAGGATCAGCGGCCGCGATTCGGCCGGTGATCAGATGTTAAGCCATCTAGTTAGGTTTGCCTTAACTCAATTCTGATTGACCTGCAGTTCACAGCGAGAGCGCCGAGAGGGCAAATGTCCTGTCATGCGATCAGGTAAGGCTTACCTTAATATCATCATATGGTTCGCTCATCTCGCTCCGCGCCTGCCGTCCTGGTGACCGGCGCCGCCTCCGGGATCGGCCGGGCCGTAGCCCTGCAGCTGGCCGAGAGTCAGCACCGGTTGGCGCTGCTCGATCGTGATCAAGCAGGTCTCCATGCCGTGGGCGAGCAGGCGCGCGAGGTCGGTGCGGCTCAGGTGGTGACCGTGCCCACCGAGATGGCCGATGGCGCTGCCGTCGCCGCCGCGCTGGAAACGACCGCAACTGAGTTCGGCACGCTCGGCGGCCTGGTCTCCGCAGCCGGCATCTTGGAACCGGCCGGGCTGACCGAGGTGACACTCGATTCCTGGAATCGTCATCTCGACGTCAACACCACCGGGGTTCTGCACCTGTTGCAGCAAGGCGCACCCCGACTGCGCGATGGCGCCGCCGTCGTCGTGGTGAGCTCGAATGCCGCGCGGGTGCCTCGTCTGGGAATGCTCGCCTATGCGGCGTCCAAAGCCGCAACCTCTGCTCTTACCCGCTGCGCCGGGTTGGAGCTGGCCGACCGAGGCATCCGCTGCAATGTCGTCGAGCCGGGGTCCACCGACACCCCGATGCAACGTGACCTATGGCCCGATACGGCTCTGGGGCAGGCGATGGCGGTCGCCGGCGATCTCGCCTCCTACCGAGTCGGCATCCCGCTCGGGCGGCTGGCCCAGGCGACGGATATAGCGGAGATGGTCTGTTTCCTGCTCTCCGATGCGGCTCGCCACATCACCTTGCAACAGATCTTCGTCGACGGCGGGGCATCGTTATGAGCTCGACTCGCGCGTTGTTCTACGGCACGGAGACGATCGTCGGAGATGTCCTGGCGACCTCGATCGGCACGGGCAGCACGTGGCTCGACGCCCTGGTGTCCTCCCTCGCCCCGGGCCAGCGTGCTGCGGTTGCACTTCCGTTCGGCTCCAAACAGCCGGCGATCGCGCACACTCTGGCACCGGCCGACACCAGCCCGCTCGCCATGCCGAACAGCGAGCCGTCACCTCGCCACACTGTGATCGAGCGGCCCACCGTGACCGAGTATGCCGACAACGTGCGCGCCGCCTTGGGGTTCATCCAGGCAGGCATCGTGGAGAAGGTGGTCCTTGGACGTGGAGTAGACGTGATCAGCGACCCGCCACTGGACGCATCCGATGTGATTGCCCGTCTACTGCGGCAACGACCAGGACGCTATGTCTTCGGGGTACCCCTCACAGGCCGGCCGAATGGCCCGGTCCTGGTCGGCGCCAGCCCTGAGCTGCTCGCACGGCGGCAAGGTCGCATACTGACCAGCCTGCCGCTGGCGGGATCGGCGCCACGCAGCGACGATCCGACCTTGGATCGTCGGCGTTGCGAGCAACTGCTGGACTCGGCCAAGGACCTGACCGAGCATGCCTTCGTCGTGGAGCAGATCATGGCTGCGCTGGAGCCGATATGCATCGAAATCGTGGCTGATCCTCAACCCCGCTTGGTCTCCACCGACACCCTGCATCACCTGGGGACCCAGATCCAGGCGAGGCTGACAGAAGGCAACGGCGGCCTGAGCGCTCTACACCTGGCGTGCCTGTTGCACCCCACTCCGGCCGTCGGAGGCGTGCCGACCGCCGCGGCCCTCGGGGTGATCACCGAACTCGAGGAAGAGGATCGCGGGCCGCTCGCCGGAGCAGTCGGATGGGTCGACGCCGACGGCAACGGAGAATTCGCGGTGACGATCAGGGCCGGCGTGCTCGATGGCGAGCGGCTACGTCTGTTCGCCGGCGCAGGCATCGTGGCCGGCTCCGATCCCGAGACCGAGGTACGTGAGACCACAGCCAAGCTCACCACGATGATGAAGGCGGTGGGATTGTGACACGTTCTCCGATTGCGGCAGTACGTGGCTGGCCCGCGCATCTCACCGAGCGCTATCGGCAGCTCGGCTACTGGACCACGGAGACCTTCGCCGCGTTCATCGAAGACCGCACCGAGCGCTTCGCCGAACGCGAGGCTGTTGTCGGGTTCGACGCGCATGGAACGGCCCAACACTGGAGCTATGCCGAGCTCGGTCGTCGGGCATGGGCGACGGCCACCTACTTCCACGACCTCGGCATCGAACCCGGGGACCGGGTCGTGGTCGCATTGCCGAACATCGTGGAGTACCTGGAAACGGTTCTCGGCCTCTTCCGGCTCGGCGCCGTTCCGGTCTTCGCGCTGCCTGCGCATCGCGANGCTCGATTGACCCAGTTCTGCGCGCTTTCCGATGCCGCCGCGCTCGTCGTCGCAGGAGGGACCGGCGACGTGGATCATCAGGGGATGCATGCCGCCGTCTCTGCCGCGGTCGCAGATCGCGGCGTCACACCTCCGTTGCTGATCGACGTGATGCAGACCCAACCCACGCAAGTGGGCGACGTGGCCATGCCGTCCGTCAGCGCCGAGCAGATCGCGTTCCTGCAACTCTCCGGTGGAACAACCGGGGTCTCCAAGCTCATCCCACGTACCCATGCCGACTACCTTTACTCGGTACGGGCCAGCGCCGATATCTGCGCCCTCACCACCGAGACCAGGCAACTCGTCGTCCTGCCTGCCGCACACAACTTCGCGATGAGCTCACCGGGAATCCTCGGTGTGCTGCATGCCGGCGGAGCGGTGGTGCTGGCGCCAGATCCCAGTCCACGCACGGCATTCCGGCTGATCGAGACCGAACGGATCACGCACGCCGCGCTTGTTCCACCGCTGGCACAGGCCTGGGTGTCGGCCGCCCGGAGACGCACTCCGAACTTGAGCACTTTGCAGGTCCTCCAAGTCGGCGGTGCCCGGCTTGCGGACTCGATCGCCCCCGAGATCGAACAGGTGCTNGGGGTCCAGCTCCAACAGGTCTTCGGGATGGCCGAGGGCCTGGTCAACTACACCCGCGACGACGACCCGCCCGAGATTCGGTACACCAGCCAGGGTCGGCCGATCTCGCCCGACGACGAGATCCGGATCGTCGACGCCGATGACGTCGACGTGCCCGAAGGCGAGGCGGGGGCTCTGCTGACTCGTGGGCCCTACACCATCCGCGGGTACTACCGCGCCCCGCAGGCGGACGCGGACGCGTTCACCGCGGACGGCTTCTACCGCACCGGCGACCTGGTGCGACGTTTGCCCAGCGGGCACCTGATCGTCACCGGGCGCGACAAGGACCTGATCAACCGTGGCGGAGAGAAGGTGCCGGTCGATGAGCTCGAGGGGCTCGCCCTGGCTCACCCCGATGTCCTGGACGCGGTTGCCGTCGGCATCCCCGACATCTATCTCGGGGAGCGGATCACGCTGGTCGTCCGCATCGAACCGGAACGGCCCCAGCCTTCCGATCTCCCCGGGTTCCTCCGCGCCGCCGGCCTTGCCACCTTCAAGATTCCCGACCAAGTCGTCTTCGTCGACGAACTACCCGAAACCCACGTCGGCAAGAACAGTCGCCGCGAGTTGCGCACCATGCTCGCCACCTCCCTGACCACCTCTGACCAGGAGCAGTCATGACGTTGCCGATTCGCCTAGTTTGCCGGCTGGGATCGACTACACCCCGCCGCTGGCCGACCTACCCTCGAACCGAGCCACTTGGCGTCTGGAGCGTGACCGCGCCGCAGTCCTCGTGCACGACATGCAGCACTACTTCACGCGCAGGTTCACCGACGGCAGCGTTGCGCTCACACGCGCAGTCGCGGCAACCCGGCGAATCCTCGATGTCGCCCGCTGCAATGGCGTGCCCGTTTTCTACACCGCTCAACAAGGCGATCAGGACCCTGCCGATCGCGGACTCCAAGGGATCTGTGGGGCCCCGGAATGCACGCGATCAGCGAGCACACCGACATCGTGACGGCCTTGGCACCGGCGGCGACCGACACCGTCTTGACCAAGCACCGCTACAGCGCCTTTGCTCGCAGCGACTTCGCCGAGCAATTGGCACGAGTCGAGCGCACGCAGTTGGTCATCACCGGCGTGTACGCGCACATCGGTGTCGCCGCGACCGCGCTGGAGGCTTTCCAACGCGAAATCCATCCGTTCGTCGTCGCGGATGCAGTAGCCGATCTCGGAGCCGACGAGCATCGCCGCGCACTGGCCCAGGTCGCCTCGTGCAGCGGAATCGTGCTCCTGGCCGACGATGTGGTCGAACAGCTCACCGACGGTGGGGACCCGAGCTCTACCGAATGGGACGAGCGATTCCGCGGCGCCCTTGCCGGGCTCCTTCCCGCCGAGGTGATCGATGCCTTCTTCGCGGACCCCGAGGCCGACTGGTTCAAACTGGGGCTGGACTCACTGCGAGCGTTCGACTTCCTCGACCTGTTGACCGATGACGGTCTGGACATCGACTTCGGCGAGTTCACCCGCACCCCCACCTTGAGCTGGCTGCGCCTACAGGCACAAAGCGTTGGAGTCTGATCCCGGTCCTTGGCTGGAGCTGACACCCGCCCAGCAGGGGATCTTCTTCGCCCACCAGCTCGACCCCGGCAATCCGGCCTACACCACCGCGGAAGTGATCGAGCTTCCCTTGCCGATCGATCCGATTCGTCTCGCCCGGGCGATCGATGCCGCCTACGCCGAGTTCGAGCAGCTGCGGGTGGCCTTCGCGATGACGCCTGAAGGCCCACGTCAACGAGTGCTCAGGGCCACGCCGGTCGAGCTCTCCATCGTCGATGTCGCTGACGAGGGCACGGCAACCCAATGGCTGAGTGAGGTTCTCTCCGACCCCTTCGATCTGCTGGCCGGGAAACTCACCCGCACCGGCCTGCTGCTGTTGGGAGGCGACCGGATGTGGTGGTGGCATGCCGCGCACCATGTAGTGCTCGACGGCTACGGCATCCAGCAGCTCCTTCGCCGTGTTGCCGAGCTCTACGGCGGCGCCACCGGCTCGGCCTCGGTCGATCTGGGCAAGCTCGTCGCCGAGGACCACCGGCTGCCTGAGTCGGAGTCCTTCTGGGACGAGCGACTTGCCACCATGAGCGGGCCGGTATCGCTGACCGGGCGGATCGCTACCCCGGCGCCTGCGGCAATCCGGCACGCGATCGACGTCCCCGACGATCTTCAGAAGACGCTGGTCCGAGGCGCGCGCGAGCTCGGCACGACCTGGGCAGATCTGGTCACTGCTGCGGTGGGCAGTTACGTCGCGAGGATGCTCGGAGTTGCCAGTGGCCGGATCGGCTTGCCGCTGATGAACCGATCGGTGCCCGGAATCGGGCAGCTTCTCAGCGCCACCACCGTGTGCACCGCCATGAACGTTCTTCCGATCGGCATCTTGGCCGCGGGAACCTGGCGTCAGGCCCTGGAGTCGGCCCGTCTCGAGCAAGAGGCGGTACGCCAGCATCCGTTCGAGCGCCAGGAACAGCTGGCCCGTCGGCTGAGGAGGCTGACCGGCGGAGACCTGTTCGGCCTCCAGCTCAACCTGATCCCGTTCTCCCTCGAGCTGGACTTCGACGGCGTGGCCGGCTTGGTACGCAATCTCACCGCCGGTCCGGTCGAGGACATCACGCTCACTCTGCGCGGTACTCCGGGGAGAGGGCGGAAGGTGCGCCTGGAGTTGGACGCTCATCCCGATCTTTACGACGAGGCAGCCTTGGACCTCCACTTGGACCGGCTGCTTCATTGGCTCGAGGTCTGCGCCACAGCAGCGCCCGATGCCGACCTGGCGACTCTGCCGCTGCTGCCCGAGGCCGAGTTCGACCTGGTCACGCGCCGGTTCAACGACACCGCCGTGGAGCGCCAGGAGGCAACACTGGGGGCTCGATTCCTCGCCCAAGCAGCGCGTACACCGACTGCGATCGCATTGCGCTTCGAAGGCGAGGAGCGCAACTATGCCGACCTACTGGATCGCGCTCGTCGGATAGCCGGAGGCCTGTCCGGTAAAGGGATTCGCGCCGGAGACGTCGTCGGGCTGCACCTTTCCCGGGGCTTCGCGCTCTACGAGGCTATCCATGCCGTCGCTCTGCTCGGCGCCGTCTATCTGCCTGTCGATCCTGAGCTGCCCGAAGCCCGCATTGCGATGATGCTCGAAGACGCTTCGGTCGCTCTTGTGATCACCGACGACGGCTCCATCGATGAGCTGGCCGGCGCAGCGCCCCTGCTCACGCCGCCTCCGGAAGAGTTGGACGCGCCGGCGTACCTGCTGTTCACGTCAGGATCGACCGGCCGCCCCAANGGGGTCCTGGTCAGTCATCGTGCGATCGACAATCGGTTGGCCTGGATGCAGCATCACTTCGGTTTGACTGCGATCGACAGAGTGCTGCACAAGACACCGATCTCCTTCGACGTGTCGGTCTGGGAGCTCTACTGGCCGCTCCAGGTCGGTGCGAGCGTGGTGATCGCGCCACCGGGAGCCCATCGCGATCCTCGCCGGCTGGCCACTCTGATCCGGGACCAGCGCGTCACCGTCCTGCACTTCGTCCCCTCGATGCTGCGCGCCTTCCTGGCCGATCGTGGCAGCAGTCAAGCAATACAGGGCTCCTCGGCTCCTGATACCTCCGTACGGGCTGTGGTCACCAGCGGTGAGGCACTCACCCCTGATCTGGTTGCCGGCTGCTTGGAGCGGTTCGGGGTGGCACCCACCAATCTGTACGGCCCTACTGAAGCCGCGATCGACGTGACGGTCTGGGACTGCGGTCACGGTGATGGGGTCGCGGGTCGCAGCGTGCCCATCGGTCGCCCGGTCTGGAACACTTCCTGCTTCGTGCTCGACCCGGTCGGTGAGCCGGTTGCCATCGGCGCCACCGGCGAGCTCTGGCTGGGTGGAACCCAGCTTGCCCTGGGCTATGTGGGTCGCCCGGATCTGACTGCGGAGCGCTTCGTCCAAACTCGGTGGGGACGGCTCTACCGCACCGGAGATCTGGCTGCCTGGGGACCGGACGGCGCAGTGCGCTACCTCGGGCGTACCGACGATCAGGTCAAGGTGCGCGGGCAGCGCATCGAGCTGGGCGAGATCGAAGCTGTTCTCGCCGGCGTCCCTGGTGTCCCTGCGGTAGCGGCCGGTGTGATCGACGGCCACCTGGTGGTCTGGTACGCGGTCGAGCAAGGTCACGAGCCCAGTCACGAACCCAAAGATGTGCTCGCTAGATTGCGCGTCGCTGCCGCAGCAGTGCTGCCTTCCTCCCTGATGCCTTCGCACTGGGTGCCGGTCGACGACATTCCGCTCGGCACCAGCGGGAAAACCGACCGACGGCGGTTGGCCGAGATAGCTCCGCCGGCAAGCACCGAGATCGTCGACGGAGCTGTTCCCCGTGACCTACTGGAGCAGCGGATCGCCAGAATCATCGCCGATCTGCTCGGGCACATCGCCGTCGCAGCAGACGCCGATTTCTTCGCTCTGGGTGGTGACTCCTTGTCGATCTTGCGGCTGCTCGGCCGGATCGAGGACGAGATCGGTGCGACCGTCGAGTTGGCGGACGCCTTCGCGGCCCCTACCGCGTCAGGTCTTGCCACTGTGATCACCGCTACGAACCCGCGACAACGTGACGACTTCTCTCAAGTGCTCACCTTGCGGTCCGGCGGGGACCGGGCTCCGCTGGTACTCCTACCTCCGGCCGGTGGGCTCGGCTGGTGCTACACCGGTCTGCTGGCGGATCTCCCACTCGATCTACCTGTGCACACCGTGCAGGCACCCGGGATCGCAGTGGGCGCCCCGGAACCGATCGGCGATCTGACTGCACTGGCCCGTCGGCAGCTGGCTGCGATCCGCGGCATCGTGGGCGAAGGACCGTTCCATGTTGCCGGCTGGTCGCTCGGCGGGATGGCAGCTCATGCGGTGGCAACACTGGCCAGGACAGAGGGGCAACAGGTCGGCTCGGTCATGCTGCTGGACGCCTACCCACCCGAGCAGTGGCACCATCTCGCTGTGCCGACCGAATCCGAGGCCTTGGTGGGCATTCTCCGGTTGGCCGGTCTGGATGCCCCCGATGACTCCGATCTGGAGCGCACTGGAGTCATCGAACTGCTTCGTCGCTCCGGGAGCGCCTTGGCAGCATTGCCCACCCTGGTGCTGGAGGGCTGCATCACCAGCGTGATCGAGGCTGCGCAACTCGTCCGCACCGAGCCACCGGGAGTGCTGCCCGGCGATCTCACCCTCGTGGTCGCCACAGCGCCCCGACCTGAGACCCACCTCGATCCGCGAGGGTGGGAACACCATGTCGGTGGCGAGGTGCGCATTGTCGAAGTGGCAGCCACCCATGGCGAGCTGGTACGTCGCCCGGCGGCGACGCTGGTGGCTCAGGCACTGCTGCAAGAAATGCAGGTCTCGTGACTGTCGCCTGCTTCGCCGCCGTCACCGAGGTGCGTGTCGAGGCAACTCTCACCGCCGTGGAGACCTCCAGACGTGATCGGCTGGTTCGACAGACAGATCGGGATTCCTACACCGCCGCTCATCTCCTGGCACGCGCCTGCGCCGCGGAACTCCTCGGGCTGGCACCGGCCCAGCTCTCGCTCAGCCAATCCTGTCCACGCTGTGGTGCCTATGACCACGGACGGCCCGGCATCGACGGCCATGACGTCTACATCAGCCTCAGCCACACCCAGGGCTACGTAGCCGCCGTGGCTTCGAGGCGTCCGTGCGGGATCGACGTGGAGACCCGGGCACGCTCGGTCCCGGCTCGCGCGCTGTCGCAGCCTGAGCACCGGTGGATCTGTCTCCAACCCGATCCGCTGGAGGCATTCACCCAGCTGTGGACACGCAAGGAGGCTCTCCTCAAAGCCCACGGCCATACGGATCCGACAGCCGCCACCGTGCTCGGCGACGAGGGCCTCCTCTCCTCCAGCCAGGCCCTGACCTTCACCGAGTGGCAACCCCAGGGCACGCCCGCTGCCGTCATCGGATGCATCGTTGCCGAGATCCCGCCACCGGATTTCTGCCGCTGAACCCTCGTCCGGTAGAGTCACTCTGTCTTGGCCAGGTAGCTCAGTTGGTACGAGCGTCCGACTGAAAATCGGAAGGTCGGCGGTTCGACCCCGCCCCTGGCCACACTCGAACCGCAGGTCGACGCGATCCACGCGCGTGGCCTGCGGTTCGGCATATCTCCCCGCTTCGTTGCGGCTGTGCAGAGACCTCAATAACTCTTCGGTAGCCCCAGATCATGGGTGGCGATGTGATTGAGCATCATCTCGCGACTGACGGGAGCGATGCCGTACATGCGGACCAAGCCCCACAGGTGCGCGATTCCGTACTCGTCGGAGAGCCCGTTGCCACCATGTACCTGAATCGCCACTTCGAGCGCTTGGGCGACCGCCTCCGTGGCGAGCAACTTGGTCAAGTTCGCTGCGGCCTCGGTCTCACGCCCGAGTTCGGTGAGCTCGAGGGTGTGTGACAACAGAACGCGTGCCGATTCCACTGCTGCGTGAGCCCTGACCAAGGGATGCGCAATGCCCTGATGGGCGCCGATCGGGTGAGCCCAGACAGTGCGGCTCCGTGCGTAGCCGGCCGCACGTTCGACGAAGTACCTGCCTAGGCCGATACAGGTGGCAGCCGAGACGAGCCGCTCCGGATTCAGTCCGCGAAACAGCGCCGCCAAAGGTAGCCCCGACTCACCGATGAGGTCACGATCGGTGAGCTCCACATCGTCGAACCGGACGACGAACTGGCGTTCCGCGGCGCGAACCTGCATAGGTACAGGGGTGAACTGGACGCCTGGAGCATGGGGATCGACGATCGCGAGTCCGAATCTGGCTGGTGTTTCGTCATTCGCGCCTACCCGCGTAACGACCAGCACACCGGCCGCTTCGTCGACTCCGGAGATGAAGTGCTTCTCACCACGCAAGTGCCACCTACCTGGCGCCACTTGTCGCAACCGGGTACGGATCCGGTGCGTGTTGCTTCCCGCCTCAGGCTCTGTGAGTGCAAACGCCATTCGGACGGAGCCGTCTCCGATCCCCTTCAACCAAGTGGCTCGCTGAGCCTGCGAGCCGAACTCGGAGATCAGCGGACCGCATACTGCCGGTGATACGACCAGCGTCATAAGGGGACAACCAGCTGCTGCGACTTCTTCGGCAACGACAGCCAAGTCGGTCAGGGTCCCTCCGGGACCGCCGTCGGATTCGCTGACGTTCGGCCCGGCAAAGCCGGAAGAGGACAACTCTGCCCATAGTTCGTCCGGGAATCGTTGCTGTGCAATGCATCGGGCGAAGTAGGACCAACCGTGGGCACGGGCAAGAGCCGAAACCACATCGCGCAGCGCTTGCCGCTCTTCGCTTTCGATCAGCGGTAGCGTCACTGCCCTCGCGCTCCCCTCACGCCAGGGCGATCATCAGACTGCTCGAGAAGGTCATCACGGTCTCNNGACGTTGGTTCACCATCTCGTAGCCGAACGTCCAGATGCCTTGCTCGCCTGACGAGGTGATGCGTGCCGCGAGCAGAGTCGCGCGGGGGTGGATGGTGTCACCGATCTTGGTCGGCGCCTTGGCGCGAACTTCGTCGACGCCCAGCCACGCTACGACGTTTTTGAAGATACCTGTCTGTGTCAGGAGTCCCAGGCCGAGGCTCATGACCAGCGGGCCATGTGCGATACGGGTACCGAACGATGTCGCAGCCGCCACGGTCTCGTCCAGATGCAGCGAAACGATGTCTCCGGTGAGTCCAGCCCAAGTCACCAGATGTGTGTCGGTGATGGTCATGCCAGGGCCTTCAATGACAGTTCCGACTTCGAGGTCGTGGAAGTGTGGCCCGGTACCGAAGGCCGAAGGCACCACAAGGGGTGAGGACATGCTGAGGCTCCTGACGTCGGATCGCTACGGGCGAGTCGCGAGCGACCCGCCCGTAGTGAGGTAGAGCTCGTGGCGAGACCCGAGAAGGCCCGCGCCGGGTGATCAGCCGCTGAACTCGGCTAGGACCTTGGCCACGCTCTCGAGGTTCGCCATCCCCTCGGACGGGCTGCTCGCGGGATTGATCCAGAGCGCGGCCCGCTCGACGCCTTGCGCGACGTAGCGTTCGAGCACTGCCGGGTCGGGCGGAGCAGATGCGACGGCGATACCGATCGTGCTCCGGTCTCGGCCGACCTCGTCGACGATCTCCCAGAACTTAGGGATGCTCTTCTCCAGCGTGGGGTCGTCCGGCGGAGGCACGACGTACCACGTGTCGGCCCACTGGGCTGCATGGCGCATCGTGGTCGGGCCGGCCCCACCTAAATAGATCTTGGGGCCACCGACCTGCTTGGGCTTCGGCCACGACCAGCTCGGAGCCAGCGATGCGTGAGTGCCTTCGAAGCTTGCCTCGTCCTGGGTCCACAACGCCTGCATGACCTTGACCTTGTCGCGGATGATCCCGAAGCGGTTCTTCCAGACGACTCCGTGAGCCTCGGCCTCGTCCTGGTTCCACCCGAAGCCGACGCCTGCGATGAGCCGGCCGTCCGACAAGTAGTCGAGAGTCGCGAGCTCTTTCGCCTTGGAGATTGCGTCGTGCTGGGCAAGGAGACAGATGCCTGTGCCCAAGGTGAGTGTCGAGGTTCGAGCCGCGATCATCGAGAGCGTCACGATCTGATCGAGTGTGTGCAGATAGAACGTCGGCAGTTCGCCGCCGCCGTAGGCAGCCGGGTACGGGGTCCTTCGCGACAGCGGGAAGTGAGTGTGCTCAGGCAGGAACAGGCTCTCGAACTGGTAGCTCTCCGCGGCTTGTGCGAACTCGACCGGGTCCGGTCCGTCATCGGTGAAGAAGTAAACGCCGCCAATCTTCATGTCCTGGTCTCCTTCCGATCAGTAGAGGTCTTCGCCGACGACGACGTGGTCCTCCAGGGTGACCACGAAGTGTTCGCCGAGGAAGTTGGGGACATCTGCGAGGGCAGCTTGACCTGCCTCGGTAGCCCAGCCGTCGTTCATGGCGGCTTCGCTTTCGTAGTCGAGCATGACCAGCCTGTCGATGCCGAACCCGTTGTCGGGTTCACCGGTCTCAGGGTTGGGGACGACGTGTCGCTGGATGTAGCGGATCACGCCCGGCACCTTTTCGGCCAAGGGCGCGTGGACCTCTCTCCAGTACGTGTCGAACTCCTGGAAGGTCATACCCGGCTTGCGGCCGAGAAGTGCGACGGTGCGCACGATCTGGGATTTGTCGCTCATGCTCGTTTCCTCTCGTTGGTTGGCTGTACCTCAGCCGCTGTACTTCGCCAGCATGCCCGCGTCGANCGGAATGGCTGCGCCCGTGACAAAGCGTGAATCGTTGGACGCAAGCCACACAACGGCAGCGGAGATGTCCTCTTCCTCGACCCAGGGGTCGGCGAAGAGATTGATGCGTCGCAAGGTCTCGATGCCGTCCTCGAGGGTCGGGTCATCGAGGTCGGGTCTGAAAATCTTGGCCGAAACCGGATTGTCGATCATCGGTGTCCGGACGTTGGTGGGGTGGATCGTGTTGACGCGGATGCCGTACTCCGCCACCTCGTTCGCCAGGGAGCCCGCCAAGCCGACAAGCGCATGTTTGCTGGCGACGTAGTTGCTGACGCCCGGGACTCCACGAAGACCGGCGATGGAGCTGATCAAGATGATCGACCCACCGTTGCCGGCCGAGATCATGTGCGGGGTCGCCGCCTTGAGCGTGGCCCATACGCCGGTCAGGTTGACTCCGATGACCGAGTCCCATTCGGACTGGGTCAACTCCCAGGTTCGAGCCGGCTCACCCAGGACGCCGGCATTGGCGACGACCGTGTCGAGTCGACCAAGTGTGAAGACCGCTTCGGTGACCGCGGCTTCCACCGCAGGCAGGTCGCGTGTGTCCGCCTCAATGGTGATTACCCGGGCACCGAGTTCCTCTGCCTCGGCCATGACCTGCTTGAGCTCGGCGGGACCGGGCATGGGGTAGCCGACTTCAGCGATCGCAGTGACCGCATCGAGCAGGATCAGGTCCGCTCCCTCGGCAGCGAGGAATCGGGCGTNGGATGCCCCTTGGCCACGTGCCGCGCCAGTGATGAGCGCAACCGTGCCCCTGAGACGCCCNNGCGGTCGTGGTCGTCGTTGAGTGTGGGCTGGTCAGCCATACTTGTGCTCCTTCTTGACGGTAGACGCAAGCCAGGAGCGGAGGCCAACACCCTGAGCCGTTACGGCAATGGCAAGAACCGCGGCCTGGATCATCAACTGGGTGGAGGTCGGGGCGCCCAGGGAGAAGACGAGTTGGGTCAGTTGGCTCAAGAAGAGCGCCCCAACGGCCGAACCCACGACCGTGCCGCGACCACCTGTGAGAGCGGTGCCTCCCACGACCACTGCTGCGATCGAGGGCAGCAGGTAGGAGTTGCCCGCGTTGGTGTTCGGAGTGCTGACGTAGCCCGCGAGTACCACTCCGGCGGCCGCGTAGCACAGCGCGGCCGCGATGTACCCGCTGATCTGCACCTGCGTCACACGGATGCCGGCGGCGCGCGCGGCACGATCGTTGGCACCGACTGCGACGATCCTGCGGCCCCAGGTTGTCTTGTTGGTTGCGACAGCAGTGACGATCACCAGCGCAATCGCCAGCCACACCGTGTTCGAGACGCCGATCGTCTTGTCGAGCGCAAAGTTGGCAACAGCGTCCGGAGCGCGCGAGGGCGTACNCCCGGAATAGGCGAGGACGGTGCCGAACAGCGCCGCATTCATCGCAAGTGTCGCGACCAGCGGAGTCACGGCAAACACCGTGATCGCCAAACCGTTGAGCGTGCCGACGACTATCGCGATCACCGCAACGATCACCAGCGCTGCCAGGACGTTGTCCCCGTGCTCAGCTGCGTACTGCGAACTCACCATGGCGGCCAGCGTCATCATCCCGGGAAGCGAGAGATCTATTCCCCGAAGCATGACGACCAGCGTCTGCCCAACCGCTGCCAGCGCCAGGATGCCCGCGAACGGCAGCAGCGAGTCGATCCCGCTCCGGGACACGCTTCCTGGGGCGATGATCCAGCTGAGAACGAACAGCGCGATCGTGACGACGACGACCGGCATAGCCGCCGGCCATCGACGAGCAGCTTTGGCGAAATCGGTAGGGCGCCATCCCCGGGGCAGGCCCGGGCACAGTCGGTGGCATCGGCGCTGGAGTGCTGGTGCTCACTGCGCACTCCTTTCAAGGACCGCGCGCGTCTTGCTGTACAGCGCGACCGAGACGATCGTCAGCGTGGCGAGCAGCCACTGCTGCCAGTACAGCTGGAGCCCGAGGAATTGAACGACGGTGTTGACCTGGGTGATGAGGGCCGCTCCGATGAGAGCGCCGACGAAGGATCCACGGCCGCCGAAGATGGAGGCACCGCCGAGGACTACGGCAGCAATGCTCGCCAAGGTATAGCTGTCGCCGATGCTGGGGTTGCCGGTCCCTGCCTGAGCCATCAGGAGCATCGAGGCCGGGACCACGAGGACCGAGCAACCGACATAAGCGCCGAGGGTCACCCAGCGTGACCTGATACCGACCTTCTCAGCGGTCTCCGGGTTGGAGCCGACCGCGCGTAGGCGGACCCCTCGTGGCGACTTCCTCAGCCAGATCTCCAGACACACGGCAACGACGATCGCGACCACCATCATCATGGGCATGAAGCCCCAAGTCGATCGGACCCAGGTCGTGAAGCGAGGGTCGATCTGACCGCCGGGGAGCGGTCTGATCAGGTACGCGAGACCCTGCAGCAAAGTGAAGGTCACCAATGTCGCCATGAGCGGGTTGATCTTGACGACCGAGGCAAGAAGCCAGTTGAAGGCGCCGGCAGCCATCGCGCAAAGAAGAACGACGAGCATGCCCAAGAACATGCCGGCCGTGGATCGATAGGCGCCCAACGAGAAGGATGCGACAACCACCAGGAAGCTTGCCAGAGGTCCCACGGACAAGTCGATGCCACCGACCATCATGACCATCTGCTGGGCCATCGCGAAGAAGGCGAGCGTGGCAAGCAGTGGTAGGACGAGGCTGAAGTTTCGCTCGGTCAAGTAGAAGGGTGTCTTGCCGACAGCCACGATGCCGAGTACGACGATGGCCACAGCGAGCACTGCTGACGGCATGAGGTCGTTGCGGCCGATGCGTCGCAGAAGGGTGTTCGGGGTGGCGGCGGAACGGCCCGTTCGCGCGCCCTTGTCGACCTTGGCCTTGCTGGCTGTCAAAGCGGCTTCGGTGATTGCGTGGTCTGTCAGAGAAGTGCCCCGCAGCTCTGCGACGACCTGGCCGCGCGAGAAGACGACGACGCGGTCGCAAAGCTGCTCGAGCTCGGCTGTAGAGGAGGACAGCACGATGACCGCGATGCCATCGCGAGCTGCCTCGCGCAGAATCTCGTAGATCTCCTCGCGGGCTCCGACATCGACTCCTTGGGTCGGCTCGTCGGCGAGGATGACCTGAGATCCTGCGATGAGCACGCGGCTCAGGACCACCTTCTGTTGGTTACCGCCTGAGAGCGAGCGGATCTCGACCTCGGCCGAAGGCGCCTTGACCCGCAGCGCGGAAAACTGCTCGCCGACGAGTTTCCGCTCGCGCCGAGCGGAGGTGAAACCGAGCCGGGAGATCCTGCTCAATGCCGAGATGGCGGCGTTCTCGCGCAAGGTCAGGCGCGCAAGGATGCCCTCGTTGTGACGATCTTGCGGGAGGTAGGAGACTCCGCCGCGCTTGGCCGCTGCCGGGCTCCGCGTGTTGACGCTCTCGCCGTTGACGCGCACGTCACCGCGGCCGGACTCGAGGCCGGCCAATGCACGGAGGACATCGCGTTGACCTTGACCCTCGATTCCGGCAAAACCGAGGATCTCACCGGCTCGCACCTCGAGATCGACGTCGGAGAAGGTTCGACCCGAGAACCCCGNGACGGTGAGACGTTCCGCCTGGGCGACCTCGTCGCCACCCGCCCGGTGCTCTCCTGGTACGACCTCGTGGCCCACGACCAGGTTGACCACATCCTGCTCGGTGACCTTTTCGCGGGGCATCGTGCCGACAAGAGCGCCGTCTCGGAGGACCGAAACAGTGTCTGCGATCCGCATTACCTCGCCCAGACGGTGCGAAATGTAGACCACCGCGCCACCGGACCGAACATGCTCACCGATCAGGGTGAACAACTCCTCCACCGCAGCAGGAAGGAGATGCTCGGTCGGTTCGTCGAGAATCAAGACCGGCAGATTTTCCGTCAATGCCCGGCTGATCTCGACCACGAACCTGGCATCAGGTCGCAGTTCTCGAACCGGAAGCGTGGGATCGATGCGCGCGACAGCCGACCAACGACCGAGGATGTCCCGGGCCCACGCGACCTGATCGCGCATCGCCGGACGCGTGGCCCGGGGCATGGCCAAAGCCATGTTCTCTGCGACAGTGAGGTCCGGGAGGAGGGCCGGCTCCTGGTACACGATTGCCAGCCCTGCCTCCCTCGCCCACTCCGGCGAAGGGGTATCGCTTTGCAGCCCGTTGATCTCGACGCTGCCGGAATCCGCCTGGACGGAGCCGGCCGCCACCCCGACGAGGGTGCTCTTCCCCGCGCCGTTCTCGCCGACGATCGCATGGACACGGCCGGCGTGCACCTCGAGCGACACTCCCTTGAGCGCATGCACTCCGGGGTACCTCTTGTCGACCTGATCCAGGTGGAGGAGTACCTGGGTCGGTGCTGGCTCAACGGGGTCGGGTCGAGATCGGCCACCTCGGGCTGAGTCACGATGCCCTCCTTACGAGTGCGTAGATAGCCTCACTGGAAGACGGCTGCGAGCTTCTCCGGGGATAGAGCCGAGGAGAGGTCTGCGTCCGNGGGAAGGTCCTCGTTGCACGTGGGCAACTTGCCGTTCGCGGTGTCGACGAACGTCTCCAGATCGAAGTTCGTCGGCTCGTTGTCAGGCAGGTCGTTCAACGCCGCCAGTGCCTTGCGAGCGGCGATCCGAACCACCGTCGTGGTGCCGTCCAAGGTCAGGAGCTGGAAGTCCGGGTTCTTCTCGTGCAGATCGATCCACATGCAGCCCAGCTCGTTGTCGGTCGCTGACGTGGCCAGCGGCGGGATCTTACGGCCGGCGTTGACGAAGGCTCGCAGCGTCCCCTTGTCGGCGTTGCCGTAGTCCGAGACGATCGCGTCGATCTGGGNGTACTTCGCCAGCGCACCAGCGGCTGCCTTCTGCATGAAGGCCGGGTCCCAGCTGGAAGCCATCGGCTCCTTGGTCAGCGGTACGAGCGGGTTGCCCAGCTCGTCATTCGTCTCGTTGACGCCATCCCACAGAGCAACGGTGGAGGGGCTACCGCCAGGAAGACCGCCGGTGAAGAGCAATTNGGCTCCGGGCTCAACCAGATCGGCCAGCCACTTCGCCATCGTGTCGCCCTCGGTGTCGAAGTTGTACTGAACATAACCGGAGTAGTCCGTGCCCACCTGGCCGCCCGGGTCAGCGATGTAGGGCACCACGACGACACCGGCGTTGAAGGCGGCCTGAAGCGCGCTCAGCGCCTGGTTGCCGAAGTCGTCGTAGGTGATGATGGCGTCGTAGCCCTGGGCGCTGTAGGAGTTGATCGCAGTGATGTACTTCTGCAGATCACCATCGGTCTGGGTGTAGTCGAGGGTGACGTTCGAGCAGGCGGAAAGCTCATCCTCGAGTTCTGCCTGAGTGATCTTGCGCCAGGAGTTTCCGCCGAATCCCGCGACGTGCGCGATCTTGAGCGGCTGGTCACCGCAGAGTTGGTCGACCGGCAACGGCTGCCCGTCGTCGCCGGCTCCCGGGGTGTCGCTGCTGGAAGCCGACGGAGAGTCAGGTTCGTCAGTGGTGTTCGACGCCGAGTTGGGGTCGCTTGCAGAACACGCCGCGAACGACAACAGCGACAGGACGGCNNATCCGGACAGAGCCAGCCGCCTACGAGGAGTGGTTTTCATCGGTGATCCTTTGTTTACGAACTAACGTTAGTCTTACTAAGGGAGCACCCAAGTGGGAGTTCCCGACAAGAGAACCGGTGCGCCCCTAGCCGCACCGGCCCTATGTGCTACTCAGGGACGGAAAGGCTGCTGAACCCAGCCCTGATCCCAGTTCGAGACCTGGTGGGTCTTGCCCACGAGCTCCTCGAAGTACCAGGCGCCGTCCCGCTTCACGAACTTGTCGGTGTAGTTCACCGTCAGCAGGACCGCATCCTTCTCGGACGGGTCGTCGGTGCGCTCGATCGTGCACAGGCAAAGCAGCCGGAACAAGCCGGTCGCCGACCGGCCGTCATCAGCCACCTCGACGCGCGGGTTCAGCATGTAGTGCTGCGCCCAGGTGATCTTCTCCGACAGCGCCCGGAAATGGGCCTTGATCTCCTCGTGCCCAACCATCGAACCGCCCTCGCCGTCAACGACCCAACGCCCGTCCTCGGTGAACAAGCTTGCGATGCCCTCGGGATCGTAGGCGTTGTCGCAGAAGTTGGCGTAGGTGTACTTCAGTTGTTCGATGGCGCGGACGTCCTCGAGTCGAGCCAGCCGAGAGGCCAGCTCCTCGACGCCGATGTCAGCAGTCTGAGTCATGTCGTTCCCCTTCAGTGGTCGATTTCGAGGATGCCGCGGATGTTGATGCCCTCGAGGAGGTCGTCGTATCCCTGGTTGACCTCTTCCAGCTTGTAGCGCCTGGTGATCAGCTCATCGAGGTGCAGTTGCCCTGACTGATAGAGCTGGATCATCTTTCGGATGTCCTGGTTGGGGCTGCCACTTCCGAAGAGGCAGCCGACCAGACGCTTCTCGTAGAGCGTGAGCTCGAGGCTGGGAATCTCGAGCTTCGTCTCAGGGTTGGCCAGCGCCGTCACGACGACCGTGCCGCCCTTGCGAATGATGGTGAAGGCTTCGGTGACGACCTGCGGTTGGACCAGCCCCACGGTGACGATCGCCGCATCGGCACCCTGCCCCCAAGTGAGATCCCAGACGAACTCCTGCGCCTCAGCAGCGTCCGCGAATGCGTGGGTGGCACCGAGCTTCAGGGCGGTCTCACGCTTGAACTCCAAGGGATCGACAGCAACGATGACTCGCGAGCCGGCATGCCGGGCACCTTGCACGGCATTGATTCCAATGCCACCGATGCCGTACACGACGGTGACGTCACCGGGCTGTGTCTTCGCGGCGTAGACGGCCGAGCCCCAACCGGTAGGCACTCCACAGGCCAGGATGGCCATGGTGTCCAAGGGCAAGTTCTCGTCGATCTTGACCACTGCCGACTCGGGAATCACGTTCCACTGGGAGAAGGTGCCGAGCAGGTCGACCCCACCCATGCCCTTTCCGCGCCCATGAAGTCGCTGCGTTCCGTCCAGCATGGTGCCCTGCATGAGGAAGGCGCCGTTGTCACAGAGGTTGGACTTGCCCATCATGCAGAACCTGCAGTGTCCGCAGTACGGCATCCAGGAGGAGATGAAGTGATCGCCGGGCTTCAGGTNTGTGCACCCCGGGCCGACCTCCTCGACGACACCCGACCCCTCGTGACCACCGACCATCGGCGGATCGATGGTCAGATCCCCGTGCCGGAGGTGCTCATCGGAGTGGCATAGACCGGCGTAGTCGTAGCGAACCAGGACCTCGTTGTCCCTGGNGGGATCGAGGTCGAGTTCGCTGATCTCGAAGTTGCCGGAGCTGCCCCACATGACAGCGGCTTTCGTCTTCAACAGAGTGCCCCTTCCTGCTTCCTCGCTCCATCGATTTGAAGTGCGAGGGCCGAGACTCACTAGCGTACGTTCGTATGTAACGTAGGTCATAGTGCCCGCGTTGGCAAGAGGCAGTTCTCGTACCGAGGTCACGATGTCGCAACGGGGGTTGCAACACGAGGTTGAGGCGGGCGTCGCAACGAGCCTGGGCGCCTCCTCGAGACAGCCGTCCTAAAACGTACGGATGTTCGTTTGTCTGATACGATCCGGCAACCGAGAGGAGCACGTTGTGGCTCGAACCCAAGGCGCGCAGACCGCCAACGCGATTGCGGAGGTGGCAGCCTCCCTGTTCAACGAGCACGGCTACGAGGCCACCTCGCTGCGACAGATCGCCTCGGAGGTAGGGATTCAGGTCGGCAGTCTGTACAACCACATCGACGGCAAGAACGAGCTCCTCCACAACATCATGGTGGGGATCTTGGATGATCTCCTCGACGCGATTCGCAACGCCACCGCGGCCGGCACCGACCCTGTCTCGCGGCTCGTGCTAGCCCTCGATTGCCATATCCGTTTCCACGCTCTTCGCTCGCGAGACGTGTTCATCGGCAACTCGGAGCTTCGATCACTGCCACCGGAGAATCGGGCCGACGTGATCAATCGGCGAGACGCCTATGAGGAAATCCTGCGAGATCTCGTCAGCGACGTGGTGCATGCGACCGGCGCGGACCCGCTGGACGTCCGCCTGCAGACCTATGCGATCCTCGCCATCGGCACCCATGTTTCTTCGTGGTACCGCCCGGATGGCGATATGTCATTGGACGACGTCGTGGCCGGCTACACCCGGGTGATCCTCCGACAACTCGGCATCGAGGAGTTCGGTATGCGAGTCGGAATCACTACCGCCTAGATCTCGCCGAGGCCGCCGAAGACAGTTGCAGCTGATGCCGGAGCGCTACCTCATGCGGGACGCTTCAGCATCAGCGCGGCGCGGTGAAGCTCACAGACGATCTCTCCACGCTGGTTGATGGCCCGGTGACGGAACTCGACGATTCCGGCGTTGGGCCGGCTGGAGGATTCGCGCGCCTCGAGAACCTCCGATTCCACTCGCAGGGTGTCCCCGATGAACACCGGCTTGGGGAAGGTGACCTCTTTGAAGCCCAGGTTTCCCAACGTGGTCCCGAGCGTGAGGTCGCCGACGTGGATCCCGGCAACCAGCCCGAGCGTGAAGACGCTGTTGACGATGCGCTGCCCGTACATCGACTCACGGGCGAACTCCTCGTCGAGATGCAGCGGCTGGGGGTTCATGGTGAGGGTCGTGAACAACAGATTGTCGGTCTCGGTGACGGTGCGCGTCACGGCGTGCTCGACTACCAGCCCTGGGGTCAGTTCCTCGAAATACATGCCGCTCATCGGGTTGGCTCCTTACGGTCGGGGGTCGGCTTGCGGTTGAACTCCAAGATCTTGCGCGCATTCTGCGCATGGGCGAGGTCGATATGCTCGCCCTCGAAGAGCACCGCGCCCTGCCCGTTCGCAGCACCCGATTCATAGGCATCGACCATCGCCTGGTAGCGATCCAGTTCCTTCTCCGAGACGGCGTAGACCTCGTTGACCGTCTCGACGTGGCTGGGGTGGATGAGGACCTGTCCGGTGAATCCGAGCTGCTTGTTCGCCTCGGCGAAACCTCGGAGTCCGGAGAGATCGTGTATGTCCTGCCAGAGCCCGACGACGATGTGACCGATTCCGGCCGCCCTGCCGGCAAGGATGACCCTGCTCCTCAGGTAGAGCGTCTCCAATCCTTCGGGCGTCCAGGTGAAGCCGACCTCTCGCGAGATATCGGCGTCCTTCGCCGCAGCCGCCATGAGGCTCACGACTCTCGGGTGCCGGGCGATCTCCTCGGCGTTCACGAGTCCACGAGCAGTCTCGAACGAGGGAATCAGGCCGACCGTTCCGAGCTCGAGGCCGGCTCTCAGCTCGAAGTGCCGAACGAGCGCATCAAAGGCGATGATGTCGTGATCGGTATAGATCTTCGGCAGCAGCAGCGCCTGTAGTCCCGGGCGCACGACGGCCTCGAGATCTGCTCCGAAGTGCGGCGTATCGAGGGCGTTGACCCGGACGATGACACCGACCTCCGGAGCATCTGCGGCCAGGTGATCGATGGATTCAGCGGCGACTTCGCGAGCCAGCGGCTTGTCAGCCTCCGGAACTGCGTCTTCCAGGTCGAGGATCAGGGCTTGCGCTCCGGCCTTGACCGCCTTGTCGACCCACGTGCCCTTGTGCGCGGGAACGAAGAGCCATGATCGATAGGGAAGCATCTCACTCCTATGCCTAGCTTCGAGAGTTGTCCCGGGAAAGCGCATACGGTCACCAGCCGACGACGGCGCGAAGTCGGGCCTTGACTATTTTTCCACTGGCATTGACGGGCATGTCGTCGGAGTCGATGAAAGCAAACACCTTCGGGATCTTGTAACCGGCGAGGTGCTCGCGCAGATAGACGCGCAGTTCGTCCTCGGAAGCTCGAGCACCGGGTCGCAATGCCACGACCGCACGTACCTCCTCGTCCCACTCCACGCTCGGGACGCCCAGGACGCCACATTCCATGACCGCTGGATGGGCGTACAGCAACTGCTCGATCTCCGAGGCGTACACGTTCTCACCACCGGACTTGATCATGTCCTTCATCCGGTCGCGGAAGAAGAAGTTGCCGTCCTCTCCACGCACGGCCAGGTCACCGGTATACAGCCAGCCATCCCGGACTGCCGACCGCGTCGCATCCGGTTGTTGGAAGTACTCGGTCATCAAACCGGGTCCGCGCACACAGATCTCGCCGAGCTCCCCGTCGGGAACCTCTTTGCCCTCGGGGTCTCTCAGTTGCACCTCGGCAAAGGTGTACTCGGAACCGATGGAACCGTCGAGCTCCGGGCGGAGCATGTCCTCGCTCCTCAGTCGAGTCACCATAGGTCCTGCTTCGGTCAAGCCGTACCTGAAGAAGAGCTGCACATCGGGCAGCAGCTCGTGGAGCGCAACCTTGTCAGGCATCTTGAGGAGGCCGGCACCGGAGTGGATCTGCCGCAGCGATCGCCCTTTCGGGTAGGTGAAGGCCCCGGCATTGGCGAGGCGTCGCAACATGTTCGGTGTCGCAAATGTCGATGTGACCGAGAACCGCTCCACGAGGTCGGCGAACTCGTCCTCGGAAAACCGCCGCATCAGGATCGAGGTGCCGCCGCCCACATAGTGCGGGGTGAAGACGGTCAGCAACGAAGCCGAATGGAACAAGGGCGTGGTCGAGAGCCCGACCTGATGGGGGCAGCACCGAAGGCNCAGGTCGGCCAACTCGTTGATGGCATTGAAGACAGCGCTGCGATGCGAGAGCACTACGCCCTTGGAGAACCCTGTGGTCCNCCCGGTGAAGAGGACGACGGCTGGGTCTTCGGGTTTCGGGAGGATCGTGGGCTCCGCAGCACCATCAGCTCCATCGACATGGAGGTCCCGGTAACCGCCGTTCTCGTCGAGACGCTCGAACGAGACACCGGCTACCTCACCCAGTTCATCCATCGCCTGGGCGAACTGATCCTCGACGAGCACGAACCGTGGCGAGGTGAGGGTGATCCCGTGCCGCAATTCAGCAGTTGCCCAACGCCAGTTGAAGGGAACGTAGACACCGCCCGCGCAGAGAACCCCGAGGTAGGTCTCGATGGCGAAACAACTGTTTCCGGTAAGGACCCCTACACGATCCCCGGCTTGCAGGCCACGCGAGCGAAGTCCCTCTGCAATAGCCCACGCGCGGTCGGACAGCACGCGGTGCGTCAGATCGTCGACGCCGTCGGATACTGCCAGCCGCTCGGGGTGCCGCCGACGATTCAGCCGGACGAAATCAGCGAGCGTGAACATGTCCATCACCTCAGGCCTGGGGTTCCATCACATCGGTCTCGTCCGCAAGCAACCATTCCAGTGTTCCGATGAACTCCGTCTCATGATCACGCATGGGTTGAGCCTCGGGACTGTCGAAAGCGAGCGCAATATCGCGTACCGAGTCGAACCACAGTTCTGCAACACCGTCGTACGGCCAGTCCCGGCCGTTCTGCGCTGCGAGGTTCTGTACGTACTTGCGCACGCGCGGCAGAGCCCACACGTACGGCGGGTGCTCTACCTGCCACTCCCGCGCGAAGTCGGCCCAAGGCATGTCCGGTCGCCTCTTGATCAGAGCGATTATCTTGGCCACACCTACCTCCATACGAGCGTTCGTTAGTGTAACGGTCGCCACTGTATGAGGGTTCAGGCAAGCGGTCAAGATTCGGGGCTCGGCCCGAGAGTCAGCTCGCGAGCCGGCTCAACTGGTGAGCAGCTTCCAGCAAGAGCTTTCCGTACTCACGTTGCCGGTCGGCGCTGAAGCGCTGCTCGACCCCGGTCAGGCTCAAAGCCCACCGCGGATTCTGCTGGGCATCGAACACGGCTGCGGCCATGCCCCAGCTGCCTTCGACGAGGTGGCCCTCGTTCAGCGCCCAGCCCCGCTCCCGGGTCAGTCGCAGGCGCTCCCGAACCTGCGACGCCTCGTGCTGCCGGCCGTAGGTCTCACTCAGATCGGCGCGGGCAAAGAATGCTTCGATCTCGGACTCGGGGAGGTAGGCGAGGATCGCCAGGCCCGCCGAGGCCACTCCCAGCGGGAACCGGATTCCTTCGTAGAGCACATGGGAGCGCAGTGGAAAGCTCCCGTCCTCGCGCAACAGGCATATCGTCTCGTCGCCGCGTCGCCCGGAGAAGAACGCACTCTCCCTGTCGCCCGGGAGAGTTCCCGGACCACGGGCTGCGCGACAGTGGTCAGGTCGTAGCGGCTTGCAGCAGTACGGCCCAACAGGTACAACTCCGGCCCGAGCACCCATCGGTGCGTGAACGGGTCACGCTCCACCAGGCCCTCGCGCTGCAATGCGGCGAGCAGCCGGTGCGCCGTCGGACGCGCCAAGCCGGTCTGTCCTGCCAGGACGGTGGTCGAGATGCCGGTCGGCTCATGGGCGGAGACAGCGCTCAACACCGCGCCGACCCGGCTGATCACTCCCGTTGGAACGTCCACTCTATGAACGCTACCTGCACCTGACTTTCACCTGACGACTGAACTACCCACATGCCATGTTCATCTATTGACCATCTGCACCGATCTCGGTGAGTCTGAGTGCATGGACAAGGTCGTAGCTACGGCAGCCGAAGCTGTCGCTGACATTCCCAGCGGCGCTTCGCTCGCCGTTGGTGGCTTCGGACTTTGCGGCATCCCCTCGATCCTGATCGAGGCCCTGCTGCAGACCGACGCAAGTGATTTCGAGGCGTTCTCGAACAATGCCGGCATCGACGACTGGGGCTTGGGCAAACTGCTCGGCGCGGGTCGCATCCGGAGGATGGTGGCCTCCTACGTCGGCGAGAACAGGGAGTTCGCTCGTCAGTATCTCGAGGGCGAACTCGAAGTCGAGTTGACTCCGCAAGGGACTCTGGCAGAGCGGCTGCGGGCCGGCGGGTCCGGACTTGCCGCCTTCTTCACCCGTACCGGCGTCGGCACCCAGATCGCCGACGGCGGACTGCCGTGGAAGTACGCCGCCGACGGATCGGTCGAGATCGCCTCTCCCGCCAAGGAAGTCCGGACTTTCGAAACCGCCGATGGCGAGAAGGAATTCGTCCTGGAGCGNGGGATCGCCGCCGACTTCGGGCTGGTACGCGCCTGGAAGGGTGACCGGCACGGCAACCTTGTCTACCGCGACGCAGCCCGCAACTTCAACCCGCTGGCAGCGATGTCCGGACGGATCACGATCGCCGAGGTCGAGCACCTGGTGGAACCTGGCGAGATCGATCCGAACCAGGTCCACACGCCNGGGGTATTCGTACAACGGGTAGTGGCGCTGACNCCCGAGCAGGCGGCCGACAAGCGCATCGAGCGAGTGACCACACGGCCACGGCCCGAAAGCAACACCCTCGAGAGCCCCATCCAAAACCAGGAGGTGCCCAGTGAGCTGNNGACACGCGAGGAGATGGCCGCGCGGGCGGCAAGCGAGCTGACCGACGGGTCGTACGTCAATCTCGGGATCGGGTTGCCGACGCTGGTGCCGAACTACGTGGCAGACGATGTCGAGCTGGTGCTGCAATCGGAGAACGGGATCCTCGGAATCGGCGCCTACCCGTACGAGGGGGATGAGGACCCCGACCTGATCAACGCCGGCAAGGAGACCGTCACGCTGCGACCAGGCGCTTCGTTCTTCGACTCGGCAACCAGCTTCGGCATGATCCGGGGCGGCAAGATCGACGCCGCGATCCTGGGCGCCATGCAGGTCTCGGCCACCGGCGACATCGCCAACTGGACCATCCCCGGCAAGATGATCAAGGGCATGGGCGGCGCGATGGACCTGGTGCACGGCGCCAAGCGGGTCATCGTATTGATGGAGCACGTCGCCAAGGACGGCGCCCACAAGATCGTCAACGAGTGCAGTCTGCCCTACACCGGCAAAGGCGTGGTGCAGCGGATCATCACCGATCTGGCCGTGATCGACGTCGTCCCGGCCGACCAGGGCGGTGGACTCGTGTTGGTCGAGTGCGCGCCCGGCGTCACCCCGGACGAAGTCCGAGCCGCGACCGAGCCACCGCTGCGCGACCCAGTCGCCTAGAGATCGCAGCAGGCGATCAAAGGCCCCGTGCGCTAGCAACACTCCCGGGAACGCCCAAGGGATGGGCGGTGTTACTTGCGCACGGGGCCTTGGTCCGGAGAGTCCGCTCTCTGCGGGCTGTCGATGACCTAGCTCAGGAGGCTATCTCAGGCGGTCGGCCGGTCCGCGCCATCTCCCGCTCACGTTGCTCAGCGCGGCGGTCGACGAACTTGGTGGCCTGATCATCCAGCCCCTCCAGGAAGAGCGCCAACTCCTCGCGGGCCTTCTCGCCTTCCGGTCCGAACTCACGGTCGAACACGTTCCATTGGCGCAACACCGGCATGATCACCTCGTCGTAGTGCAGCCGCTGGTCGTAGATGCCGGCCTTGGCGATCAGCAAGGAGTTGCGCCTGAAACCCGCCATCGTGGCGCCTGGCATCTCGAACTTGATCACCTCGTCGGCAATCGCACGCATTGTCGCGTCAGGCTCGATCTCCAACGCGGCAGAGACGATGTTGCGGTAGAAGATCATGTGCAAGTTCTCGTCCTTGGCGACCCTGGCCAGCATCTGATCGGCAAGCGGGTCGCCTGTGATCCGACCGGTGTTGCGATGCGACACCCGGGTGGCCAGTTCCTGGAAGGACACGTAGGTGACGGCTTCCAGGGGTGTCTTGTCGCCCGAGTCGTAGCCGGATGTCATGTAGTCCATGCGCGCCCGCTCGAGTTCGACCGGGTCGACACCGCGGGTCACCACCAGATAGTCGCGCATCACGACGCCGTGCCGGTTCTCCTCCGCGGTCCAACGACCGACCCAGGTCCNCCAGGCGCCGTCGCGACCGAACCGGGTGGCGATCTCGCGGTGGTAGGAGGGCAGATTGTCCTCGGTGAGCAGGTTGGTGAACATCGCTGCCTTGGCCGTCTCCGACAGCTNTGACTGCTCAGGGTCGTAGTCGACACCGCCCAGGAATGCGAAGTCCTGTCCTTGGCTCCACGGGATGTAGTCGTGTGGATGCCACTCCCNCGCCAGCGACAAATGCCTGTTGAGGTTCTCGGCCACCACGGGCTCGAGCTCCTCCAGCAGGTTGCGCGGTGTCTCCATATGCGGCTCCTTCGTCGATGGCCTCAGGCCCGGCAGACTCGAACGCCTGGCCCGCGTGCGATCTCCTGCCTGCAGGGTACGGAGAGGTAACCCTCGATGGCCAGCGCGACCCTCCTGAGCGGAACAGATCTCATGAAATCCACGACAGTGGTCCCTTCAGCTTGGGACCTATGTCGGTGTGCCTGGTTCGGCTGGGTGGGGATGGTGGAGATATGAACGAGAACCGTGGACCAGTCCTAGCTTGCATCGATGGCAGTGACGACAGCGACCGCGCTATCCGGTACGCACTCGAGGAGGCCGGCCGGCTCGGAACTACCGTGCGTCTGCTGCACGTCGTCCCCGAACTGGTCGCCTACGCACCNGGTCCCGACCACATTCCCGTGCCGGGCGTCGACGAGGCGGCGCAGGAGATCGTGAAAGCGGCGATCGACCGTTGCCATTCCTTGGCGCCCGACATCGAGGTCAGCGCCGTCACCGAGCACGGGTCTCGGGTCAAGACCATCGTGGATCAGAGCGAGACCTCGAGCAAGGTGATCATCGGCACCCGGCCGTGGCGCGCAACCCGAGTCGTCAGTGGTTCCACCACCGCTCCAGCTGCCGCACATGCGCACTGCCCGGTGGTCGCCGTGCCGCAGGCATGGACGGGCGAAACGACCCACGATCAGGTCATGGTCGGGGTGGACGAGAAGGGCGAACCGACCCAGGTTCTGCGACATGCCTTCGAGGCGGCGCACAACCGCGGGGCCGACCTGGTCGTCGTCCACGGCTGGAGCCCGCCTGGACCGTACGTAGGTGTCTTCGAGGCGTGGGATCCCGTCGAGTGGACAAAGGCGGTCGAAGACCAACTGACCGAGTCGATCCAGCCGGTGCGGCAGGACTACCCGGATGTGAACGTCGAGGTGAAGGTGCTGTTCGGGCTGAGCCGCAGCGCCTTGGCCGAGGCCGGCGGAACCGCAGACCTACTGATCGTGGGACGCCACCGCTCCCGCGCTCCCTGGTTGAACCGGCTGGGCTCAGTGGCGCACCGCGCCGTACACACCAACAGGTTGCCGGTGGAGGTCGTACCACTCCAGGCCGACTGAGCGGAACTCTGCGAGGCAACTGCTAGAGCACGGCTGCCTGTGCAGACAGATCCTGTTCAGGCTCATCGCGCTTGAGCCACAGCTTGCTCGGCCACCACATCAGCCGGCCCAGGTCGAGGTTGAGCGCGGTGACCAGCACTGCGCGCACCACGATGGTGTCCAGCAAGACACCCACGGCCACCGCGATCCCGACCTCGGCGAACGCCACCAACGGCAAAGTGCCCAGCGCAGCGAAGGTGCCGGCCAGCACCAAGCCCGCTGAGGTGATCACGCCGCCTGTTGCCGCCAGACCCACCAACGCGCCACGGCGGGTGCCGATCTGCTTGGCTTCCTCGTGGACACGGGTCATCAAGAAGATGTTGTAGTCGATTCCGAGCGCGACCAGGAACACGAAGACGAACAGCAACAGACCGGGGTCGGCACCGGCAAAGCCGAATACATGCTTGAACAGCAGCGCACTCAATCCGAGCGCGGCGCCGAAGGAGAGCACCACGGTGCCGATCAATATCAGCGGTGCAACCAGTGCCCGGAGCAGGAAGACCAGGATCAAGAAGACCACCAGCAGGATCATCGGGATCAGCACCCGGGTGTCGCGCGCCGAGGCATCCAAGATGTCGGCGTTGATCGCAGTCGCACCGCCGACCATCGCATCGGCATCCGGCACGGCATGAACAGCTTTCCGGACAGCATGCATGGTGTCCTGGGCGGCAGTCGTGTCCGGCGCGTCCGCGAGGGTCACCGCCAGATAGGCCACACCGTCCTTGACCACCGGTGACGCCACACTGGAGACACCGTTCACCTGCTCCGCTGCAGCCGCCACCGCATCGGCGTGGGATTCACCCACGATCACGTCGAGCGGCGAACCCGAGCCGGCCGGGAAGTGCGCATCCAGCAACTCCTCGCCCAACACCGGCGCGGGCTTTCCGTAGAACTGCTCGCTGTTCTTCAGCCCGGTTGCGTTCAAACTGAACAGGCCACCGCACAGCGCCAGCAGGATGAGTCCGGTGATCACCCAGGTGGGTCGGGGAGCACGCCCGATCCTGCGACCGACCCGCGCCCACAACGAGCCCTCGCTGGGGTCGGNGGTGCCGAAGTTCGGCCGCATCGGCCAGAACACCCAGCGACCGAAGATCACCAGGAGGGCCGGCAACAGCGTCAGCATCACGAGCAGAGCGACCACGATGCCGATGGCGGCAACCGGGCCCAGTCCGCGAGTGGAGGCCATCGATGCCGCCAACAGGCACAGCATGCCTGCGATGACCGTGCTTCCGCTGGCGAAGATCGCCGGGCCGGCGCGATGCAGCGCGAACGCCATCGCCTCGTGCCTGTCCTGGTGCCGGCGTAATTCCTCCCGGTAGCGGGCCACCAGCAACAACGCGTAGTCGGTCCCAGCGCCGAAGACCAACACCGTGAGAATCGCGTACGACTGCCCGTTCACGGTGAGGCCGAACCATTCGACGCATGCGTACACAACGGCCTGGGAGGCCACCAGGGCAACCAGCGCGGAGAAAACCGGAAGCAGCCACAGCACCGGGCTTCGATAGGTCAACAGCAGGATGACGATCACCACGGCCGCCGCCGTCAGCAACAGCTTGCCGTCGATCCCCGCAAGCGCCTTGGCGTTCTCGGCGGAGTATCCCCNCGGCCCGGTCACATAGGCGCGTAGACCATCCGGGCTGTCGGCGATGATCTGGTCGAATTCGTCGACGACTCCCTCGATCGCCTCCCAGCCGGCCTCGCCGGCATTGATCGGCACCGCGACCAGCAGAGCCTCACCGTCCTCGCTGGGAATGATCGAGCCCTGCGGCGAGTCCGGGCCGACAGGTTCGGCACTCAGGTCGCGAACGACCAACTCGTTGCCGTTGAAACGCTCTACATGGGACTTCACAGCAGTCAGGTCGTCGGCAGTGACGCCGCCCGAGCGCCCGTAAACGACGAGAGCCACTATCTCGTCCTTGTCGAAGAACGGCTCGATCTTGTGCAGCACCTGGGTCGACTCGGNCGTTGGGGGCAGCCAGGCACCGACGTCGTTCTCCTGAGCCTCGGAGAGTTTTCCGGCAAAGCCGGCCGAGAGCACGACAATGACCAGCCAGCCGATCAGGAACAACCACTTGGTGACTTTGTGGCTCGGCGCCCAGGCCAATCGGCCCACTCCATCCATGCGCCCCATCAAACAACAAGAGGCCCGGCGCCACAAACGGCAGCCGGGCCCCTTGGAGCCTGCGGTTAGTCCTCGCCGCGACGCTGCTCGGGAAGCATCCCGGTCAGCAGTTCGCGTACCTCGGATTCGCGGTATCGACGGTGTCCCCCAAGCGTCCGAATCGAACTCAGCTTGCCGGCTTTGGCCCAACGAGTGACCGTCTTCGGGTCGACTCGGAACATGGCCGCAACTTCGGCAGGCGTGAGAAGCGCTTCTGACTCAGGCGGTCGCGTGTTCATAGCGAGCCTCCAGATTCGTTTGTCCCCAGTGTTGCCAGAACGCCGTCTTTCCCCGACGGACGTTCCATAGACAGGATAGGTCAGATCGGACAAGTAAGGCAATGCCCCAATACCTCACGGAATGGGATCGTGACGTTAAAAGTCGCCGACCACCGGGGTTTGAAATAGAAATCACTTAGCCGCGGCAGCAGCACGCACCGCACCGCGGCGCAGGTGAGATCCACAGACCGCGGGTAGCGCTCAACGCGAGCACAGAGAACCGGCCCCGGAGAACCAGAGGGGCGATCAGAGGCGCCGCGAATCAGAAACCCTCAGTCACGCCGGTCGGCATAGTCCGACCACTTGTCGTAGGTGTCGTCGTATTCGTCGACTTCAGGCGTCTCCGGTTCGGTGTCACCGTGCAGCTCACGGGCCAGCGCTCCGAAGTCAGTCTCGTGAGACTGATACTTCAGTTCGCGGGCCACCTTGGTCTGCTTCGCCTTCGCTCGGCCGCGCCCCATAGGGTCCGACCCCTCGCACACTTGGCCGGAGTCACGTGCTGAATCTCCCGCGGCACGCTCAGAACGGGCGCCGCAGTCGAGGTCACACGCGCGTCCGGTCTCTCCTTTGGTTTCTCGTGCCTCCAAAGGTACCTGGCCGGTGGGTGGAGATGCACATCGGAGGGGGCTGTTTCGACCGGCGAACTCAAATACAGGTCACTTGGTTGCGGCAGCGTTACTGCCCGCACCGCGGAACTGGTGATTGCCCGACAAGGCGCGGTTGGTCACTGACCGGTACGGCACCGACCTTTCTAGGCGTGCGCAGGCAGGCTAGAGCACGCCCAACTCAAGCCCGATGGTCACCGACCAGCGTCACAGAGCCAGGACGCGACACTCCCGGCTCGTGGACTACGCCGGCGACCCAGGCCACGACGTCATGCTTGGCCAGGGCGGAGATCGCCTTCTTCGCGTCGTCGGCATCGACCAGCGCCACCATGCCCACACCGCAGTTCAGGGTGCTCTCCAGGTCTTGGCGGTCGATCTCGCCCGCTGCCCGCACCAGCTCGAACACCGGTGGGAGGGTCCAGGTGCCGCGATCGATCGTGACCGCCACGGTCTCCGGCAGGACACGCTCCAGGTTCGCGGCGAGCCCGCCTCCGGTGATGTGCGACATCGCATGGGTACGAGTCTGGGCGGCGATCGCCAGGCAGGCCTTGGCATACACCCGGGTGGGCTCCAGCAACTCCTCGCCGAGGGTTCGCCCGAGCTCGTCGACCTGCCGGTCCAAGGACCACCCGGCCTGGTTGAGGAGGACATGACGCACCAGGGAGTAGCCGTTGGAATGCAAGCCGCTGCTCGCCATCGCGATCACGGCATCTCCGGGCTGCACGAGATGGGAGCCGAGCAGCTTGTCGTGCTCCACCACACCGGTCGTGGAGCCGGCCACGTCGTACTCGTCGGGACCGAGCAGCCCGGGGTGCTCGGCGGTCTCACCGCCGATCAACGCGCACCCGGCCACGACACACGCCTCGGCGATGCCGGAGACGATCGCGGCGATCCGCTCGGGCACCACCTTGCCGGTTGCGATGTAGTCGGTGAGGAACAGCGGCTCAGCGCCACAGACCACCAAGTCGTCCACCAGCATCCCGACCAGGTCGAAGCCGATGGTGTCGTGCTTGTCCAATGCCTGAGCGATAGCGACCTTGGTCCCGACACCGTCGGCGGAAGTCGCCAGCAGAGGGTGCTGGTAGGACTTCAAGGCGCTGGCATCGAAGAGACCCGCGAAGCCCCCGATGCCGCCGAGCATCTCCGGACGGCGGGCTTTTTCGACCCACTCCTTCATCAGCTCGACTGCACGGTCGCCGGCTTCGATCGATACGCCGGCCTCGGCGTAGGCGTCGGTCATGGCTCCACTTTCAGGTCAGCGCGTGGGGACGATGGGGCCCACGCTTTGTCATTGCTCATCGTGCTTGTCAGTGCTCATTGGTACTCATCGGGGCGGCTTCTCAGTTCGGTCACGGATGCCGCAAAGCTCCTAGCCCGCCGGCAGAAACGCCGACGCTGACGCCCTCGGCATCTCGGTGGCCGTTGCCGTCCGGCTTCTCCACCGCGGGTTGTTCCACAACCGGCAGGGCGCGCTCGAGCAAATGCTTGCCGAGCGCCTCGTCCTCGGGGAGCGGGATCGGGTACTGCCCGTTGAAGCAGGCAAGGCACAGCTGATCACGCGGTCGCCCGGTGGCGAGGATCATGTCGTCCTCATCGATGTAACCGAGACTGTCAGCGCCCACCGAAGCCCGGATCTCCTCGATCCCCAAGCCGTTGGCGATCAGCTCGGCGCGAGTGGCGAAGTCGATTCCGTAGAAGCACGGCCACTTGACCGGTGGCGAGGAGATCCGCACATGCACCTCGCTGGCTCCGGCCTCGCGCAGCATCCGGATCTGAGCGCGCTGGGTGTTCCCGCGCACGATCGAGTCGTCGACCACGACCAGCCGTTTGCCGCGAATCACATGCTCCAGCGCGTTGAGCTTCAATCGGATCCCGAGTTGTCGCAGCGTCTGAGAGGGCTGGATGAAGGTCCGCCCGACGTAGGCATTCTTCACAAAGCCCTGTCCGTACGGGATGCCGCTTGCTTCGGCGTAGCCGATCGCCGCTGGTGTGCCGGACTCCGGGACCGGGATCACCAGGTCGGCGTCGACCGGGTAGGACTTCGCAAGCAAACGGCCCATCTCGACCCGGGCTTCGTGGACACCCCGACCGGCGATGGTGGCATCAGGACGCGCCAGGTAGACGTATTCGAAGACACAGCCTTTGGGCTTTGCCTCGGCGAAACGGTACGAGCGCAGTCCGGCATCGTCGATCGCCACGAGCTCACCCGGATCGATCTCACGAATCGTCGAGGCGCCGACGGTGGCCAGCGCAGCCGACTCAGAAGCGATCACCCAGCCAGACTCGAGGCGCCCGAGCACCAGTGGGCGGATGCCCTGGGGATCGCGAGCGGCATACAGCGTCTGCTCGTCCATGAAGACGAACGAGAAGGCGCCCTTGACCTTGGGGAGCACCTCCAGCGCGTTCTGTTCCAGCGACAGGTCCGGGTGGGAGGCGAGCAGGGTCGTCACCAGGTCGGTGTCGTTGGTGGCTTGAGTGCTGCCCGACTGACGGGATGCCCGGATGTCGAGCTCGCCGTCCGGAGCCGGCAACGCATCGACCCAATCGGCAAGCTCCCGGGTGTTGGTGAGGTTCCCGTTGTGCCCCAGTGCGACCGACCCCGTCGCGGTCGGCTTGAACGTGGGTTGCGCGTTGTGCCAGGTGCTCGCCCCGGTCGTGGAGTAGCGGGTGTGACCCACCGCGATGTGGCCGTTCAGCGAGGACAGGGTGCTCTCGTCGAAGACCTGCGAGACCAACCCCATGTCTTTGTAGACCAAGATCTGACGGCCGTTGCTCACCGCGATACCGGCTGACTCCTGCCCACGGTGTTGGAGCGAGTACAACCCGAAGTAGGTGAGTTTGGCGACGTCCTCGCCGGGCGCCCAAACCCCGAACACGCCGCAGGCGTCCTGGGGTCCGGTGTCTTGTGGGTCGAGCTCGTGGGTCAGTCGCCCGTCTCCGCGTGGGATCCGGCTGCCTGGGGAGCGAAGCACTTCGCCAGTCTAGGAGATCGCCGACCCGGAGTCCGAATCACCTCGATCCGAGTTTCGCCAGGAGCAACGTCTCAGCCAGACAGACACGTTCGAACTCGGCCAGATGCAGGCCTTCGTTGGCGCTGTGGGCGCGGGTGTCAGGGTCCTCGACACCTGTCACCAGGACAGCAGCATCGGGGAACGCCTCCTGGAAGTACGCGATGAACGGGATCGAACCGCCGACCCCCATGTCGATCGGTTCGGTCCCGTCCCATGCCTGCTTGAAGGCAGCTCTGGCCGCGTCGTAGGCAGGCCCGGTGGCGTCGATCGAGGTTGCGGGGCCGANCTCCCCAGGCGTGAACGTGACCTGGGCTCCCCAAGNGGTGTGTTTCTCGACATGAGCGCGCAGGGCGTCCAGCGCTGCCTGGGGATCTTGGCCCGGCGCGATCCGCAGCGACAGCTTGGCGGTCACCACCGGGATCAAAGTGTTGCTCGCAGCCGCGACCGAGGTCATGTCGAGCCCGATCACCGAGAGCGCCGGCTGGGTCCACAGCCGGCTGACCACCGAACCCGAGCCGACCAAGGCCACCCCTTCGGCGATGCCGCTCTCAGCTCGGAGCCGGTCCTCGGGGTACTCCACCTCGGCTGCCGGGCGGCGTACCAAGCCCTCGACCGCTACCGTGCCATCCTCGTCGTGGAAGGTGGCGATCAGCCGGGACAAGGTGATCATCGCATCCGGCACGACGCCACCCCACATCCCCGAGTGCACGGCATGCTCGAGGGTGCGGATCTCGATGGTCGCGTCGACCAGCCCGCGCAGGCTGGTGGTGAGCGCGGGTACGCCGATATCCCAGTTCGCCGAGTCGGCGATCACAATCACGTCGGCGCGCAGATCCTCTTTGTGTGCCTGGAGGAACGGCAGGAGCGTCGGCGAGCCGATCTCCTCTTCGCCTTCGATGAAGACGATCAGGCCGACCGGAAGGTCATCGGCATGCGCTCTCACCGCAGCCAGGTGGGCGGCGATGCCGGCCTTGTCGTCCGCCGCGCCCCTCCCGTAGAGCCGGTCGCCGCGCTCGGTCGGCTCGAATGGTTCGCTCTCCCAAATGGCCAGGTCGCCGATCGGCTGCACGTCGTGGTGTGCATACAGCAGCACCGTCGGCGCACCCTGCGGTGCCGGCCTGCGCGCGATCACCGCCGGCGCTCCGCCCTCGACTCGGTGAATCCCGACTGCGAAACCTTCGGCCCGGAACAGCTCCGCGGTTGCTTCAGCCGAGCGCTCCAGATCACCCGTGTGCTCGGGTAGCGCGGAAATGCTGGGAATGCGTACGAGCGCCTCAAGATCGGCGCGTACGGACGGAAGCACTTGGTGAACGGCTTCACGCAGTTCGGTGACTGACTTGGGCATGTGCTCACCCTAGAGCGGGCACCCATTGCCCCGCTGATCAGATCAGCGGCAGGTAGGAACTCAGATCCGAGCGCTCCCCGCTGGCGACCAACCGGCCCGCCGCTTCGGCCTCGGCCCAGGTGAGGGCTCCGGTGGCCAGCGCGATCCAGGTGACCGCATCGGTCTCCACGACTGCCGGCGGGTGCCTCGGGTGTGCCGAGTGCCCTCGACCACTTGAGCCACCGCGTACGGCGGGATCCGTACCTCGACCGCTCGGCCGGGCGCCTGCCCCGACAACACCGCCAGGAAGTGCTTGGTGAGCAGTCTCAGGTCGGCGTCTTCGCTATCCCCAGCCCGACCCATTCGATCCAGGGCGGCGGTGACGAGCGCAGGGTCTTGAGGGCGAAGTCGTACAGGCACACCCAGATTCTGCCTGCCTCGAAACAGACTGAGGAAGCGCGGTTCAGGCCGCAGTCGATACCAGGCCGGAAGACGATGCCTCAGTTCGGTCAGGGTCGGAGCGCCGCTGGGAGTAAGCCTGCATCCGTTCGCCGAAGAAGTAGAGCCCGATCAGCAGGATCACGTTGGTCACGGCCCAGAAGTCGAGCACGAGCGAGTGCCGGTCGGTCGCGATCCCGCAGGCCAGCGCGGCTGCGTTGGCCAAGCCCCAATACAGATGCAGCCGGAACGGACTGCCCTTGCGGGCCGACTGCGCCGACTTGCCCTTGGGGGTGACGGTGAAGACCAACGGGGTTTGCCGGAAAACCTTGACGGTGGCATCGAAGTAGATCGGCCAGACCGCAGAGCCGATCAAGCCGCCTGCGAAGTGGATGCCCCGCTCTTTCTCGGGTCGCACGAAGAAGCGCTGCAACCACAGCCGGATGATGTGGCGCTCCAGGAAGAACGGCGTACCCCAGATCACCAGCTCGTAGAAGGACATGTGCATCAGATCGATGCCGCCGACGAAGAAGGCGACCAGCAAAGCGGTGCCGATCGCTCCCGCCAACCCGGAGAAGTAGCCCTGCTGCAGTGTGAGGTACAGCATCGCCTTGGAGGTCTTCATGGGCCGGACGAGTCGGCCGGTGTGGTGGCGCAGGATGTCGATGCAGCCGTAGGCCCAACGTTGCTGTTGGGTGAAGTAGGACCGCCAGCTGTCCGGTCCCTCACCGATGGCGAGCGGCTCGGCAACGTAGCGGCTCTCCCAACCCTCGGAGTGCAGGCGAAGCCCGGTGAGCAGGTCCTCGGTGATGTGGCCGGCGTAGAAGTTGATCTGCTCGAGGGTGGCCACCCGGACCACATGGTTGGCGCCGAGCATGTTGGCCATCCGCCTGCCGTCCAACCNCCGTAGCACCGGGCCGTAGAAGTTGTACTGCTGCTGAGCCGCGCCCTTGGTCACCAGGTTGTCGTCGTTGCCGTAGATCTGCGGGGTGATCACCCAGCCGACCTTGGGATCGTCGAAGTAGCCGATGGTCTTGAGCAGGAAATNCCGCCGCGGAACGAAGTCGGTGTCGATCTGGGCGACGATGTCGTACTCACGGCTGTGCTCGAGATACCAGGCGTTGTGGTTACCACCCTTGGTGCGGCGAGTGAAGGGCCCGGCGACGAGGTTGAACTCACGCCGTCCGTTGCGGCTGAAGTACTTGACCCCAGGGAGGCNGGCCAGTAGTTTCGCTGCCGGGTCGTTGCCCTCGTCGAGCAGCCATACGTCGTGGGGCAACTCTGCTTCGAGCATCGCGGGCAGGGTCCGCTTGAGCAGGTCGATTCCCTCAGCCCCGGGAACGAAGGTCGTCAGGAACGCGATGCGATAGTCGCCTTCGGGTCGGTGCACCGGAACGATCGGGGTGATCGTCCTGGCCACTACCCAGGAGTAGATCTCCATGAAGACTCGGTGGCTGACCACGAACGTGAGCAATGCGTAGATCACAAAGTCGATCGCGTGCCACCAACCGCCGAAGTTGTGCGGAAGGTGCGAGGGACGGAACCACCAGCTGTAGAAGGCAACCACGACAACGACGCCGATAAGCATCAGCACGCGGTAGGTCCAGCGCTCAGAGCGGGTCATGGGAGGTCCCCCAGCAACTCCGCAAGCTCCGCGGTGAGCAGCTTCCCGCGCAGGCTCAGCGGCCACTCCGAGGTGGTGACCCTGGCAACCCGAGCGACGTCGAGAGCCCGCTCGACGGCTGCTCCGCGAAGAGTCGAAGGACCATCGGTCAAGAACACGACCTGGCCGGCAGCGCTTCGCAGCCGACCCACGGTCGCGCTCGTCTGGGCGGCCCAGTAGGCATCGGAAGCGGTGGCGCCAGGCAAGGTGTCGCTCTGGCTGGCCAGCACCACATCGGGCGCCAGGGCATCGATTGCCGCCAGCTGGCTCAGCCGCCAGACGAGGCATTCCTGGTACGTCCGCCCCAAGTCCGCGTCGAACGGAACCGAGTCGGCGACAGGGCAAGCGGTCTTGGCGCGAACCAACAGCCGATAGCCATGGGCTTTGGCGTAGCCGTCGATAGCACGGAAGGACTGCGTCACTGTGCCGTCACCGAACAACACCATCGTCCGCGTCCCGTCGAGGTCCCCGAAGGCGCATTCCGGCTGGACGATCTGAGTGCGGGTGAGCAGGCAGTCGGAAGGAACCGAGTCGGGGTAAGGCCCGGACCTGGGCAGCGGAATCAGCCCCGACATCACTCCGGCATCCGATCCGATGCCGAGCACCTCCCGAGGTTGCCGTCCAATCCTGTCGCGCCCTCGGACCTTGCCGCCTCCGACTTCGCGGGGGCGGGCTCGGCGGAAGCGGCCGCGTCGAGAACGGGCCGGGTTTGGCTGAACACCAGCGCCGCCAACGAGACGGCAATCAGTCCGGCAAGGACCCCGACCGGCTTGGTCGGCAGGACGTAACGACCGTCCAGTGCCACCACCGGTTTGCGCACGAGGATTGGGAGAAGCACCGCGAACTGCCAAGCCAGTAAGGCGAAAACGGGCCAGGTGACACCGACGTCGTGTCCTTGCCGCAAGTAGCGGACGACACCGAGTCCGAGCGCACTCTGGCTGACGGCGAACCACAACCAGGCGGCGATCGCGACCCGCTTCGGAATGCGGTCCACCGAGCGGCGGCGGCTGAAGTAGCCGACCAGCTGTGTCAACGCCTCGACGGTGACGACCCGCAGCACGCTGGGATGCCAGCCATGAGTGGCCACCGACAAGACATAGGCCAGCGAGACAACCACCGGCGCCACCAGCAGATAGCGCCAGGCGTCGAGGTCGCCCGGCGTGAACCACAGCAGGGCCGCTACCGGCACCCACCACAGCAACGCCACCAGAATCGGGATCAGGAGCAGCAACGAACCGATCCGGCTCCGGGTATGGATGTCGGATCGCCGCAGTTGCCGGAAGCGCTGCTGGGTCAGGGTGGCCCAGGACTCCGGGCCGAGACTCCGCACCAGCACCAACGGCAGATACAGCGTTGCCCGACCACGCAGAGGACCCTGCGACCGTTTGCCTGCCGCATCTCGGACCCAGCCCATATTGGCGCTCACATGCCCGATCAGGTCACGGCAGCGGCAGGCCCAGCGAAACCTCAACTCCTGAAGCGACCCGGCATAGCGAGCAAGCGGGTTGACCCGGCAATCGGCGTCGATGTAGTGCGCGGTCTGTACGACTTGCGCGCGCCCGGTGGCCAGGTAGGGGATGGTCTCCCAGAGCAGATCCGGACGTGGAGCACAGTCCCCGTCCAAGGCGATCACGATCTCGCCATCCCCGGTGCTTGCGCCGCTGCATTCTGCGCAGCCTCCGCTGCAACGTGCGTATAGGCGAAACCCCAGCGCTCGGCGAGGCCTCGGGCCACCTGGTCAGCAGGCTCGCCGACGACGTACACATGCAGCGCACCCGGCCAGTCCAGGGCGCTGACGTGACCCAGGGTGTTGTCCAACACTGCTGCCTCTTCGCCTTGGAGCGTGATCACGACATCGACGCTGGGCGCGGTTCGCCCGTAGCCACGGCGCCAGTCCTCGACAAAGGTGATGTGACCCTCCAACGTCAGCCGTCGCTTGCCGACCCGGCCCCTGGTCTGCCGGAACGCGTACAGAGCAAGGGGAAGGGCGATGCCGAGACCGACACCGAGCTCGACTAGCGTTCGCGACCCCGAAGCACCGGCACCGGCAGCTGTGACAGCGCTCGCGAGAGCCCATCCTGCGACCACCGCGAGATACACCCGTGCCAACAGCAGCCACAGCACCGGCCAACGACGCCGCGGACCTAGATAGCCGTACTTCTCGCCTTCGCTCGGCGGAGTCGGAAGGTAAGTGCCTTGCGGTGCCGACTCGGAAGCGGGCGCAACCGGAGGTACCGGAGCTGGCGGTGGAACCAAGACTGGATCCGCTGGCGCGCCGGCAAGGCGGGCGACAGGCAGTGCACTCACGGGGCTCCCTTATCCGCGCTCTCTTCAGAGATCAGCAAATCAACGTCTACGAACGCCGACTTTAGAGGTACAGAAAGGGGCTCGTGTGACTTTTGTGAAAACTGAGAATTTCGACAGCAGTGCCGCCATCCTTGGACCACGGGGAGGCGAACCAGACACAGGAGGATGGATGTCCGGCACGGCATCGCTGGCGCTGGCACATCCGGCCCCGGCATTGCTGCGCCCCGAGCTCACCTTGCTCGGCCCCCTTCCGGCCACAAGCGGCGCGGCCAGTCCGTCAGCTATCAGGCCGCCACACGACGAGGATGTCTACTCCTACCTCGGCCCGCAGCGCAGGTGGGTGCAGATCCTGATGACGGTGTCGTTCCTGCTCGCCGGAGTCAGCCTGACCCGTTTCTCCACCAATGCCTGGTTCCTGACACCGCTGCTCCTGGTCTTGGTCCTCAACCTTTCCGCCAGCGTGGTCAGCGCCTTCTCGGGATGGAACAAACGCCGCTTCCGCGCTTTCGACCATGACGAGCTCATCCGCAACTGGATTGCCGCCACTACCGACTTCCCGACCGTCGATGTCTTTCTGCCCACCTGCGGAGAGCCGATCGAAGTGCTGCGCAACACCTATCAGAACGTGGCCGACATGCAGTGGGGCAACGAGTTGACCGTATGGGTACTCGATGACGCCGACCGAGTCGAGGTCGCTCAGGCAGCCGAGGACTTCGGCTTCCGCTATGTCGTGCGTCCCGACCGCGGGCACATGAAGAAGGCGGGAAACCTGCGGCATGCCTTCGGGTTGAGCAGCGCCGACTACATCGCGATCTTCGATGCGGACTTCTGCCCGCGCACCGACTACCTCCTGCACCTGGCGCCGTACTTCCAGGACGCGGGAGTCGGCATCGTCCAGAGTCCGCAGTGCTTCACCACCACGCGTTCGATGACCTGGTTGGAGCGCACGGCCGGCGCGACCCAAGAGCTCTTCTACCGTTGGGTGCAACCTTCGCGCGATGCAGCCGGTGGCGCGATCTGCGTGGGCACCTGCGCGCTGTATCGACGTTCAGCGCTGGAAGAGGCCGGCGGTTTCGCCCAGATCGAGCACAGCGAGGATGTGCATACCGGAATCGCCTTGCTCCAGGTGGGATTCGTCACCCGCTATGTGCCAGTGGTGATCTCACGAGGGCTCTGCCCGGACAATCTGGCCGGTTTCCTCAACCAGCAGTACCGCTGGTGCAGCGGATCGATCTCGTTGATGCGCAGCGGTGCGACGAANCACCCCGCGCTGTCGAGGCGTCAACGGGTGTGCTTCTGGGCGGGCTTTCTCTACTACATCTCCACCGCAGTCAACGTCTTCATGGTTCACGTCCCCGGGATCATCATGGCGGTTTTCTTCGCCGATCAGGTGCGGTCGTACCACTTCGTGCCATTCCTGCTGGGCATGTGGGTCTATCTGGCTCTGCTTCCTCGAGTCTCCACCACCCGTTGGCGCTTCGAAGTGCTGCGTGTCCAGATGGCCTACAGCTTCGCCCACGCACTCTCNGTTGACCCACATGCTGGGGGCCGCACCAAGGGCTGGGTGCCCACCGGCGCGGTCGGCAAGTCCAACAGTCTTGCCACCACCATCAGCCGGATCGGCTCCGTCACGATCGCCGCGACGCTGACGATCTCCTGGACCGCAGCCATCTATGACGTGGTCCACTTCGGCCTTGGACCCTTCTGGCTGATGTTGCTGTTCCTGCTCGCCTACACCTATGTGAGCCTGCCGCTTCTGGCGGATTTCCTGCGGGTGCTGGGCGTATTGCGGCCAGGACCGGTGCGCACGGTGTCTCGCTCGGCTGAGCCCGTGGAGCGGCAGCGGCTGTCACTGGTGGGATTCCTGGCCGTCACCGCCATCATCTCCGCCGTGGCATTGGCCGCCGGAGGACAACTAGGGAGTCTGCAGTGAGAACTGGCGAATCTGGATCGAGTATGCGGATCTCGGTCATTGGATGCGGCTATCTGGGCGCGGTCCACGCTGCCTGCTTGGCAGCGATGGGCCACGATGTCATCGGCATCGACACCGACCCTGCCAAGGTTCGCGCCTTGTCCGACGGTCAACCCCCGTTCTTCGAACCAGGGCTTCCCGAACTCCTGGAGCGGCAACTACGTTCGGGGCGACTCAGGTTCAGTACCGATCCGGCCGCCGCGCGAGGNGCCGCGGTGCACTTCATCTGCGTGGGCACTCCTCAGAAGCCAGGTGAGCTGGGCGCGGACATGAGCTACGTCGATGCGGCCTTCGAGAACCTGCTGCCTCATGTCGGTCCCCGCGANTTGGTAGTCGGTAAGTCCACGGTGCCTGTCGGCACCGGCGAGCGCCTGGCAACCCAACTCGCATCGATCGAGCCAACTGCATGCCTGGTGTGGAATCCCGAGTTCCTCCGTGAGGGCTTCGCGATCAAGGACACCGTGCAACCGGATCGGCTCGTCTACGGATACGACGCCGCCATGGGCGCTTGGCCGGTCAAAGTGTTGGACCGGGTCTACGCCGCGCCGATCGCCGAAGGAACACCACGCATCGTTGCCGATCTGGCGACCGCGCAGATGGTCAAGGTCGCAGCCAATGCCTTCTTGGCAACCAAGATCTCCTTCATCAACGCGATGGCCGAGCTTTGCGAGGCCACCGGCGCGAACGTAAGCGTGCTCGCCGACGCAATCGGGCACGACGAACGCATCGGACGGCGTTTCCTCAACGCAGGCTTGGGTTTCGGTGGTGGTTGCCTGCCCAAGGACATTCGCGCGTTCATGGCCCGGGCAGGAGAGCTGGGCGTGCACCAGGCGCTGAGCTTCCTGGGCGAGGTGGATGCCATCAACCTGCGCCGCAGGACTCGCATGGTGGAGCTGGCACGTCAGGAATGTGGTGGATCGCTGGCCGGCCGCAGAGTCGCGATACTCGGCGCGGCATTCAAACCGAACAGCGACGACATCCGTGACTCACCAGCGCTCGCGGTCGCCATGCAGATGCTGGCCGAGGGAGCCGAGGTGACCGTCACCGATCCTCAGGCGGTGCCGGCTGCGCAGCGAGCATTCCCGCATNNGCAGTACGCCGACACGGCCCAAGATGCCGCGACCGATGCCGATCTGGTCATGCTGCTGACCGAGTGGGACGAATACGTCGAGCTCGATCCGCTCGCGTTGGGCAAGGTGGCGGCGCAGCGCAGGATCCTGGATGGGCGCAACGCACTGGACGCGGATGAATGGCGTTTCGCGGACTGGTCGTACCGGGCATTGGGGCGGCGATAAGAACACGATGCTGGACAGCATTGGCACCCGGCCCGCAGAAAGAACGCCTGCTCTGTTGCTCTCGAAGCCGCCACACCGAGAAGTCCCGGACTCGCCAGAGCTGTGACTGGTGGGGTTAAAGTGAACTCTGGTCGACAGCAGGAGTTCTTCCCCATGCATCTCCCCACTGCCGCCCAGCGCCCTCGCGCCTGGGTAATCGTCTCCATCTGCGCGCTCGCATTGATCGCGGGGTTCCTGGTCCTTCACGATCGCGAGGAACCTGAACCACGCGGTTTGATCACCCTGGAAGCCGGCGCCACCAAGAANCCCCCAACACCACGCAACTTCACCGGCTACGGGTTCGACCAATGCCTGACCCCGACCCAGAAGGCAATGGACGCCTGGCTGGAGAACTCGGCCTTCTGGGCAGTGGGCATCTACATCTCCGGCAACTCGCGCTGGTGCCGCAACCAGCCCAACCTCACCCCGACCTGGGTAAGCACTCAACTCGCCAAGGGCTGGCGACTGCTGCCGATCACCCTCGGCCCGCAGGCGTGGTGCCATCCAGGCTTCCCGCGCTACAAGGACGACCCGGTCATCAAGAAGGACCCTGCCGACAACTACGCCAAGGCCAAGGCCCAAGGTGTCGCCGAGGCGAAGAAGGCCGTNAAGGCGGCGCAGGCTCTGGGGATCGTGGAGACCAGCACGCTCTGGTACGACCTGGAGGCTTTCAACACTAAGAAAGCCGGCTGCCGCGCCNNGGCGATGCAGTTCCTCTCGGGCTGGACCGAGCAACTACACCGGCAGAACTACGTCTCNGGGGCGTACTCCTCAGGTGCGAGTGGCATCGTCGCCATCGACAACGCCCGGGTCAACAA